>OZ244929.1:4800000-7410294 GCA_965221995.1 Spirochaetia bacterium
CGAGAGCGAAAAGAGGCTCGAAAACCGGGTTATCGGACGGCTTTGAACGCGCTACCGGTGCTGCGCTCAGCGCACCAGGTCAGGAAGTCTGAATTTACGTCAGGAGGGTGAAGCATCATGATGCTCAGATGCGAACCACCTTGACGCTTGACCCTGATGTTGCCCGGCTGCTCGCGGAAGAGGCACACCGGCAGCGCAAGCCGTTCAAGCAGGTGGTCAACGAGGCGATTCGCAAGGGCTTGGCGCCTTCACCCGAGGCGAGGAGTCAGGGTACGTTCCGCGTCCAACCTCACAAGACGACTCTGCGGCCCGGTATCGATGTCGCATCGCTCGACAGGCTGGTCGACGAGCTGGAGGATGATGCGGTGATCGAGAAGTTGCGGGATCGGCAGTGATCGCCCCCGATGTCAACCTCTTGCTGTACGAGGAGATCGAGGCATTTCCACAACGGTGAACGGTGGGGGAACCGGTAATAGCTCAGACAACTCGCGGAATGTCTGCGCGATCTCGGACTTGCCCTTCTCGCCGCGCGCCACCGCCATCATGAGCGGATAGAGCGTTCCCTCAGGATCGGTGAGCCGTATGCCGTTGAGATCGAGAAATACGAGTGCTGAGGCCAGCGCGACGCGCTTGTTGCCATCTACGAACGGATGGTTCTGACACAGGTGAAACGTATACGCGGCAGCCATCTCATTCGGCAAGGCGTTTCAGCGTTGGCGCGAACTTCTCGTTGATACGATCCAGGGATATGCGGAACTCTTCCTCGGAATGCGAGGTCGTCGGCGAGATCACGAGGCTCCGCCCATCGGTCGTTATCTCGAGCGGGGTGTCCATCGTGACGTTCAGCAGTTCCAGGATCGGCTTGTCGAGAATCAGGGCAGCGCTGTTCCCGTGCTGAACGAGCTTCTTGATCATGACGCGAGCGTATACACTCATTCGGTTCGGGCCTGCGGAAGGAACTCAACCGTCACGGTTGAGAGAGCTGTCGCTTGATCTGCTCGTAAGAGACGGTGTCCTCGTGACCCGCGAGATAGGCATCGATCCGTCGTTCGGATTCGCGTGCCCAAGCCGACTCGATCTCCCTCTCGCGTTCAGATCGGAGGCTCTGATAGAGCCGATCGATCAGCTCTGCCCGTTCAAGGGGCGGCAACGCGAGCACCTCTGCGATTACGGCTTGAGACCGCTCAGACATCGGGACAAGGATACACGCTGCCCGACGACCCGGCTACGGCGACTGGGGCTGCCAAGGCAGCGCGGGATTTCGCATTCCGAACAACGAGCGCCACCACGTTCAGTCGGGCAGTCCTGCTTGACCCAGGAGTGCCACCGTCTCTTTGTCGAGATCGAGGCCGTGTCCGAACGGGGAGGCGAGCATGCTCCGCGTGGACAGGCTACCCGCGGCCATCCGCAGTGACGCGTATCCCTCCGGCCGCATGGCATAGAGGTCCGGATGCGCCCGGCACACCATGTCCTGCAGCGCTCGGGGGAACATGCCGAGCCCCGCCAGGTAGTGGTGCCCGTTGCGCTCCACGTCGCCGATGCCGAGGACGGCCATCGCGGTCAGGTCGTTGAGCAGCGCCACCGGACCGACGTTGGCGAGGTCCTCGCCGCTCATGACCCACGGCCCGGCCTCCGCACGGTTGCGCCGGTGCCACTCGATCAGGCAGCGGTTCGCCAGACCCTTGATCACTCCCTTGCAGTTCTTGTGGCTCGTCCCCCGATACCCCAGCTCCAGCGCCCGGCGCAGCGAATCCAGCTCGCCGTCGGACTCGTCGATGATCATCGGCGGCGCCTCCGGCCAGGATGCCAGCGCCTCGCCGGCGCCGCCGGTCAGCGCGACGTCGCGGTGCAGCGGCTGCTCCACGAACAGAAGCCGATCGCCGTCGAACAGGGACCGTAGCGCCGCCTCGCGCTGATACGCCTCCCAGTGCTCGCGGAAGGTGGCGACGTCTCCGTACTGTTCGTTGCCGTCCAGGGTGAAACGGAAGCCGGGCGAGACGGCTTCCAGCACCTGGGCCACCGCCTGCAAGCGCGGGATGTCGGTCTCCAGCCGTCCGGAGACCTTGATCTTGAAGTGCGTGAGCCCGTACGCCGCCGCGGCGTCGGCCAGGGCATGGGGTAGCCCGTCGGCGACGCGCTCCTCGCTTGGAATCTGGTCGCGCAGCAGGGGATCGCCCAAGCCGACGGTGTGCCGGGCGACGACCGAGGGGAGCGGCGCGTGCAGCCAGTCGGCGGGCCGGCTCCCCGCCAGCTCAGGATGGATCGCCCCGAGTTCGGCGCCGAGCAGGTTGTCGTGAACCGCGCGCGCGAAGGTGGTCTCGCTCCCACGGCAGAACGCATCGATCGCCGCCCGTTCCACCAGGCTGGTCCCCAGGTGGGCCAGCAACGGGGCGATCCCCTGCCTTCCGGCCCAGTCCGCCTGCTCGGCATGCAACCGGTGCCAGAGTGCGAACACCGAATCGTGGGCGGAACCGGTGACGAGGTCGGAGGCGTGCCGGATGACGCGCACCATCGCCGGCAGGTCCTCCTCGAACCGCGTGTCCGGGTCCTTGGTGAACCACTTCGGCGGCAGTCCCTCTGATGCGAGACCGGCGCACGCCGTTCCGTCGACCGACCCGCGCAGCAGCACGAACACGTGCGGCAGCTCGGTCATCGACGCGATCCCGTACCGGAACGGAAAGCGGGTCCGCATCCATCGGGTACGAAAGGAGATAGTATCGACGTTCAGCGACATCCGGGTGTGCCGGTGGGCGGCCGTCTCATCAGTCAGCCGAGGTCACCCCACGATCGGTCCTCATCCGCAACGTCGAACCGAGATGCTTGGAGCCTACCACGATGGGACCATCGATCACGGATCAAGTTCGAGGTGCCGGAAGACATGTGGCAGTATTGGGCGACATGACACGCTTGGCCGCCGAACAGGTGCGCGCGTTCGAGGAGACGGGGTATCTGCTCGTGCCCGGCGTCCTGACCGACGCCGACACGCAGCCGGTGATCGACGAGCTGGAGGCATTCATCGACCGGCGGGCGTGCGAGTTGTACGACGCGGGCACGCTCACCGACCGCTGCGAAGGCGCGCCGTTCGATAGCCGCTACGGCCTGCTGCTCAGGCAGACCGGCGAGATCGGCGACGGCATGGACATCATGCAGATGCGGTCCCCGGCTATATTCCGGTTCCTGTCCAATGGGAACCTGCTGGATCTGGTCGAGCCGCTGGTCGGCTCCGAGATCACCTGCAACCCTATCCAGCACGTGCGCGCCAAGCCGCCGTCCGAGTTCGGAGAGAGCAGTTGGTCCCACGGCGTGCCGTGGCATCAGGACGCGGCGGTCATGATGAAGGAGGCGGAGGGCTCCAACGTGGTCACCTGCTGGCTGCCGCTCGGCGACAGCACTGTCGAGATGGGCTGCCTGCAAGTCCTCCCGGGCGTGTCGAAGCTGGGCTACCTGCGCCATCAGAAGGAGGGCGGCACGATGATCGTCCCCGACCTGATGCCGGCGGCGGAGCCGGTGCTGCTGGAGTGCACGCGGGGCGACGTCGTGCTGCTCACGCGCTTCACGCCGCATTGCTCGGTGCCGAACGTCTCGGACCGGTGCCGGTGGTCGCTCGACCTGCGCTACCAGCCGACCGGGCAACACACCGGACGGACGGCGCACCCGGACTTCGTCGTCCGCAGCCGCACCGACCCGGAAAGCGTCATGAACAGCTACGACACCTGGAGCCGGCTCTGGACCGACGCCCTGGAGCATCCCCGTGAAGGGCAGGCCCACCGCACCAACTGACCGGCCGGGCGCCGGATGAACAGCGTGCGTTTACACGGCGCCCAGCGGCTCACGTGTGGGCGTCCGGTTCAGGTCGATCCCGGAAAGAACGGGGAGCGTGTGTCCGAGCTTCAGGCCGACGAACACCCAGTCCTCGAGCGTCGAGCGCAACGACCGCTCACACTCCATCAGCGTTGCGCCAAAGGCAACTACACCCTTGCACTGGGGGATCCTCCCCGCAAAGGTGCCGTCGTCCAGCTTGTCGTATTCCGCTCCCGCGAGTGCCTGCTCAAGATAGTCCGTAAGGATGTAGTGAGCCGTCATCCGCGAGCGTTCCTGAGTGAGCGTATCATGCGGATTCCTCAGTCCCAGAACGCCGGGCCGTAGGGTGTCGCCATCTCGCCGGAGGCGTCGCTCGCCGCCGACAGCTCCGCACGCATCGCCTGCAGGCGTTGCCGCTGGTCCGGGTGCCCGGCCAGATCGCTCATCTCCCAGGGATCGGTCTCCAGGTCGAACAACTGCGTCACCGGCCCGTCGCCGGCCCGGTACTCGATGAGCTTGTAACGGCGGTCCTTGATCGCGCGCTGACTGTCCCAGTAGGCGAGGTAGAGCCGCTCGCGTGCGTGGTGGGCCGGATCGGCCAGCGCCGGGGCCAGCGAGCGGCCGGTGACGCTGGCGGGGACGGGCACGCCGGTCAGATCGCAGAGCGTCGGGAAGATGTCCAGCAGGTAGGCGTAGCTGTCCCGCGTCTGCCCCTGCGGCACGCCGGGGCCGGCGAAGATGAGCGGCACCCGCACCGAGTGCTCGTAGAGGTTCTGCTTGCCCATCAGGCCGTGCTGGCCGACCGCCAGCCCGTTGTCGCCGGCCATGACGATGATCGTGTCGTCGGCCAGACCCCGCTGCTCCAGCACGTCCAGCAGCCGGCCGACCTCGGCGTCCAGGTGGGTGATCATCGCGTAGTACTCGGCGATGTGGCGCCGCACCTCCGCCTCCTCGCGCGGGTGGCCGGCCAGCAGCTCGTCGCGGATGTCGATCGCGCCGTTGTCGAACGGGTGGCGCGGCAGGAAGTTCGGCGGCAGCGTCAGCCGTTCCGGGTCGTAGCGGCGCAGGTACTCCGCCGGCATCGTGCGCGGGTCGTGCGGGGCCATGAACGACACGTACATGAAGAACGGGGTCGCCGGTTCGGTCTGCCGGAGCCGCTCGATTGCCGCGTCGCAGAACAGCCGGCTGGAGTGCACGCCGGCGCGGATCCCGTCGCCGCGGCGCACGCGCACCTCGTTGGAGGAAAGCCACTCCGGCACCTGAGGCAGCGTGCCGGCGTAGCGCCCCGTCGGGTCATAGCGGAAGGCCGGCACGTTCCAGTGGTCTTCCATGCCGCCGAGGAAGATCTCGGCGCCGTCCTGGAAGCTGCGGTTGAAGCTCGCCGCGCCGTTGTGCCACTTGCCGGTGCCCCAGGTGCGGTAGCCGTGGCCGGCGAGATGCTCGCCGAGCAGCACGTGGCCGGCTGGGATCCCCTCGCCTGTGCCTTCGATCTGGAACAGATCGCGGCCGGTGTGCAGCATCGCCCGGCTCGGCATGCAGATCGCGCCGGTGGTGCCGCCGGGGATGTGCGCGTGGGTGAAGGCCGTGCCGCGCTCAACGAGGCGGTCGAGATGCGGGGTCTCGACCTCGCCCGCGCCCAGGGCGCCGATCGTGTCGAAGCGCTGATCGTCCGTGAACAGGACCAGGACGTTCATGGCTGTCAATCCTTACGAGGTGATTCGTTACGATTTCTGCGAGGATTCTCCGTCGCCCTTGGTGCTGCTCTGCTTGTCCGGCGGAATTGTTATTCCAGCTCTTCGCAATCGCTCGCGCTCCTGCTGGACGCCCTGCTGGACGCCCTGCTGGACGCCCTGCTGGACTCCTTCTTGCCGAGCCTTGTCCTTTGCCCTTTCAATGATGAGTTTAGTTGTTCCCACGATTGCACCCTCCAACATCAATATAATGCCAGCCAGTGCTGCACTGCTTACGGCCACCCTCTCCGCTATCACGAATAATGCGGACCAGAATCCTCCCCGCGCCGTCGCGATTGCGGTTATGGTCAGGAACGCTACAAATACGGAATATGAAAGGAGATAGTACGGCAGCCTTTTGGCTGACACGTTCCATAGCGAGTCCGTGTCCAACGGATTGCTCCTCGTGTGGATACAAGAAAGAGTGGTGCCAGTGCGCAAGACTGTCAATGTCGGTCCAAGGACGCGCAGTTTTCAAACTGACCCACTACCTCGCTGTGCATCGGCCGCAGGGCAACCGGCTTCGGGTCAGCAGACCGGCAGGGTGCGTCCGCTGTGGGCGCGGCCGATGCGGGCGACGTGCTCGCGCCCGCTGGACACGATGCGTACGCCGCGGTCGATCTGACTGGTGATGTTGTCCGCCGTGCCTCCTCCCAGGAACGCCACGCCGTTGGCGGCGCAGGCGGCGCGCACCCGCTCGTTTGCCTCGATCACCCGCGGGTCGTACTGCCCCTCGACGCGTTCCACGCCGTAGGACATGTGCAGGTCGCCGGGCCCGCACTCGGCGAACCCCAGCCCGGGCACGGCCACCATCTGCTCGATGTGGGCCACCCCGCGCACGGATTCCACCTTGATGCCCAGCAGCAGCTCACCGTCGGGATTGAGCGGCCACGGGTCGCACGTGGCGATGTACTCGGGGATCTCGACGCCCCAGATGGGCGCCGCCTCCGGCTCGGAGCCGACGCCGCGCGTGCCGCGCTCCAGCCCGGCGCCGACGCCGATCATGTTGCGCGGGTAGCGGCACGACTCCACGAATGCGCGCACCGCGTCCGCCGTCTCCGCCTGGCACAGCAGGATGCCGTGCACGCCGCGCGCCAGGATCTGCCGAAACTGCCAAGCGTTGTAGCGGACCACCGGCTCGCTGCTGCCGTCGACCGGCGGCTCGACGATGACGGTGGGCGTGCGGTGCCCGCTCGCGGTCGGCCCGCCGGCGACCAGTCCCTGCATGTAGTGGGCCAGGCCGGTGAGGTCGAAGCAGCCGTGCTCCATGCCGACGTTGAAGTAGTCGGCCCAGGTGCGCGCGTCCTGCATGCCCTGTTCGTGGGTCAGCACCGCTCCGGTGTGGCCTCCGATGTAGTAGACCGGCTGGTCGGCGGCCAGTAGCTCGATGCTTCGGTTGATGCGTCGATCGCTCATCCTCGTTACGCCTCCGCGTCCATTTCCGCCAGCTCCACCCAGGTCCCGCGCTTCGCCGATGCGACCGCCGCCTCGGTGAACACCTGCGTGCGCCAGCCGTCGTACAGCCCCGGATGATCGCAGTCGGCGCCCGCGGCCCGCTCGGCCAGCGCCGGCAGCACGAAGCTGGCCCAGCGGTTCACCGGATCCTCCGGGATCTCCTCGACGCTGATCTCGCCGTCCGCTCCGACCAGGTTGACGGTATGACGGACGCGGTCGATCGACACCGATGCCTCGCTGCCGTGCAGTTCCACTTCCGGCGCCAACCCCTTGCGCAGCACCGGTGCGTGCGACAGCAGCAAACAGCCCACGGCGCCGTTGTGGAACTCCCAGATGATCGCCCCGTAGTCGTAGGCGGTGCCGGCGCGGGTGCGCGTGGCCGCGGAAGCGGGGTGTGCCGCTCCCCAATCGAGGGCCTCGGCGAGGTCGATCGGCCCCAGGTCGGGCTTGGGAGGTGACAGCGCCCGGGCCTGGGTGACTACCCGCCGCGCCTCGGAGCCGATCAGCCAGCGCACGGCGTCGTAAGCGTGCGAGCCGACGTCGGCGACGCTGCCGGCGGCCGACAGGCTGGCGTCGTCGCGCCAGGTGAAGGGTATCGCCGCCGGGCGCGTGTTGTGCCAGCGATACACGATCACCTTCGGTTCGCCGAGCGCACCGCCGTCGAGCAGCTCCTTGACGCGGCGGAACTTCGGCTCGTAGCGCGTCCAGAACGGGACGTAGTGAGCCAGCCCGCTGTCGCGGTAGGCGCGCCAGATCTCGTACGCCTCGCCGACGTCGGCGCCGACCGGCTTGTCGCAGAACAGGTGCTTGCCCGCGGCGGCCGCGGCCAGCGCCGGTTCGCGGTGCAGCCGGTCGGGCGTCGTCACCACCACCAGGTCGACCTCCGGGTGGTCCACCACCTGCCGCCAGTCGTCGGTGATGAAGCTGCAGCCGTCGACCTGCGCCGCCGCCTGCAGCCGGTCGCGCCGGCGTGCGCAGAGCGCGACGATGCGCGCGGCGTCGGGTGCGCCGCGCATCTCTTCCCGGTACGGGGTGCCGATGTAGCCGGTCGCCCCGATCACCCCGGCGTGAAACTTCATTCGACAAGGTCGGCGAGGTGCCGGCGGAACCAAGCGAGGCTGCCCCGCCACTGCGCCTCCTCGAAGGCGTGGGCGACGCCCTCGTGCAGCACTGCCTCGATCCGCTCCGGGCAGCCGGCGTAGATCTCCGCGCGCAGGGCCTCCACGAAGCGCACCGAACCGTCGGGGGGCACCTGCCGGTCGAGCGCCCCGTTCTGGAAGCTGATCGCCGGCGTGTGCCGGTAGGCGTCCAGGTTGGTGAGCGGGTTGCGCCGCCGGTAGTCCTCCCGGGCCGCCGCGTCGGGCTCGCCCGGTGGCTCGAAGGAGCCGGGCCGCAGCCAGTCGGGGGTGGCGATGCCCGCCGCCACCGCCTCGATGCGCCCATCGATCGCCGCGGCCGCCACGGAGGCGTCGCCGCCAGCCGAGATACCGCCCATGCCGACTCGTTCGTCCACACCGAGCCGCTCGACGGCCCAGTCGATCACCTGCGTTACGTCCGCGGCGGTGCGGGCCAGGATCGGCCAGAAGTGGCGGCGGATGTTGCCCTTGATGCGGGCGCGCAGCTCGTCGAGCGTCTCGATCATGCGCTCGCCGTGCTGGTACGGGTCGTAACCCAGCGCGACGAAGCCTGCCGCGGCGAGGTCCCTCAGATAGGGCGCCATCTTCTCCTTGCTGCCGCTGAAGCCCGGCAGCCAGATGACCAGCGTCCGCCGCTCGGCCCGCTCCGGCTCGATCCATGCGACGGGGACATCGCCCGCCCGGCCCTTCCGCATCCGCGCCAGCTTAGCACCGCGGGCCGCCGTTGCCCGGCAGCGTGCTCGTCGGTCAGCCCAGGTCAAGCGCGAAGCGAACCGCGGTCGCGACCTGATCCATCACTCCCGGCGAGAGCGTCATCGGCAGCCTTCGGCAGAGCCGGTCATTCGCTTTCGTTCCATGGCTCGTCACCCCACGCCCGGTCCCCTTCGGGAACGTCGAATTCCCCGGGTGACGTCGGTTGCCTCTGGTATCCGGCGACATGGCGCGCCTCGATCTCTGCTTCCTCGTGGCGCTGCAGCGCCGAACGGAGAGCGTCGCGGGTGAACGACGACCTGGTCGTACGGAGCTTCCTGGCGATCTGGTCGACCTTGGCAAGCAACTCGGCATCCATCGTCATCTGCACGGTCGGCATAGCTATGAAGTTGGCTATAAGCATGGCTACGCTGCAAGCGCACGCACGTCAGCGTGCCGGCTATCCGTCGACCTGCGCTTCCGCGCACAATCGAGTCAGAGGCACTGATGGCGACTCGCATGCAGCCGGCCGGCCTGGACCTGGTGGACGAGAGCGCCCCCGACTCCCAGCGGGTGGCCGTGCTGGAGGCGCCGTATCGGATCACCACGGCCCGCGCCAGGATCCCCGAACCGGGGGACGACGAGGTGCGCGTGAAGGTCAGGTGGGTCGGCGTGTGCGGCTCCGACGTCGAGGTGTATCGCGGCACCCGCAAGCCCGAGTGGCTGTCCCTGCCCGCGCGGCTCGGGCACGAGGTCGCGGGCGTGATCGACAAGCTGGGCGCGCGCGTGCGCGGCCTGGCCGTCGGCGACCAGGTCATCTGCCGCTACATCTGGGGCGGCTTCGCGGAGTACGTGGTCTGCCGGCCGTTCAACGTGAAGAAGCTGCCGCACGGGTTCCCGCTCAAGGAGGCCAGCCTGATCGAGATCCTGCCCGGCATCCTGCACGCGGCGGAGCTGTCGCGCATCGACCCTGGCACGGACGTGCTGATCATGGGCCAGGGAGTCAGCGGCCTGACCCTCACGCAGGTGATCTCCCTGTACAGCCCCCGGAGCCTGGCCGTGACCGACCTCAAGGAGCGCAACCTGGAGCTTGCGCGAAGGTACGGGGCGACGCACGCGTACGGGATGCCCGCGCCGGAGGCGCCGACCATGGAGGTGGCAGGCGAGGACTTCCCCGACGGGTTCGACGTGGTCATCCCGTGCATGACGGCCGGGCACGGCATGATCGACGCCGTGGATGCCGCCGCGGTCTGCGGCCGCATCGTCATGTACGGCTGCATCGAGACCTGCAGCAAGCCGTTCGACTTCTACAAGGTCCACTACAAGCGCCTGACCATCCACACCACGGAGCCGCGACGCGACATCGATATGCGGCGCTTTTTTCAGGAGGGCGTGCAGCTCGTGATGGACGGCCTGGTGAACACGGCCGGGATCCTCACGCACGAGGTGCCGCTGAGCCGCATCGACCAGGCCCTCTCCCTGCGCGACGACCAGGCCAATGACGCCATCCATGTGCTGGTCGACTGCGAGGCCTGAATCGGCAAGAGCCTTTTGGCGAGGTCTGGATGGAGTCGGTCAGGTGGAGCGGTTGGATTGCGACGTCGCGATCATCTTTGCGATTTGAGCCATACTCGATTGTCGCCAGACGGCGTGCCGGGAGAGACAGAGAAATGAAAACTGGCTTCAAGGGCCTCGCGTCCACGGTGATGGGGGCGCTCATCTGCGCCGCGTTCGCAAGCTGCACCGCCATGGGTCCGTCCGACGAGCCTGGCGCGGGCACTTCGGACGTGGGAACGGGCAGTCCCGATCTGATGGTGGCGTCGCCGACGGTAAGCGACGACGGTCCAGCCGCTGGCGCACCGTTCACGTTATCGGCAACGGTTCGGAACACTGGCGACGGGGCGTCGGAATCGACGACGCTGCGGTACTACCGATCGACGGACGCGGAGATTTCGAGTTCCGATGCGGAGGTCGGCACGGAGGCGGTTGCGGAGCTTGCGGCTTCCGCAACCAGCAGCCAGTCGGTGAGCCTGATGGCGCCGACGAATGCTGGCACGTACTACTACGGTGCGTGCGTGGACGCGGTGGAGGGCGAATCCGACACGGCCAACAATTGCTCGTCATCGGTGCAGATCAGGGTACCGGAGCCGCGGCCCGGCCCGAATCTGGCGGTGTCGTCTCCTTTGGTGAGCAACAGCGCACCTGCCGTAGGGACGACGTTCACGGTGTCGGCGACGGTGAGAAACGATGGGGACGAAGCCTCGGTGGTCACGACGATGCGTTTCTACCGGTCGACGGACGCGACCATCACGACAGCCGACACGCAGGTGGGCACGGTCGTAGTGACGGGGCTTGACGCTGCGGCAAGCAGCAGCCCGTCGGCGACGAGCAGCAGTCAGTCGGGAAGGCTGGCCTCAACGGAGGACTCGGGAACGTACTACTACCATGGGGAGCTGGAACTGGACGCACCGTCGACTCCTGGAACGTACTACTACGGGGCATGCGTGGACGCGGTGACAGACGAGTCCGACACGACCAACAATTGCTCGTCGTCAGCGCAGGTCACGGTGCGGTCGTCGGAGCAACAGGTGCAGGGCACCCCGGACCTGAATCCCTACACCATCGTGGTCGAAGCCGGGCTTGCCAGCTTGTCCCCGGGAGGGTCGTTTACCCTTTCGGTGGGTGTGAGAAACGATGGGAACGGATCGTCAGCGGCCACGACGTTGCGCTACTACCGATCGACGGATGCGACTGTCACGACATCCGACATGGAAGTGGCCACGGACGACCTACCGTCGCTTGCCCCATCGGCAACCAGCAGCCAGTCGGTGAGCCTGACGGCGCCGACGACGGCCGGCACGTACTACTACGGCGCCTGCGTGGACGCGGTGACCGGGGAGTCCGACACGACCAACAACTGCTCGGCATCGGTGCAGGTGACGGTACCGGAGCCGAAACCGGACTTGGCCGTGATGGGGTATGCGACCAGCGTTCTCTTTCCGGACCCCGGGGCGACGTTCACGGTGCGGGTGACAGTGTGGAACCTTGGGGACTTATCCTCGTCGGCTACCACGTTGCGCTGGTTCAGTTCGACCGATGCGACGATCACGACATCCGACACGGAAGTCGACACGGACGCGGTGGCGGGGCTTGCCGCATCGGGCAACGTCGACAAAACGGTGGAACTGACAGCACCGACGAGTCCTGGGAGGTATTTCTACGGAGCGTGCGTGGACACGGTAACCGGCGAAACGGACACTGCCAACAATTGCTTGTCCACACCAATCACGGTACGGGACACCCACCTGGTGGGGATCTACAGTTTGAGTAATGCGGTGACCGAGGGTATGTCGGTACGGTTCAGGGTGACGGCGACGCCGCCGCCCGCGGTTGGACTAGCGGTGAATCTCAAGCACGTCGAGTACGCTACCACCGAGGACGGAACCATCTACTACAACTGGCCGCCGCCGGAAAGGACGGTCACGATAGGTGCGGGTTCCTCGTCGACGACACTGACGGTAGACACGATCGACGACTCGGACGCAGACGGCAACAGTGCGCTACAAGCCTGGGTTGAAAGCGGGAGCGGATACACGCTTGACCCGGGAAGGTCCATAGCCGTGGTCGCGGTCGTGGACGATGATGGACCTGCCGGCGACTCGGTGTTGTCGATCACGTCGGTAAGCACGCCGGTCTCCGAAGGAACGGCGGTGGAGTTCACGGTGAGCGCAAACCCAGCGCCGACGGCGGCGGTGACGGTCGGTTATCGAGTGTCCGAGACCGGGAGCACCTTCTCCGACGCGCTTGACCCCGGGTGGAACCCCGGGACGGTGACGATCGGCGCGGGGCAGACTTCTGCGACGCTGAGCTTCGGTACGGACAACGACTCGACGGATGAGGAAGACAGCGAGGTGACGATCACGCTGTGGGTCGACACCTACCCCGATGGGGTGACACTAGGCCAACCAGCGTTCGCCTACGTGACGGTATTGGACGACGACTGAGATTCCTGGCAGCCCGTGGCGCAAAGGGATAGTTGGAGAAGGACATCAGAGGTGATGATGTGTCCACGAAAGCGGGTCAACTCCGGTTGTTCTTGAGTTGCGATTGAGCCATGCTCGATTATCGCCAGACGGCGTGCCGGGAGACAGGAAAGTGAAAACGGGCTTCAAGGGCCTCGCGTCGACGGTGATGGGGGCGTTCATCTGCGCCGCGTTCGCAAGCTGCACCGCCCTGGGTCCGTCCGACGAGCCTGGCGCGGGCACTTCGGACGTGGGAACGGGCAGTCCCGATCTGATGGTGGCGTCGCCGACGGTAAGCGACGACGGTCCAGCCGCTGGCGCACCGTTCACGTTATCGGCAACGGTTCGGAACGCTGGCGACGGGGCGTCGGAATCGACGACGCTGCGGTACTACCGATCGACGGACGCGGAGATTTCGAGTTCCGATGCGGAGGTCGGCACGGAGGCGGTTGCGGAGCTTGCGGCTTCCGCAACCAGCAGCCAGTCGGTGAGCCTGCCGGCGCCGACGAATGCTGGCACGTACTACTACGGTGCGTGCGTGGACGCGGTGGAGGGCGAATCCGACACGGCCAACAACTGCTCGCCATCGGTGCAGATCGCGGTACCGGAGCCTGAGCCCGGCCCGAATCTGGCGGTGACGTCTCCTGCGGTGACCAACAGCGCACCGGCCGTAGGGACGACGTTCACCGTGTCGGCATTGGTGAGAAACGATGGGGACGAAGCCTCGGTGGTCACCACGATGCGCTTCTACCGGTCGACGGACGCGACCATCACGACATCCGACACGGAGGTCGGCACGGACACGGTTGGGGGCCTATCCCCTACGGGAACCAGCAGCCAGTCTGCGACGAGCAGCAGTCAGTCGGGAAAGTTGGCCTCAACGGAAGACTCGGGAACGTACTACTACCATGGGGAGCTGGAATTAACCGCGCCGACGACTCCTGGAACGTACTATTACGGTGCGTGCGTGGACGCGGTGACGGACGAGTCCGACACGACCAACAATTGCTCGTCGTCAGCCCAGGTCACAGTGCGTTCGTCTGAACAGCAGGTGCAGGGCACCCCGGACCTGAATCCCTACACAATCGTAGTCGAAGCCGGGCTTGCCAGCTTGTCCCCGGGAGGGTCTTTTTCCCTGTCGGTCGGTGTGAGAAACGACGGGAACGGATCCTCGGCGGCCACGACGTTGCGCTACTACCGATCGACGGATGCGACTGTCACGACATCCGACACGGAAGTGGACACGGACGATCTACCGTCGCTTGCCCCGTCGGCAACCAGCACCCAGTCGGTGAGCCTGACGGCGCCGACGACGGCAGGCACGTACTACTACGGGGCGTGCGTGGACGCGGTGACCGACGAGTCGGACACGACCAACAATTGCTCGTCATCGGTGCCGGTAATAGTGCAGAGCACTGTGGACGGAGACCCGCCGGACTTGGTTGTGCTGGGGCCTGGCGTGGGCAGCGGCAGCCGGGACCCGGGCGAGCTGTTCCGGTTATTGGTGACGGTGCACAACCAAGGCGCTGGAGGATCCGCGGCGACGACGGTGAGGTTCTACCGCTCGACGGACACGACGATCACGCCATCCGACGCGTTGGAGGGCACGGGCGCGGTTAATGCGCTTGTCCCGTCTGGAGGCTCCGGGGAAACGATTTTGCTGACGGCGCCGTCGAGCGCCGGCACATACCATTACGGCGCGTGCGTGGACGCGGTGCCCAGGGAGTCCGACACCACCAACAACTGCTCCACGTCTGTACAGGTCACCGTACCGAGGCCGGAAGAGGGACCGGCACCGGACTTGGTGGTGGGGGCACCCTCGGTGACCAACTTCGAGCTGGACGTAGGGGCGACGTTCACGCTGTCCGCGACGGTGACCAATGATGGGGACGCAGCCTCGGCGGCCACGACGTTGCGCTACTACCTCTCGACCGACGAGCTCATCAAGACATCCGACACACAGGTAGACACTGACGCAGTTGCTGAGCTTGCGGCTTCGGGCACCAGCAGCCAGTCGGTAAGCCTTACGGCGCCGTCTGCCGGAATATATTACTACGGCGCCTGCGTGGACTCAGTGACGGGAGAGTCGGATACGACCAACAACTGCTCGGAATCGGTACCGGTCGATGTAACTGAGTAGCACGTCCGTGGCCGACCTCTCACGGGTTGGCCCCGAGCTCGCCCATTCGCCACAGGTCACCCAGCCGATACTCGTCTAACCATTCCGCCAGCTTCTCGGGCTCCAGGCGCCGCAATACAGTGCCCGGTCCGATGCGTTCGCAGGCTACGATAGCATCCGGATGACTGGTCAAAGCGGACACCAGGGCGTCGGAGTGTGTCGTGACCACGAGTTGCATCCTCTCGGATGCTTCCACGAGCAGGTCGGCGAGCAGAGCCAGCGCGTCAGGATGTAATCCGAGTTCCGGTTCCTCGATACACAATAGTGGCGGCGGCGAAGGGGACAGCAGTGTCGCGAGAAGGGCCAGGAATCGCATGGTGCCATCGGACAGTCGGATTGCCGGGATCGGGGAACTGAGGCCCGATTCATGGAGAGAGAACTGCACGCTCCCACTGGAGACCTTGGTGGACATTCGCTCGGACCGTGGGAAGAACTGCCTGAGCAGATTCTCCATTCGGGTGTCACCACAATGTTCAATCTGGTTCAGGACCAGCGCCAAGTTGCTGTTGTCCGGCAGCAGGCCGTCTTCAGAAAGGTCTGCTGGTTGTGGCTGGCGAAGCGGAACATAGCGACCGAACGTCCACTCCCTGAAGGTCCGGATGGCCCCGAACGTCCTGCCTGTCCACGTGACTTCGGGATACTGCTCGGGGTCTTTACGCTGTGCCAGCACCGACTGGTCGGGAAGCAGATCCTGACGCTGAAGGCGTCTCTCAAGTGTATTGCCTGCGTGATCCTTGATATTGAGGACCGGATACCCGTCCTGAAATCGGTAGTAGAAGTACACGTCGTGCTCGCCGTGCTTCGGCTCTAGCTCCTCTATAGCCTCGTCGAGGATCTCCAGGCGGCTCTGAACCGGCGTGAACCGGAGCCTGTATCTCAACGGCCGACCTGTGGGCGTACCTTCCGCAAATACCGCCTCGATCTCCGCTGACTCCGACCGGGGGTGGCCTTTCCACAGATACTCGGCAGGGCCTCCGCCAACCCGTACTGTGGCTGCAAGATCGCCGGGAGTAACCGAGAGAAGCTCCAGCGCTTCGATCAGGTTTGACTTGCCAGATCCGTTTGGTCCGATCAGGACGTTCAGCGCACGTAGCTCAAACGCAGGGGAGTCGGGCGGGAACGACAGAAAGCCATCGAGTCGCAACTCCCGTATGGTTCTCATGGCCCTCTCTCACATAGTGCCATTGCTCGCTCGTCCAGCGCCATTGCGGGCTCATGGTGCACCGCTACGCTTCTCATCTTCCCCGCTACGGTCCCAGACGGCGGGTCGGGGCGTAGCCGAAGGTGCGCCGCGCCCGGTCGATGGACAGCAGCGGGGCGCGGCCGGGCAGGGGAGGATCGACCGTCGCGGCCAGGTCCGGGCGGAAGCGGGACAGCAGCTCCATGGTCGGCTCCGGGCACTGGGTGTCCCCGGCAACGAGCGTGTAGACGCTGAAGCCGGGCAGGTCCGGTGCTTCGAGCGCCTGCCGCAACCCGCGGACGACGTCGTCCACGTGCACCCACTGGTAGAGCAGGTCCGACCACTCCTCCGTGGGCGGCAGGCCCTCGGCGAGCTTCTGCCCGTATCGTTCTTCCGACCAGACGCCGGCGAAGCGGAAGGCCGCGGTGGTCATGCCGTAGGCGCGGTGGTAGGCGGCGCAGGTCTTCTCGTTGACCAGCTTGCTCAGGCTGTAGGGATCCTCCGGGACGGGGTCGAACGCCTCGTCCAGGGGCAGCTTCGTGTAGCCGGGGGGCCGGCCGCTGAGGCGCCAGTGAAAGGTGCCGAAGGCGTTGATGCTCGACGCGCAGAAGAAGCGCCCGGCGCCCGCCCGCCGCGCCGTGTCGATGGCGACGAAGGTCCCCAGCGCGTTGTCGCGGAAGGTCGCCACGCCGATCTCCGGCAGGCCCCGCGGCTCTCCCGCCAGGTGGATGACCGCGTCCATCCCGTCCATGGCCGCCAGCATCGCCACCTCGTCGGTGATGTCGGCCTGCACGAAGGGCCAATCCGTCCGGAAGGGGGCGACCAGCCGGGTGGCGCCGGCGAACATGGTCGCCTTCTCGGGCCGTGCCCGATCGAGCAGGCGCAGCTCGTGGGCCGGCTCCAGCTCGCGGATCAGGTTGCGGCCGATGAAGCCGGTGGCGCCGGTGATCAGGACCTTCATCCGGTCCCCCTCCAATCCAGGGTGATGCCCAGGAACGGTCCCGCCTTGGCGGAGATCATGCGGTACATCTCCGGAGCCCGGAGGGCGGGGACCAAGTGGGTGATCAGGGGCTCCAGGCTGAGTTGCCCGCGCGCCATCAGGTCCAGCGTCGCCTCCATCCGCGGCCGCGTCCAGCCGGAGACGAAGTGCGCCGTCAGCTCGCGCTGCTGCAGCAGCGCCATGTCCGCCCACACCGTCCCCGGCGTGAACCCGCAGTAGACGATCTGTCCCTCGGCGCGCGCCAGCAGGGGCGTGTACTGACGCTGGGCCTGCTCGCTCTGCACGGAGTCGAGGACCGCCGTGACGTGCTCGCTCCCCGTCGCGCGGCGGACCGCCTCGACCACCTCCCGATCATGGCCGTTCACGACCGCGTCCGCGCTGTGGGCGGCGGCCAGCGCCAGCCGCTCGGCGCGGTGGCCGACCAGAATCACGCGGGCGCCGCGGGCACGGGCGGCCTGCGCCGCGCACTGCCCGATCAGGCCGTCCCCGTACACCACCACCGGGTCGCCCGGCTCGATGCGGGCGCGGCTGGCGGCGTTGTAGCCGACCTGCGCCACCACCAGCCCCGAGGCATCGACGTCGCCGACCTCGCCGGGCAGGGCGAAGAGCTCGGAGGCCAGCGTGTTCCCGACCGCGGCGTGCGCCCCGGACCGCGCTGCCAGGGTGCCGGGCCAGTCACTGCGGGTCGCCATCACCCTCTCTCCGACCGACCAGCCAGTGTCCCCGGCCCCCAGCGCCTCGACGGTGCCGACCCGCTGGTAGCCGGGCACGCAGGGGTAGCAGGTGGGGTTCCAGGTGAAGCGGTCGTGCAGGATCCATCCCTCGGTCCCGGCGCTGATCGTCGAGAAGCGGGTGCGCACCTGCACCTGCCCCGGCCCGGGATCGCTCACGTCGACCCGCACGAACGCCGCCGTGCCCACGTCGACGAAGACCGCTGCCTCGGTCTGTGCCACGCTCATCCTCCTTGCCGGCGCGCCGGTCACAGTGGGATTGGAGTCCCGTGCCCGTTTCTGGTAGGCATGGGACATGAATCGTCAGGAAATCCGCTACTCGACGATCGCGAAGTCGGGGCCGGCGAACCCGCGAAACGATACCGCGAGCGTGATCGAGCTGAACAACGGCGAGCTGCTGGTGCTCTGGCACAAGTACGAGGCATCCGCCGACGGGGGCGCCGACCTCGCCCGCTGCCGGATCCACGCCAAGACCTCCGCCGACCAGGGGATCACCTGGGGCGGCGAGCGCATGATCGTCGACATCACGCCCGGCGACATGAACGTCCACTCGCCGGCGATCGCGCGGCTCCCCACGGGCGAGTTCGTCATGATCTGCCTGCGCGCCCACTCGGAGAGCAGCACGACCATGTGCACGTACCTGTCCGAGGATGAAGGGAAGACCTTCACGCAGATCGGCACCGTGTGGGAGCGCTCGCCGGGCCAGTGGCTGCAGGGCGGCGCGGTCGACATCGTCGTCCTCTCGTCCGGCCGGCTGCTCCTGCCTTGCCATGGAGGGACGGGCGGTCAGTTCAGCCAGCACAACAGCGCGTGGTGCTGGCTCAGCGAGGATGGCGGCAGGAGTTGGGTGCGCTCGCGCGGAACGGTGGACCTGCCGCTGCGCGGCGCCATGGAGGCATCCCTGGCGGAGGTCGGCAGCGGCCGGATCTTCATGACGCTCCGGACCCAGTTGGGGGCGGTGTTCCTCTCGTACTCCGAGGACGGCGGCGACACCTGGTCCCTGCCGCAGACGACCGGCCTGAAGGCCCCGGAGTCGGGCACGTGCCTGCGCCGGGTCCCGGGCACGGACACGCTGCTCCTGATCTGGAACGACAGCATCTACGAGCCGGCGCATCACCACTTCGGCCGCAGGCGTCCGCTGTCGATGGCCGTCTCCACCGACGAGTGCAGGAGCTGGCGGCGCATCGGCGACATCGCCGCCGGCGAGTACGAGCTCACCAACATCGGCTGCACCTTCACGGCCGCCGGCAACGCGGTGGTGACCTACCTGCAGGTAGAGGACCGGGACTGGGAACGCTTCATCAGAACCGGCATCGACCTCCAGGCCGCCATCGTTCCCGTGTCGAGGATTCTCGACTCCTGAGCCTGAGAGGCGAGCGGTTCGGGAGGTCTCTCAGCGGCTGTCGGGCGAGTGACGGCCGGTGGCGCTCAGCGGACGAACGTCGGCAGCGGCGGAGCCTCCGTAGTGGTGTTAGACACTAATAGCGCAATGCGCTATCTTGGGAACCATGATCGGAAGCTACCGCGACGACGACACGCGATCGGTCGCCGAACGTCGCCGTGTCAGGAAGTTCCCAGCGGACATTCAACGCGGAGCACAGAAGAAGCTGATGATGCTGAACAACGCGAAAACTCTGAACGACCTGCGGATCCCTCCAGGCAATCGCCTGAAGGCCCTTGCCGGAGACCGCCGTGGACAGCACAGCATTCGCATCAACGATCAGTGGCGAATCTGTTTCGTCTGGAGCGACGGAGCTGCCTGGGAGGTGGAAGTAGACGACTATCATTGAAGTCCCGAAGCCCGGAGCTAATGCCGTAGATCTGTCGACGATAATAGAGGATATGACACGCACTATGAGCACTCAACACGTTACCCTTGATAAGCTGCCTTCCATTCATCCGGGAGAGATTCTCAGCGAGGAGTTTCTTCTCCCGATGAGAGTCACCCAGTACCGGCTTGCCAAAGCCATCGGCGTCGATCCGCGCCGCATTCACGCCATCGTCCACGGACAGCGGTCCATCACCGCTGAAACGGCCCTGCTGCTTTCTCGCTTCTTCGGGAATTCCGCCCAGTTCTGGATGGGGCTGCAAAGTCAGTATGACCTGGAGACCGCCGAAGACCGCATGTCGAAGAAGCTGAATCTCGTGACATCACACGTGTCCGAGTAATCCCGCTAGCTTCGCTCACGCACGCTCGCCCGCCGGGTCCTCCGGGTGGAAATCGTCACCGTCGGCGTCCGCGCTCTGCTCGGCCGGCGCCGGCAACGCGGTGGTGACCTGCCTGCAGGTAGAGGACCGGGACTGGGAACGCTTCATCAGAGCCGGCATCGACCTGCAGGCCGCCATCGTCCCCGTGTCCAGGACTCTCGCTCCGCCTGGTTTCTTCGAGATCAATCCGATTCCATGAGTGCCCGGATCGCGGGCAGATGCTCGGGATAGTGCTCGAAGGTATTGCCGGCGATCACCTTCCACGGAGCCCACTCGCCGGGCATATGCTGGAAGTACCCCGCGTCGGCGTACGCCTCCTCCGGGAGCAGCTCCAACTGCTCGATCAGTTCCACGTATGTCCGGTCAGCCCACGCACGGACCTCTTGAAGCGTAAGGTCGTTGATCTCCTGGTGCACGCCCGCGTTCCGCTCGTGTACCGGAAGCGCCCACAGGTTGGAGCCGGCCAGCACGCGGGACTTCAGCATGGTCACCATCTCCCGCTCGTACCAGATCACGTGGGCGACGATGTCTTTCCCGGTCCAGCCCCCGGCGGGCGCAGTTTTCAGCATGCGGTCGTCGTCGAGTTGCGCAACGAGTTCATTCCACCGAGATCGTTCGGCTTTAATCCGCGCGATCACCTCAAGCTTGTTCATCTCACGTACCTGCTACCATCGCGGTATCCCGCCGAGCAGCAGCTTCTGCTCCGGCGTCCCGTTCTCGCGCAGGGCGGTCATTTTCGGCCCGTCGAAGGTCTCGCGCGACTTCATCCAGGCGTTCTGGTAGCACATCAGGCACACCCGCCGCTTCGCGTCCGAGTTGTTGGCCGCCCCGCGGTGGTAGAGCCAGCCGCTGAACAGCACCGCCTGCCCCGGCCTGGCCAAGACGTACAGCTCGTCCGGAAACTCCACGGGACTGTCCTTCGGCGGCCTGAAGATCGCGCGGTGGCTGCCGGGGAGGATGACGATGGCGCCGTTGTCCATGGTCAGCTCGTCCAGGTAGTAGCCGCAGTTGATCTGCCCCGGGATCGACCCGAAGGGGGTGCCGTCCGGGTCCTGCGGCCACGGTCCGTCGCGATGCCAGTTCTGCTCGGGCGTACCGGGTGGGGTGACGCGCCCGCTGGCGCTGTGGAGCTGCACCGCGTTGCCGAGGATGGCCTTCATTCGAGTGAGGACCGGCGGGTTGTCGAGCAGGAAGGCGAAGCGGTCGTCCTCCTCCAGCAGCTCCCTGAACAAGCTGCCGTACGGCCCCGGGTTGGGCTCCCCGTTCCACCCGAAGGTGTCGCGCGAGTCGGCGTCGTCCATGGCGTCGCGCAGGATCTCGACCTGCTCCGGGGTGATGGCGTCATCGACGACCAGGTACCCCCACTTCTGGAAGAAGCGCACCTCCTGCTCCAGCTCGGGCGTGAGCTCGGGATTCAGCCGCTCCGGAACGATCGAGAGGTCAGGGCGAGCCATGGCATGCTCCGTTCAAGGTACCGTGATTAGGTGGAGTGTCGATCGCGATGGTCAAGCCGAAGCTCCGCGTGCCAGGGTTTCGACGACGAACGTGAGTGACAGCGTCAAGATCGTCGAGTGGTCGGATGAAGACCAGTATTTCATCGGTTACTGCCCTGGGATCATCGGCCCCTGCTGTCACGGCGATGACGAGGTGGAGGTGTATCGGCAACTCTGGAAGATCGTCGATGAGTGGTTGGAGATCGCCTCGGGAAAACAGGGCGCTGCCGCCGACGACGATTGGTAGACATATCGCCGAGTCGCTGGTGGCGTCGAGCTGACGAATGGCAGATCGCGCCCCTACCGATGGCCGTCGTCCTTGGCGATGGGGTTCAGCCTCGTCGGGGGACGGTCCTGCGCGTGCGGAGCGGGTGTTCTTTCGCTGGTTGAGTAGGCCGCGAAACAGGAACAGGCCGGCGCACGAGTAGGGGCCGAACGGCCAAGAAAAGCCCCTTGGGATCGGCCGTGCTCATGATCGCCAGTCGGTAACTGGGAGCAGGGCGTACTGCCAGTGGGCGGATGTAGGATGAAACATGCCTGACTCCGAAGGGGTCGTCAAGCACGGATTGCCGGCCGGCATGGGGCGGAAAGTCGATCTGAGACCCGTAGCGCCATCGTTTCCGGCACCATCCGCGTCAGACCGCCGCGGGTGCCGGGTGGGGTGACACGGGCGGTGGCGCTCGCCAGCCACCGCTCCGGGAGGCTCCGGGAAGGGCGGTACACGCGTGCGGCCGGGTGGCATAGACTGGCCGCGTGTCGGCCATCCCGAGCATTGGCGAGGTCAGCCCGTGATCGAACGCCGTTTCGGTGACCTCTGGCAGCAGTTGCAGGGCAAGAAGCCGCATCTGCCTCACTTCCTTGCGGAGATTCACCTGCAGGGAATCCGCGGGATCGATGATCTGCGCGTGGTGCTGGACTATCCGGTGAGCGTGATTGCGGGCGGCAACGCCAGCGGCAAGTCGACCGTCCTGTTCGCGGCGGCGTGCGCCTACCGGGTGCCGGGCGCCGGGGTCAAGGACTTCGTGCCGTCGACCCTGTTTCCCGACTATCGCCCCCGACACGGCGCACGCGAGGACGAGAAGCGCGAAGTCATTGTCGAGTTCGACTACACTACGCCGGACGGTCGTCGCTCCATGCGCTGGCGGCGTGCCAAGGGATGGAACCGCAGCTTTCTGGGGCGCAAGAACGCCCGGCAACCGGAGCGACCGGTCTATCTGCGGACGCTCAGCAACCTCAGCAACCCTTCCGAGGTGCGCGGCGTGCTCAGCATGTCGCGGCTGAGCACACCGCCGCATGAGACGCCGCTGACCGCCTCACAGATCGAGTTCGCGCAGCAGATGCTGCCGTTCCGCTACTCGGAGGTGGTCGATCTGTCCAGCGGTAACAAGAATCTGCTGTTCGCCGCCCAGGAGCGCGGCGCGGCCTATTCCGAGCTTCACATGGCCGCGGGGGAGCGCGCCATCCTGCGGCTGGCGCAGGAGATTGCCCAACGAAACGGGGCGCTGGTATTGATCGACGAGGTCGAGGCGGGGCTGCACCCCTGGGTACAGCAACTGCTGATGCTGCAGTTGCAGCAGCTCGCGCTTCGCAACGATCTGCAGATCATCGTGACCACCCACAGCCCGGTGGTATTGGACTCGGTCCCCGCCAACGGCCGGATCTTCCTGGATCGCGACGAGAGCGGTCGGGTGACGGTGCAGCAGGTCCACGTCGACGTGGTGCAGAACGCGCTCTACGGCCGCTCGCGGGATGCCCTCAACCTGCTGTGTGAAGACGAAGCGGCGGAGGCCATCGTGCAGGGAGTGCTCGATCATGTCGTGCCCAAACGGCGCATCAGAGGGGACTCGGTGCGCATCGGGCGGGACACGGGAGCCGAGGAGTTTCCCGCGCACGCCGGTGCGTTCCGCAAGTTCGGTCAGATCGACAACTTCGTGTTCATCCTCGACGGAGACCAGCGCGACAGCGGCATCGATGAGCGAATACAGACCAGAGCCGGGCGCGACGTGCCTGCCCTGTTTCTGCCTGGCCGCGATGCGCCCGAGGTCTGGGTCTGGGAACGTCTGCAGCAGGCCACCGAGTACATGGCTGCAGGGCTGAGCGTCCATCCGGGCGAGCTCGCCAACCCGTTGCACCGGCTCGACGCGGTGTACGATACGGCCTCCGATCGGCCTGCGGAGATCGCCAAGTCGAAGCTTCGCGGCCAGGGCGAGGTCCTGCACCGCGATGCTGCCGACATCTGTCGGGTCGTCGCCCGCCTGGAAGCCGAGCGTCCCGAAAGCGACCTCCAGCCATTCGCCGAGGGGCTCGAGACGGCGCTCCTGCAGTGGCGTGCTGGGTAGCACGGCCCGAGCAAAGATGAGACGCCTGCTATCACCGGACGACAGAGCTTGCTGAGAAGGCACAACCCGTTGAGATGACGTCTGATGAGTTTCGTCAGAAACTGACTCGACTCAACGTCTGGAAGCAGGGCGGCAAACGCGCTCCCCACAAGCCCTTACTACTGCTGCTGGCCATAGGCAAGGCCGTTCGAGGAGAGGAACGTCTGGCGCCGTTCAGCGAGATCGAAAAGACGCTCACCGGTCTTCTCCGGCACTTCGGTCCTCCCAGTAAGGCGTTTCATCCGGAGTTCCCCTTCGGCCGCCTGGTCACGGATGGGCTGTGGGAGATCCCCGGCGCCGACTCCCTGCGCCGAACTCAGAGCGGCGATCTCCATACGACAGAGTTGCGGACCCGCGGTATCTCGGGCGGCTTGCCGGAGCCGTTCTACCGGTTGATGGCCGCCGATCACCAGGCAGCGCGCGCTGCGGCCCAGTCGGTACTCGATGAGCACTTTCCTGTCTCGATGCACCAGCACATCCTGGAGTCCGTGGGGATGGACGGCCCTGCGAAAGAGGAACGCAAGGCGAGCCGGCGAGTGAATCGTGATCCGCGTTTTCGGGAGCTCGTGCTGACCGCGTATGAGCGTCGATGCGCCGTCTGCGGCTTCGATCTGCGCCTGAACGACGACCTGCTGGGACTCGAAGCTGCACACATCCGGTGGCACTCCCACGGCGGCCCGGATCGGGTCAACAACGGACTGGCGCTGTGTTCCTTCCACCACGGCGCATTCGATCGTGGGGCAATCGGTCTTGAGAAAGCAGCCGCTCGTACGGGCTACCGGATGCTGGTATCGGGAGATGTGAACGGCACGAGCGCGGCGGTGCGCTGGCTGCTGGACTACCACGGCCAGCCGGTGCGTCCTCCTCAGAAGGGCGCCGGCGAGCCCCACGGCCACTACGTCGCATGGCACACCGCCGAGGTGTTCCGAAAGCCGGCACGGGGACTGTAGGTGCTGCGGATGGTCCATGCTCTTCGCGTCCTCGCCTGGTCTCCGCGGAGATGGCGGCCAACGCCAAGGGCACCAGCGCAGTTCGTCGGTGATGTTCTCGGTGGGTCCTGGCGAGCATGGATTCCCGACCCCACGGTGGCGTAGCGCTCAAGACCTGCTCAACGCCGCATACTTGGCGCCTTGGGCCACATGGCGTGTGCGTGTCTGTCTCGTCAGCCTGGAATCCGCGGACGCGACGTTGCATGATTCTGTTCCGACACGGAGGGGCAACTTGATGACGATAGAAGTCAGGCGACGGAAGGTACGTGACGGGGGTATGAGCTACGGGCACGGTCGCCGTCGCGGCGATGTTCGGTATCCGGCGACATGGGCGGTGTCCGTGAACGGTACCGTGGTCGGGTACTACCACGGCGCCAGCAGCGACGGCGGGTCTTGGTCAGCCCCGACCGTGCAAGCTAACTGGCAAGCCACATCCGATGGCGTTGAAGCGGGGCTCGGTTACATTGTGCCGGACGGCGGCTGGCAGCAAGTCCGAGAACGCGTCGAAAAGGCCGTAGTCCGGGCGATCGTTCGGATGTTCCGCAGGGGTCTCGAACGAACACTTGGCGCGCTGAGTCAAGCTTGCGAGCCATCCCGAACGTTGTCCCGTCCGGTGGCCGGGAGGTAGTTGAGCGACACGGGGCGGCGGATGATGAGGGTGGCGACCGGGTGGGCGTCATGGGTCCATGCCCTCGGAGAAGATCACCACGTCGCCGGGGGCGGCGAGCACCGGGACGGCCATCGGGTTGCGGCTGGCGTCGTCCATGTCGAAGGGGCAGGCGAAGTTCGCCTTGTGGCTTCCGGGGAAGGTCGCGAACGGTCCGTTCTCCACACGCGTCATGTCGGAGAGGATGATCACGCTCTTGGTGCTCTTGCAGGCGAACCGCCCGCTGGTGTGGTCGTAGCCGTAGTGGATGTCGCGGTCGACCGGAAAGCCGCCGTTGTGCAGGCCGCCGCCGGGGGCTGGGCCCACCTTCTCGATGTAGTAGGTGGCCGAGAGGTAGATGGGGCCGCCGGCCAGCTCGGTGTGGATGCGTTGAGGACGGGGTCGCGCACGATGCGGTCGAACCTGGCGGTGCCGCCGGTGGCCGGATTGGGGGGCGCGGTCGAGGCGGTGCTCGCCCTCCAGAACGGATGCTCGGGGTCGGCCATGGCCTTGCCCAGGGAAGTAGCTGGCGACGTTCAGCTTTGTGTAGGTCTGGTAGTCGATCGGGATCGCCTGCAGCTCGTCGATGCCGGCGTGGAACTCCGCGACCGCGTCCGCGTCGAAGTGCTGCCGGAGCACGAGGTAGCCGCGCAGGTCGAACTCGTACTTCTGCCCGGGCGTCAGCTCGTAGTGCAATCTGACCTCACGATGGGAGACGAGGGATGAAAATGGTGAAGCTGTAACCGGCGTGCAAGCGCGGTCCAACTGGGAACGTCCCGGATGGCGAGCCGGGAGTGAAGCGAGAACTCGGCGGCGGTATCGGCCGCCGAATGGCACCGAGGCCATCCGGGACAACAGCCCCCGCTGCTGCTCAAGACCCTGTTCAACGACCTGTTCCCGTCGTTTCCGGAGCCACTGCTTGAGTTTTCGGCTCCGCATTCGACCACCGTCATCCTGAAATCCTCTCACGTCCGTACAGGCTTCAATCAGACGTTAGGCCAATGATAAAACGCCATCTCATGAGAGCCTTAATCCTGGTAGTATGTACTTGATGATTATGGCTGAGAGTATACTGATCCCGAGCGCGGTACACGCACCAAGTACCGAATAGAGCATACTTCGTTTCTTGCGACGCAAGAGTGAGCGGATCGTCTCTTCCATGACGAGACCTGCTTCCAACACGCGCCTATTGGAATTCGGCTTTCCTGCTATACTAGTATCTTTCTTTGTAAATGAGATATCCCGAACCTTCAATTCATATTCGTCAGAAAGGAACGCGCTCACGCCTGGATCAGAGAATCGTACTTTGGACTTTCGATATGCTTGGAACCACTCTTCTTCATGAATGCGCCACTCCTCTAGGATTACTGTAGCTCTTGCTTTTAGTCTCCAGCCTCTTGCATCAACACTCTCCAAGAGATATACTTTATACTGTCCAATAACGTGTCCGTGTCCTGAGTCGTTGCCGCGGCTAATATGCAAGCTTAAGTCCGTGTGTGTGTCCGGATCGAAAACGGTACGCATAGTGGATCGTATTGCCATTATGGGGATTCTCTTTTTCCCATCATCACCGATCTCTTCGACACTTACCCACTCAAGTCGACTCTTATCAGAGGGCGCTGCGGGACGTGACTGTGGCTGTCGATGCTTCGTACGCCTTTTCATGTTGACCGTATAATGAGCAGATGGTTCAGACCCGTCACTACTCTATGATAGACAGATGCAGTTCCACGTGTTGTGATGACGTCTGCCGAGGCGGGCTCAGATGTAGCCGGCCGAGGTGAGCAGCTCCGCTTGGTCGGAGAGGCGCTCCAGGACGTGGTCGGGATAGATGGACATGCGCTGGTAGGGGAGGTTGTCTCGTCCGATCGCCGGCATGTAGTTGAAGAACACGGAGCGGCGGATCGAGCGGTTGGTGACCGGGTAGGCGTTGTGGGTCATGCCCTCGGAGAAGATCACCACGTCGCCGGGGGCGGCGAGCACGGGGACGGCCATCGGGTTGCGGCTGGCGTCTTCCATGTCGAAGGGGCAGCGGAAGTTGGCCTTGTGGCTGCCGGGGATGGCCGCGAAGGGTCCGTTCTCCACGCGCGTCATGTCGGAGAGGATGATGACGCTCTTGGTGCTCTTGCAGGCGAAGCGCCCGTTCGTGTGGTCGTAGCCGTAGTAGATGTCGCGGTCGACCGGGAAGCCGCCGTTGTGCAGGCCGCCGCCGGGGGCAGGGCCGACCTTCTCGATGTAGTAGGTGGCAGAGAGGTAGACGGGGCCGCCGGCCAGCTCGGTGTGGATGGCCTTGAGGACGGGGTCGCGGACGATGCGGTCGAACCTGGCGGTGCCGCAGATCGCGTGGTCGACGCGGCCGATGCCGCCGGTGGCGGGATTGGGGGCGCGGTCGGGTCGGTGGTCGCCCTTCCAGAACGGGTGCTCAGGGTCGGCCATGGCCGCGTGCAGGAAGTAGCTGGCGACGCCCAGCCGCGTGTAGGTCGCGTAGTCGATGGGGATCGCCTGCAGATCGTCGATGCCGGCGTGGAACTCCGCGACCGCTTCGGCGTCGAAGTGCTGCCGGAGGACGAGGTAGCCGCGCAGGTCGAACTCGTACCTCTGCTCGGGCGTCAACTCGTAGTGCATACCACCCTGCGCAAGCGGCGATCGGTGTCCTTCACCGGATGTTCGAGGAGCTGCTCGATATCCGTACGCAGACCGTCACCGGCGCGCCAACCCCGGCGTCAGGATGGTGATGCGGGATCGAGTCGGGCGAGGAACTCGGCGGCGGTGTCGCAACGGACCAGCCACTCGCCGATCTCGGCCAAGCGTTCGGGTTCGGTGATCGGCCCCGCCACCTCGGCCAGACGGGCCGCGGTGGCGTCGCCGAAGCGCGCGGCGCCTGACGGCACAGCAGGGCCCGTTGCTGGTCAAGACCCTGTTCTAGGCCCTGCTCGCGTCCTTCCCGGAGCCACTGCTTGGGCCACTCTGCTACTCGTTCGACCAGTGTCATCCTGACCTCCTCCCACGTCCGGAGTGGTGGCATTGCCGCGCCCGCCGGCGCCAGCCGCTCGGCCATCTGCCGGATCCAATCCACAAACGCGCGCTGCAACTCGCCCGCGCGCGGATCGCGCATCCAGAGCTGCAGTGCCTCCCACACCCGCAGCAGGTCCGCGTTCGACCGGCTCTGCTCCAGTCCGGCCACCGCGCTCAGCAGGTTGCGACGTGGCAAATCGTCGGCCGCTACGCTCCGCACGTCAAGCAGGAAGTAGCCCTGCGCCGGCTGATAGGGCGCCAGCCAAGGTCCGCCGGGAGCGACCAGCCCGCTCATGCGACGCGCCGCGGTCCACGGTTCGGTGCCGTTGTAGAGCACGACCGGCAGCACCGGTGGGAGCCGTCCGTCGGCGATCCCCGGCGCCTCGTTGCGCACCAGTTCCTGGTAGAGCAGGCCGGTGTAGGTGTGGATGCGTAGCGCCATCCACGGATCGTCCTCGGACTGGAACTCCAGCAGGATCAGCAGATACTCGCGGCGCACCTCAACATCCCACGTACTTGCGTCCAACGACGTTCCGCTGGTTATTCTTCTTATGCCCCGCTAGATTGGTGCCATGGACCAACGCGGACGCCCTATTGCTGCAGGATTCCTCGCTGTCGACGGCGGCAATCTCTACTATGAGGTCGAAGGGGCGGGAGAAGCGCTGGTGCTCATCCACGGGTGGCTCGGAAACCTGCGCATGTGGGATTCTCAAGCGCAGGCGCTCGCCGGCAGCTACCGCGTTGTCCGCTGTGACATGCGCGGGTTCGGCCGCAGCACGACCGAGCATGTCGAGTTCGCCTATTGGGCGGATGTCGCCGCACTCCTCGACCACCTCGGAGTCGATCGAGCTCACATTGTCGGCCATTCGTTCGGAGGTACGATAGCGTTGGATCTCGCGTTGGCTCGGCCGGCTTGTGTAGCCACGCTCACGAGCGTTGCCGGTGGTATCAGCGGCTACCGCCCTGACCTCGATCTCGAAGAAGACAACGTGCCCCGGAGTGACTTGGACCGGCTCTGGGACGAGAAGAAGTGGGTCGAGCTGGCCGAGCTCGAGACGCAGATATCGCGGGACGCGCGGGGTGTCGGTGGTCCCGACCTCGATCGCCTTCGATCTCACCGTGACGGGGCTGTTCACGACGCTCGCAGTGGGGGGTTGTGTCCACCTGCTCTCGCTGTCTGACTACGATCAGCGTGACACTGAGAGATTGCGTCACTCGCCCTGCACGTTCCTCAAGGTGACGCCGAGCCACCTCGCCGTCCTTGGCCAGCTCGCTGACGAGCTCTCGCCTACGACCGAGCTGTTGCTGGGAGGTGAAGCGCTCTTCGGGTCGATGCTGGCTCGGTGGCGAGCCGCTCATCCGGCTGTCTCGGTATTAAACGTGTACGGTCCGACCGAGGCGACGGTGAACTGCAGTGAGCATCGAATCGAGCCTGGTGTCCAGATCGCTGCAGGGCCGGTGCCGCTTGGCGTCGCCCAGCCGGGCAATCGGCGCGCGGTGCTCGATAACGACCTGCGACCAGTGGGCCAGGGTGGTACCGGCGGGCTGTACGTCGGAGGGAGCGGGCTCGCGCGCGGCTATCTCCGGCGCCCCAGCCTGACCGCGGCTCGATTCCTGCCGGACCCGGCGGGGCCACCCGGAGCCCGCCGCTACTGGACGGGGGACCTTGTACGAGCCGACGCCGATGACGGTTAACGTTCGTCGGCCGGGCCGACGACCAAGTGAAGGTCAGAGGTTTTCGAGTTGAGCTGGGTGAGGTCGAGGCCGTACTCGGCATGAGACCCGACATCGCCGGGGTTGCCGTAGTGGTACGAGGGTCGGGTCAGACCACGGACCTTGCGGCCTTCGTAGTGACGGCGACGGGGACGATAATCGATCACCATGAGCTACGCCGGTTCGCGATGGACGAGTTACCGCCATACATGGTGCCGTCGACCTTTGTTGTCGTTGACGAGCTGCCGCGCCAACCGAACGGCAAGACTGACCGCCGAGCACTGCGGGACCAAGCGAATCGACGGCAGCAACGGTTGTCGCTCACAGAAGCAGCTCAGAGGATCGACAACGTTTTGGGAGAGGATAGTTGACCCCGCTCGCGGTCTCGGTGCAGACCGTCCGGCGGTTCATCCTCGGCTGCCAAGGACTCTGGCCCGGACGGCGGTCGGCCGGCCGTCCCGGTGCCCGTAGGGCTCTGCACCAGTCAGGCCTAGTCCAAATCGACCCGTTGAATGTGGTCGGCCGGAGCCACGATCTCGCGCTGCACGCCCGTGTGTGGGACTATCGCCCTGAGCATCTCGACCACCTACTATACACGAGCCGCGAGTTCTTCGACTACGGCGGGACGCTGTACGTGCTGCCCATGGGCGAGCTCCCGTATTGGCGGGTCCATATGGCGCGTCGTGCGGCCGAGGAGAAGTCGCGCGCGTTCGCGGCAGAGCATAAGCAGCTTCTGGAGGCGCTCCGGGAGGACGTCTCGTCACGAGGGCCGGTAGCGAACCGGGACTATGCCGGGCGGGGGCGTCGGGGGACGTTCCGCTCGGACAAGGATACGGCCCGCGCCCTCCGACATCTCTGGTTGACCGGTGAGCTGATGACATACGGGCGCCAGGGATTCGAGCGGCTCTACGCCTTGCGCCGTGACGTCGCACCGGTCGAGGTGCAGCACGCGGCGACGGCAGACGAGGCCGACGACTTCTTCGCCCGCAAAGCGCTCGCGCTGCTGGGCCTAGCAACAGCCCGCGACTGGGCCCATCGGTTCCGGCACCTCGCCCGCCGCCGTTCGGATCCTGACGGGGAGCGTCGCAGACTGGACGAGCTCCTGACGTCAGGCGCGGCGGTACGAACGCAGATCGGTGATGGGCCCGCGCACTACCTGCTTAGGGAGCGGGCCAAGCAGCTGGAAGCCGTGCAGAGTGGATCGGTACCTCGAGCCTGGCGCACCCCACGGGCGGACACGCTGACCGAGGCCACGTTCCTGCCGCCGCTAGAGTTCGTCACGGCGCGCGGCCGGGCCGCGAAATGGTTCGAGTTCGACTACGTCTGGGAGGTGTACAAGCCCGCCGCCAAACGGCGATGGGGCTACTACGTGATGCCCATCTTGCATGGCGATCGGCTCGTCGGGCGGGCGGACCTGCGGATCGATCGGGCTGCCCGCACGCTGATCGTCCCTCACTTGTGGCTGGAGCGCTCCGCTAGCGCGCGAGACGCTGATCTCGTGCGAGCGATCGGCCTCGGGTTGCGCCGGTTGGCGGAATGGGCTGGTGGAGACTACGTACATATCGACGCCACATCTCCCGCCCGGCTCCGGGTGCCACTCGCCTGAATGCTCACTGTTTGAGATTGGTCAGACCTTAACTCCCGTCGGAGATCAGCCCTACGGAACCTTCACCAAGACCGAAAAGAAGGTGGGAGATTTCTTGATTTACAGGGACCAGCGAATCAAAATGAAGGAGTATACTATCAGATATAACATTCCGGAGCCATTGAGAAGAACGATCGACATCGATATAGCAAAGGAGATCCTCGGCGTAATAGAGTACTTGCAAAAAGGCACGAAGAAAACCGTGCTTAGGGATGGAACTATTTGGGATGGATAGGTAACTGTAGCTTAGAGTATGAGGTTGTCCGATGAGTCAAGATCGATCATCCATGGAAGATCCAGACCATTGCAGAGTCGTCCGATCGTTGAAGCGGGGGAAATGGCGGAACAGTTCGCTTGCTCCAGGAAGTTGCGTGCTTGTGTCCGCAATCGTGATGACTTCTCTGGAAGCGATCGGGTGCGGTCGGCGCAAACCCGACGTGCTTGCGAAAACAGAGCGTGCGCTGCGCGCACCGCTCGAAAAGTGAGCCATAACACCGATCGAGTTTTGATCCACCCAGGCAGTTCAGAAGGAAGGTAGCAGAGGCGGCGGACAAGGGGGAGGGGGGGTCATGGTGTCGCCGGCGGCGAGTCGCTGACGGCGGCGCGGCGGCGGGCGGCAGTGCGGTAGGAGATCCCCTTGGTGGTGATGATGTGCGGTGCCCGCAAGCGGGGGTTGAGAACAGGGCCTTGAGCAGCCAGGGGCGCTCCTGTGCCGGATGGCGGCCGCGCGCGTCGACGGCGACACCGCCGAACGCCTGCCCCAGGACGCTGGCGCCCATCGCCGACCCCGAACGCTTGGCCGAAATCCGTGACTGGCTGGTGCGGTGCCACACCGCCACCGCCCCACAACGCGACGGGAGTCTTGCCGCGATCGGGCGGACTCCCGCGGTCGTCACCTCAGCGGCGCGGAGCGTCGCTCTCCGATTCGCGCCAGACCATGCGGCGCGCGGTTCCGCCCATGATCAGCGCGCGGTCCTCCTCGCCCAGATCCGGCAGCAGCTCGTCGAGCACGCGGGTCAGCTTGCCGTAGCCGGGATCCTCCTGGATCCAGGGGAAGTCGGTGGCCCACATGCAGCGGTCGGCACCCATCTCCTTCACCAGCTCCCCGTGCCAGCGCCGCAGGTCCAGGTACGGGTACGGCTCCTCGCTGAAGGCGTACTGGCCGGAGAGCTTGACGCACACGTTCGGGAACTGCGCCAAGCCCAGGGTGTTGTGGCGGGTCAGCGGCTGGTCGTTCGTGAAGGTGCTCCGGGCCATCCGCGGCCGGCCCTGCTCGTCGGTCGTCATGGACCCCGCGGCCGGGCAGATCATCAGGTGGTTGAAGACCACCGTGAGCTCCGGAAACGCGTCCAGCAGCCACGGGGTCAGATGCGCCTCGGCGGCGCGCGGGTAGAGCCAGACGATGTAGTCCTTCCGGGCGGCGTGCTTCCAGAACGGATAGGTCGTGAAGGTGCGCACGTCCATCGGCGCCGTCGGATCGAGCGGGCCGCCGATCTCGTGCAGCCGGAAGCCGACGATGGCGCCGTCCTCGGCCAGCCGGTCCATGTGGTCCTCGGGACGCCGGGGGTCCGGCACCAGGCCGATCCCCTTGAACCGGTCCGGGTAGCGCCCGAGGCAGTGCTGGAGGTAGGCATGGGTTTCGAGCGAGGTTCCGCCGATCTGCACCAGCGTCGCCCGCTCGACGCCGTGCGCCTCCATGAGGCCGAGGAGCTTCTCGGCGCTCTCCTCCCGGTCGGCGGGCATGGTGTCGCTCACCTCGCGCGGGAACTCGCGCGATGCCTTGGCGAGGACATGGACATGGGCGTCGATCATGAAGCGAGCCTCCTGATGTCGTCGTCCGCGAGGGCGCGGCGGTACAGCCGCAGGTCGCGAAGCCTGCCGTTGAAGGTGTCGATGGCGCCGGCGCCGATCCGCAGGGGCTGGTCCGTCGAGAGGTCGAAGGCAGAGGCGTCGATGGCCGCCGAGGTCGCCACGCGGCCGCCGTCGACCCACGCGCCTTCGCTCCCCGCATCAATGCCGACGTGGAGGTCGCGTCTAGAACTCTGATGTGTCAAGCAGTCACGCTCTGTTTCTACAAGCTAACATAGAGAAGCGTTACCTCCAACATCCCGGTCCTTGACTCTTCACCGAGTCTCGTACAGATTATCACCATCCTTTGTCAATGGCAGCGCTGGCCACCGATGATACCCTCGCCATGTGCATAGGCACGTAAGCGCCGAGCGCATCGGTTACGATGTCGGGTCCCGCGAGAACAGCACGGACCGTTTGCCGTTCGTTGCGGTCAGAGGTCGCTCGGAGGGCGCCGATACGATTAAACGCAACAAAAGCCTTACTACGGTCAGCAAGCCAGATGCCCAGATTCTCGCCACCTTCCAGCTGGCGAACTGTGTAGCCCGAGAATCACTCTATGTTCGGAAGCCAGTCAAGCGTTAACCGGACTTCGGTACCACCAGCGTGACTTACAAACTCGCCGAACAGTTGACACAGGGGGAACGGCCGTCGTGCTCAAGCAGCCCAGGTTGATCCGGGAGCTTACGAGAACCGTTGACGCGGCCGTCACTGCGGTTGCCCCAAGGCTCGGAAGCGCCATTGTGGATGAGGATGATTTTACCAGCCGCCTGTTGGAGCGACTGGAGCTTGCGCTTAACGGATGGACCCATGCCGGAATCACACTCACAGCGAGCAAGCTAACATCCAGGGGACGCAGGGCTGAGGAGACTGAATTCGGCGCAGACATCGTAGCCACAGTCAACATCGACCTGGAGGAATATCAAGCGAAAAAAGGAATACTCGTTCAAGCGAAGCGGCTTGAAGTCGGACGGAAGTTTGGGACCAAGGCTTGGACGAACTTGGAAGTGCAGATTGAGAAAATGCAACGGCATACAAACGAGTCATATGTCTGGATCTATTCCCCGTCTGGTGTTCGGTCCCTAAAATCTACCGCCTTAACAGGGCTTAAATCGAGGAAACCCGACGATTTGTACCTCGCTAAGTGCGCAACGTTTCTTGGTGAATTTGTGCAATGCAAACACGGCGACCCGCGAATCACCGGTTTCCACCCGGGAAACTTATCACAGCTCCGGGACGAGTATGCCGCCAAGTCTGCGTTTTCATTGCGTTTCCGAGAGTACCGGCGGTCGTGATCTGAGCCTTGCAAACAACTCTATTCACCGCGCGGGTGGCGGCGGCGGAAAGATGCACACCATCCAGGGATCGGTGTTGATCTCTGTGTTCATTCGCTCCACGCGGGTGGGTGTTGGCGATCTGCGACCGATCCTTTCCTTCGGGTATGCCATGAACACCAGCGCGTCGTCCATCAGCTCGGCCAGCTTCGCGAACCGACGGCGAAGTTTGTGAGCGGTGTCAAGCCATTACCACTGCGCATCCTTCAGGCGGTCCTGAACAAAGCGCGTTCCGATCACCGCAGCCACGTTGAACCACTGTGGCCCAGGGCTCGGGCATGAAGTGGATCCGCCACATCGATGCCAGTCGCGTTGCAACACCTTGGCGAATGGGCTCCTTGAGTCGCCTATGGCCGTCGGCGAATACCGACCGCACGACAGCCAGCCCACGACAGGGACAAGGGAGCCAAAGACTGTAGCCCGACCGCTTCTGTCTCGGGCCCGTGAAAACCCCGCCGCCGACGCTGATGCTCACCGCCGAGCCGCGAAGTCAGGCACGGTTCTAGTCGTCCCCGGCCTTTCCCCCGTCATCTTGAGAAATCTTAGGTACTCGAGCTCCAAGTCCTCCCAATATTCGCCTAAACCTAGTGTATCAAGCACAAGACGATCCGCGAGATCCGTAAGATGGCGCACACACTTGACGTCATAGTTGCCCATCCATTTGCCGGCATAGTGAGTGTATATGACGTTCTCGCTCATTACTTCCTGAATCTGGGAAGAAAGGCTCCGAAGTTTCGATCTTATGGCTTCTGTGAACGAGTCGTACCCTATGGGTGTGCGGCCTAGGCCGGACGCGGTTACATCGAAATCGTCTCCGGTGGCAGCCCACCACATGAGAGCGATCTTCCCCAAAGCCAACACTTGAGCGACTTCCTGACGTTCATGGGTGGAATAGTTCAGCTCTCCAACCTTAGTGTGTTGTATAGCGCGACCCAATGAGTCGTATGAAGGAGGATCGGTAACAAAGACACTGAGATAGTAGAGTGCGGTGGTCTTGAAGCGGAGCGGTGAACGGTTTGCGTGGCGCGGTATGGGAAACCCTTCTGCTAAGGTATTTCCTTGATCTGACAGAGTTCCAAAGAGGTCGCCCATCCGGCTATTGCCAATGCGGGACCAGCCTGATTTGGCAAGAGTTGGAGGGAGCGTAGCGTATTCCAAGGTCTGAAAGAGGACCCCTCTGAACTCTTCGACCCATCGGTTCAGTCGAGTCGTGAAGATGGTCGGATGGCCGTAACTTGAAGCATGGGCAATGAAAATCGTGCTGCGTACACCCAATCCTGCACTGAACAGTGCTGCCGGATTGCGCGAGAACGTAGATACCCATATTTCCCGAGCGTGAGTGCGTATAGCCTCCCTAGCGTCCTCGAAAACATCGCTAAACTGAAACGATATGGGTAGAATCATTCCGTATCGTGCAGAATTGGAAGTGAGTGACGTGGAACGTTCAATGCAGGCAGCGTATATGTCAGGGCAATGCATCGTCCGGAATCCGCGAATTCTGTAGTCAGATACCTTTCGCATAGCAACATACGGCGGGTTCCCAATTACCACGTCGAAGCCCCCCGTGCTCATGATCCCATAAAACTCGACGAACCAGTGGAAGGGCTGGTGACTGGAGCGCCACGTGTCATAGGCAGAGGAACTCGTGGTATTTGCGCCGTATTCGGTGGCTAGGTGCCGGTCCAATTCGTCGCGCAGGCTGTCCAACGTCAGGCGCAACTCTGTCTTAGTGTTGGCAGTCGCGTCTCCGCCGAGAGATGTCTGCTGCTGTCTAAACTTGTTGAAGGCGGCGCTGGCGATTTGGCTTCGTCTTTCGATGCGGTCTAGGGTAGCGATATCCTCGTCGAAGAGCGCCCGGAGATTCCCATCGGGAGTCACGGACATGGCGTGGCGCAGGGCGTCCAGCGAGGTGAAGCCGACCAAGGTGTTGCCGGAGCGGACGTTAAAGTCTATATCCGGCAGCGGCTCTATTTGGTCGTAGCGCTCCAGTTGGGAGACGAGCTTCAGGAAGAGACGCAGCTTGCAGATTTCCACCGCCTCTTCCATGATGTCCACGCCGTAGAGGTTGTTTAGGACGACGGATTTGAGGACGAAGTAGCGTTCGCTGGAGTGCTTCTGCATCTGCGCCAAGACATCTTTGAAATCGCTCAGCGCATTAGGGCTGCTACTTCGGTCCGTCCGCTCCAAGTCGTCTATAAAGCCGCGCATTCCCTCCAGGCAGGCGGTGTAAAGGGGTTCTAATACGTTCAGGGCGGCGAAGAGGAACGCGCCGGAGCCGCAGGTGGGATCGAGGACGGAGACGTCGCTCATAGCGTGCCAGAAGGCGCGGAGGAGCTCAGGCCCCTCGCTTTGGGCGATGACGTCCTTGGCGAACTGTTCAATGTCCAGGTTCAGCGTAATGAGGTGGTTGACGTCCTGCGCCTTGGCCGCCGCGAGGTGGGCGCGGACCTCGGCGTACCGTTGGCGGCGGGCTACAACTTCGCGCCAAGTCTCGGCGGGCAGGGCATAGTCCTCGGGGGCGGGGCTATTCCAACTGGTGCGTCGGCACACGTCATCAATACCGGCGGCTATCTCGTCGGGCAGCTCGAAAGGCGCGTCGAGGCGTTTCGGGGTCCCGGCTTGGTGCGTGTCCCAGGTGATGCCGTGGCTGAGTGCGGGGTAGACGTAGCGGTCGGGGTCTTCTCGGAGCAGACGCCAGACGCCGCCGTCCGGGCCAAAGGCCACTGGGCATTTTTTCTTGGCGACGTCGAACAGGAAAGGGATGACCGTGCTGCGCGCGATGTAGCCGGTGATGTCGTCCTTGGTGTAGTAGGCGCCCATCTGTTTCTGGTTGATGTACTTCTCGAATATGTAACCGAGAACGTCCGGGTTGATCTCGTTGTCCTCCCGGTATGGGCGCTCGTCCAAGTGCCAGCGGTAGCCGTCGAAGAAGTCAAAGACCCGTTCGAAGGCTTCGTCTGGGATGCTGATTTCCGAGTTGTCCCGCTCCAGGTCGTGTACGTCGAACAGGCCGCCGTTGAGGAAAGGGACTCTCCCCAGCAACGCAGCGAGGTCGGGTACTCTCTGAGCTTCGTGTTTTGCAAGTCCCTCGTGGAAGAGGCGTAGCAGGAAAATCCGATAGAACTGCTGAAAGCGCCTGCCGACGCCTTGGTTGCGCACGCGGTTGAGGCGGTTGCGGAGGTAGTCGCGATCGTCGTCCAGGAAGCCCTGCTTCTGAACGAAGTAGACGAACATCGTGCGGTTGAGCATGAGGGAGGCGTACCAGTCTCGGTCGCCTTGCGCGATTACGCCGTCTATGAGGTTGCCAAACGCGGTCAGCTCCGACCTGAAACGCTCGTAGAAGCGCTTGGTCACTTTCTCCGCATCCAGGGCCGCGCGGACGCGGGACGTGACGACCGGGACGGTCAGAGTCGCTTCTTCTTCAATGTCAAATGCCAAGCGTTGCAGACGCTGGAGCACGTGATCTCCACTTTGCCCCGCGTTGACAGCGTATTCTCGGCAGGCTACGGGCTTGCCGCTCTCCCGCTTGACCCACTGCCACACCTGGGCCTTGCGGCCGGGGTCGGCGAAAACGATGAGGTGCTCGTACGCACGCTGGGCGACCGCACTCTCTATCTTTCGGCGGATCGGGTACTGCGGGACGTTGTTGTCGGCGCCGCAGTCGCAATGGTAGACAACGAACCCCGCCTTTTCCGCGACCGGCTTCAGGGAATAGTCGCACGCGTCCACCTGGACGCGCACCGGCTCCGCTATGTGGTGGTTCCAGCCTAGGCCCTCCACGAATAGGCGCGGGAAATCGAAGTCCCTCAGGTAGGGCCGAAGCTCCGCGATGTCGGCTGGCATCAGGGCTCGTCCTCGCTGCGAAATAGTCCGAGGGAGCAGATGATTTGCGGTTCCTGGGCCTTGGCGTCGTCGGCGGTCAGGCACAACCTGTCCTCCTCGCGCAGCGACATGACGATATTGGCGAGCTGTACGTCGTCCACGCCGGTACGGATTTGACGGTTCAGCGTGTCCACCGCCGCTGGCCGCAAGGGATAGCGATAGATGTCGTCGATGGCCTTATGGAGCGCGTCCACGTCGAAGACTTGGCCCTTGATGGCCTCCGCGTAGCGTTTGAGACGGCTGTACGTCCGAAAGCGAGCGCCCGATGGCCGCCCGAGTTGGCCGCCAACCCGCTTCTCCTCTCTGACGACATGCCTGACTCCCTCGGCGGCGAGTCGGTGGTGGTCTTCGTGGCGAGGCTGCGCTGGAGTGTCCGGCCCGCACTCGGCTGCTGAGAGGATTTCGAGCTGCGACTCAGTGATGCTCCGACCCTCGCGGTCGACGTAGGTGAGAGCGTCGTTGCCATCGGCGGTTCGCATGAAGACCAAGACCCCTTCGGGCCGCTGAGCAATGGGGGTATGCTGGCGCGACGAGAAGACGACATCCGGCAGGTCTGCGACGGCCTTTTCCAATCCTGGGTCTGCGCTGATGGCGTTCTTCCATATCTGATAGGCGTGGGAGGCCAGATCAACCTCGCCGTCGGGCTCGCCGTCGAGGATGCCCGCACGCTCGTGGTAGAGGTTGATGATGGTCTGGTCGTCGACCTCGTCCTCGAAGAACGACTCGTCCGCTCCGACCACCTCGGCGTTCTCATGAAGTCGGCTACGGACCCGTTTTCGCAGCTTGATGATGCGCTCCACGCCGTCGGCCGGCAGGAAGGAGTGGCACAGTATCTCCTCCGCCTCCTGTCCGATGCGATCGACGCGGCCCGCCCGCTGAATGAGCCTTATGATGGCCCAGGGCAGGTCGTAATTCACGACGATTGAACAGTCCTGCAGATTCTGGCCCTCACTCAGCACGTCGGTAGCGACGAGGACTCTGAGCTCCTCCTCCGGCGCCGCTCGGCCATGGCGCCGGTTGCTGTTGGGGCTGAATTGCCATGCAAGGTGTGTGGGGTCGGCGAAGCTCCCGGTGACGCCTGCCAAATCTCGCACACCTCTACCGTTGAGCTCCTTCTCCAGGTAGAGAACCGTGTCGGCGAACTGGGAGAAGACCAAGACTTTCCGGTCTGGGTGCGTGGTCGTCACGAGCGCGTGGAGAGCATCAAGCTTCGCGTCGTGTTCCGGGTCCCAAGCCCCGTAGGTCTGAAGCAGATCCAAGAGGGCGTTGGCGTCTGACCGAAGCTCACTCTCCAAATCGGCGCGGAAGAGGTTGGAGCGGAGCCACTTGAACCGTCTCTTGTAGTGGTCCGCGTATTTGGCGTATATCTCGGCCGCCTGCAGTTCGAAGCTTGCATTCGTCCAAGCGCCGCCAATTTCTTGAATTTCCTCTTCCTGCTCGTCGTCGTCAGAATCAAAAAGCGACCCTTTCGCCGCGCCCGCGTCCTCGTCAGTGAACCGCGAGTCTAGCATCGCGGCGTCCTGCGTGCCAAGCGGCAGCGGCAGGCCATTCTCGATTGCGTGGAGGAAGACGTAGTTTCGGAGAGCGTGGCGTACCACCGATTGCAGAAAGGCGGCGCCGCTGCTCTCAAGGCGCTTAAAGAGGTTCGTTCGGCAGAAGCCCATCAGCCGCTTGCCCGCACGGGAGAGTGCGTCTATCTGGGGCTTCTCCGCATCGGTGGGCAGCGACCCGGGGTTGACCGCGATGTAGTTGCCGAGGCCGTATCTTGGAAGATGGAGCGCGTTCACGGTATCGATCACTGTGTCGCAATACAACTTGGCGTACTGGTCGTTGGGGTCCGACTCGTCGATCACAAACTTCACGGTCTTGGGCACGCGGGTCGGGAAGAAGGACTTGCTCCCGTCCTCGTAGGTAAGGAACTTGCGTCCAGTGCCCTGTTCCGTTTCCGCGTAGTTGTTCTGGATGAAGCTGCGCGTACGCCGAACCAGATAGAGGCGCATCAGTTCGCGCCAGTCGTCGGCGTGGTCGCTGAACTCGAACGCCGCGAGGGTGCGAGGAGAGGCTTGATGGCGTCTGCTAAACTCCACCTCGCCCAGCTCTCGTAGGAGTCGCTCAGGCCGGACACCGAGGTCGTGGTCGTCCTCCACGAAGACGCGCAGTTGGTTGGACAAGTCCAGGTACGTCTTGTTGTACGGCGTCGCCGATAGCAGCACGCACTTGCTCGCGTTGGTGCGGACGTAATCCTGAATCGCACGATACCTTCGGCCTTCGCGGTTCCGGAGGTTATGACTCTCATCGATGACGACCAGCCGATGGCGGCGCAAGTTGGGCAGCTCCGTAAGCACTCTGCTGAGGGACAACACGTTGGCTCGCAGTTGGTACTCATGCACGTAGTCTTCCCACATGGGGACGAGGTTTTTGGGGCAGATGATCAGCGTCTCCAGCCCGAAGTCGTCCTCGAAAATACGGGCGATGGCAGTAGCCATAAGGGTCTTGCCGAGCCCCACCACGTCCCCTATGAGCACGCCGTTGCGCTTGTTAAGGTGATGAGCGGCAATCTTGATCGCCGCCGCCTGGAAATCGAACAAGCGGTCGCCGAATACCTTGGGAATCCTGAACTCGGCGAGACCGGCGCGGGCTTCGTGGGAGAGGTGATAGGCTATCTTGAGATAGACGTGGTACGGTGGGATCAGGGCTTCCCGCGCCCAACTTTCCTCAATAATCTGGACCAACTCGTCTGTGATGTCGACGCAGAACCGGTCGTTCCATCTGTCGTCGAACCACGTCATGAGCTTGAGGGCGGCGTCGTGGTCGAGCACGTCCACATTCAGCTCGCCCTGTCCGGCCAGACCCGCGAAGGTCAGATTGCTGCTGCCGATATAGCCCACGATGGGGCTGACTGGATCGTCTCGGTAGAGCAGGTAGAGCTTGGCGTGCAGCGGGTGGCGCAGGAAGAGCATGACGACGACCTTCTTGGCGCGAAGCTGAGCCGCCAACCGCCGCAACGTTCGCTCGTCCGCGTTGGTGGGGACGCCAATGGTGAGCTGCTGGCGGAGCTGGCCGGCCAACTGAACTCTGAGGCGATGTGCCGCCTGATTATCGATGCCGGAGGGTCTGTCGAGCAGACTCAGGGCATCCTTGAGTTCCTCATGGGGCAGACGTTGCATCCCTATCAGCAGGCGGCATGGACCGTCGCTCGTTTCCCAGTCGTCCACGAATGGCGCAAGATCCTTCCAGCCTCGTAGGTTGAAGTAGCCGACGCAGAAGTCCGCCCGTGAGGAGAGGGTCAGGGTCACTTGCAGGGCAGATAGGAGACTGGAAGTTGATTTAAGATTGTCGAAGATGCGCGGCATAGATGTTCCTACCCCCTCTGGCACCGTGTCACTTCGGCCCGACAGTGCGGATTGCCGATGTCATCGAGCGGATTCACCGCCCGATCAGCCCAGTGCTGTGCGCCAGGTTCGCGGCGGCTGATTCCCGCTGGAAAAGTCGTACACGTGGCCCGGCAGGCTATAATGAGTCGCGCATTGTAAGTTACCGAGCCGCTTGCCAACTACTGACGCATCGATCGGCCAGAAAGGCTTCGGTCCGAAGCCCGCTTCAAGCGCCAAGCTCTCACGCGCTTGGCGGCCGGTCTCCAGTGGTGGCACGTCACGGTGGATAGGGCATCGGCAACTGTGCGCCGCGCGAGTACTCATCTGGCCAGCGGCGCTCCAGTAGCCACGGAGTGGCCTTCCAGTCACGCTCAGACGCCTTCTCGATCCGGTCGAGCAGCTCAAGCTTGTAAGCCTCCCGAGAGCCTGCGACGGCGTTCGTAAGACTCGCGATTCAGGCCGGTGCGCGCCCGATCTCCATCGTGCATTCACCGATACTGTGTCGCACGGTAAACACCAGTCGCGGGGGCCGTGTAGCGCCTCAACCCCAGCTCGGGAGCTTGGTCGATCAGCGCTTGAGTCAGCTTCGTCCGGCGGTCAGGGCACCGCGGTGCGGGCTTGGTCATGCACGAAGTCTACCACGGGAGCGGGGGGGAAGCGGGGGACAGGGCGTCCCTCGACACCTATGTCGCTCGGGGCGGACCGCCAAAGCAGGGGACGCTCCAGCAGCCGTCGGCGGGCTCGACTACAATCCGGAGTTGGCATGATCGATTATCAACAGCTTGGAGCGCGTACCTTCATCAACGCCAGCGGCACCATCACCACGCTCGGTGGCAGCCTGATGCCCGCCGAGGTGCTGGAGGCGATGCGCGCGGCGGCCGGCGCGTATGTCGACCTGCCGGATCTGATCGTCAAGTCCGGTGAGTACCTCGCAAGGCGCATCGGTGTGCCGGCGGCGTTCGTCTCCTGCGGTGCGGCGAGCGGCATGCAACTGGCGGCCGCGGGCTGTATGACCGGTGCCGACGTCGAGCGGGTGCGCGCACTGCCCAACACTTCAGGGTGGGCAAACGAATTCGTGATCGGCAGCGTCGACCCGCACGCCTATATCCATCAGGGCATCGAAGCGTGCGGCGGCAAGCTGGTTCGCGTGGGCACCAGCGCCGCAGCCAGTACCGAGGAGTTGGTAGGCGCCATCGGTGGGCGCACGGCCGCCGTAGTCTTCTTCCTCGGCAGCCAGACCACGGAACAGCTCGCCGAGGTGGTGAGCGGAGCCACCGAGCGTGGCGTGCCGGTCATCGTCGACGCCGCCGCGCAGTTGCCGCCGCGCTCCAACCTGACCGAGCTCACCGGTATGGGCGCGTCGCTGGTGGTGTTCAGCGGCGGAAAGGGGCTCAGGGGTCCGCAGTGTACGGGGCTGGTGGTCGGCACGCCCGAGCTGGTTGCTGCCGTGCGTCTGAACTCCAGCCCCGAGAGCGGCATCGGCCGGGGGATGAAGGTGGGAAAGGAAGAGATCATGGGACTGCTGGCCGCGGTGGATCGATTTCTCGCCTCCAGCGACGAGGAGGACGTGGCTCGCTGGAACGCGCAGGCGGCGCATGTCGCCGAGACGCTCATTGCGGCGTCCGCGTCGGCTCCAGCGGCGGTGTCGATCCAACGCTGGGGGCAGGGCGCATTTCCGGATATCGCACCGCGTGTGTACGTCGATCTCGATCCCGAGCAGGCGGCTGCCGTCGTGGCAGAGCTGTGGAACGGCGATCCGCGCATCGCCATACGGCGGACCGGACACGGCGTCAGCGTCGACCCGATGACGCTGACGCCGGGCGAGGAGCGGATCGTCGCGACACGCTTGTGCGCTGCCTTGCACCACGTCCGTTGAACAGTTGCCTCGGTAGTGCGCTTTGCAGGCCCTTCAGTACCGGTGATCGACGCTGCCGAACAGAGTCGGCTTGTCCCAACTGGCGCCGCCGCGTTCGACCCAGCTCGCTGCCGCGGCGATGAGCTCGCCGACATCGTCCCGTGGCCGGCCGAAGGTCGCGCGGCATAGCGTGTCGTCGATCAGGGGCGCCGTGCCGCCCTCGCCGCCGACCAGCTCCGGCGCACGCCGCAGCGCACGCGCCAAGGCCGTCACGATGTCGACCACACGGTGGCCGGGGCCGGACACGTTGACCGTCCACGGCGGATTGGCGCAGTGCTCCAGGCAGCGCAGCGCGACGTCGATGGCATCGCGCTGCGAGATGAGGTTGACCGCCGGCACCGCAGGCGAGATCGGTGCGCCGCGGTGGACCAGGTCGGCAAGGTCGCGCAGCACCCCGTAGCACAGGTGCTGTGCGTAGCTGAGGCGATAGTTGCAGATGCGCTGCCGGCTGTGCCGGGTGGCGGTGGTGGCGAAGGAAGCCTCGCGCGCCACGATCGACCAGCCGTAGACACCCTGCGGCTGCAACGCCGCATCTTCGCGGCTGCCGCCGGACAGGTCGGCAGGCACGTACTCGACACCGGCGTACGGGTTGGTCGACGAGAACACGACGATGTTCGCGTCGCTGAACCGTTCGCCCACGAGGTAGGGAACGATCGAGTTGACGTGAAACGCGCGCCGCCAGTCGGTGCCGCTGCCGAACTTGAAGCCGAGCATGTAGATGACCTGACCTGATTGGGGCAGCGCGCCGAGGAAGTCGGGGTCGGTCAGGTCGCCGCGTACGCAGCGGACGCCATCGGTCTCCAGCGCCACGCGGGTGGCATCGTCGCTGAAGGTCGATGCGACCACGACATCGCGCTCGATGCCCGCCATCCGGTCGGCACGCCGCAGCGTCGTGGCCAGCTCCGGTCCCATCTTGCCGCTGCCGCCGAGGATGAGCACCGGTCCGTCGATCCGCGCCGCCGCTTCGATCAGCGACGGCGACGGCTCGGTCATGAACCGTTGCAGCGAACTGTCGTCGTGGACTTCGGCGAGCGTCAATGGGAGGCCTTGGCCACGGTGTGGACGTGGGCGATCACGAAGCGCGTCGCATCGGCTCCAGGCTGAGCAGCTTGCGCCGCGCGGAGGTCGTGCACCTGTCCGCGATGCTCGTGTAGTCGTCTCTGTCCGCCTTGGCCTCGCTCCACTTCTCGTAGATGAGGATGATCGACTTCCGCGCCTGGCCGGTCCTGTTGACCATTGAGGTGTGCCATCCGTAGGAGTTGAACAGCACGGCGTCGCCGGCCTTGCCGGCGAAGATCCGGCAGCCGGGCATGGTCTCCACAGGCTTGGGATTGGGGCACTCGCCGGCGTCGGGCTTGTGGCTTCCCGGCACGAACCCGAACGCGCCGCCGTCGGCGGGCACGTCGTCGACGTAGATCTGCACCTTCATGTGCAGGGGGTAGGTGTGCGGGACGTCCGCGTGCCAGCGGAGGTAGCTGACCGGCTGCGCCGGCAGGGTCCGCACCTGCGGTGCGAGCAGCAGCAGCTCGTCGTCGGCGAAGTCCATCAGGTAGGGATACCACGACGGATGGTCCATCAGGTCGATGAAGGCGTCGTCCTGCTCGAACGGATCCTGGATGTCGAAGTAGCCGGCCGGCCGCGTGCCCTGGGCGATGCCTTCCAGCCACTGCGCCTTCTCCTCGCGCACGCAGCGGTCGAAGGCCCGCTGCAGGCGGGTCAGCTCGCCGCCGGCCATGGCTCCCTCCAGGAACAGGTAGCCGTTCTCTTCCCAGAACCGCCGTTCGTCGTCTGTCGGGTGTGTCAACATCGGCCTCCAACGAAGCGTCGGGCGCCTGACCAGTGGAACGCGGTCGACGCCGGGCGCTGGCTCGATTCTACCAGACGGCGCACGAGTGGAGTAAGATTCGACGTCCGAAATCGCAGGGAAGAGTTGACTGAGGAGCTCGATGCAATTCATCCGGTCATCCGCACCGGATGACGGCAAAGGGGATAGCGCGGTCGCTGGACCTGCGCTACGAAGGCAGCGCTGCACCCATGGAGCCGACGACCGAACGAGGTGTGCGACTGACCCAGCAGCTCATTCGTGACGGCTACTGCCACGTTCCCGGCGTGGTTCCGGACGACCTGATCGAGCGGGTGCGGGCGTTCGCCGATGGCGCCGCCGACGGCCTGTCCGACGAGCAGAAGGAGCGGACCCGTTTCCAGGGCTCCATGATCCGCGTCCTGGAACATGAAGAGATGCTGCCGCTGATCGTGCTGCCGGCGGCGCGCAGGGTGCTGGCCGACATGGGCTATCCGGGCGCGCGGTTCATGTCCGGGTACATCATCAGCAAGCCGCCGATGGTGGCTCCGCCGCTGTTCTGGCACCAGGACGGCATCGTCTGGGACGACCCGACCAGCTACACGGGCGAGCCGGTGCAGGTGTTCCTGATGTATTATCTGATCGACACCAACCGGCGGAACGGCTGCCTGCGGGTCATCCCGGGCTCGCATCGCCGCCGCCACAGGCTGCACGGCCTGCCGCCGGCTCACGGCCTGGAGCTCGAAGCCGCCGGGGAGCACCATCCGGCGCTGCGGCCCGACCCGGACGAGGTGGACGTGCCGGTGCGCGCCGGCGACCTGGTGATCGGCGACGCGCGTCTGCTGCACTCCGCTCACCCGAACCACTCGCAGCAGCGCCGCACCGTCGTCACGCTGTGGTTTCTGCCGACGTACCCGGACCTCCCGGAGCGCCTGCACGCGTTCTACGGCAGCCGAAGTGTCCGGGACGGCAAACCCGAGGGCTGGAGCGATGCCGGGTGGCGCGAGCTGCGCGGCGTGCTCGCCTGGTACGACGGCCCCGTGCAGCCTGGGGAAGGCAGCCGGATACCGGACTACGCCTGGCATAGCGAAGCCCGCGGTTCTTGCGGCGCTGCGGCCTTCGTGGTAACAAAACCGACCAAGATGGCCACGGCGTACGAACCTCTGTCGGATGTCCGCGGACACCTCAGGGTGGCGTGGTACCGGACTCGCGTAGAGCCGGCGACGCTCAGGCGGCTGATGCAGCGCAGCGACCTGCAGGGGTGGCTGCAGACCGGCGGACACCTGCTCCTGTACCTGGCGACCGGCGCCCTGACGTTCCGGCTGTGGGCCGGGCAAGTGTGGGTGGCCTTCGCCCTCGCGCTGTTCGCCCACGGCACGGTGACGAGCTTCATCCGCGGCGTCGCCCCGCACGAGCTCGCGCACGGCACGGTGTTCCGCACCAAGTGGCTGAACCACGTGTTTCTGTACATCTACAGCGCGCTGAGCTGGTGGGACCCGTTCGACTACGGCACCAGCCACACGTACCACCACCGCTACACGCTGTACCCGGAGGGTGACCGTGAGAACCTGCTGCCGCTCAACCCCAAGGTCGGCGGGCCGTGGTTCCTGATCCAGATCTTCACCCTGAACCTGGCTGGCCGTCCCGGCCGCACGTTCGGCAAGGGCGGGCTGCTCTCCACGCTCGTGATCACCTTCATGTCCGCGATCGGCAAGGTCGGCTACGTCCGGACGCCGGCCGGCGAGTGGATCAGCGCCCTGCACTCGGACCAGCCGGCCGAGGCGCGCAAGTCCATGCGGTTCGCGCGGGTGCAGCTTGCGTTCCACGGCGCCGTGGCGGTCTACGGCATCGTCTCCGGGTTCTGGATTCTGCCGATCCTGGTCGGTGCCGGGCCGTTCATCGGCAACTGGCTGGTGTACCTGGTCGGCCTGGCCCAGCACTGCGGCCTGCGCGACAACGTCGCCGACTTCCGCAAGTCGACCCGCTCGATGAAGCTCGATCCGCTCACGACGTTTCTCTACTGGCGGATGAACTGGCACACCGAGCACCACATGTATGCCGGAATCCCGTGCTACAACCTCAAGAAGCTGGCGCGGGAGATCGCGCATGACATGCCTGCGCCCCGCACGCTCCTGGGGGCGTGGCGGGAGATGCGCGCGGTCTGGAAGCGGCAGCAGACCGAGCCCGACTATCAGTTCGACACGCCGGTGCCCAACGAGGCGCCCGCCCCGGCGGAGGCGCGCAATGGCCGGCCTGACGGGCCTGGCGATCTGGAAGCCTCCATAGGCGAGCTCGCGCCGCAGGGGCTGCGAGCGGCTCCCGGACCGCGGTAGGGCGGATGGCGGCCGCGGAATCAGTCGGCTCCCTGGCCGGCAAGTACGCGCTGGTCACCGGCAGCACGCAGGGGCTCGGCGCGGCCACCGCGCGGGCGTTCGCGGAGCGCGGCGCGGCGGGCGTGGTGGTGAGCGGCCGCAACGCCGAGCGGGGTGAGGCGGTCGCGGGCGAGATCGCCGCCCTGGGCTGCGACGCCCGTTTCGTGGCGGGCGACCTCGCCTGCCTGGACGACTGCCGGAACCTGGTGGCGGCCGCCGACCGCGCCTTCGGCACGCTGCACGTCCTGGTCAACGCCGGCGCCCTCACCGAGCGCGCCACGATCTGGGACACGACGCCGGAGTTCTACGAGCGGATCATGAGCATCAACGTGCGCGCGCCCTTCTTCCTGACGCAGGCGGCGGTCGGGGTGATGCAGCGCGAGGGCGTGGCCGGATCGATCGTCAACGTGTCGAGCGTGGCCTGTTACGGGGGCGAGCCCATGCTGTGCCCGTACTCGATCTCCAAGGCGTCGCTGAACGCGATGACCAAGAACGTCGCCTACTCGGTGATGCGCCAGCGCATCCGGGTGAACGCCCTCAACCTGGGCTGGATGGACACGCCGGGCGAGGACGTGATCCAGCGGCGCTATCACTCGGACGGCGGGGAGTGGCTGGCCGCCGCCGAGGCCGCGCAGCCGTTCGGGCGCCTGCTCAAGCCGGCCGAGGTCGCCCGCACCATCGCCTATCTGGCCTCCGACGAGTCCGGCCTGATGACCGGGGCGCTCATCGACTACGACCAGTCGGTGATCGGCGCCGGCCGCCAGCCCATCCCGCCCCCGCTCGACCAATGGCCGGCGGTTGCTGGCGTGTCCTTCGCGTAGCAGGACCGGTCGTGGATGATTCGGGAGAGGGGGATGCGTGCAGATGAGTAGTGCGATCAGAGTGCTTCACGTCCTGCTGCTGACGTTCCTGGTGGCGGCCTACGGGAGCGCGGATGAACCTCTCGGCGCAGTCGAGATCGGCGCGGGCGAGGCGGTGCAGATCCGTTCTCTGCTTGCTCATACGGTGGTGCCGTCGGTTGCGGTATGGCTGCGAAACAGCGTCGAAGTAGCGGTGCGAGACTTCGGCGGCATCCATGGCCACGAGGTGGAGCTCGGCGAATCGATCGACCCGATGTGCTCCCCGGAGGGCGGCCGGGCCAGCGCCGAGCAGGTGATCGCCGACCCGCACGTGGTGGGCGTGATCGGGACGCTGTGCTCGGCCTCGGCCGTGGAAGCGTCGCCGCTGCTCAGCGCGGCGGGGCTGGTGATGGTCTCGCCCACGAATACCTCACCGGCGCTCACCTCCGACCTGGCCGGCAATGCGAGTCCCCACTACCATCCCGGCTACTTCCGCACTGCCAGCAACGATCTCTATCAGGGGCAAGCGGTCGCTCAATTCGCCTACCGCGATCTGGGGCTGCGGCGCATGGTGTCCATCGAAGACGGCGACCCGTACACGACCGGCCTCGCCGCCGCGTTTGCCGAAGCGTTCCGTGCTCTTGGCGGCGAGGTCGCGGTCACCGCCAGCGTCGAGAAAGGCGACACCGACATGACGGCGGTCCTCGCGCAGTTCGCGGCAGCCGCGCCGGAGGGCATCTTCATTCCGCTGTTCGAATCGGAAGGCTCGGCTCTTGCCAGGCAGGTGCGGGCGTTCGACGGCCTGCAGGACGCGGTTCTGATCGCGGACGCGGCGCTGCTGGTGCCGGAGTTCCTCGCCACGGCGCAGTCCGAGGGTATCTACTTCGCGGGGCCGGAAGCGGCCCACGCCGGCAGCGTCAATGGTGCCACCGGCAAGAGCGTGGACGAGATTCTGGCCGTGTTCGCATCGACCTACGGAGACTCTCACCCGTCGCCTTATTGGGCGCACGCGTACGACGCGACAACCCTGCTGCTGAGCGCGATCACGTCCGTGGCGGTTCAGGACGGCGGTACGTTGCACGTCGACCGTGCAGCGCTGCGCGAGGAACTCGCAGCGACCGCCGGGTTTCGGGGCATCACCGGGATACTCTCGTGCGACGAGTTCGGCGACTGCGGCACCGGCCACGTCAACATCTACCTGCACACGGACTCGGCGGTCACGGACCCCGCTCGATTGCCGGAGGTGTACCACTTCCCGCCGTGAGTCCACGCGGCGAAGTCTCGCCGCCGGTCGTAGTACACTCATCGTGATGGTCCGGAACGGCGCGGTGCACGGGGTCGATTCCGTGCTTGATTCGTTTCTTCGGCGGATCGCGCCGGTGCGCGGCGACATAGTCGAGCTGTACTTGTACGGTTCGCGGTCGCGCGGCGACCACCGTCCCGATTCCGACTACGACGTGTTCGTGGTGCTGTGCGAACGCACCCGACCCACCGTCGATGCGCTGTACGACGCCGTGGTCGATGTCGTATGCGAAACCGGCTCGCTCGTGTCGTTGAAGATCGTCTCCCGAGAGAACTTCGAGAAGTCGAGGGCGGCGGGCAATCCGTTCGTCGCCAACGTCTTGCACGACGGAGTACCGCTTGCACTCCACTAGCAGGCAGCTCATTGCCGCCTACCTGGAGAAAGCCCGGCAGAAGCTGGCAGTAGCCGAGCGTCTGCGCGATTCCGGAGATCACGAGGATGCGATCTCACGCGCCTATTATGCCGCGTTCCACGCCGTCAAAGCGCTGCTGACCAGCGCAGGCGAACAGCCGCGAACGCATCATGGCGCAGTGACGCTATTCAATCTCCTGTTCGTAAAGACCGGGAAGATGAGCAAGCGGGCGGGGAAGTTCCTCGCCAACTTGAAGGACGATCGGGAGAGCGCCGACTACGAGCTGTTCTCCTACGCTGATGCGGATACGGCGCGTCTGGCAGTCGAGGAGGCGCAGAGCATCATCGCCGAAGCATCGAGCTATCTGGAGCGGTTGTCCGGGTCATAGCGGTCCATGATGGTGTAGCGTACTCGTTTCAGTAGTGGTAACGGGCTGCGATGAAGCGCACGCGGCCCTCGCTGACTCGATAGACCAGACGGTGCTCGGAGTCGATGCGCCGGGACCACGCGCCTGAGAGTTGACCGCGAAGCGGTTCCGGTTTGCCCGGTCCGCTGAACGGCTCTCGGACCACGGCTTCGATCAGCTTCAGGGTGCGCGGCGCCCGCCGTCGGTCCGTGCGCACCCGCTGCCCCAGATCGTCGAGGCAGTTCGGATCGAAGAGCGCTTCCCGACGGCCGCTCTCCCTCATGTGCCCTCGAGGCCGAGGCGTTCGCGGAGTTGCTCGATGTTCAGCGGGACACCTTCTCCGGCGGCCGCGCGGCCTTCGGCGTCCAGAAGGCGCCGGGCATTCTTCGGCGAACGGAGCAAGTAGGCGGTCTCCATCCAGCCGGCGAGCTCATCGGCCGCGACCAGCGCGACCGGCTCCGCACCGCGGCGGCGAATCACGACCGGTTCGCGGGTATCCGTCACCTGATCCATGAGCGCCGCCAAGTGGGCACGCGCGTTGCTGTAGGTGGTCTCGTGAGTCATCTTCAGGCCACTACGGTACAGGAGTACGGTACAAGTAGCGAGGCGTTCCGGCCAAGTTCGTTACCGCTCAGCGGATCTCCAGGGCGACGACGCTCATGGCCGGGAGGCGGGCGCGTAGCGCGTCGCCGGCGTAGCGCGCGTCATCGAACGGAGCGATGCGCACGGCGTGCGGGTCATCGAAGGTGTTGTGAGCCTGCATGGCGTCGGATGTCAGGACGCGGCCTCGCAGTCGGGGGCGGTTCGCGTCGCTCCATCCCGAGCCGCGGATCTCGGCGGCGACTTCGTGCGATCGGCTGGGGTCGAGGTTGCTCATCGTCAGCAGCACACCGCCGGCGGCATCGCGGGAGGCGGAGGCCGAGACGGCCGGAATGGACTCGTCGCCGATCCCGTAGCGGTCGGCCCGCACGTCCAGCGGCAGCGACGTGGCGTCCTGGTGACCCTGGTACAGGTCGAACACGTGGTAGGTGGGCGTCAGCACCATCCGCTCGCCCTCGGTCAGCGCCATCGCCTGCAGCACGTTGACGGTCTGCGCGATCTGTGCGCCGCGCACCCGCGCGCAGTGGCGGTTGAAGATGTCGAGCGTCAGCGCGGCCACCAGCGCGTCGCGCATGGTGCTCTGCTGGTACAGGAAGCGGGGGTTGGTGCCCGGTTCCGGCTCGTGCCACGTCCCCCACTCGTCGACGATGAGCGCGACGCGCTTGTCCGGGTCGTAGCGGTCCATGATGGTCGAGTGGCGGGTGATGAGCTCGTCCATCAGCAACGCGCGCTGCAGCAGCCCGAACCAGTCCGCCTCGCCGAACCTGGTCGCCGTGGTCCGCGGTCGGCCGGGCGCCGGCCTCGTGTAGTAGTGGAGCGACAGCGCCTCCAGCTTGGCCGCCCGCTGCATCAGCACCTCGGTCCAGCGGTAGTCGCTGCCGTTCGCCCCGCAGGCGATCGGGTACAGGCGGTTGCCGGCGAAGTCGCGCAAGTAGGTGGCGTAGCGCCGGTACAGGTCGGCGTAGTACCCGGGGCGCATGTTGCCGCCGCAGCCCCAGTTCTCGTTGCCGACGCCCCAGAAGCGGACCTTCCACGGCTCCCGGCGGCCGTTCGCGCGCCGCAGCTCCGCCATCGAGTCGTCCCCGTCGGAGGTCAGGTACTCCACCCACTGCTGCATCTCGCGCACGCTGCCGGAGCCCACGTTGCCGCAGATGTACGGCTCGCACCCGAGTTGGTCGCACAGGTCCATGAACTCGTGGGTGCCGAAGTGGTTGGACTCGATGACCCCGCCCCAGTGGGTGTTGATGTTCCTCGGCCGCCGCTCGCGCGGGCCGATGCCGTCCATCCAGTGGTACTCGTCGGCGAAGCAGCCGCCCGGCCAGCGGAGGTTGGGGATGCGGATGGCGCGGAGCGCCTCGACCAGGTCGTCGCGTATCCCGCGCGTGTTGGGAATCGGCGACTCCTCGCCGACCCAGAATCCGTCGTAGATGCAGCGGCCCAGGTGCTCGGAGAAATGTCCGTAGACGTGGCGGCTGATGGTGTGCCGGCCGCCGTCCGCGTCCAGGACGATGCGCGTCATCTCACGCTGCTCCGGGGTTCAACCCAGCGTCTCCGTGCCGAGCCCTGCCCGCTGCGCCACCGCCAGTTGCCGGTGATCGGCCGTGATGAAGGGCTCCGAATTCTCGGTGATGGCGATGGCTACGTGGATGATGTCCAGCGAGCGGGCAAGCGTGGCCGCGGTGTGCTCCGACGAGATCCGCATGGCGGTCTTGAACACCTCGTTCCAGTCGGGTACCGCACGCCTCAGCCGGCCCATCACGGCGTCCCGCTCGAATGCATGCTCCGCGGCCGCTCGCTGCGCGGCAGTGATACTCGCGCGTCCCTCGAGCGCCTGCAACGTATTCCTCACTTCCAATTCCTGGTACGGATAGAGGTTGACCGACGGGAATGCGCCTACCATCCGCGCCGCGCCAGCGGAGTTCGGCTCCAGGACGTACAGCTTGATCAGTACGCCCGAGTCGACATAGGGGCTGCGGCGGCCCCGCGGGGCGTGTGCTGACTCTTGCGAAGCCTCAGGGGCTTCGTTGGCCATCGTGGGATACCGGCCTGACGCCCGTGGATGTGCTGCTCTGGCTTCGGTCCCGGTCGCGATAGAGCTGCTCCGCGGCAGACTCGGCGATCGGTCCATCCGGGTAGATTCCGGCAAGCCTTTGCATCAGATCGGGCCACGGCTCAGCGGGTTCCGCGGCCGCGCAGGGGACGACCCGCGCGATCACACGGCGGCGTCGGCTCACCTCGAGGACCTCTCCCGCCTCCACCGCGTCGAGATAGCGGCCGAGGTGGTGCTGCAGTTCTCGCACGCTCACCTGAGTCATGTTAGACAAACTGCACTACATAGCACCTCGGGTCAAGCGGATGCCGGCGTGCCATCGACGAGCCCAGTCGTTGATGTTCCCCATTTGTGCTACACTCACCAGCACGGAGGCGCGCATGGCCAAGACCGCGATGATCCGGGCTCGAGTGGAGCCCGAGTTGAAGCAAGAGGCGGAAAAGGTGTTCACCACGCTGGGGCTCTCGGCCACCCAGGCGATAACGCTGTTCTACAAGCAGACGGCATTGCACAACGGGCTCCCGTTCGCGTTGAGGATACCGAACGACGAGACGCTCGCGGCCATTCGCCAAGTTGAATCCGGCACAGGGCTCAGCACGTACACCAACGTCGAGGAGATGCGCGCAGACTTGCTGAAGGATGCGTGACCTGCGCCTCACGGCGCAGTTCCGTCGGGACGATCGGAGGGTACGCAGGCGGGGAAAGGACACCGATTGCCTGGATCGCATCATCAAGAAGCTGCTTGATGGCGAGCGCCTGGAGCCGCGACATCGCGCCCATCGGCTGTCCGGTGACCTGTCCCGCTACTGGGAGTGTCATATCGCAGCGGACTGGCTGCTGATCTGGCAGGACGATGGGAGCACGATCACGCTGATCCGTACCGGTACTCACGCCGACCTGTTCCGCTGACCGTCTGCCGACCTTGCCCCATGTGAAGTGGCTGGTGGGATTGACAGCGATCCCCGATGTCTCTAAAATTCAGAGTACAACAAAAAGGAGAGTAATATTGAGATGAGAGCATCGACTGGAGGAACGGGATGACCGATACCGACAAGCTGAGGGAGGACATGGCGTATGTCCGCGCCGCGGCGGACCGAGCGGGCTCCGCGACGATCCCGTCGATCAATCTGCTGTGGGCCGCCATCGTGTTGTGCGGCTGCGTGCTGTCGGACTTCGTCGGCGACTACCGCTGGATCGGGAGATACTGGTCGGTGGCGGGCCCCGGCGGTCTGTGCCTCTCCTGGTGGTTCGGCTACCGCGCCCAGCGCCACGCCGGACAGGCCGATCAGCGCACCGGCGTTCGGTCGGGTCTGCACTGGCTGGCGTTCCTGGTGGCCGGCGCGCTCGGGTCCGCACTCGTCGCTGCCGGCCACCTGGAGTGGACGGGGTTCGGCTCATTCATGGTGCTGTTGATGAGCCTGACGTATTTCCATTCGGGTCTGCATCTCGACCGCCGGATGCTGCCGATCAGCGGGGTTGCCGCGGCCAGTTACGTGGTCACGCTGTTCGTCCCCGAATACCAGTGGACCCTGGCCGGCGTCCTGATGGCTGCCGCGCTGGTCTGGCAGGCACTGCTCGGAGTACGTACGCGGAATGCCGCCCATCAGTCCTGATCCCACCGATCCTGACATCGGCAGCCTCGACGAGCTGCAGTCGCTGAACGGCCTGCTCGACCATCGGGTCCGGCTGGCGATCTGCGTGCTGCTGTCGAAGTACGACGCGATGTCGTTCAGCCGGCTCAAGCAGGTGCTGGAAGAGACGGACGGCAGTCTCGGCACGCACCTCCGCAAATTGGAGGACGGCGGCTACCTGGCGATCGACAAGACCTACCGCGGCCGGCGGCCGGTGACTTGGTACGAGCTCACCGCCGACGGCCGCACCCGGCTGGAGCAGCACGTCGCGAACCTGATGCGGCTGCTCGGGCGCGCGCAGAGCCGGTGACCGCGACCGCGGTACGTGCGAGCTGGCGGCAGGGCAGACAGGAGGCAACAGGATGAAGATTGGCGTGAGCGTACTCGGTTGGCTGCTGGCGTCCGCGACCATGGCCGTCGCGGGCGGCGGCGGCGAGCTGCAGGATTACGACCTCTCGGCGGCCGCGGCGCGGATGCTCGTCGAATATGAGCGGATGAACCATGAGGGGTTCATGAACATGGAGCGCGCTCCCGATCCGGAAGCCGTGATCGAGCGCACGCGGCGGTGGCTCGACCGCAGCGAAGCGCTGCGGGACGATCCGGCGGCCTACCACTATCTGCGCGCCAGGATCGAGTACGACGCCTACAATCAATTGGCAGACACGGCGACTGCCGAGATTGGCCGTTACCTGGATCGCGCGCTCGGACAGATCCGCATCTTTGCGGATGAGAAGGTCGCATTCGCCGATGGGCACGCGCTGCACGGCGCCATCCTGGGACAGATGATCGCCGCCAGCCCGGCGAGCGCGTTACTGCATGCACGCGCCGCCAAGCGTGCCACGGCCACTGCGTTGGAGTTGGACCCGGACAACCAGTTGGCGCACCTCAATCTGGCCTTCACGTTCGCGAACGCCCCCGAGGCATTCGGCGGCGACCGCAAGCTGGCCGTCGAGCACTTCCGCCGGGCGTTCGCCCGTGGTGCGCTGCCGCTGCGCGCGGTGGCCGGCACCTGGCTCAGCGTGACCTATGATCAGCTTGGCGATTCCGTCCGCGCCGTGGAGGTGATCGAGCAGGTGTTGGAGCTCGCCCCCGGCTTTCCGCAAGCCCAGGCAACGGCTCATGCCCTGGCCGACGGCGCCGACCCCGTCGTGTACATGCAGCGGCTGCAGAACCGTGCTGAGTGACGCGGGGGCGCCGCCCATCCTGCAGGCGCGGCGTGCCACCAGGCGCTACCCCAGCAAGGCCGGGGAGGTCGTGGCGTTGCGAAACGTGGACCTGAGCATTGGAGAGGGCGACTTCGCCATCGTCCTCGGTCCATCCGGGAGCGGCAAGAGCACGCTGCTCAACGTGCTCTCCGGCATCGATACCGTCGACGAGGGAGAGATCTTCTACCGCGGCCGGGCGTTGAGCAGCTACTCTGACGCGCGGCGCACCCACCTGCGCCGGCGTTCCATCGCCGTGGTGTTCCAGAGCTTCGAGCTCGTTTCGCTCATGAGCTGCTACCGCAACATCGAGTATCCCCTGCTGCTGGCACGGCTCCCGCGGGCACAGCGGCGCCGCCGCGTGCAGGAGATTGCCGATCGTCTCGAAATCGGGCACCTGCTCGCGCGGCGGGTCAGCGCCGTCTCCGTGGGGCAGCGGCAGCGGGTCGCCGTCGCCCGCGCGCTGGTAGCGGAGCCGGAGGTGGTGCTGGGCGACGAGATCACCGGCAGCCTCGACTCGCGGTCGTCGCGGCGGATCTACGCGCTGCTGCGGGAGCAGCAGCGGACCGGCGGGCGCACCTTCGTGATGGTCACGCACGACAGCTCGCTGGTGGAACCCTCCGACCGGCTGTTCCGGTTGCGCGACGGAACGCTGCGAGAGCAGGGCACGTAGTCGCATGCTTCTGGTCGTCCACGCGCTGCTCAACGTCATCCACAACCTGCGGCGGACCCTGGCCGCGGTGGTGATCATCGCGCTGGGGACGGGGTTGCTGTTTCTGAGCCACGCCTATCTGCAAGGGCTCTACAGCATCCTCAGCTTCGGCATCCGCAACCAGACCGGTGACCTGCAGATCCATCACGCCGATTACGACCATGCGAGCATGACCGCGCAACCGCTCATCCCGGGCGATGTGTTGGCCCGCGTAGAGCAGATTCTTGCCGCCGGTGACTTCTCCGAGGTGCGGACGATCAGCCGGGAGCTGTTGTTCGGGGGGCTGTTCGAGGCCGGCTCGCAGAGCCAGGGAGTGTCCGGCGTCGGTCTGGAGACCGATCGCCTGCATCGCGGGTCCGCCAGCCGGCGCCTGTTGGTGGCGGGCACCGACCTGAAGTATGGCGACGACGCCCACACGATCCTCGGCGAGGGCGTGGCGGAGCAGGTCGACGCCGAGCCGGGTGGCCGCGCGACCGTGCACGTCTACACGGAGTCCGGAGAGGAGCGCCGGCTGGAGGTTCAGGTCAAGGGAGTCATCCGTACCGGCAGCAGCTTCGCCGACGCCTACTTCATCTACGTGCCGCTGCCGTTCGCGCAGCGATTGACCGGCACCGACGGCGTCCATCGGATCCTGCTGTTCCTGCGCCAGGAACGACAGCTCGCCACCGTTCACGAGCGCCTGAGCGAGCTGATCGAAGGCCACGACCTGCCGCTGGCGGTGTCGAGCTGGCGCGAGGTGCAGGAGTTCTATGATCAGATCAAGTCGTTCTACGACGTGCTGTTCACCTTCGTGATCGTCGTCGTGACGGTGCTCTCGATGGTCGCCATCTTCGCGATCATCTCGGTCAGCTTCCTGGAGCGCCTGCGCGAGCTGGGATCGTTGCGTGCCATCGGCACCACCCGCGCGGAGCTGCTGTCGCTGTTGCTGGTCGAGGCGCTGGCCACCTATCTGGTCGGCGCCGCGGCGGCGCTGGGCGTCGGTCTGGCTGCGGGCACCATCATCAACGCCCTGGGCATCACCTTCGTCCCGATCGGCAGCAACCTCGCGGTCCCGTTCTACATCGACCTGGAAACGCGCTACTTCCTGATCCCGGCCGCCATCACCTTGCTGATGACCGCGGCCGCCGCGCTGGTTCCCGTGGTCCGCACCGCCCGCATGAGCGTCGCCCACGTCCTGCGCCACGAATAGGATTCATCCCGTGCCGAGATTACAGGTGGCAATATCGTCGCCGAAGTTCGTCCACAGCGCCTACGCGGAAGGGAACGAAAGTGAGTCGCAAGTACCATGACGCTGCTACCATCCGCGGGCCAGTGAGAGACTTCCCGAGCCTCCGGCTGTTCCTGGTGCGCCACGCACAGGCGCGTCACGCGCCGGGCAGCAGCTACGAGGATGCCTCGCTGTCGGCGCTTGGCCGAACGCAGGCGGCCGCGGTTGCCCGCGCCTGCACCGATCGCCCGCCCGACGTCCTGTATAGCAGCCCGGCACCGCGGGCGCGCGAGACCGCGGACCTGATCAGTGTCGCCGCCGGCCTCTCGGTGACGGTCGATGAGCGCTTATTGGAGTACCGCTCCGGCAGCATCACCGACCCTGGCCTCACCGTGGAGCAGATTCTCCAGCGACGCGGCGACCTCTTGGCGTGGCACCCGAACAGCAAGCTGGCCCCCGACGGCGAGACGACACGCGAGTTCGCGGCGCGGGTCAAGGCCGTGACCGACGAGATCGTCGCCCGTCATATCGGCGATCGTGTGGTGATCGTCTCCCACGCCGGAGCCATCCACATGATCATGCGGTGGGCGAGCGGCCTCGGCCCCGGCACCCCGGTGCTGCACGGCTTCCTGATCGCCAACGCCAGCATCAGCGAGCTGATCCACTGGCCGGGCGGGCGCATAACCGGAGGTGGGCCCCGTTACACCGAGTTCGCCAGCGTTGGATCGGTCGACCACTTGCCGTCCGAGCATCGCAGCGGCAACTGACGGTGGCGCGCGGCGTCGGCTGAATTCTCCATGAGTCTGCCTTCGTGGCGGATCGAGTGACCCGGCTGATCACATCCAGGCACGTGTGCTCTGTGTAGAACATATCTTGGAGTAGCCGTGAACTATGCCGTCGTCGAATCAGTGGAGTACCGCGACACTGAAGCCACAGGATTCCCTATCTCTCGCGGGAACGTACGATTCTGGACGGAGGCACTCGGCGGTCTACCGAAGAAGCTGCACGGTCCCGTCCCGCTTGGTACAGCGGCTCAAACCAGCCGAGATGATCACCCCGACAGGAATGCTCTTGCTGCAAGAGTCGGGCGGCATCGCGGTCAGCCGACAATAGACGCCTCAGTTACGCGCCCAACTGCGGCGCGTCGAACACCGCCGCCACGTCGGCCGCGAATCCTTTGAGGAGCGGCGACGTGGCCGAGCTGCCGCGGGCGAACGAGCCATGCTCGACGTACGCATCTCCGCGGAGCGCCAGCACGGTAATCGTCGCATCGCGCGGGTCCGCGATCCAGTATTCCGAGATACCCGCTTCGGCGTAGTCGGCACGTTTCTCTACCAGGTCCCGGTCCGGATCGTCCGGGCTGACGACCTCGACTACCAAGTCGGCACCCAGCCAGAAACGGTTCTGGAAGCGGGGTCCTTGCGGCTCAGGAGCAGCAGCAGGTCGGGCTCACGAAACTTGCCCGGGCGTATCCGCAGGCGCAAGGCGGAGAACGCCACGACGCCGCCTTGCGGCATGACGTGATCGTCGAACAGGCGGAAGAGGAACGCGAGGACAAGCTGGTGGATGGAGGTCGGCGTGGGCAACTCCTGGACGCAACCGTCGGAGAACTCGATCAGGCGGTTCGTGTGGTCGGTGAGCCACAGGTAAGCCTCGTCGCTCCAGGCACCTTGCGGCGGCAGGACGTCGCGCAGGAGGGTGGCCAGCGCGTCCTGAGAGGTCGGCGCAGTTGGTGGGGATTCGGTCGTCATGCCTCTCGTGCTCGAACCCGGACTCGTACTCGGTCGCGCGCGGTTTCAACCGCCGATCAGTCGGCGAGCAACAGGGTGTAGAGGCGGAGCGGCAGGTTCGCCGACAGGAACCCACGCCACGTCGACGGGTCGCCGACAGTGCGCAGGGGTACGTCCAGGCCGCCGGCGAGCGCCAGCGGCAGGTCGATCAGCGAGGTGAGGCCGGCGCTCAGTTCGATACCCGCGTGCGGGCTCCACTCTCGGCCGTCGCCGAGTGCCGGGAACGCCGTGAAGCGGTTCTCGGCTTCGACGTAGAGCGCGGCAGTGAGGCTGCGGAACACCAGCAGGTCGAGGATCCGGTCCTCGCGCCCGCCGACCAACGGGACCAGCAGGTCCAGAGCGCCGTACGCGCGCCCGGTCGCCGGCGGCCCTCCGGCTCCGCTGCCGGCCCCGGCGCGCAGCCGGCTTGCCACGCCTTCCGGCGGAGCGGTGCCGATGCCGAACAGCCGCCAGTCGGCGCCCAGGTCGACGCTCGGCACCAGGTACACGCGCGGCACGATGCGCAGCGGCACCGCCGCCGCAAGGCTCGATTCGAGCGACCATGCGCTGTCGCGCGGAAGCATCGTGAATCGCTGCCGCAGCGATGCGAAGTGGGGAACGGCTCCCGGCAGCCGCACCGAGTCGAGCCCGATCCACGGCTCCAGCGCCGGCCGCTGATCGACGTCCAGCCCGGCCGCCAGCGACAGGCCGCTGTCGTAGTAGGTGGGGCGGGTGCCCACCTCCAGCGGCGTGCGCAGCGGCTGCCGGAGTGCGAGTGAGCCGTTCCAGTCTTCCGCGCCATACCACGTGAAGCGGGCGCCGGCGCGCGCGTTGCGCGGCAACGACAGCTCAGCCGCGGCGTAGGCCCCCGGCTCCACCACGGGAGGGGCGGTCAGCCACCCGCCGGGCTCGGCCGGGGCGATCCGGGCGGCCGCCCCCGCGCTCAGCTCATACGACACCATCCCGGTCGACCGGTAGCCGATTCCGGCGCCCAGGCGCAGCGTGTCCGCCGACAACTCGAACAGGCGCAGGTCGATGCCGACCAGGTCGGCTTCGTGCCGGCTGTGCCGGCGCGTCACCCAGCTCAGCCTGCGCGGGTGGTGATTGTTCTTGCGGTCGACGTCCAGCGTGTACCACGCCGGATCGATCTCCACCGTCCGCACGCGGCCGGCCACCTCCAGCACCGCCGTGCCGCGCACCGTGAAGTCGAGCGTCCGCTCGCCTTCGCCGTCGCGCTCCACGACGACCCGCACCGGAGCGGTCAGGCCGCTGTCGAGGAGGTCGCGGATCGTGATCCTGGCCACGCCGCCCTCGTATGACACCCCGGCCACGGCGTAGTCGGGATAGCGGTCGGTGGTCAGCACCTGCTCGCCGACGCTCCGCATGCCGGGCCGGTGGCGCTCCAGGTGGGCGAGAAATCGCTCGGTGTCCGTGAACCGGTGGCGGTACCGGCGGGCGTACTCGCCCAGGGCCTCGTCGAGGGCGTCCTTGCCCATCTCGGTGGCGAGCTGGCGCATGGCCAGGGCGCCCTTGTCGTAGATCACCGCCGTCAGGCCGTTCTGGTTCTGCGCGTCCACGTCGCTGGCCACCGGGAAGTCGAAGCCCGCCTTGCGCAGCGCGTGGAACCGGGTCACCAGCCGCTCGCGGAAGCTGTGGTCGCCCAGCAGGCGACGGGCGATCGCACCCGCCGCACCGGCGTCGTCGGGGAACAGGTTGTCGTCCGCGCCGTACTTCCGCTCCAGGTAGTCGATCGTCACGTACTGGGTGAGCGACTCGCTGAGCCAGTTGTCGCTGATGAAGTCCACGGGCGTGCCGATGCCGAAGTAGAAGTGCCCGATCTCGTGCGCCACCAGGAACTCCAGCACCCGGTCCCAGAGCTTCCGGGACGGTACGTCGGCGTTGAGTGCGCCGCTGCCCAGCATCACGAAGGCGTCCGCCGCCATGCCCCACGCGCCGGGCCGCACCCCCTCCACGATGGTGACGCGGCGATAGTCCAGCGGCCCCAGGGTGCGGGCGTAGTGGTCGAGCGCCTCGGCGGCGTAGCCGGCGAGCTTGCGCGCCTGGCGCTCACGGCCGGGGCGATGGAACAGGCGCACCTCCGCGTGCGCGGATGCGGTCTCGACGAGCCGGAAGCGGTCCTCGGGAAAGATGGTCAGGGGGATGGTGGCGGCCGGCACCTTGCTCTCGATCACGTAGGCGGTGCCGTCCTCCACGGGCAAGGCGCGCTCGTCGTGCGAGATCACCCGGTAGCCATGCGGGACGACGATGCGCACGCGGTAGCCGTCGATCGGCGGCAGCGTGTACCGGTCCGGATCGGGGTAGAGGCGCGGATACCAGGCGAAGCGCTGCACGAACACGCCGTCGCGGCTGGTGAGATCTCCGGCGCGCAGGGCAGGCAGGCGAGTACGGAACGTGACGGTGAGCCGGTAGCGGTCGCGCGGCGGAAGCCGCAGCCGCACCGCCAGGCCGGGTATGGGATACGTGAACCGGCGGCGGCCCGCCAGCGGGAGCTCCTCGAACGGCACCTCGGCGCCGTGCGCGTCGACGATGCCGGTGATGCGCGTATAGGCCGCCTCGAAGCCGGCCTGGTAGCTCGCGTCTTCGATCAACGGGTTGGCATGGGGGTTGGGGATGGCGCCGGCGTTGTTGAGCAGTGCCAGCACCGCTCCCTTGCCGCCCGCCAGGTCGGCCATCTCGGAGCGGCTGAAGGAGATCACCTGCGTGCCGGCGACGACTGCCTCCGCCGGATCGTAGGTCAGGTCGAACTCGTAGTTGACGGCCGCGAGCGGCGCCGTCTGCAGGATGGCAGCGACGGTCAGGGCCAGGGCGACGGCGCCGAGACGGAACGCCATCGGATTGCGCGAGCGCAGCTTCGGAGCTATGCCCGGCGCTTCCGCATGCGGGCGTGGGTGCGGGCGCGCATCCTGGCGTGCGCGTCCTCGGTGCCGTCGTGGAAGCTGCCGAACATGCGGTCGAACATCATGCCGTTGTCGCCGGCGTAGTTGCACTCGAAGTAGCGGTGGTGGAGGTAGTGGTAGTAGCTGCCGTGCTTGAGCGCCGTCGACTCGTCGCCCAGCTCCGCCTTCTCGTACCCGGTGTGGCCGGTCGCGGGCGAGAGCGCGGCGTGCTGGAGGTGGTAGATGGCGTGCAGCGGGTGGGACGGCAGGATCCAGTGCAGGAACACGCCGGTGAAGTAGAGCAGGTGCTCGACCGGGTGCATGGACAGCCCGGACCACGGCCCGACGTTGATGTTGCGGTGATGGAGGTAGTGGGCGGCCTTGTAGAGCGGCTTCCAGTGGAGGAGGCGGTGCACCCAGTAGAAGTGGATGTCCCGGATCAACGGTATCAGGACCAGCAGGGCGACGAAGTACACGGGGTTGGTGCGCAGCTCGACGAACGGCAGGTACCCGTTGGCGTAGGCCCACAGCGTCAGGATCTCGTACGCCGACCAGATGCCGCCGCCTGACACCATGGTCCAGAAGACGTTGTCACGGGTCTGGTGATTGAAGGTGAACCCGCGGTGTTTCGTGCTCAGCCAGCGGTTGCTGAACTTGTATCGCGTCCCTTGCGCCCGCTGGATGTACAGCCGCGTGTGCCACAGGCCGAACCACACGAACAGCAGCGCGGCGTTGCGGACCAGGATCAGTGCCATCCACCCGGGTCGGAACGTGGCCATCGACTCCAGCGGCGGGGTGAGCAGGAACCAGGTGAGCGCCGTGGTGCCGAACCAGAACGCGTTCAGCGGCCACAGGTAGCCGGGGAACCCGAACATCCACTTGAGGAACGCCAGCGGCTTGGGCGGCCACTGGAACGGCGGCGGGAATTCGATCCGCTCCGTGGGCTTCCACTCGCCGCGCGCGTCGCGAGCACCGAGGTCGGCGGATGCCATAGCCTTTGAACGGTAGCGCGGCGAGGGGCCGTTCGCAATCGGTGCCGGGAAGCGCTAGGCGCCGGCGATGCGCGGCATCGGCAGCGGCTCCTTGCCCATCTCCGCGAACAGGAGCTTGCGGATCAGCTCGTTCTTCAGTCCTTGGGCCTCCGGGACGTCCCAGAGGTTGTCGACCTCGCCCGGGTCCGCCGCCAGGTCGAACAGCTCGCCGTAGTCCCGCCGGTAGTAGACGGTCAGCTTGTAGCGCTCCTCGACGTAGGTCTTGAGGTGCACGGTGGTCGGCTCGTGCCGGTTCTCGACCACCACGTGGTCCCGGATCGACGGCCGGCGCCCGTACCAGACGTGCGTCTGATCGATGCCGGTCATCGATGCGGGGACGGCGATGCCGGTCGCCGACAGGAAAGACGGCGCGAAGTCGACCAGCGACTGCAGGGCGTCCGAGCGCCGGCCGGCCGGCACGGCGCCCGGCATCGCGACGATCAGCGGCACGCGGATCAGGTCCTCGTAGTGGAACGCCCCCTTGGCGGTGAGGCCGTGCTGGCCGAACAGGTGGCCGTGGTCGGAGGTGAACACCACCAGCGTGTCGGAGGCCAGCCCCAGCGCCTCCAGCCGGTCCAGGATCGTCCCGATCTGCCGGTCCATCAGGCTGATCATCCCGTAGTAGCAGGCGATGTCCCGGGCCAGCTCGTCCCGGTCGTGCAGGTGCGAGCTGAAGCCGTGCACGCCCTGGCCGCTCTCCCGCCAGGCTGAGAAGTCGGGATTCGCCGTCTGCGTGAGCCGGAAGTGGGGAGGGTTGGCGTCGTGCTCGCCCGCCTGCACCGCCGGCACGGTGACGGCGGCGGGATCGTACATCGCGTCCCAGGGCTCGGGGACCAGGTACTTGGGGTGCGGGTCGAGGAAGCTCGACCAGAGAAAGAAGCGCTCCCCGCGCTCCGCGTACCCGGCCAGCAGGTCGCAGCAGCGCTCGGCGATCCAGGTGCCGTAGTGGAACGCTTCCGGGATGTCCCAGGTCCGCCGCTGGCGATCGTTGGTGCCGGTCGGCGGGCGGAAGTAGTCGCGCCAGTTGGCCAGCCCCTTCCGCTCCATCCAGAGCGCGTAGTGCTGGCCGACGTGCGCCTCGTCGGTGTGGTTGCGCGCCAGCTCGACGTGCTCGAACCCGTAGAACGGCCCGTGGAACCCCTGCCAGAACCCAAGGTCCTGAAGCGTCGGATAGGCTTCCAGCGACGGGTACTCCTCGGTCCCGGCCAGCGGCTGGAAGTGCGCCTTGCCCACCAGCGCGGTGCGCACGCCGGCCGCCTGGAAGTCCTCCCCGACGGTGTGCTCGGACTCCAGCAGCTTGGTGCCGAGCGACCAGGCGCCGTGCTGGCTGGGATACCTTCCGGTGATGATCGACGCGCGGGTCGGCGTGCAGGTCGGATTGGGGCAGTAGGCGCGGGTGAACAGCGTGCCGCGTGCCGCAAGCCGGTCGAGGTTGGGCGTGCGGACCTCGCCGTTCAGGCACCCCAGGGTGTTCCAGTGCTGCTGGTCGGAGGTGATCAGCAGCACGTTGCGGGCAGCGTGCGGCATGCCGGTATCAGTGGCGCAATTCGTGTCGGCTGTCCATGCACGCGGCGCGCATGGCACTGTCCGACCGATCGTGGCGCGTCAGGAAGAAAGGCCGGTGCGCATCGGCGCCGACGTCGGCGGGACTTTCACCGACGTCGTGCTCACCGATGGGGCCGGCAGGATCTGGACCCATAAGCTGCCCTCCACGCCGCCGGAGTTCGAGCAGGCGGCGCTGGCGGGCATCCGGCGCACGCTGAGCCTGGCCGGCGTCGACGGCGGCGCCGTGGGCTTGGTTTCCCATGGCACGACGGTGGCGACCAACGCCGTGCTGGAAGGCCGCGGCGCGCGCACCGCGCTGATCACCACCGCCGGGTTCCGGGACGTGCTGGAGCTGCGCCGCCTGCGCGCCCCGCAGCTCTACGACCTGTTCTTCACCAAGCCGCCGGCCCTCATCGAGCGCCGCCTTCGGTTCGAGCTGGACGAGCGGGTCACCGCCGCCGGCGAGATCCTTCGCGGCGTGCGGGAGGACGAGCTCGAGCGCGTCGCCGCGGAGCTGGTGCGGGAACGGGTGGAGTCGGTCGCTGTTTGCCTGCTGCACGCCTACGCCTATCCCGGGCACGAGCGCCAGATCGGCGCCTTCCTCCGCCGGAAGCTGCCGCATCTGCAGGTATCACTGTCCTGCGACATCCTGCCGGAGCGGCGCGAATACGAGCGCACGGCGACCACCGCGGTCAACGCCTACGTGCGCCCCACGATGGCCGCATACCTGCTGGCGATGCGGCGGGGCCTGGACGAGCTGGGCATCGACGCGCCGTTGCTCATCATGCAGTCCTCGGGCGGCCTGGCCTCGGAGGCGCACACGGCCCGGCGCCCGGTCTTCATGCTGGAGTCCGGTCCCGCCGCCGGCGTCCTGGCCGCCAACCTGACTGCCAGGCGACTCGGGGTGGCCAACATCGTCACCCTGGACATGGGCGGCACCACCGCCAAGGCGTCGCTGGTCGAGGGCGGGCGCGTGAGCTATGCCGCCCAGTACGAGGTGGGAGCATCGCTCTCCTCGGGCAGCCGCTTGGTGGGAGGCGGGGGCGAGCTGATCCGCGCGCCGACCATCGACATCGCCGAGGTCGGCGCCGGTGGCGGCAGCGTGGCGTACGTGGACACGGCCGGCGGCCTGCGTGTCGGCCCGCGCTCGGCGGGGGCGCGGCCGGGCCCCGCCTGCTACCGCGGGGGCGGCGAGGAGCCCACGCTGACCGACGCCAACGTCGTGCTTGGCTACATCCGCCCCGGGCCCCTGGCGGACGGCGACGTCGTGGTCGACGCCGAGCTCGCCCGGCGCAGCGTGGCGGACCACGTCGCCGGCCCCCTGGGCCTGGACCTGCCGGCCGCGGCGTTCGGGATCCACCAGATCGCCAACGCCACCACCATGCGCGCGCTGCGCCAAGTGTCCACCGAGCGCGGCCGCGACCCGCGCGAGTTCACGCTGGTGGCCTTCGGCGGCGCCGGTCCCATCCATGCCGCCGGACTGGCGAGCGAGCTGGCGATCCGCAGCGTGGTCATCCCGCCGCTGCCGGGCCTGTTCAGCGCCATGGGGCTGCTGTTCTCCGGCATCGAGCACCACGCGGTGCGAAGCTGCCTGCTGTCGCGGCAGGCGCTGTCGGCGGACGCGCTGGAGGCCGTTTGCGCCGAGTTGCGCGCAGATCTGCTGAGCACGTTCGCCGAGGAGGGGCACACGGAGGACGAGGTCGCCGTCCGCTACAGCGCGGACGTGCGCTTTCGCGGCCAGACCTCGGAGATCAACGTGCCGCTGGCGTCCGGATCGTGGGGGCCGGCCGAGCTGGCGGCGCTCAAGGCAGGCTTTGCGGACGAGCACGAGCGCCTGTACGGCCACCGCTCCGATCCCGACAATCCGGTGGAAGTGATCGCGCTGCGCGCGGTCGGCCGCGCCGAGGTCCCGGACTCCAGCGACCGCCTGCGGCCGGGCGCCGCCGTGGCGGGCGAGTCGCGCGACCGCAGCGCCTGGTTCGGCCCGTCGTGGGGCAGCATCGACACGCCGGTGTGCCGCCGGGAAGACCTCGGGCACGGCGAGCGCGGACCGCTGCTGATCGACGAGTACGACACCACGATCGTCGTGCCGCCGGGCATGCGTGCGCGGGTCGACGACCAGCTCAACGCCCACATCGAACCCGAAGGCATCAAAAGGGTCGAGCAACAGGAACTCAAGAGGTCGTCATGACTACGCGGCAGCGGGATTTCTTTGCGGCCAAAGGGTTTCTCAATCTGGGACCGGTTTTGGACCAGGATGAGACCGCCTACTTCGAAGCGATGTTCGACGACGACCGCCGGAGGCATCCCTGTTTCTGGCACGCCTACGGGCATCATCAGTACGCCAACTATGACGCTCTGGTGACCTCGCCGCAGTTCGACGAACTGATTCGGCATCCGCGTTTGCTGCCATTGATAGAGGAATTGATGGGTGGGACGGTCTGCTTCGGCGAAATCGGTTTGCGTTCCATGGGGCCGTACGATGGCACGCTGCATCAGAGCTGGCACCGGGACCGGGCGCACTGGCATGACCATCCGTTACGCATGGACTACCTGCAACTCGTGGTCTACTTCCGCGACGTGAATGCGGGCACCCACTGCCTGTCGCTGTCGCCCGAGTCCATTGCCGATCCCGTGCGGGACGACGAAGCGGCGCAGCTTGCCCGGGGCGGCGTCCATGATCTGCATGGTCCGGCGGGCACCTGTGCGTTGTTCAATGTATCGGTGCTGCACACGGCGACCACCCGGCCGACGCAGCAGATCCGCAAGACGGCGCAAATCTATTACGGCCATCGGCACCGTGCCCCGCTGGCGAACGACTCGGCGATTCCGGCCACGTTCTGGCGCGACTCTCCCGACGCCGAGACACGAGCCTTCTACGGGGTGTTGAACGACCGTACGCGGCTTTATCTGAAGGCATTCGGCACACCGCCCGAGTCTTCGTTAACGGGAGCAGCGGAGGAGGCACGCCCGTAATGGACCACGGCGTAGACCCGGTCACGCGCGAGATCGTCAAGAACGCGCTGGCCGCCGCCGCCGACGAGATGGCGATCGCCCTCTACCGCACCGCCTACTCGACGATCGTGCGCGACTGCCTGGACTACTCCACCTCGCTCTGCGACGGCGACGGCGAGATGATCGCGCAGGGGGTGACCATCCCCCTGCACCTGGGCTCGGTGCCGTTCGCGATGGAGACGCTGTTCGCCAAGTACGGCGACGACATGGAGCCGGGCGACATCTTCATCCTCAACGACCCCTTCGAGGGCGGGATGCACATCCCGGACATCTTCATAGTCAAGCCCATCTACTGGGAGGGAGCGCGCATCGCCTTCTCCGTGTCCACCGCCCATCATCTCGATCTCGGCGGGCGGCTGCCCGGCAGCTCGGCGTGCGACAACACCGAGATCTTCCAGGACGGGCTGCGCATCCCGTGGCTGAAGCTGTACCGGCGCGGCGAGCCGGACGAGGCGCTGCTGGCGATGATACGGGTCAACGTGCGCGTCCCGGAAATGACGCTCGGGGACCTGCGCGCGCAGGTTGCGGCCTGCCACACGGGCGAACGCGCCGTGCACGAGCTGGTGCGCCGCTACGGACCGGACACCTTTCGCGCCTGCACGGCCGACCTGATCGACTACACCGAGCGGCTGGTGCGCGCCGAGATCGCACGCTGGCCGGACGGCACGCACACCTTCACCGACTACATGGACTCCGACGGGGTGGGCGGCCCGCCGGTGAAGCTGCACGTGGCGCTGACGGTCGAAGGCGACAGCCTGACCGCGGACTTCACCGGCAGCGCGCCGCAGGTGCCGGGGGCGATCAACAACACCTACTCCTTCACCTTCTCGGTGGCCGCGCTGAGCGTGCGCGCCGCGTTGCGCCTGGAACTGCCCAACACCGCCGGAATCTTCCGCCCGATCACGGTCATCGCTCCCGAGGGGACGGTGTTGAACGTGGTGATGCCGGGCGCCTCGTCGATGCGCGGCATCACCGGCTTCCGGCTGGCCGACCTGATGTTCGGGGTGCTCGCGAAGTTCGTCCCGCACCGGATCCAGGCGGCGGGCGAGGGCGGCAACTCGCTGGTGGTGCTCGGCGGCCTGCACCCCGACCGGTCGCCCTACGTCTACTACGAGTTGATGACCGGCACGTGGGGCGGGCGCCCGGACCGCGACGCCAACGACGGGCTGTGCAACCCGGCCAACGTCGCCAGCAACATCCCGGTGGAGGAGGCCGAGAGCAACTACCCGCTGCGGATCGAGCGCTACGGCCTGGTCCGCGACTCGGGCGGGCCGGGCAGGTTCCGCGGCGGGCTGGCCGTGGAGCGGGAGTGGCGGCTGCTCGACGGCCGCGCCCACCTGGCGATCCGCTCCGACCGGCGCGACCACCTCCCGTACGGGCTATCCGGCGGCCGGCCGGGCACGGGCTCCACCAACGTGCTGCGCCGGGAGTCAGGGGAGGAAGAGACCCTCATCACCATGGTCTCTACCTCGATGGAGGCCGGCGAGCGGCTCTATCACCGGCAGGCCGGCGGCGGCGGCTGGGGCGATCCCCTGGAGCGGGACCCGGAGCTGGTCGCGCAGGACGTCCGCAACGACAAGGTGTCGCTCGCCTCCGCCCGCGACGACTACGGCGTGGTGCTCGACCCAGACACGTTCTCGGTGGACCCGGAGGCGACGGCGTGCGCCCGTCAAGCCGCCTCAGGGACCCGATGATGAAACAATGCCGCCCCGGTCGGTACACTTGTTCCATGCAACTGGACGAGATAGTCGCGGCGGCTCTCAAGCTCCACCCACGGTCACGAGCGCAGTTGGCAGGAACCCTCCTGGAGAGCCTCGACGAGCTCACCGCGGAGCAGCACGAGGAGATCTGGGCGGAAGAGGCAGACCGCCGGGACTTGGAACCGCGCGCGACCGATCGCCCGGCGGATGAGGTGTTCAAGGAGTTGCGCGGACAGCTTCCGTAGATGAAGCGGCTCTCGTTTCACCGTCTCGCAGTGTGCGAGCTTGAAGAGGCGGCCCACTACTACGAGAGCAGAAGTACCGGACTGGGGTCAATGTTCGTCAACTCCGTCGAGGCTTGCGCAGAGTCAATCCTCGCGTTCCCCAACTCGGGTCGGGTGATGCGGGGTCGGATTCGCCGGCTCGTGAGGGGGTTCCCATACGCGATCGTCTACAAGACGCATGTCGATCGCATTCGCGTTCTTGCGATCATGCACATGAAACGAAGACCAACGTACTGGGCTGGCCGCCGTTAGCGGCCGCAAGAAGACCGCGGTCGCCGCTCACGGCGTACGCAGCGTCGGCGGCTACCGCGCACGCGAGGAACTTGTCGTCATCCGGATCGGAGCACACCGGCTCCGGAAGCGGCGGCGCCGACAACGATTCTCACCTGGACCGCACGGCGCGAATCGCTACGGCGATGTCCGACGGGCGTAGCCCGGCTTCGCGTGCGGCTTGAGCAGCATGGGCGATGATCTCGTCGAACTCGCGCATCGACGGCGCGGCGATCGGCTTGAGCACCACGGTGTCGTTTTCCTCGAGCACCACAAACTCGGTCCCGGGCTCAAGCCCCAGTCGCTTGCGGATCGCTTCCGGGATGACGACTTGGCCCTTCGAGGAGAGTCTCGTGGTTGCTATCTCGTCCATGATCATAATCCTACTGGTAAGACGATCCGGCCCTGCAATCGGCCGCGCGCCTGATGATTGGCTCCCTCAAGGGCTGAGCCGCCCGGCCAACGCGGGTGCGGGCGGATCAGCCGGTGAACGGGTGTCCGCGGGTGTGGTGGATGACGCCCGGACGCAGCCGTACGCCGCCGTCCGGTGAACGCAGGATGATCGGCCCCTCGCGCCAGTTGTAGATGGTGTTGATGCGCATGTAGGGGTGGTCCAGCAGCAGCGACGCCATGTACAGCGGGATACCGAGGTTGTGCTTGCCGTGCCAGGTGCCCTCCCGGAACCAGCCGGCAGTCTCGTCCCAGTTGTCGAGAAAGGTCAGGAACGAGGCGGCAGTAACGGCATCCACCTCCGCGGCGCGGTAGCCGTTGCCGCGGCAGCGCAGCACGTACAGCACCTGCATCGGGTCGAACACGCTGCACCCCCGGCCGCCGAAGCCGCGCTCGCGGTCGCCGCCGCCGAGCACGAAGTCGACAATGGCGCGCTGGCGCGGGATCTCCCAGCCGAGCCGCTCGTAGGTCACGAACAGCTTGAAGATGCCGTTGACGATGTTGTGGCGCGGGGCCTCCACGCCGGCGTACCACGCGCCGGTCGCGTGATCCTGGCGCGCTTCCAGCCACTGCTGGACGAAGTCGATGACCGCGTCTTGCGGTTGTGGCCCGGTTGCGCACGCTCCATGCAGGGCCAGGTGGGTCTCCACCGCGCGTGAGGTCCAGCTTCCGGCGGTCCACGGCGGGTGGGCGGCCCAGGTCTCTTCCAGCCAGCCGCGCGCCTCGCCGACGGTAGCGAGATAGTCGCGGTTGGACTGGGCGCCGGCCGGCAGACGATAGCGGTCGGCCATGAACACCCGGTTGCGGAGCTGCCATTCGAAGCCGGAAGAGACGTAGCGTTCCGGCGAGGCGACCGCGCCGCCGATGGCGCCGTCCCCTTCCGGGACACGCAGCAGTTTGGTCGCCGGATCGAGGTACTCCAGGACGGCGTCCGTCCACGCGGCCAGCACGACCTCGTCCGAGGCCCAGGGCTCCAGCGGCGGCGGCGTGAAGCCCATGGAGCGCAGCTCGCCGAAGGCGCCGAGGGCCATGCTGGAGACGAACAGCGCGTGCGCCTCTTCGCCGGGCGCGGGGGTGAACAGCCACGGGTGCCGGGCGCTGCGGGTGGCGTCGAAGAATCCGAACGCCCGCTCCAGGCGTGCCGCCATCTCCGTGAAGATGTCGCGCAGCGGATGCCTCGCGCACGCCGGACAGGCTGCCGGCGCCGCGGCGGCCACGGCGTGTACCGCGGTACAGCCTGGGCAGAAGTAGTACACCTTCCCGCGTGGCCAGGCGCTCGCCGCAAGCAACAGGTGGCCCTTGGAGGAGATTCCCGTGGTTGCAATGTCCTCCATCGTCGCGTAATCCTGCTGACAACACGCCCCGCTCTTCAAGCGGTCGCATCGCAGCCGGCCCGTGGGGCGGCGTTGAATTCGCTGAAAGAACTCAAATGGTTCCGACCGTCGCCGTTCGATCAGGTTTGACGGCCTGTTGGAAGAGTTGAATCGGGCGGAGAAAGGAGACCGAGAGTGAGTGACGTGCCGACGTACGTGCTGGAGCGGGAGTTCGATGCCCCGCGCGAGCTGGTGTGGAAGGTCTGGACCGATGCGGAGCTGCTGCCGCGCTGGTACGGGCCGGGGGTGGAGACGATCGTCCACCACCTTGAGGTGAAACCCGGCGGGCTGTGGCTGGACGAGATGCGCATGGGCTCAGGCTCCCGCTATGAGCGGATCGAGTACACGGAGGTGACGCCGCCGGAGCGGCTGGTGTGGTTGCACTCCGTCTGCGACGCGGACTGGAACGTCACCGCCACCCCGATGATGCCGGACTGGCCGCGGGTGCTTCTGACCACCGTGACGTTCGAGGATGACGGCGGCCGGACCCGCTTGCGCCTGACCTGGGCGCCGCAGGAGGCGAGCGACGCTGAAGTCACCTCCTTCGCGGCGGCGATGGGCGGCCTGGACCGGGGCTGGGGCGCCGGCATGGAGCTGATCGCGGAGCTGCTGACCGAAATGCAGGCGTGAGCCGGCAAGACACTCTTTACGATTCCCGCCGGTTGTGGCAGGGTCCGCGGGTGCATATCAATGACCGTGCCGACTTGAGGAGGCAATCAATGAAACGACTGGTTCTTGTGGCCGGAGCGCTGGCTCTTGCCGCGGCAGGCGCCTTCGCCGCCGCTGAAGGAGAGGCAGCGACGGCGGACACGATCTACGACGTGAGAGTGTTCTACGAATTCTCCAAGGATCGTCTGCCGCAGGAGTATCCCTATCACGCCACGCTCGCGGAGGACAAATTCGGGCTGCGGTTCGAGTACGATTACGTGGCCGGGGGCTCCACCGTCGAGAAGACCGACCTGCTGTTCGCGGCGGGCGACTACTACGACATGCATCCCTACGGACTGCGCGTCTGGGAGGTCAATCGCTGGGCCATGGACGGCCACATCGTGCCCCTCTCCGATCACTGGGAGGACCTGCCCAACTACCGGAAGTGGTGGTCGGACGACGATTGGGCGACGGTCGAGGCCTTCAACGCGGCACCCGACGGCAAGATGTACATGCTGCTGTCCAAGAACCCGCGCACCATCAGCCGTGGCTTCGTGTACCGGCAGGACCTGGTCGAGGACGCCGGCCTGGAGTGGCCGACCACCATCGATGAGTACACCGAGATGCTCAGGGCGTTGAAGGCCAACAACCCGGAACACTATCCGCTGTTCACCCGCGGCCAGGGCGGCATCTTCACCGACGTCTTCTACAACACCTGGCGGACCACGGCGGGCGTGCACTTCGACATCGACTCGGGTGAGCTGGTCTACGGCGCAGCCACCGACAAGATGCGGGAGCTGATCAAGTACTTCACCGGGATCTACGCCGAGGGGCTGATGGATGCGGAGTTCCTGACCAACACGCGCGAGCGGGAGAACGAGATCCTGTACGTGGCCAACACCGCCATCACCACCCCGAACTGGACCGGCAACGTCCCCTACATGAACAACACGTCGCGCAAGGCCACCCCGGAGGTCACCTGGACCCACTCCTTCATTCCGCTGCTTTCGGCGACGGGCGCCGAGGCGATCATCAACCCGGAGACCGTGTACTACCCGTGGGGTCCGTTCCTGACCACCAATTCGGAAGGTGAGAAGCTGGACCGGCTCCTCGCCTACCTGAACTGGACCATGGACGGCGAGGGCCTGGTCGCGCGCTACTTCGGTGAGGAGGGCGTGAACTACGAGTACCAGGACGGCAAGCCGGTCTACCTGCCGCACATGCGCACGCCGGACAACCCCGATGGCCTCCAGGGCTGGGAAATAGGGCTGGAGAACTATCCGATCTTCCACCCCGACCGCCCCTTGAGCGAGGGCGACAGGATCTACGCGGAGATGACCGCGTGGGCGGTAGGCAAGCCCTTCATCAGGAAGATCGCCTGGGGCTTCAACGCGACCGAGGAGAAGGACCGCGCCGACGTGCAGACGGTGGTGGACGACACCTGGAAGCAGTATCGAGCCAAGTTCGTCCTGGGCGAGCTGGACGCGTCCGACGACGCGCACTGGCAGGAGTACCTGGACGCTCTGGACAACGCTGGCGTCGACCGCCTGCTGGAGCTCTACCAGGGAGCCTACGACCGCAACTATTGAGCCGCTTTCGGCTTGAACGTTTCGCGACGGGCATCTCCAAGTTTGGAGATGCCCGTCCTGGTCAAGAGGGGATGGTGAGATGCGGACCGCGCTAGCGCCCACCGAAGTCCCCGTGCAGAGCGCGGGCTCGCAGAGCGTCTGGGAGCGTCAGGTGCGCAAGGTCCGCGCCTCCAAGTATCTGCTGCTGCTCGTGCTGCCGGGGTTCGTCTGGTACGTGATTTTCCAGTACATCCCCATGTACGGGGTCACCATCGCCTTCAAGGAGCTCAGCCTCCGCCTGGGCGTCCTGGGCAGCCCGTGGATCGGGTTCGACAACTTCGTGCGGTTCTTCAACTACCCCCACTTCTGGGGGCTCATCCGCAACACCTTTCTGCTCAGCTTCTACACCATGCTGTTCGGCTTTCCGGCGCCGATCATCTTCGCCCTGGCGCTGAACGAGCTGGTCAACCGCACCTATCAGCGTACGGTGCAGACGGTCAGCTTCCTGCCCCACTTCATCGCCATGCCGGCGGTGGTGGGCATGCTGGTCCTGGCGCTGTCCCCCTCTACCGGATTCGTGAACGCGATCCTGGCTGCGTTCGGGATCGACCCGATCTACTTCATGATCAAGCCGCGCTGGTTCCGCCCGATCTACGTCATTTCCGACATCTGGCAGAACGTGGGCTGGGGCGCGATCCTCTACCTGGCGCAGCTCTCGCGGGTCGATCCGGAGTTGTACGAGGCGGCGACCGTGGACGGCGCCTCGCGCCTGCGCAAGATGTGGCACATCAGCCTGCCGGCGCTGACGCCGGTCATCTCGATCCTGCTCATCCTGCGCATCGGCGGACTGCTGTCGGTCGGTGGCGAGAAGGTGCTCCTGATGTACAATGACCTCACGCTCGAGACCGCCGACGTGATCTGGACCTACGTGTACCGGCGCGGTCTGTTGCGCCAGGACTTCAGCTACGGCACGGCCGTGGGTCTGTTCCACGCCGTGATCAGCTTGGTCCTGGTGGTGCTGGCCAACACGGCCGCCAAGCGGTTCAGCGAGTACCGGCTCTGGTAGCATGATCCGCGACGTTTCGGTCTCCGGCCGGATGAGCTGGGTGGTTGTGCATCTGATGGTGCTGTTCGTGCTCCTGACCACCCTCTATCCGGTGCTGCACATCGCCAGCGTATCGTTCAGCGACGACGTGTCGGTGATGGGCAACCGGGTGACCTTCTATCCGGTCAACTTCAACCTGCGCGCTTACCAGCTCATCTTCTCCTCGCCACTGATTCCCAACGCGTTCAGGAACTCCGTGATCTACACCGTGGTCGGCACGGTCGTGAACATGCTGCTGACCACCACCATGGCCTACGCCCTCTCCAAGCGGCGCCTGGCGTTCCGCGGCCTGATCACCGCCACGGTGATCATCACCTTCTTCTTCAGCGGAGGCCTGATTCCCACCTTCCTGCTGGTGCGCAGCCTGGGTATGTACAACACCATCTGGGCCTTGGCAGTGCCCACAGCGATCGCCACGTGGAACCTGATTATCATGCGCGTCTTCTTCCAGACCCTGCCGCAGGAACTGGAGGACTCGGCGGTCGTGGACGGCGCCAACGACATCACCGTGTTCTTCAGGATCATGCTGCCGATCTCCAAGGCCGCGGTGGCCACCATCACCCTGTTCTACGCGGTAAGCCACTGGAACTCCTGGTTTCCGGCGGTGGTCTATTTCAGCAAGGCGGAGCGCTACCCGCTGCAGGTGATCCTCCGCCAGATCGTGATCGAGAACCAGATGACCGAGGCGTTGCTGGAGCGCGGCGAGATGGCGGCGGCGCGGGCCATGGACGAGCAGGAGCAAAGCGACCAGCTCATCGCGTCGGTGGACCGCATCAAGTTCGCCACCCTGTTCGCCTCCATCGTGCCGATGCTGATCATCTACCCGTTCATCCAGCGCTACTTCGTGCGCGGCCTGATGATCGGCTCCCTCAAGGGCTGAGGCGGACACGGCCCGCTCGACAGCGACGCGCTGATCTCCTGCGGATGTCGCTCGCGGGCTTGAGCGGTGGTATCCTGGGGTATTCTTCGCGGGAGGGAGGAATGATGAGACGGAGTACGAGAACGTTGTGCTTCAGTGCAGCCGCGCTTCTGGTGTTGGTGGCCGGCACGGGACTGGCGGATGACGCCGATACCGCCAAGCTTCGCCAAGCGGCCGAACAGGGGAATCCCGTGGCTCAACTCAGGCTCGCCTGGCTCATCGACCCCGGCCTGACGACGCTCAGCGCCGGTCCGAACGCACCTGAGGATACCGACCCTGAGGCCTACGTCGAAGCGGCGAAGTGGTATCGCTTGGCGGCCGAGCAGGGCGAACCGGGCGCCCAGCGCGCCCTCGGCAGACTGTACCTCGCCGGCAACGGCGTTGCGCAGGACCAATGCGAGTCAGCGAGATGGTACCACCGAGCTGCCGCGCGGGGGGACAGGCTATCCCAGTTCAGCCTCGCCGAGCTGTATGAAACCACCGACGTGCTGCAGGACTACGGCGTAGCCGCGTGGTGGTATCGCCGCGCGGCCGAACAGGGGCACGAAGCCGCTCAGTTGCGGCTCGGCCAGTTGTACCGCGACGGTAAGGGCGTACCGCAGGACTACGTCGCCGCGTACCAATGGATCCACCTTGCGGCGATCCATGACTGCGATGGGACGGAGTACAGCCCCGCGCCCGGCCTCACAATACTCTGCATGGCGCGCCCGGAGCGCGACCGACTCGAGCGCCTGATGACCGGCGAGCAGATCGGAGAAGCGCGCCGCGCCGCCCGCGACTGGCACGAGACGTACCAGCGTTCACCGGGCGCGTGGTACACGGCGAACCGGGATGCGCCGGTCTGGCGGTCCGAGGTCGCCTGTCGGCCGGCTACGGAGGTGGCGAGCGCAGACTCCTAAGCGACGCCCTCCCGCGGCTTGTCGGGCGGCTGATTGCGGCTGCTCCAGAACAAGCCTTCGATGATTCCCTCGATCTTCGACAGCCGGTCCCCAAGGTCGACCATCCGCGCGGCAAGCTCCTTGAAGCCGGCCTTCATCTCCTCTCGGATGGAGTTGTCGCTGGCTCTCATTTCTTCTCTGATGGAGTTGTCGCCGGCCCTCGTTTCTTCTCTGAAGGCGTTCACTTCTTCTCTGATGGAGCGATCGCCAGCCCCTATCTCGTCTCGAAGACTGCCATCGAGCGCCTTGATCTCGTTCCGTAGCCTGCTTTCGAGACTCTTCATTTCATCCCGCAGCGCGCTATCGCCAGCCCTCATTTCGTCCCGGAGCTCCGTGCGCATGTCGCGCATCTCATGACGGAGCCCGCGCATCGAAGCCAGCATCGCGGTGCCGAGGGCGACCGCCGCTGCGATGATGCCGATCAGCTCTGCGCTCATGTACACCTCTTCGGGCGCCCTCGTTCCCTTGCCGGGATCCTACCGATCGGTGGCGGGGGTGTCATGACACCCCCGCCGCGCGCGGTTTCGCCATGATCCCCGGAGATGGGACGCCGTCTCGTACCCAGAGAGCGTAGCGAGCCGCGCTGCCGCTTCAATACGTCGGTCCGGGTGAACGCTCAGTCCGGGAGGATCTTCCACTCGGAGCCGGTGAGGTCGACCTCACGTCCGGCGCGGGCGCTGGCGTAGGCGCCCTGCACCACGGCCACGTCGGCGGCAGACTCCCAGCCGGCCGGGCCAAGCGGCCTCTTTCCCTGCAGGCGGCGCAGCAGGTCGTGATAGACCCGCTCGTAGGGGTTCCCGCCGCCGGCCAGCGCCTCCTCGTGCTCGGCGCCGCGCCGCGTCACCAGCCGCCAGCGCTCGGCGTCGAAGGTCACCATCCCTTCCTCGAACACGTAGTGGGCGTCCAGGTGCCACCACGCCGGGCGCGGCACGTAGCCGAGCTCCTCGTAGTGCATGGCCCCGCCCGTCCGGTAGCGGATCAACGCCGAGGTGCACGCTTCCACCGGGTGCTCGGCCACGTGGGAGACCGATGCGCTCACCGTCACGGGCTGCAGCCCCGGCAGGCAGGCGCGCGCCTGCGCCAGCCGGTGCAGACCCACGTTGGCGAACATCCCGCCGCCGCCGGCGTCCGGATCGAGGAACCAGGCGGGGCGCCCCTCATGGAAGTAGAACCGCACGTTGTGATGGACCCCGCTGAGGAAGCGGCCCAGCGTCCCGTGGCGGAACCGCTCCCCGGTGAGCAACGCTCCCGGATGGTAGGCGGCGGTGTCGCTCACCGCCAGAATGCCCCCGCCGCGGCGCGCGGCCTGCAGCATGGCCCGGCACTGCTCCACCGACACCGCCAGCGGCTTCTCCACCAGCACGTGGCAGCCGTCCTGCAGCGCGGCCACCGCAACCTCGCAGTGCAGGTGGTGGGGAAGCGCCACCACGGCCACGTCCGCCCCTGCCGCCAGCAGGTCGCGGTAGTCGCGGTAACCGGCCACCCCGTGCGCGGCGGCTCGCTCCCGCAGGGCGTGCTCGTCCCGGTCGCACACCCCCACCAGCCGCAGCCCGTCCTGCGCGGCGATGGCCGGCAGGTGGGACCCGGCGATGGCGCCCAGGCCGATGAACGCGACCGTGTGGCTCATGGGTCCTCAGCGTACCGCGCCGGGATGCCGCCGCGCTGCGGGCCGGCACACTACCGCTGCCCGTGGCGTGGCCGGCGATGGGCTCCGTGGTACGCTGCGGGCCCATGCGTATTACCAACGTCAAGGTCGATCTGTTCGCGTGGAACAGCGAGGTGTGGACGACCGGCGGCGCCACGTTCGGCGGCGCCACGCAACTCGGCGTGGTGAGCGTGGAGACCGACGCCGGCATCACCGGCAACGCGTTTCTGGGCAGCTCCCACCTCGGCGGGCATCACCTGGCCGGCCCGCTCGTCGACTACCTCAAACCGGTCGTCATGGGCCAGGACCCGCAGGACATCGGGCGGCTGTGGCAGAGGCTCTGGAAGCTGAACCGCCAGGCGTCGATCCAGGCGATCGGCGCGATCGACGTCTGCCTGTGGGACATCAACGGCAAGGTCGCCGGCCAGCCCATTCACCGGCTGCTCGGCACCTGCAAGGACGCGGTCCCCGCCTACTCCAGCACCGCCTTCCACGAGACGGCGGCCGAGTACGTCGAGGAGGCGCTGCGTCTCAAGGATACGGGCTGGACGGCGCACAAGATTCATCCGCACGGTGAGCCGAATGCCGACGTGGAGATCTGCCGCGCGGTGCGCGAGGCGGTCGGCGACGACTTCACCCTGATGCTCGACTCGATGTGGGCCTACCAGTATGCCGACGCGCTGCGCGTCGGCCGCGCCATCGAGGAGCTCGGCTACTACTGGTACGAGGACCCGCTCGCCGAGGAGGACACCTACAACTACGTGGACCTGGGGCAGAAGCTCGACATCCCCATCATGTGCACGGAGTACGCTCCCGGCCGGTTTCCCGGCATGGCCGCCTGGATCATGCAGCGGGCCACCGACATCCTCCGCGGCGACGTCGCGGTCACCGGCGGCATCACCCCGCTCGTTCGCCAGTGCCACTTGGCCGAGGGCTTCGGAATGCGCTGCGAGCTCCACCACGGCGGCAACAGCCTCAACAACGTCGCCAACCTGCACGTGACCATGGCCGTTCCCAATTGCGAGTTCTACGAGTTCTTCCCCTGTACCGGGGCGAACCTGTACGGCCTGGTCCGGGACATCGAGGTCGACGCCGCCGGCATGGTGCACGCGCCGAACGAGCCCGGGCTCGGCTACGCGATCGACTGGGACCTGGTGGACCGGGACCGCACCGCCACGGTCGAGTAGGTCGGGTCGAGCAGCCGGCCCGGATGAGCGACGCTCCGTCCACGCCCGATCCGCAATACCGCTGGACGCCGGGCGCCGATCCGCGCACCCCGGCGGAGATCGACGCGTTCTTCCAATCGCCTGCGATCGAGCGGCTCAAGGAGCTGATGTGCGACATCGGCCGCCGCCTGTGGCAGCGGGAGTTCGTCGACGGCAACGGCGGCAACCTGACCATCCGCGTCGGCGACGGCCTGGTGCTGTGCACGCCGACCGGGAACAGCAAGGGATTCATGACCCCGGACATGATGTGCCTGGTGGACCTTGAGGGGCGGCAGGTGGCGGGCACGCGCGTGCGCACCAGCGAGATCCTCACGCACCTGGGCGTCATGAAGCGGCAGCCCGACGCCAAGGCGTGCTGCCACGCGCATCCGCCGACCGCGACCGGGTTCGCCGTGGCCGGCGTCGCGCCGGAGCGGTTTCTCACCCCGGAGGCGGAGGTGTTTCTGGGCGAGGTCGGGCTGGCCGAGTACCAGGAACCCGGCAGCGCGGCCAACGGCAGGGCGGTGGGCAGCGTGGCGGCGCGGCACATGTGCGTGCTGATGCGCAACCACGGCGTGATGACCCGCGGCAAGCACCTGGAGATCGCCTACTGGCGGATGGAGAACATCAAGGCGCTCTGCCGCACCTTTCTGGCCGCGCGGACGGCGCTCCCGCAGGGAGATCTGCCGCGGATCACGGGCGGCGAGGCCCGGCATCTCCTGGAGCTCTACGAACGCATATCGGCGGACGGGTAGCGCCCCGAAACCGTCACACGGCGCGGTTGTCGTCGGCGTAGGCGGCGTTGCCCTCGATGCCGTGCAGGGTACCGAGTTGCCAGACGCCGCGGAACAGGCTGCGGCGCCGGGGCGGCATCGTCTCCGCGAACTCCGGCGACCAGGCGAGCTCGTCGCCAGTGGCCATCAGGTGCCACTGCGCCCACACCGAGTTGTAACAGTTGAAGATCGCGCAGCGCGGGTTGTCCGGGTTGGTCCAGTCCTCGGAGGCGTGCAGCAAGCTCTCGGTAAAGATCAGTGCCGAGCCGGACGGGCACCCGTAGGTATCCATCATTGCGCGCATCTTCGGTTCCCACGGCGAACCGGTGGTGTCGGGGCGATACGGGTCGGGTCCGCCGTAGGGGAAGTTCGCCTTGTGGGAGCCTGAGAGAAACGAGGTGCCTCCGGTTCCGGCCTTCACCTCCTCCAGTTCCCAGACGACCCTGGTCAGGCCGGAGAAAATCCGGCTGCCGGCCACCTGGTAGCGCATCGGGTTGGCGTGCTGCGGCGGCCGCACCACGTGCGGCATCTCCGTGCCGCCGAGGTCTTCCTTCTTCCAGCCCGCGTGCCGGACCGTCACGAACGAGCCCTCGCAGCGGAACGGATAGGAGTCCTCACTGTCGTAATGCGGCTCGGACAGCAACTCGGCCAGGATACCCGTGATGGCGGGATGGTCGAGCAGCTCCTGCACGGCTCCCGTGTAGCCGTGCGCGATGCCTGAGTAGCACTGCGCCTTCAGCGGCGCGATCTCCTCCTCGGAGAGGACCGCGGGCAGCAGGATCCAGCCGCGCAGGTCGTAGAAGAACCGCTGCTCGTCCGTCATCGGGGTGCCGTGGGACATGCGGCGATGGTAGGTGCGTTTGGAATGGCTGGCAAATTCCTCCATACTCTGGTCAGATGAGCCGCAGCTCGGTGCAACTTGCCAGTGTTGTCTCGCGTGATCCCGAGATCCACAGCGGCGATCTCGTCTTCGCGGCTACCCGAGTGCCGGTCGAAACGTTCATCGACTACCTCAAGAGCGATCACTCCGTGGAGGATTTCCTTAAGGATTTCCCTACCGTCGAGCGTTGGCAGGTCGAGTCGTTCCTTGAATTCTCGTCTGAAGGGATCGAGCAACTGCAGGCTACGCTCGGCTCGATACGCCCTGGGGATTGTGTGCGTATCTCTACTCGCGACTGAAGGATAGCCCCGCGGAAGGTGGTCCGGGCCTATGAAAGCCGCGCGGGGCTGCGGGCGCGTCACGCAGCATCAGGTGGCGGAACACCGGTGCGATGGGATCACCCATCTCCAGCATGGCCGCGTACATGCGCTCCCGCGCGTGGCGGACGCGGCGCGCGTGCTCAGGACGCGGCGCAAGATTTCGCAGCTCGTGCGGATCGGCCTCCAGGTCGTAGAGCTCGTCCTGCATGCCGGCGTTGAAGACGTACTTGCTGTGTTCGAAGCGCAGCATGCGCTGGTCCAGGATCACGTCCTGCCCGGTGCCGGACCCTTCCGCGAGCAGATAATCCCGCCACGGAGCGTCCGGTGATTCGATCACCGGCACCAGCGAGCGGCCGTCCCGCTCGGCGATCGGTCGGTCGACGCCGGCGATCTCCAGCACCGTCGCATAGAGGTCGTACAGGGAGACAAGGTTGCCCCGTCGTCCGCCGTGCGTGGTGCCGGCCGGCTTGATCAGGTACGGGATCTTCATGATCTCCTCGTACATGTGGACCGCCTTGTTCTCCAGTCCGGCGTGGCACCCGTGCGAATCGCCGTGATCGGCGACGAAGACGATGGTGGTCTCGTCATACAGTCCGGTGTCCCGGAGGTAGGCGATGAGCCGGCCTATCTGCTCGTCGATGCTCGACATGAACCCGTAATAGTGCCTGAGCGCGGTCGCGAAGAACTCCCAGGGCTTGTCGAAGCGGCGCCACACGTCGTGGATCCCCGGTTTGTCGATGAGGGGATCGGCGAAGTTCGGCCAGGGCGGAATAGCCAGGTCCCGATACGCGTCGAGGTGTCGGCCGGGCGCGTAGAAGGGCTCGTGCGGGCCCCAGAAATTGAGCTGGAAGTAGAACGGCGCCTCCCCCGATCGGAGGCGCTCCAGGTGCCGAATCGCGCGTTCGACGAGAAAGAACTCGTTGGTCGACTCCACGGGCGAGGTGACTTCGCCCCAGTGCGTGTGATTCGGATGCGGGTGCTCCCGGAGCTTCTGCTCGACGACGAATTCGAGCCCGTTGGATCGCAGGTACTCCTGGAACAACGGGTACTCGTAACCGCCGCCGCCGTGTCCGGGGAAGTCATCGCCGATGAAGCCCCGCGTCGTGGGGAGCGCGTTGCCCCCGGTGAAGTACCAGTCCGGAAACGGGGCCGTGTCGGTCCCCGGCTCGGTCCGGTCGAAGCCGAGGTGCCACTTGCCGGTGTACCCGCAGCGGTAGCCGGCGGAAGCCAGGCGGCGGCTCAGGAGCTCCGGCGTGTCGGGCAGGTCGTGGACGCGGCATCCGTAGCCGCGCGTGTTCGTCTGGATGCCGTGGTGCGAGGGCTGCAGCCCGGTCATCAGGCTCGCGCGGGCAGGGGAGCAGACCGCGCAGTTGGTGTAGCCGTTGTCGAAGACGATGGCGTCCCGGGCGAAGCGGTCCAGGTGCGGGGTCCGGCAGAGACCGTCCGGGTCGTAGCAGGAGAGCGTGTCCGCCCGCTGCTGGTCGGTGAGGATGAGGAGGATGTTCTTGCCTCTCACGATCGATCGATGCAGGGGTGGGCGAGGGGACTCAGGCAACTCGGGCTGCCACCGTTCGATCACGCGGCGCTGCCGCGGGCACCTCGGGGGCGAACTGGTAGTCCGGGTCGCGTTTCTGCCGTTCGAGGATCCCGTCGATCTGCGTCCAGGTCTCACGCAGGCCGCGCGTGCAGCGCGGCATGTCGTGCCGGATCAGCCGGTGCAGGCGTCCGAGCCGGTAGCACGGCACGGCGGCGTACATGTGGTGCTCGGTGTGGTAGTTCATGTGCCAATAGAGGAACTGCAGCGCCGGGCTCAGGTAGATCGTCCGGCAGCACAGCCGGAAGTCGGAGACGTTGTCCGTGAGGCCGATGTGCTGCGCCTCGTTGCACAGCCGCTGCAGCCAGCCGCCGAACACCTTCGGAAAGGTGATCACCAGCGGCATCACCCACAGACCATGGGCGAGTGCCACGGCGGCGATGGCGAGGTGCCCGATGAGCAGGATGCGGTCCCAGTTGCGCCGCACCCGCCGGCGTTCGGGCGCGTTCGGCGGAAACAGATCCGCGATCCAGGACCCGTCCGGGCCGACGTAGCCGAATGCGGTTCGCGCATAGGCGTGCAACTGCGTGGGTATGTAGGGCAGGTTGACGATCCCCCACTTCCAGATGCCCTTGAGGTCGAAGTCGCGCGGCAGCTCCACCTCGCGGTCGTCCGGCGGGTGCAGGGCGTACTTGTGGTGCTCGGCATGGCTGGCCCAGAACGCGTGATGGTTGTGCCAGCCCAGGAACGCGTAGACCCGCAGGAAAAGCCGGTTGAGCCACATGTTCCGGAACACCGAGTCGTGGACCAGCTCGTGAAAGCCGTTGACGATGAAGTGCCAGACGTGGCCGTTGACGAGCACCAGCACGGCCGTGACGTACCACGGCCAGTGCAGCGAGGAGTAGATCGCCGCTCCCGACGTTGACGCCAGCACGGCGAGGAATCCCAGGGTCTGCGCGAACCCCAGGAGGTCGCTACGCTGATTGAGCTTCCTGAGCTGTTCGCGCGGGACCGGGCAGCGGTACCAAGCGATGCGCTTACCCATGCGGTGCCTCCGTCGCCGGTGGGCCGGCGCAGCGCCGAGCGTACCTCTGCGCAGACCCGCGGCCAAGTGGTGTCATCCTTCGAGTGCCGGTATCGCCACAGTATACCCGCCGCGGCGGAGGGGAAACGGGGAAACGTCATGGTGCGCACCCAAGGAGCGGCTACTGCGCGTGGTCCCACCAGCGGCGGATGCAGTCGGCGGCGTGGCGGGCGACCGCCTCACGCCGGCCGGCGCTCCAGCCGCTCTCGATGACCGTGATCAGGCCGTCGTAGCCGTCCCGCTTGCAGGCGTCAAGGATCGCCGGCCAGTCCTGCACGCCGCGCTCGTCCGGCAGCGCGTTGATCCAGCCCTGCCCGTCGTGCACGAGGAACGGCGGCTCGTCGCCTGCGGCGCGCCGGAAGGAGTGCATGAGCACGTTGCGAGTGTAGGGAAGCAACGACGGAATGCAGCCCAGGTAGTCCTCGCCCGCCATTTGGAGGTGCGCCGAGTCGTACAGCAGTCCGTAATTGCGATGGCCGACCTGCGAGAGCATGCCGAGGGTGCCCGATGCCGTCTGCAGGGCGGTGCCGACGTGGTTGTTGCCGGCCAGCATGACATCGTGCGCCTGCGCCCGCTGTGCGGCCTCGCGCAGCCAGGCGGGATCGGAGCTGATTTTCAACAGCCGGCAGCGCAGGTCGATGCAGAGTTCCAGGTAGCGGTCCAGGAACGCATCGCGTTCGTCGCCGCCGGCAGGCAGTCCGCGCGCGGTCAGGCAGGTCACGGTCAGCCCCTCGCCACCGACGATGTCCGCAAGCTCCCGGCGGCGAGCCGCTGGGGCATCCGGCGCGATCTGGGTCCGGCGCAGCTCCACGCCGCGGTATCCGACCGAGCGCGCGATGCGGCAGAACCGCGCGAACGAGACCGACTGCGCCCGGTAGCGGTCCTCGAAGAGAAACCCGCTCAGCGCAAGCAGCACGGGGCTACGCCAGCGCCGCGCGCACCTCTGCGCCGAGTTGCTTGTAGGCGGTGTCGTCGTGCGCGTGCCCGTAGCGCCACGCGCCCCGCCAGCCGGTCTCCGTCTGGATGCCCAGCAGGTCGACGCAGATCGTGAAGCCCGCTCCGTAGATGGCCAGCCCGAACGCGTCGCCCTGCGCGACGGACGGGGCCATGTCCCACTTCAGCCAGGTCGGGATGCAGTGGTCGGGGTAGCTCGCCAGCCCCTCGTCGGCCTGCAGGTGGGTGTCGAGGATGAAGGCGATGCGGTGCGCGGCGAGCTTCAGGATCTCCTCCCGGCGGTAGCCGGGCGCGTGGTCGTTCGCCGCCGCCAGGTCGTAGAACGCGTCGAACTCCTCGCACGGGAACAGGTTGTCGTCGTACTCGGGGTGGTACATCTTGGCCAGAACCGAGTCGATGAGCGTGTCGGCGCGCGGGACCGTCAGACCCAGTGGTTCGAGCACGGCGATGATGATCTTGAAGGTGGTCTGGATGCCCCGGCCCCAGAAGCCGGTCTGCGGGTCCTGCCGGGAGTACACCCAGCGCAGGCAGTCCAGCAGCGGGTCGATCGGAGTAGTGCCGGCCAGGTGCCAGTCCGCGAGGCGTTTGACCATGCGGCCGACCCAGCTCCAGTTCGGCTCGACGCTCTGGATCCAGGGCAGGACCCGCTCGGGCTCGTCCTGCTGCGGCCAGTCGGGCGGCGGCGGGATCTGCAACTGGTCGACGCCGTCCACGCCGTAGCCGCGCAGGCAGCCGTGCGAGTACTGGTTCATCGCCTCCTTGTGGGCGGCGGTGGGCGGCCACGGCTCGGCGGCATCGTCCCAGATCGGCGGCTTGTAGGCGAGCAGGGCGGGGTCCTCGTAGCTGCCCGGCGCCACCTGCAGCGACTCGATCCACTCCCGTCCAAGCCGCTGCTGGTCGGCGTCGAGCACGCGGTGCAGGATGCCCGCCTCCTTGAGTTGTCCCAGGACGTAGTTGGTGGCCGCCACGTTCGCATCGCGGACCGAATCGACCGCCCAGCGCATCCGGAACGGCGCCCGCGGGTCGCGCACCCGTTCGGCCCAGCGCACGAAGCCGTCGGTCGCCGCCGTGAGCCGACCCACGGCTGTCGCTTTCAGTTGCTCCGGATCCTGCTCCAGAAACGACGTGTCCATAGTCGATAGCCTACCCTGTGACGAGCGAGGAGGTCGTGGCGCCTACAGCTCCGCCGGGTCGGCAATCCGCATGGACGGTGCGAGGCGCCGGAAGTCATCGACGTTGTATGTGGCGATGACCTCGGCGCCGGCCTCGCCGAGCAGCCGGATGATGAACGCGTCGTAGGCGGCTCCGCCTGCCGCGGGCACGGCACCGATCCGGGAAATGAACCCCCACATCGCCTCCGCGGTGAACGGCGCGATGCGGGCGTTCCTCTCCACCGTCTCGCGAAGCACGATCTCTGCCTCGGATGGGGAGATCCGGTATGGGGCAGGGAGTCGCGTGAGTACCGAGTACGCTTCGAGGATGGAGTGGTGCGCGACGACGACTTCATGCGCGTCGACCGCGGCGTCGAACCACCGTGCGGACGCGAGGTGCAGGGGATGATTCGCATGGACGGCCGCCACGACGACCGATGTGTCCACGCCGAGCGTCACGTCGCAAGCCGCCCTTTCCTGTCCAGATGCCGAGTCCTGATGTGGTCGACTGCGAAGATCTCCGCCGGGGCCGGACCCGCCCCGGTGTCGACCGCTACGACACGGCCGCGACGAACGAAACGGCGGGCGGGCGCCGCCGGCACCAGCGTGATGCCGTCGGGAACCGTGACGATCTCGATCTCCACTCCCGCCTCGAATCCATATCGCTCGCGCAGTGCCTTGGGTATCACGAGTCGTCCGGCGCCGTCGATCCGCGTCTTCATGGATGGAGTCCAAGATAACCATAACTAATGGCATTTGCCAATTGAAATGGTAGACAGGGCGGCGCAAGCCGACAATCGGTCGTCGGCCGCACCACGATCTCGGGGGCAGGCGGAGGCGGACCGCACCGAATCCGAGGGTGCTCGGCTGATAGGATGGCCGGGATGTGTGTGGCCCGCGGCGTTCGCCTTGCGATCGCCGCCAACCACTATACGGGCGGAAGCGCGCCCAGGGGGCTGTTTGCCGGCGCCTGGCTCATGCTCGGCTACGGAGCCGTCATCAACTTCGGTCCTGCGCTCTCCACCGAGGACGGCACGGAGCCGATGACCTCCGCCTTGCTGTTTGGCGCGGGGGCGCACGCCGGTTTTCGTGGGCTGTTCGGTCCCGTGGCCATCGCGCCGCGGATAGGCGTCGGCTTGCAAGCCGCCCCCAGACTGGTCCAGGGGGCTGTGGGCGATCTGGGGTTGACCAACCGGATCGTCGAAGGTGGCATCTTGGTCATGTGGGGTGTAGATGTGGGGGTCACGCTGTAGCACGGCACCAGGGCATGCGACGATCGAGCGAACCTCTGGATGCGGAGCGCCTCGCGTAGCCCCCATGCAGCGCGGGTTTCCGTGGCGGATCGGCCCCACCGAGGTCGACGAGTTGCTGAAAGAGATCCGACCTCTGCGCGTGGCGGTGATCGGCGACGTCTGCCTCGACGTCTACTTGGTGCTCGACCCGCCCGCCGCCGAGATCTCGGTGGAGACCGGCCTGCCGATCCGGCCGGTCACCGAGCAGCGATACTCGCTCGGCGGCGCCGGCAACGTGGCGGCCAATCTCGCCGCGCTCGGCTGCACGGAGGTGCGCGTCTTCGGCGTGATCGGCGAGGACCCGTTCGGGGCGGAGGTGGCGCGCATCCTGCGGCGCACCGGGATCGATACCGGCGGCGTGCTGATTCAGGACGCGGAGTGGGATACCTGCGCCTACACCAAGGTGCTGGAGGCGGGTAAGGCGGGGCAGCGCGAGTCCAACCGCATCGACTACGGCACCTTCAATCGGCTGCGGCCGGATACCGCAGACCGGCTCGCCGCGCGGCTCGCCGGAGCGCTCGCGGTCGGGGATGTCGATGCCGTGATCATCAATCAGCAGGTGCGGCGCGGCGTTCACACGGATCGCCTGCGGCGCAGCCTGCGGGACCTGATCCGCCGGCACCCGGACACGCCGTGGGTGACCGACAGCCGGGAATTCGCGGACGACTTTGCGGGCACGGTCCGGAAGCTTAACGAAGCCGAGGCCGTGGCCGCCGCAGGAGGTACGCTCGCCTCCGGCGACCGGCGCCGGTCCGCTCCCGCGGCCGCGCGCGAGCTGTTCCGGCGCTGGGGACAGCCGGTGTTCGTGACCCGCGGGGACCGTGGCTGCCTGGCGTGCAACGCCGGCGGGGTGATCGAGTTGCCGGCGCCGAAGATGCCGACCGATGTCGACCCGGTCGGCGCGGGGGACGCGTTCCTGGCCGGCCTTACCGCCGCTCTGGCGGCTGGCCGTGACGCCGTTGCGGCGGCGGCGTTCGCGGGACTGGCTGCCGGCGTCACCGTTACCAAGCTGCACCGCACCGGCACCGCCTCGCCCCGTGAAATTGGAGAGCTGGCGCGCAGGCAGCATCAGTAGTGGTAGCGGCACTGGACGATGATGCATCGGCCTTCCGTGACTCGGTAGACCAGACGGTGCTCCCTCGTGATCCGGCGCGACCAGTAGCCGGCCAGCTCATGCTTCAGCGCCTCGGGCTTACCGACCCCCTGGAACGGATCCCGCAGGCACTTCTCGATCAGCCGCGCGATCCGGCGGGCCACCGTTCGGTCGTGCTGAATCCAGTACTGGTAGTCTGCCCATGCCTGCCGGGAGAACGCGACGGCTGCCGGGTCCTTCCGGCTCACCGCCGCTCCGCGATCTCCCCGTCGACGAGCTCGGCGTGCACGACGTTGCCCGCTTCGACGTCGGCGATGGCGGCGCGCACTCGTGCGTGTCAATCATCCTGGGCGTAGTGAGGCTGACTGGATCATCCTTCGTGGTATGGTGAGGTGCTTCACTCGTGAGGGAACATGGCTGTCGATAGTGTCGCGGCCGCACGCTGGGTCGTCGCCCGACAGGCACAGCGGCGCGAGGCGCTCCGCCGTCGGCTGCATTCGGCGCAGAAGGACGCGGCCCGGATCATCGCCATGATCGCCGCGGAATACCGGCCGCGCCGCATCTACCAGTGGGGATCCTTGGTCCATACGGAGCGTTTCACCGAGATCTCGGACATCGACATCGCCGTCGAGGGAGGTAGCGGCGACGAGCACCTCCTCGCGACCATCCGGTCCCGGGCGGATGCGATGACCGCCCTGTACGTCGACTTGGTCGTCATGGAGCGACTCGACCCGGGCAGGGCAGACCTCATCCGTCGCTTCGGCACCGTGGCCTGGCAGGCCGGCGAGGATGGCTGACCGGGGGCTCGATGAGCTGATCGCCGAGCTCGCTCAGGCGCGCGAGCGCCTGCAGGCGATCTACGCAAAGCTCGGCCATGCGCGGGAGACGACGCTGCCGCGCATCGGCCGCACCGACGACGGCGCACTGGTCGTTGCCGGCTACCTGGAAACCTGGTACACGGTCCTGGAGACCTTTTTTGTCCGCGTATCCGGCTATTTCGAGAACAACCTGCCGCCGGAGCGCTGGCATTCGGCCCTGCTGGAGAACATGACCCTCGACATCGACGGGCTACGAGCCAGGGCCGTAGGCGACCGCAATCTGGTTCGCCTGCGCGAGTTGCTCCGGTTTCGCCACTTCCGTTGGACTCGCATCGACTTTCTGCTCGCGACACTGGACGATGCGCACCCGGCCGTGCTGAGCGATCTCGAAGCGTTCGGCGCGTTCCTCCGCGACGTCCGCGACCGCGCCGGCGACGGATAGCTGAGCTTAGCTGAGCTGGAGACCTTGGCTACCGTCCGTCGGAGGTCGCCCCCTCGGGCGGGACTCGCCGCTTGCGCCGCATGCGTTCGTAGGACTCCGGCGTGCCGTCGTGGAAGGAGCCGAACCACCGGTCGAACGGAATGGCCGACGCGCCGTAGTTGCACTCGAAGTGGCGGTGGTGCAGGTAGTGGAAGTAGTTGTCGATCGAGATCCGCTTGTCGCTGTCTTTCTTGAGCACGAGCTCATCGAACCCGGCGTGTCCCAGCGCCGGACCGATGGCGGGACGCTGCATCAGATACAGCATGTGGATCGGATGGGACGGCACCACCAGCAGGATGATCCAGCGGGTGAAGTAGAGCAGGTGCTCGATCGGGTGCATGGACAGCCCCGACCACGGGCCGACGTTGGTGTTGCGATGATGCAGGTAGTGGGCGGCCTTGTAGATCGGCTTCCAGTGCGAGATGCGGTGGACGACGTAGAAGTGCAGGTCGTGCCAGAAGGGCAGCACCAGGAAGAACGCCAGATGCCACACCGGATTGGCGCGCATACCGGCGAACGGCAACACGCCGTGGCCGTAGGCCCAGAGCAGCAACACCTCGTACAGCGTCCAGATGGTCGCGCCGCTGGCGATGCTCCAGAACATGTTGTCCCACGTCTGGTTGTTGAACAGGAATGCCTTGCTCTTCGTGCTCGGCCAGCGTTTGTTGTACTTGAAGCGCGTGGCCTGTGAGCGCCGCCAGTAGAGCAGCACGTGCCAGACGCCGGCGAGCACCAGCAGCATCGCCACGTTGCGCGCGTACATCGGCAGGATCCAGTCGGCGCGCAACTGGGTGAAGGTCGTCAGGTCGGAAGCACCCGGTTGCAGGAATCGCCAGGTGAGCCAGGCGAGCCCGTAGTAGAACGCCGCGCCGAACGGCCACAGGAAGCCCGGAAACCCCAGCAGGTAGCGCAGCAACTTCTTCGGCTGCGGCGGCCAGACGAAGGGCTGGCCCTTCTGCAGCACCCTTGGTACCCATTCGCCTCTGGCGTCTCGGGTCGCCGTGCCGTCGTCGACGCGAGCGCCTGACTCTGCCTGCACACGAGCCTGAACCGTCTCAGCCATCACCGAACGATGATGCGCATGCGCGATGCTGTCAACGACGCGGGCGCGGGCCATGGCGCCGGCCTGGTGCCCGCTTCAGACGGCGAGGAACCCCCCGTCCACGGGCACGATGGCGCCGTGCACCATGTCGGCCAGATCGCTGAGCAGGTAGGCCACGGCGTGCGCCACGTCCAGCGGCCGCGCGAACCGGCCGCGCGGGATGCGCGCCATCATCGGCTCGCGCTTGGCCGGGTCGCTCCACGCCATCTTGGCCATCGGCGTCAGCGTGACGGTGGGATTGACGGCGTTCACGCGGATGTCGTGCGGTCCCAGCTCCAGCGCCATCACGCGGGTGAGCTGGTCCACGGCGCCCTTGGCGGCGCAGTAGGCCGCGTGATCGGCCAGCCCCCGCATCGATGCCTGACTCGACAGGTTGACGATCGCCCCGCCGCCGCGCTCGATCATGCCGCGCGCGATCACCTGCGTGACGATCAGGACGGCGCGGACGTTGACCGCCATCGTCGCGTCGAAGGCGTCGACGGTCGTCTCCAGCAAGGGCTGCGGAATGGAGATGCCGGCGTTGTTGACCAGCAGATCGACGGCGCCGGCCTGCTCGGCGGCACGCCGCGCGTCCCGCGCATCGCTCAGATCCGCGACGATCGTGCTGCAGCCCGTCTCGGCGCGGAGAGTCTCCAGGTCGGCCGCGGTGCGGCTCAGCGCCGTGACCTGCGCGCCGAGCCCGCCGAGAAGCGCGGCGATCTCCCGCCCGATCCCCTTTCCCGCGCCCGTCACCAGCGCGTGCTTGCCGCGGAAGTCGATCTCCATGGCGCCCATCTGCCCGCCGCCTCAGCCGGCGTCGAGTTCGATCTGCACCTTGACGCTGTCCGGCGGCAAGGCGCACGCGAAGTCGAACGCGCGCACGCTCTGCTCGAACGCGAAGGTGTCGGTGATCAGGGGCTTCACGTCGATGCGGCCGCTCGCCATCAGCGCCAGCGCCCGCGGATAGACGTGGGCGTAGCGGAAGACGGTCTCGATGCGCGCCTCCTTGACCTGCGCCGCCACCACGTCGAAGGCGACCGGCTCTCCCGGCATGCCGATCAGGACCACCCGGCCGCCCGGAGCCAGCGGTTCGAGCATGCCCGCGGCGGCCGCCGGGCTGCCCGAGCACTCGAACACGATGTCGGCGCCCCAGCCGTCGGTGAGGCCGGCGGTCACCGCCGCCAGATCCTCCTGCGCGGGGTCCACGGTGGTGACCGGACCGAGCGACGCGGCAAGCTCCCGCTTGGGCTGCACCGGGTCGGCGATCACGATACGGCTGCACCCGCCGGCCAGCGCCGCCAGCGCCGTGACCATCCCGATCGGCCCGGCGCCGATCACGACCGCGACGTCGCCCGGCCGGATGCGGGCCTTGTTGGCGGCGTGCATCCCGACGGCCAGCGGCTCGACCATCGCCGCCTCGTCGAAGCCGACGTTGTCGGGAATCCGGAAGGTGAACGCCGCCGGGTGGACGACCGACGGCCGGAGCACGCCGTGCACGGGCGGCGTCGCCCAGAAGCGCACCGCGGGATCGAGATTGTAGATGCCCAGGCGGGACGCCCTGCTTGCGGGGTCCGGGATGCCCGGCTCCATGGTCACGCGATCGCCGGCGTGCAGGTGGCGCACCGCCGTGCCGACTTCGGTCACGACGCCCGCGGCCTCGTGGCCGAGCACCATCGGCGCGTCCACCACGAAGGGCCCGATGCGCCCGTGCTGGTAGTAGTGCACGTCGCTGCCGCAGATCCCCACGGTGCTGATGGCGATGCGCACGTCGCCGGCCGCCAGCGGCTCATCGAGATCGATCTCGCGCAAGGCGAGTTGCCGTTTCCGCTCGAGCACCAACGCTTGCATACGCCCTCCTCCGCTCGCGTGCAAGGATAGTGACGCAATGAAGCTGTGGTACAAGGCCCCGGCCAGAGAGTGGTTGGAGGGGCTGCCGATCGGCACCGGGCCGCTGGCGGCCATGGTGCTCGGCACCTTCAGGCGGGAACGCATCGCCCTGAATCACGAATGCCTGTGGAAGGGGGGCGTGTCTGCTCCGCAACCTCGGCGGCGCGGCGGCGGTGATCGAAATGCTGCTGGTGAAGAAAGCTCTGGGATCGCCGTGAATCTCCGCCCCGCGACATCGCATTAGGGCGATTCGAGGGGCGGATTGGGGCGAGTGGAGCGCGCATGGGGAGGCGCCCCCGGGTCACCTTGCCCCGACTCTCGCTTGGAATCGAACGGTGCGCTTGTAGTCGATTCAGGCCGCGACTACATTGGCGTTATGGCGCGCATCGATCCAGCTCTTTTGGCGGAATTCGAGGCCGCCGCACGCCGGCCGCTGGCCGTACGGTGGCGCTACTCCTTCATCCGAACCTACAAGCCGGTGTTGGACGATGCGGAATACCGATCGTTCGATTCCATGGAGGAGTACCGTCAGTGGTGCGAGCGGGAACTGCCTGACTGGTTGGGCTATGGCCGCGTTCGAGTACCGGCAAGCTGAGGAGATACGGGACGCCCTGGAACGCCATGGCGTCCGATATCTGTTCATAGGCAAGTCGGGCGCCATACTTCTCGGTTTCCCCGACACGACTCAGGATGCCGACCTGTTCGTCGAGAAGGACGCCGCCAACGGTCGGGCGCTGGTGGATGCGCTCCGAGAACTCGGGTTCGCGTTGACCGGCGACCAAGCACAAGAGATCGTCCGCGGCAAGGACTTCGTGCAACTCAAGAACGGTCCGTTCGATCTGGATCTCGTGTTCGCCCCCGATGGCATCGAGAGATTCCAGGATGCGTTCGAGCGGCGTGTCGACGTCGAGGGGTTTCCGGTCTGCTCGCTGGACGACATCATCGCCAGCAAGGAAGCATCGAACCGGGCAAAGGATCGTGAGACGCTTCCGCGGCTTCGTTCATTCCGCGAGTACCGGCATGAACGCCAGCGAAAGCGCTCTGGCTGACCTGAAGGGGAAACCGGACCATGAGCGAGACGCTCTACAACGGCATCGTCCTGCCGGAGCCGTGGCCGCCGCGCCACGTCGATCCGAACTCGCACGATCCGCTTCCCGTTCCCTATCTGGAGTGTCCGCCCGAGGTGATTCCCATCGACCTGGGCCGGCAGCTCTTCGTCGACGACTTCCTGATCTCCGCGACGACGCTGGAGCGCCGGGTCGGCCGGCCCGAGGTCCACCCGGGCAGCCCGGTTCTGGTGCCGGCGACGCCGCACGAGCTGGACGGCGGGCAGTGTCCGATGGCGGCTCCCTTCAACGACGGCCTGTGGTACGACCCCGCCGACCGGCTCTACAAGCTGTGGTACCTGTCGGGCTGGATGTCCACGACCGCCCTGGCGACCAGCAGCGACGGGCTGGAGTGGGAACGCCCGGAGCTGGACGTGGAGCCCGGCACCAACCTGGTCTGGCCGCGCAGTCCGACCTACGGGCGCGACGGCTGCGCGGTCTGGCTGGATCTGCACGCCGCCGATCCGGACCAGCGCTACAAGATGTTCCAGTGCTATCGCTCAGGCGATCGCCGGGCTGGCCAACACGAAGAGGGATGGCTGCACACCTCACGCGACGGGATCCACTGGTCGAAACCGGTGGTCACCACGCCGGTCGGCGACAACACCTCGTTCTTCCACAATCCGTTTCGCGGGAAGTGGTGCATGAGCGTTCGTCGCGGTTACGAGGCGATCGGGGCGGACGGGCGCATCGATTACACCCGTATGCGGGTCTACACCGAGTCCGACGACTTCCTCGACGGAGCGGTCTGGAATCGCGACCGCGACGAGGTGTGGTGGCAGCGGGCGGACCACGCCGACCTGCCGGACCCCACGCGGCCGGACCACCTCGTGGCTCTCTACGACCTGAACGTGACCCCGTACGAGAGCCTCCTGATCGGCCTCTTCGCCATCTTCCGCGGTCCCGAGAACGACATCTGCAAGGTGGAGGGCGTGCCCAAGCTCATGGACCTGGAGCTGGGCTACAGCCGCGACGGGTTCCATTTCAGCCGGCCGGACCGCACCCCGTTCCTGGCCTCGTCGCGAAGGACCGGGGACTGGAACCGCGCCTACCTGCACGCCGCGGGCGGGCTCTGCGTCGTGGTCGGGGATGAGCTGCGCTTCTACTTCGCCGGCTTCGCGGGCGAGTCGCCGACCCTCGGAGCCGGGCAGGCGGGCGACCGCGGCATCAACAGGTACCGCATGTACGCCGGCGCAAGCACCGGGCTGGCCACGCTGCGCCGCGACGGCTTCGCGGGGATGGCGGCCGACGATGAGCCAGGGTCGCTGACCACCCGTCCGCTCTCGTTCAGCGGCGCTCACCTCTTCGTCAACGCCGCCTGCGCGGACGGTGAGCTGCGCGTCGAGGTCTTGGACGGGAGGGGCGAGGTGGTGCCGGGATACTCGGCCGCCGACTGCGTGCCGCTGGCCGGCGATTCCACCCGCCACCGGATGACGTGGCGGGGTGGCATGAACCTGGCGCGGCTCGCCGGCCGGCCGGTGCGCTTCCGGTTCCATCTGCGCCGGGGAGCGCTGTACGCCTTCTGGGTGTCCGGGAGCCTCCGGGGAGAGAGCTCAGGTTACGTCGCTGCCGGAGGACCCGGCTTCGACGGACCCACCGACGCGGCCTGATTGACGAGGCGTCGGAAACCGGGCACCGTCGCTGGTCATGGCAACGGAAACACTGGTCAGCGCGGCGCCGAACGGCTCCGCCGTCGGCCCGGCTCCGCTCGCTCAGGCCGACGTCGACTTCTTCCACGACAACGGTTTTCTGCGGATCCCATCCGTGTTCACGTCCGAGGAGAGTCAGGCGCAGGCCGACGACCTCGACCGTCTGGCCCACGACTGGGCGACCGTCGACCGGCGCTGGCCTGGCCCTTGGCGCAAGGTCTACATGGACGACGAGGAGGAGAAGGGCGCCAAGCTGGAAGCCATGCACGAGCTGCACTGCTACTCCCGGGCGTGGCTGGACGCGGTGACCAGTCCGAAGCTGATCGCCTGCTTGGTGCCGATCCTGGGGCCCGATATCGAGCTGCACCACTCGGTCATGCACACCAAGCCGCCCGGCGGGCAGGTATTTCCCATGCACCAGGATCATCCGTTCTACCCGCACGACGACGGACGCTACCTCGACGTGCTGGTGCACCTCGACGACACCTGTCACGACAACGGGGAGATCCGCTTCCTGGCCGGATCGCACACGCAGGGTGCGCTCGAGCACATCACCGGCACGGAGGAGGAGCCCTCGGCGCCGCACCTGCCGACCGACGAGTACCGGCTGGCGGACTCGGTCGCGGTGCCGGCCAGGCGGGGCGACATCGTCGTGTTCAGCTACTACACCGTGCACGGCTCCTACATCAACCGGACGGAGCGGTCGCGGCGCATGGTCCGCGTCGGCTACCGGCACCCGCACAACCCGCCGAGCGACGGCGCGGTCGGCAAGCCCGGCATCCTGGTGTCCGGCTACCGCGAGCGTCGCGGCGACGAATCCCTTTTGTTCTAGCGGAGGCGTTGGTGATGCTGTCTCAGGAACAGATCGACTCCTATCACGCCAACGGCTACGTGGGGGTCGAAAACGTCATCTCTTCGCGGGTCGTCGAAGAGCTCCGGCGCGTCACCGACGAATTCGTCGAGAGGTCGCGCGAGGTCACCGAGCACACCGCTGTCTTCGATCTGGAGCCGGGACACTCCCGTGAGCACCCGAAGCTGCGCCGCCTGAAGAGCCCGATCCTCCAGCACGAGGTATACCGTGACATGCTCGGCCACGAGGGCATCCTCGCCCCGGTCTCGCAGCTCATCGGCTACGGCCTGCGGTGCAACGGCGACAAGCTCAACATGAAGCTCCCCGAGGTCGGGAGCCCGGTCGAATGGCATCAGGACTGGGCGTTCTATCCGCACACCAACGACGACCTGCTTGCCGTCGGTATCTGCATCGACGACATGACGGTCGAGAACGGCGCCCTCCTGGTGATTCCCGGATCGCACCGGGGTCCGGTGTACGACCATCACATCGACAGCGGCTTCTGCGGCGCCATCACCGATCCAGCTTTTTCAGACGAGGACGCCGTGCCCGTCGAGCTGGCGGCCGGCGGCATCTCCATTCACCACGTGCGGACCGTCCACGGCTCCACGCCGAACCGGTCGGAGCGGCCGCGCCGCCTGCTGCTCTTCCAGTATTGCGCGATCGACGCCTGGCCCCTCGTCCACTTCAAGGACTGGGATGCGTTCAACGAAACCATCGTCCGCGGAGAGCTGACGAACGTGCCGCGCGTCGAACCCGTGCCGGTCCGCATGCCCATGCCGGAAGCGCTCCAGTCGGACGTCATCTACGAGCTGCAGATGGCCATGAAGGACCGCAAGCTCGCCTGACAGACGGGGAGCGTCTACCGATACGTGTCCGTGCGGTGCTCGATCGTTACCAGCGACACTATCCGGTCGGCCTCGTCGACGGTGGAGAAGATGCGGTAGTTTCCGATCCGGTATCGCCAGACACCTGCGGCGAACCCACGGAGCTGCCTGATATTGGCGCCATGGAACGGCTGCGTTCGGATCTGCGGGTACACGTGGCTGCGCAGCTTGACGCGGATGGCGGTTGCCTGCCGGCTCGGCAGCCTGTCAAGTCTCGAGAGGAATTCGTCCGTCTCGAACAGCCGGTAATCAGACGTATCTGCCACGTCTCTCCTTGGCGTCATCCAGACCTCGACCGATGCTTTCGTTCAAGGGCTGGTTCCCGCGGATCTCCAGCGTTTCGAACTCGTCGACATACTCTTCCTGCTCCAGGTAACGGAGCGTCGCGGTTTCGATGAAGTTGGAGAGGGGGCGATTGTCTCTCTCGGCGAGGGTGCGAAGGCGCTCGTACACCGAGTCCTTGAGTCTCAGGGTCACTGTTCTTGACATCCACTCCTCCACGAGTTGTATGCGACACTCATAGAATACATTGTATTGCAGACGAATACAGTCGAAGGCAATCGGGCGAGGATCGGCAGTCCTGCTGACCTACAGACGCGTGCGATCAGGCGATGTAGTGACTGGGGGTCCTGGTGGCTTCGTACCGCGCCGTGGGATCGGCGTTTCTGACGGCGGCGGGGATCTCCGCGGTCCACCAGCTTGGCGGCTCCGGGAACGAGAACGCGTCGTGCCAGGCCAGCAGCAGGGTGCGGCGCCGGTCGCTCCGGTTGGGCCACGCCGCATGCAGCAGGCGGGCGTCGGCGATCAGCAGGTCGCCGGCTCCCAACGGCACGTCCACGGCACCGGGATAGTCGGCGAAGGCGGGGTGTGAAAGGTCCTCCAGGGCCTGCAGCTCCTCGCCATGGGCGTCGGGCAGGATGTCGTGCAGGCGATGGCGTGTGCGGTGACTGCCGGGTATGACGCGCAGACAGCCGTTCTCCCGCGTCGTGTCGACCAGGTAATAGGAGAGGAAGATCCGGGTCGGCCAGGGAGTTGCCGCCTTCGGGCTGTCCCACTGCATGAAGTCCTGGTGCCAGTAGAGCGGCGGTCCGTGTGCGGGCTTGGACAGGATGATGAGCACCTCGTCCGAGTGCAGGTTCTCCAGCCCGATCTCCCGGCACACCGCAAGTTGCGCCGGCAGGTCGATCGTCCGCGTCGCCATCGGGTCGGGGAAGCGCCCCGGGTCGTCTGAGACCCGTTGCTGCTGCTCCGGCGCCATGGCCGACCAGCCGCGTTCGGTGTACACGAACAGATCGCTGCCCTGATAGCGAATCTCGTAGCGCACGTGACTGCGGGCGAAGATGCCGTCCGACCACGCGCGCAACTCTTCCACCAGCTTCGCCGGCATCACCCGCGGAATCGTCGTGTAGCCGCGCTGAATCAGTTCCTCTCTCTTGGCCAGGGCCTCCGCAGGGGACAGGATCATCGGGCTCATCCTATCGTGTCGGACATGGTCCTTCACGCTCGGTGCAGCCGATGATCTCCTCGACAGACAGGGCAGTCAGGCTCCTCACCGACGCCGAGGTGCAGCGGTTTATCGTCGACGGGTTTCTGGTGCGGCAGGTGGATGAGCCTGGCCCGAGCTTTCACCAGGAACTCTATCGTCATGCGATCGAGCGCAGGCCGAGCAGCGGGCTGAGTGACGAGGTCGACGCCTGTATGCCGGAGCTCCACGCGGTGTTGGACAGCCCCACGGTGCGCGGAGCGCTCCAGAGCATCCTGGGACCGGGCTACCTACGGCATCCCCATTCCGGGGCCACGGTCGACCCTGTCGAGGTCGTGTCGCCCGCGTCGCCGCCATTCGATCAGGGCTGGCACCGCGACAGCTACTGGGGCGTCCAGCGCGTCCGTCACCACCGGCCCCGCTGGCTGCTGTGCATGTATTATCCGGCTGCCATCGACTTGGCGATGGGGCCGACCGCAATCGCACCCGGATCGCAGTACTACTCCCTTTCCGCCGACGGCGACGGCAGCGCGCGCCCGCCGGATCGACCGATTCGCCACGACCGGATCGACGATCCGCAGCGCCTGATGCAGGGCGATGATCTGCCCGCGCGCGATCGACTGCTGCGAGCGGCCATCGAGTCGATCGATCCGGCGATGCGCGAGGTGCCGATGACGGTGGAAGCCGGCAGCGTCGGCTTCTTTCACTACGATATCTACCACCGGCGGATGCGCCGCGCAGCGGGAACCGCCGGAGCGCCGCGGGTCATGTTCAAGTTCCTGTATGACTCCGGGCAGGCTCGGCCCCACCCTTCGTGGGATCACCGGAATGGCGTCACGGCGTGGGCGCACGAGCATGACGGCGTTCCTCCCGCGCTGGCCGCGTCGATCTGGTCGTTCATGCTCGGCGAGAGTCAGGCCACGGCACGTCCGCGGAACGCCGGCGGCTCCACTCCTTCGGCGCCGGTCAGCGGGACGATCGACGCACTGCTTCGCGGCAGGACGGAAGTCGCGCGCATGGCGGCGGCCTACGAACTGGCTCGGGCGGCGCGCGCGGGAAGCACGGAGTCGGTTGGCGGGCTCATACAGGCACTCCGCCATGGCGGCGAGGCCGCCCAGCGCGCCGGCATGCACGGATTGACCGCCGCGGGAAGCGCCGTGGTCGAACCGCTCATGGCGATTCTGGCCGAGCCCGACGCCGATGAGCACGTCGCGTGCTGCGCGGTGCATGCGCTCGGCGAGGCAGCCGAGGAGCCGTCGCTGGAGATGGTGGACGCCGTCGCGACGGTCATGGATCGGGTCTCCGGCGAGATCGACGCCGCGGTCCGCGGGTTGGATGGCTGGCCGGCCGGGGGCGGCGGCCATCCAACCGCCAGCGGGTTCGGCCGCCTGTCACCGAACCCGAAGGAACGCCAGGCGTGGCCGCCGAAGCTGCTGCACGCCACGTGTGTCCAGGCGCTCGGGCTGATGGGGCAGCTCGCCGCCGCGAAGCCGGGCACACACGCTGTCCTCGGCGCCATAGTCGAGCGCTGCGTGGCGTGCTTGAACGCGCCGGAGCCAGGCGGTGGTAACCCTGACTATGCAAAAGACTCCACACTGGGACGCGGCCTCATGTCTCGCCAGAACGCCGCGCTGGCGCTGCGAATGCTCCTCACTTCGAGCGAGACCATCGAGGGCTGGCTACGCCGGGCAGCAGCGGACGCGTGCCAGCGTGCCCTGACCGATGCGGACCGCTTCCTGGCCGGCTACTGTCGCGATACCCTGGCCGCCATCGGGGAGCTCTCGTAGCGACAATCGCCTGATTGACAACGGCCGCCGGTTGCAGCCTCATGCGGTGTGGGCCGGTACCTCGCCATCGACCTCGGTTCCACCAGCCTTACCGCCGTGGCGGTGGACACCGAACGGCGGGCACCGGTGGTGCTCCTTCGCCGGATCGGTCGCCCGCCACGCGGTATCGGTGGCGGTCAATGTCGGAACCGGTGGGCAGATGAGCGTCTTCGTCGATGAGCCGGTGAAGCCGGGCTGGCTGGAGCTTCGGCCGTTCATCCAGACCGGCCACCTGCTGGCCGCGGTGGGCTTGGTGGGCGGACGCAACTTTCGCTACCTGCGGGAGTTCGTGGCGCAGGCGGCGACCCTCGGCGCGGACGGCGTGCGCTGTGTGCCGCTGTTCGACGGGACCCCGGCTGACACGGGCGAGCGGGCGCGTTTCGAGGGCCTCACCGCCGCCAACTTCACGCCGGGCAATCTGGCTCGGGCGCGACGATCCACGAGGCGAGCGCAGCGCTCCTCGGCCACGAACATTCCTGCTGAAGCGGGCGCCTCCTGCCATACGAACGATCGGGTTCTGCTACCGAGGATCCGCTCGCAGACGCTGCGCCCAATATCCAGGCCGCTTCTTCTGCCTCGGCAAGCGCGGCGTCGAGGTACTCAAGATTCCGAGTCACGACCAGCGGCCGCGATTATTCGGCGACGCGCCTCCGCCCATGGCACTGTTCTGGCTAGTCCGGCGTTCAACCGCTGTAACCGTCGCTGAATCTCGACCGACCACGCCGCTTCGACACCGTCATCGATCTGGTGGTCAAGGCTCTCGATCAACTGCCCGGCGAGCGCCGCCCGTTCCCCGGCGGGGAGTTGGAGTGCCTCTGAGAGCAGCCGATCAGAATCCATACCAGTCGAACCGTAGCATAGGCACCGCGAGTTCGTGTCGCGTCGAGCCTTGCAGCCATGTGTTTGGCTGCGGTCAGCAAATCGGCTGCGAATGCTCGCTGGCGGAGACCGTGTCCTGGACGTCGCGGCGGAACACCCAGGTGCCCTCGCTCACGTAGTGGACGGCGAACGCCAGCCGGTCGCGGGCGGACTTGTTGGCATACGAGCCGTGGATGGTCATGCCTGTGAAGAACACGCCAGATCCACGCGGGATCGTCAGGTGGTGGATGTCGAGGGAGTCGACGTCGTCGACCTCGAACGAGTACATCTCCTGGGCCCACTCCCTTCCATCTCGATCGCGCATCTCGTAACTCTTCCGCCAGCTTCGGTGCTCGGCGGAGGCCGCCTGATGGGTGTCGTGCAGCGGGTTGCGGTGCGAGCCTGGAACGACGCACAGGCCGCCGTTGCCGGGGTCGGCATCGCTCATCGCGACCCAGCAGGCCATGAGCGTCGCAGGCTCCGTGGGAAGGTAGCGCTGGTCCTGGTGGAGCGAGATCCCCTGCGCGTCCTCCGGGGAGCGGCCGGCATACTTGGCCAGGTACATGGACTGCACGATGTAGGGCTTGGCGCCGAGAAGCTGGCAGGCCACCCCGGCGACGTTCGGGTGGCGCGCCACGTAGCCGCGCATCGGATCCTCCACGTGAGCCCGCAGCCGGAGGCCGAGCTTCGCGTTCCCCGACGCCTCGTGGTCGAGGAATGCCTGCACCTCGTCGCCGGTGAGAAGGTCGGGCACGACCACGTAGCCGTGCCGGCGGTAGTGCGCGGTCTGCTCGCTGCTGAGCTCGATCATCGGTGGACCTCCCGTCGGGTGTCGGGCTGCCAGATCGGGTTCGCGCGCGCCTCGAAGAACCCCTGGTTGGTCGGTTTCAGCTTCCAGATCTCCACGCTGCGGAACGTGGTGGGAGCCACCTTGTCGCTGCGGCCGAAGACGTATCCCCGCATCTGGTTGCCGACGGCGCAGTACCCCATGAAGGCGCTCAGCGCGGCCTGGCGGCCGTTGGCGAACACCTCCACCAGGTACTTGTCGACGAAGATGCGCAGCTCCAGGTCCTCGCCCGCCGGCAGATCGGCGACGGCGAAGGGCGCCTCGGTGTCGCCGACGCAGAGCGTGCCGGTCTCCGGCCGCAGCAGGATGAGGAGCCCGTCATCGCGGTCATCGGCGAACAGCCGGACCCCGAATCGCTTCCGTTCCGCCTGCGCGCGATCGACGGTGATGCGTATCTCGAACGCGTCGCCGTCCAGGTCGGCGATCTTCCCGCTCCCGTAGAGCGGAGCGTCCCGTCCCGTGTCCGGAGGAGTGAGCGTCACGTCGCGGATCGTCACCTCGTCATGCCGGAGCGACTCCAGCTCCCGGAGCGGCTCGATGCGCAGGCTGCCGTCGTCATGCAGGCTCAGCTCGCGCGGCAGGGACTGCACCGTGCGGAGGTCGATCGCGGGGTCGGCGGTCGCGAGCCACGCCCACATCACCCGCCTGCCGTCCGGCGTCAGCACGCTCTCCGGCGCGAAGAAGTCGCGGCAGGCCGGATCGGCCAGCGACTGGCCGGCGCGCCGCCAGTTCATGCGCCCGTGACGCTCCGGGACGAACTGCTCGGCGCCGGCGTCCCAGTCGCCCAGGTAGTACCGGCAGCCGAGCTGGTGGCTGATGCACAGCAGCATCCACCGGTCGCCGAGCGGGAAGAGATTGGCGCAGGAGGTGTCCTCGCCCAGGGCGACGTCCGGCAGCTCGCGTTGCATGAGCGGGCCAACGTACGTCCAGTCGGTCAGGTCGGTGGACTTGCACAGCTCCAGATTGTCGCCGGCCGAGTAGACGTAGTAGGTGTCGCCGACCTGGAACAGGTCCGGGTCGCCGAGCAGGCGCACGTCCTTGCCGGCCGGGACGCCGCGCGGCACGACGGCGTACGGCTTCCGCCAGGAGCTCAGGTCGTTGTCGTCGGCGACCGCGATGAAGGTGTGGCCCGGTTCGCACACGCCGCAGTAGATCGCCGCCGGCTTCCCCTCCTTGGTGATGAACCCGGTGCCGCTGAACATCCCGTGGCCGGTGAAGGAGGGCTGCAGCTTCGTGGTCTGCCACGTCCAGTGCAGCATGTCCGGGCTGGTGACGTGGATGAACGAGAACGATGCCGAGCCGTGACGCGGGCGCGCCGGCGCACCGTGCCAAGGGTGCCGCAGGATGTAGTGCAGGTGGCAGGTGCCGTCCAGGTGGTAGGCGGGGTTGGGATCGCCCGGAGCGCTGTCGTCCCCCGGGTGCATGAGATGGTAATTGAGCGCCAGTTCGTCGGTTACGATGGCCATGGGGCGATGGTACCACCGATCTCCAGGACCTCGTCGCGCCAGAGCGCGGCGAGGAAGGACTCGAGCGGCAAGATCTCGATGCCGTGCGAAGGGCCGGGCTCGATGCGAGGCCGCTCTTCGCGACAGACGACGATGGAGCGCTCGACCAGTCCTTCTTCCGCCAGCGCCCGCAGCCCGCGCAGGTGCTTGTCGTGGACCCGACGGGCGGCCTTGGTCTCGATGGCCACGCGTCCGTCCAGGATGAAGTCGACTTCGTAGCCGGAGCGCGACCGCCAGAACGCGAGCTGGGTCCGCGGCCGGCGATAGTCGATCCAGGTACGCAGTTCGTGGAACAGATAGTGCTCGAAGAACTCGCCGAAATCGGCAGACGACTCGTCCACCGGCGGCAGCCTGCGCAGCGCCCGCACCACGCCGGTATCGAAGAAGTAGAACTTGGCGGTCTCGATCGCCTTGCGCTTGACGGTGCGCGTAAAGGGAGGAAGCGCGGCCGCGATGAGCGTGTCCGCCAGGACCTGGTACCACTGCACCACGGTCTGCCGCGGCACCTGCGCGTCGCGCGCGACGTTGGAGTAGTTCAGAAGCTGCGCGTTGGTAGTGGCGGCGGTCTGCAGAAAGCGGGCGAAGCCGGGCAGGTTGCGCGCCATGCCCTCGGCCGCGATCTCCTCGGTGAGGTAGCGGTCGACGTAGGAGGACAGCTCCTCGTCGGGATCGTCCGACAGGTAGTGCGGCGGCAGCAACCCATGGTTGATCGCCCGCTCCAGAGAGAAGCCGGTTTCCTGCAGCTCACACCAGGAGAACGGGCGCATCACCCGGTCGCTGCCACGCCCGCCGAGCAGGTTGACGCCCTTGCGCCGCAGCGCCCGCGCGCTCGATCCGGTCAGCAGAAACCGGATCCCGCGCGCTTCTATCATGAGCTGCACCTCATCCATCAGCTCCGGGCACTTCTGGATCTCGTCGATGCAGATCACGGTGTCACGCAGCCCACGCGCCTCCACCTCGCGTCGGATCCGCGACGGGTCGGCGAGCACGGAGGTCAGCAGTCCGCGGTCGAGCAGCGTGAACGTGAGCGCGACGCTGTCCGCGAGCTGCCTGCGGACATAGGTCGTCTTGCCCGTCTGGCGCGGCCCGAACAGGAACACCGACCGTCGCGCCAGGAGCTGCTCCAACTGCAGCCGACGAGGGACCCATGCGGTTCCCGTATAAAAACTGCCCGTTGACATAGCGATTATCATGATAATCGCCATCGGCGACGGCGGCCAGACTCGACGACAAGCCGTCAGACGGCATGAATGCCGGTGGCGTCCGCGATCACCGGAATCGGGTCGCAGACATACCGTATCCGGCCCTCGCGCACGGTCCCAAGCAGATACCAGCCGCGCTGCCACCGTACCAGACGGCTGGCGTAAGGCCTGCCGCTTTCCCCGGTCGGCAGAATCTCGCCGGTCCCGTGCAGCGTAAATGGTCCGGTTGGAGACGCGCCAACCATCGCGTAGTCGGCGTCGCGGAAACGGTGGCCCGGGAACCTTCGCTTGAACGAGGGCAGCAGCCAAGTGGCAGGCGAGCAGCAGACCAGGTAGTAGCGGCCGCCGATGGGGTAGACCTGCGGGACCTCGATCTCGGTGGAGATCGGCTCCACCTGCAGCGGCGCCTGCACCCGCCACGTCAGCATGTCGTCGCTCACCGCCAGGCCGACCGTGCCGCGGCGACTCCGGTCTTCGACCTTGCTGCGAGCGCAGACGTACTGGTAGATGCGATCGCCTTCGACAAGGAGATACGGGTCGCGCCACTGGCCGAAGGCAGATCGTGCGGGGCCAAGCCGCTCGTAGTAGCGCGGGTCGCGCTGGTTCACGGGCCCGGTGCCGCACTTGCGCCAGCCGAACAGGTCGTCGGAGACCGCGATTCCGACGCGGTGCACCTTCCGTGTCGGCGGATTCTCGCCCCGGCGGATGGCGCTGTAGGCCATCCAGAAGCGCCCCAGATGCTTCACCACGCAGCCGGTGGACAGCGTCTGACTGTCCCAGGCGCCGGGACGGCCTCGACGCAGAGCCAGCCCGACGTAGCGCCAGCTCCTCAGGTCCTCGCTGACCGCGTGGCCGATGTCCCAGTGCCAGCTTGGCTGCGGCTCCGCCGACGTGCAGAAATAGCAGTGGGCTACCCCGTCGTGGACGGCGAACCAGCAATCTCCGATGGTGTGTCCAGGCAGTGTGAGCATGATGGTTCGAAGCGATCGGGTACTTCCGGGAACACCGTACCCTCGTACCGGATCCCTTGTGACTTGGGCTGTCATGGTACCGTTTGTCCGCATCATGGGACGGGGATTGTGACGGTACCGGTGCTCGACCCCGAGGACCTCCGGGGCTACGCCGCTCGCGATTGGGGGGCTGCCGAACGGCTCACTCGAAGACACCGAGCCCGCCTGCCGGTGGATCGCAAGGTCCAGCTCGCCGTCGACCTCTACGAAGCGGCTCGGGCTACCAAGCCCGGCTGGCCGGACGAAGCGACTCGCCGCGACGATCTGGCCGCCCACCGGCGTGTACGTGCGCTCCTCGACCGTGCAGCGCATGTCGGCGCTCGCTGACACGCTGGGCGCGCTGGCTCGCGTGCTCGACGGACAGGGGGTGCCGTGGTTCGTGTTCGGGGCTCAGGCGGTGAGCGTGCGAGGCGCGCCTCGGGCGACGCAGGACGTCGACGTCACCGTCGACATGGAGCGCCCGCGTCTTCGAGATCTCATCCGTGCGCTGGAGTCGGAGGGACTGCGGCATCGCTTTCCGGATATCGCCGAAGAGCTGCTTGCCGAGGGCGCGGTCATCCCGCTCGTTCACGGCTCGGGTATGGAGGTCGATCTCGTGCTCGCCGGCTCCGGGCTGGAGGCGCTGGCGCTCGGTCGCGCGACGCGCGAAGCGATCGACGGAGTCGTCGTACCCGTCGCGCATGCCACCGATCTGGTCGTCATGAAGGTGCTGGCCGGTCGCGGCAAGGACCTGGAAGATCTCCGTTCGCTGATCGCGAGCGGCGATGCGGACCTGGATGAGGCACGAGATCTTCTCGGTCAGTTGGAGCGCGCGCTCGGGCAGTCGGACCTGCTGCCGCTGCTCGAGGGGGCGATTCACGAGCTGGAAGGCTAGCGATAGACGTCCTTGCGCTGGCCGATCTTCAGAACGATGATCGTCACGCGGGCGGATTCCACACTGTAGAGAACGCGATACGTGCCGACCCGAATTCGGTACACGTCGTCATAGCCTTGTAGTTTGCGCGTCCCTCGCGGATACGGTTCTTCGGACAGATTCCTGATGGCCCGCAGGACGCGCAGCAGGTCGGGATTGCGGAGCCGGCCGAGCTGCCGCTCGGCGGTGGCGGAGAACTCGATGCTATACGTCGCCATCCAGCCCCAAGTCGCGAACGACCTCCGACCACGGTCTGGTCGGCTCGAATCGGATGGACTTGAGGTCCTCGACGTCCTCGAGCTCCTCGAGTTTGTCGAGGAGGGCGTCCTGTATGAAGCGGTTCATCTTCAGTCCTCGCGCTTCGCACACCTGCTCCACCGCGCGCTTGAGTCTGCTGTCGACGCGGGTCGCCAATTGAACGAGAGCCATGGGCCGGGTCCTCCGTCGCTACGCCGTCGGCGCAGCATGTGATAGCAAATGATAGCTGATGACGGTCGCGGCTGCAAACGATGGCCGAGGAGTCGGAACGGCGGGGTCAGGAGAGCGGGGCGGTCGTCTCCGAACCTGCGGAGAGGCTGAGCTCGTGCCACGGGCCGCTCCCCGCCTGGCGCCAGCGGCAGGCGAGGGGGTCCGCGTCACCGTTGTAGAAGCGCACCCCGTCGTCGGACACCAGGGAGAGCAGGCCGGCCGGCGCATCGGCGAGCTCGATGCGGGGCGTCACGGCGCCCATCCGGTCGCAGGTGCCCAGCAGCAGCGGGCCGTAGCAGCCGGTCACGGCGCCGGCACCCCAGTTGCGGCCATGGCCGGCCGCGACCGAGCAGACGGCGCCGCCCATGTCGGCGTGCTCGCGGCCTCCACGCAGTACCCGGCGGGCCATGGCCAGCTTGCGCGCCGCGGTTTCGAGGGCGCGCGCGGCGTAGCCGGCGTTGCCGGTCATGCGATAGGCCAGCGTCAGGGCGGCGGTACACGGTTCGCGCGTGGGACGGGTGGAGCCGTCTTCGTGCCACTCCGCCCAGTGGATCATGTCCTTGCGCCGGCCGACTCCCGGCGCGCGGCGGCGCTGCTCCTCGGGGAAGACCATCGCCAGCGGCCGCCGCGACGGCGGGGCGAAGCGCTCGAACTGCGCGCGGATGGCGTCGTCCAGGGAGCGGTCGCCGAACGTCTGGCGGTAGTGGCAGAGCGCGGCGGCGGCCGGGTCGGCGTAGGGGTCGGCCAGCTCGGCAACCAGCGGCTCCGCCAGGCGGCGGGCGGCGGTGCGATACCGTTCGGCGCCGGAAGCATCGTACAGGTCGCCCAGGGCATACATGGCGCCGGAGGCCAGCAGGTTCTCCAGGCCGGCCAGCGGATCGCCGGCAACGTGATGACCCGCGCCCGCCGCGGCCGCGATCGGCTGGCCGGCGGCCTGCGCTTCGTGGACCGGCTCGCCGGCCTGGGTCCACAGCAGCGGAAAGCGGTCTTCCGCCGCGGCGATGCGGCGCGCCCACACGGTGCCGTAGCGGTCGGCCCACTCCAGGTAGCGCGCATCGCCCGACACGCGATAGGCGGCGAGCGCGAGATGCAGAAAGCGGATGTGCTCGGCGAGCTCAAAGGCGAAACGCGGATCGTCCCCCACCGCCCGCGATCCGATGTGGAAGGAACGGAAGCAGCCGCGCCGGTCGTCGAACCAGGCCGGTACGTCGGCGCACCAGTTGCCGACGTGCTCGGCGGCGTCCAGCAGCAACCGCACGGCGGTCCGGTCCTGCGGGAACAGGGCCAGGTAACGCGGCAGGAACAGGATGAACGGCTCGGTGCCGTGGTGGGCCTCCGCCTCCGGCTCGTAGCCGTGGAAGCATCGCGTGTCGACCCACGAGGCGAGCGCCGCGAGCAGGTCGCGAAACCGTTCGGCGATCCCCGGCTCGCGGCTGACGAGGTAGTGCGGGAACCACGCCAGGGCGTAGTTGGCCTCGTCCTCCCCGCCGCCGTTGGGGCCGGGACCGTCACAGCGCACGCTCTGCGCCAACCAGTCCGACAGCTCGGTGCTCAACGCGGAGTACCCGGTGAAGCATGCCTGTAGCTCCGAAGGGCGATTCATGCGATCTCCGTACGTAGTATGTCCCGTCGTGCTGGCGGGAGGTGAGAATCCATCAGCAAGCGGTCGGCGATGTCCTGGAGGTCACCAGCCGCGGGGCTCGCCCAGGTGACACGATGCACGTGGATTACAGGCGATCGCGTAGCTCGGACATCACCTCCGAGTGGGGTTTCACGTCATCGACCTCGATGGACCGTTCGCTCTGGGAGATCAGCTTCAGAATGCCGAGGGCGTCCACCATCTCCTGGTAGCTGCGCGGGTCCACGAGCACGCCCTTCGCTTCGCCCCGCTGAGTGATGACGATCGGATTGTGGGTCTCGTTGATCTGGCGGAGCATCTCGGCCGCCTGGCTCTTGATATGAGAGATCGGCCGAATGGACGTTTCCAGGTTCACGGACACCTCCAGTACGAAAACGGTGCCAAAAAAGGACCGATGCTGTCCATTACAGCTCGGCCAAGTAGACCTGCGGGAAGCCGCCGGCGTCCGAGGTGTAGCTCACGTACCGTTCGGACGGGCTGAAGGCGGGATGCGGATGAGACCACTGCGGGCCGTAGACCGTGTCCGTGGGGGACTCCATCCAGCTCAGCGGTCCGCTCGCCTCCAGGCGCGTCCCCGCTTCACGCGCGGCGCGCGCGAAGTCCTCGGCCAGCGCGTAGCGCGACGTCCGCCACTGCGTGCCGCCGTTTGAGCTGTGCGGGTGGCATACGACGCGCCACGCCCCGGTCGCCACCTCCACGATGAGAAGCCCGCGGTCGGGATGGTTGGTGTCGCAGACGATGCGCGTCCCGGCGCGGTTCGGGGCGATGTGCCACGCGTTGAGCCTCGCGATCGTGTCGACCTCGCCTGAATCCCACCGCAGGCGGCGCAACGCCCGCGGCCATTCCACGAACACCACGTCCCGCGAGCGGCCGAGAAAGGTCTCGTGCACGACGAATTCCTCGTTGTCGTGCTCGTACAGGCACGCGAGCCCGCTGCCGTCGCGGCGGACCCGGAACATGCGCGGCGCCGGATCGCCGGCGAACTCGATCCAGTCGGCGTCGACCGGGTGGAACTGCGGATGGATCACCGTGCGGGGAAACTCCAGGGCAACGCGCCCGGTTTCCCCCGACGTGGCGGCGACCAGGAGCCCGTTCCGGCCGTGCCGTTTCATGGCCGTCACCACCCACGCTCCGTCCGCGGACACGCTGCACTCGGCGAGCTGCGCGCCCGGGAGGCGATGGATGACGCGGCGCGAGAGGTCGCGGCGGCTCACGGCCTCGATGACGCCGGCCGGCTCGGCGCCCCCCTCGCTGCGGGTATAGAGCACCTCGCTCCCGTCGGCGGCGATGACCGCGGAGTAGGGGTGCAGGCCCTCGACGTCGGTGAGCCGGCGAATCGGTCCGTCCAGCAACTCCACCTCGTAGAGCTGCGGCGTGCCGCTGCGGTACGAGGTGAACAGCACGTGCCGCTCGTCCGGCGTGAACGCGCTGGTCAGGAAGAACGGCGCGTGATTGATGCAGGAGGCGCTGGTGAGCTGGTGGACGGTGGTGCCGGTAGCCGGATCCGTGCCGCTCCGGCGCTCGCTGGGCTGCGGTGTTCCGAGCGTGGGTGTCACGGATTTCAGCGTAGCCGAGGGCCGATGCGGTGTCGATGAAGCCGCGGCCCATTTGATTCCCGCATGGGGTGGCGGTAAGCTGCCGCCGGACGCGGCAATGGCGACGAAGTACGAAGTACGAAGGGTGCTCCGTTGCGAGCCGTCGCCGCCGGGCGGACGCCCGCTGTTTCTGCCGGCGGTGTACGAGCACAAGGCGTTCTTCCTGGACGACACGCCGTCGCACGTGTCGCGGGACGCCGACCTGCTGGCGCGCGCGGTGCTGGCAGAGTACGCAGCCCTGCAACCGGATGCGCTCACCATCGGGCTGGACGTGTACAACCTGGAGGCGGAGGCGGCCGGCTGCCGGGTCACCTTCTACGAGGGCGACGACACCAGCATCCCGGGCATCCGCCCCGGCGACCACGTCGTGAATCAGTCCACCGACTTCGCGAGCCGTCCCATCCCCAACCCGCTGCGGGACGGGCGGATGCCGGTCAACATCGAGGCGACGCGCCGGGTGGTCGCGGAGCTGGGCGGCGACGTCTGGATCCGCGGCGCCCTGTCCGGCCCCTTCTCACTGGCGGTCAGCCTGATGGGGGCCGAGGAGTTCTTCCTGTGCTGCTGGGACAGTCCCGACGCGTCCAAGCGGCTGCTGGAGTACTGCACCGCAATCATCAAGGAGTTCGGCGCCGCCTACATCGATGCCGGCGCCGAGGTGATCCTGTTCGATTCGCAGGCCTCGCCGGACCTGCTGTCCCCGAAGATGTACCGGGAGTACGTCTTGCCGTTCACGCGATCGATCGTCGAGCACTTCCAGCAGCTCGGCGTGCGGGACGTGCCGCTCATCATCGGCGGCAACACCACGCGCATCATCGACGCCCTGCTGGAGACCGGCGCCAACAACCTGCTGTGCGACTTCACCGCCGACTGGCCCGCGTGGTCGTCGCGTTGCCGCGAGCAGGGACGCTCGGTGCGGCGCAACATGTCGCCGCAGTTCGTGGCGTCGGCCACCCCGGACGAGGTGTTCGAGACCGCGCAGCAGGTGGTCGCGGAAGGGGCGGACCTGCCCGGCTTCATCGTCGGGACCGCGGTGGTTCCCTACGGCACGCCGACCGAGAACCTGCTGGCGGTCCGGAGGGCCTGTAGAGCGGACAGCGCCGGCTGAATCGGGTTTCCAGGCGATCCGTCCCGTCACGAGCTCACGATATGGGGCGTTCTCCGTGCGCGCGCCGCAGGGCAGCCAGCCGGGGGAGAATGTGCGGTGCTTCCTTCGCCTCGCAGAGCGGCTGAAGCTCGGCCAGGATCGTCTCCCAGTCGAGCTCGGCACCGGTACGAAGCACTATGCCTTCGATATCGGACCAGTCGCGGGTGCGATCCGCAAACGCCTTGAGCACGACGAGGTCCTCCGCCGAACAGGTGGTCAGGGCTACCTTGGGCATAAAGCCGTGCACCGTCGCACGTTCGATGACCCGCGCCTCGAACGGCAGCGCGCCGAGAGAGATGTCGATGGGGATGCCTCGCTCGGACTCAAGCAGGAGCACCCTGCTCCGTTGCGCGAATTCGGCAGCGCCGGGAATACGTCCGGAATACGTGCGACAGAGCTCTTCGATGTACGCCGCTTCGGGACCGAACCCGGTAAGGATGGTGAGGTCCACGTCCGCGGTGAGCCGCGGCTCTCCCCATCGCTGGAGCGCCAAGCCGCCTATGAAGCAGAACCTCCAGCCGCGGTCCCGGCAGAAGAGCTGGACATCATTCGCCAGCAGAAACAGATCGCGCATCCCGCATTCTGGCGAAGATCGCCTGCTGCTCCACCAGTCCGGACGTCGTTCGGACCGGGCCGCCGAGCGTCGCTTCGAATGCACCGCTCAGAGACTCGATGTGGTCGGCAACGCGCACGCTGCGGAGCTCATCACGCCGCAGTTCCTGGAGTCGGCTGCCGGCGATTCGCCACCGCTCGACGAACTCGCGGAGCTCGCTCTTTGGATCACTGGCCATGGGAGGATTGATTCTATGCCTTCCGGTCATCGTCGACAAACTCATCGTCGAGTCCCTCGCTGCGTGAACGCCGATGTTCGGGGCACACTCCGCTCGTCCAGCACGTGTCGTGAGAACGCGAAATGACGACGCGGTTGTCCCAGCCGGGCGCATCGGGAAGTGATCGGTCACGCAGGCTTACCACGGGTCCGCTGCACCACTTTACGCCAACGACGCCGATCCCGCGTCGCTGGCGCCGGCGCCCGACGACGACGGTCTCTACCGAATCGACCTGGAGAGCGGCGCCGCGGAGCTGGTCCTGTCGATCTCGCGGGTGGTGCGGACCGCGGGTGTTGATGAGCAGGTCGCCGGCCCGTTCGCGTCCGGCCACGCCTGGTTCAATCACGTGATGTTCAACACCGACGGCTCACGGGTGCTGTTCTTCTGCCGCATCGGCCGGCCCGGCCAGGACTTCCGGTCGTCACTGTGGACGGTGAACCCCGACGGCAGCGACCTGCGCCTGCAGATCGGCTTCGGTCACTGGATCTCCCACTTCGCGTGGCAGGATACCGACACGCTCCTGGTGTCCACGGATCTCCGCGGCCGGCGTCAGTTCCTGGTGGGACACGACGGCCGCGACGACTTCGAGCCCGTAGGCGAGGGCGTGCTCCCGGACGACGGACACGCGTGCTATTCGCCCGACGGGCGGTGGATCGCCTGCGACACCTATCCCCACGGTCCGGAACAACACTCGGAGGTGATGCTGTACGAGGTGACGGGCAACCGGAAGGTCAGCTTGGGGTTCTACCGTTCGGAGGAGATCTTCCGCGGCGAGATCCGCTGCGACCTGCATCCGCGCTGGACCCCGGACGGACGGGGACTCTCCATCGATGCCGTCCGGGACGGCGACCGCCAGATCTATCTCATCGACGTCGCCGACGTGGTGAGCTGACGGCCGCGCGCCGGTAGCGGCTGCCGGTCGATGCCTTCACGCGTGAGCGCGGCCATCATGTCGCCAGCGGTCAACAGCCGATCGATGTCTCATGGCGTATGTTTCTCAAGTTGTATGTTTGACAGGCATACAAGGTGTCGGACACCTGTCAACGCGAGTCCGAGAGAGCGGATCGAAGGCTCGCTCGACGATAGCCGTCGCCGGCGCCTACCATCGCCGGATCATGAGTGAGACGACGACGGCGCCGATCCGTCTGACGGACGAGCAGTTGGCCCGGTTCGACCGCGACGGCTACCTGGTGGTGGAGAACCTGATCGACCGGCAACGGGTCGCGGCGCTCGGCGACCGGGTCCGGGAGTACACGCACGGCGGGCGCGACGCCGGCTCGCTGCGCGTGCAGATCGAGCCGAGGGTGACGCGGGGAGAGGAACGGGTCGAGCACTCCGGCGACGGCATCCGCAAGATCGACGGCCTGGTCGAGCACGACGACCTGTTCCGGGCGCTCGGCACCGACTCCTCCGTCGTCACCGTCATCACGCAGATCCTGGGACCCGACGTGAAGATGTTCCGCAACGCGCTGCTGATGAAGCCCCCGCACGTCGGCTCCACCAAGGGCATGCACCAGGATGCGCCGTACTGGCCGATCGAGCCGATGAGCGAGTGCTCCTGCTGGTTCGCCCTGGATGACGCCACGCCGGAAAACGGGTGCATGGGCGTGCTGCCCGGCGCGCACAAGCGCGGCGCGCTCCCGCACATGCACGTGACCGACGACTACGTCGTCGAAGACGACCGCTACTCGATGGACGACCTCGTGCTGGCGCCGGTCATGGCCGGCGGCGGCCTGTTCTTCCACGCCTTGCTGCCGCACTACACGGCGCCGAACTCGTCCGATCATTGGCGTCGCGCCATCGCGCTGTCCTACATGAGCGCGCAGTCACGGTATACGAAGGAGGGTGGGGGGCCCGAGTACCTTCGCATCGCCGGCAGGAACTATCCCGGCTGCGTGCGCTGACGCCTGGGGAGTCCGCCAATGGAACGGTTGGCGATGGACATGGGGGCGCCGGTTCGCTCCAAGCCGCTGCCGGGCGGCTGCCCCGGCGCGACCGCCATCGACGACGACGAGGTCGCCGCCGTGCGCGAGGTGTTGGAGCGGCGCTCGCCGTTCCGGTACTACGGACCGCAGGTAGCTGGGGCCGCCGAGGCGCTGGAACGGGCGTTCGCCGCCCGTCTCGGGTTGGCTCACGCCCTCGGGGTCAGCTCGGGGACGGCCGCCCTCATCGTCGCCCTCCGGGCACTCGGGGTGGGGCCGGGCGACGAGGTGATCCTCCCGCCGGTGACGTTCGTCGGCTGCGCCAATGCGGTGGTATCCGCGCAAGCGGTTCCGGTGTTCGCTGACGTGGACGTTGACCTGCAGATCAGCCCCGCCGGCATCGAGGCCTGCATCACCCCGCGCACGAAGGCGATCATGGTTGTGCATTGGCGCGGGCTTGCGGTGCCGCTGCGCCCCATCCTGGAAGTAGCGAACGCGCACGGAGTGCCGGTCATCGAGGACTGCGCCCAGTCCCTCGGAGCACGGGACGACGGCTTCGAGGTAGGTGCCCGCGGTCGGATCAATGCCTTCAGCTTTCAGATGAACAAGGTGCTCACCGCCGGCGAGGGCGGGATGGTCGCTACCGACGATCCGGATCTCGCTGCCCGGGCGGTCGCGCTGCACGACAACGGCTCGCCCCGCAAGGGGAACGCCGCGGTCCCGGAGATCCCCGAGCTGTTCGGCGAGAACTACCGCCTGACCGAGGTCGCCGCCGCCATCCTGCAGGTCCAGGTCGGCAAGCTCGGCACGGTACGGCAGCGGTTGCGGGAGGTGTGCGACATCATCGGCGAAGCCGTGGACGACTGCGCCGGAGTGCGCGTGCGCCGGCGCGCCGGCAGCGACTCGGACGTGGGCGCCTCCGCGGTCCTGATCTTCGACACGGCGGAGCTGGCAATCGCTGCGAAGGAGGCGCTGGCGGCGGAGGGCGCGCCGCTGTCGACGCCCTATGGCGGTCGACCGATCTACCTGCGGGATAGGTTCCAGCACCGGCGGCTGTGGCATGCCGGCTCTGGCCCATGGGATCCGAGGGTCTACCGCGGGAACGTCGGCTACGCCGCGGGCACCTGCCCGATTGCCGAGGAGCTGCTCCCGCGGGTCGGGGAATACACCCTGTCCCTGGATTGGAGCGAGCGGGACGCGCACGACGTTGCGGCAGCGATCACCAAGGTCATGACGGCCGCCGATCGACCCGCGCTGCGTGCAGGTTCAAAGGGAGTGGGGTGACACGGCCCAACCTACTCCTCGTGGTGCCGGATGGCATGCAGGCGCGGACCACGTTTCCCGAGTCGCCGTGTCGAACGCCCAATATCGACCGGATCGCGCAGCGTGGTCTGCGTTTCCGCCGTGCCTATACCGTCCAGCCCACCTGCTCGCCCGCCCGCGCCAGCCTGATGACGGGCGTGCTGCCGCACAACCACGGCGTGCTGCAGGTGGAGCACACCGTGGACGACGATCAGTGCGTGCTGCGGACCGAGTGCCCGCACTGGGCGCAGCGCCTCGGCGATGCCGGCTACCGGACCGCCTACTTCGGCAAGTGGCACATCGAGCGCAGCAACGACCTGCGTCGCTTTGGGTGGCAGGAGGGCGGCAGCGATCACGTCGCCGCGCAGCGGGCGTTGGGGGCGGGCGTCACCGCTGCCGCCGACCTCCTCGACGGCGCCGATCCGGTGCGCTACGACGAGGGCCCGGACGGCTATCGCCCGGTCCTGCACTACGCGGCGACGCCCGTGCCGACCGAGCGGCGCGCCTTCGCGGCGACGACCCGCGCCGCGCAGGCGTTCGTGGAGTCCGCGGTCGCAGGCGGCGGCCCCTGGGCCTGCTGCGTCAGCTTCGCCGAGCCCAACGTCCCCCTCGTCGCCAACCGCGACGCCTACCGCGGGTACGACCTGGACACCATCGACCTGCCCGCCAGCGTCGGCGACACCTTCGCCAACAGCCCGGGGTTCTACCGGCGCCAGCGCGAGGTGTTCGGCGCCATCAGCGAGCGCGAGTGGCGCCAGGCGCGCGCCGTGTACTACGCCCTCATCGGCGAGCTCGACGTGCAGGTGGGGGCGCTCCTGGATCAGCTCGAGCGGCTGGAGGTCCTGGACGAAACGATCGTGGTGTTCATGAGCGATCACGGCCGTTACGTCGGCGCCCACGGTTTCGATGCGCACAACTTCGGCGCCTTCGAAGAGGCCTACCGGATTCCGTTGGTCATGGCCGGGCCGGGCGTCGCTCCGGGGTCGGCTCTGAGCGCCCGCGCCGAGCCCGACGTCGATGCGATCGTCTCGCTGGTGGATGTGGCACCGACGCTGCTCGAGCTCAGCGGCGCGGCCCCCATCGAGGTTCCGGACTCCCGGTCCTTCGCCGATCTGCTGCGCGACCCGGTGGGCGCGGCCGTGCGCCACGACTGCGCCTACGCGGAAACCTCCGGCAACCGCTTCCTGATGACCCAACGCATTCTCTGGCAGGGACCGTGGAAGTACGTCTTCAACGGCTTCGACTACGACGAGCTCTACGACCTCGCGACCGATCCCGACGAGCTGGTCAACCTGGGCGCCGATCCCCGTCACGCGCAGCGCCGCCGGGACATGATGGCGCAGATCTGGCGGCGCGCCCGCGCGACCGGCGACCGCAGCATCCTCGACACTCACTACGCGCCGATGCGCATCGCCGCGGTCGGACCGGAGCTCTAGCGGTTGCCCATCAGCGGTTCCATCACGCTGCGACCGATGACCGACACGGACGTGCCGTTTGCGGACCGCATCCGCGCCGTCGCCGGCTGGAACCAGTCTCTTCAGGATTGGCAGCGGCTGCTGCGGCACGACCCGCATGGCTGTTTCGTCGCCGAGTGGAACGGTCATCTGGCCGGTACCGCGACCACCACGACCTACTCGAAGGATCTGGCGTGGATCGGCATGGTTCTCGTCGATCCCGATGTGCGGCGGCGGGGGATCGGCACGGCGCTGCTCGTGCGGTGTATCGAGCATCTGCGGCAGTCCGGGGTGGGCTGCATCAAGCTGGACGCCACGCCGTTGGGCACGCACGTGTACGGTCCGCTCGGATTCGTTTCGGAATGGAGCCTCTCGCGGTGGCAGACAACGGAGCTCGCCGCCCACCCGGCTCGGATCGACGCGGCATCCGCTCCAGGCACACGGCCGCTGGACTCCAGCGACGTCGCTTGTGTCGCGGATCTCGACGCATCGGCGTTCGGCGTTGCCCGCAACCGGATGCTGTCGATGCTGGCTGCGCAATCGCAGACGCGTGTCCGCAGGGACGGGGCCGGGCGGATCGTGGGGTACGGCATGCTGCGGCCCGGCCAACGCGCGCACTACCTCGGACCCATGGTCGCTGAAGACGAGTCGAGCGGCATCGCGCTGGCCGACGACTTGCTGGGCGGCATTCCGGGTCAGCCCCTGTACTGGGACATTCCCGATGCGAATCAGGCGGCGATTCGTGTCGCTCGCCGTCACGGAATGCAACGCCAGCGTACCCTGGCGCGGATGTATCTGGGCGAAAACACGCGGCCAGGCAGACCGGCGGCGCAGTGGGCGATCGCTGCCCCCGAAATCGGCTAATCCAGCATGGACGCAGCGTACGACGGGATCATTCTGGGGACGGGTCACAACGCCCTGGTGCTGCAGGCCTACCTCTCGCGCTGTGGGCTGAGGACGTTGTCTCTCGAACGATGGAACGTGCCCGGCGGCGGGCTGGCGACGATCGAGAACCCGCGCGTCGCGGGGGTGATGCACAATCCGCACTCGTTCTATCACCGCGCCCTGAACCGGATGCCGTGGTATGAGGACCTGGAGCTGGCCGCCCATGACGTCCGTTATATCGAGCCGGAGCTGAACGTCGCGTTGCTGACCGGCAAGGGGCGCAGCTTGCAGTGGTGGACGGATTTCGAAAGAACCCGGGCGTCATTCCACGAGTGGTCGCCCGCGGATGCGGACGCGCTCGCGCGCTGGGTCGGCGAGTTCCGTCCTATCGTCGACCACATCCTGATTCCGGAGTCGCGCTCACCACCTCTGGAGCCGTCGCTGCGGCGGCGCATTCTGAGCCAGTCGCGCATGGGCCGCCGGCTGCTGGAAGTGTCGGCCCTTTCTCCCCTGGAGTTCGTCACACGCAATTTCTCGCATGATGTGATCCGGGCGGGCCTACTGTTCTTCAACGGATTGCGGGAAGTCGATCTGCGCATGCAGGGCTTCGGGCACTCGATTCCGGCACTGCTGGCGTCCGAGGGTAAAGCGCAGATGTGCGCCGGCGGATCGGTTCAGCTCGCTCGGGGCCTGGTGGCAGACATCGAAGCTCACGGAGGCGAGGTTCGGTGCGGCGCGCGTATCCGCCGGTTGGTCGTCAGCCACGGCCGGGTCAGTGAGGTGGAGCTGGATGAGGGAGAGCGTCTGCAGGCGACGCGCTTCGTGGCCTCGGGCCTCAATCCGCAGCAGACATTCCTGCAACTGCTAGCGGAATCGGATGCCGGTCCCGTTCTCCGAAGAAGCGCCCGGGGCTTCCGCTACAACGTGATCGCGCCGCTGTTCGGCCTTCACCTTGCCCTGTCGGAACCGCCCTCCTACGCCGCCGCGGACGCCGACCCGGAGCTGCGGAACGCGTTCATGGTGATTCTCGGCCTTGAGCGGTTCGAGCAGTTTCAGGACATCGTCGACGCGCACGAGCGGGGGCGGATTCCGCCGACCGTGGCCTGGGGATCGTGCCACACGCGGTTCGATCGCAGTCAGGCCGGGCCCGGCACCCACGCGGCGTTTCTGTGGGAGAAGGTCCCCTACCATCTGGGCGGGGACGCGGCCAACTGGGAAGCGCACCGTGACGCGCACGGCGAACGGTTGCTGCAGTTCTGGCGGCGTTTCGCGCCGAACCTCCGTGAGGACGTGATCCTGGACCGGTTTGCGCTCAGTCCCCTGGATACGGTCGACCGGCTGCCGAACATGTCGCAGGGCGACCTGCTGGTCGGCTCGTTCGCCAACGACCAGGTCGGCTACAACCGTCCGTTCCCGGGAGCCGGTTGCTATCGGACGGCCCTGGAGGGTCTGTACCTGTGTGGAGGCTCCACGCATCCGGGGGGCAACGTGACCGGACTGTGCGGCTACAACGCCGCGTCGGTGATCGCCGCGGATCTCGGACTCAGGCGCTGGTGGAATCCACCGGACCTGATGGCAAAACTGACTGGTCTACGCGACTAGCGGGTGATGCCTTCGCCGGCGGAGTTATCCGGGCTGCGTTCGCTGATGCTGCCTGTCGCGGAATTGCTGTAGTTCTTCGGGAAACCGAGGTTCGTCCGGCAACAGCGTGATCGCTTTCCGGAACGCCGATTCCACGTCGTTGCCAGGCGCACCCAGCCACGTCAGCGTTCTTCCGAGGTCGTGCCACGTCCAGGCGTGCCGGACGGGAGAGGCGTCCATCTGGATTACGCGTTCCAGCAGGCCCCGTGCTTCCACGAGGAGGCGCCGGTTTACCGAGTCCCAGGCAGGTTCTTTCTGTCGGTACGCTTCCTGGGCAAGTTGCAGCTTGGTCTGTGCGAATTCGTGCAGCGCGCGGGAATCCGTCTGAACCGCTTCGCCGGCCTGCTGAAAGTACCGGTGTGCGATGCGGGGTCTGCCGAGGCGTCGTGCCAGAATCGCGGCGTCGACGGCGTCCTGTGCGGACGCGCTTCCGGCGAGCTGATCAAGGAGCTGTCGCGCTTCATCGGCTCTCCCATGATCGAGCAGCGCTTCTATCCACGTATTCGTGACATTAGGCACGGTCGCTTTCGGGCCGGTTTCGAGAAATCGGGTGAACACGACCTTGGCTTCTTCCAGTTCGTGACGCTCCGAGTAGAGTCGGATCATCGCCGCCGCGAGCACCGCTGAGGTCTCGTTCGCTATCCAGGAATCACGAACGCGCCGGTACGCGTCGTCGGTTTCGCCCACGGTGCGAAGATAAGCCGCGTCCTGGAGCGCGGACACGGCCGCATACTCCGGGTGGGCCGGTAGCGTCGCCCGGAACCATGTACGGCCCGAGTCGAAGTCGAAGCGTGGCACCGGAGACCCGTTGTCTGCCATCGCGCGGTAGATACGTGGCAGGCCGGTCCACCACGCTTCCGCCAGACCGAGCTGCTTCAGGAATTCCCCGACGCGACGATTGCGGGCCGGCGGGGGCGGAGCCGCTGCATCCGGAGCCAGGTGATGCGGCTCGACGCCGGCCACCGGTCCGGGGTAACTGATGACCTCCATGCGGTCAGGATACATGCATATCTTGGTCGGCTCAGTCACGTCGGGGCGATAGCCGCGGTGATAGATGGCGTTGACCAACGCCTCGCGAAGTGCCGGCATCGGATAGCTGACCCAGCCGCGTACCCGGCTGTACTCCCGTTCTTTCTGCAGGTGCATCTGCGAGAATCCTTCGAGATATCGCAGGCAATCGCGTACCTGTGCGGCTAGCGTACCGCGGAAGACGTGTTGGCTCTGCACATGCCCCGCGCGGTTCGCCGCGAACTGCACGACTTCGATACGCGCGCCGGGAAACCACTGTTCGGGATCGTCGGAGAAAAAGAGCAAGCCGACGTTGCGCGGCGCCTCGTGCTCGTTGACGGGAGTCGTAATGCGCATTCGCCGGTAGATGGTCGTTATGTCGGGCTCGTCGCGCAGGCCACTGCGCACGTCGTGCAGGTGTTCGCGAACCTTGCCTTCCCGCAGATCTTCGATCCGCGCCCGAAGCGCCGTGCGGTCGTCCCACGGTACTCGTGCCGTCTGTTCGAGCAGCGCATCCAGTTTCCCGGTGGCCTCCGCGTCGACGGTTTCCGATCCAACGCGAATCCAGAATTTCCAACTCTTGCTGTCGGGTCCATCCGGCGCGCGATGGGGCCGCGCTTCGCTGGCGGGCGCCCAGACGACCAGAACGTCGCGGCCTTCCAGCACTTCAGGGGACAAGATCGGCTCATAGCCAGGCCGCAATGCGTTGCAGCGCCCGCGTATCCATCGCTGTGCCGATTCGATCTCGGTGGCGCGCAAGCCGGCCGGCGGTAGCGAGGCCCGTCCTTCGAACTCGGCGACGCCGATAACGATGTAGCCGCCATTCAGATTCTGATAGTCGTTGGCGAACGCACACAGCGTTTTCAGAACCTGGAAGCCGGTGATGTCTGGGTTCCATCCGGCCTTGAACTCGACGCGGACCGATTCGATCGATCGGTCACGGATGAGGCCATGGATGTCGATGGGTAGGATGGAACTCATAACATCATTGTCGCCGGCGCAGCGGAGCCGGTCGACGAGGGCGATCCTCTACCGGGCCGCCGCGGGCGTTCACGGTCAGTCGGGCAGCTCCCAGAACGTCCCGGTGATGCCCGTGATGCCGCGCCACTGGGCGTAGCTGGTGGTGAGGATGCGCGTGTCGTCGAGCTGGATCGACGAGGTGTAGCCGTGGTCGCTGCGGGCGGCCTCCGGCGTCTTGCGCACCAGCCAACTGGTCCGGCCCCAGCTCCGGCCGCCGTCCTCGCTGATCGACGCGTAGATCCCGTACGGAGGCAGGCGGCGGCCGTAGGTCAGCAGCAGCCGGCCGTCGCGCAGCTTGGCAAGGCGCGGACAGGCGCCGGACCGGACGGTGGTCACCACGGGCCGGCTCCAGGTGTGGCCGGCGTCGTGCGACTCGTTCTGCCAGAACAGGGTGTGGGCTCCGCCTTCGCCCATGGTCGTGCGGTGCAGGCAGAGCAGGTGGCCGGGTTCGAGCTCGATCACCGCGGGCTCGTTGTAGTCGCGGGTGCCGGCGCTGCCGCGCGCCATGACCGTCCCCTCGGACCAGGTGGCGCCGCCGTCGTGCGAGCGGTATAGCACCGACGAGCAGAGGTTCGCGCCGCCGAGCGATGCGTAGGCAGGGATCAGCAGCGTGCCGTCCGCGGTGCGCACCGGCGGCGCGCAGGCCTGCGCCTTGTCGCCGACCAGGATGGCGTGCTCCAGGCGCCAGGTCAGCCCGTAGTTGTCGCTCCAGCACCACAGCGCACCCACGTTGCTGTATGCGAACGGGGGAATGCTGGTGTCGGGACTGCCGCCGATATACGGATACTCCTTGCGGGGGGGATCACGGAAGGCGATCCGCTCGGTCTCGTGCCAATGCACGACCTCGTGCGCGGCCAGCGCGCCGCCCACCTTGCCGTCGCCGAGATAGATCAGGCCCAGCTCCTGCCCGCCGCCCGCGCCCATCTGCGAGGCGGCGTCGACCTGCCAGGTCTCACCCAGGTCGTACGAGCGGATCAGCGTGATGATCGAGCGCGGGTGGGTGTGCCTGATGCCTTCCACCTTGGGCGCCTGGCGGAATGCCACGAGCAACTCATCCCTCTCCATGCGGATGACGTGGGGAAAGGCAGAATAGGATGCGGGGTCGTAGAACAGGCGCATCTGCCGGGCGGCAGGCGCCGGGCGTGGCGAGAAATCCTCGGCCATGTCACTCATCGGCGTGTCAGCCTCCTGCCAGCTCGGCGGCAAGCTCACGGGCCCGCTCCAGGGTCGTGCTGCGCTCTTCCAGCATGCGCCGCCGCACCGCGTCGCGCAGGTCCGCGTCGGCGTGGGTGGTCACGAATAGTGCGCGGCTCGTGATGACCGCATCGATCCGCTGGGCCACGCGCCGCACCTCGGGGCCGCTCGTGTGCGCGAGCCAGTTGGCGAAGGCGCCCTCCGGCTGGTAGCGGAAATCGCAGGACAGCCGCAGGCGGTCCGAGGTGTTGGGCTGGCCCTTGTGCAGGGTCATGCTGGCGAAGACGACCAGGTCGCCGGGCCGGTAGGTGGTGGTGACCCACTGCTCACCCGCTGACGGCGCCTCGAAGGTCTGCGTCTTCGCGGTCCGCAGGGAGCTCGACGCCGACCCGGTCTGCGCGCGCACGCCGCCCCGATGGGAGCCCGGCACCACGGCAAGCCCGCCGAGGCGATCGTCGATGTCCGTGAGCGGGACCCACGCGGTGCAGAAGTCCTGGGTCAGGTACCCGAGCTGCGGGCTGCCGTCCTGGTGGGCGCCGACGCCGAGCGGCGCCGCTCCGTCGGGGTCGGGCGGGATGATGCGCAGCAGCCGCTGTTCCCAGACCTGCACCGGACCGTCGTAGATCGCCTCCATCACCGCGCGCACCTCGGGCGACTCCGCCAGCCGGTTGAACGAGTCGAGCCGCACGGCCCGCTCGTAGTAGGCCAGGTACTCTTCTTCGGTGGGCGGCGGGCCGCCGCTCCAGATCGGCGGCGCGGTGGGGCTCTCCAGGATGTTGCATTCGTGCAGGACGGCGATGAGGTCGTCGCGCACGCGCTGCACCAGATCGCGGTTCAGCGCGCCGCGCAACAGCAGATAGCCGTGCTCGGCCAGCAGGGCCTTGAGGCGGGTCGGATCGCCGGCTGCCGCGGTGGCGTCGATCATCGACGAGCCGGCATCGGGCATCAGGTGCTCCGCTTCGCGCGAAACGCCTCTATCCCGGCGCGCGCCGCGTTGGCGAGCAGGACGAAATCCGGCCCGTATCCCAGGTACGTGAGTCCCCGGTCGCGCCAGTGCGTCAGGTCTTCCGGGGTGGCGGAGCCGATCCCCAGGGCGACCCCGCTATCCGCGCACACGTGAATCGCGCGCTCCACCACCTTGTCCATTGCCGGATGCGGCATCTCGAAGGGGCTCACGCCGTGATTCAGGTACAGGTCCCACAGGCCCAGGTACAGCGCGTCGACCCCCGGGACCGCGGTGATCTCCTCCAGGTTCTCCATCGCTTCGCGCGTCTCCAGCAGGAACGAGACCAGGATGTTGTCGTTCGCCCGCCCGAGGTAGTCCGGGTAGTCCAGGGTGTACTGCGACGCCCGCAGCGGGCCGAAGCCGCGGATCCCGTCGGGCGGATAGCGGGTTGCCCGCACGACCTCCCGCGCCTGTTCGGCGCTGCGCAGCAACGGCACGATGATTCCCAGGGCGCCGATGTCCAGCGAGCGCTGGATGAACACCTGGTCGGAGCTGGGGATGCGGACGATCGGGATCGCGTCGGTGCCGTTGATCGCCATGAGCATGTGCTGGACCTCGGCCATGTCCAGGCCGTTGTGCTCCATCTCGATGACGATGAAGTCGAAGCCGGAGTGGGCCATCTGCTCGGCGACGTTGGGGCTTCCCATGCCCAGGAAGCAGCCCACCGTCGCCTGGCCGGCCTCGAGTTTCTGTCTGACGTGATTGGTTTTCATAATGGTGGTTTACCGGCGGTGCCGGTCGCAGGAGCATAGTCGGCGGCTGTCTGCCTTGCCAGCGCACCCCTTTCCGTCGATGGTATCGCCAATATGGCGACGTACCCCGAACTGATCGACAAGGCCGTCGTGGTGACGGGCGCGGGCCGCGGCATCGGGCTGGCGATCGCGCGGCGCTTCGTGGCCGAGGGCGCGCGGGTGCTGTTGACCGACATCGCGGAGGGCGACAGCGCCGAGGTGATCGCTCTGGCCGCGCGGCGCGGGACGCGCGCGGCGTATCAGCCGATGGACGTGACGTCCGGGGAGCAGGTGGAGCAGGCGATCGCCCGCGCGGTGGAGCTGTTCGGCCGCCTGGACTGCATGGTCTGCAACGCCGGCATCTGCGAGGTGGCGCCGCTGGTGGAGGCGAGCGAGGCGAGCTTCGACCGGCAGATGACGGTCAACGCCAAGGGTGCGTTCCTGGCCGCCACGGCCGCCGCCCGGCAGATGCTCCGCCAGGGGGAAGGCGGGCGCATCATCATCAACGCCAGCGGCGCCGGCAAGATGGCGCCGGGCAAGGAGGCGCCGCTCGGGGTGTATGCGATGAGCAAGCATGCGGTGGTGGGCTTGACGCGCCAGTTGGGCGTGGAGCTTGCCGCCGACGGGATCCTGGTGAACTGCATCTGCGGAGGCATCGTCGACACCGAGATGTGGGACGTGATCGATCGCGGCGTCACCGGCCGCAGCGGCGCTGAGCCGGGCTCGTTCAAGGCGGAGGCGGTGGCATCGGTGCCGATCGGGCGGATCCAGCGGCCCGAGGACATGGCCAACGTGGTGGTCTATCTGGCCGGTGACGACGCCGGCTACATCGCCGGGCAGACGCTGAATGTCTCCGGAGGCCGGCTGCCCTACTGAGGACTGCTTGGGCGGGCTTGGGCGGATTCAACCGCGGCCCAAATTCCTCCCGTGCGCTACAATACGGGAAATGGCTGAATCGACCGTTGCGACGGCTCCGTCCCTGCCGGCGGAGCGCCGCACTGATGAAGCGCTGGAGTTTCCGGGGTGCCGCCCGGTACGCATCCCCCGCGATGAGATCGACGTTGGCGACATCCGCCTTGAATACTGGGACGCCGACACCGAGATCGCCATGATCTGCGAACCCGTCAGCTACTACCACGAACGGCCGGCTTCGCGCCTCGCCAGTCTGGCCCGACTGATAGCGGCGGCGCGCGGCGCGCCGATCGAGGCGGTCGGCCACACCGACCTGCTGGTGCGCAACGCCCGCGGCGAGCGGCAGCGCATCATGCAGGCCGACCAGATCCTGTTCCTGCGCCCCGCGCAGACCAAACCCGCGGGCAACGCGGTCGAGGTGGGCACGGACGCGTTGCCGGACGTGGTGCTGGAGGTGGACAACACCACGGACGTCCGGCGCAACAAGCTCAAGCTGTACGAGTCGTGGGGCTTTCCCGAGGTATGGGTCGAGGTGCCGGACGAGCCGGCGCCGAGCCGGCCGGCGTCGTTGCGTCCGGGGCTGACGATCTACCTGCGGGACGGCGGCTTGCGACCGGCGGCGGCGAGCCGCGCCTTTCCGGACTGGACCGCGGAGGAGATCCACCGTGCGCTGAACGAGCCCGAGCTGTCCGCCGCGACGACCGCGGTGCTCCGCCGGGTGGGGCGTGCGCTGGGCGCGACGAACGGCACCGGGCCGGACGACGATCCGTTCCTGCGCGAGGAGCGCGGGGAGAGCCATGCGCACGGGCTGGCCAAGGGCCGCGTCGAGGCGGCGCGCGCGGCCGTGTTGGAGGTCTTTGCGGCTCGCGGCATTGCCGTCTCAGCCTCCCTGCCGCAGCGGCTTGCGGAGCTTGAGGGAGTCACCGTCGAGGCGTTGGTGCGCGCGGCGGTGACGTGCCGGGACGAGGGAGACTTCCTGCGTCTGGCGCAGGAGTGAAGCGTCTCCCGAACGTGGCCGTTTACGAGCGTTATCCGGGCCAGGTCCGGTGCCCGGCACCCGTGGAACGGTAAGTGACGGCCGGCACCGCGGCCGCAGCGGCAACCGCTCGCGACCGCATCGAGATCGGCGTCTGCAGCGACATGGGCGGCCCGCCCTGGCCGGGGTGGACGGGCTTGCCGAGTTCAGATCGGTCATCGAGCCGCGCCGCTTTCGCGAAGTCGCACACCGGTTTCTTCGGCCACCTGGCCCGGCTGATGGAGGAGCACGACGCGGACGCGCCGATCCAATTCGTAGAGATCGTGCCGCCCGAGGCGCGGGCCGAGGAGTTCGCCGAGATCGCGGCCGAGCACGGGATGCTCCTGAAGCAGTTTACCCGCCTGTGCGTGCTGGGCGGGGACGACGAGAACCCGGATGCATTCGAGGCGCTGAGCGGCTACCTGACCCTGGCGAAGCGCGCCGGCACGGTCGATCGCCTGAACATCCAGGTGCTCGGCGACAGCACCACCCCTTCGCTCGATGCGCTGTGCGGCTTCTACCTCAGGGCCGAGGAGATGGCCCAGGCCCAGGGAATCGGTCTCTACACGGAGACCCACGTCGACCGCTTCTCCCACGATCCGCGCCGCCTGCTGGCCGTGCGCGACCGGCTCAGGGAAACGACCGGCGGGTGTACCGGACTGCGGGTCGCGGCCGACTTTTCCCACTACCTCCATCAGATCGGCAACCCGCACTTCCCGCAGTGGCCGTCGAGCCGTACCGGAACCTCTATCAGAATCTGGCGGCCGTCTCCTTTGCCCATTTCCTGATCAGGGAGCTGAGCGGCGGGTGACGACGCTGGCTACTAGATCGCCGGCAGACGCTGAACGTCTTCCGGAGTGGCTGGGACACCTCCGACGCCTTGACTGGCCGGATACCGGCTTCGACGACGTCACCCAGTGTGGTAGGGTTCGCCCGCAACATCATGGAGCGAACCCGGAGGATCATACATGGCCGACAAGGAAACCGCACGCGACACTGCCTCGTCCCAAGGCACCGCCCACGTTTCCAAGAGAACGACCATCCCCGCGAGCGACGTCGGCGTAACGCTTACCATCAGCAATAAGGCGCTCGAGGAACTCGACCGGATTCAAGAGGAGACCATCAAGGCCGCGCGGGAGGGTCAGAAGTTTTCCTGGCGATGAACTTCGCCAACAACCGCCCCCACCTCGCACCCCCTCGGATTCTCCACGTCGCACATGCTCATCACCTACACCGTCCAGTCACTCGACACCGACGACGCTTGGGACAACCGCGCTCTCGCCCTCGGTGATGGACACCCCGAGGTAGTCTGCAACACCATTCGCCATCTCCGCATACTGTGCGCGGAGTCCTACGTTCTCGAAGACCCCTACATCGACCGCGACTACACCGCTGACTACCTGCACTTTTATGCCGGTACGTTCCGATCGTATGCACGACACTGCAAGCGCGCGCACTTCTTCTCTGAAGACGTCTCGTCCCTTCTCGGTCATCCTCGGTCAACGGAGCAACTTCTTGAGCTGCGGCAAATCGCAAGCACGAGCTATTGCGGGTTCTGCGTTATTCGGCCCTTGCCAACGGCCCCGATTGGCAGGACCGTCCTCCAGGCCAAGGTCCGCGGCCGCCAGGACATGGAGGCAACCGTCACATGCCGCGCCGAATTCGCGGACATCACGCGCTTGGCCACCCCGACAGCCCCGGACGAGGCGACGTCGCTTCCCGCGGGATCGGATTTCCTGGCCTCCGAACGTATGCTCCGGGCCATCAGCGAGGCCGGCTATCAGCCCCTCCTGTGTTTCCGCCGCCCCAACATCGCCGGCGCCATCCTGCCGTACGTCGAGTCCGGCATTCCCGTCATCCTCGGCCTCAACATTGGGACCGAGGTCGGTCACGCCGTGAGCGTCATCGGCCGCGTTTCGCCACGCAGGCCCAACCGACCGACACTGCGATCGATTACGTTTCCGCGTACATCGTGCACGACGACCAGGGCGGCCCCTACATGTTGCTCCCCGTCGAGGGTCCAAACACTACGCCACACCCCTTCGTCGAAGACACGATCAAACGCGCCACGTCCTCAGGCACCGTCGAGTTGAGCGCGCGCCACGCGCACAACCTCGGCCACATCGTCCTGCGCACTTACTTGACCTCCGCTGCGGGCTACCGCCGGCACATCGCCGACGGCACCGCCGGCGACGACCTCAAGGACGCTCTGCTGTCTCTCCACCTTCCTCACTTCACGTGGATCATCGAGATCGCTACCACTGACTCCTACAACCATTTCTCGGCCGGCATGCGCAGGACTTACGGACACACCATAATTGACGCGACCTCCACCGGCAGAGACGGCGCCGGCCTCCTGGCTCTCCACCTTCCCGGCCTCCTTTTCACCAAGGACGTCAACGCGCCGCCTGATGAACAAGAGGAACTCACCATCATAGAAGGGGACGACCTCTACGAGTGCCGAGCGAAGCACCTATAAGGTAGGTAGGTAGACTAGAGGCGTTCGTAGGCCTTGTCGGCAAGACCGCGTGATCGAACACTTCGTACCCTGGACCTATCCCGAGTAGGGGGAGTCCCGGGCGCCGGATGCTATGACTCCGACCGGTCCCAGTCGTAGGCGTGCGGGTCCTGCCGGCCGGCGCCGATCTCGTTGAACTCCAGCAGATTGCCGTCCGGGTCGTAGAAGAACAGCACGTGCCACTCGCCTTCGCCGCTGAAGCGGACCGGGGGGGACACGAACTCGACCCCCTGCTCCTTGAGCCGCTCGTACTCCGCGGGCAGGTTCTCGATGCCCAGGCAGATGTGGGCGCTCGGCACGTGGTGGATCGGGTAGCGCTGCACCGGGCTCTCCGGCCGCACCCACTGGATCAGGTCCAGGGTGATCTGGCCGGCAGCCGACTCGTCGCGCGTGTAGCCGTTGACCCCACCGGGCGGCCGCAGCCGGTACTCGCGCATGTACACGCCGTCGATCCGGACCATCTGGTCGATGGGGCCGCCGTCATGCTCCTCCGGGGATACCACCTCGAAGCCCAGCAGGTCGCGATAGAAGTGCAGCGACCGCTCCAGGTCCGCGCACATCACGGCGATGTGATCAATGGTGACACGCATGTGCCGATGGTAGGAGCTTGCTCGGTCACGGACAAGCTCCTTGACGCGGCCGCGACGGGCGCGAACGATTCTCAGGATGCTGCGCACCGCGATCGTCGGCGCCGGGGAGAACGCGCGCGACCACGGGCGCGCCTGCCGGCGCAGTCCACGCGTCGAGCTGGCGGCCATCTGCGACGTGAGCCCGGAGGCGCTCGCGCGGTTCGGGGCCGAGTACGACGTGAGCGCGCGCTACACCGACCTGGAGGCGATGCTGGCCGCCGAGTCCCCTGACATCGTCATCGTCTCCACGTGGGGCGTCCATCACGCCGAGGTCGCCATCCGCGCCGCACGATCCGGCGGCGTGCGGGCGATCCTGGTGGAGAAGCCGATCAGCATGACCGCTGCCGAATGCGAGCGGATGATCGCCGCCGCGCGTGAGCACGGCGTGCTGCTGGCAGAGGCGTTCAAGTGGCGCCACGACCCGCAGCATCTGCGCGTGCAGGAGCTGATCGACGCCGGCCGCATCGGCCGCGTGCGCGCCGTGCACGGCGTCTTCACCTCGCCGCTGGTGCGGTTCGCCGATCCCACCAATTGGCGCTACGACCCGGCGCGCGGCGGCGGCTCGATCTACGACACGGCGGGATACCTGGTGCACTTCGCGCGCTGGGTGGCCGGCGCCGAGCCGGTGCGGGCCTACGCCACCGCCTCCTTCGCGCCCGGCAAGGACGCGGAGCTGTCGGCCGCGATCGTCCTGTCCTTCCCGGACGGCGCGGTGGCGCACCTCACTTCCAGTTATGAATACGGATACTGCCAGGCGATGCAGGTGATCGGCACGAACGGCTGGATCGGACTGGACCTGCCGTTCGATCAGCGCAGCGTGCGCGAGCAGGAGTTCGTGGAAAGGGAGGACCTGCCCGCCATCGTCCGGGTCCATGACGACAGCTTCGACACCGAGGTGTACCGGTTCGCGCCGCGCAACCAGTTCGACCTGCAGCTCGACCACCTGTGCGACGCGATCGACGGCACCGCCGCGTTCCGCATCAGCCCGGCCTTCAGCCTGGGCAACATGCGCGCGCTGGACGCGATTCGGACCTCGATCGAGACCGGCGCGCCCGTCGCCGTGGATTGACTGCCGCGCGCGACTCCCGCGCTCCCGCGCGACTGCGTCGCGCTCGCTCGTGATACGATTCAAGCATGGCGGAACCGATGGTCACTACGGCTCCGGCGCCGCCGGCGGGCCTCCGCAGGACGGAGCCGTTGGAGTTTCCGGGCTGTCGCGCGGTTCGCATACCGAGCACTGAAATCGCCGACTACGAAGGCCGCATCGAGTACTGGGACCGCGACACCGAGGTGGCGATGGTGTGCGAGCCGGTCGGCTACTACCACGAACGCCCGGCGCACCGGCTCGCAAGGCTCGCCGAACGAATCGCCGCCGCACGGGGCGCGCCGATCGAAGCGGTCGGGCACACCGACCTGCTGGTGCGCAACGCGCGCGGCGAGCGGCAGCGCATCGTGCAGGCCGACCAGATCCTGTTCCTCAGCCCGGCTCAGACCGTGCCCCACGACAAGGCCATCGAGGTGGGCATGGATACCCTGCCCGACGTGGTGCTGGAGGTGGACAACACCACGGACGTTCGGCGCGGCAAGCTGAGCCTGTACGAGTCCTGGGGCTTTCCCGAGCTATGGGTGGAGGTTCCGGACGAGCCCGAGCCGAGCCGACCGGCGTCACTTCGCCCGGGATTGACGATCTATCTGCGCCGACGCGAAGGGTTGCGCACCGCTTCGGCGAGCCGCGCCTTTCCGGGCTGGACGGCGGAGGAGATTCACCGGGCGCTGAACGAGCCCGAGCCGTCCGCCGAGACTGCGGCGGCGTTGCGCCGTGTGGGACGTGCGCTGGGCACGGCGGAAGGCACGGGCCCGGACGACGATCCGTTCCTGCGCGAAGAGCGCGACGAGAGCCATGCGGAAGGCCGGGCGGAAGGCCATGTGGAAGGCCGGGCCGAAGGGCTCGAACGAGGCCGCGCCGAGGCGGCGCGCGCGGCGGTGTTCGAGGTCTTTGCGGCTCGCGGCATTGCCGTCTCGGCCTCCCTGCCGCGGCGGCTGGCGGAGCTTGAGGGAGTCACCATCGAGGCGTTGGTGCGCGCGGCGGTGACGTGCCGGGACGAGGGAGACTTCCTGCGCTTGGCTCAGAGCTGAGACGTCTCCCGCACCCGTGCTTGACGCCGCCGGGGCGCGGGAGAACGATCTGGCGATGCCGTGCAACCCGGCCGCAACGGCAACCGCTTCCGGCCGCATGGAGATCGGCGTCTGCAGCGACATGGGCGGCACCGCCCTGGCCGGGGTGGACGGTCTCGCCGAGCTCAGATCGGTCACCGAGCCGCGTCCCTTTCGCGCGGTCTGCCGCCGGTTCTTCGGCCACCTGGCCCGGCTGATGGAGGAGCACGACGCGGACGCTCCGATCCAGTTCGTGGAGATAGTGCCCCCGGAAGCGCGGGCCGAGGAGTTCGCGGAGATCGCCTTCGAGCACGGGATGCCCCTGAAGCAGTTCACGCGCCTGTGCGTGCTGGGCGGGGATGACGACAACCCGGATGCGGTCGAGGCGCTGGCCGGCTACCTGACCCTCGCGAAGCGCGCCGGCACCGTGGATCGCCTGAACATCCAGGTCCTGGGCGACAGCACCAGCCCGTCGCTCGACGCCCTGTGCGATTTCTACCTCAGAGCCGAGGATATGGCGCAGGACCGGGGAATCGAGCTGTACACGGAGACCCACGTCGACCGCTTCTCCCACGATCCGCGCCGCCTGCTGGCCATGCACGACCGGCTCAGGGAAACGACCGGCGGGCGCACGGGGCTGCGGGTCGCCGCCGACTTCTCCCACTACCTCCACCAGATCGGCAACCCGCATTTCCCGCAGTGGGCGGCGATCGCGGCAGGGGAGCTCAACCTCGATCCGCTCGATCAGGACAACCTGCTCAGCCGCCGCATCGTGCAAGCCGGACTCATCGGCAACGGCCACCTGCGCGCGGCGGTGCCGAACGACCTGCCGCGCGGCCGCGGCAGCATCCAGTATCCGATCGTCGATCCGCGCACCGACGCGGCGACCGCCCATCTGCCGAACGGCGGCATGGACCGGCCGTGGGAAGCGGCGCGGCTCGGGCCGTGGGTGGCACTCTATCGGCAGATCTTCGCGTATCAGCTCGCACATCCGGACCGACCCGTGGCCCGGTTCTCGGCGGAGTACCTCGGCGACGGAGCGGGCGACTTCCGCGTGGAGCCGTACCGGAATCTCTTTCAGAATCTGGCTGCCGTCTCCTTCGCGCATGCCCTGATCCGGGAGCTGAGGGGCGGGCCGCGGCCGGGGGCCGATACCGCCCGCGCTTGACACGATCCGGGCGGTGGCCGACCGTCACTAGACTACGGGTACCTATGTACCCATACATAAGGAGCTAAAATGGTGACTCACCTGAAGAGACGCTCCATGGTCCTCATCGGACTGTGTCTGAGCGCCACGCTGGTATTCGCGGCCGCACAGAGCGAGGGCGCGGAGATGGGGCCGGACGTGGTGACGGTCATGACCTGGGAGAACGACGACGCCTCCTATCCGCTGACCGGGGAGCAGCCGATCATCGACCTGGTCGAGCAGGAGCTGAACGTCGAGTTCGACTGGCGCGTCGTGCCGATCGCCGAGCTGGGCAAGCAACTGGCGCTGTTGATCGCATCCGGCAGCGAGATGCCGGACCTGTTCACCGCCCACCCGGAAGGCATGACCCCCAGCGAGATGGCCGACAAGGGCGTGATCATCCCGTGGAGCGACATGCTTGACGCCGGCAACATGCCGAAGCTGTCCGCCAAGCTGGCGCAGCCCGCCTACCAAGCCTACAAGGGAGCGGTCTCGGAGCGCGACGGACGCATCCTGGGCCTTCCCTCGATCCTGCCCAACCGGTTCAACTACTGGGCCCTGCTGATCCGCCAGGACTGGCTGAACAACGCCGGCCTCGACGTCCCGGCCACCGTCGATGACTATCAGGCGGCCCTGAGCGCCTTGGTCGCGGGCGACGCCAACGGCAACGGACAGGCGGACGAGATCGGCTGGTCCAGCTACTACGGCGGCTCCGATTGGGTCGTGAAGTGGTATCCCTCGTTCGGCATCGGCTACCTTTCGGGGCAGCCGTCCGGAGACGACCACTACTCGGTCGAGAATGACCAAGTCTACTTCGTGCCCACCAGCGATCGCTTCAAGGCGATGCTGGAGTGGTTGAACGGGATGTTCGAACAGGGCCTGATCGACCAGGACATCTTCCAGCTCGATTCGCCGAAGTTCAACTCGCAGTACCAGCAGATGGCTTCGTTTCACCTGTGGCTGCACGTCGCGGCCAGCCTCACCGGCACGCTGCGCAACGAGCAGTCCGAGGACGCGCACGTGATCCCGATCCTCGATCCCACCAGTGCCATCTGGGACGGCAGCGACCGGTTCTACCCGCGCGATTCGGCAACGATCTGGTCCAACTTCCTGGCCAAGGGCGGCCCCAACACGGACGCCGCGGTGCGTGTGGTGGACTACACGCTCGGCGACACCGAGTTCCCGCTGATGGGAGAGATCGGCATCGAGGGCGAGCACCACGTCATCGAGAATGGCGAGGTCAAGTTCATCGGCAAGTGGGCGGAGCTGCCCAGCCGCTTCTATCCGATGGGATCGGCGGTCGGCCGCGTCGCCCGCGAATACGTGCTGTATGAGAACAACCGCGCCTCGGCGGTCGAGCCGCTGTGGCAGGACGTGCGCGACTTCGAGGAGCTGGTCAGCCCCTGGGCCGGCGCGTTCGTCTTCTGGAAGCTGACCGGGGACGAGTCGGAGGTCGCGCAGGCGTCGCGGAAGGAGTTCGACGATTACGTCGACGAGATGGTCGCGAAGTTCGTCACCGGCCAGGAGTCCTTCTCCGGTTGGGATGCGTACGTCGATACCCTGAACCGCATCGCCGGCGAGGAGATCGAGGCGGCGCTGGCCGTCTATCAGGGCTACTACGACGAGTTCCTGAAGGGAATGTAATCCCGGATCGACCCGGATCGATCGGCGACGGAGGGAGGGAGCGGGAGCGCGCTTCCTCCCTCTTTCTGTCGGGAGGCCTCTTTCTGTCGGGAGGATTGTGATGGCACCGGTGACGGAAACGGCCTCCGTATCCACCGTGGCGGCGCGGGCTCGCCGTCTGGTCGCTTCCCAGGGCGAGTATCTGCTGATCATCTCGCCGGTGGTCGCCTACTACATCGTCTTCGCGTACCTGCCGATGTGGGGCTCGATCATCGCCTTCAAGGACTTCGGCATCGGCGACACCATCGGCTCGGCGCCGTGGGTGGGCGTCAAGTGGTTCGTGGAGTTCTTCGAGTCGTTCTACTTCTGGCGGCTGATACGCAACACGCTGCTGCTCAACGTCCTGATGCTGGTGTTCGGCTTCCCGGCGCCGATCCTGTTCGCGCTGGTGATCAACGAGCTGCGCGTCCGCTGGTTCAAGCGATCCCTGCAGACGGTGAGCTACCTCCCGCACTTCGTGTCGACCGTGGTGGTCGTCGGCATGATGTACAACTTCCTGAGCGTCAGCCACGGATGGGTCAACACCATGTTCGTGGAGCTGGGGATGGAGAAGATCAACTTCTTTCTGCAGTCCCGGTTTTTCCGCTCCCTGTTCGTCGGCTCCGGGATCTGGCAGGGGTTCGGATGGGGCTCGATCATCTTCATCGCCACCATCAGCTCCATCGATTCGGAGCTCTACGAGGCGGCGGTGATCGACGGCGCCACCCGTGTCCAGCAGATGCGCTTCATCACCATCCCCGGAATCATGCCGACGATCGTGATCATCCTGATCTTCACCGTCGGCAACATGATGAACATCGGTTTCGAGAAGATCATCCTGATGTATACCCCCGCCACCTACGACGTGGCGGACGTGATCCAGACCTACGTCTACCGGCAGGGCCTGATCGAGCTCGAATACAGCTTCTCGGCTGCCGTCGGACTGTTCAATTCGGTGATCAACTTCGCGCTGCTGGTGGGGGCAAACCAGCTCGCCCGGCGCATCGGCGACACCAGCCTGTGGTGAGGGGAACCGGATAGGGCCGCGCAGCGATGGCTATCAGATACCGTGAGCCGGGACTCGACGTCGCCGTATGGAGCATCGCCGTGCTGGCGCTGCTGGTCACGGGGCTGCCGTTCCTGTACGTGCTGTTCCTGTCGATCTCCACGCCGGAGGCGGTGTTCTTCAATCAGGTGCTGTTCCTCCCGGATGGTATCTATCTGCAGTCGTACGCGGATATCTTCGAGCGGGCGGCGATCGGGACGTTCTATTTCAACACCGTCTTCATCGTCGCCATCGGCACGGCGATCAACCTGGCGATGACCTGTCTGGCCGCCTATCCGCTGTCGCGCCGCGACTTCCTGTTCCGCCACCTGTTCATGGGATTCATCGTGTTCACGATGTTCTTCCACGGCGGCATCATCCCCTTCTACATCGTGGTGCGCAGCCTGGGGATGGTGAACACGCGCTGGGCGCTGATCCTCCCGTTCGCGGTGGCGGCGTGGCACATCATCATCACCCGCACCTACTTCCAGTCGGCGATACCGGACAGCCTGCACGAGTCGGCGCTGATCGACGGTGCCAGCAGGACCCGCATCCTGGTGAGCATCGTCGCGCCGCTGGCCAAGCCGGTGATCGCCGTGATCGCGCTGTGGACGGCGGTCGGCTTCTGGAACACCTATTTCTGGGCGCTGGTGTTCATCTTCGACGCGGACAAGCAGCCGATCCAGATCTTCCTGGTGAAGCTCCTGATCCAGGGGCAGGGGGCGGAGCTCGGCCTCGGTCGTGCGCCCGGCATGCTCACCAGGAACTCCGGGGTGGCCGAGCAGATGAAGTACGTCGCCATCGTCGTGACGATCGCGCCGATCGTCGCCATCTACCCGTTCCTGCAGCGCTACTTCATCAAGGGCGTGATGATCGGCGCCCTCAAGGGGTGACAGGCAGCGGCAGCGCGGTAGCGGGCGAGAAGTCGGAGAAGCAGTAGCCGATCAGGTCGTGGAGGATGAGGGCGGCGACCGGGTCGGTGTCCGCCGATGCCAGCAAGTCGAGCGTGACCACCACGATGCGGCCGGCCTTGAACCGGAACCGGGCGGCGAGGGCCGCCACTTCCCGCGGCACCGCCGCGTCCTGCAGCCGTCCCGGCGAGCGTGAGCGCAGCCACTCGGAGTAGCAGCCGATCAGGATGTCGCTGGCCGCCGATGCCTCCAGGTCCCCGATCATGCTGGCGAGCCTGGGCGACGAGCCTGAACCACCGGGGAGGGTCTCCTGGCCGGGCGGCGCGGCCAGCACCTTCAGGAAGGTCCAGCCCAGCGGGTTCTCGTACGGGATGGCGCCGAACAGGCCGTGGGCGGGGTTGATGTACCCCCAGAAGTTGCAGCCCGGCATCGTGCCCAGCGCGTAGCCGACGGTGCCAATCGCGATGCCCAGCGCGGGATCGACCTGGGAGCCGTCCCCGGCGAACAGCAGCACCGTCCCGCCGGCGCTCAGGTACTCGTCCACCCGCGTGTCGAAGGCGCCGGCGACGGTGACCGGGATGCCGGGATCGATGCCGTCGTGGGTCTCGTAGCCGGCGCCGTGCAGCGTCTGCCGGTCCGCGCGGTACACGTTGATCGTGTGCCGGCGCGCCGCGCGCCTGCCGCTCTCCGGATACAGGTAGAGGTCGCCGTAGTTGGCCGACCGCACGTCGCCGCCGTCGCACAGTTCCACGATCAACCTGGCTCTGGTGCCCCGCGCCACCGTCGGCGCGGGAAAGGCGATGCTGCCGATGGTCTGCACCCCCACCGCCTCCATGGACACGCCGGCCATCTCGCCGTGCGCGTCGAAGCCGTCGAGCCGCCACCGTACCGTGCAGCCGGCGATCGGCCGGGCGCCGTAGTGCGACAGCAGCAGCGTCGCGCGCACCGTCTGGCCCGGCCAGTAGTTCAGTTCCTCCCAGTCCACGATCAGCAGGTCGGGGCTGTTCAGCCGCGCAAGCTCGCCGTGGAACGACCGCAGGCTCATGTCGTAGTCCAGCAGCCCGTGCACGTAGGGCCCGATGTTGGAGAACATCGTGAACACGTAGCCGGTGACGTCCGGTCCCTTCCTGATCTGCTCGACCTCGTCCTTGATGTCCGCGAACGCCGACCAGTCGTGCCGCTCGGCGAGTCCGGCGAAGCCGCCGTACACCTCGTCGAGCCCCCACGCGCGGAACCGCTCCTCGTAGCCGTCGGCCATTCGCTCGCCCAGGGCGCCCCAGCCCAGGCCGGCCGAGCGCAGGATCGGCCACGGCGTGCGTCCGCCCCACTGCCGCCGGAACTTGTCCAGGTCCGGGAAGTAGATGTAGCCGCCCAGCTCGCCGACGAGGAGCGGCTTGGGATCGGGGTCGGGCCGCTCGCTGGTCGCGCCCGGAATGCGGCTCACCCGGTCGGCGCGCAGGGCGGGGTAGTGCTCGCGCGAGCGCCGGTAGTACTGCGGGCCGGAGAAGCCGTAGCGCATCAGGGAGCGCACCTCGCTCCGGTAGAACTCGCCGCCCGCAGTGTCCATCACCGGCCTGGTGGGATCAAGCCGCTTCACCAGGTCGTGGGCGACCCGGACCATCTCGGCCCGCTCCTCCGGGGTGGTCGCCACGCTCTCGTGCTCGGCCCGCTTGTCGTAGGCCGTCGGCATCGGCTGCAGGCCTTGCGCGGCGTTGAACAGCGTCCACATAAGCATGGACGGATGGCTGCGGTCCCTGCGCACCCACCCCTCGACCAGGCGGCGCCAGCGCCGGACCGACGCGCCGGTGATCCGCCGGTAGCAAGGCGGCTGTCCGTACACCAGGAGCCCCAGCCGGTCGGCCCAGCGCAGGTAGCGGTGATCGTCGATCTGGTGGCACTTGCGGATGCAGTTGAAGCCCATCCGCTTGGCCAGCAGTACCTCGTTCCTGATCTCCTCCTCGGTGGGGGCGTGGTACTCCGGGAGGTAGATGTTCTTGTCGGGGATGTCCTGCGGGTCCATCGCGCCCATCAGGTAGATCGGCTTGCCGTTGAGGCGGATATGGATGCCGTCGATGTCGATCGAGCGCATGCCGAACTCCCGGGAGGCTGCGTCCAGGGTCCGTTCTCCTTCAGTGAGCACCGCATGCAGCCGGTAGAGCTGCGGGTTCTCCACCGTCCACGGCTTCGGATCGTCGATGACGAGGGCGGTGGCGATCTCCAGCGAGAACGGTTCGTCGCCGGCCGGAAGCACCAGCTCCTGCTCCGCCGTGTGCGCCCTGCCGTCCGGGCCGTCCGCCCGCAGGTGCAGCCGCACGGTCCGCGCCGTCGGGTGCGCGGGCGCGGTGATGCCGATGTGGAGATCGGCCCGCCCGGCCTCCAGATCGGGGGCGACGAACAGGTCGTGGACGTGGGTGGTGCCGGTCACTTCCATCCAGACCGGCCGCCAGATGCCGCTCCGATGCGAGCCGGAGGTCTCGTCCCCCGGGATCTCCAGTTGATCCTCCGGCACCGCCGCTCGGACCGTGATCCGGTCGGGCCGGTCGAAGGAGATGAGATCGGTGACGTCCACCGCGAACGGCAGATAGCCGTCCTCGTGGGTGCCTGCGGGCCGGCCGTTCACCCACACGGTGGCGTGGTAGTCCACACCGGCGAAGACCACGGCGATCCGCCGGCCCGCGTGCTCGGCAGAGACGGTGAGCTCCCGCTCGTACCACACCGGACCGCGGTAGTCGCGCAGGTCGTCGAACACGAACTGCCAGGCTGCCGGCACCGGGCAGGGCCGCCCCTGCACGCCGGCGCGATGCCAGCCTGCGGCTTCGCCGCAGTCGTCGGGGTCCGGCGCGAACTGCCAGGTGCCGTCGAGCGAACTGGTGACGTCGCGATCGAGCGGCACGTAGAACGGACTGGGAGCGTCCATGGTTCCTCCTGGCGCCGGAGATGACTGGGCGGTGCCGTGTCCCACGCCGGGACCCGGTGACGGACTTGATTGACTTGGTCAGTATGGCACGAGGAGCATGGGAACGATGGAAATCACGCGGCAGCACAACATGACGAAGCAGCAGGCGAAAGACTGGATCGATGACAAGCTGCCCGATCTGCTGGCCGCGACCTTCGAAGATCCGGAGCGCCATTGGTCCGGCGACGTCCTCCGGTTCCGCGGCAGGACTAGCGGCGTAGCCGTCACCGGCACGCTTTCGGTTACCGACAGCGACTTCAGGCTGTCCCTGTCGTTACCGGGCCTGGCGAGATTGTTCGAAGGCAAAGCGAGGGCTGCGATCGAGACCTGGCTGGACGCGAACCTGCCCGGATGACGGGCTGGCTTGGCTGTGGCTGGCTCCTCGCTTGACGCGATCTGGCTCCGTGTTCCACTTTGAGCCGATACGACGAGTGCCCACCGGTAGCACTTTGCCGGGGACGTCCGAATCTGACGTATAGCTAGGGTATCTTGGCGGATTCATGGGAGGTGAGGCGACGTGACCACGAAAGAAGGTCCGGGATTGACCGTGTTGGACGTACTCCGTGAGGTAGCCGGGCGATGGGACCTGCGAATGCTGGACGAAGACATCAAGCATCTCGTGAGCGATCGTTCGGTGCAGGTAGGCTTCCTGGGTGACTTCAGCAGCGGCAAGAGCACGCTGATCAACGAGCTGACGGGAGTCGACGATCTCATGCCGACGCAATTGGAGCCATGCACCGCCCGCGCCGGCGAAGTGGTTTCGACGCCCGACCTCGACGCACCGGAGTATTTCCGCGTCGATCCCGACGGTGAGACGACGCCGATCAGCCGGCCCGACTTCGACGACTTGGCACGTGGACGCACCGCTGGCCGCCCTCGCGTTCGTCTGCCATCGGGTCCGGGGTTCCCGGCGGGATTCGTATTCCTCGACACGCCCGGACTTTCGACGCTCATCAAGCATCATACCGCGGTCACGTTCGGAGAGTTGCCGTACGTGGATGCCGCCGTGATCTGCGTCGACATCCGCAAGGGTGGTCTGACGAGCACGGTCACCACGTTTCTCGAGTCACCTGGAGTACGCCACCTGCAACATCGCTTTCTCATCGCGCTTACCTTCGCCGACCACCTTCTGCCCTCCGAGCGGCAGGAGGTAGCCGAGAAGGTCGCCGGCACGCTGTCACGGACCATCGGTTGCTCCCACGCCGACGCTGCCGGCCGCATCGTCGTGGTCAGCGCGGGCCCTGACGCGGCCGAAAGAGACGTCAACGCTCTGCGCATGGCCATCCAGGAGGTATTCGAGAGCCGTATGGAGTCACTTACGGCCGAACGGCAGGCGCGGGCAGCCGACCGGCTGATTCCCCGCGCGATCACGCTGCTCGATCACGTGCGTAGCGGCTTGCTGGAATCGGATGACGATTTCACACGGAGGAAGACCCAGGAGGACGAAAAGAGAGCCCGACTGGACGACGAACTGCGCCGGGAACGCCAACGGCTCGAACGATCGCAAGCCGAACTGCGTCATGAGGTCCAATCGACCTGTAGCCGCTTTCGCGCCCGCTTCGCCGCCGCGGCAGACGATCGTGCCGTCGAAGAGGTGAGCGGCGCATTCACGACCGCGCTGTCGGATGCCGTTCGTGATCACTTGGCGAAATTCGGACAGAATGCGACCCCGCACGTGGAGGGCATCGACCTGGAGATCCAACAAGCGGTAAAGAACACGAACAAGATAACCGGCTGGGCGGCGACCGCTGCCACGGCGGCGCTCACGGCAGTGATCGTTCCCGGAGTAGGCGCCGCCGCCAGCGCGGCCGAGGTCGCGGGCGGCGCGGCGTTGCGTCAGGGCGCTGCCAGAGCCGCGGTAACGGCTGCAGTCGTTCAAGCCGCCTCGGACACCGAGACGGACCGCGGTAGGGGGCAAGGCGACCGCCCTCTCAACAGGGTTCTCAAGGCGGTACATGATTTCAATCCCATCAACATGGTCAGCGACCTGGTTGGCGAGTGGTGGAAGGGTCGGAGGATCGAGCAGCCCCTGGAGCAAGTCGCGATCGATTTCTCGGCCCGCGCCGGCCACATGATCGAAACCTATTTCGAGTCTGAGGTGTTTCAGCCGAAGGAACGTGAGCGCGACGAAACGCGGGCGACGATCGATCAACTCGATGCGGACCGCCGGACCGACCTCGCCGACCGCACCACCAAGGTGTCGCGAGTCGATACGGACGTCGAGCGCCTCCGGCACCTCGTAGCTACGAACGAGTCCCCTGCGCCCACTCCGTCCCTTGCTCAAGCAGCCCGCGCGTCGACGGAGACGACGTGATTTCCGATTCGCCTGATAGCGACCCTAACCGCACGCTGGAGTGTCTGCTCAACCTTCGATCCGTCCGAGACCAACTTGCGGATGCCGATCTCAACGATCATCAAGACCTCAAGGCCCGGTTGGCTGCACTCGAGGAATCGCTTGTCGATCACCTTGTGGAGCAACGCGAGCACCGTGACGGCATAGGTCTGTTGACCGTAGCGGTCGTCGGCGACTTCAACTCCGGAAAATCCACGTTCATCAACGCGCTGTTGGACGACGAGATCTGCCCGGTCGGCCAGCAGCCGACCACTGCGTCCGTTACCTATTTCGTTCACGGCGACAGCACGCACATAGAACAGGAGTTGCCGAACGGAACACGCAAGCATCTCGACCAGCGGACGTATCGAGCCATGGTGTCGCATGAAAAGACCCAAGGCGCCGCCGCAACCGTTTTTCACGTCTCCTTAGCCGCACCGGTGCTGGACCACATCAGGATCGTCGACACGCCGGGATTCAATGCTCCACCTCCCAACGAAAACGACACCAAGTTGACCGAGGACGCCGTCATCGGCTCCGACGTGCTGTTCGTCCTCGCGGACGCTACGAAAGGGAACCCCACGAAGAGCCTCCTCGAACAGCTCGACAGACTGCGGCAAGGTACGGCGGACGACGCTCACACGCCAATGTTCCTCTTGCTCAACAAGGCCGAGGAGTTGGCGCCAAGCGAGCGCACCGAGGTGAAGAAGCTGTGTGAAGATCGGTACGGCGACCGGTTTCGTGCCGTCTTCCTGGTTTCAGCCTTGCAGTTGCAAGAAACGCACGATACTGCACCGCTCGAAGCCTTGGGACTCGCGGCCCGACGCATTCGTGACGCATTCATGTCCCGATCTCAATTTGCGGAACGAATCTCAGCCGACGTAATCGCAACCTCAGAGCATTCCGGCTACCGCCTGGACGTCAGCGGCAACGTCTATGAGGTCGCCGTATCCGGTCATGATTTGGCTCCACGGGGGCAGCTCGCCGACATGGTGCGATCCGTATCCTCGGAACGACACGTCATTCTTGAGACACGTGTTCGGAGGAAAGCCGCTCAGCTCGGCAAGGACTGGAAGGACATGGTGGCCGTCCTGTCTGACAGACTGAACGACGCGCGAAGGGCACTCGAAGAGCAAGGAGCAACGCACGTCGGCGACCGGAAGAGTGTAGCGCTTGAGGAAATAGAAGATGCCAAGTCGAACCTCATATTTTGCATTCGCACAATTCTCGACGATGCTGTCGAGGGCGTGCTCGAGAAGGATGAACGCATAGAGGAGAAGTTCTGGTCCGACGACCGCGTGTTCTATCGGGTCGAAATGGATCTGGACAAGGTGAAGACAATCGCAAAGGAGCACGAACGTTGGGACGACGTGAAGGCTCTGATCGGCACGCTGAAATTGCCTCAAACGAGCTCGTCTCAATGGTCAGTTAGCGGTCTTAGAAGGAAGCTAAGGGATGCATTGCTGCGTGGAGTTCGCAAAATAACGAAGAGTTGGGATGACGCGTTGAGAGACGACGAGAGCGACTGGGAGTACCACAACGAGCGCTGGTGTTGTGAATACGGCGAAGCGGATTCTTCCGATCCTGAAGTAGCCCGGGAAGAACTGGTCCAGCGGGTACGGGGAATTATCAGCGACGAAATAGATGACCTGAATGCACGCATGAGTCATTCGGTGATTCAACCCGCGATGGACCGGCTACAGGAATCGGTCATCAGCGAGGCCGCACGGGCCCTTTCACAGAAGCGGGAGACGGCGAAGGAATTGATGAGATTGGAGGAACGCATCGAGCTATTGGCGAGGTCCAAACCATGAACGATCTGAATAGCTATCAGAAGCGCAAGGAGCTGCTCTGCAGCTGGTACGACCGAATCCTCGGACAGGCTGAGTTGCTGCAGCCGGACACGGATGTACTACGGGAAAAGCTGGCCAATCTGCGTGCTGAGCGTTTTGTCGTAGCGATTTGCGGAGAGATGAACAGCGGGAAATCCACTCTGCTCAACGCGCTTCTTTTCGGAGAAGAAGTACTGCCGGCCGCCACGACCACCATGACCGCCAAGATCGTGCTCATGGATGGGGCAAGCACGGACGGAATAGAGGCAACGTTCTACACTCGCGGCGAATTCGAGCGGGTACGAAGCGCCAGCAGAAAGGATCCTCACGCCCAGACGGAACTCTCTGACGCCCGCGAGGCTGCTCGCACCGCCGGGGTTCGCGAACCAGACGTGCTGACCGAACCGGCTCACGTGGAGTCGGCAGACAGCCTGCAGGAGGTCGTGCGATACGCCGCCGTGCACGGCAAGGGAGGCGTCTACAGCGCGTACGTCAACTCGATCCAGCTGTACGCCGACCGACCCTGGCTACATCAGGTGACCGTTGCGGACACCCCCGGAACCGACGACCCCAACCCCGAGCGTGACAAGATCACGCGTAAGTGGATTGGCCGAGCTGATGCGGTGGTGTACGTCAGCTTTGCTGGACAGGCGGGAATGACCAACTCGGACGTGAAGTTTCTTGACGAGAACCTCGCGCACGTCGATCCTCGCCGCCGTATCATCGCTGTGAACAAGTGCGATTTGCAACCCAACACAGAGGCCATACGGAGTCACATCAATAGCATCCGAAGCAGCGACGACCCCAGGATGGAGAGTCTCTTTGGCGACGACGAGGGAATCGTGCTTGTCAGCGGACTGGGGGGCCTCATTGCATCTCTACAGAGTGCCGGGCGCCCGCTTTCCGACGATATGCGATTCCATGCTTCGAAATTGTCTGCGAAGGGCTATCTTGATCCAGAGAAGCACGGTGTCGACAAACTGCGCGACGTTATCGAGCGAAGGATCATTGCAAACAAGGCGACCAACATCATCGACTCTCATCAAGCGCGTCTGGATAGTGTTTTCGAGCGCGCCAAACGACGTCTACAAACAGAGGCCGAGTCTTTGCGAAGCGATCTCGACGTTGTCGACGCGTCTACCGAAGAACGAGCGAAACAACGAAGGGACGCGTATGCGGCCAATCTTGCAATCGACACATTGCTCAAAGATGCCCGAGCGAAGTTCAAGATTGCTGTCGAGGCGGTGCTCAACAAGTTGGATGAGACGCTACAACGGGTAACGGAAGCCGTCTCTAGTGGCACAGTTGGCCGGCTCAAAGAGGTTGGACAGATCGACCAACTTGCGCCACAAGCCCGCTGGATAGTTCAGAAAGAACTCCATAGACGACGAGCGACAATAGCCGACAGCCTGATGGAAGTGACACGAGAGATCGAGCGATTTCTGAACGGCGCAGAGATTACGTTGTCGGACGAACTGGACAGGTATAGCCTTGGATCTCGCGTCACCCGTCATCACCTTCTTCCGTTATCTGCTCGAACGATATGTAGGGCCGCCGAAGCATCGCTGAAAGATGCTCTCGACTCCGTACTGCTGATTGAGATCGTCGACAAAGCGACCAATTGGTGGCAGCGACTGTGGGACACCGGTAAGGGGCGGAGCGCCGGTGTGGAAGCGTTGACTCCCGAGCTCGAAGAGAAACTGGAGCAGGCGGTCGAAAATTTTTCAGAGCACAGCAGCAGGGAAATGAAAGCCCACGGAGAAAGCGCGCTAACCTCTATGGTGGACAGCTTTCGGGATATCAACGAACGGATAACGAAGACGCTTGACGACCTCGAGAACTCTGATCAATCGGACGGAGCCAAGCGTGCTGAGATCAGTAGTCAACTCGACATAACAGGCGAGAAGTTGCGCCAGGTAAGCGAAATCTACGCCGAGTATACGGAGTCGGTCGGTGGCTGAGATGCTCCGGTGGCTCGTGCGGTTTGCTCGACGGGTCGTACAGGCTTTCCGTCGTGCGCGTTCCGACGGCGCGCCTACGGGTATCGCCGAACGTACCGACGCACTGCCGACACCCGAGCGGTACCCGTTTGTCCTGGAACGCGTCAAGGCGTACCGCGACGAAATGCTCAGTTATGAGATCGGCCTCGAACGCTACCGGCGTAACGCCTCACGCGAGGCGCTGATGAAGGCACTTGCACTTGGCAACGAGTTGCCGGAAGTGAGGTCGATGCCGGTGTTGTACCTCAATTCAGACGAGTGGGTTTGGGATCAACATCAGCTTCGACAAGCGGTACGCGATAGTGTCGAAGAGCTGGGGCTCCTGGTTCCCGAAGACGTGAACGAGCCAACAGCCCAAGCGGCACGGGCGTGCGACCAATGGGCTGCCTCCGAAGCCAAGCGGCGATTCCGAAAGGTCCTCCGACTATAGCGGGATTAACGTTATCAGCGTGGCGGCCGCGGTGGCGACGGGGGCGGGCGCAAGCCGCATACCGTTCTCCGATGCCTTGATACTGGTTCCGATTCAGATCGGCATGCTCGCCGGTGTTTCTGCTACCTTCGGGATTGAGGTCTCCAGGGCGTTCCTCAGCACGCTCGTCGCGGCGATTGCTGGCACCGCGGGGGCTACCTTCCTGGGTCGCCCCGTCGGTTCCAATCTCCTGAAGTTCATTCCGGGGCTGGGAACGATCGCCGGTGGCGCGATCTCGTCGACGACCCCCGCCGGCCCCACCACGGCGTTGGGCGAGATCTACATCGCCGTGCTCGGCAAGCTGTTCACCGCCTCCGAGGGCGAGGCGCCGTCACCGGAAGCCATCGCGCAGGAATTCAAGGACCGTATGGCGAAGCGCGGTTAGATGCGCGGATCGCCTCGTCTACGATGGGGCGGCGAAGCGGAACGAAGGAGACGACGAGTGCCTTACGACCGGGCCGCGGACATCGTGCGGCTGGCGATCCGGCTGCAGGGGAGCGGATGCGGCCTGACCCTGGACGACATTCAGCGCGAGTTCGAGGTCAGCCGGCGTACCGCGGCACGCCTCCGCGACGTCGTGGAGGACGTATTCGGACCGTTGGAAACAGTGAACACGGGGGAGGCCAGACGCCACTGCCGGCTGCGGGCGCGCACGCTGCGTTGTCTGGTCTCGGTTTCGGCGGAGGAGCTGGCGGAGCTCTCGGCCGCCGCCGCGGCGCTCGACCGCGCCGGCCTGGAGGAGCGCGCGGTCATGCTGCGCCGGCTCGACGACAAGCTACGCGCGTTGCTGGAGACCGAGGCGCTGAGCGGGATCAAGCCCGACGTGCAGGCGCTGACCGAAACGGAAGGGTTGGCGATGCGCGCCGGACCGCGGCCTCGCCTGGATCAGGGCCTGCTCCCGCTGCTGCGCGAAGCGATCACGGTCGCGCGGGCGGTGGCGTTCGACTACGCGCCGCGAGGGACGCGGGAGCGCACCCGGCGGCGCGTCCAGCCCTACGGCCTGATCTACGGCAACCGCGCGTTTCTGGTCGGCCGGGCCGAGGGAGGGGAAGCAATGTGCCTGTGGCGTCTCGCGCGCATGAGCGCGGCCGAGCTCACGGGCGAATCGTTCGCACGCGACCCGCCCTTCGATCTGGAGCGCTTCGTCCGGCGGTCGTTCGGGACCTTCCAGGAAGAGCCGATCGCGGTAGTGCTGCGCTTCGCCGCGAGCGTGGCCGAGGAGGTGGCCGAGTTCGTATTCCACCCCGATCAGACCGTCGAGCGCGACGACGACGGCTCGACGACGGTGCGCTTCACCGCCGGCGGCGTCGAGGAGATGTGCTGGCACCTGGTCACCTGGGGGACCGTCGTCACCGTCGTGCGCCCCGCCCACCTGCGCCGGCGCCTGCGCGAGATGTGCGCCACCCTCGCCGACCACCATCACGCGGTATCGTGATCCGCCACTAATCTGAGAGGAGCACAGCGTGGTGACCAACGCCCTGCCGGATCACCTGCGCCGGTTCCCCTGCATGGAGCCCTGGATCCCCAGCCGCTACCGCACGCGGCCACCACCACCCCCGGAGCAAGCTCCAGTTTCGTGCGCCCGTCGGAAGTGACGCAACCTGAAATATCGCGAATCGGGCGATTCGGGCCGGCTGGCATGGTACTTGCTAGCGGGCCAGGGAGGGCAGGGTCCTCAGCCTGGGTTGAGTGGCAAATGCCGCGTTCGTGACCGGGGTCATTACCCTATTGACTAATTGATCTGCAACGGTTCTATTTATGTCAAGCGATCGGGACTCGCAATGAACGACGGGGATCCGCCGGAGGAAGTCGGAGATGGCGTCGAGACCAGCATACGAAGCCTTCGTTTCTATAAAAGTCCTTGGTATAGAATACTTTACGCCATTTCATACCTTACGTGCTACGTAGTTGGTGCGGCATGGTTTGTCGATTTCAAGAGGTTTCTGCCAGATGCAGCTTCGCTCGCGGTAGCAGCAGTAGGCATAAGCCTCGCAGTCACCGAAGCGATAGGAGTACCAATCATGCTCTTGGAAGCGCTCAGGCAGTTGTTCCACGAACGTCGACAGCACGTCTACGAAAGGATCGCCGATAAGGCGGTCCGTAAGGAGCGCCAGCGCCTCATGAGGGCCGGCGTCAAGATCTCCATGGACGGGACCCTCCATCAGTCCGCAGCGACCCCTGGTCACCAACCACGGAGTCAGAGACAGCCTCGGCGCCGCTGACAAGACACGGCAGGGCGCCAGGGACCCCCCCTACTCCTCCCCGGCTACGGGAGGGGGGGATACTCTGTTAGCCCTGGACGACCAGGCTCCAGAGGATGGGGCCGGTGCATCGCGCACGCAAGGCGGGAACACCTTGTCCTCCTTCATGATGATCTCCCGGTGTCCGCAATCAGACACGGTCACCTTCTTGCCTCCAGTCAAGTAGATCAGCGAGAAGAGGCCATCCTGAGGTCCGTCGCTGTCCTCCTGCCAGCTACTCGGATCCACTTCGGCCAAGATCTCAAGACCGAACTCCCTGGCGATTTCCGTCAATTTCTTCTTCATTGGTGCTCCTGGTGCTCTCTGTGACCCGCGACGGGCCCTCCGGTAGGCCGAAGGGTGGGGCTACCCCTCCCGTGAAGCGCCGGACTCCTGTGGAAGCGCCCACCCTTGCATCTCACCATGTTCCCGGTCAATTACCGCTTGACGAAAAGATCCCTCATTCCCATGATTGCCGGATGAGAGCACCGGACGAGCCTGGAAATGAGCCGGGCTACTTGGTGAATATCACAGTCCCTGATGGCCGCGAGGTAGCTCCCCGCGGCCGGGGCAAACAGCCGAGATGGAGACTAAACACGCGACGTAGGCTCGGAGCCCTCGGCTGCGGGTACGAGAAGTAAGTTCAGATTGCAGCACTACCCGCCCGTCGGCCAGCTTGACGATCCCAGATCAGGCCGTTGCGCCAACGGCGCCACGCGGTCGAAGCGGAGCGCGCGGTGGCGTTCGACTACCTCCGGGCTACGGCAACCGCAGATGGCGCGACGTGTTCTCCGACTTACTGAAGGATCAGCAATGGACGGCGATGACCGCGGTCGATCACGGCGCCGACTTCGCCGCCGACTCCTGTGTCCTCCACCCAGTTCCGCGAGGAAGACATGTTTCGTCCGCTACGTGGCATGCACCGGCCCGGTACGTCGGAATCTGACGTATGCGGGTGGTAAGTTGCTGCAGTAATGAACTACGACGGCATGACGGCCGTCGCCCTGCCCGATCACTTGCAGCACTTTCCCTGCATGCAGCCCTGGATCGGCAGCCGCTATCGCGATCCTCGCTACAAGCGGCTGCTGGTGGTCGGGGAGAGCCATTACCTGGCGAACGAGTCCACCATCCACCACGATCCCGACCGTTGGTACCGGAGCAGCCAAGACGACCTGAGCGAGAAGAAGATCGCCTGGGCGTCCACGGTCGGCAACGTCACCGGGGAGTGGTACCGGGCGCACACGATCTACCGGGCGATCCAGGACGAGACCGCCCGCATCCTGCGGGAAAGCGGGGTAACGCCCGACGCCTTCCCTCTCAATCACGTCGCCTACTGCAACTACTTCCTGCGGCCGGCGCCGGTGGCCGGCGGCAGCATGGAAGGCAATGTCGCCGGCCGGGACGCCGAAGTGGCCGAGCAGGTGCTGCGCTGGTTCGTCCGATGCCATCGCCCGGAACTGCTGATCTTCACCTCGCGTTTCGCCGGCCGCTGCGCGGAGAGCGCGGTGCGGGGATACCGCATCCCGTACGTCAGCACGCCCCATCCCGGCAGCCGCTGGTGGAACACGGTGTCCCGAAGCTACGGCAACCGCCGAGGCCGGGACCTGTTCTCCGACTTCCTGGGGGGCCACCACTGGCCCGCGCTGCAACGGCCGGATCTACCGGTGCGCGGCATCGGGTGAGCGCAGTCCGGGACGGCTGGTACCTGGGTCAGAGTCGACCAGGAAACGCTTCAAGATGATACAAAACCCACCCTGGTCCATGTGTTGAAATATCGGATTCCAGACGAGGATCGACGCGCACAGGAAGCGAAGGAACTCGCACGGATTGTGGCAGACCTCCTCCGGCGTCACGAACGAAACATCCACATCATTTACGAGCCGGATGGCAAGGGACGGGTTGCTTTCGGCGGTCTCCTCGTCACATAACGTCGGAAATGGCACGCTCCAATACCGTCGTCAAGAGATCCGCCGCGATCGGCTGGTACGACCGGCAGGTCCCCGACGTGCGGCCGCCCCAGTACGCCGGCCGCCGCTACCGGGCGACGGTGCCCGACACGATCGACCTGCAGGACATGGCCGCGCGGGCGGTCAACGGCCTGACCGGACCCACCGACCCCGACGCCGACTACGAGATCTATTGGCGGGCGGCGTTCAACACCAACCCGCCGGTCATGTGGCACTCGGAGTCCGACTGCGTGCAGTGCAAGTTCATGGAGGCGCTGCCGCTGATGCGCACCATCAGCGGCGACGGGCGCGGCGCCGAGGTCGAGCAGCGCTGGATGGAGGTGATGCTGCAGGCGCAGGGCCCCGACTGGCTGGTCTACCTGCCCAAGGCGGGCCGGCCGTGGTGCGTGTTCAGGACCTACGGCAAGGAGCCGCCCGGCGACCACTACTTCAGCCCCTGGTTCGAGGGGCGCATCCTGGGCGCCTACGCGATCTACCACCTGCTCACCGGCGACGATCGCTTCAAGCGGGCCGCCGAGCGGCTGGTCGACGGCCTGGGTGGCCTGCTCGTGCACGACGGGTCGAAGGCCCGCTTCCCCAACCACGAGTTCGGCACCGGCGGGCGCTACGTCGCCCCCGACAAGCCGTCGGACGCCGTGCACAGCATCGCCACCTACCACGGCTGGGCGGTGCAGGGGCTGGCCAACGCCGCCCGCACGCTGGGCTGCGAACGGGCGCTGGAGCACGCTGGCAGCATCGCCCGCTGGATCCGCGAGGATGCCGGCGACTTCGACGACGAGGGCCGCTACCTGCCGGAGTACCCGGACGTCGAGCACATCCACTTCCACGGCCATACCGAGGTGCTGCTGTCCGTGCTCGACTACGGCCTGGCCGCGGGCGACGCCGAGGCGGTGGACTTCGCGCATCGCGGCTTCGTCTACGGCATGGGTCAGGGCGAGTGCCTGCTCGGCTACTTCCCGGAGTGGCTGGGCGTTGCGCGGCCGCAGACTCTGGAGGTGTGCGAGCTGGCCGAGATGCTGGCGCTGGCGGTCAAGCTCAGCGCGGCCGGGGTGGGCGACTACTGGGACATGGCGGACCGCTGAACGCGCAACCTGTTCTTCGAGAGCCAGCTCCACGACCGGCACGTGCCGTTTCTGGAGTGGCGCAGCCGGCGCACCCCGACCACGGAGACCGCGCGGACGGTCCTGCCGCCGTACCACGAGACCGACGGCGCCATCCGGCGCAACGTCGGCGGCTTCGGCGGCTGGCTGGCGCCCAACGACTGGCTGCCCGACTATCCCCATCACTGCCAGTATCGCGATCCGGGGGTCATGCACTGCTGCACCGGCAACGGCACGCGCGCGATCCACTACCTCTGGGAGCACGCCCTGCGCTGCGAAGCCGACCACCTGAGGGTCCATCTGCTCATGAACCGCGTCTCCGAGTGGGCGGACGTGCACAGCCATGTCCCCTACGAGGGACGGGTGGACGTGGACGTCAAGCGGCCGGTCAGCGTGTCGATCAGGCTGCCGGAATGGGTGCAAGGCGAGGAGGTCACGTGTGCGGTCGACGACCAGCCCCGGCGGTTCGAGGTGGAGGGGCGGTATGCGCTGATCGGCTAGGTAGCGGCCGGGGCGACCGCGACGCTGCGGTTCCCCATACCCCAGCGCGATGAGCTCATCGACGTGGAGAAACGGACCTACCGGATCTTGCTGCGCGGCAGCACCTGCGTGGCGATCGACCCGCCGGGCGCGAACGTGCCGCTGTTTCGCCGCGACCACTACCTGGCTGGCCGCACGCGGTGGCGCACGGTCGAGCGCTTCGTGGCCGACCGGACCGTGCGCTGGTGACGGCGCTGACGGGCGCCCCAGCCGCTACAGGCTCAGACTCGGGGTAGGAAGCGCCTCCGGCGGTGGAACCATTACCAGATCCGGGTGACGGCATAGGGGTCGAATGTCTGATCGGCACTGACGATCGGGAGGTTCTCGACTATCGCCTGGGCGATGAGCAGACGATCGAAGGGATCACGATGATGCAATGGCATGCCCGCGATCTCGCTGGCATGGCGGTACGAAATATCCAGTTGCTGAAAGCCGCGATCCTTCAGCATGCCGGCGAACTCGGGATAGAGCGGTCGTGACATCCTGAGCTTGCCGAGACGGATCTTCATAGCCATCTCCCAAACGGACGCGATGCTATATGCGGGGATGTTGTCGGGATCCTCGATCGCGGCTCTTGCGCGCTCGGAAAGCTCAGGAGCATGTTCGACGAACCAGAGCAAGGCATGCGTATCGAGCAGCAGCGTCACTATTGGTAGTCGGCGAAGTCGTCCACCGGCGCATCGAAGTCGGGAGCGATATAGGTGAAGGTACCCTTGGCGAAGCCGGCCCGCCGGGAACGTGCAGGTGGCGCGACGGGCCTGAGCTCCGCAATCCGCTTGCCGCGGCGCGTCAGGTAGAAGCTCTTGCCCTCGAGCACCTGATTCAGCAACGCCGAAAGGTTGGTCTTGGCTTCCAACGTGCCGATTTCCTCTATCTCCATCGGGAGTACAATGTAGTCAGGATGGTCAGCCGGCGCAACGGTGAGCGGCCGACCATCGCCCTCACCGGCGGCGCGTTACCCGTGGGTCGGCCACGCCGGTGCGCATCAGCAGCCAGCCGAGCAGCACGAGCGCCGCGCCGGCCACGAACACCGGACGGAAGCCAACCAGGTCGATCAGCAAGCCGCCAAGGACAGGGGCAGCCAAGGCGGGACCGGCGAGCAAGGTGGTGGCGAGCGCCACGTAGGTGGGCACCCGGCCGCCGGCACCCAGGTCCATGGCCAGGCTGGGCCGGGACACCCTGAGCCCGAAGTCCGCGACCGTCAGCAGGGCGAACGCCGCGTACATCCACCCTGGTCCGGGAGCGACGGCCATCACCACGCCGGCGGCCGCGCTCAGCAGGGCCGATACCTCGGCGGCGGAGCGGTGTCCGAAGCGGTCGCCCCACCAGCCCAGCAGCGGCATGCCCAGGGCCTGGCTGATCAGCGCCACCATGGTGAGGGTGGCGGCGAAGGAATCGCTGACGCCGAACGCCTCGCGCCCGTAGACGATGTAGAAGGTCACCCCCAGGGTGCCCAGGATCACCAGGACCTGACTGATCAGGAAACGGGCGAAATTGGCATCCCGCCGCAGCACCTCCGGCAACTCCCGGAGGTAGGAGCCCAGGCGGGCTCGCGGGCGGTCGGGCGGGCGCTCCGGCTCGCGATTCAGGGTCAGGAATGTCCAGGAGAGCGCTTGGCCGGCGAACGCCAGCACGAAGCACAGTCCGAACGACCGGGGAAACGCGACGGTGTCCAGAATGTAGCGGGCGAGCAGCGCGCCGGCGGCCCCCATCAGCCCGCCGAAGGAGCTGCCGAGCCCGAACATCAATCCCTTGCGATCGGGGTGGACGACGTTGGCCAGCATGGCGCGCCACGCGGGGCTGGCCACCCCGACCGCACCCTGGGCCGCCAGCAGCATGGCCACCAGGAAGGCGTAGGAGAACCACGCCGGCGCCTCCGGCCACAGCAGGATGCCGAGCCCCAGGATCAGCCACGGCACCCGCTCGAACACGCTGACCCGCACCACCCACGGTTTCTTGCGACCCAGCGCTTCCGCGCGCGCGGCCATGAACAGTTGCGGGCCGTGGGACGCCACCAGGTAGGCTGCCGGGATGAGCCCGATCAGGATCCGAGAGTCGGTGAGGTAGCTTGCGTAGAGCGGCAGGATCGTGGAGATGAAGACGAAGCTGCCGGCCAGCGTGACGAACGACAGGTCGCCGACGTTGACCCAGAAGTTCCAGCCGGCGTTGCGGCGGATGGCCTGCCGGTAGGCCGCGTCGTCGTACTGCACCGGGGTGTACGGCCGCTTCAGGAAGCCCCGGACCGGTCCTCCAGGTAGCCGATGATCTCCCCCACCTGGATGATCGCCTCGTCGGCGTCGCGGACGATCTCCACCAGCGTGCCGGTAGCCAGAGACTCCATGTCGATGACCACCTTGTCGGTCTCGACCTGAGCGATCGGCTGACCGCGCGTGACCGAATCGGCCGGCAGCGAGTCCGCCGTCGCTACGGGACCGCCGGACGGTGCGCTCGTGCCAGACGGTCCGCTAGTGATCGTATTCCTCCATCAGCTCCACGTGATTGCCGTCGGGATCCATGCAGAAACAGACGCTGACCGAACCCTCGGTCAGCTCGAAATTGACGGGACCGGAGACGAACGGCACCCCCTTCGCCTTGAGCTCTTCGACCGCCGCCGGCAGGTCGTCGACCACCAGCGCGAAGTGGCAGGAGCCGACCGACCCCATGGGCGTGATGTAGGTTTCGCCCGGCGGCGCGTAGTACTCCAACAGGTCGATCAGGATGTCGGGGCTGTCGGGCGCCGCCAGCCGGGTGGATTGGGCGCGCGCGTTACGAAGGCCGTTCGCCTCGTCGACCTTGTCGCCTTCGAGCTGATGGTTCTCCACCAGCCGCAGCCCGAGCTTGCCGACGTAGAATTCCAGCGCCCGCTTGGTGTCGCTGACCGTGACCGCGACATGATCGAAAGTCCGTACCTTCATGCGCCGATCCTACCCGATCGGCTACATCGCGGTGAGGCCGCCGTCGACCAGGAACAGCGCGCCGGTGGTGAACGACGATTCGTCCGCCGCCAGGTGCAGCACGGTGCGGGCGACCTCGGCCGGCTCGGCCACGCGGCCAAGCGGATGCCGCGCCGCCAAACCCGCGCGTTGCTCGGCGCTGAGCGCGCCCAGCATCGGGGTGTTCATCACCCCCGGACACACCGCGTTGACGCGGATGCCGGCGTCGGCGTGGTCCAGCGCCATGCAGCGTACCAGGCCGATGACGCCGTGCTTGGACACGTTGTAGGCCACCTGTCCCTTCTGACCGACCACGCCTGAGGACGAAGCGATGCAGACGATCGAGCCGCCGCCGGACCGCTCCAGGTGCGGGATCGCGTGCCGGGAGCACAGGTAGGAACCGGTGAGATTGATCGCCATCACCCGCTCCCAGTGCGCTTCTTCCACCTCGGTGACGGTACCCGCGCTGGCGATCCCGGCGTTGTTGACCAGCACGTCCAGGCCACCCAGGCGTTCGACCGCCGTGGCCATCAGCCCCTGTACGTCGGGAGCCGAGGTGATGTCCGCGCGTACGGCGACCGCTTCGCCGCCGCTTGCCGCGAGCCGGTCCACCGCTGCCGTAATGGCGCCCTCGTCCACGTCGGCAAGCACGACCGCGGCCCCCTCCCGCACGAACAGCTCGGCCACCGCCAGACCCAGCCCCCGGCCGGCTCCGGTGACCACCGCCCGCTTGCCCTCCAACCGCTTCATCGCCTGATCATCCCGCTCACGCCAGCTCCCGCCGCAACCGGCTCAACTCCACCACGCGCGTCCCGTGCGTCGCGTCGTTGCCTGTCGGGACCGGCAGCATCCACCTGACCGTAGTCACCGCCCCGCGGATTGGCAAGCGCGGCTCCCGCGTGCGCGAGTCATCATGACTCGTTAAGAATTGCTGCGAGTCATCAGTCCCCGTAGTCTGAGATTCATGAAGCAATTGACCGTTCGCAATCTCGGCCCGGAGCTCGAGCGACGGCTACGCGAGGTCGCGCAACGTCGCGATACGTCGTTGAACAAGGCTGCCGTCTACCTGATGCGAAAGGGCGCCGGCCTTGGCGGTGTCGACGGGGAGCAGCCGTCCATCGGGGACTCCCTCAGCGAGTTCCGCGGCACATGGTCCGAGCAGGACGAACGAGCCGTGCTCGAAGCCGTGGCCGATCTCGATCGGATGGATGAAGAGTTCTGGAGATGAGGCTCATGCTCGACACGAACGCCTATACCGCGTACCTGCGCGCAGACCCATCGGTCACGGTGAGAGTCGATTCGGCGGCAGGCATCCTGCTGCCGGCGGCGGTCGTGGGCGAGCTGATCCACGGCTTTCGGCACGGTACGCGGTACCGCCAGAACTTCAATCAGCTCGAACGCTTTCTTGCCAAGCCGTTCGTGGCGTTCGTCCCGGTTACGATCGAGACCTGTAGTCGATTCGGGCTGGTGGCCGCCGAGCTGAGACGGGCTGGAACCCCCATTCCTGTGAACGACGTCTGGATCGCCGCGCACGCACTGCAGACGGGCGCGTCGCTGCTCACGTACGATGCTCACTTTGAGCGAGTCGCCGGTTTGTCGATCGTACACCTCGGCGGCTGACCGCCACCGGGCGCGCCAGCACGGTCGGCTACATCGCGGTGAGGCCGCCGTCGACCAGGAACAGGGCGCCGGTGGTGAACGACGATTCGTCCGACGCCAGATGCAGGACGGTCAGGGCGACCTCTTCCGGCGCTGCCACGCGGCCGAGCGGATTGCGCGCGGCCAGCTCGGCGCGCTGAGCGGCGCTCAGCGCTCGCAGCGCCGGCGTGTCCATCGCGCCGGGGCACACCGCGTTGACGCGGATGCCGGCATCCGCGTGGTCCAGCGCCATGCAGCGCACCAGTCCGATGAGGCCGTGCTTGGACACGTTGTAGGCGACCTGCCCCTTCTTGCCGACCACGCCCGCCGAGGAAGAGATGCAGACGATCGAGCTGCCGCCGGACCGCATGAGGTGCGGTATCGCGTAGCGCGAGCACAGGTAGGAACCGGTGAGGTTGACCGCCATCACCCGCTCCCAATGCGTTTCGTCCACCTCGGTCACGGTTCCGTCGCTGGCGATCCCGGCGTTGTTCACCAGCACGTCCAGACCGCCGAGGCGCTCGACCGCCGTGGTCATCAGCGCCTGTACGTCTGCGGCCGATGCGACGTCCGCGCGCACCGCGAGCGCCGTCCCGCCCGCGTCGGCAAGGCGGCCGGCCGCTGCCGTGACGGTGCGTTCGTCGATGTCGGCAAGCGCGACGGCCGCTCCTTCGTGCGCGAAGAGCTCGGCCACCGCCAGACCGAGCCCCCGCCCCGCTCCCGTGATCACCGCGCGCTTGCCCGCCAGACGGCTCATGCCAAGCTCATCCCCGGCAGCCCCGCGAGCCCCTGCACCACCCCTTCATACCTGCCATTATCCCGGCCGGTCCGCGCACGACGCCGACCTGCGTTACGCTCGCTCCATGAGCGCGGGGATCACCGTCAGCCTGGTCAGCTTTCGGTTCTGCGCCAATCCGGCGATCAACCTGGACCGGCATGGCGCGTGGCTCGAAGCGCTCGCGAAAAGCGCCGGGGACATGCCCGATCTCGTCCTCTTTCCGGAGTTCTCGCTGTCCGGCTGGACCTACGATGCGGACGCCGCGCTCGAGTTGGACTCCCCGCTGGTCGGCCGCGCGGTCGGTTTGGCGGCGGAGTTCGCCACCGCGGTCGGCTTCGGTCTGGTCGAGCGCTGCGGCGGCGTGCGCTGCAACAGCTTCGTGGTCGCAGGTCCGGACGGCGTCGCCGGCGTGATGCGCAAGATCAATCTGACCCCGGCCGAGTGCCGGCACTTCAGCCCGGGCCGCGAGTTGCCGGTCATCGAGGTCGCTGCCGGCAGGCTGGCCGGCGTGCGCATGGGCGTCGCCACCTGCGCGGACGCCACGCGCTTCGAGATGATCCATCTGCTGTCGCTGCGCGGGGCCGAGGTCATCCTGGCCCCGCACGCCAATTCGCTCGCGTCCCATGGCGGCAACCGCGACGGCTGGGCCCGCTGGCGGCGGGAACGCTGGCCTTTGTTCGCCCGCGACTGCGCGGTGACGATCGCCGGGGTGAGCTGCGCGGGCCGGCCGGCCCCGGGGCTGCCCCCGGTCGACGACGCCGGTGACGAGCGGGCGCAGCGCTTCTGCGGAGGCGCCATGATCGTGGACTGCGACGGAACGGTCGGCACCGTGCTGGAAGGCGCCGGCAACGAGGAGGCGGCCGTGACCGGGACGATCGACGTGGCCGCGCTGCGGCAGGCGCGCAGGACGCACCCGCTGCTCAACTCGTTTCAGGCGGCGATCGTCTACAACCGCCGGGACGGCTGGCGGCACGGTGCCCCGCCGGCTCACTCCGGCAGATACAGGTAGAGGGCGTCAATCTCCGGAGGTCGCGGAGCAGTATCCGCAAGCGCCCGGTAAGGCTTGCTGACGATGCCGACGCGTCCGTCCAGTTCGATGACCTGCGCTTCGTGGGTTCCGATACCGGAGTCGATGACGATCTCCTCCATCCGGTCCCCGCGGCTCAGAAAGATCAGTTGGGCAGGCGGGTGCGGGGCGGTCCAATCCCCCCGACCCATCTCGCCCACGTACAGATCCGGTTGCCCGTCACCATCGAAGTCGGCCACCTGCAGGGTGTGCGCGTCGAGCAGCCGGTCGTGCAACACCTCGGCTTCCCACAGGTCCTCGACGTTCGCTCCAGGCCTGAACAGTGCGAGGCGCCCGTACGTTCGTCCGATATCGAGGGCCACCTCGCACAGGGCTATCTCCGTCCGCCCGTCACCGTCGAAGTCGGCGGCGGCCACCCGCACGCCGCCAAAGTCCCGGGTGTAGACATGTCGTTCCCACTCGCCACTCGGCAACAGGCGATACCAGGAACACCCGGCAATGATCTCCAGCCTGCCATCGCCGTCGACATCGGCGGCTGCCAGTCCCTGCTCGTCCACGCCGGTGACCACGGGCCGAACGTCCGGCCACGGGGTGACATACGGATCCTCGGGCAGCGGGACCCAGAACAGCGTCTCGGCGTCCTGGTTCCAGACGTACAGCTCCCGCCGCCCGTCGCCGTCGATATCCGCGAGCAGCAGGTCGTGGGTTCGGCTGGCGGGCAGCGGGAACGCGTCCCGGCGTGTCCACCGTTGGGTGGGATCGGCCGGGCACTCCCACCAGTAGACGCACCTGCCTCGATCGCTGGTGGCGCCAATCAGGTCCAGCCGGCCACTGCCGGTGAGGTCGACGAGAGCGCCGCCGACGCTGATGCTCGGGAAGGTGTCGTCCATCAGGTGCGGTTGCCAGGCGCCGCCGCTCGTTCTCCCGAACCAGTGGAGCTGATCCGGATGGCGGGTGGAGATGACGAACTCGGGTACCCCGTCGTTGTCCAGATCACCGACGAGACAGTACATGCGTTCGCCGGGAGGTCCCTCGTAGATGGTGTGGCGGCGAAAAGCAGGCAATTCGGGCATCTGGCGTACCTCCAGTGTTGATCAGATTCTCGCCGATGCCGACGTGCTGGCGGACCAGATGACCATGTCATTCGCGGCAGGGTCGAACTGGAACGACGCGCCCAGAGGCTCGGAGAGGGCCGCCACCGCCCGTGCGACTTCTTGGCCGGGCGGTGTCTGTGGAGACAGCAGCTCCGGTTGCCCGGCGTCATTGCGGCCGACCGGCACATAGGTGACGTGGACCGGTGTCCGACGATCCGGGTCAAGCAGGCACCGTATAAGCAGGCCGTCCGCGAGTCCACGCATCGCCGGCCAGTCGAACGTGAAGTTCCCCAGGCTGTAGCAGATGATGCCCGGCGTCGGACGGTCCGGGCGGTTCCGCACCTCGATGCCCTGTGGCACGTGGGGATGCGCCCCGAGCACCAGATCGGCCCCGGCATCCACTGCCGCGTGGCCGACGGTGCGCTGGTACTCGGCGAGCTCGGTGCTCCCCGAGATACCCCAATGCATGGCGACCACCAGCAGGTCCACGGCCGGCCGCACCTCCGCGATGTCCTGAGTCAGGGCAGCCAGATCGTCTGGATCCGGCGTCGTGCGCACGGTGGGCGCCGCGCCGGGCATCTCCAGCACGCGTGGTCCCGGCTCATACGCAGTGGTGACCCGTACCGTGGCTACTCCGGGCGAATCGGGACCGGCGGCGTGCCCGAGTGGCCAGAACACCGAGGTATAGGACAGGAGTCCAAAGCGGAGGCCGCGCCGCTCGACCACGGCCGCGCGGCGAGCTTCGTCCCGGTTACGCCCCGCGCCGGCGTGCGGGATGCCGTGGGCGTCCAGGACCGCTGACGACCGCAGGGCCGCTCTGGGCGGATAGGTCACGTTGCTCGCACAGGACATGAACGCAAAGCCCGCCGCCTGCAGACCCGAGACCATCCGGGGATCCGAGTGCACCCAGCCGCGCTTATGGGGAATGGGACAGGGATCGTCGGCTCCCGCCAGCGGTCCTTCCAGGTTGCCATACAACACGTCGGCGCCGGCCAGCTCGGCCGCAACGCGACTGAACGCCTCGGCGGGGTGCGCGCGGTTTTGGAGATTGACATCTCCGACTCCCACGAACCGGACATACGAGCCGTGCTCCGCGGAACTCATAGGCTGCTCGTGATCACCGGCCCGCGGCCTGGTCCGGCGACTGCGGCCGGTTGGCGACATCCCAACCCAGCCAGCGCGACGCACGGGGATGGAGACTCAACGAACGATCTTCGAGCGGGAGCCTGACCGGGACGCTGCCGCGCTGCGCCGAGACCTTCGCGGCGATGGCCACCTCCAGCGCCTGCCGCAGGTCGTGGCCCGATATCCACAGCTCGCTGCCCGTCTCCACGGCTTGAAGAAACGAACGTATGGATGAGGTCAGGTACTCGAACTCGCTCCAGCGGTACGGGGCGTAGTGCTCCTCGATGCGCATGCGAGCTCCGTGCGCGTCATACCCCTGGAAGATCTCCGGCGGACCCCAGTCCCAGCGGATGAGCGCGTCCTCGCTCCAGACCTCCACGCCCCGGTAGGGGGTCTCCGTACCGAACACCGGGCAGTCGAGGCCGTTGGAGAGGTGGAAGCGGCCGTGGATGATCAGTCCCTCGTCCGTGTCGCCGGCGAGCGCTTCCGCGGGCGTGCCCCACGCGATGACCTCGTCCACCTCCGCGTCCGCCAACAGCCGCAGTACCGAGATGTTCTGACAGCCTCCGCCCGAGATCTCGCCACCCCACCGGTGTACGCTGGCGCCGATGATGGGTCCATAGTCGCCGGCGCGGATGCGCCGCGCCGCTTCCTGCACCTCCGACATTGCGCGCTGCAGGTTGCCGCCCGCAAAGACGACGCCGCGGGCCTGGCACGTCCGGACCATCTCATCGGCATCGGCCAGCACGGCGGCGACGGGCTTGTCGGTGGAGACGCCCTTCACCCCCGCCTCGGCGCAGGCGATGACCGCCTCCTTGTAGAACTTGGTGGGGGTGACGACGGCGACGATGTCGGGCACCACCTCCGCGAGCAGGGCATGGACATCGGGGTAGAGCGCGGTGACGCCGAACCGTTCGCCGACGGCCCTGCGCCGGGCGGCGTCGTGCTCGGCGATGGCGACGATCTCGGTGTCCGGGTAGGTCGCGTAGGCTTGGGCGTACTGCTCGCCCATGCGACCGCAGCCGACGATCGCCACTCGAAACGGAGCGCTCATCAACATCATTCTTCGCCTCGGGCCGTGCCGAGAGTCAGCTTCGGGACGGCCGCGTAGAGCTGCCGAGTGTACCGGTGCTGCGGGCTCGCCACCAGTTCCTGCGCCGTCGCTTCCTCCACCAGCCGCCCGCCCTGCATCACGCCGACGCGGTCGCAGAAGTAGGTGACGACGGCCAGGTCGTGGGAGATGAACAGCAGGGTCAATCCCAGCTCGCGGCGCAGCCGCTGCAGCAGGTCGAGGATCTGGCTGCGGATCGACACGTCGAGGGCGGAGACGATCTCGTCGCAGATGATCATTTCCGGCTGGGCGATCAGCGCGCGGGCGATGGCGACGCGTTGGCGCTGGCCGCCGGAGAAGTCGGGCGGGCGGCGGGTCAGGTGGCGGGCGGCCAACCCCACCGCCTCCAGGGCGGCCAGGGCGCGCGCTCGTCCGTCATCGGCGCCGCGCCAACCGGAGGTATAGCGCAGCCCGGCGAGCAGGATCGACTCCACCCGCATGCGGGGGTTGAGGGAGCGGGCGGGATCCTGGAACACGTACGCCAGTCGGGTGCGCAGTTCGCGCCGCGCGCGGGATGCCGACCTGCCGATGTGATGCAGGTCGCCGGCGCGGTCGCGGTAGGTGATGGCGCCGCTGTCGGGCCGGTACATGCCCACCGCCAGGCGAGCGGTGGTGGTCTTGCCGCTGCCCGACTCGCCGACCAGGCCGTAGGTTTCACCCGCTTCGATGCGAAAGCTCACCTCCTGAACCGCGTACACGTGGCGCCTGGCGGCAGCGAAGTAGCCCGCCTTCAGGGCGAACCGCTTGCTGACGGCGTCCAGCGTCAGCATGGAGCCTCTTCCGGCGGCCCGGGAGCCGCGGCGCCCGGTTTGGCGCCCGGCAGCACGCAGCGGTGGCGGAGCGTGTGGTCGGCGGCCATGTCAGGTGCTTCCGCCCGTTCGTCAACCAGCGGCGGTATGGCGCGGGCGCAGCGCGCTTCGGCCACGGCGCAGCGCGGCGCGAACGGGCAACCCGGCTCCGGATGCAGAGGATCGGGCACGCTGCCGGGGATGGTCCGCAACGGCCGGTCGGTGTAGTGCACGCCCAGTTCCAGGTGGGCCTCCAGCAGCGCGCGCGTGTAGGGATGGCGCGGTTCGTCGAGCACCATCGCCGCCGCGCCCTGCTCCATTACCAGACCGCCGTACATCACCAGGATGCGGTCGGCCACCTGGCTGACCAGCGCCAGGTCGTGGCTGATGAACAGGATCGCCAGCCGGCGCGCAGCGCGCAGCCGCAGCAGCAGTTCCACCACCTGCGCCTGCACGGTCACGTCCAGGGCGGTGGTGGGCTCGTCGGCGATCAGCAGCTCGGGGCCCGCCGCCAGCGCGTGGGCGATCATCACCCGCTGCAACATGCCGCCGGAGAACTGGTGCGGCAGGCTGGCCAGCCGGCGTGCCGCGTCCGGAATCCCCACCTCGTCCAGAAGCTCTATCGAGCGGTCGCGCACCGCCTCGGGCTCCAGGTCGGGGTGGTGGGTGCGCAGCGTCTCGGCCAGCGAGCGTTCGATGGAGTAGATCGGGTCGAACGATCGCGCCGGCTCCTGAAAGATCATCCCCACGTGCCCGCCGCGCAGGCGCCGCAGGTCCGCGGGGCGCATGGCGGTCACGTCCTGGCCGCGGAAGCGCAGCCGCCCGGCCGTGGCGCGGGCGTGCGGTGGCAGCAGGCGTACCAGCGCCAGCGCGGTGACGCTCTTGCCCGATCCGCTCTCACCGACGACCCCCAGCACCGCGCCGGCGTGGATCTCCAGGTCGACGCCGCGCACCGCCTGCAGCGGACCGCGATCGGTGGCGAAGGTCACGGCCAGCTCCGCCACCTCGTACAGCGGCAACCCCGCGCGGTCAGCCACGTACCGGCTCCCGGTGGTAGGGGTCCAGCACGTCGCGCAGAAGGTCGCCCAGGAAGCTGAACGACAGGGTGGTGATGAGCAGCGCCACGCCGGGATAGAGGAACCACGGGAAGCTGCGCAGGTTGCCGAGCGAAATGTTGTTGCGGTTCAGCATCGAGCCCCAGCTCACCGACGGATCGGCGATCCCCAGCCCCAGGAAGGAGAGCGCCGTCTCCGCCAGGATGAAGCCGGGGATGCCCAGGGCGACGCTGACGATCAGGATCGACGCCATCTGCGGGATGATCTGGGTGACGACGATCACCAGCGGCGGGATGCCCTGCAGCCGCGCCGCCGCCACGAAGTCCTCGGTCTTGATGCTGTGCACCATGCCGCGGATCAGGCGCGCGGTACCGGGCCAGCCTACGAACGCCAGGATCGCGGTGATGACCACGAACGACTGCCCGGAGTCCATTTCGTAGGACAGGACGGAGCGCAGGAACAGGATCATGTAGAGGCCGGGGATGAGGATGAAGAACTCGGAGACGCGCATGATGGTCCAGTCGGTGACACCGCCGTAGTAGCCGGCCAGCCCGCCCAGGATGATCGCCAGGGTCAGGGAGATGATGATGCCGATGAAGCCGATGGTCAGGGAGATGCGCGAGCCGTAGAGGATGCGCGACAGGATGTCGCGGCCCAGGTGATCGGAGCCCAGCAGGAACACCGGGTAGGCCTGCCCGCCCCGCCACGGATCGCTGCCGGCGCCTTCACTCACGTAAGGATCGACGGTCCCGAACAGGTGCACCCGCATGGGCAGCAGTCCCCACAGCCGGTACTCCGGCCCCCGCACCAGCAGCCGCACGCGGTGGTGCTCGCCGCGGATGCGCGCGTAGCGGCGGGTCACGTCATCCACCAGCACGCGGCGCTGCACCTGCGGGCCGAAGCCCAGCTCGGGCGAGTACCAGTCGAGGGCGGGCCGGTGGTGGGTGTGGAACCGGAACGTGGTGGAAGGCGTGTAGGGCGCCAGGAACTCCGCGAACAGCATCGCCCCGTACAGCAACACCAGCATCAGCACCGCGGCGGCGGCCACCGGCCGCGCGCGCAGCCGTTGCAGGAAGACGCTGCGCCGCCGCTGCCCCGGCACGGGCTCAGTCATCGCGGCTTCCCGAGAAGCGGATGCGCGGATCGACCACCGCCAGCAGCACGTCGGCGGCGATCATCCCCAGCAGGATCAGGAAGCTGATGAACATGATGTTGGCCAGCACCAGGTTGATGTCCTCCTGGCGCACCGCCTCGTACATCAGCCGGCCGATGCCGGGATAGGAGAAGATGATCTCCAGGATCAGCGACCCCGAGAACAGCCCCGCAAACAGATCGGCGCTGCTGGTGATGTAGGGATTGAGGGTGTTGCGGAAGGCATGCACGACGAACACGCGCCGCTCGCTGACGCCGCGCGAGCGCAGCGCCGTCACGTACGGCTGGCCGAGCTGGTCCAGCATGGTGGCGCGGATGTAGCGCATGGTGCCGCCGACGCCGCCCAGGAACGCCCCGAGCAGGGGCATGGCGATGTGGTGCAGGTAGCTGAACGAGAAGCGCAGCGGCGCCTCCCGAAACGGGAAGTCGGGATAGGCGGTGATCGGGAACCAGCCGCTCAGGAACGCGAAGAGCTGCAGCAGGATGAGCAGCAGAATGCCGGGGAAGGCGTGCAGCACCAGCGCCACGAGGGTGGCCGCCAAGTCGGTGCGCGTGCCCGTCTTGGAGGAGAAGTAGATTCCGGCGGCGAACGACAGCACGGTGATGAACACCAGCGAGATCAGGTTCAGGATCAGCGAATTGATCATCCGCGAGCGGATCAGGAACAGGATCGGAGCGCGCGAGATCAGCGACCGTCCCAGGTCGCGCTCGACCACCACCTGATAGAGCCAGTGGGCGTACTGGGCGTAGAACGGCAGGTCCAGGCCCAGGCGAGCCTTGGCGGCGGCGATCTGCTCGTCGCTGTAGACGTTGTCCGCCTGCCGGTCGGCGGAGATCAGCATCTGGCTCCTGACGTAGCTCTCGACCATGTCGCCGGGAGCCAGCTTCATCAGGGCGAACACCGCCAGGCCGAGCACCAGCATGATGGCCACCATCGACGCCAGACGGGTGGCCAGGAACCGGAGCAGCGGAAGGCGTCGGCCGCTTGGGAAGTGTCGGCCGTTCGGGAATCGGCGGCCGCGGGAGGCGCGCCGCCGTTCCCCGGCCCCCATCACTCGCCGTCGAGCAGATACAAGTAGGTGGAGTCCAGCCCGTTCAGGGTGTCATAGAAGACGTTCCCCCACGTGTTGCGTACCGCCACGAACGACAGCGGATAGACGATGTAGGTCATCGGCACCTGATCGAGCAGGAGCCGCTGGTACTCGTCGTAGATCGCCCTCGCCTTTTCCTTGTCGATAGTGAAGCGTCCCTCGTTGTAGAGGTAGTCGACGCGTGCCTCCCACTCGGTGTACGGCTCCTCCTGCAGCGGGTGCCACAGGTGGAAGTTGCCCTTCGACTGCCACACGTTGCTGCCGCCCTCCGGCCAGTAGTTTGAGCCGAGCGAGGCGGTGGCCACGTGCCAGTCGTAGGTGCTGATCAACATCTCCACCAGCTTCTGGAAGTCGATCGGGCGCACGTTGCCGGTGATGCCGATCTGCTTCAGCTCGTCGGCGAAGATGGTCATCACGTCCACACCGACGTTGTTCTCCGCGCCGACGTGGATGTTGAACTCGATGTGGTTGCCCTCGGCGTCCTCCATCAGCCCGTCCGCGTTGGGGCGGATGCCGATCTCGGCCAGCAGCGCGCGCGCCCGGTCGGGATCGTAGGAGAACTCCTGCCGGATCGATTCGTCAAAGTAGGGGTTGGCGCGGGCGAAGAAGTGCAGCGCCGGCTCCGCCAGGCCGCGGTACACCTGGCTGGCGATGCGGTCGCGGTTCAGCACCGCGCTCATCGCCTGCCGGAACCTGGTCTGGCTGAACCAGCTAGAGACCAGCGGGTCCATGTTGTCGGGGTTCTGGTTGAAGGAGATGAAGGCGGAGCCCAGGGTCGGGCCGCCGTTGTACACGGTGTAGTCGGGATCCTCGGCGTTCAGCAGCTCGTCCAGGTCCTCCGGCCGTACGGAATAGGCATCCTTCTTGCCCTCCTTGAACAGCAGGAACTCGGTGTCCCGGTCGGGAACGATCCGAAAGATGATGCGGTCGATGTAGGGCAGCGTGACGCCGGCGGCATCCTTCTTCCAGTAGTTGGGGTTGCGCTCCGCAACCACGCGCACGCCGGGCTCGTACTCGGCGAGGTAGTACCCGCCGATCGAGGGTATGGTCGTCGGGTCGGTGTCGACGCTGAACAGGTTGAGCACGCCCTCGGCGCCACCCTCGCTCTTCGCCGGTTCGTAGACGTAGCGCGGGCCGAAGTCCATGTTCGTGGACAGGATCGGGTTGGCGACGATGCGCGGGTAGTGGAACGCCACCGTGCGGTCGTCGATCTTCTCCACCTCGATGCGCGCCTCCGAGCCGTCCGGCATCTCGATGAACTGGCCGGCGTAGCCGGGCTGCTGCAGCTCCGGGTCGCCTTCGATTTCGTCGTACCAGAAGACGATGTCGTCGGCGGTTACCTGCACGCGGGTATCGGGATCGGCGAGGGTGGTCCAGTACAGGTCGTCACGCAGGGTGTAGATGACGGTGAGGGTGTCGGCCTCCTCGTCGGCCTCCACCTCGAAGCTCGCCAAGTTGGGGAGGAACTCGCGGGTGTAGGGGTCGTAGTCGGCCAGGTAGTCGAACAGCACGCCGACCACGTCGGCGGTGTCGCCGTCGCGAGCGGACATGGTGTTGAAGGTCTTGGGGTCGTTGTTGATCGAGCCGAGCCAGGTCGCGCCGACGGTGCCCAGCTCCCATTCCTGGCCGCCGGGGCGGGACACGGTCTTGGCCAGGATCTCGGCGCGCGCCTGCTCGCGCTCCGACATCGCCGCGACCTCGGTCATCTCTTCTTCGACTGCCCGGGCGCCGGCCGTGATCGCCAGCAGGCTGAGCATGGCGGCGACGAGCGGCAGCACGGGGATGGCTCGCACGGCCCGGATACGGCCGCGCACGGTCGGCGACTGATCGTTCTTCATAACGTCCAGTCTACCGGACGAGGGGGTTTCTTACCGCGCCGGTGGTGTCCAAACGAAGACGCCCCACCCGGTGAGGGGTGGGGCGTCTGAACGTGTCATGCGGCGCGAGCAGCGCCCGAAGGGTGTCAGCGAGCGGCGGCCTCCACTTGCCGAACATGACCTTCTGCTGGTTGCCGCCGGACAGCTTGGCGACCACGTGCGCCGTGGAGGGCGCCTTGATCTGCAGCCGTTGCCGGAACCCCTCGGCGGCCTGCTCTTCCGCGGCCCGGCGGATCAGGCCGAACCGCGACAGGTAGCGGCGCAGCACCGGCAGCGTGATGTTGGCCGTGATGGAGAGCGGCATGGCCAGCCCGAACTTGCGGCGGTCCTCGGTCATGTAGGCCACCCCGGCCTGCTGGGCGGCCCGCGGCGATGCGATCCGCCGTTCGCTGCCGCCGATCTCGATCGTGCCGTGGTCGGCGGGATGCATGCCGAACAGGGCCAGTCCCACGTCCGTCCGGCGCGAGCCCACCAGCCCGGCGAAGCCCAGCACCTCGCCTGAGTGCAGGTCGAAGTCGATCCCGGAGAACACGCCCTCCCGTCCCAGGCCGCGCACGCGGCACACCCGCTCGCCCACGGTCCGCTCGTGCCCGCCGGCGGTGCGCCGGCCATAGAACTGGTCCACCTCCCGGCCCACCATGTCGCGGATGAGGAGCTCGCGGGTCACCTCCGGCGCAAGGCGGGTGGAGACGTGCTCGCCGTCGCGCAGCACCGTGATCCGGTCCGCGATCTGGAACACCTCCTCCAGCCGGTGGGTGATGAACAGCACGGTGACCCCCCGGTCGCGCAACTGGCGGGCCGCCCGGAAGAGCTGCCCGACCTCGTGCTCGGAGAGCGACGCGGTGGGCTCGTCCATGATGAGGACCTTCACCTCGAGCGAGATCGTCTTCGCGATCTCCACCGCCTGCTGCGCGGCCAGGGTGAGTCCTCGGGCAGGGGCGCGCACGTCGAGCCGCACGCCCCTGCTCTCCAGGATCTCCTCGGCTTCCGCGTACATGCGCCGCCAGTTGGTCAGCAGTCCCTGCTCGCGGTGCGTGATGAAGATGTTCTCGGCCACGTCCAGGTCCGGGAACAGCAGCGGCTCCTGGTAGACCGCGGCCAACCCGGCCGCCTGCGCCTCCTGCGCGTTGGCCAAGTGGACCGCCGCACCTTCCACGATGACTTCGCCGGCGTCGCTCTGCACGACGCCGGTCAGGATCTTGATGAGGGTCGACTTGCCGGCGCCGTTCTCCCCGACCAGCGCGTGGATCTCGCCCGCGTGCATCGCCAACTTCATCGAGTACGCCACCCTCTCGTATCTCGCGGAAGAGGCCTCCGTTTCCGATGAAGAGATGGCCGAGATCCTGTCCGACGCCGAACTGGTCTCCACCCTGCGGCGTGCGCGTTCCGAGGTGAGCGGCAAGAAGTGTCGGGTTGTCGAGTAGCTGCGCCGTTGCGGAGACCGAGTCGTTCCACAGGTCGCTGCGCAAGAACAAGGCCATCGCCCGCCGCTACGCGCGCATACGGGACGTTGTGTACCCGCTGCTCTGCCGGGAACCGCACTTCGGCCCCAACATCAAGCGACTGCAGGGGGAGTTCAGCGAATTCTATCGATACCGGCTGGGCGACTACCGCTTGTTCTACACGATCGACGAAGAGGAAACGGTAGTCATCATTGCTGACCTCCGCAGCCGCCAGGCGTCGTACCGCAAGCGTTCGTGAACTGACCGACCGGGCGCCGCGCCACCCTCGTTGAGGCTCCGGTGCTCTTCGTGTGCCCTCGGAGAAAGCGCTGCAGGACGCGCTCGTTCTCGGCCGCCCTGGTGCCGCACCGGAAACCGGCGCGCAGTTCGGCCAGCGTCACGAATGGCAGGACGACCCGCTCGGCCAACTGCACGCGGTCCAGCACCTCCCGGTCGCCGGCGCAGAAGTCGCGGTAGCAGTTGGTATCCAGCGCGATCTTCAGCGCCATAGCTCCGGGTCGACCTGGTCCATCGCCTCGATGGCACGGTCGAACTCGGGGTCGTCCACCCAGGTGCCGGCCAGGTCATCCAGATCATGGTGGCGCGGCGCTTCCTCCGCCAGGCCCAGTCCCCGTTCCAGTGCTCGCAGTGCCACCTCGTTGGGGCTCCGGTGCTCTTCGTGTGCTCTCCTGCGCAACTCCCGGTCCAGCCGCGGCGGCATCCGCCTGATCGTGTATCGGGTCAGCGCCATGTGCATGCATAGTAGGAATCGTCTGCTACACATCGCAAGCGCGGCCGGCGGATCGCCGCGGACGCTGATCTAGTCGCGAGCGCAAACCGATGCTGGGTCCGGGGTCATAGCGCCAACATACCGCTGCTTGCTGGTAGCCGCCCATGGCGCGTCGCTCCGGGGTGAGCGCGATGCTGTTCCTGGCCTGAACGGTCGTCTCCACCGACGCGGTGAGATGCGCTATACTCGGTAGTCGATGTTCAAGGCCGCCTGCCAGACGCTCGCGAAGCAAGTTCGGCCAATTGTGGTGGTGACGAAACATGGTCCGCGACCGCCGCAGTTCGCCGTCGGTGCTAGCGTCATGGTCAACGACGATGGTTGGATACTCACGGCGGCCCATGTCGTTCGGGCCGCACTAGAGGCTCTGGTTGCGTATCGCGGGTTCGGCAGTCTCTCCGAGCACGACCAGCAAGAGCGGCTGAAGCAACATCCGGACACGACGATTACACACGCGGGCGTCCAATGGGGAACTTGGGACAACCCCACGGTGACCGGCAAATTCCTATTCCATAGAACTGCCGATATCGCTCTGTTTCGACTCACGTGATTCCGTAATCCGTCTGGGTACCAACCGCCTGAGTTCCGAGTTGACGCTGCGCCGGGCGAGTCGCTGTGCCGCGTCGGTTACGCGCTGCTGGACGACATCTCTGTGGCATTTGAAGGCGACTCGTTTACCCTTGAACAAGCTCCGCCGTTGTTCGGGGATATGATCGGAAGTTGTGGACAGAGATGAAAAGAGCGCATCCTCCGAAGAACGATTCGGGCACGAATCAGGAGGAGTACGCTCGTGGAGAACGATACGGTCAGAAGGATCGAAGCACAAGGGCCTGGGTCGATCCTGGAAGAGATCGCACGCCGGGGAGCCCAGCAGATGCTGGCCGAGGCGATGGAAGCCGAAGTGGCAGGGTTTCTCGCACAGCACGCTGAGAAGCGCGACGAGAACGGACACCGGGTGGTGGTGCGCAACGGGCACATGCCGGCGCGCGAGTTGATCACCGGGATCGGACGGATCCCGATCGAGCAGCCGCGGATCGATGACCGCCAGCTCGCCAAGGGGAAGGAGCCGAGGTTCTCAAGCGCGATCCTGCCGCGCTACCTGAAGCGGGTGCCGAGTGTGGACAGCTTGATCCCGGCTCTGTACCTGAAGGGAGTGTCGACGGGGGACTTTTCGCAGGCGCTGGAGGCGATCCTGGGAAAGCAGGCGCCGGGGCTGAGCGCGGCCAGCGTCGTGCGGCTGAAGGCAGTCTGGGAACAGGAGTATCAGGAATGGACGCGGCGCGATCTGAGCGCCAAGCGCTACGTGTACTTCTGGGCCGACGGGCTGCACGTGAACGTGCGCCTGGACGAGGAGCGCAGTTGCATCCTGGTGATCATGGGAGCCGACGAACACGGCACCAAGGAGCTGGTGGCGGTCAGCGACGGCTACCGGGAGAGCACCGCGTCGTGGCGCGAGCTGCTGTTGGATCTGCGCCGGCGGGGACTGTCGGTGGGACCGCGGCTGGCGACCGCCGACGGCGCGCTGGGATTCTGGGCGGCGCTGCGGGAGGTGTATCCGGGGACCGAGGAACAGACCTGCTGGTTCCACAAGGCCGGCAACGTGCTGGACAAGATGCCGAAGTCGGTGCAGGGCAGAACGAAGACGATGATTCGCGAGATGTGGCAGGCGCCGTCGCTGACGGAGGCCAAGGACGCCTATGACCAGTTTTGCACGGCCTGGGAGACGAAGTACCCGAAGGCGGTCGAGTGCCTGCGCAAAGATGAGGGATCGCTGTTCAGCTTCTATTCGTTTCCCGCCGCGCACTGGGCACACCTGCGGACCAGCAACCCGATCGAGTCCACCTACGCGACGGTGCGATTGCGCACGAAGCGCACGAAGGGCTGCGGCTCGCGGACGGCGACGCTGACGATGGTCTGGAAGCTGGCCCTCGAAGCCGAGAAGACGTGGCGCCGATTGATGGGATTCAAACTCATACCGCTCGTGATGGAGAGGCGGACATTCGTCGACGGAGAGCTGATGGAGGCAGCCGCTTAGACAACGGGACAAGAGGATGATGCGCTCGCCGTTTCACCCCTCATCCACAAGACTTGACAATATCCCCGTTGTTCGTCAATGACGGTATTGTCTCAAGATACGCATCGGGTTCTGGTGTCGACCACATTGAGATGACTTCACCGGGCCTTGTAGGACAGAGTGGGGGACCTGTTGCCGACACGAAGGCCCGCATCTGCGGGGTACAGGTTCGTACCAGACACTACCGGCTTGGCTTCGGAGCCGAGAGTGCCATGCACCACGTCGGACAAGCAGTGACCGCAAGTGTTGTCTGCGACTTCCTTCGCAGCAACAACATCTGCTTCCGCGGTGGCGGGAGGAGGGAGACGCAATGATTGAGACGAATACTAATACATTTTGCTGGCTCTCCGTCGAGGACGAGACCCGAGGCGAACCTCATGGAACCGTAGACTTCGCCGAGATCCTCAGGGCGGTCAGCCTGGTTTCACACGACACCGAAGAGCCAGGGCGTACTGAGTCGACTGATAGGTCAACCAACCTACCTGACGTAGTGTCAGCGAGCGACCTTGACGCACGTGATGTCATGCTTGCCCAAGAACGCTTGCAGGACGCGGAGTGGGTCGACTGGGCCGACGTGAGACGTGCCGCGATCATCGAGAATACTTGAGACATCTCCGCAACCGGCGCCCTTTTGTCCACAACGCAAGCGACCATGCGTATCTGGCATGCACCAGCGCCGAACACACCCCTGCCCCTCCCTGCTGCGCAACTGCCCGTTTCATACCGAACCGAGAACTCCTTGCATCCTCCCGGTACGATCCCTTTCCCAAACTTCGCCCGGTACTCACGCAAATCGCGGTCCAGCATCCGACTGCTCTCGCCGAAGGCAGTGCGAGTCGTGACCAGGAGCAGGCACGCGCATGACGGAGCAGCGGCCAATCATCATCCTGCACGGATGGAACTCTACGTCGGAGAGCTTCGAGCGGCTGGCGGGGCTCCTGCGAACGGAGCTACACCGCGACGTGTCGATCATTTCGTTGGCGGACTACGTCAGCCTGGAAGACGAAGTCCGCTTCGATGATCTCACGACGGCGATGCAGGCAGCATGGAAGAGACACAGGCTGCCAAGGTGCAAGGGCGGCGTGGACGCCATCGTCCACAGCACCGGGGGCTTGGTAATACGCGACTCGGAGTTCCCCGCGAACCCGGACGTAGTCGGTCACGACGTCACCTACGAGATGGAAGCCTCCTCGGGCTCAACCGCATTCGGCGTGATGGACACCCACAATCATGCCTCGATCACGCTTGCTCCGACGACCGCGACACCGCGCCCGACTCCAATCTGCTGGCGCACATCGTCGATGGCTTGTCGGTCACGGATGACGGATTCGATGAGTGGTGCCGAAGATTGGCCACCACCAACGACCGATTGCTACCCGTAACCGTCGCTCGCAGAGGTCGGAAGCACGGCTTTCAGAACACCGTCTTTCGCGTGCAGGACCAATACGGCGTGGGCGTCGACGACTACCTGCTGGAGTTCTACAAGACGCATGACGACCAGGGGTGGGTCGCTGAGCTGTTTCATACCCACCGAACGGCGCTGGTGACGCTGCAGCTCACACGGCAGCAGTCGGAAGAAACGTTCCGCTTCCGCAATCGGTAGTCGGATCCCGTCGTCATGGGGCAGGTCTCTCCCAGTGGAACAGCACGCCCAGCGCCTGCTCCGGGTGCTCGTAGAGCAGGTCGTAGCCGGCCTTCAGCTCCTTGCCGTCCAGGCGGTGGGTGACCAGCGGCAGCACCTGCACTTCGCCCGCGGCCACGGCCTGCATCGCGGTGCGGGCCATCGCGGCGCGGTCGGCGGTGGGCGGGTAGCTGACCAGCACGCGCTTGCCCTGGAAGTTGTCGACGTCGAGCGGCAGGGGCGCGTTCTGGTACTTGCCGTTCACCTGGATCAGCCCCCCGGAGGCCAGCATCTTCTGCGCCTGCTCGAAAGAGGCGATGCCGGCCGGCCCGCCGACGCAGTCGACGACGATGCTCGCTCCCTCGCCGCCGGTCAGGCGCCGCACCGCCGCTACCGGGTCCTCCTCGCCGGCGTTCACGACCTCGGGCGCGCCCACCTCGCGCGCGATCCGGCAGCGCAGCTCCAGCGCGTCCACGGCGATGAGCTGGGCCGGCCGGAAGCGCCGGGCGAACTGCATGACCAGGTTGCCCACCAGTCCCTGGCCGAGCACGGCGACGCGGTCGTCCGCCGTGATCTGCAGCGCCTGCGCCCATCCCGCGCCGCTGCTCGCGAGCGGATGGAAGGTCCCCTGCTCGAAGGAGAGCTCCGGATGCAGCCGGTGCAGGCGGTCAGCCCGCGCATCGGCGGCCAGCGAGCACAGGGAGTACTCGGCGTGCGGGGCGGTGGCCACGACCCGGTCGCCGGGGGCGAAGCCGGTCACGCCGTCACCGGCCGCCGCGACGACCCCGGTGGTGGAGTACCCCATGGCGCTCGGGTGCACCGGCCCCTCCATCACGTAGCGCCGCCACAGCTCCGAGCCGCGGCTGATCAGGCTGACGCGCGTCCGCGACAGCACCTCCTCCGGTCCGGGGTCGGGCACCGGCACCTGCTCCAGAAAGACGTTACCGACGCCCTCACCCTTCGCCGCTCGCCACATCGTCTCCGCCATCGCCGTCACCTCCCTTGTCGGAGTCCCAACATTGGTTGATATCGGCGATCACGTCATCGCTGCAACACGGCGCCATCCGCGGGCCACACTCGAACGGGAACGTCATGACCGCTGACTCCAAGGGCCGCGAGCTCTTCATCGTCGACAACAGTGTCTCCGGCTGGACCGGGCTCCGGTATTTGGAGGAGTGGTCCAGCATCGCGAAGGCGTTCGACATCGCGACCGGATACTTCGAGATCGGCGCCCTGCTCGCCCTCGACCGCATGTGGCAGGGGCTCGACAAGATTCGGATCCTGATGGGCGCGGAGACCACCCGTCGGACTCGGAAGGCCATCGTCGACGCGGTCCGGGCGTAAGCGCTCGACAGGCTCGACGGCAGCATTGAGGAGGACTAAGGAGCCGAACCCCTTCCTGCGCGGGGTCCCTGCGATCCTCGGATCCTCGACGCGCTCCGCTCCGCGCAGATCGAATGCCGTGTCTACGACAAGGACAAGTTCCACGCCAACGCCTACATCACCCACGCATCCTTGATGCTTTCCAATCCCGGAACTTCCCGACCAAATGGAAAGAAAAAGTTTCCTGTTTTCAGTATGTTACAGGTAATGACCTATCTGTTCCGACTCCGCGTACTGCGAACCGACGTTGCTCTCAGGACACGACCTTGCCACCCCATCAAGGGTACGCCGCCACTCCACCAGTCTTCAAGACATGCGTGTCGCCCAAGGTCGCCATCTATTGTGACTGTGCGTCCGAGACTTCCTGTATGACGGCTTCTTTCACCATTTCCACGGGCACCACTTCCGCGAGGTGTGCGTACAGGAACCCCGTACCGACGTGTCGGAACGACTCGCCAGTTGTTCCCAAAGAAACGACCGCGTTCAGGTAACTTGGTGGAATCAGCGCCATGATAAATTCAGTACTTCAACGGGATAGACGGAGGCCAACATGCGACGCGGAGACGAACCACTCTTCCCCATCCTGACCGATCCCCGTCACAAAACCCACTTCCCTTTCAGACCCCGGTCTCCATGCTCGCAGCAAGTCCGTCTGTATATTTCTTTCTCCTCTTGGGGAATTCCGAGGCCAGCACCAGGGACCATCCGAGGGTTGTGCAGGGCGCGCTCCTTCGGCGGCGAACTTCGTCAGCGTTGGGTCGTAGGCTGCAATCGTTGGTTGCGAGGTGCCGGCCAACTCGGCGGCGCCGTTCTTTCGACGAGCGCGTGGGTCTGAACCGCCTGGCGTGCGCGTCGTGTGGAGCCACAGGTACACGTGCTTAGGTCATAGCGCGAAATATTCGTGTGCCTTCCTGCGCAGCTCCCGGTCCAGCCGCGTCGGCACCCGTCTGATTGTGTATTGAGTCTACTCGCATGCACCGCAAGCGCGGCCGGCAACTCGGTTCCGGTATGGGCTGATTCACGGAGCGCTGCAGCTACTCAGCCACCAGCTCGCGAGCCGCATGCTTCTGGGCAGCGTGCGCTTCGGTATCGCCGATCAACTCGGCAAGCGTGTCCCGCTGTACGACGCCCGCGTGGAGGAGCGCCCGACACAGTTCGAAGTCCTTCGGCCTCCCAGCCAGGGCCTTGGCCACCCACAAGTCCTCCGGCGAAAGACACCAGGCAACGACATTGGCAGTCGCCGGTGTCGCGAACCGAACGAGTCGCTGCTCCCACCCGCGCGGCAGCAGGGCCGTCGTGACGGAGACGCCATGCGCGTAGAAGCCGAAGGTTTCCTGGAACAGCGATGCTTCGCCGATCGAGCCATCGATGAGATCGGCCTTGCTGCCGTCGACATCCTCACGCAGCGCGATGTCCGCCTCTATCGAGCGCATCGCCGCCTCGGGAATGTCGTCCTCGATCCAGGCATGAATCGCCTGCGATCCAATGACGATCACCTCGCGCTCACCCACGACGGCGGCCGCCGCCCTGATCGCGTGCTCGAACTGCGCGCGGTTCATCGCTGCATCTCGTCGCGCCGGAACTCCCGATACGCGGTAGCGCGCTCCGATGCACTCAGCACGCCGGCGAACGGAGTGACGTGACGAAGGTCGCGATAGTGCAATCCGGGGTTGACCAGCGCGTCTACGAGTGCATCCGGGGAGCCTTGCAACAGGCGTTCCCACTCGTCGAGGAGGTCGGACGCGCCTGGGTGAAGACCACGCATGCGCAGGAGGTTCGCCTCCGCTCGGCCCAGCGTCTCGGCGGGAGCAGCGCGAAGCCGGTCGGCGATCCGTTCATGCAGGGCCAGGCTCCGGCGGTCTTCCCGCGTCAGGTGCGGAACGAATGACACATGGACGCCGAGACCGACGGCAGAGGCCAGACGCTGGAGCGTACGCAGACTCGGGCGCTTGGTTCCGGTCTCGTAGGCCGCAATCGTTGGTTGCGAGGTGCCGGCCAACTCGGCCAATGCAGCCTGCGTCAGACCGGTGCTTCGCCGCAGGCGGGCGACCAGGTTCATGCCATTAGTATATCCGTTTGGATATAGGTAGGCCACCTTGCCGGCGCCGTTCTCCCGACGAGCGCGTGGGTCTCAACCGCCCGGCGTGCGCGTCGTGTGCAGCCACAGGGCACGATGACCAGAGCGGCGATCCACAGGTCGTTCACGGGGATGGGCGTACCCTGCCTGCGGAGCTGCGCGGCAAGTGGACGGCGCGCTGATAAACCGCTGTCACTCCCAGTGGAACAGCACGCCCAGCGCCTGCTCCGGGTGTTCGTAGAGCAGGTCGTAGCCGGCCTTCAGCTCCTTGCCGTCCAGGCGGTGGGTGACCAGCGGCAGCACCTGCACTTCGCCCGCGGCCACGGCCTGCATCGCGGTGCGGGCCATCGCGGCGCGGTCGGCGGTGGGCGGGTAGCTGACCAGCACGCGCTTGCCCTGGAAGCTGTCGACGTCGAGCGGCAGGGGCGCGTTCTGGTACTTGCCGTTCACCTGGATCAGCCCCCCGGAGGCCAGCATCTTCTGCGCCTGCTCGAAGGAGGCGATGCCGGCCGGCCCGCCGACGCAGTCGACGACGATGCTCGCCCCCTCGCCGCCGGTCAGGCGCCGCACCGCCGCCACCGGGTCCTCCTCGCCGGCGTTCACGACCTCGGGCGCGCCCACCTCGCGCGCGATCCGGCAGCGCAGCTCCAGCGCGTCCACGGCGATGAGCTGGGCCGGCCGGAAGCGCCGGGCGAACTGCATGACCAGGTTGCCCACCAGTCCCTGGCCGAGCACGGCGACGCGGTCGTCCGCCGTGATCTGCAGCGCCTGCGCCCATCCCGCGCCGCTGCTCGCCAGCGGATGGAAGGTCCCCTGCTCGAAGGAGAGCTCCGGATGCAGCGGGTGCAGGCGGGAACGCGGCGCATCGGCGGCCACCGAGCACAGGGAGTACTCGGCGTGCGGGGCGCTGGCCACGACCCGGTCGCCGGCCGCGAAGCCGGTCACGCCGTCACCGGCCGCCTCGACGGTCCCGGTGGTGGAGTACCCCATGGCATCCGGTCTCACCGGCCCCTCCAGCACGTACCGGTGCCACAGCTCCGAGCCGCGGCTGATCAGGCTGACGCGCGTCCGCGACAGCACCTCCTCCGGTCCGGGGTCGGGCACCGGCACCTGCTCCAGGAAGACGTTGCCTACGCCCTCACCCTTCGCCGCTCGCCACATCGTCTCCGCCATCGCCGCTACCTCCTTTGTCGGAATCCCAATCTTCATAGATATCCGCGATCACGTCATCGATCCGGGAACGGTGCGTCTCCACGTCGTGGATGGTGGTCTGCCCGGCCGCCTGCTGCAGGAGCGCCGGGATCGGCGTGCGCGCGGCGTCGAACGTGAAGTGATGGCGGGTGCCCTCGCTGCGGATGGGGCGCACGCCGGCAAGCCGCGGCGGCGCGGTGTCCGCGGTCTCCAGCATCAGGTGGCGGCGGTCGCCGAACCGGCGGCGCAGGGCCCGGAAGTCGCCGTCGAAGGCGATGCGGCCCCGGTCGATCATGACGATACGCCCGGCGAGCTGCTCCAGCTCGTCCATGTCGTGGCTGGTGATCATCACGGTGACCCCTTTCCTGCGGTTGAGGTCCTTCACGAACTCCAGGATGTTGCGCTTGGCCAGCACGTCGACGCCGATGGTCGGCTCGTCCAGAAACAGGATCTCCGGTTCGTGCATGAGCATGAGCGCCAGATCCGCGCGCATCTTCTGGCCCAGGCTGAGCTGCCGCGCCAGGGTGTTGAAGAAGTCGCCGATACCGAGGAGCTCCTTGACGAAGGCGAGCATGGACTCGTAGCGGTCGCGGGAAATGTTCCAGACCACCCGCTTCCACTCGAAGCTGGCCGCGACCGGTTGGTCCCACCAGAGCTCGGTCCGTTGCCCGAACACCACGCCGATGCGCCCCACGTAGCGGACCCGGTCCTTCATGGGGTCCATGCCCAGGCAGCGCACCGTGCCGGCGGTCGGCGCCAGAACGCTGGACAGGAGCTTGACCGTCGTCGACTTGCCCGCGCCGTTGGGGCCGGCGTAGGCGACGATCTCGCCGCGGCGGATGGCGAGGTCGACCCCCCGCAGCGCGTGGATCTCCCGGACGACCGGGCGGAAGAGGTTCCTGAAGACGTCGCGGACCTGCTCCGAGCGCTGCCGCTGCTGGAAGGTCTTGTCGACGCCGGTGAGCCTTACCGCGATGTCGGAAGCCGACGTACCGCTGCAATCCGGTTCGGTCATGGTTCTGCAATCGCGCGCGCAAGGGTGCCATACTTGTCCCCATGCGGCACTTCACCACTACCGGCCCTGTCGCATCCGCGGATCACTACTGTATCCCGCCGCTCTCCCGGCTGGACCTCGACGACGTGCTCGAACTCGTCCGGGACAAGAAGTACTTCGTGCTGCACGCGCCCCGTCAGACCGGCAAGACGTCGACGCTGCTGGCGCTGCGCGAGCTGCTCAACAGCGGCGACGCGGGGGAGTACCGCTGCGTGTACGTCAACGTGGAGGCCGGGCAGGCGGCGCGGGAGGACAAGGAAGCCGCGATCCGCACCATTCTCGGCGAGCTGGCCGACGAGGCCAGGCTGACCCTGGGCGACGAGTTCCTGGACGGCATCAGGCATGGAATCCTGTCGGACTTCGGCCCGGAGAGCGCGCTGCGCGCGGCGTTGTCCCGTTGGGCGAGGGCCGATCCCAGGCCGCTGGTGCTGCTGATCGACGAGATCGACGCGCTGGTGGGCGACGCCCTGCTCTCCGTGCTGCGCCAACTGCGGGCCGGATATGCCCGGCGTCCCGACGGCTTCCCCCAAAGCATCGCGCTGTGCGGGGTGCGCGACATGGACGACTATCGAGTCCACTCCCTGGACGGGGCGCCCGTCCTCACCGGCGGCAGCCCCTTCAACATCGTGGCCAAGTCGCTGCGCCTGGGCGACTTCTCGCGGGCCGAGACTTCGGCGCTCCTGATGCAGCATACCGCGGAGACCGGACAGGCGTTCGACCAGGCGGCGCTGGATGCGGTGTGGACACAGACCCGGGGCCAGCCGTGGCTGGTCAACGCACTGGCCGCCGAGACCTGCTTCGAGAACAAGGCGGGGAGAGACCGCAGCCGCCCGGTGACCGCGGACGCCGTGTCGGCGGCGCGCGAGCACAACTCATCCTGCGGTATACTTAAGGACAGCCCCAAGGACACAGTCGGAGAAGACCGTGTGGTTACAAATCGCGACAGCTCCCTTCAAAGAATCCGCGCGTCACACAAACTCTCGATGGAAAGCACGAACTGATCGCCGAGTCTTATGGCCGTTACGCAGGACACAATGCCGAACTGTTCCGAGCAATTCTCTTTAGACTGCAAACCCTCTCCGTGGACGCAATAATGGATCTACTGCTGCAAGTTAGGTATCCTATGGAACTATTCCTGAGTGCGCAGCATTCGTAGATAATCTCGCCCTTGCTCTGTAATGGATAGACGCGGCGTGACGCCAAGCATTACCATTATACTTCCGCCCGCGCTTTCTTGAATCGTTAGGCTATCCAAGACAATAAACCCTCTCTCCGACAAAGCAGCTACTTGCGCCACTAAGGGGTCATTGTTTTCCACATCCGCATCTGTGGTACCGTCTCCCAAACAACGAAACGGCAACCACACTCGCCCGTCAGTCCATGCCTCGCTTACACGTGCGAGAACATACCGATTCAATGCTTCTGGTGTCTTAGGGTCTATGTCCTCTATTGGGGTTGGCGGAGGAGTCGCCGTATCAGGGTCATCCTGGATATTCAACTCCTCCGGACTTAACGAATAGAATCGCGGCAACTCTATTCCTTCTATGTCGTCGCATCTCGCGTTAGGTTCACCGAAAAGTTCTACATCCTCAGGTTTGCCATGCGCCGCCATATAAAGCAAGGCGCCTAACTCCGAAGGAGTAGCGTCTATACATACAAAACTGGAAATATCTCTTACCTCTCGCTCAATACGAAACTGCCGATAAAAAGAGATCAAGCCCCGACTCTGGAGGATAATAAGGTCGCCGATATGGAGCTTTTCTGGCGCTGACATATACAAGTGCTCGTTCTCAAGAATCACACTACCACCATCATCACGGTCAAGTCGTTCTTCGATCAGCAGCTTGTTCAAACAATGGTATATCTGGTAATGCAGGAGTAGTTGAGTAGGTGACAGATTACCTATCGTATCGAGTAACGGTAGCTGACTTTCATCTTTTCCATTTTCGCTCCGTGAAGCTGCTAGAAGCCCGCTAACGTATTCATCTGTCAATTGGTAATCGTCTGAATCGTCGCCGGACTCTATTATCCCGAGCACCCTCTGTTCAATACGTTGATTTGTTTTCTTCCCATCGTTCGTATCATCAATTTTGGCATACGCTGCTTCGGCCACTCGTTTCAAACGCCGCTTGTTGCTAAAGCGTTGATATAGGGATTTACCCCCTTGGACCAAGTACGGGAGAGCAGCCTTTACGATAACTTGCCATTCATCCATAATGCGATTCTCCTTGCTCGCAAGCGGCTTTAGTCAGTTCGTCTCAGCATCAAGAGAGCAAACCGACAAAATTTCTCCACGTCTCGGCCGGGGTAGACCGACTCAGCAGAAGTTCGTTGCGAACTAAGCGTCGGATCAATCTGATCCAGGTTCCGTATCTGTCCATTGGCTAAGCGGTAGAAGCATCTCACCTTCTAAGGAGGTCATATCACGCTCTCCGGTTCGCGTCAATAGGGCCTTGTCAAGTGGCCGGTGGCTGCAAAAACGATCTATTCCACGGTTCTTCTGATCAAGAAGCCCCGTTATCCGTGATCCGCGATCGTTCCAGTAGGATGTTGAGATTGTGCGGAACTCTACCGCACACGCGCGCGCTGCGCCGCGGAAAACGTGCCACTTGGTGGCGTTCGACCGCGACCCGGAGATGAGCTGGGGGGACAAGTGTTCCACCGCGAGCCGGACGCCGACTTCGGCGTCCACGTTTGGGGCATGTGATTCCACGTCCTCGGCGCTCGGCGCCAGCGTGGTCTTGTCGCGGTGAGCCTAACCGCGATGTCCCCAGCCGACGTACCGCTGCGATCCTGTCCGTGCATAGTGCTTCAGTCCTCTCCTGAAGACGAACGCCGCGACCAGCGACACGACGAGCGCCGCCAGCGGCGTGTGCCAGAAGTCGGGCGGCGCGATGCCCAGAAGCTGCCGGCACGGATACCACGCGACGAAGCCGACCGGCAGGACGGTCAGCATGCCGGCCAGCAGGAAGGAGCTCAAGCCGTCGAGTGGAAACGACTTGAGCTGATACAGGAAGCCGAACGCCGTGCTCGAGGTCTCCTCGGCCGCGACCGGCGCCCAGAAGGCCAAGCTCCCCCACAGATAGGAGAAGGCGAGCACGATCGCGCACGACGCCAGGAGACTGCAGGCCAGCATCAGCCACCAGCCGAGGGGCAGCGCCGTGCCGAGTTGCAGGATCGCCCAGACCGTGATGCCGGCGCCGGTGAGCAGTTGCCACAGCCCGGAAAACGGCATGAACCCCTCGGTCAGCAGCGCCATCCAGAGCGGTTGCGGTTGCACCAGCGTGTGGTCGAGTTGGCCGCGGCCGATGCGCCGGCTGATTGCCAGGACGTTGTAGCCGAACCCCACCTCCAGCATGCCGCGCACCAGCGCCGCGTAGCCGAGCATGAAGAGGATCTGATCGCGTGACCACGGGCCGATGCCGCCGAACCGCTCGGCCAGCAGGAAGACGGCCGTGACGCCGGCCAAGTTGAGGATGATGTCGGAGACCACATTGATGACGAAGAAGCGGAAGTCGCGGGTCATCCACATGAAGTCCAGCCGCGCCTGAGCCCGCCAGCGGGCGAACAGCGCCGTCAGGGTACGCACCACGCCTACCCGCCGTGCGAGACCAGCCGCTCGCGATTGATGGTCCAGACCAGGTGCGCGAGCGGCCAGAGCACGGCCAGCCAGAACGCCTGCAGCCCGAGCAGCAACGCCGGATCGCCGGTGCCGGTGTAGATGCGCAGGGGCCCGGACGCCAGCGACGCGAACGGGAGGTAGCCCAGGACGTCGCCGATGCCCCACGGCATCAGCGCCAGCGGAATGACGGCCCCTGACATCAGAGCGCTGACGGCGCTCCTGATCTGCATCAGGGCGTAGACGTTCTGCTCCAGCAGGACCATCAGGCCGGCGAAGATGAAGTCGAGCGCGGCGCCGATGCAGACGGCCAGGATCAGGCTGCCCACGAACAGCGCCGCGGCGGCGACGCTCGCCGGCAGCGGATCGACTCCCAGCAGTGGGGCGATGCAGTACAGCGGCAGCGCGAACAGCAGCAGGCCGTTCAGGCTGCCGCCGAACATCTCGGCGATGAACTGCCCATAGATGCCGGCCGGGCGCAGGAAGCGGTTGGCGATGTCGCCGCGCCAGAGCGCCGTGTCCAGGCCGCTGCGCGATCCCAGCAGGCCGGAGAAGGCCTCGGCAACGAGCGTGTAGGTGAGGACCGCGCCGCGCGTCAAGCCGGAAACCTCGCCCGTCTCCGGCAGCAGCATCCGCCACAGCGACAGCAGGAACGCGACCCGCAGCAGGCGCAGGCCGAAGTTCACGGCGATCGCCCACCCCGCGTCGTCCAGGGACCGCATGGCGACCATGGCGGCCGTCTTCAGATGTTTGCGGGCGGTGAGGATCATGCGGTGGTACCTTTGCGCCCGGGGAGGGCAGACCGGTGGTGAGCTTTCACCACATATCCAAGCACTACGGGGACCTGGACGTCTTGCGGGATATCTCGTTCCAGATCAACCCCGGTGACAAGGTGGGGCTGATCGGCGCGAACGGCGCCGGCAAGTCCACCGTTCTGCACCTGTTGTTGGCAATGCAGCAGCCGAGCGACGGCAGTGTCGTCGTGGCCTCCGGTCTCCGCATCGGACACGTTCCGCAACAGTTGGAAGCCCCTGCGGCGATGAAGGTCCGGGACTACCTGCTGGGGGAGGTCGCGCCCGCGGAAGGCGCGCTTCGGGCCGCCGAGCACGCCCTGGCCGGGGCCGACGACCATCAGATGAGCGATGCCCTGAAGCGCTACCAGGTCGCCAGGGATCGGTATGACGCGATCGATGGGGACCAAGCGGGATGGCAGGCCGAACGGGTCTTGCAACAGGTAGGATTGGCTGCAGCCGCGGCGACGGCCGTATCTCTGCTTTCCGGTGGGGAACGGAACCGCCTGACGCTCGCCCGTGCCCTGATGGTGGATCCGGGGCTGCTCGTTCTGGATGAACCGGGCAACCACTTGGACTACGCCGGTCTGGAGTGGCTGGAGGAGGCCCTGGTCGACTTCCCGGGGTCCGTGCTGCTGATTTCCCATAACCGGCGTCTGCTGGACCGGAGCGTCGCACGCATCCTCGAGCTCAAGGGCGGCCGCATCCGTGAGTACCACGGCAATTACTCCGATTACCAGTTGACCCGGTTGCAGGCACTGGTGGCCCAGCGGGCGGACTACGTCGCATCTCAAAAGAGGCTCGCCCAGCTTGAGGCACTGGTCGCCCGACTGGCGGCAATCGCGGCCGTACGAACTGACAAGGCTCACGGCAAGCGCCTGCGAGCGCGGCGCAGTCAGCTCGCGCGGGAAGAGACGCGGGCCGTGGCGCGACCCGACCTGAGGGAGACCGGCGTCTCCGTGGTCCTGCCACAGGCCGACAACCGGGCCAACGTCGCGTTGCAGGTGCTTGGGTACCACCGGCGCTTCGGTGACCGCGTGTTGTTCCGGGACGCCCACCTGGAGGTCGCCTGCGGAGAGCGGCTCGCGTTGATAGGTCCGAACGGGTGCGGCAAGAGCACGCTGCTCCGCGACATCGTTGCGCACGGAGACTGGGAGCACCCGGTGTTGCGGGTCGGACCAAGCTTGACGATAGGCTACTGCGCCCAACACCAGGAGACGCTTGCCGAGGATCAGACGATCCTCGAGGCATTCCTGGCCATGGGGTTGAGGAACCGGCAGGAGGTTCTGGCCGCTCTGCGCGGATACCTGTTCACGTGGGACGATCTGGACAAGCCGGTAGGCGCCCTGTCGGGAGGAGAACGCAACCGTCTGCAACTCGCGGCGGCGGTCCATCGGAAGGCCAGCTTCCTGATATTGGACGAGCCGACCAACCACATGGACATCCCCTCATGCGAAGCGATAGAGGACGCGCTGGTGGAGTATGGCGGCACGGTTCTGGTGGTCAGTCACGACCGTTACCTCCTGGACAAGGTCGCCACCTCCGTGGTCGAGGTGCGCGAACAGGGGCTGCACCGCTTTCCAGGTGGTTTCTCCGAGTACTGGGCCTGGCGCAAACGGTGGGAGCGTCCGGTGGTGGTGGCCGGCGGCGTGCGCGAACGGCAGCCGACCCAGCAACCGATGGAGGCCCGAATCGAACGCCTGGAACACGAGAAAAAGGACCTGGAGCGGCAGGTCTCCCAGGCCCTCCAGTCCGGTGACCAGACCGCCGAGCGGCGCCATACCGCCCGCCTACATCGCGTGGTCCGCCAGATCGACCGGTTGTACGAGGAGTGGGCCGGCAATTGAAGCGACTGCTCTGCCATGAGCTCGAAGCAGACTGAACCTGCGAGTGACGTGAATCCCAACGTCCCGCGCGTCCGCTGCCATGGTGCAGAAGAGCGCCGCTGCCGGGAGCTGGCTGAGCGGCCATCGTCGGCGGAATCTGCATGATCGTCGGAGTCTTGATTCTCACGTTCATCTCCATATAGGAGGGGAAGCCGTTCATGGAACGGTTCAACCCCCTACTCTTGTAGGGGGTTGCGTGGCGAGGACGCTCGCTCATAAGCTCTCGCCTTTGTGAAGCCTCGGCGGGGGAGCGATCACCCCGTTCCCACAGCGCCAGGACCATCGGAGATGGTGCGAACCAAAGCCCCCGCCGCGGCTCAGATAATAGGGAGGAGACTTCGATGCCAGACGATCCATCAGCAAGCGAACGGAGTGACAAAGACTTCGTCGCGACGGTACTTCTATCCTTTTTCCTTGGCGGCTTGGGAGTCCATCGCTTCTACGTCGGCAAGACTGGCACGGGGCTCCTGATGCTTCTGACGGCAGGCGGCTTAGGCATCTGGGCGATCATCGACTTCATCACTATCGTCGTGGGGAAGTTCACAGATGCCCAGGGGAGGCCGATCAAGAGCGGGTAGAGTCCTTGGTGGAGATCATGTTTCAAACTGACCCGCTACCCCCGTAACCCAATATCCGCGGCCGCACGTGTTTGACATGAGAAATAGTGAGCGCGTGGTGGCCGATAGGACGTTAACCAAGCTCGCCTCCCGGTATGCTTGACGCTGCCACCGTCTCGGTGGGGATAAATACCGTCTCTTCCTCATAGTCCCGGTCGATAATGGGATTGCATGTCGTGTTGCGTTCATAGTTGTTCTTCTCGTATCGGGACACGAGATTGGGGACCAGTGTCTGCTGACTTCACAGTAGAGCGTTGCGCCAGTAGTAAGTAGTAAGGCTGAACATCCTTTAGTTTTCTGGGTCTTCAGGATTTCGTGTGGGTGAGACGGTGGAGGCGCTACGGTGGCGGTGGCGGTGATGGGCATGGCAGAGAAGCCTCAAATTTGCCGGATCGGAGCCGCCGCCGAGCCTGTAGGGCAGGACATGGTCGAGCTGCAGCAGATGCCGTGAGGTACAGCGCCGTCCGGTATGCGGATCGAGGTAGCGGCAGCGTCCTCCGTCTCGTTGCCAGATCTCTCGCTTCACCGCCGCCGGAATCGCACGGCCCGAAGCGCGTGACTTCGGCGCCGGAGCGCCCACTGCAACTCGGCGGCGGCGCTCAGCGACAGCGAGCCGTCACGCAGCCGCTCGCGCGTCTGCGGGTTGTCGGCGCACAGCCGCATGGCAGCGAGACGCCGTCCGGCGGCCGCGTCGCTGTAGCCCAGTTCGCGCACGGCGTACTCGAACAGGCTGGAGTACCCGCGGCGCAGGAACAGGCTGCGGGCCTCAATTTCGGCCAGATGGTCGATGATGGCGCCTTGCAGATGGCGTTCAACGCGGGCCAGGTTGCTGGTCTGCGCCAGCAGCTCACGGTCGGACAGGGCGGCGACGGTGCCGGTGATCTCGGCGGCGGTGGCAGATGCGGTCTTCATGCCGTAAATATACTACCAATTTACAGATAGACGTTTTTGGACGAGTCCATGACCGGCATCGGATCAGCGCCCAGGGCGCGCTCAACGGGGCGCAGAGTAGCCGGCGGGGTGCTGTGGCGTTTCGGGGTCCACGAGGGTGCAGAACGGTCGCTAGCGGCCCGCCTGGGGCGTCAAGATACCCGTCAAGACCTGAGAGCAAGATTCCCGCACTTTTTTTCGCGTCGATGCGCGCGCCGCCGAGCCGGCGCGGTGAGTGAACCGCCCGCTACAGCCCCCCGACTCCGCGTCTCTGCGGCCTCGATCTCTTCCCTATCGGGGTCGTCAGGTGACCATCCAGTTCACGGCAGCTACGTATAGGGTCTCATCAACATCGTCCATGGGAGTGGCCTCCTGTTCGACTTCGCTCGTTCGCAACCCATGCCGCTTGCGTGACTCAAATGTCGGTTCGGCTGCGTTTGGATAAAGGTACGAAAAGTCGCCAAACGATCTGTCGATCCGCTGCCGGTCAGGCATCGTCCGCGCGCCGTACACGCGGCTCGGTGGCCAGCGGTCCACGCTCCCGTCTCCGGCGCTCCCGCAACTCGGTGGTGGCGGCGGTATCGACCTCGCCGGCCCCGTCCAGCACCACGCCGTAGCTCTCGCGCGCGTGCGCGGCGCTGATCTTGCCCTGCGCGGCGTCCTCCCGCACGGCCTCCGGATCACGCTCCAGCGGATCGCCGTAGCCGCCGCCGCCCGGCTGGACCAAGCGGTAGACATCGCCGCGTTTGAGGGTGCGCAGGAACTTGCCCGGCAGCCGCTCGCCGCCGTCGGTGCGGTCCGGGTTGAGCAGGTTGACGCCGGCCGAGCCGGATGAGCCGCCCTGCGTGCCCCAGGGCAGGAACTTGGCGCGGTCGGAGCGGATCTGCAGGGTCGCCTCGTCGTGCGTGAGCTCGTACTCGCGCACAAGGCCCAGGCCGCCGCGGAAGCGGCCCGGGCCGCCGGTGTCGGGCACGAAGCCGTAGCGGCGGATGAGCAGCGGCTGCGAGGCTTCGATGGTCTCGATCGGAGTGTTGGCCATGTTGTGTACGGGCGCGGTCAACCCGTCGGCGCCGTCAGCGTGCGGCCCGCCGCCGCGCGGTCCGTCGTTGTTGAACTCCAGGAACACGAAGGCGCGGCCGTCAGGGTAGTAGCCGCCGAAGCTGACGCCGAACTCGCCGCCGCCCCATGCGGCCGGTACCCGGTCGGGCAGGGCCTTGGCCAGCGCCCCGAACACGGCCTGCGCGATGCGGAAGCCGCCCAGCCCGCGCGCGGCGACCGCGGCCGGATGCTGCGGGTTGACGAAGCAGCCCGGCGGCGCGCGCACCGCGATCGGCCGGAAGAAGCCGGCGTTGGCGTCGATCGCGGGGTCGGTCAACGTCTTGAGCACGGCGTACACGGCCGAGGTGGTGTACGGCAGGTTGGGGTTGATGGAGCCGGTCGCCTGCGGCGAGGTGCCGGCGAAGTCGGCGACAAGCTCGTCGCCGGCGATGGTCACCCGCACCCGGATCTCTATGGGCTCGGGGCGGATGCCGTCGCCGTCGATGAAGTCGGAGAAGCTCCAGGAGCCGTCCGGCAATGCGGCGATCTCCGCGCGCGTGCGCCGCTCGGTATGCTCGATGATGTCGGTCATGTAGCCGTCGAGCCGGTCGATGCCGTGATCGGCGGCCAGCGCCAGCAGGTCCTGCTCGCCCTGCTCCAGGGCCGCCACCTGCGCGAGCAGGTCGCCGTGCACGAGCGACGGGACGCGGACGTTGGTGCCGATGATCCGCCACACGGCGTCGTTGCGCTGCCCGGCGGCGAACAGCTTCAGCGGCGGCAGCCGCAGCCCCTCCTGGTAGATCTCGGTGTTGTCGCAGGCGTTGCCGCCGGCCACGCGGCCGCCGATGTCGGTGTGGTGGGCGATCACGCACAGCCAGGCGATGAGGGTCCGGCCGGCGAACACCGGCTTGAACAGGAAGATGTCGGGCAGGTGGCTGGCGCCCGAATAGGGGTCGTTGCTGGCGAGGATGTCCCCCGGCTCCACGTCCCCCTCGAATTGGGCGAGGACGCCGTCCAGCGCCGGCTGCATGGCCCCCATGTGGAACGGCAGGGTCAGCCCCTGGGCCACCTGCTCGCCCGCGCCGTTGAACACGGCGGTGGAGAAGTCCATGCCGTCCTTGACGACGGCCGAGCGGGCGGTGCGCACCACGGTCACCGCCATGCTGTCGGCGGCGGACACCAGCGAGCTGCGGATGACCTCGCGCGTGACCGGGTCGCGGGGCGTCGAGGGATCCGTCATCACTCCGCCTCCAGAGCCATGCAGCCGTGATCGGCCGAGGCCGCGCGCCAGCCGGGCGGCACCACCGTGGTCGAGTCGTACTCCTCGACGATCAACGGGCCGGCGATACCGCCGGCGGCGGCCAGGGCGGGACGGCCGGCCACGGGCGTGGACAGCCAGCCGTGGCCGGGACCGAAATAGACGCGGCGGTCGGCGGGCGCGCGCGCCGGTCCCGTGGCGGGCAGGTCGACGCCGGGGCCGAGGTCGTCCGCCGGCCCGTCCCGGTCCGCCACGCCGCGTCCGATGACCCGCAGGCTCACGACCTGCACCGGCTCCTCGACGCTATAGCCGTAGGTGCGCCGGTGCTCGCGCGTGAACGCCGACTCGATCGCCGGCAGCGCCGCGGCGCTGAACCGCTCGACCGGCAGGTCGACGGTCAGCTCCGAGGTCTGTCCCTCGTACTTGGCGTCGATCTGGATCTGCAGTCGCTGCCGGGTGTCGTCGAACCCCTCGCGGGCCAGCAGCGCCCGGCACTCGCCGCCGATGCGGTCGAGGATCGCGTTGGCCCGCTCCGCGTTCAGCGCGGCCAGCGGCTGGCTGTAGCTCTGCACGAAGTGATGCTCGACGTCCGCGAACAGCAGCCCGAAGGCGCTGAACACGCCCGGCGACGGCGGGACGATCACGCGCCGGATGCCGAGCGAGGCGGCCAGCCCGGCCGCGTGCACGGGACCGCAGCCGCCGAAGGCGATCATCGCGAAGCGCCGCGGGTCGCGCCCGCGCTCGCTGGAGACCGCGCGCAACGCCCCGCCCATCTTCACGTTGGCCAGGGTGTGCACGCCCCAGGCCGCCTCGGTCTCGGTGAGGCTAGCCGGCTCCGCGAGCCGCTCGCGCACCGCGGTGCGCGCCCGCTCGGCATCGATCGGGAAGGTGCCGCCAAGCAGGTGCTCGGGATTCAGGAAGCCCAGCGCTACGTCGGCGTCGGAGACGGTCGGTTCGGTGCCGCCCGCGCCGTAGCAGACCGGACCCGGCACCGCGCCGGCGGAGTGGGGTCCGATCTGCAGGCCCCCGGCGCGGTCCACCCAGGCGATACTGCCGCCGCCCGCGGACACCTCGGCGATGTCGATGGTCGGCACGCGCAGCACGTAGCCGGCCCCGCGCAACAGGCGGTGACCGGCGTTCATGCCGCCGCCGACCTCGTACTCGGGCGCCAGCAGCACCTGGCCGCCCTCGACGATGGACGCCTTGGCGGTGGTGCCGCCCATGTCGAAGCTGATCAGATCTGACTGGTCCAGGCGGGCGCCCATCTCGGCCGCGCCGATCACGCCGGCGGCCGGCCCCGACTCGATGCAGTACATGGGCTTGCGCGCGGCAAGCTCGACCGGCATCAGCCCGCCGTTGGACTGCATCACCGTCACCGGAGCGTCCGTGCCGGCGCGGCGCAGCTCGGCGACCAGCCGCTGCAGGTAGCGCTCCACCACCGGCCGGATGTAGCCGTTGATGACGGTGGTGCTGGTGCGCTCGTACTCGCGCGCTTCCGGAAGCAACTCGCTGGACAGCGACACATCCAGCGCGGGCAGCTCGGCGCGGAGCGCCTCGCCGATGCGCTGCTCGTGGGCGGGATTGGCGTAGGAGTGCAGCAGGGAGACCGCCACGGAGGAGACGCCCGCCTCCCCCACCGCGGCCACCGCCCGCTCCACGTCACCGGCGTCCAGCGCCGCGAGCACCCGGCCGCGCGCATCGACGCGCTCGCGCACCTCCAGGCGCAGGCGCCGCTCAACCAGCGGCGGCGGCTTGCGGTAGGTCAGGTCGTAGAGCCGCGGCGTGCGCAGCCGGGCGATCTCCAGCACGTCGCGGAAGCCCTCGGTGGTGATCAGCGCCATCGCCGCCCCCTTGCCCTCCAGGATGGCGTTGGTGGCGACCGTGAAGCCGTGCACGATCTCGGCCACGCCGGCGGCCGGCAGGTCCAGCTCGGCCAGCGCGTCCGCGAGGCCGCGCAGCACGCCACGGCCGTAGTCGTCCGGCGTGCTCGCCACCTTGACCACGGCGGCCCGGCCGCCCTCGGTCAGGGCGACGATGTCGGTGAAGGTGCCGCCGATGTCGACGCCCACGCGGCATGCGGATCTCGATTCAGTCATAGCTAAGCTAGCCACTTGGCTCTGTCGGTCACTTTAGCACCGATCCGGCCCGAGACCTCTCATCTGAGAAGCCGAATCCGCGCTTGCGGAAGCACATCCGAGCAAACTATCGCTGCCCGGAGTTGACGCGACATAGCACACTCACAGTTCTTAAACGAGCCCGGCTTCCTGATTTTCCGGCATCGGAGGTTAGCTTGGCGCCAACACCGCCTGCGGCTTCGAGCGCAGGGCGCGGGGCCTCTTCGGAGGCCCTTGCTTAACTTCGGGCTTCCACGGTTTGGCTTCGACGCCGGGTTCAACCCATAGTACGCAGCGCTCAGGGGCTCGGCATGGAAGTGGCTGGACCTCATTGCGTTGTGCGAAATGGACCGGCAGCCTCAGCATGAGAGCCTCGGAGTCAAGGTCGGGATTCCCGAAGGAAGGAGATGGACATCTATGATCACGAAAGCGTTCGCCCAGTTGGCGATGCAACCGCTACCGAATGTTCGACCGACGGATTGCGTGATTCGCGGTCACTGTCGAACGGTAATCTTTGAGTTCCCCGGAGCAGCGCTCAAGGCTGAAGCACCGTCGAAGCCCGCTGTGATCGTGCAACGAGCGGGCGCGAAGGCGACGCTTGTATCCGACTTACGGGGCTACTTCCGGGAATATACCCCGTTCCCTCACTACGCGATATGTTGTTCGCTCAGATCGAAGATTGACGAAGCGCTTTCGAAGCGCGGGAAGGAGTCTGCCGACTGGCACCCGCTGTTCGTCGTCATAGAACAGGAAAGCGTATGCGAAACGCGTCTGGACGAAGGGACGTGCTTCGTCGTCGATCAGAAAGTGATCATCGGCGGACGCGAGGGCGGGGACTCGATCGTGGCTTGGCAGATAGGCGACGCGCCTTGGCCCGAGGTGGACGTAAACGATACGGAATTCGTCAATACGGTTCTTGCTGCTGTCGAAATCGTGCAGGATGAGGTTGCAGTCATTCGTGAGGTCGTGGAATCGTCATGTTTCTATAACGAGAATGGACGGGCTGTGTACCCACAGACAGCTCACATGAGTGCGACTGGGCAAGCGATTGCGCCCCTATCTGAGCAGGAGATGAACGCGAAGATTGACCGGCTGCGGACGCTCGCCAGCGTCTTTGAAACGGAACGCCACGTGGACAAGGAACACATTGACAACCTTGTTGACTCGCTTCGGCTGGAGAAAATCGATGCGGATTCCTATCAAAGTGCGTGGTACTTGTCTTTGTTCGAGGCAATCAAGACAGTGCTATCGGGTCACGCCGAGCAGCAATTCAACCAGCGACACCGGGCCTATAGAAAGAAAATAGGGCATCCGAAGGCTCATACGACAATCGACGGGAATGAGTTACTGAGGCTCCAGCGCGACGCCTTGGCCGAGCTCCGGAGGATCTAACTGAAGGAGTGAGCGCGCCATCCTCCTAACTCAAGGCGTCAACCATGCGCAACGGGCCACCTCGAAAGGGGTGTTCGCTCCGTCCGAAGGCTTTGGCCCTTTGCGGAGCGCCGCACCCCCCTCGTCGCTACTCGGTATCGAGGAAGGTCTCGGCCAGGGCGTAGACGCAGGAGCTGCGGTCGCCGCCGATGGAGGTGCGCCAGATGTCGCGGGTGAACGGCGCGCCCGGAATTCGGCTTCCGTTCAGGTGGAGCTCCGCCTCTTCCGCGAAGTACAGGACGGTGAAGCACCAGTTGCCGGGGCGCAGGTCGCCGTGCGCAACGACCGGCGGTTCCCGCACGAACCAGCGCGCGGACACCTCGGTGCCGGCGAATCGGTAGCTCCAGCCGGACCCCGGCTGTCCCTCGCCGATGCGCTGGAAGGTGGCCTGCCGCACCGGCAGGTCGCCCTGGAAGTAGTCCGCGCGCCCGGCGAAGAACCGCTCCTTGGCGAACGCGGCAGCGTCGTCGTTGTCGGTGGCGACCACGTGGGCACCGTCCGCGCCGGGGACGTGAATGACCGCCACGTTTCCCGGCCCGGCCGGCGAGACGCGCAGGTGGTAGTGGCTGACCACTGCCGTGTCGTCCGAGCCCGGCTCGCGCACCATGCAGATCCAGTGCTCCCCGCTCCAGGACAGGTCGCCGCGGACGATCTCCAGCGCCATCGCCTCGGACCCTACCCGTGCGCGTCCAGGAAGCGTTCGGCTTCCAGGGCGGCCATGCAGCCGGTACCGGCGGCGGTGACCGCCTGGCGGTAGACCTTGTCCTGGACGTCCCCGCAGGCGAACACGCCGGGCACGTTGGTGGCGGTGCTGTCGGCGGCGGTGAGCACGTAGCCGGTGGCGTCGGTGTCGAGCTGGCCGTCCAGGAATCCGGTGTTGGGCTGGTGGCCGATGGCGAAGAACAGGCCGCCGGCCTCGATCTCGCGATCCTCGCCCTTGGCGCTGTCGTGCACGCGTACGCCGGCGACGAGCTGCTCGCCGAGCACCTCGACCAGCTCGGTCTGCCAGGCGATGCGGATCTTGTCGTTCTCCAGCACCCGCTGCTGCATCGTCTTGGAGGCGCGCAGCACGTCACGCCGCACCAGCATGGTCACCAAGGAGCCGTAGCGGGTCAGGAACAGCGACTCCTCGCACGCGGTGTCGCCGCCGCCGATCACCACTAGCGGCTTGTTGCGGAACACCGGCAGCGCGCCGTCACAGACCGCGCACGCGGAGATTCCCTGCTGCCACAGCCGTTCGGTGCCGGGCACCTCCAGCCGCTTGGCGGTGGCGCCGGTGGCGATGATGAGCGTGCGCACCCGCACGCTCTGGCCGTCGGCGAACACCGTGAACGGGCGTTCGCCGAGGTCCACCCGATCGACGGTGGCCGTCTCGATGCGGGCGCCGCAGTTGACCGACTGCTGGCGATAGAGCTCGGTGAGCTCGATGCCGCCGACGCCGGTCGGGAAGCCGGGGTAGTTCTCGACGTCGGTCGTGGTGGTGAGCTGGCCGCCGGCCGCCACGCCGCCGGCCATGAAGCCCTCATACAGCAACGGGTCCAGCAGGGCGCGGCCGGCGTAGATCGCCGCCGTGTGCCCGGCCGGACCCGAACCGACGATAACGACGTTTTCCGTGCGGCCGTTGCCGTCGGGAACGTTGCCGGTCGCGCTGTCGATCTGGCTCAGGGTCTGCCTCAGCTCGCTGCGGCGTAGCGCTCGCCGACCGCCGCCCAGTCGATCGCGTTATAGAACGCGGTGATGTAGGCAGGGCGCAGGTTCTGGTACTTCAGGTAGTACGCGTGCTCCCAGACGTCGATGCCCAGGATCGGGGTGTCGCCCTGGGACAGCGGGCTGTCCTGATTGGCGGTGCTGTAGACGGCCAGGCCGCCGCCGTTCTTGACCACCAGCCATGCCCAGCCCGAGCCGAAGCGGGTCGTGGCCGCGTCGGTGAACGCCGCCTTGAAGCCGTCGAAGCTGCCGAAGGCCGCGTCGATCGCGCCGGCCAGGTCGCCCGAGGGGGTGCCGCCGCCGTTCGGGCCGATCACGGTCCAGAACAGGGTGTGGTTGGCGTGTCCGCCGCCGTGGTTCTGCACCGCGGCGCGCTTGCCTTCGGGCACCGAGCCCAGGTTGCCGAGGATCGACTCGATCGACTGGCTCTCCAGGGCGGTTCCGGCGGCCGCGTCGTTCAGCTTGCCGACGTAGGCTGCGTGGTGCTTGTCGTGGTGAATCCGCATCGTCTGCTCGTCGATGTGCGGCTCAAGGGCGTCGTATGCGTAGGTAAGAGGTGGTACCTCGAAAGCCATGAAAGACTCCTGTTTGTGGTCTGGATTAGGCTGTGAGGATACTAACCGGCCGTTTTCACCGTCAACTCGGCGGGGTGGGTTCCAGGGGTGGCGGAAGCCTCGTCCGATGCCAGCGCGCGCGCCCGGTCGTGCGCGCGCCGCACCGATTCCGCGCCGATGACCGGCGCCAGGATCCGCTCCACATCGGCCACCGAGCGGGTCTCCATCAGCTCCATGCGCATCTGTCTGGCGCCGGCGAAGCCGCCCACGTAGGCCTTGAAGTGTCGGCGCAGGTCGACGAAATTCTTGCGGCCCGCGAACAGCAGGTCGTACAGCAGCGCGTGCGCGAGCATCGTCTCCAACGCCACGCGCAGGTCAGCCGGCTTGCCGGCGGCGGAGAACACCCAGGGGTTGCCGAACACGCCGCGGCCGATCATCACGCCGTCGGCGCCGACCTCGGCGGCGAGCGCGCGGCCCTGCTGCAGGGAGCTCACGTCGCCGTTGCCGACGATCGGCACGCCGGGGCCGCGCGCCAGCTCGCATGCCCGCCGCACCGCGTCCCAGTGGGCGGGGACCTCCGAGCGCTCCTTGACCGTGCGGGCGTGAATGGCGATCGCCGCCGGCTGCGCGCTCAGCAGCAGCCCGATCCACTCCTCGACGATGTCGGACGCATGCCCGATCCGGGTCTTCACCGACACCGGCAGGCCGCCCGCTCCCGCACGGGCCGCGTCGATGATCTCGAGCGCCAGGTCGGGATCGCGGATCAGCGCCGCGCCTGACTTCTGACGCAGGACCGCGCGATCGGGGCAGCCCATGTTGATGTCCACCCCGTCGAAGCCGAGCTCCACGGCCAGCTCCGCGCAGCGCCGGAACTGCTCCGGCACCGATCCGAAGAACTGCGCGATCACCGGCCGCTCGCACTCCGCGAACTCCAGGTCGATCATCAGCCGCGGCGCTCCGGGCGAGCAGAGGCCGGCCACCGAGGTGAACTCCGTATAGACCGCGTGCGGGCGGCTGCACTCGGTCACGATGCGGCGGAAGGCGGTGTCGGTGGCGTTGGCCATCGGCGCCAGCAGGAAGAACGGCCGCGGCAGATCGTCCCAGAAGGAGCGCCCGCGGCCGGCCGCCTGATCGTCCGCGTGTAGTATGGTCCCGCTCATGACGCCGAAGCCGGAGTGGCTGCGGGTGCGCCTGTCGTCTGACCCGCGCTATTTCCAGGTCCGCGATATCGTCCGTTCACAGAAGCTCCACACCGTATGCGAGGAGGCGCGCTGCCCCAACATCCACGAGTGCTGGGGCACGCACGGCACCGCCACCTTCATGATACTGGGCAACGTGTGCACGCGGCGCTGCCGCTTCTGCTCCGTGGAGACCGGGCTGCCGGGCAGCGTGGACGCCGACGAGCCGCGCCGGGTGGCCGAATCGGTGGTGCAGATGGGCCTCCGCCACGTGGTGGTCACGATGGTTGCGCGCGACGACCTGCCGGACGGCGGAGCGGAGACGATGGCGCAGACGGTTCTGGCGATCCGCGCCGCCGCTCCCGGCTGCCGGGTCGAGGTGCTGCCCTCGGACCTGGCCGGCCCCGACCTGGTCGTCGACCGCTCCTCGGTGGAGACGCTGGTCGACAGCGGCCCGGACATCATCGCGCACAACCTGGAGACGATACGCCGCCTGACGCCGGCGGTGCGGTCGCACTCGGATTACGACCGCTCGCTCGGATTCCTGAGCACCGTCAAGGAGCTGTCTCCTGAGGCGGTCACCAAGTCCAGCCTGATGCTGGGGCTGGGCGAGGAGGAAGGCGAGGTGGTCGAGGCCATGGACGACCTGCGCGCGATCGGCGTGGACATCCTCAACCTGGGGCAGTACCTGCAGCCGGGACGCACGCAACTGCGCGTCAAGCGCTTCTGGCGCCCCGACGAGTTCGACCGGCTGAAGCGCATCGCCCTGGACCGGGGCTTCTGTCACTGCGACTCGGGGCCGTTCGTCCGCTCCAGCTACCACGCCGAGGAACAGGCCGTCGCGGTTGGGGCCGCCTGCCCGGCCTGAGGAGTCCTCCGGCGAGCCTACGCCCGTAGCGACGGCGTCCAGTGGGCCTGGCCGGCCTGCTCCTTCTCGCGGTCCATGCGGGCCAGGATCGCCAGGCCGCGCAGGGCCATCCGCCGGGCGGTGTCATGACCGGCGCCGGCAACCGAGCAGATCGAGCCGCCGCGCTTGCCGAACAGCAGGGGCAGGGTGACCAGCGCGGCGGACTCCCGATCACCGTTGAGCACCCCGGCGCGCCGGTAGTAGTCGATCACTTCCAGGTGCTCGGGCTGCATGTAGCCGCCTACCGATGGACGCCCGACACCGCAGAAGTCGCTGTCGCTGGAGCGGGTGATGCCGACGTGGTAGCGGGCGCCCAGCTCCTCGCCCGCCTGCGCCAGGGCCAGGACGATCTCGGGACTGGCGGCGGCGGGAAAGGAGGGGCGCACGTAGGCCTGCGTCATGCCCTCGTCGCGGACCACGCCGTGGCTGATCACGACGTCGCCGGGCCGCACCGATTCGTGCATGCCGCCCGAGCCTCCCAGCCGCAGGTACGCGCTGGCGGCGGTGTTCTCCAGGAACTCGTGCAGGACGAGCTCGGCTTCCGGTGAACCGCTGCCGCCGGAGACCACGCTGACGTGGGCGCCGTCGTAGTGGCCGCTGTAGGTGGTGAACATGCCGGTGCGGGCCACCAGCTCGCTGTCCATGATCGCCGACGGCTTCCGCGTTCGCCGCCGTGACCTCAAGCTACTTTGGGCGCAACGGTGAGCCGGACACCAAGTGCGCCAAGAACCTTCATCACGGTGCCGATGCGCGGATCGCGCTCACCAGACAGTGCTTTGTAGAGGCTTGGACGACCCATCTGAGTTTCCTGGGCAACCGTGGTCATACCCATGGCGCGTGCGACGTTTCCCACTGCTTTGACGAACAGCTCCGGATCGTCTTCTTCGAGTGCTGCCTGCAAGTACTCGATGATCACCGTGTCATCGTCGAGAACCTCGGCGCTGTCCCACGGGGTGTAGGTCTCCTTGCTCATGCCGCCTCCCTCATCAACCTTGGCCTGTACCGGCGGTCTGGGCGCACCAGACTGCCAAGCGCTTCTGCGCCCGGACGTTTCGACCGGTTGAGGCCGACCAAGCGGACCGGGCACTCCGCCACTGCGACTCGAAGCCGGTCATGCGTTCCCGACCCTGACCCTGCCGGGTCGCTGCGTACCGGGATCTCGGATAACAATCTCGACGTCTCGCCCCAGCGCCGTCAGCAAGCGTAGGAGACGCTCCACCGAATACTCGCGAAAGCTCCCCCGCAGGAGACGTGAGACGTCAGGCTGAGACAGGCCGAGCACTCTCGCTGCCTCGACCTGCTTGAGTCCGCGGCGACGGATGATCTCGTCTATGCGCATGACGAGTTCCGCCTTTAGCAGATGACCCTCGGCGTCCGGAAGGCCCAAGTCCGCGAACACGTTTCCGCTGCTCCGTTCGATTTTCACGTTGTCAGTCTTCATCGGTCAATCCTTCCCGGTACGAGCCGGCGTAATGCTGTTGGGCCGCCTTCAATCTGCGTCTGATCAGATCGATCTCCTGCTTCGGTGTCGCGATGCCCCGCTTGGCCTTCTTCTGGAAAGCGTGGAGGACATATACGGCAGCCTCGAACTGGACCGTATACACCGCGCGGTACGTGTCCCCGTCTTGCCGTGCCGCGATCGCCAGGATATTCGCTCCCAATCCTTTCAACGGTTTGGCGTCGCGATGTTTGAGTCCGAGCTGGGCCTGATACAGAGCGAATCCGACACCGGATCGCTCCGCTGATCGGCGGATTCGCCGCAGCCTGCACGGCGCGGGAATGGGGACTGCGCATCGGCGGCGACCCGCGCGGCGCTTAACTCCTTGCGGTCGTCTTCAGCAGCCGGTCGATGAGGACGAAGGCGAGCGCGGCGCGCTCGTTGCGGGACAGGTCCTGCTCCAGCCCCTCAAGGGCGGCGCGGATCCGGGGGCCGCTGTCGGCATCGGTGTCGGCCAACTGGAACGCCCGTTCAAGCTGCACCTGGTTGATGCAGTAGACCGACTCGCCGCCGGTCAGGTCGACCGGCTGCACTGCCATGCTCTGTCGATCCCCGGTCAGCCGCTACAGGGCGAAGCTGGCTCCGCAGCCGCAGGCCTTGGTGGCGTTCGGATTGCTGAAGCGGAAGCCCATGCTCACCAGGTCGTCGGAGTAGTCGACGTCGAGATGGTGCAGGTACCCGGCGCTGTCGCGGTCCGCCAGGAGGGTGACCCCGTCCCGGTCGTAGACCACGACGTCGAACGGCGTGCGCGTCTCGTCCATGGACGCCTGATAGGTCATGCCGGAGCAACCGCCCTCGGTGACCCACAGGCGCAGGAACCCGCCGTCCGGCGCGAGCCTGCAAATCTCTTCCCTGGCCCGTTCGCTGATGGAGACCGAGTAGGGCGCGGTGGCCGTAACGTCACTCATCGTCTCTGAGGGTACGCCCGCAGGCGGAGAAGATCAAACGCGCTACCCATGTGGCCATGTGGCCGAACGCGCGGCCATTGCCGGACAGCCTCCCCTTCTCGTACCATTGACGCCCATGGCCGAGCCGATCACGACCACCATGCCGAGGCCGGCGTCCGAGCGGCGCCAGCCGCCGGTGCCCGAGTTCCCGGGCTGCCGTCCGATGCGCATATCGCGCGATCAGATCGCCGACTGCGACATCCGCTTCGAGTACTGGGACGCGGACACCGAGATCGCGATGATCTGCGAGCCGGTCAGCTACTACCACGAACGCCCGGCCGGGCGCCTCGCCCGGCTGGCCGACCGGATCGCGGCGGCGCGCGGCGCGCCGATCGAGGCGGTCGGCCACACCGACCTGCTGGTGCGCAACGCCCGCGGCGAGCGGCAACGCATCATGCAGGCCGACCAGATTCTGTTCCTGCGCCCCGCGCAGACCATACCGGAGGGAAAGGTGATCGAGGTGGGCGACGACTCGTTGCCGGACGTGGTGCTGGAGGTGGACAACACCACCGACGTGCGCCGCGGCAAGCTGGGGCTGTACGAGTCGTGGGGCTTTCCCGAGGTGTGGGTCGAGGTGCCGGACGAACCCGATGAGAGCCGTCCGGCGTCGGTGCGACCAGGCTTGACGATCCACCTGCGGGAGGCCGGACACTTTCGCCCGGCGCCCGTGAGCCGCGCATTTCCGGGCTGGACCGCGGACGAGATACACCGCGCGCTGAACGAGCCGGAGCTCTCCGAGGAAACGACCGCAGCGCTGCGCCGGGTGGGCCGGTCGCTGGGCGCGACGGAGGGCACCGGCCCGGATGACGATCCGTTCCTGCGCGAAGAGCGCCGGGAGAGCCACGCCGCGGGTTGGTCAGGAGGCCGCGCGGAGGCGCAGCGCGCGAGTGCGCTGAGAGTGCTCAAGGCGCGCGGCATTCCGGTGTCGGCCTCACTGGCCGAGCAGTTGGCGCAGATGGAGGGGGCCGGCGAGCGTCTGGTCGATGCAGCGTTGGCGTGCCGCGACCAGGAAGATTTCCTGCGCGTGGCGTCTTCCCGGACGTAGCACGCGGCAGCTTCTCATCTGCGGCTCGCATGCGTATGATCTGTGCACAACTTGCGAACCATTCACCGTGAGGGACCGATGATCAGCAATGCAGACCTGACCAACGCCAAGACCGTCGAGAACCCCGACGGCATCTTCCGCACCACCCTGTCGTTCGGCGACGAATCGATGCTCTGCCACTTCAAGATGACCAAGGGCTCCCGCATCCCGCTGCACAACCACGTGGCGGTGCAGAACGGCTACGTCGTCTCCGGCAGGCTGAAGTTCCACAAGGGGCAGGAGGGCAACACCTTCATCGCGGAGACCGGGTCGAGCTACTTCTTCGCGTCGGAGGAGTTCCACGGCTGCGAGGTGCTCGAGGATACCGAGGCGGTGGAGTGCTTCTCGCCCATGCGCCCGGAATACGCCCCGGACGCGAGCTGAGGCCGCGGTGCAGGTGTAGTGAGCGATCATGCCGTGTAGCGACCAGACCGAGCAGCTCACGCTGGAGCTGGATGACCAGGACCGCATCCGCAGCTTCTCGCTCGACAAGCGCACCTGCCACCAGCCGGTCGGCGGCGCGGCGCTTCTGCCGGTGATCCGCGACATGCCGGCGCGCTCACTGCTGGAGGCGGATGCCGACGGCCTGATCGACCCCAGGGTGGACGACGTGCAGGCGTTCATGCTGACGAAGCAGCTATTCGCGCTGCAGGGTGCGATCGAGGTGATGTACGGCCTGCCGGAGAACGGCCATCCGCAGGCGTTCGAGTTGCATGAGCTGGAATACGACAGCGGCGGCACCCGCCTCGCCGGCGAGATCGCGATCAACATCATCGCGGACCAGATCAGCTCCTGCGGTGGCTGCCGCTGCTCGCTGTAACGCCGGCAGCCTCGTCGCCGTGGGCGACCTGGACCTGATCCGAGGAGCCGCCCAGGGGCTTGGCCTGGACCTGCTGGGCGTCACCGCGCCGAACGGCTCCGAGGTCGCCCAGCGCCGCTTCGAGCGCTGGATCGAGCTCGAACGTCACGGCGAGATGCGCTATCTGGAGCGCCACGCCCCGGCAAAGACCGATGCCACGGCGCTGCTTGCGGGCTGCGTGACCGTGATCGTCGTCGGGCTCAGCTACAACCGCCGGCCGTCCCGGGCGTCACACCCCGAGGCACTCGCCGCGGTGGAGCACGCGCCCGCGGCAGCGCCCGCCGACGGGCGAGTCCCGGCGGCCGGCCGCATCGGCATGTATGCGTGGGGGCGGGACTACCACCGCGTGCTGCGCGGCAAGCTGCGTGAGCTGATCCGCGGGCTGCAGGAGGCGATGCCGGGCGAGCGGTTCCTGTGGGGTGCCGACGCCACGCCGCTGCTGGAAACCCACTTCGCCGGCCGCGCGGGCCTGGGCTTCCAGGGCAAGCACACGCTGCTGATCCATCGCACGCTGGGGAGCTGGTTCGTGATCGGCGAGGTGCTGACCACCGTGCCGCTGCCGGCGACGGCACCGGACGCGGCGGCTCAGCGGGGTTCGCGCTGCGGCACGGCCTGCAACCACTGCCGCGACGTGTGCCCGACCGGGGCGCTGGACGACGAGTGGCGCATCGACGCGCGCCGCTGCATCTCCTACCTGACCATCGAGCACCAGGGCTCCATCCCGGTGGAGCTGCGGCCACTGATCGGCGACTGGCTGTTCGGCTGCGACCTCTGTCAGGAGGTGTGTCCCTGGAACGTGCGCGCCGCGACGACCACGGAGCCGGACTTCATCGCCGATCGGGCCGGGCCGACGGTGGACGTCGCCGAGGTGCTGGCCATCCGGGATCACGACCAACTCGCCGCGCGGTTTGCCGGCACCCCGCTGATGCGCGCCGGCCGTCGCGGGCTGGTGCGCAACGCCTGCGTGGTGGCCGCCAACGTGCAGGCGCACCATCTGCTGGGCACGCTGCAGGGCCTGACCCGGGACGCCGACCCCGTCGTGGCCGAGCATGCCCGCTGGGCGTGCGACCGCCTGCGCGCCACTGCCGGGTCCGCGGGGGCGCCGGCATGAGCAGCGCCACGCCCGCCGAGGACACGGTGGTGGCGGTCGCGACCCCGCCCGGCACCGGGGCGCTCGCGATCGTCCGGCTCTCCGGGCCGCAGTCGATCACGGCGGTGGCATCCTGCTTTCGCGGCGCCGACCTGCTGCAGGCCGCCACACACACCGCCCACCACGGCTACATCGTCGCCGGCGGGGAAACGGTCGACGACGTGGTGGTCACGGTGTTCCGCGCGCCGCGCTCCTACACCGGCGAGGACTGCGTGGAGATCACCTGTCACGGCAACCCGCTGCTGGCGGCGCGCATCGTCGACACGCTGCTGGGCGGCGACCCGCCGGTGGCCGCCGCCGGCCCGGGCGAGTTCACCAAGCGCGCCTTTCTCGCAGGCAAGCTCGACCTCTCGCAGGCGGAGGCCGTGGCCGACCTGATCCGCGGCTCGGCCGACACCGCCTTGCGCGGCGCGCGCGCCCGCCTGGACGGCGCCGTGGCGGCGGTGGTCGAGCCGATCCGCGAGGGGCTGCTGGATGCGCAGAGCGAGCTGGAGGTGGAGCTCGACTTCGCCGAGGAGGAGGGCGATCTGGCCGACCGTGGCGCGGTGCGCGCCCATCTGACCACGGTGGCCGAGCTGTTGGCGCGTGCGGCGGAGGATCCGCTCCATGCCGAGCTTCCCTACGACGGCGTCAACGCCGCCATCCTTGGGCCGCCCAACGTGGGCAAGTCGTCGATCCTCAACCGGCTCGCCGGCAGCGAGCGGGCCATCGTCGACGCCGCCCCCGGCACCACCCGCGACGTGGTCCGGGAGGACCTGTCCATCGCCGGCATGCATGTGCGGCTGGTCGACACGGCCGGCCTCCGCGCCGGGACGAGCAGCGTCGAGCGAGCCGGCATCGAGCGCACGCGTGAGGCGGCGGCGCAGGCCGACGTGGCGGTCCTGGTCTGCGACGCCCGCGCCGGCTTCTCGCCCGAGGTGCGCGAGGCGGTGGAGGAGCTGATCCCCGCCGAGCGTTTGATCCCAGTGCTCAACAAGGCCGACCTGCTGAACGGGAGGGCGCCCGCGCAGGTACCCGACGGCGCGCTGCTGGTGTCGGCCCGCACCGGCGCCGGCATCGCCGAGCTGGCATCCGCCCTGCGCGCCCGGGCGGCCGGTGTCGACTACACCGAGCGCGGCGCCCCGGTCGCCGGCTTCCGCCACCGCCGCGCGCTCCGCGCCGCGCTGGCCGAGGTCGGAGCGGCGGATCGGCTGCTTGTCACCGGGACGGGGGCAGAGCTGATCGCCGTCCACCTCCGCAAGGCGACCGTCTGCCTGGACGAGATCCTGGGCGTGGTGACGACCGACGACATCCTGAACCGCATCTTCTCGCGGTTCTGCATCGGCAAATGAGCGGCACGAGCCTGCGCGGCAGTTTGGCGGTGGATCCGGTCGACGTGGTCGTGCTCGGCGGCGGCCACGCCGGTATCGAGGCGGCCAGCGCCGCGGCGCGCATGGGCTCGACGGTGGCGCTGGTCACCATGGACCCCGTGGCGATCGGCCGCATGTCGTGCAACCCCGCGATCGGCGGCACCGCCAAGGCGCACCTGGTGCACGAGGTGGACGCCCTCGGCGGCGTGATGGGCGAGCTGGCCGACCGCACCGGCATCCAGTTCCGGATCCTCAACCGCTCCAAGGGGCCGGCCGTCCGGTCGACCCGCTGCCAGTCGGACCGCGATTCCTACGCCCGCTGCGCGCGCGAGCACGTGGAGTCGCTCGACGCGGTTCGCATCGTCACCGGCACGATCGTCGCCGCGGACCGCGGCGCGGACGGCGGTGGCGTGTCCGCCGTGGTGCTCGACGACGGCCGGCGGATCGCCTGCCGGGCGCTGGTGATCGCCTCCGGGACCTTTCTCGACGCGGTCATGTATACCGGCCTGGAGCCCACCGCGGGGGGCCGCGCCGGCGAGGCGGCGGCGGTGGGGCTGGGTGGCTGGCTGGCCCGTGCCGGCTTGGTGACCCACCGCCTCAAGACCGGCACGCCGCCGCGCCTGTATCGCGACTCGATCGACCTGTCGGCCTGCGACGAGCAGCCCGGCGACCTCGATCCGCAGCCGTTCTCCGGGCGCACCGATCGCTCCGCCTTTCCCGCCATGCCGCAGGTGAGCTGCCACATCACCCACACCACCGCCGCCACCCATGAGGTGCTCCGCACCGGCTTCGACCGCTCGCCGATCTTCACCGGCGCGATCGCCGGCCGCGGCCCGCGCTACTGCCCGTCGATCGAGGACAAGCTGGTGCGCTTCGCCGACCGCGACCGGCACCAGCTCTTCATCGAGCCGGACGGCCTGGGTAGCGACCTGATCTACCTCAACGGCTTCTCCACGTCGTTGCCGCAGGCGGTGCAGGCGGCGGCGCTGGCCACCATCCCCGGCCTGGAGCGGGCTCGCGTGGCGCGGCCCGGCTACGCGGTCGAGTACGAGAGCGTGCCGGCGTACCAGTTGGGGCCGACCCTCCAGACGCGCGCCGTGCCGGGCCTGTTCCTGGCCGGACAGGTGTGCGGGACCTCCGGATACGAGGAGGCGGCGGCGCTGGGGCTGATGGCCGGCATCAACGCGGCCTGCCGGGTGCAGGGCAGGCCGCCGTTCACGCTCGGCCGCAGTGAGGCGTACATCGGCGTGATGATCGACGACCTCACCACCCGCGAGTGGTGCGAGCCGTACCGGATGTTCACCTCGCGCGCCGAGCACCGGCTGGTGCTGCGCCAGGACAACGCGGAACGGCGCCTCGCGCACCACGGGCACCGGCTGGGGCTGGTCGCCGACGCCTACTGCCGGCGCGTGGCCGCGCGTGCGGTGGCGGTGGAGCGCGCCCTGCGCGCCCTCGATGCCGGCCGTGCCGCTCCCGAGGCGGTGGAAGCGCTGCTGCGCGCCGCCGGCACCACCCCGATCGGCGCCCCGGCCCCGATAGCCAGACTGGCCCGCCGTCCGGAGGTGCCGTTCCGAGATCTGCTGGCGGCCGCCGGAGCGGCCGGTGTACCGGAGCTCCGCGGACTGCTCGCCGACGCGCCGCTTCGCGAGCAGGTAGCCGCGGAGGTGCGCTACGCCGGCTACATCCGGCGCGAGCAGCAACTCATCAAGCGGCAGGAGAAGCACGAGGCGGTGCGGATTCCCGAAGCATTCGACTACGCGGCGGTGCGGGCGCTGTCCGCGGAGGCGGCCGAGACGCTGGCCCGCATCCGTCCGGTGAGCCTCGGCCAGGCATCACGGGTCGCCGGCGTCACCCCGGCTGATCTCAACGTGCTGCGCGTCGCGCTCCACCGCTGAGCCCGGTCAGCTCGATCGTGCCCAACCATGCGTTGATCGGCCGCCGAGATCTGTCGCCGAGCGCCTACGTGCTGCGCATCGAGCGGGGAGAGATGCAGTTCACCCCGGGGCAGTACATCACCGTGGGCGTGGCCGGCGACGTCGAGTCGCGGGAGTACTCGGTGTATTCCGGTGCCCGGGACCCCTATCTGGAGGTGCTGATCAAGGAGGTGTCAGGCGGCTCAGTCTCGCGCCTGCTGCGGCGCCTGCCGGCCGGCAGCCCGCTGGCCGTGGAAGGGCCGTTCGGCTTCTTCACCATCGCCGCCGAGCACGCGCGCGGCCCGCTCCTGTTCGTGGCGTCCGGCACCGGCATCGCCCCGTTCCGCGCCATGGTGCGCAGCGATCCCGCGCTGGACTATCTGCTGCTGCACGGCGTGCGCACGCTCGACGACTGCTACGAGTCCGATTCGTATCCGGCCGACCGGTACGTCCCGTGCGTGAGCCGCGGGAGCGGCGGGTTCCAGGGCCGGGTCACCGACTACCTGCGCGAGCATCCGGTCGCCGCGTCCACGCCCTGCTTCCTGTGCGGCAACAGCGCGATGATTTTCGCCGCCTTCGACCTTCTCAAGCGGCAGGGCGTGCCGAGCGAGCACCTGTTCGCGGAGGTCTATTTCTAGCCGTCAGACCGAGCAGCCGACCCGTGCCAGTCCGCGACCGGGTAGGTGTAGTTCTCGTCCAGTTTCAGCCGCTGCACCCTGCCGGCATCGTCGACCTCGAATACGGCCAACTCACCCCGTGAACGGAAGCCGTTGCTGGACTCGTACCGAAAGGTGTGCTCGGCGACGGGGGTCAGCGTGGCACGCGTCTCCAGCGGATCGTCCGCCGAGGGGTCGACGGCCACCAATTCCCCGTTGTGGATCAGCACCTGCGTGTCGCTCCAGGCATCGCGATACCTGCCGACGTAGCGCTGCCAGCCGGGATCCGGAGCCGCCGGTCGAGGCTCCGGTGCGGCGCTTGCCACCACCGCCGGCAGCACCCACTGGATGGCGCGGTCGCAGTAGCGCACCGCGTCGCAGTCGTGCGCGTTGCTGAGGACGATCACACCGGTCTTGTCGGCGGGACAGAGAAGCATCTGCGCGCGATACCCCGGCGCCCAACCGCCGTGTCCGATGTAGGTAGCGTCTCCCTGGCGGACCACTCGGAAGCCCAGGCCCCACCCCTGCGTCCAGGCCGGATCCAGCCAATGTACGCGCTGCATCTCCCGCAGCGTGCTGCCGCGCAGAACCTGGTCGCCGCCGACCGGCCGGTCCCGAAACTGGAGCGCCGCGAACTTCGCCAGGTCCGCTACGGTGGAAGTCATGTTGGCAGCCGGGGTGATCCCGCGGTAGTCGGTCGAGGGGCTGAGCACCGCGCGGCCCGAACCAGGCAGCCGCCGTCCGTACCCGACGGCCAGCCCGGAGTCGTCCGGATCGGGCGCCGTGACCAAGGTGTCGCCCATGCCGAGTGGGTCCAGGATGCGTTGCTGCACGAACTCCTCGTAGGACTGGCCGGAAACCGCGGCGACGGTCTCGCCCGCCAATACGACCGCGAGATTGGAGTACTTCCAGCGGGTCTCCGTAGGGTAGGCCGTCTCCTGCCGTGGCAGCGCCTCCCTGATCTGCTCGCGCGTGGGGAAGGCGCGGTCCGTCCAGTAGGGAAACGCCGCCTCGCGCGGCAGTCCCGCGGTGTGGGTCAGCAGGTGGCGGATGGTGATGGGCGGTGTATCAGGATAGCGCTGCCGGATGTCGAACCAGGGAAGATGCCGATCGACGGGGTCGTCGAGTTGGAGCATCCCGGCGTCCCGCAGGATGAGTATGGCGGTGCCGGTGAACAGCTTGGTGATGGACGCGATCCGGTAGCGGGTGTCGGCGGTGGCCGCGACCCGGTTGTCACGATCGGCGTAGCCGAAGCCGCGTGCCCACACCAGATCCTGGTCGTGGACGATCGCGACGGAGAGCCCGGGCTCGGCGCGATGCGCCATCTGGGCCTCGATCCAGGCGCTCAGCAGCTCGATGTTGGAGGCGACGTCGGAGTGCGTCGGAGCGTCCATGGTCCGACCGATCGTCCACCCGATGAGGTCAGGCTGCCAAGTCGTGATTGCTGGAGCGTCTGACACGGAGGGGACGCGGGATCGCGGGGCGTAGCTGAGCCAGCCGGCGCAGGCTCGAGGCGCCGGGCTCAGATCCATCACATCGCATTGATGGATTGGATCTTGCATGTAATATTCAAGTAGCAATGGCAGAATACACGCGATTGCTCCGGTTGCGTACCGATCCACGGGTCACGTTCTTCCTCTGGGGGCCTCGGCAGACGGGCAAGAGTACCCTGCTCGCGGCCGAGTTCCCGGCCGTGCCGTGGGTCGACCTGTTGCGCCCCGAGACCTATCGGCGCTATCTGCAGAACCCCGAGTTGCTGATCGAAGAACAGCGCCGGCACGGCAGCGACTTCATCGTGATCGACGAGATTCAGAAGGTGCCGGCGCTGCTCGACGCCGTGCACTGGCTCATCGAGCACCGCGGCGTCCGCTTCGCCCTCTGTGGGTCGAGTGCCCGCAAGGTTCGCCGCGGCCAAGCCAATCTCCTCGGTGGTCGGGGCGAACGGCGCGAGCTGCACGGCCTGTCGGCGATGGAAGTCGGGTCCGGCATGGACCTCGTCCGACTGCTGAACCACGGCTACCTGCCCCCCATCCACGACGCGGACCGCCCGCTGCCGCTGCTGGACGCCTACGTCTCCCAGTACCTGAAGGAGGAAATCGCCGCCGAGGGGCTGACGCGGCGGCTGCCCGCCTACGCCGACTTTCTCGGTCTGGCGGCGCTCTCCGACGGCGACGTGGTCAGCTACACGACCATCGCCCGTGACACCGGCGTTTCCAGCCAGACGGTCCGCGGCTACTTCGAGATCCTCGAGGACACGCTGCTGGGACGGTTCCTTCCCGCGTACCGGAGGCGCCCGAAACGGAGGGTCGTGGCGGCGCCGAAGTTCTACTTCGGCGACGTCGGAGTGGTGAACTTCCTGGCCAAGCGTGGAACCTTGCAGTCCGGCGGCGAACTGTTCGGCAAGGCGTTCGAGAACTGGGTGTTCCACGAACTGTGTTGTTACAACTCGTATCGCGCCCGCTACGCCGACTTCTTCTACTGGCGTCTGAGCTCGGGCGTCGAAGTCGACTTCGTGGTCAACCACATCGACTGCGCCGTGGAGGCCAAGGCGGTCAATCGGGTGCGCGGCGATCACGCCAAGGGGCTGCGGGAGCTGAAGGTCGATCACCCGGAGACCGGGCGCCGAATCGTCGTATCCCTCGACCCTCACGACCGCACCACGGAAGACGGCATCGAGCTGCTCCATCACACCACGTTCCTGACGCAACTCTGGGACGGGACGCTGTTCTGACTCGGTGCGACTTTGTCAACGAAGATGGTACCGCCGTGCCCGGGTGTTGCCCTCGGCGCGCACCAGACCTGCCTGTTCGAGCTTGTTCAGCAGATTGCGAACGGTCGCAGGCGAAGTGCCCAGAGCCTTGACTCCCTCGGTGGTGGAGAGGCTGCCACGGCGGCGGAGTTCCTCCAGCAGCGCCTGCGTATCGGTTGTCCCGGCGCCGCCGGCAAGCTGGACGATCGAGTTGGAAAGCACGTAGCGCGAGCCGCCACGCGTACCGATACGCGCCAGCAGTCCTCTGGCGTGGGCCTGTGCGAGCAGCCTGCGGACGTCCGGGTGCGGCACGACCTCACGAAGCCGGCGGGGAGTGATGCTGCCGCCCGCGCGGCGTACTTCGACCAGCAGCCGGCGTTCGTCAGCAGTAAGGTGCTCTCCGTCGAGCGCCTGCAGCCACAGTTGCTCCTCCACGTCGACGACGCTGCGGTTGTACAGCGTCACCGTCACCGAGCTGCCGGTTGCCGTGAAGACTGGAGGTTCGAGCAGCCGGGACTCCATTTCCCGGTACATCCGCTCGATCCCCTCGCCGTACTCTTCTACCAGGCCGAGCGTCTTCAGAACGCGCATGATGCGCGGATTGCGGCTGTAGTGCTCGGCGCGCATGTTGTCGAGGGTGATGTGGCCGGGCAGCGGCCCCGGGCTGTGGACCTCGACGCGATCGTCCCAGACGGTGACGTCCACCGTGCTGCCGTGCAGCCCGTAATCGCGGTGCGCCAGCGCGTTGACGATGGCTTCACGCAGGACCGCCTGCGGGTACTCGGGCAGCACCTCCCGTCTCGATCCGGTGACCGCTTCCACGTGCCGCGTGTGGTCGGCGATGAAGCGCAGGCAGCAGTCGACCGTTGCCGCCAGCGGCGCGGAGCACTCCTCGCGAGCGGCGGCCGGGCCGGGGTCGGGACCCATTCCGACGCGGCGTACGAGTTGCACGGCCGCGCCCCGAATGAACGCCCGCGGCTCGGCGGCGAACAGTATGGCGGCCGCCTTCAACACGCTGGTCACAAGCGGTGGCGGCGCGCTGACGGCAACGCCCAGGTCGGCCAGGGCGCGAGGCACTTGAGCCTGTCCGACCGGACTTCGCCCATCTGAGGTCAGCGCCTGGTTTATCGCGTCGAGGCTGAATGCCCGGTCGTGGACGGCCGCAAGCGGTTCGTCTTCGGCGGAGCGGTGCTCCCGCTCCCGAACGAACCGGCCCATGGCGTCGCCGCGTATGGGCTGCGAGTCTCCGCCGACGCGTCGGAGCAGCCGGCCGTCAGGGGTGGTGACGATCCGCCCGCGCACTTCGGGCACGGCGGTGATGGTCAGCTCCCGCTGTCCCACGACCACGGTGCGAACCTGCACGTCGACGCCGCACTCGGTGGCGATCCGCGTGAGCTACGCGATGCCTGAGCGTCCGCGATGCCGTCGCTGGCAACACGATACGCCGAAGCAGTGGCCCGTCGGTTGTCGATAGCGGGGGCAAGCTATTATGCTCGGCAACGGTATGACGTACCATCTGGTGTCGTTCGGCTGCCAGATGAACCTGTCCGACACCGAACGAATCGCCACGGTGCTGGACTCCGCGGGGTTCGTGAGGACCGAGCGAGAGGAAGAAGCGGATCTGATCGGCGCGATCGCCTGCTCGGTACGGCAGCGGGCGATCGACCGGGTGGATGCCCGCATCGAGCGCTGGAACGCCTGGAAGGCGCAGCGTCCCCTGCTCACCTTCGTCTCCGGGTGCGTGCTGCCGCATGACGAGCAGCGGCTGGCCGGAAAGTTCGACTTTCTGGTGCGCACCGCCGACGTGCCGTCGCTGCCCGACCTGATCCGCCAGGACGGGGTGGTGACGCCCGCCTCCGGCGGCGGCTATTTGGGCACCGACGACGCCTTCTGGAAGATCACCCCGCGCTACTCCTCGGACTACGCGGCCTTCGTGCCGATCCAGAACGGCTGCGACAAGTTCTGCACCTTCTGCGCGGTCCCCTACACCCGTGGCCGGGAGGTATCGCGGCCGTCCTCGGGCATCCTGGACGAGGTGGGCCGCCTGGTCGGCCTCGGCTACAACTCGATCACGCTGCTCGGCCAGAACGTCAACTCCTACGGAACCGACAAGTCGGGCGAATGCAGCTTCGCCGAGCTGCTCGACCGCGTTGCCGGGCTGTGCGAGAAGGCCGGCCGCACGATCTGGATCTACTACACCTCACCGCACCCGCAGGACATGTCGACCGAGGTGCTCCAGACCATGGCCGCCCACCCGTCGATCGCCAAGCAGGTGCACCTGCCGCTCCAGTCCGGGGACGACAAGGTCCTGATCCGCATGAACCGCAACTACCGGCTGGACCGCTACCGCCGCATCGTCGAGGAGATCCGCCGGATCCTGCCGCAGGCGACGCTGTCCACCGACATCATCGTTGGGTTCACGGGTGAGACCGACGAGCAGTTCGAGCAGACCCGCCGCGCGATGCGCGAATTCCGCTACAACATGGCCTACATCGCCGCCTACTCGCCGCGCCCCGGCGCCGCCAGCTCCCGCTGGGCGGACGACGTGCCGGCCGCGGTCAAGAAGGAGCGGGTGCAGGTCCTCTCGGACGAGTTGCAGCGATCGGCCGGCGTCTACAACGCCGCCCTGGTCGGCAGCACGCAGCCGGTGCTGGTGGAGGGCAAGGCGCGCCGGGCCGGCTATCTGAGCGGCCGCACCGAGGGCCGGGTGATCGTGCGCTTCCCCGAGCGGGCTGACGTGCGCCCGGGCGACGTCGTGCCGGTGCGGGTCACCGGCGCGGCGCCGCTCTCCGTGGAAGGGGAGGCGGCAGTCACGCCTGCCGAAGCCGACACGCCTGCCGAGGAGCTCGCCTCATGAGCGCTGCCGCGACGACCGCCGTCGGCATCGGCGACATCGCCCTCTACCTGCCGTCGCTGCAGATCGACATGGGCGCACTGATCCGCCGCCGGATCGAGGAGAACCCGCTGCTGCGCATGGCGCTCAAGCGGGCCTTCGAGTACACGCAGCAGAAGAAGGTGCGTTTCCCGGCGTGGTGGGAGGACTGCGCCACCATGGCCGCACAGGCCGCCCTGCGGCTGCTGACGCGGGGGACGCTGTCGCTGGCCGACCTGCGCTATCTGGCCGTCGGCACCGAGACCACCGTCGACCACAGCAAGCCGGTCGCCGCCTACGTCGAGGGGATGCTGCAGGAAGCCGGCTGCGCGGTGCCGGAGGGCATCTCCACCTTCCAGATCCAGCACGCCTGCGCGGGCGGCATGATCTCATTGCTGGCCGTGCTGGCGCTGCTGGCGCTCACCAACCGGCCCGCGGAGAGCGGCGTGGTGGTCTGTTCGGACATTGCCCGCTACGACGCCGCATCGACCGCGGAGCTCACCCAGGGCGCGGGCGCCGTCGCCATGAGCGCCTGCGTGGACCCCAAGCTGCTGGAAATCGACGTGGCCACCGCCGGTTACTCGTCGAGCGACGTCGACGACTTCTTCCGGCCGCTCGGCTCCGACACCGCGCGCGTGAAGGGGGGCTACTCGCTGAAGTGCTACAAGCGGGCGGTCAGCCAGGCGCTGCTCGACCACTGCGCGCGCGCCGGCCGGGAGCCGCGCGAGGTGCTTGCCGGTACGGACGCGTTCGCCCTGCACAGCCCGTTCATGACGTTGCCCGTGGAGGCGATGAGCGAGCTGATCGGCCGGCACCTTGGGCTCGACGATGCCGCCAGCCGGGCGTTCCTGGCCGAACGCGATCTGGACGCGGCCGTCGCGCCGGTCGGTGTGATCGGCAACATCTACTCCGGGGCGCTGTTCCTGGGGCTGGCGTCGGTGCTCTGGAAGCGCTACCGGCGGCTGGGAGACGACATCGTCGGCCGGCAGGTACTGCTGTGCTCCTACGGTTCCGGCAACACCGCGGCGGTGGTCGCGGGCCGGGTGGCCGCCGGAGCGCCCGAGGTGATCCGATCCTGGACGCTTGACGAGGAACTGGACCACGCGGTGCCGGCATCCTTCGGACAGTACGATCGGTGGATGGGCAGCCCTGACGCGGCGCCGAACACGGCGGACGGGGCGGTCCCGGACGGCGGAGCCGTGTCGGAAGACGAAGTCGTTCCGGCCCAGCGGTTCTTTCTACGGGGCATTCGCGAGGACGGCTACCGCCTCTACGACTACCAGAGAGACCCGCGCCCGTAACTCATTCCAACGGCGCGGTGTTCCTCGCCATGAACCTGCCCGAGCGCTTCCGGTACGCGGCGGTCGCGGAGCGGCGCGCCATGCTGCGGACCGCCGCCGCAGCCGCCGGCCAGCCGCTCGGCGATGCCGAGTACGCTGCTACCGGCGCGCCGGCCGAAGCGCTGGACCTTGCCGATCTGATGATCGAATCGGCGGTCGGCGTGCTTACGGTGCCGGTCGGGATCGCCGCCGGGTTCCTGATCGACGGCCGGGAGCTGGCCGTGCCGATGGCGACCGAGGAGCCGTCGGTGATCGCCGCCGCCACCCACGCGGCCCGGCTGGTGCGCCGTGGCGGCGGGTTCACCACCAGCGGCGGGCTGCCGATGGCGACCGTGCAGGTGTTCGTCGACGGCGCGGCGTCCGCCGCTGAGCGCGTGCAGGCCGCCGAGCCCGAGATTCGCGCGCAGGTGGACGCGGCGGTGCCGACCCTGGTGGCGCGTGGCGGCGGCTATCGCGGGCTGCGCGTGCTCCCGCTGCCGGCAATCGGCGTGCTCAAGGTCGAGGTGGACCTGGACGCCCGCGACGCGATGGGCGCCAACAAGGTCAACACCGCGGGCGAGGCGCTCCGCCCCCTGCTGGAGCGGACCGGCGGCGGAACGGTGCTGATGTCGATCGTCAGCAACGCGTCGCGGCACAATGTCTGCACCGCCCGGTTCTCCTGCCCGGAAGGGCGCCTGGCGCGCGCCGGGCGCAGCGGCGCCGAGATGGCAGAGCGGGTGGTGCGGGCGACCGCGGTGGCGGCCCACGACCCCGACCGCGCGGTCACGCACAACAAGGGGATCATGAACGGCATCGCCGCGGTGGCGCTGGCGAGCGGCAACGACACGCGCGCCGTGGAGGCGGCCGCCCACCTGCACGCCGCCCGCTCGGGAAGGTACGGGCCGCTGTCGGGCTTTCGCTGTGAGGATGGCGAGCTCGTCGGCGAGCTGGCGGTGCCGATCCCGCTCGGCTCGGTGGGCGGCGCGACGAGCGTGCACCCCGGCGCACGGTTCGCCCTGCAGGTGCTGGGCAACCCCGGGGCGCGGCCGCTCGCCCGGATCGCCTGCGCGGTGGGGCTCGCCCAGAACCTGGCGGCGCTGATGGCGCTGGTGGGCGAGGGGATCCAGCGCGGCCACCTGCGCCTGCATGCGCGGCGGCTGGCGTTCCAGGCCGGCGCCCGCGGCCCGGAGGTTGAGCGGGTCGCCGACCGCATCGCCGGCGCGGGCACGGTCGACGGCGATGCCGCCGCCGCGGCGCTCGCCGAGCTGCGCCGATCCGAACCGTGAACGCGTCGGACGAGGCGGGCGCCGTCACCGCGGTCGCCCATCCCAACCTGGCGCTGGTCAAGTACTGGGGCAAGGCGGACGCGGAGCGCAACCTGCCGGCCACGCCCAGCCTGGGCATCTCGCTCGCGGCGCTCCGCAGCCGCGTGCAGGTGCGGCTCGACGGCGCTGAAGACTCCGTGGAGCTGGACGGCCGCCGCCTCGACCCGGCCCGCTACCGGCCGTTCCTGGACGCGGTTCGCGGGCGGTGCGGGACCCACAGCGGCTTTCGCATCCGCGCCCACAACGATTTTCCAAGCGCGGCCGGCCTGGCCAGTTCCTCCTCCGGGTTCGCGGCGCTGGCCGTGGCGTGCAGCGCGGCGTGCGGGGTGGAGCTCGGTGGTGCCGAGCTCTCCGGGCTGGCGCGGGTCGGGTCGGCGTCGGCGGCGCGGGCCGTGTTCGGCGGCTTCGTGACGCTGCCGGCGGGAGCCGAAGAGGCGCGGCCGCTGGCCCCGGCGGAGGCGTGGCCGGAGCTGCGGGTGGTGGTCGCCGTGGTCACCGCCGCGGCCAAGCCGATCGGCTCGCGCGAGGCGATGGAGCGGGTGCGGCAAACCTCGCCTGCGTATGCCGGATGGGTGACCGACAGCCCGCGGCTGTACCGGGAGGCGGTGGCCGCGGTGCGGGAGCGCGATCTGCAGCGGCTCGGCGGCGCGATGCGCAAGAGCTACTCCCGCATGTTCGCGACCATGCTCGCGGCCGACCCGCCGATCCGCTACTGGCTGCCCGAGACGCTCCTGCTGCTCGCGGCGGTCGAGGCGTTGCGCGAGCAGGGCGTCGCCGCGTGGGAGACGATGGACGCGGGCCCGCAGGTCAAGGTGTTGTGCCTCGACCGCGACGCGCAGCGGGTGACGGCGGCGCTGGCCGCGGCGTGTCCGGATACGCCGCCGCCGATCGTGTCGGCGGTCGGGGCGGGGGTGAGCCGTGGCGGCTGAAGCCCGGGAGTGCAGTGCGCCCGGCAGCGTGCTGCTGCTGGGCGAGTACGCGGTGCTGCAGCCCGGCGGACTGGGGGTGGCGGCAGCGGTCGAGCCGCGGGTTCGGGTGCGCGTGCACCCGGCGGCGGACGGCCTGCGCATCGAGGGAACCGACGGCAGCGACCGCTTCGCGTGGCCCGCTGGAGCGGGCGGCCTGCTGGGCGCGGTGGTCGACGCCTGTACCGGCACGCTCGGCAGGGAGCCGGCTGCGGCACTGGTCGAGGTGGACTCCAGCGCGCTGACCGAGGGCGGACGCAAGCTGGGACTGGGTTCGAGCGCCGCGGTGGCGGTGGCGGTGACGTATGCGCTCCTCGGTGGCGCTGGCGGCGGGGCGCCGCTCGACACGGTGTTCCGCACGGCGCTGGGCGCGCATCGCGCCGCGCAGGGAGGACGCGGCAGCGGCTATGACGTGGCCGTCTCCACCTACGGCGGAATGGGGCTGTTCCACGGCGGCGAGGAGCGGCGTTTCAAGCCGATGCCGGCCGCGCTGGAGGACCTGTTCCTGGTGCTTGGCGATCGTCCGCTGGCGACGCCCCCGGCGGTGTCCCGCTATCTGGCATGGGCTGATGCGCAGCCCGGAGACTGCCGGCGCCATCGCCGGGTCTCCGATGCCATCGTCCGCCACGCGCTGCGTACCGGGGGTTGGGCCGAGGCGCTGCGCGCCGGCCGGCGGGTGACGCAATGGCTGGGGCAGCAGATCGGCGTCCCCGTGGAGCCGGCCGAGCTCCGCGAGCGGATGGAGCGGATGGCCGCGGACGGCCACGCCGGCAAGCCGGCCGGCGCCGGCGGCGAGCTGGCGATCTGCGTCGCGGCGCCGGGCCGCGCCGTGCCGGACCGGCCCTGGGTGCGGCCGCTCACCATCAGCCCGGCCGGGGTCAGCCCGGCCGGGGTCAGCGACGCCGGGGTCAGCGACGCCGGGGTCAGCGACGCCGGGGTCAGCGACGCCGGGGTCGGCGGGCCGTGACCGGCGAAGCGGGCGGCAAGCTGCTGCTGTTCGGCGAGCACGCCGCCGTATACGGGCGTCCGGCGGTCGGGCTGGGCGTGCCGTGGCGGCTGCGACTCCGTTTCCTGCCGGCAGGCGAAGGGGACGAAACGGGGGCGGCTGCCGAGCGGCTGCGCGATGCCTGCCGCCGGATCGGCGTCGACGCGCCGCCGGCCGGCGCGCTGGAGGTACGCTCGGAAATCCCCTTCGGCGTGGGCCTGGGCTCCTCGGCGGCGCTCTGCGTGGCGTTGGCCCACGCCGTGGGCGGTGCGGCGGCCGCGTCGGGCAAGCGTGGGCTGTGGGACGTCGCGCACCGCGCGGAGCACGCCTTCCACGGCTCGCCGTCCGGCATCGACACGGGCCTGGCGCTGCTCGGCGGCGTGCAGCGGTTCACGCCGGCGGGGCCGGGAAGCGTGCCGGCCGCGCAGCCGATCGCCGCGCAGCGGATCCACCTGATCGCGGGACTCGTGCCGCGCCGCGGCGATACCGCCGCCCACGTGGCGGCGGTGCGGCGGCGGATGCAGGCGGGCGACGCCGCGGCCCGATCGGCGATCGACCGTCTCGGAGCCATCGTGGAACCGGCGTGCCGGCTGCTGGCTGCATCCGCCGCCGATCGGGCGGTCCGCCTGGGTGCGCTGGCCGATGAGGCCGACGCGCTGCTGAACGGCATCGGCGTGGGCTCGCCCGTGGTGGCCGAGCTGCTGGCGGCCGCCCGATCCGCCGGTGCCACCGGCGGCAAGATCTCAGGCGGTGGGGGAGGCGGCGCCTTCGTGGCGTTCGTCCCGGACCGTGCCTCCGGTCTGGCGGTGCTGGATGCGGTGGCCGAACGCCTTCCCGCCGGCGCAGGCTCCGCCGCGGCGTTGCTGGCGCTGGAGCCGAGCGGCGCCGCGATGCTGGCCGACCGCGAGTGGCCCGCGCCGGTCACGCGACGCGTTCGGCTCATCCCGGCCTGAACGGTCGTGGAGGCCGTGGCGCGAACGATCCGTGAACCGGGATGAGGTAAAGATGACAGGCACAGACAATACGGGAGCGCAACAGCAGCGCGAGCATGCGGACGTGGAGGTGGCGGCGTCCGACCCTCTCTTTCCACGCTGTCGATTTCGCGTGCAGAGGCCGCTGGCGGCGGGGACGCTGGTGCGGATCCGCGCCAGCGGGGTCATGCTGCTGGTGAGCGCGCGCGTCACCGCGGTGCGTGCCAACGGCGGCGAACCCTTGCCGTTCGCCCATCGCTACGAGTGGGCGGAAATGGAGCGCCGCTGGCGCTGGTACATCGCCACGATGACGATGGCGGTGGTGCGTCTCCCGGAGAACCTGCCCGCGGGTGCGACGCTGGAGGTGGAGGCGGAGTACCAGGAACGGAAGATGCGCGGCGAGCGGGAGACCGGCCGGCCGTCGCCGCAGCAGTCGCGCGACCGCTACAGCGGGCTGTCGTGGCGGCTGCACGCGCTGGCGGTCGCCGACGTCGACGCGGAGCAGGGAGAACCCGTGGCGGCGCCGTTCGAGGTGCGCTTCGTCGCCGGCAAGCCGGAGCGCCTCGGCGCCTATCTGCGCCACGACGGCCGCCTGCTGGTGCGGCACTTCGACCGGGCCGGCAACCCCGCCGCGACGCAGGCGGGTGCCAAGCGGGCAGCCGTGCAGGGCAGCGCGGGCCGCGTCGCGGTGCGGGACAGCGCCGGACGTACCGCGGTCAGCAACGCACCGCCTGAGGCACTGGACGGAACGCCGATCTTCTTCGGAGAGTTCCACTGGCACACCGAGTTCAGCGGCGACGGTCAGCGCCCGACCGTGGATGCGCTGCGCAGCGCGCGGGACGAGCTGGCGCTCGACTTCGCCGGTCCGTCCGATCATCTGAGTCCTGCCGGGACCTATCGGGGCAGCAGCGTGGAGCGGACCGTTACCCGCACGGTCGCCGAGCAGGCGGCGCTCTGCCGGCCGTTCGAGGAGCCGGGACGGTTCTGCGCGGTGCCCGCGGCCGAGTTGAGCCGGCGCTACGGTCACGCGAACATCTACACGGAAAGCTGGGACCTGTTGCTGGAGCTCACCGCACGCTTCGCCGCTGAGCTGGCTCCCGCCTGGGAGCGGCAGCCTGACCGGTACGATCTGGCGTCGCTGATACGACTGTGTCCGCCGGGGCGCGCCCTGGTGGTGCCGCACCACACCAACATGGACTCTTACGTACGCGAGGGCGTGGTCCGTGAGGATGGAAGGCCCGCCTGGTGCGCCATGCACTGGCCGCTGCCGGCCGATCGCGACGTGGTGCGGCTGGTGGAGATGGTGCAGCAGCGTGGCTGCTTCGAAGCCGAGGACACCGACGCGCGGTGGCGCATCTGGGACGGCGGGCTCGGCGGCAGCGTGCGCACCGCGCTGGCGCGCGGCTATCGGCTCGGCTTCGTCGGCGGCACCGACAACCACAGCGGCTGGCCGACGCGCATGGGCGACGGCTACTGCGGGCTCACCGCGATACAGGCACCGGCGCTCGCCTGGGACGAGCTGTTCCGCGCCCTCCATGCGCGGCGCTGCTACGCCACCACCGGCGCCCGCATCGTTGCCGACGTCAGGCTGAACGGGGCCCCCATGGGCAGCGAGCTCCGGTTGGAGCCGGACGCCGAGCGTCGCCTGCGCGTGATGATCCGCGGCACGGCCCCGCTGGAGTGCGTGCAGGTGATCCACGGCGGCCACGTGCTGGCGGATCTGCCGGTGGCCGCCGGCAGCGAAGACCTCGATGGGGAGTGGGTCGACGAACGCCCCGGCCGTCCGCTGCAGGACGTCTACTACTACATCCGCGCGCGCCAGCGCGACGGCGAGTGTCTGTGGACCTCACCGTTCTGGATCGATCTCCTCGCAGACTGAACATCTGAGACGGTACCCGCGGCCCCGCGGCCACGTCCTTGACGCGGGGCCAACCCGCGCCTAGCCTTGCCGGATGCCACGCGGGGGCAGACTGCACAACGCCGGGATGGTGCTGCTACGGCTCGGCACCGGGGTGGTGTTCCTCTGGTTCGGCGTCGCGCAGCTCCGCGATCCCGACTTCGGGGCTGCCTACCTTCCCGAGTTCGTGTACACGATCGGCGACCAACTCGGCATCATCGACTTCGACCGCCTGTTCACGGTCATCCACGGCGCCATCGAGGTGGCGCTCGCCAGCGCGCTGATCGTCGGCCTGTTCACGCGGGCGGCGGCGCTGCTGCTGGCACTGCAGCTCGCGGTGATCGTCGTTACCGTCTACATGCTGGCGGGGCCGGCGATCGCGATTCGTGACTTCGGGGTGATGATCGCCACGCTGGTGGTGGCCATGAACGGCCCGGACCGCATGTCGGCCGACGGCTGGGGAAGGGGCCGGGGCAAGAGCCGCAGCGGGTAGCCGGATCCGCGGCGGATAGGCACGGTACGGCTTCAGCGCTCTGCGTCGATGAGGCGTCGCTGGTTGCCGCCGTCGGCGTCCATCAGGTAGAGCTTGACCGCGCCGTCGCGGTCCGAGCTGAACACGATCGTGGAGCCGTCCGGCGACCAGCTCGGGAAGAAGTCCTGCGTGTCGTTCTCGGTCAGCGCCTGCATGTCCGTGCCGTCGGCGTTGACCACGTAGATCTCCAGATCGCCGTCGTGATTGGCAGCGAACAGGATCCGAGATCCGTCCGGGGAGAACGAGGCGTCCGTCGACGCCGGCCGCTGCTGAGCAGCGGTCTGAGGGTTGGGAAAGCGCGGGAAGCAGCCGGCCAGGACCAGCGCGCCCCCGAGCACGATCAGCGCGGTGCGCAGAGCAGGCTTCGACTTCATCACGGCGCGAGCAGGCTACACCGTCGCCGGCCGGTGTGCCAGACTGCCCGGCCGAATTGACGCCGCGTCCGGCGAAACCTACGCTCAGCGCGTGCAGGGGCTCGCAGCGGCGATCGGCCGAGTCGCGGCCGTCGCGGACGCCAGCCCGATCCTGAGCTTGGGCGTGCTCCTGCTGTGCGGCTACTTCGCCGGCAGGCTGGCCGGCCTGATCGGACTGCCTGCCATCACCGGCTACATCGTCGCCGGCTTAGCGCTGGGCGATTCGGTCGCCGGCATCGTCTCCCATCACGCCACCGAACGGCTGCGGCCGGTCACGGAGGCGGCGCTGGCCTTCATCGCCATCACGATCGGCGGCGAGTTCCAGCTCCCGAAGCTGCGCCGCTCCGGCGCCAAGATCCTGGTGATCACGGTGCTGGAAGCGCTCCTGGCGTTCCTGGTGGTCAGCACCGTGCTCAGATTCCTTGGGTTGGAGTCGTGGTTCGCCCTGCTGCTCGGTGGGATCGCGGCGGCTACCGCGCCGGCGGCCACGGTCGTCATCGTGCGCGAGCTGAAGATGCACGGGGAGTTCGTGGACTATCTGTACGGCGTGGTCGCCTTCGACGACGCCATCGCGGTGCTGCTGTTCAGCGTCATCCTGGCAATGGTCACGCCTGTGCTCGGCGTGGCCGGAGCGCACGATGGCGGCGTCCTGCACGCGGTCGCGGAGGCCGGGTCGGAAATCGGGCTTTCGGTGCTGCTCGGCGCCGCCGGCAGCGTGTTCCTGCATCTGATCGCGCGGCGAGCACCGTCCGACGGCGCCCGGTTGGTCATCACCGTGGCGGTGGTATTCATCGTCACCGCGGGTGCCCTCGCCCTGGAGCTCTCGCCGCTACTCGCGAACATGGCGTTCGGGGCGCTGCTGATCAATCTGAGCCCGTCCAACCGGCAGCTCTTCATGGTGCTGGAACCCGTGACGCCACCGATCTTCGCCCTGTTCTTCATCCTGGCCGGCGCCGAGCTGCAACTCTCGGTGTTCGCGGAGGTGACCGTCGTGATGCTGGGCCTGGTCTACCTGGCCGCCCGCTTCGCGGGGAAGTTCACGGGCGCCTACGTCGGTGCGCGCGTGATGGGGGCTCCGGTCGGTGTGCGCCGCTACCTGGGCTTCTGCCTGTTTCCCCAGGCGGGAGTGGCCATCGGTCTGGCGCTGTTTCTGCAGGGTTCGAGCGTGGTCGCGACCGCGGGGGCGGACGTTCAGCGGCTGGTCACGCAGTTGGTCAACATCGTGCTGCTGAGCGTATTCATCAACGAGCTGATCGGCCCGTCGATCTCGCGCTTCGGGGGTGACCCGCGGCGTTGCAGCGCAGCGATAGAAGGGTAACGATGGAGGTGAGGTAGATGGTGGAGCTACGCGAGATCATCGATGCGCGTGTCTGTACGGTGGCGCTCAGCGCGAGCACCAAGGAGCAGTGCGTGGTGGAGCTGGCCGAGCTGGTGTCGGCCGGGCTGGAGGGGGTCACGCCGGAGGAGCTGCACCGCGCCCTGCAGGAGCGCGAGGAGGCCGGGTCGACCGGGTTCGAGGACGGCGTGGCCATGCCGCACGCCCGGCTGCCGCAGGTTTCGCAGTTCTTGTTCGGGATCGCCGTGTCCAAGCGCGGCATCGACTACGACAGCGTGGACGGCAAGCGCACGCGGCTGTTCTTCGTGCTGGTCGGACCCGCCGAGGACCCGCAGCAGTACCTGCAACTGCTCGCGCAGATCTCCCGCACCGGCCTCAATCGGCGGCTGCACGAGGAGTTGCTCGCCGCGCCGACCCGCCAGCAGCTCGCCGACGCGTTCGCCGCGCACCTGCAGCCGACGGCAGTGCGTACCTCGGCCGGCAGCGCGCGCATTGGCGACCGGCTGCTGTTCGTGGTGGTATACGAGCAGCGCTACTTCGATGACATCGTCACGCTGTTCCTGGAGCGCGGCATCCGCGGCGCCGCGGTGTTCGACACCAAGGGCATCCGCGGGCATCTCACAAGCGTGCCGATCTTCGGCGACTTTCTGAATTTCCTGGGCGAGAAGAGCGAAATGAGCAAGACCATCATGGCCGTCGTGCCGGCCGGCGAGTTCGACCGGCTGATCGCCGGCATCGAGGAGATCACGGGCGACCTCGACGCCCATGCGGACGCCGCGATCCTCGCGATCGACCTTGCGTTCAGCAAGGGCTCGCTGGAGCGCGCCTGATGGCCATCCCGGTACGAGCGCCGCTGGCGCAGCCCGGCGAGACCCGCACCATCATCGCCTGGACCAAGGAGATCGGCGATCCGGTGAGCGCCGGCGAGCCGATCTGCGAGGTGGAGACCGACAAGGCGACCGTCGAGATCGAATCGCAGGCCGACGGCGTGCTGGTCGCCAGGCTGTTCGACGTGGGCGCGGAGATCCCCGAGGACGGACCGATCGCGATGGTCGGCAGTCCCGGCGAGATTGGGGCCGACGAGATCGGTGCGGCCGATACCGGCGCCGAGCCGGAAGACGCGGCCCCGCCCGCCCCGGCGCAACCCACCGCTCCGTCCGCGGCCGCCCCGGCACCGGCTGCCGCCCCGGCGCCTCCGTCTCAGCCGGCAGCGCCGCGCCGCCTGGCGGTCTCACCGCGCGCGCGCAAGCGGGCCGCGGAGCTGTCGGTGACGCTGGCCGGCCTCACCGGCACCGGCCCCGGCGGCCGCATCATCGAACGCGACGTGTTGGGCGCCAGCGCGCTGGCCGCCCAGCCCGCCGCTCCGGCGCTGGCCCCCGCCGCCGCCCCCGCGCCGGCCGCGGCCGACCAGATTGTTGCCGATCAGGTGATCCCGGTGCGCGGCGCCCGCCGTCTGGTCGCCGAGCGGATGCACGCGTCGCTGCGCGACACCGCGCAGCTCACCATGACCTCCTACGCGGACGCGACCAGGCTCCTGCAACTCCGCGCCGCCTTCAAGATCGCCGATCCGCAGTTCGAGATGAGCGGCGTCACGCTCAACGACCTGCTCCTGTTCGCGGTGGCCAGGACTCTCACCGAGCATCCGGAGATCAACGCGATCTGCCGCGACGGCGAGAGCGGGCTGGAGATCGTGCGCTCGGCAGCCGTGCACCTGGCGTTCGCGGTCGACACGCCGCGCGTGCTGATGGTGCCGGTGATCCGCGACGCCGCCGGCCTGCGCGTCCGCGAGCTGTCGAACCGCGCCGCCGACCTGGCCGAGCGCTGCCGCGAGGGGTCGATCACGCCCGCGGAGCTGTCCGGCGGCACCTTCACCGTGAGCAACCTGGGCAGCTTCGGCGTGGAGTCGTTCACCCCGATCCTGAATCCGCCGCAGGCCGCCATCCTGGGCGTCGGTGCGGTGACGTGGCGCCCGATCGGGGAGCAGGCGGTCCAGCAGCAGATCGCGCTGTCGCTGACGATCGACCATCGGCTGATCGACGGCGCTCCGGCCGCCCGGTTCCTGCAGACGCTCTGCGCGCGCATCGCCGAGCTGGACGTGCTGCTCGCCCTGTGAGCCCCGGCCGCGTCAGTCCCGGCCGCGTGAGTCGCGGGCGGGCCAGCCTCGCACTGATCGGAAACACGCCGCTGGCTCCCATCCGCCACGGCATTCCGGGGGTGGAGGTGTATGCCAAGCTCGAGTACTTCAACCCCACCGGCTCCGTGAAGGACCGCGCGGTCAAGGGGATGATCGAGCAGGCGCTCGCCGACGACCTGCTGGCCGGCCGCACCCTGATCGAGGCGACCAGCGGCAACACCGGCATCGCGCTGGCCGCCATCGGCGCCGCGCTGCAGCTCGGGGTGCACATCTTCATGCCGGCCAACGCATCGCCGGAGCGCAAGCGGCTGCTGGCGACGCTGGGCGCGGTGGTCACCTACACCGACCCGCTGGAGGGGACCGACGGCGCCCAGGCCGAGGCGCGGCGGCGGGTGGCGGCGGAACCGGAGCGCTACTACTACCCCGACCAGTACGCCAATCCGGCCAACTGGCAGGCGCACTACGACGGCACCGGCCCGGAGATCTGGGAGCAGAGCCGCGGGCGGGTCACCCACTTCGTCGCCGGGCTGGGGACCTCCGGCACCTTCGTCGGCACGTCGCGCTTTCTGCGCGGCAAGGGGGTGCGCTGCACCGCCGTGCAGCCGGACACTCCGCTGCACGGCCTGGAAGGCTGGAAGCACATGAGGACCGTCGCGCACGTGCCGGCCATCTACGACGCCGAGCTCTGCGCCAACCCGATCGAGGTTCCCACGCCGGAGGCGTACCGCCTCGCGGTGGCGGCCGGCCGCCATCTCGGCTTCCCGCTGAGCCCGTCGTCGGCCGCCAACTTGGCGGCCGCTCTGCGCACCGCGCGCGAGGCGGGCCGGGGGGCGGTCGTGGTGACGGTGTTCCCGGACAACTCGCTCAAGTACCTGGCCGACGACTTCTGGGACCAGCATGACGACCGTCTCGCAGACCCTTTCGCGTGAGATGGAGCGCGCCGGCGAGCGCGCCTATCCGTACGAGTGCGTGGGCGCGCTGTTCGGCACCCGTCCGCCGTCCGGACCGGTCATCACCGAGGTCAGACCGCTGGACAACGACTCGGACGCGGACCGCCGCCGCCGCTTCCACGTGTCCGACCGCGACTACTTGGCCTGCGAGCGCCATGCCAACAACGCCGGCCTGGAGCTGCTCGGCTTCTACCACTCGCATCCCGACCATCCGGCCGAGCCCTCCGGCACCGATCTGCGCTATGCGATGCCGCTGTTCTTGTATATCATTATCTCTATACAGAGGGCGGAATACCGTGGCCAGACGGGCTGCTTCGTGCTGAACGATGACGGCAGTTCCTTTCGCCGCGAGCCGATACGCGTCCTCGAGGATTGATCCATGCCGATTACCGTCAACATTCCGACGCCGTTGCGGCAGTTCCTGGACGGGCAGTCGACCGTCGCCATCGACGCAGCCACCGACGTGGCCGACCTGCTTGGCCAGCTCACCGCGCTCAGCGCCGACTTGAAGAAGCACCTGCTGAGCGCCGACGGCACGGTGCCGGGCTACGTCAACGTGTACGTCAACGACGACAGCATCCGCGACCGTGACGGGGAGGCAACGCCGGTCGCCGACGGGGACGAGATCTCCATCGTGCCGTCCATCGCGGGCGGCGCCGGCCCCCTCACCACGGACGAGCTGGTGCGCTACAGCCGCCACATCATCATGCCGGAGGTGGGGCAGGAAGGGCAGCAGCGGCTCAAGGACGGCTCCGCGCTGCTCATCGGCGCGGGCGGCCTGGGCTCGCCGCTGGCCCTCTACCTGACCGCCGCCGGTGTGGGCCGCATCGGCATCGTCGAGTTCGACGTGGTCGACCGGACCAACCTGCAGCGGCAGATCCTGTACGGCGAATCCACCGTGGGCGTTCCCAAGCTCGACGCTGCTGCCGAGCGCCTCGCCGACCTGAACCCGCACGTGCAGATCGATCGCATCCCCCAGCAGCTCTCCTCCCAGAACGCGCTATCGATCTTCCGCGACTACGAGGTGGTCGCCGACGGCACCGACAACTTCCCCACCCGCTATCTGGTCAACGACGCCTGCGTGCTCACCGGCAAGCCCAACGTGTACGGATCGATCTTCCGCTTCGAGGGTCAGGTTTCCGTGTTCAACCACGACGGCGGGCCCTGCTACCGCTGCCTGTACGCGGAGCCGCCCCCGCCCGGGCTGGTCCCGTCGTGCGCCGAAGGCGGCGTGTTCGGGGTGCTGCCCGGCATCGTCGGCGCCATGCAGGCCAACGAGGTGATCAAGCTGCTGCTCGGCGTCGGCGACGTGGCCAGCGGCCGCTACCTGCTGTTCGACGCGCTGAAGCTGTCGTTCCGGGAGCTGCGCCTGCGCCGCAACCCCGGCTGCCCGGTCTGCGGCGAATCGCCCACGGTGACCGAGCTGATCGACTACGAGCAGTTCTGCGGCATCCCGTCGGGCGCCGCCGCCGAGGAAGACGGCGTTCCGGAGATCGACGTGCACGAGCTGGCCGGCCGGCTGGACAATGGTCCATCGGACGGGGGATCGGAGACGGTCCTGATCGACGTCAGGGAGCCGTTCGAGCATGAGATCAACTGCATCGAACAGGCGCGGCTCATTCCGCTGGGCGAGTTGCCGGACCGGCTCTCCGAGCTGTCGCCGACCGACTCGTACGTCATCCACTGCAAGATGGGCGGCCGCAGCGCCAAGGCGGTCGAGTTGATGCGCTCGCAGGGGTTCACCGACGTGGTCAACCTGGCCGGCGGCATCGACGCCTGGGTCGAGGAGATCGATCCGGACCAGCCCAGCTACTGAGGGCTGTGGGAGGCTGTGCGTCAGCTTGCGCGGTAGCGCGTTCGCAATCCTGGAAGGAACTGTGAAGGTGAAGGAAACCTCAGCCGGAGCAAATGGGCCAGGTATCCTTGTGGCGGTCCTCGCCTCACTCACGTTGCTGCTTGCATCGCCATCGTGGGCAGAGCCGATCCCAGCCTCCGCACGAGGCGCTTGGAGCACCGGCGACTGCCACCTCGACGGCTCGACATTTCTGACGAACAGCGCCGCCATCATGTGGTTCAGTGCGTCGGATCTGAATACGGAAGCCTATATCGGCCCGGCCAAATGGGTGGCAGGATCGCTCGTCCTGCCGGATCTTATGCCTGAGTATGGCGGTGCGGTGTTGCTACTCACGGAAGGCATAGAGCGATGCGAGGCCTTGCCGAACCGACTGCAGTCCCTGTTTCTGGAGGCGTTCGCAGTGTTCGAAGGCCTCGACCGCGCTGTGGCGCACTGCGGAGAATCATCCATGAGGCGGTGCGCATCGGCCGTGTTCGATCTGATCGACATTTCCGGGGACAACCGATTCTCTCGTGCCGAGATCAGCCGGATGATCCGCGTGGGCACCCTCTTTGCCGGCTACGAAGCGATTGCCGAGTATCACGACGATCCGTTTGTGCCTGTTGAAGACCTCTCTGTGATTCGGTCGCTGAGATCGGATCTCCTTGGCCTAGCCGCCGACATGATCGACTCGTACGATTTCGACGGCGATGGCTTCCTGTCGCCCGAGGAACTGCTGCAGGATCGCAGCCTCGAGAGTCTCGAGGCTGCGGCAGGTGACCTTGCTTCGGGCGTGCCGAGCACGCTTCTGACGGCCATAGCCGAACCGATGGCGAGCCTGATGGGATCGGTTCTCTCGTCCACGATAGGCTCGACGTTGTCGCCCCCGCTTACCTCAACCCTGTCCAGCTTGTCCGGTGCCTCCCTGTCCATTGTGGTTGACGCGATCGTCGATTCGCTACGCTGAACGTGGCTCCGTCTTTGTCCATATCTGGAGAACGTCAATCATGATGACGATGAAGCAAGTCGCCATGGCACTCCTAATTCTTTGGTCGTTGACGACCGTTGCATTCGCCCGTGGCACCGATGAAACAGACGATGCGCAGCGATTGCGTATGGTGGTTGCAGAGCTGTTGCAGGCCGCAGCAAGCGCAACGCCGACGCGGAGGCTGGCTCTCTTGGACGATGCCCGTAACATACTCCTTGAGATATGCCGGCGTGATCCATCTGCGCCAGCGACAGTGGTTGTTCTCGCTCCGTGGGGTATCGACTGGAGATCGCCGGCAAGATTGGCGAACGAAATCGACTTGGTCCGCGACATCTACTTTCTGTCCGAGAAGTCCAAGCGGGTAACCGATGGGATTGAGGAGCCGGTGACCATATACGAAGTCCACCCGCTGGGCGACCGAAACGCAGAGATCGAAGACATTCCCATCGACCGCTCGCGGCATATCGCCGTGAAGATCGACGACATTCTCAACCTGTACGCCGACCGCTCGAAGAACATCACCGTGAAGACCCTCGACCCGGAGCGCAGTCCCACGCAGGCGGATCGCTTCGACGACGAGGGCGGCCTGCGGGCCGGTGACCTGGTGGTGGCGACCGAGGACAAGCACCGCGTGATCAGCGTCTTCTCGCTGCGGCTCACGCAGAACAACCGCCAGATCGGGCTCAACGTCGAGCAGCAGGTCACCTCTGCGCTGCTGTTCGTGACCTCGGACCAGGATCCGAAGATCTACTCGATCATCGGCCACCGCGAGCAGAACGTCACCGCCCTGGGGCTGCGCCAGATCCTGGAGATCGAGAACTTCGCGCTGGAGGACCTCAATCTGCTGCAGGTCGAGGAGATCCCCGAGGACGCGACGATCGTGATGGTGACCGCGCCGACCACCGATTACACCGAGGAAGAAGTGGCCAAGCTGCGCGCCTATCTGGAAGGCGGCGGCAAGGCGATCTTCGCGCTCAGCAAGGTCACGGACATCGACCTGGTCAACCTCAACGGCCTGTTGCGCAGCTACGGCGTCCAGTATCGCCAGGAGTGGGTGATCGAGCGGGACTCCCGCCGCCACCTGCCGAACCAGCCCAATCTGCTCGTGCCGGAATTGGTCAGTCACTCGATCACCTCGCCCATCTCGCTCGACCGGCGGCTGGTCGTGCTGCCGGCGCCCGCGTGGATCGAGGAGCTGGAGGTGCGCCGCCGATCGCTGGAGATCCAGCCGTTGCTGGAGAGCTCCGCGGAGGCGTTCGCGCGCGCCGAGCTCATCGCCACCGAGAGCGGCGAGCTGCTGCCGCAGGAAGGCGATCCGCGCGGGCCTTTCACCCTGGCCGTGGCCATCACCGACTCCGCGTTGGTCGTGGAGAGTGACACCACCCGCATCGTCGTCCTGTCCACCGCCTTCTTCCTGCGCGAGGACTTCCAGCAGTCGTTTCCCGGCAACGTCGATCTGATCGTGAACAGCATCAACTGGGTCTTCGAACGGGAGGAGACGACCTCGGTGCGCCCCAAGTTCACGTTGCTAATGCCGCCACATATCAACAACGGGCATGGAAGTCGATGCTCAGCTCAGGAATGACGCGGAACCCTGGAGAATGGGCTGATGCAGCCGCTGCGTGATCTCGGTCATGACTTCGATGGCTGGAGAAGACAGGTCGAGACGCCGCTGCACATTGCTGTGAGAGCAAACTCCAATGACATCGTGACGGTACTGATCGACCGTGGTGCCGAGATCCACGCGAGGTCTGATCACGGCGATACGCCGCTGCACTACGGGGCGTGGTATGGTTCATCAGGTTCCGGAGGAGAGCGCCGTCTGCCGCAGCAAGATCACCCTCACTGACGGAGGGTTGGGTTGCGGATGAGCTCTTCGGGAGATGGAGAAGGCCGAGAAAGGCGACGAATATCCAGTAGGAGAAAGAGACAATGAGCGTACAATCAATGGGAAAAAGCCTTCTGGACAAGGTCTGGGATCTGCACCGCGTGGCGGAGTTGCCGTCCGGTGAGACCCAGCTCTTCGTGGGCCTGCATCTGGTGCATGAGGTCACCTCGCCGCAGGCGTTCGCGATGCTGCGCGAGCGCGGCCTCGCCGTCCGCCACCCGGAGCTCACGGTGGCCACGGTCGACCACATCGTGCCGACCGACGACGCGCAGCGGCCGTTCGCGGACCCGATGGCGGAGCAGATGCTGCAGCACCTGGAGCGCAACGTCGCCGAGCACGGTATCCGCTACTACGGGCTGGGCCACGCCGAGCAGGGCATCGTGCACGTGATCGGACCGCAGCTCGGGCTCACCCAGCCCGGCATGACGATCGCCTGCGGCGACTCGCACACCTCCACGCACGGCGCGTTCGGGTCGATCGCCTTCGGCATCGGCACCTCGCAGGTGCGCGACGTGCTGGCCACCCAGACGCTGGCGATGCGCAAGCCGAAGCTGCGCCGCATCACGGTGGAGGGCGACCTCGGCACCGGCGTCTACGCCAAGGACGTGATCCTGTCGATCATCGCCACGCTCGGCGTGAAGGGCGGCATCGGCTACGCCTACGAGTACGGAGGTTCGACGATCGACGCGATGGACATGGAAGGCCGCATGTCGATCTGCAACATGAGCATCGAGGGCGGCGCCCGCGTCGGCTACGTCAACCCGGACCGCACCACGTTCGACTTCCTGCGCGGGCGGCCGGAGGCCCCGGCCGGCGACGACTGGGAGCGGGCGGTGGAGTTCTGGCGCGCGAGCGCCTCGGACCCGGACACCGCCTACGACGACGAGGTGGTGCTGAAGGCGGCGGACATCGAGCCGGTGGTCACCTGGGGCACCAACCCCGGTCAGTCCGCGGCGGTCACCGACACGATCCCCGACCCGGAGCGCGCTCCCGGCGAGCTGCGCGACGGCATGGCCGCGGCGCTCGGCCACATGCGGCTGCGCCCGGGGGCGCCGCTGGCCGGCACGCCGATCGACGTCGCCTTCATCGGCTCGTGCACGAACAGCCGGCTGACCGACCTGCGCGAAGCCGCGCGGGTGGTGCAGGGCCGGCACGTGAAATCGGGCGTCAAGGCGCTGGTGGTCCCCGGATCGCGCCGCATTGCCGAGCAGGCCGCCTCCGAGGGGCTGCGCGAGGTGTTCGAGGCGGCCGGGTTCGAGTGGCGCGGCGCCGGCTGCTCGATGTGCCTGGCGATGAATCCGGACAAACTGGAGGGGGCGCAGATCTCGGCTTCCTCCTCGAACCGAAACTTCGTCGGCCGGCAGGGCTCGCCGGACGGCCGCACGCTGCTGATGAGCCCGGCCATGGTGGCGGCGGCGGCGGTCAACGGTCAGGTGACCGACGTGCGCGAACTGCTGGGGGTGAACTGATGGCCACCGAACCGATGACAAGCGATGCCCGCATCACCGCCGTCTGCGGCACCGGCGTTCCGATTCGCGGCGACGACATCGACACCGACCGCATCATCCCGGCGCGCTACCTGAAGGCGGTCACCTTCGAGGGCTTGGGCGATCATGCCTTCCAGGACGTACGGGTCGCCGCCGACGGGTCGCGCAAGGGTCATCCGCTTGACGACCCGCGCTACGCCGGCGCGCAGGTTCTGTTCGTGAACCGCAACTTCGGCTGCGGCTCCTCGCGCGAGCACGCGCCGCAGGCGCTCTACCGCTCCGGCATCCGCGCCATCGTCGGCGGCTCCTTCGCGGAGATCTTCGCCGGCAACTGCCTGGTGATGGGCCTGCCGCTGGTGACCTCGGACCGGGTCGGCGAGTGGCAGGACCGCCTGCAGGCGGCGCCCGACACGCCGGTGCGGGTCGACCTGGAGGCCGGGACGATCACGCTGGGCGGCGACACCTACCCGGTCGAGATGCCGGAGGCGACGCGGCGGTCGCTGGTCGCCGGTACCTGGGACTCGATGGCGGCGCTGCTCGCAGGCGACGAGGCGATCGGCGCCGCGGCTGCGCGGATCCCTTACCTCCAATGGAGAAGGAGCGCATGAGCGACCTCAACATACGCAGCCGGGCGATGACCGCCGGCGTGGAGCGCACGCCCAACCGGGCGATGCTGCGTGCCGTCGGCTTCACCGACGAGGACTTCGCCAAGCCGATCGTCGGCATCGCCAGCGCCGGCAGCGACGTGACGCCGTGCAACGTGCACCTGGACGGCCTGGCCGACCGGGCGCGGGCGGGGGTGCGGGCCGGCGGCGGCGTGCCGGTGCGCTACAACACCTTCGTGGTCACCGACGGCGAGGCGATGGGCCACGAGGGCATGAAGTGCTCGCTGGTCAGCCGTGAGGCGATCGCCGACACGATCGAGCTGGTCACCCGTGGGCACCAGCTCGACGCCATCCTTGGCGTGGCCGGCTGCGACAAGACCATCCCCGGCACGGTGATGCCCATGGCTCGCCTGGACGTGCCGAGCATCTTCGTCTACGGCGGCACCATCCTGCCGGGCAACTTTCGCGGCCGCGACGTGGACATCGTGTCGGCGTTCGAATCGGTGGGCGCCTTCAGCGCCGGCCGCATCGACGAGGAGGAGCGCCACGGCATCGAGTGCACGGCGTGCCCGGGCCCCGGCGCCTGCGGCGGCATGTACACGGCCAACACGATGGCGTCCGCCATGGAGGCGATCGGCATGACCCTGCCGGGCAACGCCTCCATCCCCGCGGTCGACGAGCGCAAGGCTGCCGAAATGCAGCGAGCGGGCCGGGCGCTGATGGACGCGGTGCGCGCCGGCCGCACGCCGCGGCAGATCATGACCCACGACGCGTTCGAGAACGCGATCCGCGTGGTGATGGCGCTCGGCGGGTCGACCAACGCCGTGCTGCACCTGCTGGCGCTGGCGCACGAGGCGGAGGTGCCGCTGTCGATCGACGAGTTCAACGGCTTCTGCGACAGCACGCCGACGATCGCGGATCTCAAGCCGGCCGGCCGCTACGTGATGCGCGACCTGGACCGGGTGGGCGGCGTGCAGGCGGCGATGAAGCTGCTGCTCGACGCCGGGCTGCTGCACGGCGACTGCATGACGGTGAACGGCCGCACGATGGCGGAGAACCTGGCCGACGTGCGCGTGGAGCTCGAGGGGCAGGACGTGCTGTATCCGCTGTCGGCGCCCGTGAAGCCGACCGGGCCGATCAGCGTGATCAAGGGCAACCTGGCCCCGGAGGGGGCGGTGCTGAAGAGCTCCGGCGTGAAGGTGCGCCGCCACACCGGGCCGGCGCGGGTGTTCGACGAGGAGGAGAGCGCCCTGCGCGCGATCCTGGACGGCTCGATCGTCGCCGGCGACACCATCGTGATCCGCTACGAGGGGCCGCGTGGCGGCCCGGGGATGCGCGAGATGCTGGCGCCCACCTCCGCGATCGCCGGCGCCGGGCTGATCGGCGACGTGGCGCTGATCACCGACGGCCGCTTCTCCGGCGGCAGCCACGGCATCGTCGTCGGCCACGTCGCCCCGGAGGCGCAGGCCGGCGGACCGATCGCCGCAGTGCGCGAGGGCGACCGGATCACCCTCGACCTGGACGCCAAGACGATCGACGTGGCCCTGACGGATCAGGAGATCGAGGCGCGGCTGCGCGAGATCAAGCCGGCCGAGCGGCCGATCCCCTACCAGCGCGGCGTACTGGCCAAGTACGCGCGGCTGGTCTCCTCGGCCAGCCTGGGGGCCATCACGCACTGAGCTTCTGCTCAGGTGCGCAAGCGTACGGGCGCCAGTGTGGCCAAGCGCATGACCGTTGTCTTCGAGGACGAAGAACTCTACGCGGCACTCAAGATAGAGGCCGCCAGGAAGGGTCAGGCTGCCGAGGACATCGTCGCTCAGGCTGTCCGTGAGTGGTTGGAAGGTCAGGACGAGGAGCTTCGGGCCGACGTGGAGGAGGCGCGCCAGGAATGGGACCGCGACGGCGGACGGGAGGCCGGCGAATTCCTCGCGGAGGTGACCGCGTCATCGTGAAGGTCCGTCGCCGCTCGGAGCCCACGTACTCGTCGCTATAGCGAGTCTGCGATGCCCCGAGTGCCTTCCATCCAGCGCCGCAGCGACGTTCCCGAGGCGGCGGCACATCACTACGACGCGATCGCCAGCAGTCGCGGGCACGTGAGCGGGCCGTTCTCGGTGTTGCTCAACAGCCCGGAGGTGGCGGGACGCGCCGCTCATCTGGGGAGCTACCTCAGGTTCGAGTCGTGCCTGGACCCGGCCATCAGGGAGCTGACGGTCCTCACCGCCGCGCGGGAGCATGATTGCCACTACGAGTGGTCCGTTCACGTGGCGCTGGCGCGCAAGGCGGGCGTGCGCGACGCGGCCATCGCGGTGGTCGCGCAACGGTTGCCGCTCGACGAGCTGACCGAGGACGAGCGGCTGGTGATCGGGTACGGACGTGAGCTCCTCCGCGGCAAGGGCGTCTCCGACCGGACCTTCGGTGCCGCCCGGGAACGGTTCGGCGTGCAGGGCGTCACGGAGCTCACCGCAACGCTGGGGTACTACGCGATGCTGGCCTGCGCCCTCAACGCGTTCGAGGTCGAGCCTGACGAAGGGGCTGAGCGCCTGCCCTGACTGGCCGAGGGCCTCCGGAGCCTTGCATTGCAAGCGGGATAGGCCCCGCACTAGTCCGGCCACGGAAGGGAGAGGCGACCCGGAGAAGCGGAGGAGCCGCTGCTTGGTCGCACGAGGTGCGCTCGCTGCGAACCCCCGCATGATTCATTCCTCCGGGACGACTTTCCCAAGCGTCTCGACTAGCGGCGGCAGGTCCTTCTGCACAGTCTGCCAGACGATGTCCAGGTTGATACTGAAGTAGGCGTGAACGAGTCGATTCCGCATCGCGATGATCTTCTGCCATGGAATGCTTGGAGTCAGACTTCGAGTATCGTCCGCAATCTGAGCCGCAGCTTCGCCCAGGATTTCGATGTCCTTGACCAACGCCAAGACCAATTTGCGATCGGTTTCAAGATCACTGCGAACTCGGCCACATACGAACGAAACCGCCTCGCGAGCGGCTTCAAGCATGTGACGCAAGCGAATCTCGTCATCCTCGGACATATTGCACTTCCGCCGCGGCGAGAACCTCCTGCCTGAAATACGGGCTCAGATCCTCGGGTGTCCGCAGGTCCACCCTTCGTCCTCTGAACAACCTGGACAGCTCCAACTCAATGCCTGCGAGTCCCAGAAGTCCGGGGATGCGATCTGCCTCGAACTCGACGAGTACGTCAATGTCGCTGTCCGGTCCGAAATCATCCCGTATCGCTGAGCCAAAGATCGCCAGACGTCGAATTCCATTTGCTTCACAGAAAGACGAGAGATCAGCCTTCCCGACCAATACCTGTGCGTTCATTGGTGTGCCGCACTCCTCTGGGGAGACACCGATTTTTGCCCATGTTGGGCTCCGTGTACACTGCCATGCGATTGGGATTGAACCGGCACGCGACCTCCAGAAGCACCGGGGGCTGGAGCTGACGGTGATCGCGTGGCTGTATGGGGGGCGCGCACCTCATCACTCTGCTGTCGCCTTCGCCGCCGTCGGGGGGATCTCATACCCGTAGCTCTCCATGGCGGGTGCGAAGAAGTCGTAGTAGTTGGGCCCGTTGTCGGTCTTCCACCGCCCCACCGCGTCGGGGTTCACGGGAATCCGCGCTAGCCTGACGCCCAGGTAGGACTCCAGACGGGCGAGAGTCTCATCCTGGCGTTGGACGAAATCCTCGAACCGCACCTCGATCCAGTTCCTGGGTCGCGGCGTCGCTCGGATCAGATCGTACTGGTACTTCCACGATATGGCCCGACGCAAGCGAGCGTCGTCGGTGGGCGGACAGGCAACGCCCCAATCGCTGAGGTTGTCCGTGATGTGCTGGCCGATGATGCAGTCGCGCGGGTTGCGGATCCAGAAGATGTACCTGATGTCCGGGAACATCCTGACGATCCAGGGAAAGATCAGAGTAGTCTCCGGGATCTTCCATCCCCTGTGCTCCGCCGGGCTTGTCAACACGCTTTGCAGATACGACTGGATCAGCGGTTCGAACTCGGGCGGAATGCGCATCGTGTGGAGACGGCTGAAGTCCCACTCCCGCCCACCCAACCAGCGAACGTGTCTGGCGATGAGACGGGCCGCCTCGTACATCGCCTCCGGCGGCAGCAGATCTCCCGAGCCGTTCAGCGGCTCGCCCATCCATACGCCGCTGGCCGACAGTGTGTGCGATATGGCTCGCGTCCCGGAGTGACCTCGCCCGATGATGGTGGTCAGCATCGGTGGCCCCCACCGCCTCCGTAACTGGCCGAGTGCTCACTCAGCTTCGTCATAAGGGGTCAGCGGGAGGTTCGCCCATCAGGTTGCACTCACGCAACAGCCGTTCGAGCGTTCGCGGGTCGCGGTGCAGGTGTCCGTGAAAGCCGAAGTCGATCGCGGCGTCCACGTTCTCGGGCCGGTCGTCCACGACGAGGACGGCCCCTGGCTCGCACCCGCACTGGCGCGCCGCGTGCTCGTAGAAGCGCCGTGAAGGCTTGGCGCAGCCGACGGCCGAGGAGTTGACGACGAAGTCGAATGCGTCACTCAGGCCCAGCCGGGCGAGGTCGTCGTCCAGCCGTGTCGTGGCATTCGTAACCAGGCCGAGTGCGGCCACGGAACGCGCCGCCTGCAGAACGCGCAGAACCGCCTGATCCACGACCCCGCGACTGGTCGACCATGCCGCGACCGCGGAACGGGCCGTGGCCTCATCGGTCTCCACGCCGAGCCGGCGCGCGACCTCGCTTCGCCACTCCGAGTCCGTCACGCGCCCGGTGATCGCGTCGTCCAGGATGGACGGGTCGAAGGCCGCCCGCAGCAGGCTGCCCCGCTGCAATCCGTGCCGGTCTTCGACGGATGCCGTGACGGCGGCCGGCCAGTGACGGATCACGCCGTCGAAGTCCGTCAGCACGACCCTGATGGCGGTCATGTGCTTTGTCGAACCGCCCGGCCCGGGCGATACTCCGCGCAGCATGGCATTGAATGTACACGTAACCGGAGTCAGGGGACTGATCGGCGACGTGGTGTACGCGCATCTGGCGGCCCAGCCGGATCGCTACACCGTGACGGGAAGTGGCCGCCGGTTTGAGGGATCGTCGCGGGTGGCGGCGGGGCGCCCGCTCAGTTGTCCGCCGGAACGCTTCAGGCGCGCCGACCTCGCCGACCTGGAGGCGATGGAGCGGGCCTTCGAAGGGGCGGAGGTGGTGGTCCACATGGGCGCGATCCCCGATCCGTCAGCGCCGCTGGAGGTCATCGTCCCCAGCAACGTGGTCGGCGGTTACAACGCGCTGGAGGCGTGCCGGCGCCAGGGCGTGCGCCGCATCGTCTACGCCAGCACGGTCATGACCGACTGGGGCTACCAGTTCGACGAGCCGTACAAGGCGATCAGCGAAGGGCGCTTCGACGCGGTGCCCGACGACTTCCGGCGCGTCACGCACCTGGATCCGCCGCGGCCGACCGAGCCCTACTCGGCCAGCAAGGTGTGGGGTGAAGGCCTGTGCCGCGCGTACGCCGACGGCCACGGCCTGTCCTGCCTGTGCCTGCGCATCGGTGGCGTGAACCACGACGACACGCCGGGGGGTGCGGACGGCGGTGCGATGTGGTGCAGCCAGCGCGACGTGGCTACCGTCGCCGAGCTGGCCGTCAACGCGCCCGCGGAGTTGCGCTTCGACATCTTCTACGCGCTGTCGAACAACCGCTACCGGTGGCTGGACGCCGACCACACGCGCGACGTGCTGGGTTTCGAGCCGGCCGACCGCGCCGAGGACGTCCTGGCTCGCTAGGCCGGGCCGAGACTCGTTGCTTGTCCCTCCTGCCGGTGAGGGGTATGTTGCACTCCCGGCGGATGGGCCGGGTGAACGGGAGTCATCCCAGGAGGTTGGTCATGCTCAGGAAAGTGGAGAACAAGGTAGAGAAAGTGGTTTCCGGGGCGAGCGCCGCCGTCACCGGCGCGAAAGATGCCGTCACCGGCGCCCTGGACTCGCGCGCGCACACGGTGACCGTGCGCCTCGACGCCGACAGCCTCAAGTGCATCGACGAGATGGTCCGCGCGGAGGTCGTCCCCGACCGCGGGACGGCCGTGGCGCACCTGGTCAAGGAAGGCATCAAGACCAGCGCCGACCTGCTCGACAAGATCCAGGAAGGCTTCGACCGGATCGAGACCATCAAGCAGGAACTGCGCGGACTCAGCAACGGCGTAGCGGTGGACGTGGAGCCCGCACCCGAATAGACCTTGGAGCTATGCCACGTGGTGGAGGACGTCATCCACGACTTCGAGGCCCGCGGCCGTCCCCTCCCTGAGCCCAGCGTGAAACCCGTTCAACACGCGACGTAGGTGCACGCTGGTTGGAGGCCGGGTGCGACGGACTTCGTACTGTCGTGCCCGGGAGGAGCGGCCGAGCGCGTCATCGAATCACAGGAGGTGATCACCCTGTCGGCGAGAGATTGGGACGCATTCCGGGAGGCGCTGATCAATCGGCCGGACCCGAACGACAAGCTCAGGGATGCGGCTCACCGCTACCGTGAACGGATCGGCGGATGCGCCGGCGCTGGTGACCGAGGACCTTTGGGTCAACGTGAGCAAGGCGGCAAAGGTAAGACGTGATGGCGGAGGTCAGGGACCAGGAGGATCTCTCCTCGTTCGTGCTGAGCGCGTTTGGTGACGAGATTGACGACGACATCGATACGCAGCTCGACCTCCTGGGCGAGCTCGGTATCCGCTACCTGGAGATGCGGACCGCGTGGGGCAAGAAAGCTGCCGAACTGAACGACCTGGAGATCGAGCGCTTGGCGATGGCCTGCCGGAAGCGCTCGATCCGGGTGAGCTGCATCGGCAGCCGTATCGGCAAGTCGCCGATCACGGAGCCGTTGGGGGCGACTCTGGCCGAGCTGGGGCGCATCCTGGATCTGGCCGAGCGTCTGGGCACGAAACTGGTGCGGATCTTCTCGTTTCGCCCCCCGGTCGGTCGGGAGGCCGAGCATGTCGACGAGTCGCTCTCGCGGCTGAAAGCGCTTGCGGAGGTTGCCGCGGCCCGTGGCTTGGTTCTGGTGATGGAGAACGAGACCGGCATGGTCGGCGACATCCCGGAGCGGTGCCGCACGCTGCTTCAGGGGGTCGACAGCCCGAGCCTCAGGTTCGTCTGGGACATCGGCAACTTCCCCCACTGCGGCGTGGATCGCGCGGTGGACCGGGGCTGGCCGCTTCTCGGCCGATACGTGGCGCACGTGCAGGTGAAGGACACGCGGCTCGCGGACCGCGCGATGACGGTGGCCGGCGCCGGTGACGGCCAGGCACTGCGGCTGCTCGGCAAGCTCCGTGACGCCGGATACCGGGGCTTCCTCGCCCTGGAGCCGCACCTCGGAGGATCCAACGTTGCGGAAGGCATGCAACGGGCGGCTCGGGCTCTCCGGAGCCTGATGGGGGACGCGGGCTGCACCGAGAGCTGACCTCGCGGCGTATCGACGACCACTAAACGCTTGTCACCCATGGTGTGCCTTGACTACATTCTTCCGCTCGCTGCCGGCGGTGGGACCGAAACGGTCCGGGCCGGCCAGGCAGCACTCATCGGAGGGGACAAGCAATGCCGGCTGAAGGGAACAGACTCTACCTGTACGAAGCGCTGGAGCTGCGCGGCGAGTACGACGCACGTCTCAAGACGCTCCGCGACTGTCTGCCGGAAGCGCGCAAGAACCGCGACCGGCTCGGGATCTACGGCAACGACCAGCACCAGCTTCGGACCGCCGCCGACTTCGACGTGTCCGCGACCCGGGAGTCGGTCCGCGCGCTGGAGCACAAGCGGCGCAAGCTCAACAACGCCATCCAGCGTGCCAACTACGCCCACAGCGTGAGCGCCAACGGCGAGACCCTGGATCTGAGCGAGGCGCTGGAGGTCCGCAAAGGGCTTTCCGACCGCATCGGGGAGCTGCACACGCAGTGCGTGCAGTCCGCCTACGTGAGGGTGGTCTACAAGGAAGACCGCGACATCGTGGAGTCCAACGACGCCACCTACGCCGACAGCACCGAACAGCTCGACGTGGCGCGCCAGGCGTTCCGCCGGCTCAACCGCGCCCTTCGGGCGGCCGGCTTCACGGTGGTCGTCGACTTCACGGACGAATAGGAACACGAGAGGACACGGCAGGAGGCAGGGGAGTAAGTGCGAGCCTCCCGGCGACGGGAGAGGTAGCCCAGGACCGGCGACTGTGACAGCCACACCTTCCAGGGGTTTGATAGCTCATAACTATCCGGCAAAGCCCGGGAGCCGATCAGCACCGGAGCGGCAGAGCAAGTACAGCCCGGCAGCGACAGAGCATCACGACTCCGCGCCTCCTGCCTCTCTTTTCAGTCCAGTCCAAGAGCCCTCTCTCGATGCCTACCTCTGCCGGCAGGCTTCTCAGGACGTGCGGCGGCGTGTGGCCCAGGTGTTCGTCGCGATGGGCGATGTGCCCGGCTCGATCGCCGGCTACTACACGCTGAGCGCGGCGAGCTTCCAGAAGAGCCGGCTACCGCAGGCGTTGGCGAAGCGGCTGCCGCACTATCCGGTGCCGGCGGTCGTGCTCGGACGGCTGGCGGTCGATCGCACGCGCCAGGGACGAGGGCTCGGGGAGGCGCTGCTGCTCGACGCGATCCGCCGCGTCGTCCGCGCCAGCACGACGATCGCCGTGTACGCGATGATCGTCGACGCCAAGAACGATCGCGCACAAGCGTTCTATGAGCGCTACGGCTCCCGTGTCTTCGCCGACGAACATCGCCGCCTCTTCCTCCCCCTCGAGACCTTCGAGAAGCTTGGGCTGTAGCCCGGTCACCGACGCCCGGTTGACGCCGGCCGGCCGGCCGGGTAGCCTCCGCGCATACCTTTAAGTCGGGTCCTGTGAGGCCCGAAAGGGATTGCCATGCCGCACGCTCAGCGCTCTCCCGCCGTCTGGCGGGTCCCGTGAGTCGGCGCGTACTCGACGCCGACCAGATAGGCCGCGCGATCATCCGCATCGCCCACGAGATCATCGAATCGGCCGAGGACGACATGCGCCTGATCGGCGTGCGCACCCGCGGCGTGCCGATGGCCGGGCGGCTCGCGCAGGCCGTTCGGGAGGCCGCCGGCGTCGAGGTCCCCCTCGGCTCCCTGGACATCAACCTCTACCGTGACGACCTGACCACGGTGGCGGCGCAGCCGGTCGTGCGGCCCACGGAGCTGGGCTTCCCGATCGACGACACCGTGGTGATCCTGGTCGATGATGTCCTCTACACCGGCCGCACCACGCGCGCTGCAATGGACGCCCTGGCCGACTTGGGCCGCCCGCGCAAGATCAGGCTCGCGGTGCTGATCGACCGCGGCCATCGCGAGCTGCCGATCCGCGCCGACTACGTAGGCAGGAACATCCCCACCGCCCGCGACGAGAAGATCCGCGTCCGCTTCACCGAGACCGACGGCGTCGACGACGTGCTGATCGAGCGCAAGGAGGCCTCGGCATGATGGCGCCCACCGCAACCGCCACCACGACCGAGCAGGCCGCGGAGAAGGTCCGCTGGTCACGCAAGGACCTGCTCGCCCTGCAGGACCTGTCGAGCCAGGAGATCGAGTTGCTGCTCGACTCCACCGACTCGTTCAAGGAGGTCTCCTCGCGCGAGATCAAGAAGGTCCCTGCGCTGCAGGGCAAGACCATCGCCAACCTGTTCTTCGAGGCGTCCACCCGCACCCGCTCCAGCTTCGAGCTGGCCGCCAAGCGGCTGTCGGCCGACACCGTCAACCTGACCGGCTCGACCTCCAGCACGGAGAAGGGGGAGAGCCTCACCGACACCGCCCGCGCCATCGAGGCGATGCAGATCGACGCCGTGGTGGTGCGCCATCAGGCCTCGGGCGCCGCCGACCTGCTGGCGCGGGTGCTCGATGCCGGCGTGGTCAACGCCGGCGACGGCGTTCACGAGCACCCCACGCAGGGGTTGCTCGACATCTACACGATCCGCGAACGGCGCCCGATCGAGGGGCTGCGGGTCTGCCTGATCGGCGACATCCTGCACTCGCGGGTGGCGCGCTCCAACATCTGGGGCCTGACCAAGCTGGGCGCGTCGGTCACCGTGTGCGGGCCGCCGACGCTGATTCCGGCCGGCATCGAGGAGCTGGGGGTAGCGGTCAGCTATGACCTGGACGCGGTGATCGGCGAGCAGGACGTGCTGAATATCCTGCGCATCCAGTTCGAGCGCCAGCATGGCGGCTACTTCCCGTCGATCCACGAGTACGCGGTCGAGTACGGCATCACCAGCGAGCGGCTGGAGGCCGCCGACCCGGACGTGCTGGTGCTGCACCCCATGCCCATGCACCGCGGCGTCGAGATCGCCGCCGACGTGGCCGACGGCCCGCACTCGCTCATCCTGGACCAGGTGACCAACGGCGTGGCGGTGCGCATGGCCGTCCTGTTCCACACCTGTCTGGTCCGATGACGCTGCTGCTGCGCGGCGGGCGCGTGATCGACCCGCGCAACGGCGTCGACCGCGTCTGCGACCTGCTCATTCGCGACGGGGTGGTCGCCTCCATCGACGCCGGTCCCGGGACGGCTGCGGACCGCACCATCGACTGCGAGGGGCAGGTGGTGACGCCCGGCCTGATCGACCTGCACGTGCACCTGCGGGAGCCGGGGTTCGAGTACAAGGAGGACCTGCAGAGCGGGCTCACCGCGGCGGCCGCGGCCGGCTTCACCGGCGTCTGCCCGATGCCCAACACCCGGCCGGTCTCCGACAGCCGCCCCGACATGGAGTTCCTGATCCGGGAGGCGCGCCGCATCTCTCTGGCCCGGCTGTGGCCGGTGGGCGCGGTCACGCAGGGCCAGGAGGGGCGGCAGCTCACCGAGTTCGGCCAGCTCCGCAAGGGCGGGGCGGTGGCGCTGTCGGACGACGGCCAACCGATCTCCGACTCCATGGTGATGCGCCGCAGCCTGGAGTACGCGCTCAAGTTCGAGATGCCGATTTTCGTCCACGCCGAGGACCCGGGCCTGTCCGGCGACGGCGCCATGAACGAGGGGCTGGCAGCCACGCGGATGGGGCTCTCCGGCACGCCGTGCGCGGCCGAGAGCGCCATGGTCGCGCGCGACATCCAGATCGCCGCGCTGACCGGCGGGCGCGTGCACTTCCTGCACGTCTCCTGCGCCCGCTCGGTGGGGCTGATCCGCATGGCCAAGGCCGAGGGCATCGCGGTCACCGCCGAGACCTGCCCCCACTACTGGGAGCTCACCGACGAGGCGGTCGACGGCTACCGCACCGACGCCAAGATGTACCCGCCGCTGCGCGCGGAGTCCGACCGCGCGGCGGTCCGCGCGCGCTGGCCGACGGCGTCATCGACACGATCGGCAGCGACCACGCCCCGCACGCCCCGTACGAGAAGGCGCTGGAATTCCGCAACGCGCCCAACGGCATCATCGGCCTGGAGACCACGGTGCCGCTGGCGCTGAACCTGGTCGGCGACGGCGTGATCGACTGGCAGCAGTTCGTGCGCTACCTGTCGGTCAACCCGGCGGCCGTGATCGGCGTGGACCACGGCCATCTGTCGCCCGGCGCCGCGGCCGACGTCACCGTGATCGACCCCGGGGAGTCATGGGTGGTCGAGCGCGCCACGATCCGCTCCAAGTCGATCAACACGCCCTTCCTGGGCGCCACCATGACCGGGCGGGCGACCGCCTGCATCGTCGGCGGCCGCGTGCTGATGGAGGCCGGCGGTCTGGAGAAGGCGGCGTGAGCGCCGGGGGCAGCGTGAGCGCTGTGGGCGGCGTGAGCGCCGCGGCCGGCAGGGACCGGCCGGCGATGCTGGCGCTGGAGGACGGCCGGGTCTTCCACGGCACCCGCTTCGGCGCGGAAGGCACCCGCGACGGCGAGGTGGTCTTCAACACCAGCATGACCGGCTACCAGGAGATCGTCACCGACCCCTCCTACAAGGGGCAGCTCGTCTGCATGACCTATCCGCTGATCGGCAACTACGGCATCAACGACGAGGACCCCGAGTCGGCCGGCCCGCAGGCGGAGGGCTTCATCATCAAGGAGCTGTCGCCGATCGTCTCCAACTGGCGCGCCACCGGCGACCTCTCCGCCTACCTGGAGGCCGCGGGCGTCATCGGCATCGAGGGCATCGACACGCGGGCGCTGACCCGCCACATCCGGCGGGCCGGGGCGCTGAAGGCGATCCTCACCACCGAGGACATGTCGGAGGCGGACGCCGTGGCGCTGGCCGAGCGCTCGCCGGGGCTGGTGGGCCGCGACCTGGTCGCGGCGGTCACCTGCGCCGAGCCGTACGCCTACAACACCGGAGGCAACACCGGAGGCAACACCGGAGGGAACACCGAGGGCGCCTACCACGTGGTCGCCATCGACTGCGGCATCAAGACCAACATCCTGCGCCTGCTGGCCGCGCGCGGCTGCCGGGTGACCGTGGTGCCGGCCTCCACGCCGGCCGCCGACATCCTGGGGCTCGGCCCGGACGGGCTGTTCCTGTCCAACGGACCGGGCGACCCGGACGGCCCGGTCTACCTGATCGAGGCGGTGCGCGCGCTCATCGGCTCGCTGCCGGTGTTCGGCATCTGCCTGGGCCAGCAAATCACCGCGCTGGCCGCCGGCGGCGAGTGCTACAAGCTCAAGTTCGGCCACCACGGCGGCAACCATCCGGTCAAGGACCTCGCCTCGGGCTCGGTGGCGATCACCTCCCAGAACCACGGCTTCGCCGTGCGGCTGGACTCGCTGCCCGGCGACTACCGGCTCACCCAGGTCAACCTCAACGACGACACGGTGGAGGGGATCGAGCACCGCGAGCTGCCGGTGTACGCCATCCAGTACCACCCGGAGGCGGCGCCCGGCCCGCACGACGCCCGCCCGCTGTTCGACCGCTTCATCGCCGACATGGCGGACGCCCGCTGATGAAGACGTCGATAGACGGTAGTCTTCGCGTAGGCAACTCAGTGGCCTGCGCGTCGTCAACTTCAACCATATCCGCGCTGAATACCTGATTACGTGAGCTTCCAATAGTGCCCAAACGAACTGACCTCGACAGAATCCTCGTGCTGGGCGCCGGCCCCATCGTGATCGGCCAGGCGTGCGAGTTCGACTACTCCGGCACGCAGGCGTGCAAGGCGCTCAAGGAGGAGGGGTTCGAGGTGGTGCTGCTCAACTCCAACCCCGCCACCATCATGACCGACCCGGACCTGGCCGACCGCACCTACGTGGAGCCGATCAACCTGTGGGCGCTGGAGCGCATCCTGGAGCGGGAGCGCCCCGACGCGGTGCTCACCACCCTGGGCGGGCAGACCGCCCTCAACCTGGCGGTGGAGGCCGCCGAGGCCGGCCTTTTCGAGCGGTTCGGAGTGGAGATGATCGGCGCCGACCTGGCCGCGATCCAGGTGGCCGAGCGGCGGCAGGACTTCCGCTGCGCCATGGAGGAGATCGGCCTGGCCGTGCCGCGCTCGACCATCGCCGGCAGCTTGCAGGCGGCGCGCGCGGCGGTCGCCAAGACCGGCTTTCCCAGCATCGTGCGCCCCAGCTTCACGCTGGGCGGCACCGGCGGCGGCGTGGCGCGCACCCCGGAGGAGTTCGACCGCATCGTCCAGCTCGGGCTGCGGCTCTCCCTCACGCACGAGGTGCTCATCGAGCAGTCGGTGATCGGCTGGAAGGAGTTCGAGCTGGAGGTGATGCGCGACAAGAAGGACAACGTCGTCATCATCTGCTCGATCGAGAACGTGGATCCGATGGGCGTCCACACCGGCGACTCGATCACGGTGGCGCCGGCCCAGACGCTCACCGACCGCGAGTACCAGATCATGCGCGACGCCGCCATCGCCTGCATCCGCAAGGTGGGCGTGGAGACCGGCGGCTCCAACATCCAGTTCGCGCTCGACCCGGCGACCGGCGCCATGGTGATCATCGAGATGAACCCGCGCCTGTCGCGCTCGTCCGCGCTCGCCTCCAAGGCGACCGGCTTCCCGATCGCGAAGTTCGCGGCCAAGCTCGCGGTCGGCTACACGCTGGACGAGATCCCCAACGACATCACGCGCGAGACCCCGGCCAGCTTCGAGCCCACCATCGACTACTGCGTGGTCAAGATCCCGCGCTTCGCCTTCGAGAAATTCCCGGAGGCGGACCCCACCCTCACCACGCAGATGAAGTCGGTGGGCGAGGTGATGGCCATCGGCCGCACCTTCACCGAGGCGCTGCAGAAGGGCATGCGCGGCCTGGAGATCAAGGCGGACGGCTTCCAGCTCCGCGACGCCTACCGGGACCTGGACAAGGCGGCGCTGCTCGAGGCGGTGCGCACCCCCAACGCGGAGCGGCTGTTCCAGCTCCGGCACGCCTTCGAGCATGGCGCCACGGTGGACGAGCTGTACGGGGCCACCGCCATCGACCCCTGGTTCCTGGCCTCGCTGGCCCGGATCGTCGAGCAGGAGCGGCAACTCACCGGCAACGGCGATTGCCGCCAGGAGCTGCTTGCGGCCAAGCGCTTCGGCTTCTCCGACGCGCAGATCGGCGCCGCGCTCGGCTGCAGCGAAGGCGAGGTGCGCGCGCGCCGCAAGGCGCAGGCGGTGCTTCCCACCTACAAGCCGGTGGACACCTGCGCGGCCGAGTTCGAGGCGTACACCCCCTACTACTACTCGACCTACGAGGAGGAAGACGAGGTTCCCCCGTCCGACCACAAGCGGGTCATCATCCTGGGCGGCGGCCCCAACCGGATCGGGCAGGGGATCGAGTTCGACTACTGCTGCTGTCAGGCCGCCTTCGGCCTGCACGACGCCGGCTACGAGTCGATCATGGTCAACTGCAACCCGGAGACCGTCTCGACCGACTACGACACCTCCACCCGCCTCTACTTCGAGCCGCTCACCCTGGAGGACGTGCTCAACATCGTCGACAAGGAGCGGCCCGACGGCGTCATCGTTCAGTTCGGGGGGCAGACGCCGCTGAACCTGGCCGGCGCGCTGGAGGCCGCCGGCGTGCCGATCGCGGGCACCGCCTACGACGCGATCGACCGCGCCGAGGACCGTTCCCGGTTCGCGGAGATGCTGTCCGGACTGGGGCTGGTGCAGCCCCCGAACGGCTCGGCTGTCTGCGTGGATGACGCTGTGCGGGAAGCGCAGCGGATCGGCTACCCGGTGCTGCTGCGCCCGTCGTACGTGCTGGGCGGGCGCGCCATGGAGATCGTCTATGACGCCGAGTCGCTGCGCGGCTACATGGCGCGGGCGGTGGAGGTCTCGGGCGACCGGCCGGTGCTCATCGACAGCTTTCTGGAAGGCGCCACGGAGGTGGACGTCGACCTGATCGGGGACGGCACCACCTGTCTGGTGGGCGGCGTGATGGAGCACATCGAGGAGGCAGGCGTGCACTCCGGGGACAGCGCCTGCTGCCTGCCCCCGCACTCGCTGCCGGATGCGATCGTCGAGGAGATCAGGCGGCAGACCGTGCAAATCGCGCGCGAGCTTTCCATCGTCGGGCTGATGAACGTGCAGTTCGCGGTCAAGAACGGTGACATCTTCGTGCTGGAGGTGAACCCCCGCGCCTCGCGCACGGTCCCGTTCGTGTCCAAGGCGATCGGCGTGCCCCTGGCCCGGATTGCCGCCAAGGTCATGGTCGGCATCCCGCTGGCGGAGATGGACGTGCGCATCCCCGTGCGGCCCGAGCGCTATGCGGTCAAGGAGGCGGTGCTGCCGTTCAGCCGCTTCCACGGCATCGACGTGGTGCTGGGGCCGGAGATGAAGTCGACCGGCGAGGTGATGGGCTCGGCCGACCGCTTCGGCAAGGCGTTCGCCAAGGCGCAGATGGGCGCCGGCTCGCCCCTGCCCGTGGGCGGCAACGTCTTCCTGAGCGTGCGCGACGAGGACAAGCACCACGCCGGCCGGCTCGGCCGGTCGCTGCAGGAGTTGGGCTTCCACATCTTCGCCACGCGGGGCACCGCCGCGGAGGTGGAGCGGGCGGGAGTCGCCGTCTCCGCACTGGCGCGGGTCAGCGAGGGCAGCCCGAACGTCGTGGAGATGATGGAGCGGGGCGAGGTGGCACTGGTCATCAACACGCCCGGCGGCAAGAAACCGCGCAGCGACGGAGTGATCATCCGCTCGCTGGCGGTGGCGCGGGGGGTGCCGTGCATCACCACGGTTCCCGGCGCCTTCGCGTCCATCTCCGGCATGCGCGCCATGGCGGCGGGGCAGTTGCAGGTGATGTCGCTGCAGGAGCAGTACGCGGAAGCCGCCGGCCACGGAGGCAGCGGATCGCAGGGGTGACCCGGCAGCTCTGCGAGGTGGTCGCCAACCGGGTGGTGGCGCCCGAGCACCACGTGCTGACCCTCGCCTGCAGCCTGGGCGCCGGCTTCGAGCCCGGTCAGTTCGTGCAGCTCGGCCTGGACCCGGCCTATCTGCCGCGGCCGTTCAGCATCCTGCGCGCCGCCGGCCGCCGACTGGAGGTCCTGTCCAAGGCGGTCGGTGTGGGGACCCGCGCCCTGTTCGCCTGCACGCCCGGGCAGCGGGTGTGGGTGCTGGGGCCGCTGGGATGCGGCTTTCGCTGCGACCATGCCGGCGCCGCCGGAGCGGCGGCGCCGATCCTGGTGGGCGGCGGCGTGGGCCTGCCGCCGGTCTACGCGCTTGCCGAGCGGCTGGCAGGCGAGGGGGTCGTGCCCCGCGTAATCGTGGGCGCGCGTACCTCCGACCAGGTGCTCCTGCGCGAGGAGTTGGTTGCGCTGGGAGCCGAGGTCCATGTCATGACCGACGACGGCAGCGCCGGCGGCCGAGGCACGGCAGCGGATCGCCTGCAGAAACTGCTGCAGGAAGCCGGCGGGGAGTGCCGGGTCTACGCCTGCGGCCCCGAGCCGATGCTTGCCGCCGTCGCCGGGATCTGCCGGCGGAGCGGCACGCCGTGTCAGGTCGCGGTGGAGGAGCACATGGCGTGCGGGTTCGGCGCCTGCCAGGGGTGTGCGGTGCGGACCGCCGCCGGCGGCTACGACCTGGTCTGCCGCGACGGGCCGGCCTTCGACGCGGAGCGGCTGGCGTGGCCAGATCGGGCGCAGGCGTCCGCGTGATCGACCTCTCCACCACCATCGCGCGCGGCCTGCCGGCGCCGAACCCGGTGCTGCTTGCTTCCGGCACCTGCGGCTACGGCCGCGAGCTGGAGGCCTTCCTGCCGCTCCGCGACCTGGGCGGGATCGTCACCAAGACCGTGACCCTGCGCCCGCGGGCCGGCAACCCGCCGCCGCGCATCACCGAGACGCCGGGCGGGATGCTCAACGCGATCGGCCTGCAGAACGTCGGGGTCGACGCGTTCTGCCGCGACAAGCTGCCGTACCTGACCGAGCTGGGGATCCCGCTGCTGGTCAGCGTGATGGGGCACACGGTGGAGGAGCTGTGCGCGGTGGTAGAGCGCGTCTGCCGGGAGGACGGCCTGGGCCGGGGGATCGGCTTCGAGCTCAACCTGTCGTGCCCGAACGTGGCCTACGCCGACGCGCGCATGTTCGCGCACGACCCCAAGCTGGTCGCCGTAGCGGTCGCGGCGGTGCGGGCGGTCACCGACCGGCCGGTGGCCGCGAAGCTCAGCCCCGAGGTGCCGGACGTGGCCGCGTACGCGGTGGCCGCGGAGCGGGCGGGCGCCGACGCGGTGACGGTGATGAACACGATCACCGGCATGCTGATCGACGTGCGCACGCGCCGTCCGGTGCTGGCCAACGTCACCGGCGGCCTGTCGGGGCCGGCCATCCTGCCGATCGCGGTCCGGCAGGTGTTCCAGGCGGCGCGCGCGGTCTCCATCCCCGTGATCGGCGTGGGCGGCGTGCGCTCGGCCGACGACGCCCTGCAGATGGTCATCGCCGGCGCGGCGGCGGTGCAGGTCGGCACCGCGTCGTTCGTGGACCCCGGCACGGCGATCGCGGTGCGCGACGGCATCGCGGACTATGTACGCCGCGACGGCGGCTGTCTGCGCGACCTGATCGGCTCGGTCCGGTATGCCGCCGGAGGCAGCGAGCCGCCGCACGAGGAGGAGACCAGTGGCGCCGCGGGATGATCTGGGCAGGGTGATCATCGCCCTGGACACGCCCGACCTGGAGCGGGCGGAGCGCCTCATGGACGCGCTCGGCGACCGGCCCGGCTACTACAAGGTGGGTCTGGAGCTGTTCGCGGCGGAAGGCCCGGCGGCGGTGCGCGCCGTGCGCGAGCGCGGTCACCGCGTGTTCCTGGACCTCAAGCTGCACGACATTGCGGAGACCGTGGCGCGGGCCGCGCGCGCGGTCGCGCGCCTGGGCGTGGACCTCGTGACCGTGCACGCCGCCGGCGGCCCGGCCATGCTGGAGGCGGCCGCGGCCGGCGTCCAGGAGGGCTCGGCCGGGGCGGGCTATGCGCCGACGCTTCTTGGCGTTACTATACTTACGAGCCTCGACCGCACCGATCTGAACGCGGTCGGGCTTGCACCCGGACGTCCGGTGCGCGACGTGGTGGTGGATCTGGGCCGAATGGCGGTCGACGCCGGCTGCGGCGGCCTGATCGCCGCCGGCAGCGACGCGCGGGCGTTGCGCGCGGCCGTGGGTCCGGACGCGAAGATCGTCACCCCGGGGGTGCGACCGATCTGGGCCGCCGCGCAGGACCAGAAGCGAATCGTCACGCCGGCTGCCGCGTTGGCCGCCGGCGCCGACTACATAGTCGTCGGCCGGGCGGTGACCGCCGCCCCAGATCCGGCCGGCGCCTTCGAACGACTCATGGAGTAAATTACACAGAACCGATGAAGTTCACCGAACTCAACCTGGATCCAAAGATCCAGGCCGGAATACGCGACGCCGGATTCGTCGAATGCACGAAAGTCCAGGAGCGCACCTTCGAGTACTCGCTGGAAGGGATCGACGTGACCGTGCAGTCCCAGACCGGAACCGGCAAGACCGCCGCGTTCCTGATTTCCATCTTCGAGCTGTTCCTCAAGGAGGAATACTTCGACGACCGTTTCGCGCTCATCATCGTCCCCACCCGCGAGCTGGCGGTGCAGATCGAGCAGGAGGCGCGCCTGCTCGGCAAGCACCTCGACTTCAAGATGGCGTGCGTGTTCGGGGGCATGGGCTACGAGGAGCAGGAGCGCAGCCTGCGCGAGGGCGTGGACATCCTCATCGCCACCCCCGGGCGGCTGCTCGACTTCGACCGTTCGGGCAAGGTGCCACTGCACGACGTGGGCGCCTTCGTCATCGACGAGGCGGACCGCCTGTTCGACATGGGCTTCATGCCGGACGTCCGCAAGATCCTGCGCAGGGTGCCGCCGGCCAAGGAGCGCTGGACCATGCTGTCCAGCGCCACGCTCGACGGCCGGGTGCGGAACCTGGCGTGGCGGGACATGAGCAAGCCGGCCGAGATCGCCATCGAGCCGGAGCAGGTGACGGTCGATACCGTCACGCAGAGCCTCTACCACGTCACCAAGCAGCAGAAGCTCAGCCTGCTGCTCGGCCTGCTGGATCAGGAGAAGCCCGAGAGCGCGCTGATCTTCACCAACACCAAGCACGCCGCCGAACAGGTGGCGCGCCGGCTGTCCATGAACGGCCGCGACGCCGAGTTCATCATCGGCGACCTGCCTCAGAAGAAGCGCCTGCAGGTCATCGATCTGCTCAAGGAGGGCAACCTGCCGATCCTGGTAGCTACCGACGTGGCCGCGCGCGGGCTGCACATCGACGACCTGGACCTGGTGGTCAACTACGACCTGCCGGAGCACACCGAGAACTACGTGCACCGCATCGGCCGCACCGCTCGCGCCGGCAAGCGCGGCAAGGCGATCTCGCTGGTGTGCGAGGAGTTCGTCTACGGCCTGGAGGCGATCGAGGAGTTCACCCGCAAGGAGATCCCCGTCGAGCGGGCGGCCGCGGAGCTGTTCGTCACCGACCGCACGGCCGGCGTGCGGGTGCCGCACGGTCCGCGCCACCGGCCCGGTGACCGGCGGCCGGGCGACCGATCCGCACGGGACCGCGGTCCGTCCGGCCGCCCATCGTCCGGCGACGGCCGCCGCCAGCAGCGGCCCGCCGACCGGCGGCCCGCCGACCGGCGTCCGGTCGGGGCGCAGGACCGCCGCGACCTTCCGGCCCGTACGGAGCGCGCGGCCCCCGCGCCGCCGCGGCCCGCGCGCACCCCGGCCGCCGTTCCTGCGGCCCCCGTTCCTGCGGCCGCCGTTCCTGCGGCCGCCCGCGCGGGCGACCTTCGCGGTCGTCTCCGCCCGCCTGCAGGGACCAATGGGACGCAGCCGCGACCCGCGCCCAAGCCGGCGCAGAAGCAGCCGCCGGCAGCGCCGGTTCCGCCGCCGGCGCCCGCGAAGCATTCGCTGCTGAAGCGCCTGTGGGGGCGGCTAACCGGCGGCGCTGAGGACGCGTGAGCCCGGCCGCGGCAACCATCGTCTCCGGAGCGGAGGCCGCGGCCGCCATACGCAAGGAAGTGAGCGCGCGCGCCGCGGAGCTGACGGCCGCCGCCGGCCGCCCGCCGCGGCTGGACGTGCTGCTGATCGGCGACGACCCGGCCTCCGCATGGTACGCCGGCGCGAAACGCAAGCTCGGCCGCCGGCTGGGCATCGAGGTGCGCGTGATCAAGCTGCAGGCCAACACGCGCGCGGCCGAGGCCGCGGACGCGGTCGGCCGCTGCAGCGACGACCCGCTCGTCGACGGCGTGATCATCGAGCTGCCGCTGCCGGCCGGCATTCCCGTGCCGCTCCTCTGTGACCGCCTGGACCCGGCAAAGGACGTGGACGGCATCACCCCCGCCAACCGGGCGGCGCTCTTCGACGGGCGCGAGCAGCGGGCGCTGATCCCGGCCACGGCGCTGGCCTGCATCCGCATGGTCGAGCAGTGCGGGCGGACCATCGAGGGCGCGGCGGTCGCCGTGGTCGGCCGCGGCCCGACCGTGGGCCGCCCCGTGGCCGCCGCGCTGATCAACCGGCACGCCACGGTCACGGTGTGCCACACCCGCACGCGCGACCTGGGCGGGGTGCTGGGCGCGGTGGAGGTGGTGGTGGCTGCCGCCGGCGTGCCGCGCCTGGTGACCGGAGCGATGATCCGGCCCGGCGCGACGGTGATCGACGCCGGCACCAATCAGGTCGGGGACGAGCTGGTGGGCGACGTGGAGCACGATTCGGTGGCCGCGGTCGCCGGCGCCCTGACGCCGGTGCCGGGCGGCGTGGGCACGGTCACCACCGCCATGATCATGGCCAACGTGATGCGCGCCGCCGCGTTGCGGGGGATCGCGCCGTGAGCATGCTGGCGCTGCCGGTCACGCAGTTCCTGGCCCAGGCTGCCTCCCGTTCGCCCGCCCCGGGAGGCGGCGCGGTGGCCGCGCTCACCGGCGCCGGCGCCGCCGCGCTGGTGTCCATGGTGGGCGAGCTGACCATCGGCAGGAAGCGCTACCGCGACGTCGAGGCGGAGGTCGGCCGGATCCGCGACCGGGCGGCCGGCGCCATGCGGGCGCTGCAGGAGGCGGCCGTCGAGGACGCCGACGCCTACCAGGCGTACCTGCGGGCGTCGGCCATGCCCCGCGACGACGACGACGCGCGCGAGCGGCGTTCGCGCGAGGTGGCCGGCGCCGTGGTGCGCATCACCCGCGCGCCGCTCGCCACCGCCGAGCGCTGCGCGGAGGTGCTGGCGCTGGCACGGCAGCTTGCGCCGATCGGCGCCGTCCACGCCATCAGCGACGCCGGCGTGGCGCTGCACCTGGCGCATGCCGCGCTGCAGTCGGCGTTGTTGACGGTCGACGTCAATCTTCCGTTCCTGCGTGACGCGGACATGGCGGATCGGGTCAAAAAATGCAGAAACGACCTGGCGGCGGCCGCCGCCGGCGACTTTTTTGAGGGTATGAAGGCGACTTCCGAACGGACGGCCGGATGAGGTTGCACACTTCTGTCAGAACCGTCCTATTCTCCCAGCGTGAGCTCGTCTGACTCCCATAGATCCAGGTCATCAGTGTCGTTTTCGACCTCCTGTGTGAGGATCGCCTTAGATTCGAGAATAATCTGTCAGATCGGCGCTTGACACCATCGAAAGAGCCTCGTATGTTCCTGAACTCACAGGAGTGATGCTATGGCAGTGATGGAAAACGGCATGGAAGGCGGTCATGTTCTGATCAGGTGCCTGGAACAGGCTGGAATCAAGCACGTGTTCGGCCTGTCGGGCGGGGCGGCCCTGCCGATCTTCGACGCGCTGGTCGCGACCGGCACCGATATGGAGTTCATCCTGGTCCGCCACGAGCAGGGCGCCGCGCACATGGCCGACGGCTACGCGCGCGCCACCGGCAAGCCGGCCTGCGTGCTGGTCACCAGCGGTCCGGGCGCCACCAACACCCTGACCGGCATCATGACCGCGCACATGGACTCGGTGCCGATGATCGTCGTCTCCGGACAGCAGGTGACCTGGATGCTCGGCAAGGACGCCTTTCAGGAGGCGGACATCTTCGGCGTGACCATGCCGATCGTGAAGCACAGCTACCTGATCAAGGAAACGTCGGAGATCCCGCGCGTCGTGCGGGAGGCTGTGCACATCGCCACCAGTGGCCGTCCCGGTCCGGTGCTGATCGACGTTCCCAAGAACGTCAGCCAGGGGCCGTTCGTCGGCTCCATGGAGCCGGGACTGGAGCTTCCCGGCTACCACGTGCCGGAGCTGACCGATCGGGAATCGATCCACGACATCGCGGAGGCGCTCGGCAACGCGCGCCAGCCGGTGCTGCTGATCGGGCACGGCGCCCTGATCGCGGGCGCGCACGAAGCGGTGCGCGCTCTGGCCGAAAAGCTGCACGCGCCGGTGACCACCACGCTGCTCGGCAAGGGCGCGTTCCCGGAGACCCATCCGCTGTCGCTGGGCATGCTGGGCATGCACGGTACCGCATACGCCAACAAGGCGGTGATGGAGTGCGACCTGATCATGTCGGTCGGCTCGCGTTTCGACGACCGCATCGTCGGCGACCCGAGCAAGTTCTGCCTGAACGCGACCAAGATCCACATCGACATCGACGAAGGTGAGATCGGCAAGATGATCAAGCCCGACCTGCACTGCGTGGCCGACGCGCGCGTGGCGCTGGAGGAGCTGATCAAGCACGTCGGCCGGCTGGAGACCGAGGAGTGGCTGGCCAGGCTGGACGGATACAAGAAGCGCTACCCGCTGAAGTACCGCAAGCAGGGCGGGCTGAAGATGCAGCACGTGATCGACGAGCTCTACCACCTGACCGGCGGGCGCGCGATCGTCTCCAGCGACGTCGGACAGCACCAGATGTGGGCGGCGCAGTTCTACCTGACCGACCACCCCGACAACTGGCTCTCATCCGGCGGCGCCGGCAGCATGGGCTTCGGCTTCCCGGCGGCGATCGGCGCGCAGTTCGGCCGTCCGGACGACCTGGTGCTGGCGATCGTGGGCGACGGCGGGTTCCAGATGACCATGTGCGAGCTGGCCACCGCCTGCATCCACAAGCTGCCGCTCAAGGTGATCGTCCTCAACAACCATTACCTGGGCATGGTCCGGCAGTGGCAAGAGCTGTTCTACGACGAGCGGGAGAGTGGGGTCGACCTGGAGGGCAACCCCGACTTCGCCAAGCTGGCGCAGTCGTTCGGGGCCGTGGGCCTCAACCTGCGGCGCCCAGGCGACGTTCGCAAGGTCCTGACCAAGGCGCTGGAGTATCAGGACGGCCCGGTGCTCATCAACGCCGAGGTGGAGAAGGCCGACAACGTCTACCCGATGATCCCCTCCGGCCAGCCGCTGGAGACCATGATCATCGACCGGCCGACCACCAAGCTGGCCAAGCCGGTGGGGTCCACCTGATGGCGTCGGGAAACGGCCATGTGGGCAGCCTGATGGAGGAAAGCCCGGTCAACACGTTGAGCGCACTGGTCGCCAACAAGCCGGGCGTCCTGGCCCGCATCGCGCAGGTGTTCGCCCGGCGCGCCTACAACATCGAGTCTCTGGTGGTCTCGCCGGCGCACAACGGCGCCTACTCGCGGATGACGATCGGCGCCTCCGGCGACCCGCAGGGGCTCGACCAGATCATCAAGGGCGTCAACAAGCTGGTGGACGTCATCCACTGCTTCGACCATACCTTCGATCGCGCCGTGGTGCAGGAGTTGGTGCTGGTGAAGATCTCCTGCCAGTCGGATCAGCGCACGGAGGCGCTGCAGATCTGCGACCACTTCGACTGCAGCACGGAGGATCTCACCGAGCATTCGATGATCCTCAAGTGCACGGGGTCGTCGGAGAAGGTCGACGCGCTGCTCGGCATGCTGGGCAAGTTCGGGATCATCGAGATGATCCGCACCGGCAAAGTTGTGATGGCACGGGGCGGGGAAGTAACCTGACGGTGTGAGTGGCGACCAGGCCGCCGGCGACGGAAGCCGGCGGCTGTTCCTGATCGACGGCATGCCGATCGTCTATCAGGCCTATTTCGTCTTCCTGTCCAACCCGCGCCTGACCTCGCGCGGGGTCAACACGTCGGCCGCGTTCGGCTACACCAACTCGCTGGTCAAGATCATCGAGGAGGAGCAGCCCACGCACATGGCGGTGGTGTTCGACGCCCCCGGCCGCAACCGCCGCCATGACGAGTATGGCGAGTACAAGGCGCAGCGGGAGAAGGCGCCGGAGGAGATGCTGGACTCGCTCGGCGACGTCCACGCCATCACCGAAGCGTTGCGCATCCCGGAGATCACCTACCCCGGCGCGGAGGCCGACGACGTCATCGGCACCATCGCCGCCCGGGCGGAGGCGGCCGGATTCCGCACCTGGCTGGTGACGCCCGACAAGGACCTGGCGCAGCTCGTCAGCGACCGCACCACGCTCTATCGGGTCAGCCGCACGCCGGGCAGCCCGGCGTCGATCTACGGGCCGGCCGAGGTGCGCGAGCGCTGGGGCGTCGCCGAGGTGGCGCAGGTGGTCGACATGCTGGCGCTGGTGGGCGACTCGGTCGACAACATCCCCGGCGTGCCCGGCATCGGCGACAAGACCGCCCAGAAGCTGCTGGCGCAGTTCGGGACGGTCGAGGACCTGATCGAGCGCGCCGGCGATCTCAAGGGAAGGCAGCGCGAACGGATCGAGCAGCACGCCGAGCAGGCGCTGCTGTCCAAGCGTCTGGCGACCATCGACGTGGACATCCCGGTAGAGGTCGACCTGGAGAGCTACACGCGGTTCGACCCCGACCCCGACGCCACCATCGCCATCTTCGACCGGCTGGAGTTCCGTCTGCTGAAGGAGCGGCTGTTCGGGGAAGCGGGCGCCGACACCCCCGCGTCGCGCGGCATGGCGACCATCGACGACACCGAGCACGATTACCGCGCCGCCGCCACCGCGGCGGAGCGGCAGGCGCTGGCCGCGGAGTTGCTCGGCCGGGAGTCGGTGGCGATCGCGATGCAGAGCACGGCGACCGATCCGAAGCGGGCCCGCATCGCCGGCGTCGCCTTCTGTGCCGCGCCGCACGCGGCGACCTACGTGCCGTTCCCGGCGGACGACGAAGCCGCCTACCGGCAGGCGCTCGACGACCTGCGCCCGGTGTTCGAGTCGGAGGCGGTGACCAAGGTCGGACACTACCTCAAGCACGCGATGGGCGTGCTGGCCTGGCACGGCGTTACGCTGGCCGGCACCGTGCGGGACACCCACGTCACCCACAGCCTCATCGATCAGGAGGGGCGGCATCGCCTCGAACAGCTCGCCGAGCGCTACCTGGACTACGCTCCGGTCCCGCTGTCGGCGGTGGTGGGGGAGGGGAAGAATCAGCTCTCCCTGCTGGAGGCGGATCCGCAGCGTCTGGCCGACCACACCGCGGAGACGGCTGACGTAGCGCTGCGGCTGCAGGCCGCGCTCGCCGAGGAGCTGGCCGATGCCGAGTACGAAGGGGTTTGCAACGACATCGAGAGCCCGCTGATCGGGGTGCTGGTCGACATGGAGCACGCGGGGGTCACGGTCGACGTCGGCGTGCTGCACGAGTACGCGGACCAGCTCGGCAGTGAGATCGCCGGGCTGGAGCAGGGCATCTACGAGGCGGCCGGCGGCGAGTTCAACCTCAACTCGCCCAAGCAGCTCGGGGAGATCCTGTTCGACCGGCTGCAGATCGACCCCAACCCCAAGAAGACCCGCACCGGCCAGTACATGACCAACGAGCAGCAGCTCTCCCGCTACGCCGACCGCCACCCGATGATCCCGATGCTGCTGGACTACCGCATCGTCCAGAAACTCAAATCCACCTACGTCGACGCGCTGCCGGCGGCGGTGTTTGAGCGCACCGGCCGCATCCACACCACCTTCAACCAGTTGGTGGCGGCCACCGGGCGGCTCAACTCGGAAGGCCCGAACCTGCAGAACATCCCGATTCGCACGGAAAAGGGGCGGGAGATCCGCCGGGCGTTCGTGGCGCGCGGCCCCGAGTACCTGCTGCTGTCGGCCGACTACTCCCAGATCGAGCTGCGCATCCTGGCTTCCATCGCGGGCGAGGAGTCGATGCTGGAGGACCTGAGCACCGACGTCGACATCCACGCCGCCACCGCGTCGCGCGTGTACGGCGTGCCGCTCGACGAGGTCACCCTGGAGATGCGCAGCAAGTCCAAGATGGTCAACTACGGCATCGCCTACGGCATGTCCTCATTCGGGTTGGCGCAGCGGCTGCGCATCGCGCGCAAGGAAGCGGCCGAGATCATCGAGCGCTACTTCACGCAGTATCCGAAGATCCGCGGCTACATGGACGAGGCGATCGCCTTCGCACACGCAACCGAGTACGTCCAGACCCTGAAGGGCCGCCGCCGTTTCCTGCGCGACATCAACTCGCGCAACCGCACCGCACGCGCGGCCGCGGAGCGCATCGCCATCAACGCCCCCATCCAGGGTACCGCCGCCGACATGATCAAGATCGCGATGATCGACATCGCCGCGGAGCTGAAGCGGCAGCGCCTGCGCACGCAGATGATCCTGCAGGTGCACGACGAGCTGGTGTTCGACCTGCACCGCGACGAGCGCGAGGAAGTCGCGCCGCTGGTGCACGACCTGATGCGCGACGCGCTACCCCTGGCCGCCCCCATCGACGTCGAGCTCGGCGTCGGCGAAGACTGGCTAAGCGCCCACTGAGCTTGCTCAGACGCTCACTGAGCCGCTCAGCCGCTCACTGAGAGGCGGCGTCTTCAGCAGGCGTGCTCGTGTCACTCGTGGGCTGCCATTCCCGTGCCAGACGCCGGGCCTGAGCCAGGAGGGTCGGGGAGAGACGCAAGGCGATCCTGTCTCGGAATCGCCCGGCCGCTTCCCGTCGTTCCACTGACTGGAACCGCGAGGCAGCGAGGTGGTACCACTGGTAAGCCTGCACATCGTCCTGCTCCACCCCCAGGCCTTCGTCGTACATGTTCCCGATGGAGAACTGAGCGTCGACGGCACCCTGTTCGGCGGCACGCTGGTACCAGATCGCGGCTTCGGCATGGTCCTGCGCAACGCCCTGCCCGGCGTAGTACATGTTCCCGATCGTGTACTGAGCGACGACGTCTCCTTCTTCGGCGGCGCGGCGGAACCACTTCGCGACTTCCCTGGTCAGGGCCGGCGGGATGTCCTCGCCCGACGAATGGGTGACGATGTACCGAGCTTCTTCGTGTCCCTGTTCGGCGGCGCGCCGGAACCAGTTCATGGCTTCGGCATAGTCCTGGGAAACTCCGACGCCAACTCCGTACATGATCCCTAGCCGGTACTGAGCGACAGCGTGGCCTTGTTCGGCGATGCGGAGTAGCCACTTCGCTGCTTCGGCAAAGTCGTGAGGGACGCCCGAACCACTGAGGTAGATGGCCGCGAGCCGGGACTGAGCGTAGAGATCCCCTTGTTCGGCGGCGGGGCGGAACCACGTCGCGGCTTCGATGTAGTCCAGGGGGACGCCCTGACCGAGGTAGTAGCTGGCCCCCAGGCCGGACTGAGCGTCCGACTGGCCCTGCTCGGCAGCACGCCGGAGCCATTTCACGGCTTCGGCATGGTCCTGGTCAACGCCGAGGCCGTCGCGATGCATGAAGCCAATGAGGGCTTGAGCGCGTGCGTGGCCCTGCTCAGCGGCGCGGCGGAACCACTGCGTTGCGTCGGCGTTGCCCTGGGGGACGCCTGCGCCATCGAGGTACATGAGTCCGAGGTAGTACTGAGCGTTGGAGTAGCCCTGCTCGGCGGCACGGCGGTACCAGGTGGCGGCCGTTGCCAAGTCCTTGGGAATCCCACGTCCTATGTGGTATGCGACGCCGAGGTAGTACTGAGCGTAGGAGTCGCCCTGCTCGGCAGCCCGGCGGTACCACCGCAGTGCCTCGTCCTGACTCCGGGTGACCCCGTGGCCTTGGTCGTACATGAGTCCAAGGCTGACCTGAGCTTCGACATCGCCCTGCTCGGCGGCACGCGCGTACCACATCGCCGCCTCCGCCGGGTCCCGGGAAACGCCGAGGCCCAGGTAGTACAGGACGCCGAGTCGGTACTGGGCTGAGGCGTCACCCCGTAGTGCATGACTCCTGAATCCCCGGTACGCCGTGGCATAGTCCTTGCTGTCATATGCCGCGACGGATTCATTCCAGGTCTGGGCGATCGCCGGCATAGCGCCTGCCACCGCCAGCAGGATCACGAGAGCCGGGAAATACCTGCGAAGCGTCCGCCGCACCAGCGTCCCGATGACTCTCACTCTTGCCTCCACCCGATGCTCTGGAAGCTATGCTACTCGTGCAACTCCCATTCGTCCAACGAACTAGCCGTTGAGGAAGCCGTCCATGCCGGAATCCCGGCCGGGCCGGGTCCGTGGTGGTGTGGGCGAGCGTGCCGCAGTAGGGTAGACGCATCCGCCATGGCCGGCTGCGGCGACTTCGTCGGACCCCTCGTGAACGGACCGCTCGGTTGTCCCTGCTGCGCTGTCCCTGTGATCGATCTGCATCGGTGCTACCCGACGCGGCCCTCCCTTGGTAGCTTAGATTCCGCTAGACCACGACGAGCCGGGAAGCACTCCAGTCGTTCGTCCGCCCGGACGGCAGCCTGACCGCCTTCCGGTGAGCGTGCCACGGACACGTCGGAAGACATCGGAGGTGACGAATGGCGCCGGTAGAATTCTTACGGCCGCGCCTGCGGGGACCTCGGTTCGAGGGAGGGGCGATCCCGCTTGACATCCTCGGTGATCTCGCCGCTCTCGGTGAGATGGCGATCGAGGTCGCAAAGTGGCGGTTCCTCGCGGGTAACCCGGAACGAAGCCGTTCACCCAAGGGGTTTGCCGACAGCGTCGCATTCAAGATCGTCAGCCTGCAGGAGGGCAGTGCGATTCCGGTAATCGCCATGGATTCCGCTGTCCCATCGCTGTCGGGAATGCCGGCACCATTTCAGGACTACTTCGAGCAGGCCCGCGATGCGATCGTAGGGGCCATTGCAGCCGCGGAGCAGGGCGAATCGGTGGCTGACCATTTGCCGGAGAAGTGCTTAGGCTACTTTGACCGAATTGGACGCAGCCTCCGCGGCGAAGAGTCGATCGAGTTCAGCACTCCGACACGCCGGACTCGTGCTCGTCTGACCAGGGAATCTCGACGCAAACTTGTTCTGGCGTCGTCGCGTATCAGAGAGTTGACCGAGGAAATACGCGTTCGCGGATCGATTCCGGAAGTGGACCAGGACCGGATGACCTTCGAGTTGCAGTTGATCGAAGGTCGCAAGATAGCAGGAACGATGCCCGACCAGCATCTCGATGCGATCATGGAGGCGTTCAACGGGTACCGGGACTCTGCAAGGGTGCTGATCCAGGGCCTCGGCAGGTACGATCGGCAGAATCGCCTGATGCACCTGCAGGAGGTCGAACACATAGCCTTGCTGGATCCGCTCGACGTGCCGGCCCGCTTGGAAGAGTTCCGAACGATGCAGGACGGCTGGCACGACGGGGAAGGCATGGCACCACACGGCGCAGGTCTCGACTGGTTGGCCACCGACTTCGATCGTCACTATCCTGATGACATCCCTCTGCCACATACCTATCCAACTCCGGAAGGAGGGATTGAGATGGAGTGGTCCTTGGGTGCGCACTCAGTCGTCCTTGAAGTCGATCTGTCCACCCACTAGGGAGACTGTCTCGGGGCCGACAATCAATCCGACGCAGAGGACACACGAACTCTTGATCTGGATTCCTGTGAAAGCTGGGCGTGGCTTGCCGGCAAGATCCGCCGCTTGACCGAGCTGTCGACGTGAACGATGAAACTCTGCTCTACCGCGTGATAAGCGCTGCCGTGTGGCTACAGTCTGGCCACGTTTCGTCGCAGGGCTTCCGTCCGAGACCACGCGACAACAAGCTTCTCTCGGTATATGACGGCGACCAAGTCGCTCCGGAGGCCGCGTGGCGCCACTATACGAGTGACTACGACAATCCGCCCGTCGGCGTACTTGCCGTCACCGTGGCGGAGTGTAGCGCCCAAGACTTGCCCGTCCGGGCTGACCCCGTGACTTTCCCGAGCATGCCCTGATCGATTTCAGACAATTCGGAACGAATCAGATCACACGCAAGTCCGTATCCCTCAGAGACGCGGCGATGGCTCGTGGATGGCTGTTTCGCGTGGAGAGTGGGTGAGGGTCACGCGGGGCATGTGTCACTGATGAACTCTGACCTGCACGAAGAACACCAGGAGGTCGTGCCGCTGGTGTGACCTGATGCCCAACGCCCTGCCCTGGCAGCCCCCGATCAAGGTCGAGATCGGCGTCGGCTGCGACTGGCTCAGCGTCCCCGTATTTGAGACGCTTCATCCAATCAGACTGACAGACCGACATTTCCCCGACATTCGCGCGCCGAGAGCGACTGCGTGATGGCTCGAGGCAATCAAGGCTTCGGTTTCCAGCACTCGACAAGAACGGTGAATCTCTTTCCGATGGTAGCGACTTGGTCGGTTGGGAGTGCCGTCGGGGACGGTGCGGTGAGATAGGGGACGCTTTCGGCGTCGAGGAAGGCGCGGGCTGCGCCGGCGGCGACGGCGAAGTTTACGTTCTGCGGAAAGTAGCCCGTGTCACGGGCGATTTTCGAGGCGTCGAGCCGCGCGACGACGACGCCGATGACATTGCCGGCGGAATCCAGCACCGGTCCCCCCCACTGTTTCCAGGTTGAACGGGCGCGGTGATCTGGATCAACCGACGGTCGTCGCCGGGGCCGGCAAGCGCGCTCACAATGCCAGCGCTCACACTCGCTTCCGACGCAAGGAAGCCGTGAAGCGGATGGCCGACCACCACGACGCTGGCGCCCGAACGGATGCCGCGTCCCTGGCGGAACGCGGCGACGGTATCAGGCGACCTCGACAGCGATTCGAGTAGAGCGAGATCTGCAGCATCGTCGTATGCGACGACGCGCGCCGACATCCCGGTCGGGGCACGAACCTCGGCGCATCCGCGGACCACATGAGCGTTGGTCAGGATATGGCCATCCGCGCTGACGCGGAAGCCCGAGCCAGTCATCGCTCTATCGAGATGTGCGGGCGGCCGTGAGTCCGGTATCCTGAGTTGAGAGTCCCTCGGAGAAGGTGAGTCTGACTCTTCCTTAGGCTGCCATTCACGTGCGAGGCGAAAGGCGCGGGCCAACTGAGATGATGAGAGACGAGAGGCGACCTGCTCACGATAGCGAATGGCCATTGCCCGTCTTTCGGAATTCGGTAGGCGCGATGCAGCGATATTGAACCACTTGTGTGCCTGAACATCATCTTGAGGTACGTATAGGCCATAGTAGTACAAAATCCCGAGGGACAACTGAGCGAAACCGTTGCCCTGTTCAGCGGCGCGGCGGTCAAAGATTCCGCTGTACGTCGAGCCGTCAGGCCACGCTATCGTGCCGGTGCCTTCGGGCCGGCCGTCCACGAACTTCCCAATGTAGGAGGTGCCGTCGGGCCACGCCATGGTGCCGGTGCCCTTTATCAGCCCGCCCACGAAGTCGCCGGTATAGGTGACGCCGCTGGGCCACGTCATCGTGCCGGTCCCGGCCTTCTCGCCAGCCTGGAAGGGTCCCTCGTACATGGCGCCCGAAGGCCACGTCAGCCGGCCTTCGCCGTGCGGCAGGCCAGACTCGAATGCGCCCTCGTACATCGTGCCGTCACTCCAGGTGTACGTGCCCTGGCCGTGGACCTTGCCGTCCACGAACTCGCCCTCGTAGATCGAGCCGTCGTCGTACGTGAAGCTTCCTGTCTTGATCTGAGTGGAGCTTGGAGCAGGTGACTCTTCTACATCGAGTTGAGGGGAGCTTGAAGAAAGTGAGTCTGCGGCCTCATACTGGGGCTTCCACTCGCGTGCAAGACGCTGTGCGTAGGCCAATTCGGATGAGGAGAGAAGCAGCGCGACTCGTTCGCGTTGTTCGATGGCTACTTCCCGCAATTTGGACGCCGGGAGGTTCGCGATCGCGAGATTGAGCCACTTGTGTGCCTGAACATGATCCTGGGAAACACCCTCGCCCAAATAGTACTTCGTCCCAACGAAGTACTGAGCGCTCGCATTTTCCTGTGCAGCCGCGCGACGGAACCACCCCATGGCTTCTTCATCGTCTTGGAGAACGCCTCTGCCCAACTCGTACGTGAGTCCAAGGGAGAACTGAGCGTCCGCATGACTCTGTTCGGCGGCTCGGCGGAACCAGGTCGCAGCTTCTGCATAGTCTTGACGAACGCCTTGGCCAGAGACATACAGGCTCCCAAGGAGGAATTGAGCGTCCGCATGAGCCTGCTCGGCTGCGCGGCCGTACCACGTCGCAGCTATAGCATAGTCTTGAGGAACGCCTTCGCCAAAGACATACATGTGACCAAGGTGGAACTGGGCGTCGGCGTGGCCTTGTTCGGCAGCGCGGCGGCGCCACGTCGCGGCTTCTGCATAGTCTTCGGGAACTCCTTGGCCGAAATAGTACATGGATGCGAGGTAGTATTGAGCGTCCGGATGACCCCGTTCGGCGGCACGGCGGAACCACGTCGCGCTTTGTGCATAATCTTGAGGAACTCCTTCGCCGAGGTGGTACATGAATCCAAGCATGGTTTGAGCGTAGGCGTCGCCCTGCTCTGCGTGACGCAGGAATCCTCGGTACGCTGTCGAGTAATCTCCGCGTTCGTATGCCGCGGCGGATTCACTCCAGGTCTGGGCGATCGCCGGTAAACCCACTGCCACCGCCAGCCAGATCACGATCGGGGGGCCACAGACTCGAATCGTGCGCTGCACCAGGGGTCCGAGAATTCTCCTTCCCACGGTCACTCAGCGCTTCCCGAAGACATGATACTTCCGTAGTCGGCGGTGTCCAGCAAGCGCCGCAGTGCCTCGCCCGAGTCTCTGCCTGGTGGGGGCTGGAAAAGGATGGCTCGGATGCCCGCGTCGCGGGCGGCGGCGACGTTCTCCTGACGATCGTCGATGAACAGGAGGTGATCCGGGGGGTAGGGGAGCACGTCGAGCACCGCCCGGAAGAAACGAGGGTCGGGTTTGGTGAAGCCGATGTCACACGAGTAGAACGCATGGTCGAATGCTCGGGCGTAGCCGAGCTCGTCGGACATGTACCGTGCCCGATGCGCGTTCTGGTTGGTCGCGAGGGCGCAGCAGACTCCCGCCTGTCGCAGTTCGTGCTGGACCACCCCGTCGGCGTCGAACAGGACGGCCGCGACCGAACTCGCCTTCAGTCCTGCCGGGCCTTCCACGCTCGATACTGGGCGAAGGTGTCCTCGTCCGGCGGGTAGTACTTGCCGGGGGAGAGGTTCTCCTCGTCCAGGCGGCGGCGGATCCACTCCTCCAGGTCGTCGCGCTCGATCGTCGCCTGAGCGATCTCGGGTGCGATCGAGCGCGGGATGACCACCACGCCGTCGTCGTCGGCGACCAGGTAGTCGCCGGGACGGACCAGCACGCCGTCCACGGAGATCGCGTCGTTGGCGGTGTACGGGTAGCCCAACTGCGTGCCCAGGGCCGCGGTCCTGCCCAGGCCCCAGAGCGAGACGCCATAGTCCTTGACGGTGTCCATGTCGCGGATGCCGCCGTCGCAGATCAGGCCGTCCACGCCACGCTGCTTGAGCCGGAGGAACTTGATGTCGCCACCGACCGACATCAGCGTGGTGCGCAGCGCCTCCATGACGATCACGTCGCCGGGTCCGGCCTGCTCGAAGGCCACGTACTCCGCCGACTGCTCGCCGGGCGGCTTGTCGGCCACGCCGTCCGGCCGGGCGGGGACGAAGCGGACGGTCACCGCCCGCGCGACCAGCCGCGTGCCGGGGTTCATGCTCTTCAGGTTCGGCATGAAGGTGTAGCGCGCGGCGTAGCCGGCGTGCGCCAGCGTGTCGACCACCGCGGTCGAGTTGATCAGCCTGAGCGCGGCGCGGGTCGCCTCGTCCAGAACGTGCCCGGGCGTGGGTTGTATCAGCGCGTCCATCGGGTCAGTCGATCTCCTTCCGGTAAGCATCCCAAGTCATGAGCTGGCCGTCCAGGTCCCACGTCACAGCGGATTGCCTGGCTCCTGTGCTTCGGTACCGATCGTCTTCAGGTCTTCGCCCACGATGACCCGGCCCCCATAGATGTCCCCGATTTCTTTCACGATCCGCTCGCGCACACCATCCGTGTCCACCTGCTTCGTCATGTGTGTCAGCACCAGCGTACCCACGCCGGCGCGTTGGGCATGCTCGGCTGCATGCTTGTGGCTGGCGGTACCCCAGCTCATCGCCTGGTTGTACTCGGTTCCGCTGACGTAGTGGCACATGTGGATCAGGATGTCCGCCCCTTGCGCCAGTTCGACCAGGGCGTCGCACGGCCCGGTGTCGCCGCTGTACACCAGCGAGCCCTCCTCGCAATCGAGGCGGTACGCCAGGGAGATCAACTGCGGCTGTGTGTGCGGCGTCTCGACGGCGCGCACCGTCCAGCCGCCGCCTTCCACCGTCGAGCCATGCTGCAGTTCGGTGACGCGAGGGTGCGGACGTGCGCGCGGGCCGGCGCCGCCGCGGGCGTGATACAGGGCGACGCTGGACTCGTTCCTGGTGCGCGCGTCGCTATCGCCCGCAAAGACGCCATCCTCGCCGAACAGCAACGCGAAGATGCGCTTGGCCGGCGTGGGACCGTACACGGGAAGGTCCCCGATCCTGCCGGCACCCTGGTCCCAGCGGCGCAGCACCAGCGACGCGACATCCGTGAAGTGGTCGTAGTGGAAGTGCGTCAGGAACAGTTGCGTCACGTCAGTGAGCGGGATGCCTGCCTGAATCATGCGGGCGTGGGCGCCCGGGCCGTGATCGAAGACGAACGTCTCGCCTGCGGTCTCCACGACATAGCCCGATCCGGCCCGGTCCGCCGATGGGGCGGGGGCACCGGTACCGAGCAGCGTGATCTTCATCCGATGTGGAAGCGCATGAAGGGTCGTGTCAGCGCCTCCATGCGGGTCAGTCCGGATTCTCCAGCGAATCGTAGAAGCGGATGATGTCGCCGCGGTGCTCGGACTCGTTGAACGCCATGCCGGCGCGCGGGTGCTGATTGAGCACGCCGGTCATCATGTACGGGTAGTCGAACCCCCACTTGAGCTTCTCGCGCAGCGGCTCGATGTGCTGCTGGATGCAGTGCAGCGCCGGCCGCAGGCGGAACTTGGGGTTGTGCAGGAAGCTGAGCAGCAGCTCCATGGGACAGTTGCCGGCCCCGCGCCCCAGGCCCGCCATGCTCCCGTCCAGCCGGTTGGCGCCGCGGACGGTGGCCTGGATCGTGTTGGCGAACGCGAGCTGCCGGTTGTTGTGCGCGTGCATGCCGACCAGCTTGCCGCCCTCGTCGCAGTACGGCTGAAAGATCTTCATGTAGTCGTCGATCTGCTCGGTGTACAGCGCGCCGAAGCTGTCGACGATGCAGATCACCTCCACCTCCGAGCGGGCCACCAGGGCCAGCGCCTCGTGCAGCTCCCGGTCGTTGACGGTGGACAGCGCCATCAGGTTGAGGCTGGTCTCGTAGCCCTTGTCGTGGGCGTCCTTGATCATGTCCAGGGCCAGCGGGATCTGGTGGATGTAGGTGGCGATGCGGATCATGTCGATCACGCTCTCCGACTTGGGGAGGATGTCCTCCTGGTAGTCGCTCTTTTCGGCGTCCGCCATCGCCGCGATCTTCAGCGCCGTGTCGTTGTCGCCGACGATGCGCCGCACGTCGCTCTCCTGGCAGTGCTTCCACGGCCCGAACTCGCCGGGCGGGAACTGCTCGCGGGAGTTGACGTAGCCGATCTCCATGTAGTCGATGCCGCCCTCGACACACGCTTGGTACACGGCGCGCACGGTCTCGTCGCTGAACTGATGGTCGTTCATCAGTCCGCCGTCGCGGATGGTGCAGTCCAGCACCTTGATCTCCGGGCGGTACGATACCCAACCCGCAGGTCCTGCCTGCGGCTTGCTTTCACTCACGTTTCGGTCTCCTTTGCGAATTGTAGCATGGCTTCAGATGTCGTCGACTGAAGGAGATAGTGGTCGGCGAGCACCAGCGCCACCATGGCGTCGACCAGCGGCACGGCGCGCGGCAGCACGCACGGATCGTGGCGGCCGCGGCCCTTGATCGTGGTCGGATTGCCGTCCACGTCCACCGTCTCCTGCTCGCGCAGGATGGTGGCGGTCGGCTTGAAGGCGGCGCGGACGATGATGTCCTCGCCATTGGTGATGCCGCCCTGCACCCCGCCGGAATGGTTGGTGCGGGTGCGGATGCGGCCGCCGGCGGCGTAGAACGGATCGTTGTGGGTCGAGCCGGTCAGGAAGGTGCCGCCGAACCCGGAGCCGATCTCGAACCCCTTGCAGGCCGGCAGCGACAGCAGCGCCTTGCCCAGCTCGGCCTCCAGCTTGTCGAACACCGGCTCACCCAGGCCGGGCGGGACGCCGCGCACCACCGTCTGCACCACCCCGCCGAGCGAGTCGCCGTCCTTGCGGGCGGCGCCGATACGCTCGACCATCCGTTCCGCCGCCTGCGGGTCGGGGCAGCGGGTCGGCGTCGCCTCGATCGTGGCGCGGTCGAGCCGCTCGTGGTCGACCTCCGCCTCGATCGACTGCACGCGGGCGACGTAGGACAGCACCTCGGTCGCGCAGCGCTCGCGCAGCAGCTTCTGGGCGATGGCGCCCGCGGCCACCCGGCCCACGGTCTCGCGCGCGCTGGCGCGCCCGCCGCCGATCCAGGCGCGAATCCCGTACTTGCGCTCGTAGGTGTAGTCGGCATGCGAGGGGCGGTAGGCGCGGCGCACCTCCTCGTAGTCCTGCGGCTTGGCGTCGGTGTTGCGCACCAGCACCGCGATCGGCGTGCCCAGCGTGCGGCCCTCGAACACCCCGGAGAGGATCTCCGCCCGGTCGGCCTCGCGGCGCTGGGTGGTCAGCGAGCTCTGTCCCGGGCGCCGGCGGTCCAGCTCGGCCTGCAGGTCAGCCTCGGCCAGCTCCAGCAGGGGCGGGCAGCCGTCGATCACCGCGCCCACGGCGGGTCCGTGCGACTCGCCGAAGGTGGTGACCCGGAACAGGTGCCCGAAGGTGTTGCCCATGAGGCGCGATGGTGGCCGCCCGTTCGCGCGTGGTCAATCGCGGGCATCGCCTGAGGGGCCATGCCGACCCTTCAGTTGCTGCAAGAGCAGCGGTGAAATCCGATAGCCACACGCGGCCATGCGTTGGACGACGACCTCGGCGTTGTCGACGAGCGATCTCTCTTCAGCCAGATGCAGCATCCGGGCGGTTCCGATGTAATTCAGTCCGTGTCGCATCGCCTCGCGCCGCGCCAGTCGGTCGTCCATGATCAGCAGCGCGTTCTCGGTGTCCAGCGCCAGTTGTATCGCCTCGCTTTCGCCGCTTCCGAGAATCGGAGGAAGAGGTTGCCCCGCGGGTACCGACACCACGTCCAGCCATCCCTCGTTCGCGGCCTGTTCGATCCGTCGGCTGTCTTCTCCCGCTTTATCCCGGCATTCGAGCCAGACCGCCTCCGGAATCTGGAGCCGCGAGAAAAGATCTCTGGGGATGAACAGGGAGTCGACCTTGGCGAGCGCGATCAGAGGCCCGGCATCGCTTATGACGCGAGCCACGCGGAAACATCGCGGGTTTCGTTGTTCGTGGTCTCGTCCTGTCGTACGATCTCGATGCCCAGGCTGCCCAGATGCTGGACGAACTCGCTCAGGGAGAGCCCGCTGATTTTCGCGGCCTTGCCCAGGGAGACGCCGCCGCCGTTATAGAGGCTGGCCGCGAGGGCGGGCCGCATACCTGCTTCGGTCTCGGTCAGAGACTTGTCCAGGTGCATCAGCACGGCGTCCGGTTCGTTGCCTTTCAGGATCAGAACCGGCCCCTCCCTTGCCTGGCGTAACGCCAGCGAGGGGTTCTTCTTCAACTCGCGGACGTTGGTGGTGTGCATTGTGCCGGTTCGCTTCTCCATAGGTTCCTGCATAGCGTAGCCCACATGCCGTGGGAACGCAAGGGGGCCACCGGACCGTGGGTCCGGCGCGGTGGCTGTCGGGGAGGGAGCGGGTCGGGGCGAGGACGCCGGTCACGGTTTGACTCGGCCGGATGTTACCGTATGGCAAAGGTAGAGAGGATGTCTGTTGCTGAAGCGCGGTCGGAACGGATCGAAGTGCGCACGACACCGAGCGCCAAGGCGTTGCTGCAACGCGCCGCCAGCGCGTCACACAAGAACGTCACGGAGTTCCTGCTCGACGCGGGGCTCAGCGCCGCCGAACACACGCTGGCGAACCGCCGCCTGTTCCGGCTCGGTGACGAGCAATGGGAGGCATTTCAGGATCTGCTTGATCGGCCGCTCTCGGCAAAGCCTCGCCTGGCCAAGTTGATGGCTGACAAGAGCGTGCTCGAGTGACGTGCGTTCTCCGTTGAGCAAGCGAGCGGGGATCCTTTCCTTCCGCTTGGCGGGCACCGACGGCGTGTCGCTGGAGGCGTTCAAGTGGGCGGCGGTGCTCGGCCGCCTGGGCTATGAGAGCCACTACTTCGGCGGCGAACTGCAGACGCCGCCGGAGCGGTCGTTCCCGTGCCCGCTCGCCCACTTCCGGCATCCGCAGGTGGAGGAGATCACCGCCGCCTGCTTCGGTTGCGAGGTCCGCGACGGACGGGTCACCGACCGGATCCACGAGCTGCGCGCCCGGCTCAAGCGCAGCGTGCACGACTTTCTGAAGCAGTCGAGGATCGATCTGCTGGTGGTGGAGAACGTGTTGACGATCCCGCTCAACGTGCCGCTCGCCCTGGCGGTGACCGAGGCGATCGCCGAGACCGGCATCCCCACCATCGCCCACCACCACGACTTCCATTGGGAGCGCAAGCGGTTCGTGCGCAACTGCATCGGCGACTTCCTGCAGTGGGCGTATCCGCCGACCCTGCCGCCGATCCAGCACGTGGTGATCAACTCCTCCGGCCGCCACCAGTTGGCGCTGCGGACCGGCGCCACGGCGACGCTCATCCCGAACGTCATGGACTTCGCCACCGAAGCGCCGCCGATCGACGCGTACGGCGCCGACGTGCGCGCCGCGCTCGGGCTCGGCGACGGGGAGCTGCTGATTCTGCAGCCGACGCGGGTGCTGCAGCGCAAGGGGATCGAGCACGCCATCGAGCTGGTGCGGCGGCTCGACCTGCCGGCGAAGCTGGTGATCTCGCACGCCGCCGGCGACGAGGGGCGCGAGTACGAGGTGCGCATCCGCGAGTACGCGCGCCTGCTCGGCGTCAACGCCCTGTTCGTCAGCGACATCATCGACGTGAGGCGCGGCACCACCGAGGACGTCCGCAAGGTCTACGCCCTGGCGGACGTCTACCCGCACGCCGACCTGGTCACCTACCCGTCGCTGTTCGAGGGGTTCGGCAACGCCTTCCTGGAGGCCATCTACTTCCGCAAGCCGCTGGTCGTGAACCGCTACTCGGTCTACACCCACGACATCGAACCGCTCGGCTTCCTCACCATCGAGATGGACGAGTTCGTCAGCGACGACACGGTGCGCGAGGCGCGCCGCTACCTGACCGATCCCGCCCTGCGCGCCCAAGCCGCCGAGCACAACTACCGCATCGCCCGCACCTACTACTCCTACGAGACCCTGGAGGAGCGCCTCCGCCTGGTCCTGAGCATGTTCTGAGCCGAGGCCGGCCTGGGGGAGCAGAACAGATCATGAAGTACATCGTCGTCATCGAACGGACTACCAACAACTACGCGGCGTATGTCCCCGACCTGCCCGGTTGCGTGGCTACGGCGAGTACCAAGGAAGAGTTGCTGGAAGAAATCCGGGATGCGATCGAGTTCCACATCGAAGGGATGCGCGAGGACGGCGAAGCCGTTCCACAGCCCCAGGCCACGGCCGATGTAGTGGAAGTGTCAGCGGCAGCAAGCCGCCGACGGAGTGAGTAGACACGCGCCATGGCACGCGGACGACCCGGAGAGCACAGGGCCGAGGAAAGCGGAGCCGCGTCCGCCCAAGCCGCCACGACGAGATACGAAGGCCGAGCTGTGGCGCATGGCCGATGCGCTGCGGGGCTCGATGGACGCGGCGGAATAATCGAAGACGAATGTTTCACCTGCGATCGCTTCTACTTCACCGTTTCGATCAACGCTATGTCCCGGCGCAGCATTTCGTTGACAAGCTGAGAGACGTCCATGCCCTTTGATTCTGCCCGCTCACCGAGATAGCGCTGGACGTCTTCCTCCAGATAAACCGGTAGAGCGAGTCTGGCGTTTTCTTGATAGAACTTTCGACGTTCACCCTTCGAAAAGTCATACTCCTGTCTCATGGCTCTCCTCGTACTGTCGTCGTTCATGCTTCGTGGCCGGCCCGGCGGAGATGATCCACTGACCGGCCAAAGGGGCTCTCAGGTAGTGAATGAGATCGCCAATGCCCCGTGTTACAGTTCCGTGACGAGTTCCCGCTCCTTTTGCAGTACGTCGTGTACACCACCTTCCCGTAGGCTGGTGGCGGAAACCACGGTCAAGCGGGCCTTGCCACGGAGCTCGGGGATATCGATCGCGCCGCAGTTGCACATCGTGGCTCTTATCTTGGCCAGCGTCTGCTTGAGGTTCGAGCTGAGCGAGCCGGCGTACGGCACGTAGCCGTCCACTCCTTCCTCGAAAGGCAACTGACCGCCGACCGAGTCGTAGCGGGCCCAGTTCTGCGCCCGGTTGGTGCCTTCTCCCCAGTACTCCTTGACGACGTTCGTACCAAGGCGGATCTGCCGCCCGGGGCTCTCGTCAAAGCGCGCGAAGTAGCGCCCCATCATGACGAAATCGGCTCCCATCGCCAGAGCCAGGACGATGTGGTAGTCGAATACGATTCCGCCGTCCGAGCAGACGGGTACGTAGCGACCGGTTTGCTCCGCGTAGCGATCCCGCGCAGCGGCCACATCCAGCACTGCCGTCGCCTGACCCCTGCCGATCCCCTTCTGCTCACGCGTGATGCAGATGGCGCCGCCGCCGATGCCCACCTTCACGAAGTCGGCGCCGGCGTCGGCCAAGTAGCGGAAACCGTCCGGCTCAAGCACGTTGCCGGCGCCGATCTTCACGTCGCCCCCGTATCGGTCGCGAACGAACGCCAGGCAGTCTGCCTGCCACTCGTTGAACCCCTCGGAAGAGTCGATACACAGCACCGACGCCCCCGCCTCGACAAGAGGCGGCACCCGATCGCGGTAGTCGTGCGAGTTGATTCCGGCACCGACCATCAGCCGCTTCTCCTCGTCGACCAGCTCATCCGGGTTCTCGCGGTGGTCGTCGTAGTCCCGGCGAAACACCAGATGGCGCAGGTGCCGCCGGTCGTCGATGATCGGCAGACAGCTCAGGCCGTGCTCCCAGATCAGGTCGTTGGCGGCGTTGAGGGTGATGCCGTCATGACCCATCACCAAGCGGTCGAACGGAGTCATCAGCGTGTCGGCGCGGGTGTCGGGGTCTTGACGGTGCACTCGGTAGTCCCGGCTGGTCAGGATGCCGAGCAGAGGCCCGTCGGGGCCACCGTCTTCGGTCACCGCCATAGTGGTGTGCCCGGTGCGTCCCGCCAGAGCCACCACATCGCGCAGGGTGGCGTCGGGCTTGACGTTGGAGTCGGAGACTACAAAACCGGCCTTGAATTTCCTGACGCGGCGTACCATCTCCGCTTGGTGGTCAATCGCCTGCGAGCCGAAGATGAAGGAGATGCCACCCAAGCGGGCGAGGGCTACCGCCATGCGGTCGTCGGAGACGGTCTGCATGATCGCCGAGGCGAACGGGATGTTCAGACAGATCGGCGCCTCTTCGCCGACCGAGTGGCTGACCAGCGGCGTGCGCAACCTCACGTTGGCCGGGATGTTCTCCTTGCTCGTGAGGTTGGGCAGCAGCAGGAACTCGCTGAACGTCCGCGATGTTTCGTCAAGAACTACAGCCACTTACAGCACCCATGATGCTCGTTCATGCGAGCCCTGCTTCCTTGCCCCCGGCAGAGGACCTTGTGGTGGGCAGCCATCCTGCGTATGCGCCGTGGCTACCGCATGAGGCGCGGTGGCTATGTCAAATGGTTCCATGCCGAACTCTGATGGACCCGGGGCACTCGGTCAAGGGTTCGGGACCTGCGCCCACAGCGGCTCCATCTGGTTCCTGACCCGCATCGCACCACGGGCCACGGATCGGGGGCGCGACCTACCAAGTTCTCCAGCGGGACGCTGAACGAGCGGCTGCGGGTGGTGCTGAGCTTGTTTCTGACGCCGAGCCGAGCGGGGTAGAGTGTACTCGACGCGCCATCAGTGCGCGCGATGGGAGTGGTGTAGACCAGCGTCATGGCACGGGGACGACCGAGAAAGCAGCAGGCCGAGGGAGGCGGAGCCGCAACCGCCCAAGCCGCTACGACCGGATACGAGGCCGAGCTGTGGCGCATGGCCGACGCGCTGCGAGGCTCGATGGACGCCGCGGAGTACAAGCACGTCGTCCTGGGCCTGATTTTCCTCAAGTACATCTCCGACGCCTTCGAGGAGAGGCACGCCCAACTCGAACGCGAGCAGGCGGAGGGCGCCGACCCGGAGGATCCGGACGAGTACCGGGCGGTGAGCATCTTCTGGGTCCCGCGCGAGGCGCGCTGGGGCCATCTCAAGGCACAGGCCAGGCAGCCCACCATCGGCCAGCTCGTCGACGACGCCATGGCCGCGATCGAGCGCGACAACCCGGCGCTCAAGGACGTGCTGCCCAAGGACTACGCCCGCCCCGCCCTCGACAAGCAGCGGCTCGGCCAGCTCATCGACATGATCAGCAACATCAAGGTAGGAGACGAGGCCGCCCGCTCCAAGGACGTGATCGGCCGGGTCTACGAGTACTTCCTGTCGCAGTTCGCGAGCGCGGAGGGCAAGAAGGGAGGCGAGTTCTACACCCCGCGCTGCGTCGTCAAGCTCCTGGTCGAGATGCTGGAGCCGTACCGCGGCCGGGTCTACGACCCCTGCTGCGGCTCCTCCGGCATGTTCGTCCAGTCAGTCGAGTTCATCCGCGCGCACACCACGGGCAACGGCAACGGCGGCAGGGCGCGCGGCGACATCTCGGTCTACGGCCAGGAGTCGAACTACACGACGTGGCGCCTCGCCAAGATGAACCTCGCCATCCGCGGCATCGAGGGCCAGATCGCCCACGGCGACACCTTCCACACCGATCGCCACCCCGACCTCAAGGCGGACTTCGTTCTGGCCAATCCCCCCTTCAACGTCTCCGATTGGGGCGGCGAGCGGCTTGCGGACGACAAGCGCTGGCGCTATGGGGTGCCACCGCGAAGAAACGCCAACTTCGCCTGGGTCCAGCACATCATCCACCACTTGGCGCCCGATGGCACGGCCGGCTTCGTACTCGCCAACGGCTCCATGTCATCCAACCAGTCAGGCGAGGGAGAAATCCGCAAGAACCTGATCGAGGCCGACCTAGTGGACTGCATGGTGGCGTTGCCGGGGCAACTGTTCTACTCGACGCAGATCCCTGCCTGCCTCTGGTTCCTCGCCCGCGATCGCCAGAGCGGTACGTTCCGAGACCGTCGCAGTGAGGTGCTGTTCATCGACGCTCGCAAGCTCGGCCGCATGGTCGACCGCACCCACCGCGAGTTGACGGCCGAGGACGTCGCCCACATCGCCGACACGTATCATGCATGGCGCGGAGAAGAAGCAGCCGGCGTCTACGCCGACATTCCCGGCTTCTGCAAGAGCACGGCGCTGGACGAGTTGCGCAAGCATGGCCACGTCCTCACACCCGGCCGTTACGTCGGAGTGGAGGTACCGGAAGACGACGGCGAGCCCTTCGAGCAGAAGATGCGGAAGCTGGTCGCCGAGCTGGAAGCTCAGCGTGCCGAGGGAGCACGGCTCGACGCCACCATCGCCGAGAATCTGAAAACACTCGGGTTCGGCCTGACGGAGACCCAGGGGCGGTCGTGAGCAACTCCGACGAGCGGCGCTGGCAACAGCGGCTCGACAACTTCGGCACCGCTCTCGCGCAACTGACCAGCGCCTGTGAGCGCGAGAAATACGACGACCTGGCACGCGCCGGCCTGATCAAGACGTTCGAGTTCTGTTTCGAGCTGTCGTGGAAGGTCCTCAAGGACCTGCTCTTCTACGACGGGTTCGACGAGAAGGTGCCGCGCGCGGCGATCCGCAAGAGCTTCGAGGTCGATTACATCGACGAGAGCGATTGCGACGCCCTGCTCGACGCCCTGGAGAAGCGCAACCTGTTGAGTCACACGTTCCGTTGCGACGTGGCCCAGCAAGCGGAAAGTTTGATCAAGGAACGCTACCACCCGGTCCTGCTGCGCCTCCACCGAACTCTGGACGCCAAGCGGAAACCATGACGGACGGTCTCAAGGACGAGCATCGCGAGGCGATCATCGCCGCGATTGCGGCCAATGACCGCGTGGAACGGGCCGTCCTGTTCGGATCCCGCGCAACCGGAACGAACACCGTGTCGTCCGACGTGGACATCGCCTTGTTCGGCGAGCGGCTGACCCTGACCGACCAAGCTCGTCTCTCCGCGGTACTGGACAAGTTTCCAATGGCGCAGTCAGTCGACCTGCTGCTGTATGACTCGATACAAGATTGGACTCTGCGGGAGCATATCCGGCGTCAAGGCATCGAGTGGTACGCGTTACCCCCTCGAGGCGAATCGCACGACCCCGCCTCCGCATCCGGTTCTGAGTGGCCGGTTGTCAAGCTGGGAGAAATTTCCAGCGACGAGCCAGGATCAATTGCAGTTGGCCCCTTCGGCTCAAGAATGAAGTCTGAAGTTTACACGCCTTCCGGCGTGCCTGTCATTAGAGGAACCAATATCTCAAAAGACCGGGCTTGGCGGAACGAGTGGGTGTATGTGTCTGATGGTTTCGCAGACGGACTTCCTAACTGCAACGTCCGCAAAGGCGACCTCGTCTTTCCGCATCGGGGCTCCATTGGAGAAGTCGCCATTATCCCCGGCGACAGAGCGAGATATATGCTCTCCACGAGTCTGATGAAATTTCGGCCGGATCCTGAGAAGATATCACCTCTGTTCCTCTTCTACTACTTCAGATCGGACACGGGACGCGCTGAGATCATGCGATTCTCTTCGCAAGTTGGCACACCGGGGATAGGTCAGCCGCTCACCAGCTTACGTCAATTTCAAGTTCCCATTCCTCCAAGGGAGGAACAGGAACGTATTGCCAGCATCCTCTCATCTATAGACGACAGGATCGAGCTGAACCGGCGGATGAACGCGACGTTGGAGGCCATGGCGAGAGCGCTGTTCAAGTCCTGGTTCGTCGACTACGACCCCGTCCGCGCCAAGATGGAAGGCCGCGACACAGGGCTTCCGACTGAGATCGCGGATCTGTTTCCCGACCGATTGGTGGACTCGGAGTCGGGTGAGGTGCCGATGGGCTGGGACACTGGTGTTCTTGCCGAGGCTGTCGAGATTCTCAGCGGTGGGACACCACGTACGTCGGTGAACCACTACTGGAATGGAGACATCCCATGGTACACCCTGAAGGACGCTCCCGCGCCGTCCGATGTGTTCGTGGTAGTGACTGAGAAAACCATCACTCAAGCAGGCGTCGACAATAGCTCAACGATCGTGCTTCCTGCTGGAACGACGGTGATTTCCGCGCGCGGCACGGTAGGGCGGCTGGCTTGTTTGGGAATGCCGATGGCGATGAATCAGACCTGCTACGGTATACGGGGGGGCGACGCGTATCAGAGTCAGGACTACTTCATATACTGGCTCGTCAGAGGCACAGTCGAGGAGTTGCGCAGCCGCTCCCACGGTACCGTCTTCGACACAATCACACGGAACACATTCGCGTCCGTCAACCTGCCTCTTCCGCCAGTTAGTGTCGCGAAGGCATTCGAGTTCGCAGTGTCGCCCACCATGGGCCGGATCCTGGGAAACTTGCACCAAGTCGGCGTCCTCACTGCTCTTCGTGACACGCTGCTCCCGGAGCTGGTCTCCGGAAAGCTACAGTTGCTGGGCCAGCAACGTCTCATCATGGACGATGGGTGTCCGGTAGCGGTCGGAACGCACGAAACCTGACGGAGCCGCAAGTAAGTATGCGCGATACATCCCTCCTGCAATCGAACCCCGAAGCCGTCGCCATCGACTGGGCGCGGGCGATCGGTTTCAAGCAATACGTTGGAGAAATCGCATGACGGGGACCCTCCTCACTGGACCGGATCAGAAGGAAGGGCTCTCGCTGGCGTACGTCAGGGCGCTGGCCGCGCGTGCGGGACTCTCGACCTCGGTGCCGGAGCCGGACCGGGACAGCGTCGATCTGCGAATCATGACGCACGGTCCGCGTCGTCCCGCCCTCGACCTGCAGTTGAAGGCTACGACCGACCTGCCGAACGGACGGTCCGGCTTTCTGCCCTTCCGGTTGAGCATCAAGAACTACGGGGATCTTTGTGTGGAGACGCAGACGCCGCGGCTGCTCGTGCTGCTCGAGTTGCCGAAGGATGAGTCCAGGTGGATGACGGTGACGCCGGAAGAACTGATACTGCGGCGACGCGCCTACTGGCTGAGCCTGCAGCAGGGACACCAGGGACACACCGATCAGCAGACGGTCACGGTGCACGTTCCGGAGGCCAATGTGTTTAACGTAGAAGCTCTTCAGAAGCTCATGGAACAGTCGCGGAGGGGGGAGATCTGATGGAGGTCAACATTCGCGACAGGAATGCTCTGCTGGCCGTGTCACCGGCGGCGCTGTCGGCGTACGCCCGCGCGAGCGGATGGAAGCGACAGGATGCGTACCGCGTGCACTCGGATGTCTACGTCGGTGAGGCGCGGCCGGAGATCATCGTGCCGCGCACGGAGCGCTTGGGCGATTACGCGAGCGCCGTGGCGATGCTGATCGACACGTTCGCCAGCGTGGCTGATGAGGACGAGTTGACGGTCTATCGCGATCTCGTGACCGCGGACCGGGACGTCGTGCGCGTGCGGGCGGCTGAGAGCGACGATGGCAGTGTTGGCTTGGACGACGGCGTGAACCTCGTGAGCGGCGCCCGCGATCTCCTGCTGTCAGCGGCGTGTTCAATTCGAGAGCCACAGCCCGTCTATCGTCCCGGGGCGAATCGGGAGGCGGCGGAGCTGTTGAAGCGGATGCGACTTGGACAGACGGACCAGGGCAGCTTCGTGGTGACGTTGCTGACGCCGATCGTGCCGCGGCCAATGCCTGCGTTATTTCCGGATCCGGATGATGGGAACGCGCCGATCGAACGTCGGGCGACGCGGCGGCTGGTGGAGGCCGTCGCCGCGGCGCAACAGGCGACGGAACGGGCGGCAGCAGGTGATGACGGCGCCTTCGAGGGGACCGTGAGCAGCGGCGTGAGCGCGAATCTGTGCGAGGCCCTGGTGCGGATGATCGAGCCGTTTCCGACGCTGGACGTCGGCGTTTCGTGGGCTCGGACTCGTCCGGTGGCGATACAACGAACGGTAGTTCGTTTCGGCCAGGCGGATGCGGCTCTCCTGCGCGAGGCGGCGCATTCGCTCCGCGAGCGCGCGCCTCGACCCGACGTGCGTCTCCACGGTTTCGTTCGGCTCCTGGCGCGCAGGGAGGCTGAGGACGATGGAACGATCCGTCTCGCCACCGATATCGACGGCAGACAGCAGTCGGTCGTGACGGTTCTTGGTCGGGCGGACTATGAGCGGGCGGTTCAGGCTCACAAGGATCGCGCTCTGGTCGTGCTGGCGGGCGACCTCGAACGCGCCGGCCAGCGGTGGCGGTTGCTGAATTCTCACGTCGATGGCGTCTTGCGCGACGACGAACAGGAATCGCGAGGCTCCCCGAATGACGACGAGTAGACATCGGGAACAGAGTCCATCGCCTCGTTCCGATCACGGTGGTGAGGAATGAAACTGTCTCTTGGCTGGAATCTGGGCCGAGGACTGTAGACCGTGGCGACTCTACACCGACTCACCGTTCGCGGCTTCAAGTCGATCCGTTCGCTGGAAGAGTTCGAGGTGCGCGGAGTCAACGTGCTCATCGGTGCGAACGGTGCGGGCAAGAGCAACTTGCTGAACGTGTTTCGATCGGTGTCCGAACTGGCGAACGGCCGGTGGCAGGTTCATGTCAAGCAGGAGGGCGGAGCGGATGCACTGCTGTACGGAGGGCGAAGGAAGACCCCAAGTCTGGAGATAGGACTGTCATTCGACCGGGGGCAGTATCACTACAGCTTCTCAGCAGAAGCTGCGGGTGACGACCTCGTGCTGGGCAGGGAATGGCTGTCTCCCGCCGGAGCGCAGGCGGCAGAACCCTTGACCGCGCGCAGGCTGTTTTCCGGACAAGAATCCGGCTGGCCGATGGAGGACGTGAGCAAGAACCTGGAGGACCTGGCAATTCATCGGCTTGCGACGTATGCGATACCTGCAATCAAGGACTGGCGGGTATACCACTTTGGTGACACGAGCGATGTGAGCGGGATGCGTTGCCCGCAGGCAGTGCGTGACAATCTGCGCTTGAAGGCGGACGGGTGCAATGTGGCGCCGTTTCTCAGGTTATTACGTGAGAGGCATCCGCGGAGGCTTAGGGACATCGTCGAGACGGTCCGGATAGCCGCGCCGTTCTTTGGCGACTTCGTATACCGCAAGGACGTGGAGGAGCGTATAGGGCTGGAGTGGTACCACCGGGATGATCCGGACACTCCGCTGGGGCCGGGGCAGATCTCCGACGGGTTGCTCCGATTCGTTTGTGTGGCGACGGTGCTCTTGCAGCCCCCGGAGTTGCAACCTGATCCGATCATCATCGATGAACCGGAGCTGGGGTTGCATCCGCTGGCGCTCACACTGCTGGCCGAGATGGTGCAGGGCGCGAGCGAGGCGCGGCGGGTAATCCTCTCCACTCAGTCAGCCGATCTGGTCAGCGAGTTCGATCCCGAAGATGTCGTGGTGGTGAATCGCAGGAACGGTGAGTCCGTGTTCGAGCGGCTGGATTCGGATGTCTTGCAGGACTGGCTGCAGGAGTACTCGGTCGGGCAGCTCTGGAAGGCGGAGGTTGTCGGCGGCGGGCCGGCGCGTTGATCAGCGTAGTGGTTGTCTGCGAAGGTCCGACCGAGCGGGATTTCGCAATGCAGATACTCGGCCCGGCACTCGCAGGCTCGAACGTGTTCGTCGAGGCGAGATTGATCCCCACGTCCCTTGCGAGAAGAGGCGGTGCGTTGACCGGGCAACGGGTACTGCGGTTTCTGCGTGACACCCTGAGGCAACGAAGCGATACGCACGTCACCACGTTCTTCGACCTGTACGGGCTCCCGTCGGACTTTCCCGGCGTCGCCGCTTCACCGCTGGATCCCGTGGACCGCGCAGCGGCCATCGAGGCGTCGTTGCATGCGGAGGTGGTGCGCGTGGCGTGGTGCCGCCCGGCTCGGTTCCTCCCGCACATTCAGCCGTATGAGTTCGAGGCGCTGCTTTTCTCGGATACCTCGCACTTTGCGCGGGAGCAGCCGGAGTGGGAACAACCGGCAGAGGAGCTTGCCGCGGCCCGGTGTGGGGCCGCCAGCCCGGAACACATCAATGACGGCCCCGACACCCATCCGTCGGCCAGGCTGGAGCGACTTGCCGGCTACCACAAGGTCCGTCACGGTACGGCTCTTGCACAGCGCATGGGGTTGGACCGCATTCGCAGGGAGTGTGAGCACTTCGGTGAGTGGCTCACCCGGCTGGAATCCCTACCGGTCCTGGGGTAGTCGATGCCGATCGTGACCGAGTCGATGGTGGAGGATGCCGCGCTCGATTGGTTTCGGGCGCTCGGCTACAACGTCCAGGGCGGCCCGGATATGTCGCCGGGACCGGACTCGCTCTACTACCCACTGCGCGCGAGCCACGCGGACGTGGTGCTGACGAGCGCCGTGCGCGGCTCACTGCGCCGGCTCAACCCCGATCTGCCCGAGGAGGCGCTCGACGATGCACTGCGCAGGCTGACGCGCCCGGAAGGCACGACGCCGGAGGCGCGCAATCGCTCCTTCCATCGCATGGTGGTGGACGGGGTGAACGTCGAGTACCGGGACGCGGACGGCGCCGTGCGCGGCGCTCAGGCACGCGTGATCGGCTTCGATGAGCCGGACGCCAACACGTGGTCGGCCATCAACCAATTCACGGTATCCGAGAACGGCAACACCCGCCGGCCCGATATCGTGGTGTTCGTCAACGGGCTGCCGCTGGCCGTGATCGAGCTCAAGAATCCGGCCGATGAGAACGCCACCGTCTGGTCGGCGTTCCACCAGTTGCAGACCTACAAGGCGGAGCTGCCGTCGCTGTTCGCCTGTAACGCGATGCTCCTGGTGTCGGACGGCCTGCAGGCGCGGCTCGGGACGCTCTCCGCTGGCCGCGAGTGGTTCAAGCCGTGGCGGACTATCGGCGGCCAGGAGCTGGCGCCGGCTTTCTATACCGAGCTCCAGGTGGCGATCGAGGGCGTCTTCGAGAAACGGCGCTTCCTGTCGCTGCTGCGCGACTTCATCGTCTTCGAGGACGACGGCGGCGCGCTCGTCAAGAAGATGGCCGGCTATCACCAGTTCCACGCGGTGGAGGCGGCGGTCGGCGAGACCCTGCGCGCGGCTGCGCTGCAGCAGGAAGCACAGCGGGTCGCCGAGACGGGCGGCCGGTACGAGACCGGCAGACAGCCGGGGGGCGATCCCGGCGATCGGCGGATCGGCGTCGTCTGGCACACGCAGGGCTCGGGGAAGAGCCTGACCATGGCCTTCTACGCCGGGCGCATCGTTCGCGAGCAGGCGATGGCCAATCCGACCGTGGTGGTGCTGACCGATCGCAACGACCTCGACGATCAGCTCTTCGGTACCTTCGCGCGGTGTCAGGATCTGCTGCGCCAGCCGCCGGTGCAGGCGGCAAGCCGGGCGGACCTGCGCGCCAAGCTCGCCGTCGACGTCGGGGGCGTGGTGTTCACCACCATCCAGAAGTTCTTCCCGGAGGAGAAGGGCGACCGCCACCCGTTGCTCTCCGACCGGCGCAACATCGTCGTCATCGCCGACGAGGCGCATCGCAGCCAGTACGACTTCCTCGACGGCTATGCGCGGCACATGCGTGATGCGCTGCCCAACGCCTCGTTCATCGGCTTCACCGGCACGCCGATCGAGCTTCAGGACGCCAACACCCGCGCCGTGTTCGGGGACTACATCAGCGTCTACGACATCCAGCGCGCGGTCGAGGACAAGGCAACGGTGCCGATCTACTACGAGAGCCGGCTCGCCAAGCTGACGCTCGACGAGCGCGAGCGGCCGACGATCGACGCAGGCTTCGAGGAAGCGACCGAGGGAGAGGAGGTCGACCGCAAGGAGAAGCTGAAAACCAAGTGGGCGCAGCTCGAAGCGGTCGTCGGGGCCGAGAAGCGCCTGAAGCTCGTCGCCCGCGACATCGTCGCGCACTTCGACCAGCGCCTCGAAGCCATGGACGGCAAGGCGATGGTCGTCTGCATGAGCCGGCGCATCTGCATCGATCTCTATTGCGAGCTCACTCGCCTGCGCCCCGAGTGGCATGACGAGGACGACGACAAGGGACGGCTCAAGGTGGTCATGACCGGCTCCGCCTCCGATCCGCTCGACTGGCAGCCGCACATCCGCAACAAGCCTCGCCGGGAGGCGCTGGCGAAACGATTCCGCGACCCGTCCGACCCGCTGCAGGTGGTGCTGGTGCGCGACATGTGGCTCACCGGCTTCGATGCGCCGAGCCTGCACACGATGTACGTCGACAAGCCGATGCGCGGGCACGGGCTGATGCAGGCGATCGCGCGGGTCAACCGGGTGTTCCGGGACAAGCCGGGCGGCCTCGTCGTCGACTACCTCGGGCTCGCGCACGAGCTCAAGCGCGCGCTCGCGACCTATACCGAAAGCGGCGGCACCGGGAAGACCGCGCTGAATCAGGCCGAGGCGGTCGCCGTAATGCTGGAGAAGTACGAGATCTGCTGCGGCCTGTTCCATGGCTTCGACCGCTCCCGATGGACGGCCGGGAGCCCGCAGGGGCGCCTTGCGCTGCTGCCGGCGGCGCAGGAGCACATCCTGGCTCAGGAGGACGGGAAGGAGCGATGCGTCCAGGCAGTGCGTGACCTGTCGCGAGCCTTCGCACTCGCCGTCCCGCACGACGACGCGATGCGCATCCGCGACGACGTGGTGTTCTTCCAGGCCGTCCAGACCGTGCTGAGCAAGCGAGCCGCCGCCGAGGTGCGGCCCGAAGAAGAGCTGGAGCATGCCGTACGCCAGATCGTCTGGCGGGCGGTGGCATCGGCGGGCGTGATCGACATCTTCGCCGCCGCCGGCCTGGAGAAGCCCGACATCTCGATCCTGTCGGACGAGTTCCTGGCCGAGGTGCGCGGCATGAAGCGCCGCAACCTCGCCGTCGAGCTGCTTCAGAAGCTGCTCAAGGGAGAGCTTGCCGCCCGCCGGCGCAAGAACGTCGTGCAGGCGCGGTCGTTCGCCGAGATGCTGGAGGCGACCCTGCGCCGCTACCAGAACCGGGCCGTCGAGGCCGCGCAGGTGATCGAGGAACTGATCGAGCTTGCCCGCGAGATGCGCGAGGCCAACGCCCGCGGTGACGAGCTCGGGCTGTCGGAGGACGAGCTCGCCTTCTACGATGCGCTCGAGACCAACGACAGCGCAGTCCACGTGCTTGGCGACGAGACGCTCCGCGACATCGCCCGCGAACTGGTCGAAACCGTGCGGCGCAACGTCACCATCGACTGGACGCTGCGCGAGAACGTGCGCGCCAATCTCCGCCGACTGGTCAAGCGCGTCCTGCGCAAGCACGGCTACCCACCCGACAAGCAGGAGAAGGCTACGCGAACGGTCCTGGAACAGACCGAGGTCCTCTCAGCCGGCTGGGCCGCATGAACCCACGCCGCGTCAGACTCTGGTGCAGTTGATGTCGGTCCTGCGGGGAGTCCGTCGCAAAGGCGGTCCTTGACGCCCCTCCTTACCATTGCCCTATCGGGAGTAAGATCGAGTCCGACGGGAGCCCGATGGTAGTGAAGATCACGGCCAAACGGGACCGGCTCGAGTTGCCGGAAGGTCCCGACGGCTTGCTGCTCCGGCCGCAGCGAATCGACTTCGCCAGCCTGGCACCGTTGCGGGACACGATCCGGCGCCATCGTGGTCCGTTCGAACTGGAGGAATTCAGGAACCAGCGTCATGACCCGGCGCTTCGGGATTGATACCGCAATCGAGTGTTGAGCTAATCACGACGAACGCCACGCCGGCGTCGGCGAATGGTCTGCGTCAGGTCTGGAGGCGTTCCGGTTCGCGGAGTCTGGCACGGGTCGTCCGGTATTTCTGCTCCAGATTGACCCAGAACGCTGCCGGGATGCCGAGAACCTTCCCCAGGTCGAGGGCCATGTCGTCGGTGATCGCCTTCTTTCCGTGGATGATCTCGTTCACGGCCTGCACGGGTCGCCTCAGACGTGCTGCGAGCTCCGTCTGGCTCATACGACGGGCGGCGATCTCGTCGACGAGTGTCTCTCCCGGCGGGATGGCGAGATCGGAGTAGACTTCGCCACGGTCGTCAGTCGCCATCGTGGTTGATTATCTCCTCCTGGATCACTTGGTCCGGTGCTCAGGGCATATGATGCCGGACGATCGTGTTTGTCGATAGCACGCCGGCCAGAGCAGCAGGGAGTGCCGCGATGGGCACTTGGACAGAGGAGGGATGCGCATGAGCGACACCTCGGGCGAGCGGATCACGCGGATCGAGAGGATCTGGGTGGACAGCCCGCGGCCGCGGGACATCGGCTTCAACTCCCGCAAGGGTGCGCACGGCACGGTGGTGCACGATTCGGTGGTGCGCGTGCACACCGCGAGCGGCGCGGTGGGCGTCGGCTGGTCGCCGCTGGAGCGGGCGGCCGCCGAGTCCCTGGTGGAGCGCCGGCTCGGGGAACTGTTCCGCCTGCCGGACGGAGCCCTGCCGGAGGGCGTGGCGATCGACCTGCCGCTGTGGGACCTCGCCGCCCGGCTGCGGGGAGTGCCGCTGTATCGGTTGCTGGGCGCGCGCGGCAGCCGCGCCGTCGAGCTCTATGACGGATCGATCTACATCGACGACCTGGACGCCGACGATGCGCAAGCGCGGGAGATCTTTCGCGATGAGGTGCGCACCGGGCACCGCTATGGGTACCGGAACTTCAAGATCAAGGTCGGGCGTGGCGCGCGATGGATGCCGACCGCCGCCGGGCTGGAGCGCGACCTGCTGGTGATCCACACCGTGCGCGAGGCGGCCGGTCCCGACGCGAAGATCATGGTGGACGCGAACAACGGCGGCACCGTCAACAGCACCAAGGACACCCTCGACGCGTGCGCGGATGCCGGCATCCATTGGTTCGAGGAGCCGTTCGCGGAGGATCCCGAGCTCAACGCCGACCTGAAGCGGTTCATCCGCGAGCGCGGCTACGCGACCCTGGTGGCCGACGGCGAGTCGGGCCCGCCGCCGCCGAGCTTCTTCGCCATGGTGGAGGACGGGGACATCGAGGTGGTGCAGCATGACTTCCGCGACAAGGGGCTCTCCTGGTGGAAGGCGACCGCCGCGCGCGTCGAGCCGTGGGGCGCGCGCTGCGCCCCGCACTGCTGGGGGTCGATCATCGAGCGCTACGCGCACGCCCACTTCGCGGCGTCGGTTCCCAACTTCGCCCTGCTGGAGGCGGCGCCCGCCGAGACCGAGGGTCTGCTGCTAGACGGCTGGGAGCAGCGCGACGGCAGGCTGCTGGTGCCGGACACCCCCGGCACCGGCTTCGACCTGGAGCCGGAGCTGATCGAGCGCGGCGTGCGCGCCGATGACGGCTACCGCGTGGAGGTCCGGGCGTGAAGATCCTGGTCACGGGCTCCAATGGGCGCATCGGCTCCAACCTGGTGCGGCTGCTGCTGCGGCAGGGCCACCGGATCCGCGGCTTTGTGTTTCCCGGGGACGCCAGCCGGGCGCGCAAGCTGGACGGCATCGCCGGCGTCGAGCTGGTAGAGGGCGACCTGCGCGACTACGCCGCCGTCGAGCGGGCGGTGCAGGGAGTCGACGCCGTGTACCACCTCGCCGCCGCCTACGCCTCGCCGCACGACCACGTCGAGTACCTGCAGATCAACGGGCTGGGGACCCTGCACGTGCTGGAGGCGATCCGCGCCCACGCGCCGGGGCTGCATCGCCTGGTGTACGCCTGCACCGAGGCCGTGTACTGGCGCACGGAAGATGACGGACGCCTGTTCGAGCGGCCGATCCGGGAGGACGAGGTCAGCCACAGCATCAAGATGCCGTACTTCCTGACCAAGTGGATCGGCGAGGAACTGTGCATGAACTACCACTGCCAATACGGGGTGCCGACCGTGGTGTGCCGCTTCGCCACCGTGCTGGAACCGAGCGAACTGCTCGACGCGGAGGGCATTCCCCGGCACTGGAGCGTGGCCAACGCCCGCCGGGAGCTGCAGGCGCTGCCCGATCCGTCGCCGGCGGCGCAGGAGGCCCTGCGCCAACTCGACGCGGCCTGGCAGGCAGGCACGCGCCTGCTGCTTCGCCGCTGTCCCGACGGGCGCTCGTGCAAGCAGGAGTGGGGAGACGTGCGCGACATCGCCAAGGGGCTGGCGCTGGCGCTGGACGCCGAGGGAGCCGTGGGCCAGGCGTTCACCGTGGGCGGCCTGCTCACCGTGTGGGAGGAGTTGGTTCCGGCCCTGGCCGAGCGCCTCGGCGCCAGCTATGCCGACGTACGCATGCCGTCACCCAACTATTTCGAGTTCGACCAGACCAAGGTGCGCGAGCTCCTCGGCTACACGCCCGATCACGACTTCTGGAGCACGCTGGCCGCGGCGCTCTCCATCCGCGCCGGCCGCGAGACCGACGTGGTCCCCACCGGTGTCCGTTACGCCGCCGCAGACTCAACCAGCTGCTGACGTACGGCAGTCCTACTCAAGGAGGGCCGGCGCGTCACCGGGCGCGATTCGGATCAGATCGATCTGCGGCTGCGGAGCAGCTTCGACGGCGAACGCAATTCGGCGTAGCCCTGATCTGCGACGGCGGCTCCGGGCGACGTGCGGATCACCTCCAGCCACGACGACGCTACCTGGAGCGAACAGCGGGAAATCACCGCGCAGCGCTAAGCGTCGCCGCTGAGTTGTTGCGGAGATAGATGGTTTCCGGAAGCGGATTGCCGTCCTACTCTACTCTCGGTACTTCCTCAAACTCAAACGCAACTACACTGACGCTGGGCTTCGGTCATGTGCAAACTCCGCACGCAGGTCGTCGAGCTTACGCTGTGTCTCGTCGAGGACGTCCTCAAAACAGTTCTCGCAGTAGGCCCTTCCCGGTCCCATCTTCCCCGGATACGACACGCGGACACACTTCATACCTCCCGCTACACTCCCTTTACATCGTCGGCACTCCGTCTTCCCTAGAGCCACGCAGAACTTGACAGCTCCGTGCGTGCCACTAATTAATGACGGAGTCCGACCACGTTTCGCCATCAATAGCCCTCCGACATCTGTCGTGCTACTTCTACTTGTTCGCGCTGTTTGACCTTGAGTAGCCGCACCTCTGCGTCAAGTAATTCAGGAAGTAGATCCATTGCCTTCTTCAGCTCCTCGGTGCTCCATTCACTCCGACCCGCTGAACTCACCGATTTCCTTATGCGTTGGTTCAGAATCTGAATCGCAACCACATAATTGACGCCACGCATGTGGGTGAGGAGCTTGCTCGAGATGTCCAGTCCTCCCGGAACTAGGTTCAATCGGTTCAATAGCACTCGCGCGGCCGACTTGATGCGCTCGTCAAGCCGTCTCCTTGATTCTCGACGCGCTCGTTGGGGGCTAATCGGGAACGGAGCGGGCGCCTCCACGGTGCGCGTCGAGCTCCGCTTCGTAGCCTTCGCCGCCGCGACTATCGCATCGGCATCAAGGCCCATCGCCTCCGCGTTGCGGCGAAGCTCGTCAAAGACTAGTTCGTCGTCGGCGTCAATAAATTCCTCCTCAATGAGCGAGTCGAGTACTTCGTTGTGTACGACCATGTCAGGTCGAATCTTCATTCGGGTCCGTCCGTCAATAACCTCCGGTGGGGTCTCGGGATCGTCACCCTGGATGAGGCAAGCTAAGAACTGCTGGTCTTCTCTCTCTACCTCGCGAAAATCGCTCAACAACTTGTCAAGGTTCATGCCCGCATGAGTCACGATGTATCCATAGTTGTCTGGATGCCGGGGATCGTTTTGGACAACGACTCGCATAGCGCGACCAACAAATTGAAGATATGGTGCGAGGCTCCGAAAGGGACGAAAGATGGCAGCGACGCTCAGTTTCGGATGGTCGAATCCTTCGCCGAGCATCTGGACCTGTACAATTACGTCGATTAGTCCTGCCTTCAACTTGCGAATGACCTCGGCCCGGACTTCACTTGACAATTTGCTATGGATCGTTTCAGCCTCGTAGCCTCGCTCAACGTACAGGGATCTTATGGCTTTGGAGTGGTCAATCTGCATGGCCACGGCCACGATTTGGTGCCGCGTACCTGTCTGCCGGAGTTGCTCCAATCGCTCAAGGCTTGTCGTAACGATGTCCTCGTTACACTTGGGCGCAAGTCCGACGCCCCTACTAAACCACTCCTCCTCTTTGAGTGCGAGGACTTCATCGAGACTGTGTGTGTGCGTATCTCCCTCATAGGTAAAGGTCAGTTCTGATGGCGCGACGTACACGGCTTGCAGTCTCTTTATATACCCCTTTACCATGGCTCGCATGAACGAGTATCGATACAAGAGCTTGCCTGTAATCTCCTTGTCGTCCGCTCGGTATGGGGTTGCAGTGAGGTTCACCACCTTAGCGTTGGGAAAGTGTTCGAAGACTTTCTCCCAACTGCTGGCGGCGCTGTGATGACCCTCGTCGACAAGGATGAGGTCGAAGAATCCTTCGTCGAACGCTGGAAGGCACCGGTCAGCGCTGCTGGCAAGTTGCTGAATATTGGTCAGCACTATATGGGATTTGTCGCAGTCGTGGATGTTCGCGTCCTGGCCGTCCAATACAGCGACGTGCGGGCCGGCCAGCATGGTCTCTGGGGATAGGACGGAGCGCTTTCTCCAGAAACAGCCTTGCCGGTTCGAAATATCGAGATCGGCTCGCAGGCTGTCACGAATGGTGATGTTCGGGGAGATCACGAGAACGCGGCCACGCGCGAGGCCGAAGGGCAGGAGAGCGATCAGGCCGGACTTTCCGCATCCAACCGGGAGCTGGATGATCGCAGGGTCCCGGCTCGCCGCGAAGTGGGCGAGAGTTGCGGCGTGGGCCTCGCGCTGGGGGTCACGCAGGTTGGGGTTGTCGGCGACCTGATAGTCTACGGTGGTGAAGAAGTCGGCAATCGATCGACTCGCGCGCACCCACGCATCGAGATCGTTGCGGTGGAACTTCCAAGTCTTGCCGACCTTGTGGCGGGGGATCTCGCCGGACTGGGCTAGCTCGTACAGCTTGCTCTTCCCTATACCGAGATACTGCACAGTCTCGTCGGCGGTCATCCACTCAGTGCGGTCCATCGGTCTGCCTCCACTCTCGGTCACGTGACGTCGTTTGACGTTGTTTGGGAGTGTATGGCATCGGTACGTAGTAGTCAAGATCGGTGTCGTGGGTATTGGGGATCGTGGCGGGTGGACGTGACGGGGCGAGCGTCGTAGGCGTGCTGATCGCCCTTGTCGCGTGCCGCGGGAGTGGGGTGGGGGAAGAGCGAGCTCTCCTGATCAGCGACGGCGGCGAGGCGGTGGCAGTTTGCCAGCTGCGCGGGTACCGGATGGGCCGCGTCGGTGACGGGGCGCCGGCGTTGCTTTCCTCGCAGCGTCGTCGGCGGAGACTCGCCAGTCGCATTCCAGCTCCGACTGATCGACTCGGCCGATCACAATTGACGAGAGAGCGCGCGGCGATGGTCGCGTATCCAGGCTTTCCGCGCGGGAGACCAGCGCGACGCCCCTACGTGTGGTGGTGTGCGGGCCGTCCGAGCTGTTCAGGCGGCGTCCGAGCTTGGCGACGAACAACTAGACCACGCGGGTCACGCTGAGCGTGTACGCGCTCTGGTACGACGCGGGACGGCCAAGCATCTTCGCCCTAGCTTGGGCATCTTGGACGACATTCGACCGAGAGAGGTGATTGGCTGAGCTGGTTTCAATCCACAAGTGTCCGGGCGAGGCGGAAGCCGAGGTTGTTGTTGCGGAAGTAGGTGGCGTACCAGAAGCGGTTGGCTGTGCGGACGTAGCTGGGCTTGCCGTACCAGGAGCCGCCGCGGATCACGCGGCGGGTGCAATCGCCCTGGTGCCAGGCGGTCGCGTCGGCCGGGGCGCCGTCGTAACTCGCTTGCCAGCAGTCCTGCACCCATTCGCGGACGTTGCCGGACATGTCGTACAGGCCGAGCTCGTTCGGGTGCTTCTGTCCCACGGGATGCGTCTGGTTGCCGCTGTTCTCGTAGTACCAGGCGACCTCGGCCCAGTCGCTGCTCCCTGCGTAGGGATGCCCCTGGGTGCCCTGCCCGCCGCGCGCGGCGTACTCCCACTCGGCTTCGCTCGGAAGGCGATAGTGTCCGCCCGCCACATTCAGGCTGGCCAGAAACGACTGGATGTCGTCCCAACTGACCGTCTCGACCGGGCACTGCGGGCAATTCGCGAAGGCGCTCGGGTTGTCGCCCATGACCGATTGCCACAGGTCCTGGGTGACCTCCAAGGCGCCGATCTCGAAGCTGGCGACCTGCACCAGGTGCGTCGGCTCTTCGTCGGCGGCGCAGGTGTGCTGCTCCGGCGTGCAGCCCATGGTGAAGGAGCCGCCCTCGACAGGGACCATCTGCACATTCAGCCTGCGCAGGACGTCCGGCAGCCGTTCCTGAAGCCGCACCCGTTCGGCTGCCTCCAGCTTGGTGTCCGCCGCCAGGAGCAGTTCCAGGATCGTGGTGTAGTGTTCGGAGTCACTGCCGGCGTCGATCGCGAACTGCGTGAGCAGCGCCTGACCCTGGCGCCAAGCTTCCGGGCGGGTGCCGTATTCCACCAGGGCGCTGCCGTAGCGATAGGCGAACAGCGGGGTCGGCTCGACATCCAGGGACTCGAATTTATCGAACGCCCGCTGCGCCGCTTGCCGGTCGCCGCTCTCGGTCGCCTGCGTCGCCTCCAACAGGTACTTGTCGGCACGCATGGAGGCCGGCAGGTCCTGCGCCACGGCCGGTCCGCACAGGCAGAGGACGAGCAGGAACGTGAGGGGTCTCTTCATCGATCTTCCTCCCTCCCGTCGGGATCCGCATGGTATTGCGCCGTGTCCGGCAGGGCAAGGAGACGCCCGCCGAGCAGGTATCGATACAGCTCGAAAGCAAGCCGCTCATCCTGCTCCTCCAGCCGGCCTCGGGCGGCCGGCGTCAGCACCATCGTTCGGCAGGGCCGGCTGGTTCCGCACTCACCTGTTCTGAAGCCGACCGCTCCGCGTTCCGTGCACAATCGGTGTCCATGGGCGTGCGACTGACGCCGGCCGGCCACCTGCGCTGGGAATCCGAACCCGCAGCGGAGGAGCCCGCGGCCGATCTGGCTCCCGTGCTGGACGCCTTTCGGACCGACTGGCGCGGCGCGCTCTTCACCCTGGCGGCGGAGAGGCTGCCGGCGCAGGAGATCCCCAGCCTGCGCTACTGGCAGCAGCTTGCGGAACACTATCTCGCCGGACTCTGCCACCTGCCCGCGGAGGCCGAGCAGGTGGCGGTCGAGCCGCCGGGCGACGCTCTCCTCGCCACCTGGGTGCTGAACGCCCCGCCGATGGAGGGCGGCGAGTACCTCTCGGCCGACCTCCTGCAACGTCTGTGGGAACAGCTCGATGGGTGGGTCCGCGAGGCCGCAGCGTCCGCGGGCGGCGTGGCCGCCCTGCTGCGCGCGCGGGCGCCGCGCTGGCGGCAGGTGGGACGGGTCTGTTTCCACCTGGCGGAGAACAGGAACGACGAGCAGCGGCCGTTCGCGTTTCTGGCTACCTACGCGTCCGGCTTCGGCGCCGGCGGACGACTCAGGCACCTGCCGTTGCGCAACGCCGTGCAGCAGTACGCAGGGGCGAACAACCGGGCGGCGCTGATCAACCTGCTGTCGCCGGTAGAGGAGGCCGCCAAGGCGTGCGATTGGGTGCGGGAGCTGGCGGATTCCGGCGACCTCTATCGTCCGCTGGCTTGGTCGCCCGAGTTCGCCTATCGCTTCCTGCAAAGTGTGCCGGATCTGGAGCGGAGCGGCCTGTCGGTCCGGGTCCCCAACTGGTGGCGCAAACGGCCGCGGCCGCAGGTATCGGTCACGATCGGCAGTCAGACGCCGGCGCGGGTGGGTGCCGATGCCGTGCTGGACTTCAATGTCGAGGTCGCACTGGGGGACAGCCCGCTGTCGGCGGAGGAGCTGGAGGCGCTGCGCACCGCCGGCGACGGCCTGGTGCTGCTCCGCAACCAGTGGGTGGAGGTGGACCGCGAGCGACTGGGGGAGGCGATCGCGCACTGGGAAGCGCTGCAACGCCACGCCGACGGCGACGCGATCTCGTTCATCGAGGGCATGCGCCTGCTGGCGGGGGCGTCCGCCGATCTGCGGCAGGGGGACCTCACGGAGGCCGACCGGCCATGGGTGCAGGTGACGGCCGGCGCGGCTCTGCGCACGCTGCTGAACGGGCTGCGCCGGCCGGGTACGCTGCAGCAACGCGAGCTGGCGGCCGAATCCCTGCACGGGACGCTGCGGCCGTATCAGCGTGAGGGGCTCGCGTGGCTGCATTTCGTGACCGGGCTGGGGCTGGGCGCCTGCCTGGCCGACGACATGGGGCTGGGGAAGACCATCCAGGTGCTGGCGCTGATGCTGTGCGGCCGAGCCGCCGGAGAACGCGGGCGGCAGGGCACGGCGCTGCTGGTGGTGCCGGCGTCGCTGCTCGGCAACTGGCGCGCGGAGGCGGAGCGATTCGCGCCGTCGCTGAAGCTCTGCTTCCTGCATCCGGCCGAGACCGACCGGCAGACCCTGGACGAGATCGCGGCCGCGCCACGGGAGCACTTGGCCGCCGCCGATCTGGCGGTCACCACCTACACCATGCTGGTGCGCCAGTCCTGGCTCGCGGAGCTCCGCTGGCGGCTGGTGATCCTGGACGAGGCGCAGGCGATCAGGAACCCGGCGACGCGCCAGAGCCGCGCGGTCAGGAAGCTGGCGGCGGACGCCCGCATCGCCCTGACCGGCACCCCGGTGGAGAATCGGCTGGGCGACCTGTGGGCGCTGTTCGACTTCCTCAATCCCGGCCTGCTCGGCTCGCGCACCGGGTTCGGGACCTTCGTCAAGACGCTGCAGGCGCGGCCCGAGCAGCCTTTCGCGCCGTTGCGGCGGCTGGTGAGCCCCTACATCCTGCGCCGCCTGAAGACCGACCGCAGCATCATCGCCGACCTGCCCGAGAAGACCGAGACCGACCGCTACTGCCACCTGACCCGTGTGCAGGTCAGGCTGTACCAGCACGTGGTGGCCGCGCTGCAGCGCAGCCTGGAATCCAGCGAAGGCATCGAGCGCCGCGGGCTGGTGCTCGGCTCGCTGCTGCGCCTCAAGCAGGTCTGCAACCATCCCAGCCAGCTCTCCGGTGACGGCGAGTACGCCCCGGCCGCCAGCGGCAAGTTCGTGCGGCTGGCCGAGCTCTGCGAGGAGCTCGCCGCCCGCCAGGAGCGCGTGCTCGTCTTCACCCAGTATCGCGAGATCATCGATCCGCTGGCCGAGTACGCGGCGACCCTGTTCGGCCATGCCGGACTGGTGCTGCACGGCGGCACGGGAGTCGCCGATCGGCGCGCGGTGGTGGAACGATTCCAGGCGGATGACGGGCCGCCGTTCCTGATCCTGTCGCTCAAGGCAGGCGGCACCGGCCTGAACCTGACCGGCGCATCGCACGTCATTCACTTCGACCGCTGGTGGAATCCGGCGGTGGAGAACCAGGCCACCGACCGCGCCTTCCGCATCGGCCAGCGGCGCAACGTGCTGGTCCACAAGTTCATCACGCGCGGCACCGTCGAGGAACGGATCGACGCCATGATCGCCGACAAGCGGCAACTGGCCGAGGACGTGCTGGGCGGCGAGCAGGAGGTGAGCCTCACCGAATTGTCCGACGGCGAGCTGCTCGACCTGGTCCGGCTGGACGTAACCAGTGCCGCCGGGTAGGTTCGCCGGGAGGTCTTCAGGATTGGCCCGGAGCCCGGTACGGATCGAAGGCCGCGCCATCGCCCGCAGCTTCTGGGGCAAGCGCTGGTGTGCGCACCTGGAATCGTTCTCCGACTATGCGAACCGTCTGCCGCGCGGCCGCACCTACGCCCGCAGTGGTGCCATCTGGCACCTGGAGATCCACGCAGGTCGCATCGAAGCCACGGTCAAGGGATCGCGGGCGCGGCCCTATCAGGTCGCCATTCGGGTGAAGCGGCTGCCGGCCGCGACCTGGAAGGCGATCCGGAGCGCGTGCTCGGGCCGGATCGGCTCGATGCTGGAGCTGCTCCGGGGATCGCTCTCCGACCAGGTGATGGAGGTGGTCTCCGATCCCGACCATGGCCTGTTCCCGAAACCGCGGCAGATCGAGCTGGAGTGCAGTTGTCCCGATTGGGCGACCATGTGCAAGCACGTCGCGGCGGTGCTGTACGGCGTCGGCAATCGGCTCGACGACAGCCCGGAGCTGCTGTTTCGCCTGCGCGGGGTCGATCCGGCGGAGCTGATCGGCGCCGAGACGGTGCTGCCGGACGACGCGGCGGCCGGCGCCGACACCCTGGCGGAGGATCAGCTCGGCGACATCTTCGGCATCGATCTCGACGCGGACGGTCAGTAGTCGACGCCGAGCTTCACGAGCGTCTCCGGCGCATTCGCGATCTTCGGGTACTCGTCGGCCAGGTCGGCGAACGGGACGACCGGCTGCACGATCTCGTCTCCGTCGAGCCGATGGTCGGCGATCAGCCGCAGGCACGCGCGGTAGACGCGCTGCTCGTCCCAGCGCGGGTGGTCGCGCGAGGGGTCGCTGTTGACGCGCGAGAACACGACGTTGGGGCGGTTGAAGTGCGCTTCCGCGCCAAGGTCCAGGCCTGCGGGGTGGAGTCCGGGGTAAGCCCCGCACACCACGGTGCCGCCGAACGCCACGGCGCGAAACGCCTGCTGCAGGCCGGGCACCGAGCCGCTGTACTCGATCGCGACGTCCACGCCCGCGCCGCCGGTGGCCAGCTTGATCTCGCGGCCGGCGTCGCACGCCGACGGATCGAGCGTCCGGGTGGCGCCGGTCTTCGACGCCACGTCGCGGCGCAGCGCGATCGGATCGACGGCCAGCACCTCCGAGGCGCCGGCCAGCCGGGCCATTTGCACCACGACCAGCCCGATCGCCCCGAGCCCGAACACCGCCACGCGGTCGCCAAGGCGGACGTTGCCGTCGCGCACGGCCCCCATCGCGAACACGGCCGGGTCCAGGCACAGGGCCGATTTCCAGCTCACGCCCGGCTCCAGGCGGTAGCAGCGCTCGGCCGGCAGGATGTGCGACTCCCGGAAGGTCCCGTACGCGAAGACCCGGTCGCCGGCGCGGAGGCCGGTCACCGCCGTTCCCGCCTCCACCACGGAGCCGCAGAACATGTTGCCGACCCCATACCCGGCAGCCGCGCGTCCCTCGCCGGTGAACAGCCCCAGATCGCGGTCATACGATCCCCGCGGATTCGCGTATCCCTTGAAGAACGACATCTCGGTGCCGTGCTTGGCCACCGCGTGCTCGCACGCCACGCGCACGTCCCCGGCTCCCACCGGGCCGTCCTTGTAATCCCGCCACTGCAGCCGACCCGGCGCGACCCCGACCAGTTCCTTCGGCATGCTGCGACCTTACAGGTCGGGAGCCCGGAACGGTAACGAAACGCCTGCACGCGCCGTCGAGTTCCGGACCGCTTCCTGCATTGCCCGGACTTCGGCGTCGTCCAGCTCCGCGAAGAGCCGTCGCTTCGCGGCGGAGAGCCGCCCTCCGTTCTGCATGCAGAGTCGCACGAACAGGGAGGCTCGACGGTCCGGCATGTCGACGATACGGCGCACCGCGTCGAACGCCCGGTCGAACAGCTCGATGAACGCAAGCTCCTCTTCCAGGTCGCGACGAACCGTGTCGGCAACGCGGTCGTGCAGGTACTCCGCGAACGCGGTCGCGTCGAAGTAGCGATACAGGCCGGCGGTTTCGTTGCCGACGACGATCTCCTGCTCCGCGGTCCATCGCCATCGGATGAACTCGAGGATCGGCCGCGAGAACGTTTCGAGGACCTCATCGTAGCTGCGCCGGTCGCGCAGCATGGCCGCCGAGACGGGGAAGATGACACCCGGCGGGCTGTAGCCCCGCCTGGCGAGCACGTGGTGCATCAGGAACCGGTGGATACGGCCGTTGCCGTCCTCGAAGGGATGGATGAAAACGAATGCGAAGGCGCAGACCGCTGCCGCCACCACCGGATCGATTCCGCTGTCGTCGAGACGCCGGGTCACGCGCATCCAGCTTTCCATGAGGCGCGGCACGTCCTCGGGGCGCGGGCAGATGAAGTGCACCTCCTCGCGGTACCCGCCGACGGTCGCGCCCACGAAGTTCTGGAAGTCGCGCCAATCGGTGGCCGCATAGCGTGGATCGACGATGGCGCCCTGCAGGCGGATCAGCGCCCCCTTGTCGGTCGGATCGAAGTCCTGCGCCTCCCGAAGCGCGGCGACGAACCGCTCCGTGCGCGACGCGCTCGGTGTCTCTCCCTCAATGGCGAACGACGACCGGGTCTCCTTCGTGTACAGGTAGTTCACGGCTCGGGAAAGAGTCGTCGATCCGCTCCGTTCGATGAGGGCACGTGCCTGTTCGTCCATCCGCGCATCGATGCGTTCGGTCAGCAGCGAGGTGCGTCTGACCGTCGGCCACAGCCCCCGGCCTCCCAGCAGGTTGTCGGCGACCCGATGCCGGCGCGATCTGCGGGGTTCGGCGGTGATGTGCTTGTCCGGGTCCAGCGCCCGGACGTAGTTGCCCGCCCGCGCATCGTCCAGGTCCAGCGTCCTGCTGGTGAAGGTCTCGTAGAAGAACCACGCGCGTCGGCTGAAGGCTCCCGTGGGCTCGGCTCTGACCCAGCCCTCCAGATCGGCGGGCTCGATCGCCTGGCAGGCGGCGACCAGCACACCCGGGTCGAACGCTTCATGGCGCAGGGCGAACCGGAGGTGTGCCACGGCCGAATCCTCCGTGGCATACTGCCGGGGGTACCGCTCGATGATTCGCCGACCGTGCGCGTGGCTCCGCCGCGCGCCGGCCACGACGTAGCTCTCGACGGCCGGTGCCGGCACCTGCAAGCGGAGTTCACGCCTGAGCCACGCTTGGCCGATAGGCCGTTCCTCGTCTGTCACGGACTCACCATGTAGAATCGGTTACGCTCGTTCAATAGCGATGATAATATACGGTCTCCATTCAAAAACGATTACATGGCAAGGAGGCCGCGCACTCTGAAGACCGATCTGTCCAACCGGGAAGCGCGAAGCATCGCCCTGGCTGCGCAGGGGTTCGCGGACCGGCCTCCGGCCGGCCGCGTCGACAGCCGCCACTTCGACCGGCTGTTCGACCGGGTCAAGGTGGTACAGCTCGACTCGGTCAACGTGGCGGTGCGCACCCACTACATGCCGGCGTTCTCCCGGCTTGGCTCCTACCCGCGCGAACATTTCGACGCCTACGCCTACGGCCGGCGGCGCCTGTTCGAGGCGTGGGGGCACGTGGCGTCGCTGCTGCCGGTCGAGCACTACCCGCTGCTGCGCCACCGCATGGAGGACGCCCGCTCCCGCTCGATCCGCTCCTTCGGCCGGGAGCGCCGCGCGTACGTGGAGGAGATCTGCCGGGAGGTGGCCGACCGCGGGTCGCTCGCGGTCTCGGACCTGCGCGACCAGGGCCGCAACCGCAGCCGGCCGTGGTGGGGGCGCAGCGACGGCAAGCTCGCCCTGGAGTGGCTGTTCGCCGCCGGCCGGCTGGCTGCCTCGCGGCGCGGCAACTTCACGCGCGTCTACGACCTGGCCGAGCGGGTGATCCCGCCGCAGGTGCTGGCAGCGCCGGCGCCGGAGACGCGTGACGCGCAGCGGGAGCTGCTGCGCCTGGCCGCCCGCGCGCACGGCATCGGTGACGCCGCCGACCTCGCCGACTACTACCGCATCCGCATGCCGCAGGCTCGGCCGCTCCTGCAGGAGCTGGTGGAGGAGGGCGAGCTGCTGGAGGCGACCGTGGAAGGCTGGAGCCGGCCCGCCTACCTGCACCGCGACGCCCGCACGCCGCGCCGGATCGGCGCGAGCGCCCTGCTCAGCCCGTTCGACTCGCTGATCTGGTTCCGGGAGCGCACCGAGCGGCTGTTCGGCTTCCGCTACCGCATCGAGATCTACGTCCCCGAGCCCGAGCGGCAGTACGGCTACTACGTGTTCCCGTTCCTAACCGGCGACACGCTGGCCGCCCGCGTGGACCTCAAGTCGGACCGGGCGCGCGGCGCATTGCTGGTACGCGGCGCGTACCTGGAGGAGGGCAGCGACGCCGGCGCGGTTGCCGGAGGGCTCGCCACGAACCTTGAGGCGATGGCCGCGTGGCTGGATCTGGGCGAGTTGAAGGTGGGCAGGTGCGGCGACTTTGCGGCGCCGCTACGCCGGGCCGTCGGGTAGGCCGCTACGACGGGTCGCCGAAGTAGGTCAGGGCCTGTTCGAAGGAGGCGATGCCGATCTTCGAGCCGATGATGCGGCCGGGAAGATCGTCCACCCAGGGATGGATGCCGCCGTACAGCCGGGAGATGCCGGCCTCGTCCGACGCGTCGTAGTAGGTCGCCCACTGCAGGATGAGTGTCTCCGTCGGCCCGGACTCGAACACCAGGAAGTCGTGGGCGGGCGCCACGAACTCGCCCAAGCCGCCGGGGAAGAACTCGCTGCCGGTGAACAGCGCCATCACCTCGGCGGCGGCGCGGCTGAACGTGCTGTGGCCGGAGATGTAGCCCGCGAACGGCGGCGTGACGAAGGTGGCGCGCTGGTAGGGGAGCCAGTCGGCGGCCAGGATCCAGGCCACGCCGCTGTACTGGGTCTCCGGATCCTCCGGCTGGCCCAGCCAGCCGTACACGGCGACCGAGCCGACGTGCTCGGCAAGGTGGGCGTGCCTCTCGCCGGCGGCGGCCGACTCGGAGGTGACCACCTCGACCAGCCCGGGGTGCAGCGGCAGGCCGTGCTCGTGGTAGGAGGGCAACTCCGGATCGGAGGACTGGCCGAGCCCCGCCATGTAGCGGATCGCCGTGATCGGCCGCACGTAGTCGTAGTGGCCCTTGAGGCCCCAGGCGCACACGGCGGCGTCGTGCACGGCGCCGTTGAGGGCCAGGTACAGCTTGAGGTCCCACTCCAGCGGGTCGAGCTCCTCGCCCGTGCCGCCCAGGCGGCGCTCCATCTGCGGGTGGTCGGTGACGTAGTTGGCCAGCGTGTTCCAGTGCCCGGGCGGCGTCTCCGAGTCGGGGCCGTCGGCCCAGAACTCGGCGATGACCCGCGCCCAGTCGCCGCGTTTGACGACGTTGGGGGCGTACGGCTCGCCGGTGACAGGATTCTGCGGGTGGCCGCGCCCGTCGTTGGCGCCCAGGCTGTTGTTCCCGAACGCGCCCGGCGAGATGTCCATCGGTACGCCGTCGTCCGGGGTGAGCGTGGCGCCGTAGTGCAGTACCTGGGCGAAGGCCATCTGGTACTCGCGGCTGCGGTCGCCTCCCAGGTAGGGCGGCGGCCCCGGGTCGAGGTAGACGCCGTCGTCGGCCATGCCGTCCGCTGACAGCGCGAACGGAGTGACCGCCCCCCAGTGGGAGCCGATGAAGCGCTGCACGCCGCCCGCCTGCTGGCGGCCGGCTTGGTCTATGAACATGCGCAGGGCCAGCGGCTGCCAGCGGTTGGGGTCGTGCACGGTGCCCGATCCGGAGTGCGCCACCACCATCGGCCGGTTGGCGGCACGGTACTCCCACTCGAAGGCGTAGGAGCCCAGCTCGTCGGCGCCGTCGTCGTAGCCCAGGTCGATGATGTGGTTGCCGATGCGGTTGCCGAGCGCCGCCGGGCCGGTCCCTTCACGTTCGGTGTTGTCGGGGTCGTAGCCGAGTTCCGCCATCAGGTCGTCGAAGCTGGTCAGCGACTCGTAGGCGCCCGGGGAGTCGCGGTAGCGGTTGTACAGCACGCGGTAGGCGGCGTGGCTGATCGCCTCGTGGCGCGCCGCGGTGATGTCGCCGGCGGTGGCGTGCTCGTCGACCGTCGCTCGTTCGTCGGCCAGGACCGTCCGCGCGGTGTCGTCGTAGGCGGCCCAGGCGTCCCACATGGCGACCGTGACGTGGTAGAGGTTGCGGGCGTGAATGGGCGGGCGGGCGAAGTCGTTGCGGATCGCCTGCAGCATCACTTCGTTCCAGCGGCGCGCCACGGAGTGCTCGGGCTCGGCCATCGCGACGGCGGCCGTCAGGGCGAGCCCGGCGCAGATCGCGAGCAGTCGGCCATACCGGCGCAGGCGAGCGAACATGACCCCGCCGATTATAGGGCCGGTGGTACCCGGCGGCTACCGGATAGCTGCCGGCGGGCGCCGACAATCGGCGCCGAAGGCGCGGGGCTACCCGTATCCGGCACGGAGCGCATCGGAACGATGCGGTCCGGGCCAAAGGAGGGGATGGGCCGAGAGCGGCGCCGGAGGCGCGGCTCTCGGGGCGAGGGCCCGGAACGCCGGCTCGCGGCTGAACAGGACGCGGTTGGAGTCGTGGAAGTTGCGCGCGCCGCGGTGGGGGGTGCGGAGGCGCACAGCCACACCACGTTGCGCTGCCGCGGGTGCTTGTTCAGCCCCTCGCCCGGCGGCTGCGTCGCCTGCCACGTGGAGACCAGCCAATCGGGGTCCGTCACCGCGTTGGCCAGGGTCAGATAGGTGCCGGTCACCGGGTCGCGGCGCAGGGTGAACTTGGCCTTGGCGCCGGGGAAAACGACGAAGCCACCCGGTCCGCCGGATGGGTCCAGCGGAAACCGCCGTCGTCGCTGCGGCGGATGACGATGGAACCGTACTGCTGGGACACGCCGAGCAGGTAGACCGCGCCGCCGTGCACGAACAGGCTCCAGTAGGCGTTCATCACGTGCGTGACGTTGCTCCAGGTGGCGCCGTCGTCCTCGGACCGGTAGACGCTGGTCAGGCTCTCCTCGTCCTCGTAGTTGCGCGGGCAGCCGGTGCCGAAGTAGTCGTGGGTGACCAGCAGAGCACCGTGCGCAGAAGTGCAGCTACCGGCGGATTCTGAGCCTTCCTGGTTCAGCGGTGACGATGCTCGACGTCATGGCCAGCGGCCCTCAGCTCACCGACGGCGCCACCCCAGACGCACGAATCCAGGAGCAGCCTCATCCATCCCCGGAGACCAGGAGGGGTTCTACTCGCTCGCGGCCGACGACGCGGCGGGCGTACGCCAGGCAGGCGAGGATGTCTTCGGGCTCGAGCCACGGATAGCCCTGCAGTATGGTCTCGTGATCGTCGCCCGCCGCCAGCATTCCCAACACGTGCTCGACGGCCAGACGACGGCCTCGAACGATCGGTTTGCCGCCGTAAATCCGCGGATCGGCAGAGATTCGCTCAAGGAGCTTCGTTTCGTCCACAGTCGCTCGATCTTAGTGGCAGAAGGCGAGGAGCGCTACGATCGGTCGCGGCGCTTCCACCAGAGATCGATCCAGCGGCGTTGGGCGGGCACCTGGACAATCCGGTCCTCTTCCAGCAGGTAGGCGCTCAGCGCGTTGCCGAACACACAGCCCGAGTCGAGCGCGATCAGGCCGGGGCGGGCGCCGTTCGCGGCCTGCGGGAAGCGCTTGACCAGCAGGCCCTGCGGTGCGTCATGGCCGAACACGATCGGCCTGCCCGGGACCAGGTGGCGCTCGTCGAGGTGCTCGTGCCAGCGCGGGCCGGAGATGCCGCCGTCGGGCGGCCACGTTCGGATGGTCAGGAACTGGTCGCGCGAGGTGCCGGCGAGTCCGCGCTCGGGGTCGATGCCGGCATGCACCAGCAGGAAGTCCGGCTCCTCGATGTACAGCGGCAGGGCCGCCAGCCACGCGATCAGCTCCTCGCCCTGTGTGGCCAGCGCGCGCAGGGTCTCGTTGCGGTCGCCGTAGGCCGGCTTGGGATCGCGGCCGGCGGCGACCGTGCGGAGCTGGCCGAGCAGCGCGTCGTCGTGATTGCCCATCACCATCTCCGCGCCGCTGTCGCGGATCCGTTGCCAGACGCCGAGCGGGTCGGGACCGCGCGTGAAGGCGTCCCCGGTCAGCAGCAGCCGGTCCCGGCCAGGCGCGTAGGAGACCTTGGCCAGCAACCCGTCGAGCTCCGCGCAGCAACCGTGCACGTCGCCCACGAATATCGTCCGCTCGTCGCGTCGCATCGGTCGGTTTTCGGCTGAGGAGTCGTTGCGGCCGCGCTACATCTCGGCCCGCAGCATCTCTGCCGCGCGCGTCATGTTGCCGAGCTTCTGGTAGATCTCGTCGAGCGGGATGTCGAAGTAGGTGCCGGGCGAGAACCCGCAGTCGGGGTGCAGCGCCGTGCGCTCCGGGCCGACGATCTTGGCGGCCTCCCGCGCGCGGGAGGCGATCTCCTCCGGGGTGTCCACCTCGAAGGTCTTCGAGGCCACGCAGCCGCAGCCCACGTCCATTCGCTCGGGCAGGCCGCGCAGCAGCTCGCGGTCGTAGTCGTCGAACTGCAGCATCTCGAACATCGGCATGTCGATGTGCAGGCGCTCGAAGCCCGGCAGCATCGTGTCGTAGCGCGGCACCTGGTCCGGTCCGATGTGGCGCTTCCCGCACAGGTGCAGGGAGGTGTAGATGCCGTCGATGCCGTCGACCACGCGGTTGAGGGTGTCCACGGAGTCGAACAGCGCGTCGCGGTACGCCTGCGACTCCGGCTCCTCGGCGTGGACGCCGCCGATGCGGGTGTCGTCGAACTGCACGTAACGGACGCCCGCGTCGCGCAGCAGCTCCACCTCGCGCCGGAGGATCGGCACCATGACCTCGATGAACTCGCGCTCCGAGTAGTGCTCGGGCGACTTGACGGGGTCCCACAGAAAGCTGGCGGTCAGGTGCGGTGTGGGCAGCGCCACGCGCACCGCCTTGCTGGTGTGGCCGCGGAGCTTGGTCGCCTCCTCCGCGAACAGCCCCTCGCGGGTCGGGGCGACCGGGCCGATGACCGCGTAGCCGACGCGGGCGTCGTGCCGGAACGAGTCCAGCGGGACCTTGAACTGCTCGACGCCGGTAAGCATCTCGGCGATCACGCCGACGTAGGACTTGCGCCGCCACTCGCCGTCGGAGATGACGTCGACGCCGGCGGCTTCCTGCAGCGCTGCGACGTAGGGGATGGAGCGGTCCATCAGGTCGAGCAGGTCTCCCTCGCCGGTGCCCTCGACGAGATGGCGGTCGACCCGCTCGCGAAAGAACTTGGGCCGCGGCATGGAGCCGACCACGGTGGTCAGGAACGGTTTGTCGAGCATGATGGGTCAGTGTAGCCGCTTGCTCCCGTGCCCGCTTGCAGCCGCCGGCGCAGCGCTACCGGTACTCGGGCGGCATGGCGTAGCCATGCTGATGCCACGGCCGGGAATCGAGCCGCATCGCGATCATGGCGCGGATGCGCGGCCGGCCGCTGTCGATGAGCGCCTGCATCGGCCGCAGGTCGCCGCCCAGGTCTCGCACCAGCCGGGCTGCCTGCAGGTAGTCGCGCGGCTCGGCGGCGTACTTGAGCGCCAGGTAGCGCCGGGCGGGCCGGCCGGCGGCGAACGCGGCGTGGAACAGCGAGTGGTGGAAGACGAGCAGATCGCCCGGTTCGGTTTCGACCACGTGGCACGGGACATCGGCGCCCCGCTCGCCGAAGTAGCGCGGCTCCTTCGGCTTGCGGCTGGCGTAGAACGGCAGCAACGAGTCGTGCAGCGGCGTGCGGTGCGAGCCCGGGATCACGCGCAGCGCTCCGTTCGCGACGCTCATCGCGTCTAGGTAGAGCATCATCTTGACCCGCGGGTAGGAGAGCTCGTCGCGGCCGGGGCGGTCGGCATGCCAGGGAAGCCCGTCGCGCAGGTCGGCGAAGCCCATGTTGCCTTCGGAGCCGACCCAGACGACCGGCTCGCCGAGCAGGTCGTTGGCGATGCCGTACGGCCGATCGTCGTCGATCAACCACATCAGATCGGGGCTCTGCTCGACGAAGTTCGCGAACGTCTGGTACCGCGTGCTGTCGGTGCCCGCGTCGAGCACGCCCGCCCAGAGGCCCTCCGAGGCGGCGATGATGCGATCCATCTCCTCGCGGGAGAACAGCTTGCGCAGCACGATGAAGCCGAAGGCATCGAAGTAGGCGCGTTGATCGGCGTTCAGCATGGCACCCGGCAGGATACCGCCGGGGCCTCCCGGATTGAACCCGTGCCGCTGTGGTCACAGGAAATGGCTAATTGCAAGTCTAAGTTTCAATTGGCCATTCGGATGGCTGTGCAGTACCCTGTGGCGCATGTTCCGGCGGACCCTGGACGAACGGCTGCGGCGCCTGGCCGGCCAGTTCCCGGCGGTCTTTCTGACGGGGCCGCGTCAGTCGGGCAAGATGAGCCGGCGGACGGCGATACGCCCGCGCCTCCCGGACTGGAGCTGGACCGGATTCTCTACCAGGGTCTGTTCCCGCGGATCCATGATCGCGGTCTCGACGCCGCGGACTGGCTCGGCTCCTATTACACCACCTACGTAGAGCGCGACGTGCGCGATCTTGGCGGCGTCGGCGATCTGGATACGTTCCGCCGGTTCGTGCAGCTCTGCGCGGGCAGGAGCGGCCAGCTCCTGAATCTCTCGTCTCTCGGGTCCGACTGCGGCGTGTCGCACACCACGGCCAGCGCCTGGATCTCCGTACTGCAGGCGCTGGCCGTCGTGCATCTCCTGCCTCCGCATCACCGCAATTTCTCGAAGCGTGTGATCAAGAGCCCCAAGCTCCACTTTCTGGATTCCGGCCTGCTGTGCAATCTGCTGCGCATACAGGACCCCGCACAGATCGCGCTGCACGCCAATCGCGGAGCGATATTCGAGACGTTCGTGGTGAGCGCATACGTCAAGGCGTTTACCCACCGGGGCATCCGCTCGCCGTTGTACTTCTGGCGCGACCGCACCGGTCACGAGGTCGATCTGGTGATCGACGACGGCAGGCGCCTGCTGCCGGTGGAGATGAAGGCAGGTCTCACGCTCAGCGGTGCGCTTTACGATGGCCTGGACTGGTTCTGCGCCCGCGGAGAGCCCGCTGCCCGGCACGGCGTGCTGGTGTACGGCGGCGACGAGTGGTTTCAGCGGCGCGGCCACACCACGCGTCCGTGGCACGCGTGCGTCTGATGCCGCCGGTTCTGGCGGGCATGGCGATCACGCACATCCTGTTCGATCTCGACGACACGCTGGTCGCCGAGGAGTCTTCGGCGGAGGCGGCGTTTCTGGCGACCTGCGAGCATGCCCGCGAGCGCTACGGTGTCGATTCCCACGCGCTCCATCACGCGGTGCGGGACCGGGCTCGCGAGGCATGGTTTTCGGCTCCGACGAACGCCTATTGCCAGGCAGTAGGCATCGCCTCCTGGGAAGGACTCTGGGCGCGGTTTCCCGGAGATGATCCCAATCTGAAGGCGCTTGCAGCAGGCCGGCCTGCGAGCGTTCTGGCTGAACCGCAACGGCCGGGACCGTGAGCTGGACATGATGCCGGACGCTGAGATGACCTCCCTGCAAGAGCTACCGACGTTGCTCCGGCGCGGATGATCGGCGGCCGGGAGCCCGCGGTGCCCATACTCGAAGTGAGACGCATGCGCCGGACGGAGTTGGCTCGCGTGACCGACCTGTACGTCCGGAGCACCACCGGCCTGTTGAGAAGCATCCTCACGCCGGACCAGATCCGGAGCGACGACGAATACGGCAGCTACTTCGCCAACAGGATCGCCAACGACCACGAGCTGTGGGTGGCGGTTCGGGGTGGCAGACCGGTCGGCGTGATGGCGATCGCCGGCGAGTGGATCGTAGAGCTTTACATCGACCCGGTCGATCAGCGGCATGGTGTCGGTTCCGCGTTGGTCGCGCAGGCCAAGGCCTTGTCGCCGAACGCTCTGCGCGCGCTCACGCTGCTGCGCAACGCAGGCGCGTGCCGGTTCTACGAGCAGCATGGCTTCGTCGCCTACGACCGTGGCCGCAGCCCGCCGCCCGAAGATGAGCCGGATGTCAGGTACCTGTGGCGCCCGAGTAGAGAAACCGTCTGAACACGCCGCCCACCTGCAAAACCGATCTCTGGCATTGAAGGCAGCCGTCTCAACCGCGTAACGTGCCCGTCTGCCCGCTGCCTACGCGCCGTCGGCGCTGGTGGCGGCGGCGACCCGCCAGACGCCGCGCGCGTTGGGGGTCGTGCCGTCGCAGCCCTCATACACCATCCCGTAGGCCGGGACCTGACCGGCGGCGGGCAACGGGAACACGCACATCTCGGAGGACTTGGCCCGGTCCCAGGTGCCGCCGGGAGAGAGGACCGGCTCGACCGCCCGCTCCCAGGTGAGCCCGTCGTCGGACAGGGCGGTCATCAGGTGCTGCCCGCCTCCTTGCCGCGTCGGCCGGTCGCCCACGTTGGCGACGAAGTAGATCCGGTAACGGCCGTCCGGGAGCACGACCAGGTCCGGCGCGAAGGTGCTCACGTCCCCCGGGAATCGCGGCCCCGGCTCCAGCTCGAACGTCATCCCGTCCGCGGAGATCGCGCTGACGATGCCGACGCCGCGCTGCGTCACGTACATGCGCAGGCGCCGGTCGCCCAGAAAGAGGATGCGCGGCGCCATGATGTTGGCGCCCGCCACCAACAACCGTTCGCCCGGCTCCGGCTCCCAGGACAGTCCGTCGTCGCTGATCGCGCTGCGGATCGAGTTCTGCACGCCCTGCGATCCCGGGCAGCACTCGTAGTACATGCGCAGCCGGTCGCTGCCGTCCGCCGCTGGCCCGACCTCGCTCGACACGACCCGGAAGTCGCGCGCTCCGCCGTCAGCCGGCGACAGGCGCACGCCGGCATCCGGGTTCCAGGTCACCCCGTCGGCCGAGTGGGCGCTCAGGATGCGGGTGGTCGCGTTGTCGTAGTCGTTGGCGCCGGTGGGATTGCCGGCCCGCGGCAGGATCTGGGTGTAGTACGTCCGGTAGGTCCCGTCGGCCAGCCGCACGACCCGCGGGCTGACCGATCCGCACAGACCGGACCGTGCCGCCTGCCGCGGCCAGCGGGCGTCGGGAGCGGGGCGGAGGTCGTCGTCGGGCGGCGCGTCGATGGCCGGTTCGGGGCTCTTCTGCCATGTCGTGCCGGGGTCGCGCTCTGCGCCGTGAACCGTCGGCACCGGCTCCGTGGACCGTGTCAGGTCGATCATGGTTCATTCTCCCCTGTGTGGGGATCATCGACAATGCCGGGTCCCCCGCGGCGACGCGAGACGGTGCGCCGCCCTCCTCACGTCTGGTTCAAGCTAGCTATTACATCGTAGATTGAAGTACAACGGGATGGCAGGAGAGTGGGTATGCCACGATTGAAGAACGTCAAGATCGAGGGTTTTCGGTCCATCAAGCAGATGGACCTGGAACTCAAACCGATCAACGTCTGCATAGGCGCAAACGGAGCGGGAAAGAGCAATCTCATCGCGTTCTTCAAGATGATGAACGAATTGATGGGTGAACGACTTCAGCAATACATCGCCACTACGGGAAGAGCCACGGGAGACCTCTATCCCGGACCCAGGATAACGCCTCAGTTCAAAGCTGCGATGGAGTTTGAGGCGGACAACGGAACCGACCTCTATAGGGTAAGAATGTTCCATGCTGCGGGAGACTCGCTAATCTTCGCAGAGGAGCTCGCTTCCTTTCATCAGATCGGTTGTGTGAGACCGGTAGAGATATCATTAGGATCCGGACATCAGGAAGGAAAGATCGTCGCGGCGGAGGAACCCGTAACAAGAACCCTGAGATACTTCTTGAACCACTGCCGCGTGTACCATTTTCATGACACGTCTCAGACCGCGCGCATTCGTCAATACTGCTACGCTGGGGACAATCGATGGCTCATGCCCGACGCAGCGAACCTAGCGGCCGTTCTCTATCGGCTGAAGTCCCAGAACGACGTAGTCTATCGGCGGATCGTGAGAACCGTGGCACAGGTAGCGCCATTCTTCGTGGACTTCGATATCGAGCCTTCCGGACCGAGCGGGATGGACATCATTCTCAACTGGAGGCATCGGGAATCTGATCTGGTGTTCGGCCCGCATCAATTGTCAGATGGCACCTTGCGAGCGATATGCCTCATTGCGCTTCTGCAACAACCGCACGACGATCTGCCATACGTGATTGTGGTGGACGAACCGGAGCTCGGCTTACACCCCAATGCTCTCGATTTGATCGCTTCGCTGTTTCAAGCCGTGAGCGAGCATGCGCAAGTTCTCATCAGCACCCAGTCCAGCACGTTTGTCGATGCCTTCGAACCCGAGGACATTGTGGTCGTCGAACGTGAGGGAGAAGCCACGACGTTCAAACGACCGGACGCCGAGAAGCTCCGTGAATGGTTGGAAGACTATTCGCTTGGCGAGGTGTGGGAGAAGAACGTCATCGGTGGTGGACCGCACTGATGCCGCGGCTTCACATGTTCGTCGAAGGCACTACGGAACAGGTCTTTGCTGACACCGTGTTGCAGCCTCACTTGGCCAACCACGGGGTGTATCTGCATGGATAATCGATCAGATCCCGGCATACGAACGGCTGAAGACTTCCGCAGGTCCGCAGATGGCCGGAGACATTGGTCTGCCGGCCATCAGGTCGAAATGCCATCACTTCGACGAGTGGGTGGGCCGATTGGAGCGGCTTGGAGCCGGTTGAACGCGAACCTCGGGTAAGCGCAGATCAGCCGGTCGTCCGGTGAGGCATCGCGGCACGGTGCCCGGCGGTGGTATCCTGTCGCCAACAGCGGCCGACACGGTCTGGGCCGCGCAGGAGGTAGCGATGGAGTTTCGATTTGCCGCGTGCACGGCCGGCATGGACGACGTACCGCACGCCGAGTTGCAGCGCCTGTTCTCGCAGGCCGGCTTCGACGCCGTGGAGCTTATGCACGGCCTGCTGCCGCTCACCGTCGAGCAGGCGGCGCGCTTGGGCGAGGGGTACCGCGCCGCGGGGGTGCCGGTGGAGACCGTGCACCTTCCGCTCGAGGGCCCGGCCGTCGACATCGCGCATTTCTACGAGAGCCGCAGGCGCACGGCGGTCGCGCGCATCCGCCACGCCATGGAACGGGCCGCGGCGGCCGGCGCGAAGGCGGGGATCCTCCATCCCAGCACCTCGCGCGAGCCGGTGGACGTGAACGGTTTCGAGCGGTACTTCACACAGATGGCCGCCAGCATGCGCGAGCTGCTGCGCGAGGCGGAGCGGGTAGACTTGGCGCTCGCGGTGGAGAACCTGCCGCCCGTGCCCGGCCGGCGCTACGGCTCGCTGCCGGATCACTTCCGTCGCTTCGCGAGCGAGCTCGCCCATTCCCACCTGTGCTTCTGTCTGGACACCGGCCACGCCCTGATGGCCGCCGGCCATGACGGGACCATCGAGCTGATGGACGCCATGGGCGACCGGCTGCGCGCCTTCCACCTCTCCGACACGCCGGGCGACCGCGACCTGCACCTGGCGCCGGGACACGGCGCGGTCGACTTTCCGCGCGTGTTCGCGCATGCGCGCAGCCTGGACCCGCTGGCCATGTGCATCGAGACCCCGCCGTTCGCGCCTGGCCCGGACTACGGCGACGACGCCTGGCGGGCGATGGTGGACGAGGTGCGTTCCCTCGCCGCGACGGCGACCGCGCCGTGAACGGCCCCTGCCGCGCCTCGCCTGCGGACTCCGCGCCGGCCTGCCGGCGGCGATGAGCCAGCACGTGCGAACCGGCGTCGACCTGGTGCCGATCGAGTCGTTCCAGCGCTCGCTGCGCCGCGGCGGGGAGCCGTTCCGCCGGCGGCTGTTCCATTCCACGGAGACCGCGGGAGCTTCGCCGCAGCGTCTTGCCGGCATCTTCGCGGCCAAGGAGGCGGCCTTCAAGGCGCTGGAGCTGCCGGCCGGCAACTGGCGTGTGGTGGAGGTCGCCCACCGGCCCGACGGCAGGCCATGCTTGCGCTTCGCGCCCGACTACGACGCCTCCCGGATCGCCAGCTTGGACGTGAGTATCACCCACGACGACGCATACGCGTTCGCTTCCGTCGTCGCGCTGCTACGGAGCGACGCGTAGAGGAGGGACGAGATGGAGCCGACGATCGATCGTTTTCTGGAGGATGCGGCGCGCCGCTTCGAAGACCGCGCGGCGCTGTCGTTCAAGCCGGGCTTCCGCTACCTGCACTGGAGCTACCGGGACATCTGGGAGAGCGCCGGCCGCGTGGCGTCGCTGCTGCAGCGGCACGGCGTCGCCAAGGGCGATCGCGTGATCATCTGGGGGCCGAACTCCCCGCACTGGGTGCTGTCGTACTTCGGCATGATCCGCGCCGGCGCCATCGTCGTGCCGCTGGACATGCGCTCCACGGCGGACTTCGCCGAGCAGGTGCGGGCCAAGACCGATCCGGTGGCCGCCTTCGTGTCGCGGCTCACGCCGCCGGAGCACGAGGCGATGGGGCTGCCGGCGATCTACTTCGAGGAGCTGGAGGAGCAGAGCTACCCGCTGGGAGAGCCGCAACCGGTCGGGCTCACCGGCGAGGACCTGGCCGAGATCATGTTCACCTCCGGCACCACCGGAGACGCCAAGGGGGTGATGCTCACTCACCGCAACCTGCTGTCCAACCTGGAGTCCGTCCTGCAGGTCATCCCCGGTGATCCGTCGCTGCGCCTGCTGTCGCTGCTGCCGCTCAGCCACATGTTCGAGCAGATGGGATCGCTGTTCTCCGCCCTCAGCTTCGGGGCGAACATCACCTTCGCCACCAGCCGGCAGCCGTCGGTCCTGCTCAAGCTGATGCAGGAGCGAAAGATCACCATGATGCTGCTGGTGCCGCAGGCGCTCGACCTGTTCATGAAGGGCATCGAGCGCGAGGTGGCCAACCGCGGCAAGGAGCGGGTGTGGGAGCTGTCGCAGAAGCTCGCCCGGAACCTGCCGGTGGGGTTGCGCCGCCGCGTGTTCGGCCAGATCCACGCCCGCTTCGGCGGCAGCCTGCGCACCATCGTCTCCGGCGGCGCCGCCCTGGACCGGACGCTGGGCGAGAAGTGGAACCTGATCGGCATGAGCGTGTTGCAGGGCTACGGCGCCACCGAGGCGTCGCCGGTGATCAGCACGCACCCGCTGGAAGATCCCCGCTTCGACTCGGTGGGCCGGCCGGTGCCGGGCGTCGACGTGCGCATCGCCGACGACGGCGAGATCCTGGTGCGCGGGCCCAACGTCACCCAGGGCTACTGGCAGGCGCCGGAGCAGACGGCGCGGGCGTTCGACGGGGAGTGGTACAAGACCGGCGACCAGGGTCACCTGGACGCGGACGGGTACCTCCATATCAAGGGCCGCAAGAAGGACATGATCGTCCTGGCCGACGGGCGCAACGTCTATCCCGAGGACGTGGAGGAGGTGCTGAAGGCCGACCCCGCGGTCACCGACGCGACCGTGGTCGGGCTCGACGCCGACGGCGGGCCGCAGGTGCACGCGGTCTTCCTGCTGGAGGAGCCGGAGGAGGCCGCCGCCATCGTCAAGCGCGCCAACGAGCGGCTGGGCGAGCACCAGCGCATCCGCGGCTTCACCGTGTGGCCGGAAGCCGACTTCCCGCGCACCCACACGCTCAAGGTCAAGAAGACGGTCGTCGTCGAGGCACTGCGCGGCGGCGCGAGCGACGCCGAGGGGCAGCCGGCCGAGCGGTCCAAAGCGGCCGCCGACGGCGACCCCGGCGAGCGGCTGGTGCGGCTGGTGTCCGAGGTGAGCGGCGTCCCGCAGGAGCAGCTCCTGCCGGAGAAGAGCCTGGGCGGCGACCTCGACCTCGACTCCCTCAAGCGCGTGGAACTGCTGTCGGTGATCGAGCAGGAACTGGGCGTCTACATCGACGAGTCGCTGGTCGGCTCCAATACCACCTTCGGGGAGCTGCTCAGGCTGCTGCGCTCGCAGGAGGAGGCGAAGGCGTCGCTGCCGCCGTTCTACACGTGGCCGCTCACGATCTGGTTCGCGGCCGTGCGCGAGGTGGTGTTCCGGCTGCTGCTCACGCCGGTGCTGGGCTTCGTCTACCGGGTGCGGGTACAGGGCCGGGAGCACTTGCGGGACCTGTCGGGCTCCGTGCTGTTCGCGGCCAACCACAACGCCATCCGCATGGACAGCCTGGTGCTGATCAAGGCCACGCCGCGGCGCTGGCGGCGCCAGCTCGCCTTTGCCGCCGCCGCGGAGATCACCTTCGGCAACCGCTGGCGGGGGATACTGGCCGCGCTGGTCGCCAACGCCTTTCCGCTGTCGCGGGAGAGCGCCGTCCGCGCCAGCCTGGAGCACATGGGCCGGCTGATGGACGAGGGCTGGAGCGTGGTGCTCTTTCCCGAGGGCGAGCAGCGGCTCGGCCAGCCGATGCTGCCGTTCCAGAGCGGCACCGGCATGCTGAGCGTCGAGTCGCGCACCCCGGTCGTGCCCGTGCACATCGTCAACGAGCGGGGCCGAGGGCTCCTGCCGGGATCGTGGCGGGCGCGGGTCTCGGTGCGCTTCGGCAAGCCGCTGACCTTTCCGCCCGGGACGTCCTACCTCGACGCGACGCAGGAAATCGAGGACGCGGTCAAGGCGCTCTGAGGTCGCGGATGCGGCGGGGGGCTCATTCCCGTTCCAGAGCCAGGAGGCGTTGCTTGCGCCACATGCCGCCGCCGTAGCCGGTGAGGGTGCCGCCGCTGCCGATCACCCGGTGGCAGGGGACGATGATGGAGATGGGGTTGGCGCCGACGGCCTGGCCAACCGGCCGGGCGGCTTGTGGCCGGCCGATCGCTGCCGCTACCTGGCCGTAGCTCCATGTTTCGCCATAGGGGATCCGCAGCAGCGTCTCCCATATCTGTCGCTGCATGATGGTGCCGGCCGGCAACAGGGGCAGATCGAAGTGCCGCCTGCGGCCGGCGAAGTACTCCTTGAGTTGCGCCTCGGCGTCCGCGATCGGGGCTTCGCGCCCCGGGACCAGTGTAGCGGCCAAGCGACGGCGCACCCGCCGGAGTTGAGCCTCCAGGCGCGCCGGGTCGCTGAACTCGGCCAGGCACAGTTTCCCCTCTGCGGCGCCGAGCAGCATCACGCCCAGCGGAGTCTCCACCGGCGTCACCGCAAGCAGCCTGGCAGCTCCCGCTGCGCGGGGTGACGTTCCGATCAGGGTGCGTACGGCATCCGCGAATCCGCTGAGCGATTCGTAGCCGTGGTCGAAGGCAGCGTCGGTCACCGGTGCGCCGCGCTGCAGGGTGCCGACCGCTGCCGCCAGCCGCCGGGTGCGGGCGTAGTCGTGGAAGGTCCTCCCGAAGCGTCTCCGAAACCAGCGGCGCACCGCCTCGGGACGAAACCCGTTCGCGGCCAGGTCGGCGTCGGTCCAGCGGCGCCGCGGGTCGCGCTCCAGTGCGGCCAGCAGCGGGTCCAGCCATGCCGGCGCGGTGCCGTTGGTCTCGAGCGGCCGGCAGCGGAGACAGGGCCGGTATCCGGCGGCGAGCGCCTTGTCCGCGGATTCGAGGAACTCGACATGCTCCGGATGCGGCCTGCGGGCCGGGCAGGAGGAGCGGCAGAAGATGCCGGTAGTACGCACGGCGGCCACGAAGGCGCCGTCGTAGTTGCGGTCTCTCTCGGTAAACGCTGCGAGCATCTCGTCGCGCGGCATCCTGGCAGTCATGCCCCCAACCGTAATCGGGCCGGAGTGTCGCGACCACCGCATAATGAACGGCAAACCAGATGCGCTATCGTAGGCGCCATGGCCGACTCACCTCGCTTCCGGACCGCGCCGCACCCGTTTCCGGTCGGCACCGAGTACTACCGGGCGCCGATGCCGCCGCAGGAGTTCTGGGACCGGGACTTCGCGGCGATCCGCGCCGCCGGCATGCGCATCGTGCGCACCTTCTCCTACTGGAACTGGATGGAACCGGCGCCGGGCCGCTTCGAGCTTGACGACTTCGACCGCTTCTTCGAGCTGGCCGCGCGCCACGACCTGCTGGTCTGGTTCGACCTGACGCTGGCCACGCACGGAGCGTGCCCGGACTGGCTGCTGCGCGAGCACCCGGACATCCGCCAGGTGCGGCCCGACGGGATGCCCCTGCATCCCGACTCTACCAACGCCATGCCGCAGGGGAGGATGATCCACTGCTACGACCATCCGAAGTGGCGGGAGTATGGCGAGCGGCTGCTGCGTACCGTGGTGGGACGCTACCGCGACCACGAGAGCCTGCTGATCTGGGGCGTGTGGGACGGCGCGTCGTTTCCGACGACCGACGGACCGGTCTGTCCGTGCTACTGCGCGAGCACGCTGGACCGCTACGCCGCTTGGCTCAAGCGCCGCTACACGCTGGAGCAACTCAACGTGCGGCTGCACCGGCGCTACCGTTGCTGGGAGGACGTGACGCCGCCGCGCAGCTCCCGCAACGTCGTGGAGATGCTGCTCTACCGGCAGTTCCACGTGGAGAACCTGGCCGAGACGTTGCGCTGGCAGGTGCAGGTGATCCGCGAGCTGGACGACTGCCACGAGTTGCGCGCGCACGGTGCGAACATTCCGCGGCTGTTCGACCAAGCCTGCGCGCGCGAGGTGGACAGTTGGGGCATGTCCATGCCCTCCAACGAACTGCTGACCGGACCCGATCCGCTCAAGATCGCCGACCGCTGCTTCAGCTTCGACTGGTCGCGCGGCATCGGCCGCGGCGGCCGCTGGTGGAACGAGGAAATCTACGCCGGCATGAGCCCGGCCGGCGTCACCTGGAAGCCGCAGTCGCACCCCGCGGAGGTGACCTCGCTGCTGTGGCTGAGCCTCATCCACGGCGCCGCCGGCGCGATGTTCTGGCAGTACACGCCGGAGTACCTGAGCTTCGAGGCGCCGGGCTACAGCCTGACCGCCCCGGACCGGGCGCCGACCGGGCGGCTGCGCGCGGTGCGGCGGGCGCTCGCGGACATCGATCGCATCGCCGGCGACCTGCCGCTGGAGGTGCCGGCCCCCGGGGCTGGGGGCGCCGAAGTGGCGCTGCTCTACGACGGCCCGAGCGCGGAGATCTTCCTCTACAACGGCGAGCAGCAGTCCTACCTGGACGGCCTGCTCGGTCTCTACCGCACGCTGTGGGCGCACGGCATCCCGGCCGACGTGATCACGAGCGGGCACGACTGGTCGCCCTACCGCGTGGTCTGGCTGCCGAACACGGCGCTGCTGGAGGCGGCGACGCTCGACCGTATCGCCGGCGCCGTGGCGCGGAAGTCGGGGCCGTGCGTGGTGGCGGACGGCAACCTGGGCTCCTACGCGGAGAGCGGACGGTTCAGCTACGCGCCGCCGGAGGGACTGACCGGGCTGCTGGGCGTGCGGGTCGCCGACTACGACCGCTTCACTCCGGGACGAGCCGGCGACGGCCTGCTGTCGGGCGCGTTCGGGCATCTGATCGTATCGGAGCCGACCGGCTACGCCGTGCTGGAGCCGGCCGGCGGCAGCCGCGTCCTGGCCAGACTGGACGGCGCCGTGGTGGGAGTCGAGCGCGCGGACCGCCGCCTGGCGTGGCTCGGCCTGTCGGCGGCGGACGCGTTCGGCGGAACGGCGCCGGCGCCGCTGGTGCTCCCGCTGCTCGCATCCCGCGGCGTGCGCCCGCCGGTCACGATCCGCGGCGATCACGTCGTGGCGCTGCGGCGCCGTTCGCGGACCGGCCGCGACCTGCTGTTCCTGTTCAATCCGTCCCTTCGGCACGCTGCCGCGCGGGTCACCCCGTCGTGGCCGATCACGCGGGCCGCGGACCTGCTCGCCGCGCCGGACGGGGAGCTGGAGGTCGCCGCGGGCGGCTTCGACCTGGCGTTCGAGCCGGGCGCGGTCCGCGTCGTGGCGGCCGATTGAGATCGGTTCGCCGATTGAGATCGGTTCGCCGATTGACACCGGTCGACTGAGGCCGGCGATCGAGGCATGAACAGGCGATGAACCTCGCATGAACACCGCTCGCGCCAAGTAGCCTGTTCCTCGGGGCCGGCTATACATTCGGGCCATGCCCGCCGTTGCCCTCACCGACGTACGCAAAGTCTACCCGCTCGGCAAGACAGAAGTGCACGCCGTCAAGGGCGTGAGCTTCGAGATCGAAGAGGGCGACTTCGTCTCCATCGCCGGACCGTCCGGATCCGGCAAGAGCACGATCCTCAACCTGATCGGCTGCATCGACACGCCCACCGCCGGGACCGTGCAGGTGCTGGATACCGACACCGCTGGCTTGAGCGACCGACAGGTGACCGACCTGCGCCACCGGGTGCTGGGCTTCATCTTCCAATCCTTCAACCTGGTGCCGGTGCTGAACGTGAGCGAGAACGTGGAGTTCCCGCTGCTGATCGGCCAGGCGCGCGTGCCCAAGGCCGAGCGGGCCGACTGGATCGCCCACCTGGTCGAAGCCGTGGGGCTGGACGAGCACCGCGACCATCGTCCCGCCGAGCTGTCCGGCGGGCAACGCCAGCGGGTGGCGATCGCCCGCGCCCTGGCAAACAAGCCGCGCATCGTGCTGGCCGACGAGCCGACCGCCAATCTCGATTCGGAGACCGGCGAGCAGATCATCGAGCTGATGAAGCGAATGAACGTCGAGCTCGGCACCACCTTCGTGTTCTCCACCCACGATCCGGCGATCGTCGGCATCGCCGACCACATCATCCGCCTGCACGACGGGCTGGTGACCGAGGACCGCAGGAGCGATTCGAGGCGCAGCGCGTGAGCGTCGTCTGGCGCATCGCCTTGCGCAACCTGCAGGAGCACCGCGCAAAGAGCCTGATCGTCGGCACGATCATCCTGATCGGGACTTTCGTGCTGGTGGTGGGCAACTCGTTGATGGACTCGGCCGCGGCCGGCATCCGCCGATCGTTCATCGACAACTTCACCGGTCATCTGGTGCTGGCGGGTGTCGCAGACGCGCCGGTGAGCCTGTTCGGCGTGCGCAGCACCGACTTCCTGAACGCGCGCACGCCGCGGCTGGACGGCTACGACCGGCTCCTGCAGGCGGTCGCCGACCACCCGGACGTGGCCGCCTGGAGCCCGCAGGCCAGCGACAGCGCCACGGTGAACCTGGCGGGAGAGGACGGGACGTCGATCGGGGAGTCCTTCTCGCAGCTCTGGGGGATCGAGCCCGCCCGCTATCGAGAGGCGTTTCCGGACGCCGCCGAGCTGATCGCTGGTTCCTTTCTGGAGGCGGATCAGGTGGGACTGGTGCTGTCGGAGGAGATCGCCACGGACCTCGGCGAATCTGCCGACCGCGAGGTGCGCCCCGGCGACCGCGTGCTGCTGACCGCCACCACGGAGGCCGGCATCAAGGTGCGCGAGGTGCCGGTGACCGGGATCTTCCGGTTCCGCAACGCCCTGCCGCAGCTCGACTTCGTGTCCTTCGTGGACATCACCACGCTGCGCACGCTCACGGGGATGACCGTGTCGGCGCCGGCGGAGCAGATCCTGACCGACGAGCAGATCGCGCAGCTCGGCGCGGTCGACGAGAACGACCTGTTCGGCAGCAGTGAAGCCGGCAGCAGCCTGGTCGAGGTAGTCGAGGCCGACTCGGCCGCGCCGGTGCTGCTGGACCTGGGCGGGCGTGAGGAGACCGTGGTGGACTCCGGCGCCTGGCACTTCCTGCTGTTGAAGCTGAACCGCCCGGGCGCGGCCGCCCGCGTGACCGGGGAGCTGGAGCGGGTCATCGGCGATGAGGACCTCAACGCCCAGGTGCTGGGCTGGGTGGGGGCGGCGGCGCCGCTGTCGCAGCTTTCCGACGGCTTCAAGATCGTGTTCAACGTGGTGATCATCGTCATCGCCGTGGTCGCCGTGATCATCATCATGAACACGCTGGTGATCTCGGTGACCGAACGCATCAGCGAGATCGGCACCATGCGGGCGATCGGCGCGCGCAAGGGGTTCGTGCGGCGCATGATCGGCGCCGAGACGGTGACCCTGGCCTTCGTCTTCGGCGGCGCCGGCGTCCTGCTCGGGCTCGTGCTGCTGTTCATTCTGGGCGCCACCGGCATCCCCGCGTCCAACCTGTTCCTGCGCATCCTGTTCGGGGGCGAGATCCTGCGGCCCGAAGTGTCGGCCGGGTCGGTGGCATTCTCGCTGATCATGGTGGCGGCGATCGCGGTGGTATCCAGCCTGTATCCACTGGCGGTGGCGCTGCGCATCTCGCCGCGGCAGGCGATGGGCACCGGCTGATGCGCAGTCAGCTCCGCATCGCCTTCCGCAACACCGGCCGGCAGAAGAAACGGACCGTGCTGCTGGCCGGCGCGATCGCGTTCGGGGTTGTCGTGGTCACCCTGCTGAACGGATTTACCGGCGGCGTGTCGCGCAACATCGAGCGCGCGCTCACCGACATGATCGGTGGCCACGTGTACGTCAGCGGCACGGAGCTCACCGATTCGCGACTGATCATCAACGTCATCCGCGACTCGGACGGCAGCGGCTCCTCGCTGGCGGCCGCCGTCGATGAGGTCTCAGGTCAGATCGCGGAGCTGAACCGCCGCAGCCGTACGCTGGGGACCCTGATCTTCGGCTCCAAGCAGACCAATCAGTTCATCGAGGGTGTGGACTGGCACGGGGAGCCGAGTTTCTTCCCCAGCCTCTCGCTGACGGCGGGCTCGTTGCCGCGGGAGGACCAGCGCAACGCGCTGATCCTGCCGGAGTCGGCGGCCGAGCGACTGCGCGTGAAGATCGGCGACCAGGTGCTGGTGCGCGTTGCCACGGTCACCGGCCAGCAGAACGTGGGCGAGCTCGTGCTGGCCGCCACGACCGAGGAGTCGGGATTCACGGCCTTCTCGTCCGCCTTCGTCCGCCTGGACTACCTGGGGGAGCTGATCGGCACGGGCGCCGGCGAGTTCCAGCTCCTGCACCTGTACCTGCGCGATCCGCGCCAGTCCGACCGCGTGGCGGAGGTGCTGCGCGCCCGGCTGCCGATCGCGCCGGAAGAGGAGCAGGAAGGGGAGGAAGGCGGACCGCCGCCCGGAACGCCCGGCGCGTTCGGCGCCGGCGTCACCCGGCTTGCCGACGACGAGGAGCCGTGGGAAGGGACCCGCTACGAGATCACCACCCTCGACGACATCATGGCGCAGGTCTCCGACCTGTTCCGGGTGCTGAACATCGTCAGCCTGGTGGTTTTCCTGATCCTGCTCACCATCACCATGGTCGGGGTGGTGAACACCTTCCGGATGGTGCTGCTGGAGCGCATAACGGAGATCGGCACCATGCGCGCGGTGGGCATGCAGCGCGGCGCCGTGCGCGGCATCTTTCTCATGGAAGCCGGCTTCATCGGCCTGCTCGGCGCGCTCATCGGGCTCGTGCTGGCCGGTATCGCCATGCTGATCCTGGGCCAGCTCACCCTGGACACCGACTCGCCGCTGCAGTTCTTCCTGGACGACGGCCGGCTCACCTTCGCGGTGCCACCCCTGTCGATGGTCACCAACGTGGCGATCCTGTTGATTCTGAGCCTGCTGGCGGCCTTCATCCCCGCGCGGCGCGCGGCCCGCATGGACCCGGCCGCCGCGTTGCGCAGCAACTGACCGACTTCTCGTGACCGACTTCTCTGACTGACTTCTCTGGAGGAAATACCATGTTCATCCGACGTTTCGCGATCGTATCGATGCTCGCGGCCGGGCTGTTCGCTGGAACCGGTCTCTGGGCGGCCGACGTCGACGTGCAGGCGCTGCTTGCGGAGATCGACCGGCAGCGCACCTTCGGCGACCAGGACTTCACGGCGGTCATGACGATGATCTCGGAGGATCCCGAGGACGGCGTCGACCGGATGGTGGTGCAGCAGTTCCGGCGGGACGCCGACGACGCGTTCCTGATCCTGTTCCGCGACCCGGCGGTGCAGCGCGGCCAGGGCTACCTCCGGCAGGGCGACAACCTGTGGTTCTACGATCCGGAGAGCCGCAAGTTCTCCCACACGTCGCTGAAGGAGGCGTTCCAGGGCACCGACGCGCGCAACTCCGATTTCGGCGACGTCAGCTTCGCCGAGGACTACACGGTCCGCACGGTCGAGGAGGGGACGCTGGGCAAGTACGCCGTCTGGGTGCTCGACCTGCAGGCGACCAGCGACGAGGTGACCTATCCGTTTCTGAAGGCGTGGGTCACGCGGGAGGGCAGCCTGGTGCTCAAGACCGAGGACTACAGCCTGACCGAGCGGCTGATGCGCACCTCCTACTACCCGCGCTACGCGCGCGTCGGCGGCGCCGTGGTGCCGACCGAGATGATCTTCGTCGACGAGCTGGTCGAGGGCAAGAAGACCCGCATCAGCATGAGCGACCTGTCCGACGCCGCGATCCCGAACTCGGTGTTCACCAAGGCGTACGTGGAGCGGGCCAACCGGTGACCGTGCGGTGGAGCCGGCTGCCGGCGGCGATCGTGCTCGCTCTGATCCTGGGCGGGGGCGTGGCGGGCGCGCAGACGATCAGCACCGACGAAGGATCACTGTTCGGATCGTCCGATGGGGAGGACAAGAGCGAGGAGGAGAGCCCGCTCGATACCACCGACCTGTTTTCCGGCGACGTGCTGGTCACGGAGGAGGAAACCGGCGGTCCCGCAGTGCTGCCGCCCGCGGCCGTGGAGATCGGCGGCTCCTATCGATTCTCGCTGACCGGGGACGTGGCCTGGTCGTCGTTCGAGGAACTGGCGAACGCACCGCTGGAGCCGGACTCGCAGGGCGTCAGCGTCGACCTGGGCGCGACCGTCTTCCTGGACGCCCGCCCGGCGGACGACTTCCGCGTGTTCGGCAAGGTCGACCTCAGCTACCCGTTCACCACCGATGAGAACGCGCAGCCGCCCCGAGGCTTCGACGACATCGTCAGCGTCAGGGAGCTGTTCTCGGACTTCACGCTCGGTGACGTGCTGTTCCTGCGCGGCGGCAAGCACACGATCGCCTGGGGCGTGGGCTACTTCTTCAGCCCCGCCGACGTGCTGAACCTCACCTCGATCGACCCGGAGGACCCGGAAGCCGAGCGGCAGGGACCGGTGTCGCTGCGCGCGAACCTGCCGATCGACTTCCACAACCTCTACCTCTACGTGATCGCCGATCCGGGCGACGACGGGGTGGAGCTTGCCGCCGCGCCCAAGGCGGAGATCGTCGTGGGCGGCACCGAGATAGGCATCGGCGGGTTCCTTCATACCGACCGGGTGCCGCGCGCCATGCTCACGCTCACCACCAGCCTGCTGGACTTCGACCTGTTCGGGGAGCTGGAGGCAAGCCTGGGCTCGGAACGCCGCTTCGTGGAGCGGGCGGATCGCGGCCCTGACACGCCGCACGGGCTGCGCGCCGTGCGCAACACCGACGACCTGTTCGCGGCCGCGACCGGCGGGCTGCGGTACACGTACCGGCCCGAAGAAGGGGACTGGTCCGCGACCTTCGCCGGCCAGTACCTGTGGAACGGCGAAGGTTACGAGGACGCAGCGGTTCTGCGCGACAACCGCCGCGGCGTCATGAAGCTGCTGGAGGCCGGCGACCTGAGCTTGGGCGACCTGATCTTCCCCGGCCGGCACTACGCGGCGGCGTCGGCCAGCGTCGGACTCGGTCGCAGCGTGGACTGGTCGATGGGCGTGTTCTGGCTCTCCAACCTGAGCGACGGCTCGGCGCGGGTGTCGCCATCGGTCACCTTCCGGCCGGCGGACCAGCTCACCCTGCGCGCCGCCGCCTCGGTCACCTATGGCGAGGACGGTGCCGAGATGACCCCGTTCGGCAACATCGTCGGCGCCTCCCTCACCGCCATCCTGGGCTCCGGCCGGTTCTGACGGGAAGTCGCCGGGATGAGTCCGTTAAGTGGTGCCGGAGAAGCCCCATAAAGCACTCGGAGTCTCCGGCGCGAATGCGTAGGTTGCGTTTGATGTGCGCCATCGCATTATTCACGGTCACCGCGATGCCTGCTTTCGCAGATCAGACGAAGTCGGGGCCGTACATGAGTGGTAAAGGCGGAGTAGGAATTTGCTGCTTCATCGGCCCGCGACTTGCTGGAAGTGTAGGCTACGACTTTGGCCATGGTCGGGTCGATGTCGAAGGTGGATACAGCGGATTAGGAGCGTATGAAGTGATAAATCTGCTTGCGAGCGGTTACTACGACTTCGAAACCGAGAGCGCATGGACTCCTCATGTCGGTGTCGGGCTGGGATTGATCATCTTCATCGAATCCATTACGCTTCCGTCCGTGAAAGGAAGCGCCGGCGTTACGTGGGCGGTGGCGGAGCAACTTGCGCTGAATCTCAACGTAGGGATCTATACCGTGCTGACGCTACCGCTCTTCGTTTCGATCGACTTCGGCGTGCGCTATCGAATCCCGCGAAGATGAAATACTCAAACAATGACGGCCCGGGTCGGTCAAGGTGGGCTGAGATCATGAGCGCCCCTTGTTCTCATCAAGCCACATCCAATCGCTCTCTTGCTGCTACTGATAAAGTAGGTCAGGACCTCCGGCGCAACCGCCGATAACCTGTCGTCCCGGCGGTGTTCCGTCTCCCGTTGTTGTCATCCAAGGAGGAGGGCAGCAAAAAGATCGACTACGCAGTCCACCCCGGGGCGTCGAACACCGCGGCCACGTCGACAGAGAAGCTGTCGAGCAACGGTGACCTCGCCGTGCTCCCGCGTTTGTGCACGCCGCTCTCCACGTATGCATCGGCCCTCAGTGTGAAGACCGTGATGTTCTCGTCGCGCCGGTCGACAATCCAGTACTCGGGATGCGCCCCTCGGCGTAGTCGGCACGTTTCTCCGTCAGGTCACGCTCGGGATTGTCAGGACTCACCACCTCGACCACCAAGTCGGCGCCCAGCCAGTAGCGGCCCTGGTTGCGGGGATCCGAGCGGTCGCGCAGCAGCAGTAGATCCGGTTCGCGGAATCTTCCCTTGCGGATGCGCATGCGCAGCGCGGCAAACACCACCACTCCGCCGCGGGCTTGAGGTAAGTGTTGAAGAGATCGTAGAGGGACGCGAGTGGAGCGCCTCCCGTGAGGTCTGCGCCGCCGGTGCCGGTTCGGCAGCCATCAAGGACTCGCTCGTCACGGCCATTGCTCCTTGGTCACGGGCGACTGTGTTCCGGCCGTAACACGCTGTCAACAGTGATAGTGTCTGTCTGTCAGCGAAGCCATGATGGAGTACCAGGGGTACGTCGCCGAGATCGAATTGGACGATTCCGTAGGCCGTCTGCACGGAAGGGTGGTGAATGGTGGCTCCTACCCGATCGCCACCTTCGAAGCGACGGATGTCGAGGGGCTCCGGAGGGAGTTCCACCAGTCGATCGACGAATACCTCGCTTCCTGCGAAGAGGATGGTGTCGAACCAGTGGCTACGGCTCTGGCTCGGCGAGAAGTGCGCCAACGTCGATCCGGGAGCGGGTGGCGGTGAGCGCCTGGCTCAGCTCGTCCGGGTCGGGGAGGTAGCTGGCGCCGAGGCGCAGGAAGTGGAGCGAGGCGGCCGGCGCGTGTCCGACCGCCTGCTGCAGGGCGGCGGCGTAGAGGGCGATCTGGCCCAGGTACGGGGTCGCCGCCTGCTTGAGCCGCCCGCGCGGCACGTCGTCGGTCTTGAAGTCGACGAGGTGCCAGCGGCCCGCGTGCTCGTAGGCCAGGTCGATCGTGCCGTGCACGGGCGCGCCGTCCCAGTACCAGCCGAACGGCAGCTCGAAGTGGGAGCGCGTGCCCGGCCGGCGCAGCACCTGCGCCAGCTCACTACGGTCGAAGCGGTCGAGCATCTCGTCCACCTCGGCAAGCACGCGCAGCGCCGCGGGGTCGCCCGCCGCCGGGTGCAGGCGCCGGAGCACCGGCGTCAGGTCGGGGCGAGCCCCGGTAGTGAACCAGACCCGGATCGCCTCGTGGGCAAGGGTGCCGCGCACCAGGGCCAGCCCATCGCCGTGTCCGCCGAACCGCATCACCGGTGACGGCGGGCGCAGCGAGGTCACCGGCGTGCTGGAGCGCAGCGGGATCACCGCGGGGCGTTCGACGAGCGGAGCTTCGACCTTCCGCTCTTCGGAGGTCGGCGGCATGGCGATCTCGGCCGGCGGGCCGGTGCGGGCGATGGCGTCCAGGTCGACCGGCACCGGCGGGCGGATCTCTACCAGGCCCGGGTCCATGCCGCCGAGCGTTTCCTGACAGACCGCCAGCCAGCTCCCGTCCCTGCCGTCCTCGTCGCCGCTCAGACAGAGCCGGTCGGCGGCGCGGGTGGCGGCGACGTAGAGCAGCCGGCGGTACTCGGCATCCTCCTCCACGCTGTCGAGCTCGCGCAGGTACCGATACAATCCCGGCCGGCGGCGCCGGTCCGCGGCGGAGGCTTCCGGATTCAGCGTCACGGCGATCCCGTCCGCCGGGCGCCAGCGCACGGCCGCGTGCGTCTCCGGCGAGCGGACGTGCGCCTCCGGCACGAAGACGATCGGGAACTCCAGCCCCTTGGCGCCGTGGATGGTCAGCAGCCGCACCGCGTCGGTACGGTCGACCACCGCCAGCCCTTCGCGGTCGGCCAGCTCGTCGCGCCGCCGGTGCAGATAGGCGACCGTTTCATCGATCGAGCGGCCGGCAAGCGTGCGCAGGATCGCCACCAGCTTGCGGATGTTGGCCAGCGCCTGTTCCCCGCCGCGCAGGGGCGCCCACGCGGCCTCGAAGCCGGTCAGCGCCAGCGCGCGTTCGACGATCGCGTCCGGCGGCTCCAGCGCCGCCGCCTCCCGCAGCTCCCCGAGCACCGCGGCGGCGTGGGTGCAGCGCCGCCGCTCGTCGCCGGCGGTGCCGTCGGGCGGCGCCGCGAGCACCCGCATCCAGTTCCGGTCCGCGGGGCGGCAGGCAAGCAGCGTCCGGTCGTCGATCATGAACAGCGGCGAGCGCAGCGCGCCGACCAGCGCGATGTGGTCGTCCGGCTCGGCCAGCCATGCCAGGAGGTTGGTGAGATCGCGCACCTCCTGGCGGGTGAAGAAGCCGGCTCCGGCCGGCGTGACGTACGGCACGCCGTGGCTCTCCAGCGCCTGCTCGAACGCGTGCACGTTGGCGAGCCGCCGCATCAGGATGGCCACGTCGCGCGGCACCGCCGGCCGTTCGCGCCCCTCGCCTCCGTCCCACACCGTGGCGCCGCCGCCCAGCAGTTCCGCGATCTCGCGCGCCACGGCGTCCGCCTCCACGCGCCGGCGGTTCGCGTCGGCGCTGCCGGCGGGTGTCTTGGCCACCGGGATCACGGTGAAGTGCGGCCCCGGCCGGCCGGCCGGCCCGCGGCCCGACATGTGCTGCATGCGCACGCCGCCCGGGCCGGCGCCGGCCGCGAGCACGCGGTCGAACAGCGTGTTGCACACCGTCACCAGCTCGTCGTGGGTCCGGAAGGACTGCGTCAGGGCGCGGACGGAGCCGCCCGATCGTCCGATCTCGGCCTCGTAGCGATTGAAGTGGGCGACGTCGCTGCCGCGGAACCGGTAGATGGACTGCTTGGCGTCGCCGACCAGGAAGCGGTGCGGCCCGGTGCCGGGCGACGCTGAGGCGTCGCTCGCGCCGGTGAGCAGGCGCAGCAGGCGGACCTGTGTCTCGTTCAGGTCCTGCGCCTCGTCCACCATGACGTGGCGGAGCCGGCCTTGGTAGCCGGCGGCAATCTCGGGGTGGCATTCCAGGAGGCGGATCGCTTCGAGCTCCAGGTCCAGGTAGTCGCACCCCGACAGTTCGGCCTTGCGGTCGCGGTAGCGGCGGCAGGCGTCGTCGAACAGTCCCTGCAACGCGGCGGTCACGTGCAGCGCGTCCGCCTCGAACGCCTCCCAGCGAGGCGCGTCCTGCAGGCGCTCGGCGGCGTCACGTACCGCCCGCAGGTTCGTCTTGACCAGGACGAGGTCGTCCCAGTTGTGCTTGCTGCCCACGTTGAGCCGGATCAGGGGATGCAGGGTGACGAGCGCGCCGACCAGTTCGCCGGGGTCTTCCGGAAGCGGATCGCCGAGCACGGCGAGCAGGTGCCCGACCTGCTGCGCCAGTCTGTCGGAGGGCGCCGCTTGCGCGTGTGCCTGCCGCAGGTCGGCGATCAGTCGTTCCAGCTCCGGGCGCTCTTCTTCGACCGCCGTGCGCAGCGCCGCGTCGAGCAGTGGTCGGACGCGGCGCGTCCAGTCATTGATGGTCGCGCCGCCGAGCCGGCCGAAGGCAGCCCGTACCTCGTCCCTGCGCTCGATCATCAGCGGCAGCAGCTCGCTCAGCGGGAAGACGCCGAGCTCCCGGATTGCCAGGGCGCGCCCGTCGTCCGACTGCGCCGCGTCCTCCATGGCGTCGAGGGCGGCGCCGATCCGCTCGTACTCCGCCTCGTCGTCGGGCAGGATGCGCGCCGCGGCGACCGCTCCCGCCGCCACCGGATGCTCGCGCAGCATCTGCAGACACAGCGAATGGATCGTGCCGATCGCCGCCTGATCGATGTCGCGGAGGTGGCAGGCCAGCTCGGCACGGCCGCGCACCTCGCGCCGCACCCGCTCGCGCATCTCGGTCGCGGCGGCGTCCGTGAAGGTGACCGCGGCGATCTGCGGGATCCGGCACTCGGCGAGCAGCGCGACGTAGCGCTCGACCAGCACTCGCGTCTTGCCGCTGCCGGCGCCGGCGGAGACCAGGATGTCGGCGTTGCGGTCGGCGACCACCGCCGCCTGTTGCCGGGTCAGCGCTTCCATCGGCTGAACTGGTTGACGCGGCAGGCGTGCTGGAACGCGCAGTACTTCGGACACGGCTGTACGTTGGGGCTGACGCGGAAGTCGCCGGCCTGCACCGCGGCGCGCACCTCGCCGGCCCGCGCCGCGATCCCGTCGATGAGCTCGTGGTCGGCCGGCACGTCCGAATCGAGCTGCCACTGGGCGTGCCGCGCCCGCACCCACGCGTAGCGGGCGATCACCCGCTCGGCGCGCGCCTGCTCGCGTGCCAGATAGGCATACAGGGGGAGTTGCACCCGGATGTGGGCGTCCACTTCCCTGCGGCTGATGGAGCGGCCGCTCTTGTAGTCGACGACCACGGCCAGCCCCGGAGCGGTATCCAGCCGGTCGAGGGTCGCCGCCACCGCCAGCGGCGGCGAAAGCGGCAGCTCGGCTTCGATCCGGGACTCCGTGCCGCTCAGTGCCGTGACGCCGCTTGCGGCCGATCGCTCGGCCTCCGCGCGGAGCACGTCCTGCAGCCGCTCCAGCGCCGGCTCGCACTCGATCCGCCAGAGCCCCACGCGGCCGAATCCGTGCTCGTCCGGCGCACGCTCCCAGATCGCCCGGCCACTGGCACGGAGGCGTTCGACGGCCGCGCCGACGGTGTCCGGCGCCAGCGGCGTGCCCGCCTCGATCAGGTCGTGGAGGGCATCCTGCAGCATGTCGTGCATCACCGTGCCGCGGGTGGCCGCGTCCGCCGCGTCCTGCTCGTCGTCCAGCTCATGCAGGTTGAGGGCGTACCGTCCGAAGAACTGGAACGCACAGGTCAGGTAGCTCTCCAGCCGCGTCGCGCTCCACACGGCTCGTGCGTCGGTCAGCTCGGGCCGCAGGCCGGCGCCGACCGCTCCCTCGAATGCGCCGCCATGCGCGAACGAGCGCCGCCGCTGCTCCACCTCCGCGGCCGACCGCACGACCGCCCACGCGGCGCTCGCCTCCGGCCGCGCGCGGCTGCCGCGGCTCCATCCGGTGGTGCAGGCGATGGCCAGCTCCCGGCGCGAGGCGGCGTCGGCCGGTTCCGGCGCCGCCGTCTCGGTGGCCGCGTCGCCTGCGGCCTCGTCGAAATAGAGCGAGGCGGCGGTCTGCCGGCCGCGCTCGTCCAGGCGCGTCCGCCAGGCGGTCAGGGCACCGTCGGCGCGGCTGCGCACGGATTGCCACAGCTCGTCCTCGGTGGGCTCGGGAGGCGGCGGCAGCTCCAGCCCGGCGGCGGCCAGCGCCTGCCGCGCCGCCCGCGACAGGAGGAGCGGTGCCTGGCGCGAAGCCGGAAACTCGCCCTCCACCAGACCGCCGGTCTCCAGGCAGGCGAGCCGCAGGCCGGACAGGGCGCTCATCGGCGCCAGCAGCACGCCGCCCGCCTCGCGCAGGATCGCCGCCGGCGCCTCCAGCCGGGCCAGCAGCCGATCCACGAACGCCGGGAAGGCAACCGGTCCCTCCTGCAGCGCGTCGTCCGCCGCGGCGATGTCGTCGAGGTGCGCGCGGAGCGCCTCGATCTCGGCGATGAGCCCGGGTTGTTCCCGCACGGCGGCGTGGACCAGCGGCGGCCGGCCGAACAGCGCGGCCTTCACCTGCCGGGCGTGAGCCCCGGCGGGCGCGGGCGGCGGTTCCAGGAACGCGTACAGGTACGACAGCGCCGCGGCCAGGCCGCTCGCCTCCATGCCGGGAAGGGTGGGCTCGCGGTCGCCTCCACGGCGCGCTGCGCGCGTGCCGTCCGAGGGTCCCTGAGCGTCCGGCAACCCGAGCGCCGCCAGCCGATCGAGCGCTTCCCGCCCGCCCCACAGGTGGTGCGCCCTGCCAAGGCGCGCGATGCGGGCGACCTCTCGCGGATCGAGCCCCCAGCGGCGGCGGTCGACGCGGCGACGGCCGACAAAGCCGCTGCCCAGCACCGTGATCAGGTCGCGGAGGCGCCATCCGTCGGCAGGCAGGCGCAGCAGCCGCCGGATCCAGACGCCGAGCGGGCGATTGGCGAGCGGTTCGCCGGCCACGGGGTCCAGCGGCAGGTCGTACTCGGCGAACACCTGCCGCGCCAGGCCGAGGATCGGACCGAGCCGGCGGAACGTCACTCCGCAGTCCGATGGCCGCAGGCCGCGGTCGCCGGTGAGCCGGCGCTTGATGGCGCGCGCCATGGCGCGCAGCTCCGCCTCGCGATCGGCGGAAACGCACCCCTGCACCCGTGGGGCCGGCCCGCGCCCGCCGGCGCGTTCGATCACCGCATCCGGGAACAGCCCGCCCAGGCGCTCGTACGAGTGGCCGGCGCGCTCACCCGCGTCGGGATCGAACGCCAGCAACAGGTCGCGGTCGCGGGCGAGCGCGGCGAGCAGGAGCAGCTCGCCGCCGTGGAAGAACCGGAAGCCGTCGACGACCACCAGGAAGGGCAGCGCGGACGCGTCCCCGGCAGCCGCGGCCGCGGCCGGCAGCGCCGTCGGGGCGAGCCACCGGTGCTCCTCCAGGGCGCCGCGATAGGCGCCGTAGATCGCCGCGATCGCCGCGAGCTGCGGGTCGCCGGTGGCGGTCGCCGCCGCCATGAAACGGTCCGCGGAGACATCCTCGGCCAGCAGCTCCTCCACCGCCGCCCACAGCATCGGCAGCGCGGCCGCCGCGCCGAGCGGCGCGAAGTGCGCGGCGTCGCCGGAGGCGATCTGCCGGTGCGCGATGCTGGCGAGCAACTCGCGCGCGGCGCCGATCGAGGCGGTGGCAAGCCCGGTGCAGATCCTGCGGGCCACCCCGCGCGTGGTCTCCACCTGCAGGTCGAGCGCCACGCCGCACGTGGCCAGCAGCCGCCGGCGGAACTGGTCGCCATGCCGGACCGTCGGCACGACCACCAGCGTTGCCGCGAACGGGTCCAGCCGATACCGCTCCGCCGCCCGCCGGACCAACGCCTCGGTCTTCCCGGACCCGGCCGGCCCGACGATGAAGGTAGGTGGTGCGATGCCGCTATCGTACCGTGACGGGGTCAGTCGCGAGTACGGATCCCATCATGCGGGAGTTCACTCCGAGCTCGGCGATGATCGAGATCGGCTTCTACTCACCAATCCGAAGAATCAGCGACCTGCTCTGATACCGGCGCGGCAAGGCCGAGGGCTCCGGCTCCAGGCCGCAGCTCAGCTCGGTGACGAGCCGGGCGGCCGGGCATCAACGCCGCTGTCTCGCGTGAACCAGCCGCAGAAAGTCTGGCTCGTCGCGGCACTCCAGCGCCGCCTGGACCAATGCCGCGGTGGACACGCCCTCCCACTCGGCCAGGCGCCGGCGCAGCGCAGCGGACACCGGCAGGCCCCGGCTGGTGAACACCTGCAGCACCGCCTCGGTCTGCGTCTCCTTTCGGCCTTCCATACGCTCTGCGCGCAGCAAGGGGTCGTCATCCGGCCCCGTGCCCTCCGCCGCGCCCAGCGACCGTGCCACCCGGCGCAACGCCCGCATGGTGGCGTCCGACAGCTCGGCCTCGTTCAGCGCCCGGTGGATCTCCTGGGCCGTCCAGCCCGGAAACGCCCGGCTGCTCGGCTCGGTATGAAAGATCCGGTCACCCAACACGTGAATCGTCAAGCCGGGACGCAGCCCTGCCGGCCGGCTCGGCGACGGCGTGTCGGGCACCTCCACCCAGAGCTCGGGAAAGCCCCACGACTCGTAGATGGCGAACTTGCCGCGGCGTACGTCGGTGGTGTTGTCCACCTCCAGCACCACGTCCGGCAGCGCGTCGCTGCCTACCTCGATCGCAGGACCCCAGGGACGGGTCGCGCGCGGGTGCAGATACACCGTCTGGTCTGCCTCCAGGATGCGGAGGTGGTCGCCGTGGACGTCGCGCACCAGGAGGTCCGCGGCACCGAAGGTCTCGATCGGCGAGCCTCGCAAGTGGGCGATCGTCTTGAGCAGCCCTGCCAAGCGCTGCGACGGGTGCTCGTGGTAGGTGCTGATCGGCTCGCACACCATGGCGATTTCCGTAGCGGCGTCCCAGTACTCGATCCGGCCGTCGTAATCGGCGATCTCCGTTCGCGGAATGCGCACCGGCCGACAGCCGGGAAACTCCAACGACTCCGGCGCGCGGTGCTCGCCCGGTTTCGTCACCGTGGCGGCGCTGCGCTCAGCCATGGAGCGATCCTAACGCGTGCCGGCCGTGCATTCGCGGCGTCGCCCGCCTTGCGGGCATCCCGCGTGGTCGCCGGCGGGGCGCGGGTGGTCTACGCTGAGGCTGCGATGGATGACACCGAACGCGAACATACCGGCCTGTTTCCGCTCGAGGGGCGGCCGCCGATCCCGTCGCGGGAGCAGCGCGACCGCATCGCCGCACGGTTTCCGCCGGCCCCGCCCACGGACGAGCGCAGCCTGGCGGGCCGGCTCGCTCGCCTGAAGCGGCAGGCCAACGGCCGCGAGCCGTTCCTCTTCGATGAGGTGATGGAGCTTGCCTACCGCCCCGGTCCCGGCCTGATGTTCATCGACAACACGTTCGTCGAGCACGACGGCAGGCTGTGGAACTTCCATATCGTCGGCTCGCCGGAAGACCTGGAGAAGGCCGATCCGCGCATCCGCAAGCTCGGCTACGAATACACCGGCTACGCCGTGGGCGCCGGCCTGTTCGACCTGGAGTACCGCGGCCTGATCCTGAGCACGCCGCAGGGGGAGTGGGACTGCGTCGCGACCGGCGTGCCGGTGAACATCCACCCGTACGCGGACGGCTTCGCGTGCGTTACCACCGGTGTCGGCATGGCAGGAACGCGCTGCGGCGTGGCGTTCTCCACCGACCTGCTCCACTGGCGGTACCACGAGCGCAATCCGGTGCTGCCGCCGCCGGAGTGGGCCGAGCCGTACGGCGCCTGCAAGGACAGCCACATCCTGCGCATCGGCGACACCTACTACATCTACTACATCGTCACCGCCAGGATCGGCTACTCCGCGATCGCCCTGGCCACGACCACCGACTGGGACCACTTCGAGCTGGCGCCCGAGCCGGTATTCCTGTTCCCCGCCGGCCTGCGCGGCACCGGCGGCTGCGAGTCGCCGTGCGTGCTGGAACGCGACGGCGTCTTCCACCTGTTCTTCTGCAACGGCCCCGGCACCTGGCACACGATCAGCGACCGGCCGGACCGGTTCCCCGGCACCAACGGCATCTATCTGGTCGGGCCGTTCGTCGCCGCGGAGGTGTTCCGCTTGGCCGGCCGCTGGTGGCTGTCGAGCACGCGCAAGGAAGACCTGCGCCGCAAGGACCGCCTGCGCGGCATCAGTCACCACGGCGACGTGGACGACGAGCGCCGCAACCTGGCCGGCATGTACGTCGCCGAGGTCACCTGGGACGGCGATTTCCCGGTGCTCAGCCGTCCTGACACCACGATGATGGCTCGGTCACAGAGTGACCGGTAGAATGGTTCCTGCCGTGAATACCGCGAGGTTCACCATCGAAGTCGAGCAGGAGCAGGACCAACGCTGGATCGCCGAGGTCCTCGAATTGCTCGGCGTCATGACCTACGGGGACTCGCCCGAGGACGCCATGATCAAGGTTCAGGCGCTGGCCCTCAGAGTCGTGGCCGATCGGCTTGAACATGGTGAGTGGGTAGGGTCGACTCACGCCTGAGGATTGTGACGGCCGCGCTCAAGAAAGCGGAACGGCCGCTGCCGACAGCGCTTCGGCTGGACGACGATCGGACCGCGTGCCACCGACGATCGGTCGCAGCGACTCGACGACTCCTTCGGGGCGGCCGACGTCGACGGTCGCAACGTCCAGGATGCGTCGGGTTCCGTAGATCCTCCAGTGACGCGCAATTCCCGGCCGAGCGAAGACTTCCTGGCGCCACGGATACACCAGAATAAGTCGTGCGGCGTCGTAGGCATGCGCGTAGGCGTGCATCTGATAGATGTCGGGCGAGTCGATGTTCAGCGTTTGCTCGCCAGGATCCAATCGCTTCCATTTGGTGTCGAGCACGATCGGGCCGTCCGGTGTCTCGACCACGATGTCCGGCTTGAGCCGGAACAACGGCCCGTCCGGCGCTTCGATCGCGTAGTGCCTCGGGTGCTGGAGGTGAACCTGCCACGGTGCGACGGCGCGCCGCACGCTCCGTCCGATGAATGCCTCGAAGAGGTCGTTCATGGCGAACACCAGCGCGAAGCCCGACGCCGTTCCGCTGGCGGTGCTCTGCCAGTCCCCCGCAAGGAACATCCGGGCAAGACGATGCAGTTCGTGAAACGCGGTGTTGCTCCGGTCGAGGCGAACCGGCTCGCGCAATGGGAAAGGCGGGTCGTTCACGAACTCGAACCGAGCAGCGAGTTCGGCCAGGCACCGAGCGGTGGATGAGGAGCGGGTGAACGATTTCAACATTGACACCGCTGCCTTGAGGACGCGGTTCAAGGGTGTGTCCACCGACAGCTCGTCGAAGCGGCAGGCGAGAGCATCGGATCGGACCGCAAGCTGAGTGAGTTGACGGGTGACGTCGAGCCGCCCGCGCAACAGCTTCAGGTCCTCCGTCCGTGCCCGATAGTGCCGCGGCAGGCCCCGCCGCACGGCGGCGAGCAGTCGGGCGGCGAACAGTCGGATGAGCAGTTCCAGCAGATTGTGCTGCTGCGTCTGAAGCGGCGTGATCTCGCCAGCGGCGACACGCAGGTCCAACGCCACGGCGAGCATGCGCACCAGCGCCGCCCGCACGGCGCCGTCGTCACCGTCGATCTTGGGCAGGATTTCCAGGGTAGGGCCGGGCGTTGCCAGAACGCCCACAACCTGGCCGGCCCTGAGCCCGGTGGCGGTAGGAGTCAGGATCGCGTTCTCCGGCAGCCGAAGGCGTCGAGCAGCATGTTCCGCGACGCGGTGCATCCGCGTGGCGTCGCGCTCCGCCAAACCGTCGCCGCCGACGCGCAACTCCTCCCACTCGCGGAGGGGCCGGATGGGCGTCTGCGTCACTCCGGCTCGGAGGCTTGCCGCCCGATCAGACGGTCGTACGCTCCCTCCGAGAAGTTGTCACGGACGGTCCAGCGGTGGCGCTCCTCGTCCGTACCGTCGTCGTCGAGACCCGGGGGCGGACTCAGCGGATGCCGCTCTACGAAGTCGTCGCCGCCACCCAGTACAGCCCGTACCTTCGCCCAATCCTCGTAGAAATACTCCGCCAGGAGCGGGATGATCTTGCGGCGCATGGCGTCGTCCACGTCTGCCTTGGTGCGCGCGGTCATGAACCAGGCGTGGCCGATCAGGTGGTCGCGATCGAGGAGCCACTCCAGGCGCTCGTTCATGGCGCCGGGCACGCCCGGCAGGTCGACGCCGGTGGCCTCACCTGCGTCCTCCAACAGATCGGGGTCGGGTGACAGCTCCTCGAATTGGAAGCGACGGCGCAGAGCCGTATCGAGGAGCGCGATGGAGCGGTCGGCGGTGTTCATGGTGCCGAGGATGTGGAGGTTCGCCGGCAGGGTGAAAGGCTCGGGAGAATGGGGCAGCGTAACTGAGACTTCGTTCGGGGCGCCTGCGCGTTTGTCTTCCTCCAGGAGCGTGATGAGCTCACCCATCACCTTGGAGACGTTGGCACGGTTGATCTCATCGATGATCAGCACGTGGGGCTCTTCGCTCGCTCGGGCGCGTTCGGCGACGCGTTTGAGCACTCCTTTGGTCGGCTCGAGACGGAAGCCAGCGTCGCTACCGGTCTGGGGCCGCAGGCCCTCGACGAACTCTTCGTACCCGTAGGACTCGTGGAATGTGATAAATTCGACTCGTTTGGCATCGACAAGCTGTTGGTAGCGGCGGCGGATTTGCTCATCCGTTGATTCATTAGGTCCATCGCAGATCACCACGCAGCGGTTGGCGGTGGCATAGGTCTTTCCGGTGCCGGGCGGCCCGTAAAGGATTACGTTCAGGTCCGTCGCCGAACTCTCGTCCGTCGGTATATTGTCAATTGGCCCAGCGGCACGCCAAAGCGGCAGAATATTATCGTCGTAGAAATCGAAGTTCCTGTGCTCGGGTTCGAGCATCTTGCGAATCTCATAGATCGCTTGGTCACGTTTCTCGAAATTTCTTGACAGTTGATGCCCAAGTGCCTTGACGATCTTATCCTTGTCCGACGGTCTGATGCGTTCCAAGGAGTCCGGATACAGCAAGTAGAGGAGCGCATGGCGCATCGGGCGATCCGGATCCTCCGTCATCTTATCGTCCAGCCAGCAGATGAAACGCCATGGATCGTTCCCCAGCTCAGCTCGCAGCGGCTCCGCCTTCCACTGTTGAGTCGTCTGCAGGAGAAACCGTAACGGGAGGTGGAGCCACCAATGCCTGCTATGGACAGAGCCAATGCCGCGTAGGGCTGCGTCACTCAGATGCTCGCTCTCCGGTACACGGGCGTTAGACAATTTCCAGAGTTCGTGGAAACGATTGCGTTTCCAAATCGGTGCGTCTTCTTCTATCGTCTCAGGATACAAATCGGTCAGCCAGACCGCCTCGGCCGCGAGACGAATGATCTCCGGCCGCTTGCCTTCCAGATGCTCCTTGAGATCTTCTTCTGAATGCGACTCACCCTGCGCGCATGCTGCGGCGAGCTCCTGGACGTTCTCCAGCGTCCAGAGAGCCTCGTCTCCGAACACCGAGCGGTCCGCCATGAAGCACCGTTCCCGCCATACGTCGGCGGCGGCCAGGATGTCGTTGACGTAGTCGTACTCGGGGCTGGGACCGATCCAGCGTGCCACTCTGCGTTCTCCTCGGTTACGCCCACGGGGGCTGGTCGCAGCCCCGGAACGAGTAGTGGTCGGCGGGACGGAAGCGGGGCCAGGGCGGGTAGGTGTTGATCCCGTCGACGGCGCTGCCGCGGCACAGGTACGCCGGATGGTCCTCCCGGAGGATGCGCGTGGTGGTGGGGATGTAGCGCAGGGTCAGGCCGATGCGGCGAAGCTCCGAACGGTTGGCTTCCGAGCCGTGGATGATGTACGGATCGTGCAGGGAGACGCCGCCGGCCGGCACGACCACGTCCACCGCGGCCGCTTCGTCCACGTCCTGGTCCAGCGTCGAGCTCAGGACGTTCGGCGCATCCTCGGTACGCCGGTGCTCGTGCAGCCGTCTGGTCCGGTGCGAGCCCGGAATCACGCGCATGCAGCCGTTCTCGGGCGTGGAGTCGTCTCCGGCCAGCCAGATGGTGATCACCTCCATCGGCTCCAGCGGCCAGTAGTTGCCGTCCTGGTGCCAGAGCACCGGCTGCCCGCTGCGCGGCGGCTTGCTGATGTAGTGGGCGCCGAACAGGGCGATGTCCGGTCCCAGGAACGGCTCGATCACGTCGATCAGCCGCGGATCGGTGCACAGGCGGATCCAGAAAGGGTCGTCCACGATCAGGTGGTGGTGGAACTGCTCCGGCCGCAGATCGGGGTGCCTGCGCTCCAGCCACTCCACGTGGCCCTGCACCTCCGCCACCAGCTCCCGGTCGATCACCTCCGGGATCACGACGTAGCCGTCCCGCTCGTACCGGCTGCCGATCTCACCGTTCGTCATGGGGCGATGGTGCGCCGCGCCCGGCACGCGCTGCAACGCGCCGCCGCGTTACACTGACGCCATGTGTCGCAGCATTCGCCCGCTCCACAACTTCGCCCCGCCGGCCGGCGCCGAGGAGATGCACGCGGCGGCGCTGCAGTACGTGCGCAAGATCAGCGGCACCACCAAACCGTCCCGGGCCAACGCCCGCGCCTTCCAACGCGCGGTCGACGAGGTCGCGCTCGCCACGCGGCGGCTGCTCGACGAGCTGGTGACCACGGCGCCGCCGCGTGATCGGGAGGCGGAGGCCGCCAAGGCGCGGGTGCGCGCGGCGCAGCGCTTCGGCGCGGCCGGCGCCCGGCCGGTGGAGCAGCACCCATGACGCAGGCGGCTTCGACCATCGCGGTCGCGGACCTGGAGGTGTCGGTCGCCGACCTCGACCTGCAACGGGCCGCCGCCATCTTCGAGGAGCACGGCTGCCTGGTGGTGCGCGGCCTGATGCGCGGGCACGCGGACGCCATGTACCGCGACATCATGGCCACGGTCGACGACGCGATCGCCGACCTGGACCGGGCGTGGCAGGTGCCCGAGGGATGGGTGGTGCCGAACGGCAGCCTGTTCCTGCCGGCCCCCGATCACTACGACCGCGACAAGCAGATCATGGTGGTCGGCATCGACTACACCACCAGCGCCGCGTTCCTGGCCGCCGCGCTCGACCCCACCGCCGTCGACATCGCGGAGGCGATCGTCGGCCCTGACATCGAGCTGTTCGGGCAGGGGCAGGCGCTGGTCAAGGAGCCGGTCGGCGGGCACCCGAAGCACCTCCATCAGGACTCCGCCTACTTCGAGCACCGCTACGGCGGACCGGTGGCCATCCTCAGCTACACGATCGACACCGATCTGCGCAACGGCGCCCTGCACGTGGTGCCGGGCAGCCATCGCCTGGGACAGCTCGCGCACGTCGACACCTTCTCCCACCTGGGACTGGACGAGCGTGAGTGGCCCTGGGAGAAGGCGGTCCCGATCGAGGGGTCGGCCGGCGATTCGATCTTCTTCAACGTCAAGACCGTGCACGGCTCCAAGCCCAACTACGGCGATGAGCCGCGTCCCGTGTTCATCATCCGCTACCGCGACCCCGGCGACTACACGATCGTCCGCGCCACCCGCACGGAGGTGCGCGCGGAGGCGGAGAAAGAGGCGGCCGAGGCGACGCGCGCGGACGACCAGCGCGGGCTCATGGTGCGTGGCTTCCGCCACACCGACTCGCGGAGCGCGGTGCAGCGCTCGTCACCGCCCGGCTGACCGCCTGCGGTAGGATGGGCTACACCGATGACTGAGCGACCGACCGCCTCCGAACGGTTCTTCTTCGACACCAACGGCTACCTGCTGCTGGAAGGCGTGCTGGACCCCGATCACGTCGGCCGGCTGCGCAGCGCCCTGCTGGCGGCCGTGGAACGCCGCCGCGAGCTGGCGCGGGCCGGCAAGGAGGTGTTCCGCGTCAACCAGCATCTCGACAACGGCACGCGCATCTTCTACCTGCTGGCCGAGGACGGCCTGTTCCTGGACATGATGGACCTGCCGGCGGTGATGCCCTACGTCACCGGACTGCTCAACGAGAAGCCGCACTTCCACGCGTCCGACGCGTTCTGGGAGCACGGCGCCAGCGGCCACAGCGCCGGCTGGCACATCGACGGCGCCGACAACGGCTACCGCGGGCTCGGCCCGTACATCCCGCTAATGCAGCTCAAGATGGCCTACTTCCTTTCAGACATGAGCACCCCGGATCAGGGCAACCTGACCGTGGTGCCGGGATCGCACCGCGCGCGGGTGGCCCCGGACGAGCGGGATCTGCAGGGGTTCGAGTCGCTGCCGGGGGCGGTGCAGCTCTGCTGCCCGCAGGGATCCTGCGTGATGTTCCACAACGCCCTCTGGCATACGCGCGGCCCGGCGCGACGCGCCGACGGCGAGCGGATCATCCTCTATTACGCCTACGAGCATCCGTGGATGGCGGCGAGCCCGGAGCCCACCTCCTATCCGCCGAGCTTCTACGCCGCGCTGTCGGCGGAGCGCCGACAGTTCTTCCACCGGGTGGTGCTGCCCAGGGGCTGATTCCTAACGGCGTCCCCGCTCGCGAGCGAGCCTCAGAAAGTCCGCCTCGTCCCGGCACTCCAGCGCCGCCTGCACCAGCGCCGCGGTGGACACGCCCGCAAGCTCGGCCATGCGCCGGGCCAGCGTTTCCGACACCGTCAGGCCTCGTGTTCTGAATATCTGCAACACCGCCTCGCTCTCCGTCTCCCGCCGACCTTCGACGCGGCCCTCGGCGTGGCCCTCGGTGCGCTCGGCGCGCAGCAACGGATCGTCGTCCGGCCCCGTGCCCTCCGCCGCACCCAGCGATCGACCTACCCGGCGCAACGCCGCCATGGTGGCGTCCGACGACTCGGCCTCGTTCAGCGCACGGTGGATCTCCTGCGCCGTCCAGCCCGGAAACGTCCGGCTGCCCGGCTGCGTGCGAAAACCCCGGTCGCCCAGCACGTGAATCGTCAAGCCCGCTCGCAGCCCTGCCGGACGGCTCGGCGACGGTGTGTCGGGCACCTCCACCCAGACTTCCGGAAAGCCCCACGACTCGTACAGAGCGAGCTTGCCGCGGCGGACGTCGGTGGTGTTGTCCACCTCCAGCACCACGTCGGGCAGCGCGTCGCTGCCCACCTCGATCGCCGGCCCCTCAGGCCGTGTCGCGCGCGGGTGCAGATACACGGTCTGGTCGGCCTCCAGGATGCGGAAGTAGGCGCCGTGCTCATCGCGCAGCAACAGGTCAGCGGCACCGAAGGTCTCGATCGGCGAGCCCCGCGTCTGGGCGATCAGGGTCAGCAGCCCTGCCAGGCGCTGCCCCGGGCGTTCGTGGTAGGTGCTGACCGGCTCGCACACCATCGCGGTCTCGGTGGCGGCGTCCCAGTACTCGATGCGGCCCTCGTAATCGGCGATCGCCTCCCGCGGGATGCGCACCGGCCGGCAGCCGGGAAACGCCAACGACTCCGGCTGGCGGCGCTCGGCAGGCCTGGGGAGCGCGGTGACGCCATGCTCAGCCATGGGGCGATCCTGACACGCGCCCCCGTGCGTTGGAAGAGCGCCGCCGGTTCTTTCACCCGGTGGTGCCGCCCAGGGACTTTCCCGGCTCAGCTCCCGCTGTCCGCCCCGGACCGCGACCCGAGCCGCTGCACGGCCGCCAGCTCCACCGGCACCTCCAGCACCTTGTCGCGGGCACGCCGGCCGCCGACCAGGGTCACCCGGCTCGGGGCGATGCCGAGCGCCTTCGCCAGCAGGCGCACGCACGCCGCGTTGGCCGCTCCGTCCACCGGCGCGGCCGTCACGCGGACCAGCAGCCGGCCCCGGTCGTCGAAGCCGCCGATCGCGTCTCGCCGTGCCCGTGGCGTGAGGCGGACGGCCACGCGGGTCATCCTTGACTACCAGTCGATACGGCGGACCTGGTCGACGGAATCGAAGTGCTCGTCCCGGCTCACAAGCGGCAGGCGATGTTGCCGGGCCAGCGCGGCAATCCAGCAATCGTTGGCGGGGATCGGCGTGCCGGCCTTGCGTAACTCCGTGCGCACTGCAGCGTAGTGATCGATCGTCCGCATATCGAGCGTCACGACCTCAGCTCGCATGAGGAACCGCTTCAGCCAGGCTTCGAGCTCCGTCGCCGACCGTGATTGCCTGATGCCGTAGGTGAACTCTCCCAGGCTGATCATGGTCACGACCACTCGCCGCGCGTTTCGGAGCGTGGCGACCAATCGCGCGTCCTTCTCCGCAAGCGAGGACAGCGCATTCGTGTCCAGGATCACCGCCACATCTCGGGATCGATCGGCCGGAAGTCGGGACCGTGCAGCGCTTCGTTCAGCTCCACGATGGCCTCTCGTGAGACGGCCGGAAGGCTCAGTGCCCAATCCGCCCATGATGACGAGTCCGGCTCTTCCTCTCTCAGGACACGCTCCAGCGAGACTTCGATGAAGCGACTAAGGGGCTCCCCCCGTAGCGCGGCCCTGGCCTTGGCTCGACGCAGCACGTCGTCGCGAACGTCGATGGTGGTCTTCATGATCCATAAATACGGTATTTCCGTATTTGTGTCCATGCCACGGACTCTCAAGTCACGCACGAACGGGGGACCGTCGGACGGGGGTTGTGCCGTCTGTCCGAGCGGACGATATATTTGCAGGTGAGACGACAGTCCCCTCGCCCGAGGTCCGTCCGGATGGGCAGGCTTCGAGCGACCGCAATCGAGGAGTAGAACGTGGCAAAGAACGCCCCGTCGGCCGCAGCCAGGGTCGCGCAGCAGCCGGCAGCGCCGGCCGAGCTGTTCCGCAACAGCGCCATCCCGTATATCGCCATCGCCTTGGCGGTGGGCGGCATCGTGCTCGGTTTCATCCTGACCCGCAACTTCTTCCATCACACCGTCATGGGTGAGGCGTCCGGATGCGCCATCAACGCCTACGTGGACTGTGACCGGATCAGCCAGTCGGCGTTCGCTGCCGTGGGCCCGGTACCGATTTCCGCCTTCGGGCTGGGCATGCACGTCGCGGTGCTGGCGGCGCTGGCGGTCGCGCACTTCGGCCGCGCCCGGGTCCGCGAAGGACTGGTGGGCGGCTCCGCGGTGCTGGCGCTGGCTGCGACGGCGGTGTCGGTCGTGCTGGCGGTGATCTCCCTCTTCGTCATCAAGGCCCTCTGCGTGTACTGCACGGCGCTGCAGATCGTGAATCTGGCGCTGGCAGGCACGCTGGTATTCGGCCTGACCGGCGGCGCCGTGCGCCTGAAGCACGCGCTGCGCTCGATCGGGGGCCCGGCGCTGGGCGTCGGTGCGCTGGCCGTCGGCGTCGGTGCCGGCGCGGCGGCCGTCGCGACCTACGGCCTGTCCACCGGTGCCGACCGGCAGCTTCTGGAACGGCAGATCCTGGAGGCGCGCGAGTCGCACCGGCTGGCCGACCGCTACCTGAGCTTCGAGCGCCACGAGTTCGAGTTGTCCGACAGCCCGCAGCTCGGCGATCCCGACGCGCCGATCACCCTGGTGGTCTTCGCCGACTACAACTGTCCGCACTGTCACGAATTCGACCCCAGGATCATCGAGATCGCACGCGCGGCCGACGACGTGCGGCTGGTGTACAAGTTCTTCCCGCTCGACGGCACCTGCAACCGGTCCTTTCCGCCGGACCGGCGCTCCACCTCCTGTGCAGCCGCGGCGGCCGCCTATATCGCGCACCTGGAAGGAAAGTTCTGGGAGTACAGCGAAACGCTGTTCGCGAACTTCCAGCGGTACGGACCGAATCGCCTCGTCGAATTTGCCCGGACGGTGGGGCTGAGCGATCCCGAGCTCGTTCGCACCGCATTGGACGACCGCAAGGTGCGGTCCAAGATCGACGCCGACCTTGCCGAAGGGGATAGAGCGGGCCTCCAGGCGACGCCCACGCTGTACATCAACGGCCGGAAGTTCCACCCGGAGAGGCGGCCGCCCAACCGCGACCAATTCTCGGTCATCCGCTCGCTGATCGCCGACCTGCGCGGCGGCTGAGGTGCACGGACGCGCCGACGCGGTCGCCGAGGCTCTGGACGATGCCGGCGTCGACGCGCTGCTCTGTCTGCACGGCGAGAGGCTGCCGCGGGCGAATGTCCGCTATCTGAGCGGCTTTACCGGCAGCTCGGCCGCACTCCTGATCGCCCGCGGCCAGCGCGTGCTCTTCACCGACGGCCGCTACCATGAGCAGGCGGCCGCCGAGTGCCCGGACTGGGAGGCGGAGATACTCCCCTCCGGGGGCAGCCTTGCCGAGATGATCGGCGAATCCTGTCGCTCGCGGGGCTTCTCCCGGGTCGGATACGAGCCGGATGGCGTCACTGCAGGGATGCTGGACAAGCTGCGGGATGCCGGCAGCGCTCGCTTTCTGCCGGTCGACGATCTGGTGGAGAAGCGGCGCCGGTGCAAGGAACCGGACGAGATCGCGTCCATCGAGTCCGCCGCCCGCATCGTCGACGCCGCGCTGGAGGCGACCGCCGCGCTGGCGCGCGCCGGGACGACCGAGCGCGACGTCGCGCTGGAGCTCGACCTGCAGATGCGGCGCCGTGGCTCGGAGGAGCCGGCGTTCCCCACCATCGTCGCCGCCGGCCCGCGCAGCGCGCTCCCCCACGCGATGCCGACCGACCGGCGGCTGGCCGCCGGCGACCTGGTGTGCATCGACTGCGGCGCCACGGTGGGCGGCTATCACAGCGATCTCACCCGCGCCTGGGCGGTCGGCGGACCCGATGCCGAGCAGCGCCGCGTGCACGCCGCGGTGCTGCGGGCGCACGATCGGGCGCTCGCACTGGTCCGCCCGGGGGCCCTCAGCGACGACCTCAACGACGCCGCGAAGGAGGAGTTCGCCGCCGCGGGCATCGATGACTGGTGGCGGCACGGCGTCGGCCACGGCGTCGGGCTTGACATCCACGAAGCACCGAGCCTGCGCGTCGATGCCGGCACCCAACTCGCCGCCGGTGACGTGGTGACGATCGAGCCCGGTGCCTATGGGCCGGGCTGGGGCGGAGTTCGGGTCGAGGATCTGGTGCTGGTGACGGAGGCCGGCGCGCGCACGCTCAGCGCCGCGCCCACCGCGCTGCGGGTGATCGGCTGAAGCCGGATCAGGCGATGACGATCTGGACCCGGTGTCCGGACTCCTCGTCCTGATAGTCCAGGACGTCGCACGGCTCGCCCGATCGCAGCGCCTCCCGAATGCGGTTGATGTCGACGCCGTGCTCGCCCAGCACCGCCGCATGCGGAAGGTCGAGCAGCGGAAGCGCGAAGCGGGCGAGCTGCAGCGGCAGGACCAGCGTGACCACGTGGCCGTCCGCGCTGGCGAGCGCGATGCGCACCTGCACGTCATCACCGGTGGCGGCGGTCTCCGCGGGCGCCTCCGGCCGCTCCTCGGGCGCCTCCTGCTCTGCCTCTTCCTCGCCGCTGAGCGCCATGATCAGCCGTGAGCCTTCGTCCGCGGTGATCGTGCCTTGCTCCACCATGCGCAGCACCTGCTGCCGCTCTTCGCTCAACGCCATCGGTGACCCCCTTCGGTCAATGTAGCGCGGGCGCGCCGGCTCGCAAACCCCGCGTTCTCACTCGGCACACCTTGACCGATGCCCGGTCGCGGCTCAGAGTAGCACCGGGGTGCTGCCATGGACCATGTAGCATCGATCTGGGCTATCGCCGGCGTCGTACTGATCGGCATCGAGTTCCTGCTCCCCGGCTTCGTCGTGTTCTTCTTCGGTGCCGGCGCGTTGCTGACCGCGCTGTTGACGGCGGTGCTCCCCGGGCTGCGGACCGATCTCGGAGCGCAGATCCTGGTCTGGGCGGGCTCTTCCGGGCTGTCGCTGGTCCTGCTCCGGCGCTACCTGCAACCGATCTTCTCCGGGCTCAGGAACCGCGGCAGCGCCGAGGAGCTCCTGGGACAGTCCGCGGAGGTGATCGAACCGATCGTGCCCGGCCGGCCGGGCCGCGTGCGCATCCACGGCACCACCTGGAAGGCGATCAGCCACGGCGACGCCTTCGCGGTCGGCGACATGGTCGACATCGTGCGCAACGACAGCCTGACCCTGGAGGTGACCGGATCCGTCATGGAGGAGGTCGCCCGCCTGACCGACCCGGATCGGCGGGACGAGGAGCCGGAGTGACATGGTAGAGATCATCCTGTCGGTCGCCGTCGCGGCGGTCGCCGCGCTGCTGGTTCGGAATACCGTGCGCATCGTCCCGGAGCAGCGGGCATTCATCGTCGAGCGGCTCGGCAAGTACGACCGGACCCTCGGCCCGGGGTTCCATCTGCTGATCCCCTTCGTCGAGCGGGTCGCCTACACGCAGTCGCTCAAGGAAGAGGCGATGCACGTGCAGCCGCAGACCTGCGTGACCGCCGACAACGTCCAGCTCAACGTCGACGGCATCCTGTACCTGCGGGTGGTCGATCCCGCGAAGGCCAGCTACGGCATCGACAACTACCGCTACGCCTCGACGCAGCTCGCGCAGACGACCATGCGCTCGGAGATGGGCCGCATCGAGCTGGACCGGAGCTTCTCGGAGCGCGACGACATCAACGACGCGATCGTGCGCGCGGTGGATGAGGCCTCCGATCCGTGGGGGATCAAGGTGACGCGCTACGAGGTGCGCGACATCTCGCCGCCCGATTCGGTGCTGCAGGCCATGGAGCAGCAGATGCGGGCCGAGCGGGAGAAGCGGGCGGAGATCCTCAAGAGCGAGGGCGAGAAGGCCGCCCGCATCAACGTCTCCAAGGGCGAGCGCGAGGAGGCCATCAACCTCTCGAAGGGCGAGCGCCAGCGTCGCATCAACGAGGCGGCAGGTCGCGCCAGCGCCATCGAGGCCACGGCGACGGCGACCGCCGACAGCATCCGCGAGGTGGCGCAGGCGATCCGCCAGCGCGGCGGCGACACCGCCGTGGCGCTCCGCATCGCGGAGCAGTACGTGGCGCAGTTCGGCCGCATCATCGAGGCCGGGAACGTCGCGGTCATGCCGATCGACGTCGCGCAGGTGCGCTCGATCCTGCAGACCGTGCTCGGCCCGCGCGCACCCGGCGCCGCACCGCCGGCCGCGACGGAAGGCACGCGCTGATGGACGCGCAGACCATCGTCGCGCTGTGCGTAGGCGCGTTCGTGTTCCTGAGCCTGGTCGCGCACGTGCGCGTGGTGCCGGCGCGCCGCGCCCTCGTGGTCGAGCGGCTCGGCAAGTACCGGCGCACCCTGGAGGCAGGCTTCCACGTGCTGCTTCCCTACGTGGATCGGATCCGCTACCGGCACAGCCTCAAGGAGCAGGCGATCGACGTGCCGCCGCAGCCCTGCTTCACCCAGGACAACGTCAAGATCACGGTCGACGGCGTTCTCTACTTCCGCGTGATCGATCCGCGGCGCGCCAGCTACGGCATCCTCAACTACGAATACGCGACCATCCAGCTCGCCCAGACCACCATGCGCTCGGTCATCGGCAAGCTGGAGCTGGACCGCACGTTCGAGGAGCGGGACCAGATCAACGGCGCCGTCGTGCAGGTCCTGGATGAGGCCTCCGACCCGTGGGGGGTGAAGGTCACCCGCTACGAGATCCAGAACATCCAGCTCCCCCCGACCGTGCAGGAGTCGATGGAGTACCAGATCAAGGCCGATCGCCAGAAGCGGGCCGTGATCGCGCGCAGCGTCGGCGAGATGGAGGCGCGCATCAACCACTCCATCGGGGTGATGGAGGAGGCGATCAACCGCTCCGAGGGCGAGAAGGCGCGCCAGGTCAACGAGGCGGAAGGACGAGCCCAGGAGATCCTGGCGATCGCCGCGGCCACCGCGGCCGGCCTCACCAAGATCGCCGCAGCGATCCGGACCGAGGGCGGCCAGGAGGCCCTGGTGCTGCGCACCGCCGAGGAGTACATCGGCGCGCTGGAGAAGCTCGCCGCCAAGGGCCCGGAAGTCGTGCTGCCCGTCGACCTCACCGACATCAGGTCGATCACGCAGACGGTCAGGAAGGCGCTCGACCTCGACTGAAACGTGCGGATTATCACGCGTGCACGCGTGATACATTGCGCCGTGGCACACGCCAGCATCAGGGATCTTCGCAACCACGGTCGAGAGGTCATCGACCGCGTAATGACGGGGGAGCGCCTCACGATCACCTGCTCGGGACGGCCGGTCGCGGAGTTGCGGCCGCTCGGGAGGCGCGGCCCGGACGGCGCCCGGTTGCTGGCGCGATGGAAACGGGTTCCGTGCGTCGACGTGGACGACTTCCGGCGCGATCTCGACACCGTGTTGGATCCCTCACCATGAGCCCGGGCGAGCCATCCGGCCGCGGCGGGTGGTCCCGATCTCCCACCCGGACGCGGGCTCCTGAGCCGATACTGAGCGTCTTCCTCCTTTTCTGACGGGTACGTCCGAATCTGACGTATCCGGCCCGTATCCTGGTCAGACAGTGATCAGATGGGCCGCACCGCCACGACGGGCCGCACGCGTCGCGTCCCTTCGATCCGCGACGACAGGAGGAAAACCACAGCCATGCAGGACACGCTCGCTTCACTCGACCGCTTCGAAGACTCGGAGGACATCCTGAGCACGATCAGCCGCTCCATCCGCGACACCGCCCAGGAGACGGGGAAGGTCAACGTCCTCATCGCCGGCCGCACGGGTGTCGGCAAGAGCACGCTGATCAACGAGGTCTTTCAAGGGCGGCTCGCCCAGACGGGGCAGGGCAAGCCGGTCACGAAGGAGACTCGCTACTACACGAAGAAGGGCATCCCGCTGGGGATATTCGACACCAGGGGGCTGGAGCTGAAGGAATACCGGCAGATCATCGACGAGTTGGCGGAGCTCGTGGAGGCCAAGTCCCGCGAGCCGGACGTCAACGAGCACGTCCACGTCGCGTGGGTGTGCGTATCCGAGGACGGCAGGCGCGTCGAGGACGCCGAGATCGAGCTGCACGAACGGCTCGCGGCCTTCATGCCGGTGCTGGGCGTCGTCACGAAGGCGCGTGCCGACGAAGGATTCCGGACCGAAGTGCAGCGGCTCCTGCCCGAGGCGAAGAACGTGGTGCGCGTCCGGGCGCTCTGCGAGCGCTACGACGACGGCCACGTGGCGCCGCCGATGGGGCTGCAGGAGCTCACGGACGCGACAGCGGAGGTGATCCCGGAAGCGGTCCAGCGGGCCTTCGCGGCTGCCCAGAAGGCGAGCATCGACCTCAAGAAGAAACGCGCGCACAAGGTCGTGGCGGGGGCCGCGGCGGCTGCTGCCGCCGCGGGAGCAAGCCCCATTCCGTTCTCCGATGCCGCATTGCTGATCCCCATTCAGATCGGCATGCTCGCCGCGATTTCGGCCGTCTTCGGGATCGAGCTCTCCAAGGCGTTTCTCGGCACCCTCATCTCGGCCACGGCCGGCACGGCGGGGGCCACCTTCCTGGGTCGCGCCGTCGTCTCCAATCTGCTGAAGTTCGTTCCCGGCGTGGGCACGGTGGCCGGCGGCGTCATCTCCGCGGGGACCGCGGCCGGCCTCACCACCGCGCTGGGCGAGGTGTACATCGCCGTGCTCGCCAAGCTGTTCACCGCCTCCGAGGGCGAGGCGCCGGAGCCGGAAGCCATCGCCCGAGAGTTCAAGGACCGCATGGCCAGACGCGGATGAGCGTAGACTGAACGAAGGAGAGGACACGGTGCCTTACGACCGGGCGGCGGACATCGTGCGGCTGGCGATACGGCTGCAGGGGAGCTGGAGCGGCCTGACGCTGGACGACATGCAGCGCGAGCTTGAGGTCAGCCGGCGCACCGCGGAGCGCCTGCGTGACGCCGTGGAAGACGTATTCGGGCCGCTGGAAATGGTGGACACGGGGGAGCCCAGACGCCACTGGCGTCTGCGGGCGCCCATCCTCCGCCACGCGGTCTCGCTCTCCGCAGAGGAGCTGGCCGAGCTGGGCGCCGCCGCTACAGCCCTGGAACGCGCCGGCCTGGAGGAGCGCGCCGGGATGCTCCGCCGACTCGACGACAAGCTCCGCGCCCTGCTGGAGGCCGAGTCGCTGAGCGGCATCGAGCCCGACGTGCAGGCGCTGACCGAGGCCGAGGGGCTGGCGATGCGTCCCGGCCCGCGACCTCGCCTGGACGAAGGCCTGCTCGCGACCCTGCGTGAGGCCATCAAGCTCCGCCGGGTCGTGGCGTTCGATTACGCGGCGCGTGGAGCAGGGGAGAGCACCCGCCGCCGCGTCGAGCCCTACGGCCTGCTGTACGGCAACCGCGCCTTCCTGGTCGGGCGCGCCGAACGAGAAGCCGAGATGCGGCTGTGGCGCCTGTCGCGTATCGGCGCGGCATCCATCACCGATGAATCGTTCACGCGCGACCCGACGTTCGACCTGCGGCGCTTCGCGAGCCGTTCATTCGGGACTTTCCAAGAGAAGCCGGTGACCGTGGTGCTGCGCTTCGCCCCATGCGTCGTTGATGACGTGGCAGATTTCGTGTTTCATCCCGACCAGACCATGGACCGCAACGACGACGGCTCGATGACGGTCCGCTTCACTGCCGGCGGCGTACAGGAGTTGTGCTGGCACCTGGTCACGTGGGGGACCGCCGTTACCGTCGAACAGCCCGCGTCCCTGCGCCGTCGCTTGGCCGAGATGGGCGCCACCCTTGCCTCCCACCACGGAGCGGCATCGTGACCGCGATCGCCCTCCCGGATCACCTGCGCCGGTTCCCCTGCATGCGCCCCTGGATCGGCAGCCGCTACCGGGACGATCGTCGCAAGCGCCTGCTGGTCATCGGCGAGAGCCACTACCTGCCGCCCGAATCGACCATCCACCACGACCCCGACCGCTGGTACGCGAGCAGCCAAGCCGACCTGACCGAAGAAGAGGTCCGCTGGACCTCGACCATCGGCAACATCACCGGCCGTTGGTACCGTGCGCACCGCATCTACCGCGCGATCCAGGACGAGATCGCGCGGATCCTGACCGAGAGCGGCGTGACGCCGGACGACTTCCCCCTCAACCACATCGCGTACTGCAACTACTTCCTGCGCCCGGCCCCAGCCGCCGGCGGCAGCATGGAAGGCAACGTCCATCAACGCGACCTCGACGTGGCCGAGGAAGTGCTCACGTGGTTCATCCTGCGCCATCACCCGGAACTGGTAATCATCACGTCACGCTTCGCCGGCCGCCACGCGGAACGTGTCACCCACGAGCACGGCATTCCGTCCACCAGCACGCCGCACCCCGGCAGTCGCTGGTGGAACACGACGACCCGAAATTACGGCGACGTTCGAGGACGCGACCTGTTGTCGAACTTTCTGGAAGACCACCATTGGACGGCGGTTGCGTCCAGAGTATGTAAAGCGTGACTCGACGACTGTCACGCGGCCCATAAGGAGGACAGACCAATCATGTCGACTCAAGTTCAAGAAGTGTACCTGAACGCCCTCGACGAGTTCCGAGAAGTCGCCCGAGAGGTCGACGACGACAGCGGATTCGTCGAACGGGCCGACGACTACCACGCGAGCGTTGACACGTTTCGAGTCCTGATTCCGATCGTCGGATCGTTCAACGCCGGCAAGACCTCTTTGCTGAACGCATGGCTACAACGACCCGAAGGCGAAGGCCTGCCGACCCGCATCAAGCCGCAGACCGCCTTGGCCACCGAGATCCACTTTGTGGACTCGGCCGATGCGGAAGGGATTGAACTGTATGACCAGGGCGATCGACTGCTGAGGCGAATCGATCTGGCAGAGTTCCAGCGAGTCGAGGAACAAGCGCTCACGACCGGAGAGTCTGAGGCCAAGTATGCGAGGGCGATGGTCCACACACCTCGGGACGAACAGAAGTGGAGTGACTGGAAGGTACTGGTCGACATGCCGGGACTCGATTCCGGTCTGCCCACGCACAATGCTGCGATCCAGCGCTATCTGCCGTTGGGCACCTATTTCGTTCTCGTGATGGACATCAAGCACGGAGCCTTGCGTGGTACTGAGATTGAACAGCTACGCGAATTTCTCGAACAAGACGTAGACTTCGCAGTACTGATCAACAAGGCCGACGACAAGAACAAGGCTGCCGCTCTCAACATCGTCGAACACGTCGACAAGCAGGTGCGTGAGAATTTTGGAGCGTCCGTGGGTGTGTTCCCTGTTTCGGCTCACGCGCGGGACATCGACGCGTTCCGTCGGGTGATCGAGGAGATCGACTTCGATCGCGCCCTGCGCGGCTTCTGGCGCGAACGGATCCTGAGATTGTTCGACGATGAGATAGGAAGTCTCCATACCCGCTACAGCGCGTTGAACGTATCCACCGCGGAAAGCGAACGGACACTCGCAAGTCTAGCAAGAAACAAGCAAGCGTTGGAAGCGAAGCTGCACGAGGACACACAGGGAATCCGTAGCCTCTATTCCGACAGAGCCGTGGAGCGTATCGTAAGAGCGGTACGGGCGTCCATCCGAGATCATGCCGCTTCACTGGCCCAGACATGGCACAGCAGCGGCGAGCAGGCATTCCGACATGAGCTCAACGATTTGGTACGGCGGACCTTGAACCGGGTGGTAGACAAGGAAAGACAGGAGACACTAAAGGAGATCATCGATCGATATGAAACCGAGTTGGATGGGATGGCCGCGCAGCACGAACGATTCCTCCGCGCGGGCGAGAGTGTCACCAACGAGGAAATGACCCCGATCGAGTTCGCACGTCGATTCAGCGACAGCGCTCGCGCGTTCAATGACGCGAAGGAACGAGTCTCCGCTGCCACTACTACCTTCACCGCGGTCACCGAGGTCCTGGCCGCCGCCACCAGCATCGTGGCCCCATGGCTGGAGGTGATTGTAGAGTGGATCTTCAAACAAGGGGAAGAAGAGCGGAGGCAGGAGCAGCTCGACCAGATCCAGTCCCAAGTGTCCAGCATGATCGCGTCGGGAGTCGCTTCCGAATTACGTGAGCGCGTGACCGACGATTTCCAAACCGCCGTCAAGGAGACGATGGCCGCGGTTCAGCAGGAAGTGCGAGGGCGTATCGAACGGATCGAGGCTGACATCGAGAAGAGTCGCGCGGAGATGAACCAGAAGACGCAGGATGTGGAGCAGCGCAAGGGGCAGTTGCACGACGCGATCTTGCGACTCACTGAAGCGAAACAAGCGGTGACAGAGACGTGACCACAAGAGATACCGCGATAGCCGAACGAGATCGTCTCGTGACGGATCTGGCTGCTGTGATAAAGATCCTCGACGCGCATGACGACGTCGTGGATGATTTCGACGTCGCGCCGATACGGGAAGTTGAGCACGAGCTAGTAACCGAGTCCGACAAGCTGTTGGAAAAGGATCGGCTGCTACGTCTTGGCATCGTGGGTCAGATGAAGGCGGGGAAGTCTACCCTGCTCAATCTACTGCTCTTCGACGGTCGAGAAGTACTTCCACGGGCGGCTACCCCTATGACCGCGGCGTTGACCCACATTGTCCAGAGCCAGGAGGTGGACGATCACCACGCGAAGATCGATGTCCAATACTACAGTCCAGAGGAGTGGCAGCAGATCCGTAGGCACGCCGCCAAGTATCGAGAGGAGCTGGCGGCCGGTCGAACCCCCGGCAAGTTCCTCAAAGCATTTCATGATCATCTGGCCATGGCCGAGAGCCTGGGTTGCGGCGTTCCTGACGACACGGATCATCCTGCTACTCTCACCGTACCCATTGATGACTTGAACGAACACCTCCGTAGCGTCGTGGGAGCGCACGGGGATCTCACCCCATTCGTAAAGAGTGTCACGATTCGTTGTGGCAGCGGCTTTCCGGATCTGGACACCATCGATACGCCCGGACTGAACGATCCTATCGTCTCCCGAGATCGGACGACGCGGAAGCTGCTGGAAAAGTGCGATGCCGTGCTGCTGCTCAGTTACGCGGGGCAGTTCCTCGACAACACCGACATCGAGCTTTTCCAGCGTAGCTTGTCTGACCGAGGCGTCGGACGATGCGTTTTGATCGGCAGCAAATTCGATAGTGCAGTAATTGACGAAGCACCGAGTCATCAAGGAAATCTTCCGAGGGCTGTAGAAGCGGTTGAGAACGAACTTAGGGAACACGCACAAACTGCGATGGGGCGGACACTCGGCGACGCGAATCACGTCGCGATCGTTGATGACAACGTATTGTTCCTATCGGCAATGTGTGCGATCCACGGTACCAAACCATTCCCGCAGTGGACGAACGCCGAGCGCGACGCTTTCAAAGCGCTGCGCGAGGTTTATCCCGATTGGATCGACGACCAGGAGAACGGCGTTCTGAACGAGGATACCAAGACGAATCTCGTGCAGTGGCTCGGAAGAGAAGCCGACATACGGCGTATATTGAGCGACATTCGCCGGCGCAAGAGCGAAATATTACATGACTCGATGAGAAATTTTATTCCAACGAAAAGAAAAATGATCGGCGTTCAGGTCGACGCATTGAGTGACGATCTGAGAGGGAAGAGGACGGATCTTGATACCACCAGCCTCGATGAAATACACAGAAGGAAGGAAGCCGCAAGAAAAACGATGGGGCGGATCGGCGACCATGCCACCAAGGCGTGGAACGAATTGGTGGTCGCCCAAGCAAGCCGAATACGAGAGCGACGACGTCATTGTCATAAGGAAGTCGGCGACGCTAGAGACGAGGTTCCAGAGCTCGTCCGTGTGGAGAAGAGAACTAGACGCGAAGAGAAACCAAGTGGTTTCTTGGGGCTCGGAAGGTTGTTCCGAAGCCTAGTTGGCGACGACCATGACAAACTTGTCCCATACGAAAAGGTAGTCTTGGACCTGGTTTCGTTGCGACGGGCTATCGATGACGTATCGAGTACGATCAACTCTGCGATTCGCGATGAACTAAACAGCCTGTTCGGCCCGGAAATTGTAACGAAGGCCAAAGAGGAGTTGAAGAGTGCGGTTGCTGGCGCGCTAGATGAGGAGACGGAGATCGGATGGTCGGTCGGAAGATCGATCGATCGGGCGATCGATAGGATTGCGGCACGGGCGAAAGCCGACATTCGTAAGCATGGCTCTGAAAAGATCGATGCGAACGTTGACCTGAGCGGTGCCGTCGGCGACGTGCAATCACGAGTTTTCGCGTATCTGAACGCAATAGAATACGAGGTCGACAAGCGGTTTGATGGCGCAATGAGCGTCGTGGAACACGCGCTCGAAAGCGCTGGGTCGGAGGATTTGCTGAACGTAGCAACCGGCGATCTCTCAACGTACCTGGAAAATCTTGAACGTGACATCGCGGATAGGGAGTTCAAACTACACCGCTACGATGACGCCATCCAAGATCTGTGCAAACACCGGAAACAGTTTGCTCACAATGGTTCCTGAAGTTCGGGAGAAGACGCATGGCCAAGACCGCGAGCAGTGCGAGTCATCGTCGGCGGCTGACGGCCGAGGATGCCTATAGTCACCTGAGACAGTTGTTTGGCTGCAACAGCGACGGCGGATTGGATTGCAGCGGTTCCGAGGTGTGGCGCGAGATAAAGCTGCTGTGGAACGACGTGCTGAAGACTCGACAAGTCATTGAGCTGACGGCAATGATCACGTCGGGGCGTGCCGAGGAGCACCCCAGTGAGAAGCACGTTCGCGAGTTCGAAAGAAAGCTTCACCACGACTATCGAAAATTTGCTCGTACGGTGAATTACCCTGGAGAAGCGGACGCATACGAGGAATTGACGCACGTTCTGAAGCGGATGAGGCAGATCAGATTGGCGCCCCACTTGGCCGCAAAGAACATCTGCGCGGTTGGAGGGGGATTCAGCAGCGGCAAGTCTCATTTGCTAAACCGATTGATAGAAGATCAGAATCTGTTGCCGACGGGCATAACGCCGACGACGTCGGTTCCGACCTACGTATCATACGGATGTGAAGAGGTCATCATTCGCGTATTCGGTCACCACGGGGGAAGCGTGGAGATAGAACGACGTCAATTGTACGATATGACTCACGGATTTGGGAGGGTGGATGGCCTTACCGAAGGCATTCGCTTGAAGGCGGTCGTAAGACGGGTGTCGATTCGAACACCTGGAATGAAGAGATGGCAGCGCGTGGCGTTCGTAGACACGCCGGGTTATACGAACGGCGATCACGGTGGAAACGAAGAAGAGCGCGACGAGGCGGTTGGCATGCGTGAGGTGCTCGCGTCGAGGTTCCTGATCTGGGTGATCGATTGCGAACAGGGCGGACCGTCACATCAGGATATCGACTTGCTGCGCCAGTTCATGGAAAGCCGCGGTGACCGCGATCCGGGCGGCGGAGACGGTTCGGAGCGGCAAGATGACGTGCCAATCTACGTGGTCCTGAACAAGGCTGAGCATAGGGGAACGGAGCGCGATTCCATATTGGAATCGGCTACAGAGACGCTAAGAAGCAACAACGTTCCGTTTTTTGGCATCAGCCTATATAGTGCTCATCGGGGCGAGTGGTACAAGAATGAGGGCGGCACTTTCGATGAGTTTATGGATATGATCGAGCGAGAGGAGGCGCGGATCAATCTGGACCGCCAAGTAGCTGGTGTTTTCGACCGATATGCTGATTATCATGATTGCGAGTTAAGGCGACTGAAGAAGGTCAGCGGACTGTTGATGAAGGTGCACCTCAGTCTTCGGGATAGAGAAGTGCCAGACACCATCAGGAAACATGGCGAGGATGTGAGAAAGCAGATCGACGCTCACGTCAGAGCGTCCAGCCGTGCACGTTCGCTTCAGCGGGAACTCGTTGAGTGTACGGTGTTGTTTATGGAGGCGACGGGATTATCGACGACGGACAGGTCGTCAGACGGCGAGCGGGGAGTTGGATTGAATCGACGCAGTTCTTACGAAAGGGCGTAGCTCTCATGTTGACGAGTCAGGCGGCACGACCGTCGGCCGACGCGATCTCATCAGGAAGCGAGACCGCGCCTCGATAGGTTGCCGAAAGCGAGGACCACGCCGCCGGAAAACGGCCGGTTTGCGCCCATCCACGTAACGTCAGAGTCGCCTGTCCGGCGGCCTCTTGCCAGCTCATCCCCGATCGCTTCATGCGCTCGGTCGCCAGGGTCTCGCACACCGCCTCCACGATCCCGGAACCGGTCGGCAGCCCGCGCTCTGTGCCGCGGCGCATAGTCCACCCGGCGGCGGTTGCGCCGAGAGTAGCCTAGCACTTCCCTGATCGCTCGCGCCGCCGGTGCTTGCCCCGTAGTGATAGAGACATTGGGCTCGCTCCTCTGGCGGTTCAGGCCTGCTGAGGTTGCGGAGGTTGCGGGCGCGCGCTTGCACTATCGCCCAAGTGGTAGTAGGATAGGACGCCGTTGAGGTCACGCCCGAGGGAAATCTGACACTTCACGGTCTCATCTCGCACAAGCAACTCGACAAAAGAGGCGCTCCACTGCGTGCGGCGATCTCCGCAACAAGGCTTTCAGGAAGGTGAAAATGCCAGACAACAGCAAAGAACCGAAGTTCGAGTCAATCGGCACGATACACTATAGAGCATCAAGCGAAGGAAACAGGTTGTTCTTCGTTCCAGAGTCGAATCACTCTCTCAAGTATTCGGGAACCTCGTATGCTGTTTTCGTTAGCGTGTGCCAGCCGACTACCGCGCCGGATAACAAAGACGCCGATCGAGAAGCACTTGCAGTGCCGCTTCGAAATAATGAAGGCTGCGGCATCGTCATCGAGAAGTCCGTACCGATCGAGATTCCGAAATGCTGCGGCAAGATGCGCGACGTATTGCAAGTCGCGCTCCAGGCTGCTGAGAACGATACGAAGGTTACAGTGAGGGTGAAGAAGAAGCCCGGATGCTCCGTCGCCGAACTCGTGGGAATCACCTTTCCGGCCAGATGACCCCATCCAACCGGACGGTGATCTTCTGGGGCGCCGGTGCGACTGCCGCTCTCGGAATGCGGTTGACCGACGCGCAGTCCAGGTTCATTGTCCGTCTCGCGGACACTGCGAGCGGCCCGAAGTCCAGTCCGCTCGGGAAGCGCGTTCGTACAGCGTTGGAATGTGCTGCCGTGGAGCCGTGGACCTCGGCGTTCGAGGACTTGCTGACGATTCTGGGAGACCCGTCTGAGGAGCAAGGTGCGGGTATCGCGTCGGTCAACTCATCTCAAGTGGACGCGATGCGCCGCAACTTGAGTCCTCACGCCAGTGAAGACGATGTCCGGGACCGCATCGTCAGGTTGCGCACCTTGTACGATTGGCATGCCCTGCGTGCCGTCGTCTCTGCCTGCCCCGGAACGGGTGAGAACGGAGAGAGTCGATTCAAGATCGCCGATCTGTTCAACGTACTGGACATGCATGAGCACGCCGGTCACGGATTTCCGGTCGAAGGTGACGAATTCTTGACGCCACAGCGGATCTCGGGCGCTCGCAACTGCTTGAAGATGCTGTTGTTGGCGATGTTCTACGTCGATTGGCAATACCACCGGGAAGCCAACCGAAAACACCTGGATCACCATTACCGCTTTGCCGACGTGCTCGGACGGCGCATGCAGCGGCGAGCCTTGGAACTGGCCCACGGAGCAACCAGCGATCGCCGCTCGTTTTACATGAGTAAAGAGTTCTACCTTGATGACGTGAGTTTCGTCAGCATGAACTACGATCCCGTTGCTCTGTGGTGCCAATGGCTCGCCAATCGCGATCTGAACCACAGTCCGACCGTGCCGCATATCGGATGTCCCGCGCGCAGGTTGCAATTGTTCCACGACTACGGACACTTCGTGCCTGCGTATCGCGTAGGCGACAAGAGCCCGGAGCAGACCCCTCGATTTCCCATGAACGAATCGGCGGCGCAGCGATTGAACGATTGCCACCATGGCGCCAGTGACCGCATCCGGCTGAGCAAGTTCCTGCTTCCTCATGGCTGCCTCTGGTGGAGAGAATGCCCAAGTTGCGGAAAGCTGTCGTCCTATCAGTCCGACACATGGGAACTGGATTCGCATACGCTGATTCCTCCGCCGCCACTGAGGGCGTTCGTAACACAAGAAAGCTGCCATCCTCGACCGAAGGAACTTGAGGAATGGGAGAAGGGCGAAATGGATGCGCGCCAGTGTGTACATTGCGATACCTTCACGTACGCGCACCATACACCGATCCGGATGCAGAGCAATTTCAAGGGTGCGCCGCCGCCGTTCTTGGCAGAGATCGAGCGCGAATTGCGGGTACTTGTCCAGCGCGCGGACCACGTGGTGTTCATGGGATATTCGCTGCCGCCTGATGACGTGGACTATCGGGCTTTTTTCGCAGCCCGTCGGCGCAGGGCCGGAGCGGACGGATCGAGAGGACAGGTCCGGTGCAGCGTCATCGGTGGACCGGATGGCGCCCGTCGGTGGCTCGATCCGTCGGAGTTGCCAAGGTGCCAGGACACGGTCAATGCCGCAAGGGACGTATTCGGGAGAGACAACGTCCGCTACTACGGCGGGGGCATCCCCAACGTCTTCATGGACGGGGATGAGGTCACGGATGCCGCGGTGGACCGGCTGCTGCAGTGGGACAGGCTCACTTGATTGATGGCTGCCGGCCGACATTTTCGGCGGCCGCTGGCGATAAACTACGTCGATTCCGATCATACGATGCAGCCATCGGACCGTGATTGTCTTCGGATGTATGGGCGCATCACGCTCCCGGGCGTGATAGTGTGGTGCGTCTCAAGTGTTCGATCAGTGGATGTGGGGTGCTATCGTTGACCCGAATGGATGATGGCGACCCCACACGACAGATCTCTGGATCCATCGGAGGATGAGCGCCACGACCGGCAACGCTGGCTGAGGCGCGGATCAGAACGCCTGCCGCTTCGTCGACTTCGTGTCCAACGAAGACACCGAGGCTCTGATCGTTCCGGCCGTCCATCTTGCCGAAGGTCTCGCGACCGACTGGTGGCTCGTGTTCGGCGGTCGCGACCGGGAGCATCGCATACAGCGCTATCGAACCGGGTTCGCCCTTCCCGACCTGAGCTTCAGAGCCGACGGCTCGACGTTCGAGGTTACCGGCAAGAGCTTCTACAGCAAGAACCCGTATCTCCGCTTCCCGTTCGCCGGAGACGAGACGGTTCCGCGAGGCGCTGCGGAGGCGACGCTGTCCGGGTTCATCGAGGACGTCGTGGACAGGCTTGCCGGGGAAGGGGTTCGCAACAGCGAAGTCGCCGTGTGTTGGTCGCGGGCTGTCGAGTCTCGGAGCGATCCGGACGAGCTGGCGTTCTGCGAAGCGTCAGGCGCCTTGGGATTGGACCCGTACGCGATTCCGGAGGACGACGCGCGGTACATCGAGCAGGCCCACAGGCTGTTTTCGGACGAGCCGCTGATCGAGTTCCTGGCCGGTGTCAGGGGCCGGGCACGGTCGTGTGCGGTCGCGGATCACGTGGGGCAGGTGGAGGCGCGGTCGGCGGAGCAGTCGAGCCTGCCGGAGCTCGGGCACGTCGCCGATCAGATGGAACACGCGATCGGATACCATCGGGATGACCGTCCGTGGGCGGTGGGATATCGTGCAGCGCGGGCGTTCCGCGATGCGCTGGGCCCTGGGGCGGACCATCGCTATGCGTCGTACGCGACTCTTGCGCGGCAACTGGGTTGTGCAAGGTTCGAACCCGCCAGGCTGTTCAGCGGCGTGCGGGCGTTGGTGGCTCGTACCGACGGTGGAACCCGAATCCACCTGCACGATCACCAGCGGGGCAGCAGATCGCGGACGCCGGCGCGAGGACGAACAACTTCGCGTTCGCGCGGGCGGTCGGTGACGCGGTGTGCTTTCGCGATGCTCGGCGGTCGGTGATAAACGACCTTCATCATGCCGAACGGCAGGCGACCGGACGGGCGTTCGCCGCGGAGTTCCTTGCGCCGGTCGAAGGCGTCGTCGACATGTTCGAGGACGGTTACGACGCGGAGGAGATAGCGGATGAATTCGACGTATCGTCCTACGTGATCGAGGACCAGATTCGCAATCAGAACCGCATTCGGGGGGCGTGCCACGCTCTCGATTGAGCGCCGCCGGTCGGTCCATTCGTGAACGACAGCGGTGAGCAGCAGGGCTTCGGTCGGCGTGTTGGTCCGTCAATCGCCGTCGTCGTCGAACTGGGCCAGACGGCGCTCCAGGTCCGTGCGCCGCCGCGAGGCCGGCAGCGGCACCTGCACCCACCCGGCAGTCGTGGCTCAACGCTTCCACGAACTCCTCTCGCTCGCTGAGCCGCTGCCCGCTGACCCCGTCCACGTAATCCCGCGCCACCCGCAGCACCGTGGCCGCCGTGCGCGGCAGGCATTCGCCGGCGGCGACGGCGCATCGCTTTTCAAGGTTAGCCCGCAGGCCGGCAACGTCGCCGTCTCCGGACTTCGCTATCCCGGAGGTGGGGGGACAGGTAAGATAGGTGCCGATGAGCAACAGGGCTTCGGTCGAGCATCTCCATATCTCAGGATTCAGGTCCCTTGCGGACGTAGAGATCAGGGATCTGCCCGCCGTAGCCGTTCTGATCGGTGCCAACGGGGCGGGCAAGTCGAATCTGATCCGCTTCTTCGAGATGATGAGCTGGATGCTGAAGTCTCGCCGACTGGAGGAGTTCGTCACGCTGCAAGGTGGAGCCGACGACCAGCTCTTTCGGGGCGATAATGTCGCCCGGCGGATGGACGCGACGGTGACCATGCGGACCGATGCCGGACGGAACGAGTATCGATTCGCACTCGCGCATGCTCACCCCGACCGGTTCATGTTCGTCGATGAGGCGTTCCGTTTCAATCGTGCGACGATCGACGACGAGCAGGAGTGGTTTCACCTGGGCAGCGGCCATACGGAAGCGAGGATACCGGAAACCGCCCAATCGGACGGGCCCACCGGCCAGACCGCGCGAGTCATCGTCGCGCTGTTGCGGAGCTGTTCGGTCTACCAGTTTCACGACACCTCCTCCGGATCGCGTTTCAAGAAGAGATGGGATGCCACCGACAACGCTCAACTGCGCTCGCACGGCGGTAATCTGGGGGCCGTCCTCCTCCGGCTCGAACGGGAGGACATACGTCGTTTCGAGATGATCTGCTATCACGTCGGGCGCGTCCTGCCGGTCTTCGATCGCTTCGAGGTGGAGGAGACCAACGGCACCGTGCTGCTGAGATGGAAGGCCAAGGGCACCGACAGCACGTTTCGGGGCGCATCTCACGTCCGACGGGTCGTTGCGTCTCTTCGCGCTGGTGACCCTGTTGAATCTTCCCGCCGAGATGCTTCCAGACGTGCTCCTGCTGGACGAACCCGAACTGGGCCTGCATCCGGCGGCGATCGGCCTGATCGCCGGCATGATCAAGCAGCGTTCCGTGGACCGGCAGATCATCGTGGCCACCCAGTCGCCGCGGTTCGTGGACTCGTTCGACCTGGACGAGATCATCGTGCTGAATCTTCGCGATGGACGGACCGAGTGTCGCAAGCTCAACCCTGACGAGTATCGGATCTGGATCGAGGAGTTCGCCCCCGGGGAGCTCTGGGAGAAGAACCTCCTTGGCGGCCGTCCGTGATCCGTTTGGCGATCGTCGTGGAAGGACCGACCGAGGAGGAGTTCGTCAAGAGGGTGCTTGCTCCGCATCTGCGGACACACGAAGTCGAGCCGACGCCGGTCCTGATCGGCAACAAGGGGGCCATCCCAGCAAGCGCATCGAGAACGTGATGCCGGCGTACCAGAAACGGGTGGACGGCCCCTTTCTGGCCGAGCGCATGGGATTACCCACGATTCGTGCCCAATGCCATCGATTCGACCAGTGGGTTGCGCGGATGGAGACTCTGGGTTGACTCCGGGCGTCGGGATGACTCCGCCGTACTGCTTGGTCCTTCAATCGCCGTCGTCGTCGAACTGGGCCAGACCGCGCTCCAGTTCCGCGATGCGCTCCTCGGCGGCGGCACGCTCGGCCCGTTGCCGCTCCAGCGCCGCATCCTTTTCGGCGAGCGCTGCGTCGTGCTTCGCCCGTTCTCGCGCCAGCGCTGCGTCCCTCTCGGCGAGTGCTGCGTCCTTCGCCGCGATTTCCCGCTTCATCCGCTCCCACGCCTCGGTGACCTCGTCCTCCAGCGCCATCGAGTCGGCCACCTTCACGCTCGCCGCCGCTCCCTCCAGGCGCCGCAGCACCGGATCGTAGCGCTCCGGTATCTCGCGCACGTTTACCTCCAGCACGTGCCGCTCGCCCGGCACCTGCAACTGCTGGTCGAACACGCTCAGCAGCCGCTCCAGGTCCGTGCGCCGCCGCGAGGCCAGTAGCGGCACCTGCACCACCCAGCAGCCGTGGCTCAACGCTTCCACGAACTCCTCTCGCTCGCTGAGCCGCTGCCCGCTGACCCCGTCCACGTACTCCCGCGCCACCCGCAGCACCGTGGCCGCCGTGCGCGGCAGGCATTCGCCCAGGATGTAAATGGCACGCAGCGGCTGATGCCGCCGCCTCCCGTCGGCCCCCTCGTCGTAGTTGTCGTGGTCCGCGTAGTGGCGGCCCGGATACTCGACGAAACCGCATCACCTCGTCGGTGAAGCGCGCCTTCTGCACCTCCACCAGCACGCGCAGGCGCTCGCCGCCGGCCGTGCGCACGGTGGCCGCGAAGTCGACGCGGCGCACCGTCAGCATCTCCCCCGACGGAGCCGGCGACGACGGGCGCACGGAGCGCTCCTGTGGCAGCGCCTGCAGGCTCACCACGTCCTCGCCGAGCACCGCCCCGACCAGCAGGCGGGCGGCTGCCTGATCGTCCATCAGGTACTTGAAGGCAGCGTCGTACATCGGGTTGGCGATGCGCATCGCTTTCAGGTTAGCTCTCGGCCCGCAGGCCGGCAACGGGTGTCGACGCCCGCCCAGGGTGATCCCATGGTGACGGATGTGATGGACGGACAAGCGCCGGCTCGGTGAGCAAGCGAGTTCGTGACGGGGAATTCGTCGCTCCTGCGCCCGGCCGTCAACCCGACAGCACGCGCCGCACCTCGTCCGCATCCACTGCCAGCGCCGCGGCGATCGCCTCGGCATCCTGCCCCAGGCCATGCAGGCGGCGGATCGCCTGCGCGAGCAGCAGGCGCCGCTCCTGCTCCGCCTGCTGCTGAGCCCGCTCCGCTCGCTGCGCCCGTTGCCGCTCCTGTGCCAGCAGGCGGTCGCGATGCTCCACCTGACGCGCCAGCAGCATCGAGTCGCGCAACAGCAGGTCCTCCCCCTCCATGGTGCGCCTCACCTCCGCCTCCGCCATCGCCTCCCGCAACTGCCGCAGCACGAAGCCACACTCCGCCGGGTACTCCCCTTCCTCGATCGTCAGCACGTGCGCGTCGCCCCGTCCGTTGCCCTTCACCAGCCCCTGGTCGAAGATCGCCAGCACCCGCTCCAACTCGTCCCGCCGCCGGCTCGCCAGCCGCGGTATCTGGATGATGTGGCTGCGGTGATGGATGCCCTCCACCAGCGGGTGGCTCGCCTGCAGCTCCCGCCCCGTGCGCCGCTCGGTCACCCGCGGACACACGTCGAGCACCGCCTCGTCCGACAGATCATCCAGGGCGTAGCCCAGAAAGTAGATGGTCACGATCGGCACCGCCTCGGTGCGCCCTGACGGATGGGTGAGGATGTTGTCGCCGCTCGCGATCTGCTGGCCCAGGTAGCGCCGGAAGCGCTCGATCACCGTCGGCGCGCTGGCCTTCTGGATCTCGATCAGCACCTGCCGCTCGCCGCCGTCGGCGGTCTGCACGCGGGCCGCGAAGTCCATCCGCAGCAGCGTCAGAGGCTGGTCGTGATCGGGGGCGTCCGGGGTGCGGCGTACGGCGGTCTCCTGCGGGCTGACGGTGAGCGACTGCACCGCCAGGCCGGTGATCCTGCCGATCAGCAGGCGGGCGACGCGCTGGTTCTGCATCAGGTACTTGAACACCACGTCGTAGATCGGGTTGGCGACGTCCACGCCGGCATTGAACCTGCGGTCCGCGCGGCGGGTCAATCGCCGTGCCGGTGTTGCGGATGATCGGTTCGGCGGCGGCGGTCGATTTCCTTCACGTCACGGCCCGCCTCAAATTGCGACTGGCCGCCCGCGATTTCGTAGCGTGGGATAGTCCTGACGCCCGCCCCCGAGCTCTCCATGCGTGAAACGACGCCGATGAGCGGCAGGCTGCAGTCGAAGAGATCCGCATCGCAGGATTCCAGTCTCTCGCGGACGTAACACTCCACCGCACGCTTTCAGCCGGAGGTGTAGCGTCCGGCGTCGGCGTGTCGGTCGCTCAGTCGCCCGACGTTCCCTTGCTCTCGGTCTCCGAGGACTTGTCCTCGATCTGCCCCATCTTCTTCTTGAGGTCTTCCAGCAGCCTGTCCCCGGACGTGTCACGTCCTTCGAGCTGCTTGAATTCGCGTTCGAGCACCTTGTCGCCGGCGTCGAGCTCGTCGATCTCACGTTCGGCGTCCGCCTGCGCTTCTATCTGGTCCACCTTCTTGGCCATGCGGTCGAACGCCTCGAACGCGGACGTGTCCCGCGAGGTGCTCAGGGTCGCCTGGATGCGCTGCTGCGCCTCCGCCCGCTTGGCGCGGGCGATCAGGATGTTCTTCTTGCGTTGCGCTTCCTCGATCTTCTGCGTCAGGTCGCGCAGCGACCCCTTGAGCTGCTCGACGGAGTCGCGCTGTGCCTGCCACTGGCCCTGGTAGCTGGAGACGTACTCGTCGAGCTCCTGCTTGCGGACCAAGGCTCGCCTGGCCAGATCGTCCTTGCCTTCCTGCACCGCAAGCACGGCGCGGTTCTCCCAGTCCTCGGCCTGCGTCCGCTGCTGCAGGAGCTGGCGCTCGAGCTGCTTCTCATCGGCGATGGCGCTGGCCACTGCCCTCTTGGATTCGATGAGTTGGCCGTTCATGTCCTCGATCAACTGCGTGAGCATCTTCTCGGGATTCTCGGCCTTGCTGATCATGTCGTTGATGTTCGACTTGACGACCCTGCGGAACCGATCGAACAGGCCCATATCAGCCGCCCTCCGTTTTCACCAGCGGCACGAGCCGCTCATAGTGCTCGGCGACCGACAGGCTGATCGCGTCGAGCGTTGCCTGAAACTCCTCGATGTCGATGGTCTCGCTGAGCAGCGTGTTCATCAACACCACGGAATTGCCTTCCAGTGCATAGGCGCCGTGGAGCAGATCGGTGCCGTTCAGGCGCAGCAGCTCCTCGTAGAGGGCGCAGTGGTCGCCCGGCGGCACGTCGGCGACCTTGAGCCGGAAGATGATCACCGGATCCTCGTGCACGACGATCAGGTTCTCGATGCCGCGTTCTTCGTCGTTGATCACCCAGGTGTCTGAGTCCAGCTCGTCGAATGACAGGTCGAGCGTGCGGAGAAAGCTCTCGATTCGTTGTCTGGTCATGCTGCGAATACCTGTGCGCGATTGTTGATGTCGGGCCCGAGCCCGGCGCCGAGATGGAGCGCCATGCGGCCTTCGACCCCCTCGCCGAGGTCCAGTTGAAGGGCGAAACCGGTCTCACGGACGCCGAATCCGGCCAAGGGCTGGTCCGTCACGGGCTCCGGGTTGACGCTCGGCACGACCCCAAGAGTATAGCAACGGCGACAGAGACCGGTCAATTATCGTGCGCTATATGGGCTTGTGAAGGATCAAGGATCCTATCGAACTCTTGGTTCGGTGACGATCCACGCGGGAGCGAGAGGCGGTTCTTGCTCGACGGATACGTGGGCGGGCATTGCGTCGGAATTTGACGTACGGGTTGGCATGCAAAGTCAGTCCACATCGCGATCGTGAGCAGAATCGGCTCCATCATCCAGTGAAGCACCCGTGGATTTCTCGTCATCAAGCTGGTAGGCGCGCTGCTCGGTGCCGACCGTCGGCTGCGTGATTGCGGCCGCGCCGTACCGGGCCTGCTGGGACACGACGGGTGCGAGCGCCGCATCGCGACGGGGCGGCAACCTGATCCCGTGTTACGCAGGCTGCAGCGCATGGGGACGTCCGACACTACGGAAGAAACGGCCGGCGATGTGAGGGGAACTCGGCTATCTTGCTCTTCGGCCCGTCTGCTCTCTTCTCTTGCGCGTTTCGACGCGGTTCAATTGACGCAGGGGCGCGATGCGACTATGTTTCCGGTTGGCGGATTGCTGAAGCTGGACGAACGTGTAGGCTGGCGTTAGCACGCGGCAGGGGTCAAGTAGGGAGACACGATGTGAGCAGGGTGTTCATATACTGGGACAACTCGAACGTCTTTCACGAAGCGCAGCGGTCTGCGGAGGAACGGAACGAAGGACCCGACGCGCGCTATCGCGTCCGCATCGACTTCGACAACATCCTCCGCCTGGCGCATGCCGACCGGACGCTTGGAGGGGCGGTGGCAGCCGGGTCGATGCCGCCGGAGATGCGACAGCTATGGAATCGGATGGAGGCTGCCGGAGTCGAAGTCCGTCTCTTCGACCGTGGCAGCCCGGAGCGGAGCGAACAGGATACGCCCGACCGGATTCTCCAGCTACGCATGCTCGAAGATGCTCTCGACCACAACGGCAACCCCGGCGTCGTCGTCTTGCTGACGGGGGACGGCGCCGGGTACTACGAAGGCAGGGGCTTCCACAGTACGCTGGAGCGGATGCACAAGCGCGACTGGCGGGTCGAGATCCTTTCGTGGCGGCACTCCTGCGGCCAGCGGATGCGCCAGTGGGCGGAAGCCAACGGCCTGTCCGTGGCGCTGGACGACTTTTTCGAGTCGATAACCTTCATGACCCCATCGCGGCCCGGATTCGAGCACGCACTCGGACGCCAGTCGTCCACGCTGGACGTGTCGCTGCGGAAGACATCCTGATCGCAGTGTACGGCTACTTGTAAGGGTCGACGGCGTGCCGAAGGCGGCCATCAACTGCGGCAGGATCTCCGGCCAGCCGGCGGTCTCCCGGCCGTGCTCGGTGATGTACGGATGGACGCCGCGGTGGTGCTCGAGTCCGGCTGGACGCGTGGCTCGGCTGGTCGGCACCTTGATGCTCCACATCCTCACCGCATAGGATCGAGTCGCTACGCGTTGAGGGCGTAGAGTAGGCAATGAAACGGCCACCGCAGAAACCCGTACGTACTCCGTTGTCTCGCACCCAGCGGCAGGGGTTGGCAGCCCGCGCTCAGTACGTGGGAAGTGCCGAGCACAAGGAACATCGCTGGTGGGGAGGTCTGCCGAGGGGGCGGCAACTGCGGGGTGGTAGGGTCGGACGTGCCGGCAAGCAGAAGACGACCATTTGCCCGCTGACAGAAGATGAAGATCGTATCCGGGCAACGGGATGGGTCAGAGGGGCAATCGAGGAAGGAAATTGTCAGTTCGTGCAGACCGACCAGAGATACCCTCACAAAGATCTGGTATAGGGACTCTCGTGGTCAGTATTGGTGTGGCTACTGTATGAATACCGCTGCCGGGCACTACAAAGGCTGGCCGAGATTGACAAGAGTGAACGCGATGAGATTTTCGGTAGACTGGATTGACGGCGGTTTGAATGGCGCGGCTGAGGAACGCGCGACGTTGTGCGATCTGAGAATCTACGTCTCGGATCAGAACGCCTGCCGCTTTGTCGACTTCGTGTCCAACGAAGACACGGAGGCTCTGACCGTTCCCGCCGTCCATCTTGCCGAAGGTCTCGCGACCGACTGGTGGCTCGTTTTCGGCGGTCGCGACCGGGGGCATCGCATACAACGCTATCGAACCGGGTTCGCCCTCCCCGATCTGATCTTCAGAGCCGACGGCTCGACGTTCGAGGTTACCGGCAAGAGCTTCTACAGCAAGAACCCGCATCTCCGCTTCCCGTTCGCCGGAGACGAGACGCTTCCGCGAAGCGCTGCGGAGTCGACGCTGTCCGGCTTCATCGAGGGCGTCGTGGACAGGCTTGCCGGTGAAGGGGTTCGGAACAGCGAAGTCGCCGTGTGTTGGTCGCGGGTTGCCGAATCTCGAAGCGATCCCGACGAGCAGGCTCTCTGCGAAGCGTCAGGCGCCTTGGGATTGGATCCATACACTATTTCGGAGGATGACGCGCGGTTGATCGAACGGGCACACAAGCTATTCTCGAAAGAACCTCTGATCGAGTTCCTGGCCGGTGTCCGGGGCAGGGCACGGTCGGCTTCGGTCCCGGAGCACGTGAGTCAGGTAGAGTCGCGGCCGGCAGGGCAGTCGAGCCTGCCGGAGCTCGGTGCCGTCGCCGGTCAGATAGAACAGGCGATCCGATACCATCGAGATGATCGTCCGTGGGCGATGGGTTACCGCGCAGCGCGGGCGTTTCGCGATGCCCTGGGCGTCGGGTCGGACCACCGCTTTGCCTCGCACGCGATTCTTGCCAGTGAGCTGGGTGGTGCAACGTTCGAGCCTGCTAGGCTGTTCAGCGGCGTGCGGGCGTTGGTGTCTCGTTCTGACGGTGGAACCCGAATCCACCTGCACGATCATCAGCGGGGCAGCAGATCCGCGGGCGCCGGCGCGAGATCAAACAACTTCGCGTTCGCACGGGCGGTCGGTGACGCGGTATGCTTTCGCGATACTCGGCGGTCGGTGATAAACGACCTTCATCATGCCGAACGGCAGGCGACCGGTCGGGCGTTCGCCGCGGAGTTCCTCGCGCCGGTCGAAAGCGTAGTCGATATGTGCGAGGATGGTTGCGACTCGGAGGAAATAGCGGATGAATTCGACGTTTCATCCTACGTGATCGAGGACCAGATTCGCAATCAGAACCGCATTCGGGGGGCGTGCCATACGCTCGATTGAGCGACCGGCGGCCGGTCGATTCGTGAAACGACACCGAGGACTGCTGGTCACGGATCTGGACGGCACCCTGCTTGGGGGTGATCGGAGGCTGCGCGACTGCGACCGCGCAGCGCTCGACCGGCTGGGGCGGGAGGGGTGCCAGCGCGCGATCGCTACCGGACGGCACCTGTACTCGTTCGGACTGGTGGCGAGCGAGCGGTTTCCGGTCGACTACGTGGTGGTCTCTTCGGGGGCGGGGATCTACGACGTGCGACATCGTCGACTGGTCCGCTCGCGCTCGCTCACCCGCACGGAGACGGAGGTGGCGGTCCAGGTGCTGGACGCACTCGACCTCGACTTCATGGTGCACCGGCCGATCCCGGACAATCATCACTTCCAGTACCGGTGGTCGGGCCGGCCGAACATCGACTTCGAAGGGCGCATGGAACGGTATCGGGCGTTCGCGACGCCGCTCGACGGGCAGTTCGGCCCCAGCGCGCAGTTGCTGGCGGTGGTGCCGGCCGATCGTTCGGAGCCGTCCAGCGAGGATGTCGCCAGTCTGCTGCCGGATCTCACCGTGATCAGGACCACCTCGCCACTGGACCATCGCTCGACCTGGATCGAGGTGTTCCCGCGGGAGGTGTCGAAGAGCCAGGCGGCGGCGTGGCTGGCGGCGCGGCATGGCATCCCGCGTGGCCTGGTCTGCGCGGTCGGCAACGACTACAACGACCGCGATCTGCTGGAGTGGGCCGGCGCCAGCTACGTGGTCGCCAACGCGCCGCCGGAGTTGCGCGCCCGCCACGACGTGGTCGCCGCCGGCGGTCACTGCGGCGTCGCGGAGGCGATCCGCCGGTGGCGGCCTTCCTGAGACGCGGCGGGCGTTGGTCGTCGGGTACTTGCAGCGGGTGATGTATATTCGGAGTCGACGGTGACGAGAACCCAGATCTACCTGACCGACAAGCAGAGGGACAGCCTCGGGAAGCGGGCTGCACGCACCGGCCGAGCGATGAGTGAGCTGATTCGAGAGGCACTGGACGAGTACCTTGGACGCCACGCAGACGAGCGCCGGGGGGAAGTGCTGCGAGCCGCCGCCGGTTTCTGGGCGGATCGAGGCGACCTCTCCGAGTTGCGCGACGCGCGTGCAACGTTGGACAGAGATCTTTCGTGATGAGACGCCTGCTCATGGATACCGACATCGCGATCGACTACCTGCGCGGCGACCGGGCAGCGGTCGCGTTCGTCCGGGAGCATGAGAAGGAAATCTCGCTGTCGGCGGTGACGGTCGCCGAGCTCTCTTACCCGATGTTTCGTCGCCTTCGCCCACCGTACGTGCGACCTTCCTGACGCCTGCCGCCGTCGTGGCCGGCTATGTTCCGTCCGCAGGGTGCGCGGGCTGGAAGTCGAAGCGCTCGCCGGCATCCCAGGCCGCGCGCTGGTTGCCGTGCGCGGGGATGCCGCCGGCGTCCTTGAGCATGCGCGCCAGGTGCAGGAGGTTCCAGGTCATGAAGGTGGTGTTGCGGTTGGTGAAATCGTTGTCCGGGCCGCCCGAGCCGGGATCCAGGTAGGAGGGGCCGGGCCCCGCCTCGCCCAGCCAGCCGGCGTCGGCCTGCGGCGGGATCGTGTAGCCCAGGTGCTGCAGCGAGTCCAGGATGTTCATCGAGCAGTGCTTGGCGCCGTCCTCGTTGCCGGTGATCAGGCAGCCGGCCGCTCGCCCGTAGTAGGCGTACTGGCCGTGCTCGTTCAGATCGCCTGAGGCCGCGTACAGCCGCTCGATCGCCAGCGTGCAGACCGACGACTTGTCGCCCAGCCAGATCGGTGACCCGATTACCACGATGTCGGCGGCCATCACCTGCTCCAGGATCGCAGGCCACTCGTCGGTCTCCCAGCCGTGCTCGGTCATGTCCGGCTGGACGCCTCGGGCGATGTCGTGGTCGACCAGCCGTATGCTCTGAACCGCCACCCCGTGCCTGCGCATGATGGCCGCGGAGATGTCGATCAGCCCCTGCGTGTGCGACAGCTCCGACGATCGCTTCAGGGTGCAGTTGAGAAACAGCGCGCGCAGGTCGTCGAAGCGCAACTCGGGTCCGGTGGTGTTCACGCCCGCAAGCCTCCCCGTCGCGCCGTTTTCGTCATGGTCTGAAGGCGACAATCAGGCCGGCCAGCGCGGCAACCGCGCCCGCCAAGGTTACTATGGACCACCTCAGCGCCGACGTCTGTTTCTCCGCGATGAGGCTCTTGACCGCCTCGATGGATGCTCTGATGTCCCCGATGTCTTGTTGCGTGGGGGTGTGTTCGAGCATTGTCTCTACGCGCGTCAGACGCTCCGAGACCCTGTTTCCATCATCATTCGCACCGATTCCGCCATTTGGTTCCGCGGCTATCCTGGTGGGATGGCCGCGGACTCTACTCATAGCCTCGCCACGATCTGATCTTTTCCCAGATGTCTCTGTCTTCGTAGCCATAGTAGGACGACACTTTCACTACCATGCCGGATACTTCGTTGCCGGTTTCGTCCTTCTTGCCCAACATGAAAAGACCGGAGACTTCCGTGGTGGTCATGTCGTCTGCAGCCACGATGACGGCGCTGTCCCCTATCGGTATGTGATGCATCCCGAACTCCTCGGGGATCGGACGCATGGGGCTGGTGATGAGCACAAGAAAACAGTCCATGATCCAGTCTTCTTTCCGGATACGATAGCGGGCGCCCGTGGTTTCGGGAAGCGGCTGCCGGCCGGCGAAGGTACCGCGGACGGGCCGTCACGGCCCTCTCCGTGCTACCATGGCTGGCATCGTGAGCGTGCGCAGGATCGACCAGCCGCGGCCCGGCGAAGAGCCCCCACGCAGGTTCGTGCCACGGGACGCCGTCATCCAGGCAGCGCGCAGCGCGCCGAGGATCGATGCGGAGCGCTTCCGGGCCGACATCGACGCGCTCATCGATCCGTACTGCTTGAGCGGAGAGGGGACCGAGCCGAGAAACGAAGAGAGAGGCAGGTAACAGAAATGGCTCCACGATCGAGCTGGAAGGCGTTCCTCAAGCTCAGCCTGGTGTCCGTGCCGGTGCGCGGATTCACGGCGAGCAAGTCGGGCGGCGATATCCGGCTGAATCAGCTCCACAAGGACTGCAACACCCGCGTCAAGTACCAGAAGGTCTGTCCCGAGCACGGCGAGCTGGGTTCCGATCAGATCGTCAAGGGCTACGAGCACAGCAAGGGCGAGTACGTCATCATCGAAGACGACGAGCTGGAGAAGCTGCGCACCGAGAGTGATCACTCGATCAATATCGACGGCTTCATCCCGCCGGACGCGGTGGACCCGGTGTATCACGCGGGCCGCACCTACTATCTGGTGCCCGACGGCAACCCGGGGCAGAAGCCGTACGCGCTGCTGCACCGCGGCATGCAGGAGAACGACGTGCACGCGCTGGCGCACGTGGTGATCGGCGGGCGCGAGCAGATCGTGCTGCTTCGCCCGATCGGCGACCTGCTGGGCCTCACCGTGCTGTACCACCATGCCAAGGTGCAATCGTCGGAGGCGCTGCGCGACGAAGTGGTGGGCGTGGAGGTCACCGACGAGGAGCTGGCGCTCGCCAACACCCTGATCGGCGCCTCGCGAGTCCAGGACTTCGATCTGGCCTCCTACGACGACCGCTACCACACCAAGCTGACGGATCTGATCCGCATGAAGGTCGAGGGCCAGGAGGTGGTGCAGGCCGAGGATTCGGAGGAGCCCAAGATCATCAACCTCATGGACGCGCTCAAGAAGAGCGTCGCCGAGGCGCAGAAAGCCGGAGCGGCCACTGAGCCGGCGACCGCCGAGTCGTCCCCCAAGAAGATGGCGCCGAGCGCGGGCGCGCGCCGGGACGCGGCCAAGAAGAAGGCGGTGTAGGCATCTGCCGGATCTGCCGCGACTCATCGCCCCGATGCTTGCCGCCAGCGGCACGCCGTTCGATTCGGCGGATCATCTGTTCGAGTTCAAATGGGACGGCTTTCGCACCATGGCGCACGTCGAGCACGGCTCGCTGCGGCTGGTGAGCCGCGGTGGCCGCGACGTGACCGCCCAGTATCCCGAGCTCGCCCCCCTGGCCCGGCTCCCCGACGGCAGCGTCGTCGACGGCGAGATCGTCGCCCTGCGTGAGGACGGCGTGCCCGACTTCGAGTCGCTGCAGCCGCGCGATCAGGCGCGCGACGCACGGCGTGCCGCGGCGCTGGCGGCCCGGCAGCCCGTGCGGTTCATCGCCTTCGACCTGCTGTACCGGGACTTCGCATCGGTGATGGCGGAGCCGTTGCGCGTGCGCCGCGAGCTGCTTGAGCACCTCGACGCCCCGAAGCCGATGGCGATCTCGGAGGCGATTCCCGCCGAAGGGCGCCGGGTGTACCGCACCGCGTGCGACAACGGCTTCGAAGGGATCGTCGGCAAGCGTCTGGACAGCGCCTACCGGCCCGGACGGCGCTCGGACGCATGGACCAAGGTGAAGCGGCGGCTGCACGGCCTGTGCGCGATCGTCGGCTTCCTGCCCCAGGAGGCCGGCGACATCCAGAGCGTCGCGGTGGCGATGGACCGCGACGGCGTGCTGACCTATGCCGGCCGCGTCGGCACCGGCTACAGCGAGGAGGAACGGCTGCATCTGGCGGCACTGCTGCGGGAGCGGGTGTCCGAACAGCCGCTGGTGGAGATGCCGCCCGGTGCGATCGGCGTGCGGCCCGGCCTCTACTGCGAGGTCAGCTTCGTGGACCAGACACGTGCCGGCGTCCTGCGGGCGCCGGTGTTCGAGCGGCTGATCGAGGACGCGTAGCGATGGCCGAGGCGGTCATGTCGCAGTTCTCGGTGGCGCAGCTCGCCCGCATCCTGGACGTGCCGCCGAACGAGATCCGGCGCTGGGTGCGGGGCGGGCTGCTGCGGCCGGCCAGGGGGGAAGGGCGGTCGGCGTGCTTCGACTTCACCGACGTCGCCGCCTCGCGCGTGGTGGCGGCGTTGACGCATGCCGGCGTCACCACGCGGCGGATCAAGCGCTCGCTGCGGCAGATCGGCGAGTGGCTGCCGGATGCAGGCGAGGTGCTCCCGCTCCTGGAGGCGGCCGAGGCAGGCGGCGGCGTGCGCGTGCGGCTGCGCTCCGGTGAGGCGGCCGAGCCGTCCGGTCAACTTCTGCTGGACTTCTCCGCCGAAGCCGATCGCGCCCTGCCGGCCGAGGAGCGGATCGTGGAGCTCCACCCGGCCGCGCGGGAGGACGCGCTGCCGGACCCGGACGGCGCCGAGGCGTGGTTCGACGCGGGCGTGCACGCGGAGGAGGCCGGCGCCCACGAGCAGGCGGCGGACGCCTACGAACAGGCGATCGACCGCGGCGCCGCCTCGGCCGAGGTCCATTACAACCTGGGCAACGCGCTGTATGCGCTCGGCCGCGCCGCGGATGCCGCCTCCAGCTACCTCCACGCAGTCGAGCGGGAGCCGGACTACGTCGCGGCGTGGAACAACCTGGGCAACGCGCTCATCGACACCGGGAGCGCAGCCGACGCGGTCGGCGCCTACCGCCGGGCGCTCGCCCTGGACCCGCACTACGCCGACGCGCACAGCAACCTGGCCGAGGCGTGCGCGCAGCTCGGCCGCACGGAGGAGGCGCGCCATCACTGGCAGGCCTATCTGCGCGAGGCCCCGCACAGCGGCTGGGCCGAGCAGGTCCGCCGGAAGCTGCTCGCGGTGCAGACGCTGCCGGAGCCGGACATCCCCTACTGAACGCCGGCCGGAGCGGAGTTGGGGTCACAGCGTGACGTTGAGCCACAAACACGACGTTGGGATATACCTTGATGCTGACGCCAGCGTCTTTGAGAATTCCGTTAGCGGTGTGCCGCTTCACTATCTTGCGCGGAACCGACACCTTCTTTCCTGACGAGTTCTTCCATATTTCATGGCTTCCCGAGGGCTGTTGTTGCTTCGGAAGACGAGAGAATCCATTTTCAGAAATCAGTTTAGCCACTGTTCTGTAGTAGTTGCTCGCCATACGCCGCCTTCTCGTCATACTCCCATGCGCGCTCTGTCTCGTGGTACATCAGTTCTCTCTCACCATGATTTGCGGCAATCAACTCAGGCACAAGTGCGGTCATGACATCTTGAAATTCGTCCAGCGTAGGGGCTTCGATGTGAAGCCCTATGATGTTGCTCTCTGACCAGAAAATCCGGTTCTCGTGGTCCCATTTGGCTCTCACCCAAAAGGACCGCGGTTTCTTCATGCGTCCTTCTCCTTGATTGGTGGGCGTCGACGTGATAGCGCAGAAGGCGCCGAACAGCCACCGTGGCCATGACGCCGCCCCACCGAAGACAGTTTGTGCGGCAACAGTGGCAGCCGTCGCGTGCAATGCGGCCCGGATGCGCGAGTGCCGCAAGCGGCGTCCGGTGTCATGTAAATCGCGATGGCGCCGGCACATATATGGTTGCTTTGTGCCGGTGGTCCATGATGGCGGCCTGCGGAATGTTCATCGGCAGGAACCTCCGACAGCGAGGCTTGTAGAGAAGCTCGGCAGGTTACAGCGGACGTGTCAAGTGCGTAAACAGCGTGGGTCAAGGGGCCATCTCACCCGCTGCCAACCAATGCAACCGTGATCCAGGATCAATGATCGGAAGCGCGCGCGTTGGCGGCAACCGCGGAGGCGATCCTTCGTCATCGGAGTGCTTCAGTCCAATTCGTTACTGGGCAATACCCGCGGTAGCCGCCGCCGGAGCGGCGTGGCGTCAGAGCGAGACGCCGGCCGTGCCGCGGGTGAGCTGGAACGCTACCGCCCCGCTCCGCAGTTGCGCCGGCACGTAGTCGCCGGCCAGCGCCGCGGCGGCCAGCTCGGCCAGGCGGTGGCCGGCGTCTTCCGGCGATCCCGCAGTGTCGATCGCCAGATCGAAGCCGGCGGCGTCCGTCCCGTCGGTGACCTGCACGACCGGCACGAACGGATGGGCGTGCATGGGCCGGCTCGGACTGAAGGCCACGATCAGCTCGGCGCCGGCCGCGGCCAGGCCGCCGGCGATCTCGTCGACGTGGCCGGTGGGCGCCGCCATCAGGTGGAGCCCGCCGGCCGACGGCCGCTCCGCGAAGCGGACCGTGGGGCGCGGCCGGTCCGCGAGGATGCCGGCGGCGGCCAGCGCTGCCGGCGTGGGACCGACGGCGGGAGCGATGACCGATCCACCGGAGGCGACCACGGCGACCGCGAGGCTCGCCAGCAGCTCGCCCACGGACGCGTCAGCCGGTTCGCCGGCGGCGACGATGCCGACGGTCGGCGGCCCGCCGGTCCGCGCCGGCACGCGGCCGGCGACCGCCGCGGCGAAGTGGTCCGCCACCCGCTCGGTCACCGCCGCGATGCCGCCGTCGAGCTGGATGCTCGCCCAGCCGAACCGGTCGGCGGACTGCCCGGCGTCGCGCAGCGCGGCGCGGAAGTAGTCGTTGTGCGTGCGCTCGCAGCCGTGCTCCAGCAGCAGCGCCGCCGCCACCGCCGGGTGCAGCACGTGGCCGACCAGCGTGCGGGTATACAGGTCGTCGCTGCCGCCGGAGCCGCAGCCCTCGGTGTGCGGGAGGGCGACCACTCCCGCGAGCGTGCCGGCGGCGATGCCGCGCCGCTCGATCCCGGCGGCGATCAGGCCGGCCACCTGCCCGGAGCAGAGCGAGGTCGGCGCGATCAGGCCGATCCGCGGGCGCGCTACAGGCCACGCCGGCGCCGGGACCCGGCCGTGCCGGCGGTCGCGGCGCGCCGCGTTCCGGTCCAGCGCCGGCGCGTCGGCGATCGGCTCGGTTGCCGCGGCGGCGTGGCCGGCCCGCGCGCCGGGGCCGCGCCCCTCCAGCCCTTCGCCGACCGCCCAGTCGCGCCAGATGGAGACCTGGCTGTGGCCGGCCAGCTCGCCCTTGGTGCGCTGACCGGAGGCGACCCGCAGGGTCTGCTCCAGCACCTCGCCGGTCAGGGTGTCCATCGGCTCGCCGTCCAGGTAGCGGCCAGCGTTCACGTCCATCTCGCGCGGCAGCAGCTCGTAGCGCGGGGTGGTGGTGACGAACTTGACCGTCGGCACGAACGGGAAGTTGGTGATCGAGCCGTTGCCGGTCACGAAGAAGACCAGGTTGGAGCCCGAAGCCACCTGGCCGGCGACGCTCTCCAGGTCGTTGCCCGGGCTGTCCATGAAGTGCAGCCCGGGCTCGGCGACCGGCGCCGCGTAGTCGACCACGCCGGCCAGCGGCACGTCCGGGGCCTTCTTGGCCGCCGCGCCGATGGACTTCAGAGTGATGTTGTACAGGCCGCGCAGCTTGTTGCCCCCCGAAGGGTTGCCGGCCGCCGATTGCCCGTGGCGGGCGGTCCACGCCTTGAAGCGCTCCACCTGCTCCAGGAATGCGGCGGCGGTGGGCCGGTCCTTGACCGACGACAGCACGTAGCGCTCGGCGCCGATCAGCTCGTCGGTCTCCGCCAGGATGGCGCCGCCGCCGGCGGCGATCACCTCGCGCGCCACCGCGCCGGCCAGCGGGTTGCCGGAGATGCCGGAGAACGCGTCCGAGCCCCCGCACTGCAGGGCGATGTTCAGCGCCGACAGCGGCAGCTCGCACCGGCGGGCGGCGGCCGCGGCGCGCAGCAGCGGCAGCACGGCATCGTCGTCCACCGGGTCGCCCGCGGTGGCGGTGACGATCGGCACGCGGTGGAGCCTGCGCGACTTGGCTTCGGCGCCGGCGGTCACGTCCGCCCAGCGCACGGCGCCCGCCGGATGATCCAGCACCACGGCGCCGGCCACGTTGGGGTGGACCAGGAAGCCGACCAGCGTGCGCTCCAGCAGCTCGCGGTTGTTGGGCGGCTCCGGGCCGCCGCCCTCCGTGTGCGCGATCGGCACCACGCCGTCCGTGCCGCCGAGCGAGCGCGCGACTCCGTCCAGCCGTGCGGCCAGCGCGATCGCGGCGGCGCCCGCGTGCGAGTTGACCGCCAGCACGATCACGTAGTTGCGGGTGCCGAACCCGCGCTCGCCGCGGTCGTAGCCGGAGAACCGCAGGGCCGCCGGCGCCGCGGGCAGCGGCTCGGCCGGTGAGACCTCGTCCAGCCGCGCCGACTGCGCCAGCGGCTGGTCCTCGAAGTTGGCGTCGGCCGGCAACTCCAGCGGCAACTCGCGCTGCGCCAGCGCCTCGATCATGCCGGCGTTGCGGATCCAGTCGCCGGGATCGATGTCGCGCAGCGCCCGCCCGAACGGATAACCCCAGGAGAGGAGCTCCTCCCCCCGCCGGATCGGGGTGATCGCGAACCGGTGCCCTTCGAGCACCGGGTGCGGCAGCGTAAACCTCGGGTTCCGCCTCGTCCCGTCGTGCTCGATCCGCCGGCCGGCGGGCAGGGTGGACAGCGCGATCGCGACGTTGTCCACCCCGTCCGCGAGCCGCGCGACGGCCGCCAGCGCGGCCGGCCGATCCGTGGGGGAGGTCATCCGAACCTGCGCGGGCGAGGGGCTGGAGGCCTCAGGAGGGCTCGGCGGCCAGCAGCTCGTCGAACACGCCCCGGCCTCGCTGCAGCTCGTTGATGAAGCCCATGAACTCGCTGCCCTGCACCAGGAGTTGGGCGCCCTTGGCGTGGATGTCCGCCGTCAGCGCCACGTCGCCCGGCCGGCCCCACGCCTTGCCGTGACGCTTCGCGGCGGCGCCCACCCGATCGGCGGCCGCATCCAGATCCAACTCGCTTTCGTGGTGCCGGAGGCGCAGGGTCAGGTCGGCGGGGCCGATGAACAGGCCGTCGACGCCGTCCACCGCCGCGATCGCGTCGGCGTTCTCCACCGCCTGCGGCGTCTCGATCTGCACCACCACGAAGGTCTCGCGATTCACGCCCTCCGCGTAGTGCTCACCTGCATCCAGGTAGTAGTCGCCGTCCAGGCCGGCGCCGTCCATGCCGCGGCTGCCGACCGGCGGGAACTTGACCGCCTGCACGATCTGCCGCGCCCGCTCCGGGGTGTTGACCAGCGGGAACATCATGCCGGTCGCCCCGTCCTCCAGCACGCGGTAGAGCTGGGCGCCGTCGACCAGCGGCACGCGTACCATCACGTCGATGTCGACCAGATGCGACAGCATCAGCAGCGACTGCAGCTCGCGTTGCTCCATCGCGCGGTGCTCCAGGTCCAGCCATATGCAGTCGAAGCCGAGATGCGCCGCGTGGCGCATGAAGGCCGGAATGAAGTGGCCGAGTCCGCAGATGCGCACGGCGCGGCCGGCGCGCAGCTTCGCCAGGGTCTTGCTGACTCTCATGAAGAACTCCTCTTGTTTCGCTCAGGGCGTCGTCGTGATCAGGTTTCGTCCACGAAGGAAACCTGGTTCGCTTCGCAGAACTTCCTGGTGCCGTCCAGGTAGCTGTCGAACAGCTCGCGGTTCTTGCGCCGGCGCAGCAGCAGCGGCTCGATCTGGCTGCGCACGTGCAGCTCCAGCACGTCGTCCTCCACGAACCGGTACAGCGCGAAGGCGCGCTTCCTGGTCAGCCGGAACCGCACCAGGTCGTCGCAGGTCAGGTTGTGCACCGCGGGCTTCTTGGCTTCCATGTCGACCAGCACGAGCTCGGTCTTGTCGAAGGTCAGTCGTGGGCGGGCCATGCCGTACCGTACCGCACGCGGCCGGGCTTAGCGATCCCCGGCGTCACTCTTCGAGTGAGGTTCGCTTCGCTCACCCGGCGGAACGGAGGTAAGCTTCGGGTCCCACGCCGCGATCAGCTCGGCGATGACCTCGTCCAGCACCTGCCGGGCGCTGCCGTCCCGCGCGGTCCGCGGGCCCCACTTCCAGTGCTCCAGGTAGGCGTCGCTGCCGGCCAGCCCTTCCTTCATGGCGACCCGGTCGATCTCCGTCTGGTACCGGTCGGGCATCGTCGCGGACTGCGTGCCTCCCTCGCCGTATACCTTCACCTGGGCGGGAATGCCCCGCCACGCCAGCACCTTGTACTCGGCCATGGGTCATCCTCCCTCGTTGAGCTGCCCGCGGCGATGCGCGCGCAGGAACGCCTTGCAGCGGTCGTCGCGGCCCAGCAGCAGGTCCTCCGCCATCTGGTAGCGGACCGATTCGCGGTCCATCCCGTGCACCTCGTCGAGATGGCTGGTCACCGGATCGACGATACCCGAGTCGGCGCCGGCCTGCAGCGCCAGCAGCAGGAACACGTCGTTGATCAGCCGCCGCTGCGGCATCCCGAACGACACGTTGCTGAAGCCGCCGGTGATGTGGATGTCAGGCCCGAAGCGGCCGCGGATCGTGCGGATCGCTTCCAGGCAGTGGTTGCCGAACTCGATGTCGACCGAGATCGGGAATACCAGCGGATCGACGAAGATGTCGCTCGCCTCGATGCCCTTGCCGAGCGCCGCCTGAATGATGCGGGTGGCGTTGTCCACCCGTTCGCCTGCGCCGGCGGGCATCCCGGAGTCGCCGGCGGCGGTGACCACCACGCGCGTGTCGAAGCGCTTGACGTCGTCCAGCACCTCGATCCGCTCCAGCGACGCGGAGTTCATCAGCGGCCGCCCCGACCGGTCCGCGTCGACCATCTCCAGACCGGTGCGGATCGTGTCGCTGTTGGACGAATCGACCGACAGCGGCGTGGAGCCCGTGTCCTGCACCATGCCGGCCAGCCACGCCATGGCCTGCTGCTGCTCCTCCGGCTTGAGCGACACCTCGTCGACGTTCAGGTCCAGATAGTCCGCGCCGGCCCGCTCCTGGCGGTCCACCAGCGTCGCCAGGTACTCGACCGCGACCGGGGTGTCCGGCCCGCCGGCCATCGCCGTGCGCACCGCGACGCCCACGTGCTTGACGCGGCCCTCCTCGTAGTCCTGTCCCTTCTTCACGGCGTCGGGGATCGGCAGGTAGCGGCTGCCGCCGCCGCGATCCCTGAAGCGCACCGACTCGCGCCCGTCGGGCGCCTCCACGATGCGTTTGCCACGGCGCATCAGCACGCGCGTGGTGTGTATGTTCTCGCCGATGGTCGTAAATCGTCCGTTGCCGTCGCCCAAAACCCTGTTACTCCTGTTTCTTCGTCAGCGCGCCGTGGCGCCGAGCTGCATCGGCTCGAAGCGGCAGCCGTCGACGAACAGCTCGAAGAAGTCCGTCTCCAGCTCCAGCTCGACGTGCTCGATGCGCTGCGCCAGCGCGTCGATGCGCTGGCGTTCCGCGTCGGAGAGTAGCGCGATTCGCGCCCCCTCGACTGCGGCGTTGCCCACCTTCTCAATGCGCTCCGCGGGAACCGGGGCCAACATGCCGATTTCGATCGCGTTGCGCGCGTCGACGTAGGTGGCGAAGCCGCCGGCCAGGTAGAGCCGCGTGAGCTCCGCCGGATCGATGCCGAAGTGGCGCATGGCGATCACCTGGCCGCAGTAGTTGGCGGCCTTCGCCTGGGCCAGCGCGCTGGCGTCGGCACGCGAGAAGGTGATGCTGCCGGGCACCACGTCGATCTCCTTGAGCCGCCGGTCCGCGGTGAACACCCCCTTGGGCGTGATCAGTTCGTGCCGGCGCAGCTCCGCCACCAGGTCGATCAGTCCGGACCCGCAGATGCCTTCCGGCGGCTCGTCGCCGATGGTGCGGTAGGCGAATCGCCCGCCCTCCCAGACCAGCGACTCGATGGCGCCGTCGTAGGCTGGCATGCCGTAGGTGATCAGCCCGCCCTCGAACGCGGGTCCGGCCGGGCACGAGGTGGCGATCAGACGGTCCCGGTGGCCGACCACCACCTCCGTGTTGGTGCCCACGTCCACCAGCATCACCGGGCTGTCCAGGTCGGCCATGCCGATCGCCAGCAGGCAGGCGGCGGTGTCGGCGCCGACGTGGCTGCCGATGATGGGCAGGCCGATGACGCGGGCGCGCGGGTTCAAGTGCAGGCCGAGCTGCCGCGCGGGCGCCTCCAGCGTGGTGGTGGCGCGGCGGCCGGCGCGGAAGTCCGCCTCCACCGTGGACCGGTACGGACGCTGGCCGAGCCCCTGCACGTCCAGCCCGAACAGGATGTCCCGCATGGTGGGATTGCCGGCCACGACCATCTGCGTCACCGAGGTGCGCCGGAAGCCGCAGGAACGCGCCACCGTGCGGATCTCGGTGTTGATGGCGTTGACGATCGCGTGCTGGAGCTCGTCGGTGAAGCTGCCGGCCGCGTAGGAGATGCGGTTCATGATGTCGCTGCCGGCGAACCCCTGCGGGTTGGCGAAGGAAGCGGTGACGATGGTCGCTTCCGCTTGCAGGTCGATCACCTTCATCACCACGGTGGTGGTGCCCAGGTCGATGGCGAGGCCGAGCTCGCGGCCGCGGAAGCGGTCGCGTGCGGCGCCGGCTCCGGTGGCCGCCCGGCGCTCCGTGTCGACGGTGCGTTCCCGGCCGGCGCGGCCGCCGTCGGTGAGGATGCGCGGCGAGCGGCGCAGCGGCTGGAACGCCACCTCGGCCGACAAGTCGGTGACCTCGGTCTGGCACGCCAGCCGGAACGGGTCCTGCAGGAAGCGCTCCGCTTCCGTGCGCGGGCTCAGCGCGGGGAGGCCGGCGTCGACCCGGACCACGCACTCGTGGCAGATGCCGGTGCGCGCGCACGAACTGGGGACCCGCGTCGCCGCGCGGTCGGCGTAATCGAAGACGGTGGAACCTGCCACGGGACGCAGCCGCTCGGCGCCGCACGCCACGGTCCCCGATCCAGCCGGGTCGGGCGGGGCAGCGCCGGTCTTCGCCACGGCGTCGACTTCCCCGCCCGCACGTCGTCGCTGGCGCTCCGGCGTGCGCCCAGCCGGCCTTTCCTGGGAAGTCGCCGCCACGGCGTCGACTTCCCAGGCGCTTCGATAGTCCAGCTTGTCGTCGCCTGCGCAGAGGAAACGGGGCTTGCCGGCGCCCGGCTCGAAGCGCGGGTCGCCGGCTGCCGGCCGCCGCTGGTTGCGGCAGCCGAACGCGGCGGTGCAGCGGTCGTGCCGGTCCTTGTACGGGCAGCGCCACGTCGCCTGCGTGTTCGCGTGGTCGGCGATCGTCGCCAGCACCGCGCTGAGGCGGTCCAGGCGCTCCTGCCATGCGTCCGCGTCCAGACCCTCGGCGACGGAGCCTCCACCGCTCCCGGAACCGGACGCCTGCGGCTCAGTCGTCGACCCGCTCCCGCTCGACCATCAGCCGCTTGGCCAGCTCCACGCAGGCCATCGCATCCTTGCCGTAGCCGTCGGCGCCCATGTCGTCGGCGAACTCCTGGGTGACCGGGGCGCCGCCCACCATGATCTGCACGTCGTCGCGCAGGTCCGCGTCGATGAACGCCTCGATCGTCTTGCCCATGTTGGGCATGGTGGTGGTCAGCAGCGCCGACATGCCGAGCAGCGGCGCCTCGTGCTCTTCCACCGCGTCGATGAACTCGTCGGGCGAGGTGTCCACGCCCAGGTCGACCACCTTGAAACCGGCGCCGCGCAGCAACATGATGCACAGGTTCTTGCCGATGTCGTGCAGGTCGCCCTTGACGGTGCCCATCACCACCATGCCCTGCGAAGGCACGCCGGACTCCGAAAGGATCGGCTCGATGTAGGCCATGCCGGCCTTCATGGCGCGGGCGCACGCCAGCACCTCCGGGACGAAGATGATGTTCTCGCGAAACTTGATGCCGACGATCCCCATGCCGGCGATCAGGCCGTCGTCCATGATCTCGACCGCGGTGATCCCGCCGTCGAGCGCCTTTCTGGTCAGCTCGTCGACCTCGTCATCCTCGCCCTCGATGAGCGCCGCCGAGATCTCCTGCATCGACGGCCGTGCGCGGGCGAACATCTCGATCATGCGCTCGCGCTCGTCGGGCCGCTCGATGAACTCCTCGATCTCCGAACGGATCAGCTCGTTGTCGATGTCGTCTATCTGCGCCATGTCTGGATTCCGTGAGGTTTTGGTAGTCCGGTCCGCTTAGTTGCGCTGTTCCCGCGACCAGTCGGCGACGGCCGCCGGGATCGCCTTGAGGTTCTCGATCGATGTCTGCAGCGGGATCGCGCACTCCGGGCCGACCAGCTTGATGCCGGCGTCCAGGTTCTTGCGCACCTCCGCCTGCACGTCCTCGGGGCCGCGGGCGAACAGCGTTTCCGGATTGTTGATGTTGCCGACCAGCGCGATGCGGTCGCCGACGACCTCGACCGACTCGGCCGGGTCGTTCTTGGAGTCGTAATGGAACGCGGCGAAACCGGTCTCGGCGATGTAGCCCATGCGGTCGATGGTCTTGCCGCAGATGTGCAGGATCAGCGGGATCGGGATGCGCTCCGCGAACTCGATGTGCAGGTCGCGCAGGTAGCGCCGGTAGTAGTCGCCCGACACCAAGTCGCCGGTGGCGTGGTCCGGCAGGGTCAGCGCGTCGGCGCCCGCCTCGATCTGGGCGACGCCGAAGGCGATGGTGGCCTCCTTGAGCCCGTCCAGGAGCAGCTTGGTCTCATCGGGATCGTCCAGGGACAGCAGCAGGAACTTCTCGACGCCGAAGCAGTGGTAGGCCAGCGACCACGGTCCCATGGTCTTGCCGATCACGGCCACCTCGTCGCCGTACTCCGCCTTCAGCCGGCGGATCGCGTCGAGCACGCAGGCGGTGTCCGGATGGGTCAGGAAATCGCGCGGGATGACGATGTCGTCCGGCGTCTCCCAGATCGGCTCGCTCATCTTCACGGTCGGCCAGTTGTCCTTCTGCTCCCACTGGATCTTGCAGCCCAGCGCCGAGGAGTCCTGGATGATGGTGAACACCGGCATGATCGTGTCGAAGCCCAGCTCGGTGTAGCCGGTGGCCGCCAGGCGCGCCATCAGCTCGCCGTCGCGGTTGGCGTCCGGAAAGGGCGCGTCCACCAAGTCCATCAGCTCCACGGTCGCCACCGAGGTGGGGTTGCACACCGCCGGCCGGTCGACCGGTTCGCCGCGAAACGCCGCCAGTACCCGCTCCCTGCCTGTCATCGGTTGCCTCCGTTTCATCACCTGCCCGTTCGCCTTCATCACGTGTCCGCTCGCTGCCGCGACGGTCACAAGCGCCGTCCGGCAATCGCCGCAGGCGCCAGCTCAGCCGGCTGCCGCTCGCTCCGCGTCCTGCGGCCGATTTGGGCGCTGGCTCATCGGTTCGACGCGACAGGCCCCGTGCCGGTCTCCAAGCGACCGATCCGTCTGTCGAGACTTCTGAACCCGTCGCGCACCTCGGTAGTCAGGTCGCGCACCTCGGTAGTCAGGTCGCGCACCTCGGTAGTCAGGTCGCGCACCTCGGTAGCCACGTCGCGCACCTCGGTAGCCACGTCGCGCACTTCGGTAGTCAGGTCGCGCACCTCGGTAGTCCGGTCGCGCACCTCGGTAGCCACATCGCGTACTTCGGTAGCCACGTCACGTACTTCGGTAGCCAGCGCATCGATCCTCGCGTCCGTGCTCTTCGCATGTTCAAGGACGGTGTCGGTCAGCGTCCTGATGCTCTCGACAAGCTCGTCAGCAGTGGCCACCGCTTCCCTCCTGCCCTCCATGTCGTCCGGGGGCCGTGCAGCGTCCGCCGGACACGCAGGCGGCACCGTCGCCACCTACAGCGTCAACGTCGCACGTGGGGGCGAAATGGTCAAATACGGCCATGCCGCGTTGATGTCGCGTTGCCACCCGCCTACTCTCCCGGCCGGCAGCGTCGTAGCCGACGACGACGCTATCGCTGCTGGCCCTATCGCTGCTGGCCCTATCGCTGCTGGCTCGGTGCGCTGAGCACGCCGCGCGACGCCGCCGCTTCCAACTCGCGCAGGGCGCCGCGCACGTTGAGCGCGCGGGTGAGCAGCAGGCCGATCAACTCGTGGTGGTCCGCGCCGCACGGGAACCCCACTTCGACTCCGTCGACGTCGAGCTCCGCCAGCTTGCCCAGGCCGGCGGCGATCGCCGCCACCCGCCGCTGCTCGCGGGCGCCGTCCCGTTCGGCGCTGCAGCGGTAGCGTCCGCCCCCGAGCCCCTCGGCGCGGATGGTCAGGTCGTTCTTCTTGTCGAGCACCTCAAGCTCTCGCCGCGCGGGCTCGGTGCCGGGCTCGACCTTGCACGACTCCACGAACAGGCGCTTGAGCGCCGTCACATGGGCATGCCCGCAGGCGAAGCGCAGCGCCAGGGGATTGCCGCCGGCGGCGACCATGCCGCCGGTCGCCTGCATGACGCCGGCCAGAAACGCCAGCCGGTCGCCGGCGCCCTCGCGCTTGCTGTAGCTGTGCAGCAGGTAGGTGGCGCCCTCGCCGTCATCGGTGCGGTAGACGGAGATGCTGATGTCGTGGAAGTGCGGGTCCATCGACAGCAGCTCGATACGGCGGCCCAGATCCAGGGTTTCCATGACGCGCGACGATCCTACGGCGGGGCCGACATCCGGTCAAATGGTCTCACCCTAGCGCTCGGTCTGAGCCAGCGCCTGCAGCACCTGCTGCCGGCCCCCCAGGGCGATTTCGAGGTTCGGGTCGAGGGCGAGCGCCCGTTCGATGCTGGCCAGCGCCTCTTCCAGCCGCCCCAGGTGATAGAGCGTGGCGCCCACGTTGGAATGGGTGAGTGCGTTGTCGGGACCGATCTCGATCATCGTCCGGTACAGGGCGAGCGCCTCTTCGTAGCGCTGCTGCCCGAACCGGGTCATGGCGAGATGATCGAGCGCCTCGCGGTCGTGCGGGTGACTCCGCAGCGCCCGCGCGAAGTGATCCGCCGCGTCCGGCCGCCCCAGCTCCAGCGCCGCCCGGCCCAGGAACACGTGCAGGGAGGAGCCGGCGATCGGCAGGTCGACCTGCAGCGCCAGGGCCCGCTGCAGCGCTTCGATCGCTTCCTCGTAGCGCTCCGACTGGAACAGCGCGATCCCCAGTCCGGCATGGGCCGGCGCATAGTCGGCGTCGATGCGCAGCGCCGCGCGGTAGCTCGCGACCGCTTCCTCGAACCGGGCCTCGGCTCGCAGCGCTTCGGCGATGGTGTGCACGGCAGCAGGATCGCCGGAACGCGACTCCCGCACGCGCTGCAGGATCCGGTCGCCTTCCCCGGACCGCCCCTGCCGGAAGCGCAGCCTGGCCAGCTCGAGCAGGGGCTCAAGGCTGTCGGGATCGAGTTCGGCGGCGCGCTGGAAGTGTGCCGCCGCCTCATCCGACCGGCCCAGCTCGCGCGCGGCTCGGCCCATGTGCAGAAGCAGGGCTCCCTTCCCCGGCAGGTCCGGCTGCAGCGCAAGGGCCCGCGCCAGCGCGGCGAGAGCCTCGGCGTGGCGCCGCGTCCCGTAGAGCGCGGTGCCCATGCCCGCGTAGGCCAGCGCGAACCCCTCGTCGATCGCAAGCACCGAGCGGTACGACTCCACCGCTTCGGCGAAGCGCTCCTGCTTGCGGAGCGCCTCGGCAAGGTTCTGATGCGCCGTCGTGCTGCGCGGATCGAGCTGCACGGCGCGGCGCAGATGGTCTTCCGCCTCCTCCAGGTGCTGAAAGTGGATCAGCGCGCGGCCGACGTTGGCCAGCGCCCCGGCGGAGTCGGGGCGCTGCTCCACCGCTCTGCGGCTCGCTGCGAGACCTTCCTCGAAGCGGTCCGCCTCGAACAGCGCGGTGCCCAGGTTGAGGTACGCGTCGCGCGCCTGCGGATTGTGCGCGACGACGTGGCTGAAGAGCGTGATCTCGTCGCGATAGACCCCGGCCTGCCGCCACGTCAGCGCGACCAGCGCCACGACCACGGCCGCGGCCAGACCCAGCGCGCCCTGCCGGTACCCCTCCGGCAGCTTTCCCACGCCGTGCGCCGCCCCCCCGATCAGCACCGCCAGCACGCCGATCCCCGCCAGGTACTGGAACCGGTCGGCCACGAACGAGAACTGCATGTAGCCGTAGTCCACGAACCCCAGCGCCGGCCCCAGCGTCACCGCGAAGTACAGCACCCCCGCCAACGGGCCCCGCCCGATCCGCCGCCGCGCCAGCCACAGCCCCGCCGCCAGCGCCGCCGCCGCCACCAGGTACGCCCAACTTCCCAGGTCGCCGGCGTCGATCTCCCACAGCGGATAGATCACCGCCAGATCGGCCGGCCAGAGCAGCTTGCCGGCGTGGAACCACAGCGCCCGCGCCGCGATCAGCGCCCGCTCCACCAGCGAGTAACCCAGCTCCAGCGGCTCCCGCGACGTGTAGAACGACAGGTCGCCCACCGTGATCGCCACCGCGACCGCCACGAACGGCGCCATGCGCAGCAGGTCGATCCGGGTCACCTTCCCCTGCTGCCACCAGTGCCAGATCAGGAGCGCCGCGGGCAGCGTCACCACCACCGACTTGGACAGCAGCCCCGCGATAAACAGGCCCAGCGCCAGCGCGTAGCGCGCCGGCCGCGGCTCCGCCGCGAAGCGGGTCCAGACCAGCACGGCGCTCAGGTAGAAGAGCGCCGACAGCACGTCCTTGCGCTCGATGATCCAGGCCACGGACTCCACGTGCACGGGGTGCACGGCGAACACCGCCGCGATCACGGCGGCGCCGGGCACGCGCAGGCGCAGCAGCAGCCGCCACAGCAGCAGGCAGTTGAGCAGGTGCAGGGCGATGTTGACGGCGTGGTAGCCGGCCGGCCGGAGGCCCCAGAGCTTGTGCTCCAGCCAGAAGGAGGTATAGACGAGCGGCCAGTAGTGGCCTTCGTTCCTGATGTCGGCCGGCGAGAACCAGACGCTGCGCAGGCCTGCCGGAGCGTGAATCACCGGCTCCTCGGCGAAGATCACGTCGTCCCAGACGAAGCCGCCGGAGAGTGCGGGGAGGTAGCTGGCCGCAGCCAAAACGCCGAGCGCCAGCGCCGTCAGCGCGTCCCGGTGCGATACGGCGCGCAGCAGCGGCACCGCCCGCGCCACCGTGCGAGCGTCCGGCGCGCGGCCGGCCGCGGCGGCCCCGGAGCCGGTCGGCCGCTGCGCGGTCGCTCGTTGCCTGCGTCTCGCCATCGCGGCTACGGGCCGTCCGTCCGCGCGGCCCCGCGGATGCTCTCCAGGGCGGCGTGCGCCGACTGCAAAGACGGCTCGATGGACAGGGCGCGCTCGAAGCTCTCGATCGCTTCCTCGGTCCGACCCAGGTGATACCGTGCCGCACCCAGGTTGGCGTGGGTCTGGGCGCTGCCCGGCCGGATCTCCAGCAGACGCCGATAGAGACCGAGCGCATCCTCGAATCGGCGCTGCTCGAACCGCATCAGCGCAAGCCGGTCGATCGCCTCTGTGTCGCCGGCATCGATCTGCAGCGCCCGCTCATAGTGCTCAGCGGCTGCCGCCGGACGCTCCAGGTCCTGCGCCGCCTGCCCCATCACCCGATGCAGCGCCCCGGCGGCCGGCGCATCGGGCTGCAGGGAAACCGCGCGCTGCAGCGCGTGCATGGCTTCCTCGTAGCGCTGCATGGCGAACAGCGTCAGACCGACGCCGGCCTGTGCCGCCGCATGCTCGGCGTCGATCTCCAGGACCTTGCGGTACGACTGCAGCGCTTCCGCGTAGCGCCGCTCCCTTCTGAGCGCTGCGGCCGCCTCCTGCAGTTCGTCGGTCGCCTTGCGGCGCAGGATGTGTACCCGGAACTCGTCGGCGGGCAACGGCGCGAAGGCGTGCAGGTTGATTTCCGGCCGTTGCGTGGCATAGGCATGGACGTCCGGTTGCGCGGCCAACGCGTAGCGAGCCCCGCCCGCGGCAGCGGCGACTCGTCATTCAGCACGCAGCAGAACAGCACCCGGTGGCCGATGCTGAACGTCAACGCCTCGCGGTCCTCGAATTTTGGGACGTACACCAGGTCGTCCTGCTCGGCATGCGCCGACAGATACGCGGACGCCGCCCGTATGGCGTCGCGATAGGGCCGATGGATCTCACGCACGAACTGAAACAGGTGCAATCCGAGCGTGGGCTCGTCCGTGAACCGCATCGTCATGTTGAACGGCCAAGCCCCGGCGCTGGAGACCAGCAGCACGGCAAGCGCCGCCGCTCCGGCGATTCTCCACCTGCGCCACGCCCATTCGACGAACAGCCCCTTCATGACCAGCAGGAGCGGCAGCGCCCCCATGTAGTAGCGCAGGTCGGTGAACAGGTGGATCAGCGCCCACGCCGGTTGCACCGAGAGCGCTGCCGAGAACAGCGCGAACAGGGCACCCATGAGCACGACCCGGCCCGCCTCGGCCACCGGCACGTTGTCGCCGGCGGGATCGTGAGGTCGAGATGATCCGTGGCGGCGGTGATGGAGGATGGGCAACGCCAGCATCCCGGCGAACCACAGGAACACCGGCCACGAAATCCAGTCGGCGGTGAACAGGTCGCGGGTGTAGAGTCCGAGACGCAGCAGTACCGGGGGTATCGTTCCCCGGTACTGCTCGACGCCGACCACCCCCGTGAACGCGAGAAACCCGCTGCGTTCGCTGCCGATCAGCCCGATCCAGCCAAGATATGCGGTGCCGAGGCCCACCACGACGATGCCACCGGCGCCCAGGGCCAGCCACTGCCGCGGCGTCGTCGCGCGCGTGCGGAACAGCAGATGCCACGCGGCAAGCGTCAGCATGGTGGCCGCACCGCCGGCGTAGTGGTTGAAGAAGGCGAGCGCCGCCACCAGCGTCAGCGCGGCGAGATAGCGGGTCTTCCCGGTCCGCCACCAGCGTTCGTACAGATAGAACGCGGCGATCAGCGCACACGCCATGAACGCGAAGTAGCGGGACTGGCGAAAGTACAGCAGCAACTGCGGCGACCATGCCGCGAACAGCAGGCTGAAGAAGATCAGCCGCGGATGACCCGCCAGGTGCTGGCGCAGGAGCAGGTAGAGGAGCCCCAACGACAGGATTCCGATCAGCGCCGGCACGATGCGCGCGCCGGTTTCGTTGACTCCGAGCACGGCCATTCCCGCCGCGCTGAAGACGTACGTCAACGGCGGCAGCACGTCGCGCAGGTCCTCGTTCAGCGTGCGGCCGTTGGTGCCGCCCACCAGGTTGCGCCCGTCCCAGCCGGAGATGTCCCCGCGTTCCAGCAGGTTGCGCCCGATCAGCGCGCTCGGCGCCTCGTCGTACCACAGGGCTGCGTAGTCCAGATTCACCAGACACAGGTAGGCGGCGACCGCCAGCACGACCATCGCGAGCGCCGCGCAGGGTGCGGAGCGCACCCGGTCGGTCAGACGGGCGCTCACGCCGGTCACTCCGGCTCGGGCAAGATGAGAATCGGTTTCGGGTTGCTGACGTACGCTGCCATCAACTCCTTTTTCTGCGCCCGCTCGGCCGCGAAGTTGGCGACGTGATAGCCGATCTGGGGCTGTCGCCATTGCCACAGGCTGGCACGGTCAGGGTTCTCGTGCTCGCTCCAGTGGGTCGTCCAGCCGATCACGCTGTAGCTGTAGGAACCCACGAACTGGACCGTGACCGACCACACCAGCAGCACGCCGAACAGCACCCGCAGGCCGCGGCGGTCGAGCATCCGCTCGATCACCGGGATCATCAACAGGGCCAGGAACGGGGCCGTGTCGACGATGGAGCGGTAACCCCAGGTGGAGCCGCCCCACCAGTCGAACCACGCGCCCGCCACCAGGATCATCGCCAGCGCTCCCGCCTGCAGCGGTATCAGCGGACGGAAACGCGGCTCTCTCCACACGGTCACCGCGCTGAGGACACCGAGCACCAGCACCGGCGAGTACCACAGCAGCCCGCGCGACGGGCTGATGAGCAGCCCCGGCAGACTCTCCAGCCAGGAACTCTGCCACAGGCTCTCGGACCCGGTGCTCGACGACGCGATGATGGCCGACGCGACGCCCTGACCGAAGATGAGGGGGCTGCCGAAATAGTGGCTGTTGTATGCCGCCAGGATCACCAGGAACGGCAGCCCGCCGAGCACGTAGGCGGCGAGCCGGCGGCGATTCACCCACAGCAGATACGCTCCCGCGCATACCACGACCACCGCGGACGCCGGGCGGCACAGCACCGCCATGCCGAACGCCGCCCCGCACCAGGCGGCATCGGACGTTCGCTGCGGGCGGCGCAGCAGGAACCAGGCGCCGAGGCTGAGAAAGAACGTGTTCGCCGGATGCTGCCAGAGCGCCTGACTGCTGACCGGCCAGACGCAACTGCCCACCCCGAACGCCAGGGCCACCAGGAACGCCGGCACCGGCTTGACGAAGCCGCGTGCCGCCAGAAACACGAACAGCGCCGCACAGGCGGTCAGCAGGGAGGCGGTCAAGGCGCCGCCATGCCACCACCAGTGACGGTCGGTCTCGATGTCCGTGAACAGGTCGAGCACCGCGTACACCGGCAGTCCGGCCAGCGCCGCGCCGAGTCCGAACGTGTTGACGTACACGTCGGGGCGTGTGGTCGCCGCCAGGTAGTAGTAGTGCGACGGGGCCTTGAGCCGGCCCCGCCGATACGCTTCGTCGGCCGCGCTGCTCCAACCATCGATCGTCACGCGCACGGTCTCGCCGCCGGATTGCTGCAGCGTCCAGAAGAAGGAGTCGGGCGCGTCCGGCGGACTGACGGAGAGGGAGTGACGCTTGAGGAGGTTCACGCTGAACAGCATGTTGCCCACCTGATCGTTGCCGGGGAGAAAGTCGCCGTTGCTCACGTATGCGCCCAGGCACACCACGAACAGCACCGCGGGCAGGAGGCACTTCGGCACCGCGACCCGCGCCGCGATCCCGGCCGTCGAGGCGCCTGCAGCACGCGTGCGTGTCCCCGATCGCCTGCCGGCAACGCGATGACCTGTCGCCCCCGCGCCTGCAGCCCGGATCCGTACCTGCCTGTTCTTCGTCCGTCTTCTTGCCACGGTGCCTCCACTAGCGGGTCTGCCGCGAGAGCGTGCGGATCTGCTCCAGGGCGGCGTGCGCGGATTCGAGGGAAGGGTCGAGGGAGAGGGCGTGCTCGTAGCTCTCGACCGCTTCGTCGAGGCGGTCAAGCCGGTACAGCGTCGTTGCCAGGTTGGCATGCGTCAACGCGGTGTCGGGATTGATCTCGGCCAGCCGCCGGTACAGACCGAGCGCCTCCTTATATCGACGCTGCTCGAACCGCACCAGCGCGAGCCGGTCGAGCGCCTTCGTGTCCCGTGGGTCGAACTGCAATGCGCGCTCGAAATGCCCCGCCGCCGCGTCGGCACGCTCCAGCTTCCACGCCGCCCGGCCCATGAGCCGCCGCAGGGCGCCGGTCAACGCCCAGTCCGGCTGCAGGGCAAGCCCCTGCGCCAGTGCGTCCAGCGCCTCCTCGTAGCGCTCCAGAAGGAACAGCGCTTTCCCCATGCCGGCATGCGCCGGGGCGTAGTCGGGGCGGATCTGCAGCGCCTCGCGGTACGTCGCCAAGGCTTCCGCGAAGCGCTTCTGCGACAGGAGCGCGTTCGCCGCCTGCTCCAGCTTGTACTCCGCGGGCTGCTCACGGGCGTCGAAGCGGATGCCGGCGTTCGCCGGCGGACCGGGCGCCTCCGCGTCGATCTGCTGCATGGCGTGCTGGACGATGTCGAACACGACCACCGGGGTGTATTCGCGCCAGCGGCGCACAGGCAGCTCGGTGGCGTCCCGGCGCAGGATGCGAATGGCGCCGAACTCCCGCTCCAGCGAGTAGCCGGGCACGGTCAGGTCCGGCTTCGCGGACACGAGGTGGCTCACCGAGGAGGAAATCGTCGCCAGGTCCCGGTTGACGGTGGCGTGGCCGACATGCGCGTCGTACAGCGGTATCGCATGGTGCAGGTAGTAGTAACCCGGCGTGGAGGAGTATCCGCGGTCGATCTGCCACACCGCGTGGACGCCGGGCGTGCGTGCCAGATAGCGGTAGGCGGCGAAGAGCGGATCATGGCCGCGCACGAAGCCGAACGCCGTGGCTTCAGTCGACCAGTCGCGATACGCCTGCACCTGAGCGGGCAGCGCTTTCAGCATCCCGGCGCAGGAAACCGCTGCGAACAGCGCGGCCGCCGCGGTCATCGTCCAGCGCGCGCTTGCCGTGGTCTTCCTGATTCGCTTCGCCACTACGCCTCCGGGTTGCGCCGGTACACGTAGCGGTTGGCGACCAGGAAGTTGGCGACGCCGCCCAGTGCGACGCCGCACACCAGCGCCGCCAGGCGGTGCCGGGCGAAGAGGTCCACGAAGCTGGTCAGCAGCGCATAGCTGCCGACGTTGACGCCGAGCCCGATCAGGCTGCTGGCCACGAACTTCGTCCACTGCCGCATGCGCGGCTGCCGGGCGCGCTCCGCGAAGGTCAGCGCGCGATTGACCAGCCAGTTCCAGCTCACCGCGGGCCAGAACGCCAGGAACCGCGCCACGCGGTGCTCGACGCCGATCGCCTGCAGGCCCAGGTAGACGGCGACGTCGACGACGAAGCCGCTGGCGCCCACCAGGGCGAAGCTCGCCAGCCGCGCGGCGGCGCCATGGCGGTACCGGTACAAGCGGTACAGGTGGCGCAGGTAGTTGACCTGTTGCCGCCAGTCCATCTTGCTTGCGCCCAGGTCGCGGTCGACGAAGTCGATCGGCACCTCCGTGACCCGCAACCGCCCGCGTACCATCAACTCCAGGCCGATCTTGTAGCCGATGGGCTGCAGCCGCTGCAGGTCGGGCAGCGCCCGGCGGTCGGTTGCGAAGAACCCGGACATGGGATCGCTGCACCGCACCAGCGGCCGCGCCAGCAGCGTCGCGACGCGCGAGTTCAGGCGGCGCCCCCAGCCCCAGGTGCGGTCGACGTGGCCGCCCGGCACGTAGCGGCTGCCGAGGGCCATGTCGCACTCGCCGTCCAGCGCCGTGAGCAGATCGACGATCCGTTCCGGCGGATGCGACAGGTCCGCGTCCATGACCACCACCCGGTCGAAGCGCGCCAGCCGGATGCCGTGCAGGACCGCCAGGGACAGGTCGCGCGGCGCGTTGCGCCGTACCTCGATGCGCACCGGCAGGCGCCGCGCCAGCTCGGCGACGATCTGTTCGCTGCCGTCGCGGGAATCGTCGTCCACAAGCAGCAGATCCCACTGCAGGCCGGTCCGGGACAGTGCGGCGCGGATGCGCCCGGCCAGGATCGGAATGGTGGCCGCCTCGCGCAGCGTGGGCACCACCACGGATACGGCCGGCCGCGAGCCGCCCGCCTCGCTGCAGGTGGTCACCGTGGTTCGGCGAAGCCGATGCCGGCGTCGGCCGGCGGTGCCGGGGAGTCCGCGTCCACCTGCTGCATGATCCGCTGCACGAGGTCGTCGACGATGATCGGCGCGTGCTCCCGCCACCGGCGGACCGGCGGTTGCTCCGCGTCCCGGCGCAGGATGCGTATGCCGCCGATGTCCCGCTCCAGCGTATACCCGGGAACGGTCAGCCCCGGGTCGGCTGACACCACGTGGCTGACCGACGCATGGATCGTGCCCACGTCGCGGGCGATCGCGCGGCCCGTAAACGCGTCGTAGAACGGCACCGCGCGGTGCAGGTAGTAGTAGCCGGGCAGGCTGAAGTAGGGCCGGTCGACGTGCCATACCGCGGCGACGCCCGGCGTTCGGGCCAGATGTCGATAGACCGCGAAGATCGGGTCCATGCCGCGCACGAAGCCGGTCACGCCGGACTCCCGCGACCACGCCTGGTACACCCGCTGCTGGTACGGCAGCGCGTTCAGCACGCCGGCCAGCGACACCGCCGCGAACAGCGACGCCGCCGCGAACAGCGCGGCCGCCGCCCCGAGCGTCCGGCGCCCCGCGTCCCCGCCGGCTGCCGGCCGTCCGGAGACCCGGCGCTGCACCCGCGCGACCAGGTCCGCGCCGATCAGCAGCCACAGCGGTATGACGGCGAAGACGAAGCGGTACTCCTTGTGCGACTGCAGTGAATGGGACAGCAGGACCACGGCGATCAGTCCCAGCAGCAGCGCGTAGCGCCTCGGCGAGCGCAGCGACCCGGCAAGGCTCAGCACGCTCAATCCGCCGCCGGCGAGCGTCAGCCACCACAGGAACTGGTACGCCGGGCTCTCGCCGGTGCGCATCCCGCCCAGGATCAGGTTGAAGCGCACGTTGGTGACGTAGGAGTGGAACAGGCCGCCGTCCCAGGCCAGCGCATCGAACACGCCCACGGCGCCGGAGGCGGCCGCGGCGGCCAGGACGAGCAGCAGCTTGAGCCGCGTGCGCAGGAATACGATGCCAAGCAGCAGCAGGGCGACCGGCGCGTACTGCAGCCGGACCGCCGCCGCCAGCACCGCAAGGGCGGCCGCCTGAGCGGCCACCCGCGGGCGATTCGGCGCGGGGTGCACGCACAGCGCCAGCAACCCCATCAGGGGCGCCGCGGCCACGAGCTCGGTCAGCGGCTTGTGCGCGAACGCGGCCAGCTCGTACCAGAAGGCCCCGGCCACCAGCGCGATGCGTGCCGTTGCCTCGCCGAAGTGGCGGCGCGCGAAGAGGTACATGCCCGCGGGAATCGCCAGCGACAGCGCGCAGAACGCCAGCTTGACGCCGTCCACGTACCACCACGGCTGCCCCAGGCCGACTGCGTCGAACAGCCTCAGGATGCCGGCGACGGCTCCCGGCACCAGCCAGGAGCGCGCGCCGTAGAAGTACTCCCAGTAGACGATGCCGTTGCCGAACGCCAGCCGGTGGGCCGGCTCCAGGTACTGCATGATCTCGTCCGGATGCAGCACGAAGTCGCCGGCAAGCGCCACCGCCGCGCGCACCGCGAACGCCAGCGCCAGCACCAGGGGCAGCAGGCGCCAGGGCCGTTCGGCGCCCGGCTGCCGGTGCAGCAGGGAGTCGAACCCCGCGCGCACGCGCGACGCAGCGGCGCCGGCCGGTCCCTGCCGCCGTTGTCGACGTAGTCCGGAGCCGGCCCCTCGCGCTCGTGCTGCGCTGCGCCTGCGTCTCGGCATCGCCTGGCTGCGCGCGGTCAGCGCACGCCGGTCGGTCCGATCCGCTCGGACCGGATCCCGGCCGGCCGGCCGCGATGCCACCGCCGATGGAAACCGGTATGCATCTCGCGATACCCCTGCCTTCCCGGATAACCGAACCCCTTTCATGTCAGTCGCTCAGGAGTCATTGCAGGAAGTCGCGAGTAATTCAGAAACCCGTGCACGCTATTCGGCGCAAACGGCACGATCGGGCACTCTCATGGGCATCGAAGACTTCATGTTATTGCACTCTAACATACGGCATTGACATACGGCATTTCTGGAGACTGGGGTACTTTGAAACTGACCCACTACCGGGCCGAGGTGTTGCTGAGGATGGGCTGCGGGGAGCGGGCGGTTGAACTGCTGGAGGCAGCGACGAGGTTGCTGGGGATGGTGGGGCGGAGGTGACCGCCGATCAGCGACAGTCGCGCCCCCAGCCCCCAGCCCCCAGCCCTCAAGCCTCAGGCGACTAAACGTTCTAACTGATGAGCCGGATGCCGAGATGGTTTCGAGCGCACTCCTCCAGCATCTCGTAAATGGAGTTGATCTTGATCAAAGATCAGGCGGCCAGCAGGCTCGCTTCTGGCGGAGCAGGGATCGCCATGAGGGGCTTGTGGTCTCGCGTCTCCCGGACGTCCTCCACGACCGCGAAGTCCGACCAGTCCGAAGCATCGTACTTCCGCAGGTCCGGCGCCCCCTCCTCCTGCCCCGACCTCACCCTGTCGAGGGCCTTCTTCCACGACGCCACGGCGACCCCGTCCGTCGTCTGCATGAAGTCCTCGATGTGAGCCCTGAACTCCGCCACGTTCCTGCTAGACACCATGACGTCCTCCAGGATCTTCGAGATGTCCGAGCGAAGGTTGTCGTTCGCCTCAGAGAAGTTGGCGCCCTCGGCGAACAGGGACCCGGGGTAGACCCCGTCGATCGTGCAAGAGTCGGTCTCAGGGTCGATGGTGGCCAGTAGTCGGCCCATCATCACCACCCAGACCTTGAAGTCCTTGCCGCGCACCTCCTCGAAGTGTCTGAACAGCAGCGGCCACTCTTCTCCGGGGGGGTCCCAGTCGGCGCGGACCACGTCCTTCATCGTGTTACTCCTTCTTCCGGTAGCGAGCACGGGATATGCGTGCAACCGCGTGTACCAGAGTGGTACTGAGCCTGTGAGAACAGGTCAAGTCAACGACGTTAGGTCTATCCACGCTGCGCCTCCTACACCCTTAGTATAGGTAATTGCTGCTTGCATTTACGGAAATCACACTGGTCTCGGTTAGCCCAATACTGGGAGCCTCCGTTGGATCGGTCAAGGACGCTTCCGGTACGGCGCCCTGGTCACTGCACCGGCGTGCATGTCATCCACGTCAGCGGTTGGCCCGATCCGAAGCACATCAACACGTCCTACGTGGAGCGGCACAACCTCACGATGCGAATGAGCATGCGACGCTTCACCCGCCTGACGTGCCGGCAGCGCCCTGCGGTGCGGGCGCCCCGACCTCCGCAGGGCAAATACGGTAGTATCCCTTCAATGGACCACCTGCGGCTGATCTGCGACTTCGGCGAGATGAGCGGGTTGTTCCTGGGCTCTATGAGCCTGCGGGCGTTCCTGGACCGGGCGGTGCAGATGGTCGCCCGCCGCATGCGGGCGGCGGTGTGCAGCATCTACATCTACGAGGAGGAGACCGAGGAGCTGGTGCTGAGCGCCACCATCGGGCTGGAGCCCTCGTCGGTCGGCCGCGTGCGGCTGGCGATGGGCGAGGGGATCGTCGGCGCGGCGCTCGAAGGCCGGCGGCCGATCGTGCAGCGGATCGCCTCCGAGCACCCCAGCTTCAAGTCGATCCCCGGCATCGCGGAGGAGCACTACGAGGCGTTCCTGGCGGTGCCCATCACGCGCGGCATCGCCGCCATCGGCGTGCTGGCGGTGCAGCGCGACGCGGCCACGCCGTTCGACGAGGACGACGCGCTGGCGCTGCGGGCGGTCGCCAGTCAACTCGCCAACGCGCTGGAGAACGCGCGGCTGCTGATGGATGCCCAGGGCCCGGGCGAGTCGGCGCGGCGCGACGGGCAGCGCGGTCCGTCCCGCGGACCGCGCGCGCAGCGGGCGCGCAGCGGGGAGCGGTTCTCCGGGCAGACCGCCGCCGAAGGACAGGCGGTGGGTCCGGCCGCGCTGTTCGACCGCGAGGGGGTCTACGAGTCGTTCTCCCAGCGCACGTACCCGCGCACGTACGGCCGGACCGACTTCGAATCCGCGGTCCTGGCCACCGAGCGCCAGCTCGAGGAGCTGCAGGCGAAGGTGGAGGACAAGCTGTCCGACGTCGCGTCGCTGATCTTCACCGCGCACCTGCTGATCCTCAAGGACCCGGAGTTCACCGGCCGGGTGCTGTCCCGCATCGAGCGGGGCGACAGCGCGCCGCGCGCCGTGCTGCAGGTGGCCTCCTTTTACCTGCAGCGCTTCGCTGCCAGCGAAAGCGCCTACATCAAGGACAAGGTGCAGGACGTCAAGGACGTGGTGGTGCGCCTGCTCGGCAACATCGTCGGCGAGAGCTCCGCGATCGATTCGCGGCCGGGCAGCATCGTCGTGGCGCGCGAGCTCTATCCATCGGACCTGCTGGAGCTCTCCGCCCTCGGGGCCGCGGGCGTGGTGCTGGTCACCGGCGGCGCCAGCTCGCACCTGTCGATCCTGGCCCGTTCGCTGGTGCTGCCGCTGATCATCGTGCGCGACGAGCGCATGATGACCGTCACCGAGGGGGCGACCCTGCTGCTGGACGGGAACGGCGGCATCGTGCAGGTCAATCCGGATGAGGCGGCCCTGCAGATCTTCCACGACCAGCGGGCGGTCCTGGAGCAGGCGGAGCGGCAGGTGCCGGGGCAGCCGGTCACCCGGACGCTCGACGGCACCGGCATCCGCATCCTGGCCAACGTGAACCTGCTCAGCGACGTGGATCTGGCCACCGATCTGGGCGCCGACGGCATCGGCCTGTACCGCAGCGAGTTCCCGTTCATCGTGCGCAGCGACTTCCCGACCGAGGAGGAGCAACTCGCGGTGTACACGCAGTTGCTGGCGCGGTTCCGCGGGCGCGAGGTCAACCTGCGCACGCTCGACATGGGCGGCGACAAGGTGCTGTCTTACTTCTCCGACGACACCCGCGAGGCCAACCCTTTCCTGGGCATGCGCTCGATCCGCTTCTCGCTGCGCAACCCGGACATCTTCCGGCAGCAGGTGCGGGCGATGCTGCGCGCCGGCGTCGGTCGCACCATCCGCATCATGTTTCCCATGGTATCGGCGCTCGACGAGTTCCTGCACGGCCGCAGGATCACCCTGGACTGCGTGCAGGAACTGCAGGACGAAGGCGTGGCATGCGAGGTGCCGGCCATCGGCATGATGGTCGAGGTCCCGTCGGTGCTGCCCATCATCGACGCGTTCGCGGCGGAGGCCGACTTCCTGTCGATCGGCAGCAACGACCTGATCCAGTACCTGCTCGCGGTGGACCGGACCAACGAGAAGGTGGCGGACCTCTACCGTCCATACCATCCGGCGGTGCTGCGCTCATTGCACCTGGTGGCCTCCAGCGCCGTCGAGCACGGCACCGACCTTTCGGTATGCGGGGACATGGCCCACCAGGCCGAGTACATCCCGTTCCTGATCGGCATCGGCGTGCGCACGCTGAGCGTGGAGCCGACCTACCTGCCGCGGGTGCGTGCGCTGGTGGCGGGCATCGAGCTGCAGGAAGCGGAGGCGGAGGCGGAGGCGATGCTCGCCTGCACCACGCTGACCGACGTCGAGGAGGTGATGGGCGAACGGCTGTGGGCTCGCCGCGAGGTCACCGAGCTGATGTGACGGTGGTCGGCGATCGGCCGTGTGCTTGTGATCCGGCGGTCAGAGCAGCACCACCAGCGTCACGATTACCGCACCGATGATCAGCAAAGGCACGCTCCAGATGGCCAGCGTCAGCCTGATACCGGCCCACGTTATGCGCCGGCGGCCGCTCATGAACGCTTCCCGCGCTGACGATTGCGCCCGGCGTCCGCCGCCTTCAAGCCCGCCGCCCCAGCCACCACCCGGCATCCGTGGAAGAACCGACGTTGAACACCCGGAAGGCAGACTACGCTATCCGTGGTTCAAGCGCCAACGTCGCGACGCTGACTGAACGCTGTTATCGAGCTCGAGGGAGCCGAATGATCAATTCAGTCGGCCACCGACCAGTTCCTGAACAGCTCATCCCAAGTGTTTGGCAGCGGCACGTTTCCTGAAATGCTCCAATGAGTCAATCGAGGATCACCGGATAAGTCGACTAGGGAAAGAACGAGTGTTCCGTACAGGATGGGGATGCGTCCTGTGAGTGATTCAGGAATTTCCTGATTAGCGCCAAAATAGCCTCGACAATTCTACGCCCGCGCGCTACAAAGTCAGACCCTGCCCATGGTTGCGACGGGTGCCGATCTGGTTGGCCTCGGAGACCGCTCCTTGGCGTCCCGCGGGTGGAGTTGCGCCGCGTCCCGCCGTTGCGTCGTCGCGGCGGTGGCGGCGATCGCCTGCGCCCTGTTCGCCCGCGCCCCGCCGGCGCACGCCCGGGCCGGCGACTTGGTGCTCCGGTGGTGACGGCAATTACGACGCCAACGACTTCAAGCTCTTGGTCGGCACGCAGGAGTACGACGTTCTCAATGCGCCTGAACCTGGACTCGCTCGAAGCCGGTCAACAGGCTGATGGTGTCGGGGCAGAGTGTCACCCTGGCTGCCGGCGACTTCCACGATCTCACGTCGCTGACCTCTCTCGACCTGAGTGTTCCGGCGGGCGTCGTCGGGAGAACAGGCGCCGCGTCGCAGCGGTGGTAATATCAGTCTGCGCGCTGTTCGCCGCGGCCGCGCCGGCATACGCGCAGACCGTCACGATAGCGGCCGACGCGGCCTTGTACGGTTACGAGATCGACGATGTGTTCTTCACCCTGACGCGCACGGGTGCGACGACGGCGGCGCTGACCGTGAACGTGACCATGACCCAGGCGGACCAGTATCTGATGTCTGCCCATTTGAACTCGACGGCGACCTTCGCGATCGGCTCCACGACGGCGGGTCTGAGTTTTCAGAGGTTTCAATTCCAGCCCGGCGGAGCGACGCAGTCCGGGAACCTGACGGCGACGGTGGCGACAGGGACGGGTTACACGGTGGGCATGCCGGCGTCGGCATCGACGCGCATGGTGGTGCTGAACCCGGCGGTGACGGTGCGCCTGGAGCGCGCGGCGTACCGCTTCGAGGAGGGCACCGGCGGCGCGGAGGTGGTGCTGGTGGCGCGCACGGAGCCGGGGCTGCCGCGCCCGAACCGGACGTTTCAAGTCAGTCTGTTGTCGCAGGAGCAGACCGCGTCGTCGGTGACGGACTACACGTCGTTGACGGAGCAGGTGGATATCCTGGCGGCGGACTTCGTGGCGGTCGGCAACGTGTGGGAAGCGCGCAAGGGTGTGGCGGTGGTGATAGCCGACGACACGACGGACGAGTCGGACGAGACGTTCGACGTGTACCTGTCGGCGGGTCCCGCTCTGCCGACGCGGGCGCACGTGGTGCGCACGGACGGCACCGCCTGCCCGTCGACGACCGGCGGTGCGGCCTGCGCGTCGACGGCGACGATCGTGGACGACGACGGGACGCCGGCAGCGGTGCGCAACCTCTCGTTCATGCCCGCGGACGGGGCGGTGGCGGTGTCGTGGGAGCTGCCGTCCGACGACGGCGGCAGCGCGGTGACGGGGCTGCAGTACCGGGTCAGCGGCGACGGCGGGACGACCTGGTCGCCGGACTGGACGGCCATCGCGGACGGAACGGACGCGGGCAGCGACGTGGCGGACGAGACCGCGGTGACGGTGAGCGGTCTGGCCAACGGCACCGTGCACACCTTCGCGGTGCGCGCGCTGAACGCCAACGGCAACGGGACCACGGCGGACGGGACGGCGACGCCGTTGGCGCCCGTGACGGTGACGGTAGCGGCGGCGGCGGGCGCGTACGGACACGAGCTGGACCAGGTGGAGTACACGCTGACCCGCACCGGGGCGACAGCCGGGACGCTGACCGTGAACGTGACCATGACGCAGGAGCAGTCGTACCTGGGCACGGCCCATCTGAGCCAGGAGGTGGCCTTTTCCGCGGGCGCCACGACGGCGGGTCTGAGTTTTCAGAGCTTCCAGTACCAGCCCGGCGGAGCGACGCAGTCGGGCAACCTGACGGCGAATGTGGCGACAGGGACGGGCTACAACGTGGGCACGCCGGCGTCGGCATCGACGCGCATGGTGGTGCTGGACCCGGCCGTGAAGGTGCGCCTGGAGCGTGCGTCGTACCGCTTCGAGGAGGGCGCCGGCGGCGCGCAGGTGGTGCTGGTGGCGCGCACGGAGCCGGGGCTGCCGCGCCCGAACCGGACGTTTCAAGTCAGTCTGTTATCGCAGGAGCAGACCGCGTCGTCGGGGACGGACTACACGTCGTTGTCGGAGCAGGTGGATATCCTGGCGGCGGACTTCGTGGCGGTCGGCAACGTGTGGGAAGCGCGCAAGGGTGTGGCGGTGGTGATAGCCGACGACGCGACGGACGAGTCGGACGAGACGTTCGACGTGTACCTGTCGGCGGGTACCGCTCTGCCGGCGCGGGCGCACGTGGTGCGCGCGGACGGCAACGCCTGCCCGTCGACGACCGGCGGTGCGGCCTGCGCGTCGACGGCGACGATCGTGGACGACGACGGGACGCCGGCAGCGGTGCGCAACCTCTCGTTCATGCCCGCGGACGGGGCGGTGGCGGTGTCGTGGGAGCTGCCGTCCGACGACGGCGGCAGCGCGGTGACGGTGCTGCAGTACCGGGTCAGCGACGACGGCGGGACGACCTGGTCGCCGGACTGGACGGCCATCGCGGACGGAACGGACGCGGGCAGCGACGCGGCGGACGAGACCGCGGTGACGGTAAGCGGTCTGGCCAACGGCACCGTGCACACCTTCGCGGTGCGCGCGCTGAACGCCAACGGCAACGGGACCACGGCGGACGGGACGGCGACGCCGGCGACGACGGTGACGGTGACGGTAGCGGCGGCGGCGGGCGCGTACGGACACGAGATCGACCAGGTGGAGTACACGCTGACCCGCACCGGGGCGACGGCCGGGACGCTGACCGTGAACGTGACCATGACCCAGGCGGACCAGTATCTGAGGTCTACCCATTTGAACTCGACGGCGACCTTCGCGATCGGCTCCACGACGGCGGGTCTGAGTTTTCGGAGCTTTCAATTCCAGCCCGGCGGAGCGACGCAGTCCGGGAACCTGACGGCGACGGTGGCGACAGGGACGGGTTACACGGTGGGCACGCCGGCGTCGGCATCGACGCGCATGGTGGTGCTGGACCCGGCCGTGACGGTGCGCCTGGAGCGCGCATCGTACCGCTTCGAGGAGGGCGCCGGCGGCGCGCAGGTGGTGCTGGTGGCGCGCACGGAGCCGGGGCTGCCGCGCCCGAACCGGACGTTTCAAGTCAGTCTGTTATCGCGGGCGCAGACCGCGTCGTCGGTGACGGACTACACGTCGTTGACGGAGCAGGTGGATATCCTGGCGGCGGACTTCGTGGCGGTCGGCAACGTGTGGGAAGCGCGCAAGGGTGTGGCGGTGGTGATAGCCGACGACACAACGGACGAGTCGGACGAGACGTTCGACGTGTACCTGGCGCCGGGTCCCGCTCTGCCGGCGCGGGCGCACCTGGTGCGCGCGGACGGCACCGCCTGCCCGTCGACGACCGGCGGTGTTGCCTGCGCGCTGACGGCGACGATCGTGGACGACGACGGGATGCCGGCAGCGGTGCGCAACCTCTCGTTCATGCCCGCGGACGGGGCGGTGGCGGTGTCGTGGGAGCTGCCGTCCGACGACGGCGGCAGCGCGGTGACGGGGCTGCAGTACCGGGTCAGCGGCGACGGCGGGACGACCTGGTCGCCGGACTGGACGGCCATCGCGGACGGAACGGACGCGGGCAGCGACGCGGCGGACGAGACCGCGGTGACCGTGAGCAGCCTGCCGAACGCCGTCGAGCACACCTTCGCGGTGCGCGCGCTGAACGCCAACGGCAACGGCGCGGAGGCGAGCGGAACGGCGACGCCGGCCGGGGCGACGCCGCCGACGACGGTGGTCGAGCCGATGGAATTCGATGTGCCGCAGATGACCACGGTCCACGTCGAGTCCGCGGCGGCGACCAGGGTGAGCGTCACGGCAGGCAACCTCGGGGGCGGCGCGCTCGAGGTCACGGAGGACATGCTAGCCGACGAATTGGAGGTCGAGGTCGAGCAAGGACCGCTGACCGGCACCGGGGTCATGGTGCCGCTGGCGCTACGCTTGAGGGTTGTCATGATGGTGGCGGTGTCCGACGACAGCGCGGCAATGAGCGCGCCGGCGCCGCCGGGCACCCGGACGCCGGCCAACCAGAAGGTGGCGGAGATCGACGCACCGTCGGGGACGATCGTCTGCCTGCCCTACGACCGGTTCCGGTCCGGCGATCCGGTGCTCTATCGCTTCGACGGCAGTCGCTGGGAATCGTCCTCGGTGACCGACCAGTATGTGAGCGGCGGGAAGGTGTGCGGCACCGTGTCGCGGACCTCGCCCTTCACGCACTTCCGAACCATCGTGCCGCGCCAGTCGCCCGCGACGAATACCGCCGCGACCGGCGTGCCGGCCATCTCCGGCACGGCGATGGTGGGCGAGGCGTTGACCGCCGTGACGTCGGGAATCGCGGATGCGAACGGCAAGACGAACGCCGAGCGCGGCGACGCCGGATACGCGTTCACCTACCGGTGGGTGCGCGTGGACAGCAGCGACAACGAGACCGACATCCCGATGGCAACCGGCAGCATGTACACGCTGGCGGCGGCCGATCAGGGCAACAGGATCAAGGTGAAAGTGCGCTTCACCGACGATGCCGGCAACGCCGAGGGGCCGCTCACCAGCGCCGTCTACCCGACCAGCGGGACGGTGGCGGCCGCCATGGCCGGGAGCTGCGCCCTCCCCAGCTTGGCGGACCGTACCCTCGTCTGGACCGGGGTAGTGACGGTCGCGATGGGAACCGTGGGTTCAGATACCGCGTACGGCTACTTTTCGTCTGGCGGATCCTCGGCGGGCGGGCTCAGCGATACGACATTCAGTGTCGGGACGAACAACTACATGATCGACGACGTGCTTGTAATGGGTACCGGCAGCAATAGCGGCAGGATCCTGTTCGGCTTGACCGCGGCACTGGACGATGCGGACAAGGCGCTCCTCCGCCTGCACGTCTGCGACAGTGGGTTCGACTTCAGTGCTTCAACCATAACGCGACTCAATCATTTCTATCCATTGGGCTCCCCCAACTCCCTCGACTGGTCGTCCGTGACCACCCGCACGCTCTACCTGAGCGTGCCGTCGACGGCCAACAGCCGCGCGACCGGCGCGCCGGCCATCTCCGGCACGGCTCGGGTGGGCGAGACGCTCACCGCCTCGACGTCGGACATCGGGGACACCAACGGCCTCTCCACCGTCAGCTACAGCTACCAGTGGATCCAGGTGGACGGCAGCGACGAAACCGAAATCTCCGGGGAGACCGGCATCACTTACGTGCTGCGCGCGGCCGACGAGGGCAAGTCGATCAAGGTGAAGGTGAGCTTCCAGGATGACGACGGCCATGACGAGGAGCGGCCGAGCGCGGCATATCCGGTCGGGACGGTGCAGCCGGTGGGAGCGGTGACGGTCCAGGCCACGGACGCCACGGTGGACGAGGGAGACGACACCGAGTTCGTCTTCGGGCTGAGCGCGGCGGCGCCGGGGGCGGGCCTGACGGTGAGCTTCACGGTGGCGCACCAGGACTTCGTCACCGGCCGGCCGCACGTGGCGAGTGCGCAGCGGGGGGAGCGCACCGTGTCGTTCGCCGCCAACGCCACCACGACGACGGTGACCATACCGACCATCGACGTCGATGACCTGGTGAGCGCGGATTCGGAGCTGCGGGTCACGCTCACGGATGGACAAGGCTACAGCGTCGGCACGCCGGATGAGGCCGTGGTCACGATCACCGACACGACCGTGGCGACGGTCAGCTTCGCGGGCGGATGCGCCCCCAGGGACGTGACCGAGGCGGACGGCAGCATCGGGTTCACGCTGCGGGTGGACCCGGACGTCGGCTTCGCCTTCGGCATCGGCTTCAGCACCCGGAACGGGACGGCGAGTGCGGGCAGCGACTATACCGACACGGCGTCGACCTTGCCGTTTGCCGCACTGGCGCGAACGGCCAGCGTGCAACAGGTGCCGATCCTCCAAGACACAGAGCTCGAAGCGACGGAGGATTTCGACGTCGTGCTGGCGCGCAGCGTCGGGCTTGACGAGGACATCGTGATCGACATGTGCACGGGCAGCCTGAGCGGCACCGAGTCGAGTGTGCAGGTGGACATCGCCGACGACGACGAGGCGGTTCTGCTCCTGGCGGCGCCCGCGCAGGTGGACGAGGGCGACGCTATCGAAGTGACGGTGACGGCGCAGGACGCGACCTGCCCGATTCCCTTTGCGTTCTCGGTGACGGTCACGCCGTCGGGTGACACCGACGGGCTTGACGACGCCGCCGTGCAGACCGTGGACTTCATTGGCTGCGAGGAAAGCGACGTGGCGAGCTTCGACACGACGAACGACCTGAGGAAGTCGCCCGACCGCAGCCTGACCTTCACGGTAGCGGCGCCGACGAGCGCCGACTCGCGGGTCTCGAAGGTGAAGCTGCCGGCGGCCGCGACCCTGGACGTGACGGTGCAGGAGGACGACGTGCCGGCGGTGTCGGTGACAGAAGCGGCCAACCTGGTGACGACGGAGTCGGGAGGCACGGCGAACTTCGAAGTGGTGCTGGCCACGCAGCCGTCGGCAAACGTGACGGTGACGCTTACCAGCAGCAACACGAACGAGGGCACGGTGTCGCCGGGTTCGCTCACCTTCGCCGACACCGACTTTGACATGGTGCGGACGGTGACCGTGACCGGCGTGGACGACGACGTCGACGACGGCGACCAGGACTACGAGATCGCCTTCGCGGTGACCAGCACGGACTCCGACTACCACAACTACGCGATCACGCCGGTGGAGGTGAGCAACCACGATGACGAGCCGACGCCGACGCTGAGCGCGGACGACGTGACGGTGGACGAGTCGGCGGGCAACGCCGACGTGGTCGTGGCGCTGAGCGGGGCCAGCAGCCGCAACGTGACGGTGGCGTGGTTGGCGTCGACGGAGACGGGCGACAGCGCCGCGGCGGGCGCCGACTACACGGCGGCGGGCGCCGCGGTCACGGTGACGATCGCGGCCGGGAACACGGCGACGACCGTCAGCGTGCCGATCCTGCAGGACCGGATCGACGAGCAGGACGAGTTCTTCACCGTGACCCTGAGCGACGCCGGGCCGAGCGGGGCGGTGACCATCGCCGACGCCACGGCGCGGGTGACCATCACCGACGACGACGCGGCGCCGGCGCTGCAATTCACGGTGAGCCCGTTGTCGATCGCCGAGAACGGCCGCTCGACGGTGACGGTGAGCAGCGGGTCGGGCTCGACCTTCGCGGACGAGCAGACGATCGACCTCACGCTCGGCGGCACGGCGACGCTGACCGACGACTACATGATCGGGTCGACGACGCTGACGCTGCCGGCGGGGTCGGGCAGCACCACCTCGACGGTGACGACGACGATCGACGCGATGGACGACATTACGGACGAGCCCGACGAGACCGTGACGGTCGACGCCCGGCACGCCGGCGCGGCGCTGGGCACGCGGCAGACCATCACCATCGAGGACGACGACGTCCCGCCCGGGGTGCGGGTCGAGGATACGAGCGCGGACGAGGGAGACCTGCTGTTCTTCACCATCACGGTGAGCCCCGCGAGCGGCAAGCGGGTGCTGGTCAACTGGGCCACCTCGCTCGCAACGGGCGACACGGCCGAGCTGGACCACATGGCTGGCGATCTGGTGGACGGGGTGGTTACGACCATGGCCCTGGCCGACGACTTCACGGCGGTCACGGAGACGGCGCTGACCTTCGAGCCGGGCGAGTCGGAGCGGGTGGTCACCGTGGCCTCGCTCCAGGACGCGACCGACGAGTTCGACGAAACCTTCTCGGTGACCCTGACCCTGCCGGCCGACGCCAATGCGACGCTGGCCGACGCCACGGCGCGGGGCACCATCGTGGACGACGATCCGCTGCCGGTGTTGAGCGTCGCGGACCAGTCCGTTCTGGAGACGCTTGGCCAAAACGCGCGTCTCCTGGTCACTGCTTCACGTGCAACCGAAAAGTACGCAATCGCCAGGATCGAAAACCGTATCGGCCCGACCGACACCGGGACAACCGCCGACTATTTCTTGCTTTCTTCGGGACCGTTTGGCCAGAGGTTTGACCACGGCACATCCGAAACAATGGTCACCTTTTGGATCATAAATGATAGGTTGGACGAAGACGACGAGACCGTCACGGCGGTACTGCTGCCGGAGGACCACAGCACCATCGATCCGAGCGCGGGCCAGGCCACGATCACGATCATCGACGACGACGAGCCGCCGGAGGCGAGTGTGGCGGCGGCGCGGGCGAACGAGGGCGACGCGATCGCGTTCACGGTGACGCTGGCCGAGCAGAGCGGGCGCGAGCTGCAGGTGGGCTGGGCGACCTCGGTGGCGAGCGGCGACAGCGCGCTGCAGGACGACTTCACCGCGGGGGCCGGCACGCTGACCTTCGCCGCCGGGGACACGGCCATGAACTTCACGGTGGAGACGGTCGAGGATGACGCGGACGAGGCTGACGAGACCTTCACGGTGAGGCTGTCGAGCGTGCTGAACGTGAACCTGGCGGCGGACGCGGCCAGCGCCCAGGGCACCATCGGCAATGACGATCCCGACCCGGTGGTGAGGCTGCTGGCGACCCCGGCGGCGATCCGGGAGTCGGACGACACCGGGGAGCCCGGCGACCAGCACGTGAGCACGGTGACGGCGACCCTGGACCGGCCGTCGGGCGCACAGACGGTGGTGACGGTGGCGGCCACGCCGGTGACGCCGGCGGAGGCCACGGACTTCACGCTGTCGAGCGGCGTGACGCTGACCTTTGCGCCCTACACGCAGGCCAGCACGGGGCCGGTGACGCTGACGGCGGTGGACAACCTCGTCGACGCGCCGGACAAGGAGCTGACGGTGTCGGCGACGGTGGCGAACGAGCTGGGGGTCACGGCGCCGGCGCCGGTGACGGTGACCGTCCTGGACGAGGACCTGCCCCCGACGCCGACGCTGCTGCTGTCGGGCGACACGATCCGGGAGTCGGACGATGCGGCGACGATGGACGTGAACGAGCATCAGACGACGGTGACGGTGGAGCTGAATCATCCGTCGAGTGATGTCACCACGGTGACGCTGTCGCCATCGGAGTATTTCACGATGAGCGACGGCGGGGTGCTGACGGTGGAGGCCGGGGAAACGGCGAGCACCGGGACGGTGACGGTGACGGCGGTGGACAATCGTACGGACGCGCCGGACCGGGTGGTGACGCTGACGGCGGCGGCGGCGAACGGCCACGGGGTGAATCCGCCGGACACGGTGGAGCTGACCATCGAGGACGAGGAGGACCCGCCGGTGGTGACGCTGGAGCTGGCCGCGGACTCGATTGTGGAGAACGGCGGCTCGACCACGGTGACGGCCAGGCTCAGCCATCCGTCGAGCGAGGCGACCACGGTCGCGGTGGCGGCGATGGAGACGATTCCGCGGGCGGCGGAGTTCACGCTGACCGGGGCGGACCTGACGATTCCGGCGGGCGACGAGGTGAGCACCAGCATGGCGACGATCGGGGCCGTGGACAACGACACCGACGCGCCGGACCAGGTCCTCACGGTGAGCGGTACCGCTGCCAATACGCAGGGCTACGCCGGCCATCCGGAATCCCTCGAGCTGAGGATCACGGACGACGAGGACACGCCGGCGGTGACGCTGCACCTGGACGATCGTTCGATTCGGGAGGCGAACGGCACCACGCAGGTGATGGCGGAGCTGTCGCATCCGTCGAGCGAGCCGACGACGATCACGGTGACGGTGGCCGCGGTGCCGCCGGCCGTGGCGGCGGACTTCCAGCAGACCGGCAGCACGCTGACGGTGCCCGAGGGAGAGACCGCGAGCGAGGGCGTGGTGACGGTGGCCGCGGTGCCGAATCTCGTGGACGCGCCGGACAAGCAGGTGGAGGTGACGGGCACGGCGACGAATACGCAGGGGACGCCGGCGGATCCGCCGGCGGTGCGGCTGACGATCAGGGACGACGACGAGCGCGGCTTCGTGTGGGTGCCGGAGGTACTGAGAATCCACGAAGTGGTCAGCACGACCTTTACCGTCGCGCTGTCCTCGGAGCCGACCGCCGAGGTGGTGGTGGAGATCCTGGAGACGTCCCGGCTCAGTATCAATGCAGCGTCGACCCTGGCGGCAGGTGGCGGGATGCTGCGCACGCTGACCTTCACGTCGGCGAACTGGTCGGAGGGGCAGACGATATCCGTCTTTAGCGAATCAGATTTGAACGCGGTGACAGATACGGAGACGATTACGCACACGGCGACCGGCGGCGACTATGCCGCACACGTGCAGCGGTACATGGTGATCGTTACCGACGCCCAACGCGCGACGCAGGGCGTGGTGCTGTCGGTGGACCCGACGACGGTGGCCGAGGGTGGCGGCGCGACGGCGGTGGCGGTGACGGCGCGGCTGGACGGTGGCGCGCTGACCTCGGCGGTGGCGGTGGCGGTGACGGTCGGGACCGGGACCGCCGCCGCCGGGGACTTCAGCGCGAGTCCCGATTCGTTCACGCTGACCATCGCGGCGAACAGCTTTGCGGCATCGCGCACGGTGATCCTGACGCCCGTGGACGACGACCAGGCGGAAACCGACGAGACGGTGTCGGTGTCGGGCACGACGGCGGCGACGCGGGAGGGCAGCAGCACGCCGCTGACCGTGATGGGGGCGACCATCACCATCGAAGACGACGAGGCGCGCGGGGTGACCATCGAGCCAAGAAGCCTGAAGCTCGACGAGAACAGCGCCGGCAGCTATACGGTGGTGCTCGACTCCAAGCCGACCGACGACGTGACCGTGACCCCGTCGCTGGCGGGCGATGCCGCGAGCCTGACGGTAGCGCCGCCGAGCCTCACCTTCACGGCGATAGACTGGGGCGTGCCGCAGACCGTGACGGTGACCGCGGCGCCGGACGACGACCCGCTCGACGCGACCGCGACGGTGACCCACGCGGTGACCGGCGCGGACTACGGCGCGAACAACGTCGCGGCGGAATCGGTGGCGGTGCAGGTGAGCGACGACGACGTTCGCGAGGTGCTGCTTTCGTCCGAACGGGTCTTGCTGGACGAGGGCGAGAGCACCGAGTATACGGTGCAGCTCGGCTCCCGGCCGACCGGCACGGTGATGGTGCGTCTCGCGGTGCCCAACAACCCGGACGTGACGGTGGCGCCGGCGCGCCTCGACTTCACCGCGGCGAACTGGAACCAGGAGCAGACGGTAACGGTCGCGGCGCAGGTGGACGCCGACAACCAGCAGGACCTGGCGACGGTGACGCACGCGGTATCGGGCGCGGATTACGGCACGAACAGGGTCGCCGGCCCCGACCTTTCGGTCACGGTGACCGACACGGCGTCGACCGAGCAGATCGTCCTTTCGGCGTCGCCCGACACGGTGCCGGAGGGGGTGGCTAACCGCCCGGTGACGGTGACGGTGACGGTGGAGGGCGCGGCGCGCGACTTCGCTACCGCCGTGGACGTGCGGATCGTCCCCGGCACGGCCGCTGCGACGGACTTCCTGGCGGACCCGGCGACGCTGAGGCTGGTGATTCCGGCGAACGGGAAGACGGCCATCAGCCAATTCTTGTTCAACACCACCGAGGATTCGGACGACGAGGAAGACGAGACGGTGATCGTCCGCGGCACGTCGGATTTTTTCGCGGTGACCGAGGCCGTGATCACCATCGAGGACGATGACGGGGTGGCCTTCAGGGTGTCGCGCGACACGGTCACGGTGGCCGAGGACGGCACCGCCACCTACGCGGTGTGGCTGGCTACGCGGCCGACCGGACAGGTGAGGGTGGTACCGTCGGTGCAGGACAACACCGACGTGACGGTCTCGCCGCCGAGCCTCACCTTCGGGCCGACGACCTGGGACATCCGGCAGACCGTCGAGGTGGCGGCGGCCCACGACCCGGACGGAGACGACGACACGGCGACGGTGACCCACACCGGTGCCGGCGCCGACTACGAGGGCATCACCGGCGGGACCGTCGCCGTGACGGTGAACGACGATGACGCGACGTCGACGGCGGTGGCGCTGGCGGTGGAGCCCACCGAGGTCGCGGAGGACGGCGGCACGGCGACGGTCACGGTGACGGCGGCGCTGAACGGGGCGGCGCGCGCGGCGCCGACCGAGGTCGCGGTGACGGTGGCCGGCGCGACGGCGACGGCGGTCACCGACTTTGCGACGGTGACCGGCTTCACGATCACGATTCCCGTGGATCAGACCGAGGCGACCGGCTCGTTCGCGCTGACGCCGGTGGACGACGCCATCGACGAGGGTAGCGGCGAGACGCTGACGGTGAGCGGCACCAGCGACCTGCGGGTGGACCCGGCGACGCTGACCATCACCGACGACGATGAGCGCGGGATCGTGACGCCGGAGACCGTGGCGGTGGCCGAGCAGGGCAGCAGCGACTACACGGTGGCGCTGGCCAGCGAGCCGACCGGGGAGGTGGAGGTTCGGGTAACGGTGGCGAACAACCGCGAGGTGACGATATCGCCGGAACGGCTCACGTTCATGGCCGCGAACTGGTCGCAGCCGCAGAGGGTGACGGTGACGGCGGCGGATGACGACGACGGCCAGGACGATGAGGCGGAGTTGCGGCACCGGGCGTACGGCGCCGACTACGCCGGCGTGACCGCCGACCCGCCGATAACGGTGACGGTGACCGACAACGACCCGCGCGGGGTGAGCGTGGTGCCGACGACGCTGACCTTGAGCGAGGGCCGGGAGGCGATCTATACGGTGGTGCTGCTGACCCGGCCCACGGGCACGGTGACGGTGACCTCGGCGCCGGTCGGGGATGCCGACGTGTCGGTGCGCCCGACGTCGCTGCAGTTCAACATCGGCAATTGGAACCGGATGAGCACGGTGACCGTCGAGGCGGCGCAGGACTTCGATCAGGCTCCCGACACGGCCACGGTGAGACACGAGGTGACCGGCGCGGACTACGGGGACAACAGCGTGACGGCGGACTCGGTGACGGTCAATGTCGACGACGACGACGTGCCGTCCACGGAGATTCAGCTTTCGGTGTCGCCGCAGCGGGCCGCGGAGGGCCGCACGACGCAGCTCACGGTGACGGCGGAGCTCAACGCGTCACCGGAACCGGCGCCGGTCACGGTGACGCTGGAGCTGCAGTCCGGCACGGCACAGGTGACGACGGACTTCGCGCAGGCGGCGCCGGTGACGCTGACGATTCCGCTCGGGCAGGTACGGGGCACGGCGCGGGTGACGCTCACCACGGTGGACGACGACGTGGACGAGGACGACGGCGAGACGGTGCGGATCGCAGCGACGACTGCCTCCCGCTTCGCACTCTCGCCGGCGGCGCTGGAGGTGACCATCGAGGACGACGACGCGCGCGGAGTGCAGGTGTCGCCGACGTCGCTGAACGTGACCGAGGGACGGCCGGGGGTGCGCTACACGGTGCGGCTGGAGTCGCAGCCGACCGCGCCGGTGACGGTGTCCACGTCGGTGAGCGGGGACACCGAGGTGAGCGTGCAGCCGGCGTCGCTGTCGTTCACGACGGAGGACTGGGACACGCGGCAGGGGCTGACGGTGACGGTGGCGCAGGACCCGGACGGTGACGACGAGCAAGCCACGATCACGCATCAGGCGGTGGGCGGCGACTACGGCGCGGTGCAGGCGGTGCTGACGGTGAACGTGAACGACGATGACGAGACCTCGACGAGGGTGACGCTGACCGTTGACCCCGCCGAGGTCGCGGAGGACGGCGGCACGGCGACGGTCACGGTGACCTCGGCGCTGAACGGGGCGGCGCGCGCGGCGCCGACCGAGGTCGCGGTGACGGTGGCCGGCGCGACCGCGACGGCGGTCACCGACTTTGCGACGGTGAACGGCTTCACGATCACGATTCCCATCGGTCAGACCGAGGCGACCGGCGATTTCCGGCTGACGCCGGTGAACGACTTCCTCGACGAGGGTAGCGGCGAGACGCTGACGGTGAGCGGTGTTGCGACCGGCCTGACGACGCGTTCGGCGACGCTGACGATCACCGACGACGACGAGCGCGGGATCGAGGTGACGCCGTCGCCGGTGCCGGTGGACGAGGAGGGCAGCAGCGTCTACCGGGTGGCGCTGGCGAGCGAGCCGGCCGGGGCGGTGGAGGTTCGGGTAACGGTGGCGAACAACCGCGACGTGACGGTATCGCCGGACCGGCTCACGTTCACGGCCGTGAACTGGCCGCAGCCGCAGCCGGTGACGGTGATGGCGGAGCACGACGACGACGGCCAGGACGATGAGGCGGAGTTGCGGCACCGTGCGTCGGGATTGGACTACAGCTCGGTGACGGCGGACCCGGTAACGGTGACGGTGACCGACAACGACCCGCGCGGCGTGCAGGTGACGCCGACGACGCTGCCCGTGAGCGAGGGGTTGACGGGGAAATATACGGTGGTGCTGCTGACCCGGCCGACCGGCACGGTGTCGGTGACGCCGGAGGTCACCGACAACACGGACGTGACGGTGAGGCCGACGCCGCTCAGGTTCACCACCAGCAACTGGAACCGGGCGCAGACGGTGACCGTCACGGCGGCCCAGGACCTGGATCAGAGCGACGAGGTGGCGACGGTATCGCATGCGGTGAGCGGCGCGGACTACGAGGTCCATGGGGAGACGGCGGACTCGGTGTCGGTGACCGTCGACGACGACGACGTGCCATCCACGGAGATTCGGCTGTCGGTGTCGCCGGAGCGGGTCCCGGAGGCGCGGCGGACGCTGCTGACGGTGACGGCGCAACTCAACAAGGCACCGCAAGCGGCGCCGGTCACGGTCACGATCGCGCTGCAGGCAGGCACGGCGCTGGCGCCGGCCGACTTTGCGGCGGTCGCGAACGTGACGCTCACCATCCCGATGGGTGCGCGCAGCGGTACGCGAGTGCTGACGCTGACGCCGGTGAACGACCGGGTGGACGAAGACGACGAGACGGTGCGGCTGTCGGCGACGACGGGCGCCTCGCTGGCCCTGGTGCCGCCGCTGCTGCAGGTGACGATCGAGGACGACGACGAGCGCGGCCTGGAGCTGTCGCGGCGGTCGCTCACGGTGACCGAGGAGGGGTCCGCGAGCCCCTACACGGTGCGGCTCGCCTCGCAGCCGACCGGCCCGGTGACGGTGTTCACGACGGTGACCGGGGACACCGAGGTGACGGTGCGGCCGCCGTCGCTGTCGTTCACGACGGCGAACTGGAACACGCGGCAGGGGCTGGCGGTGGCGGCGGCGCACGACCCGGACGGTGACGACGAGCGCGCCATCATCACCCACCGGGCGTCGGGAGCGGACTACGGCGCGGCGTCCGCGGTGGCGCTCACGGTGACGGTGAACGACAACGACCAGCGGTCGACGGCGGTCGCGTTGGAGCTGACCCCGGACCAGGTCACCGAGGACGCGGGTGCGCAGGCGGTGACGGTGACGGTGACGCTGAACGGCGCGGTGCGGGCGGCGTCGACCGAGGTGGCGGTGACGGTGCAGCCGGGCTCGGCGGTGGCGGCGGACTTCAACCCGGCGCAGACCACGGTGACGATACCGGCGCAGACGGAGTCGGCGAGCGCGACGCTGTGGTTCGAGCCGGTGGCGGACGCGGTGGCCGAGCGCGACGAGACGGTGCGGGTGCGGGGCGAGGCGACCGGGCTGCGGGCGGGTACGGCGACGCTGACCATCATCGACGACGACGAGCGCGGGCTTGCGCTGGTGCCGGATTCGCTGACCTTCGGGGAGGGCGGCAGCGTGGCCTACACGGTGGCGTTGACCTCGCAGCCGACCGGCACGGTGCGGGTAGACATCACGCGCACCGGGTCACCGGACGTGTCGCTGTCGACGCGGGTGCTGACGTTCGCGCCGGGGCTGTGGGACCGGCCGCAGGAGGTGCGGGTAACGGCGCGGCGCGACCCGGACGATGACCTGGACGTGGCGCAGCTCACGCATCGCTCGTCCGGCGCCGACTACGGCTCGGTGAGCAGCGTGACGCTGACGGTGACCGTGGCCGAGCGGGGCGTGTGCCACCGCTCGGACGCCGTGGAGGACGCCTTGATGGCCTCGCTGACAGAGCGGGGGCGAAACCTCCCGAATTACCTCGGCGACTGCGACGACGTGACCGACGCGATGCTCGCGCACATCCCTTCTCTCTATATTGACGAGAGGGCCGGGACACTCACCAGCCTGCAGCCGGGCGACTTCGCCGGCCTCTCGGGGGTGGAGGAACTGTGGATCACCGGGCAGCCGGGGCTGCAGTCGCTGCCGGCCGGGGTGTTCGAGGGACTGGACTCGCTGCAGGTGCTGTGGTTGTTCGATTCCTCCTACACGGGACAGATGCGGATCGACAGCGTATCTGCCGGGGCGTTCCGGGGTCTGCCGGAACTGCGCGAGATCAGGCTGGACGGCAACCTGATCGAAGAGCTGCAACCCGGCACGTTTACCGGGCTGAACAAGCTGCAGGCGCTGTACATCCAGAACAACCGGTTGCAGTCGATACCGCTGGACGAGCTGGAGCGGCTGCCGCGGCTGGCCGAGGGCTACGAGCACTGGCCGCGGTTGGCGCCGGACCACCACCCGAACGTCGGCGTGTGGTGGGCCGGCAATCCCGGCTACGCGGCCGGCGTGGAGTTGTCGCCACGCTCGCTGGAGATGAAGGAGAGATTCGGCACGGTGCGCTACCGGGTGCGGCTCAGGACGCCGGGAGACATCGTGGGTCACGACCCGAACAGCGACGACCGGACAATCCTGCACGCGGTGATCCAGGTGAACGCGCCGGTTGGGCTGACGGTGCAGCCGGCCGAGCTCACGTTCACCGACAAGAACTGGTTCCGGAGCCAGACGGTGCAGGTGACGGATGCGAGCGTGGTGTCGGGCAGCCTGACGATCACGCACGCGGTGGACGGGCCGTACGGATACCGCATCACGGACGCGCTGACGGTGGCGGTGAAAATCGAGGGCACCGCGCCGGCGCGGGCGGCGGTGCAGGTGACGGCCGAGCCGGCGGTGACGGATCCGGGCGAGGACGGGGCGTACGCGGGCGGCGACCGCATCGCGGCGCGGGTGAGCTTCAGCGACACGGTGACCGTGGACACCGCCGGCGGCACGCCGGCGCTCAGCCTGCTGCTCGGCGAGGTGGTGCGGGCGGCGGACTACGAGAGCGGCTCGGGGACCGCGGAGCTGGTGTTTGCGCTCACCGTGGCCGAGGCGGACGCCGGAGCGTACCGGGCGCGCGCGATCGCCAACGGGCTGCGCCTCAACGGCGGCGCCATCCGCGCTGCCGGCGGCAGTGCCGCGGTGCTCGACTTCGGGCAGCCGCCGCGGGTGGCGCGGGTGACGGTGGCGCCGGATGCGGGCGGCGACGGGAGCTGGAGCGCGGGCGAGTCGCTGGCGCTGACGCTGACCTTCAGCGAGCCGGTGACGGTGAACACGGACGACGGCACGCCGACGGTGGGGCTGCTGCTGGGCGGCAGCGCGGCGCGGCAGGCGCGCTACGAGTCCGGCTCGGGGACGCGGGCGCTGCGCTTCGCCTACCCGCTGGCGGAGGCGGACGGGACGGTGACGACGGTGCTGGTGGCGCCGGACAGCCTGGCGCTGAACGGCGGGGCGATTCGCAGCACGACCGGCCTGGCGGTGCACCTGGAACACGTGGGGACGGCGGTCAGCGGGGTGGCGCAGCCGGAGCTGGCGGTCGATGACGCGCAGGTGACCGAGGCGGCCGGGGCGACGCTGCAGTTCGCGGTGCGCCTGAGCGGGACGGCGACGCAGCCGGTGACGGTGGCGTGGGCGACGGCGGACGGCACGGCGACGGCGGGCGCGGACTACGAGGCGGGCAACGGGACGCTGACCTTCGCGCTCGGCGAGCGCGCGCACACGGTGGCGGTGCAGGTGCTGGACGACGTCCACAACGAGGGGTCGGAGACGCTGACGGTGACCCTGAGCGAAGCGGTGGGAGCGCGCATCGGCGACGGCGAGGCGACCGGCACGATCGTGAACACCGATCCGCTGCCGGCGGCGTGGCTGGCGCGGTTCGGGCGCACCGCGGCGGAGCAGGTGCTGGCGGCGGTGGAGCAGCGGCTCGCCGGGGCGGCGGGTGCGGCGGCGCAGGCCAGCGTGGCGGGACGGCCGCTGAGCGTGGACCAGGCGGCGCACGAACGTGCGGTCGCGGACTACCTGAGCGCGTGGAGCGAACTGGTGCAATCCGGCGGGCGGCCGGCGCAGTCACGTACCATGACGTCACGTACCATGACGGTCGCGGAGCTGCTGGCGGACAGCTCGTTCAGCCTGCCGCTGCGCACGGGGGCCGCAGCGTCGGGGTCCGCAGCGTCGGGGGCCTTCGGCGACGCCGCGAGCTGGGGGCTGTGGGGCCAGGGTGGCTGGTCGCACTTCACCGGCACCGAGGGCGCCCTGGAGCTCGGCGGCGAGGTGGCCTCCGGGGTGGTGGGCGCCGACTACGCGCACGGCGCGGTGCGCGTCGGGCTGGCGCTGGCCTACAGCGCCGGCAGCGGCAGCTTCCGGCAGGCCGGCGCGGACGGCGAGCTGAGCGCCAGCCTGCTGAGCGTGCACCCCTACGTGGGGCTGACCCTGCACGAGCGGCTGCGGCTGTGGGGGCTGCTCGGGTACGGCCTGCTGGGCGATCTGGAGCTGGATCCGGCAGCGGGCGCGGCGATGCGCACCGACGACCTGGGGCTGCTGATGGGCGCGCTGGGCGCGCGCGGCACGCTGCTGGCGGCGGGTCCGGGGGGCGGCTTGGAGCTGGCGGCGAAGGGCGATGCCCTGCTGCTGCGCATCGACTCCGGCGCGGTGGACGGACTGGCGGCGAGCAGCGCCGAGGTGCTGCGCTCGCGGCTGCTGCTGGAGGCGGCCTACCGCGACATCCCGCTGTTCGGCGGCACGCTGACCCCGGCGCTGGAGGTGGGCGTGCGTTACGACGGCGGCGACGCCGAGCGCGGCGCGGGGCTGGTAGTGGGCGGCGGGGTGGAGTACCGGTTGCCGGCGGCGGGCCTGAGCCTGTCGGGGCGCGCGCAGGGTCTGCTGTTGCACGAGGACGCAGGCTTCAGCGAGTGGGGCTTCGGCGGCGCGTTGCGCATCGATCCCGGCGTGCCGGGGCGCGGACTGGCGCTCAGCGTGGCACCGGCCTGGGGCGCGGCCGCCAGCGGCGCCGAGCGCGTGTGGGCGGTGCCGGACGTCACCCTCCTGGCGCCCGGCGCCGCCCCGCCCGCGGGCCTGAGCCAGCTCGAAGCCGAGCTCAGCTACGGCGTGCCGGTGCTCGCCGAACGCGCACTGCTCACCCCGTACGTCGGGCTCACTCACAGTGCCCCCGACGCGCGCCGCTGGCGCCTCGGCGGCCGCCTGCACGTCGCCCCCGGCCTCAGCGTCAGCCTGGACGCGGTCTACCACGAGCGCGCCGCGCTCCATCGGGCCTACGCCTTGAGCCTCACCGGCACCGTGCATTCATGAGCGTTCAGGGCAGGTTGGCAGGAACGGCGTAGTGGCTCCGGTGCGCACATGGCGACTGGCCGGCTTGAGCGTGCTCCTGGCAGCCACCAGCGCCACCGCGGACCAATCGAACGCACCTCGCATGGCGGCGCTGACAACCCCGGCCGCGACCGCGTCCAGTGAGCCGCGCAACGTTGCTACGGCGCTGAACTATTACCGGCAGGCGCTGGTGGTGTCCTGGGACGCGCCGGAGAGCGCCGGCGACCACCCCGTCACCGGCTACCTGGTGCAGTGGAAGTCGGGCGATCAGTCGTACGACTCAGCCCGGCAACAGAGCACCGCCGCGTCCGCGCGTTCCTACCGGATCGAAGGGCTCAGCAACGGAACCGAGTACACGGTCAGGGCGTTCGCGGAATCGGATGCCGGGCGCAGTGCGCCTTCCGCCGAGACCTCCGGCATCCCCCGCTCCCGCAACGATCAGCTTCGCACCTTCATCGAGTCCGAGATTCTGCAGCCTTACGAGGACGCGTTCCCCTGGCTGCGGCAGGCCTGGGACTACCTGCGGGCACACGACATTCCCGTGGTGACGGGGTGGAGCAAGCCTGATCCCCGGCTGAGCTCGGCGGGAGGACAGTTGCACAAGGATTGTGACGGCATCGTCGGGTATCCACCGGTGATCTCGGACCTCCCGGTCGATCCGCAGACCGGCCTGCACCGGTGCCGGGCAACGAAACTGCGGGTGACGTTCATCGACAACAAGCACGTGATCGTCCACGAGCTGGCCCACGTGTACACCTATGACCCCTACGTCACGAGCGCGAGCCAAAGGACCGCGCTGGCGATCGCGCACCTTTTTCTGGAACGCCTGGGCGCCTCCGGAGGCATTTTCAACTGCCACGGACCGGAGTATTTCGCCGACCTGATGTCGCTCGACACGCTGGGCAGGGAGATTGTCGGCTACCCCACCCGCTATTGGGATGGGTGCACCATCGATCAACAACCGGCGTCGGCCAGGGCGGAGGCGCCACTGCTGGTGGCCAGTGCCGCCCGCGGCGAGATCCCCGCCTGGTTCGATCGCGAGTACGGCCGTGCGGACGGCAGTGCGGACCTCGAGAGGCTGTGGCACGACGTCACGAACGTAACGCGGACCTACCCGGTGTTCCTCGAGGCGACCCTGGTATTCATGTTGCGGGATTCGTTCGGCGGCTATTGCGACAACCGGAAGGCGCACGATTCGGCGTTCGCCGATGGGCCGACCAGAAATCCATGGCGCGACGGCGGCTGCGTCCCGCAGGCGCCGCGGGAACTGGCCTTCGGCGCGGATGGCACCGACCTGGTGTTGACCTGGTCGGCGCCGGCCGGCGACGGCGGATCTCCGGTCGAGGGCTACACGGTGCAATGGAAATCCGGCTCGCAGGATTTCGACGCCTCCCGACAGGCGCTGGTTACCGATCTCGGGGCGCTCACGTACGCGCTCGGCCCCGGCAGCGAAAGCGCCGGCTACCAGGTGCAAGTCAGTGCCTTCAACACCAACGGGGCCGGCGCCGTGGCGACGGTCGGTGCCGCACCGGTGACGGTGCCGATCGAGGACAACAACCAGGGGCCGACCATACGCAGCGCGGCGCGCTTCGAGGTGGCCGAGAATGTCGCCGCGGTGGGCACGGTGGCGGCCGTCGATGCGGACCCCGGCGACGCCGTACACGGGTATACCCTCGCCGGCGGCGCGGACGCGGAGCGGTTCGCCGTCGACGCGGCCGGCGCGCTGACGTTCATCGCGGCGCCCGACTTCGAGAGCCCGTGGGATGCGCTGAGCACGGCGCCGGCCAACCCGCCGGGCAACAACGAGTACGTGGTGGTGGTGGCGGCGACGAGCGGCGCGGGCGCGCGCGCGCTGACGGTGAGGCAGACCATCGTGGTGAGCGTGACCAACGTGGACGAGGATCCGACCGGGGTGCCGACCGTTACCGGCACCCCGCGTGTGGGCGAGATACTGACCGCCCGCGTCGGGGAAATCGCGGATCCCGACGGCCTTGCCGCGCGCGCCGGGGGGCCGGGCTACGGTTTTCAGTGGATACGCCTGCACGGCGCGGACCAGCGCGACATCGCCAACGCGACCGCGCAGACCTATACCGTGGCGGCCGAGGACATCGGCAGGGCGCTGCGGGTGCGGGTGAGCTTCACCGACGACGGCGGCTGGCGGGAAAGCGTGGTCAGTGCACCGACGGCACTGGTGAGCGATGCGCTGACGGGCGGCATCTGTGGTCGCGACGCGGGCGTGGTCGCGGCCATCCTGAGGCGCCTGGCCACAGTGGACTCCTGCGCGCAGGTGACGGCGCAGCACCTGGCGGCGATCGACGGCCTGGTGCTGACCGATCATGGAGCCGAGGTTGTGGTCGAGTCGTTGACGCGCGCGGATCTGGCGGGTCTGCCCAGGCTGCGGGCCCTGTGGATCTCGAAGGTCTCGGTCAGCGGGTTGCCGGCTGACCTGTTGGCGGATACCGGCCGGTTGCAGGAACTGGCGCTCGAGTCGCTGGAGTTGGAAGCGCTGCCCGCGGGACTGTTTGCGGGCCTGACCGACCTGGCCGTGCTGGTACTGGGCGACAACGGGCTGCAGCAGCTTCCGGCGGGTCTGTTCGACGGCCTGGAATCGCTGACCGACCTGAATCTGGCGGCCAACGAGCTCACCGCGTTGCCGGCCGGATTGTTCGAGGATCTGGTCAACCTGGAAAACCTGGACATCCTCGACAATCTCGATCTGGCCGCAGCCGCCATCGCGCCGACGGCCGACGCCGGCAGCGCGCGCACGGTGGCGTCCGGGGAGGCGGTCACGCTTGCCGGCGGCGCCGGCGACGGCGGGCCGTGGGGGAGCAACGTCGCCTACTCCTGGCAGCAGACCGATGCCGGCGGCAGCGCGGTGGAACTGAGCGGTGCCGACACCGCGACGCCGGCGTTTGTGGCGCCGGGGGGGCCGGCCGAGCTGACCTTTCGGCTGACGGTGCGCGGCGGCGGGGCGTTGCTGAAAGACAACCACGAGGCGACCGCTACGGTGACGGTCAGCGTCGTCGCGGAGGCGATTGCCGCGCAGGCGGCGATTCTGACCTCACCGGGAGAGGATGGCCGCTATGCGACCGGCGACCGGATCGAGGTGGCGGTGCGGCTGCCCGAGGCGGTGACGGTAGCGGGCGGCACGCCGAGCCTCGCCATTACGCTTGACGGCCGCGCCCGTGCGGCGGCCTACGTGAGCGGCTCCGGGACGGCCGCGTTGCTGTTCGTGCACACCGTGGCCCAGGCAGACGACGGCGCGCGGTCGGCGCAGGTCACATCGGGGCCGATCGCCCGTAACGGAGCCACGATACGCAACGCGGCGAACCGGGAGGTAGCGACGTTCGGCGTGGCGCCGTTTGCCGCCGCGGTCGCGGTCCGCCGGGAGGCGGATGGCAACGGGGTGTGGACACGAGGCGAGTTGATCGAAGTGGAGGTCACGTTCAGCGAGCCGGTAACGGTGGATCTCACCGCCGGCACGCCGACGCTTGCGGTGCTGGCCGCCGGCCATCGGCGGCCCGTGGAGTATGCGGCCGGCTCGGGGACCACGGCGCTGCTGTTCAGCCGCGCGGTGCGGCACCTCGACGGTGAGCTGGACACGGTAGAGGTGGTTGCCGACAGCCTGCAGCTCAACGGCGCGCGCGTGCGTAGTGCCTCCGGACTGGATGCGGCACTCGGACACCAGGCGGCCAGCCGCGCCGGAGCTCCGGATCCGGAGCGGCTGACGGCGCGCTTCGCGTCGCTTCCGGCGACCCATGATGGGACCTCCGCGTTCCTGTTCAGGCTTCGATTCACCGAAGCGGTCGCGATCGGTGACCTCGCGATGCGCGACGACGTGTTCAGCGTGACCGGCGCCAGCATCACGAGCGCGCGGCGCGTGCAGTCTCCGAGCACCGTGGCGTGGGACGTGACGGTGCAGCCGGCCGCGGCTGGCGACGTGGTGATCGCGCTGCGCGGCGGTCGCGCCTGTAGCGAGCCGGGCGCAGTGTGTACGTCCGGCGGCACGATGCTGTCGAGCCGTCAGGTCCGCGTGGTGCCGGGACCGGACGTGAGACTGTCCGTGGCGGGCGTACGTGCGCATGAGGGCGGCGGCTCCTCCCTGGTGTTTCCGGTGACCCTGAACCGTGCCGCCGTCGCTACGGTGACGGTGGCCTACGCAACAGAGGACGGCACCGCGACGGCGGGTGCCGACTACGAAGCGGCGGCGGGCATACTGACATTCACGCCGGGCGCGACGGCGCGCACGGTGGCGGTGAGGGTGTACGACGACACTCATGACGAGGGTGATGAGACACTGACGCTGAGGCTCTCCGGCGCGCGCGGCGCACGCATCGCCGCTGCCACGGCGATCGGGACCATTGCCAACCACGACCCGCTGCCGCGGGCATGGCTGGCGCGCTTCGGGCGCACCGCCGCCGGTCACGTGCTGGATGCGGTCGCCCGGCGGATGAACGGGCTTCCGCCATCGCAGGCGACCATCGCCGGACGCCGGCTGACGGCGGCCGACCCGACGCTGCGCGATCGGGCGGCCATGGAGCGCCGCTTGGCCGAGCGCCTGCAGCGCGGGCAGGTCGCGGACCGGCCGCGCAGCAGGGAATTGCGCGGGCTGCTGGCCGCCAGCTCATTCGACCTGGCGACCGCGGGCGGCGTCGCGGGAGCGCTACGCCGGCGCAGCGGCGGGCGCTGGGGACTGTGGGGCCGCGGCGCCTGGTCGCGCTTCGCCGGCGAGCAGGCCGGTCTGAGCATGGACGGCGACGTGGTCAGCGGCATCGCCGGCGCCGATTTCGAGCAGGAGCACGTCCTGGCCGGCATCGCCCTCGCCTACAGCTCGGGCAGCGGCTCCTTCGAACACGCTTCGGGGGATGCCGGTGAGCTGCAAGGCTGGCTGCTGAGCGTGCATCCCTACCTGCGCCTGAGGCTGCATGAGCGGCTGGCGGTGTGGGGACTGCTCGGCTACGGGCTGAGCGGTGAGCTGGAACTGGAGCCGGCGGCGGGCGCGGCGGTGAGCCCCGGCTTGGGGCTGCTGCTGGGCGCGCTCGGCGGCCACGGCACGCTGCTGGCGGCGGGTCCGGGTGGTGGCTTCGAGCTCACCGCGAAGGCCGACGCCATGCTGCTGCGCATCGACTCCGACGCGGTGCCCGGACTGGCGGCGAGTAGCGCCGAGGTGCTGCGCTCGCGGCTGCTGCTGGAGGCGGCCTACCGCGACATCGCGCTGTTCGGCGGCGCGCTGAGCCCGGCGCTGGAGGTGGGCGTGCGTTACGACGGCGGCGACGCCGAGCGCGGCGCCGGGCTGGTAGTGGGCGGCAGCCTGGATTTTCTGCTGCCGGCGGCGGGGCTGAGCCTGTCGGCGCGCGGGCAGGGTCTGTTGGTGCACCGCAGCGCCGGCTTCAGCGAGTGGAGCGCCGGCGGCGCTCTGCGCATCGATCCCGGCGTGCCGGGCCTCGGCCCGGCGCTGAGCGTCGCACCCTCCTGGGGTGCCGCCACGGTCGGCGCCCAGCGGCTGTGGGCGGCGCCGGCCGCCACCGTCCCGGTGCCCGCCACCCTCCCGGCGCCCGGCGCCGCCCTGCCTGCCGGCCTCCGCCGGATCGACGCGGAGCTCAGCTACGGGGTCGCGTTGCCCGGCGAGCGGGGCGTGTTCACCCCGTACGCGGGGCTGGCCCGCTCGGCCGTCGAGCCGGCAGCGTGGCGGGTCGGCGCCCGGTTGGCCATCGGTTCCGCCGTCAGCGTGAGCCTGAGCGGCAGCCGCCGGCAGCCCGCCGGCGCCGTTGCCGAGGACACGCTGACGCTCAGCGCGGCGATGCGCTTGTAGAGGCACGGTAGTGAACGCTGCAAGCAATTCAGGCGGGTGCGCCGAGGCCGTCGCCGGTAGCCACATGAACAACCTCCGGAAGGTACTCCTGTGCTCGCTGCCGCTGCTCATCGCGACCGGTTGTTCGATGCACGGCGACGCCGTCGCCCCCGTGGTGACGGTCGAGGCGGTCATGGAGTCCGTTGCCGAGGGCACGCCGCTCATGTTGACGATCCGGGTAGCCCCGCCGGCGAAGGCCGACCTGAGCGTCAATCTGACGTGGGGGGATACCGCGTCCATCCTGTCGTCGCCGCCGCGTACGGTCACGGTCGCCGCGGGGCGCAGGGAAATCACGCTCACCGTGGACAGCAGAGACGGCGCGGTCGACGGGCTTGCGGGCACGGTGACCGTCATGATCGCCGACGGCCCCGGCTACCGGGGCGGATCCTTCGCCGGGACCGCCAGCGTGACGGTCACCGACGCGAGCGATGACGAGACGCCGCCGCCCGAGACGCCGCCCGAGACGCCGCCGCCCGAGACGCCGCCGGAGACGCCGCCGCCCGAGACGCCGCCGGAGACGCCGCCGCCCGAGACGCCGACGCGCGAACCGGAGGCCCGCCGACCGGCGGTCACGGTCGCGGCGGCTGTGGAGATGGAGATCGAAGGCGGCAGCGGCTGGTTCAAGGTGACGGCCACGCCGGCGCCGGCAACCGCTCTGACGGTCAACGTCGCCTGGGAAGAGACCGGAGACGTGTTGGCGCCGGAACGTCCGTCGTCGGTGATCGTTCCCACCGGCGGGACAGCGAATCTGCGGGTGCCGACGATCGACGACGCGACGGAAGAGTCCGACAGCAGGGTGACCGCCATCGTCGGCGACGGTCCCGGCTACGCGATCGGCATGCATGCGCGGGCTACGCATATCGTCCTGGACAACGATAGAACGGTGTATATAGAGAGTGTCGAGCCGTCGCCCGTACGGGAAGGCGAGACGTTGCGTATCACGATCGCCTTGAGTCGGCCGGCCAGCGTTTTCTTCTGTTTCATCGTCGAAGCAAGCGATTCGGCGACGGGGGACGATCACATTCCCGGATGTGTGTACGAATCCGACTCGACCGCAACGCTCCACCATACGGTCGTCAACGACGGAACGGTCACGTCCGAACGGACCGTCACTGTCACGATGGACGATGTATTCGCGTCGGGAATCTATACCATGGGAACACCCCATGAGGTGACCGTTCCCGTGATCGATACGGTCACCGACGCGAGCGATGAGGAGACGCCGCCGCCCGAGACGCCGACGCCCGAACCGCAGACCCGCCGACCGGTGGTCACGGTCGCGGCGGTCGTCACCACCATTCCCACGAAAGAAGGCGGCAGCGGCTGGTTCAGGGTGACGGCCGCGCCGGCGCCGGCAACCGCTCTGACGGTCAACGTCGCCTGGGAAGAGACCGGAGACATGTTGGCGCCGGAACGTCCGTCGTCGGTGATCGTTCCCCCCGGCGGGACAGCGAATCTGTGGGTGCCGACGATCGACGACGCGACCGAAGAGTCCGACAGCAGGGTGACCGCCATCCTCGGCGACGGTCCCGGCTACGCGATCGGCATGCATGCGCGGGCTACGCGTAGCGTCCTGGACGACGATAGAACGGTGTATATCGAGAGTGTCGAGCCGTCGCCCGTACGGGAAGGCGAGACGTTGCGTATCACGATCGCCTTGAGTCGACCGGCCAGCATTTTCTTCTGTTTCAGCATCGAGGCAGTCGATTCGGCGACGGGGGACGATCGCAACTCCCAAGCCCAATGCGTGTACGAATCCGACTCGACCGCAACGCTCCACCATACGGTCGTCAACGACGGAACAGTCACGTCCGAACGGACCGTCGCGGTCAAGATGAAACATGTACTCACGGCGTTCTATACCATGGGAACGCCCCATGAGGTGACCGTTCCCGTGATCGATGCAGGCTAGCCCAAGTTTAACATCGGCGCAGGCGATTTCGCCAGATTTGAAGATTTTGGCCAATCTATGGGAGTCTCTGCCTCAAAATGAGCTGAATCGGCCAATGTAGTGCCATAATGGTCATTTCAGCCATTGACCCACTCCTTGCCGCCCCCGTACCTTCTGCTCAGCCATGTTCGTGCGCCGCACACAGACCCGCTCCACCACCAACGGCGAACGCTACTTCACGCATCGCCTCGTGCGATCCGAACGACGCGGCTCCCGCGTGCGCCAGCGCACGCTCCTCAATCTCGGCAGCCATTTCTCGGTCCCGCAAGCCGAATGGCCGCTGCTGTGCGCTCGGATCGATCAGATGCTCAGCCCGCAAGAGGCGCTGCCAGCTTGCGATCTGCCCCACGCTGTCGAACGGGAAGCTCACCGGATCGCCGCGCAGTTGGTCGCCGGCCAAGTACCGCTGCTGCCAGAATCGGCCCCGCAGCACGACGCCGGCGACGGCGAGCGCGAGTTCCACAACGTCGATGTCGCGTCGCTGCAACTGCTGCGCCCGCGCTCAGTCGGCGTCGAACATCTCGGCCTGTGTGCCATGCAGCAGGTGCAGTTCATCCCGCTGCTGACCCAGATGGGTCTGAACGGTCCGCAGCGCGCTGCGGCGGTCGGCTCCATCATCGCCCGCATGGCCGCTCCCGGCTCCGAACGGGCCGCCTATCACTGGCTGTGCCACCGCAGCGCCCTGGGTGAACTACTCGACACGGACTTCGAGGCCATGAGCATGATGCAGCTCTACCGTGCCTCCGACGCGCTGGTCGGCCGGCAACAGGAGATCGAGCAGCATCTGTTCGACCGGGTGACGGATCTGTTTGGGCTGCCGACGACCGTCACGCTCTACGATCTGACCAACACCTACTTCAAGGGGGAGGCAGCCGCGCAGGAGTTGGCCAAGCACGGTCATTCGAAGGAGAAGCGCAGCGATTGTCCGCTGCTGACGTTGGCGCTGGTGCTGGACGGCAGCGGCTTCGTGCGCCGCAGCGAGGTGCTGGCCGGCAACGTGAAGGAACAGAAGGTCCTGGCGGCGACGTTGAAGCGTCTGGAGGTGCCCGCCGATGCGCTGATCGTGATGGACTGCGGGGCGGCCACCGAGGAGAATCTGAAGTGGATGCGCCAGCACGGCTACCGCTATCTGGCGGTGAGCCGTGAGCGAACCCGGCGGTTTGATGCCGACTCGGCACAGTGCCTGCGGACCGCCTCCGGGCAACAGGTCCATGTCCAGTTGGTGAGCAGCGAGGACGGCGCCGAGGTACGCCTGTATTGCTACTCGGAGGCTCGCCAAGCGAAGGAGCAGGCGATGGTGCAGCGGGCCGTCAGGCGCTTCGAGAAGGCATTGAAGGACCTCCACGAGGGGCTGTCGCGGCCGCGGACGCACAAGAAGCTGGAGCGTATCTGGCAGCGGATCGGGCGCCTTGTGGCCGCCAGCGGGGGCGTGGGGCAGCACTACCAGATCGAGGTGCAGGCCGATGCGAGCGCCAAGAAGGCGGTCGCGATCAGGTGGGAACAACAGCCGGTGGCCGGCTCGAAGCTGACCGATCCGGGGGTGTACTGCCTGCGCAGCAATCAGACGGACTGGGATGCTGAGAGGATGTGGCGCACCTACATCATGTTGACGGACCTGGAGGCGGTGTTTCGTTCGCTGAAGTCGGAGTTGGGGCTACGACCGATCTTCCACCAGAAGCAGCATCGCTCCAACGGGCACCTGTTCATCACGGTGTTGGCCTATCAGTTGGTGCAGGTGATCCGCCGGCGGCTGCGTGAGCGCGGCGAACACGGCTCGTGGGCGACGCTGCGCAGCATCCTGGCCGCCCAGCAACGGGTCACCACCACGTTTCGCTGTGCTGACGGCCGCACTCTGCACGTGCGCAAAGCCACCAAGGCCGAGCCTCAGCAGCAGGCGATCTACGACGCGTTGGGCGTCGACCCGGCTCCTGGTGGCGTCAGGAAGCTGCTGGCAGAGTAGTGGTACTCACCAGTTGTGCAGAGATTGTAGTGCCACACGCCGATTTCCGATCACCTAAATCACTTACCCATAACAGGATCATCATTAGCCCGTTAAACTTGGGCTAGTGCCACACTCCCCCCGACGCGCGCCGCTGGAGCCTCGGCAGCCGCCGTCGCGCTCATCTGCTGGTCCGCCCTCCCCGCCACCGCCCAGCTAACCGACTTCTGCAGCCGGCCGCTGACTCTTCGGGTCGCCATCGTCAACAGTGTCGATCAGAAGTACAAAGACGAAATCGACGGTCACTGCGGCAGGGTTACGGAAGAGCATATGGCATCGGTAGAATCGATTTATGTCACAATGAATGACACGCCACTGGAGGCTGGAGACTTTTCCGGTCTCGTCAACCTGACGTGGATGGTACTGAAAGTGAATGCCGCGGAGGACCTGGCGCCCGGCGTTCTTTCCGGCTTGTCGGCGCTACGTGTGGTCCGGGTATATTTCTTTGGGAATTATATACCTTGTTACCCAAGCGCCGTGCGGAGTTGTTGGCCAGCGGCGTCAGAAAAGCGACAAAAGTCGTCGATGATCTTCTGGCGATTGCTCCGTAGCTGGCCATCGGGCATGCTATTCTTACGACAGGCTTGCTCTTCATGCCGATATTCGTTTCCGAGAACCAGCCAATCCTGCGCGGCGACTGCCTTGCCTTCTTCAAGAGGGTCTTCCGGGTTTCGTGTGGGTGAGACCGACCGAGGCGCGCCCTTGGGGGAGGCAGCGGTCACGGCGCAAGGTCGCGCGGTGCAGGCTCACGCGATGACCTGCCCTGCGCGTGACGGTGGCGGTGATGGGCGCGCCACACAGAAGTCTGAGGTTGCGAGGATCGGCGCCGCCGCCCAGCGCATGCGGGACGATGTGGTCGATCTCGATCAGATGCGTTGAGTTGCAACGGCGCCCGGTCTGTGGATTGACGTAGCTGCAGCCGCCCGCCGTCGCGTTGCCACACGTGTCGTCTGACAGCCGCCGAAATCGCGCGGCCCGAAGCGCATGACTTCGACGCCGGAGTGGCGGCGCTCGTCGGCTTCGCCCCGGTAGCGGCTCGGCGGGCCGTATCCTTCTGGGTGCTCGGCGGCGGCGCGGAGGTCGGCATCGGCCGAACCGCCCGCGCCGGTGTGGTAGCGGCGCCGGCGGGGATCGCCGGACGCGCGGCGTGCTTCGCCGCCGGAGCGCTGTTCCGTTGCGCCTGCTCCGACGTCGGAGTTCGCGGGGCGGTTGCCTTCGCGTCCGCGGGCCGACTGCCGCTGCGCGCTCGGCGCGGTGGCCGGCTCGGGTCGTGGCGGTCGAGCCCCTCCTTGACGAGGCGTCCGACAAGCTGCCCCATGGTCATGCGCGGGTCCACGTGCGAGAGCAGCCCCCGGAGCTGCTCCAACCCCTGCTGGCACTCCGCGTCGATAGTCGCCTTCAACTCGTAGCGGCCGTCGCCGAGCGGGCGCACCCGGTCGGCCGGCGGCGCCAGCTCCGGGTCCACGTCGGCCAGCATCTGGCGGACCTGCCGGGCGCTCTTGCCGGCGGCCTCCTCGACCAGCTTCTGCCGACCCACCGCATCCAGCACCAGCGGCGGCGGCTGCGGCTCGGCGGGGGGCAACGGTACGGCCGGCGCGGAGTCTGCCGCCGGTTCGTTCTGTGCCGCCGACCCCGCCGCCGACCCCGCCGCCGCCGACCCCGCCGGTGCGATCGCCGCGGTGCCGCAGATCGACCCGCGGCGCCGCTGCCGGTCGAACGCCCACTGCAGCTCCGCGGCGGCGCTCAGCGTCAGCGAGCCGTCGCGCAACCCCTCCCGCGCGTGCGGTTGATCGGCGCACAGCCGCATGGCGCCTATGCGCCGAGCGGCGGCCGCGTCGCTGTAGCCGAGCTCGCGCACCGCGTAGTCGAACAGGCTGGAGAAGCCTCGCTCCAGATACAGGCCGCGCGCCTCGATCTCGGCCAGGTGGTCGATGATGGCGCCTTGCAGGTGCCGTTCGTGACGGACCAGGTTGCTGGTCTCCCGCAGCAACTCGCGGTCGGAGAGGGCGCCGGCGGTGGAGGTGATCGGGGGCCGGGTGGCGGTGGTGAGAGGGGCGGTCTTCATGCCGTAAATATACGGCCGGTTTTGAGATACGAGCCTTCCCTTCGTCCACGACCAGCACTGAATCTGCGCGCAGCGTGCGCCGAGCCGGGTGCTGTGCAGCCGAAGGGACACGTGAGCTTTTCGGAGGCCGGAAGGGGCTGGAACGTGCGGTGGCGGGCCACCTCGCAAGCGCAAAACCCCGTCAAGCCCCCGCGGCACGATTTCTCGACTTTCTTGGCGCCGGTGCGTGTGCCGCAATGCCGCCGGCAGGGTTCAGGAATCAGGAACCGTGAACCTCGCCGCGGCGGAGGTCGTCATCGACTCCTCCGCGGCGTCCTGCTGCGGGACACTGTCCGCTGCCACTCCCGGCTCGGCGTTTTCGGCGGCCTCAATCTCTACCCGCCGGTCCTCATGTGACATCCTTCCACACGCATTCCTGAAGACCCGACCGAATTTTCGGCCGTCGGCTACCTGTCTGCCGTGGGCGTGGTCGGGGATGTCGACTTCGAGACGGGCATCGGCTGTCTTGCCCCGAGTCAGGCTGCGCTCTGGGGCTGCTCGACCTCAAGCAGTCGGGGCCGATGATCGACGTGTCCTTTGCTACGATGCTCGCGGACACCGGAAGGGAATCTATCGATGGGACGCATCGACAGGCTGGCTGAACGCTACGGAAGCTGCACGTTCTTGGCTTTCACGGGCAGTCCTACGTCCGCCAGCAAGGCTCTCTGCTGACCGACACCATGCGGGAGGAGGTCTGTCGGGTGATGGAAGGGGGACGCGAGGCGTTCCAGCGCCGCTACCGGCGGCTCGGAGCGGAGCCGCCGCATGTTCGATAGCACGAAGGAACTGCTCGACCAGATTCGTATGGGCGAGAGCACCCTCCTCGAATTCAAGGAAGTGCGTTTCGCAGGCAACAGAGTTACCGGTCCGCGCCGAGATGCTCTGGCAGACGAGCTTGCCGCGTTCGCCAACAGCCGCGGCGGCGTGTTCGTGTTGGGCGTCGAGGACCGTACACGCGACGTCGTCGGCATCCCCATCGAGCGGCTCGACACCGTCGTCGATTTCGTCAAGGAAGTATGTGCGAGCTCGATCGACCCGCCGCTTGAGGACTGGGCGCTGCTCCGGTTGCTTCTGCCCACCGCCGACGGGGAGGAGGCGGCGGTGATCAAGGTGGAGGTTCCGCGTAGCCTGTTTGTGCACCGCAGTCCCGGCGGCTTCCTGCACCGCGTGGCGGATTCGAAGCGGCCCATGTCCGCCGAACATCTCGCGCGGATGTTTCAGCAGCGCAGCCAGACGCCCCTCATCCGCTTCGATGGGCAGATCGTCAACGGCGCCAGCATCGAGGACTTGGCGCCACCCTTGTGGGAGCGGTTTCGGACTCCACGCTCCGACGATGAGGGGGACACGTTTCTGCGCAAGCTGGGCATGGCAGGAGCGGGGGAGGAGGGGACGCTGAGGCCCACGGTCTCTGGGGTCCTGATGGCGAGCGAGGAGCCGCGCCGTTGGATGCCCAACTCCTACGTGCAGGCGGTGGCCTACCGGGGCGACGAGATCCGCACCGGTTCGGGCGATGAGCCGTATCAGCTCGACGCCGTGGACATATCCGGGCCGTTGGATCGGCAGATCGTCGAAGCGTGCCGGTTCGTCGTCAGGAACATGAGGACCGCAGCCTTCAAGAACATGGGCCGAGTCGATCGTCCGCAGTACGACATGGCTGCCGTGTTCGAGGCTGTCGCCAATGCCGTCGCCCATCGCGACTACTCCGTCTACGGGTCCAAGGTTCGACTGCGGCTATTCGAAAGTCGCCTGGAGATCTACTCCCCCGGCGCCATCCGCAATTCGCTCTCCCTCGACAGTCTCCGTTACCGGCAATCCGCGCGCAATGAGGCGCTGTGCAGCCTGTTGGCGAAGTGCCCGGCTCCCGACGAACCCTGGCTCGTCACCGATCGCACGCACATCATGGACAAGCGGGGCGAAGGCGTGCCCGTAATCCTGGACAACAGCACGCGCCTTTCCGGGAGGGAGCCTCGCTACCGGCTCATCGACGACGCCGAGCTGCACCTGACGATCTACGCGGCTGACCTCCGACGGAACCTGCCGATTCTCTGAATTCCCTGAAGTTCGCCGGCAATCGCCGTCTGCCGCTCCGTTCAGCCGTAGACGGTCAGCCGGTCTGGCTTCTCCGGGTCCACGGCCCACAGCTCGTCGGCCTGAGAGACGCGCGGGGATTGCGGCGGGCCGTCCGGGAGCTGCCACTCCGGGTTGTACTGGCGGATCAGCTCCAGGATGTTGCGGTAGGCGATGCGGTCCTTGAGGTCGTCGTCGATCGACGCCTGCTCGATGATCTGCTGCAGCAGGCGGTAGTCGTAGTAGGGCAGATCGGCGCCGAAGATGATGCGCTCGCGCCCCACCCGGTCGGCCAGCCTGGCGAAGTCCCAGAGGCTGCCGCGCTCATCCGGATACTGCACGACCTCGAACCAGACGTTGTCCATGCCGGCGAAGTGCTCTGCGGCGTGGCTGCTGGCGTGGGTGATGAAGGTGGCGGCCGGGAACATGCGCGCGATCTCCCCGAACAGCGCGTCGTGCATGTGCACGTTGCACAGGGCGCCCCGTGCCGCCGCCATCTCCAGGAACGGGATGGACGCCTCGCGCACCGGCGGGTGGGAGACGATGCCGTGCAGGCCCAGATCGCTCATCGCCCACTCTGCCTCGTCCACGGCCACCTGTCCCAGGCAGGGTTCGACCAGCGCCAGACCCAGCGGCACGTGCTCGGGGAAGTCGCGGCGCGCGCGGGCGATCATCCGGTTCTGGTCGCGGATGTCCTCCAGCCCGCGCAGGATCAGGCCGCCGGTGGCGGTCGGCATCGACAGGCAGGCGTAGACGCTGGTCTCGGCGAAGCGGGCCAGGCACATGGCGGTGCTCTGGCCGGTGGGCGGCAGCCGGTTCAGGGTGCGGCCGATGTGGTTGTGGCAGTCGATGTACGGTCTCATGGGGTTCCTCTCTCCGTGATGGGGTGTCAGCCGTCCGTGCCGGCGTGCAGGTCGACGGCGCGCCGCTCGACGGTGGCGCGGCGGGCGGCGGCGACGATGCGCAGGTTGTGCAGGGCCGGTTCGCCGCCGATCGGCGGCGGGGCGCCGCGCGCCAGGGCGTCGAAGGTGGCGGCGAAGTAGCGCGCGTGGCCGCTCTCCGCCCAGGTCGGCTGCGGCGGCAGCGCCACCTCCTGCCACTGACCGGTGCTGCGCGCGTACTGCCACAGCCCGCGCCCGCGGCGCATGACGCGCACGCCGCCGGCCGGGCCGTGCACCTCGGCCAGGTTGGCGCTCTCGCCGGCGTCGCCGCCGGCGGCTCCGCCGCCGCCGGGCACGCACCAGGAGGTGGCCACCGTGGACAGCGCGCCGTTGTCATGCTCCAGCAACAGCAGCGCCAGGTCGTCCACGTCGAAGTCGAAGTGTTGGGTCGCGACCCGCGCTTCGACGTAGCGCACGGGCGAGCCCACCAAGTTCTCCAGCAGGTAGATCTCGTGGTAAGCGGTGTCGTTGATGGCGCCGCCTCCCGCCGCGCGTGAGGCGCGCCACTCCCGGTTCGGGTCGGCCCTGTCGTCGGTCTTGTTGAACAGCGACTTGGCGCGCCCGAAGAAGGGCGTGCCGGCGGCGCCCTCGGCAAGCAGCGCCCGCGCCCGCACCGTGCCCTGCGCGAACAGGAAGTTGTGCACCACCGCGTAGGGCACGCCGTGGCGCTGCACCGCCGCCAGCACCTCCTGCGCCTGCTCGATCGAGGTGGCCATCGGCTTCTCGGAGATCACCGCCACGCCCGCCGCCGCCGCGTCCATCGCGTGCTCGGCGTGCATATGGTGCGGTGTGGCGATGGTGACCGCGTCCAGCTCGGCGTGCTCCAGCATCTGCCGATGGTCGGCGTAGCGCCGGTCCGGCGGCACCGCCAGCACCTCCCCCATCCGCTGAAGGTTGTCGCTGACCGGATCGGCCAAACAGGTCACTCGCACCAGATCGGGAATCGCCTGATACCCCGGCGCGTGGCTGATCCGCACGATGCCGCCGCAGCCGATCAGACCCAGACGAACCGGTCGCTGCATCTCCGCTATCTCTATCAGTCCAGCTCGACCACCCGCCGCTGCAGGCGGGACTGCTCCGCGGCGAAGGCGATGCGGTGGGTGTCGAGGGACACCGCCACGTCGGTGACGACCGACGAGCGGTCGCCGGTATGGATGGCCCGCAGCCACGAGTCCACCACCCGGCGATCTCCACCACCGTGGCCGCCGGATTCGGGCTCGATGGTGATTCGATCGACGACGCTCTCGCCGAAGCGCCGCACTTCGATGCCGTCCTCCGAGAGTTCCGCAACCCCCTCGGTGCCGTGCACCCGGGTGCGCCGGCCGCCGACGGCGGTAAAGCCGGTCATGGTGAACGTGGCGGTAGCGCCGCCGTCGAACTCCAGCGCCAGTATCTGGTTATCGACGACGTCGTTGTCGCACCGCCATACGCAGCGTCCGTGCGGACCGTCGGTGATGGCTTGCAGTTGGGCTTCGCGGCTGTGGTCGAGGGACAGCCAGCTTATCGGCCCGCCCTCGCGATCGGTATCGACGTAGAGCTTGATCGCCGAATAGGCGCAGTCGGGTTCGATGTCGCAGTCCACGCAGCGCTCGCCGCTGCCGGCAGGGGCGTGCTCGGGACGAAAGTAGTTGAGCGACCCAAACGAGCTGACCGCGCGGCACCGCCGGTCCACCAGATACGCGAGGTAGTCGACGTCGTGGCAGCTCTTGGCCAGGAGCATGAACGACGAGCGCCCCTCGTTTCCCCATTTGCCGCGCACGAAACTGTGGGCCTGGTGCCACCACAGAACCTGTTCGAGATGATCCACGGTTACCACGGTGCCGATGCGGCCGGAGCTCACTACCTCCTTGAGCATCCGGAACGGGCGCCCGTAGCGAAGCGAGTGGCATACCGCCGTGATCGCCGGCGAGTCGGCGGCTGCCGCCGCGATGCGCTCGCACTCTTCCAGCGACGGCGCCATCGGCTTCTCCATCAGCAGGTGGTGGCCGGAGGCCAGGGCGGCGAGCGCTGGCTCGGTGTGGTCGCGGTCCATGGTCGTGACCACCACCGCGTCCAGAGGCAGGGATGCGGCAAACAGGTCGCGCCAGTCGCGGTAGCGGTGGCGCTCCTCTATGTGGTGGGTGTGGGCGAAGTCTTCGCGGTAGTCGTCGCGTGGCTCAGCGACCGCCACGATTCGCGCCCACCGCGTACGGCTGGCGATGAGGTTGCCGAGCGATCGGCCCCTGCCGCCGGCGCCGATGATGGCTACGCGTACTGCCTTCATCGGCGCAGCATAGTGTCGGTCAACCTGGGCGGCAAGGCTGTGGCGGGACGCTGGCGGCACGCCGCATCTGCTCGGGCCGAGCGCGATCTGCTCGCGCTATGATCGGGCGAGCCCCGCGTCCATGACTGCCGATCCCCGAGAGATTCACCGCACCCGTCCGGACTATGTCATCCACGACCCGACCGGAGGCAGGGAGCGTCCCTGGGGCGACGACGAGTTCTACTGGCTGAACGAGCACATCCTCGTGCACCCCCTCAGCGACGGTTCCCTGCTGGCTACCTGGACGGCGGAGCGGCTCGACGCTCCCTGTCTCATGCGGATAGGGGTGAAACGCAGCACCGACGGCGGCGACTCCTGGTCGCCCCTGGTGTGGGCGGACGGACGTGGGGTGGGCGGCGACGGCCAGGCTGCGGCATGGCAGGTGCCCCTGGAGTCGCCCGGCGGACGGGTATACCTGCTGTACACGCTCTGCAAGCCGTCGGTGGGCTTCACCGGCGGACTGTACTGCCGTTACTCGGACGACCGGGGCAGCTCATGGTCGCAGCGCTACGCACTGAAGTTCCCGTCTTCGGCCATCGATGGCCCGGACCCCGAACGCGAACCGGTGCGCTGGATCGGCTGCAGCGGCATGCATCGGACCGCTGCCGGGCAGATCCTCATTCCCTTCACCCACTGGGCGTGCAATCCAGGGGTGCCCGCCGGCACTGCGCCCTTCAAGGAACGGTACAGTCACATTGAGCTGATGCGGGTGGAGAACCTGCACGACTCGCCCCTTCCCGACCGGCTGAAGTTGTCCTGGCTCAACCGGGACGCCCCGGTCACCGCGCCGCACGAACGCGTGGCCGGCGCCTCGTTCGCCCAGGAGCCGTACCTGGTGAACCTGCCGGACGGCCGGCTGTTCATGGCCATCCGCACCAACCGCGGCGAGGTGTGGTATTCGGTGTCTTCCGACCAGGGACGGACCTGGGGCGATGCGCGACCGATGCGCATGCGCGACGGCGGCCCGAAGCTGCGGCACCCCTCCTCACCCTGCCCGATATTCGGCCTCGGGGACGGGCGGTTCCTGTTCCTCTTCCACGACAACGACGGCTACGTCTTCGGCGCCGACAGCCGCTGGCACGTGCGCAACCGGCGTCCCACCTACGCCTGCGTCGGGGAGGCACGTCCCGGCGCGGAGCAGCCGATCTGGTGGGGCGGCAAGCGGTTGCTGATCGACAACGACGCCGTGCCCTGGGGTCCGCCCGGCCGGGAGCGCTTCGAGTCGGCGGCATACGTGAGCATGACGTGCGTGGCGGGCCGCCGAGTCCTCTGGTACCCGGACCGCAAGGGGTTTCTCCTCGGCAAGCGGCTGGACGACGAGCGACTCGCCGGCCGCGGCAAGTGAACACGTTCCGCCTCCACCGGCAGACGGCCGATCACCATTCGATGCGCCGGCGGTCTGCCTCCACCGCGTCGAACCAGCTCTCCAGCTCCTGCTGCATGCGGGCGCGGCGCTCGGGATGCCGCTCGGAGATGTCCACCTCCTCACCGGGATCGTCCGCAAGATTGAAGAGCTCCGGCCGGTCCGGGGCCGGCACCGGGCGGTCCAGCATGGTCTGCTCGATCTCCACGGTGAAGTGGGGCTCCGTGAACATCCGCTCGTACCACCACGTGTCGTCGTCGGACTTGTAGCGCGCCTCCGGCAGGTACGGCCACACCAGCTTCCACTGGCCGTCCCGCATCGCCGCGTTGCAGTTCCGCACCGGCCGGTTGCGGTTGTGCTGCCAGAACAGCTTCGTGCGCAGATCGCCGCCGACATCGCCCTTCAGCGCGGGCAGCAGGTTCAGCCCGTCCAGGGGCAACTCGGGCCGCTCGTCCACGCCGCAGGCAGCCAGCAGCGTGGGCAGCCAGTCGGTGAAGTGCGCCATCCCGTGGAACACCCGGCCGTCGGGAATCCCCGCCGGCCAGCGCACCATGGCGGGCACGCGGATGCCCCCCTCCAGCACCAGGTTCTTCGCGCCGCGGAACGGCCCGTTGTAGCGCCGGTAGTCGCCGCCGAGCAGCGGCCCGTTGTCACTCGTGAACAGCAGGATCGTGTTCTCCGCCAGCCCCAGCGCGTCGAGTGCCTCCATCACCCGGCCGACACCGGCGTCCAGGCGCCGGATCATGCCGTACAGGGTGCTCACCGTGCCGCTGAAACTGCCGTGCTCCGCGAAGGGACGGACGTCCTCCGGCGGAGCCTCCAGGGGCGCGTGCGGCGCGTTGTACGCCAGGTACGGGAAGAACGGCTCGGAGCGGTGGCGCCGAAGGAAATTGACCGCTTCTTCGGTGAACACGTCGGTGAGGTACCGGCCGTCGGAGCGCCAGGGCGTCCCGCCGCGATCGAGGATCCAGCGCCAGTAGTACATGCCGCCGTTGAGGAAGCCGACGAACTCGTCGAAACCCCGCGCCTGCGGGTGGTGGCGCGGGTCGAACACGCCGTTGTGCCACTTGCCGACCATGCCCGTGGCGTACCCCGCCGCCCTGAACAGGTCGGCGACGGTCATCTCACGCGGGGCGATGCGGTCCATGCCGCGGTTCGACTCCACGCTGAGCGCCCCGGTGCGCTGGTGGTAGCGGCCGGTCAGGAGCGCCGCCCTGGCAGGGGCGCACAGCGGCGCCCCGGAGTAGTGCTGGTCCAGACGGACGCCCTGTCGGGCGAGCGCGTCGAGATGCGGCGTCTCGACCGCCTTGTTACCGTAGACGCCCAGATCCCCGTAGCCCTGGTCGTCGGACAGGATGAGAACGACGTTGGGTCGTGTGGCCATCCGATGCCTTCCCTAAACGCGCACCCGCTGGAAGTTGATGCGCTCCTTCAGGTGGCTGTAGTGGGTCAGGCGAATCATGCGCGCCAGCATCCGGTCGACCAGCTCCGCCTCGACATGGCGGTGCTCGGCGCTGCCGGCCAGGTTGTGCAGCTCCCAGGGATCCCGGCGCAGGTCGTAGAGCTCCAGCACGCCGCCCTGCTCGGGGTCGTAGACCAGCTTGTTGTGGGCGTCACGGACCATCATGGCCGTCCCCAGCTCCGAGAACACCTCAGGGCGCGGGGCGACCTGCCCGCGCAGGAACCCCAGCAAGCTGATGCCCTCCCGAGCGCGATCTCCGCCGGGCCGCGCCGCCCCCGCGGCATCCAGGAAGGTCGGGTAGAGGTCGACGCCGCTCACCAGCTCGCGGGCGACGGTCATCCCCACCCGCGGGTCCGCGGCCACGCCGCGCCCGGCCATCAGCAGCGGTACGCGGCTCACCGGTTCGTGGAAGAAGCGCTTGCCCTCAAGCCCGTGATCGCCCAGGAGGTTGCCGTGGTCGGAGGTGAACACCACCAGGGTGTCTTCCAGCCAGCCGCGCTTCGCCAGCATCTCCAGGATGCGGTCGATCTGGTGGTCGATGAAGGCCACCATCCCCAGGCTGGCGGCTCGCTGGCGGCGGAACCGATCGACCGTCGCCGGGTCGTCCAGTCTGGCCTCGCGGGCCAGGTCCCGTGCGGCGTAGAGGTCGCTGCCGGAGCGCACGCGGCCGCGAATCCCCACCGGCTCGGCCACCTCCTCCGGCGCGAACCGGCTCGCGTACGGCTCCGGAGCCCAGTACGGTCCGTGGGGGCCCACGAACCCGACGGTGAGAAACAGCGGTGCGTCGCCCCCGTACGACTGCAGGTAGCGCACGGCCGACTCGCCGATGTAGCCGTCGGTGGTGTCGGCCGGGTCGCTGCCGGCCACGTACTCGGCGCCGAGCTTGCTCCGCCACTCCTCCAGCAATCCCCGGTCCGCCAAGTGACGGGTGAACCGGTCCGCTCCGTGGCGGGCGTCCGCCACGTCGCCCACCTGCCAGACGTGGTGGTACCCGTACTCCCGGAGCAGCCGGTCATCCTCGACCAGGTCGTACTCCAGCCCCGAGCGGTCGATGTAGTGATGCTTGCCGACGTAGGCGGTGTGGTAGCTCAGTTCCTGAAGGTGGCGGGCGTAGGTGTCGGCACGCAGTTCGGTGGCAATCGGCTCGCCCATGTTGCCGCACACCCCGTGCTGGCCGGGAAACAGCCCGGTGATGATGCTGTTGCGCGACGGCGAGCAGAGCGTCGCCGCGCAATAACAGTTCTCGAATCGCACCCCCCGCCGCGCCAGCGCGTTGAGCGTGGGGGTGGCGCGCCCCAGGGCATCTGCCCGCATCTGGTCGACCAGGACGAAGAGGATGTGTGGCGGTTTCAGTCCGCTATCCCTTTCCGCTGATGGCGTAGGGATCGGCGGCGTCGCGAACCCCGTCGCCGACGAAATTGTAGAGCAACACCGTCACGATCACAAACAGCGCCGGCGTCAGCAGCCACGGATAGATGGCGATGCTGGTGACGTTCTGCGCCCCCTGCAGCAGCGTCCCCCAGCTCACCGCGGGCGGCTGAATCCCCAGCCCCAGGAAGCTCAGCGCCGTCTCTCCGAGGATCATGCGGGGAATCGCCAGGGTGAGACTCACGATCAGATAGCTCATGAAGCCGGGCAGGAGGTGGCTGGTGATGATCGTCCCCGCGCGCGTGCCGGCCAGCCGGGCGGCAGTCACGTACTCGTACTCGCGCAGCTCCAGCAGCTTGCCGCGCACCACGCGCGCCACGCCGGTCCAGCTCAGCACCGACAGGATGATGGTGATGGTGAAGTAGGTGCGCAGGATCGGCCAGTTCACGGGGATGACCGCGCTCAGCGCCATCCACAGCGGAATGCCGGGAATCGAGTTGAAGACCTCGATCAGGCGCTGGATGATCAGATCGGGCACGCCGCCGAAGTAGCCGGAGATGCCGCCCAGGAGGCAGCCGAGCACGAAGCTGATCAGCACGCCCACGAGGCCGATGGTCAGGCTGACCCGGCTGCCGGCCAGGATGCGCGAGAACACGTCACGGCCCAGCTCATCGGTGCCCAGCAGGAACATCCGACCCTCCCCGGCATCGAACAGGTGCAGATCGGCGTCGATCGCGCCCCAGAAACGGTAGGGCTCACCGCGCACCAGGAAGCGCACCGGGTGGATCAGCGATCGGTCCTCCACGAACTCGCGCTGAAAGGTCTCCATGTTCACTTTGCCTGTCAGGGCGTAGACGAACGGCGGCCGCAGGCGCCCGTCGGGATCGATCAGGCGGATGCGCGTTGGCGGCGCGTGGACGAACCCTTCGTGCTGGGTCAGCGAACCGTAGGGGGCGCAGACCTCGTAGGTGAAGGCCACCAGATATGCCAGCAGCAGGACGACGCCGGCGATCACCGCCATGCGGTGCTTCTTGAACTTGCGCCACACCAACTGACGCTGCGAGGCGATGAAGTAGCGCTCCTCCGCGCTGGCGGCCTGCGCGCCGGCGCGGTTCACGGCAGCGGTGTCGGTCGCCATGTCAGCCCTTGCGTTCGTAGCTGATGCGCGGGTCCACGACCACCAGCAGGATGTCCGAAATCAGCACGCCGATCACCGCCAGCGCGCTGATCACCAGCAACACGCTCCCGGACAGGTTGATGTCCTGGGCCCGTACGGCGGTGTACATCAGCGGGCCGAGCGTCGGCAGGCCCAGCACGATGGCTACGATGGTCTCGCCGCTGATCAGCTCCGGCAGGACGCTGCCCACCCCACTGACCATCGGGTTCAGCGCCAGCCGCACCGGGTACTTGAAGATCACGCGGGGCTCCGTGACTCCCTTCGCGCGGGCCGTGATCACGTACTGCTTGCCCAGCTCGTCGAGCAGCGTGCCGCGCATGACCCGGATCGTGCCGGCAGTGGCCGCCGTGCCGATCACGATGACCGGTATCCACAGGTGGCTGATCAGGTCCAACAGCTTGGCGATGCTCCACGGCTGCACCTCCATGCCGGGCGAATAGAAGCCGCCTATGCTGAGGTCGAAGAACTTGTAGAACACGTACAGCAGAATCAGCCCCAGCAGGAAGTTGGGTGTCGCAAGCCCGATGAAGCCCAGGGTGGTCAGGCTGTAGTCGGTCAGGCTGTACTGGTGGGTGGCGCTGTAGATGCCGATCGGGATCGCCACCAAGTAGGTGAACATGATGCTGACCAACGACAGCATGATGGTGCCACCCAGGCGTTCGCTGATCAGGTCGCTCACCGGCACGCCGCGAATCGAGCGTCCCATGTCGCCGGACAGGAACCTGACCATCCAGTCGGCGTACTGCACCACCAGGGGGCGGTCCAGGCCGTACTGGCGGCGCAGCGCAAGCTCCTCGGCCTCCGAGACCACGTCGCCTTCCGCCTCCCGCTGCGCCACGATCGTGTCGACGGCGTCGCCCGGCGGCAACTGGATCACGAGGTAGATCACCACGCTGATGATCACGAGGGTCGCCACCATGTAGAGCAGGCGGCGCAGCAGGTAGGTGGTGTAGTTCATGTACGGGACAAGGAAAGGGAGAATGAACGGCAGGAACTGCCGCCCACTCTCCCGGATGTCAACCGCGGTGCGGGATCACTCTTCGAGTGCGGTTCGCTCCGCTCACTCCGCGATGTACCACTGTTCCGGCTTGTATGGGGCGTAGAAGTTGGTGTCGGAGCCCCAGAAGATGTTCTGTGAGGGAACGTTCTTCATGCGGTTGTGGATGATCACGGGGTGCGGCGCCAGCCCGACGGTCGGGATGATCGGCAACTCGTTGGCAAAGTATTCGAAGTACGCCTTGCCGCGCTCGACCGCTTCCGGCGTGCCGGTGGCGGCCTGCTTGAACGACTGCCAGCGCTCGTTGAGCGCCTTGATCTCGTCCGGTGGCTCGATGCCGATGTCGCCGCCGGTGACGAACCAGAGGCACCACTGGCGACCCCAGCTATTCGCGGTGCAGCGTTCGAAGGCGAACTCGTCCGGCGTGCCGCGTCCGAGCAGCGTGGTGCGGCCCAGGTGCCATGCCGCAATCGCCGTCTGGTTGGTGTCCAGGCGTTCGCGGAGCAGGACGCCGTCGATTACCTTGCAGGCGCCGTCGATGCCCACCTGGCGCCAGTCGTTGGAGATCAGCTCGCAGATCGCCTGCTTCGGACCCTCCAGGACGCCGATCTCGATCACCAGGCTGAGCCGCGTCCCGTCATCGGGGCGCAGGCGGAAGCCGTCACCGTCGCGCTTGGACAGTCCCACGGAGTCGAGCAACTGGTTGGCGCGGTCCGGATCGTAAGCCAGATTGTCGTTGTACCAGGCGGAATCGAAGAACTCCATGGTGTTCAGCGGCGTCGCCGGATGCGGGTCGCCCATTCCGAAGAATACGATCTCGTTCATCTGCTCGCGGTTCAGGGCCACCGACAGGGCGACGCGGAAGTCGCGGTTGTTGAACAGGTCGGTCAGCACCGGTTCCTCGATGTTGTGGTTGATGAACAACACCAGCTCCGCGGTGCGCAGCGACTGCGCGACGATCGTCCGGTAGTCGCCCTGCGCCTCGCCCGCCTTGTAGGTGGGCAGGCTGGGTGCTCCGGTGTAGTAGGCGGCGAAGTCCACCTCGCCGGCCGAGGCCTTCAGATCGTAGAGATCCTTGTCGCCGACGTGTCTGACCTCCAGCCGGTCGATGTAGGGAAGCTGGTTGCCGGCGGTGTCGACGTGGTGGTAGTAGGGGTTGCGCACCAGCAGCACGCGATCGCTCTCCACCACCTCCGGCGTGTGCATGTCCATGTAGGGGCGGCCGATGATCACCGCCGACTGGGTGTAGCCCTGCGTGCCGTGCGCCCTGAACATCGCCACCCAGTCCTCGTAACCCAGCTCGGCGGCCAGCGCGGCGGCGTCATCGTTGAAGCCGGCGTGGAACCGCTTCAGGTAGTGCGCGGGCTGGAACAGGACGTTGTCGCCGGAGAAGTGGGTGCGCCCGAAGCGGTCCATGGCCACCGGGTTGGGGGCGGCCCAGGTGATGCGCAGCGTGTAATCGTCCAGCGCCTCCCAGACGGCGGGCTCTCCGCCCAGCGTAAAGAACGCATCGATGCCGCGCGGACTGAGCTCTTCGTTGAGGATGTCCTGCTCCCACTTGAACAGCATGTCGGCGGTGGTGAACGGTTCGCCGTCCGACCAGCGCAGCCCTTCGCGCAGCTTCAGGGTGAGGGTGCGGTTCTCGTTCGCCCAAGCATGGCCCTCGGCCAAGTCCGCCTCGAACGCACTGGCCGTCTGGTTGTAGCGGAACAGGCCGGTATGGCGCACCCGCAGGCCGATCGACATGCGGTCCGACACGTCCATCATTCTCACGGGGCCGGCGCTGTAGGTGCCGATCGAGTCGAACGGCTCGACCACCAGCGGATTGGACGGCAGCCGCTCCTCTACGGGCGGCAGATCGCCGGCCTCGACCATCGCGGCCAGCATCGGCGCCTCCTGGTACGTCATCTGTGCCCAGACGGTGACGCCGGCGAGCGTCGACAGCGCCAGAGCCGCGAGCGCTCTCCGTACTACGTTGATTCTCATCGTTATTCCTTGTGCATGGGCGGGCCCGGAACCCTGCCCGATGGGATTGCCGCGGACGGTAACCAAACCGATCGCACTGAGCAAGCCGGACGACGACGGCCCCGGCGCCGATGATCCGGGGCGTTCGCCGACCGCCGTCAGTCGCGAGCGATCGCGCGGCGTTCCGCCTCCACGGACGCGAACCAGTTCTCCGCGGCGATCCGCATACGGGCGACGCGGTCGGGATGCGCGGCCGCCAGGTTGCGCGCCTCGCACGGATCGTCCGCGATGTCGTACAGCTCCGGCTTTCCCGGCGCCGACAGCGCGCGCTGCACCGGCGGGTTGCGCACCGGCATCTCGAAGTGCCCTCGCGACATCAGGTCGCGCACCGCCGCGTTGTCTTCCTGCAGCTTTACCATCGCCTCCGGGATGCGCGGCCAATAGAGCTTCCAGGGGCCGTCGCGCATCGCCAGGTTGCAGCACGGCACCGGGTCGTAGCGGTTGAACTGCCAGAAGCGCGGCGCTACACCAGCGGGGGCGGTGCCGCGCAGCCGGGGCAACTGATCGCAGCCGTCCAGCGGCTGGCCGTCCGGGGTGACGCCCGCGGCGGCGGCCAGCGTCGGCAACCAGTCGCAGAAGTGGATCATCTCGTCGCACGCTGCGCCGGCGGGCAGGCCGGCAGGCCAGCGGACGATCGCCGGCACGCGGATGCCGCCCTCCAGCACATCCTGCTTCTGGCCGCGGAACGGACCGTTGTAGCGGTTCATGCTGAGACGCCGTCCGCCGTAACGCTCCGAGCCGAGGTAGGGGCCATTGTCGCTCGTAGCCAGTACCACGGTGTCGTCGGCGCAGCCGGTGGCATCGAGCGTATCGAGGATCTGCCCGATGCCCTCGTCCATGCGCGCCACCATGCCGTACATGGTGGCCAGCGCGGGGTTCAGGTCGGAACGCTGCAGAAACGGCGCGCAGCTCTCGGCAGGTGCCTGTAGGGGCGAGTGCGGGGCGTGATACGCGACCACCAGGAAGAACGGCTGCCGGGCGGCGGCGCTGCGCGGTGCCGTGTGGCGCCGGATGAAGTCGACCGCCTCGGCGGTGAACATGTCTGTCTGGTAGCGGCCGTCGGCGCGGCGCGGGCTGCCGTTGTAGTCCAGGAACCAGTTCCAGTAGTCCATGATGCCGCCGAGGAAGCCGGCGAACTCCGCGAAACCGCGCCGGTTGGGGTGGTATCTCGGATCGTGCAGGCCGCTGTGCCACTTGCCCACGTAGCCGGTGCGGTAGCCGGCGGCGGCGAACGCGTCGCCGATGGTGCGCTCGCGCAGGGCGATGCGGTCGAGGCCGCGGTTCGATTCCACGCTCAGCGCGCCGCAGCGGTGGTGGTAGCGCCCGGTGAGCAGCGCGGCGCGCGCCGGGGCGCAGATCGGCGCGCCGCTGTAGTGCTGGGAGCAGCGCACGCCCTCGTCGGCGAGCCGATCGATGTGCGGCGTGGACAGGATGGTGTTGCCGTAGCAGCTCAGGTCGCCGTACCCCAGGTCGTCGGCCAGGACGAGGACGACGTTGGGACGCTCGCGCGACGGTGCGGTAGCCATGCCGCGGGGACGACCGGGCAGGTGCGCTGCCCCGCTAGGTGCGCGCCGGCTGTTTGAGGTGCTGCTCCTGGCCCTGGCCCACCACCTTGTAGGTCAGGCCCTGCTGCTTGCCGCGGCGCTTCAGACCGGACACCACGAAGTTGTTGTAGGGATCGGTCGGCTTCACGAAGGTCGGCCGCAGGGCGGCGTCGTGAAAGCCGATCCGCACCGAGCGGCGCCAGCCATTCGTGCGGTTCATATCGGACCAGTGGATCGTCAGGTAGCTGAAGAAGATCACGTCACCGGCCTTGGCCGGCACCGGCACCGACGGCGTCTTGTCGGGATGGTACTGCTCGGGCGGCAGATAGGGCCGGGTGTGATCGCCGGTGATGTGCTCCAGGGGGCCTTCCTTGTGGCTCCCGGGAACCACCTGCAGGCAGCCTGAGGCCTCCGGCGAATCGTCCAGGTGCAGCAGGCAATCCACGAAGTCGGGTCCGTCGTGTGGGTAGAAGGGGTAGTCCTGATGCATCGGGAACGGCGTGCCGCGCTCGGGCGGCTTGGCGTGCAGGATGGTGCCGTGCCACTGCACGGCGGGGCCGACCAAGGCTCGCACGCACTCGGTCAGCCGCTGGTGGAAGATGATCCGCCCCCAGGCCGCCGAGTAGAACTGCGGGTTGGCGATGAACACGGCGCGCGTGTTCTCCTGCTCGCCCGCGGGCAGGTAGTGGTCGCGCCACGGCCCCTTCCAGCCGATGCTGTCCTCACCCCACCACTCGTCGACGATGAAGTCCATCTCCCGCTCCAGCTCCTCCAGCTCCTCGTCCGTGAAGATGTTGGAGACGCGGAGATAGCCGTCGTTGCGATACGCTTCGACCTGTTCTGCCGTCAGCATGGGAGATGACCGTAGTCCACCCCGTGACCGCTGTCGAGTTGAACGGTCGCGCCGCTGCCGTGCAGTGGCTCCCGGGGCGAATACGTCGTTCGGACCGTGTCCGGCCTCAATCACGGGACTCCCGCTCGGCGATGCCGGACAGCTCGACCGGCGGACGGTCGGGGAACGTGGCGATCAGCGAGAGGCTTCCGCCCATGGCCTCGACCGTCCTGCGCAGTGTCGAGAGCAGCAGGTCACTGCGCTGCTCCAGCCGCGAGACGCCGTCCTGGCTGATGCCGAGCTGGCGCGCGACACTGACTTGGGTGAGTTGCCGAGCCTTACGAAGCTCGCGCAGGGTCATCTCCTCGGCGATGAGCTCCGCCGCCCGTTCCTCGACCTTGCGTCGCCGCGCGGGGTCGAGCCCTGCGATCACGTCATTCACGTTTACAGCCATCAAGATCCTCCTTCCTTCTGGATCCGCGTGAGATGCCGGTCGAAGCGCTCGTCGGCCTTGCGGACGAGCGTCCGGTAGAACCGCCTGGAACTGACTCCCGACTTGTCGCCTGCGACCAGCAGTATGGCCTTGCGCCTCGTCCAGTTCATTGGATCAATATGTCTCAGTAGACATATGACGTCAACAACATGGCAGCGGACGTGTGCCTGGTGACGCTATGGAGCCACTCCGGGGAGTGCGTCGTCTCAGCGAGGCTCTGTGTTGCTACTTGTACGGTGACTACGGCGTCCCGACACCCGGGACGTCCACTTCGACCATGCGGATGCGCCCATCGCCGGGACTGCGGGGCCGCCCCAGCACCGTCGACTCGCACAGGAACAGCGTGGTCGCGTCAGGTCCGCCAAGCGTGCAGGCGAAAGCGCTGTACCCGGCCACGTCGATCCGGTCGCGCAGCTCGCCGCCCTCGGCGATGCGCAGGTAGCCGCCGGTTTCTCCGTAGCGGTAGTAGGGCACGGCAACCCATAGGCAGCCGTCCCGGTCCAGGGTGATGCCGTCGGGCGGCACGCCGAGGTCGGCCCACACGCGCCGGTTGACGAGCGAGCCGTCGGCTTCGATGTCGAACGCGGTCAAGCGTCCGGCGAACGTCTCGGCCGCGATCAGGGTGGCGCCGTCGGGGGTCACCACCATGCCGTTGGGGAAGGTGACGCGGTCGGCGACGATGCGCGCCGGACGCGGGGCGTCCCAGGCGGCGCCGGGCGCCGGAGGCTCCACGAGCGCGATGCTGCTCAGGCGCGGCATGTTGCCGGGCATCGGCAGGTGCTCCTCGTCGAAGTCGGTGTCGTCACTGCCGACGTAGGCGCGGCCGGCGCGGTCGATCACCATGTCGTTGCAGGGGAACCCCGTGACCGACCGCATCTCGGCGACGGCGGCAGTGCGCCCGTCCCGGCACGCGAGCAGCCTGCCGTCCTGCAGCGAAACCACCTGCATGGTGCCGTCCGGCAGCCAGCCAAGCCCTGACGGCAGCTCGTCGACCGCGGCGATCGTCTCCAGGTTCCCATCCAGGTCCAGACGGTGGACGGTGCCGGCCAGGATATCGGAGAAGTACAACCTGTCTCCCCGCCAGCGCGGCCCTTCCGGGAAGTACAGGCCATCCTTGAGGATGGTCGGTTCGCAGCGTGCCATGGTACCGCCATCGTACACCGGCCGCCCCGCGAGAGGGCGGCCGCGAGGTGGTGTAGCAGGTTGAAATGGAGCCTTTCATGCGTGCCTCGAATGCCTTCAGCCTCCGGGCTGACAGATGAGCTACGGGCTGCGCCCCGGTGGGCGCAAAGTGTAGGCCCGCGCTCGACACTCACCTGACTGACAGGCCTCGTCGTGGTCGGCAGAACCCACGCGGGTCTTATCAAGACCCTAAGGGGTTGGGTAGTGGGGTACTCCTAGAAATTGGGCCGCCGCTGCTGGCCGGCGTATGAGCCGCGGGCGTAGATGGTGACATAGTCGCCGCTCTCACAGAGCGCGCGCAACTCGGCGTCCAGCTCCCTGGAGATTGCCAGCCATCACGCCCGCACCCAGCGCTCCGCCGCCGCCTTGTGCTTCACGACCGTCTCCGCTCGAGGATCGATAGGCGAACGTCCAGATGTGGCAGGGGTCCCTTCAGTTCCGCTGACGGACTCGCGCACAGCGACTACCCGAAGACTCGCGGCCCGCAATGAAGCCCCGGGTCCATGACGGCTTGACCGCGCAGTTCATTGTGGGGTAAATGGAGCGAGTCCGAGTGCCTGGATGCGCTCGGCTCGAAACTTCGCTTGCCGAGAGACGTAGTGATATGTACGATCATATAAAACGAATCCCGCACGCGTTGCGCGAGTCCGGTCTATCGGGCTGGCTATTCTACAACGTTTACTACCGCGACCATGTGTCCGACACTATCCTCGAAGTTCCCGCCGATGTTCCGAACTCTCGCCCATGGGCATGTCTGGTATGTGCTGACGGTAGCGTGCATCGCATTGTGCACTCTGTTGAAGCACATTCGCTTGATCATCTGCCGGGTAAACCCGTTCGCTATTCGTCCCGGGACGAGTTCCTCCAACGGCTCCGCACGACATGCGGAGACTGCGGGCCGATAGCACTCAACTACTCCGACACCATACCCGCCCTGTCACTCGTGGACCACGGCATAGTCATGCTGTTGCAGGAGCTGTCCATTACTACGGTATCCGCCGCGACCCTGATTCAGCGTGTCCTGGGGGTTCTGGACGACGCGGCTCGTGCCAGTCATGAGCGCGCCGCCGTTGCGTTGAGGACAATACTCGACTCGACTTGGAGACGGCTCGCGGAGTGCGTTCGGGGCGGCACCAAGGTGACCGAGGGTAACGTCCGAGACTGGATTGCCGACGGCTTCCGAACCCACGGTTTGGTCGCCGAGGATGCCCCAATAGTAGCGGCTTCTAGCAACAGCAACGACCCACACTATCAGCCATCGAACGGTGGGACGACTATCACAGCTCACCAGATTGTGCAGTTCGACCTGTGGGCAAAGGAGCCCCACTCCCGCTCGGTGTACGCCGACATCGCCTGGGTCGCCTACACCGGCGATCGGCCGCCGGCGGAGATGGCAGCCGCCTTCGATGCGGTTCGGTCCGCCCGCGACGGCGCGGTAGCCATGATCCGCGAGAGGCTGCAACGGGACGCGCCGGTCAGTGGCGCCGATGTGGATCAGCACGCGCGATCGATCCTCCAAGAACATGGGCTGCTGTCCTACACCCGCCATCGCACCGGCCATGCTATTGACACGCGCGTTCACGGTATCGGCGTCAATCTGGATTCAGTCGAGTTTCCCGATCGACGCCCTCTGCTCGAGGGTTCGTGCTTTTCTATCGAGCCGGGAATCTATCAGGAGGCGTATGGGATGCACAGCGAAATCAACGGATATGTGAGAGACAGGAATCTTGTCATCTCAGGCGGAGAGCCCCAGCGGGAGATCCTAGTTCCGTAACCCGCAACAAACATGGACTTACCCGTCTGTCGGTCATCTTCTCACATGCCTTGGCAGCTTCTTTGGCTGCTGCCGGAGCACGTCGTCCTGGCGGTGCTCCGGGACGGTGGCGGGGTAGCGATCAGGGCGCTTTAGGAACTCTCGGTCGACATCAAGGGGTTGTACCGGGACATCGAACGCGGCGTGCCGACGGGGGGCGTATACGCAAGCACTCCGCGCTCTCTCAGGCCCAGCGCCGTGCCTTGGCAGATCGCGCCCGATATGTAGGAAGTCCCGAGCACAAGGACAAGCGCTGGTGGGGTGGCTTGCCGGAGGCTCGGCAACTCCGCGGTGGCCGAGTTGGTCGCAGCGGCAAGCAGACCACGACCATCTGTCCGCTGACGTCCAGTGCGGACCGCGACCGGGCAACGGAGTGGCTCCGGCGAGCGATCCGGGCGCGCCAGACAGTACCGATTCGTGGAGGCTGACCAGGACTTTCCCAAGAAGGTCTGGTGCCACGAACGCGGTCAAACGTGGCTGGGACTGTGCATCAATACCAAGTCAGGTGAGTACAAGGGCTGGCCGATCGACGAGGAAGAGCGGCATGCGGTTTTCGACTGACTGGATCAGCGAAGGCCCCAACGCGTCGGCGGAAGAGCGGGCCACGCTCTGCAATCTTCAGATCTTCGTCAATGGCGAGAACGCATGTCTCCACTTCGATCCCGACTCCCGGGCCACGTTCGAGCACATCACCGTTCCTGCGGTCCATTTCGCCGAGGGGTTGGCCACCGACTGGTGGTCGATCTTCGGAGGCAGGGACCGCGAACATCAGATCCTGCCCTACCGTACCGGGTTCGCCCTGCCGGATCTGAGTTTCAAGTGTGACGGCTCGACGCTCGAAGTCACCGGATCACAGCTCTCGTTCGGGAATCCGAGGGTCCGCTTCTGGCACACGGGCACGGAACTGCTACCGCGTGACGGGGCGGAGTCCACCTTGGCAGAGTTCATCGATCGCGTCGTAGACCAGTTGGCATGTCATCGAGTTGCCAACTCCGAGGTGGCCGTTCGATGGTCACGCGTGGCCGACTCGCGAAGTGACCCTGATGAGCGCGCATTCTGCGAGGCCGCGGGTGCCTTGGGAGTCGATCCTTATCTCATCTCGGATACCGATGCTCGATTCATCGAGGACGCCGGCGACCTGTTCACGGAAGAAGCGCTTATCGAGCTTCTGGCGGGTATCAGTACGCAGAATCGTGAGCGTGCGAGCCAGCTTCTGCACTGGGTGCGCCACGCGGACGACCGACCGCCTGATGAGTCCCGATTACCGGACTTGGCCGACATCGCTGAGCAGATCAGGCACTTGGTGTCGTGGAGTTCGGACGAGCGTAGTTGGGCGGCCGGGTACCGTGCCGCACGGGCACTGCGAGCCGAGATCACGGCTGAGCCGGGCGAGCGATTCACTTCGACCGAGGCCATCGCGAGGAAACTCGGGGCCGACAACTTCGCAACCACGGCTGCCATTCCGGGCGTCTTGGCCCTCGTCGCGCGCGACGAGGAGGATGTCCATGTCCATCTGCGCGGTCGTGAGCCGGACGAGTGGACGTCACAAGCTCAGAACTTCGCGTTCGCACGGGCGATCGGCGATGCCGTGTGCTTCCCTGGTACGCCGCGATCCGTGGTGAACGAGCTGCACGATGCGGAACGCCAAGCCGCAGGCCGTGCGTTTGCGGCAGAGTTCCTGGCGCCGGTGCAGAGCGTCCTCGACATGGTGGACAGCGGCCGTGACGACTACGAGATCGCTGGTTCGTTCAAGGTCTCTCCGCAGGTCGTAGCTCATCAGATCGAGAATCAGGACCGCATTCGGCAAGCTTGCGCGTCGCTGGCAGCGCAGGCGACGCTGCCATAGCGCCGCACGCGCGATGCGCGGGACGGCGCTACGGTGATGCCTTGGGCTGGTCGGCGGCTTGGCGCGCAATCGCCGCGCGGAGCTGCTGCAGATCGATCGCGTACGCGGCGTTCGCGGCGCCGTCCTGCGGCGCGGCCGCGATCAGCAGCCGCATGTGGGCGACGTCCTCCGCGTACTGCGCGCACCGTCGCTCGTAGGTGGCGCGCGTCTTGGTGCAGATCAGGGTGTGCGGGCTGCCCTTGCGTTCGGTCTCGCAGCCAATGTCCAGTCGCAACCGCTCGATCATCGTCTCGACGTGCTGGCGCAGGGTCTGCCGCATCGAAAACCGCACCGTCGTGTCCGCCGGGTCGGCGCAGAAGGCTTGCAAACGGCGGCAATGGTCGCAGCGACAGGGCACCCTGGTCTCGATCACCCAGTCGCCCGGTTCCTTCGGCGGTGCCGCGCTACGCGCCAGCAGGAAGGCAGCGCCGTGCCGCCACAGGGTCGCGAATCCGGCCGGCTCCATCTCACCACCGGCCACGCTGCGAAGTTCCGCCAGCTTCGCCAGCGCCTGCGGCAGCGCCCGATCCGGGCTCGCTACTGCCGGGCGCCGGACGAGCAGCATGGCGGCGGCCTCGGCCTCCTCGGCCAGCGCGCAATGCCAGGCGAGCGCGAACAGGGAGCCGATGGCCCGCGCGCTCAGCGGTCGTGCCTGCTCCCGCCGCATCGCGTACGGGTGCGACACGGGCTTCCGGTCGTCGTCGGAACCCACCGCCGCCGGCAACGCCCGGCACACTGCCCGCGCCGCATCGACCAGGGCGGGGCGGAGATGATCCCGTTCCGCCGCCGACCGGTCGTGTGGGCACAGCCGCCAGAGCAGGTCGAGCACCTCCACCGGTACGGGCGGGAGATTCGCCGCCGCGAACTCCGGCAGCCACGCCTGCAGGGTAGCGGGGGCGATGGCCGCCGCCGTCGCCAGCAATTCGTCATTTTCCCCGCCGCTGTAGTGTGGCGTGGCGACCTCGCGCAGGAAGCGTCGGGTTGTGGTCTCGTCCGCAAGCCGGCGCAGCAGCCGTAGCGCATCCCGGCAGGCCTTCTGAACGCCATCGTTGTCACGGCGGTGATAGAACCGGGCGGGGTCCGGCGCCGGCCAGGCGTCGATGAGCTGAGCGGCGAGGGCAGGTAGGCGTCCCGATAACCGGGTGTCGTGTTCGGACCGCGCCAAGTCATCCGCGAACCAGGCGACGGCGCCCTCGATTCCACCGCGGGCGAGCGTCCCGACCGTCCGGCCCAGCGGCCACAGCACCAAGGCCGCGCGGCGATAGCTGCGAGAGAGCTGTACGCCTTCGTTGCCGGTCACCGTTACGTCCTGGTCGTCCGGTTTCACCCCGTTCAGCACCCCGGCCGGCAGCAGTTCCCCCGGCAGCAGCGGCAACTCGCCGTAATCGGGCTGCGAGCCGTCGGGCGCGATCCATCCGAGGAGCGATCGCGTGGAATCGAACATCTCGTCGTCCACTTCTTCCCAATCCTCGTCATCGGGTTCGTCCCAGTAATCGTCCCCGAAGTCCTCCACGGTGCCGGACTCGTAGATGTCGAGGATGGCGGCGTACAGCGCGTGATTCGCCCGCCCGGCCGCCCGTACCAGGACCCGACCCATCGCGGCGTCGGCATTCTTCAGCACGTCGAACGACAGGCCCTCCTCGCTGTAGTCATGCTCCAGAAGCCAGACCAGCTTGTCGCCGGCAGCGGACGATGCTTCCCAGTTCCTGAGCTGGACGGCGATCCGCTCCTCCTGCGAGCCGAAGTGCGGCGCGTTCCGCCACGTCGCAGCCGCGGCCCCCTGCAGGACCAAGTGGTAGACGAGGACGAGACGGTAGCCGGCGGTTACCGGCCGGGTCTCGTGGACGCAATCCGCGTAGAACGCTGCGAAGGCGAGCTCGGAGGGCTCTTCGGTGCGCAGAGCGACGACGGTCTCCCGTTCCTTGTGGCGGATGACCAGTTCACCTCCGGCGCCTGCCACCGGCAGCGACAGCACCAGCGTGGCCACCATTCCGTCGACCTTCTCGGTATCTCGGTGTGGGGCGAAGAACCCGCCCGGCTCATACACCAGCAGCTTGTACGGGTGCGCGGCCGTGCGCTCGGGCGGGCAGCCGAGTCCCGTTGCGGCCCGTGCGACGACCTGCGCCAAAGTGTCGTGCCACGCGCCGCCAGTCACCTTCACCTTCGTCGCATCGATCTGCCAGCAGGCGCGAACCGAGCTGTCCACGAGCGTCAGCTCGCCGCGGCCGTAGGGCGCCCGCTCCGCCGCGTCGATCAGCGATCGCGCCTGCTCCTCTGTGACGGGAAAGGAGAGCGGGCGCGCTCCTTCGACATCCACCCGCGGCATCGGCACGAGCAGTCGGCCCTGCGTACAGTAGTCGCCCGGGCGGTCGATCGACCGCAAGAGCACTTCCAACGGCGCCTGCTCCTGGTTGTAGACAACGTTCACGTCCCGCATCGTCAGCCTCTCCCCCGGCTCAGGGTAGCCGGAGCGCCGCAAGGCGGCCACCGCGGGCCACGGCGGTCCTGGAGTTCGGCCGTGCGATGATCTCCGGCGATCGTCCATGCCGTGTGTTCCCGAACACGCCCGCAACGCCAGCTTGAGTGTAGGGGGAGCGTTCCCGTTCGAGCCGGGACGCGCCAGCCTGTCTCCGAAACAGGCCGCGCTCTGGGGGTTTCGCTCCGGCGAGCGCGGGACCCATACCAGTCGGACGATCATGTTCCAGGAGCTTTCGCTCCTGCTGGAGGCCGCGCCTGTCGACGCGTCACGTGAGCGCTACGCCTCCCTCGTCCTTGAGTTGAGGACAATTGCCTGGGCAAGCGGACGACGGCGACGCGCAAGCTGTCGCTGCAGCGGCTGAGCGATCGCCGAGAACCGGCTGCTGTTGGACGCCACCGATCCGGTGCCGGGGCTCGTCACGAACCTGACGGACGCGTTGCGCGCTGCGCTGGCGCAATCGCAAGCCCGTTACGACGAAACCCATGCCCGGGAGATGCAGCGCCTGGAGCAAGCGGAAAGCTGGCGGCAGATCGAGCAGACCCAGCGGGAGGAGATCCTCAGCGGGCTGCACGTCGAGCCCGTGTCCAGGGGTGCCACCGGCACCGAGCGTGAAGTGCTGGAGTCGCTCGACCGCATCTCTTTGCACGGGTGGCGAACGCGCACGGCGGCCCTCCCGCAGTTGTTCGCGCACGCCCGCACCCAGGCAGACCGGATGATCGAGCCGAAGATCCGCCACGTGAAGCTCGCCAGCCCCACCCTGCGCACACGGGAGGAGGTCCGGGCGTGGGTCGCGACGACCGAGCAGGAACTCCTGGACGAGCTCCGGCAGGGCCCGGTGATGATAGGCTGAAGCCAAAGCGCATGCAGGTGACCATGGTTTCCGCTATGGGTAACGTCTCATCGGCGAGATCGTCGGCGCCGTGGAAAACGACCTTCGCCGAAACGAACACGACGTGACTGATGGGGGGAGCGATGAACCGCGTGATGCAGGTTGAGTCTCGGGTCGGCTATCGCATCTGGCTTCGGTACGCGGATGGGGCCTCCGGGGAAGTCGACCTGTCCGACATGGCTGGCAAGGGGGTATTTCGCTCCTGGCGCGATCCAGGCTTCTTTGCCGGTGTGCACGTGGCGCCGCATGGAGCGGTTGCGTGGAGCGATGAGATCGAACTGTGCGCGGACGCACTTTACCTGGAGTTGACGGGCCAGCCCTCAGGGCGGCTGCTTTCAGGGCTGCGGAGCGAAGCTGCTGCCCATGCCTGAGCCGGTTCTACGGAGTGGAACTGGCAAAGGACGAGGGCATCGACCGATGGGCGTTGGCCTCGCGCTTCGCTCACTCGATGCTGCCGCAGGTGTTCCGGCCCGACCATCCGGTCTTTCGAGGTCCGGTTCGCGCGGGAACATCGGCTGAAGCTGGAAGGGCTGGTCGAGAGCCTGCCGGCCGAGGTCGCATGGCCCGGGAGGGCCTGTCCGCCCCCGAAGTCGGTGTCGGGACTGCCGACGTAGGCGCGGCCGGCGCGGTCGATCACCATGTCGTTGCAGGGGAACCCCGTGATCGGCCGCATCTCGGCGACGGCGGCAGTACGCCCGTCCCGGCACGCGAGCAGCCTGCCGTCCTGCAGCGAAACCACCTGCATGGTGCCGTCCGGCAGCCAGCCGAGCCCTGACGGCAGCTCGTCGACCGCGGCGATCGTCTCCAGGTTCCCATCGGGGTCCAGACGGTGGACCGTGCCGGCCAGGATATCGGAGAAGTACAACCTGTCTCCCCGCCAGCGCGGCCCTTCCGGGAAGTACAGGCCATCAGTAGCTTCCGGGGCACATCGTCCTGGTGTTGCTCCCCGACGGTGGCGGGTAGCGGTCAGCGCGCTGAAGCGGCCTATGGTCGACGTGTAGCGGGCAGGGCCTGAACTGGCCTCTACAGCGGTGGAGGGAGGCTACAGGGATGAACCGTGCGGCATATCAGCTAAGTCATGCCGGGCTTGACATTCGTGTCATGAGCGCATAATCATGCGAGCATGATTGCTAGTAATGATTTGAATGACATGAGTGATCCAGCTAAAGAGTTCGAAGCCATCCAGACGGTTTACGGTGCCCTTGAGCCACTTGGCGATGAAGCGCAGACCCGAGTCCTGATCTATATCGCCAGCCTGTTGGGCATTGATGCACGCATCGCAACTGGCGGGGCGTCCGAAGAAGACGCAGCCGACGTTGCTGACTCCGACGAGGCAGCAGAACAGGCGCGAGTGTTTGACACGTTCGCCGAGCTCTATGACGCCGCGAACCCACAGTCCAACGGCGAGAAGGCCTTGGTCGCCGGCTACTGGCTGCAGGTGTGCCAAGGTACAGAGAGCTTTACGGCAGCTTCGGCCCAGAAGGAGCTAGCTGATCTTGGCCACAAGATACCGAATATCACAAGCGCCATCGACAGAGTGAAGAACCAGAAGCCGATGCTGCTGTTGCAGTTGAAGAAGAGCGGAAGCAGTCGGCAAGCTCGCAAGCTATATAAGGTCAGCCAGCAGGGTATCACGCGCGTGCAGGAGATGGTCGGTGGATGAGACGCGTCTGACGGCTGCACTGGTCGGACTCGTTGGCCGCACGCTGGCCGCCGATCTTTCCGCAAACCTGATGAGAATCAGGCGTGACTGCATCACGCGGACACTGGAGCGCACGGCTCTAGGGAAATTCGTAGAGACATTTGTACAGTGCCTACAATACATCGACAGTGGCACCTATGAGGAGATGCCCGGTGTAGACGCGTATCTCGGAACAAGCGAAATATCGCTCACAAGAACGACGTTGACACGAACACCGATGATCTGTGGCGCACCAAGGCGCCGCATGGATCTCAGCCGAGCTATTGCGCCACGCCACCGGAGTGTCAGTGCAGGAGGCGGGGGCGCTGATCGAGCTGATACAGGCTCCGGTCGGCACCTTGGTTGAGGAGATTGACGGTACGAGGCTCGTTCACGCAGATGTGCCTGTTCGCACCGAGATCCTGATCCTCCTGTATAGCCATTACCCCCGCCATCGTCGGCGACGACGAACGCACTGGACGATCGGATGATCGGCGGTCCCCTGGTCGCTCTGTGGCGAGCGGCGCCTGGCGGCGGACGGCGAATTGCCGAGCAGGGTCTGATCGAAGTGCTCGCCGACGCCATGCGCCCGTTCGTTTCGGAGGAGGCCGGTGAGGTAGATGAGTCCATGCGCCGGCAACGGCGCTGGCACTATCCGCTGGAAGCGCTTCGTGAAGCGGTGGTCAATGCGCTCGCTCATCGGGATTGGACCCGCTACGAAGAGATCGAAGTCGCCCGCTATGTCGATCGACTGGAAGTCCTGAGCCCCGGTGCGTTGCAGAACAACCGGAGTTCGAGGCGACCGAGGACTATCTGAGGCTGACTATGTGCAGAGGGCTGACTGAGAGTTGCGAGCGCCCGAATGGATGACCGGACGCCCTGCTGAAGGAATAGGCGATCGGTGATGAACCACGGAGGCACGACATGTTGTGGAAAGCCCTGACCCAGCGCGCAAAGGCGGTGCTTACGTTGCTGGCCCAGGAGGAGGCCAAGCGGCGCCATGCGGTGCAGCTACTGCCGGAGCACATCGTCCTGGGGCGTTGCTCCGGGACGGTGGCGGCGTAGCTGCCATGGCGCTGACGGGACTCAGGGTCGACATCGAGGGGGTCTGTCGGGATATCGAACGCAGTGTGCCGATGGCAGAGGGCGGCGTGATCCTGGGCGATGTCGAAATCTCGGAGCGAGCCATAGCAGTCCTGAAGGGCGCGGTGGCCGAGTCCAGGAACATGGGACAATCCTATATGGGCACCGGTCACCTTCTGCTGGCGGCCGTGGGCGAAGAGGCCGGCGCGTTCCACCACTGCCTGGCGCCCTACGACATCTCCACGCAACAACTGGTCGACGCGGTCCTTGCGGTTGATCCTGAAGCCGATGAAGGATGGACGATCCGGGCATGAGGCTCTCGCCATCAGGGACCGCATGACAGACCAGTCGACCGTGAGCATGGGTTCGCGGGGCGGCACCATAGGGGTGGAGCCGTTCGATACCGGCTACGGCGGCGGGTTCCAGGTGCAGGCCGACACTCCGGATGCCATGGCGTGCGAGCTGGTGGAGGATCGCGGACGCTTTCGTTACGCAACGTCAGCGAGAGTCGCAGCAGGGCCGACAGGATCGCGCGGGAATCGACGATGGCTTGATCGAGGCTGCCCTGACGCTACACGGTTGTCCGGAGACACGGGAGGAGGGGCTTGAGCTTTTGAGCGTTTGATGGCGTTGAATCTGTATGGTATGAACGATCGACTTCGAAAGCTAGACCGGCACCCGTCCGGGCGAATGTAGGGGTCGATGCGTAGACGGGGTACTAGTCGTGGGATGATGGAGGTGCTACCCCACCGTGCACGCAATCCTTGGCCGACTCAGACGCGCCGCCGCGCACCGCCTGCTCTTCCTGCCGCACGCGGTGCGGCAGATGGCGCGGCCGGAGCGGATGATCACGCCAACCGAAATTCGAATGATCGTGGAGCGTGGCGAACTCATTGAGGACTATCCGGAGGACGCACGCGGCCATAGTTGTCTGCTTTACGGCCGGGGCAACGGAAACCGCAGCATCCATGTAGTCTGCTCACCCAAGACGGACTATCTCGCCATCATCACGGCGTATCTCCCTTCGAGGGACGAATGGGAGGAAGACCACCGCACGAGGAGAACTTCATGAACTGTATTCACTGCCAAGGGGAGATGGGCCGCTCCACAGCTCCGTTCAACATCGACCGAAACGGCTATCACGTGGTGTTCGATGCAGTCCCCGCGTGGATCTGCAGGCAGTGCGGCGAGCCATACTTCGAGGAACGTGAGGTCGGCGTCATCCAGGGAGCGATCCGCATTCTGGATGAACGGACGCGTACGCTCGTGTCAGAGGGCGGTGCGCTGGGGACGCAAGCGAGCTGAACCGTAGCGGGCTGTCGCCGGGACGGGGAGGCCCGAGCTGAACGCCTGACCGGACACGGCGATCGCTCGTCGATTACAGGTTACTTCGGACCTGGACCACGGAATAACCTTGATGCTTGCTTACGTGGATCTGCTGGGAGAATTCATCGCGCAGTTCCGGTATGTGGGTAATGACGCCGACCATGCGACCGGCAACCTGCAGGCTCTGGATGGTCTCGGAGACCGTCGCGAGGGTATCGGGATCGAGGGTGCCGAAGCCCTCGTCGATGAACAGACTGTCCAGGTTCACGGCTCCCGCGGCGTCCTGCACCTGCCTGCTCAGCTCCAACGCGAGAGAAAGCGACGCAAGAAAGGTCTCGCCGCCGCTCAACGTGTCGCTGATCCGCGTCTCGTCGGCGTTGTCGTGGTCGACCACCAGGATCTGGTCTTCCTGGAACGTCAACGAGTAGCGCTCGGCGGACAACGTGAACAGCCGGCCCGATGCCCCCTGCACCAGCTTCGTGAAGCTGTCCTCCAGGACGTAAGCCTGGAACCGGTCGCTGCGGAGATCGGTGGCCAGACCGCTGAAGAGGCGATGGTCGGCTCTCCTGGCCCGCAACTGCTCGTGGAGTGCCTGTGCCCGCGCAAGGCGCTCGGTCATCGTCTCGACCTGCTGCCCGAGATGCGCGTTCATCGTGACGAGCTGCTCGACTTCGCCCTTGATCCGTCGGTCGTTGGCACTCGCATCATCGAGCTGTTCGTCTGAGACCCGCTCGCCACCCAGATCGTTCTGCAGGTCGCGGACGCGCAGCTCGGTGGCGTGCAGATCGCGCGCGTAGTCGGCGACGGACTCGCTCAATCGGGCCTGTGCCGTATCGTCCCGCACGGCGTTACGAACGTCGCTCACGCTGTCGAAGCGTGCCTGGGCGACGTGTCGATCACGCTGCTCGATCCGGGCCGCCGCTTCCTGGTCAGCCTCCCCGGCGGCTCGCTCGCGGTCCCCGTGGGCCTGCTGGGTCGTCGCCAACTCGCGGCGGGCTTCCGCCTCGGCTGACATGGCCTCCCTGTGTCCGGCTTCCAGATCATCGATGAGAGAGGACAGGTCGGTCCGTTCCTGTCCGGGGTCGGTGGACTGGGTGACCCCTGCGATCTCGGCTCGCACGGCCCGGAGGCGCTCCTCGTCTGCGGTCACTTCCGCGATCCGTTCGCGTCGCTCGCTCCGCATTCGGTCGAGCTCGCTGCGCGTCGTCTGCTCGCTTCGGCGCAGGTCGCTCATTTGGAGTTCTGCCGTCTCAAGGCGATCTTGCGCGTCCTCGAAGGAGCTGCGGGCAGCCGCCGTCGTCTCGATCTGTTGCTGAAACCAGCCATCGACGGCATCGTCGTCCACTGGGACGCGGCCGCCGATGGCATCCCGGATGTCGGTTGCCAGTTGGCGGATGTCCGCACACGCCTTGTCCGTGGTGCTGTCCACCTCGGTCAGCGCCTCTTGGGCGGCGCGGAGATTGCCTTGCGCCCTTGTCAATGCAGTGATCGTTTCCTGCGCATCGTCGCGTACTCGCCGCAGCGTGGTTTTGGCCTCGTCGCGGTCCGCGCGGGCGGCTGCGACATCAGGGTGCAGGTCGGCCGCCGGGGGATCGGCCACGAGCTGCGCACAGACCGGGCACGGGGCTCCAGCCGCCAGTGATCCGCGCAGATCGTTGGCCGCGTCCTGACGATGGACCGCGTGCAGTGACTCCTCCGCGGCCGTCAGGCTGTGCTCTGCGTCGAGCAGAGCGTTCTCTCTCTCCCGCGCCTGGCCCGTGAGCCGCTCGAGTTCAACTGCCAGATCATCGACCGTCTTGCGCCGCCGCTCCTGTTCCGGCTTCGCATCCTGAAGCTGTCCGCGGGCGATCGTGAGTTTCGTCGCCGGCTCGCGGGCACTGTCGAGTGCGGCGTCGAGTTCGGCGTCGTAACCGATGACGTCGAGCTCGGCGCGGGCCGCCTCCACCGAGGCATGCTGTCGTGCGATTTCTTCCGCGAACTGCTCCAGGCGTTTGCTACCCTGTTCGAGCTCCTGGTCGAGTTGCGCGGTCCGGGTGCGTCTCCTGCCAACCTCGGTTTCGAGTCTCGTGAGCTCCGGGAGGCGTCCGAGTATCCGATCGAGGTTGGCAAGGCGGTCACGCAGGGCGGGAATCTCCTCCGCCTGCTCCGCGGCCTGTGCCAGCTCCCGCGCACGTTCCTCATGGACGCGTGCGGCCTCCTCACTCGCTTGCCGGGCGTCCATCGCCGCGCTCCTTGCGTGGTCGGCATCCTGCGCGGCTCGGTCGGCTCCCTCGATCAGTGGAATCAACGCTTCAGCCCGGCGTGCCGCCTCCAACTCCCGCCGCGCTTCGTCGATCTGCGGGGCGCTGCCGTGGAGCTCCGCCAGCCGTGCCTCGCTCTTCAGGAGGTCGACCGTCTTTGCGTGTCGATCCCGGAGCTTGATCAGCCGGGACTCGGCGACGTCGCTCGCCTTGCGTCGCTCTTCGAGCCGCGCTTCCGCCTGCTGCAACTCACCCTGCAAGGCTGCCAGCGCCGCCTCGGAGACGCCGCCATACTCCTCGCGGAGGCGTTGCTCCAGCGCCTCGAGCTCAAGCTTCTTCCGGGTCGATGTATCCTGTGCTGCTTCACGCATTCTCTCGTACACGTTGAGCCGCAGCAGCGTGCGCAGCACTTCACGGCGTTTGCCCGGTTTTGTCTTCAGGAACTTCGCGAATTCCCCTTGCGGGAGGATCACCGCCTGGGTGAATGCATCCACGTCGAGTCCGAGCAGGCGCTTTACTTCCGTGGACGCCGTCCCTACCTGATCGGCGAGGACCTTGTTGAAGTCCGTCCCGTCATGCCCCTCGAGGCGAACGTTGGCCGATCCTTTGCGGCGCAACACACGGGCGATTCGGTATTGGCGCTTCCCCACGGCGAAGTCGAACCGGACGCTGACGCGCTCCCGTGCCGCCGAGATCATCTCCTTCAAGTCCCGTTTGTCGATCCGCGGGACCTCGCCGTATAGCGCGAACAGGATGGCATCCAGCAGCGTCGACTTGCCCGCGCCGGTCGGACCCGATATCGCGAAGAGGTCAAGACCGGAGAAGTCGATCTCCTGCGTCTCCTTGAAGCAAGCCAGACCTTCGACGCTGAGATGGATCGGGCGCATAGGTCAGGCGTCCTCGCGAGCCTGCTCGTGGAGGTGCTGGAACGTGTCGAGGACCATCGGCTCGGGTTCCCGTTCGTGCGCCCGGCGGTGGTAGGCTGCGTACAGTTCGGTCGCCGGTGCACCGGCATCCGGCCGGTCGCTGTCGGGCACCTCAGCCTGCGGCAGGTCGACGCGCACGACCAGCGCGTTCGGCAGGATCTCGCGCACCTTGCGGTTGATGTCCGGGTCCTTCTCGGTGAGCTTGACGGTAACCCGCAGCCAGCAGTCGTCCCCGGTCGTGGCGGCGTAGTCCGCCAACTCGTCCATGGTGCCCTCGATGTCCCGCAGCGTCCGTCCCCCTTCGTAGGGCACGTGCTCGACGCGTGCCGGGCGGCGCGGTGTCGCTTCGACGACGATGAAGGTTTTCTCCTGGCCGACCTCGCCGAAGTCGAGCTGCAGCGGTGAGCCGGCGTACCAGGCGGGCAGCGTGCCTGCCACCTTCTGCGGCTTGTGGATGTGGCCGAGCGCGATGTAGGTCGCGGTCGACGGCAGCGTCTGCGGTGTTGCCGCCCAGTCTTCGGACAGATGGACCCGACGCTCGGACTCGCCAAAGGCCGCACCCTCCAGATGAGTATGAGCCAGCAACAGGTTCACGGCGTCGTCGCGATACGCGCCGCAGAGGTTCTCGACCGCTCGTTGGAACATGTGCGCGTACCTGTTTCGCGCAGACGCCTCGTCCCCGGCGAGATCCAGCGCGGATACCCATACCCCTGGCGAGGCGAACGGCAGCGCCGCGACCACGGCCTTCTCCCCACTGCGTGTTTCGAGCGTGAACGCACCGCCGCGATCCGCTGCGCGCGGTCGCCCGACGATGTGCACGTCGAGTCCCGCCGCCAGCAACGCACGCGCGTCGAACCGATACGGATCGTCATGGTTGCCGGCGATCACTACGGTACGGGCACCGGTACGGCCGACGCGCACCAGGAACTCGTTGACCAGCCGCTCCGACTCGCCCGTCGGGTTGCGGCTGTCGAAGACGTCGCCCGAATGGAGGACGAGGTCGATCGACTCCCGCTCGATGAAGCCGGCGAGGTTGTCGAGGATCGTCTCCATCTCGTCCAACCGCTGGAGGCCCTTCCAGCGGCGTCCGACGTGCCAGTCGCTGGTGTGCACGATCCTCACGAGGGCGATCCTACGCGCGCAGGAACGGGTCTTCGTCCCCGGCGGCGTCCTTCACTTCGCTCTGCCGCGTTGCCCAGGAGGGGAACGGGAAGTTCAGCAGTATCGGCGTCGGCAGCTCCGGCTGGGTGACGATCATCGTGCCCGGTGACAGCATCGTGGCGCGCTTGCGGGCCACCTGGGTAAGGAAGCCGTACTCCCCCCGTTCCGCTTCTGCGGCATCGAGGCGCCCGACCACCTTGAGCGCCGCGTTGGCGACCACCCGGCGTTCCACCTCGCTTGCCGTCTGTTGCGCGCCGAAGAGGGAGACGCCGAGCGAGCGGCCGCGCTCGGCGATGTCGAGCAGGACGTCCTGAATCGGACTCCAGCCGGACCGCGGCGCGTACTTGTTGAGCTCATCCAGCACCACGAACACGAGCGGGCGGGCCGTGCCCTGCTGCTCCTTGTCCTGCATCATCCGCTTGAGCAGGACGCCGACCACGAACATCTGGGCGGTCTGATGCAGCGTGTGGATGTCCACGACCGTGACCTGGTGCCCCTGCCAGTCGATGCGATGACGCGCCGTCTCCCGGTCCCCGCGGACCAGGTGTCCCATGTGCTGCGCGGCCGCGTGCAGGCGCCGGCGGAATGCGTCCAGCGTGCCGGATGCGGCGCTTGGCGCCATCTGGTCCAGTGCTCCGGTGTCGAGGAGCTCAAGCAGATCATCGAAGCTCGAAATAGGCTCTTCACCCACCGTGATTCCGGGGTCGTTCCTGTCGCCGGCGCGCGTAGCGCGCTCCAGCACGCGTTCGACCCGGTAGATCAGGAACGAGAGCTGGGAGCGCGCGTCCTCGGCCTCCGCGAAGATGAAGCGCAGCAGACGGTTGCGGGCGAACTCGCGGAGCGTCCACGCGTAGGCCCGAACACCCTCGTGGCGGCTGCCGACCTCGGGCATGAGCAGCTCGCCGTACCGCTGGGTCGGGGCGAAGAAACCGACGTCCTCGAACGGTCCGGCGCCGAGCCCGAGGGCGCGGTAGCTGTTGGAGACCTCCTCGTCGACGTGGACGTTCTCCTTGTCGAGCCACAGCAGGTCCTCGCCCTTGACGTTGAAGATGATCGCTCGGGCGTTGGTGGCGTCCCGGCCGAGGGCGTCGGAGTGAAACAGCGAATACAGGAGGAACGTGGCGTAGCTGGTCTTGGTGGCCACGCCGGAGATGCCGCTGATCGAGGCGTGCGCCCCTCTCTCTCCATCGAGGAAGTCGAGGTTGGCATACACGGTTTCGCCGGTGCGCGTGCCGCCGATGACGACCTTCCGTTCCATCCGATCGATGAACAGAGCGCGCCGGAACTCCTCTCCGTGGACGATGCGCACTTCGCTGCCGGGATGCGGCGGGACGAACACCTCCGGGTCGATCCGGGTGACCTGCACGTGAGCGGCGTAGGAGACGTCCACCGGCAGCGTGCCTTCCGACGCCCGGAACGCGTCCGAGTCGAACTGCGCGCCTTCGTACCGTTTGCGCACGACATCGACGATGCCGAAGAAACTCACCGTCTCGCCATCGACGACCGCTTCTACCGTCACCAGATCGTCGAGCTGCAGGAAGCGGCCTTCGCTCACCCCAACCCAGAACTCGAGCGGACCGGCGTCTTCCGATCCGAGCACCACGCCAACCGGGAACTCCGGCGAGCGTTCCCGGTCACTCATGCACGGCCTCCTTTGCCACCAGCGTTTCGATCCAGCGCCGGATCAGGCGCGCGTCGCCGAGTCGAGCACGGAGCTGCTGTTCGAGCGCCCCGATGGGCAGGAGATTCTGTGGCGACCGCGGGTCTCTGGATCGTTGCGGTGCGATTCCGGGCAGCCAGGCGGTGGCGGCGTCGGCCAGATGTCGGGCCGCGTCGACGCCCGCGGACGCTCCCACCTCCAGGCGGACCAGACCGTGCAGCTCCACGGCGCCATGAGCGGGGTCGCTGAGGCGTTGGAACCAGGAATACCTGGCGAACCCGGACCTGTCGCCGCGAATCGCGAACAGAGGCGTCCTGGAGCCTGCCGGGAGGGTCGCCATGAGCGGCAGGAACCGGCTCGGAAGGTAGAGGTCGTGCAGTCGCTTGACGTAGCCGACGGCCTGTTCCGGCCGCTCGGGCACGAAGCTGAGCGGGCCGTCGACGATGACCAGCGTATCGGCGTCGCAGAGATCCGCGGCCATCGCGGCTTCGGCGTTTCGCATCGCGTCCTGGATGTGCCGCAACGGCGCGTCCACCTCCGTCCTCGGGGTGCTCTCGGCCCGGTACACCAGATCGTCGCGCACCTGCACCGATGAGGGCAGGCAGCGTCCGGCCCCCAGTACCATGCTGCGAAACACCCGGATCTCACCGAAGTCAGCCGCCGAGTCGCGCATGATGGCAGCGCCGACCGCATGGCTCCCGAAGCCGCCGAAGATCAGATCCTCATCCTGGCGGACCTGCACCCTGGCGTCGAGCCTGCGGACACCGTCGATGAACACGACGCGGTCATGAAGCGAGCCGCGAGCGGGGGGCAGGATCGCCCTCCAGGCATTCTCGGGCACCTCGACTTCGTGGTCGATTTGCTCGCTCGGTCGATCACTCAGGGACTCCAGGGGCGTCTGGTCCCCGTAATCGACCTCCCACGGATCTATGCGGACGCGATAGTCGCCGAAGATCCGGAACGTGGCGGCGCCGGTCACGGGGCGCCGTGCACCAGCTCGTAATGCTCGACCTCGGGAAACGGGTCGTAGAAGTGATGCAGCAGCCTGCGCCACTCCTGATACCGGTCGGATCCCCGGAACCCGACGGTGTGATCTTCGAGCGTTCGCCACGTCACCAGCAGGAGGTAGCGGCTTCGCTTCTCCATGCACTTCCGGAGCTGATGGGAAACGTAGCCATCCATGCTCGCGATGATTCCCTGCGCCTCGGCAAACGCCGTCTCGAAGTCCGGCTCCAGGCCGGGCTTCACGTCGAGGATCGCGACCTCCAATACCATGGCCGGCGCGGCGCGTGCCGTCAGCGCCGGAAGGAAGGGTCTTCGCGGTCGAGGATCGCGCGCAGCTCCCGGAAGTGGTCCTCGCTGAGGTCGGGATAATGCCGCCACTGGAGCTCCGTCTTGGCCGCGACGCGGTCGGAGACGACGCGCAGCTTCCTGCCGGTCTGCAGGGCGATGAGGTAGGTGCAGCAGGCGCGCTCGTAGTAGTAGAGATCATCGAACGCCTGCGCGACGGTCGGACCGATCACCATCACGCCGTGGTGGCGCATGAGCAGGATCGGCCTGTCGCCGACCAGGCGGGCGACGCGCTCCGCCTCGTCGTCCAGGCCCATGCCGTCGAACTCGTCGTCGATGGTCACCCGCCCCCAGAAGCGCATGGCGTTCTGTTCGACCGGCGGCAGCCTGGGATCGTCCAGGCACGCCAACGCCGTCGCGAACTTCGAGTGGACGTGCAGCACGCAACGGGCGCCCGGCACGTTGCGGTGGATGCCGCCGTGCAGCGCCCAGGCGGTCGGGTCGGGCGCGTCCGGGCGCTGCATCGTGCTCGGATCGCCGGCATCGAGGAGCAGCAGCTCGCTGGCCCTGATGCGCGAGAAATGGCGGCCGCGCGGGTTCATCAGGAATCTCGATCCCTGATCGTCGACCGCCAGGCTGAAGTGGTTGGCCACCGATTCGTGCAGGTCGTAGCGGGCCGCCCAGCGGAACGCGCACGCCAGGGCGATGCGCTCCTCGGCGAAGTCCATGCCGGGGTTGCCGTCAACCGCGGGCTCGGCGGCCATGACCTCAATCTCTGCCTGCATGACGGTCACGGTACGGCAACGGCTACCGTTCCGCCAGTCCACGAGGGAGTTGCCGGCGCCTGGACGCGCCCGCCGCTTGTGCCGCGAACGGCGCGGGACATACAATCAGTGCGCCAGGAGGGGGCGAATGGGAACGCGGCACAGTGCTCAAACCCGGCAGGCACAGCCCAAGCAGCGCCTGATGTACATCCACGCGCAGACGCCCAACATCCTGTCCCCGATCCTCGGTCTCACGATCTACGAGCCGGTGCCCGGCTTCTCGACCGAGCTGGAGGTCGATCCGCCGCAATGGCCGTACGAGTGCGTGCACGACGCGGTGTGCGACGGCTGGCAGATCGTGCAGTTCCCGCTGCACCAGGCCGACTACGACGACGACGACCTGGACATGATCGGCTACGAGTTCGTGCTGCAGAAGATGGAGGTGGTCGAATGAGCAGTATCACAGCGGCCCCGCCGGCCACGCTCCTGGACGATCGGGCGGTGGTCGATTTCATCATCCGCGGCCATCACCTGTTGGAGCTCGACCTGCCCGCCGGTGTCGACGAACGGATCGCCACGGCGCTGGACGGCATGGGCAGCAACCCGGGCGACGCCATCACCGACGCGGTGCCGGAGCTTCACCACGTCCTGAGCCATCCGCTCGTGCAAGGCGCGCTGACCAGCCTGGCGGGCGAGGACTACGAGGTCATGGCGCACCGCCACTGGCACTGCAAGGAGCCCGGCACCCCGTACATGCACTGGCACCAGGACAGCAAGAACCGGCGCGGCGCCGGCCTGGACCGGTTCCTGGGGCTCTACTATCCGGCCGACGTCACCGCCGACATGGGGCCGACGATCATCGTCCCCGGCACCCACTTCCGCAACGCGCCCACCGATCGCATGCGCACCTACACCAACATCCGCGGCCAGGTGCCGCTGGTGGTCAAGGCGGGCACCTTCGCGCTGACCCACTACGACCTGTGGCACGGCACGGCCGCCAACCGCTCGCCTCGGCGCCGGCACATGATCAAGTTCCTCTTCTGCCGCACGCGGCGCAACACGCGACCGACCTGGAACCACGACCCGGAGGCCATGAACGGCCTGCGGGACTGGAACCGGCGCGGCGGGTCGGAGCGGCCGATCGACATGCTGACGTTCACCAACCCGCTGAACGTGTCGCAGACCGACCACTACAAGGAGGTCGCCAGGCGGCGCGCCGTCTGGGACGAGCTCACCGGGGCCGAGTCGCCGTGAGCGATGCCGGCGGCGTTCGCGCCGGGCGCCTGCTGGGCGCGGCGGCGGCCGGGGCGGTGCTGACGGTCGCCGGGGTGGGGCTGGGGCTGCTGATCGCCCGCCACACGCCGGGCGCGCCGGAAGCGCCCCGCGTCCCGCGGCCGTGGGCGACAGCCGCTCCCGCGCAGCCCGTGCAGTGGATGGAAGGCGTCGCCGGCGGACGCTACTACTCGCCCGACGAGCGCAACAGCATCGCCATCTACGACGCCCGCAACGAGGGGGTGGTCAACGTCGCCGCCGTCGGCAGCGTGCTCTATCGCTATCGCGCGATTCCCCGCTCCGACTCAGGCTCCGGGGTGATCATCGACACCGACGGCCACGTGCTGACCAGCCACCACGTGATCCGCAACGCCACACGGCTGTCGGTCACGCTCTGGGACGGCAGCGAGCACGACGCGGCGCTCGTCGGCGCCGATCCGGAGAACGATCTGGCGGTGATCCGCTTCGAGCCGGGCGACACGCCGCTGACGGTCATCCCGTTCGGGGACTCGACCGATCTGCGCGTCGGGCAGAAGGTGCTGGCGATCGGCAACCCGTTCGGCCAGGAGCGGTCGCTGACCACCGGCATCGTCTCCGGACTGGGCCGGCCGGTGGAGGCGGACGACGGGCGCATCATCCAGGAGATGATCCAGACCGATGCCTCCATCAACCCGGGCAACTCCGGCGGGCCGCTCCTGGATGCGAGCGGACGGATGATCGGCATCAACACGATGATCTTCTCGCCCACCGGCACATCGGTCGGCATCGGCTTCGCCGTGCCGGTCGCCACCGCCCGCCGCGTGTTGCCGGAGCTGATGGAGCACGGGAGGGTGTTGCGCGGCTGGATCGACATTCGCCCGATACCGCTGTCGTCGCGTCTGTCGCGCGATCTCGGTCTGACGCGCAGCGACGGACTCTTGATCTCCACGGTCGACCCCGACTCCCTCGCGGAGCAGGCAGGCCTGCGCGGCGGCACCCGCCCGGTACAATGGCGACGATTGTCGTTCTACGCCGGCGGCGACATCATCGTCGAGGTCGATGGCCAGCAGATCGGCGGACTCGCCGACCTGCTGGCGGCGTTGGAGGACAACAAACCGGGCGACGTGGTACCGGTAGTCGTGGAACGCGATGGCCGCCTGCAGGAACGGTCGGTGACGCTCAGCGAACGATCGCGGTGAATCACGGGTGGGTGAGCCCCTGCCGCACGAGGGAAATGCACCCGTGAACCGGTTCGCCGTCCACGCGCCGTTCCAGCCGGCCGGCGATCAGCAGCAGGCCACCGAAGCGATCGTCGCCGGCCTGTCCGGCGACAGCCGCTTCCACACCCTGAAGGGGGTCACCGGATCGGGCAAGACCTTCACCATGGCCAAGATCGTGGAGGCGTGTCAGCGGCCCACACTGGTCCTGTCGCACAACAAGACGCTGGCCGCGCAGCTCTTTCGCGAGTTCAAGGACTTCTTCCCGGAGAACGCGGTCGAGTACTTCGTCTCCTACTACGACTACTACCAGCCGGAGGCATACGTCGCCTCCCGCGACCTGTATATCGAGAAGGACGCGTCGATCAACGAAGAGATCGAGCGCATGCGCCTGTCGGCCACCACCTCGCTGGTCGAGCGGCGCGACACGATCGTGGTGTGCACCGTGTCGTGCATCTACGGGCTGGGCAATCCGCGTGACTTTCGCGAGATGCGCCTGCAGGTGCGGCTGGGCGACACCCTCGATCTGCGCGGGCTGCTGCGCGATCTGGTGGCGGTGCAGTACGAGCGCAACGACGCCGTGCTGGACCGCTCCACGTTCCGGGTGCGCGGCGACGTGCTGGAGATCTTTCCTTCCTACTCGGAGCAGGCGATCCGCATCGAGTTTTTCGGTGACGAGGTGGAGCGCATCCGCCGCATCGATCCGCTGAACGGCACCGCGCTGGGTGAGCTGGACTACTGCGCCATCTATCCGGCCAAGCACTTCGTCACGCCGCAGGAGCGCATCCGCACCGCCACCGCCGCGATCCGCCAGGAGCTGCAGGAACGGTTGGCCGAGCTGCGCGTCGCCGACCGCATGGTGGAGGCGCAGCGCCTTTCGACCCGCACCGAGTACGACCTGGAGATGATGCAGGAGATGGGCTACTGCCCCGGCATCGAGAACTACTCCCGGCACCTGAGCGGCCGCGAGCCCGGTGAGCGCCCGGGGGTCCTGATCGACTTTCTGCCCGAGGGCTTTCTGACCATCGTCGACGAATCCCACGTCACCCTGCCGCAGGTCCGCGGCATGTTCGAGGGGGATCGCTCGCGCAAGCGGGCGCTGGTGGAGCACGGCTTCCGCCTGCCGTCGGCGCTCGACAACCGACCCCTCACCTACGACGAGTTCGAGTCGGTGATCGGCCGCGTGCTGTTCGTTTCCGCCACGCCGGGACCGCTGGAGCTGTCGCTGTCCGATCGCGTGGCCGAGCAGGTGATCCGGCCGACCGGGCTGGTCGATCCGCAGATTCACGTCAGGCCGAGCGAAGGTCAGATCGACGACCTCTACGGGGAGATCCGCGCCCGCGTCGAAGCCGGCGAGCGCTGCCTGGTCACCACCCTCACCAAGCGCATGTCGGAGGATCTGTCGTCCTATCTGGCCGAGATCGGGTTGCGCGTGCGATACCTGCACTCGGAGGTGGAGACGGTCGAGCGCGTGGAGTTGCTGCGCGACCTGCGCGCCGGCGAGTACGACGTGCTGGTCGGCGTGAACCTGCTGCGCGAAGGGCTGGACCTTCCCGAGGTGTCGCTGATCGCCATCCTGGACGCCGACAAGATCGGCTTTCTGCGCTCGGCGACCTCGCTGATTCAGATCATCGGCCGCGCCGCCCGCCACGTGAACGGCACCGTGCTGATGTACGCCGATGCCGAGTCGGAGGCGATGCGGGAGGCGATCGCGGAGACCGAGCGCCGCCGCGCGATCCAGACGGAGCACAATCGCCGCCACGGCATCACCCCGACCAGCATCAAGAAGGAGATCCAGCAGCTCCTGGTGCGCAAGTCGGAGGAGAAGCGCGCTAGCGAGGCGCGCGACCTGGAGATCCGCCGCGGCGAATACGACGTGCAGGTCCCGGAGCAGCGGGCCGATCTGATCCGGACGCTGGAGCGCGAGATGCTGAAACTGGCCGAGGAGTTGGAGTTCGAGCGGGCCGCCGTGCTGCGCGACGAGATCGAGCGCATCAAGGACCCCGCCGGGGAATCGGCGTCTGCCGCCGGCGACGGGAACGGGCGGCGAGCGGGGACCCGGCCGGCGGGCACGGGGCACGCCGGGTCGGGCCGCGCAGGCCGGGGCCGGCGGGCCCGCCGGTGAAGCGCCGCGGACCGGGCGTGGCGGCGCTGGCGCTGGCGCTGGCGCTCGGGGCGTGCGAATCGTCGAAGGTCGAGCCGGCGCTGGTGCTGCCGGCGACCCCGGTGCTGGCGATGTCCACCCGTTGGGCGGTGGTCGAGGCGGACGGCCTGCGGCTGCGGGACAAGCCGGACCAGACCGGGCGGATCCTGTTGTCATTGATGGAGGGCGCCCGCGTGGAGCTGCTGAGGCCGACGGCCGACGCCATGGAGATCGACGGGCAGACCGACTACTGGTATCTGGTCAACTACAACGGCATCCGCGGCTGGACGTTCGGGGCGTTCCTCACCGAGGTGACCGGGCACGCGGAGACAGATACCGGGGCGCGTCAACAGGCTCCTTCGACGACGCGCGCCACGCCGGTCGGCCCCTAGCGCACCCCCCGGAAGCGATCGTTGAACATCCCGTTCGATGACATCCTCGCCTGGCTCCGGACCTGGGCGGTGCCGCCGGCCATGGGAGCCGCCATCGGCTACGCGACCAACTTCGTCGCCATCCGGATGCTCTTTCGACCGCTGCGGCGCAAGCGCGTCCTCGGCATCCCCATCCCGCTGACGCCGGGCGTGATCCCGCGCCAGCGAGGACAGCTCGCGCGGAGCATCGCCCAGGTGGTCTCGCGCGAGCTGCTCACGCCGGATGCGATCCGGGCTCATCTGCAACGGCCGGACTTCTCCGCGCGCCTGCGCGTGCCGATCGCCGGGCTTACCGCCGAGCTGCTCGGCATGCCGGTGCGGAAGCTGGCGGGCGCGTTCCAGAACGCGCGGCCGCAGATCGAGCGCGCGGTGGCCGCGATGCTGCACCGGCTGTTCAGCTCGCGTGGCTTCATCTACGCGCTGCGGGGGCTGATCGGTCGCGCGGTGGAGAGCGCGGGCAGCCGCACCTTGAGCGAGGTGGCGGAGGACCTGACGCTGTCGGACTTCATGAGCGGGCGGCTCATCCCTCGGATGACCGATCCGGAGGTGGGACGGCAGATCGGCCGCGCGGTTCGCGGCGCCGCCGAGCGGCCGCAGGCGACGGTGGGCGACCTGCTGACGCCGGCCATCTCCGCGCGCGTCGCCGCCATGCTGCCCGAGATCCTGCCGTCGCTGATGCGCGAGCTGATCGGCTGGTTGCGGCGGCCCGCCATGCGTGGCGAGCTGGAAATGCGCGGGCGCCTGCTGCTGCACAACATCCTGGATCGGCTCAACCTGATGCAGAAGCTGTTCATCGGAGCCGCGCAGTACGACCGCACCCTGCGCGAACGCATGCCCGAATTCGTCGACGACGCGCTGCACCAACTGGAGTACACCGCCGACGACCCGGAGGTGGTCGCGCACATGCAGGAGGCGCTCGGCGAGTGGCTGGACTCGGCCCGGAAGCGGCCGCTGGCGGACGTGCTCCCCGATGCGGCCGAGCAGCGGATCGGCGAGCTGTGGGGCTCCGTGGCCGCCGGACCGATCACCGTCCTGGTCGAGGCCGTCATGCAGCGGTTTCTGGAGGAGCACGGACAGACGCCGATCGCGGAGCTTGCGGCGCGCTACCTGGGCGTGTCGGCCAGCGACACGGTGGATGAAATCTCGCAGCGGCTGCTGCGCTACCTTTCCGACGAACGGACCGCTCAGTCGGTCGCGTCGCAGATCGCCTCCGCGGTCGACCGGCTGGCCGATACGGCGGAGGTGACCTTCGCTGAGCTGCTGGCCGTCGACGACAGCGCCAAGGCGGCGTTGGACGACGCGGTCGCCGCCCGCGCCGAGCGGCTGCTGGTGGAGAAGGTGCCGGCGATGGTGGCCGCGCTGGACGTGGAGCGGCTGGTGATCGACCGGATCGACCGGCTGGAGGTGCGCGACGTGGAGCGCATCCTGTTGACCGTCATCGCCCGGCACCTGAAATGGATCAACCTGTTCGGGGCGCTGATCGGATCCCTGATCGGACTTTCGCAGTTAGCCCTGCGCGGCGCCGGTGCTGCCGGCGCCGGCCTCTGAGCCGGCGCCGCTCTCCGGCCGGGCGACCGCGGCGGCGCGCGTGAGGATCCAGTCCTGCATCGCGGCCAGACGGCTGCGCAGTGAGGCTTCCACCACGCGCTCGAGGAACGGGCTGTGCGGCGCCACGGCGGCCACCAGTCCATACACGGTCCGCGGTTCGGCGCCGGCTCCTGCCGCCGCGGACGTGGCGCCGGGGGTGATCAGCAGCGCGATCAGCAAGCGCTCGGGGTCGATCAACTTGACGAACAGGACGTTGAGCGGCAGCAGGTTGCTGACGATGAGCAGGATGGCGTCGTCGGCGGTGCGGTACTCCAACCGGTACGGGACCTTGCCGAAGGAGGCGTCGTCGACCAGCGCGTATGCGACGCCGTGGCCGTCGGGGGACGGGACGGGGTCGGCCGCCGCGGCGCCGCGACCGTCGATTGCGTGCGCGGTGCGGAACAGCACCCGCTCTCCCCGGTGCAGGACCGAGAAGTATCGGATGCCCTGCAGGCTGCTGACCGCGTGCAGCGCCTCGTACAGGTCCGCGGTCGTGGCGCCGTTGACAGGCAACTCGCCGCGGGTCTCGAACGCATGGCTCGGCAGCAGGGCGGCGAACCGTTCGTGCACCTCACGGCCGAGCGCGGTGTCGGCCGGCATGCAGGCGAGCGTTCCGTTCGCGCGCTGTACGGCAGGGAAACCGCTGTTGCCTTCGGTGGGCGCGTGGCCCGACGGGAGGCACGCCGGGGTCGACTGCGCGGCGGCCGTCAGCAGCAGCCACAGCGCCGCCGCCGGCAGCGCACGGCGCGCGCCGCGGCGCGGGGATCCGCGGTGCGAACCGCGACGGTAGCGCTGGCCGGTGGCGGCACGGCCGGGCACGTCAATCCGGGCCTGGAAGTGGCGCGCGTGCTGCGGGCGCGGGGCCTGCGCGTGTTCTGGCTGGGCACCCACGGCGCCCTGGAGGCGCGGCTGGTTCGTGCGGCCGGTATCGAGTTCCATGCGCTCCCCGCAGGTAAGTTGCGACGGTATGCCTCGCTGCGCAACATCACCGACGTCGGCCGCACCGGCGCGGGCGTCCTGGGCGCGGCGCGGATCCTGCGCCGCGAGCACGCCTGTGTCCTGTTCGCCAAGGGCGGCTTCGCCAGCGTGCCGCCGGCGGTGGCCGCGGCGCTGCTCGGCATCCCGGTCGTCACCCATGAGTCGGACAGCACCGCCGGCCTGGCGACCAGGATCATCTCGCTGGTCGCCCGGCGGGTGCTGCTGTCCTGGCCGTCGTCGGCAGGTACGCTGCCGCTGCCCGCGCGCGCCCGGTTCACCGGTCTGCCGGTGCGCACGGCGATGCGCGCGGGCGACCCCGGTCGCGGGCGACAGTATCTTGGGGTCGGAGACCGGACGCGGATCATGCTGATAGTGGGGGGCAGCCTGGGCGCCGCAACGCTGAATCGCATGGTCGGCGACGCCAGGGCCGAGCTGACCCGTGACTGGATGGTCGTCCACCAGACCGGCACCCAGCGCGGCGGGCAGGCCGTGGACGAGCCGGGCTACCGGTCGCGGCCCTACTTCGATGACGAGTTGCCCGATCTGCTTGCGGCGGCGGACGCCGTCGTGAGCCGCGCGGGCGCGACGGCCCTCGCGGAGTTCGCGGCGACCGGGACGGCCGCGGTGCTGGTGCCGCTGCCGCGCACCTCCAGCCGCGGCGAGCAGATCGTCAACGCCCGTCTGCTGGCCGCGGCAGGCGCGGCCCTGGTACTGCAGCCCGGCGCGCAGACCGCCTCCGGGCTGTTGCGCTGCGCGCGCCGGCTGACCGACGATCGGCTGCGCGCCCGGATGTCGGCCGCGATACGTTCACTGGATCGACCGGATGCCGCCGACGAAGTCGTGCGGCACACGCTGCGCGCTGCCAGGCTGCAGTCGACAGGTCACGGAGTGATGGGGGGATGACCGAGTTCGTGGAGAACGTCCTCGACGAAGTGCCGGTCCTCGTGGACCGCCTGGCCGTCGTCCTGGCCGGGCTGGGCACCCTCGACGTGGTGCTGATCCTGGTCACCCTGATCCTGGTGATCCGCGCCGGCATCCGTGGCTTCGTGGCGGAGGCGTTCGGCGTCGCTTCGGTGGTCGCCGGCATCGCGGTGGCCGCCGTCCTGGTGGTGCCGGCCAGCGTCTACGTGGACGCCGCCACCGGCAGCGAGTCGTTCTGGAACAAGGTGGTCGCCTTCCTGGTCCTGTTCCTGGCGACCTACCTGGTGCTCAAGCTGGTGGAGTATGTCCTGCACCGGCTGTCGCGGACTCTGCATCTGCAGCAGCTCGATCACGTATTCGGCCTGGCGCTTGGCGTCGCCGAAGGGGCGGTGATCGGCGCCGTGGCAATCGCCGGAATGCACGCCCAGCCCTGGTTCGACGTCGCCGCCGTCCTGGAGGGGAGCGTGGCCGCGCAGGTAGCCGAGCAGACGCTCGGCATCGGTCCGCCCACGGTCGGGAGCGCCGCTGATGTTCGCTGACCTGATCGGCCACGCCGGCACCGCCGCTCGCCTGCGCGAGGCGGTGCGGGAGGGAACCCTGGCGCCGGCCGTGCTGCTCGAAGGTCCGCCGGCGGCCGGCAAGCTGACCGCGGCGCTGGAACTGGGCCGCGTGCTGAACTGCCGGGCGGGCGGCTCGCCGGCATGCCGCTGCCCGTCGTGCGGGAGCAACCGGGCTCTGCAGGACCCGCACGTGCTGCTGCTGGGCGGCCGCGACTTCGCCGCCGAGATCGCCGCCGCGTCGGCAGCGCTCGCCAGGTCCGACACGACCGCGTGCCGGGAGCTGCTCGTGCGCTCGGTACGCACCCTGACCCGCCGGTTCGACGACATGCTGTGGGCGGGCTCCGAGCCCCGGCTGCGGCGGCTGCGGCCGCGCGTGGTGGAACTGGAGGAGCGGCTGGAGGCGCTGCGCACCGACGGCACGGCGGAGGTGGCGGCCGAGCTGGCGCGGGCCGCGAACCTGGAGGCGGTGTCGGTGAACGCCGTGCGCGCGATCGAGTCCTGGGCTCGGGTGGCGACCCCCGGCGTCAAGGTGATCATCGTGGAGGTGCGCCGGTGGCTGCCGGAGCCGGCCTCCAACGCACTGCTGCGCACGGTGGAGGAGCCGCCGGGCCGCACGCACTTCATCTTCACCGCCCCTTCGCCGCAGGCGCTCATCCCGACCCTGCTGTCGCGGCTGGCCCGCTACCGGTTCGCAGAGCGCAGCGCGGCCGATCAGCGCCGCGTGATCGAGCAGGTGTTCGGCGACCCGGCGGTGAACGCCGCGTCGCTGGCGGACTACCTCACCGGCCGGCGGCCGGCGGCCGCATCCGCCGGGGGTGCGGGCGACCTGCAGCGCGCGGCGGCGCGGTTCTGCGATACTGCCCTGACAGGCGGCGACTGGGATGACGCAGACGCCTTCCTGGCGGCCGACCGTGACGAGAGCTTCGCGTTCCTGCAGTCCTGTGCCGAACGCCTGCGGTCCCTGCTCAGGTCGCCGGAACGCGTCGCCGAGGTGCGGCGCATCGAGCGCTGGTACCGATTCCTGGACGACGCGGCATGGAGGGTGAAGACCATGAACATGAGCCCGCAGGCCACCATCGCCGACATCGCCCGCAGCATGGCCGCCGGCGGCGAGCCGCCGATGAGGCGCCTGTGAGCCGCTTCTATCAGAAGGCGATCGAACGGCTCGATCGCCTCGACCCGATGCAGGCAGGCACGCTGCTGCGCGGTCTGTCGGCGGAGAACGACCTGCTGGCGATGGTCCTGGAGGCGATGACCGACGGCATCATCGTCCTCGACGAAGCGCACGGCATCCGCCTGATCAACAAGGCGGCCGAGCGGATGCTGCCGTTCGCGAGCGACGAGTTGACCGGCCGTGCGGTCTGGCAGGTGGTCGACGACGAACAGGTGGCAGCGTTCCTGCGCGACACGCTGATCGGTTCCGACCACGTCCTGGACGGCGAGTTCACGCTGGAGGGCGCGCATGCGGCGACGCTGGAGATCACCATCGTGCCCCTCGTGCGCGACCGCCGCATCGAGGGCAGCCTGGTGCACGTGGACGACATCACCGAGCGCCGTTCGGAGGAGGCGAGGCTGCGGCGGGCGGAGAGCCTGGCGTCGATGACCACGCTGGCGGCCGGCGTCGCGCACGAGATCCGCAACCCGCTCACCTCCATGAGCATCCACTTGCAGCTCATCCAGCGGTCCCTGAGCGGCGGCCAGACGGTGCCGGCCGAGATCGACGAGAGCCTGAACACGATGACGGAGGAAATCCAGCGGCTCAACAAGATCGTGGTCGACTTCCTGTTCGCGGTGCGGCCGATGAACTCGGAGCTGCGGGAGGGCGACATCAACGACGTCCTGGGCCCGCTGCTGGCGTTCCTGCGCCCGGAGCTGAGCGCGAGCGGCATCCAGGTGGTGGAGAAGCTGGCGACGCGTCTGCCGCCGGCTCAGATCGACGAGCGCCTGCTGCGCGAGGCGCTGCTGAACATCGTCAAGAACGCCAAGGCGGCGATGCCGGTGGGCGGTACCCTCACCGTGGGCACGGCGCTTGCGGGCGAGCGCATCTGCGTCACCCTGCGGGACAACGGCACCGGCATCCCCGATGACATCACCGACAAGATCTTCGAGCCGTACTTCACGACGCGCGAGTTCGGTTCGGGGCTGGGCCTGACGCTCACCTACAAGATCATCAAGGAGCACGCCGGCGACATCGAGGTAACCTCCAAGCCGGGGGCGGGAACCACCTTCCGCGTGTGCATTCCGGTCTCCCCGCGCGCCCGGCGTATGCTGGAGTTTCAGGCAGTTGCGGGATGAAAGCCACGATCCTGGTCGTCGACGATGAGCGAAACATTCGCGAGGGGTTGCGCAGGGCGCTGGAGTTCGACGGCCACGCGGTGGTGACGGCGGCGGACGGCAGGGAGGCGCTGAGCACGCTGGCCGCCGAGGAGATCGACCTGGTCATCGCCGATCTGCGCATGCCGCGTCTGTCCGGAGACCAACTGCTGAAGCAGGTCGCCGAGCGTCACCCGGCCGTGCGGGTCATCATCCTCACCGGCCACGCGACGGTGGAGGTCGCGGTACAGGCGATGCGCGACGGCGCCTACGACTTCCTGGAGAAGCCGGTCAATCTCGAGCGGCTCGGCCTGCTGGTCGAGCGCGCCCTGGCCGAACGGAAGCTGACCCTGTCCAATCGGGAGCTGCGCCGCGAGCTGGAGCGGCAGCAGGCTTCGCGCGGCCTGCTGGGCAACAGTGCCGCCATGCACCGGGTGTTCGAGATGGTCGAGCAGGTGGCGCCGAGCCGCGCCTCGGTCCTGGTCACGGGCGCAAGCGGCGCCGGCAAGGAGGTGGTGGCCGAGGCGATCCATCGCCTGTCGCCCCGCGCCGAGCAGCCGCTGATCAAGGTGCATTGCGCGGCGCTGGCGGAGACCCTGCTGGAGAGCGAGCTGTTCGGCCATGAGAAGGGCGCTTTCACCGGCGCGGTCGGCCGCAAGCGGGGCCGGTTCGAGCTGGCCCACACCGGCACGATCTTTCTGGACGAGATCGGGGAGATCAGCCCCGCCGTGCAGATCAAGCTGCTGCGCGTACTGCAGGACCGGGCGTTCGAGCGCGTCGGCGGCGAGCAGACTATCGAGGTAGACGTGCGCGTCATCGCCGCCACCAACCGCGACCTGACGGCGGAGACGGCCGCCGGACGGTTCAGGGACGATCTGTTCTATCGGTTGAACGTGGTGAGTATCCGCGTACCGTCGCTGCGCGAACGCCGCGAGGACATTCCGATCCTGGCGGCCAGCATGCTGAAAACGCTGGCTGCCGAGAACGGCAAGGAGATCGACGGCTTCGACGCCGACGCCAATCAGCGGCTATGGGACTATGAATGGCCCGGCAACGTCCGCGAGCTGCAGAACGCCATCGAGAGCGCCGTGGTGATGACTCGCGGATCGGTAATCGCGGCGGCCGACCTGCCGCCGCACATTCGCGAGGAGTCGGCAAACGCATTCGTGCGGCCGGCGCCCGGCAATTCCGCTCGGTTGATCCCAGGTCAGCCGGATCAGCCCGCGGGTGATGCGTACGTGCGGCTGCCGATCGGCAGTACCGTGGAGGATGCCGAGCGCGAGCTGATCCGCTACACCCTCGTCGCCCACCGGGGCAACAAGACCAAGGCGGCCGCCGTGCTCGGCATCGGCCGCAAGACCCTGCATCGCAAGCTGGCCGAGTACGGGATCGAGTCCGAGCCGTAGGCCGCCGCGCGTCATCCGTTACGAGGTCGCTGACGCCTCGCGGATGCGGTTGAAGGAGGCATTGAGCTTCGCGGAGATCTCGGTCGCGATCCGCTGCCGCTCGGGGTCGTGCGCATACCGGTCGGGGTGGTAGGTGCGCATGAGGCGCCGGTAGGCCTGCTTGACGGTGGCGAAGTCGGCGCCCGGCTCCAGCTCCAGGTTGCGGTAGTCCTGCGCGGCCGCCTGGGGCCGTTGTTGGTACCCGGCCGCTCCGCCTGAGCCGTCGCGGCCGGCAGCGCCGTCATCGGCGGACCGGGGCCGCTCCTCGCCGGTGCGCAGATACTCCTCCAACTCCTCCCACGCCTCCGAGTAGAAGCTGTCGGTCCGCCGCCGGTCCCACTCCGCGTCGGGCTTGAGCAGCGTCTTGATGACCCGCTCGACGCGGGAGAAGAACGCGTCCATTCGTGCGGTGATCCTATCGGTGTCCGGGCCGCGAAACAAGGCGGCGGACGAAGCATGAAAAAGCCCGCTCCCCCAAGAGGAGCGGGCCCGTGCGCGCGCAGGGCGCTGCCTAGGAGACGATCGCCAGCACGTCGGCGGCTTTGATGATGAGCTGTTCCTCACCCTCCACCTTGATCGTGGTGCCCGCGTACTTGTCGTAGATGATCTTGTCGTCCGCCTTGACCTTGATCTCTTCGTCGTCGCCGACCGCCAGCACGACCCCTTCCTGGGTCTTCTCCTGGGCGGTCTGCGGAATGTAGATACCGCCCGCGGTCTGCGACTCCGCGTCGACAGTCTTGACCAGGATTCTGTCACCGATGGGCTGAATCTTCATGAGCTCCTCGCTGTTTGTATGAGTGGTGTAGCGCCGGCCAAGGGCCGTAGCGCGCTGTGATTGTGATCGCTGGCGAATATACGAACGCCCCGAAGGGGCGTCAAGACCGATCGTGATCGAACGTCCTCCGCCCGTCATGCAGGGTAAATCTGACACGAACTGACGCCGATTCTTGGACGATCGGGTCATTGTGACCCACAGGGCTGTCGGCCCGCTCGAGCCTCTCGACAGCAAAGACCTAATATACAAGCAAATACCGGCATCTGAAAGATTCCGCTAAAGTGGCACGCATCTTGCTTCGATATAGGCGAGGTAAAGAAGATGGCAAGAGAGATATCCAGCGATGACAGCGTTCTGGCACGATACCTGCGCGAGATCAATCGCATTCCGCTGCTCACCAGAGAAGAGGAGGAGCACCTGGCCCGCAAGGCTGCGGCGGGCGAGAATGACGCCAAGGAGGCGTTGGCGCGTGCCAACCTGCGGTTCGTGGTGAACGTCGCCAAGCGATATCAGAATCAGGGACTGCCGTTGCTGGACCTGATCAGCGAAGGGAACATCGGACTCCTGCACGCCATCGAGCGTTTCGACGTGGACAAGGGCTATCATTTCATTTCGTACGCCGTGTGGTGGATCAAGCAGGCGATCCTGAAGGCGGTGTGCGAGCAGTCCCGCCTGATCCGCCTGCCGTTGAACCGCGCGAACGAGCTGGTGCAGATCGACCGGACGCGCAAGGAACTGCAGAGCGAGACCGGCACGGAGGGGACGGCCAAGCAGATCGGCAGCCGTCTGCAGCTCAAGCCGGAGTTGGTCGAGGAGCTGAGCTCGATCTCCCGCGAGCTGATATCGCTCGACGCGCCGATGTACGCCGATTCCGAATCCGCCAACCGGTCGGAGTTCGTGGAGGACCCGAAGGGTGACGCGCCGGACGAGAGCACGCTGATGCGGTCGCTCCGCGAGGACATCGCCACGGTGCTGCGCTCACTCACCGACCGCGAAGCCGACATCATCATGCACCGCTTCGGGCTCGAAGGGCGCCGGCCGCTGTCCCTGAAGGAGATCGGGCTGCGCTACCACCTGACCAAGGAGCGCATCCGCCAGATCGAGAAGAAGGCGCTGCGCCAGCTCCGCCATCCCTCGCGCGCCCAGCACCTGGAAGCCTACGTAGCTTAAGCCCCAAGTTACGGCGCCAAGGGCGCCGTAACTTGGCCCCACGCTGGGAGCTGCACTTGGCGTCCGGTCTATGCCAGCAGCGCAGTGCGCCCTCTGCTGCCGGCGCCGAAGGCGCCGGGGCAACCCGTATCCGGCTCGGAGCGCAGCGGGAACCGATGCGGTCCGAGCCACAGGAGGGGATGGGCCATGAGCGGGCGCCGCAGGCGCCGGCCCATGGGGCGTTGACAGTGTGAGCGTTGGCCTTTCTCCTACGGGCAGCACACCCGGTCGCAGGACGGGAGGGGGCACACGTGGCACAGGGCAACAGCAAGTACGTCTACTTCTTCGGGGACGGGTCCGCCGAGGGGCGAGCCGACATGAAAGAGCTGCTCGGCGGCAAGGGCGCGAACCTGGCCGAGATGACCAGCCTGGGCATCCCGGTGCCGCCGGGGTTCACCCTCTCCACCGAGGTGTGCGCGGAGTTCTACGAGAACCGGCGCACCTACCCGGACGGTCTCCGTGAAGAGGTGGCCGGGCACCTGCAGCGCCTGGAAACCCTGATGGGCCGCACGCTTGGCGGCTCCCGCGATCCGCTGCTGGTGAGCGTCCGCTCCGGGGCGGCCCAGTCGATGCCGGGCATGATGGACACGGTGCTCAACCTCGGCCTCAACGACGCCGCGATCGAGGGTCTGGCCGAGCAGTCGGGCAATGCCCGCTTCGCCCGGGACGCCTACCGGCGCTTCATCCAGATGTACGGCGACGTCGTGAAGGAGGTCCCGCACGGCGCCTTCGAGCACGCGCTGGAGGACGCCAAGAACCGCAAGGAGGTGACCGAGGACACCGACCTGGACGAGTCCGACCTCGACGGGGTGATCGCCGCATACAAGGAGATCTACTCCAAGCACACCGGTGAGGCGTTCCCGCAGGTCCCGCTGGATCAGCTCTGGGGCGCCATCGACGCGGTGTTCGGCTCGTGGAACAACGACCGCGCCATCCGCTATCGCCAGTTGAACGACATCAAGGGCCTGCTCGGCACCGCCGTCAACGTGCAGACGATGGTGTTCGGCAACTCCGGCGAAGACTCCGGCACCGGCGTGTGCTTCACCCGCGATCCGTCGACGGGAGAGAACGTGTTCTACGGCGAGTACCTCCAGAACGCACAGGGCGAGGACGTGGTGGCCGGCATCCGCACGCCGGAGCCGCTGACGGCGCTGCGCAGGCGCCATCCGGAGGTCTACCGGCAGCTCGAAGAGGTGCGTACCGGCCTGGAGCGCCACTACCGGGACATGCAGGACCTGGAGTTCACGGTCCAGCACGGCGACCTCTACCTGCTGCAGACCCGATCCGGGAAGCGCACCGGCGCGGCGGCGGTGACGATCGCCGTGGACATGGTGAGCGAGGGGCTGATCACCCGCGAGGAGGCGATCGAGCGGGTCGAGCCGCAGCAGATCGACCAGTTCCTGCACCCCGGCATCGATCCGGCGCGGCGCGGCGAGCTGGGCGAGCCTGTTGCCACCGGCCTCAACGCATCCCCCGGCGCCGCGACCGGGCGCGCCGTGTTCACCGCCGACGATGCCGAGGAGTGGACGGCCCGCGGCGAACGGACGCTGCTGGTGCGGCGCGAGACCTCACCGGAGGACATCGGCGGCATGGTCGCCGCGCAGGGAATCCTGACGTCGACCGGGGGCATGACCTCGCACGCCGCGGTGGTGGCGCGCGGCATGGGGACCCCGTGCGTGGCCGGCTGCAAGGAGCTTGCCATCACCGCCAGGACCGCCAGCGTCGGTTCGGTGCGGATAGGCGAGGGCGACTGGGTGACGATCGACGGCTCCACCGGCGAGGTGTTCCTGGGTGAAGCGCCGCTCACGGAGCCTGCAATCTCGGGCCTGCTGGCGCAATTCCTCTCCTGGACCGACGAGGTGCGCACGCGCGTGCAGCTCGCCGGCCAGCCGCGCGGCTTCGGGGTCCGCACCAACGCCGACCTGCCGCGCGACGCGCAGACCGCGCGCGAGTTCGGCGCCGAGGGCATCGGCCTGTGCCGCACCGAGCACATGTTTTTCGACGAAGGCAAGCTGGCGATCTTCCAGGAGATGATCGTGGCGGAGAACGCCGAGGCGCGGCAGCAGGCGCTCGACCGGCTGCTGCCGCTGCAGCGCGCGGACTTCCGCGGCATCTTCCGGGCCATGTCGGGCTTTCCGGTGACGGTGCGGCTGCTCGATCCGCCGCTGCACGAGTTCGTGCCCCGGACGCAGGAGGACATGCAGCAGCTCTCGGAGAAGACCGGCGTGCCGCTCGCGCGCCTGCAGGCGCGCATCCACAGCCTGCACGAGCAGAACCCCATGCTCGGCCATCGCGGCTGCCGGCTCGGCATCACCTATCCGGAGATCTACGCCATGCAGGTGCAGGCCATCATGGAGGCGGCCTGCGCGGAGGCGGCCGACGGCATCGACGTGCTCCCCGAGATCATGATCCCCCTGGTCGGCACCGAGGAAGAGCTGCGCCGGCTGCGCGAGAACGCGGAGGCGGTGGCGCAGGCGGTGCTGGCGCGCAGCGCTCAGCCCGTCCCGTACCAGATCGGCACCATGATCGAGATTCCGCGCGCGGCGCTGACCGCGGAGCGGATCGCCCGGCACGCCGATTTCTTCTCGTTCGGGACCAATGACCTCACGCAGCTCACGTTCGGCTACAGCCGGGATGACGCGGGGGTGTTCCTGCCGGAGTACGTCGCCGAGGGGATTCTGGAGCACGATCCGTTCCAGGTGATGGATCCCGACGGCGTCGGCGCGCTGGTCCGGATCGGCGTCGAGCGCGGCCGCGGCGCCAAGCCGGAGCTCAAGGTGGGCATCTGCGGGGAGCACGGCGGCGACCCGGCCTCGATCGACTTCTGCCTGCGGCACGGCATGAACTACGTATCGTGCTCGCCGTTCCGGGTGCCGATCGCCCGGCTGGCCTCAGCGCAGTCCGCACTGCGCGCCGGGGTCGTGGTCCAGGAGGGAGAAGGCAGCACGAGCGGGTAACGGCCCGCCCGATCATCTGTGGGAGGGCGTCTACCGGTTCGACTCGGCCACCGACGCGGTCGAGCTGGTCGCCAGCCGGGACGGGGCCTCCCTCAACTCGCGCTGCGTCTCGTAGATCGAGCCGGAGCGGATCGGCGGCGGCTGCGGCAGGCGCACCGGGGCCGACGCCATGCGCACCTCGTTGGAGGCCTCGCCGCGCACGAAGGTGGCGCGGTACTGGTCCCAGTCCATCTGGCCGCCCGCGATCCAGATCGGGTAGGCGTCACCGGCGCAGTACATCAGCAGCAGCAGGCGCCGGGGAGCCTCGGAGGTGTTCGGCATCGACCCGTGCAGCGTGCGCACGTGGTGGATGGAGACGCCGCCGGCGCGCACCTCGATCGGTTCCGCGTCGGCCGGATCGAAGGCATGCTCGGTAACCGCGCCGACGAAGGCGCCGTCCTGGTTGTGGTCCAGGATCGGGCCGCGATGCGATCCCGGAATCGCCAGCAGGCAGCCGTTCTCGCGCGTCATGTCGTCGATGGCCACGCCCACCGCCAGCACGTCGTCGTTGGTGTGAGGATAGAAGGCCCAGTCCTGATGCCAGTGCACGGGGCTGCCGAACTCGCCCGACTTCATGTTGAGCTTGCTGCCGTGGGTGCGCACCGCCCAGGTCCCGAACAGTTTGCTGGTCATCTCGACGATGCCTTCGTCGCGCATCACCCGGTCGTAGGCGTCGTGCACCAGGTGCGGTTCCTTGATGCGCCGCAGCTTGGGATTTTCCGGGGTATGGTCCGGCTCCAGGTCGAACACGTCGGTATGCTCGGTCGCCTCGCGCGAGCGCTCGACGAAGTCGTCGGTGACGGCCTGCAACTCGGCCACCTGCTCGTCGGGCAGGACCCCTTCCACTCCGATGAAGCCGCGCTCGTGATACTCGTCGATCTGCGCCTGCGTCAGCTCCCGTGTCAGCCCTTGTGTCAGCCCCTGTGTCAGCATGGTCAACTCCTCCCCGCCCGACCGATAATACCCCTCCGGCGGCGAGTCGGCGAGTGGTGGACGCCTTCCAACCGGCCGGCGGGGCTGCTCGCGTGGCTGAGCGTTTGCGTGCGCGGGGTTGGCCGCCTACATTGCCGCGGTGGCCGCTCCTGTCCCTGCGCTCCGTCCCGCCGTAGCGGGCGCGCCGTCATGCCCGAACGCGCCGCCGGCGCCGACCGCCGCCGAGTTCCCCGGGTGTACGCCCGTTGCGCTGCCGCGCGGGGAACTGGACGACTGCGAGTTGCGCTTCGAGTACTGGGACGCCGTCAGCGAGACCGCCTGGGTGTGTGAACCGGTCAGTCCGTATCACGAGTCGCCGGCGCGGTGTCTGACTGGCCTGGTGACCCTGATTGCCCGGATGCGCGGTTCTCCGATCAGGTGCTTCGGTTGCATGGACCTGCTGCAGCGCGACCGGCACGGTCAGCCGCAGGTCATCATGCAGGCGGACGAGTCGGTGTACCTGCATCCGGAACGTGCCCGGCTGCCGGGGCCGAAGGCGATGATGCTGGGAGAGGACGGCCTGCCCGACGTGGTGCTGGAGGTGGATCACACCACCGACGTACGGCGGCGCAAGCTGCCGCAGTACGAGTGGTGGGGATTCCCGGAAGTGTGGGTGGAGGTGCCGGACGCGCCGTCGGCGAGCCGTCCAAAGGGGCGACAGTCAGGCTTGACGATTCACCTGTTGGAGGACGGTGCGTTTCGGCAGTCTCCGGCAAGCCGAGCGTTTCCCGGCTGGACGGCGGAGGAAATCCACGCGGCGCTGAACGAGGCGGCGTTCTCCGCCGCAACGAGCGCGGCGCTGGAACGGGTGGGACGGGCGCTCGGCGAGCGGGAAGGCACCGGCCCGGACGACGATCCGTTGCTGAGTTCGCAACGGGCGGAAGCGCGGACGGAAGCGCGGGCGGAACTGGCGCGCGAGTTGCTGATGGCGCGCGGCATCGCGGTCGGGGGGGACTTTCCCGGAGTGCCGGGATTCGCCGATCTGCCCGTGCACGCCATCGCCGCCGCGGCGGCTGCCTGCACCAGCCAGGCGGACTTCCGGGAGCGCCTGCGCCGCTGATGAGACGACCGGCCGAACAGGCCGGTGGCGGTCCGCGCGTTGCGCCGGCACGGGTGAGCTGACGGTGGCGAGCGAATGGCGTCCCGGCGGGACGGAAGATCACGCGGGGGCGGTCCCGGAGCCGCGGCCGTACGACACGCGTTCGGCGCCACGCTGGATCCTGTCCCACCTGCGCCGCTACCCGCTGCTGACCACGGGCGCGGTGGTGCTGCACTCAGGCGCGTGGTGGGCGTACGGGCTGGCGCCGATCATGGTCGGGCGGGTCGCCGCGCAGATCATCGATCCGGCCGCTGCGCCGGCGGCGGGGATCATGGCGGCGTGCCTGTGGCTGCTGGTGATCCTGCTCGGCGACGCCTGCCTGTCCATGGCGGCCAACGCCTGCACGCTGACCCTGGCCCACCGCATCGAGCGGGATGCGCGCGACGAGCTCTATCGCAACCTGCTCGGCAAGAGCCAGACCTACCACGACCGGCAGCGCATCGGCGATCTGGTCGCCCGCGCCACCGACGACTCGCGGATGCTGTCGATGATGGTCCATCCGGGCATCCTCTTCGCGAGCGACATGGTGATGGGCTTCATCACGCCGATCGTCTACATCCTGCTGCTGGACGCCGAGCTGCTCATCGTGCCGGTGCTGTACGCGCTCTCCTTCGCGATCACCTTGCGGGCGTTCGTCCGCCGGCTGGGGCCGGTGCTGTTCGAGCAGCGCCGAGCGCAGGGGGAGCTGACCGCCACGCTGGAGGAGGCGATCTCAGGCATCGAGGTGGTCAAGGTGTCGGTGCGCGAGGCGTTCGAGCGCGGCCGCTTCGCGCGCACGGTGGGCGGCTTCAAGGAGCTGTTCGTCCGCTCCAACCGGATCGAGGGCTTCTACATCCCGATGCTGATCTACGGCGCGCTGGCCGGGATGGCGCTGCTGCACGGGGTGCTGGCGCTGCAACGCGGCGTGATCGCGCTGGACGGGCTGATCGCCTTCGTCGGGCTCATGCACGCGCTGCGCATCCCCACCTTCATCTCCGCGTTCTCCTTCTCCATGCTGCAGGGCGGCATCGCCGGCGCCCGGCGCATCCTGGCCGTGCTGAAGGGGGCCGCCGGCATCGACGAGAACCGCGGCGGCGTCAGCGCCCCGATCGCGGGCTCGATCTCCTTCCACGGAGTCGACTTCGGCTATGAGGGAGCCGGCCCGGCGCTCACCGGCCTTCAAGTCGACATCGCCGCCGGGGAGACGGTGGCCATCGTCGGGCAGACCGGCTCCGGCAAGAGCTCGCTGACGCGGCTGGTCAACCGCACGTACGACCCCACGCACGGCAGCGTGCGGGTCGACGGGGTCGATCTCCGCGCCTGGAACCTCACCAGCCTGCGGTCGCAGATCGCCAGCGTGGAGCAGGACGTGTTCCTGTTCTCCCGCTCGATCGCGGACAACATCGCCTTCGCCAGCCCCGGGGCATCGCGCGCGGAGATCGAGTCGGCCGCGCGCGCGGCGGCGGCCGACGAGTTCATCAGCTCGTTCAACGAGGGCTACGACACCGTGATCGGGGAACGGGGCGTCACGTTGTCCGGCGGGCAGCGCCAACGCCTCGCGCTGGCCCGCGCGTTCCTGAAGGACCCGCGCATCCTGATCCTGGACGACTCCACCAGCGCCATCGACAGCGCCACCGAGGACGACATTCAGCGCGCCCTGGCCGCCATCCAGCGCGGGCGCACCACGCTGATCGTCACCCACCGGCTGTCGCAGATCCGCTGGGCCGACCGCATCCTGGTGCTGGACGGCGGGCGGCTGGTCGCCAACGGCGGGCACGCGGAGATGCTGGCCGGCTCCCCGCACTACCGGCGCATCTTCAGCCGCTACGACATCGACCTGCCGCCGCTGGTCCTGCAGCCGAACGGCGTTCAGGAGACCGGCTGATGGGGTTCCTGATGGACGGCATCGAGGCCGAGGCGTACGACCGCTCGTACAGCGACCGGGAGCTGGTGCGCCGCATCCTGGTCCGGTTCCGGCCGGAGCGCGCTCGGATCATCGCGGTGTGCGGGTCGATCCTGGCCGCGGCGGTGAGCGGGACGCTCCTGCCGATCATGGTCTCCCGCGCCATCGACGGCGTGGGCACGGAGCTGGCCGGCGGCGCTCCGGTCGCGGTGGGCTGGATGGTGGGCACGGCGGCGGCGATCATCGGCCTGAACACGCTGAGCTGGCTGTTCAACGCCCACCGCCGCGCGTCCGGATCCCGCGCCATCGGCGGCGTGGTCGAACGCCTGCGCAACGACGCGTTCGCGGCGTTGATGGGCCATGACCTGTCCTTCTACGACGCCAATCCCACCGGCAAGGTGGTCAGCCGCGTGGCGTCCGACTCGCAGGCCTTCTCGGAGGTGGTGTCGCTGACCATGGAGCTGGTCAGCCAGACGGTGCTGGTGGTGCTGGTGTGCGCCTATCTGTTCACGGTCGACGCGCTGATGACGGGCGTGACCCTGCTGCTGGTGCCGCTGATCGTCGGCGCCGCGCTCGGCTTCCGGCACGTGGCGCGCCGCACGGTCACCCAGTCGCGGCGCGCCCTGGGCGACCTCACCGCCCACGTGCACGAGACCATGAGCGGCATCGCCGTCGCCAAGTCGTTCCGCAAGGAGCAGTTGATCTACGACCGCTTCACCGGCGTGAACGCCGCCTCGTACCGGTTGAACTGGCGCGCCGGCCTGGTCTTTTCCGCCATCTTCCCGCTGCTGTTCGCGCTCGCCGGCGTGACGACCAGCCTGCTGGCGTACCTGGGCGGGGTGCGGGTAGGGGAGTCCGGGCTGTCGATCGGGGAATGGTACCTGTTCCTGCAAGGGGTGGGCCTGCTGTGGTTCCCGCTCACCTCCATCGCCTCGTTCTGGAGCCAGTTCCAGCTCGGCCTGGCGGCCGGCGAGCGCGTGTTTGCGCTGCTCGACGCCGAACCGTCGGTGCGTCAGACCGGCGCTCAGCCGGTCGAGGCGCTTGGCGGACGGATCGAGCTCCGCGACGTCGACTTCGCGTACCAGGCGGGGGAGCCGGTGTTCGAGCGCTTCTCGCTGTCCATCGACGCCGGTGAGACGGTCGCGCTGGTCGGCCACACCGGCTCCGGAAAATCGAGCATCACCAAGCTGATCGCCCGCTTCTACGAGTTCCAGGCCGGCTCCATCCTGATCGACGGGCAGGACATCCGCGGTCTCGACCTGGCCAGCTTCCGGTCGCACCTGGGCTTCGTCACGCAGGTGCCGTTCCTGTTCAACGGCACGGTGGCCGACAACATCCGCTACGGGCGGCCGGAGGCCGGTGAGGCCGAGGTGGAGTGCGCCGCGCGGCGGATCGGCGGCGGCGACTGGGTGAACGCCCTGCACGACGGGCTGGCCACCGCGGTCAGCGAGCGCGGCCGCAGCCTGTCCATGGGGCAGCGCCAGCTCGTGGTGCTGGCGCGGGTGCTGCTCAAGGCCCCGCAGGTGATCATCCTGGACGAGGCCACCGCCAGCGTCGATCCGCTCACCGAGGCGCTCATCCAGGAGGGGCTGGACGAGGTCCTGCGCGACCGGACCGCGGTGGTGGTCGCGCACCGGCTGTCGACGGTCCGGCACGCCGACCGGATCGTGGTGCTCCGCGCCGGGCGGATCATCGAGCAGGGCGACCACGAATCGCTGTCCGCGGCCGGCGGGCACTATGCTGAGTTGTACGACACCTACTTCCGGCACCAGAGTCTGGAGTACATCGAGCGCCGGCCGGTGCCGGCGTGAGCGAGAACCTCACGTCCATATGGCAAAGGTGAGAGATGCACCCGAGCGATGACGTACCACCAGGAACATGGTTGAATATGCTGAGGCAAGCCGGCCTACGGGAGGGACGAAGGTGAAGCTCGAGTACGCCGTCGTTTTCGAAACAACGCCCAACAACTGCGGCGCATACGCTCCCGATCTGCCAGGCTGCATCGCCACGGGAAAGTCCATGGAGGACATTCGAGCCACCATGCGCCAGGCGATTTCGCTGCACATCGAAAGTCTGGCGGACCACGGTGAGCCGGTTCCCGAACCGCAGATGTCCGTCGGCGAAGCTCGATCCTTCCACCGTGCCAGTCTGGCGGACGCTGGAGCCCCGGACTCCGATACGGAAACCACCTTCGGTATGGTCGAGGTGGAGGTCATGGCATCAAGGACTGCTACCGCGTGATGATGCGCCGGCCGGTGCCGGCGTGAAGGAGGACCACATGGCACGCATCACTATCACCTACATCGGCCACGCATCGTTCCGCTTCGAGTCGGAGCGGGGCACGGTGAGCTACTTCGACCCCTGGCTGGACGACAATCCCACCACCACGGTGAGCCGCGATCAGGTCGATCGCGCCGACATCGTGCTGGCCACCCACGGCCACGCCGACCACATCGGCGACAGCTACGAGATCTGCAAGCGGACCGGCGCGGCGTTCATCAGTCACTACGAGCTGTGCGAGGTGGCCAAGGCCGTCGGCGTGAGCGAATCGACCCTGCGCCCGCTCAATCCGGGCGGCTCGGTGACGGTGGCCGACGTGGAGGTCACCATGACCCAGGCCCATCACTCCCACTCGCTGTCCGATCACGTCCTGCCGCACCCGCTGCCGGAGGGCGTGCTGTACCACACCGGCGGCGTCACGGCGGGGTTCGTGATGGCCTACGACAACGGCGTGACCGTGTACGACGCGGGCGACACCTGCCTGTTCAGCGACATGCAGCTCATCAGCCAGATGTACGGCCCGCAGGTGGCGATCCTGCCGGTGGGCGGCAAGTACACCATGGGCGTGCGCGAGGGCGCCCGCGCGGCCAGCCTGATCAGGGCCGACATCGTCATCCCCTGCCACTACGGCCAGGAGCTCGGCCAGCCGGCGGACATCGCCGAGCTGGCCCGGCAGGTGGCGTTCCTGAGCCCCGGCACCGCGGTGGTGCCCCTGGAGCCGGGCCAGTCGGTGACCTACACCGCCAGCTCCTACCAGGTGAGCGGCTGAGCGCATACTGCGTGCGCTGTTGGTGACTGAGGTCACTCGCGACAGGATGTGTCCATGAATCGCGTCCCCGTCCAGCCGCACTTGGTCCGTTGGGCGCGCGAGCGCGGCGGCTACAGCGTCGATGCACTGGTTGGTCGCTTCCCGAAGATCGGCGCGTGGGAGTGCGGCGAATTGCTGCCGACGCTCAAACAGCTTGAGGCCTTCGCCAAGGCGACCCACATCCCTATTGGTTACCTCTTCCTTGTTGAGCCGCCCGAGCAGGCTGTTCCGGTCCCCGATTTCCGTGCCGTCGCCAACATCCACTTGGGCCACCCCAGCCCCGATCTTCTGGATACCGTCTATCTCTGCCAGCAGCGCCAGGACTGGTATCGCGACTTCGCACGCTCCATGCGTGAGCCGGAGTTCGAGTTCGTGGGGTCCGCCGATCTCGGCGACAACGTGGTAGAGACCGCCGCCCGCATGCGCGACGCGCTTGGGTTCAATCTGGAGGAACGCCGGCGGTTTACCACCTGGACCGATGCGCTGCGGCGCTTCATCGAGCAGGCGGATGCCCTCGGAGTGCTGGTGATGGTCAGTGGCGTCGTCGGTAGCAACAGCCGTCGCGGCCTTGATCCTCAGGAGTTCCGCGGCTTCGCCCTTGCTGATTCGCTAGCGCCGCTCGTCTTCGTCAATGGCGCGGACACCAAGGCGGCGCAGATGTTCACGCTTGCGCATGAGCTGGCGCATATATGGCTGGGTCAATCAGGAGTCTCCGATACCGAAGCCCGCGCCATGCCGGATCAGGCGGTCGAGCGCTGGTGCAATCGGGTCGCGGCGGAGTTGCTGGTCCCGCTCGATGCGCTACGCGAAGAGATCGACCCGGGCGCAGACCTGCAAGTCGAGCTCAGTCGTCTGGCACGTCGCTTCAAGGTCAGTACCCTGGTTGCCTTGCGTCGCATCCACGACGCCGGGCAGCTTTCCCGGGAAGAGCTATGGGCCGCCTACGACGCCGAGTTGGTCCGCTTGCGCGCATTGCCGAAGGGTAGCGGAGGCGACTTCTATCTCACGCTCGGCGCCCGCGTCAGCAAGCGCTTTGCCCGGGCACTGGTGGTGAGCACCCTCGAGGGGCGTACCGCATTCACCGAGACCTTCCGCATGCTCGGCCTGAAGAAGATGGCAACTTTCAACGAGCTCGGACGCAGCTTGGGGGTGGGCTACTGGCGATGTCCGAAGTCAGCGCCTGGGCCAATGATCAGGCGTACGAACCCGCTGCGGTAAGCACGTTTCTACAGGTCGCTGACTACTATCTAGTGGCTCAGGCTCGCGCTGGCGGTCACACGGTCGTCACGCATGAAGTACCGTCGGCCTCGACCCGCAAGATCAAGATCCCCGACGCCTGCATCGGACTGGGAATCAAGTGCATGACGCCCTACGAAATGCTGCGCCGCGAGCGGGTCCGGTTCATCCTGGGCGGGGCGCAATGAGCGGGGGCCGTGCCACCGTAGTACTCCCCGAGTGAACGGGGATCACCGCTTCACGTACTGGTGCGTGCCCATGATGGCGCGCACCTCCTCGAAGCCGCGGGCCTCCAGCAGGCGGCCGACCCGGTCGGCCGCTTCCAGGACGTCCATGAGGGTCAGCGCCGAGTAGGCCGGATCGGCGACGCCGTAGACGCAGGTCACCGCGTAGCCGGCCACCGCGCCCAGCTCCGGATACCAGCACGACAGCCGGTTGTCGGTGTACCAGTTCGCGTTCCAGGGGTGGTACAGCTCCAGGCACAGCTCGTGACCGGGATAGGTGTGGCCACCACGTTGGTGACCGTGGGCGTGTCGATCTTCCTGAGCTCCTCCAGGGAGGGCTGCGTCTGACATGGGGGTCTCCTCTTTCGTTCTGATTCCGCTGCACACATCGCCGGCCGGTAGCAGAGCGGCCGGCCGGAACCGCCGGAGTCTTTTCTGCTCAGCCGACATGCCAAAGGTAGAGATGCCATTCGCGTGGTGCAACGCGATGGTTCGTGGCACGTCCGAACCGCCGGTCACCTGAACGATGGCGTGCCCAAGGGGACATGGTTGAGTATACCGAGGCGAGCAGGCCTTCGAGAGGAGCAGCGGTGAAACTCAAGTACGGTGGCCTGTACGAACGCACGCCGAACAACTGTGGTGTCCGCCCGCCGAACTAGCCGGTTGCATCCCACGGGAAGGTCAAAGCGACGGGGAAGGCGACACCGTACATAGGCGAGATTCTTTACGCTGAGTTTTCGCACGCCCACGCTGTAGTCGTCTTGCTGACGCCGGATGATTAAGCACCTTTACGACCTGATTATAGGAGTGACAATGAACCTCCGCATGAGGTTGAATTATCGGGTCAAGCACGCCCTAACGTTCTATTCGAAGCCGGGATGGCCATGGGACGAAACCACGAACGGACAATTTTTGTGGAACTCGGTGTGATGCGGCCGTTCAGCGACGTAGCGGGTCTTCATGTGATACGATTTGATGGCAGCTCTCAACGGCGTCAGGAACTCGCCCAGGTTCGCCGAACTCGAAACCCTCGGCCCCAAACACATCGCGAAGCGAAGCACGAGTCACGCGCGTTCCGTCTTCCCGGATGAGCGCGCGTATCAAAGCCTTCTTCGTGCAACCGGTTGAGTTGCTCCACCTGAGACGGCCAGCCGGCTGACATCGCCGAGCTGAGCCGGCAGGTGGCGTTCCTGAGCCCCGGCACCGCGGTGGTGCCCCTGGAGCCGGGCCAGTCGGTGACCTACACCGCCAGCTCCTACGAGGTCAGCGGCTGAGCAGGTGCCTCAAATGTGAGGTCCGATGTAGGCAACCCTGAGCTTCTTTCGCGGTGGTGGGACGGGCCATTCGAAGTGAATACGGAAGAACCGCGAGCTGACCTTCCCGTGCCAGTAGCAAGTCATTGTGCCAGATCCTTCTGGGTCAGGAAACGCAAAAGCATCACGACCTTTCTTGTGTGTCTTCCTCGACGAGGATTCATCACTGAATAGCGCGCGCTCGCCAACGAAATATTGCTCCCTCAGACGATTGCCGGCTACCGTGAGACTACCATCCTCGTTCATCTCGAGCATCAACCGCTGTAGAACGGCTAGCAATGCCTGAATCCTCCTTCCTATAGACGGACTATACGGATACCGTGACAAGATCCCGTCGCAGTGACTGCCGACCACCAAGCGGTCGTAGAGCTGCCGGCAGCTCAAGAGCAGCTCGCTCCAGGTTTCAGGCTCAGGGACCAAGTGAGCAAGCGCTCCGGCGAGCTCTTTCCCATCGTGAAAATTCGGCACGTCGACTTGACCGATGGGCTCGTCATGGAACCCATGAGTCACTGTCAACGGGTCAGCGACAAAACGCGACCTCCGATCGTGGATCACGCTAAAGACGGCGGCGCGGAGTGAAGCAACAATCCGACGCGCAGCCTCGCCAAGGCCGCCGTCGGTGACTTCGCAATCGCCAAAGAAAAACAGATCGTTTTCGACGTTCTGACGATCGTCCTCGATGAATGGCCCTCGCTTGCCAATCCAGGCGAACAACTGGTTGCGTATGTCGCGTGGCATGGTTCGTACAACGCTGAAAAGCGTCACGCCTGCTCGGATCTCGATTGATGACATCGTTCTGGGGCAGTACAACACATGCGCAATCACTGGATGGTTCTGGCGGCTCCTGAGCAGTGCCTCCAAAGGTGCGTAAGGTGGCGTTGTAGCTGCGCACGACTCCCTCAGCGCCAGTTCGTTGACGAATACCCGCACGGTAGTCAGGCCCAGCCGGAAAGGATGGCTAGATCGCGCTCCGCCTGATCGAAGAAGCCTTCCGGCCAATCGCCGATTGCGCCGTTGTCGTCGATGGTTAGGCTTGTGACTTGGCCGGTGGCGTCCCCCGCATCGAAGAAGTGAAGGGCTACATCATGGGGTTTGACAAGACTGTCGCGAACGGCGAGTCGAATTCCGTTCAGCAAGTGATCGCTGTGGGTTTCCACCAGAATCTGAAGTCCTGCCCCGGCCATCTGACCGAGAAAGCGGCCCACGGCGGACTGTGCCCGTGGATGCAAGTGTGCCTCGGCGCTGTCGATGACGACAACGGAGCCAAGTTCTGCGGTAAGCATGGTGACAAGCATGGGAAACGCGTAGCCCAGGCCATAGCCCACGTTGGCCGGCGGCACCCAACCGCCTGTTCCCTGTAGGCGAAACGCCAGATGGACAGGTGATTCGGGAGACAAGCGATTGGCCCCTACCCTCGCACCCGGAAAGAACTCGTCGAGCCAGGCTTCTATCTGCGAACGGACCGTCCGTGCGTCACGCTCCCGCTGATGGCGGCGCCCCGGATCCACTTCTTCGTCTGCGCATTCCAAGTACCAATAAGCGGCATATTCGCCGCTCATCCCCACATTGCCCGGTGCTTGCCAAGACGTTCGAGGTACGGGATACGTCGAGAGCTGGGTCATGCGGCCCGGGCCGACGAAGACCGTTTCCTGAAGGACACGGAGCAAGTCGGAATCGGAAGCGTGCGGACCGGGAACCATCTGTGACGCAGATGTCTCTGAGCGCAATGGGCTGTCGTATTCAGCGCTCTTGAGCGCCATCACTCCCCGTGCCGACAGTCTTCGATCGTACTCGAAAGTCCACCTTATCTGTTCATCGACACCCTTTGCGCCCAGGCAGATCCCTTGAGAATCCGCGCCGTTCCGGATCACGTCTCCAGCGGTCCCCAGACTCACCAAGTCACCGTTCAAGGCCAGGCGGTTCGAAATTGGGTTCGAGCGCAATGCCTGTGCCATCAGCAGCAACGCGTGGAGAGCGGTCGATTTGCCAGCGGCGTTGTAGCCCGTCAGCACGGTAAGCTGCGCACAAGGAAGCTCGATCTCCTTGAAGCACTTGAAGTCTTGCAGGAGTAGTGCGGAAACGCTCATGGCAGGAATTCGGCGCAGGCGTCCTGGATCATTTCGAATCGGGTTCTTACCTGATTTGTGCTGTTCGTCGAATAGGTAATCGCGTTACCGAAGCTCTCGTCGGCGAACAATTCTACGATCATATGTCGAGTTGCGTCTGAGTGGTCCTTGAGTGTCGCGTCAGATATACGTGCAAAAACAAAGGAAAGAACGTCAAATAGAGATATGTTGATCACGGTCAGGTTGGCGCGCTCGTTCTCTAGTCGAAGCGATTTCCGAAATGCATGTCTGCCGAACAGTTCGTAGTTGCGACGCATCGAGTCGAGGAAGTCGCGGTCGATCGCCTGGCTGTCATGTTCGGTCAACGAGTTCATGCGAACGATCCCGCGAGCCAGAAAGTCGTCCATGTCGCCACTTGCGTAGGACTGCCAATTCAATAAATGGAACGCGGCGAACCTGTTGATCGCCTCGCGGTCGCGCATCGTCTTCGCGTTCAGGGAGCGGCCCGTGGCAAGCTGAAAATCGGCATGCGCCGCCATTCGTGACAACCATCGTGTTCCCGAACCATTGTAGATCGCGTTCCGCATCTGTTGCCGCGTGAGCGGTTCTCCGCTGTTGACTCGCTCGAAAATGTCGAGCCGGGCACGATCGGGAGCGCTTCGGTCGAGAATGTGAAGCGTCAATTGCGTGTCCTCGACGCGCTCCTGAAGGTGAATGGGGAGGGCCTCGAAGCTCATTCCTTCCAGCGGATGGTTGTCTCCCAGTTTGGTCAGCCTGAATTCGCCGTCGAGGAACCTCCTGAACGTGCTCAGTCGTTGCAATCCGTCGACGATCATGATTCGCCCATCCGGACTCTCCGCAACGTAGATTACGGGCAATGGAATTCGCATGATACAACTCTCGATCAACTTGGACTGCTTGGAAATATCCCAGATGAAGTCGCGTTGAAAATCAGGATCCATGATGTAGCGGCCATTGTTTATGCGAATTACCGTTTCCCGTACCGTTCTGGTTTCGTTGCGGACCATGATGTCATCAAGGGGATACGGAGCGCCGTCGTCGTCCTGAAAGGGATAGCCGAGCCCCTCGACGTCGGCGTTGACCTCCGATGATGTGTCAGTTTTCGTTGTCACGTGTCATCTCGCTGTATGAGCGATAGCATGAATGGTGGAGGTGTATCAAGAATGAGTGGGAATGGAGTGGTCGCGGCGAGGTGAGCGCCTCCGCCGGAGCTACTTCTTTGCGTACTGGTGCGTGCCCATGATGGCGCGCACCTCCTCGAAGCCGCGGGCCTCCAGCAGGCGGCCGACCCGATCCTCCTCGTGCTCCAGCAGCTTCCTGGCGTTGGTGACCACCTCCTCGAGCCGGTCGCCCGGGAACTTGACCGCGCCGTTCTCGTCCATGTGGACGATCTCGCCGGGCGCCACGTCCATGCCGGACAGGCGCACCGGCACCTGCACCGCCTGCAGCGCCTGCGGGCCGTGGCCGGCGCACACTCCGCGGGTCAGGTACTGGAAGTTCATGGGCCGGATCTCGTGGATGTCGCGCGAGGGGCCGTTGCTGACCGCGCCGACCGCTCCGCAAGCGCGCAGCGCGGAGGTCATGTTGCCGCCGGCCAGCCCGACCTTGTCGGCCAGCTCCGGCGGGAAGCGCTGCTCGAAGCAGAAGATGGACGGCTTGCCGATGCGGTCCGCCGCTTCCAGGACGTCCATCAGGGTCAGCGCCGAGTAGCCCGGGTCGGCGACGCCGTAGACGCAGGTCACCGCGTAGCCGGCCACCGGGCCCAGCTCCGGATACCAGCACGACAGCCGGTTGTCGGTGTACCAGTTCGCCTCCCAGGGGTGGTAGAGCTCCAGGCACAGCTCGTGACCGGGGTAGGTGGCCACCACGTTGGTGACCGTGGGCGTATCGATCTTCCTGAGCTCCTCCAGGAGCGCTGCGTCTGACATGGGGGTCTCCTCGTTCGTATTGGTCCCGCTCGGGATCTCTCACGGACGGCCTTGAGGCGCGGGACCGGACCGCCGCAGTCTATCCCATAGCCAGCGTAGCGTTCAGCTCGGTGCGTGGCGGGTAACGCATTGGAGGCCCCATCAAGCCGTTGGCTCGTTCTCTGGGACGGCTATCCGAATCCGCCCAGGCGGTAGTACTCGATCCACGCGGGGCTGTCGATCAGGATCACGGCTGGCGGCGCAGCTCCGCAAGCCCGTCCTGGTCCAGCTCCAGGTCCAGCCGGCCCGCACGGCTCAACGCCGCGGCGCGCCGCGATGCCTTGACCGCCTCCCGCAGGGCCAGCTCGATCGGTCTCTCGCTTGGTGGACGTGCGGAGCGCTTGGCGTGCTTCCTCGATGAGCTGTTGGTCAATCGTGACCGTTACGCCTGCGCGACGCGACAGCTCCGCGTCGGTACAGCTCGCCCATCAGCCACGTCGCCGACTCCAGAAGGCGAACGTCGTTGTACCTCTCACTCGGCAGTGCCGGGTGAGTCGGCGGCCGGCCGCTTCGGACGAGCGGCAGCCGGCTTGGTGCCCATGAGCTCGCGCAGCACCTGAGCCAGATCCTCTCGGAGGCCGTCGCGCAGATCGCGCTGCAGCGCCATCGCCCACGCGGGCGCGGCCTCCTCGCCGGAAGGGGGACGCTCGCGGACCGTGCGGCCCTCGTAGCCTTTGCGAGCGCGGGCCGCACCCGGCTTGCGCGGCGGTCCGATGTAGAACTCCAGACCGAGCGCGGACGAGACACGCTCCAGGGTGGTGCTCAGCGCCGCCCGCCCCTGCAGGAGGCTGCGGAGCTGCCCGACGGGGACTCCGGTACGGACGGAGAGCGGCCGGAGGCCCTCCCGCTCGACATGGAGCCGTACCGCGGAGCGGAGATGATCCAGCCCCGATCGTGTCACATGTAACACGATAGCGAAGAACTCGAACAGAAACCAACACGCGTCGTTGACAGTCCCCGGGGGCCGTGCTACAGAAAACGCGCACCGTGCTACGAATGACACGGATGGGTGACTCTTTGGGCTTCCGCACGATCTCCGCCGCGTACACGGGTCCTAAGAGTTCTACCACGTAGTGACCCGTCCGGAACTTCGAGCCGGACAGCATCGACAAGGAGGACAGACGATGCGAATCACCAACAGATTGATAGCGACGGCAACCGCCTTGGTTGCGCTCGGAGCAGTACTGGCCGGCTGCACGTCGCCGGTCGCGCCGGACGTCAGGTTCTCGGCAGAGAAGCTGACGATCTCGCTGCCGACGATGGTCGTCGGCCAAGCGCTCTCGCCCACGACGCTGCCCGAGGCCATGGGAGGCAAGGAGGGTCTCGTCTACTCGCTCTCGCCGGCCGTGCCGGGGCTCACCTTCGTGGCAGCGACCAGGGTGCTCAGCGGGACGCCCACCATGCCGGGAACGTACGACATGACCTACACGGCGAAGGACTCCGCGACCGGCGGCACCATGGAATCAGTGAAGTTCACGATTTCCGTGGTGCCGGCCGCCTTGACGCCTACAGAGTCCCTGATGGGGGCTGTGTGGGTCCATGAAGACTCTTGGACCGACGACGACATAGTGCAGGGGCCACGCCGCTACATGCTCGTCTTCACCAAGGAGCGCTGGGTCGGCCACTTCGCCCATTTCCGCGCAGACGGCACGTTTCACGAGGAAGAGAGCTACACCCAGTCCGGCACCTGGACCGCCACGGACACCGAGATTATCCGCACCTGGTACGATGACGATACTCTCAGGAGCCTGCCCAAGGCGTACACTTGGGGAAATGATCAGCGGACCGCCCTATACCTGAAGATTTGGGAGCGTGAGAACGCCTTCGACGACGTCGACTATTGGCTCTACACCAAGGGCGAGTCTACCGGAGCCGATCTGACCGGGACATGGCGGTACGAACGCTGGGAAGAGCACGAGGACGATGACGGCAATGTCCGGCAGGAATTCAGAACCTGGACGTTGGAAATCACCGGCGCTGCGTTAACGTACACCTTCACTAGCCAGTTGCAGGAGGACCTCGGAACCGACATCATGCACGTTTGGGTCCAGACGGGAACATTGGAACAGGACACTGAAGAAATGTTCCTATGGCAGACGCTAACTGCCGTGTCGGAAAACGGCCAGCCGGACCAGTCGCCGGAACTCATCGGCCAACGGTTGCGGTGGGGCTATCTCCAGGTGGGCAACTCGTTGATCGTTTCACCGTTCTGGGATGAGGTCAGATATGACGACGATCTAGGAGTCTGGACGGACCATCCAGACGTACCGTTCGGAAACTACTGGCTGAGGCTCGTCAAGCAGTAGATGGAGGGTCGAGTCCCCGCGGGTGATTGAACTGCACGGGAGGCGGTCCACGACAACGCCTTCCAACCCGCGGGGGCTCTACTCAAGAAAGGTGAAATGAAACACTGGAGAGGTCCAATGAAGCTACCTGTAGCAATACTCGCGCGGCGGTTCTCATAGCCGCGCCGGTGTACGGGCAGTCCTTCGTCGATGATGTCGCAGGGACCGCCCATACGATTCTCGATTTACTCGATAGAGTGCTTCCTAGCGCCGACGCACGGCCATCAGAAGGGGTCAGGGCGCAAATGCCTCAAGGGTTGATCACGACGCCGGCACTCTCTGTACCGACCTGGACCGGACTTGCAACTGCTGTCAACGGCATGCCTCATGGTGGCGGAATTCGCTTGTCCTTGAGGTTTATTGACAACCAGAACGCCGTGTTCGTAAGCACCGCCGCGCAGTCGCAGGCGCAAGCCGCACAATATCAGATCGTTCCTATGGGCACACCGCATCTGACTCGTCTGCTGATCTACTATCCAGCGGCGTCCATTACGGAGCAGCTAGACATGCAGTTCGTATCGCCGTCTGGGGGATATTTCCTGTACCTGTTACACAACAGAACACAGGTTGCCGGGCAGTTCACTTTCCAGCGATGAACGGATTCGGGGCTCTACGTGATGGTCGCCCCGCACCAGGGCTCGCTCGGCCCGGTGGCGGAGATGGCGGCGATCCACCTGCTCGCGACCCTGCCGAACTACCTCTTTCACGAGTACGCCACCGAGACGTGGACGGAGACCGGGGGAGAGCCGGAACCACGGGACAGAACTCGTGGGGCCAGATTGTTGCGCATCGCCTATGCTTCCATGATGAGCGAGTCAGGGGGAGCGCACGATCAGGATGTCGTCCTGGGGGATGAGCTTGACGACTCGCGCGGGAAGTACGGGGACTACTGGCGCGAAATGACGCTCCAGCAATAATTCGGGGGTGCGGCTCTTGCTCATACCGTTCTCGGACGCTGTTCCAGGAGTTGTCAGTCAGCCGAGCTGGAGGAGGACCGGGAGCGGATGGTGAGCGACTACTTGGATTCGAGAGCTCACCGGCGGCGCTTGCGAACGGCGAAGGTCATCCAGTTCGCCATCCGCGGCGCTGAGCCTACGGATCGACGCGACGAAACGCTTCGGGAAGGTCGCGAACGCCGCCGTGTTCTCGAGACGCCGTTCGTGGTCGAGGAGGAAGTTGCCGTGCGTACCCCACTCGTCGCGCGGTAGCGCCGTCCGCGACCAGGTCACCAGCGAGATCGCGAAGGACCTGTCAGTCGAGAAGGTGGTCGAAACGCCACGGCCGAGGCGGAGACGTCAGTTGGCGCCGTCGTCGGTGGCGTCAAGGTGCCGCGTGAGCTTCCGAAAGGCAGCCTCGTCGATGCCGGTGGCGGCTTCGATGGTGGACCACGGTACAGCGCGGCCCAAGGAATCCCTCGATGGTTCGAATCCGCCCCTTCAGTTCTCCTTCGTACAGACCCTCTCGGTGCCTCTTCAGGTCTCCTTCCTGGAGACCTTCTCGACGGCCTCGTTCGATCCGTTGTTCAACGTAGTTCATCACGTCTCCTCCGCGGCCGGGCACGTTGCGCCGCAGCGCCCGGACGAACAGCGGCCGGTACTCGTCCGGCTGGGTGGCCAGCACGTACTCCCCGTGCTTGGCGACTTCCTCGAATCCGGCGGCGCGATACAGCTCGCCCATCATCCGTGTCACCGACTCCAGCAGATCCTCCCGAGCGTCGCGAAATGCGGCCATCATCGCGATTTGGGCGAGCCTTGCGGGCAGAGCCCCCGGCACCGACTCCGGGCGCTGGCGCGTCTGGTCGATCAGCAGATGCTTGAAGCGCGGGACCCAGCGCCAGGCGGGTTCCGCGTCGGCGAACATCGCCGCGAACTCCCGTTCGTACTGCCATGGTTCCCGTCCCTGGTAGAGCGGGACGATAACGGCAACCCGCGCTCGCTCCCGTGCCGGCTCCCCCCGCGGAGCCAGACCTCGAGACAGTAGTTCAGCGTTCACAGCGCCATCCACGGGTCGGGCGAGGACTGGTGCTCCCGGAGCACGTAGAGCAGGACGGGCGTCGTGCGCGTCTCCCGCTCGACCGAGAAGACAAGATCGGCCTCGCTGTCGCGCCCGTCGGGCTGACGAAAGCCGGCGGCGCTGGCCCTTCAGACCGGCGCCGCGGAAGACGTCGCTGGTCGCAGCCCCTCAGGCGGCCGGGAGGCCGGTGACGACGATGTCTGCGCTGACGTTCCGTGAGGCCGGAGGGAGGCGGTCGCTCACTCGCCACTGCCCGGTGACTCGGTTGCCGGCCGGTTCGGACGAACGGAATCGGGCGTGGCGCCCGTGAGCTCGCGCAGCACCTGAGCCAGGTCCTCTCGAAGGCCGGCGCGCAGGTCGCGCAGCAGCTTCGCCGCCCACGCGGGTGGGGCTTCCTCGCCGGGGGCGGGACGCTCGCGGACGGTGTGGCCCTCGTAGCCTCTGCGGGCAGGGGTCGCACCCGGCGTGCGTGCCGGTCCGATGTAGAACTCCAGACCGAGGGCGGACGAAACACGCTCCAGGGTGGTGCTCAGCGCGGCGCGTCCCTGCAGGATGCTCCGAAGCTGCCCGACGGGAACGCCGGTGCGGACAGAAAGTGGCCGCAGCCCCTCACGTTCGACATGTTGCCGTACCGCGGAGCGGAGGAGATCCAGCCCCGATCGTGTCACATGTAACACGATAGCGAACACCTCGGGAAAAGCCAAACGCGAGGTTGACAGCACCCGAGGGCCGTGCTACGAATCACACAAGTTGCCATGGATGACACGATTGAATGGCTTTCGCGCCTGTGCGCGATCTTCGCCGCGCGTACGCGGCGCCGGTTGTCGACGGTGTCCCGCCTTGCAACCGGCAGCGGAGAGACGATCGCCCGCCTGAAGAGAGGCCGTACCATAACGATACGGCGAGCGGCGCGGGCGTTCCAATACCTCTCCGACCACTGGCCCGACGACCAGGAATGGCCCACCGAGATCCCAAGGCCCAAGGCTGTGATCGGCAAGTCCCGCACGCGGTCGCGCCGCGGCGCCGTCCGTGATCAGGTCACCACGAGCGAGATCACGAAGGACGTGGCGGTTGAGGAGGTCAACAGCCATGCGTCCGTGCGCTGAGTGGGAGTTGCGCGCAAAGCAGCCGAACGGACGGACACCGTCGTTCACCGTTCGCAGGAGGGCGGGATTGCGCGGATCTGTCCATTCGAGCTGCCTGTGGAGTACCCAAATCTTACAGCGGGCGGGGGTAGCGGTGTGCAATCCCTTGACTCTTCATTGATTCACTACACGTCGCCGGTTTCCGGCGCACCGGAGGAATAATATGCAGAAAGTGCGAATCATCTCGGTTGCCTCAATTCTGTCTGTTGCTATAGCGGTATCCGCCACAGCTAACGACGGATACGCAGACATATACAACGAGTTGCTGGGCATACTGAGCCAGAAAGAGATTACTCCGAGCCAAGCAACGTATGCCCTGAATCTTGTATGCAGTGCAGATCTTGACCTAAAGAAGATGTGGATAGACGATGGCGCGTTGGATGACATCAGAGCTAATATCAAGGATCTCAAGAGTGCCCTAGACCACGCTGCGTCTTCGACACACGATTCATACTACAACGCGCATAAGGAAATCTATGAAGACGCAGGTATACCAGAAGCACACGACGCAGAATGGGGAAGAGTGGTCCACACGACTTCCCGAGCGCTAGAGTACGAAGGCGGGGTTGAAAAGTACCTCAATCACATATACGAAAACGCCACTCAAGCTCGTGCCACGTTCTCGGTCATCATCTGTCGAGACATTCCAGACGATGATTCGACGGCCAATATCGGGCAAAGAACCATGCGAAAGTGGCTGAACGGCGGCAAGAGTTTCTTGGGTGGTCTGATAAAGATTGGAAAGGGCGTCGATGTTATTGAGAAACTCCTCAACTTGATTACAGGAACTGACTCTTTACGATACGCCATCGCGGAAATCCTTTGTCCGCCGCTTTCTCCTGCCTAGTGGACTGTACCGTGCATTCATGCACCGATGTGTCGTCATGAATCAGCGTAATGGAAACTCCATGACGCAGGGACTCTTGTTGTATTCGCGGATGTATCGCATCGGCTTGCTTTTCTAGGTCGGCGAACGAATGAGAACTCCACGCGTGAAATCACGTCTCGCGAGATCTTCAAGCGGACAGGCGTGGATCGAGTCCAGCATCGGAACGCTGATCGATGGTCTGCGCAGCTCCGACATGGGCATCTCGGACAACGAGATTCTTGCAGTTCGTAGACGCTGTCGTCAGAGGCGCCGCGCGCAACCGCGGCGGAGCATGCGAGGCCATGCCGATTCATTCGCGGTAGCTGTCGGCCAGATTTAGCGTTTGAAGCCTGCATTGATGGCCCTTCGCGGAGGCTGCGTCTACTGGATTGAACCGAATGAGTACGGCGGCCGGGTGCATTTGGCACGTAACCGTGCTGGATTGCAGAACCGCGGCCCCAAGGGCTGAACAAGGCCTCGTTCGTTCGGAACGTGATCGGATCCTGGGGGCAGTGGAGCGAGTCGGCCAGCTCTCGCCCCAGAATCCTGCGCGGGAAACAGCTCCAGCTGGCGCTGGTTGCGGCGGATCTCGTCGAAGTCACGCTGCAGGATACGCAGCACCGGCTCGGCGACCGGGCGGATCTGCCGCTCTATGTAGTGCTCGTAGTCCGGGAGGTTCTCCTGGCGGCCGGCCGGTTCCGGGCCGTCGACGGTGATGACGTACTCGATCACGCCGCGCAGCTCCCCGGCCGCGGGTGCGCCCCGCTTGCGCGCGGCGACCACGTGCGGCGGCAGCGCCCGGTACTCGTCCGCCTCCTTGCGGAGGGACTTTCGATCGACGAGTTGCCGGTCGCGCTTGCCGGCCGACACCTCGTCGATCACCTGCCTCAGATAGTCGTCGACCGGATCGTCGACGAGCAGACGGCCGTAGAGAGACGCTACGCGTTCCGAAAGTCTTGCCGGTCCACTCCCAAATGTCGGATCGCGGCCCGAACCGTTCCCAGCTTCAGATCGCGACCACCCCAATCCGGGAGCACGGTCGCCCGGCCGGACACCGGATTGTGCCATTTGCGATGGGAACCGCCACCTCGTCGCTCAAGTTCCCGACCACCAAGTACCGTCAGTTTCCGCGGTACATCTCGTTACTTCACGCGGTCGAGATTAAGATACGCCATGGTCAGGCGCCGGCTGCCGATCGGGATGCAGACCTTCCGCGAGCTGCGCGAGCAGGACTGCTACTACGTGGACAAGACCGCCTACATCAAGCGGTTGCTCGACGAGGGAAAGCACTACTTTCTGTCGCGCCCGCGGCGGTTCGGCAAGAGCCTGTTCCTGGACACGCTGAAGGAGTTCTTCGAGGGCAACGAGGAGCTGTTTGAGGGCCTCTACATCCACCAGCGCCACGACTGGACGGAGCGCCATCCGGTGGTGCGGCTGAGCTTCGGCGGCGGCAGCTTCACCGAGCCCGAGACGCTGCACGAGGACGTGGCGTTCCAGTTGGAGGACCTGGAGGAGGCGGCGGGCACAGCGCCGCGGGAGGCCGGCGCGCCGCCGCGCTTGCGCCGTCTGCTGCGGGCGCTGCATCGGCAAACGGGGCAGCGGGTCGCCGTCCTGGTGGACGAGTACGACAAGCCGATCCTGGACGCGCTGGTGGAGAAGCCGGAGGTGGCGCGCGCCAACCGCGACTACCTGCGCGGGCTGTACGGGGTGATCAAGGACTCGGACGCGCACGTGCGGTTCACGTTCCTGACCGGGATCAGCAAGTTCTCGAAGGTGAGCCTCTTTTCCCAGTTGAACAACCTCACCGACCTGACGCTGGATCCGGTCTATTCGTCGATCTGCGGATACACCGAGCGGGACCTGGAGACGGAGCGACAGACGGCGAACAGCATGCGCCTGGCGCGGCTGCTTGCGGCGCGCGACTGCGCGGGGCTGCGGGAGCTGTTCCACGCGTTCTTCGCCAGCATTCCGTACCAGTTCAAGGTGGTGGAGCTGGCGCCGCCGGGGTCTGCGCTGGCGCAGCTACAGGAGCGGGATTACGCGGCGAAGTACCGCGGCGGGGGTGAGCCGATCCACCTGATCGGGGTGGAGTTCAGCCGCGACACGCGCAACGTGACCGCGTTCGAGGTGGCCGCCGGCTGACGGCAGCCGCACATCCGCTTCGCGCCGGAGTACGATGCGTCCGACATCGCCAGCCTGGACCTGAGCATCACCCACGACGACGCATACGCGTTCGCTTCCGTCGTCGCGCTGCTGCGAGGCGACCGCGTGATCATCTGGGGGCCGAACTCCCGCGATCGAGCGCAAGGGCGGCGGCGCACCGGCGTGGCTGTACGTGCTGCTGGAGCACCGGTCGACGCCGGACGCCTGGCTGCGGTTGCGGCTGCTGAAGTACAGCATCAGGATCTGGGAATGGGATCGCAGGCGGCATCCGAACGAGGAACAACTGCGCCCGATCGTGCCGCCCGACACCGCCGGTGCAGAGGCTGGAGAATGCGAAGATGACATCGGTTGAGCGAGTAGCCGAATTGCCCGAACAGTGGTGTCTTGATCTGAGTCGTATCTGGCTGTGGCGAAGAGCCCTCCGCACCGCAGAGGCACTGGCAAGCTACCGAGCCGGTCCGTAATTGTGCTCATGGGTATTGCCCCTCCGCCGTGTCGAAGCGGAAGCTGTAGACACCGGCGTTCTTCAGGAAGAAGCGCAGGTACGCCGGCTTGCCCACGAGGGCGCCGAGATCGCTCTTCCCCTGCCAGGTCACCAGCCGGGAGATGCTGGTGGAGCGTATGGGATCGCAGTCCGTCAAACTGAATCCCTCGTAGTATCCGGCGTCGAGGTGCTCGTTGGAGCCGGTCGCCCGTTTTGCGATCCCCACCTTGATCGACTGCTCCCGCCGCGGCTCTCGGTTGGCACATTCGGTGTTGATCCTGAGCTGCCTGCCGCCGATGACCAACTCCCGGGTCAGCAGAAAGCCGTCGCGCTCGTCCGCAAACCGGCCGACCAGCCGTCCCTTAGGAAGGACGGCGATCCCCACGGCGCCGATGTTGTGCCAGCGCTCTTGGCCGTGCCGCGTGCCGGTGTAGTAGAGATACCAGGCATCCCCTTTGACGACGGGATGACCGGAGAGAATGGTCTGGCCGCAGTCAAAGCTCCCTTCGGGACCCGGCTCCATGAAAACGTCGCGGGCCGGCAGCCGGTGCCAGGTGACCCCGTCACGGCTCGAGGCGATCTGCATGCTGTTGACCTTCTCGTTCTCGACATCCATCACCGAAAGAAGGGCGATGAAGTGACTCCCGTATTTGAACACCGCCCATTGATCCATGCACATCGGATTCGGATCCAGCTCGTCGGCGTAGATGACCGTTCTGGGGAAGGTCCAATGCCGGAGATCGGGACTCGTGGATACGGCCATGCGGCGCTTCAGGTTGCCGATCGGCTTGGCGGTTGCGGCGGCTTCGTCGAACGGGAGAACGGCGGGACGCAGATAGAAGAACCACCGCTTGGACGCGGGGTCCCAGCACAGGACGTTCGCATCATCCTGAGCACCCGTGATCGCCGGGTGATCCTCATCCTCTTCCCAGTGGATTCCGTCGGCGGAGAAGGCGAAGTATCGGCAGTGAGCCGATGTCAGGGTCTCTCGGTCCCGGTGGACCATGATCAGCCGTTTGCGTTCATCCCGGCCATCGAGATTGAGCACCACATCCACCGCCTGGGACTTCGTCCTGCCGGTGGCAACGATATTGGTCTTCTCGTACGTACGCCATGGAATGAGGTCGAGCATCGGTTTGTCCCACGACACACCGTCCCGACTGTGGGCGTAGCAGGTGAAGTATGAGCTGCCATGTTCTTGCATGCTCCACTGGGAGCGAAGCTCGGGCAGGAACTGGTACTGCCAGGCGTCGACGTTCATCACCTGGTAGTACATGCGGTAGATGTCCTCCCGCTCATCGTAGAGCACCCGCCAGGGATAGATGTTGTCCTCCCAGGGCTGGTCGGCGCAGAGCACAGGATTCATCGGATGACGCAGGGGATGACAGATGCGCCGCCTGGCGTCCCAGACGTCCTCTACGATGGCGTCATCGATCAGGAGCTGCTCTACCGTTCCGACTACTTCGGGCTCCCCTTGCACGTAGCTCCCCATTGCGGCCTCCTTCAGACTGATGCCCTCATCGGGTAGGAGGCGGGCTCACGCCCGCCGTCCTCCCACACCACCGTACGTACGGTTCCGTATACGGCGGTTCACGTTGCGGCTCGCAGGGCGAAATTGCGAGAGAGAAGATTGACGAGCCCGCGTTCGTCGAAGAAGCGCTGGGGCAACGCCGCGTTCATGTGCGACGCGCCAGCATTCCACCAGGAACCGTGTCCGTTGTACGCCGACTGCCATGCCCGCTCGGGGGCAAGGCCCGCGCGCAAGAGCTGGGCGGCGCGGGTTCGCGGCCGCTTCCACTGACGCCACTGAATGCAGCGCAAGCGTCGGCGCATCCACTCATGCAGTCGCTCGAAGGTCACTTTGACCTCGGCGAGTTGGAAGTAGGTGGACCACCCCAGCAGTAGCGGCCGCAACTCATAGATCTGGCGCGCCAGGTTGCGTCCTCGGCCACGCCTGAACTCCGCTTTGAGCTTCTGGCGTAGCTGTCGCTCCGCCTCGGGAGCCACCTTCAGCCGCGGTCGGTACTGGACTTCGAGTCTTTTGGCCCTCTTATCCCGCACGGCTGCCTCCTATGCAGTTCCTGTTCGTCGCGTCAGCGCTTTGCTTCCGGCTTCCTTCAGATTCGGCCTCACGGCCGACACCCTTGCCTTCCGCTCACCGTTCCCCCTGTCGGGCCAGTAGAGGACTAGGCATGCTCCGTGCACGCCGCACCTCCTGGCGAGAGCCCATGCTGGGCGCACCAAGAAACAGGGGAATGGCCTGCGGCCATTCCCCTGCCTGATTGTCACGGATGCGCCGGCCTAACGTACTACCTCACCCGTTCTCAGAAACTCTGCGAGAATAGGCTGTTTGGCATACTCAGCCAGGAACGCGTCGCCTCCGGACCGCCGCCACATGCTCACAAAGTCATCCCATTCCGCGTCGATGTTTATGGCGCCGATAATGGTTTTCATGGTGAACTCCGACTCGATCGTATCCAGTGCCGATCCATATTTCGACCTCAGGTCCCCGAGGTTGCTGTCACCAAAAATGTCGTGCCGATAGGCTCGGATGCCGAACTCCGTGTCCCCCGGGCCATACTTGAAGAAACCTTCCACGTATTGCAGTACCGGGTTTGCAGCATAGACCTTGTAGTCCTCATTGATGCTGCCGGATTCCGGAAAGAACTGGAGCCCCAGCTCGCCGCCGTAGTGGGCCAGACCCTCGTTCCGGGTGATGGAAGACGCGTAGGGAGCACCGTCCCAGGTGTAGTGTTGGTTCTCCTCGCCAAAGCGGATCTGCACATGGCCGACCTTATCATAGTTGGCCCAATCGTAGATCTCAAGAATCTTGGCGAGTTTCGCGTCACTCACTTGATGGCCGATGACCGCTCCCCCTTGAAACTTGCCGAAGTTTCCCGGGCCTCCATAGTGCCCGTCGGGTCCTTTCATGGGGGCCATGGTGAGCAGCGTGCCGCCCAAGTCAAAAACCGGGGCAAAAGTGTCGTACTGCTGAGGGGTCATGTATGCTGCGTGCATCGGGAAGGCGCCGATATGGCCCTCGTTTACCTTGGCGACCATGGGCCAGAGCTTCAGCGTGGGAAACTCCTTGTCGATCAGTCCCATCGCGTACCACCGCTGCAGGTTCTTGAGGTGCCGCTTGTATGCGTTGGTGATGACCGGCATCTTCAGCTCACCGTCTTCCATGACGTTGCGGCCTTTAACGATGCCGTACATACCGGTAAGATTGAACTGTCCGAGCCAGAGATGGTTTTGTCCGGTCAACCCGAGGGGAATGGTATCGTCCCTGCCGTTGCCGTCCAGGTCTTTATCCCGAAAATCGATCAAGATCCCCTCGAACTCATCGAGGGTGTAGGACTGCCGCGACAGGTAGTACTTTCCCTTGTGCTCCTCTTTGGTCATCGTCACCGCCGGATCGGCGTACATGTCAAAGGCATCCGACGGCGCCTTCCCCAGCTTCTCGAGCCAGTCATACCGGAAATGGGGCGCCCACCAGCCGCCAACTTCGGTGATGTTGACGCGGGTCATCCGCCATTTCTCGTCGCTCATCCCGGGCACCAGGTGGTACTTCCACCCCGCCCCACCGTCGAGCTCATCGAGCATGCGCGAATACAACGGGGCATGCTCGATGGTCAGTGAAATCGGTATGGACCGAAACACCCCGTCGTTGAAGAGCTTCCAATAGTCCGGGGCCCACGGATTAGCATAGTCCGGAATCTCGCCCGAGGCAAAAATGAGCTCCATCTTTTCCGTTTCCTGGGCCACGACGTTGACCGGTACGATGTCCACGTTGAACATGTCTTCCACCAACCGAATCGTATAGGATTCATCGGTTACCGGATCCCCTTCCAACATACCGAGCCAGCTTATCTCTATGGTCTCCGCCACTGTGCCTTCCGTCGCTGCGGCGGCTAAAATGGTGTACGGAGCAAGCAGGACCAACAGAGCCGTCACTGACCCTGCTAGGTACCGTTTGCCATACTTCTTCATAGTGTTCCTCCTGAAATAAGGGAGCGAATCTCACGTCGCTGCCCCTTCCTGTGTTCGTGCCCTTGGCACTTCCTCCAATTCAAGTTCATACAGAACCACGTCATGTGCCCATAGCGGCATCACCTCCTTTTTTTGGTGTCAACCCTTCAATGCTCCAACCATGATGCCCTTGACGAAATAGCGCTGGAGAAACGGATACATCAGGATGATAGGCCCTATGGTTGCGATCGTCATGGCGGCCTGAATCGACGCGGAGGGTATTCGCTCTTCCAGCAGTCTCTCGATGGATGCTCCGCGCAACAGGTCATCCGCGTTCTTCTTGAGCTCGAGCAGCATCCTTCGCAGGAGAAGCTGCAAGACGATCTTGCTGTTGTCCTGAATGTACAGCAGAGCATCAAACCAGGCGTTCCAGTGCTGCACCGAAGACCACAGGACGACAACGGCGATGGCCGGCTTGGCGATAGGAACGATGATGCGAAAGAGCACGACGAACTCGTTCGCCCCGTCCATGAAGGCCGACTCCTCCAGGGAATTGTCCACCGTCATGAGGAAGTTGCGCATGATGATGATGTAGTAGACGTGCACCGCTCCGGGCAGGATGAGTGCCCAAAGGGAGTTTATGAGGCCGAGGTTCCGCACCAGGATATAGAGAGGAATGATCCCCCCGGAGAAGAACAACGTGATGATGAAGAACCACGTGAAAACATTTCTGGCAGGCAGATTCCGCTTGGCCAGAGGATAGGCGGCAAAGAGCGTCAAAACCACGATGACGGCCGTGCCCACGACCGTCTTTAGTATGGTGTTGAAATAGGCTCGCCCGATGATGTTTCTCTCAACAATGTAGAGGTAGGCGTTGGGATTCCAGTTGGGAATCCAGAGATGAAATCCCAACGTCACCACCTGCTGGGTGTTGGAAAAGGAGATAATGAGGAGCTGCCAAAAGGGGTAGAACACGGTAAAGGCAAGGAGTCCGAGAAAGAGATAGTTCCCGATGTCGAAGATCGTGCCGCCGATTGAGCGTCTCTTTAGCGGGTCCGCCATGATCCCTTACCAGATGCCATACTCGCTGAACCGTTTGATGAAGGCGTTGGCGGCGACTATCAGCACCAACCCGACCAGGTTCTTGAACAGGCCCATGGCCGCAGAGAAGCCCCACCGGGTGCCCTGAATTCCCGAGCGGTAGATGTAGGTGTCGATCACGTCCGCCACCTCGTACACGAGGGCGTTGTAGAGATTGAAGATCTGCTCGAATCCGGCATTCAATATCCCGCCCAGGCTCAAGATGAACAGGATCGTGATGATCGGGATGAGGGAGGGCACCGTGATATGAACTGCCTGTTGGAAGCGGTTCGCCCCGTCGATGGCTGCCGTCTCGTAGAGAGCCGGATCGATCGAGGAAAGGGCGGCAAGATATACGATGGCGCCCCAGCCGATTCCCTGCCATATACCCGTCACGACCAGCAGCCCCCGAAAGGTCGGCGCGTGGCTCAGCCAGTGAATCGGCTCGAGCCCAACCAGATTGAAGATCGCCGCGACGGGGCCTCTCTGAGGTGAAAGGACCTCCATGAGAATTCCGGACAATACGACCCACGATACAAAGTGGGGCAGGTACGATAAGGTCTGGACCACCTTCTTGTAGGTGGTGAGCCGGATCTCGTTTAAGAGCAGGGCCAGTATGATGGGAGCGGGAAAGCCAAAGATTATCCGGTAGACGCTGATGATGATGGTGTTGCGCAGGACCCGCACGAAGAAGGGGTCCATGAAGATAATCTTGAAATGTTCGAAGTCATTCCACGGGCTTCTGAGAATACCGAGCCGGAAGTTGAAGTCCTTAAAGGCGATCAGAACGCCATAGATCGGCGCATAGTGAAAAATGATCAGCCCGACCACCGGAGGGATCAGCATGATGTAGTTCAGGTACATCCGCTTGGCCCTGGCCAGCGACTGCTCACGCAGGACCGATCGCACGGATTTGGTGAGGTTGGCTCGCAGATCTGACGTTACCATCGAACGCTACCCTCAAGCCGGGCTCAGACGTAGTGAGCCCCCGTCAACGAAGGCTCCCTCGTCAATACGATAGCTTATCCCCCCCTGAGAGGAGACGTCAAGGGCGGCCACCTATTGCGTTGCACGCCCGAGGGCGGGGTGAACGAGTACCGGTTGCAGTGAGGGTGGCGTAGGCGGGGAAGGGGAAGCGACCTAAAGTGTGAAGCCCGCAGCAGGTGATCGGTCAATCGGGTCAGCTCGCGCTTGAGGGCCACCGGGTTCAGCGTCTCATACTGCTGCTTGAGCCGCGACTTTACCTCGGCGTCCACCGCCGGGGATTGCAGCACGCGCTGATACGGCGTCTGGGGCTGGTCATAGACGCGGCGCACCTTGGAGCCGTAGCGAGTCTTCTTGATGAGCTTCACCGAGGGGTAGAAGAAGTTGACCAGGAGGCCGAGCGTGCCGTAGACGGCGTTGAGAGCGGCCAGCTCCTCGTCGGTGTCATGGCGCAGGTAGAGCCGACCGCGCGGCGCACCACGTGGCCGTTCTTCTGCTCGACGTAGCAGGTGTCGTTCTTGCGGTACGGGCGCCCGCGCGTGAAGGTGATCTGATGCTCGCGGCAGAAGCCGACCAGGTGGTGGTTGATGAATTCGCTGCCGTTGTCGGTGTCGATGCCCTTGACCGGGATCGGCAACGTCCGGCGTGCGTCCTGCAGGGCCGCGTGGGTCCAACGCTGCGCCTTGTTCTTCAGCCCGTGCAGCTCGACCCAGCCGGTGTCGACGTCGGTGAGGGTCAGCGTGTGGCAGAAGTCGCCGGAGGCATCGCCGCCGTCGTGGCCCACCAGGTCGATCTCGAAGAAGCCCGGCTCCTGTTCGTTCCAGTCGGCGAAGGTGCGGATCGGGATCTGGTGCTTCAGGAGGCTGCCTGGCTTGGTGTGGGTGCGGCCCTTGATCTGCAGCCGCGCGCGCTCGGGCTGCAGCAGCCGGTCGATGGTGGCGGCGCTGATGCTCAGCAGCTTGGCGCGCACCTCGGCGCTGAGCGGGATCTCGCCGAACGAGTCGAGCACCGGCAGCATGGTGCGCAGCACGACCACCAGGCGCTTGCCGCACATGAAGTCGAACACGTACCAGATCTGCGTGAGGGCCTTGAGCACCTCCTGGTCGTAGCGGCGCGGTCGCGCGCGGCGCTTGGCGCGCCGGGGGCGGCCGACCACGAGCTTGACCATCTGTCGGTCGATGCGCACCACGCGGGTGCGCCCCCAAGAGTTCAGCAGATGGATCGCGTACTTGCGCGAGTAGCCGGTGCCTCGACGAACTCGCCGAGGATGACCGCCTTGTCCTTGCTGCCGGCGCTGCGGTACCGCCGCGCCACCTGCTCCGTGAGTGCCCTGCGCTCACCCATCGTCAGCCCCATCTCCTCGGAATCTCCTCCGCGGTGTGCGAAGGGCTCCGGACCGGACCGTGAGGTCCAGCCGCTTCGGTTAGATTATTAGGTGAGGCACGCTTTCGGCAGGGTTAGATTCCTGGTGAGTGAGGCAATGCGCGTGCTTGACATACGCGCACGTGCGCTTATAGTCGATCCTATCATCCATGAGCGGGATTCTCTTCAACAGCGATGGAGGGTCGGGAGCGCTCTTCCACTACGAGCCGCCGATCACACCGCAGCAGCTCTGTCATGTGGTCGATCAGCTTGCCGGCACTCAGGTGACGGTGTTCTGCCACTGCATCAACGACGGTGACGATCAGTTTCTGTACCCGACCAAGGTGGCCCAGATCGCCGACGGGCGTCATGTGAAGGACGACACCTTCGACGAGGACAACTTTCGGAAGATGCACCTCAATATTCGCTCGCTGCTGGAACGGGGGCTCGATCCCCTCGATATCTGGATCGAGCGCACCCACGAGCTGGGCATGCAGTTCTGGGCGAGCCAGAGGATGAATGACATCCACAAGGACTGGGTGGACCGCTGGCCCTCGATACGGAGCGAGTGGGAAAAGGAGCACACCCACCTTCTGATCGGCAAGGACTTTCCAGATCGGTACGCGATGCGGGTCAACTATGCGGGGGAGCGCTATACGTGGGCCATGAACTACGCGGAGGAGGAAGTCCGGCACCGCAAGCTCTCCATCATCGAGGAGGTCTGCAGCAACTATGATGTGGACGGGTACGAGATGGACTTTCTCAGCCACCCCTTCTTCTTCAAGAAAGATGAAGAGGAGCGGGGGCGGGAGATCATGAACGGATTCGTCCGCACGGTTCGCACGCGCCTGGCAGAGATCGGAGAAGCAAAGCGCAAGCAGATCGTCCTCGTCGCTCGCGTGCTTCCGAGCTTTGCGGAGTGTGAAGAGGCCGCTCTGGACGTCTCCACCTGGATCAAGGAGGGGCTGGTCGACATCCTGCAGCCGGCGACCCGGGGATATCTGGACATGAACGCCGACATCGCAGCCTTCGCCCAAGCGGCTGCGGGTTCAGGAATCCGGATCGCAGCCGGTCTCGAACACTATGTGCGCGACTACGCGGGAGCGAAAACTTCACGGGCCAGTCTCCCGATGCTGCGAGCGGCGGCTTCCGGGTTCTGGCAGGAGGGAGCGGACGCGATCTACCTCTTTAACTTCGACTGTCACGCCCGGCACTTCTTTCATCCCATAACACCCGAAGAAAAGCAGGCACTGAGGGAGATCGGCAGCCCCGATACGCTCCTGAACACGGACAAACACTACTACGTGACGAGGGACATGGAGGGGTTAACGCCCGTGGAGGGAGGGGACAAGCTGCTCCCGGCGGAACTTGCAGGCGCGGAATCAGAGCACCGTTTTGTTTTTGCGGTGGGTGACGCCGTCGGTACCGAAAGCCCCCCCTCGCCGACGCTCCTGCGAATAACCTACGACCGATCCCCGGAGGAGCTGGTCCGAGCGACTCTCAACGGAACTGAGCTCGGAGCGGGAGCTATCGATAACCGGCTCTTTACCTCGACCGCCACCTTCACGCAACCGCCGGTGAAGCAGGGAAGGAACGAGCTTGTTCTCTCCCTCGTAGGGCCGAGGAGCATCCGCATCGAAGGCATCGAGCTCTTCATACGCTCTGACGCTTGACCTCGAGCACACGGTCCGTCAGACCGGATCTTCGCCGGCGGCGCGGAACCCGTACAGGCGGCCGCGTGCCAGACGGAATCGCAGGCACACCGGTGCCTTTGCCAGCCCCCGGATCTCGTCCCCGCTGCGCCACCGGACCGGAGCCGCAACATCGTTGCCCCGAACCGGGACCGCGTCATCGATACCGTGTCCCGGGAGTGCAGTGCCGTCGGCGGTTTCAACGCCGACCTGCAGATTGCCGGCCGCGCCGGTGTTCACGTTGACGGTGAGCCGCGAGCCCGCGAGATAAAGCGGCGGCGTCACCAGCTCACCGCCGCCCGGATGGTCCAGCGTTACCGCGACAAAGCGATCCACGGTCCAAATAGCTCGCGCGAGTTGATCTGCGCCTCGTTGAACCGTGGGGCTCATATGGAGATCCGGCAGTCCATGGTAATAGAGCCAGATCTCGGCTCCCACGATCACGGGATTCTGCACGGGAAACACCTGCCCGGCACTCACAGAGCCCGTGATCCCGGGTGCGATCACCGGCTCCCGCCACGGCCGCCGCCACTGGATCCCATCACGCGAGAAGGCCAGCTGCACCTCGAGGCGATCGGAGGCGGGCGCTCCGCCGCGCGCATCGTACGACATCGGGATGAAGGCCAGATACACGTCGGCCGCGCGATCGTACTTGATCACGTTGCTGACGTACATCTGGGCCCCGGGCGGATCCTCGTCATCTACGTCGAGCACGATGGGAAGCTCGTCGGTCAGAGGGACCTGCTCGCCCGCGGAGTCGGCACCGCCCTCCAGGATTACCTCGCCGTCGAGCGCGTCCCGGTCCAACTCCAGGCGCGCATGGCAGCGGCGCGACCCGCCTTCTGCCCGATGCCGGTGCGCGCGTAGATAGAGGACCCACTTCTCGTGGCGATCGTCCCAGACCACCGATTGCGTGGCGCCGAGCCACCGTTCCAGCAGCGGTCGCGAGCCGCGTCGCCAACGGATACCGTCGGGAGACGAGAACACCCACACTTGGTTGGGTGTCGCCCCCTGCAGCTCGCTCCAACCGCTGCCGCGGATCGGGTGCCATCGGGTGAGCGCGCGGAACCGCCGCTCCTCCGGCGCAAACGGATCGAGGAAAACCGGTCCGCCTTCCACCGCCCGCATGACCACGTTGTTTTCCTTGATACCTCCAACTTCGAATAGATTGAGCTCCGGCTTCGTGAAGGTGAGCCCATCGTCGGAGACGGCGTAACAGTAGCAATGGCTGTCCGTACGGTGCCGATGGGCCTGGGCGTCCCAGCCGTAGGCATCGTACCAGAAGTGAAACCGCTCACCTTCATGGACGAGCGAGCTCCAGGTGCCGGCCCTTCCGGCTTCCCACGGCCGGTCCGCCGTGAACAGGCGCTCGCGTTGCAGGTCGGGCTTCTCGAGAACCAGCTCAACCCCTTTGCTCTCCGCGATGAACCGCTCATCGATGAAGAGCTGACGCTCAGAGCCGACTTCAAGAGGTGCTACTTCCCGGATCATGTACGGGCACGCTAGGGCATTCCAGGATGACTGTCAACGAGACGACACGGGCGGCACGGTGCTCCTGTTTACTGCGACGAACTACTCCCGATAACCGCTGTGGCTTTGACTTCCACCAGGAGCTCGGGCAGCGCCAGCGCGGACACTCCCACCACGGTCCACGACGGGAAATCCTCCCGGATGAACTCTGCTTTCACGCCGCCAAAAGCATGGAGATCGTCCATCGAAAGGTGATACGTCACCAGATCCACAATATCCGCCAGCGAACCGCCGGCTTCTTCCAGCACTCCGGACAAGTTTTGAAACGCCAGTCGCGCTTGTTCTTCGACAGTGCTGCCGGGTCGGCCATCCGGTCCGATCCCGATCTGACCTGCGGTCCAGACCGTATCGCCACTCGAACCCCCTGAGAGAACTGCCAGGTGTTGTAGAACTCCTCCGTACCCGCCGGATTCACCAACGTTCGCGATTTCTGGGCTTCTGTGGGTGCCATCTTTCGGCCTCCTTGTGCTATATTCGAAGAGAAGCGGATCGGCTGCAATGCGGAAGGTTGCTCCTGGAAAGTATCCGTTTCTCTGTTATGCAAAACATACGTCTCTGGGGTCCCGGGAACGTCCCGGAAAGTGTCCCAAGAACATCCGGACGGCCTGGCGGTGGGCGGTCCAGACCCACAATTACAGCGGGATTGATCGAGCGCTGGGCGGTGTATTCCGGTGGTTCTGGCTGATGCGCAGCCGTCAGCACGAAGGTCAGGCCCTGTTGCGTTACGCCCTGGAACAGTGGGCGCCTGCACCCGATGAAGATCCCCGCCCTGTCTGGATGCGTCTATCGGCCAGAATTATGGAACAGTCGGGCCCCACTCTGATATATGATCCCGAGATGGTGGAACGCACCGACCGTGCACTGGATTTCGCCCGCCAACAGGGAAACCTTGACGAAATTTCCTTCTGTCTCTGGGCGCATGGGTTTGCCGTTTTGGTCGACCATGATAGAGATATGAACACAAGGCGACCGGAAGCAATAGGTTTCCTGGAACGGAGCCTCCAATATTACCGGGAACGCGGTGATCGATTTTATATCGCTCAGGGGCTTGAACTTTCAGGGCATTGTTATCGACAACTGAGACTGATAGACCAGGCCGCTCCCCGTCTTCAAGAGAGCCTCGAAATTCGACGCGCACTGGAGATCCGATTCGGAATGGGACGCAGTCTGCGCGAACTAGGATTCGTCGCCTTTCTCAGCGGACTGGTTCATGAAACCGAAAACGCCTGGCGGGAAGGACTTGCAATCCGGCGCGACCTGGGGGATCAGCAGGGGATCGCCGACAGCCTTTACTTCCTGAGTGTGCTGTGCTTGGTCCGGGGAGACTGGCAACAGGGCCGGACAATGGCCGAACAGGTCACGACCATCGCTCCGAATATCGATGAGTCGGTTTACCAGAAGTGGGCTTCGCGTGCCCTCGAAATTGCGACAAGCATGGAGCATGCGAAGCAAAGTTCCAGCGAAGCGTCACCGGGTGTGATCACAACCTTTACAGCCGAACTAATAGTGGTTCAATCTCTAACCTTTGGGTAGAGATGACGCAACTTGATCCGCGCATCAGCGGTGGTAAAGCGCCACTGCACTGGCTCGCTCGTCCGATTGCGCTGTTCCGTCCAGGCGCTGACTTCGTTGCGTAGCGTGTCGAGATCCGCTATCCGACGATCCAGACATTGTCGTGACAGTACGCTGAACTCGCATTCAGCGATGTTCAGCCAACTGCCGTGTTTCGGCGTATACACCAACTCCAGCTTGTCCAGCAACGCGCGCGCCCTCGCTGGCTCAAAGGTCTTGTACAGCGACGCTCCGGTGTGCGTACTCAGGTTGTCCATTACCAGCGTGATCCGCTGCGCCTGCGGATAGTCTTCTTCCACCAGCCGGCGCACCCCTTCCGCCCAGGTCGGCGCCGCATGGTCCGCTGCCACATCGGTCCGGCGCCAATCATCAAACGGCGCGTAATACATCAGCAAATGTCCCACCCCGTTGCGCTCGTACTCGGCGTCGTAGCGGGCTGCGTGGCCAGGACGCATCCCTTGCGGTGGCCGGATCTCCTGCGCGCACTGCTTGCTCGACTCATCCATGCAGATCACCGGATAGGACTCATCGTACGGCCGGGTATACACTTGCAGGACGTTCTCCATCCCGCAGACGAAGGCGGCGTTCTCCTGTGGCGGGATGCACCACATCTCCTGTCGCCACGGCTTCAGCTCGTTTTTTTTAGCACCTTGCGCACCGTCTCGTGGGATATCGAGCGCACCACCCGACGCCGTTTCAACTCATCGCACAGCAGATGCAGGGTCCACCGCGCCCGTCCTGCCGGCGGATCGCTACAGGCGATGGCGATCAACTGTGCCTCGCCCTCGCCATCCAGCACCGTAGCCCGCTCGCGGCTGCGTGTGCGCCGTCCCAAGGCGGCCTCCAGCCCCTCCAGCACACAGCGCTTGCGAATGTTCTCGACGTTCTGCGGCGTGACCCCTACCTCACTCGCTATCTCGCTGTCACGATAGGCAGGCCCATGTTCTCCTTGGTCAGCCAGCAACAGGATCTGTGCATGCCGGCGGCGGTAGGCAGCCACCGTTCCTCTCTCCGCCAAACCCGTCAGTTCCTCACGTTCTGTCGCGCTCAGATCGATGATGTACAGCTTCTTCACTATCACCCCTCCCAGTGTGACTGTGATGGTCTACGCTATACATCGACATCCCACCCTTTCTTCTTGAACCACTACTAGCTTTCTACACCTTTGGGTGGCTGGAACCAGTACGCGGGCGAGAGGCCCGATCTCGCCGGCGTTGGCGCTGGCTCTTTCGAGTCGGACGTGTGTTCGGAGGTGTGGTGCTCGGATGACGGCGGTGGCAGCTGGTCCCTGGCGGCCACCGCGCCATGGAGCGGCCGGCACATGCACGGGGCCGTCGTGCACGATGATTACATCTGGATTGTCGGGGCCCAGAACGGGACCCCCGACGACGTGTGGAAATCGAAAGATGGCGTGAATTGGGAACTCGTGGCGTCAACCGTACCCTGGCAGGAGCGCGGCAACCAGATGGTCACTGTCTTCGACGGCTCGATCTGGGTCATGGGTGGCCAGGCCAGCGCACCCGCCCAGACCAACTTCGTGGCGGACTTGAAGGTGTAACGGCTCACGATGATCTGGACGGGATTCTCACGATAAGTTGGAGCGCCTCTGAACTACAGGATCTCGGTGACGGCGAGTCGTGCGTGCTCGGCGGTGACGACGGCGGCCTGCTCGGCGGCAGCGGCCATGAGGGCTGGGGCTGTTGCTGGGCGCGCTGGGCGCGCACGGCACGCTGCTGGCGGCGGGTCCGGGGGGCGGCGTGGAGCTCATCGGGAAGGGCGACGCGCTGCTGCTGCGCATCGGCTCCGACGCGGTGGCCGGGACTGGCGGCCAGCAGTGCGGAGGTGCTGGGCTCGCGGCTGCTGCTGGAGGCTGCCTACCGCGACCTGCCGCTGTTCGGGGGCGCGCTGAGCCCGGCGCTGGAGGTGGGCGTGCGCTACGAGGCCGGCGACGCCGAGCGCGGCGCGGGGCTGGTAGTGGGCGGCGGGGTGGAGTACCGGCTGGCGGCGGTGGGCCTGAGCCTGTCCGTGCGCGGGCAGGGGCTGCTGCTGCACGAGAGCGCCGGCTTCCGCGAGTGGAGCGCCGGCGGCGCGCTGCGCTTCGATCCGGGCGCGCAGGGCCGCGGCGTGGCGCTGAGCGTGGCGCCCTCGTGGGGCCTGGCCACGGTGGACTCGCAGCGGTTGTGGGCGGCGCCGGGCGCGACGCTCCCGGTGTCCGGCGCCGCCCCGCCGGCGGGCCTGGGCCGGCTCGACGCGGAGCTCAGTTACGGGGTGGCGCTGCCCGGCGAGCGCGGGCTGCTCACGCCGTACGTGCGCGTGGCCCACGGCGCCGCGGACCGGCGCCGCTGGAACCTCGGCGTGCGCCTGCAGGTCGCGCCGGGCATCGACCTCAGCCTGGAAGCCATCCGCCAAGAGCAGGCCGCCGGCACCCCCAGCGACACCTTGAGGCTGAACGCGACCATAGGCGCATAGGTACGGCGCAGGATGACTGGTTCGAGAACCAGCACGGCCGGTGGGTCAAGCACGGCTGGACGTCGTCGCGGCCGCGAACCGCCCCAGCGTCACCTCATGCTGGGGGCGCGCCACCGGTGTCCTCGCGGCGCGTGGGCTATCGACACGTCGCACCGCGCCGGGCATGCGCACGCTGGAAGCGCTGGCGCGCAGCTCGGGCATCAGGACGCGCCGCATCTCCCTGACTCCAGGCTGGGGACGGCTCGTTCATCGCCTTCCCCGCCGGGACAGGGCCGGACCGGGGCCGCCCGCTGAGCATCGATCCGATTGTCAAGGCGGAGAAGCTGTCGCTGGATCACCGGGTTTACATGCTCGTCCAGCAAGAAGCGAATCACTCAGAAATCTTGAGTCCAGAAGCTTGCACCGAAAGCGTCTTTCGACAACCTTCGAGCTTCTTGCGCGACTCGGTGACGAAGTCCGGTGGGTTCCGCTCCTGCTTCTGCCAATCCCCTTCCTGCAGCCGCTTGACTCGACAAATATACTCGTCCACCTCGTCTCTGTTTGCCAAGTAGTAACGGATCGTCGCGTGGATTTCATCGCGCGTCAGCGTTGGATAGCGCCGCAGGAGTTCATCTGCGCTTGCGCCGTTCCGATAGTCGCGCAATACATGCTCGATCCCGATGCGGTGTCCCTTGATTCGGATGGCGCAGTCGTTGACGAAGTCGAAGTAGCGCGCAAGTTGCATCACAAACATCCTCGTTTGACGATGTGTCGTGAGTATAGCACGGCAGCGACACGATCGAGGGCGACCTCACCGAGTGCCATCGCCTCGTCGGGCCTGACGGTCTCCGCATGCGGAACTGAAGGCCGAGGCGGCCGGCCTGTTGCGGGCACACCTTCCGGAGACGGTCAGCCGTGAACTGGTGTGGTCGAGCCTCCGGTGGCAGTCGGTCAGCTTCATCGACGAGCGGCTGCGCGACAGCGAATCCGACCTGCTGTACGCGATCGAGCGCAAGGGCGGCGGCGCCGGCGTGGCTGTACGTGCTGGAGCACGACCAGACCAGGGTGGGGCCGGACGACATCCGCGGCGAGTTGCGCGGTCGCATCGCGCAACTGGCGATGATGGCGGCGTACCGGGCGAGCTGGCCGCTGTTGCAGCGGCTGGTGGGCGGCCCGGCACCGGGTGGGCGTCTGGAGGCGCAGATCGGGTGTGGACTGCCGGCGCTGGACGGGCGCGTGATGCTGACCCCGTACGGCACGCTGGCGCTGGCCGCCGAGGACACGCGCGACTACCGCGCCGGGGCGCGCCTGGATCTGCAGGCGTTCGATCTGCGGCTGGCGGGCACGCGCCGGGAGAGCACCGGCGCTGCTGCCGACCATGAGCTGACCCTCCGCGGCGGCCTGCGGCTCTGAGCCGTTCGTCCTCGCCTGGCGTGCGCCGATCCGGCTTCATCGCGATCGCGGATCTGATCACGCCGTGTGGCGCGTGCCTCGCCGGGATAAGATACGCCATGGTCAGGCGCCGGCTGCCGATCGGGCTGCAGACCTTCCGCAAGCTGCGCGAGCAGGACTGCTATTACGTCGACAAGACGGCGTACCTGGACCGGCTGCTCCACGAGGGCACGCATTACTTCCTGTCGCGGCCGCGGCGGTTCGGCAAGAGTCTGTTCCTGGACACGCTGAAGGAGCTGTTCGAGGGCAGCGAGGAGCTGTTCGCGGGCCTCTACATCCACGAGCGCCACGACTGGACGGAGCGCCATCCGGTGGTGCGGCTGAGCTTCGGCGGCGGCAACTTCAAGGAGCCGGGATACCTGGATACCAACGTGATGGCGCAGTTGGACGGCATCGAAGTCGCGGCCGGCGTGAGTCCCCGGTACGCGACCGCGCCGGAGCGGTTCGGGTATCTGATCAGGTCGCTGCACGAGCAGAGCGGTCGGCGGGTGGCGGTGCTGGTGGACGAGTACGACAAGCCGATCCTGGACGCGCTGGTGGAGAAGCCGGAGGTGGCGTGCGCCAACCGCGACTACCTGCGCGGCCTGTACGGGGTGATCAAGGACTCGGACGCGCACGTGCGATTCACGTTCCTCACCGGCATCAGCAAGTTCTCGAAGGTGAGCCTCTTTTCCCAGTTGAACAACCTCACCGACCTGACGCTGGATCGGCGCTACTCGGCGATCTGCGGATACACGGAGCGGGATCTGGACACGGTGTTCGCGCCGGAGCTGGGCGGCCTGGACCGGGAGCAGGTGCGGGAGTGGTACAACGGCTATAGCTGGCGCGGGACGGAGAAGGTGTACAACCCGTACGACGTGCTGCTGCTGTTCGACAGCCGCGAGTTCGCCGCGCACTGGTTCGAGACGGGAACGCCGGCGTTCCTGGTGGACACGCTGTTCGAGCGGCGGGTGTCGACGGTTTCGCTGGACCAGATGGTGAGCACCGCGAAGCTGCTGTCGGCGTTCGACGTGCACCACATCGGCACGGAGGCGCTGCTGTTCCAGACCGGCTACCTGACCATCACGGGGGAGGAGACGCTGGGCGGCATGGCGCTGTATCGGCTGGGCTATCCGAACCGTGAGGTGCGGCAGAGCCTGAACGAATATTTGCTGAGCCACCTGGTGCAGGACACGGCGCGGCAGACGGCGAACAGCATGCGCCTGGCGCGGCTGCTGGAGACGGTCGATTGCGAAAGCCTGAGAGGTCTGTTCCATGCGTTCTTCGCCAGCATCCCATACGAATGGCACACCAACAATGACATCGCGAACTACGAAGGGTACTACGCGAGCGTGTTCTATTCGTACTTCGCGGCGCTGGGGTACGAGATCTCGGTCGAGGAGTCGAGCAGCCACGGCCGGCTGGACATGGCGGTGCGTGCCGGCGGGCAGGTGTACCTGTTCGAGTTCAAGGTGGTGGAGCTGACGCCGCCCGGGTCTGCGCTGGCGCAGTTGCAGGAGCGGGACTACGCGGCCAAGTACCGGGGCGGAGGCGAGCCGATCCACCTGATCGGGGTGGAGTTCAGCCGCGACACGCGCAACGTGACCGCGTTCGAGGTGGCGTCCGGCTGACGACCCCCTGACCGGCGGCGTGGGTAAAGGGTCAGACGGTCAGCGCGGGGATCAGCGCCGGACGCGATCCGGCGACGATCTCGGTGCCTGTGGGCGGCGTTGCGCGACAGATTCGTCCCACGCGCACCAGAACCGGAGGCGATGACGCGCCACTTCGACGTGCGCGGATACTGACGTTGAACGGCTGCCCGGGCGATGCTATCATCCGAGCGACGGGTAAACAGCTATGGCAGACGACGACACACCTGAAACGACTCGACGCCTCGTCATCTTCCTCGACATTGATGGCGTTCTGCAGCCCCCTTCACGACAAACGCGATTCAAGCATGATCTGGAGGAGCTGCGCCGCTCGCTGGCTGACAGGTTCGACGATGCGACCTATCTGAGCATGGACAAGTACGACCTCGGGGCCGTCTACCATGACTGGGACAGCGAGGCGGTCGAACGGCTGCGCACGCTGTGCGCAGACTTCGGTGCGAATATCGTGATCAGCTCGGATTGGCGCAGAAGCAACTCCATCCGTCGGCTCCAGGCCTTGTTTCGCGTGCACGATCTGCATGAGTACGTGACCGATGCGACGAAAGAGATCGACGGCCCGCCGCACTACCGGGCGGGAGAGGTCAAGGAGTACCTGGACTCGCATCCGGAGATCGAGCGGTTCGTGATCATCGACGATGGCTATCGTCACGAGTTCGATGAGCTGTTTCCCGATCAATTCGTGCACACCGGGTACCGCCTGGAGGCCGACGACGAGCGGCGTGCGCGGCAGATTCTGTCGGGTCTGCCGGCGCAGCCGAATCGGGCGTGGCCGCAGTATGGTCCCGTGCCGTCAGGCTTGTTCGGAGAGTGAGGCTTGTTCGGAGAGTGAGGCCGCCGCCCTACCTCATCGAGCACCAGCGGCGGCTGCGGCTCCACGGGCGCCCCGGCCCCGGCCGGCGCACCATCCGCCGTCGGGCGGGCCGGCGCGCGGCGCCGCTGGCGGTCGAACGCCCACTGCAGGTCGGCCGCGTCGCTGTAGCCGAGCTCGCGCACGGCATACTCGAACAGGCTGGAGTACCCGCGGCGCAGGAACAGGCTGCGGGCGTCGATCTCGGCCAGGTGGTCGATGATGGCGCCTTGCAGATGGCGTTCGACGCGGGCCAGATTCCTGGTCTGTGCGAGCAGTTCGCGGTCGGAGAGAGCGCTGACGGTGGCGGAGATGGCGGGGCGGACATCAAGGGTGGTGCTCGTGGTACTCACGCCGTAAATATACTACCGGTTTCCAGATAGAGCTTTTCGTCGCGTCCTGGACGGGCATCGGATCAGCGCGCAGCGCGCGCTGAACGGGGTGCTGAGGGGCTGGTAGGACGTTGCAGCGTTTCGGAGGCCGGCAGGGGCCGCGCCGTCCGGTAGCGGGCCACCTCGCAAGCCGAAAAGGCCGTCAAGCCCTCAGACCAACATTTCCCGACTTTTTGCGCCGCACCGCCCGCTACGGGCCAACCTCGCCTTCGCGGTTTCGATCTCTACCTCGCCGAGGTGGTCAGGTGACCATCCTTCTACACGGATTCCTAAAGACACGATATCTGAAGGAGTGCAAGCAGGACACGCGGCACGTTCGATGAAATACAGGTGCTTCAATGTGCAAAAAATGCTGCAAATTGCAGCAGAATAGCAAGCCAAGAGCGCCGGCATAAGCAGGCCGGCAGAGGACTACGTGCCGACGAGTACGGTGGCGGCCGGCGGCAGGCTGCCGCCGACCAAGAGCCGACCCTCCGCGGCGGTCCGCGGCCCGAGATCCGGCTCATCGCCTCTGTGAATCTGATGCACTCCGTGTGGCGTGTGCCTCGGCGGGTTAGGATGCGCCATGGTCAGGCGCAGGCTGCCGATCGGGATACAGCCCTTCCGCAAGCTGCGCGAGCGGGACTGCTACTACGTCGACAAGACGGCCTACATAGACCGGCTGCTCCACGAGGGCACGCACTACTTTCTGTCGCGGCCGCGGCGGTTCGGCAAGAGTCTGTTCCTGGACACGCTGAAGGAGTTCTTCGAGGGCAACGAGGAGCTGTTCGCGGGGCTCTACATCCACGGCCGCCACGACTGGTCGGTTCACCATCCGGTGGTGCGGCTGAGCTTCGGCAGCGGCAGCTTCACCGAGCCCGAGACTCTGCACGAGGACGTGGCGTTCCAGTTGGAGGACCTGGAGGAGGCGGCGGGCATCGCGCCGCGGGAGGCCGGCGCGCCGCCGCGCTTGCGCCGTCTGCTGCGGGCGCTGCATCGGCAGACGGGGCAGCGGGTGGCAGTGCTGGTGGACGAGTACGACAAGCCGATCCTGGACGCGCTGGTGGAGAAGCCGGAGATCGCGCGCGCCAACCGCGACTACCTGCTCGGATTGTACGGGGTGATCAAGGACTCGGACGTGCACGTGCAGTTCACGTTCCTGACCGGCATCAGCACGTTCTCGAAGGCGAACGTCTTTTCCCAGTTGAATAACCTCACTGACCTGACGCTGGATCCGGTCTATTCGTCGATCTGCGGATTTACGGAGCGGGACCTGGAGACGGTGTTCGCGCCGGAGCTGGCCGGGCTGGACCGGGAGCAGGTGCGGGAGTGGTACAACGGCTACCGCTGGCGCGGCGCGGAGAAGGTGTACAACCCGTACGACCTGCTGCTGCTGTTCGACAGCGGCGAGTTCGCCGCACACTGGTTCGAGACGGGGACGCTGGCGTTCCTGGTGGACACGCTGTTCGAGCGGCGGGTGTCGACGGTTTCGCTGGACCAGATGGTGAGCACCGCGAAGCTGCTGTCGGCGTTCGACGTGCACCACATCGGCACGGAGGCGCTGCTGTTCCAGACCGGCTACCTGACCATCACCGGAGAGGAGACGCTGGGCGGCATGGCGCTGTACCGGCTGGGCTATCCGAACCGGGAGGTGCGGCAGAGCCTGAACGAGCATCTGCTGCGTCATCTGGTGCAGGACGCGGAGCGGCAGATGGCGAACAGCATCCGCCTGGCGCGTCTGCTGGAAACGGTCGATTGCGAAGGCCTGAGAGACCTGTTCCATGCCTTCTTCGCGAGCATCCCGTACCAGAGGCATGCCGCCCGACGGTGTCGGCGGACGAACAATGACATCGCGGACTATGAAGGCTTCTACGCGAGCGTGTTCTATTCGTACTTCGCGGCGCTGGGCTACGAGATCACGGTCGAGGAGTCGACGGTCGAGGAGTCGAGCAGCCACGGGCGGCTGGACATGGCGGTGCGTGCCGGCGGGCAGGTGTACCTGTTCGAGTTCAAGGTGGTGGATCTGACGCCGCCCGGGTCTGCGCTGGCGCAGTTGCAGGAGCGGGACTACGCGGCCAAGTACCGGGGCGAGGGGCAACCGATCCACCTCATCGGGGTGGAGTTCAGCCGCGACACCCGCAACGTGACCGCGTTCGAGGTGGCCGCCGGCTGACCGCAGGCCGCACATCCGCTTCGCGCCGGAGTACGATGCGTCCGGCATCGCCAGCCCGTCAATACGGTGGCCGCCGAGACATGGCCGGCGAGGTGTCCAAGCCGCACGATCACCTGTTCCGTTCCGTGTTCGGCGAGAAAGCCGAGGCGGCCGGCCTGTTCCGGGTCCACCTGCCGGAGGCGGTGAGCCGTGAATTGCTGTGGTCGAGTATTCAGGAGCAGTCGGTCAGTTTCATCGACGACCGCCTGCGCGACAGCGAATCGGACCTGCTGTACGCGATCGAGCGCAAGGGCGGCGGCGCACCGGCGTGGCTGTACGTGCTGCTGGAGCACCAGTCGACGCCGCTGACGACGAGGCGGACTACCAGCGCCGGGAAGGCCGCTGAGCTGGTGAGGATGGTCGAGAGGCTGGCGAATGGGAGCGGCTAGGCCATCCGAGCCTATGTTCGACACCGTATATCCCGCAAGACGAATCGTCGGCAACGTATGCGGCCCGGCAGGGGCTGTTCGTGATCCGGTCACGCCGCGCTCCTTCGGCCCGTAGCGGCTGCCGGGGCGGTGGCCGGCGTAGCGGCGTCGGTCTACCGTATTCTGTTCCGATCATCTGCGGCGCGCCGCGTGGAGCAGCTCGTCAGCCTGCTGGTCCAGACTGTCGGCCATCTCCAGCAGGTGATCGCGGACGACCGGCTCGGCTATGCGCTTCGCCTGCGTGCGAGCGCGACGCGCATCCTCTCGTCTCTCTTCGGCGGCTCGAGCGCGGCACGGTCGCCATCCGCGACGACGACCCGCACGCCACGATCGCCGTCGAAGGGCCGGTGCCGGCCCAGCCGGAGGAAGACACCAACCGGTACGTGGAGTACTACCTGACGCTCGGCGTGGTCAGCGGGCGGCGCGTGCAGGTGAGCTATGCCACCGCCGACGGGGCGGCGGCGGACGCGGTCGACCCGTGGCCGCCGGCGGTGGCCGGAAAGGACTACGAACGCACCGCGGGGCGGCTGACGTTCGAGCCCGGCGAGTCGCGCAAGGCGGTGCGGATTCCGATTCTCTCCGACGCCCTCCATGAGAACCGGGAGGAGTTCCGGTTCACGGTGAGCGACCCGCAGGGAGCCGACCTGAGCACGAGCGAGGCGTCGCCGCGGGTGGTGATTCGCGACGACGACGCGGCCTCGGGCCGGATGATTCTCACCGTGGCGCCGAATCCGCTGCCGGAAGCCGGCGGCGACGTCGCCTTCACCGTGACCGGCACCTTCAACAAGGGCGCGCAGCAGGACCCGGTGACCGTCGACCTGGAGATCGCCGGCGGCACGGCGACCGCGGGCACCGACTCACGGCGCCGGCGCCGTTCCAGCTCACCATTCCCGGCGCGGCGCTGAGCGGCGCGGCCACCGTCACGCTGAGCGTGACCGGCGACGACCTGGACGAGGAGGACGAGACCCTGCTCCTCACCGGCGCCGCCGAGGGATTCACGATGGGTCCGGAGGGCGGCCGGCAGATCACCATCACCATCACCGACGACGACACCCGCGGAGCTGACCTTCGCCGTCGCCACCTGGGACCGCGCGCAGAGGGTGACGGTGACCGCCGCCGCCCCGACGCTGCGCATCGCCGGCGCGGCGGCTGCCGAGTCCGCCGGCACGGTGCTGTTTGAGGTGCTGCTGTCGGCGCCGGTGAGCAGCGAGGTGACGGTCGGCTACGCGACCGCGGACGTCAGCGCGCAAGCCGGCGAGGACTATACGGCGGCGGCGGCGGACGCCACGCTGACCATCGAAGCCGGCGCGCGCAGCGCGGTGATCGCGGTGCCGGTGACCGACGACGCGCTCGACGAGGCGGACGCGGAGACCTTCACGGTGACCCTGCGCGACCCCGTGGGCGCGGCGCTGGCGAACGGCGCGCAGGCTGCCACCGGCACCATCACCGACGACGACGCGCGCGGGGTGACGGTTTCGGAGACGCTGCTGGAGCTCGACGAGGGCGGCAGCAGCATTTACACGGTGGCGCTGCGCTCGCGGCCGACCGACGCCGTGAGGGTGACGGTGGCCGGAGCGGCGGGCGACGTGAGTGTGGCCGCGGCGAGCCGCACGCTGCGCTTCGCCGCCGGCGCCTGGGCCGCGGCGCAGACGGTGACGGTGAACGCGGCGGAGGACGCCGACGCGCTGGCGGACGCGCCGGTGACCCTGACCCACACGGTGAGCGGCGGCGACTACGCCGGCCTGTCCGCCGACCCGGTGACGGTGCGGATCCTCGACAACGACGCGCCGGTGCTGGCGCTGGACGACGTGCGTGCGGACGAGGACGCCGGCGTGCTGGTGCTCACCGTGACGCTGAGCACGGCCAGCAGCCGCGAGGTGTCGGTCGGCTACCGCACCGCGGACGGGACCGGCACCGCCGCCGCGGTGGCCGGGCAGGACTATCAGCAGCGGACCGGGACGCTGGCGTTCCCCGCCGGCAGCAGCGCGGCGCAGGAGATCCGCGTGCCGCTCATCGACGACGCGGTCGCCGAGGGGGACGAGACCTTCACGGTGACCCTGCACGGCGCCGCGCACGCCACGCTGGCCGGCGGCGGCGCCACGCGGGCGGCCACCGCGACCATCGCCGACGACGACGGGCGCGGGGTGAGGGTGACGCCGACCACGCTGGAGGTCCCGGAAGGCGGCCGCGCGACCTACACGGTGGCGCTGCGCTCGCAGCCGACCGACGACGTGACGGTGACGGTGGCGGGCTGGACGGGCGACGTGAGCGTGCCGGCGGCGAGCCGCACGCTGGCCTTCGCCGCCGGCGCCTGGGCCGCGGCGCAGACGGTGACGGTGCGCGCGGCGGAGGACGACGACGCGCTGCCGGACGCCCCGGTGACCTTGACCCACACGGTAAGCGGCGGCGACTACGCCGGCCTGTCCGCCGACCCGGTGCAGGTGCGGATCGCCGAGAACGACGCGCCGACGCTGGATCTGGCCGCCGCGCGTGCGGACGAGGGTGCCGGCGAGCTGGTGTTCGCGGTGACGCTGAGCCTGGCCAGCAGTCAGCAGGTGACCGTCGACTACCGGACCGTCGACGGCAGCGGCGCCGACGGCGCGAAGGACGGGCAGGACTACCGGGCCGTGAGCGGCATGCTGACGTTCCCTGCAGGCGGCACCCGGTTGCAGAGGATCCACGTGCGGACCGTCCTCGACGCGGTGGACGAGGCGGCGGAGGAGACCTTCACGGTGACGCTGAGCGGCGCGCGGCACGCGACGCTGGCCGGCGGCGGGAGCAAGCTGGAGGCGACCGGGACCATCGTCGACGACGACGTGCGCGGGGTGACGGTGTCGGAGACGGCGCTGGCGATCGACGAGGGCGCGAGCGGCTCGTACACGGTGGTGCTGATCTCGCAGCCGACCGGCGCCGTGACGGTGCAGGCGACGATTCCGGGGGACACCGACGGGTCGCTGGAGCCGGCGGCGCTGACCTTCACGGCCGCCGACTGGAGCACGCCGCAGACGGTCACGGTGAGCGTCGCCGAGGACGACGACGCGCTCGCCGAGGAGCTGCGCGTGACGCACGCGGTGACCGGCGCCGACTACGGCGCCGGCGCGGTGACCGCGGCGGAGGTGGCGGTGCGCATCCTCGAGAACGACCGGCCGGAGTTGAGGCTGGCCGCCGCGCGCGCCGCCGAGGACGCCGGCGTCCTGGTGTTCGTGGTCACGTCGAGCCTGGCCAGCAGCGAGCGGGTCACCGTCGACTACGCCACCGCCGACGGCAGCGGCGCCGCCGGCGCGCTGGCCGGGCAGGACTACCAGGCCGTGAGCGGCACCCTGACGTTCGTCGCCGGCGCGGCGGCGGCGCAGCAGATCCGCGTGCCGATCACCGACGACGCCGCCGACGAGGAAGAGGAAGAGACCCTCACGGTGACCTTGCGCGGCGCGCTGCAGGCGACGCTGGCCGGCGGCGGCGCCACGCTGGCGGCCACCGGCACCATCGTCGACGACGATGATCCGGCGGTGACCGTGGCGTTCGCGAGCGAGCGCGTCACCGCCACCGAGGGCGGCGCCGCGGCCATCGTGCGGGTCGCGCTCAGCGCCGATCCGGAGCGCACCGTGGCCGTGCCGCTGACGCGGGCGCCGGCGGCCGGCGTGACGGCGGAGGACTACGCCGGGGTGCCGGTGAGGGTGACCTTCAGCGCCGGCCGGACCGCCGCCGCCTTCACCGTGACCGCCACCGACGACGCCGTCGACGAGGACGACGAGCGCGTCGCGCTCGGCTTCGGGACCCTGCCCGCCGGGGTGGCGCCCGGCAGCCCGAGCGGCGTCACCGTGACGCTGGCCGACGACGACGCGCGCGCGGTGAGGGTGTCGGAGACGGCGCTGGCGATCGACGAGGGCGCCAGCGGGTGGTACACGGTGGCGCTGACCTCGCAGCCGACCGCGGACGTGATCGTGACGGCGGCGCTGTCGTCCGCCACCGCGGTGTCGCTGGACCCGACCACGCTCACCTTCACCGCCGGCAACTGGCGGACGGCACAGACGGTCACGGTCACCGCGGCGGACGACGACGACGCGGTGGTGCCCGCCGCGGTGACCATCGGGCACACCGTCGTCGGCGTCGGCGGCGACTACGCCGGCGCCGACGCCGCCGGCGTGGCGGTGCGGATCGCCGAGACCGACACCCCGGCGCTCGGCCTGGTGGCGGACGCGCGCGCCGGCGAGGCCGCCGGCAGCCTGACCTTCACCATCCGCATGAGCGTGGCCAGCAGCGACACGGTGACGGTGGGGTGGTCGACCGCCGACGGCACGGCGCGGGCCGGCAGGGACTACACGGCGCGGGCCGGCAGCGTGACGTTCCGGCCCGGCGAGACGCTGCGCCGCACCGTCAGCGTGCCGATCACCGGCGATCGGGTCGACGAGCAGGACGAGACCTTCACGGTGACGCTGAGCGACCCCGAGCACGCGGAGCTGGCTGCCGCCGCCGCGACCGGCACCATCGTCGACGACGACAAGCGCGGCGTGAAGCTGTCGGCAGCCGCGCTGGCGTTCCTCGAAGGCGACCGCGGCAACTACACGATGAAGCTGACCTCGCAGCCGACCGCGACGGTGAGGGTGCAGCTCGCGGCGGCAGACGGCTCCGACGCGGACGTGACGTTCGAGCCCACGATCCTGCGCTTCACCGACGTCGACTGAGCGACCGCGCAGACGGTGACGGTGAGCGCGCGGCAGGACGCGGACGCGGTGAGCGACGAGGCCACCATCACCCATCGCCTCACCGGCGGCGACTACGCGAACCTGGCCGTGGCGTCGGTCGCGGTCACGGTGCTCGACGACGAGACCGCCTCCACCTCGGTGGCGCTGGCGGTGGCGCCGGCGAGCGTGGCCGAGGGCGTGGGCACGGCGGGACGGGCGGTGACCGTGACCGCGACCCTGAACGCGGCGCCGCGCACGGTGGCGACGGCGGTGACGGTGGCGGTGGCGGCCGGCACGGCCGGGGCGGCCGACTTCGCGGCGGTGTCCGACTTCCCGCTCACCATCGCCGCCGGCGACGAGATCGGCCGGGCGGAGTTCAGGCTGAAGCCGGTGGACGACGCCGTCGACGAGGCCGACGAGACGGTGACGGTGCGCGGCACGGCGGGCGGCTCCGGGCTGACGGTGGCCGGCGCGGCGCTGACCATCACCGACGACGACGCGCGCGGGGTGACGGTGTCGGAGACGGCGCTGCGGATCGACGAGGGCGCCGCCGGATCCTACACGGTGGTGCTGACCTCGCAGCCGACGGCGGACGTGACGGTCGCCGTGATCGTGCCGCCGGGCACCGGCCTGGCGGCAGACCCGACCGGTCTGACCTTCACGGCCGACGACTGGGACACGGCGCAGACGGTGACGGTGACCGCGGCCGCGGACGACGACGCGCTCGCCCCGGCGCCGGCGACGCTGCGCCACACGGTGAGCGGCGCCGACTACGGCGCCCACCGGGTGCGGGCGGCGGCCGTGGTGGTGACCATCGTCGAGACCACGGCGCCGGCGCTGGCGATCGCGGGCGAGCGCGCGGCGGAGTCCGCCGGCGAGATGGTGTTCACCGTGACGCTGAGCACCGCCAGCAGCCAGCCGGTGATCGTCGACTACGCGAGCCTCGACGGCACCGCGACCCCGGGCAGGACTACACGGCGGTGCGCGGGACGCTCACCTTTCCCGCCACCGATGGGGCGCCGCGCAAGATCGCCGTGGCGCTCCTCGACGACGCCGCCGACGAGGAAGAGGAAGAGACCTTCACGGTGACGCTGAGCGCCCCGGCGGACCCGGACACGCCGCTGCGCGTGACCCTGACCGACGCCGCGGCGACGGCCACCGGGACCATCGCCGACGACGATGATCCGGCGGTCACGGTGGCGTTCGGGGCGGCGGACTACACGGCGGCCGAGGGCGGCGCCGCGGCGGCGGTCACGGTGCGGCTGAGCGCCGATCCCGAGCGCACGCTGGTGCTGCCGCTGACCGCCGCGCACCAGGGCGGTGCGAGCGCCGACGACTACGCCGGCCTGCCGCCCGGCCCGAGCGTGACCTTCGCCGCCGGCGTGCAGGAGGCGGCCTTCACCATCACCGCCACCGACGACGCGGTGGACGACGGCGGCGAGAGCCTCGTGCTCGGCTTCGGGGAGCTGCCTGCCGGAGTGACCGCGGGCACGGTGCAGGAGGCGACCGTGACCCTGACCGACGACGACGCGACGCCGGTGGTGACCGGCGCAACCGCGTTCGAGGTGGCCGAAGGGCAGACCGCGGTCGCCACGCTGACGGCGACCGACCAGGACCACACGGCGGCGGAGCTGAGGTGGACGATCCCGCCGGGCACGGCCGGCGGCGCGGACCGTGCGCACTTCAAGCTGAGAGCGGGGGGCGTGCTGGCGTTCACCGGCGCCAAGGACTACGAGAACCCGGACGACGCCGACGGCGACCGGGTGTACGAGCTGACCGTGCAGGTGGGCGACGGCGTCAACGCGGCGCGAGCGTACCGGACCGTGACCCTCACCGACGTGCTGCCCGTGGTGAGCATCGCGCCGGTGGCGGCGGTCGTCGCGGAGGGCGCGGCGGCGCAGTTCACGGTCACCCGCGCGAATGACCTGTCGGGGGCGCTGGCGGTGGCGGCGGCGGTGACCACCGACGGCGCGGTGCTCGCGGCCACCGAGAGCGCCGGCTCCCGCACGGTGGCGTTCGGCGACGGCGCGGCGAGCGTGCTGCTCGGCGTCGCCCCCGCCGCGGACGACCTGGACCAAGCGGACGGCGCGGTCACCGCGACGCTGCAGGCAGGCGCCGGCTACCTGGTCGGGGCGCCGGCCGCGGCCACGGTGACGATCGGCGACGACGACACGCGCGGGGTGACGGTATCGAAGACGGCACTGGACATCGCCGAAGGGGGCAGCGCGACCTACACCGTGGTGCTGCAGTCCCAGCCCACGGATACCGTGACGGTGGGCGTGGCGGGGACCGCGGACTCGGACCCGGACGTGACGGTGTCGCCGGCAACGCTGACGTTCACGACCGGGAACTGGAACACGGCGCAATCGGTGACGGTGCGCGGCGGCCACGACACTGACGCGGCGGACGACGCGGCGACCATCGAGCACGCCGTGAGCGGCGGCGACTACGGCGCCAACAAGGTGACAGCGGCGGACGTGATCGTGGCGGTGGACGACGACGAGACCGCGGCGCGGGAGCTGACGCTGGAGCTGACCGTCGCGCACGAGGACAAGGACGGCTCCGGCGACGTGACGCTGGGGGACGTGCTGACCTACACGGCGACGGCGACCAACAGCGGCAACCTGACGCTGAGCGGGGTGGCGGTGAGCGACCTGCTGGTGAGCAGCGGCGGCAATCGGTGCGCGACGCTGGCGGTGGACGCGGCCTGCGAGCTGAGCGGCACCTACACGGTGACGCAGGCGGACGTGGACGCGGGCGAGGTGGTGAACACGGCCACCGCGACGGCGACCGGGCTGACCGCGGTGACCAAGCGGGTGACCACGGCGGTGGCGCAGGAGCGGGCGCTGACGCTGGCGCTGAGCGCGGATGTGGAGAGCTTCACCGCCGTGGGCGACACCATCACCTACGGCTACGAGGTGACCAACAGCGGGACCGTGACGCTGAGTGGAACGGTGACGATCACGGACGACACGGTGAGCGGAGTCACCTGCGACCAGGTGTCGCCGAGCGGCCTGGCGCCGGGGGACGCGACGAGCTGTTCGGGCAGCTACACGACGGTGCAGGCGGACGTGGACGCGAGCGGCGTGGCTAGCAGCGCGACGGCGAGCCTGGGCGGAACCAGCTCGGCGGCGACGTTGCGGGTGCCGTGGGCGGCCACGCAGGGCGGCGTGCTGCCGGTGCTGACGATCGCCGGCGTGGGCGGCGGTGAGGACGCCGGGCAGTTCGCGTTCGCGGTGACGCTGAGCGCGGCGAGCCAGCAGACGGTGACGGTGGCGTACGCGACCGCGGACGGCACGGCGACGGCGGGCGCGGACTACACGGGGGCGAGCGGGACGCTGGCGTTCGCGCCGGGCGAGACGGTCAAGACGATCGCGGTGACGGTGCTGGACGACGAGCTGGACGAAACGGACGAGAGCTTCACCGTGGAGCTGAGCGCGCCGAGCGACGAGGCGACGCCGCTGAACGCGACGTTTGGCGGCGGCGGCACGCGGACGACGACGGGACACCGGTGGTCGGCAGCGGGTCGGCGTTCGATGTGGCCGAGGGGCAGACCGCGGTCGCCACGCTGACGGCGACCGACCAGGACCACACGGCGGCCGAGCTGGCGTGGACGATCCCGCCGGGCACGGCCGGCGGCGCGGACCGCGCGCACTTCAAGCTGACGAGAGCGGGAGTGCTGGCCTTCAAGGCGGCCAAGGACTACGAGAACCCGGACGACGCGGACGGCGACCGGGTGTACGCGGTGACCGTGCAGGTGAGCGACGGCGTCAACGCGGCGCGAGCGCCCCGGACCGTGACCCTCACCGACGTGGTGCTCGTGGTGAGCATCGCACCGGTGGCGGCGACGGTGGAGGAAGGCACGGCGGCGGCGTTCACGCTGACCCGGAGCGGCGACCTGAGCGGCGCGCAGACCGTGGCCGTGGCAGTGAGCCAGACCGGCAGCGTGCTGGCCACGGGAGAGGCGGGCGAGCGGCAGGTGTCGTTCACGGACGGCGCGACTGAAGCGGCACTGAGCGTGGCCACGGACGACGACACGGTGGCGGAAGCGGGCGGCACGGTGACGGCGACGGTGCAGTCGGGCACCGGCTACACGGTGGGCGCGTCCGCCACGGCGCAGGTGGCGGTCACCGACGACGACGCCAGCGGGCTGACGCTGACCGTGCAGCCTGACGCGCTCGCGGAAAGCGACGCTGCCACCGAGGTCACGGTGACGGCCGCTTGGGACGCCGGCACCCGCGCCGAGGCGACCGAGGTAACGGTGAGCGTGGGCGGCGGCAGCGCCACGTCCGGCACGGACTACACGGCGGTGGACGACTTCACGTTGACCATCGCCGCGACCCAGACCACCGGAACCGGGACGTTCATGCTGACGCCGACCCAGGACAGCGTGTCCGAGGGCGACGAGACAATCGACGTGACCGGCGCCGCCACCGGCTTCACCGTCACCAAGGCGGAGATGACTCTGACCGACGACGACCCGCTGACGCCGCTCATCGACCCGGACCTGGACCCGAGCAACCTGGAGGACGACGAGGCGGCGCCGAGGATCACCAGCGGGCGGGCGCAGGAGGCGGCCGAAGGGCAGACCGCGGTCGCGCAGTTGACGGCGACCGACGACGAGCAAGCGCCGGAGGATCTGACGTGGTCGATCCCGGAGGGCACGGCGTGCGGTGCGGACGCCGCGCACTTTGCACTGACGGAAGCCGGCGTGCTGACCTTCAAGGCGGCCAAGGACTACGAGAACCCGGACGACGCGAACGCCGACGGGGTGTACGCGGTGACCGTGGAGGTGAGCGACGGGGACGACAACGCGGTGAGGGCGAACCTGAGCGTCACCCTGACCGACGTGGCGCCGGCGGTGACGGTGGCTGCCGACGCGGCGACGGTGGTGGAAGGCACGGCGGCGTCGTTCACGCTGACCCGGAGCGGCGACCTGAGCGGCGCGCAGACGGTGGCCGTGGCAGTGAATGCGACCGGCACGGTGCTGGCGGCCGGGGAATCAACCGGCGAGCGGCAAGTGTCGTTCACGGACGGCGTCGCTGAAGCGGCGCTGAGCGTGGCCACGGACGACGACGCGGTGGCGGAAGCCGGCGGCACGGTGACGGCGACGGTGCAGTCGGGCACCGGCTACACGGTGGGCGCGTCCGCCACGGCGCAGGTGGCGGTCACCGACAACGACGAGCGCGGGGTGAGGGTGAGCCCGACGGCGCTGACGGTGCTGGAAGGCGGCACGGCAACGTACGAGGTGGAGCTGACCTCACAGCCGACGGACGGGGTGGACGTGACCGTGACGGCCAGCGGCGACGCGACGGTGGACCAGGGGACGCTGAGCTTCACGACCACGAACTGGAGCACGGCGCAGACGGTGACGGTGACCGGCAGCCAGGACACGGACGCGGCGGTGGGCTCGGCGACGATCACGCACGAGGCGACCGGCGGCGACTACCAGAAGGTAGCCGGAGACCGGGTGAACGTGACGGTGACCGACGACGACACGGCATCGACGGTGGTGACGCTGAGCGTGAACGACACAGAGGTAGCGGAAGACTCCAGCGGGGAACAGATGGAGGTCACCGCGACGCTGGACGGCGCGACGCTCGGCACGGCGACGGCAGTGACGGTATCGGTTGCGGGCGGCACGGCGACGGCGGGCGAGGACTTCAGCGAGGTGAGCGCCTTCACGGTGACGATCGCGGCGGGCGACGCGAGCGGCACGGGAACCTTCACGTTGGCGCCGGTAAACGATGACGTGGACGAGAGCGACGAGACGGTGACGGTGAGCGGCGCGGTGACCGGTCTGACGGTGAACCCGTCGGGCGGCCTGACGCTGACGATTACCGACGACGACGAGCGCGGGGTGAGGGTGAGCCCGACGGCGCTGACGGTGCGGGAAGCCGGCACGGCAACGTACGAGGTGGTGCTGGACTCACAGCCGACGGACAGGGTGGACGTGACGGTGACGGCCAGCGGCGACGCGACGGTAGACGCGCAGACGCTGAGCTTCACGACGGAGAACTGGAGCACGGCACAGACGGTGACGGTGACCGGCAGCCAGGACACGGACGCGACCGCGGGCTCGGCCACGATCACGCACGAGGCGAACGGCGGCGACTACGTGGACGTAGCCGGGGACACCGTCAACGTGACGGTGACCGACGACGATCAGCCGGCGACGACGCAGATCGCGCTGGAGCTCGATCCCGGCACGGTTCCGGAAGGCGCCGGCGCCACCGCGATCACGGTGACGGCAAAGCTGAGCGGAGACGCCCGGGCCGCACCCACCGAGGTAACGGTGTCGGTAACGGGCGATACGGCGACGGCAGGCGCCGACTTCGCGGCGGTGGCACCGGTCACGCTGACGATCGCAGCGGGGCAAGCGACCGCCACGGCGAGCTTCACGCTGACCCCGGTGGACGACGCCGTGGACGAGGCGGACGAGACGCTGGTGGTGAGCGGCGTCACCGCGGCGACGCTGACACTCGGCGACGACGACGAGCGTGGGGTGACGGTGCAGCCGACGGACCTGCATCTGCGTCCGGGCGAGCGCAAGAGCTACACCCTGCGCCTGAGCAGCGAGCCGACCGCGACCGCGATGGTCCAGGTGATCGTGCCGCCGGACCGCATCTTCGATCTCACGTTCGAGCCTGCCACGCTGACGTTCACGCCGGCGACGTGGCAGATACCGCAGACCGTCGACGTAACGGCGCACGCGGACGCGAGCGCCACGCGCCTGGAGCTGGAGCACGCGGTGAGCGGCGGGGACTACGACCAATTGCCCGCGCAGCCGGTGGCGGTGAGCATCACCGACGACGGGACGGACGGCGATCCGCCGGAAGATGATCCACCGGAAGACGACCCGCCGGACGAAGATCCGCCGGCCTTGACCATCGCCGATGTGCGTGCGGTGGAGAGTGCGGGGCAGATGGCGTTCACGGTTCAGTTGGCGGCGGCCAGCGGCCGGCTGGTGACGGTGGACTACGCAACCGTATCCGGCACGGCCACCGAGGGCACCGACTACACCGGGACGACGGGCGCGCTGACGTTCCGGCCGGGCGGGGCGCTTACGCGGACGATTGCGGTGCCGATCGTCGACGACGCGCTGGATGAGGTCGACGAGACGTTCCGGATGCGGCTGAGCGGCGCCCGGCACGCGACGCTGGCGGGCGGCGGTGCCACGCTCGCCGCCACGGGGACGATCCTGGACGACGACGAGCCGGCGGTGAGCATCGCGGCGGACGCTGCGGCGGTGCAAGAGGGCCAGGCCGCGAGGTTCACGGTGACCCGCACCGGCCACGCCACGGAGCCGCTGACGGTAACGGTCGAGGTGACCGAAACCGGCAGCGTCATCGCCGGCGCAGTGCCGGTTCGCGTGAGCTTCGAGGCGAACGTGCGCACGGCGACGCTGGTCGTGGCGACCGAGGACGACACCATCGATGAACCCGACGGCGCGGTGACCGCGGCAATCGTCGCCGGCGGCGGCTACGTGACGATGGATCCCGCGAGCGCGACCGTGACGATCAGCGACAACGACGCGGCCCCGGCGCTCACCATTGCCGACGCGCGCGTGCTGGAGAGCGCGGGCGAGATCGAGTTCACGGTGCGGATGGCGGCGGCCAGCGGCCATCGGGTGACGGTGGCCTGCGTCTCCGAGGACGGCACGGCGCTGGCGGACCAGGATTACGAGGGGGAGGTGGGAATCCTCGCCCTGGAGCCGGGGCAGACCGTCGGGAAGATCCGCGTCGCGGTCCTGGACGATACGCTCGACGAGATGGACGAGACGTTCACCATGGTGCTGAGCGATCCGGCCCACGCCACGCTGGCGGACGGCACCGCCACGGGCACGATCGAGGACGACGACGCGTCGGTGGCGCAGGCGTGGCTCGCGCGCTTCGGGCGGACGGTGGCGACCCAGGTGATGGACGCCGTCGGCGGGCGGTTGGCGGAGGGAGCCGGGCAGGGCTCGCAGGCGGCGGAGCGACGCGCTTCACCGGCAAGGAAGGCGAGCTGTCCGTCGGCGGCACCGTTGCCGGCGGCGTGGTGGGCGCCGACTACGAGTGGGGCCGGATGCTGGCGGGGCTGTCCGCGGCGTACAGCGGCGGCGGCGGCGACTTCACCGTGCGCGGCACGGGCGCGGCGCGCGACCGTACCGGAGACGTGGGAAGCTGGCTCCTGAGCGCGCACCCCTACGTGCGCGTGGAGGTGAGCGACCGGCTGGCGGCCTGGGCGCTGGCGGGCTATGGCGTGGGCAGGATGTCGCTCGACGAGGACGCGAGGGATGTCGAGACCGGCATCTCGATGACGATGGGTGCGTTCGCGGCGCGCGGCGTGCTGCTGTCGCCGGAGCAGAACGGCGGCCTCTCCCTGGCGATGAAGTCGGACGGGTTTCTGCTGCGGATAGCCTCGCAGGCTGCGGACGAGTTGCCGGCGGCGGCCGCGGATGTACAGCGGGTGCGGCTGGTGCTGGACGGGTCGGTCGATGTGCTGCGCGGGCCGGGCGGAGTGCTGACGCCCTCGCTGCAGGTAGGCGGGCGCTACGACGGCGGTGACGCGGAGGTGGGACTCGGTCTGGAGGTGGGTGGCGGTCTGCGCTACTCGTACTCGGAATGGGGGCTGACCGTGCAGGCGAACGGCCGGCTGCTGCTCTCGCATGAGGACCGCGACTACGAGGAATGGGGCGCCGGAGGCTCGATTCGGATCGCCCCGGGATCGCAAGGCCGGGGCCTGTCGGTCGGCCTGAACACCTCATGGGGAGCCGTCGCGAGCGGCGTGAAGCGGCTCTGGTCGCAGGGAGTGGCGCGCCCGACCGGTGGTGCCGCGGCGGATGACGCCGCGGGCCCGCCCGGCCGGCTCGAAGCCGAGCTGGGCTACGGGATCGACGCGCTTGGAGGCGGTGGTCTGCTGACACCGTACGCCGGGGTCACGCTCGGGGACGGCGGCGACAACACCTACCGGCTCGGTGGCCGCCTCGACATCGGGTCGTTCAGCCTCGGCCTGGAGGCCGACCGCAGCCAGAGCGCGGGCGCCCTGCCCGAGCACGAGCTCCGCCTGACCGGCACCGTGCGCTGGTAGCCGCCGAGTCATGGCTGGCGAGCTCTCCAAGCCGGCTCATCGGGTGCCCGCCGGTGCGCAGGGCCATGTCCAGGCGGCCGTGGTTGCTCGACTCCTCGACGGCGATCTCGTAACCCAGTGCCGCGAAGTACGAGTAGAACACGCGCGCAGGTAATCGCGGTTGGCGCGCGCCACCTCCGGCGTCTCCACCAGCGGGTCCAGGATCGGCTTGTCGTACTCGTCCAGGATCGCGCTGAGAGTCAACGCCGCGCAGCCGCACCGTGAACACATGGTCGAGGCATTACCGGTTCCCTCATGCGAGGGACAGAGCGCGAGAGCGCGCGAAGATCGGTGGCATCTTGCCGCACTCCGTCCTCGGAATATGGAGATCTCGTCATTGACACAGGCGGCTTCTCGGCCACGATAGCCACGTGGGAAAGCGAGCCCGTCGACTTGAACCGCGAAGAAAAAGGAGGGGATTATATACGTGAGTGAACGCTGGCAGCGGCGCGGGTCACCGCCGGCGGCGGAATACGGTAAGCCTTGTCACCGAGCCGACGGCCCTCGGTAGGCGTCAGCGGCATGCAACGGGGACAGCGGGTCACGAGTCATCGTCGTCGGAGCCACTCTTCGTCGTGAACTCGGCTGGCGGCGGCGTGCGCATGAGGATGCGCACGATGTTCTCAGGATCGTCGGGGATCTTCGGCGGCATCGGCTTCGGCGGCCGACCGACCGGACGCTTCAACAGCGCGACCGGTGATCGCCGGCGCTTCTTACTCTGACCGCTCATCGAACCGGCGCCGCCTGCCCCGCGATCCGGCGTTCGATCGTGTCAAGCCGCTTCTCGACGGAATCGAATCGCTGCGCGGTCCCCGTCGCCATCGCCTGGACCAAGTCCATCACTTGATCGAACCGCCGGTCCATATCGTCGAACCGCCGGTCCATGTCGGCCCTCAGCGTGGACAGCTCGCCCTTCAGGTCGGCCTTCATGTCGTCGAGGTACGCCTTCGTCTCACCGTCCATTGGTGTGCCTCGGCGTCCGCTCCGTCATAGCAGCTCCGGCCCGAAACTACTATGGCGGGGCAAACCTGTCCATCCTCGACCGACTCGACGTGCTTGAACGAATCGGGAACCACCAACTGACGCTTGACCGCCCTGGTGAACGCAAGATGCTGTCCGCTCCAGCCCGATATGCACGGCACGCCTTCGCTCTCGGATCGGTCGACGTGCCGCTGCTGCCGCCGGTGCACGTGAACAACACCACCACGAACAGGACGAGCAACGTGCCCAAGCAGCCGATGGTGGCTGCCTTCTGGCCTCCGCTCGCTTCCTCCCACTTCACACGGCAACTCCCTGCCCGGCACGTGAATGGCGCCGGGTCGTTGCCAAACACCGAATGGGACGGATGTCCTATGAGCGGTCGTTTCTGGTGAACCTTCAGAACCTTCTGTTCCAAGGAGTGGGTGCACACCACGCGGGGGATAAGCCGCACATATGTGATGCAAACTGCAGCACCTTGCGCGCCACCCGGTACCGTCCTGCCGAGCCGGATACTATCGGCAAAGATAATCCATATTGGCGTATTTGTGTCATAATTGCTTGTATGGGCTTGTTGACATTCCCGAGCCTGCGCTCCTAGGCGCATGATCATGCACTCGCAAGGCTGCTCGAAGGCGATCATCATGCCCATCTCCTGCGCTGCCGTTGCTGCCGTCATGTGCGTTGCGCTCGCCGGTTGCAGGAGTGCGGTTTCCGGCCGGAGTGCGGACCTGGCAGCGACGGATGCTGTCGTCGATGAAGAAAGCCCGGCCGCCGGCGCGCGGTTCACGCTGTCGGCGACGGCCAGGAACGCAGGCGGCGGAGCGGCGCCGGCGACCATGCTGCGCTACTACCGGTCGGCGGACGCGACCATCACCAAGTCGGATACGCACGTGGGCACGGCGCGGTTGCCGTGGCGGAACTGGTCCCCGCGGGCAGCAGCGAGAAGTCGCTGACGAGGAGCGCGCCGACGGATCCTCGCGCCAACCATTTCTATCGGGCGTGCGTGGACGCCCCGCTTCACGAGACCGACAGACGGAACAACTGCACGGCCTGGGTGCGATACTACCTGTCGAATCCACGCGGCCGTCCGAATCTCGCCCCTCGCATGGCAGGCGTGCAATCGGGCGACGGCATTGCGCCCGGACACCCTGTTCCGTTCGTCGCGACCGTAGGCAACTACGGCGACCGCAAATCGGCACCGACCACGCTGCACTGGTATCTCACGACAGACGCGGAGCTTGACTCGGAAGAGACCGGTTCGCCGGTTTTCACACCGGAGAACGAAATCCGCACCGACGCGATCGGAGAACTCTATCCCTGGGCCACGAAATCCTGGTCCCCGCCTCCGGCTCCGGCGGAAACCGGCCACTACCAGTACGGACTCTGCGTCGACCCCGTTCCGGGCGAGACCGAACGGCTCGATAACTGTCTCTCGGAATTCGAGATGGAGTTCGAGGTGCGATAAGTCCGTGCCGCCCCGGACCGGCGCGGCGTACGCCCGCAGACGGCGGGCGCGCTCGTACGCGATCGCGACGCAGGTGTTAAGATACGCCATGGTCAGGCGCCGGCTGCCGATCGGGATGCAGACCTTCCGCGAGTTGCGCGAGCAGGACTGCTACTACGTCGACAAGACGGCCTACATCGAGCGGCTGCTCCACGAGGGCAAGCACTACTTCCTGTCGCGGCCGCGGCGGTTCGGCAAGAGCCTGTTCCTGGACACGCTGAAGGAGCTGTTCGAGGGCAACGAGGAGCTGTTCGCGGGGCTCCACATCCACGACCGCCACGACTGGACGGAGCGCCATCCGGTGGTGCGGCTGAGCTTCGGCAGCGGCAGCTTCACCGAGCCCGAGACTCTGCACGAGGACGTGGCGTTCCAGTTGGAGGACCTGGAGGAGGCGGCGGGCATCGCGCCGCGGGAGGCCGGCGCGCCGCCGCGCTTGCGCCGTCTGCTGCGGGCGCTGCATCGGCAGACGGGGCAGCGGGTGGTGGTGCTGGTGGACGAGTACGACAAGCCGATCCTGGACGCGCTGGTGGAGAAGCCGGAGGTGGCGCGTGCCAACCGCGATTACCTGCGTGGGCTGTACGGGGTGATCAAGGACTCAGACGCGCACGTGCGGTTCACGTTCCTGACCGGCATCAGCAAGTTCTCGAAGGTGAACCTCTTCTCCCAGTTGAACAACCTCACCGACCTGACGCTGGATCGGCGCTACTCGGCGATCTGCGGCTACACGGAGCGGGATCTGGACACGGTGTTCGCGCCGGAGCTCGCCGGGCTGGACCGGGAGCAGGTGCGGGAGTGGTACAACGGCTATAGCTGGCGCGGGACGGAGAAGGTGTATAACCCGTACGACGTGCTGCTGCTGTTCGACAGCCGCGAGTTCGCCGCGCACTGGTTCGAGCCGGGGACGCCGGCGTTTCTGGTGGACACGCTGTTCGAGCGGCGGGTGTCATCGGTGGCGTTGGACCAGATGGTGAGCACCGCGAAGCTGCTGTCGGCGTTCGACGTGGGCAGGATCGGCACGGAGGCGCTGCTGTTCCAGACCGGCTACCTGACGATCACGGGGGAGGAGACGCTGGGCGGCATGGCGCTGTATCGGCTGGGCTATCCGAACCGGGAGGTGCGGCAGAGCTTGAACGAATATTTGCTGAGCCATCTGGTGCAGGACACGGCGCGGCAGACGGTGAACAGCATGCGCCTGGCGCGGCTGCTCGAGGCCGTCGATTGCGCAGGCCTGAGAGATCTGTTCCATGCCTTCTTCGCGAGCATCCCATACGAATGGCACACCAACAATGACATCGCGAACTACGAAGGGTACTACGCGAGCGTGTTCTATTCGTACTTCGCGGCGCTGGGGTACGAGATCTCGGTCGAGGAGTCGAGCAGCCACGGCCGGCTGGACATGGCGGTGCGTGCCGGCGGGCAGGTGTACCTGTTCGAGTTCAAGGTGGTGGAGCTGACGCCGCCGGGGTCTGCGCTGGCGCAGTTGCGGGAGCGGGACTACGCGGCCAAGTACCGGGGCGGGGACGAGCCGATCCACCTGATCGGGGTGGAGTTCAGCCGCGACACGCGCAACGTGACCGCGTTCGAGGTGGCGGCCGGCTGACGTACCTAAGAAATTACACACCAAGCATTTGCTTGACACCTTCGCGACTCCGATAGCTTGTCCGATCTCACCGGATCTTCTATCTTGCACGGCGTGAGCACCCTGCCCGATCGCCGCATGAGTCCGGAAAGATCTGACGCCGCGGAGTCCGGCCCGCTCGCCGGGATCGGCCGGTTTCCGCGTGCCCGGCTCGGCCACGCGCCGACGCCGCTGGACGCCGCCCTGAACCTCGGCGCCGCGCTCGGCATCGAGCTCTGGATCAAGCGCGACGACTGCACGGGGCTGGCGATGGGAGGAAACAAGGTGCGCCAGCTCGAGTTCCACCTCGGCGCGGCGCAGGCGCGCGGCGCCGACACCGTGCTGGTCACCGGCGCGGTGCAGTCGAACCTCGTCCGTATCGCCGCCGCCGGCGCGCGCCGGCTCGGGATGGACGTCGACATCCAGCTCGAGGAGCGCGTGGAGGACGTCGACGATCTATACCGCGCTTCCGGCAACGTGCTGCTCGACCGGGTGCTCGGCGCGACGCTGCATGCGTTTCCGGTCGGCGAGGACGAGGGAGCGGCGGACGCGGCGATGGAGCGGCGCGCCCGCGCTCTCGCGGCGGAGGGCCGCACGCCCTACGTGATTCACTCCGCGCCCGGGCACCCGCCGCTCGGCGGGCTGGGCTACGTCGCGGCCGCCGGGGAGATCCTGGAGCAGGCCGAGGCGCTCGGCATGGCGTTCGACGCGGTGGTCTGCCCGTCGGGCAGCGCGCTCACCCACGCCGGCACCCTGGTCGGTCTGCGCGCGCTCGGCGTGACGGTGCCGGTGTACGGCGTGTGCGTGCGCCGCGATGCCGGCCGGCAGGGCGCCCGGGTGGCGGAGCTGGCGGCGGAGCTGGCGGCGATGATCGGTCGCCCGGAGGCGTTCGATGCCGGCGCGGTCGAGGTGTGCGACGCCGTGCACCCACCGGGGTACGGCAGGCTCAACGGCGCGGTGCGCGAGGCGATGGCGATGGCGGCGCGGCGGGAGGCGCTGATCCTCGACCCGGTGTACAGCGGCAAGGCGATGGCCGGGCTCATCGCGCACGTGCGCTCGGGGCGCATCGCCGCCGGCAGCCGCGTGCTCTTCATCCATACCGGCGGGCAGCCGGCGCTCTTCGCGTACGCGCAGAAGCTCGGCCCCTGGCTCTCGGTCGCGCCCGGAGCGCCATGACCGGGCGGGCGCGGTCGATGCTGCCGCTGCTGCTGGCGGCGCTGGCAGGCCACGCCTTCGCCAAGGATCCCGGCTACGTCGGCAGCGTGCACACGGTCGGCACCAGCGCCGACGGCGCGGTCGCGCGCGGCACCGTGTTCCTGGACGCCAACCGCAACCGCAGGCTGGACGCGGGCGACCGCGGTATCGCCGGCGTGCTCGTGTCCAACGGGCGCGAGGTGGTCGCCAGCGGCGCCGACGGGCGCTACGAACTGCCGGCCTACGACGACATGAACCTGTTCATCACCAAGCGGACCGGGCCGTTGCTGCGGGCGATCAACTTTCCGCTGATCGAAGATCCGGCCAGCGACCGCTTCCAGTGATCAGCGCGCACATCCCGTTCGTGACCTACACCGCACCTTCCGCGCCACCAGCACGTTCGAGGTCGTCGAGACGATCCCCGAACGTGCTGGAACGGCGGTTTCTGACGCCGCCGATCAATCGCTCCCATCGCTTATGGTGACCGTTCCCTCACCGCCGGACACCTGATAGTTATCCGAGTCGGAAGGGACCCGAAGCCAGATCCTGAGGGTCCGATCCTCCCCGTTCACGCCGTCCTCACTCACACGAAAGCTAACGCTACCGGTCCTGTCTCCGCTAGCGAACACGAAGGAGTATGACTGGGCGCCAATATTGTCATCCGAGTCGCGGGTGAACACGGTCCCTCCGATCTGTTCGGTGGGTACCGGACTGGCGCTCAACGAGACGGTAACGACCCCTCGTTCCGCCACCGCGTTCGGCGAGACGCTTGTGATGCTGACGGTTGGCTTTCCGCCCATCGGAGGATCGCTGTCGTCGGGCGGCTCCGTCGTTCCGTCATCGTCAGCAACGGTTACGCTGGCCGAGCGGGGGGAGGCGACCGTGTAGCCGGTGCCGCTGTTCACCGTTGCGGTCACCGTGCTGTCGGACTCGATCTCAGTGTCGTCGACGGTGGAGATCGGCAGCACCGCGGTGGAAGAACGAGCGATGGTCACCTCCTGCGGCACGGGCGCGGCCAGCGTGTCCCCGGTCTCCGCGACCGTCACGCTCACCACCAGAGCCGCCGCCGGCGCCGGATTGGCTGTTACCGTGAATGACACCGCCTCGCCCTCGGTCACCCGAGTCTGGCTGGCCCGGATCGTCACCTGCGGCAAGTCCGGCGTCCCCGGCGGCAGCGTCGGCGACGTCCCGCCATCATTGTCTGCCACCGTCACCTCGGCCGAATTGGAGGAGCCGATCGTGTAGCCGGTGCCGTCGTTCACCATTGCGGTCACCGTGCTGTCGTCCTCGTCCGTTTCGTCGCCGACGGTCTGGACCTGCAGCTTCGCGGTCGTCTTCCCGGCTGCGATCGTCACCTTCTGCGGCACGGAGGCGGCCAGCGTGTCGCCGGCAACGGTACACAACCAGGGCGACGGAGACGCCGCTGCCACGACGCTACGCTACTACCTTGCCAGGCTCTTCCACACAACGTATGCCGACAATGAAGTCGGCGCGGATGCCGTGGCGGAACTGGTCCCCGCGGGCAGCAGCGAGAAGTCGCTGACGAGAAACGCGCCGACAGATGCTCGCGCCAAACATTTCTATCGGGCCTGCGTGGACGCCCCGCCTCACGAGACCGACAAGCGGAACAACTGCACGGCCTGGGTGCGATACTACCTGTCGAACCCACAGGGCCGTCCAAATCTCGTCCCTGTTGCGTTCTTACCGTCCGTAGGCAACTACGGCGACCGGAAATCGGCACCGACCACGCTGCGCTGGTATGTCACGACAGACTCGGAGCCTGATTCGGACGAGACCGGTTCGCCGGTTTTCACACCGGAGAACGAAATCCGCACCTACGCGGTCGGAGAAATCTATCCCTGGGCCATGAGTTCGGATTCCTTTTCCCCCCTCCCGCTCCCGACAAACCCGGCTACTACCAGGACGGACTCTGCGTGGACCCCGTTCCGGGCGAGACCGAACGGCTTGATAACTGTCTCTCAGCATATGAGATGGAGTTTGAGGTGCGATAGTCCAACCTGCCTGGCCGCCGTGGTCCCGCCGCGTCCGCGTCCGGAGCGCCCAGCGACGCCGACCTGGTGGTCGATGCCCCCGCGGTGGACGACAGCACGCCGGATGCCGGGGCGGAGTTCACGCTGTCGGCGACGCTCGCGAACTCCCGTTCGTACTGCCACGGTTTCGCTCCCTGATAGAGTACCAGCGGGACGATAAGCGGCAACCCGCGCTCGCCCGCGTGCCGGCTCCGCCAGCGGGGCCAGACCTGGAGACAGTAGTTCAGCACCCGCAGCGGCATCCACGGGTCGGGCGAGGACTGGTGCTCCAGCACGCCTTCATCAGCGCGCCCGGCGGCGCTGGTGCTTCAAACCGGTGACGCGGCAGTCGGTGCTCGTTGCAGACCGGCAGGAGATCGGGGCGCCGGTGGACGACGACGAGGACACCGATCGCTCACGGTTCTTGCCTCGTACCCGTATCTGAGAATATGATTTCACTACTCTGACATTCATGCGGATATGCCATGAAGATCTCTGAACGAGGCCAGATCACGATACCCAAACCCCTTCGAGATCGGTTCGGGATGAACCACAACGTCGAGGTCGAGATCACTCCCACCGAGCAGGGGCTGCTGATTCGCAAGCGAACCACCGCCGAACACCCCGTGGAGCGCGTTTATGCCGTGCTTGGAAGAACAGGGAACACCGATGACTACATCGAGGAGATCAGGGGCCGGTGATTGGACGTGAACTGAAGCCACTTGAGAAGCTCTTGCGGCAGCTTCAGATCGCGACCACCCCAATCCGGGAGCACGGTCGCTTGTTCGGACACCGGATTGTGCCATTTGCGATGGGAACCACCACCTCGTCGCTCAAGTTATCGACAACCGAGTACCGTCAGTTTGCGCGCTACATCTCGATACTTCACACGGTCGAGATCACAGTCTCGAACCAGACCGGGGCACTTGTGTCCCGTATCTGCGTGCTCTGAGGCAGGGGACGTCCGAGTTCTGCGTATAGCTCGATGACAGCGGCCAGGGCATCTCTGACGTTCTCCAACGTATCGCCGATGGTGTCACCTTCGGTGATCAACTCCGGCAACAAGGGAGACGTCACGGTGTAGCCGCCCTCGGGTTGCGGGGTCATGATGAGCGGTACTTTGTAGTCCACCAAAGGCTCCTTGCGTTCGCATCGTGGCCGCGTCATGCGGAGGTATCTACGATATCCCCTCGGCACGTAGGTTGACAACGCACGCCATGGTAGAAGACGGCAGGCTGGTCTCCTGCTCCCTTTTGTGCGTAGCGGCAGCTACGCGGGAAACAGCTCCAACTGACGCTGGTTGCGGCGAATCTCGTCGAAGTCCCGCTGCAAGATGCGCAGCACCGGCTCGGCGACGGGACGGATCTGCCGCTCGATGTAGTGGTCGTAGTCCAGCAGGTTCTCCTGCCGGTCGACGGGCTCCGGTCCTTCGATGGTGATGACGTACTCGATCACGCCGCGGAGCTCGCCGGCCGCGGGTGCGCCCCGCTTGCGCGCGGCTACCACGTGCGGCGCGAGCGCCCGGTACTCCTCCACCTCCTTGCGGAGGGCCTTGCGGTAGACGAGCTGGCGGTCGCGCCGGCCGGCGGACACCTCGTCGATCATCTGCCGCAGGTAGTCCTCGACCGGATCGCCGGCAAACAGGCGGGTGTAGAGCTCGCGCTGGACCTCGTGCGCGAGCGCCGTCCAGTCGCTGCGCACCACCTCCATGCCGGTGAACTGCAGCCTGCCGCCGGACATGCCCACGTAGCGCTTGGTGGCGCCGCGCTCGCCCGAGCGCAGCGGGGGCAGGAACAGCCGGTCGAACAGCGTCTCGAACTCCATCTGCAGCGCGCTCTCCACGCGCCACGTCTCCGCGATGTAGCGAGTCAGGTCCTCGGTCAGCTCCTCCGCCAGCCGTTCTCCCTGCGCTGCGGCATCGGCTTCGTCGGCCGCGACGAACAGGCTGTCGGTGTCGCCGTACAGCACGCGGAGCCCGCCCTGCGCCTCCATCCACTCCTTGGCCCAGAGCAGGAAGTGCTTGCCGAAGCCGGTGATCGCGTTCGCCAGCCGGTGGTCGTGGAACCGGCACGACGGCGTGCCCAGCACGCCGTAGAAGGAGTTCATCAGGAGCTTGATGGCGTTGCCGGCCACCGCGTCACCGTCCTCCTTGGCTTGAGCGCGGCTCGCGAACAGGCCGTCCAGCAGCTCGCTCAGGATGCCGCGTTGCCGGCGAAAGCGGGCGCCGTTCGGGGCGCGGATGACCTCGGCTTCCTCGCCGTCGGGAGCCGGCTTCCGGATCAGTCCCAGCGGATCGATCTGGAAGGTGCGGATGATGCTGGGGTACAGGCTCCGGAAGTCGAACACCATCACGTCCTGGTGCAGCCCCGGTTGCGAGGCCAGGACGTGCCCACCCTGCTGGCCCTGCCGGCCCTCGGCGGCGTCCTCGTCATGGGTGACCCCGACGGTGGGGGCCACCACGCCCCGCTCCCGCAGACGCGACAGGTACAGGAAGTCGAAGGCGGCGATGGAGGCGCCGGCGCGGTCGGGCGGCATGCCGGTGAGCAGGCTGCGCTGCACGGTGAACGGCACCAGCTTCAGCTTGTCCAGGATGTCGAAGGCGAGGCGCGCGTCGGTCAGGTTGTACTGCACGAACCGCTCCGGGTCCCGCGCATAGGCGCGCTGGATCTCGGCGGCATGATCGACGGCGGTGAACGTCTTCCCTTTGCCCAGGATGTGGCGGGAGGCGGTTTCCAGGCTGTAGTCCGGCAGCCGTAGTCCGACGGCGCGTAGCAGGCGGATGCCGTCCAGCACCGTCCGCCCCGGGATGAAGATCGAGTCGCTGAACCGGCGGGCACCGCCGTCGCGCTGGCGGAGCTCCCCGGGCGCGCGGCCCAGCTCCAGCGCCACGCCGGTGGCGGCCGCCCGTCGAATCAGCACCGGCACGTCGAAGTCGATGATGCTCCAACCGGTCAGCACGTCGGGATCGAGCTCGCGGATACGCCGGCAGAGGAGGGTCAGCAGCTCCGCCTCGTCCGCGCACGGCGTCGCGCCGCTCGGGCAGGCGGCGCGCGCGTCCTCGTCCGGACACCACAGCAGCACCTCCTGAGCCCCGCAGCCCCACAACGACACGGAGTAGATCTGCTTCGCCTCGGGATCGGTCTCCAGGTCCAGCGACAGCGTGTTCAGCGCGGGCGTCCAGTCCGCGGGTTCCAGCGACGGCTCGTCGAACACCACCGTGCGGGACCACTCGCCCGCGGAGAGCGCCGGGTTCCCGTGGATGCGGACGGCGCTGCGGATGCCTCGATCGATGAGGTAGCGGTAGGCGAAGCGCACGTCCGCCTCGTAGGTGGGCGCGCCCGCACGGTGCAGTCGCTCGCGCAGCCGCGGCGCCTCCTGTGGGTGAGTCAGCTCCACGCGGTGCACACGGGCGCCGTGCAGCGTGCGCAGCTCGGTCGGCGTGGACCGTGCGCCCGCGGCCTGCGCCCGCAACCGGTCGGAGTCCTCTATGTAGAAGTAGGGCGGGTCGCGCCCGTCGCGGACCAGGAACGGCCGGCCATCCTGCAGCCTGCCGTACAGATGGACGATCGCGCGGCCGTTCGGGCCGGACGTGACGTAGGTGGCGTTGAGGATGTAGCCGACGAACCCGCTCACCGAGTCCCCGTCCGCTCCGCCGCCGTCTTCGTCACGATGTGATCCAGATGCCGGGAATCATACCGCCCGGAGGCTGACGCTGGCGCGATCGGAGCTACCGCTCACGCGGCAAATCCGACAGACTCCCATGCTCCGGGGATTGCCCCGTCCCCGTGGAGCTCGTTATGCGCATCACCGACATTCTCACGTTCCTGGTTTCCGGCGGCACGCCCGAGCGGGCGGGCTGGCGCCACTGGCTGTTCGTGAAGGTCCATACCGACGCGGGGCTCTACGGCGTCGGCGAATGCTGGGGATGGCCGCGGGTCGTGCAGACCGCGATCGAGGACCTGACGCCGCTGGTCGTCGGCGAGGACCCGTTCCTGATCGAGCGGATCTGGCAGAAGCTGTACGCGTCCACGCAGGGCCACGGCATGACCGGCGTGGTCGGCAGCGGCGCCATCACCGGCATCGAGCTGGCGCTCTGGGACCTGAAGGGCAAGGCGCTGGACACGCCGGTCTGGAACCTGCTGGGCGGCAAGATGCGCGACCGCATCCGGCTCTATGGCCACGCGTTCGACGAAGAACGGGCGCGGGAGCTTGTCGACCGGGGATTCACGGCGATGAAGCTCTTCGGCTGGCGGGATGCGGTGAGCCGCGTGCAGAGGCTGCGCAGCGATTACGGTCCGGAGATCGACCTGATGGTCGACGCCGGAGGCGGACCGTGGCAGACGCCGGCCGACGCGATCTCGCTGGGCCGGCGGCTCGAACGCTACGGCCTGCTGTTCTACGAGGATCCCGTCTCGGCCGTGGACATCGACGGCCTGGCGCGGGTGGCGCAGGCGGTCGACCTGCCGATCGCGATCGGCGAAGCCTATCCCAACCTGTTCGCGCTCTGCCCGCTGATCGAGCGCGGCATCATCGACATCGCGCAGCCGGACACCGGCCGCTTCGGCGGGCTGTGGCAGATGAAGAAGCTTGCAGCCATCGCGGAGGCGCACCAGGTGATGGTCGCCCCGCACCAGGGCTCGCTCGGCCCGGTGGCGGAGATGGCGGCGATCCACCTGCTCGCGACCCTGCCGAACTACCTCATTCACGAGTACCTGGTGAACGACGTCCCGCAGCGCTACGAGGTGATGACCGGGCAGCCGGTGATCGAGGACGGCCACATCCTGGTGCCGGACCGCCCCGGACTCGGCGTCGACCTGGACGAGGAGGCGATCGAGCGCTACCCCCCGCACGGCAACGCCATCCCGGTCGAGGAGGACCCGGACTACGACTATCAGTACGTCGCCGCCCATCGACGCCGGGCCGCTTCGCTCGCGGGCTGACGTCACCAAGCTGGTGAACGGGAACATCGGGGGTACCACGCCACGCCCCCGAATGCGGGACAAACCCCGAAGCGCATCGCCGAAACGATGTGGAGGTCGGTATTCTCACCGCTACGCACCTTGGCCTGTTGCCGAATTGCCACGTCACCGCGTCGCAGCCGGATTACGGCTGCCCGAACGAGGAAGGTCGCAGAACGGCCCTACTACGGACCGGCACACGTCAAGATGGTGCCGGAGACGTTGTTCATGACGCCCCGGGGTCAGTTCTTGAGCGGCCTCTCCATTTGTCCCTTCCGGAGATTCTTAGATTGGAGGTCACGACAAACCATGCCGCCTGTACGGGAGGATAATCCACGAGTTGTGCTTGACTACCGAAATACCACCACGACTATCGAGCGCACCTTCCGAGGGAGGCCGTCACCAACCGCAAGCAAACAGTCGCCGAAACCTGTCTCGGCGATGTTCATACGGTTGGTCAGCCCTACGGCACAGGACAGAGTTCGGCATAGTGATCTCCCCAAGATCTCAATCTAAGCGAAGCGAAGCGGACATGATGGTGTTCATCAGCAGCGTGATGAACAATCATCTAAACCCCGCGAGACGAATAGCTAAAGAGGCGATAGAAGAGATCAGCTTCGGCCGCCCTTGGGCCTTCGAACAGACGTCGGCGAGCTCAGAGAACCCAAGTTCCGCTTACCTGCGAAACGTCCGAGAAGCCGATTTTGTTGTCTGGCTGGTCGGGTCTGAAACAACCTCGGCCGTAATCGAGGAAGTCCATGCATGTATAGCGTCGGGGAGGCGACTCTTAGTGTTCAAGCTTCCTGCACAGGCGAGAGACTCACAAACCGAGTCCCTTCTCCACACGGTTCGTGACTACGCCAAATGGAAAGATGTAGATTCACTGGAATCCCTGAAAGACCACATTCGTGCTGCGTTCGCTGACGAGGTTGTCAGAGCGTTACGTGATCCCGCCGTACCGGTCCCGGCGCACGAGTTGAGGAAAGAACGCGAATGGTCATTCTCCTGTTGCAAGATAGCGTTTCGAGCGGTCGGTGTGGCAGACAGTCTTGCGGAGGAACTATCCTACGATTCAGATGTTGGCGCGGTCTTCGAAGCCAGTGACGCCGGCCTTACTCTTCTTGTCGGACAGCAGGGGAGCGGCAAGACGCTCGCAGTCCACAGGTTGTTTCAACGAACCATTGCTCTATACCTCAAGGATTCCTCGGCTCCGTTTCCCGTGTTCCTGGAGGCAAGGGACGTCTATTCTTCTCTTCGGGAAGCAATCGACCGCAAGTGCCGCGGCCACGCGGACCCATATGTCCAGAGTATGGTGGTGATTGTGGATTCAATCGACGAAAAAGGAGTAAGTGAAGCGAACTCGCTCCTTCGACAGATGCAGACGTTCGTCGATGCAAACAGGAGGGCGACAGGGATTGTAACGACGAGACCTCTCCCTGGTTTGACGTTCACCGGGTCAACGCAAGAGGTGGGGACGCTGACAGATGCCGAAGTCGTAACCTTAGTACAACGAATTGTCGGACACGAAACGACGTTAGCCGATCCCCGCTACTGGCGCAATGCGATACGAGAGTCGGCGAGGTGTCCTCTGTTCGCCATCATGATAGGCGTGTGGCTACGGGCCAACAAGCGAATCGGCAATCTGTCAGGTCACGCGTTAGTGCACAATCTGGCAGAGTCGGCGGCACGAGAGACGGGCGGAAGCTCAGACGACGTGGAACAATCGTTGAAGGTTCTGGCGGCGATGGCGACCACGCGGGGAACGCGGGTGGCGTCCCAGGAGATGGGGCTTTCGAGCGCGAAGGAACGCGAAGTCGCGAACTCTCGACTTGTCCTTCAGTCAGAGAGGGGAATGGACTTCGCGCTGCCGCTGTTCCGGGAGTGGTACGCCGCCAAGAGTATCTTGGAGGGTACAGTGAAGGTCACCGATCATGATCTCAGATCGGACCGGTGGACAGTACCCATTTCGATGGTGGTTCACTCCAGAGTAGACCCGATAGTGGCGGAGGTTATGGAGCATCTTGTCTCGGCGAACGTGAGTATGGCTGCTGCAGTATTGAAAGAGGACGAAGCGGCTTGGTATGTCGACGAAGTGGCCACGTTGACGCCGGCTTCCGCAGACGACGCGGGCGAACAGCTTAGGGGTGCGATGTTCGCGTGGAAACGTGGCTTGGGAAGATTGTTTCGTCTAGTGGGTCCCATCGATGCACGCGGTGAATTGGCGACGGTCGGCGTCAAACTGGAGAAAGACATTCTGACAATCGCGTGGCTTACTAAGACGGAACGCTCGTCTCCAGTGGTGGAATTCGAAGAGTTCAACGACCCGTTCGGTAAGAGTGAGGATGGGGTAAATGTCGAGTGGGCGTCGGCAACGAAGAGGCAAATCCCTCGAACGCGTCTTTGGAGTTGGGTGATCACAAGGGAGCAGCTTGCGGAAAAGCTTATGAAGGCCATGGAGAAAAGAGAACTGTTCTACATGGCGGAGGAGGCGAGGCGCGAGCTTGTTTGGGACTTTGCTATAGTCGTTGGCTGCAGAGGCAGCATCGAGAAGAGAACATCAGTAGTGGATTTGCTTGAACGAGTTGAGAAGATGTTGGGACGAGTTGATACAATGCGATGGAGTCTGGGAGGTGGGGAGTATTCGCGGAGAGAAATTGAAATCATCCGGGATCGGTTGTTGAAAATGACAGGAGTGGGAGACGATCTGATATGCGACCCTTGGCCGGAGGCAGACGTGGCTTGTTCGTCAGGAGGGTTTCGGTACAGTGATCAGAGGATCGTGGATCGGACGAACGCAGTTTATGCGGGAGCTCTTCGCATCTATAAAAGGGTAGTGGATCACTGGTTCGGTGCATTCGCTGAATCTCTGAGTCTGTATCGATTGCTGCCCGTGAGGATAGAGGGTAGGGTTTCGGGTGAGGGTGCCTGGGGCCGTGGCCGGAGCGTGTGGTGGCGTCCGGTGATCCTTCCGAGAGGTGAAGAGTCTCAGGTAGCATTTGAAGGGGGCGCTTGGGGCCGGAACATTGATGCGACGCAGAGATATTTTAGAGAACAGTGGGACGCGTATCGGCGGTTACGCAGAGACGACACGGAGGGAGTGGTATTGTTCGAGAATGGGGCGATTCTCGATAGTGGGGGTCGACGTCCAGCGACGGATTTGGCCGTGGAGTGGCTTTCGAGGGAATTGGAGGACCTTGGCTGGGGAGGGAAGTAGGGAAAGGGGAGCCGTGCGTTTGGAGACGGTGGATTGCCGGAACGAGCGAATTCTGGGGTAGAATGGGGTCTGCCATGAGAATCGTACGTTACGAGCAGAACGGGGCGGTCGGGTACGGCCGGCAGCGGGACGACGGGTCGATCGTCGCTATCGACGACGGGCCGGCGGCGGCCGCGGGGCAGGCGTGGGAGATCGCCCTGGATGCCGCGGACGGACCGGTGGTCGAAGGGGCGAGCGTGCTGGCGCCGGTAGTGCCGACCGGGGTGCTGTGCGTCGGGCTGAACTACCGAAAGCACGCGGGGGAGTCGGGGGCGCAGGTGCCCGATCATCCGATCCTGTTCATGAAGCTGCCGTCGGCCGTGCAGGATCCCGGGGCGGACATCGTGCTGCCGCGCCGGTTGCGCAGCGACCAGGTGGACTACGAGGCGGAGCTGGCCGTCGTGATCGGCCGTCCGTGGCGCAACGTCGCGCGCGAGGAGGCGCTGGACTACGTGCTGGGGTACACCTGCGGCAACGACGTCAGCGCCCGCGACTGGCAGCTCGAGTGGGGCGGGGGGCAGTGGTGCCGGGGGAAGACCTTCGCCACCTTCTGTCCGCTGGGGCCGGCGCTGGTGACGCCGGAAGACATCCCGGATCCCAACGCGCTCGCCATCAAGACGGTCGTCAGTGGCGAGACCATGCAGGACTGGACCACGCGGGACATGATCTTCGACGTGCCGGCGCTGATCGCATTCCTGAGCGGCAGCACCACGCTTGAGCCGGGCACGGTGATCATGACCGGCACCCCGCACGGCGTGGGCGCGGCGCGCAAGCCGCCGCGCTTCCTGCAGCCCGGCGACAGCGTGACGATCGAGATCGAGTCGGTCGGCGCCCTCACCAACCCGGTAGTCGAGGAGTCGTGACGGTGGCCGGGCTGAGCGCCGAGCAGGTCGAGCGGTTCCGCGCCGACGGCTACCTGATCGTCGACGCGCTGTTCGACACGGAGAGCCTGGAGCCGGTGCGGCGCCGGATCCGGGAGCTGGCCGCGCCGGACGGGCCGGAGATGGTCAATGCCAAGCGGCAGAAGGAGCGAGCAATGAAGACAACAGAGGAGGCCGCCGCGTGACGCTCAGAATCGCCCCGCCTGGGTTCTACGTCGATGGCGAGCCGGCGACCACGGCCAACCCCGTGAGGCTGCGGTTCGAGAACAAAGACACGGGTCCGCGTAGGTTGAGGTTCGAGGCACGCATTATTGAGCCTAACCGAGGCGGCAAGACACGGTATCATATCGTGAAGTGCCTCACGGTCGCCGCTCGGGAAACTGAGCTGGGCGGTGATTTCGGCGAAGACGGTCCGGTACCGAAAAGACATGTATTGGTCGGCGACATTGTTGGCGCGCTCGGCTTGGACTTTCCTGTTATTTTCGCCGGTAGTCCAGCGGTAACCGAGCTTTCTTCGCAGGAATGGATCGACGTGACGATCGTATTCATCGAGTGGGACCCGAAGGTGCTTACTATCAGAAATGCCTACGGGAAGCGAAACGGTGTTCCCCGCCGACGCGGCTGATGCCTCTCAAGGCACTTCCGGAAACCGGCCCTCATCCTCGGAGTTCTACCGCCTCGGACCCAGCTTGGTTGTCAATCCAGAGTGTATAGACTACATGTTCGTAAAATGGAACACGCGTTTCTTTATCCTGCTAGGTAGAGTTGGTGTCGCCCGCGAGAGTCAACGGCCGCGGATCTCCTCTATGTATGTGGCCGTCGTCGTCCCTTGTTTCCCTAGCATCCCATAGACGCGCTCAACTGGATGCTCGGCGGTCGTTCGATTGCGAATCAGCAACCCCTGATCGTTGGGAGTGATTTCGATCTCGACGTTGTGGTTCAGCCCGAACTGGTCTCGAAGGGGTTTCGGAATCGTGATCTGGCCTCGTTTCGAAATTCTCATGTCATCTCCAATAGGAATGTCGGTCGTGAACGAGTGTCAGATGCCGATGAGCTGATGAAGTATCGCCCGTTGCTCGGGTCGTATAGAGCGACCGTAGTGGCGCAGCTCGAGGCTCGCGTTGATTGCCGCCGCAACTTGCTCGTAGCCGTGATCGTGCGGCTGGACGGGGCTGCTGGCGTAGTTGGTCTCGAACCAGCGGCGAACGTCCGACCATCGCCACAGGCGGTAGCGGGCACGGGGGTCGGTTACGGGAGCGGGAAAGCCTCCGGTGCCGCGTTCGTTCGTGACCAGTAGCCGTATGCTTTCGCGGCTGCGCCCCGTTCGCGTGGCAATGTCCGCCATGGAGACAAGCCCGCAGCCGGCGATCCGAATCACCTCGACATCGGGCAGGCGCTCGACATCTGCGATAGCCGACAGGATGGCAGTGTCCGGGTTAGGCCCATCCCGGTCGAAATCGACGTACTGGATCCCGTCGGCACGCCCCACCAGCGCATCATCACAGCCCGCGTCGAAGAGGGCATCGATGGCCGTGTCGCTCTGTAGATCAGGGCCTTCCACAATCAGAGTAAAACGATAGAAAGACATGTCCTGTAACCGCTATTGACAGATGGATGACATGATCCGCGCATATCCTCGTTCCTGTTCGTGGGCATGCAGCGATCACGTAAAGACGTTGGTGAATGAATGCTCATCAGTGCGGACACCGTTCTATCGCGCGACGGAGCTGCTTCGCGTGATTTCCAGGGTTCCGTGGAGTTGACCACACTGAAGCTTCGCATCCTGATCTACTGGCCTCGCAGCAACGCATGTACCCCCAACGGTGGCCGGTCACGGTGGGCATCACCGTCCACCCAGCGGCTTCCGCATCGGCAAGTGCTTCCTCAACCTCTTTCTTGGGATGCCGCGCCCTTGCCATGCCCTTTCCGTGATGAGAATAGAAACAGACGATTCATTCATCCATCCTGTCCATGGGTGCACTGTGGTCGGAGAGTAGCCGGTCACGTGGTTTCGTGTCAACACGCATTCGCGCATGGGACGCCAAGGCTGTGGCGATAGCGTAGAATGAGCCTGTCATGAGAATCGTACGCTACGAGCAGAACGGGACGGTCGGGTACGGCCGGCAGCGGGACGACGGGTCGATCGTCGCGATCGACGACGGGCCGGCGGCGGCCGCGGGGCGGGCGTGGGAGATCGCGCTGGACGCGGCGGACGGAGCGGTGGTCGAAGGGGCGTCCCTGCTCGCGCCGGTGGTGCCGACCGGGGTGCTGTGCATCGGGCTGAACTACCGCAAGCACGCGGAGGAGTCGGGGGCGCAGGTGCCCGAGCAGCCCATCCTCTTCATGAAGCTGCCCTCGACGGTGCAGGACCCCGGGGGGGACATCGTGCTGCCGCGCCGGCTGCGCAGCGACCAGGTGGACTACGAGGCGGAGCTGGCCGTCGTGATCGGCCGGCGCTGCCACAACGTCACGCGCGAACAGGCGCTGGACTACGTGCTGGGGTACACCTGCGGGAACGACGTCAGCGCCCGCGACTGGCAGATGCAGTGGGGCGGCGGCCAGTGGTGCCGGGGCAAGACCTTCGCCACCTTCTGTCCGCTGGGGCCGGCGCTGGTCACGACGGAGGACATTCCCGATCCCAACGCGCTCGCCATCAAGACGGTCATCAACGGCGAGACCATGCAGGACTGGACGACGCGTGACATGATCTTCGACGTGCCGGAGCTGATCGCCTTCCTGAGCGGCAGCACTACTCTGGAGCCAGGCACGGTGATCATGACCGGCACCCCGCACGGCGTGGGCGCCGCCCGCACGCCGCCGCGGTTCCTGCAGCCCGGCGACAGCGTGACCATCGAGATCGAGTCGATCGGCGCCCTGACCAACCCCGTGGTCGAGGAGTCGTGACCGTGGCCGGGGTGAGCGCTGAGCAGGTCGAGCGGTTCGGCCGCGACGGCTACCTGATCGTCGACGGGCTGTTCGACACGCAAAGCCTGGAGCCGGTGCGGCGCCGCATCCGCGAGCTCGCCGCGCCGGACGCGCCGGAGCTGGTCAAGGCCAAGCGGCAGGTGGAGCCGCGTGTGGAGGCGGGCGAGATGGGCGCCGACGGCTACGCCGCGTCGCTGCGCAAGATGTCGCACATGGCGTTCGAGGACCCCGTGTTCCTGGCGCATGCGCGGAGCCCGCGGATCGTCGACATCATCGAGTCGTTGCTCGGCCCCGACCTCGTGCTGGCGCAGGACCAGTTGTTCATGAAGCCGCCGCGCGTCGGGTCACGGCAGGCGTTCCATCAGGACACGCCCTTGGGCTTCCATCTTGATCCGCCCGACCGCATGGTCACCTGCTGGTGCGCCCTGGACGAGGCGACCATCGCCAACGGCTGCCTGTGGATGATTCCGGGCAGCCACCTGGACGGGGTCACTGATCGCGAGACGTGGCAGCGCTACGAGCCGGTCGACGGCGTGGAGCCGCCGGAGGCGCGGCCGATCGAGCTGGCGGCGGGGAGCTGCAGCTTCCATCACGGCCTGATCCTGCACGCCAGCCGCCCCAACCTGACCGACCGGCCGCGCTGGGGCTACGCCACCCACTATGCCAGCGCGCGCTGCCGGTTCGGAGGCGAGGCGGGCGATCACGTGACCATCCGCGGCCGCCGCTTCCCCGGCTGCGTGTAGACCCTCGGCGGCCTACGGAGGCCAGTCCGCTCCGTCCTGGGGGACGAAGCCGATGGTCCGGCGCGCGTGCTCCAGGTCGCGGTAGCCGCCGCGGTTGGCGGAGACCGCGAACACGATCGCGAAGCGCAGATCGTCGGGCGCGTCGATGCAGCCCTCGATCGCCTGCACCACGTCGCGGTGGCTGAGGTACACCGCCGCCTCTCGCGGGTTCCGCGGCTTGTCGCCGTCCAGCACGCGGCCGATGCGCAGGCAGATCATGGACAGGCCGCAGGAGTCGGCGTAGTGGCGGGCCAGCGCCTCGCCGAACAGCTTGGTGGCGGCGTAGATGCCGCTGGGCCGCACCGGATCGTCCGGGGTGAGCGCCGGTCGGTCGGCCGGCAGGTCGTCCCAGCGCGCCTCGACCATGGCCCGGTACGGCTCGTCCGCCTCGTAGCCGGCGACGGTGGCGCCGGAGCTGGCGTACACCACGCGGCGCACGCCGGCGGCGCGAGCCGCCTCGAATACGTGGTAGGTGCCGGTGATGTTGGTGGACAGCAGGCCGGCCGGATCGTCGCCGAGATAGGCGGCCAGGTGCACGACCGTGTCGATGCCGTCGAACGCGGGGCGGATCGCGTCGAGGTCGTTGAGGTCGGCCCGGACGGTGTCGACGCCGTCGATCGGGGAGCGGTTCAGGGCGCGCAGCGCGCAGCGTGATGCCAGCGAGCGGCGGGCCAGTCCGCCGATCAGGCCGTTCATGCCGGTGATCAGGACGTGGCGTGGCGGTGACATGGCTGCTTTGTACCACGGCGAGGACGCGGCGGGCGCCCGCCGGGCGTGAGGCCGGTGCCGGGCGCGCTATCATCCCGGCGATGCCCGAGCGACCCAACATCCTCTGGATCTGCACCGACCAGCAGCGCTCGGACACCCTGGGCTGCACCGGCAACCCGTTCGTCGCTACGCCGCACCTGGACGCCCTGGCGGCCGGCGGCGTGCGCTTCGACCGCTGCTTCGTCCAGAACCCGCTGTGCGCCCCCAGCCGCGCCAGCTTCCTGACCGGGCGCTACCCGCGCACCACGCGCATGCGCCAGAACGGCCAGACCATCCCGGCCGACGAGTTGCTCGTCAGCCGGCTGCTGGCCGACGCCGGCTACCACTGCGGGATGGTCGGCAAGCTGCACACCGGCGCCACCGATGCCGCCGCCGGCTTCATCAGCGAGGAGCGCCGCGACGACGGCTACCACTACTTCCAGTGGTCGCCGAAGCCTTTTCCCGACTGGCGGGACCCGGAGGACTACTCGGCGACCAACGCCTATGCGCATTGGCTGATCGAGCGCGGGTTGTCATATCCGTACCGTTCCCAGCCGTTCGAGGGGTCCCGGTTCGTCCAGGTCGGCATCGAGGAGGCGCACCATCAGACCACCTGGTGCGCGGAGAAGACCATCGCCTTCATCCAGGCGAACGCCGGCAGCCGGCGCCCGTGGCTGCTGTCGATGAACCCCTTCGACCCGCATCACCCGTTCGATCCGCCGGCCGACTATCTGGCGCGCTACCTGGACCGGCTCGACGAGATCCCGCTGCCCGCGTACCGGGACGGCGAGCTGGACGACAAGCCGGTCTTCCAGCGCCGCTTCCACGAGGTCGGCGCCTACAACGTGCCGGGGGCGTTCCGCTACGGCGATCTCACCGAGCGCAATCACCGTCTGGTGCGGGCCGCCTACTGGGCGATGGTCGACCTGATCGACGCGCAGGTGGGCCGCATCCTGCACGCGCTGGAGCAGACCGGCCAGCGCGACCGCACCCTGGTCATCTTCACGTCCGACCACGGCGAGATGCTCGGCGACCACGGCATCTACCTGAAGGGACCGTTCTTCTACGAGCAGGCTGTCGGCGTGCCGCTGATCGTGAGCCTGCCGGGGACGATCGGCGGCGGGCGGGCCAGCGACGCGCTCATCGAGGCGGCCGATCTGGCGCCGACCATCGCGGAGGCGGCGGGGTTGCCGGTGCCGGCCGGCATGCAGGGCCGCTCATGGTGGCCGCAGCTCACCGGCGAGCGGCCGATCGCCGCACAGCGCCAGGACGTCTACAGCGAGTACTACAACTCCAGCATCATGTTCGCCGACCCGGAGATGCGCGCGAACCTGACCATGGTGCGCACCGACCGGCACAAGCTGGTGGTCGCGCACGGACGAGGGGAGGGCGAGCTGTACGACCTGCGCGACGACCCGGAGGAGGCCTGCAACAGGTTCTTCGATCCCGACTACCGCGAAGTGAAGCTCGACATGCTGTGCCGGCTGACCGACCGGATGGCGTTCACGGCGGACCCACTGCCGGAGCGCCGTGCCCGGTGGTAAGGCGGGTGCCGGCCGGATAGCGTATGTTCGGAACCAGCCGGATCAGGAGGTCAACCATGCCAGTTCGAGCGAACAGGGTCCGCAGTGCCGCTCTTCGGGGCGCGTTCGCCAGTTGCGCGCTGATACTTGGGGCAATCGCCTGTACGGGGACCGCCCCACGGCCTGAAGCCGCGGCCGGCTTCGCTGGCGACTATGGAGCGACCGCCGGGCGGACTGCCGTCAATCTCCATGTCACCGAGCACTCGTTCACGGCGGTGACGTTCACGGAGCCGGGGCCGGGAGTGGCGGCGGCTCGGGCGGACTCGGCTCGACCGGCCAGCTCACCTGGCAACGAGCCGGCGACGTGGGTGGTGTTCACGGGTGACGTGACCGTTTCCGGCGCCACGGTGACGGTGAGCGTCACGGGGGTGGAGCGTGACGGTCAGGCATTGCAGGGTGCGGAGTTGGCCGCCTACACGATGTGCTCGACGACGGCCCCGGCTGGCGACGCGTTCGCGGGCGAGGTGATCGCCGCCCTGTTGGACTGTCTTGGAGCGACCGATCCCGAGGTTGCGCTGTACGAGTATGGAGAGGGGGAACTGCCTTCGGACCTGGTGTTGGGAACGTGGGACTTCGCGCCTGATCTGTCCGATCCCTCGCGTGTTGGCGGTTCGATCATCATCAGCTCGACCGAGCTAAGAGTCTCTTCCGTCGCATCATGCCAGGGAGAGCCGTTCCATGATCCGGGCCCATTCGATCCACCGGACTCCCGGGAGCCGATGCTGTCGGTGGACCCCGTTGCGGGCGAGCTCGAGGGCCAGCCGCTCGTCTTCGACGTGATCCTGTCCCCGACCGCGAACGGGACGGTGACGGTCGACTGGGCGACGTCCGACCTCACTGCCGCCGAGGCGGAAGGTGTTGCGGGGGGCGGTGCTGCCGCGGGTGACGACTACACGGCGGGGAGCGGCACGCTCACCTTCCGGGCGAGACAGAGCAGCCGAGCCCTCACGGTGGCGACCATCGAGGACGACGCCATGGAAGGGAACGAGGAATTCAAGGTCGAGCTGTCCAATCCCGGCGGTGCCCTCATCGCTCCGAGCCTGATTGTCGGTGTGCGGGGCAGCATCGGGTTCGGCATCATCGTCGACGATGACGCTCCATGCCCTTCACTCAAGGTGTCGTATGATGCGTCGGTCGACGACACGAAGATCGCCGTCGCATTTCGAGAAGGTCGGATCGTGTCCGCGGATGGCGAACCGATCGAGCTCACGCGGGACAACTTCGGCGATCATTTCGTCGACATCAGCACCGGTGGTCCGGCCGATCTCGACTACGACGTGTTCTACGTGATCGGAGCAACCGGAGATCGGGCGGCATTCAGGGTGCAGCACAGCGAGTGGTCGTGGGTCAGCCGGAGATGACCGCGCCGGGCGGGATCGCTGCACCACCGGGATCCGGTCGCTACGCGTTCGCAGCGGTGCGCGGCAACATCAGGGCGGCGGCGAAGATGCCGCCCGCCGCGATCGCCATCACCACGAACAGCCGGCCGAAGCCCCAGCCCGCGTGAATCCCCGCGATGACGGGCAGGGTGGAGGCCATGACCGAGAAGGTCACGATGTACCTGAAGGAGTAGACCCGGCTGCGCCACGCGCTCTTCGTGATCCTGCCGACCAGCACGTCGTTGATCGGGATCTGCCCGAAGACGACGAGCATGAAGGCGACGGCGACGGCCAGAGCGGCAACGCCGGTCAGCCGGTACATGACGGCGAAGAACACCGCCTGCAGGCCGGCGACGAAGGCGAACACGGTGCGCACCGGGTGGTGGTCCACGAGATACCCGACCACGAGCTGCGCGAGCGCTGCGATCGCGAACACCAGTGCCGCATAGCCGCCGACCGCGGTCGCGGATCCGGCGAGCTCGCCGAGCCGCTCGTCGAAGATCTTCGGCAGTGAGAAGGTGGTGCTCTGGAAAATCAGACCGCCGATCGCGGTCGTGAACACGATGATCGCGAGCACGCGTACGAACGTCCCGCGCTCGATGGACGAGGCGCCTGCCCGTGCCTGCCCGGCGGCCGCACCGCTCGTGCGGCTGGCGGCCCGGCTGCCCCGTCCCGCCCATACGAAGACCGCGTAGGCGACGCCCAGGCTGATGGTGGCGACGCCGGGCAGGACGAACGCGGTGCGCCAGCCCGCCGTGTCGACGAGAAAGCCGGTGAGCAGCGCGGCCGCGGCGACACCCAGGTTGCCGGACACGCCGTTGATCGCGAGCGGAACACCCGTCTTCCGTCTCCCCTGCACGACCATCGCGACGCCGACCGGGTGGTAGATCGAGGCGAACACCCCGATCGCGAGCAGTCCGAGCGCCATCTCCAGCGGCGAGTCCGCCAGCGCCGTGGCGACCGAGCTGGCCCCGATGCCGATGAAGAAGATGACCATCATGCCTTCCCGGCTCCACGTGTCCGCGATCCAGCCGGCCGCGATCGCGCCGACCCCGAACGCGATGAAGCCGGGCGTCGCGTACGGGATGAGCGCCGCGTAGCTCATGCCCCATTCGTCGGCCAGCCGCACCGCCGCGACGGTCGCGAAGATCAGCATGAAGAGGTGGTCGAGAAAATGCCCGGCGTTGAGGAACAGGAATTCCATCCGATCGCGTGACATGCAGGTCGTCGTGAGGCGGCGATCGCGGAGGCGCGGCGCTACAGGTCGGCCGCCATCAAGCGCATGATCTTCGCCACGTAGTTGCGGGACTCCTCCGGCATGTACGCCATGACGTTGGACCACTGCGCGCACGCGGCATCGCAGCGATCCTGGGCGCGCAGCGTGCGACTGCGCCCGCCGTTGTAGCTGGCGAAGGTGAACGCCAGCCGCTGCCGGCGGTCGGGGATGTCATCCCAGAGGTTGTACAGGCGCCGGTCGTAGAACACGCCGGCGGCGATGTTCTGGGCCGGGTCCTCGGTGTCGCTGATCGGCAGCGACGACTGCTCCGCGATCTCGTCGAACGTGGCCGGCATGATCTGCATGATCCCCCTGGCGCCGACCCAGCTCGTCGCGTCCGTGCGCAGCCCCGACTCGGTGATGCCCTGCGCCTTGAACCAGCGCCAGTCGAACGCGACGCTGAAGAACCGCTTGGAGTACTTGCGGAAGTGGTCGTCGAACCGGCTCGTCCACTGATCGTCCTCGACCGGCAACCGGCCGCGGGGGTCGGCTGCCGGCGGTTCGCTCGGCTCCGGGGCGGCGGCGGGTGGCGCTGCCTCCGCCTCCGAACCCTGCCAGACGAGCAAGGCGCCGAACGCCGCCAGCACGAGCAGGGCGACCCCCACCAGGAGCCGGATGGCGCGCGTGCCGCTCATCGTCTTCAGTTCAGCCCCAAACCGATGACCAGCCCGACGGCGACGCCGATGCCCACGAACATGCCGGCCACCACCACGCCGACCGCCATGTTGCCGTTGCTGAGCTGATCGTTGGTGTCGAACCGGGTCACGTGATCCAGCACCTTGAAGCCGAGGTACATGAACAGGATCGCCCCGGTGCCGCCGATCACGGCGTACAGCAGGTTCAGCAGAACGACCTGAAAGTCAAACAAGCTCAAGTCCTTTCCCTCTCCGTGGGGTGGGTGCGGCGCTCCGTGTGGCGCCGGTCGCCCGCAGAAAGGATAATGGCGCAGCAAAGGAGTTGCACAACATGCCATCACCATGCCTGATCGATCCTTTCGGGCCGGACGCCGCCGGGGTCTGGCTCAAAGGCAACCTGCACGCCCACACCACCGAGTCGGACGGGAGGGTAGAGCCCGCGCCTCGCGTCGCCCAGTACCGGGAGCACGGCTACGACTTCCTGTGCCTGTCCGACCACCACCGCGTGACGCGCGTGGACCGCGTGCCGGTCCCTGACGGGATGACGCTGATCCAGGGTGCCGAGATCCATCCGGACAACCCGTTCGGGGGACCGCAGTACCACCTGCTGGCCTACAACATGACCGGCGACGTGGACGCCCAGCGCATGCCGCCGCAGCACGTCATCGACGCGGTCCGCGAGCAGGGCGGCTCGGTGTGGCTGGCGCACCCGCACTGGAGCGGCATCAACGTCCGGCGCGACGTCGTGCCGCTGACCGGGCTGGCCGGGATCGAGGTGTTCAACACGGTCTGCCAGCGCATGGGCCGGGGCGAGGCCGGGATGATCTGGGACGACTGGATGGACCACGCCGGCCACCCGCTGCCGGCGATCGCCAACGACGACTGCCACGGCAACCCCGCGCACGGCGACGACCTGTTCCAGGGCTGGACGATGGTGCGCGCGGCCGACCGCACGCCGCAGGCGATCGTCGCCGCGCTCGAACGGGGCACGTCGTACTGCACGACGGGGCCGGAGATCCGCTCGCTGCGGGTCACTCGGTCCGGGCAGCCGGAGTCGGCCAATCGGCCGTATCGCCTGGAGGTGAGCTGCTCGCCGGCGCTGCGGGTCACGGCGGTCTGCAGCCAGACAGGCGTCGACTACCCGCTTGGTCCGACCGATCCGGGGAACCCGTTCGAGCACGCCGTGCTGGGGCTGCGGGAGGCCGACTGGGTGCGCGTGGAGGTGCTGGACACGCACGGCCGCAAGGCGTGGAGCAACCCGATCGACCTGACCGGGCTGGCCCCCGCCCCCTGACCGGCGGCGCCACGGGCTCCGCGCTCGCCGGCTGCAGCGCTCGGCGACTTCGGAAGGTACGCGGCGGCGCCGGCGATGGCGCCGCCGCGCGGGAAGGAAGGGTCAGTTGCCTCCGACGACGTCCAGGTAGCGGTCGTACTTCTGCTGCTGGACCTGCACGAACCGGTCGCTGCCCAGGCGGGCGACGGTCTGCAGGTACTCGTCCCACTTCTCGTCGATCGACTCCTGGCCGACGATGAACTTGTCCTTCATCTCGTTGTAGTAGGTGACCAGGTCGCCCCGCACCTCGTCGATGGTATCGATCTCCTCCTTGGTGCTGGCAATCGGCGGGAACGGCTCGATGTAGTAGTGCTGCAGCTTCTCGTCGAGCGGGAACATCCAGCCGGGGAAGCGGTTGATCCACGCCTGCTTGACCTGCAGGTGCGGATAGGGCGGCTGCCCTGAGCCGATCCGCAGCAACCGTTCGTTCAGGCTTACGTCCTCCTCGATCGGTATGAACTCCTTCTTGCCGTCGACCACGCGGTAGGTGATCCCCTCGACGCCCCAGTTCTGGATGGTGATCGCCTCCTCGCTGTTGCGCACGAAGTCGATCCAGCGCATGGCCACGTCGGGCCGCTTGGCGTCGCGCGTGATGACCAGGCCTCTGCCTCCCGACAGGATGCGCCGCTCGAAGTACTGGTCGCCGTACGGCCCGATCAGCGGCGGCGGGACGTTGAAGATCGGCGTCTCACCGTCCGGCGTTCCCTGTGGATGGGAGCGGCTGAAAACGAACGCCCACGTGCTCCAGAAACTCACCGTGCCGGCCCGGTCGTTGCCCACCTTCTCCAGCGTCGTGCCGCTGTTGGCCGTAAGGTACTCCTGATCGAGCAGTTGCTCGCGGTAGAGCAGGTTCATGTACTCGAGGTACTCCCGGTAGCGGGGGCTCTCGTAGTCCCAGGAGACGGCGCCGTCGGTAACCGTGTAGGGGAGATACATCGCCAGATGCAGTCCGAAAGCGTTGCCGATGATGTTGATGTCACTCTTGCCGGTCGGAACCAGCGGGATCTCGTCCCGTTCGCCGTTGCCGTTGGGGTCGCCGTCGCGGAAGGCGGTCAACAACTCGACGAAGTCATCGGTCGTCTCCGGCGTATCCATGCCCACGGCTTCCAGCCAGAGCGTGTTGTGCATGAGGTTCTTCGACAGCGTGTTCGGCAGCACGAAGTGGTTGATCGCGTAGACCTCGCCGTCCGGGCTGGTCATGGACGCCTTGTGAATCGGGTATTCCTCGAACCAGCGGCTGAGGTTGGGCGCATGCTCGGCGATCAGGTCGTTGAGCGGGATGACCAGCCCGTCGAGCGCGTAGTTGTAGACATCGCCGACGCCGCTCGGGAGGTCGATCACATCCGGCAGGTCGATGCCGGCGGCCAGCCGGGCGCGCAGCACCTCCCGGTAGTTGGAGGTTTCGATCACGTTCCACTCGACGTGGATGCCGGATTTCTCTTCCAGCGCCTGGTACGCCGGCAAGTCGTTGCTCGCCGGGCGATGGTGGGCCGCCGCGCCGGAGTTGACCATGACGGTCAGCGTGGGTGTCTCCGCCGCGCCCTCGGCCACCGCCGTCGTGTACCCGTTGGTGATCCCGAAGATCCCCATCAGGACGATCACCGCGATCGCGGTGATCCAGAGATTCGAGCGTTTCATTGCATAACTCCTTGTCAGGTTGTCAGGTCGTGTTGGTTGACGATCAGGCTGCGGTCAATGCGACTGCGACAGGCTCACCTCCTCATCTGAATTTCGATCGGTCCGCGCATCCCGGCGCGTATCGGCCCGTCATCCCTTGAGTGCCCCGATCATGACGCCCTTCACGAAGTAGCGCTGCAGGAACGGGTACAGGGTGACGATCGGCGCGATGGCCACGACGATCACCGCGTACTTGACCTTGAGCATGGCGAGCACGCCCTCTTCGAAGTCGCCGGTATCCGCATGCTGCAGCAGCGTCTCCAGCCGCGACATGACCACCACCCGCCGCAGGTAGATCTGGATCGGATGCAAATCGGCATCCGGCAGATACAGGAGCGCCGGGAAGAAGCTGTTCCAGTGCTGGATGCCGTAGAACAGCGCCAGCACGGCGACGATCGGTTGCGACAACGGCAGGACGATCTTCCACACGATGCGCCACTCTTCGGCTCCCTCCAGGCGGGCGCTCTCGAACAGGTCTTCGGGGAGTTGCTGGAAGAACGTCCGGCAGATGATCAGGTAGTACACGGAAATCAACGCCGGGAACACCATCGCCCAACGCGAGCCGTAGAGGCCGAGCCTGGCGACGATGATGAACGTCGGGATGATCCCTCCCTGGAAGAGGAACGTCACGATGATCGCCACCATGAAGAAGTTGCGCGCGAAGAACTTCCGCTTGGACAGCGGATAGGCGGCCATCACGGTGAACACCAGGTTGAACAGCGTGCCCACGGCCGTATACCAGATCGTGTTGTAGTAGCTGCGCCAGATGCGGTCGTCCTTGAGCACCGTCCGGTACGCGTCGATCTCCAGTCCCTTCGGGAACAGCCACACCTCGTCGCGCAGCACCGCCCCGGTCTCGCTTACCGACATGCTGACGACGTACAGGAACGGATAGAGCGTCACGACGAAGGCGGCCACCACGATCGTGTGGACGACAAGGTCGAACCCCCGGTCCCCCGCGGTCCTGCGGAACGTCGCCGCGGTCATCGAGCTTCGCCGGTCACCAGAGCGAGGTGTCGGACAGCTTGCGGGCGATGCGATTGAACGCGAGCAGGAACGCCACGTTGATGACCGAGTCGAACAGTCCGACCGCGGCTCCGAAGCTGTATTCGCCGGAGAGGATGCCGCGCCGGTACACGTAGGTGGAAATGACGTCGGCCACCTCGTAGGTCAGCCCGGAGTACAAGAGCAGTATCTTCTCGAAACCGACCGAGAACATGCGCCCGGAGCGCAGGATGAGCAGGATGATGATGGTGGCGCTGATCCCCGGCAGGGTGACGTAGCGGATGCGTTGCCAGCGTGAGCAGCCGTCGACCTCGGCGGCGTCGTACAGCTCCTCGTCGATGCCGGCGATCGCGGCCAGATAGATGATGGAGCCGAAGCCGAAGTCCTGCCAGATCTCGGAGAGCACGTACATCGGCCGAAACCAGCCCACCTCGTTCATGAAGTTGACCGGCGTGCCGCCCAGGCGGGCGATGATGACGTTGATGATGCCGCCGTTGATGGAGACGAAATTCACCATGATGCCGACCACCACCACCACCGAGATGAAGTAGGGCAGATAGCTGACCGTCTGCACGGTGCGGCGCAAGCCGGCCGAACGCACCTCGTTCAGGCACAGGGCGAACAGGATCGGCACGGGGAAGCCGAACAGCAGCATGTAGAAGCTGATGAGGAAGGTGTTGCGCACCAGGCGCCAGAAATAGAAGGAGTTGAAGAACTGCAGGAACCACTTCAGCCCCACCCACTCGCTGCCCCAGATGCCGCGGCCGACCGAGTAGTCCTTGAACGCGATCACCATGCCGTACAGCGGCAGATAGCGGAACAGCGCGAAGTACAGCATCGGCAGGATCATCATGATGATCCACGCCCGATCACGGCGTATTTTGGAGATCAGCGACCGCGTTGCCCCGGTAAGGGCCGGCTTGGCCGCGGTGGTGGTCGGTTGCGCGCTCACGTCAACCTCATGCTGTGAGGATCCAGAAAGGCAGAGTATTGGGTTCGCGCCAAACCGGTGTCAACAGGCCGCATTGCCTCACCAAACTGGATGCGTGGAGCCGCCGGGTGGTGGGCTGGTCGATGGCCACCCACCTGCGCACCGAGCTGGTGCTGGATGCGCTGAACATGGCGATCTGGCAGCCACGGCCTCAGGAGGCGGTGCACCACAGCGATGCCGCATGGCTTGGTGGTGCGGGCGCGCATGATTCTCGCCTGTGCCGAAGGGCTCAGCAACGCGGCGGTCGCCGCCAAGGTCGGAGCCTCGCCGCAGGCGGTGGGCAAGTGGCGGCGGCGGTTCCTGGAACGCGGCGTGGAGGGTTTGCACGATGAGTTGCGGCCCGGACGCCCGCGCACCTACGACGACGAGAAGGTGGCAGCAGTCATCAGCCGAGCACTGCAAGAGAGGCCCGATGAGGCCACGCAGTGGAGCGTGCGCCTGATGTCGGCAGCGGAGGGGGTGTCCAAGAGCACGGTGCAGCGCTGGTTCTCGCTGTTCGGGGTCAAGCCGCACCTGCAGGAGACCTTCAAGCTCGCCACGGATCCGTTCTTCATCGAGAAGGTGCGCGATATCGTGGGGTTGTACCTGAATCCGCCGGAGCATGCGCTGGTGCTGTGCGTGGACGAGAAGTCGCAGATCCAGGCGCTGGAGCGCAGCCAGCCGACCCTGCCGATGGGACTTGGCTACGTCGAAGGGTATACCCACGATTACGTGCGGCACGGCACGAGAGCTTCTTCGCGACCCTGGAGTGCGAGCTGCTGGATCGGCGCAGCTTTCGCAGCCACGCCGAGGCGCGCATGGCGATCTTCGAGTTCGTCGAGGGCTGCTACAATCGGCGCGGCGCCATTCAGCACTGGGCTACCGGTCGCCGGCCGCCTTCGAGGACGACCAGGGGAAGGCGGCAGCATGAGCACTCCGGAATCGGCGATCCACGGCGCCCGACGCCGTCAGTGGGCGCCGATCCGCGTCCTGGGCGCTGATCGCCATCCAAACGAGTCTCATAACGGCCCGCTACGGCTCTTGCGAACGGTGGGGGTACCCTGGGGTGCGATCACCCTATCGTCTTACGCGGTGTCCACTCCATCCCTAGGGCGCAGGAGTCGCCTCGTCCGGAATAAGATAGGCAACCTCTTGACAACATTTTAGATTAGCGGGACAATTCCCTCTCGTCAGCGCCGGCCGATAGTGAGGTGGTCCCGAAAATCTGGACAGGTGGTTAAGGTGTAATCCTGGCCATGAGGAGGGGCAACGAGATGGCGACGAAACGGCGTCGGTTCACAGCGGAGTCAAAGCACGGGTGGCAATGGAGGCGCTGCGCGGCGACCGCCCGATCCAGGCGATCGCGGCCAAGCACGAGGTGCACCCGAACCAGGTCTCAGGCTGGAAGCGCCAAGCGCAGGAGGGTCTGCGGGAGGTGTTCGCTGGCGGCGCCAACCGCCGGCAAGCCGATCAGGAGACGGTCATCCACGACCTGCACGCGAAGATCGGCGAGTTGACCGTGGAGCGCGATTTTTTGTCACGCGGGCTCGGGCGCTGAGCGTGCAGCAACGGCGGATGATGACCGAACGCGAGCACCCCAGCCTGAGCCTGAGCGCTCAGTGCCGGCTGCTGGCCCTGAGCCGCTCGACGTTGTACTACCAGCCGACCGGACACAGCGCCGAGACGCTGGCGCTGATGCGCCGCATCGACGAGCTGTATCTGGACTACCCGTTCTACGGCAGCCGCCAGATGGCGCGCCATCTGGCGCGCGAGGGAGTGACGGTCGGTCGGCACGGGCGAACCACGTGTGGTGTGCCGACATCACCTACATCCCGGTGCAGGGCGGGTTCCTGTACTTGGTGGCGGTCATGGACTGGGCCACGCGGCGGGTGCTGGCGTGGCGGCTGAGCAACACGATGGACACCGAGTTCTGCCTGGAGGCGTTGACCGAGGCGCTGGGGCGCTACGGTACGCTGGAGATCTTCAACACCGATCAGGGCAGCCAGTTCACCAGCATCGCGTTCACGGCAGCGTTGCAGGACGCCGGCATCCGGTGTTCGATGGACGGCCGCGGCCGGTGTCTGGACAACGCGTTCATCGAACGGCTGTGGCGATCGCTGAAGTACGAGGCGGTGTACCTGCGCGAGCTGGCCGACGGCTTCGCGGCGCAGAGTGTGATCGACGACTGGATGGAGTATTACAACGAGGTCCGCCCGCACTCGTCGCTTGCTGGCCGCACGCCGGCCGAAGCGTACCGAGATCGCGGGCCGGAACTCGAAAAGGAGGTGGCATAGCCGACATGGACATCACGCGGCGCGAGCGGGTTACGAAGGTATCCGGGGCCGATGTGGCGCACGAGAGGTGGAACTTATCCACAGTATCCACAGTATCCACAGGCTCGTTCACCCCCTCCCCCGCACCCCCACCCCCTTTTGCCGCCGCCTGTTTCTCACGAAGGAGGGGTAGGTTGACAGCCAACGGGTTACACCTTAGCCTACCCCTTGAGCTGTCCAAAGGACTGGGACCACCTCAGCATGACACAAACGCCGCGAGGTATCTGCGAGGGCTGTTGACGATGGAGGATGAGCGCAATTACGCGAACATCGAACGGCGGGTGGCAGGCGGCGACGGGCGTGCCCAGGTTTCCAAAGTTCAGCGATATATCAGCAGGCACTGGTTCATCTACCTTTTGGCACTACCGGCGGTCCTCTATACGTTCATATTCAAGTACGTCCCTATGTACGGGTTGCTCATTGCGTTCAAGGACTACAAGATCCGCACAGGGATTCTCCGGAGCCCCTGGGTTGGGTTGGAGAACTTTCGGGTAATCATACAGGATGCGTACTTCTACAAGGTCCTGACCAATACGCTGCTCATCAACGCATACAACCTGGTCTTTGGCTTCACCTTCATCATCTTCCTGGCGCTGATGATCAACGAGCTCAGATCGGGATGGCTCAAGCGGGCGGTACAGACGGTTGTCTATCTGCCGCATTTCGTCTCGTGGGTCGTCTTTGCCGGGCTCGTGATGGTGGCTCTCGAGCCGACCAAGGAGGGCATTGTCAACGGCGTTATCACGCGCTTCGGCCATGAGCCCATCCACTTCTTGGTCAGGAGGGAGCTGTTCCGGGGCATTCTGGTCGCCTCGCAGACCGTCAAGGAAGCCGGGTTTGCCACCATCATCTTTCTGGCAGCTTTGGCCAGCGTCAACCCGGAGCTCATGGAGAGCGCTGTCATGGACGGTGCACACCGCGGCCATATGATCTGGCATATTTACCTTCCGCGGATAGTGCCCACGATAGCGGTGCTCTTGATCCTGCAGGTTGCCCGCATGTTTACCTCGAACTTCGACCAGGTATGGAACCTGTACAACCCGGCCGTGTATGAGACGGGGGATGTCTTATCCACGTACCTCTATCGCTCCGGATTGCTGCAAGGGCAATTCGAGATGGCCACGGCTCTGGGGCTGATCTTTGCGCTGGTCGGATTTCTTACCGTGGTGATTACGAACAAGATCATTTCCAGGATGAATGTCATGGGGATCTTCTAGGCGGGTGCTGAAAAAAGCCAGTGTGTCGCCAAAAGGAGGTGAGACGGGAACAACGACGTCGATCGTGCATAATCTGATACGTCATTTCAGGAGGAATGAAATGTTACGAACAACAGTACGCGGTGCCGTCTTGCTGGCATTTGCCCTGGCAGCGGGCTTCCAGCTCTATGCCGCCGGCACCCAAGCCACCGGGGCGGCAGCAACAGGAGAGTTGCCGCTCATCGACGTGACGGTCTCGATGCCGGATGTCAACTTCGCGCAACCGGATGATGCTATTGCCATGGACCGGGTCAAGCAGTACCTCGAAAACCGGTTCAACATGAACCTGACGTACCATAGCTATCTCGGCTACGCTAATGAGTACCAGGAAGAGATCACCCGGTTGATGGCGGCGGGCAGTGCGCCGGATCTGGTGAATGCCGGTGTCGGCAGGTTCACCCCCGAGCCGACTTGGCGCGAGTGGGTCGAGGATGAGCTGATGGTCGATCTCGGGGAGCACGTCTTCGGCGACCCCGAGCGGTATCCGGCACTGAAGCTTGCGTTTGACCATCCCGTCTTCAAGTACCTGAACGTGATCTACACCGGCGATCCCGAGAAGTATGTCGCCTGGTATTCACCGTCCTTTCGCAAACGGGTCTTCGGTGGAATTACCTTTAACGGGTACTTGCTGGACGAGATGGGTCTCGGTGTTCCGCAGACCTACGACGAGTTCGTCGCGGCTATGCGGCGCGCCAAGCAGCAGTTCGACATCCCGGGGTTCGGCTGGGTCAGCTACAATGCCACGAGATGGAATTACGTGGACCTCCAGTTCTTTAATCCGTTTGGGCTGTACATCGAGGACCTGCGGCAGGATGCGAACGGCAACTGGTACGATGCGGCCATCGATCCGAGAAATAGAGACCGATGGCGCGAGCTGCAAGGCTTCGCGCGCGAGGGTCTGCTCGATCCGAAGTGGATCGAAAACGGCTACGACGTTGTGTCGGTCGATTTCGTGGCCGACAAGATCCTTTCGATTGAGTACGGCGCGCCGAATCCGGGTCAGTATGCCTTCATGTTCCGGGAGCACTTCAAGAAGACGCATCCCGATGCGACGCCGTCAGAACACTTCCCGATGGCACCCCCCTTGAAGGGAGCCGATGGCCAGATAGCTCCCTTCTACGAAATCCCCTTTAGCAACGGAAACCAGTGGATCGTGCCGTTTACCACGGAGCATCCCGATCGCGTTTTGGACCTGATGAACTTCCTGGCATCCGATGAGTGGCAGATCATGTTCAACTGGGGCGTCAAGGGAATCCACTACACCAAGGACGACTTCAGCGACTACAGCGACGCAGAGTTCCTCAAGGACACCCTGATCTGGCACCCGGGCAATACGACCCGCAGCCAGTACGCGTGGTTTCGCTGGTTCAACCACGGAGGCCAGGCCATGGCCCCCTTCCAGGAGTACGGTGATTGGCTCGAGGGGTTGAAGCAGGCGCGTACCGACCTGCTCCCGTACCAGTTGCGGCAGGCGACCACGGCGGAGTACCAGTACGGGATCGAGGTGCAAAACCAGCACCTGCAGGAGCGCAGGGCGGAACGGCCGCTGTTCTGGAGTTTTATGTCGTGGACCGCCGAGGAGGAGCAGATCAGGAAGAGGCTGGACGATATCCGTGACAAGTGGTTCACCTGGTTCCTCACCGGGCAGGAGAACCTCGATCAGGGGTGGGACGACTTCGTCCGGGAGTACAAGGCCGCCGGCGCCGATCAGATTGTCGCCGCCTTTGCCGCCAAGTACCGAGAGGCGGAGACCCTGTTCAACCAGTATGTGAACTCGTAGGGAGGATATTGAGAAGACACTGCGGGCCGGCGAACCGTCGCCCGCAGTGTCTCGCACCCATTCTCCTCCGTCACCGGTCGCAAAATCCGGCCTATCCGGATCACCGGCCGGTGATAGGGGGGGATTCCTCCGTCGCTCTCGCTTGGCTGCAAGCAGCCGTGACAGCGGCAACGCCTGTTCAGTATAACAAGGACTTGTGGTGGGAGAGTATCCGTGAAAAGCCTCAAGACCACACTTGGCTTCAACCTCTATGATGCGGGTGTCGTCGTATTTTGTGTGACCTTTGGATTCACCTGCTTCTATCCCATGTGGTATGTGCTGGTGGTCTCTTTCATGCCCTATGAGAGCTATGCCTACTTCGGCAAGTCCTTCATTCTTTTCCCACCGCGTATCTCGCTCGTGTACTACCGGACGGTCATTATCGCCAGCGACTACGTATTTGGTCAGGCCATGTTCATCTCCTTTTCCAAGACGGCGATCGGCGCCACTTTGGCTCTGACGGTGACCGCCATGGCCGCCTACGCAATCTCGAAGCGAGAAATTCGGGGGATGAAGTTTCTCAACGTCTATATGATCTTCACCATGTTCTTCAGCGGCGGCCTGATTCCCCTCTATCTGCTGGTGCGCAACCTCGGTCTGTACGATTCCTACTGGGCGATGATCATCCCGTACCTCATTCAGATCGGCCATTTTATCATCATGCGGAACTACTTCTCCTACATCGTGCCTCGTGAGCTGGAGGATTCAGCCGTGGTGGATGGCGCCAACGAGATCTTGCTGTTCTTTAAGATCATCGTACCGATCGCAAAGCCGATGATTGCGGCAATCTTTCTCTTTGAAGCCGTGTTTCACTGGAACGACTACTACAGTTATTTGATATTCGTGGACGATTTCAAACTGCAGCCCTTTGTGTGGGTGCTGAGAAGAGTGCTGCGGAACCCGATAGGGGGACTGTTGGGCAACAACCCGGGCTTTGAATTCCTGGCGGATGAGGGAATACAGTTCCTGCCTCCCGCCGGACTGAAGATGGCCACGATCATCTGCGCCATGGTTCCCATCATGCTTCTCTATCCCTTTTTGCAACGGCACTTTGCCAAGGGAATCCTCATCGGTGCGGTGAAGGAATAGTCCCGGCTCATGTCCATGTTGCAACTTCCTCGCCAGCCAGTTCGACAACCTGAGGCATCTGAACGCCGAGTTCGACCGCTGGCGGATAGAGGTTGCCAACCGGCGTCAGCACGGCACGACGCGGCGGGTGGTCGAGGAAGCCTTCACGGAGGAACGTGGGCAGCTGCAGCCGCTGCCGGCGCACCCGTACACGACCGTGTTGCGCATGCAGCGGCGCCTGTCGCGCGATGGGATGGTCAGCGTCGAGGGCAACGAGTACTCGGTGCCCGACACGCTCACGCGGCGGGTCATCGAGGTCCATCGGCTCGCCGCGGAGTTGCGCCTGTATGACCGCGGTGCTCTGGTGGCCGTCCATCCGGTGCTCGAAGGTCAGGGCCAGCGCCGAGTGGCCGACGGCCACCGCACGTGGCCACCACCAGGCAGTGCCCGCAGGGAGCCTGAGACATCCCCTGGTTCATCTGCTCGGACCGCCAGGGACACCGGCAAGTCGCACCTGGCCATCGCGTTGGGCTTCGAGGCCATCAGGGCGGGCAAGAGCGTGTTCTTCGCCACCCTTGCCGAGATCATCGCCTCGCTGATCAAGGCGCAGCGCGAGGGCGAATTGGCCGCACGGCTGCGCTTCTTGGCCCGGCCCGCGTTGTTGATCGTTGACGAAGTCGGCTACCTGCCGCTGGAACCCGGTGGCGCCAACCTGTTCTTCCAGCTCGTCAACGCGCGCTACGAGAAGGGCGCCATGATCCTGACCTCCAACCGCGGCTTCCGTGAGTGGGCACAGGTGTTCGGCGACAACGTGATCGCCGCCGCCCTGCTGGACCGCTTGCTGCACCACGCGATCGTCATCGAGATCGACGGCTCAAGCTACCGGCTGCGCGAGCACGCGCACCTGATGCCCGAGGCGCTGCATCCAACGCCCGTGTCGACTCCACCCAAGCGTGGGCGGGGTCGGCCACGAAAGACCGAGGTGCCCCCGTCACTCAACGGCTGACCACCGATCATCGCTACGCCGGGGTGGGGAATTTTACTCCGGCAGAAGTGGGGAGATTTGCTCCGGTATTGACACTGGGTGGTCATGGCCGGTATCTTTACCACCACCAGGAGAGCAGCATGAACTCTGGCGACTTACACCGCCTGCACGGAATGCACAATCCCATTATCACACCTTTCACGGCAAAGGGTGAAATCGACGAAGAAACGCTTCGCAAATTGATTCGCCGCAACATCGCCAAAAAGCTCGACGGTCTCTACATGTGTGGAACCATCGGCGAAGGGCTCCTCATGTCGCCCGAGGAGAGGAAGGAAGTGTTCCGTTTCGCAGCCGACGAATCGGACGGGAAGCAGACACTCATTGCACATGTCGGCGCAATGAGCACACGCGACGCCATCGAGATGGCGCAAGGGGCGGAAGAATGCGGCTATCACGCCATCTCCGCGATTCCGCCGTTTTATTTCTTTTACAACTTCGAGGAGATCAAGTCATACTACAGCGACATCATCGCTTCCGTGAATCTTCCCATGCTCATCTACCACGCACCCGATTACGAGGGCGTACAGCTGACGATCGAGCAGCTGTGTGAGATTGCGGATATCCCGGGCGTCGTCGGAATCAAGAACTCCGCGCCGGACGCATACATGGCCGCACTCATACGCAAAGCGCGGCCGAACATGATCTTCCTGCACAGCTACGAGCACATTTATCTGGCCATTCTGCCGTTTCGTGTGCATGGCGTTATCGGCTCCCACCTGAATCTGATCCCGGAGATCTATCAGCGGATGCTTGCTCACTTCGAAGCGGGGCGGTTGGACGAAGCATGGAACGAGGAAACCAAGATCCTGGAAGTCCATCACACCCTCATGGGCATCGGGGAGATCCAGGCGATCAAGGCCATCCTGGGCATGATTGGTATCGATTGCGGCGTCGCGCGCAAGCCCCACCGTCAGTTGGACGGGCCGACGCTGAAGCGGCTGGAACCCATGATCGAGAAATACCAGATCAGTTGAGGACGGACGAGTCATCGTCTTGTCAAGATCGACAAGCGAAAGTGTCTTGTGTGCCAACGATAAGAGTCGCCTTGATCCAATTTGATGCGCAACCCGGAGGCTCGGCCCGGAACCTGGAGAGAATGAGCGAATGGGTGCTCGAGGCAGGCAAGCATGGCGCTCGTTGGATCATGTTTCATGAGGCAACGGTGGCCGACTACGTGCCGAAGCTGGCTGACTGCGCAGAGCGCGTCCCGGACGGGCCATCGACACGGGCGATGGGCAAGCTGGCGAAGGGACAGAATTGCTTTATCAGTTTTGGGCTATCCGAACGCAGTGACGAGAAGTTTTTCCTGTCACAGGTATTCGTGGGGCCTTCGGGTCTGGTCCATGTCTACCGAAAGTCGTGGCTTTGGCGAGACCCGGGAGACAGGGGATGTCGTAACGAATGGGCGCGCTACGACCCGGGCGCAGGTCCGGAACACTTTCAGCTAGACGGAGTCGGGGCAACGTGTTTTATCTGTTCGGACGGAGAGGCGCCACGATGCATCGAACGGGCAAGACAACTTGAACCCGAGGTTGTGTTCTATCCGAACAATCGGGGCTCTTTGCCGCCGTTTCGGGTTCTTGGCAGGCTTGCCCAGGAGATCGGCGCACCGATGCTTGTCACGAACCGCGTTGGCGTGTCCGGCATCCGTGATTGCAAAGGCGGTTGCGTGATTTACTCGGCCAACGGAACAGTCCTGGCGAAATCAAATCGTGTGGGTGAGGAGGAACTGCTGATTCACGATCTCGAAGTGTAGTCCTCGAAGTGTAGTCGCGCTGCTTCATATGCCGCCGCCGACGAACCCCGGCTCCGCGTTTCGGCCCGCGGGCTCGGCGCCGGTCACTGGCCACGGGTTAACCGGGAGATCTCGAATAAAACGATGGATTACGAACTGTCTGAAATTTCACAGCCCGAGGAGGCTCCTGATGTCGGGGCGAAGATTCGCCTCGGGCCCCCGCGTGTCGTGATGGCGGCGCCTCTGGGCGACACGAGCTGGGGTTCCTTCAATTTTCCGAACATATGGCGTCTGCGCGACGGACGGCTGGTTTGTGCCGTGACGATCGGCCAGGACGAGATGTCGTCGGATGCCGACTATCACTATCTCTGGTACATCTCGGACGATGAGGGCGAGCATTGGACGCACGCCGTCGTCGACGAGAACGAAGCGGAAAGCTTTCTCCGCGAGAGGATCACCCTTTCCAATGGACGTCAGCTTTACTACAAGCCCAAAATGGTCTCTGTCGACAAGCTCGGCTGCGAGCCGGTTCCCCGCTTCCAGGGGATCGGCTGGAAGGGCATGAACGTTTACTACCGGCTGGGTGAAATGGACGCGGAATGTCGTTCCCTCGACATGTACAGCCGTGGGCCCGGAGAGAGCAAATGGCGCAAGGAGAGGGCGATGATGGACCCCGACATCATCGTTCCGGCCTACAAGGAGACGGTCCTGGAGAAGGACTCGGTCCTGGGACCGACACACTCGGCCATCGGTACGCACCTCAGAAGGCTGATTCAGTACGTGGGAGACGATCGACTTCCCGCTCTGGGAATACACAAGATCCAGGACGATCAGCCGCCGCACCTGGACCCCTTGGATCGCCCGGGGTTCAGCATCCACAACGCTTCGTGGGGCGTCTCTCCGGAGGAGCTTACGGGCTCCCGCGCCCGGAATCTGGCGATTCGCGTACAGATACCCTCGCCGCTCGGTTGTAGGCTGCACGACTACCCCCTGCTGCCGATTATGGAACTCGCCGACGGAACGCTGATGACCACGAGCTACTACTTTCCAGCTCCTGCAAGCGGTATGCGGATCATCCGGAAGAACGGCGAACTGGATACGGGAAGCAAATCCAACCTCTTCAAGAGCGTCGATGGCGGCGCGACCTGGTCGTACCATTGCAGTGTTCCGTTCGAGAAACTCGGAGAACGCCAGGTCGTTCTGGCGCACATTACGCCGAATATGCCCCGGGGCAACTGGGCCGCGATGTTGCGCACGACGGGCGATAAGAGCACGGAGAACTCTCCGCTGATGGCGACTCGCTCCTACGACCAGGGGCAAACCTGGAGCACGCCCGAGGCGATTCGGCCCTCCAGCGTGAATCCCGTTGGTGGGCTGCTTCCGAACGGGGTCGCCTTCAGGATGTACGGCAGGCCGGGGCAGTACATGACTTTCTGCACCGACGGTGAGGGGAAGGAATGGGGCAACGATGTCACCCTCACCCACGGCGGGTCGTGCGCGAATAGCTGCACCTACATAACGGGCGCGAATCGCCTCATGGTCGTGTACTCGGACTACGCCTATCGAGATGCACGGGATCGGCGGAGAAAGGCCATCGTCTCCCGTCAAATCGTTGCCGAGTGATGAACGCTGACATGTAGAGCTTACCCCTTATTTCGCGGAGTTCGGTGGTGGGGAGATATTTCGCTGAGACTTGCTGATGGCGGGTAGTGTCGTGAGCTTACTACCGATTCTTGTGCTCTTCATAGTTGGACAGAGGTTTTTCATAGAAGGAATCAAAATGACCGGAATAAAGGGGTAGGCCGCCACGTCGGCTACCCGCGCCTGCACAGCGACCAGGAGCTCGAACCGCTCATCCAGCTCTATGATCGGCTGCGGCTGCTGGTGAACTTCTTCTACCCGTCCCAGGAGCTCATCTCCAAGACCCGCCAGGGCGCGCGGGTGGCGGCGGGCCTACGACCATCCGCAGACGCCGTAGCAGCGGGTGCTGGCCTGCCCCGAGGTGTGCGGGGACCGCAAGGAGCGACTCCGGCGACAATTCACCCCGGCCGAGCTGGAACGGGAGGTGGTCCGCCTGCAGGATGAGCTGCTGAGGGTGGTGCAACAACGCAGCCAGCGAGCCCAGCGTGCCGGCTGACGCTGACTTGAGGTCGCGCCAGTGCCGGGTGCATCACGTAGACGATGCGAGATCTATGGCGGTCCACTTATCCACAGGGAGCATCAACCCTCCCGCACCCCAGCCCGTTTACCGCCGCCTCGGTTTCGTGTGGATATTTGGGTGAGGCATCCGATTCACTTGGCGTGGATCTTTCCGTGAGTCGTGCTCGCCGCTGCGCAGCGCGAGGAGACGATGAAACCTGATTCTGGGTTCGGTAGGGGTTGCTCGGAGCGTGACGGCCGAGGTCGCAGTGCCTTGGTGCTTCGAGCCCGGGAGTGAGTCTGACCCGGACATCACAAGTACTGAAGACTGTAGCGCCCCGCCGGGGGGAGCACGGGTACGAGATTGGCCGACTGGCTCAAGGAGGCCGGCTGCACGCATGTGGCGCTGGAGAGCACCGGCGTGTACTGGAAGCCGATCTTCAACATCCTGGAGGCGGACTTCGAGGTCGTGCTGGTCAATGCCAAGCACATCAAGAACGTCCCGGGACGCAAGACCGACGTGCAGGACTGCCGCTGGCTAGCGCAGTTGCTCCAGCACGGGCTGGTGCGGGGCAGCTTCATTCCGCCCAGACCGATTCGTGAGCTGCGCGATCTGACGCGCGGACGGCGGCGCTTGGTGGGCGAGCGCAGCTCGGTGGTCAATCGCGTCCACAAGGTCCTGGAGGACGCCAACATCAAGCTGTCCTCGGTCGCAACCGACGTGATGGGCAAGTCGGGCTGGGACATGGTGGGGGCGATCATCGACGGCGAGCAGGATCCGCAGAAGCTGGCCGCGCTGGCGCGCGGACGGCTGAAGACCAAACGCGAACAACTGGAACAGGCGCTGCACGGCCGGGTGACCGACCATCATCGGTTCCTGCTCGCTCAGCACCGCGCGCACATCGAGTTCCTTGACCGGATGATCGCCGACTACGATCGGCGCATCGACGAGCAGGTGCAGCCTTTTTTGCACTCATCCCGCTCCTGGACCGGGTTCCCGGCATCAACGAGGTGACCGCCAAGGCGATCATCGCCGAGATCGGTACTGACATGGACCAGTTCCCGGCTGCAGCGGCTCGGCTTCAACGTGGAGGTCACCGACATGCGCCCTGCGGCGTGAACTCTATTTCGTACGAGGCAACAGGCAGGCCGGGCTCGTGGGGCTCGCGGCCGGTCCTGTGACGCATCGTCGACGCCTCGACGCTCGGCCGCTACGATCGAGCGGTGCAGATCGAACCCGGCCGGGGGACGCGGACCGATCTGGAGATCGACGAGCGCGCTCGCTTGCGGCTGGTGCGCTCCGGGGCGGGGTACGCCCGGCGCGGGCGCTTCGAGTCGGCGCCGTACCGGTCGCCGGCGGGGCGCGTGCAGCTCGACTGGATCGAGCAGTGGACCGCACCGCAGCGCTTCGTCAAGCACCGGGCCAACCCGATCTACGGACCTGCCGACTCGGGACCGTGGGACACCTGGACCAACGGCGTGTCGATCGTCCCGGGCGCGGATGGCCGCCGTTACCGCATGTACTACGCCGGGCGGAAAGGCGAGGGGATCGGCTTCGCCGAGGCGCCGGTCGACGACCCGGTGACCTGGCGGGAACATCCGGCCTCGCCGGTGCTGCGCCCTCGGGCGGACAACTGGGAAGGAAACCTGCTCAACCAGCCGCGGGTGGTGCCGCTCACCGACGAGCGGTGGCTGATGTACTACACCGGCTGGGGGTTCTCGGGTGCCGGCACGACCTGGGCGCTGGGGCTGGCCGAGTCGCGGGACGGCGGGCTCACGTGGGCGCGCTGCGGCGAGGATCCGATCCTGGAGCGCGGCGGCCCCGGCGCGCCGGATGAGGGGGCAGCGGTAGTCCCTTCGATCATTCGCGTCGGAAGCGAGTGGTGGATGTGGTACACGGCCGCGCGCATCCACCCCGACGGCCACCAGAACATCCACCTGTGCCTGGCCACCTCGCCCGACTGCGTGCACTGGCGCAAGCATGAGGGCAACCCCGTGCTCGGCGATGACTTCACCGACGGCGCACCGCGCAGCGTCACCTCGCGTTGTTTCGTGCGCCATGAGGCGGGCGTGTTCCAGATGTGGTACAGCTTTGCCAAACCCGACTACCGGATACGCTACGCGGAGAGCCTGGATGGCATCGAATGGGAACGCTCGCCGGTCGACCCCGTGCTCGGACCGTCGCCGAGGCCGGCGTGGGATGACGCGATGGTCGAGTACCCGGAGATCCAGGTGGCCGATGGCGTCTATCGCCTCTGGTACTGCGGCAACGGTTTCGGCACCGTCGGGTATGCCGAAGGCCGGGCCGAGTCGGGGGTCGAGGTGTGGTTACGGTCGGGGGAGCATGCGCAGCCCGATGGCGGCTGGAGCGGATGGCGGCGCGTGCGGCGGCACCAGAGCGTCGACCTTCGCCGCTACGTGCAGATACGGGTGGAGATGTGGAGCAAACACGTAAGCCCCGCGGTGTCCGCCCTCACGGCGTGCGGCGGGGGCTGACGGCGGCGATGCGCCACGTCGAGCGAGGCGTGAGATGAGCCACGACCGGCCGATCACCGTGGGCGTGGTCGGCGTGGGCCGCGGCCGGACCTTCGCGCGCGGGGCGGAAGCGGCGACCGGGCTGCGGCTGGTGGCGCTGTGCGACACCTGGGAGGAGCGGCTGGAGCAGGAGCGGCGCGACCTGGCGGCGCGCGGCACCGCGGTGACGACCTATACCGACTACGAGCGGTTTCTCGAGCACGACATGGACGCCGTCGTGCTCGCCAACCACTTCCACGAGCACGCCCCGTTCGCGATCGCCGCGCTGCGCTCGGGCCGCCACGTGATGAGCGAGTGCGCGGCCTGCCACACGCCGGCCGAGGGGGTGGCGCTCATCCGCGCGGTGGAGGAGACCGGCAGGATCTACCTGTTCGCCGAAAACTACCCCTACATGGCCTACAACCAGGAGATGCGCAGGCTGTATCGCGAAGGCACGGTCGGCACGTTCCTGTACGGCGAGGGCGAGTACGTTCACCCGGACAGCGCGCGCACCAAGCTGGCGCGAAGCTGCGGGATGGACCACTGGCGCAACTGGATACCGGCGACCTACTACTGCACGCACTCGCTGGCGCCGGTCATGTACATCACCGACACGCGCCCCGTGAAGGTCAACGGCTTCGTCGTGCCGTACTCGGCGGACGACCCGACGCAGACCATGCACGTGCGCCGCAGCGACACCGCCGGCCTCATCATCTGCCGCATGGATGACGACGCGGTCGTCAAGTCCCTGCACGGCGGGCTGCGCGGGCATCAGAACTTCGTGCGCATCCACGGCACCCGCGGACTGATGGAGAACTGCCGCCACGGCGACCGCGCCGCCGTGCGCCTGCGGCGGGAGCCGTTCGACAAGCCGGCGGGCGTGCCCGTGGAGACGGTCTACGTGCCGGACTTCCCCGAGCACCACGACCTGGCCACGCGGGCGGGCCACGGCGGCGGCGACTTCTTCACCAGCTTCCTGTTCGCGCGCGCCATCCGCACCGGCACGCAGCCCTATCTGGACGTGTACCGCGGGGTGGAGATGAGCCTGGTCGGGGTGCTGGCCTGGCGCTCGGCGCTGGAGGACTCCCGGACCGTCAGCGTGCCGAACCTGCGCGAGGAGTCAGAGCGGCACGCATACGAGGACGACCACTGGTCGCCGGATCCGGCGCGCGCGGGGCCGGGCCAGCCGCTGTCGAGCATCCTGGGCCACATCGAGCCCTCGGATGCGGCCAGGCAATTCGCCCGGGAGGTCTGGGCTGAGACCGGCTACCGGGAGCCGGATGCCACGTGAAGGGAGGAGCCGATGGGAGGAGCCGATGAGAGGAGCCGCTGACGGGGTGGAGCTCAACGGAGTCGCGTACCGGGTTCCGGACGCTCCGGTTGCCGTGGTGTGCGTCGACGGCGGCGACCCGGAGTACTTCGAGGCGGCTCGGGCGGCAGGGTGCATTCCCACCGTCTCCCGCTTCATGAGCGCCGGCTTCAGCGCAGTCGCGCACTGCGGCATCCCCAGCTTCACCTGTCCCAACAACATCTCCATCGCCACCGGCGCGGCGCCCAAGGTCCACGGCATCTCCGGCAACTTCTATCTCGACCGAGCGACCGGCCAGGCCGTCGTCATGACCGGCCCGGAACTGATGCGCGCACGCACGGTGTTCGACGTGCTCTCGAAGGCCGGCGCCGGGACCGTGGTCGTCACCGCCAAGGACAAGCTCCGCACCCAGCTCGGCAAGGGCCTGGACGTCGCTGCCGGCAACGTCTGCTTCTCCTCCCAGCACGCCGACCGGTGCACGGGCGGCGAGAACGGCATCACGGACGCCCTGGGCTTCGTCGGACAGCCGCTCCCCGACATGTACTCCGAGGAACTGTCGCTGTTCGTGCTCGACGCCGGCATCCGGTTCCTGGAGCAGGATGATCCGCCGGCGCTCCTGTACCTGTCGCTGACCGACTACGTGCAGCACAAGTACGCGCCCGACCATCCCGCCGCGCTCGCCTTCTGCGCGGCGCTCGATCGACGGTTCGCGCGGCTGGAGGAGCTGGGCGCGACCGTCGCCCTGACCGCCGACCACGGCATGAAGGACAAGTGCGCGGCCGACGGGAGCTACAACATCGTCTACCTGCAGGATCTCCTGGACGAGCGCTTCGGCGCGGACCGTACCAGGGTGATCTGCCCGATCACCGACGCGTTCGTCGGCCATCATGGATCGCTCGGCGGCTTCGTCCGGGTCTACTGCTTCGGCGGCGTGCAGCCGCCCGCCGTGGCCGACTTCATCCGCCCGCTCGAGGGGATCGAAGAGGTGCTGGAACGCGAGGAAGCGGCGCAGCGGTTCGATCTTCCCGCCGACGTGGAGGGAGACGTGGCGGTGATCTCCACGGCCGATTACTGTGTCGGGATGGGGCGCGCCGATCACGACCTGGCCGACCTGCACGGCGAGCGGCTGCGTACCCACGGCGGACTGTCCGAGCGCGACGTGCCGTTCATCGTCAGCCGGCCGCTGAACGCCGGCTACCGCGCGCGGGCGCAGTCGGAGCAACTGATGAACCACCAGATCCTCGACTACGCCATCAACGGCACCGAGTGAGGGCTTGCTCGTGGCACCGCGCACGGCCCGCGCCGCCGTCTACGACGCTCCCAACACGCCGTTCGTCGTCCGCCGCTATCCGCTGCGCGACGCGCGCCGCGACGAGGTCCTGGTACGGGTCACCATGTCGACCATCTGCCGCTCCGACATCCATTCGTATCACGGGCATCGTCCCAACCCGTGCCCGGGGATCCTCGGCCACGAGATCATCGGCGTCATCGATCAGCTCGGAGCGGACCTAGAGACCGACCTGCGCGGCGATCGGATTGCGGTCGGCGACCGGATCACCTGGACCGAGTACTTCCACCACGGCCCCTCCTACTACCGGGAGGTTCACGACCTGCCGCAGAAGTCGCCGGGGGTGAGGAAGTACGGCCACGACCTGGTAGCCGACGACCCCCACTTCCTGGGCGGCTTCGCCGAGTACTGCTACGTCCTGCCCGGCACCGCCATCCTGAAGCTCCCGGAGGACCTGAGCGACGAAGAGGCGACCCCGATCAACTGCGGCGTCGCGACCGTCGTCGCGATCACCGAGGCGACGCGGATCGGGATGGGCGACGTCGTGGCCGTCCAGGGGCTGGGCCTGCTGGGGCTGTACGCGTGCGCGGTCGCCAAGACGCGCGGCGCCCGGCGGGTGATCGGCCTGGACGCCGTGGGCGACCGCCTCGAGGTGGCCAGGCAGTTCGGCGCGGATGCCGCGATCGATGTCTCGGGCCGCGACTCACATGACGTGGTGGCCGCGGTGCGGGAGCTGGCGCCGCCGGACGGCGTCGACGCGGTGATCGAGGTGTGCGGTGAAGCCGCCGTGATCCCGACCGGACTGGAGATGCTGCGCGTCGGCGGCCGCTATACCCTGGGCGGCATCGTCACCCCCCACGCCGACGTCACCATCGATGCCAACCTGCTGGTGAAGAACTGGATCACGCTGCGCGGCGTCCACAACTACCACCCGCGGCACCTGATTCAGGCGCTCGACTTCGTGGTCGCCAATCGGGATCGGTTTCCGTTCAAGCGGATCGTCGACGCCAGGTTCGGGCTCGATCAGCTCGACGAGGCGTTCCGCAAGGCGTCGGAGCGCACGGTGCTGCGCGCCGCGATCGTGCCCTGATGAAAGCGCCCGACCTGGCCTTCGAACCACGGGGACTGTTCATCGGCGGCGAATGGGTCGCCGCCCACTCGGGGCGGACCATCACCAGCATCAATCCCGCCAACGGCGAGGTGCTGGGCGCGGTGCCGCTGGCCGACGAGCACGACGTGGACCGGGCGGTGGCCGCCGCCAAGGCCGCGTTTCCGGCGTGGGCGGCGCTGTCGGTGACGCGCCGCGCCGAGTACCTGCGCCGGCTGGCCGATGCCGTCGACCGCAACGCCGACTACCTGGCGCTGATGGACGCGGTGGACAGCGGCAACGCCATCTCCGGCATGCGCGGGGACATGACCTGGACGGCCGATGCGCTGCGCTACTTCGCCGGGCTGGTCACCGAGATGAAGGGCGAGACCATGTCGCGCGAGCCGGGCCACCTGAACCTGACCCTGCGCCAGCCCTACGGCGTGGTCGCCCGGATCAACCCGTTCAACCATCCATTCCGCTTCTGCGCCGAAAAGGCGGCCTCGGCGCTCGCCGCCGGCAACACCGTGGTGATCAAGGGACCGGAGCAGGCGCCGCTGTCGAGCCTGAAGCTGGGCGAGCTGTGCGCGGAGATCTTCCCGGCGGGCGTGGTGAACATCGTGACCGGAGACGGGGGTACCGGATCCTCCATGGTGCGCCACCGGGACGTGGCGCGGGTCGGCTTCGTCGGCTCGGTGGAGACCGGACGCCGCGTCGCCCGCGAGGCGGCCGAGAGCCTCAAGGAGGTCACCCTGGAGCTCGGCGGCAAGAACCCGATCGTCATCTTTCCCGACGCCGACCCCGCCAAGGCGGCGGCACAGGCGGTGCAGGCGATGAACATGAACCGCCAGGGGCAGTCGTGCTCCTCCACCTCGCGTGTGCTCGTGCACCGCTCGCTGCACGAGCGTGTGAGCGCCGAGCTGGTCAAGGCCGCGGTCGCCATCCCGGTCGGCCTGCCGTGGCTGGACGACGCCGAGATGGGGCCGATCGTGTCGCGGCCGCAGTACGAGCGGGTGCTGGGGTACGTCGCCTCCGGCCGTGAGCAGGGCGCCGAGCTGCTGACCGGCGGCGGCCCGCCGTCCGATCCGGAACTCGCCGCGGGCTTCTTCATCGCGCCCACCGTGTTCGACCGCGTGCGGCCCGAGATGCGCATCGGCAGCGAGGAGATCTTCGGTCCGGTGATGGCGATCATGAGCTGGTCCGACTTCGACGAGATGATCGAAGTCGCCAACGGCGTGATGTACGGGCTGACGGCGTCGCTGGTGACCAACGACTTCGGCGCCGCCATGCGCGCCGCCGAGCAGTTGCAGGCGGGCTACGTGTGGATCAACTCCTCGGGCCGCTACCTCGGCGCTCCCTACGGCGGCTGGAAGCAGAGCGGGATCGGCAAGGAGGAGTCGTTCGAGGAGCTGCTGAGCCACACCCGCGTCAAGAACATCAACATGCGCTGGTAGCTGCTTGAGACCACCAGGGAGCCGGAGCCGCGCAATAGGAGGAGGATGATGGGAATCAGCGTCGCGATGGTCGGGACCGGGGCGTTCGCGCAGGGGTTCATCCCGCTGTTCAAGGCGCACCCGCTGGTCGAACGGATCGCCCTCTGCGATCTGGACGCCGAGAAGCTCGAGAGCAACAAGGCCCGCCACGGGATCGCGGAGTCCTTCGCGTCGCTGGACGAGGTGTGCGCCTCGGATTTCGATGCCGCCGTCATCATCACGCAGCCGTGGCTGCACGGCCCGCAGGCGGTGCAGGCCCTGCGAGCCGGCAAGCACGCCTGGTCGGCAGTGCCGGCTGGACGCACGCTCTCCGAGTGCCGGGCGCTGGTGCAGGCGGTGCAGGAGACCGGCCGCATCTACATGATGGCGGAGACCAGCTACTACTACCCGGCGGTCATCTACTGCCGCCGGCGGCATGCCGAGGGGGCATTCGGGAGCATCGTCTACTCGGAGTGCGAGTACTACCACGACTGGGACCACGGGCTGTACGCGGTGGCCCGCTGGCGCGGCGGAGACCGTTGGCGCTGGACGGCCGGCTCGCCGCCCATGCACTACCCGACCCACTCCACCAGCCAGATCATGTCCGTGACCGGCGCCCGCATGACCCGCGTCTCCTGCCAGGGGTTCGTCGACCACCACGAGGACGCCGTGTACGAGGCGGCCAACAATGAGTACGGCAACACCTTCAGCAATGAGGTCGCCCTGTTCGCGATGTCGGACGGCAGCGCCTGCCGGGTGAACGAGTTCCGCCGCATCGGCCACCCCGGCGCGGTACGGATGAACCTGTTCGGGACCGAGGGCTCGTTCGAGGAAGCCGTCGGCTCGCAGCGATTCCTGGGCAAGGGCAAGGCCGACTCGACGGACGTGTCCGATCTCCTGACCTGCCGCACGGAGCCGGCCGATGGCGACCGCGGGGAGATGGGAGCCGTCACCTCGCGCGACGGCACGCACCTGGGCGCCGCACCCATCCACCCGGTCGAGCGGTTGCCCCGCGAGTTCGCCGGGCTGCCGAACGGTCACGCGGGAGCCCACCAGTTCCTGGTCGACGACTTCGTCCGCTCCTGCCACGAGGGGACACAGCCGCCCAACCACGTGTGGAACGCCGTGGCCTACACGGTGCCGGGCATCGTCGCCCACGAGTCGGCGCTCCGCGGCGGCGAGCTTCTCGATATCCCGTTCCTGGGGGGCCCACCCGGTTGATGGCAGGCGGAGTTCCTACGAGTCGAAGTTCGCCAGCAGGTACTCTGCGATTGCGTCCTCGATGCTGCGCGTGACGCTCTTCAGGATGAACTCGCGGCCGCCGATTCCGTAACGGCCGAAGTTCCAGTCGTACACCAGGTCCGGCCGGCCGGTATCGCGAGGCGGGCTGAAGTGTATTTCCTGACTGAAAATACGGTGGACCTCGTCCTGCACGAAGCAGGACAGGGAGATCTGCAGGTGCGTCTCCAGGAGCCCGAACTGGGACTTCGTCAGCTCGTTCCGGGCCAGCGCCGCTTCGACGATCTCTTCGACGTCCTGCCGGCCGATCGGGCAGTCCAGCTCCACGAACACCCGGTATCCGAGCTCTTCGGGATTGTCCTTGCGGATGGCCTGATGCAGCCACTCCGGTGCGTCGGCATGGGTGCCGGCCGCCGCGCAGAAGAAGAAAGCCAGGGGCGCGAGCCTCAGCGCCGTTCGGATCGTCACCGTCGAGCAGCTCCGGCTTCGGGAAACAGGGAGGTGGAGGCGCCGCGGTTGGCAGGCTTGTGGAACAGGATCTGCTGGCGCGGCGTGAGCGGGACCGAAGCGGGCGGCGGCACGCGGCGCGTCGACCAGGCAATGTGCGACTGGCAGTACTTGTAGATCAGGGTGCGGCGCTGGTGGGCGCCCTTCCAGGGCGCGGTGCCGTGTGTCAGCGCCTCGGAGAACAGCAATGCCGACCCCGCCGGCGCCTCGGGTATCACCACGCCGGGCGCCAGGTCGTCCCCATCCATCATCTCCCAGTGTCCGTGCGTCACCGCGGAAAGCGGGTTGGGGCGGACGAAGTTGCTCTTGTGGCTTCCTGGAACGCAACAGAAGCCGCCGTGCTCAGGCCCGGTGTCCGCCAGGTTCCACGACACGACGGTAAAGCCGTTCTGAATCCTGCCGTCGCGTACGTGATAGGACTCGCCCGGCGAGTACGGCGCGTTGCCGCCGTGGAGCTGGCCGAAATCCATGCCGGCGTCCAGGTTGATGCCGAACAGGCGGTCGAGGCGGAACCAGTCGCCGAGCGTGAGCTGCAGCAACGGCATGATCCTTGGATGGTCGAGCAGATCACAGAACGGCGTGCCCCACTCCAGGAATCCCGCGTACGGCGGCACTTTGCCGGGAGCCAGGCCGAAGCGGATTTCCTCGCGTGGCGGCGGCAACCGCTGCGCGTCGGTGAGCCGGTTCAATTCGTCGAGCTCGGCTGGGTCGAGGACGTCGGGAATCACCATGAACCCCGCCAGGTCGAACAGGTAGCGCTGCATCTCCAGATCGTCGTTCATCGTTCCCTCCACGCGACTCCCGGTGTTGATCGGCCGGCTGCAGTCGAAGGAGCCGGACCAACGGCGCGGCTCCGTGACATCAGCCGCTCTTGGGGGCCATGGCGTCGCTGGCGTCGATGCCGAGCCCGGCCGCCGCGGTGACGAAGCGGTCCCAGATGTCGCGCGCGATCGGAATGCCGTGCCGCTGCCGGTGGGCGCGGGCGCGCGCCTCGGCCAGCCCCGGGTAGAGCACCTGGTCGTTGCCGGCGGCGGGTGCGCTTTCGCGGATCACCGCGAGCAGCGCGTCGTTGCCGTCCAGCACCCCCTGCAGCGGCTGGAACAGGTCGGCGCGCAGCAGCAGGAAGGTCGCGCCCTGGTGGCGCATGAGCGGCACGCCCTCATCCGGCACCGCGTGCGCGTCGGCGCCGGTGAACAGCCGGCCGAGCAGCTCCACCGCCAGCATGATCGCGAACCCCTTGTGCCCGGCGGTCTCGCCGCCGAAAGGCAGGTAGGAGCCGCCCGCGAAGAAGTCGTCGGGGTCGGTGGTGGGACGCCCGGCGGAATCGACGATGCTGCCCGGCGGCAGCCGCTCGCCGCGAGCCTGCGCGTTGGCGACCTTGACCCCGGACAGCGTGGTGGTGGCGAAGTCGATGATCACCGGCGCCTCGCTGCCGGCGGGAAAGCCCATGCAGAACGGATTGGTGTCCAGCAGCCGGTCGCGGCCGCCGAACGGGGCGGCGCGCGCGCCGGTCACCGCGAAGCCGCCCGCGCAGATCAGCGAGATCAGCCCCTCTTCGGCTGCCAGCTCCGCGTAATGGCCCAGCCGGCCGATGTGGTTGGCGCGTACCAGGCCGCCGACCGCCACGCCCGCCTCGTGCGCCAGCGGGATCGCCGCGCGGGTCAGATGCTCGGCGGCGACCTGGCCGAAGCACAGCTCACCGGACACCAGCAGGCGGCCGGCCGACCGCTCGACCACGCGCGGCTCGGCGTCGGGCACCAGCTCGCCCCGCTCGATCTCCCCCAGGTACTTGGGGATGTGGAAGATGCCATGCGTCTGCACGCCGGTGAGCTCGGCGCCCACCAGGTGGGTCGCCAGCGTGTCGGCGGCCTGTGCGCCGGTGCCGACCGCGGACGCGATACGAGAGACCAGACGGTGCAGGGCGTCGGCCTGCACGACAACATTTTCCATGTGCTCGGGGCCAATCGTATCACGGCGCCGCGCAGGTCGCCGGCGCCGATCGCTTCGAGCAACGCCAGCTTGGCCAGGCGGAACCGCGCGCGCAGGAGCAGCAGCTCGGTGCTGACCAGGATGACGTTGGTGGTCAGCGGCTGGCGCGTCCAGGTGTGTGCCGCCATCCGCTGCGCGGCCGCCAGTGCCTCCTCGCCCGCTACCACCAGTGCCTCGGTAGCACGCCGCAGCTCGGGCGCCGGCGGCTCACGCAGCAGGCGCGGCGGCAGCAGCGCGCCGGGGAATGCCATGTGCCACGGCCAGTTGAACCCGGCGTCGCGCTGGCTCGGCCCGTAGAACAGCGTCCAGACGCACTCCATCGCCTCCGTCCAGGCGAGGCCGTCGGCCACCGCGTCGCCGCCGAGCGCCTCTTCCAGCACGCGGGCGGCGATGCGGTAACCTATCACGGCGTGCGGGCCCGCACGGCGGCCCGTGCCTGGGAGGAGCGATGCCTTTCGATCAGAGCATGCCGGATCAGGGCACGACGGCCGATCCGATCCTGACGGCCGAGCCGATTCTGCTGGACGACCGGCAGATGCGGGAGTTCGTCACGCGCGGCTCCCTGACGTTTCAGCTCGACCTGCCGGAGGCGTTCCACAGGCACGTGCGGGAGCGCGCGACGGACGAGATCCGCCGCTATGAGGGCGCCGGCTTCCGCTCGCCGCTCAACAACGCGCTGCCGCGCATTCCCGAGCTGCGCCGGGTGTTCGACCATCCCCGCATCGTCGGCGCGCTCACCAGCATCCTGGGTGCCGGCTACTACCTGCACCTGCACCGCCACATGCACGACAACCGTCCCGGCAGCGACGCGCAGACCATCCATCAGGACAGCCTGTTCAACAGCCGCTACGCCGTGGACGGCAACCGCCGCCATCACCACTGCCGCTGGGCGATGGCCTTCTACTACCCGCAGGACACCACGCTCGACATGGGACCGAGCGCGGTGGTGCCGTGCTCGCAGTACCTGACCGAGGGCGCGGAGCTGGACATCGAGCAGGCGCTGGAGGGGCCGGCCGGCACGGTCACCGTGGTTCACTACGATCTGTTCCACCGCGGCCTGGCCAACCGGAGCGCCGACACACGGCTGATGATCAAGTTCCTGTTCGCGCGCATGGAAGAGCCGGTGCGGCCGAGCTGGCAGGCGACGCAGGCGGCGTGGCCGGAGGATCCGGGCGAGGATTCCTGCTACCGGCAGCGGGTGTGGCGCCATCAGTGGCGGTGGTATTCCGGTGAGTCCGGCGCGGGCGATGACGAGGCGGCCGCGGCGGCGGACGTGCGCGCCCTGCAGCGCGATCTGGACCACGCGGACGAGTGGCGCGGACTGGCCGCGGCCTACGCGCTCGGCGCCGCCGGTGCTGCCGGGGCTCCCGCGCTGCTGGCGGCGCTGACCGGCGGCGATCCGGTCGCGCGGCGGCGCGCCGCGTATGGCTTCGGGCCGCTCGGCCGGGCCGGCATCGGCGGCCTGGTGGCGGCTGCCGGGCATGACGACGCCGAGGTACGCGCGCGCGCCGTGGACGCGCTGGGCGACATGGGGCGGGCCGCCGGCGACGCGGTGCCGGCGCTCGGCGCGCGCCTTGGCGACGAGTCGTCCGACGTGCGCGCGCTGGCCGCCGACGCGCTGGGGATCGCCGGGCAGGGCAGCACCGCGGCGGGAGAGGCGGCCGCCGGCCGCGCCGCCGGGGAATTGACCGCGGCCCTGCAGGATCAGGACGCGGTCGTGCGGCGCAACGCCGCGCTGTCTCTGGCGCGCCTGGGGCCCGCGGCGGCGGGCGCGGTACCGGCACTGGAGCGCGCCCTGGACGAGGAGGATCACTACGTGCGCGGCTATGCCGTGCAGGCGCTGCGCCGCATCGCCACGCCGCGGGCGACGGCCGCGCTGCTGCACCATCTGGAGACCGCCCGCTGGGACCCGCGGCAGGACGTCCTTGCCGCCGGCGCCGCGTGAACGCCGTCTGAGGAGCCCCGCGTCAGCGGCGGCGGCCACCTCGCATCACATCATTACCAACCGGCGCCTGCGGCCGGACGGCAGGATGGATGCGTGGCACCCGATGCCGGACCCCGCGGGCGTGATCCGGCACGCGGCGGTACCAGCCGCGGCGCTCAGCCGCCGCGACCTTCGGCCGATGCCGCTGGACGCCGACGCGCTGTGCGCGGCCGTCCGTGCGGACCTGCGGCGGCGGAGCGACGAGCACCGCAACGTCCTGTTCTTCATCCACGGCCACCGCCTGTCGTTGCCGGGGCTGCGGCTGGGGTTGCTACGCGCCCTGCACGATCGTTACGTGTGCGGGCCGCGAGGGCCGGTCGGGGTGATCGTCTTCTTCGCGTGGCCGGACCGCGGCTGTCCGTGGTCGGAGGACGACGAAGCCTACCGCGCCGGGAGCGCCTTCTTCGGGCAGGGGTCGGTCCTGCTGGACGCGCTGCGCGCCGCCGCCGGCGGTCGACTGCACCTGCAGGTGCAGTCGTTCGGCCATCACCTGCTGGCCGGCATGGTGGCGCAGGCGATCGCGGAGCGGCACGATACGCCGCCGTTCCGAAGCTGCCTGCTGGCCGGTGCCGATGTCCCGCAGGCGGCGATCAGCGACGACGGCATCGCGGTATGCAGCCGCGGCGATGCCGGCCGGAGCTACCGGTTCGACCAGTTGCATCGGCTCGCGGAGCGGACGGTGGTCTACTACGACCCGCGCGACCGGATCATCCTGCCGGGCTCACGGATGCTCATGATGAACCGTTACGCGCGCCTCGGACGGCTCGGCTGCGCCGGCCTGCAGGTGCCCGACCACATCACCTGTGAGGACGTCACGGCCGCCGGCGACCTGCCGTGCAATCCGCTACGTCGCCACCGGTACTTCGTCACCTCGCCCGCGGTCGTGGAGATGATCGCGGCTCAGATCCGCTGTTGAGCGGCCTCCTGCTGTTGAGCGGCCTCCTCCCATGCCCGGTGGCGGGCATAGCTGTGCCTGAACTCGCGGGTGGCGGCGAACGCCGGCGGCAGCGGCCGGCCGCCCGGCAGGCTGAGCCACAGGCGCAGCATCAGCCGGCCCGCGCCGTCTTCGCCGTCTGCGAAGGCGGAGCGGGCGTGCAGCACGTCGTAGTTGTTGGCGATGAGCACCTCGCCCGGATGCATCGCGAACTCGAAGGCCAGCTCGTCGCAGACCGCGTCCAGCAGGTCGAGCGCGGCCCGCTGCGGGGCGGTGAGCGGCGGCACCTCCGCGAAGCGCTGCGTCGAGTCTATGTACTGCCGCTTGTAGAGCGCGCAGAGCCGTTCCCGGTGGAAGTTGAAGACGGGTACCGACTGGTACGGCGCGTCGCCGCCGGCTTGCTGGCCGCGCAGGTCGAAGTGGAACGGCTGCTGCAGGACCAGCGCCAGGTCCGGAGCTTCGCGCACGATCCGGTTGAAGGCGGCGACGCTCGAGACGATGCGGCTGCGCCCGCCGCTCGCGGCCGTGCGCACGCACAGCAGCATGAAGACGTCGGCGCCGTCGTTATGGAAGGTCAGGTCGCGGCTGGTCTGGAAGTAGCGGACGTCGCCGTCGCCGATGTCGCGGCCGGTGTCCTGCACGCGGTGCAGGAGCAACCCGTCACGGTCCTGCGGCTCGGCGGTGCCGACGTGGGTGCCCAGCCCCCAGAGCAGCAGCTCCAGCTCCCGGTCGGTATGTTCCGCGACCGGGAAGCCGCGCAGCAGCACGACGCCGCGGCCGCCTTCGAGGCGGCGGGCGATGTCGTCGCAGACGCCGGCCAGGGTCGGCAGCGGGAAGTCGCCGCGCGTGACCGCGAACGGCGTGTCTCCGTCAGCCGCCCGGCGCGCGGCAGCGGCTCCCGCCGCGGCCAGCTCCGCCGATTGCGCGGGCGTCAGCGCGATCACCCAGTCGTCGCTGTCCGCCAGCTCCGCTCCGTGCCACGCCGCCGGAGTCGGCAGGGCTGAGCGCAGGTACTCGCCGTCGTGGAGATCCGTTTCGGTCATCACCCTATCCTCGCTTCCGATGTCTCCAGCACCAGCACCCAGTCCTGGATGATCGGCGGCCGCGGCGGCTGCCAGCGGCCCTCACCATCCGCCGCGGCCATGCCGGCGTCGTGCTCGCGGCCGCGGCGCGGGTCGAACCACGTCGCCCGATAGGGGACGCCGGGCTCGATCCCGCAGACCGTGACGATACAGCGCGTCGGGACGAAGATCACCCGCGCCTCCCCCGGGATGCCGGCGGCCAGCGGCTTGATCGTGTCCGCCAGCGGTTCGTAGTAGTGCCCGCCGACCCACGTGACCCACTCGGGATGCGGCCGGAAGCGCCACCAGCGATAGCGTTCCAGCAGCCGTTTGCCCAGCCCCACCTGGGTGGAGCCGGCGAACTCCATCGCCACGTCCCACGGATCGTCGTCGAACGCGTCGCCGAACACTCTCGGGTCATGGCCGAACGGCGCGTCGCGGGTATTCACCTGCCAGATGCCGCTGGCGCCGTAGGTGTGGCCGGCGGCGCCGCGGAGCATCGTTCCCCAGAACAGCAGGCGCTGCACGTTCTCCCAGTTCCAGCCGCCTTCGCCCTCGTAGCAGCCCTCGCCGAGCAGACGCGGCAGGCGAGGGGAGGCGTCGAGGCGGTTGTCGAGCTCCTGCATGACCCCCGCCGCCGTGATCACGTCGTGCAGCCCGCACTGCGCCATGTCGAGGTCGAGCAGCGACGCGTCCTCCACCAGGTCGAGCGACCAGCCGCCGGAGCTGGGATGGATGGAGAGCGGGCGCCGGTAGGGATCGGCGGACCGCACGTAGCGGGTGATCGCCGTCCACTCGGCGCGCGCTTGGCTCTGGTGCCGGACCAGCCGCTCGGAGGGCGGTTCGGAGCGGGCGATCCGGGCGCGGTACAGGTCGTCCCAGAGCTCCGAGGTGTAGAACGGCATGAGCGCCTCGCCGGCGATGCACCAGACCACGGGATAGGCGCCGTAGCGGGCGATCAGGTTGCGCCAGTGCCGCCGCAGCACGCCGGCGCCCGCGAACTGCATGAAGTAGCCCCAGGAGCCGACGATGGCCGGCACCATGCCCAGCTCGACCAGGTGCTCGATGCGCCGGTCGGCGGCGTCGAACCAGGCGGGATTGAGGCTGGCGAAGCCCTCGCTCCAGGGAAAGCCGGCCTCGTTGGCGCCGCGCGCGTCGAACGGCGGCATGTCCGGGTAGAGGCCGGCAACCAGCAGCGCCACCGAGAAGCCCTTGCCGGCCCGGTCCGCGGCCAGCCTCTGGAAGTCCTCGGGCCAGCGCAGGCGCCGCACCAGCCCCATCCACCAAGTGTCGGCCAGCCACAGGAACGGCGTCCCGTCGGCGTGCTGCAGGTGGCGGGCGCCCGCCGTCACGCGGCGCAGCGGCCCGTGCCGGTACAGCGGGTTGCCGTCATCGGCGCCGGGCTCGACCTCGATGACGCCGGCGCGGCCGTGCAGCGCCGGGTCGGTGGGGTCCGAGCAGCGGGTGACGAACCGGTGCCGGCCGACCGCCGGCGACGCGTAGCGCACGCCCCACCGTCCCGGGCCCGCCTGGAACGCGGGCACCGTCAGCTCCTGGCCGTCGGGGTCGGTGACCAGGACGTCCAGCTCGACCTGGGCCGCATCGGCGTGCGGATGGTCCGAGGCGTACTCCCAGGCGCACACCCGGTTCTGCGTGGTGTGAAGGGGCCGGTCCACGTCAGCGTGACTCGGGCGAGGCAACCGGTGTTGCAGCATCGCCCAGACGGGGCCGGTTCACGTCAGCGTGACTCGCGCCCGTCGTCGGGAGGCCCATCGTCCGGGGGCAGGGTGACGAGCATGTCGATGGAGTCGGGCTGGCGGCCGATCTCGACCACGCGGTTGAGCTTGATTTGGCCACAGCGGCCGCAGCGGTGCACGATCTGCGGCCGGCGGCCGTGGGGTCGCAAGCCGATCGGCTGCATGAGCCCTCCGCAGCGGCTGCGGCGGTCGCCCGGCTCCAGATCGACGTGCAGCGAGTACAGGCAGAACGGGCAATGGTTGCGGTAGCTGCCGTCGGTCGACGGCTGTACGTCGGTGCCGCAGCGTAGACATTGGAAGGGAGTGTTCTCCGTTCTGCGGCTCATCGCAGCCGAAGCGCCTGAGCGGAATCGAACCGCCATCTCAAGCTTGGAAGGCTTGGGTATTGACCTTTATACGACAGGCGCGTGGTCGGACCACGGTAGGGCCGCCCGGTGCTCCTGTCAACATCGTGCCCCGGCGTGCTACGGTTGCGCCGTGGGTCAACGAGGCGAGCTGTTTTCAAGCCGAACGACGGTCGGCAATCGCACCTATTTCTTCAACGTGAAAGAGAACCGGTCGGGCGACGTATACCTCAACATGGTGGAGAGCAAGAAGCGCGGGGGCGACTCCCGCGGGGGCGACACCGATTTCGAGCGCCACTCGATCATCGTCTTCGAAGAGGACATGGGCGGATTCCTGGCCAGCTTCGACAAGGCGATCCGCTTCATCCGCGCTCGCGAGCAGACCCGCCGGGGCTGGTCGGACGAGTCCGGCACATCGGACCAGCTCAACCCCGAAGCCCCGCGTCGTAGGCCTCCCTGATCCGCGCCAGCGTGTCGGCGGGCAGCGGGCTGCCGTCGGAGATCAGCGCGTTGGCCTGCAGGTGGCGGGGGTCGGTGGTGCCGACGATGGCGGTGCTGACGTCGCCCCGCGACAGGGTGAAGCGCAGCGCGAGCTCGACCAGGGGGATCTCCCCGGCCAGCTCGCGCAGCCCCAACCTGCGTGCAAGGTCCCAGCTTTCGCCAAAGCCGGCGGCGGGGCGCTCCGCGTTCAGGTAGGCGGCGTTGGCGATAGGCCGCTTGACGATCACCCCCATGCCACGCTCGCGCAGGGCCGGCAGCAGCTCCCGATCGGCCTCCTGATAGAGGATGTTGTAGGTGAGCTCCTGCACATCCAGCGGCCGCCGGCGCGCCTCCGCGGCGGCGGCCGGACCGTCGCCCGAGACCCCGACGAACCGCGCCCAGCCGCGCGACTTCGTCTCCAGCAGCGCGTCGAAGGCCGCGTCGGCGTCGTACTCGCCGCGGGGCAGACCGTGGAACAGCACGACGTCGAGCATGTCCCGGTCGAGCCGCCGCCGGCTCTCGTCGACGATCCGCAGGATGCAGCTCGGCGAGTAATCGACGACGATCCGCGGTGTTCCGTCCTCCAGCACCTCGTAGTCGCCGCATTTCGTGGCGACGATCACGCCGTCGGCGTCCCGCGGCAGGTACCGGCCGATCCTGGTCTCGCTCTCACCGTACATGGCGGCGGTGTCGATGAAGTTGATGCCGACCTCCAGCGCCGTGCGGAGCACCCGCTCCGCGGTTTGCTCCGGGACCGCGCGGTTGCCGATCTGCGCGGCTCCCAGCCCGATCTCCGAACACTCCAGCCCGGTCCTGCCCAGCTTCCGATACCGCATCAAAGCCCTCCTCCGACGCCCCGCAGCGCGGTGCCGGGCCGCCCGTCGGGAAGCGTGACGTCCCGACCCTCGACCGACAGGTGCGAGCCGCCCAGCACCATGGCGCCGCACACGCGATCCGCCGTCCTGCGCACGACGGCGGCCGCCGCGTCGGTGACGATCCCGAACGCGCCGTGGCGAAGCTCGTCTGCCCCCTCCGTGGTCCGCCGGAAGCACAGCTCGTCGTGATGAACGCCCTCGCCGTCCACCCATCTGACCCGCGCGCCGATCCAGCCGGGCCCCGAGGCCGTCTCCACGGCCGGCGGTGGCCCTGCCGCCGGTGCCGCCGCGAGGGCGGTCAGCAGTACGGCGCGCCTCGCCGCGGGGAGCCGCCGCAGCAGCCGGTATGACGGCACCGTGGGCCAGTGGGTGCCCCACAGAGACGTCTCGGTGGCAACGGCTTGGTCCGCCACCGTGGCCAGGACCAGCCGGTTGCGCTCCGTCTCGGACACCGCCCGGCTGCCCTCCATGCGCAGCGGGCCGAGCACGGTGAAGTTCAGCCACGCCTCCTCGGGCCGGTCGGTCTCCACGTCGTCGAGCAGCAGCAGCACGCAGGGCCGCAGGAACACGACGTGGCGGCGCACGCGCCGCGCGCCCTCGTACACCGCCGTCGCGTCGGCGGTGACCCAGTCGACGCCGGCGGGATCTCCCGGACAGCGGTCGCCGGAGGTGGTCTGAAAGTCGGTGATGGCGGTGTCGTAGACGACCAGGCCGCTGCGCTGATCGCGGCCGCCGAAGGTGATCGTGTTGTGGCAGGCGCTGCCCTTGTAGAGGGCACCCGAGGGATCGGCGTAGCCGATCATGCCCGGGTCCAGGAGGAGCTGCTCGCCGTCATACTCGAAGATCACGCTGAGCCGGTCGCGGTGGCCGTGACCGGTCACCTCGCGGATGTTGTTGAGCATCACCAGGGAATCGCCGATGCGCCATCCGGTGCGGAGAAACGCCATCGGCTGCTCGCGGTAGACGGCCGCCGGCGGCAGCTCGGGCGCGGCCGGCTCACCGGCCTCCAGGTACAGCAGCGCCGGAAGACTGGCCGGTGCCGTGTCGGCGCCGAAGCGCTCGTCCCAGAAGAAACGTGCTACCGGATCGCGCAGCCGCCCGGCGAAGAAGGCCAGCACGTCCGGGCCGATCCATTCGGTCTCGCAGCCGTCGCTGATCCCCAGGAAGTGAGGACGCCCGTCCGATCCCGGCGCGTCCCAGGTGGAGCGCATGTGCTGCAGGTACCGCATGACGCGGGGAAACGACTCGGGAACCACCTCCTCGATCTCCTTGCCCAGACACGCGGCCAGCACCGACAGAGCCTCGACGTACAGCCCGACGGTGCCGACGCCGTAGCCGGGCCCTTCTCCGCAGACGCCCTCGCCGTTCCACGGCGTGCGGCCGAACTCCTCCACGAACTCCAGCGCAAACCGGTAGAGCTCGGCGTAGCGGGCGTCCCGCCTGACCAGGAAGGCGGTCTGCATCAACAGCGGCAGCGCAAACAGGACTCCCTGATTCATCCTGATGTAGAACGAGTATTGCTCGTGCAGCTTGTCGGCCAGGATGTAGGTGCCGAGCCGGGCGAAGGAGTCCTCGACCGTCCGGCGCTCATCCGGGCTGAAGCAGTGGTACAGCATGTCGTAGGCGACGACGATGCCGAAGGAGGCGTCGGCGACCCAGAAGGGATGGTTCAGCGAGCCCGCGAACCCGCGCGGATGCCAGCCGATGAAGCTGTCCCAGTAGGGCAGCCGCTCGCCGGCCTGCGGCCGGTCCAGGCAGCCGCCGTGCTCGGCGCGCCAGTCGTCGCTGTGAGCCGCGCGCAGGATCCACCGGCGAGCCGCGACGGCGTACTTCTCTTCGCCGGTGATCAGGTGGGTGGCGGCGACCACGGGCGCGTACACCCGCATCCCGGCGCCGCGCAGACCCTTGGGATGGCCGATCCCGCCTCCGAACAGCGTGCCGTAGTAGTTGCGGTCCGTCAGCTCCGTGGCGATGCCGCGGTCCGCCTCCGCCCGTATCTCTCTGAAGATGGGCTCCTGTGGGCCGAGAGCCCGCCGCCGCAGCGCGCCCAGCTCTTCCCGGCGGATGAAGAAGCCGAAGGGCAGACCCCCGGAGAGGGGGTCGCCGACCGGCGTGGTGGACTCCGGGGGCTCCGCGAACGGCACCGCGCGCACGGTTCGGCGCGCCGTGGCGCTGGGATCGAGCGGCCAGATTTCGGTGTGCTGGAGCCGCACCGTCACCGTCCGCACGGGCATGTCGTCCAGGGCGCTCGGCCGACGCAGCAGGATCCAGAACAGATTGGCGCCGATCTCCCGCCCCTCGGCGCGCCGGTCGGGGCGTTCGGCAATCGAGATGCGCACCGACCGCAGGGTGCGCGCCCCGATGAGCTCCGCGCCGAAGGTGATCCACTGGCCGAATCCCTCCCGTCCCCGCTCACCGCCGGTGATCGGGATCCGGCGTCCGCCATCCACCAGTGCGGTGACTTCGAGTTCCGAGTCGCGGTCCCACAGCAGCTTCGCCATGATCTCCCCGTACTCGCCGACGTCGAGGTCGAAACGGCGCTCCACCGTCAGGCGGCCGGGTTCGTCTCCCTGCAGGAACCCGAAGCCCAGCCACGGCGTGGGGCCGCCGTCGGTGAGCTCGGTCGGACGTCCCCGCGGGAGCTCCCGGGCGGGTCGATGATCGGTGCCCGGCTGCGGCGCCCGGTAGAAGACCGTGCCGGTCGGGACCGTTGTGGAGTCTGGCACGACCCGCCACTCGGCCGGCCGGACGCCCTGTTCGTGCCAGCCGAGCTCGATCACCGTGTCGCTGTCGTTGACCTCCCACCGGGGGGCGTCCACGGAGCAGGCCACATCGCCTGCCATCAACTCCGTCGGCCACAGGCCCTCTTTCCGGCGCGACAGACGGATGCCGCCCACGGCCGCCCAGCGGGCGTGCGGACCGCGGGGCTCCAGGTCGTCCAGCCACAGCCGCATCGGGTTCTCGCCCGCCCAGTCCACGCAGAAGGTGGTCGAACCCAGGCAGCCCCCGCTCGGGTCCAGGACTTCCAGCAGGATGCGCTCGGCGGTGCGGCGGGCTGAGGACAGATCGAGGTGCAGCGACCGGAAGCGGGTCCAGTCCGCCTCCGCAAACGCCATGGAGAGCGCGCCGTCCGCGGGGTCCCAGCGAACCGTCCCGGTCTCACGGTCCCGGGTGCCTCCGCGCCAACCCGCTGCGGGTTGCCTCCACTGCGGTGTCGCTCCCATCACTCTTCCTCGTTCCCGAACAATACGATACCGACCAGGATGTTCGAAGAGACATGGACATGACGCTGGGCGAGCAGCGCAGAACACCAAGCACATCAAGGGCAAGCCAGAGCGCGATCTGACGTTGGACATCGACAAGTGTCCAGCGACGCTTTACAGTCAAGATGCCGATGAAGAACCCCCCGCACCCGGGCAAGGCGGTGCGCGTATCGTGCCTGGAGCCGCTCGGCCTCACCGTTACGGAAGGTGCGACGGCATTGGGCGTGAGTCGCCAAGCGCTTTCGAACCTGGTCAACGGACGTGCGCGGATTTCGGGCGACATGGCGGTTCGGCTGGCCAAGGCCTTCGGCTCGACGACGGAGACCTGGATACGGTTGCAGGCGGCCTACGACGTCGCGCAGGCGCAAGCGCGAGAGGACCAGATCGAGGTCGAGCGCTACGAACGGCAGCCGGCTTGAAGAAGACCAGCCGTTAACATCACTCCTCCGCGCTGAACGCGGCCACGTCGATGCAAGGACCGCCCCGTCGCGCCGACTCCCACCCGGCCAGCACCGGCGCCAGGGTCGACAGGCCGTCATGATAGTCGCTGAGCACGAGGGATGGGTCCGCGGTCCGCACCGCCTCGATGAACGCCCGGTCCTGCGCCGCCCACGGGTCGAACGGCTCGCCACGGAAGACCGTGACGCCGTCGCGCTCGATGCGGTCGTAGCCGTGCAGGGCAAGGTGGCCACCCTCGTACAGGACCGTGAACCAGTTGTCGGGAGGCGCCGACCCGATGCCGTCCACCAGGGTCATCGTCATCGTCGCGCCACCGGTCAGGCGATAGTGGTAGCAGTAGGACAGCGGCAACCGGTAACCGGCCGGATGGTAGTAGAAGGCCTGCGCCGTCTCGATGTTCAAGCCGCTGATGTAGCGGGCGCAGTCGAGCGCGTGCACCCCCCAGCCGAGCCCGCTCCCGCCGGTCCTCGAGAAGCTGTCGCGTCCCTCCCCGGACCCGCCGATGCCGGTCCTGAGACGCTCGGCATCCCGCGTGGCGGTACTCCCCTCGGAGAGGAACTGGATGTGGATGATCCTGCGTCCCGCGAGCAGCCGGCGAGCCTCGCGAAACAGCGGGCGGTACCGCTCGCGGAAGCCGACGGTGCTCACCACCCCCGCGCGGCGAACGGCGGCATCGACGGCGCGGGCGGCCTTCATCGACAGCGCCTGCGGCTTCTCGCAGAACAGGTGGATGCCCCGCGCCGCGGCGCGCGCTTCGACGTCGGTGCGGTCGGCCGCGCGCACGAGTGAATACAGCACATCGATCTTCTCGGCCTCCAGCATCCGGCCGGCATCGGCGTACACGCGGGGAATCGCGAACCGCTTCGCAGTCGCCTCGCGAGCCGCTCGGTCGACGTCACACACCGCCACGATGCGGACCTCATCGATGCTCCGCAGGTTGGGGATCCGGCACGAGTTGGCGAACGACCCGGCACCGTATATCGCGACGCGAATCACGAATCCGGCCCCTTTCGGATATCGGGCGGCTGCGTCATGCTAAGGCCGCCATGGAGAGGCTGCGCATCGCAGTCATCGGTCTGGGGGCCGGTCCCGATTCCCGCGCCCGTCACTACCTGGCGACGATCGCCCGCCTGACCGACCATTTCGAGCTGGCAGCGGTCTGCGACCGCAGCGCCGAGGTGCTCGCGGAGATCGCTGCGCAATACCCGCTGCCGGCCCGTTTCCGGAGTCCGGCGAACCTGTTCGCCGCCGGGAAGCCCGACGTGGTGCTCAGCCTGGCGCCGAAGGATTCCCATGTCGTGATGGCCCTCACGGCGGCCCGTCACGGCGCCCATGTCATCACCGAGGTGCCCGTTGCCCTGACCCGGCGGTACGCCGAGGCCATCCAGGACGCGTGCCGGGGCGCGGGCGTGCTGTGGGAGACTGCCGAACAGGTGTGGCTGTGGCCTGTGGAGCGGATGAAGCGAATGGTCATCGAGGCCGGCCTCCTGGGCGAGCTCACTCACGCTCGCCTGCGCTACCTGACCGGACAGTATCACGGCTTCAGCGCGATTCGCGCCTTGCTGGACGCCGACGCCACGCAGGTCCTGGGGTACTGCGGCGAGGTGAAGACCGAGCCGTACCTCGCCTACGGCGGCGAGCCGGAATCGACCGTGCAGTGGGACCACGGGCTGGTGAAGTTCGCAAGCGGTGTCGTCTGCCTGTTCGAGAAGCCGCCGCGCATATTCCCTTCGGTCCGCCACGCGTTCCCGGTGGGCTGGGAGGTTGAGGGAACCCGCGGCCACATCAGCGGCAATCGGATCACGCGCTACTGCGACGGCCGCACGACGGAGATAACCGAGCACTACCGGGAGGCCGGCGGCGAACGGGTGCTGGAGTCCGTGCGCGTCGAGGTCGATCCGCCGCTGGTCTGGGAGAACCCCTTCATCCGCTATGGCATCGGCGATCCCGACGATGTCGCGAAGGCGAGCATCCTGGTCGGCTTCCACCAGGCGATCACCGAGGGGGGTACGCCCGCCTACGGCGCCGCGAACGGCCTCCGGGACTGGGAGATCTGCCTGGCCGTGCGCGAGAGCGCGCGGCTGGGCAACAAGTGGGTGAGCCTGCCGCTGGGGAACCCGACGGAGCTGGAGCAGCGTATCGAGGCGGAGTTCGTGCGCCGGTACGGCCACGACCCGATCCGGGAGACCCCGGAGCTGCTGGACACGCCGTTCTTGCGCTCGGCGACCCTCTGGCCCGCCGCGCACTGGCTGTGACACCGATGGATACGGCCGTCCGCGAACGCCTGCTGCGGCTGCGGTTCCTGCCCACCCGGCCGGAGCTCTCGGACACGGAGGTCGCCGCGCGTCTGGATGCCGGCCAGCCGCACCTGCGGGCCGCGCAGGAGTCCGCCGCACGCGGCGACGCGGCAGCCCTGCGGCGTGCGCTGGCGGACCACCTGGATGCCTGCGTGCTGGGTGTGGGCGACGAGCGGGACGTGAGGTTCCCCGCGGACTGGTATGACGCCCGCTCCGGCGACGTGCAGGGAGCGGAGGACATCCTGCGCGGCCGGGTCGCCTACGTCGGCAAGCTGCTGGACGTGGGACCGCGCATCGACTGGCACGCCTGGGACTACCCGTGCGCGGAATCACGCTTCGTGCGCTGGTTCTGGATGCACCCGCTCGTCTCCGCCTACCGGACCACCGGCCGGGAGCGCTACGCGCGCGGGGCGATGGACATCGTGCGCGGCTTCTACGCCGACGCCCGGCCACCGGCGCAGCGCCCGCGGACCTGGTACGGCTACAACGGCCCCTGGCAGGCGCTCATGGCCGCGGGCCGGGTGCCGATCGCCCTCGACCTGTACCGGACCATCGGCAGGTCGGATGCCCTCGACGACTCCGATCGGGTGACGTTCCTCAAGCTGCTGCTGGAGCACGCGGAGTTCCTGTACACCGCGTCCGAGCGGCACATCGCCCACAACTGGGAAGTGGCGATGATGGTGGCCCTGCTGGAGCTCGCGCACGCGCTGCCGGGGTTCAGGGACTCCGCGCGCTGGAAGGAGCGGGCCGTCGAGCGGTTCACGCAGAACATGCGGGACTGCGTGCTCGACGACGGAGGGTACTGGGAGCGGAGCGAGTACCACTTCAGCGCGATCCTGGAGTATGCGGTCGCCTGGCGAGCGCTGCGGGAGGCCGGCGAGCCGATCCCGCCGGAGTGGCCTGACGCCCTGCAGCGGATGTACGAGTGGGCGATGTGGGTGCTCACGCCGCAACGCCAGTATCCGCCGGTGGGACACGCCGCGTTCGGCGGCGGCCGCAGCTACGTGTCGCGCTTCGACGAAGAGCGGTGGGGATGCCTGCCCGAGGACTCGATGGTGCCGGTGCTGGGCGAAGCGGCGGACCTGTATCCGGAGCGGAGCGACTTCGGGTGGTTCGAGACCGGTCGGGGCAGGCCGCCGGCGCGGACGTCGCGCGTGCTGCCGCACACCGGCTGGCTGGTGATGCGCAGCGGTTGGGAGCCCGACGACCTCTACCTGATCATGAACTACAACGGCTCTCCCGACGTGATCGACACGCACCCCGACCTGCTGTCGGTGTCGGTCTGGGCGCACGGCCGGGCCTGGCTGTCCAATAGCGGCTCCACCCATGGTTACGAGGCGCCCGAGTTCCGGAGCTGGGACATGCAGACCCGCTCCTCCAACACGGTCGTGGTCGATGGGGAGAGCCAGGCGTACCTCTCCAACGGCGGCCGGCTGCAGACTTGGGAGAGCCTGCCCGGCTTCGACTACGCCGCCGCGGTCAGCCGCGCCTACGAGCGGCTCGGGGTCGATCATCACCGGGCGGTGCTGCTGGTCAAGCCGCGCTACTGGGTCATCCACGACGTGCTCGAAGGGGACGGCGGGACACACGAGTACCGCTGGCACGGCCACTTTCAACCGACCGAGCTGACGGTTGACACGGACGCCGGCATGATCGCCACCGACGACCGGGCGGGAACGCGGCTGTTCACGACGTATCTGCCGGAGGACGGACAGACCCTCGAGCAGGACACCGGCCCGATCACGACACCCGCCGGCACTCAGGAAGCGCCCTACGTGGCGCTCGTGCAGCGGTCGGCGCGGCCGGTCGCGTTCACGGCGGTCCTGTATCCGGCCACGCCGGGAGCGACCCCGCCGGAGGTCAGCGCGCTGCCGGTCACCGCTCAGGGTGCGCCGGTGCCGACCCACGAGGCCGTCGGGTGCCGCGTGGCCGACGGCACGCGGGAGGACATCGTGCTCCTGGCGCGGTCGAGTGGATCCCGCGCATGCGGAGCGGTGCGCACCGACGGGGAGGCCGCGTTTGTCTCCGTGCATCACGGGCGGGTGGTGGAGGCCGGCCTGACGGGCGGCACGCGGCTGACGTACCGGGGACGGAAGATCCTCGCCGTGGCCAAGGGAGTCGCCGCCGCCGGCGTGCGCTTTGCCGGGGACCAGGCGGAGGTCTCGTGCCGCGGCTCCGGCCGCGTCTCGCTGGCCGCGGGCTCGGCCACCAGCGCGTCCGTGAACGGCACCCCGGTCCCGATCCAGGAGATCGGCGGCCGCCTGTCCCTGGATGCCCCGGCGACCGGTGCGCTCGCGATGCACCCGATCACGGTGTCGGAGGACCCGCTGGAGCTGTGCCTGGCGCTGGGCGTGCCCTTCGCTGCGGCGCACCTGCCGGACGGCAAGGAGTCGGTGTGGGCCGGCCGCTCGGCGACGCCGCCGCGCTCGGTCCTGCTGCGCTGGCAGACCTCGGCACCGGCGGACTCCTCGGTGGAATACCGCAGGCGCGGCGTCCGGGACTGGCTGCGCACGGTCAACCCGGAGGCGCGGGTCGATCACCGCGTGGTGCTGAGCGACCTGGACCCCGGCGAGGTCTACCAGGTACGCATCACCTGCCGCGACGCCTCCGGGGCTTCGGCATCGGCACGCACGAGCCTTCGAGCGCCCTCGCAGTAATGCGGCCGACCGCCGGCAGACCCCTTCTCGGCCCCGGTCCCGTATCTAGTACGGATTTGACGTGGCCGTAAGTTGGTCGATCTCCTGCATGCCCCGTACCCCCGCGGGAACTAGCTCGCGCTCCATCCCACGGGCCGCCGGTAAGTATTCCATGGAATGCGATCCATTCGTTCGGCGAACAGCGCCAGCCCCAGCGCAACCTTCGTCGACAGGCGGCCGAACTCCGCGCTCCGCAGCCATCGGCGTGGTAGTTGCCGACCTCCGCCCAGGCGGCCCATGCAGGCTATCAGTCCCCGGAAGACCCAACACGGCGGAAGATACAATCGGGGCAGCCAACTCCGGCACCGAGATGCCGCAAGCTTGTGTCCAGCCAGCGCTGTCATGACGTTTATCTGCTCCCGCAGGACACCGGCTCCCGTATCCGTTCATTTCGACTCCTGTGTCTGGTAGAATCCACACATGCTCAGTGCCGTTCTTTCCTGCCCTCACTGCAACGTGCCCAATATGGGATTCAACGTGGTGGCCGATTACCAGATCGGATACTTGACGTGGAACTCCTATTGGGCATGCACCGGATGCAAGGGAGCAGTGGTGCTCGAGGTTGCTTTCGATCCAGACCGACTCGGCCCCGATAGGCCACCGAGTTGGTACCAGGAGGGGGACTTGTTATCCGTAGGATTCAGCGTCATCAGGCAGTACCCGGAGCCAGGTCCCATAGATGCGCCGGACCATGTACCCGAGCCAATCGCTACTACCTACCGAGAGGCGACAGCGACACTGCGCGAAGGGCACTTTACCGCTTCTACGGTCTTGCTGCGAAAGGTGCTGGAACGCGCGACGCGCCACCTCGTAGACGACCGAGAAGCCCTTGCGGATATGAACCTCTGTCCGCGAATTGAGAAACTGGCGAGGGAGCACATCTTGACATCGGAGATGAAGGAACTGGCGCATCTGATCCGCCTGGATGGCAACGAGGCAGCCCATGGCGACGATCCTGATGAAGCAACCGCAAAGCAGATCCATCAGTTCACTGAACTGTTTCTGGTCTATGCGTTCGAGTTGCCGGCGCGAGTACGCAACTATCGGGATCAGGCGACCCTATATGAGGATCGCTAGACTGGACAGCACCCATCACGACCCCGATGTCTCTTGGGGGCGTCGGTGTGCGCAAAATCCGGAATGAAGAAACGCTGCGCTACTGGTGGCGATCGAGGGCTCGCGGACCCGACAAGCGCTGGTCGGTTCGTGCGGGGGCTTTGTCTGGTGGCATCTCTTGGTGAGAAAGACTCCGCTTTCCTTCCTTGGCCACGAAGGCGTCGAAATGGGAGTCAAACGAGGCGGACTGGCTACGTCAGGCCGAACCCTTACGGCTGCTCGTCTTGACACCTCCGAGATAACCAAGCACTAAACTGACTACATGGAACAGGTATGTTACCGGCACTTTGTCAGGGTGCAGCAGAAACAGTAAGACGACTACACCCAGAATCATAGGAACCAGAAGCAACTGCAGGGAGGCGGGCGCATGATCCTTGTCTCCTAATAGGCGGCCTGCCCACCCCATACGTTGTCGCGCTTGACGCAACTCGTGCAGGCGGCGACTCGCCTCCGCTTTCAATAGGGCGCCCTCTTGGCTCTCATGCCTATAAGAATCGGGCCGACCTGATTGTGCAGCTGCGCTGGCTGTTAGAGCTCGAACTACGGCTTCAACGGTTGGCTCGCCCTGTGTGGTACTTCCCGATCTGCGTCTTGCCATTTGTCGATAAGACCTCGATAATACTTCTCAATCATTTCATTCGGGATATGAGTGTTGCGGTAAACAGGTTTATGGTTCCGTGTAGTTGCCCACGGTGCGGACTCGTCCTGCGTAATCTCCGAAAGGCGCGTGCCCGGGGACTTGCCATATGCTTCAAGAACTGTATTCAAGACGACGATAACATTGCTGTCGTCGGGATCTACCTCTGGCGTCTTGAACGTTACGTTCCCGGCGTCGTCGATGTTGTCGATATCTTTGGCCTTTGTGCTAATGGGAGAATTGCCATATGCATTGAACTCCTGCAAGAGGGATGGAAACACTGGCCCATAGGTCCACGCTTCTGCAAACTCGTCGTCGACTAATGGCTTCCCCTTCATTCCTAACCACCAACCATGTGCCAGATAGACGAGCTTCTGGAGCTTCATGGGTGTGATGGAACGGCGACGCGAGTTGTCAAGGAGGTAGTTAGCGATAGCCTTGGCAGAATATCCCATGTGGGTACCCTATTATCGGGATTCGGGCTGAACCGCAGCACGTTCGGCACATGCCATCCTCAGCGTCGCTGAGTCCTGTAGCGCTGCCGCCGTGCTCCTCACGATGTCACCAACGACTCTTGGGCGCTCCATCGGGGAGGATACGCTCAAGGCTCTCTGGAGTGGTTGAGTGTCCGTTCTTGCTAGACGTCTCAGGCGTTCGTCGGGGTGTGCGTTTGGGCGTCGCTCTCGATCGGCCTGCATAGGATGCCTCACCGCTCCTCCCGACAGCAAGCTAATGTGTCCTGGGACGTTTGTCAAGCGGCCGTCTTTGCCGATACACAACGTTCCAGATGCGATTAGCATGGGGCTCGCGTGTCTTCGCGATGGGTCTCGAAGCGTTCTCGTCAATGAATGGATTGGTGCAGCGTACGGATCATGGAGATGCTTCCGGTGCTTTCGGTTTATACATCTTTTCATGGTTGCCTGATTGTTGCTTGCGAGGATTGGGCGGTAGAGGAATGGTCGTGTCGTTGTAAATGTGCATCGCCTTAGCGACCTACTCGTAGGCGGCTGGGCTTCCATGGGAGGTCATTGTGTGCTTTCCATATGCGATGCCCGTCGGGCTTGAGGTCGCCGTCCAAGAGCGCACGCGGGGACCCGCCCGGCTACCGTTCCTTCTCCGCCTCGGTGAGCGGGTGGAGCTGCACCGTCTCCATGCGCCCGGCCAGTGACTCGCTGACGGTGGGCAGGAACAGCAGGTTCGCCGAACCGGTCAGCAGAAAGCGCCCGGGGTGGCGATTCCCGTCCACGGTGACCTTGATGGCGGAGAGCAGCGCCGGCACTCGCTGCACTTCGTCGATGGCAGAGGCGGCGGGCAGACTGGCCACGAACCCGGTCGGATCGAGGCTGGCGGCCTGGTGGTAGTTGTGCTCATCCAGGCTCACATAGGCCCGCTCCGGTGCGATGCGCTGCACGAGCGTGGTCTTGCCGCTCTGCCGCGGCCCCACGAGGCACACCACCGGGGTGTCCGCGAACACCTCACGAATGACCGGCGCCAGTGCGCGGGGGTAGTAGGAGCGATCGGCGGCCATGTGGCGGTTATCGTAGCGTCTGATTGACTACTATGCCAGCGTCCAATTGACTATTACGAAAGCGTCCAATTGCCGCATTACTGCACGCTCGCGCCAGCGCACCTGTCGGACGGCAAGGAGTCGGTGAGGGCCGGCCGTTCGGCGACGCCGCCGCGCTCCGTACCGCTGCGCTGGGAGACTTCGGCGCCGGCAGACTCCTCGGTGGAGTACCGCAGGCGCGGCGCCCGGAACTGGCTGCGCACGGTCAACCCGGAGGCGCGCGTCGATCACCGGGTGGGCTTGAGCGACCTCGACCCCGGCGAGGTCTACCAGGTACGCATCACGTGCCGCGACGCTGCCGGGACGCCGGCATCGGCTCGCGCGAGCTTTCGGGCACCCTCGTCGTGAGGCTCACGCCTACAGGCGGCTGATCGGCGCGGCGAGGATGCGCTCGCCGCGTAACGGCAGGCGCTGCGTGCGTTCGGGCTCCACTCCGGTCCCAGCGCTCGAAGGAGTTCTGCAACAGCGCCGCGTTGCTCAGGTTCAGCGATCCGTCCTGCAGCGATCGACGGCGATGTAGCGGCGTCAGTAGTCGGCGGTTTGGCGCGTGCAGGCGATGCGGAAGATCGACTTCAGTGGCGGCCCCGGGGTCGGGTTCGCGAGTAGGACAACTCGTCCTGGCGTTACCCTGTCTTCACCATCAGCCCCGACTGGACCGCCCTCAGTGTATCGAAAATCCCTTCGATCACGTTTTCCTTTCCGTCAAACAGTGCCTCCGGCCCGTCGGCGTGCAGGTTGCTGAAGGGCGGTTCGTAGAGAGCCGATGCCTCCATCACGCCTCGGGCCGTGAGCTGGTCGATCACCATCTCGACGAAGCGGATCTGCGGTGGCGTGAGGCTCTGATCGGAGAGGAAGCCGGAGAACGCGCGCTGCGCCGCGGCGCGATCCATCCCCACCATGTTCCGAACGAAGTGGGCGAGCGAGGGCGCCTCGCTACGGGCCAGGAGGCCCGTCAACAACGCCTGACCGTCGTCCTCGCCGATCTCCGCCAGGGTCCTCTCCAATCCCAGCAAATCGGTCGCGGTGAGCGGCTGGTTGGTTCGTAGACGGTGGATGGCGATGTGGTCAAGGTGATTCTTCAGGTAGGCCTTGACCTTCTTCTCATACTGGACACTGGTCATCGTCGGCATGTAGATGACCTCTTGCTCTCGCACGCCTTTGACTTTGACTTGGTCCTGGAAGTCGGTGTAGACGACCCTAACGGCTCCGCCCTGGCTAACAGGTACTTGGCGACGGCGCCCTACTCGGCGATTGCTGCGCCGCGCTGTAGTGAGCGACCAGGTGAGCGGTTCTCCAGACTGCCGGCAAGCATCGTCTCGGTGGCAGAGGCGCCGTGCGCCGTCTGCTCGGAAACAAGGCCGACGCGTCCGGAGTGCGCAGTGAACCGGCGATACCGGCGGCTGCGATACGCCACGCGATGGACTGGCCGTTGAAGCCGCCGAGCACGGGCGCCGTGGCATCCGGGCGAAGCCCTGGGCGGCGCACGTGAGCCGGTGCGTCGCCGGCCACGGCTTCTTCACGGGTCCGATGGCAGGGTTGGATCTTTCCATATCGTAGACGCCGCATATCGATGTAAATTCTCGCACAAACGAACTATCTGCGGCCACAACTTGTGGTCCAAGTTCTGGCCACTTCGGTCATGCGTCCAGTGATCAAAAGAACTAAGAAAATCGTAGTACTTCCTATCTGTATGACGTATGTCTTTGGCCATGAAACAGTGAAAGTGATCACCCGAATCCCAACCTGCATCTCTTACTATCTGATGAATAGCATCCTTGTCTTCCTTGGTCATGCAGCCGAGGAACCGATCGAATCTATGCCCCCCGGGGTAATCGCCTCCGTCTTTCAACAAGAGAAGCTTGTACGTTAACTCCAGTGCATGGCCAAGACAGAAGATACCTGCGCTGTATCTGATCCTCCCCCGCTGTAAGAAATCCGAGTTCTTCAATTCGCTCTTAGCCACGAGCATGAATTCCTCGGACATCAGATAGAGAGACGACACCTGACCGACGTCGGTTGCGGTTGCCTGACCCACGTCGGTTGCAGTTGCCAATACCTCGGGCCTGAAGTTTCCGGTCTCGAACAATGATTTGGCTGGGCACCGTTGCCAGGCTGCCACCAGGTCGTAGAGCGGCTGGCGCTGGCGCTTGGTAGCGAGATAGGCCACCACTAGGTCAGACAGGAATAGTACCGCGAACGACAGCCACCGATCGGGGGTCCAATACCCGGGTGCACCATCGGCCCCTAGCGCGTAGGGCTCGCGAAAATCGCGCAACCACCGTTCGGCGGCGCGGTGTGCGTTGCGTTCGTGCTCGGTATGCGCATCGGCAGGCGTGAGCATCGCGGCCTCGGCGACGGCGGAGGCAAGCGTAAGATTTGCCGGGTACTTCAGCAGCCACCGAGCCATGCGCTCGGCGGTGGGCAACGGCCAGCGCTCCGGTAGGGTTAGCTTTGCTACTGTACGCGCGCCAGCGTCATACTCTCGGTTGAAATGCGCGACACGCGCCACGGATACCAACAGTGCGGTGGCATCGGTCGGGCCTACCTCCGCTATCGGGCGGTGGCGTTCGCGGGCTGCGGCCTCTATGGCGGCAGCTATCGCGGCCTCAAGATCCGCGGTCAGGCGATCGCGCAGCGCCTCAGATTCGCTCATGGGGTCAGTTCGGACCATGCCGGTCGCCGACGGGCCGGGGGCGGCGGCCGTATAGTTGTTCGGGGAGCTGTGAGTGGCAACCCGTTTCCCGAGTACCTTCCGGCTTTATCACGAGGCCCTCCCAGATCAATCCTCGAGGTTCATTCCCCTTCTAAGCGTTCGATCGTCTCCGAAAGTAGGAGAATGCAAGCTGCTGAAGCTTGCGGTGCCGGACCTGTAATAGTCGTAACGTCTCTGAGCACCGTTCGGTCGATGCGCTGTCGCAACTCCGGCGAAAAGGCTCCCCGCCAATGTGGCAACGATTTGTTCATGGATGTTGTTGCTCATGGATGCTACGAATTATCGACCGCACCGTCCACGTGTGTCCAGGGCCGGGGCAGCGGTGCCGACAGCGACCCGCTCAGAGCCTCTCCTGAGAAACTAACCGCCGTTTCTCCCCTGACCACGCCGGCCCCGGGCCGGCAAGCTGCTTCCGGCGGTGCATCAGGTCACCTCCCTGGCCAAACGGTGGCTGCTCGGCACGCATCAGGGCTCGGCGGAACAGACGCACTTGGCCAGCCACCTCAACGAGTTCGTGTTCCGTTTCAACCGCCGCACATCCCGGAGCCGAGGGATGGTGTTCTGTCGGGTGCTTGAATTCGCGGTCGCCCACGCCCCGGTGCGCTATCAACACCTCATCGCCAAGCGCCGACCGCGCCAAGTCCCGCCGACGCCTCCGCAGATGCGCGGGCACCCGCCGAGTTTGGAGCGGCCTCCGGCGAATCGCCCGTGGAGAACCGCTGTGCCCCGGCCACTCCGCTTAAATGGATACCCCAGATTGAGGCTAATCCCCCGACGGAGCTTGGTCCGATCCTCCTTTACGCTTTCCCTGGATCCGCACAGGAGGGAGAGGCATGGCACGCAGGAGGATCAGCGTGGAGAGAATCACGGAGGTCATCCGCTACGGGGTGACCTCCGATCTCGGTGAGCGAGCGATTGGACGCGCGCAGGCCGATCCTTCCTGGCGTTACCCTGTCTTCACCGTCAACCCCGACTGGACCGCCCTCAGTGTGTCGAAAATCCCTTCGATCACGTTTTCCTTTCCATCGAACAGTGCCTCCGGCCCGTCGGCGTGCAGGTTGCTGAAGGGCGGTTCGTAGAGAGCCGACGCGTCCATCACGCCTCGGGCCGTGAGCTGGTCGATCACCATCTCGACGAATCGGATCTGCGGTGGCGTGAGGCTCTGATCGGAAAGGAAGCCGGAGAACGCGCGCTGCGCCGCGGCGCGATCCATGCCCACCATGTTCCGAACGAAGTGGGCGAGCGAGGGCGCCTCGATACGAGCCAGGAGGCCCGTCAGTAGCGCCGTGCCGTCGTCCTCGCCGATCTCCGCCAGGGTCCTCTCCAATCCGAGCAAGTCGGTCGCGGTGAGCGGCTGGTTGGTTCGTAGACGGTGGATGACGATGTGGTCGAGGTGGTTCTTCAGGTAGGCCTTGACCTTCTTCTCATACTGGACACCGGTCATCTTCGGCATGTAGACGGCCTCTTCCTCTCGCACGCCTTTGACCTGATCCTGGAAGTTGGTATAGACGATCTTCTGCTTCTTTTTGTCGAGGAACGGCACCAGCCTGCGTAGGCGCAGCCGCAACTCTTCGAGACCGTGCAGGTCAATCCCCTCCCAGAAGCTGCTCTCCTGCATGGAGGCCAGGTATTCGAGTTGGGCCTTGACGGCGGGGACCGTCGTCTTCTCCTCCAGCAGCATGGCTATGTCGACCATCCGCTGCCGGTGATTCTCGACGGCGCTCATGTTGCCCTCGGCCAAGGCCAACTGCATGCGAAGGGCTGAGAGATCGAACATCCGTGACTCGAACTCATCTGTCTCGACCTCGCTTGGCAGCCCGGCGACCTCACGCTGTAGCACCTCACGGTCCGCGTCGCTGAGCTGTTGCCATGTCGTGCGCTCCCGGAAGCGATCCACTGCCTCCAGGTGCATCCGCACGATAAAGTTCTTGCGGTTCATCGCCACCACTTCCCCATAGAGTTCCGAGATCAGGGCGCCCGCGAACGTCGTATCCGGGTCCAGGTCGGGCGTCGCCTGGACATGGGCCAGCAGTTGGACCCGCGAGCGGAAGAGGCGGGTGCCGAGCGGCACGACGCCGCTTCCCTCAATGCCCTCTGGCTTCTCGCGGAAGAAGTCGAAATTGAAGCAGAAATCGAACACGCGGAAGTCCTGCTTGTCGTCGTCCGGACCAAACAGATCCGTACAGAGTCGCGTGCCGCGGCCGATCATCTGCCAGAACTTGATCTTCGAGTAAACCGGCTTGAAGAAGACCAGGTTCGCTACCTCGGGAATGTCGATGCCGGTGTCGAGCATGTCCACCGAGATGGCGATGTGCGGTGCGCTGTCCTTCTGTGCGAAGTCGTCGAGGAGGCTCTGCGCATAGGTCGCATAGTGGTCGATGATGCGCGCGAAGGATCCCTTGTGCTGCGGGTAGTGGTGATTGAAACGCTCCTCAATGAACTGCGCGTGCGTGTGGTTGCGAGCAAAGAGGATCGTCTTGGCCAGCCGATCCCCCCCGTCGACTGTGTGGCCATGCTCCATCAGGTGCTGGAGCACCTTGTCTACCGTGTCCTTGTTGAAGAGCCAGCCGTTGATGGCGGCGGCGTCGACCCTGTCCGGCAGACTGCTCTCGCCCACGTCGTCGCCCCAGTCGAGGCTCTCCCACTGCTCCTGCTCCTCGTCGCTGAGCGAGTCGTAGTCGATGCCTTCGCGGGGAAACTTCAGGTCCACCTGCTGCACCCGCGGTGGCACGAGAAAGCCGTCCGCGACGGCGGTCTCCAGTTCGTAGGCGTCGGTGGGCACGCCCGGCTCCAAGTCGAAGAGTGCGTAGGTGTTCTTGTCTACCTGGTCCCGTGGTGTCGCGGTCAGACCGACCAGCAGCGAGTCGAAGTAGCGGAAGATCGCCCCGTACTTCTGATACACCGAGCGATGCGCTTCGTCGATGATCACGAGATCGAAATGCCCGACGCCGAACCGAGCCGCGCTGCCGATCGTCGCGTTGATCAGCCCCATCATCGTCGGATAGGTACACACGTAGACGCGCCCCGTCGCGTTCTTCTCGGTGACGAGGTTCACCGGGCTGGACTGGGGCAGGTGTGCCTTGAACGCGCCAACGGCTTGGTTCACCAGCGACACGCGGTCGGCCAAGAATAGCGCCCGCTTCACCCAGCCCGCACGTTGCAGCAGGTCCACCAGAGCGATCGCCGTGCGGGTCTTGCCGCTGCCGGTGGCCATCACCAAGAGCGCCTTGCGCCGCGCTTGTGCAAACTGGTCCGAGATGCTGCCGATGGCCCGTTTCTGATAGTACCGCTCGACGATGTCGTTCCTCACCTGCGACACATCGAGCGGAACGCGCTGGACTCGGCGGATGATCAGGGACACCAGCTCGTCCTTCTTGTAGAACCCGGCGACCGGACGCGGCGGGTAGGTGAGATCATCCCACAGGTAGGTCTGGTAGCCGTTGGTGTAGAAGATGACAGGCCGCTGGCCGTGCATCTCCTCGAGGCAGTCGGCGTAGAGCTTCGCCTGCTGCCGCCCGACTTCCGGATCGATGGTGGTTTCTTTCGCCTCCACCACCGCCAGCGGCTTGCCGTCGTCTCCCCACAGGACATAGTCGGCATAGCCGATGCCCGACTTGTTCGGCATGCCCGTCACTTCGTATTCTCGGTCCTGCTTTCGATCCAGCGGCCAACCGGCACGTTCCAGATCGAGATCGATGATGAGTGTGCGAGTCTTGTCCTCGTTCCAGTCATGGGTCTCGGCGACGCCGTCGTTCTCCGCCTTGATGGCCGCCAGGCGTTCACGCAACGCTTCCAGTTCGCTCTCGAGCTCCTTGCGGTCCTCGGCGGCCGCATCCCGTTGGGCCTTCAAGGCCTCCAGCTCCTGGACGCTGACCGGCGTGGTGACCGGTTCCACTCTCGGGACGAGAGATTCGTCGAAGGTCTTGCCCTGCAGGTTTTCCGCACCCTTGCGCAGGTAGGTGCGGCCCGTCCAGTAGAGGACGTGACAGAGCTCCCGCACGACATCCAGCGCCTTCTCCGGTGTTGGCGGCTTGATGCCGTGGACCGCCACGTTGCCCGCCTGTCGGACGTACTCGGCCTTCTGCCAAACGACCTCGGGCACGAGTTCGCGGAAGGCAGGGTCGCTGATGTAACCGTCCAGGTTCGTGATCTTCGGTGGCTTTAGAGCCTTCTCGACCTTGTAGATACGCTTGAGCAGGCGCTCCATTGCGTGCCGGGCATGGAAGCAGGACGCCCGTGGGTCGCCGAAGACATGCCGCTCCGCGAAACTCGCACTCTCCGCCGCGTGCGGGAACTCTTGCGTTAGGAACCCGAAGTTCTCGGAGACTTCCATAATCGCTCAGAGGTCCCCGCGGAAGGCGCGGGATTGCAGGCAGGCGAAGAGGGTGTCGAGTTCGCCCAGGTGGGCGCGCTGGCGGGCCTTCTGTTGCTCGACGGATTCGACGATGGCATCGAAGCGGCGCAGGAGGTCAAGGGGGGGGAGTGTGATTCGAAGTCGCTTTAGATGAGTCGGACCAAAGTTTTTCTGTGCGCTGCCCGTCACTTCCCTGGTGATCTGTCTTCGAAATTCGTGCGATTGAAGCCACTGCTGAAGAAACCGAAGGTCTGAGACTCCATCCGTAGCTTTGAATCGGACCGTGCTCGTGTTCATGCACAAGGGGAGATGCTCGTCCCTGACGAAGGCACTTCGCGTTCTAAGAAGGTCGTCCTCGTCGATAGATATGCCTGAGCTCGCAATGACAAGATCGCCTGCATCTACAAGGAAGTGCGAATACTTCTCCTGCACCTCGTCTGTCGAAAGATGACGATCCGTCTTGGAAAGGTCGAGCTCGCCAGACGTGAGTATGTTCGATACATTTAGAAGTTTGATTCCGGACTCTTTGAACTGCCAATTTCGAACTCCCGGACCTTCCTGAAGCCAGAACACATCCTCAATCCTTTGGACCTCCCACGCCATCGGATTAGTGACGGGGTCGCCGAACATGTCGAGGAAGGTGGATTGGAGGAGGGTGTCGAGCTGGGCGAGGGCCTCGCGGCGCTTGGCCCGCAAGGCGTCCGCTGCATCCAGAATCCCCGCAATCCGCTTCTGCTCGGCGAGCGCCGGGAGGGGGATCTGGAGCGAGTAAATGTCGCTTTTCGAGACTTGAAGAAAAGTCGCTCCTCGCCCCTGGGCGCGTAACACGGGGGCGACATGAGCAAGCCACTGCCCGAGGTAGGCTTGGCTCAAGTCGGCGTCTTTGGCTCTTAGCCCAGCCACTCCGCGCCCAAGACAGTACTCTTTGTCTGACCAATTTCGGTCGCCAATCGTCGCGCGTATGCACAGGATGAGGTCACCGGGCCGGGACAGCTTCGTTGGGGAATCCGTGTATTTCTTTGGCGCAGGAGTTAGTTCACCGAAGTCCCCGGCTCCAGCAATCAATGGGTAACCACGTCTTGTAGCGTTATAGCTATCACCCTTCGGCGCTTGTCCCATTGATATGTCGCACACAGCGGAGAGGTTTTTCGTCGGGAATACACTCATCCCAACAACCACTCCAACTCCTTACGTCCCTTCACGATGTCCTCCTCCAACGACGCTAGCCGCCCTAGGATCACCTCCGGCGGGTCGTACTCCACCGCCTCGTACTCGACCTCCTTGTAGCGGTTGATGGAGAGGTCGTAGTCGTTGCCCGCAATCTCGGCCTTCGGCACCAGGAAACTCTGGTCGGTGCGTGTGCGCTTCGCCTCGGCCTTTCGATCCTGCCAGCGGGCGAGGATGTCAGCCAGGTCGCTCTTTCCTGGCTGTGGGGTGCGCTTGTCGTCCAGCGAGTAGCCGTCCGCCTGGATGTCGTAGAACCACACGTAGTGGGTGCCGCCGGAGTTGGTCTTGGTGAAGACCAGGATGGCGGTGGAAACCCCGGCGTAGGGTTTGAAGACGCCAGAGGGCATGGAGACGATGGCGTCGAGCTTCTGCTCCTCGACCAGAATCGTGCGCAGGGTCCTGTGCGCCTTGCTCGACCCGAAGAGTACGCCGTCGGGCACGATGACGGCGGCGCGACCGCCGGGCTGGAGCAGGCGGAGGAAGAGCACGAGGAACAGCAACTCGGTCTTCTTGGTCTTGACGATCTGCTGCAGATCCTTGGCGGTGGACTCGTAGTCAAGGCTTCCCGCAAACGGCGGATTGGCGAGGACCAGGGAGTACTTCTCCGGGTCATCGTCGTCGGTCTGGGCCAGCGAATCCTTATAGCGGATATCTGGGTTCTCCACGCCGTGCAGCAGCATGTTCATACTGCCGATGCGCAGCATGGTGTTGTCGAAGTCGTACCCGTGGAACGTGCCCTCGTTGAAGTGGCGGCGCGTCGCGGCGTCCTTGTAGATGGTGTCGCTGTGGTGCTCCACCAGGTGCTCAGACGCGGCAACGAGGAAGCCCGCCGTGCCGCAGGCCGGGTCGCAGATCACGTCCCTGGGCGTGGGGGCGGTCATGTCCACCATCAGACGGATGATGTGGCGCGGCGTGCGGAACTGGCCGTTCTGTCCGGCGGTGGCGATCTTGCCGAGCATGTACTCGTAGAGATCGCCCTTGGTGTCGGTGTCGGCCATGTCGATGCCGTCGAGTTGGTCGACCACGTTGGCCAGCACCCGGGCCGTGGGCATCATGAAGAGGGCATCCTCCATATGGTGGCTGTACGTCGAGCCCCCCTCGCCGTCGGCCTCCCCCCTCTGCCCGAGCGTCTTGATAAAGGGGAACACCCCGTCGCGGACCGTCTCAAACATCTGCTCCGGCGCGGCCTCCTTGAAGCGCGACCAGCGTAGATTGTCCTGCTTGGCGGTGAAGATCGGATCCTTGATGGGATTGCCGGTGCGGGCGGCCTTGCGCTCCTTCAGGGTGTGTAGTTCGTCGAGCCGCTTGATGAAGAGCAGATAGGTGAGCTGCTCGATGACCGAGAGCGGATTCGAGATGCCGCCAGACCACATCGTGTTCCAGATGCTGTCCACCTTGGATTTGAGTGCGCCGGTGATCATGACCTCTCGTTCAATCTTGCCCTTCATTAGCCTACGGCCGCTCCACCCGCCGCCACCGCAGCCAGTATTCATGCAACAACGCCCCATCAAGGGGGTACGAAACGCCCGGGCACGTGACTGGCGGTGCCACTGTCGAGCGCGGCGCGGCGCGCGGGCAAGCGGTTCCGGGTAGCCGCCAGCAGCGTCCCGTTGATTATCACATAAGCTGCATGAGCGTCCAATTGCCGTGGGACTGCACGCTACGTCAGCCACAGAGCCCTGTAAGCGCTCGTCACTGCAACCAGATCGCCCGGTTCGACAGGATGTCGGTGAGGCTGTCGCCCGCGGGGCACAGGCCAATCAGGAGGTGCTGCGCGAAGCGGTCATCGAACAGGCGCTACGCCGGCTGGAGATGAGCAATCAGGGCCGGCGGCACAAGCGGTTGATGGTCGACGTGGACGGCCTTCCGGCGCAGGTCCACGGGCAGCAGGCCGGCAGCGAGTACAACGGCTACTACGGGCAGCGGATGTTTCATGCGCTCATCGCCAGTTGCGCCGAGAGCGGTGAGATGCTGGGCGGCACGTTGCGGCCCGGCGCGGTGGGGTCGGCCGACGAGGCGCTTGAGTTCATCCAGGCAGTGGTCGAGCGCGTGCGGCGGGTGTGCGAGTCGGTGCTGCTGCGCATCGACGCCGGCTTTGCCGACGGGCGCACGCTCACGGGTCTGGAGTCATCGGGCATCGACTACGTGGCGCGCCTGCGCAACAACGCGGTGCTGGACCGCATGGCGCAGCCGTACCTGCGCCGTGCGCCGGGGCGCCCGCCGCTCGAGGGACGGGTGTGGTGTCACGAGCTGCGCTACCAGGCCGACTCCTGGGAGCACCCGCGGCGGGTGGTGCTGGTGGTGTTGGAGCGGCCGGGAGAGCTGTTCGTCGATCACTTCTGGTTGATCACCAACCTGAGGCGCGACCGCTACAGCGGCGCGCGGCTGCTGGGGCTGTACCGCATGCGTGGCAAGGCCGAAGGGCACATGGGCGAGCTGATGGACGTGTTGGCGCCGGCGTTCTCGTCGGCGGCCCGTCCGAAGAGCCACTACCGGGGTCGCCGCCTGGAGGCCGTCACCCAGCCGGAAGAAGCAGGAGTGCGGTCGCAGAACGAGACGCTGTTGCTGTTGAACCTGTTGGCCTACGAACTCCTGCACGCCGGGCGCTGCGTCATGGAGCAGGCCATCGGCACCGGCTGGAGTCTGCGCCGGCTGCGCGAGCGGGTGCTGCGGGTGGCCAGCCGCGTAGTCCGCCACGGGCGCAGGCTGACGTTCGTCATCGCCCAGCACGCGGCCGCTGATTGGATGCGTCTGTGGGGCAAGCTCGGAGCCCTCGACTGGGCGCCGGGCTGATCCTCAACTCGGCACTCCGATCCGCTCGCCAGCGTCCTCCTACGGGGCGTGCTGTGTCCGGCTCACCGCTCGGAATCCCGCGCGCACCGTCTGAGGCGGCCCATCACAGCCTACGGGTCGCCCTCCGAGCCTCCCCTGCGATCACCAGCATCAACCTCGGTCCCCGCCGGTTGCCGATCCGACCCTCGAACCGCCTCGAAGCCTCAATTCAGCCAACTTTCCAACCCCAGCGCGAATATGCCGGGGTGAACGGATTTCAGAGACAGGGACACTAGCAAAGAAGAATCATTGAACACAAGACTGCAAAAAGAACAGGCATAATCAGCGCTATGTACTTTCTCGTGAAGAACGTCTTCAGGCTACTCCCGCGAAAATACGCACATTTCTCTTGTTGGAAAAAATCGCACGGTAGGTGTGTTTCGAGGGCAGCGAGAACATCGTTTTTTGCCGTCAGTTTCGCGTTCATCGACAAGAACGACATAACCCACGACACTGACACAACGATACCTAATACCGGCAACACCCATGCAAGTTCAGGAGAACTCCCTTGTTGAGGGGTAAGGCGGTTTACGACTACCGTTGCCGCGACGACACCTGTGACCATGCCGGAGTGGATTTTGTTGACATCTTCTCTGAGAGACGCCAACCGTTCGGCAAGCTCCGCGTGTAACTTGTAGGTTTCGAACATTATCCCCTGTTCATCTGTGTTCATGGAAGCGACCGAATCCAGTTTCCTAGGTCTGCATAACTCTCTATAGAAGGAAGAGCAGCTACCACGGACGGTAAAATTGGTAGATTGTAGTGCATATACCTTGCTAGATTCTTTTGCATGGCGTGCGCCCCTCCGATCTCGTACCCGACCCACATTGATACGGAAATCCTGGTGGTTACGCTTACGAGGAGCCCGTTGCATGCCCTAATTCGATACATTATATAGTCGGGCAACGCGACGTCATCCGATTCTACATTGTCATCCCACTTTGTCAAGTACGCCCATGCCCCGTACGTATTGTATATATATTCTCCCAACGCCTCGGCGTTGGCACTATCCTCGGTTTTGTGCGACAAGAATATCACTTTAGTGCTGGTGGCTTTACCACGAATTGAATCGCTTGCCTCTACTATCGAGCGTGTCTGATAGGTGGGGCCGTTGACTAGCCTGTTGAAATGAATTCCCATTGAGAAAATCCGTCCTTAAGGTGCGTAGTTTTCAATAAACACTAAGACACTTCCCGCGATCCTGTCAACAGGCCGAAATGCCAAACTAGAAGGTAGATCACGCAGTCTGGCAAATCGTTGCAGGCGCTTGATGTGGTGGCGTTTGAGTTGGTCTTGGCGCTGGGCGGTCGTAGTAGTCCTCACCAAGGTCGCCATAGGCAACTCGTTCCTTGATGACGCAGTAGGGGATGGTGAGTATCTGGTGGCCGATCGCGACGATTGCCCGGTTGTGGCCACGCTGGGCGGCCAAGCGTCAATAGCGGGCCGAAGGTAGCTGCGCTTGGTGCGAGCTGCTGCACAAGCGACTTCGCCGAGGGTAGCCCGTATCCAGCCGCCTACTACGTCTCCTGAGACCCGCTGCGCTTACGATCCCCCTGAGGGATAATGAGGGCTACGCCTGTGAGGAAGGCGACTTTCCGGTCCCCGAGGCGTGCGCCCTTATCGCTGTCGCTCGTCATTGCACCCAGATCACCCGGTTCGACAGGATGTCCATGAGGCTGTCGCCCGCGGGGCCTTCCTGGTAGATGATGCCGGGGGAGGCCGGCGTCGGTACGATCCCCAGGGGCCGCTCCAGGTGGGGGAACCAGTGCGCCGTGGTCGGATCGGTCGTGCTCACCTGCTCCATGGCGAAGGTGGCGCCGCCGTCGGCGGACACGAAGCGCACAACCTCGCTGGCCGGATGGCCCCACGGAACCTCGTCGGCAGCGTCTTCGGTGGTGGTCACTCCGAACAGTCGGCCCGCGGCGTCGAACACAATGCTCGGCGCCACCCCGAGGCAGCGTCCCGGCGCAAGCTCCACGCGCTCGTTCAGGACGATGCGGCGCCAGCTCCCATCACCGGTGGGCGTGCACAGGGTGTTGGTGCCCACGCCGCCTGACCACTCGCTGTGGATCAGCCACGGCGTACCGTCCGGGGCCACCGCCAAAGCCCCGGCCTCCAGGGCGCTCCCGTGGTCGACGCCGCCAGCGGCGATCTCGTCGAAGGTCTCGGCCGTCACGGGCAATGCCACCCGAGTCCCGTCCGAGCGCTGCCAGGTCCGTCCGGCGTCCGGGCTGAAGAGGTAGCCGATGGTCTGAATGCGGCCGTATGCCTCCGTGTCCGACTTCTCGTGGAAGCGAATCGTCGTGTGCAGGCCCACGCGGTCCGGAGCCCAGGCGTAGGACTCGCCGAAGTGGGCGTAGTTGGGATGGCCGGAGCGAGCCAGGACGAGCGGCTCACCCCAGGATCCGCAGGGGCGCTTGCGCAGCAGGTGCAACTCCCAAGGTCGTTCGTGTCCGAGCCTGCGCTCGCGCGTGAGGAAGCTCTGCCGGCAGCTCAACAGAAGCTCGTCGTCGGCGCCCACGGCGAGCTTCGGGTAGCTGTAGCCTTCGCCGATCAACTCCTCGTCCGTCCACTCCGAGGCGTCGCCCGGGCGCAGGGAGCGGCGGTACCGGATCGCGTGGTGGTGCGGGTAGTAGGCGACGTGCAGGTACCCTTGGCTGTCGCACACCAGCGCCGGGCCGCCGTGGTTGTCATACGCCTCGCCGATGGTGTGGGTCGCAGACCAGGTGCCGCTGCCGCGGTCGAGGGTGCGGATACGCACCCGGAACCCGTCGGCGACCGAGTCGAGCCAGGCGACGTGCACGACGCCGCCGAGCGTGACGATCTTGTTCTCCTGAGGGTACGCGGTGGCGCGACCGCACCCGTGCGCGGAAAGTACCGTCACGGCACCCAGATCACCCGGTTGGACAGGACGTCCATGAGGCTGTCGCCCGCGGGGCCCTCCTGGTAGAGGATGCCGGGGGAGGTCGGCGGCGGCACGATCCCCAGGGGGCGCTCGATGTGGGGGAACCAGTGCGCCGTGTCCGGATCGGTCGTGCTCACCTGCTCCATGGTGAAGGAGGCGCCGCCGTCGGTGGACTCGAAGCGCACGACCTCGCTGGCCGGATCGCCCCAGGGTGCCTTGTCGGCAACGTTCTCGGTGGTCGCCACGCCGACCAGCCGGCCCGCGGCGTCGAACACGACGCTCGGCGCCAGTCCGAAGCAGCGCCCCGGCTCCAGTTCTACCTGCTCGTTCAGGACGATGCGGCGCCAGTTCCCGTCACCGGCGGGCGTGCACACGGTGTTGGTGCCCACGCCGCCTGACCACTCGTTGTGGACCAGCCACGGCGTGCCGTCCGGGGCCACCGCCAACGCGCCGGCCTGCAGGGCGCTCCCGTAATCCAGTCCGCCGGCGGCGATCACGTCGACGGTCTCGGCCGTCACGGGCAGGGTCACCTGCGTCCCGTCCGAGCGCTGCCAGGTCCGGCCGGCGTCGGGGCTGAAGAGGTAGCCGACGGTCTGAATCCTGCCGTACGCCTCGGTGTCCGATTTCTCGTGGAAGCGAATCGCCATGTGCAGGCCCACCCGGTCCGGCGCCCAGGCGTAGGAATCGCCGAAATGGGCGTAGTTGGGGTGGCGGGAGCTCGCCAGCACCAGCGGCTCACTCCAGGACCCGCCGGGGCTCTTGCGCAGCAGGTGGAGATCCCAGGGCTTCTCGTGTCCCAGCCTGCGTTCACGCGTCAGGAAGCTGTTCCGGCAGCTCAGCAGGAGCTCGTCGTCGCGGCCGACGGCGAGCTTCGGGTAGCTGTAGCCGTCGCCGATCAGCTCCTCGTCCGTCCATGCCGAGGCGTCGTTGGGGCGCAGGGAGCGGCGGTAGCGGATCGCGTGGTGGTGCGGGTAGTAGGCGACGTGCAGGTACCCCTGGCTGTCGCACACCAGCGAAGGGCCGCCGTGGTTGTCGTACGCCTCACCGATGGTGTGGGTCTCAGACCAAGTTCCGCTGCCACGGTCGAGGGTGCGGATCCGCACCCGGAACCCGTCGGCGACCGAGTCGAGCCAGGCGACGTGCACGCGGTCGTCGAGCGTGACGATCTTGTTCTCCTGCGGGTACGCCGTGGCGCGACCGCAGCCGTGCGCGGACAGGAGTTGACCTGCCATTTCGAACCTCCTATGCGCGATCCAATCACGCGCGCATCTCGTTACAGCGGATGGATCACAGCCACCCGGCGACCGTCCAGAACACGCCTTCGCGCCCGAAGGAGCGGTCGAGCAGGCGCGCCGCGTCCGTCGTGGGGTCTGCCCCGTAGGTGGCCACGTATTGCTCGTGCAGCCGCCGTTCGAGCTCGGTCTGCTCCCGGAGGGGCAACTCCATCCAGCGCGACCCCTGCTGCCCGCTTTCCCGCGCGGCGATCCACACCTCCAGGTCCTTGCGGGCCTCCGCCGCCCCGTACTCCGGCGCCCGGCCCTCGGTCACCGCCCGGTGCAGGCTGGTGAGGATCGACGCCTTGGCGACGTCGTCGTGCGCCGAGAGCCCTCCTCCGATCCCGTGGCCGGCGAAGGGGTTCTCCCAGACCACCGGCGGGTCGGTGTCCACGCGGACCGCCGTCAGGACCTTCCGGTCTCCGGCCTGCTCGTGCACGTCGACGAACGGGTACCGCGACGCCTTGCCATCGCGGTACAGCACCAGTTCGTCGGCCGTCGTCCCGTTGCCGGAGAGATAGCCGGCGATGCCCTCGATGTCCCAGTGGCTGCCGCGCGCTCCCGATGGCGGCATCTCGTAGAGGCAGGTCACGTCGCCTTCATGCTCGACGACCGCGCTCTCCCACCAGCGCGTGGTCTGCCGCCCGCCGCCGTAGGTGGCGTAGGGAGGGACCTGCAGTTCCTGGGCGTACCCGAGCACCCGCCGCGGGTCCAGGCCCAGGGCCTTGCGCACGCCGTTGAAGCCGTGATAGCTGCCCGATGCGTACCAGAGCCGGGCGTGGTTGAGCGTTCCCAGCAGCCCCTGCTCGACGATCAGGCGCTTCAGCCGCTCGTGCGGCCATCGCCAGACGTTCTCGGCGATCTCCCAGCACAGGTTTCGCTCCTCGCACGCGCGGCTCAGGAAGTCGCCGTGGGCGAGGGTGTCGCCGTAGGGGATCTCGGTGATGAGGTGACAGCCGTGCTCGACGGCGGCCAGAGCGACGACGATCTGGCCGTCGGTCGGCACCAGGACGAAGACGACGTCAGGGGTCTCGGCGCGCAGCATCTCCGTCACGTTGTCGTAGCGCTTCTCCACGCCGAAGAGATCACCGGCGGTGCGCAGCGCCTCGGCGCCGCTGTCGCACAGGGCGCACAGGTCGTAGCGGTCGTCGAGCTGCGTCAGAACCGCCAGGTAGCCGCGAGCCCGGGAGTGCTCGTAGGTGCCGACGCCGACGACGGCGATGCGCAGCCGCCGCACGCCGCTACCCTCCACCCGCGCAGTCGGCCAGGAAGGCGTCGTGCAGGGGCACCAGCGGGGAGAGAGACGCGTCGGTCTCGGTGACCTGGAAGCGCGCCCGCACCGTGCGCTCGGAACCGGGCACCAGGTCGTCCCCGAACAGCGACAGGTACAGCGGGTTCTGGTCCTTGAAGTGATCGGCGAGGTTGGGGGTGTCGTAGCCGGAGATCACCGCGTAGCAGTCTTCCGGGCGTGACATGAGCACCGCGGCCACGCGGTGGTCGGGATCGGTCTGGCACATCAGCGGTCGGGCATAGAAACGCTGAGGGTTCCACTGGTAGGTGCCCCAGATGCGGTCCCAGCGGCCGTCGGTCGAGCGGCGGGCCGCGTGCTGATCGCGCGCGAACACCAGCCCGGTGCCCACGAACACGTCGCTCAGAACGGGCGCGATCCACTGATCCTGGTCAGGCGGATCGGCGAACTGACTGCCCGCCACGAAGACGTGCGGCACCATCGACGTGTCGAAGTAGCTCGACAGGAAGACCTCGTAGGCAGGATAGGGCCAGTTGGAGCGGACCGTGACCGCCAAGTCGATGATGTTGGGCTCCTTGACGTGATAGGTCGCCGTCAGCTCGGCCTTGTGCTCCTCATTCGGCTCGAATCGGACCTCCAGTGCATCGCCCTTGGCGCGGACCGACCGCTCCAGCAGGCGCGCCTGCCCCATCCAGTGGTTGGTCGAGAACAGCAGGAAGAGGTTGAAGACGTCGAACTTCGGGTGCACGACCTGGATGCCGGTGGGCTTGTGCAGCACCTCCTTGACCCCGTGGCGCTCACCGTCGGGCTGGATGAACCCGCGCAACTCCTCCGTCTCGAACTCCCACACGTTGTCTCGTTCCGAGTGGATGAGCGCCATGGTGTGCCTCCCAAGGGTAACTACGAGTCGTCCAAGAGCAGCAGTATCGAGAGCAGTGCGGTGAGAATCAAGCGAGTGCGCCGGCAGCCGGGAGAGGCGGGGCGTGGTCGAGCACGTGCGCCATCAGCGACGGGATGCCGGCGATCCAGACGACCGGCGGAAGCTGGCCCGGCGGACTCCAGATGTAGCCCAGCCGGTTCAATGCCTCACGGGCTTCCAGCCGCTCGGCGGCCTCGGCGCCGGTTTCGGCCAGGGCAGCGTCCACGGCGTGGTCGGAAGCCGTGGCTGCAGCGCCGGCCTGGAGCAGCGCCGCCACCGCCACGGCAGCAGGCAGCAGCGCGCCGGCCTCCAGTTCCCGGTAGCGGTCCTGGTAGTAGTCGGTGACGCGGGCGATCACGTTGGGCCGCGCCGCGTCTGCGTGGGCGGCGGTCAGCCGGGTGGCGCCGGTGGCGAGGAATTCGTCCCAGAGAGCCTCGCCCCAGACCTGGATGAAGTACGGGTAGCGCTGGCTTTCCTCCACGACCGCGGTCAGGGTATCAGCTTCGATGTCCACGCCGTGGGTCGCAAGCGGCTCGACCAGGGCGGCGTGGGCGGCGGCGTCGCCGAGCAGGCCGATGCCAAGGCGCCCCTTGCTCAGGCGGCTCCAGAAGGACGCGTTCATCGTGCCGAGATGCGCCGGCAGGCCGGGCGTGCCGGCCAGCACCAGCAGGAACGGCGCCTCCGCCCGAACCTCCTGGCTCACGTTCAGAAGCAGCTCGCCGACGTCGCGTGGGAGGGTGTGCGCTTCGTCGAGCAGGACGACCACCGGCTTCGCCCGGCAGCGGGCGATCAACCGCTCCGTCAGGTTCTGCGGGGACGGGGCGTGCGTCGCCCATTCGGCGTCGCCGACGCCGGCGACGCCCACCTTCACGGGAAGCATTCTCTTGAGAGGAGACGCCGGCAGCAGGAGGTCGACCAGCGCCTGCTCGGTCCGGATTCGGCTGGGCGACAAGCGGGCGATGTCTACCCGACCGGCGTGCCGGCAGGCGCGCTCGAACCACTTCAGCAGTACGGTCTTGCCGTTGCCGCGCGGCCCCATCAGCGCCACGTTGTGCGGCGGCGCCGTACCGCCGAGCAGGTCCGCCAGACACTGCAGCAGGAGCGCCTCTTCCCGCTCGCGCCCGGTGAGCGCCGGTGGCGCGGCGCCGTCGCCGGGAGTGAACAGACGCTGCTCCGGCGCCGCCATGGCAGTCAGTATACGATGCGGATGAACAGATGAGCGGTAAGCCGGCGGTACCCGCGTACTCCCCACAGCAGCTCAGCATGAGCATGTGCCGCGACCGTCTGCTCGGGCTCTGCGGCGCGGGAGTGCCCGACGGGTATCTGCTGCGGCAGTGCCGGGAGAGCGACAGCGATGGCATCGCCGGCGTGCTGGACGCCAGCGGCTTCCAGGGATGGACGGCCGGGAGAGTCGCCGACTACTTGGCGGAGCCCGAACGCCGCGATGGCACCCGCGTCGTCGCCTGCGGCACCCGGATCGTCGCCTCCACCTTCGCCTCCTGGCAGGAGATGGGCCGCATCGGTGTGTTGGACTACGTAGCCTGTCACCCCGACCACCGAGGGCGGGGGCTCGGCCGCGCCGTGTGCTGCGGGGTACTGAAGTTCTTCGCGGGGCGCGGCTACGAGTCGGTGACGTTGCTGACCGACGACGTCAGGCTGCCGGCGATCGCCCTCTACCTCTCGCTGGGCTTCGCGCCGGACATGACGCGCGACGACATGCCGGGCCGCTGGGAGAAGATCATGCGCCAGCTCGACGCGAGGAGCCGATGAGCGCGCTGGAAGCCGCCAGCGTCGGGATCGTCGGCGCGGCCGGCCGGGGCGGCCGGCTCCGCCACGCGTTCGAGCTGCTGGACGCGGTACGGATCACGGCGGTGTGCGACATCGACGCCGAGGGGTTGGAGCGCGCGCGGCACGAGCTCGGCGCGTCCGAGGCGTACCTCGACTTCGACGAGATGATCGAGCGTTCGGAGCTGGACGCGGTGATCGTCGGTACGCCGATGCCCCTGCACGCGCCGCAGGCGATCGCGGCGCTGGAGCGCGGCGTGCACGTGCTGAGCGAGGTTCCCGCGGCCGTCTCGGTCGCTGAGTGCCGGCGCCTGGTGCACGCCTGCCACACCAGCCGGGCGACCTACATGCTGGGCGAGAACGTCACCTACACCCGCCCCAACATGATCGTGCAGGAGATGGTGTGCAGGGGCGAGTTCGGCATCCCGTACTACGCCGAGGGCGAATACGTGCACGAGCTGAAGGGGCTGAACGAGGTCACTAGGTGGCGGCGGCGGTGGCAGACCGGGATCAACGGCGTCACCTACGGGACGCACAGCCTGGGGCCGATCCTGCAGTGGATGCCGGGCGATCGCGTGATAAGCGTGTGTTGCGCGGGCAGCGGCCATCACTACCGGGACCCGCGCGGCGACGAGTACGAGAACGAGGATTCCTGCGTGATGTTGTGCCGCATGCGCTCGGGCGGACTGGTGAAGATCCGCGTGGACATGCTCTCGGACCGGCCGCACTCGATGATGAACTTCCAGTTGCAGGGCACCGACGGCTGCTACGAGTCCCGCCGCGCTTCCGACGAACGGGACCGCATCTGGTTGCGGTCGCGCTCACCGGACGCCAACACGTGGCTGGACCTGGAGGAGGTGGCCGGGTCGTTCCTGCCGGAAGCGTGGCGCATCCACGGCGAGCTGGCGCGCACGGCCGGCCACGGCGGCGGCGACCTGCTGGAGATCCTCGACTGGGTGCATGCGATCCGCAACGGCACGCCACCGCGGATCGGCATCCATGAGGCTTTGGACATGACCATCCCCGGCCTGGTCAGCCAGCAGTCCATCGCCGCGGACGGTCGCTGGCTGCCGGTCCCCGATTCGCGGGAGTGGTGAGCGAGGGTTCTACGCGGGTGCGGTCACAGGTGGCGTATCAGGATGGGAAGGGGTATCAGCGCCGGCTCTTGAACAGAACGTGAGCAGCAAATGCGCGCCGGTCTGGAATGGGCGTGGCCTCAAACCCTTGGATCGCAACCCGAGCATCAGCGATGCGAGTAACGACGTCAGACTTGAAGCCTGTCCAATGCGGGTCATAGTCCGCCTCGTGACGCTCATCTTGCAGTTCGACGAACAACTGGGCGAAGGCGCGTATTACCGTCGGGAATGAGCGCCTTTCTCCTTTCTGCCTGCACGCTTCTCTCGTCCTGCGGTGGTCGAGCGCGCGGTACGCGCGGCGCCATGGGGCCGCGCTCCTCACTGCACTGCTGCTACCGACGATTGCATCCGCACAACACTTCGCCAAGCAATGAAAGAGGGAATAGTAGACGGTGCTCGTCGCGCGGCGAAGATCGGACTCCAGGGGCCGGCCGCGACCGCTAGGCAACTGCCTCTCAGCCGACGTCAGGAGGTCAGACGCCTTCAGGTCGCCAGTCCCCCGCGTCGGACTTCGTAATGAAGTGCATCTTGGGCGAAGCATCCACACCCATGTCCCAAAGAGCATCGGCGACACGAATGCGGAACCACGGATTCTCCTGGGTTTGGAGCTGGTCTACTTCGCCGTCGTAAATGGCCCATATCTCCAGGACCTCGTCACCGTACGCTGATTCACGAGCTTGTACCCATACGTCCGTGAAGGTGACCTGAGCGAACGCCTCCCTGACCATGCGCTCAATGGTATCCTTGATTTGGCCCATGTTCTGGTCGGTGACAGTTCTGTTCATGGTACCCTCGCGTGCGTGCGGGCCGTGCTGCCCCGAGGTCGAGAACGGTGACGCTGGAGTTTCCGAGCCCGGAGTCGACGATCCATCTTGATTGGAGAAGGTCGGTCTGAGAGATCGGCACACTCTCAGACTTGGCCGAGAGCGTCAAGCTCGCATCGGACCCTCGGCAGTTCCACAGCGGACTCGATGTCCGGATACGGCCAGAGCGTGATAGCGTCCGAGCTCACAGGGGTCTCCTCGCGCCGGCTCCAAGCCGCGCCAGTATAGGCCCCCGACACACTCCGGGTAACCGGGAGGTAACCGCGATGAACCATTCGGTGGTGTACAAGAAAGAGGGTCTCTACACGGGCTGGCCGCTGCCGGCACTCCTCCCCGACGGCAGGCTCACCGTCGTGGTGCAGGCTTCGCCCCTGGTCGAGCACTACGCTCTGGGCGAGCGCATCACGCTGGTGTCCGGCGACCGCGGTGAGACGTGGTCCGAGAGCGACGATCCGTCCATTCCCTCAAACTGGCCCGGATCCTCCACCCGCGAGCGTCACGATCGCTTCGCAGCCGCTATGCCCGGCGGCAGGTATCTGGCCGCCGGCGGGGTCGGCTGGGAGGTGTGGCCGGCGGCGGACCGCGCGAAGGCGCATGCGATGGGATTGGCGGTCTTCTACGGCCCGGACCCCGCCACCGACGACCTCATCGTCGGCGGAAGCAGGCTGTACGTGCAGTGGTCGGACGACCGTGGACGGTCGTGGCATCGCCGGGAGTGGGCGGTGCCGGGGGCGGTGTGCCTGCTGTCGTTTCCGCGGTCGGCCCATCTGGCCGATGGGACCATCCTGGTGCCGGCCTACGATCTGGGCTGGGAATCATGTGCCTGACGCAAAACTCCGCAGCCGTATGTCCGGGTTCGAAGCTCCATACTGCCGTTTCTACTCCTCCTCAAAATACTCGGCGCCGTATGCTTTGCCGAACGCATTCAAAGCCTGAATCACCGCTTCCGGGCCGCCTCGCGGTGCATCCATTCGGGCAAAATCGTCAAATAATCCTTCGATCCCGGCCGGTGTAAAGAAAAACAGCATCCTCGCCGGTCGTTCTCCGTTGTTGCGAAAGCGATGTCTGGCTCCCTTGGGAACATTCAGGTACGTCCCGGGTCCGGCGACAATCGCTTCTTCTTCGCCATAGAACGTGAGCTCGCCTTCCAGAACGTAGAACGCCTCCTCCTCTCGGGTTTGCCTATGCAGAGGAGGTCCGCCAGCGGGAGGCACGCGGGCTTCAACGAGGAAGTATCCGCCGTCGGTATCCTTGCCGGTCGCGAGGTAGCGATACTCGTCTCCGGCGCCGAAGATGACTTTCGCCGGATCGTCAGCGCGAACGACTCTGATCTTTCGCTTTGTCATACAGCAACGGACTCCTCATCGATTGGCCAGCAGGTGCCGGCCCGCAACACAGGGTTTAGTGCCACCGCTCGACCGCCCGTGTCAACCTCGGCTGCTTGTCCAGCAGCTCCCGGCTGCCCATCTCGGCGCGCCGCCAGCCGGGCGCGCGTGCGGTTCGGGCCCCGGCCAATCCGGCACCTCCCCCCCATCGGCCGCCGCCTCCAGCCGCTGACCGCGATCGGGCCGGCCAGCGCCGTCTCCTTGCGCTCGTCGATCAGGAAGATGACGTCGGCGCCCTCCAGCGCCGCGGCGTCGGATGGACGCATGCTGAAGGTGTGCGGAGACGAGGCGCCGCAGACGATCAGATGCGGCTCGCCCACGCCCGCCATGATCGCGCTCACCAGGGAATGCACCGGCTTGATCGATGCCACGACCTGAATGGCGTCCGGTGCGGTCTCTTCGGCTCTGTGCGAAAGCCGCCGGCAACAGCTACTCCCCCCACCTACGGCAGGGCGCGCCGCTCCTCGACTCTACAATATCACACCAGATCGGAATAACCCTCGGAAGCCAATCTTCCACAAGTACAATGACTTTCGGTGGCAGCAGGAATATAGAATCGCTATCGAACCGAACCACGAACAGAAAGGGCCATTGAAGTTTGGCATAGGCGACATATCAGATTTAGCCTTTATCGTACCAACAGAATCTATAAGCATTGACGCATTCGTTGCGAACGACGATTTGAACGTCGAAATCAAGACAGGTGGCCTGTTGAGTAAAGTACGCTAAACTTTGCACGGAGAAAAGCATGCACAGCATCAGTGTACCAGAATGGGTGCATGTTCCATGATGCCGTATGATCCGCACCTTCTACTTTAGAGTGGCTCCATTTCAAAGGGTACCAGTGCCAAGCGGTTCGCGCAGCTCCTCCACCACGTCCGCAAGACGCCCTCGGAGAAAGCGGATCGTCCCCGAGATCGTCTTCGGCATCGACGGCGCCACCGTGCCGAAGGAGAGATCGATGTCCGTGCACGGCCAATAGGACCAGCTCAGGGCGGTCGCATCGGGTGAGCTGATCGCGACCGTGAGCGGTTCGTTCCCGCGGCGTTCGGTCGCGATGAACTTCCCGCGGGCGCCGTGCAGGGGGATCTTCTCGTCCGGCGCTTCCCTTCCCAGCCGGGCGATGGCCGTGCGCTTGAACTCGGCTTCGCGTTCCTCCTCCGCCAGCGTCACCGAGCGGATCCAGATCCGCCCCGGATTCGGGATCGCGTGCAACGGGGTGAGCCGGTCACGATGCAGGACGAATGCCTCCCTGCCGAAGCCTGAGGCCCAGCAGTGGTTGAAGCAGGCGTGGCAAGAGAGGTCCGGCCACGGCGCCCCTTCGTCGACGCGCACCGTCAGCCGGTAGTCCATCCGGTCGGGCCCGGCATCGAACCGGCACTCGAGGCTGGCGGCCGGCTCCGGGCTCCGGTAGTGAATGCTGCACGAGCGGTCGCCGCGCTTCTCCCAGGCGAAGTCCCAGGGCTGGATGCCGCCGCGCGCCGGTATCCGGCGCTGCGGTTGGGACTGGCTGGAGACCACGCCCTCGGGCATGTTCAGCGCCCAGCACGCGCCGGGAACCCGGTCCCAGCGGATGACGAGCGTGCAGCGGCGGTAGGCGTCCATGCGCTGCCGGTAGGCTGCGTCGCGGTTCCACTCCTCCACGGACCGCGCCACGTCTTCGGCGCCGTCGTGCCGCAGCCGCTCGGCGGTGCGGCCCGCGGGCAGCGGATCCTCGGACTCGATGTCGGGATACGGCCAGAGCGTGATAGCGTCCGAGCTCACAGGGGTCCTCCTCGCGTCGGGCTCCGTGCCGCGCCAGTATAGGCGCCCCCGCCACTCCGGGTAACCGGGAGGTAACCGCGATGAAGCACTCCGTGGTGTACAAGAGAGAGGGCCTCTACACCGGCTGGCCGCTGCCGGCACTTCTCCCCGACGGCCGGCTCACCGTCGTGGTGCAGGCTTCGCACCTGATCGAGCACTTCGCTCTGGGGGAGCGCATCACGCTGGTGTCCGGCGATCACGGTGAGACGTGGTCGGAGAGCGACGATCCGTCCATTCCCTCCAACTGGCCCGGATCCTCCACCCGCGAGCGTCACGATCGCTTTGAAGCCATCCTGCCGGGCGGCAGGTACCTGGCCGCCGGCGGGGTCGGCTGGGAGGTGTGGCCGGCCTCAGAGCGCGCGAAGGCAGATGCGATGGGACTGGCGGTCTTCGACGGCCCCGACCCCGCGACCGACGACCTCATCGTCGGCGGATATCGGCTGTACGTGCAGTGGTCGGACGACCGCGGACGGTCGTGGCATCGCCGGGAGTGGGCGGTTCCGGGCGCGGTTCGCTTCCTGTCGTTCCCCCGGTCGGCCCGCCTGGCCGAGGGGACCATCCTGGTGCCGGCCTACGACTTGGGCTGGTCCAAGGACCGGCTCATCGATACCGTCAACGCGCCGCCCGAAGGCCCGCGCCGCGACGTCCACGCCACCTACGCAATCCGTGTGCTCGGGGAGCGAACCTGCGAGCTGGCCGAGATTCCGGGGGGAGGCTTCGGCAACGAGCTCGCGGTGGTGGAGACGGCGCCGGGGACGGTCCTGGCCCACCTGCGCGACGACACCACGGGGTATCTCCTGGAGAGTTGGTCGCACGACGGCGGCCGGACGTGGTCGCGCGCCCTGCGGACCGAAATCTGGGGCTACCCGCCGCATCTGCTAAAGCTGTCCGACGGCAGGATCCTGTGCTGCTACGGCTACCGGCGGGATCCCATGGGTGTGCGGGCGGTGCTCTCCAGCGACGGCGGCAGGAGCTGGGACCTGGAGCACGAGGTCGTGCTGCGCGACGACGCCGTGGCGACGTGGGGGAACCCGCTCGGGCAGCACTGCCCGGGCGACCTGGGGTATCCGCTCTCGGTGGAGCTGCCCGACGGCACGATCTTCACCACCTATTACTTCGTCGAAGCGGACGGAGTCGTCCATGCCGCGGCCACCAGGTGGCGGCCGGACTGACGGCTCGCAGTCGTACTCCGACAGGCCCCGGCCCGGTAGATATGGAAGGAACGACCATGGCATTCTTGAAGAGGGAACGGGAGAAGGGCCGAAGTGAAGGCCGGCGCGAGGGCCGGCGTGAGATGAAAGAGCATGATCGTCAGTGGCGCGAGTGGCGGGAGCGGGTGAAAACCGACCCGAAGGCCGAACCTCCGCCGCCTCCCAAGGAAGACGACTAGACTAATCCTCCCGCCAGTATAGCTCTCGGCGCTGTTTTCCTGAAAACGCGGCATCCGCCCGGGCCCGGTTGCCGGTTCGACAGCGGACTCGATGTGCGGATACGGCCAGAACGTGATACCGTCCGAGCTCACAGGGGTCCTCCTCGCGCCGGGCTCCGAACCGCGCCAGTATAGGCCTCCGCAACGCTTCGGGTAACGGAAAGGTAAGCGCGATGAAGCACTCGGTGGTATACAAGAAGAAGGGCCTCTACACGGGCTGGCCGCTGCCGGCACTCCTCCCCGACGGCAGGCTCACCGTCGTGGTGCAGGCTTCGCCCCTGGTCGAGCACTACGCTCTGGGCGAGCGCATCACGCTGGTGTCCGACGACCGCGGTGACACGTGGTCGGAGAGCGAGGATCCGTCCATTCCCTCAAACTGGCCCGGATCCTCCACCCGCGAGCGTCACGATCGCTTCGCAGCCGTCATGCCCGGCGGCAGGTATCTGGCCGCCGGCGGGGTCGGCTGGGAGGTGTGGCCGGCGGCGGACCGCGCGAAGGCGCATGCGATGGGCCGGGCGGTCTTCTACGGCCCGGACCCCGCCACCGACGACCTCATCGTCGGCGGAAACAAGCTGTACGTGCAGTGGTCGGACGACCGTGGACGGTCGTGGCATCGCCGGGAGTGGGCGGTGCCGGGGGCGGTGTGCCTGCTGTCGTTTCCGCGGTCGGCTCATCTGGCGGATGGGACCATCCTGGTGCCGGCCTACGATCTGGGATGGGAAAAGGACAAGGTCGTCGACGCCGCCAGCCCGCCACGCGAGGGCGAGCGCCGCGACGTCCACGGCACCTACGTGATCCGCGTGATCGGGGAGAGGACGTGCGAGCTGGCCGAGATCCCGGGGGGAGGCTTCGGCAACGAGTTCGCCGTGGTCGAAACGGCCCCGGGGACGGTCCTTGCCCACCTTCGCGACGACTCCACCGCCCAACGTCGCGACGATTCCACGGGGTATCTCCTGGAGAGCTGGTCGCACGACGGTGGCCGGACCTGGTCGCGTGCCATGCGGACCGAGATCTGGGGCTACCCGCCGCATCTGCTGAAGCTGTCCGACGGCCGGATCCTGTGCTGCTACGGCTACCGGCGGGATCCCATGGGGGTGCGGGCCGTGCTCTCGAGCGACGGCGGCAGGAGCTGGGACCTGAAGAACGAGGTCGTGTTGCGGGATGATGCCGTGGCGACGTGGGGCAACCCTCTCGGCCAGCATTGCCCGGGCGACCTGGGGTATCCGCTGTCGGTCGAGCTGCCTGACGGCAGCATCTTCACCACCTACTACTTCGTCGAAGCGGACGGAATCGTCCATGCCGCGGCCACCAGGTGGCGGCCGGACTGACGGCGCCGTGCTTCGAGGTGGCAGCTTGTCAACCGCAGTTCCGCAGATTCCCTACGGCTGGGCCGACTTCGAGGCCATGCGCCGCGAGCGCACCCTGTACGTGGACAAGACCCGCTTCCTGTACGACCTGGAGCAGGAGCGGTACGCCTTCCTGATCCGCCCGCGCCGGTTCGGCAAGTCGTGCTGGGTGGCGCTGATGGCCTGTTACTACGACCGCACCCGCGCCGACCGTTTCGATACCCTGTTCGCCGGCACCGACATCGCACGACGGCCTACGCCGAACCGCCACCGCTACGTCATCCTGCACTTCGACTTCTCGGCGTTCGACGACACCCTGGAGACGCTGCGCGAACGGTTCGAGACCTACTGCCTCATCGTGCTGCGCTATGCGCTGGAGGACAACGGGGACCTGTTCCCGGAGACGGTAATCGACCGCATCCTCTCCCATCCCTCGATCGACGGCACACTCAACGAGCTGTGCAAGTACACCGCCAGGCACGGCATCCCGCTGTACGTGCTGATCGACGAGTACGACAACTTCGCCAACACCATACTCGCGTATCGCGGGGTGGAGGCGTATCAGTCCTTCACCCACGGCGGCGGCTTCTACCGCAGCTTCTTCGCCACCCTGAAGGCGGGCGCCGGACACGGCGGCGGCATCGAGCGCCTGTTCATCACCGGCGTCTCTCCGATCACCATGGACGACGTGACCAGCGGCTTCAACATCGGCACCAACGTCAGCCTGCAGCCGGAGTTCAACGAGCTGCTCGGCTTCACCGCGGCAGAGGTGCGGACCGTGCTGGAGACGTACCGCGACCACGGCGTGTTCGATCAGAACGTGGACGAGGCGATGGCCGTGATGGGCGAGTGGTATGACGGCTACCGGTTCGCCACGGGCGCCGCGAACGACCTCTACAACACCGACATGGTGCTCTACTACCTGAAGGGGTCCACTCCGAACAAGCCGGCGCCGGACGACCTGATCGACACCAACGTGCGCATCGACTACGGCAAGCTGCGCCATCTGCTGGTGACCGGACGCCGGCTCAACGGCAACTTCGACCTGCTGCGGCACGTCATCGCCGACGGCGAAGCGGAGTCCCCGATCCAGGCCGGCTTTCCGCTGGATCGGCTGACCCGCCGCGAGAACTTCCTCTCCCTGCTGCACTACTTCGGGCTACTGAGCATCCGCGGGGTGGCGCGAGGGACGCCGCGCCTGGGCATCCCCAACCAGACCGTGAAGCGGCTGATGTACGGTTACCTGCGCGACGCCTGGGACGACATGGGTGTGTTTTCGGTGGACTTTTACGATCTGGTGCGGCTGACCAGCGATATGGCCTACGAGGGCGCTTGGCGGCCGGCGGTGGAGTATCTGAGCGGCGCGGTGGCCCGACAGACGGCGATCCGGGACTACCTCGACGGCGAGAAGGTGGTGCAGACGTTCTTCACGGCGTACTTCGCACTGACGGACCACTTCGTGCTGCACTCGGAACGGGAGTTGAACAAGGGATACGCGGACCTCTACCTGGAGCCGTTCGCGGCCCGCTATCCTGGCATCGGCTACGGCTACGTGATCGAGTTCAAGTACCTGAAACGGGGTGAGAAGCTCGACGAGTCACTGGCGACGGAGGCCGGTCGGGAGGCGATGGATCAGCTACGGGAGTATCTGGCGGACGCAGGACTGCGCCGCGATCCGAGCGTGCGGCACATCGGGCTGGCGGTGGTGTTCCGGGGCTGGGAGCTGGTGTTCTGCGAAGCGGTGGAGTTGCCGTGACGGCCGTGACGAGCCGTGACGGGCGGCGTCTTGACAGCCGCCTGCCTGAGCCGCTAGCGTGTAACTCTTTGGTGGCAGCGGAGGGCGGCTCACGCCGATCTCCGCCTGGCAGGACGCGAGGGAGTTTGCAGAGGTGATCGCGCGGCCGGCTCGGATCGCGGAGTCATACGAATCCGCCCTGCGGAGCGAGAAGTGGCGGAGAGCAAAGCGCATGTACGCGCTCTATCTGCTGTTTCTCGTGCCGCTGGTGATCCTGATCATCTTTCGCTACGTCCCCATCTACGGACTTTCCATCGCATTCGTGGACTACCGGTACGCCAAGGGCATGTTGGGCAGTCCGTGGAACAATTTCGAGCACTTTCGCCAACTCTTTGCCAACCCGTACTTCGCCCGGCTCTTTCGCAACACGGTCATCATCAGTGTGCTGAAGCTCGTCTTCGGCTTCCCGGCCCCCATCATTCTGGCCCTGATCCTCAATGAGGTTCAGAGCGCCGCTTTCAAGCGGACCGTGCAGTCGATCTCCTACCTGCCACACTTTCTGTCCTGGGTGGTGCTCTCCGGAATCATCATCGAGATGCTCTCTCCGCAGCGAGGCATCGTCGGCTACATCTATACGCTGCTGGGCATGGAGGCGCCGGTCATCCTCTACTCACAGGCGCTGTTCCGGCCGATGCTGGTGGTCACCGCCATGTGGCAGGGCGTCGGCTGGGGGGCGGTCGTCTACCTTGCAGCCATCGCCGGCATCAATCCCGAGCTCTACGAGTCGGCGACCGTCGACGGAGCGAATCGACTGCAGATGGCGGTGCGGATCACCGTGCCCTCGCTCATCCCGGTCATCGTCGTGCTGTTCATCCTGAACCTCGGACACCTCATGGAGGCCGGATTCGACCAGATCCTCAACCTGTACAACCCGCTCGTGTGGGAGGTGGCCGACATCATCGACACCTTCGTCTATCGAAAGGGGATCCTCGACAGGCAATACGACTACGCCACTGCCGTGGGGCTCTTCAAGAGCCTGGTCGGCGTCTGCCTGCTGGTCGCGACCAACATGATCATCAGACGGTTCAGCGAATATGGCATCTGGTGAACATGGCATCCGGTAGAGCCTTCCACGCGCTGCACCCGTCGTTCGGCAGCCGGCTGGCGCGCGGTTGCATGTACGTCTTTCTGATCCTGTTCGCCCTGTCGATCGTGTACCCGTTCTGGGTAACGCTGATCACCTCGTTCTCGACCGTCGATGAGGTCACGACCCTGGGCTTCAAGCTGTGGATCAGCGAGTGGAGCATCGGCGCGTACCGGTTCGCCTTCTCCACCTACGGAAACGCGGGAATCGCCTACTACAACTCGATCTACCGGGTGGTGTTGGGGACGTCCGTCGCCATCGTCTTGACGCTGCTTGCCGCCTACCCACTTGCGAAGCGCAACCTGCCCGGGCGCAACGTGCTCACCATCGTGCTGCTGATCACGCTGTTCTTTGCCGGGGGGCTCGTCCCGAACTACCTGCTGATCCGCCGGCTCGGTCTGATCGACACCCGCTGGGCGCTGATCCTCCCGCTGGCCGTCAACGGCTTCTACATCATCATCGCCCGCAACTTCCTGATGACCATCGACCCCGCGTACGAGGACGCGGCGCTGGTGGACGGCGCCGGTTATCCGGAGATCCTGGCTCGCATCATCGTGCCGCTGTCGAAGCCCATCATTGCGACGCTGGCCCTGTGGACGGCGGTCGGTCACTGGAACGCGTGGTTCGACGCCCTCATCTACATCCGCAGCGAGCGCAAGATCGTGCTGCAGACCCTGCTGCGGCGCATGATCCAGCAGATCCAGGAGGCGCTGCTCGGAGTGGACCGCTTCAGGGCGGTCGAGGACCTGCCGGCCCTGCCGACCGAGGCGGCTCAGGCCGCCTTGACCATCCTCACCATCGGCCCGATCGTGCTGCTGTACCCCTTCCTGCAGAAGTACTTCATCAAGGGCATCTTCATCGGATCGCTGAAGGGCTGAGCCCCTCGCGGCAGACACAAAAAGAGGGACATAAAGAGAGGGACATAAAGAGAGGGGATGCCCGGTGGGCATCCCCTCTTCCGTGTACTGCGGTTCGTACTGCGCGTGGGCTGGGCTTTCGTCAGCCTACCACCACTTTTCGTTCGGACCGGCGGCGTAGTCGGTCACGCCGTTCCGGAACTTCTCGTAGACCGGAGCCTTCAGCAACTCGTCGAGGATCGCGGCGCCACCGAACTTGAGGTAGTCGGCGACGTAGCTGTCCCATTCGGCGTCGTCGTTGATGTCCACTTCGCCCACGATCGCCTTGGCTGAGAACTCGGTCGTCAGCGTGCTGAGCACCTCGCCGTGCTCGGAATACAGGTCGGCCAGGTTGGTCTCGCTCTTGGAGTCGAAGCGGTACGGCAGGAGCGTCCGCGCCATGCCTGCCGGCGACACGATGTGCTCGGTGAGGAACGTGGTGATCATGGGAGCGTTGTTGAAGACGATACGGTCCGCCGAGGCGCTCGGCGGATAGGAGTTCACGAACGGACCCACCGTCGGCTCGTCTGCCGTCGGCGTGATGTCCTCTTCCGCCCGCCGAACGGGGGTCGAGTTCCACGCCTCGCCCGACCAGTCGAAATGGACGCCTTCCTTGCCGAAACGCTGGTGGACCCAGTCCTCGGCGGTGCCGTAATAGGCGGCGTCGACGATCTGCAGGATCACCTTGAGCTTCTCGTCGTCCACGTCGGCGCTGACGTACTGGTTCATGTTGTACCAGGGGCTGGAGTTGTAGGCGCCACCGCCGCGGTACCCGTCCGGACCGACGGGCTGAACCAGCGGGACCTCCGCCTTGCCCAGGTCCTCTTCGGGCACGAAGCTGTTGGGCGGATACTGCATCCGGTCCTCGCGGCCTGAGTACCAGTAGTGAATGCTCTGCGATGCGGTGATCCCGGCCTGGACCTTGTCCCACGCCTTGGCGCGGTCGATGGTCAGGAACTCCTTGTCGAGCAGTCCGTCCGCGTACCACCTGGCCATGAGCTGGAGGTACTTGCGGTAGTTGGGGCTGATCTCCTCGGTGTAGAGCCTGCCGTCCACCAGCGTGTTGCGGCGTCCCTCGAGCTGCGCCTGGAATGCGCCGGCGATGGGCGAGTGCAGCCAGCTGTACCTGGGTCCGCCGCCGCCGCCGAAGGGGACCGTGTCATTCTTGCCGTTGCCGTCGGGGTCACCGTCGCGGAATCCGATCAGCAACTCCTCGAACCACTCCAGGGTGGCGCTGCCGTCGGGGTTGGGCCAGTAGTACACCCTGCCGTACTCGTCGATGGAGTACTTCGTGCTCTCGTAGTCCGACAGGGTCGCCCCCACCTTGGCCGCCCAGTCGGTCCGGAAGGCGATGAAGTAGCCCATGCTGACGTTCTGGGCGGAGAAGCCCTGGATGCCGAGCACCTCTTCCTCGGGATTGTCCGGGTTGAGGTCGCGCAGCCAGCCGTCGGGGTATTCGGAGTCCATGCGCTGGGTGTAGCCGGGCATGTACTCGCGGATCATGGCGACCGGAATGGGGCGGATGATGCCGTCGTTGTAGTGATCGATCCCGCGGCCCCACAGGGCGCCCGTGTCAGGGAACTCCCCGGAGGCGAGCATGATCTGCACCTTCTCCCCCTCGTTCGAGCCGATCCCGTTGCCCTGGATGTCAACGTTGAAGCGCTCTTCGAACATCTTCGTCGCCCAGGAATCTCCTTCGCCGGCCTCACCCATCTCGCCGACAGCGCCGTACGGTCCTGCCCAGGTGATCACCATCTGCTCAGCCGCTGCTGCGTCCTGAACCCCGGAGCCGAACACCGTGGGCGCCAGCAGCAGCAGAAGAGCCGCGGCGACTGCCGCAGTGCGTGCAAACTTCTGCATCACGCACCTCCTTGAAAGTTGTTACGGTGGGTACAACGTACCCTCAGAATACGCCAAACTAGAGTTTTGTCAGCATTCTGTCAAGCTCACCTGCCCGGGCCGGCGCGCAGACGTCGCTTCGGCGAACGCGCGGTAGTACTGCAGTGGACGCGACAGGTCGCCGGCGATCGGCAGCAACGCCAGCCGGACTCCCACGCTGACCTCGTCGCCCGGCACCAGGTCGTTGCCGAACAGGGACAGGTCGAAGGCGCTGTATGGGGCCATGCGGTCGGCCTCGTTCTCGGCGAAATAGCGGGCGCTGATGGCGTAGCAGTCCCGCGGTCGCGCCATCAGCGCCGCCGCCAGCAGCTCGCCGGGGTCGGTGAGGAAGGCGAGGCAGTGGGCGTAATACCGCACCGGGCACATCTGCACGGTGGGCGCCTCCGCCTCGCTGCGGTTCCAGCGTCCGTCCACGCACCGCCGCGCGGCGTGCGGGTCGCGGGCGAACACCAGCACCGTGCCGCGATAGACGTCGTTCACCATGGGCACCACCAGATCCGGATCTCCCGCAGGCTCACCGTAGCGGTTGCCTCTGAGGGAGACGCGGGGGCGCAGCGCCGGGTCGAAGTAGCTGGGCAGGAACAGCTCGTATCCCGCGTAGGTGCCCTCGCTGCGCGCCGTGACCCGCAGGTCGATGGCGTCCGCCTCCGGCACGGTGTACCGCGCCACCAGCTCGACCTGGTGCTCGGCGGTTGGCAGCCAGCGGATCTCGACCGCGTCGGGCCCCACCGACGTCACGCGTCCCATGAACCGCGGCTGCCCCATCGCCTGATGCTGCGCAAACAGACGGAACAGGTTGAGCGCCGAGTAGTCGGGATGGATGAGCTGGCGGCCGGTGCGCTTGTCGATGAGGCTGCGGACGCCGTGGTACGCCCCCGCCGTCTCGATGCGTCCGGCCATCACGTCCGTGTCGAATGCGAAGGCGCCCGTCGTGCGATCCAGCTTCAGCTCGAACATGGCCCCATCTACCCGGGGACGATGCGCCGGCGGCTCCGCGGTGCCACCGCCAGCGGGGTCTCGACGCGTCCGATCCCCTCGATCCTGACCGTGCCGTCACGGTCGCTCAGGTTCTCAAGCAGGTACTCGGCGCCGTCGCCGCGTTCCAGGTGGAGGGTGAGAGGCGAATCGGCGCGCAGCGCGAAGCCTCCGCACTCGATCCGCCCCCACTCGACACGGGTCGTCTCCACCGCGTACAGGTACTCGAGCGCGCCTTCGTCCCCGGCGCAGAGCACGACCAGTGCTCCGTCGGTCGTGAGCTCGCCGTAGCGGGTTGGCACCGGCTTCCACGCGTAGGAGACCGCCACATACACCGTGCCGCTGCCGCGCTGGACAGCCAGTCCGGCCGCCTCGCTCTCCAGCCCCCGGTGCTCCCTGCTCACCGCCAGCTCCCGGACGCCGCTGATCGCCGGCTGACCGCGAAACGGCTCGATCACCGTCAGGTAGCGCGTGCGCGCGTGCGGCGGCGGCGCCTCGCGTCGGGCGAAGAGCACCGCCAGCCGTTCCTCCAGGGTCGTCCCCGGTGCCGTCGCGGCGATCACTTCGGTCCCCGCCTCGCCCAGCATCGTCAACCGCACGCCCTGGCCCTCCCTCTCGAAGGTCGCCGTCCAGGTCTCATCCGCGCTTCCCCGACGGACGTCTCGAACGTGCTGGTAGCCGTTGTCCTTCCCCAGCGCCTGCTCCCGCTCGCCGAGCTCCGCGCTCACCTGCAGCTCGCCGAAGTTGCGGTACACCCAGTCGATTTGCCGTCCGCGCTGCCGGTTCGGCCCCGCGCCGCCAACGCGGAACAGGTCGACGACGAAGGCCCCGTCGACCAGGATCACCGTCCGTCGCATCCGCACGCCGTGCTGATAGTCGTGGGCCGACGCGTCCGCCACCTGCACCCGCGGGCCGGCCTCGAAGCGCTCCAGCTTGCCGCCGATCCGATGCTGGGACACCTGGTCCACCACCACCGTGTTGTGGCTGACCGTCTGCCGGTACCACCCCTGCGACTCGGCCAGGCTGTAGTTGCAGATTCCCAGGTCCGGGGCCTGCACCCGCCCGTTGGCGTAGAGCACCACGTTCAGCTTGTCCAGGTGCCCGTGCCCGCCACCGTGCGGCCCGTACTGCAGCAGGAGCTGCACCTCCTCCGCGCCGCTGCCTTCTGGACGCGCGCGCAGAATCGCGTACCCGCTGGCAGGAAAGTTGACGCTCTCCCGCACCGGCGGACGCGCCTGTGGCTGCCACACCGGCGTCAGCCAGAGCGGCGCCACGTACCCGCGGCGCAGGCCTCGCGCCCGTTCATCCCCTTCCGACACGCGCCCGGCAACCAGCAGCGGCAGCACCTCCTGGTCCCTGGTACGCGTGTAATACACCTCTGCCAGCGTGCCGAACACCTCCGCCAGAGACCGGCCGAAGTGGTCGTCGCCGACCGCCGGGTAGGCGCCGTCCGGAAAGCCGATCCGGACCGGCGCCGCGAACATCCCCCGCACCCGCGGGTGGCGGTACAGGTCGATCCCCGAATGCCACGCCGCTTCCGTCAGGCACAGCACGTCGCCGATCGTGCCGATGGCGTAGCCGATCGACCCTTCCCAGAACAGTCCGTCCTCGCGCACGCACCGCTCCAGGAGGGCGTTGAACCCCAGGGGTCCGTTGATCGCGAAGTCCACGATCTCCTCGTCGCGCAGCGCGAACCCGATCACGCCGATGGCGGCCGTGCACAGCGCCTGCCAGTTCGACGGCAGCGGTTCGTGGATGTCGGCATCGACCGAGCCGATCAGCCGCGCCGTCGGGAGCAGCAAGTCCTCCTCCACGTGGCGCCGCCGCTGTCCGTCGAGCGCCCCGGAGTCGAGAATCAGGTCGTAGGCCGACGCCACGTGCAGCGCGAAGAAGCCGTCCTCGAGCGTCTGCGAGCCGACCTTCGAGAACTGCTCGATGGGGTAGGCGTCGTAACGGTCGGCGTATTCGCAGAGAATCGCCGCGGCGGCTTCCGCGTACCGCACCTCACCGCCCACCGCGTACCGCAGCGCCAGATCTTCGGCCGCGCCGGCGATCTTCGCGTGCTGATAGGCCCGCCAGGTCTGGTCGTACACCCCGCCGGTATGGACTTTCCCGCACTTCGGGCAGGTGTGCCGGTGCGGCTCGTGGGGGTCGTAGATCAGCCCCGTGCTGTCGGCCGGGCAGATGTACAGCCCCAGCCACTTGCCCTCGGCGTTTTTGTCCGGGATGGGAAGCGGCCGCCGCAGCCACGCGTCCGTATCCCGCACGATCGCCTGGTAGCGCCGGTGCTGGAAGCTCCCCTCCTGCCGAGCCAGCTCCCGGATCGTCTCGATCTCGCCCGCGTCATAGAACAGCAGCGGTCGCTGCCGCTCATCAAGCCGGATCTCTTCCGTGTGCATGCCAACCTCCGTCTGCTCGCGGACGCCCATGGTACCGCCCATGGGCCGGACGTACAGGATCGATTGCCGAGCGCGTTGCCCTCCGCATCGGCCTGATCTACTCTGTGGGACGCCATGATGAGGATCTCGAGCGGCGGCGGGGATCTCTCCGACAGCTCCCTGCGGCGCGCCATCCAGCTCGGTGTCGACTGCATCGACCTGGGCTGTCCGCCCCTCGACCAGCTCACCGCCGTCAAGAAACGCATCCGGTCGTTCGGCCTGGACGTCAACCGCATCTCCCTGCCGGACATGAGCGCCGCGTTCATGGGCGGCGAGGAGGGCTCCGAGAAGGAGCTGGACACCGTCGAGCGCACCCTGCGCGCCTTTGGCGACGCCGGCTACCGGCTCACGTTTCAGCGCTTCGAGGGCAGCAACTTCAACCATCTGGCCACCTTCTACGAGTCCGTGCACCGCGGCGGCTACCGCGGCAGCGGCAAGAGCGTGTGGCTGACGGGCAGGCGCCCGCCGGAGCGGCCGGAAGAGGAGTTGCGCCGCGCGCGCATCGCCTACTGGCCCCACTTCGGCCACGACGAGCCGCCCGACCGCGCCGAGCTCGACGCCTGGTGGGGGCGGTTCTGCCGCGTCTTCGAACGGCTGGTGCCCATCGCCGAGGAATACGAGATGCGCATCGGCGTGCACCCGGCCGACCTGCCGCTGGCAGACGCACCGTTCGGAACGCTGGGGTTCCACCGGGTGATCGACGCCTTTCCCAGCCGCAACGTCGGGTACCTGTATTGCTGCGGCACCCGCGCGGAGGCCGGCGGGCTGCCGCTGGTCCTGGAGGAGATCCACAACTACGGGCGAGCGGGGCGGATCTTCATGGTGCACTTCCGCAACATCCGCGGCAGCCTGATGACCTCCAGTGCGTACGAGGAGGTGCTGCTGGACGACGGGGACATGAACATGTTCAAGATCCTGCTGGAGTTGCGCCGGGTGAGCTTCGACGGCTGTCTGAGCCCCGACCACATCTTCCGGCTCGAAGGCGATCCGGATGCCAGCACGGACCAGAACCGTGCGTACCAGGGGCTGGCCTTCTCGATCGGGTACATGAAGGGACTGCTCGCCGCGCTCGCGGTGGTGGGTTAGGAGCGGGAGGAAGAAGCGTGAATACCGAAGAGATCTACCGCAGGTTCGGGGTGCCCGCGGCCGTCAATGCCGTCGGCACCGGCACGCTGGTCGGCGGGTCGGGTCCTCCCGCCTTCGTGCGGGAAGCGATGGAGGCCGCCAGCGCACGCTTCGTCAAGATGGACGATCTCCTGCGCGCCTGCGGCGACGCCATCGCCGCTCAGGTGGGCACCGAGGCCGCCTACATTTCCTGCGGCGGCGCCGCGGGCGTGACCCTGAGCGCCGCCGCCTGCATCGCCGGCACCGACCCCGCGGCCATCCGCCGCCTGCCGGACGCCGAAGGACTTCGCAACAAGATCGTGGTGCAGAAGCGGCATTCCGACAGCTACGATCGCTGCCTGCGCGCCGCCGGGGCGCGTCTGGTCGAGGTGGGCCGGGAGGACGGCTGCGATGCCGGCGAGCTCGAAGCCGGCATTAGCGCCGACACCGTGGCCATCTGGTACCCGTGGCCGCCGCTGGGCGACCAGACCGGCCTGTACCCGGAGATGCCCGGCCCGGACGAGATCGTCCCGCTGGAGGAGGCGCACGCCATCGGCACGCGCCACGGCGTGCCCGTGATCGCCGACGCCGCCTCGGATATCTACCCCCTCGACTTGATGCGCCGGATCGCCGCCTCCGGAGACCTGGTGGTCTTCGGTGGCAAGTACTTCGGCGGCCCCAACGCCAGCGGCTTCGTGTGCGGTGACCGCGGCCTGATCGAGGCGGTCGCCGCGCAGGGCTTCACCATGCCGGCCGGCGCCATGGGACTCGGTCGCTCCATGAAGCTGGACCGCCAGCAGGTGATCGCCCTGACCGTCGCCGTCGAGCACTGGTTCGCCACCGACCACGCCGCCCGCTTCGCCGCCATCGACCGCAGGCTCGCAGTGGTCGAGCAGGCGCTGCACGGTCTCCCGCACGTCCGGCTCGATCCTCACATGGTCACGCACGGCTTCTACGGCTCTTTTCTGGTCGTCGAGCTGGACACCGCGGCGCTCGGCAGGACGGCGCGGCAGATCGCCGAGGAGCTGTACGTCGAGGAGCCGTCGGTGCTGGTGCAGTCGCCCACCGAGTCCACGCTGTGGGTGTTCTTCTACACGGTCGAGGACGGCGAGGAGCGGATCATCGCCGACCGGCTGCGCGCGGTGCTGCGCCAATGATCGGGATCTCCATGGGGTCGGTGGACCTCTCGGACAACTTCCTGCGGCGCATCGTCCAGCTCGGCGTCGACTGCGTCGACCTGGGCTGTCCGCCCCTCGACGGGCTGCCCGCCCTCAAGAAGCGCGTCCGGTCGTTCGGCCTGGACGTCAACAGCGTGTTCCTGCCGGACATGAGCGCCGCCTTCATGAGCGGCGAGGACGGCTCCGAGAAGGAGCTGGACACCGTCGAGCGCACCCTGCGCGCCTACGGCGATGCCGGGCTGCGGCTCGTGTTCCAGCGCTTCGAGGGCAACAACTTCAACCACCTGGTCACCTTCTACGAGTCCGTGCACCGCGGCGGCTACCGCGGCTCAGGCAAGAGCGTGTGGCTGACTGGCAGCCGCCCGCCCGAGCGGCCGGCGGAAGAGATACGCCGCGCGCGCATGGCGTTCTGGCCCCACTTCGCCTACGATGAGCCGCCCGACCGCTCGGAGCTCGACGCGTGGTGGGGGCAGTTCTGCCGCGCCTTCGAGCGGTTGGTGCCGATCGCCGAGGAGTACGAGATGCGCATCGGCGTGCACCCGGCCGACCTGCCCCTGCCGGACGCGCCGCTGGGAACGCTGGGGTTCCACCGGGTGATCGACGCCTTTCCCAGCCGCAACGTCGGCTACCTGTACTGCTGCGGCACGCGCGCGGAGGCCGGCGGGCTACCGCTGGTCCTGGAGGAGATCCACAACTACGGGCGCAAGGGGCGCATCTTCATGGTGCACTTCCGCAACATCCGCGGCAGCCTGATGACCTCCAGCGCCTACGAGGAGGTGCTGCTGGACGACGGGGACATGAACATGTTCAAGATCCTGCTGGAGCTGCGCCGGGTGGGCTTCGACGGCTGTCTGAGTCCGGACCACATCTTTCCGCTGGAAGGCGATCCGGATGCCAGGACCGACCAGACCCGTGCGTACCAGGGGCTGGCCTTCTCGATCGGCTACATGAAGGCGCTGCTCGCCGCGCTCGCGACGGTGTGACGGACGGGCGCACCGCTTCAGGCGGGCGCAGCCCCGTTTCAGGCGGGGCCCAGGTTACGCCACCAGCGCACCTCGTTGCTGCCGCGCTCCGCGGCCGCGATGACGTCCAGCCGGCCGTCACGGTCCAGATCGGCCAGGATCACCTGGTCGGCTGCGGTCCACCCCTCCTTCAGGACCTGCATGCTCCACGGACCGCGCGGGTCGCCGCCGTGCTTGAAGAGGGCCACTCGGCCGGCATCCTCCCATCCCGTGGCCACCACCTCGATCCGGCCGTCGCCGTCGAGATCCGCCGCGACGGCCTCGAACGCCTGCGGGAAGGACTCGGCGATGACGTGCTTGCGCCACGGCACCTGCCGCGGATCGCCCGGGTTCTCGTACCAGACGACCTGGTGCGGCACGTCCCCCACGCCTTCCAGCGGCCGCATGCCCAGGGCCATGACGACGTCCAGGTGACCGTCGCCGGTCATGTCCACCGGGGTGCCGTGCGTGGGCTGGGGTGAGCTGTCGATGACGTGCTTCGTCCACGATCTGCGCGCCGGATCGCCGGGATTCTCGTACCAGCCGACCTGATTGCCGGCGACTGCCGATCCCAGCAGGTCCATGCGGCCGTCGCGGTCGAAGTCGACGGCCAGGATGGTGCGCGGCTCGCCGATGCCGTCCTCGATGGTGTGCTTGACCCACCGGTCCCCTCGGTTCTCGAACCAGGCGACCTCGTTGCCGATGCGCCAGTTGGTTGCGGCCACGTCGAGGTGGCCGTCGCCGTCCAGGTCGGCGACCGCCAGATCGTAGGCGCCGGGGAAGCCGCCGTCGGTGATGTAGTGGTGCGTCCACGAGCGGCGCTCGCGGGGATCGCCGTCGAACTCGAACCACAGCAGGCTGCCGCCCTTGTTGTCCACGCTGACGATCTCCGGCCGCCCGTCGCCGTTGATGTCGGCGATCTCGTGCCGCTCCAGCCACTCGCCTGCGCGCTCGTGTATGACGTGCCTGGTGAAGCGCCCGCTGCCGTCGTTCTCGAACCAGTAGAGGCCGACGTCCGTATCCATGGCCACGATGTCCGGAAAGCCGTTGCCGGTGAGGTCCACCGTCGAGATCCCGAACGCGTAGGAGAACCCGTCCCCGATCAGTCCCTCTTCGAACCGGATGTGTTCCGCCATTGTGTCGCCCCCTTCAGCGCCAGCGCCCGCCCTGGCCCGCGTGGTGTTGCCCGGACGGCTCACTGCCGGCAGACTGGCCGCCCACCATGAAGCACCTTGTTCTCTACCAGCGCGAAGGATTCTACACCGGGTGGCCGCTTCCCGGCCGGCTCCCGGACGGCCGGCTGTTCGTCGTCGTGCAAAGCTCGCCGTTTGCCGAGCACTACGCACTCGGCGAGCGCGTCACCCTGGTATCCGACGACGACGGCGAGAGCTGGAGCCGGTCGGACGACCCGGCCCTGCCGCCCAACTGGCCCGGCTCATCGACCCGGGAGCGCCACGACCGCTTCGCCGGCGTCCTCGGCGACGGCACCTGGCTCGCGGCCGGCGGCGTCGGCTGGGAAGTATGGCCGCCCGCCGACCGGGAGCGCGCCGAGAGGCTGGGCCTGCTCATCAGGCAGCACCCCGATCCCGATTCCGACCACGTGATCGTCGGCGGCCACCGGGTATTCGTACAGTGGTCGACGGACCAGGGCGCGACCTGGAACCGGCGGGAGTGGCAGGTGCCGGGAGCGTCGCGCATGGTCTCCTTCCCGCGCCCGGCGCTGCTGGCCGACGGCACGGTCCTGGTGCCGGTCTACGATCTGCTCAGCGTGTACGTCCTGCGGATCACCGCGGGGCCGACCTGCGAGCTGATCCCGCTGCCCGGGAGCGGGCGGCTCGGCAACGAATTCGGCGTGGTCGAGACCGAGCCGGGGACCGTCCTCGCCCACATTCGCCACGCTCCCCAGGACCAGGAGGGCGAGGGGTACCTGCTCGAAGCGTGGTCTGATGACGGCGGGCGCACCTGGTCACACGCCCTGCAGACCGGGATCTGGGGCTATCCGCCGCATCTGCTGAAGCTGCGCGACGGCCGCATCCTGTGCTCACGCGGCTACCGGCGGGACCCCATGGGAGTGCGCGCCGTGCTGAGCACCGACGGGGGCCGGAGCTGGGACTTGGCGAACGAAGTGGTCCTGCGCGACGACGCCGTCGCCCGGTGGGGCAACCCGCTGGCCGCGCACAGCCCCGGCGACGTCGGCTACCCCCTGTCGGTGGAGCGGGCGGACGGACGCATCTTCACCGCCTACTACTTCCCCGCCGAGGACGGCACCGTCCACGCCGCGGCGACTACCTGGGAGGTGGACGGCCGGTGAGCGAGGCGCGAGGACGGCCGCTGGCCACCCCCTTCGACCCGTGCGACACGCGCTTCGCCTTCTTCTGGTACAACGATCAGGAGATCTTTCACGACACCGATGCCGACCTGGCGCGCAAGGTGGAGGCGTTCGCCGAGGTCGGCATCAACCACGTCATCACCTTCAGCGCCACCCACTTCCGCTGGTCCTTTCGCCGCCACTGGGACCTGCTGACCGAGACGCTGGCGCGCGTGGTGGACGCCTGCCACGCCGCCGGCATTCGCGTGACCGAGCACCACTCGAGCCACCTCACCCACAACCCGGTCGACGAAGCGGGAGAACGGCAGCTTGCGGAACGGCTCCGCAGGCGCGGGTCGCGCCTGGAGTCGTGGCCCCACCTGCGCGAGGACTGCGACGCCGACCCGGTGATCGACGGCGTGCCGCTGTCGAGCTGGCGCCAGATCGACGGCCGCACCGGCAGGTGGGCGCGCTCGGCCTACCCGGGCCGCTACGACTATCAGGGCTGGACGTTCTGTTTCAACAACCCCCACTACCGGCGCGCCTACCTGGCCTACTTGGAGCAACTGTATGCGACGGGTATCGACGGCATCATGACCGACGACGTCGAGTGGTTCGGCGCCGGCCACGCCTGCGCCTGTGCCACCTGCCGCGCGCTGTTCCGGGAACAGACCGGTCACGATCTTCCGGAGCCCGGGCCGGCCTGGGAGCGCTGGCACGGCGACCATGCCGATCCGGCCTACGTCGCCTGGCTGCGGTTTCGGACCTCCACCACCACGGCCTTTCACCAGGCGGTCAAGGACCACTACACCGGGCTCGGCATCCGCCCGCTGCGACCCAACTACAGCGAAAGGGTGCTGCACCGGGACCCCCACGGCGTGTCGCTGGAGGACCTGCCCGACCTCGACTGGATCTTCAAGGAGAACGACTACTCCACGATCGTTCGCTACTCCTGGTGCAGTTGGGCGATCGAGGCGGCGCATCGGTTCGCCGTCGGCCGCTGGCGCGGCATCCCGCCGATGAGCATGTTCTACCCCGACCGTCCGGATACCGTGCGATTCTGCTGGGGGCTGGCCATGAGCTGGGGCCACCTGTACCTGGCGACCCCGGAGGGCGAGTCCCTGGAGCACACCGAAAAGCGGCTGCGCCGCTTCGAGGTCGCCCACCCCGAGCTGCTGCGCCGGGTGCAGCGGGTGGCATCGCTGGGCTTCTACGACTCGCGCGCCACCCGCGACCTGTACGAGCACGCCGAAGAGCGAAGTCTGGCCGGGCTGATCGCCTGGACGCAGGCGTGTTACCGGCGCAACCTGCCCTTCGACCTGTTTCAGCCCGAGGAGCTCTCCCGGCTGCCGCGGTACCGGGTGGTGGTCCTCAACGAGGCGGTCTTCCTCAGTGACGCCGAGCTCGAGGCGCTACGCACGTTCGTGCGGGCCGGCGGCACGTTGGTGTGGACCGGCGCCACCGGCAGCAGCGACGAGGCCGGCGCCGGTCGCGACGCCGCGGTCCTCGGCCGCTTCTGGGGGATCGACTCGTTCGCGGCGGTGCCCGACGGCGCTCCGCCGGTGACCACCCGCATCGGCGCCGGCCGGCTGGTCCGGGTGGCCGGCGACTACGCGCTGGAGCCGGTGGAACGGATCGTCCGCCCTGGTGGAGGCGGTCGTAGGCAGCGTTTGCCATGGCAACCGGTTTCGGCCGCGGGCGAGCGCCTGCGGGATGAGCTGGTCGCGTTCCTGGGCGGCTTGGCGGGCGGGGCCGACCTGGAGATCGAGAACCTGCCCGCCGGCGTGCTGGCGACGGTCTTCGCCACCGGCAGCGGTGACTCCCTGCTGGTCCACCTGGTGAACGCGGCGCAGACCCTGGCGGTGGGAACGGGAGCGAGCATCGGCCACGACGACCCCATCCCGTTTCCGCGGTTCGGGGGCGAGCCGGTCGGCCTCAGCGTGCGGTTCCCGGCGGCGCTCGCAGGGCGCTCGGTGCGCCGGGCGCGGTATCACGACCCGGATGCGGCCACGGCCCGCCCGGTGGCGACCGAAACCGCGACCGGCGGGGTCGCGGTCACCCTGGATCCGGCCTGGATCGGCGCCTACGGACTGATTCAGATCGAGCTCGACTAGCGATACCTAAGGTACCACCTCCACATCGTCTCCGAGCTGCGTTCGTGCGTCGAGTTGTCCACGTGTCCCAGGACGCCACCTATAGACGAATCGCGCGCGGCGGCCACGGAACGGGCGCTGACGCGCGATAAACGTCTCTGAGACAGCTATTGGCTCGATCACAGTTTCTGCGTCAGTGTCCAGCGACGTTACAGACAACATGCCTCCTACCGGCTCCGCTGCAATCACCGCCCAATAGCGCGTTCCAGGATGCCGTGATGTGAACGTAGCTTTGAGGTTCCTCGCGCGATCAGCTTTGTCGTTACGACGGCGCACCACGACTACTACCACCGTCGCAATCACGGCAGCCGCTACGACTCCGACCACTGCCAGCCGTAGCAACGCCATATCCATGACGAATGATGTAGCGGCTCGAACTAACGCGTGTCAAGGAACAAAATCGGCAACCTCTGCGCTTCTACACGCAAAGGTTGCGGTGAAATTGTCCCGGTCTGGTGGACCGGTAACTTCCGCGTTTCGTATCTCCATCGCAGAGCGAACCGTCCTGATTCAGATCGAGCTCGATTGGGATAGCCCGATCAGGATTGGGAGAGCTTGAAGCTGCGGCGGTGGATCGGCGACGGTCCGTGCAGCCGCAGCCGCTCCCGGTGGCTGCGCGTGGCGTACCCGAAGTGAGACTCGAAGCCGTAGCGGCCGTCGATGCCGGCGTACCGGACCATCCAGCGGTCACGCGCGGTCTTCGCCAGGATCGATGCCGCCATGATTTCCGGGATGCGGGCGTCGCCGTCGATCTCCGCCCGGCACGAACAGTCCACGGCCGGCGTGAAGCGCCCGTCGACCAGCACCAGGCCGGGTGTGACCTCCAGCCCGCGACAGGCGCGCGCCATCGCCAACAGCGTCGCGTGGTGGATGTTGATGCGGTCGATCTCCTGCGGCCATGCCCAGCCGACGGCCCACGCGCGGGCGTGCTCGCGGATCAGCGGCGCCAGCTCTTCGCGGACCCGCGGCTGCAGGACCTTGGAGTCATCCAGGCGGTCGTCCGGAAAACGCCCGCCCAGGATCACCGCCGCGGCGGTGACCGGTCCCGCCAGCGGCCCTCGCCCCGCCTCGTCGATTCCGCAGACGATCGTTCACCCCCCTCGCGTTTGACGCTCGTCGGCCGGCGATGATAGCGTCGCGCACGCAAGCCCACAACGCGTGCGCGGTGCTCGCATCATGAGCAGGCAGCTACTGAAGCGGGTCGAGATCCTCGGGTTCAAGTCTTTTGCCGACCGCACGGTGCTGGAATTCAGCGCCAGCGTGTCCGCGCTGGTCGGACCCAACGGCTGCGGCAAGAGCAACATCGTGGACGCCATCCGCTGGGCGCTGGGCGAGCAGGCGCCGCGCTCGTTGCGCGCCGAGCGCATGGAGGACGTGATCTTCGACGGCGCCGCCAGCCGCCGGTCGATGAGCGTGGCCGAGGTGACGCTGGTGTTCTCCAACGAGGACGAGCGGCTGCCGATCGCCTCCGCGGAGGTCGGCGTCAAGCGCCGCCTGTACCGCTCCGGCGAGAGCCAGTATTTCGTCAACAACACGCAGAGCCGGCTGCGCGACGTGCGCGAGTTGCTCGCCGATACCGGCCTGGCCACCTCCGGCTACGCCTCGCTGGAGCAGGGAAAGATCGATCGCATTCTCTCGGATAAACCGGAAGAGCGCCGCGCGGTGTTCGAAGAGGCGGCCGGCATTCTGTCCTACCGCACGCGCGCTGTCGAAGCCGAACGGGAGCTGCGGCAGGCGGCCGCCAACGTGGCCCAGGTGGAGAACGTCCGGCGCGAGGTGCAACGCCGCCACGAGACGCTGCGCGTGCAGGCGCAGGCGGCGGAGCGCTACCGCTCCCTGCGCGCACAGGCGTTCGAGGTGGAACGCGATCTGGAGTTGCTGCGTCTGCGTGCGCTGCGCGAGCGCCGGCAGCGTATCGAGAACCGACTGTCCCGCGAGACGGAGAAGCGCGACAAGATCCAGGAAGAGATCGATGCGGCCGTGACCCGCACCCGCGAGCATCGCGACGCGATCGAGCGTCTGGAAGGCGAGCGCGCGGCATCTCAGCAGCGCCTGTACGAGCTCGCCACGGCGATGAGCGGGGCGGGCAGCGAGATACGGCTCGGCCGCGAGCGCGTGGATGAGCTGGAAGCCAGCATGCACTCGTACCAGAGCCGGGATCAGGTGCTCGCGGGTCGCATTCGCTCCCTGGAGACCGAGGTCGAGACGGTGCGCAGCGGGTTGGCCGAAGCCGAGCGGGTCGCGGCCGGCGCGGAACGCACCGCGGCTGACGCACGCGGGGACGCGGCGGCGGTGGGCGCGCAGATCTCCGAAACGGAGCGGCGCATCGCCGACGCCGCCGCCCAGACGGCATCCCACGAACAGCGCCTGGACGGGTTGCGCGAGCAGCTTCGCAAGGTCACCGACGAGATCGTCACCGAGCTCGATCAGCGGCTTGGACAGGGGATGCAGTCCACCCCGTCGGCCGCGCTCGGCAACGACGTGGCGGAATCGCTGGCACGGCTGCGCCACGACATCGGCCGGTTGACGGCCTCGTCGGCGAGCATGGACAAGGTGGAGGTCACGCGTCGGCTAGGCGACCTGGTGCAGGCGGTGGAGGGGCTGATGAAGCAGTTCGCGCGCTATCGCGAGACGACCGGATCGCTGCTCGACGAGCTGATCTCGTCGGAGGGGATCGTCACCCACAAGCGGGCGATCGACCGTGACATGGGCGAGACGTTCTGGGCGATCGCGGAGCTCCGCAAGCAGACCGAGGAGCTGCGGCGGACCAATCGCGACCGGACGGGACGGCAGGGCGAGCTGCGCGACGCGGTGCAGGAGAGCCAGGTGGCCTCAGCGCGGGCGCAGGAACAGGCCGCGGCGTTGCGCAGGCAGCTCGCAGCCGCGCAGCGGCAACTCGACGAGCAGCGCCAGGTTCGCGCGGATCTGGCCGCGGAGGAACACCAGACCGCGGAGGCGATCCGCGCACTGGCTTCCAGCACCTCCGATCGCGAGCGGGAGAAGGCGTCCCTCGATCGGGAGCACGATCGGCTGCAGAAGGACCTGGGACGCGCCTCGGCGCAGATCGCCACGCATCGCCGCGAGCTGGATCGGATCGATGAGGCCGCGCAGCAACGCTCCGCGCGGCTGCGGCAGGCGCAGGAGACGCTGGAGCGGGTTCGCGTCGAGCTTGCCGAGGTGGAGGCGGAAGACAAGGCGATCCGCCACACGTTCGCGCAGACCCACTCGCAGCGCCTGGAGGAGCACTCCGAGCGGCTGGAGCGGATCGAGGCCACGCCGCGTGAGCTGCGCGACCGCCTGGGCAGGCTGCGGGAACGTATTCGCGGCCTCGGCCAGGTCAACCTGCTCGCGCCGGAGGAGTTCAAGGAGGTGGCCGAGCGCTACCAATTCCTCACGGATCAGCTCGAGGACCTGAGTCAGGCGCGCGAGGACCTGGAACGGGTCACCGCAGAGATCCAGCGCGAGTCGGCCGAACGGTTCGGCGCCTCGTTTCAGGCCATCGCGGAAGCGTTCCGGGACATCTTCCGCCGGCTGTTCGGCGGCGGTCGCGCCGAACTGCGGCTGCGCGGGCAGGAGGTGCTGGAGGCCGGCGTCGACATCCTGGCGCAGCCGCCCGGCCGCAAGCTCGAGAACGTGGGCCTGCTGTCCGGCGGCGAGCGCTCGCTGACGGCGGTGGCGTTGATGTTCGCCATGTATTCGGTCAAGCCGTCACCGTTCTGCCTGCTCGACGAGCTGGATGCGGCGCTGGATGACGAGAACATCGGCCGCTTCGTGGGGCTCCTGGAAGAGTTCGCGCACGACTCGCAGTTCCTGATCGTGACCCACAACAAGCGCACCATTGCCGCAGCCGCGAACCTGTACGGGGTCACCATGGAGGAGCCCGGCGTCTCCAAGCTGGTGACCCTGCGCCTGCCGGAGCGATCCGAGCGCGAGCCCGTACCGGCATAGGCAGCGCGGGTCCGTACCTCGAGGTACGGACCCGGCTCGCCGAGTCGTCAGCAGGTGGAGGGGCGAATTGCCAGTCGCGTCCGGCGGCCCTATCATCATCGAGGCGGAAGGCAGAGCACATGAGTGATCAGGAACAGAACGAACCGCAGGAACCGGAGTCGCAGTCGCAGGATTCCCAGGACTCGGACGGTCAGGAAGCGGCCGGGCAGGAGCCCTACCGCGACCGGTTCTGGCAGGGCGTGTCCGTCCCGGATCTGGTCAAGCAGCGAATCGACGTCATCAAGGCGCAGCAGAGCTCCGGCCGCAAGTTGCTCATGGCGCTGCGCAAGTTCTACGCGATCCTGCCGATCGCGGTGGCCGTCTATTTCTTTCTCACCAATCCCACGTTCCAGAACACGGTGCTGGCCATTCTGCAGTTCGTGGCGCAGCTCCTGTTCGCGATCGCCTACGCGATCATCCAGTTCGTGGCGATCTTCTGGTTCATGTCCCGATCCAAGGTGGAGAAGGTACGACCCACCGACCCCAAGTCGATCACCTTCGACGACTACTGGGGGCAGCCCAACCTGAAGGCGCTGGTGCGGCAGTGGCTGGGCCTGCTGGCCGACCGGAAGGAGTTCGTGCAGATGGGCGGCCGCTACATCAACGGCCTGCTGCTCTACGGTCCGCCGGGCACCGGCAAGACCATGCTCGCCAAGGCGATGGCCGGAGAGGCCGGGGTCGCGTTCATCTCGATAGAAGGCTCCGGATTCCGGGCGATGTTCGTGGGTGTGGACGTGCTGAAGATGATCTGGTTCATACGCAAGGCACGCAAGTACGCCCGCCGCTACGGCGCCTGCATCGCCTACATCGATGAGATCGACGCGGTCGGTCAGTCTCGCGGTAACGTCCAGGGCTCCAACGGCGTCATGGGTGGGATGGGCGGCATGATGGGTGGCGGCACCGGCGCGCTGACCCGGCTGCTGTACGAGATGGACGGCGTCGATCAACGCTCCCTCAAGGAGCGAGTGGTCGCCAAGCTCTATCAGCTCCGCGGCAAGAAACCGCCTGCCCGCAACTGGCACGTGCTGTTCATGGGCTCCACCAACCGCCCCGACGTGTTGGATCCGGCGCTGACCCGCCCGGGGCGCTTCGATCAGATGGTGGAGGTGGGGTTGCCAGACCGCGCCGGCCGGCGCGCCATCGTCGACGGCTACCTGGCGACGATCCGTCACGACGACTCGGTCGACGTGGAGGCGATCGTCGCCAACACGCCGGGAGCCTCACCCGCGCAGATGATGGCGGCGCTGACCAAGGACACGGTGCGCATCGCCCTGTTCGAGCACCGCAACGTGGTCACGCAGCGCGACATCGACCGCGCGCTGATCCATCAGATCGCCGGCATGGAGAACCCGATCGAGGAGATGGAGCCGGAGCAGCGCCGCTCCATCGCCGTGCATGAGGCGGGCCACGCGGTGGTGGTGCACTATGTGCGGCCGGAGCAGCGCATCGGCCATCTGACCATCCTGGCGCGCGGACAGGCGCTGGGCTTCATGTTGCCGCTCGACGAAGTCGAGCAGTATTCGTATCCGCTGCAGCGGATCGTCGCCGACATCATGGTTTCGCTGGGCGGGCACGCCGCCGTCCGCATCGTCTATGGCGAGGAGTGGACCGGTGCTTACAGCGATTATCAGCACGCGCGTGCGCGGTTTCGGCATCTGTACAGCCTGGGGTACTTTGGCCCGCCAACCGGCTGGGTCGCGGATCGGACAGACGGACTCAGTTCCACGCCGGGGCGCGTGCCGCCGGAGGTGAACCGCATCTGGGAGGAGCTGGAAGAGCGCACGAAACGGGTACTGCGCGATCACAAGGACGAGTTGATTGCCATCACCGACGCGTTGTTGGAGCGGAGCGAGCTGACTACCAAGGAGGTGCTGGCGCTCCTCGGCCCGAACGGCCACAACGGCACGAAGCCCGGAACGAACGGCAACGACCCGCACGCACCCGGCTCGGAGAACCCGCCGGAAGGAACTGACCCGGAACTCCCGCGGAACCCGCCCGGCAGCCTGCCCCGGTAGCCCGCCGGGAGTGGCGCGCCAAGCGACTTCGACGGACTCCTAACGGATCGACCAAGCCCCCAGGTCGCCGCGGGTGACGAAGCGCGGTTCGAGGTTGCCTGAAGCAGATCCCAGGAAGACACCCGGGAAGCCGCCGCGCGCCACCGCGGAAAACACCAGCCAGTTGCCGTCCGGCGACCAGATGCTCCCCGACCGCGTGTACTGATCGAAGAACTGCAGCGTGCTCAAGCTGCCGCGCGTGATCGGGAAGGTGGCGACGTTCCAGGATTCACCGGAGCGGGCGTCCATCACCCGCAGGTGCACGTAGAGTTGCTCCGGATCGGCGGCAAACACCGGTTCCACCCGCAGTTGCTGGAGCTCCTCTGGACTCACCGGTATCAGATAGGCGATCTGGCGGCTGTTGGGAGCCCAGAAGAAGGCGATCACCGACGGTTCGTCCAGCTCCAGTGAGCGCTCCGGCCGGCGCGGCACCAGCACGCGCAGCGTCCCGTCGGCCGAGAGCTGCGGCGTGGCCGATTCCATGATCGCGACGCGCCGTCCGTCGCGGGAGAAGCTGAAGAAGGCGCTGCCGGAGACGGTCCTGAGCACGTCCAGCCCGGGTCCCTCGATGTCGCGCAGCACGAGCTGGGCCGATCCCGACTCGCTGTCGACGTAGAGCATGCGCTCGCCGTCCGGCGAGACCTGCGGGGACTGGAAGCGGGTCGGGCGCACGTTGAAGTTGCGTTTCTGGGTTCCCTCGCGGATGTCCAGCAGGGTGAGCCTGCCCCCCGACGCCGTGCCGCCGCCGACGTGGGCCAGCATGAAGCGGTTGCCGGGATCCCATGCCCAGTACAGCGGCAGCCCGGTATCCAGCGGCTTGTAGCTCAACTTGCCGTCGGGATCCACCAGACCCAGCTCCATGCCGCTCTCCGAGCTGCCCTCCGAGCTGCGCTGCGACAGCATGCTGATCCAGCGGCTGTCCGGTGACCAGTACAGGTACACCGGCGCAAGCTCGCCGCTCTCCCATACCACCTGGGGACTGCGCGAGCCGCTGTCGGTGGTGAGGATCGCCGCACCGATGTTGCCGTCCGTGAGCTGGTCGAAGCGGACGAAGGCGAGCCGGCGGCCGCGTGCCGACCAGGTGGGCGACGAGTACCAGCGCCGGACGCCTTCGCGGCTGCCGGCGTCCGCGGTGAGTTGCGTGAGCCGGTCGCCGGTCTGGTCGGCCGTCGCGATGTTCCCGTCCAGTCCGATGAATGCGATCAGCCCGGACTTGCGCTCGAAGCGCTCCAGCAGGGAGTTCTGCGACATCTGCGCACCGCGCACCGAGCAGGAGACCAGCAGGGCGCCCGCCAGCGGGAGCAGCCAGAGTGCGCGCAACGGGCGCCGGCTGCGTCGACCGTCGGCTGGTCGCGCCCGGTTCTTCACTGCCATGACCAGAACCCTACCAGTCCCGGCGCCATCTTGCGCGGTACCAGATTGCCCTCGGCCCGCGCCACCATGATGGACGGACCGGTATCGGTCAGCGCCGCGTACACGATGTTGCGGCTGTCCGGTGACCAGATCCGCGCGGCCTGTCCGTACTGGTCGAAGACGCGGATGACCGCCACGAACTGCGGCGTCGGCACGAACGTCTCGATGTCGACCGACGAACGCCGCTCGCGGTCATAGACGCGCAGCGTCAGCACCAGGGCCTGATCGCTGCCTTCGTTCTGGGACACCACCGAGGGGACGAAGTATGCGACGCGCTTGGAGTCCGGCGACCAGAAGAAGGCGAACACGCCGTCCTCTTCGAGGGTCGTCTCGGCCCCGGTCGCAACGTCGCGCAGACGCAGCCGGCTGATGATCGATTCGACCTCCTGGCGGCGGGTGATGTACCCCAGCGCCGTACCGTCCGGCGACCACAGGAAGGTGACCGCGCCGCGCGCACTGGCGATCGGCTTGCCCCGGTCCCGCTGCTCCGGATGGGTGATGATCAGGTCGGTCCGGCCGCCGTCGGCGATGGTGGCCAGCACCACTCCCGCACCGTCCGGCGACCATGCGGGGGTCTGGAAGTCACCCGGCTGCCGCGGCCAGCCGCTCTCGATCACCGTCGCGCCCACGTCCAGAAACGATACGCGGCGGCCGGAGGTGCGCACCGACCCGGCATGCACCGTCACGCCGGTGCTGTCGGGCGCCCATGCCCAGAACAGCGGCCGGCCGGCGTCCAGCGTCTGCACCGGCGCGGCGGTGGCAGGCTGCCAGCTCAGCAGGAGGAAGCCGCCTCCGCCCGCTCCGGCCGTCAGGAAGCTGAGCTTGCGGCTGTCGGGCGACCAGTAGAGATTGGCCGGAAGCCGTCCGCCGGTGGAGATCGCCTGCGCCTCGCTGCCGTCGGGGCGTGCGGTGAGCACCCGGCCGAACGTTCGGCCCTGGAACGAGTCTATCCCGACGAACGCCACCCGCTTGCCGTCCGGAGACCAGATCGGGGTCTGGTAGATGCGCGCGGCGCTTTCCGACTGGCCGGCGTCGGTGGTGATCTGCTGCGTGCCGCCGCCGGCCTGATTGGCCACCCAGATGTTGGCGTACTCGCCCATATAGACGATCTTTCCGGACTTGCGCTCCAGGGCGCCCATCAGCGAGTTCTGCTCGCTGGTATCGGGCAGCCGGCAGTTGAGCAGCAACGCGGCGCCCACCATGGCGGCGATCGCCAGCGCGCCGCGAGCGGCTACCATTGTCCTCATAGGCCCATCCCTATCCGACGCCGCGCCGGAGCACGGAGACCGCCGTGTTGCGGACCGGGTCGGTTCGCTCGGAGACGTCGTCCCAGTCCAGGGATGCCGGGACGTCCGGGCGCACACCGTCCAAGCCGACCTCGCGGCCGGATGGCGACTGGTAGGCGCTGGTCATGATGGTCAGCCGGGAGCCGTCCGGGAGCACGAAGTCGACGAAGCTCTCCACGTTGCCGGGCGTCCTGAGGCCGACCACGGTGGCGCGCCGGCGTGCCTGCAATGCGGCGGCCAGGATCTCCGGCAGCCCCTCGGTGTCGGGTCCGACCAGCACCACCAGCGGCACGGCCTGCGAACCGTTCAGGTCGTAGCCGTCCACCGAGATGGGCTGTGAGCCCTCGGCGGTGTAGATCTCGCCATGGTCGCCGTCCGAGAACAGCGACAGCAGCGGCACCAGCGGCCACCGCAGGCCGCTGGCGATGCGCAGGTCCAGGATGATGCCGCCGATCTCTCCGCCGCCCGCGAGCGCCTCGAGACTGCGGACCGTCTCCGTGACCAGCGTCTCGGAGGAGACCCGGGGGAACAGCAGATAGCCGACGCGGCCCGGCTCCAGCAGACCGTAGCTGAGCGGGTTCAGCACCTCGGCGAGCTGCACGCGGCCACGGATCACCCTGACGTCGCGCGGCGGCCGGTCGACCGAGTTGACGCGCAGGACCACCGGCTGGTCAGCCGGTCCGCGGATGCGGGAGACCGCATCCGGGCCCTCCTCCCGCCGCACCGGAATGCCGTTCACCGCCGTCACGGCTTCGTGGGATCGCAGTCCCGAACGATCGGCGGGGGATCCGGGCATTACCGACAACAGGATGATGCGTGGCGTGGGATTCTCGCGATAGGCGACGTAGGCACCGATCCCTTCGTAGGCGGAGGGATCCTCGAGCTCTTCCCGTATGCGCTCCTCGCGCGTCTCCCAGCGAGCTGCCAGCGGCGGCAGCTCGTCCAGCATCTGCCGCACCGTTGCGGGGAAGTCCTCTCGCGAAAGGAGATTCACGACCAGCGGGCGGTAGCGCTCGCGCAATTCGGTCCAGGCGACCCCGTGCAGGTCGCCGTAGACGTAGTTGTCGCGCAACAGGGTCCACATCTCGTCGAAGGTGCGAACCTGCAGGGAGGTGATCTGTTCCCGCTGGTCCGCGGGATCCTGCATGGGCGCGAGCTGCGCTTCATCCGCGGATTCGCGGGTACACGCACCGACGATCAGCAGCGCGGCGATCATCGACATGATCAGGCCGATGGTGGCCGGCGCGTTCCACAGCCGGGGTCGCATAGAGGGAGGCCTACCTTAGCACACCAGCCGCCGGCGCGGTCCCGGATTCATTGACAGCTCAGAAAAGCGGTCGATATATTGCCTCCCTGCGCATGCGCAATAACCTGAGTTCCCGCCTGATCGACGTGGTGCGCAACGTCACCACGCGCAACCAACTCACGGAACGCAACATCCGCGACGCCGTCAACGAGATCAGGAACGCCCTGCTCGAAGCCGACGTGAATGTGCGTGTCGTGCGCCGATTCGTCAACCGGACGGTTGAGGAGGCGGTCGGTGGTCAGCGCGTGTCGGGGGTGTCGGCCGCCGACCAGTTCACCCGCACCGTACAACAACGTCTCACCGACATGCTCGGCGGCGGCGACCCCGGGCTTGAACTGCACGGCCTGCGGTCGCCGGTGAAGATCCTCATGGTGGGGCTGCAGGGTTCCGGCAAGACCACCACCGCGGCCAAGCTGGCCCGGCGGCTGGCCGCCGACGGGCGCCGGCCGCTGTTGATCGCCGCCGATCGCGCACGGCCCGCGGCCGTCGAGCAGTTGGAGTTGCTGGGGCGCACGATCGGCGTCGACGTCTTTACCGCCGACGGCCTCCGCGGAGCGGATGGAGCCGCCCGGGTGACCCGTGAGGGGCTGCGGTACGCGGGGCAGGGCGGACACGACGTGGTCATCGTCGATACCTCCGGCCGCAGCCAGGCAGACGACGATCTGATGCGGGAGCTCGAGCGGGTACGGTCGGTACTGGAACCCGACCGCACCCTGCTGGTCGCGGACGCAATGACCGGACAGGCCGCGGCGACGGTGGCGAGCGGGTTCGACGAACGCATCGGCATCACCGGCGTCATCCTGTCCAAGACCGACTCGGATGCCCGCGGCGGAGCGGCCCTGTCGATGAAGGGAGTGACCGGCAAGCCGGTGTGCTTCATTGGCACCGGGGAGCGGCTGGAGGATCTGGAGCCGTTTCATGCGGAGCGTTTCGCGGGACAGATCCTGGGGATGGGCGACGTCGTCAGCCTGGTGGAGAAAGCCGGGCAGGTGATCGACCAGCGGCAGGCGGAGCGCACGCTGCGGCGCGTGCGTTCGAACACGCTGACGCTGGCCGACTACCTGGAGCAGATCCGCGGCCTGCGCAAGATGGGCAACCTGGAAGCGCTGATCGACAAGATTCCCGGCGCGCGCGCGGCGATGGCCGAGGGCGCGATCGACGAGCAGGTGCTGCGCACCGAGGAGGCCATGATATTGTCGATGACCCCGGCCGAACGGGAGAATCATCGGATCCTGGGCCCGTCGCGGCGGCGCAGGGTAGCGCGTGGAAGCGGTACGACCGTGTTGGCGGTCAGCCGCTTCCTGAAGAAATTCGACAAGATGTCGGCGACCATGCGGAAGATGGCTCGTGGCGGCGCCGGTAGCGGAGTGAAACCCGCCCGCGCCGCTCGCGCCGTCCGCAGGGTCGGCCGCTGACCCGACACCACAGGAGCAACAGATGAGCGTAGCGATTCGGCTCAAGCGACATGGCACGAGGAAGCGTCCGTTCTACCGAATCGTCGTGATGGACTCGCGGCGACCGCGCGACGGCAGGGTTATCGAAGAGGTGGGCCGCTATCAGCCGACCGAGCCCGAGGGCGCGCAAGCGACCCTGGACGAGGTGCGCGTGCGCGAATGGATGGGCAAAGGCGCCCGGCCTTCGCCGACCGTGCGGCGCATCCTGAACAGACAGACACACGGACAGGCCCGTGGCGCGGAGATCGGAGAGGGACAGAACCCCGAGTCCGAGGAGTGACCGCGTGCGAGGAGTGACCGCGTGCGAGGAGTGACCGCGTGCGAGGAGTGACCGCGTCCGAGGAGTGAACGGTGGAGGTGAACGATGGAAAAGGAGCTGGTCGAGTTCGTCGCTCGCGCGCTGGTAGACGAGCCTGACGGCGTCGAGGTCACCGTGGTCGAAGGCGAAAAGTCGACCATCGTGGAATTGAAGGTCGCGGACGGCGACCTGGGCAAGGTCATCGGCAAGCAGGGCCGGATCGCCAAGGCGATCCGCACCATCCTCAGCGCCGCCGGCACCAAGACCGGCAAGCGGGTCGTGCTCGAGATCATCGACTGAAGCCATGAGCGGGGAGGCCGCGCGGAGCGGTGAGGCCGCTCGGAGCGGTGAGGCCGCGCGCCGCGCCCGGCAGGAGGGGCGGATCGCGGTGGGCCGCATCCGGCGAGCGCACGGCCTGCACGGCTTCGTCCGGTTCGAGAGCCTTTCGGGGGAGATCGATCACTTTGCGGCAATGCACGAGGTGGAACTGCGCGGCCGCGGCCAGCCGGCGCGGCGCTACGAGGTGGAGTCGTTCCGGCTGTCCGCTCCGACGCTGCTGATGAAGCTGGGCGGCGTGGATGACCGGGACGCCGCCGCGGTGCTCGCCGGTCGGGAAATCTGGGTGGAACGGCGCCATGCGGCGCCGCTGGGTCCCGACGAGTACTACCTGGCAGATCTGGCGGGCTGTGAGCTGCAGCAGGACGGCCGGACGATCGGCACGGTGCGATCCGTGCTGGAGGCGGGCGCGGGCGACGTGCTGGAGGCGGTCCACGCGGACGGCCGCACGCTACTGATCCCGTTTCGCCACCAGTACGTCCGCTCCGCGGACGTCGACGCCGGCGTGATCGAGCTGACCAGCGACGCGGTGGTCGAATGACATTCACCGTCCTGACGCTCTTTCCGGAGCTGTTTACCCCCTTCGTGGCGACATCGATCGTCGGCCGGGCCGTCGACCGAGGCCTTATCGACATCGAGACCGTCGACATCCGCGATCATGCCCATGACCCGCACAACACGTGTGACGACAGCCCGTACGGAGGGGGCGCGGGGATGGTGCTGAAGGCGGAACCGGTCAGCCACGCGATCGAGTCGGTGCTGAGCCGGCGCGCGGTCAGGCCGCGCACCGTCTACCTCACGGCCGGCGGCGCGCCGTTCGATCGCGATCTCGCGCGCCGCTGGGCGACGGAGGGGCGGGAGCTGCTGCTGCTGGCCGGACGCTACGAGGGGATCGACCAGCGGGTCGTCGATCTGTTAGTGGACGACGAGGTGTCGATCGGCGACTACGTGCTGATCGGCGGCGAAGTGGCTGCGATGGCGGTCGTGGAGGCGGTGGCGCGACTGGTACCGGGGGTGATCCAGGCGGAATCTCTCGAGGAAGAAAGCTTCGAGGGCGACGTTCTCGAATATCCTCAGTACACTCGACCTGCGGTCTTCCGCGGCGTGCCGGTGCCGCCGGTGCTGTTGTCCGGAGACCACGCACGGATCAGGGAGTGGCGTCGTCGGCAGGCGACCAAGCGAACGGCCCGCCTGCGGCCGGACCTGCTACGAAGGAGTGAAAGATGCAGCAACTGATACAGGAGGTCGAGACCGACCAGACGCGGTCCCATGCGACGGAGTTCGGAATCGGCGACTCGGTGCGGATCCACTTCAAGATCATCGAAGGCAAGACCGAGCGGACCCAGGTGTTCGAAGGCACCTGCATCGCCCGCAAGGGCTCGGGCGTCAGCTCGACTTTCACGGTCCGCAAGATCTCCTATGGCGTCGGCGTGGAGCGTGTGTTCCCGCTGCACTCGCCGAAGATCGCCAAGATCGAGGTCTTGCGAAGGGGCCGCGTGCGCCGCGCGAAGCTCTTCTACCTGCGCGATCGGGTGGGCAAGGCCGCCAAGGTGCCGGAGCGCCGGGTCCGCAAGCGCTAGGAATCTGTCGGATTGGCGCGCTAGTGCGTTGGGGAGGTCCTGCCCGGATCGCCGGCAACCTCCCCGCGAACTGCTCGAAAGACCGACACGGATTCCGCCGCCGCGTGAATCGACGCTGACTCCGGTTGTGCGCGGCCGCGCCGAAGGAGCAGATCCTCCGCATCGGCCCGCGGTTGCCGACCGCCCGAAAGCGAAAGCGCGAAACCCGCGCTTCATTGTTGACGATACTGTATGCAGACATCGGATGTACCGATGAACGGCTCGGAACGGACACCCGCGCCGAGCCGAAGCGATCGACAGGACCGGCTGAACAGTGTTCAAAAAGGCAGAATCGGTGAACGACATGCCGCCGCGTACCTCCGGGAGCGCGGCTACCACGTCGTCGAGCGAAACCTCCGCATGCGTGCTGGGGAGATCGATCTCGTCGCCTGCCGGGGCGACCGTGTCGTGTTCGTGGAGGTCAAGGCCTGGAGCAGCTTTGGCGTATCCGACCTGGCGGCGGTGGTGAACGACCGCAAGCGTTCGCGGATCGCGCGCGCGGCGGCGGCGTTTCTGGCTGCCAACCCGCGCTTTGACCGGCTGCGGCCCCGCTTCGACGTCCTGCTGCTGCGTGCCGGGCAGGCGCCGCTGCACCTGGAGTCGGCCTTCGGCGCCGACGGCGTGCCGCTGTGACGCCGTCCAACAGGCGGCGTCGCGGCGTTCTGCGTCGCATGGGCCGTGCCTTCCCCATCGCCTGGCGCCGCTCGCCGGTGCGGCGCCGTCCGCTCGGATCTGCCCTGGTCAGGGAAGGGCTCCTGCAGCGTCCCGCCAGACGGAGGCCGGCGGTGCGCGACGCGTACCGGGCGCACGCGCGGCGCGTCGAGTTGCGCAGCAAGATCAGGGACCGGCGGTACCTGGAGCGGGCGATTCGCTATCTGGCGCAGATCCTGATCGACGGCACGTCGCGCAAGCCTCGCCGGTGAACCCACCTGCGCCGCGTTGCCCGCTCTGCTCGGAGCCGGTGGAAGATCTGGTGCATGCGCTGGTGCATCCCGACAGCGAGGATCCGGCCCATTTCGAGTGTGTGCTGAGCGCGATCCGTGAGCGCGAACAGCTCGAGCCGGGCGAGCAGATCTGCTATGTGGGAGGCGGCGTGTTCGCGATCGTGCGCGCGGGACGCGGCCGGCGCAGCGTAAGGATCCGCAAGCGCATCCCGTACGAGTCGGAGAGCTCGCAGCCGCAGTGGCGAAGCGAACAGGTGCGCCGCCTGCCGAACCCCTGACCACGCCGCTGCTCATCCGGCTCCGGCCGGCGGGGATGCGGGGATGACGCGGCGTTGACAACCATGCCGCGTTAGCAATAGCTTCCCGGCACAGGACTGAGATGGCTGTTCCCGCACGCAAGACCTCCAAATCCCGCAGCCGGCGCCGGCGCGCCGTCAACAGGCGGGTGCGGGCACCGTCTGTCGTCGAATGCGGCACATGCGGCAATCGGGTCCTGCTGCATCGGGTGTGTCCCAAGTGCGGGCACTATCGTGGCAAGCCGGTGCTGGAAACGGCGGAGATCGCCTGACCCAACCTTTCCCTGGAGGCGATGCGAACATGGATGCTGAACTCTTCGAGAAGATGAAGAAACTGATCGCGGACCGGCTCGAGATCGAGGAGGACAAGATCACCCTCGAATCCTCGTTTCGGCAGGACCTCGGTGCCGACAGTCTGGATACCTACGAGCTCGTCTATGCGATCGAGGAAGAGCTCGGCATCACCATCCCCGATGAGAAGGCGAACGAGTTCGAGACCGTAAAGGACGCGCTGGCCTACATCGAGTCGCAGATCAAGTAACGTCGCGCGGCGGGGGGAATGCCCTCGGTGGGGTCCGGTGGCCGTACGACGTCATCCGACTCGCCCGCAACCCTCCACCCCCGAGTTGATGGCCCGTAAGCTCGTGCCGGCGCTTGGGAACGGCTTCAAGGCGCTGCGTAAAGAGTGGCGTCTCGCCCGCCGCACAGCCGGATCGACACCCGGATCGATCGCGGAGCTCCAACCGGTGTCGCCGGCACGTCGTGCCGAGTTGCGCTCCTTGCAGCGCAGGATGGGCGTTCGTTTTCGCGATGAGCGCCTCATGAACCTGTCGCTCTGCCACCGCTCCTATACGGCCGAAGCCGGCGTGGCCAGCAACGAGAGGCTGGAGTTCCTGGGGGACGCGGTGCTGGGTCTGGTGGCCAGCCAGTGGCTGTACCGGCGGCTGGAGGGGAGGCCGGAGGGAGATCTGTCGCGCGTGAAGTCGGTGGTCGTGAGCGAGGAGAGTCTGGCGCGGATCGCCAGGCAGATCTCCGTCGACCGCTGTTTGCTCCTGGGCCGCGGCGAAGAGCGCTCCGGCGGCCGCGGCAAGAGTGCGCTGCTGGCGGACGCGCTGGAAGCGCTGATCGGCGCCTGCTACCTGGACTCCGGGCTGCATGCCGCCGAACAATTCGTCGAGCGGCTCTTCGTCGATGAGATCGAGAAGGTGATCGCCGGCCGCCACCGGCAGGACTACAAGACGCTGCTGCAGGAGCTCTCCCAGAAGCGCTTTCAAGCCTTTCCCAAGTACCGTGTCACCGAACGGCGGGGACCCGACCACGACCAGGTGTTCTCGATGGACGTGGTGGTCGCCGGCCGGCCCTACGGCCCGGCGGAGGGCAAGAGCAAGAAGCAGGCCGAACAGCGGGTCGCACGCATCGCCTACGCGCAGCTCGTCGAGACCGAGGCAGACTCCGGCGAGTCCGGCTCGGGCGGATCGACCGCCGCCGGCTGAAGCGCTCGGGCCGCATCCAGCAGCCGGGTGCGGTCATTGGCAGCCGGGTCGCCGAGCACCTCGCGCAGCAGGGCCTGCAGCAGCCGGCCGATCCGGGGACCAGGCCGCAGGCCCAGCTCGCGCTGTAGCACGGTCCCGTCAACGGCGAGCTCCCCGATCGACAATGCCTGGGCCGAGGCTGCCTGGCGGTGCACGCGCCGGGCAAGCGGATCATCGATCTCCGCGATCGCTCGGCGGACGGCGACCGCGTCCGCGGCACCGCCACGACCAACGTCGGCCAGCAGCCGACGGATGTCGGCATCGGAGCTGTCTGCGGTGATCGGGATCGCGAGGCTGCCGATCGCGGTGACCACCCGTTGGGTCACCGCGTTGGGAAAGCGCAAGCGGGTCAGCGCCGCCTGCGCGCGCGCGCAGGCGGCCCGTACGTCCACGGCGGCCTCCGGCGCCAGCAACATGGCCAGCCGTAGCGGCGCGTCGGCCGGTGCCGAATCGATGCGCGCGTAGCGGGCCGCTCGGTCCGTGGGGGGGGCGGCTGCGCTACCCTTCGCAGCGGGAAAGCACAGCTCCATGAGCCCCGACCGCTCGAGCAGCAGCAGGCCGACCGATGGCGTCGGCGCCAGCAGCAGGCGCCGCAGTTCTTCGCAGACTCGCTCGGCAGCAACCCGGCGAGCGGTCGGCAGTGCGTCCCGCATCGCCCGCACCGTGTGCCCGTCGACCGTGAGGGTCAGTTCCGCGGCCAGCCGGCAGCCCCGAAACGGCCGCAGTCCGTCCTCGCCGAAGCGTTCCCGGGCGCTGCCGACGGTACGGAGGCGCCGCGCCGCCAGGTCGCCGCGACCGTCATGCGGGTCGTGCAGGACGCCGGTCGCCAGGTCGACGGCGATCGCGTTGATCGTGAAGTCGCGCCGTGCCAGATCTTCTTCGATGGTCCCGGTGAAGCGAACCGAATCGGGGCGACGCCCGTCGGAGTAGCCGGCGTCCGTGCGGAAGGTCGTGACCTCGAACCGGTAGCGGCCGAACAGGACGGTCACCGTGCCGTGGCGGATGCCGGTGGGTATGGTCTGGCGGTAGAGCCCCTGCACGCGGTCGGGCGTCGCGTCGCTGGCGATGTCCCAGTCGCCGGGCGGGCGCTCCTGCAGTAGGTTGCGGACGGCGCCGCCGACCAGGTAGGCGGCGTGCCCGGCGTCGATGAGAACACCGGCGAAGCGGCCTACCGCAGGGGGCACCGATGCCATGGGCGATTCCTGCACGTCTTCCGATCCCATCCGAGGCCCCGTTCAGGGTACCGGAAAGCAGCGATGGGCGGAGAGCCGCCTCCCGACCGGCTTGGCGCTTGGGGCCGCGGCGGGGGTATGCTCGGCACACCGGCATGTCGCTGACGGGTCTGCTTCTCACCGGCGGGTATGGCCCCGGACGCGCAGACCTGGAGCCCTTCCTGGACACCGTGGGGCCGATCGTGGCCGCCGACTCCGGGTACGATCTGGCGCTGGCGCTGGGACTGCGGCCGGATCTGATCGTCGGCGACATGGATTCGGTGCGCGCGCGACGGCTGCCCGAAGAACGCGTGCGCCGCTTCCCCCGCGACAAGGAGCACACCGACACCGAGCTCGGTCTGCAGGCGCTCGAGGAGCTCGGCTGCGATCGGGTGGTGATCGCCGGCGGCGGGGGCGGCCGTCTGGACCACCTGTTGTTCATCGTCGCGCTCTTCGAGCGGGAGACCGTGCCGCTCTGCTGGATCACCGCCCACGAGCACGTCGAGGCGATTCGCGGTACGGCCGCCTGTCACGCCCGGGTGGGCCAGACCGTGTCGTTCCTGCCGCTGTCGAAGGGTGCGACGATCGGCAGCTCCGAAGGGCTGCGCTGGCCGCTGGACGGGCTGCGCTGGCGCCCCGGGGAGGGCGGCGTCAGCAACGTCATCACCGCCTCGCCTATGCGGGTGACGGTGGCGGCGGGGGCGTTGCTGATGATCCGGTCGTTCGCCCTGCACGAGGTCGGCCGGCCGGAGTAGGCGCCGGTCATCGACGGCGCCCCGCGCCGACGGTCACGGTCCGGCCGGCGGCTGAAGGGGGCGCTGGTCCGGCGCGGCGGCCGGCTGCGTCATTCCCAGCACCTGACCAAGCAAATCGGTCGGCGAGCGGCTCAACAGGTCCACCAACTCCGGAAACTGGGCCAGCGTGCTGCCCAGAATGGCGAGCATCTCGGCGTGCTGATGTCCCTGCTCGCGCATGAACGCCAGATTCGCGATGACCGCGAGGCGGGCCCGTTGCTGCGCCTCGACGCGCTCGTGGAAGGCCGTCTTCGCCTGCACGTACAGGTTCGGGTCCGGTATCGAGTGGGGGACCAGGTCGACATCGATGATCTCGAGCTCGGGAAGGCGCACGGCCAGCCCACGACGGATGCGCTCCTCCAAGACGTGGGGGTCCATCACCAACGCGGCGGCTTCCCGCGACAACAGTGCCTCGGTGGCCGCGTCAGCCGCGGCGGCGGTCGCCCGCTCGTACCAGGCCGGCAGCGTGTCCGGGCGCAACTCCGCCTCTGCCGCCAGCGGCGGCAGGTGCTCCGCGCGAAGTCGGAGCTGCAGCGTGACGTCGAGTTCGTAGGAGAGCGCCGCCGCATCGATGCCGATCTCCGCTGCGTACAGATCGGCCGACGGCAGCAGCGCAGCCACGCGGCGTTGCACCGTCTGCGGGGTCAGATCGAACAGGTGCAGGGTCATGTTGGTCGGGATCAACCGCTCCCAACGCCAGGTGATGCCCCCTGGGGCGATGGCCTCCTCGTCCCAGCCGCCCGATTTGGTGAAGACGACGCCGTAGGTGCCGGCCGGCAGCGCCAGCTCCACCCATCCGACCAAGAACGCGGCGACCGCCAGCCCGAGAATCAGCAGCAGGGTGATGGCGATCTTCACGTCAGGCAGTATATCGTGGCCGGCATACCGTGACCGTTGTACCGCGTGGGGCCGAGCGGCGGACCATCGCTCCGGCGATCGGCCGGGTGTCGGCCGTGCTGTTCTGCATATCGTTGCTGCTGCTGGCGCTGTACGCGCTGGGCAGCGCGCAGTCGTATGTCGATGCGACGCTGCTGTGGCTGCTCCGCCTGGCGGAGATCGCGCTGGTCCTGACCGCCTCCTGCGCGCTGTGCGCGTGCTGCCTGTACGCGGTGCACGTGATCTCCGGCCGCTGGCGCTTCGCCGGCGTGCCGACCGTGCTGTCGCTGCTGGCCGCCGCGACCGCACTCGCGCTGCTGGCGTCGCTTCGTCTGGTGGCGGCGGTGCTCGGCGGGCCGCCCCGACCGGGCCTGAGCTTTTGAGGCATGACGGTAGCGGTCCGGGGCGCCATCCAGGTAGGCGCCAACGACGCGGACGCGATTCGGGAGGCCGGCCTGCGGCTGTTGCAGGCGGTGCTCGGCGGCAACGGCGTGGCTCGCGAGGACATCATCAGCATCGTCTTCTCCATGACACCGGACCTGACACGGGCAAATCCGGCGACGGCCGCGCGCGCCGGCGGATATGCGGAGGTACCGCTGTTCTGTGTGCAGGAGGCCGTCGTGGAAGGTCAGCCGGGCCGCATCATCCGGCTCCTCCTGACCTATCGCAGCGGCGGCGGCACGCCGGTGCCGGTGTACCTGGATGGCGCGCAGGTGCTCCGTCCGGACCTGCAGCCGCCGGCGAGCCCGTGACCCGCGCGCACGCCTCATGGTAGGAGAGACGAGAAGTGCCACCTTAGCTCAATCGGTAGAGCACGAGATTTGTAATCTCGAGGTCGTCGGTTCGATCCCGACAGGTGGCTGAGCCGCGTGCCGGGCGGGCGTTACGGCTATTGACAGCGGTGGCGGGCTGAGCGAGCATTCGGCGCTCCGACAGCGGGGAGGTTCCCGAGTGGCCAAAGGGGGCAGACTGTAAATCTGTTGGCATTGCCTTCGAAGGTTCGAATCCTTCTCTCCCCATCCCGTGCGTGAACCGTTCTATCGCTCGTCCACCGACGGCGGACTGCGCTTCGACTGCACCCGCTGTCAGCGCTGCTGCCGGCTCGAGCCGGGGTACGTGTTCCTGTCGCAGCGCGATCTGGAGGCCCTGGCGCAGGCGAAGGGGCTCACCGTTGCCGAGTTCATGGCCCGCTACTGCCGCACGGTGGATATCGGCGGGTTTCAGCGGCTCAGCCTGACGGAGAAGGCCAATTACGACTGCAGCCTCTGGCAGGATGGCGCATGTACGGTATACGAATCGCGACCGCTGCAGTGCCGGAGCTTCCCGTTCTGGGATGCGAACCTGGTGTCCCCCGATGCGTGGTCGGAGGCCGCCGCATCCTGTCCCGGTATCGGCCAGGGGCCGGTGCGGCACGCGGTGGAGATCGACTACTGGCTCTCGCGCCGTCACGAGGAGCTGCTGATCTAGCCCCGAGGTTGCGGCGCCACGGGCGCCGTAACCTCGGCCCAGCCCCTCCTTTGGCGTGAACCGCATCGGTCCCCGATGCGCTTCACGCCGGGTACGGGTAATCCCGGCGCCATGGGCGCCGTAACCTCGGCCCAGCCCCTCCTCGCCCCGCGAGCCGCGCCTGTCGGCGCCGCTCGCGGCCCAGCCCCTCCTTTGGCTTGGAGCGCATCGGTTCCCGATGCGTTCCAAGCCGGACACGGGTAGTCCCGGCGCCAGCGGCGCCGCCTCGGCCCAGCCCGACCGGTCCCACTTTCGCTTCTGGCGTTGACGGGTTTACATTTGCTCCTGCTGGGGGTGTTGGGTATCGCGTGAAACGCATCGCGATCGGCGTGGGGCTCGCGTGTGGGGTGCTCGTCGCCGGTGTGGCGGTAGCGGCGTCGTACCTGAGCGGTCCTCCGCAGGAGCGGGGAGCCGGTCCGCCGGTCACCTTCACGGTCCATGCCGGGGAGCCGTTCGGGGCGGTGGCCGCCCGGCTGGCCGACCAGCGGTTGGTGCGCTCCGAGCTGGTGCTGCGGATAGTGGCCCACCTCCAGGGCGCCGACAGCCGCATCCGTGCCGGTCACTACTCGTTTGCCCCTTCACTACGCGCCCGTCAGGTACTGGCGTTGCTGCTGGAGGGCCGTCAGGAAGAGATCACCGTCACCTTTCCGGAGGGATGGACCGTACGCCGGATCGCCGAACGGCTCGAGGAACGGGGCGTGAGCACCGCGGAGCGATTCACGGCCGCGGTCGCCGACCCGGCTCTGATCGAGGAACTCGGCGTCCGGGCGGCAAGCATGGAAGGGTACCTGTTTCCGGACACCTACCGCTTCCCCCGCGACTACCCGGCCGCCGACGTGGTGCGCGGCATGGTCGACAACTTCTTCCGGCGGCTCGCCGAGGTGCGGCCGGATTTCGAGAGCATCCACCCGGACGAGCTGCACGACACGATCATCCTGGCCTCGATCGTCGAACGTGAGTACCAGCGGGCGGAGGAAGCGGGGCTGATCGCTTCCGTGTTCGTCAATCGCTTGGCAGCCAACGCCGGGCTGCAGTCCTGCGCCACCGTCGCCTACGTGCTGACCGAGGTGGAGGGCAGGGAGCATCCGCGCGTGCTCACGCATCAGGAGCTGGAGGTCGACTCCGCCTTCAATACCTACAAGTGGCGGGGGCTGCCGCCCGCGCCGATCTCGAATCCGGGCGCGGTGGCTCTGCAAGCAGCGTTCTTCCCGGCGGAGAGCGACTACTGGTACTTCGTGCTCAAGGACCCGGACACCGGCGAGCATCACTTCTCCCGGGAGCTCGATGAGCACAACGACGCCAAGTTTTTCTACCTGAAGGGCGTGGCCCGCTGAGGGGGCGCCCACTTGCAGCGAAGCCCGTGAGCCCGTGATCCCCTCCCACCAGATCGCGGAGCTGAACGATCGATTGCGGATCGACGTCGTGGCCGGCGACTACGTGCGCCTGCAAAGCCGCGGCCGACGGCTTGTCGGACTATGTCCCTTCCATACCGAGAAGACTCCCTCCTTCACCGTTACCCCGGAGCGGAACCTGTTTTACTGCTTCGGGTGTCAGCAGGGCGGGTCGATGCTCGACTTCGTGATGGAGCTCGAGAAGCTCAGCTTCCCGGAGGCCTTCCGGCTGCTGGCCGAGCGCGCCGGCATGCAGGTCGAGGAGACCGCCGGCGCCGAAGGCAGCGAGCGTCAAAGCTATCTGGAACTGTACCGCCGGCTGGCCGACAGCTTCCATCACATCCTGCTGCACACCAACGCCGCGGCGGGGGCCCGCGAGCACTTGTCGGGCCGCGGTTTCTCGGCGGAGTCGCTGGCTCGCTACCGCGTAGGCTACGCGCCGGGCGACCGCGACTGGCTGCTGCGGTTCCTGCGCTCCCACCACTACGGCGACGAGTTCCTGGTGCGCTCGGGCCTGTTCACCAGCACGCGCGGCGGCATGCTTGCGCTGTTCCGCGACCGCATCGTGTTCCCTATCTCCACCCCGCGTGGCGAGGTGGTCGCCTTCGGCGGCCGGGCCATGGGTGACGGACCGAAGTACCTCAACACGCCGGAAACCGCTCACTACCACAAGGGCGAGCTGCTCTACGGGCTGGCGGAGGCGCGCGAGCGCATCAAGCGGGCGGGCGCCGTGCACGTGCCGGAGGGGTACCTTGACGTGATCGCCCTCGATGCGGCGGGGCAAGCGGCGGTGGCCCCGCTCGGCACCGCGTTGAGCGTCGATCACGCAAGGCTGCTGGCGCGCTACACCGGCGACGTGCGCCTGGTGATGGACTCGGACGCCGCGGGGGTGAACGCCACCAAGCGCGCCATCGCCATGCTGGAGGAGACGGAGTTGCAGACCTCGGTGGTTCCGCTCCAGACCGGTATGGACCCCGCCGATTATATCCAGCAGAATGCAGGCGACCGGTTGCAAACCGCCCTCGCATCCCCTATATTGGCATTTGAGTATCTTCTCAAACTGGCTACATCTGCACTCGATCTGCGACGGGCAGACGCGAAGGAACAGGTATTCCGAGAGTTGCTCCCTTATCTCACCCACGTACGCTCGGAGTTGAAGCGTGAGGCGTTGCTGCACGACGTGGCGGACGTGCTGGAGGTCGGTCGCGACAGCATCCTGCGCGACTACCGTCGGCTTGCATCGGCCGGCGCGCATCGCCGTGACTCCCGGCCGGCGCAGACAACCGCGCCGCGCGATGGGCGCGGTGCGTCCCGGCGTTCGCTGGAGATGACCTACATGCTCGCGGCCGCCGCCAACCGGGATCGGTTCGACCGGGTACAGCGGCGGCTGGACTCCGACGACCTGCATGATCCGCTGGCGCAGGAGTTGTTCGTCGCGCTGCAAGAGTGCGCCCGGCAGGGTGACGAATCCCCGGACGGTCTGCTCGGCAGGCTGCAGACCGACGAGCTGCGCTCGCTGGTCATCCGCAACCTCTCGCAACGGGAGTTCACCGTGAACCCGGACGAAGTGCTGGACGATGGGGCGCGCAAGCTGAAGGCCCGCTCGCTGGAACGCCGGCGCCTCGACATCGAGGCGCGCATGCGCCGCGTCGAGCGTGGCGGCGAGGGATCGCCCGGTTCGGTGGTACGGGAACTGCTCGAGGAGAAGATTTTCCTGGATTCGGAGCTGGAGAAATTGAAGAAGGTGAGGGTGGATGTCGGATCTGTTGACTGATCCCGCGGTCGTTCAGTTGCTTGAGTACGCCAGACAGAAGAAGAGCATCAGCTACGAGGAGGTCAACGACCGCCTCCCCGACCAGTTGGTCAATTCGGACCGTATCGACGAGGTGGCCGCCCTCCTGGAGCAGAACGACGTCAAGCTGGAGGATGACGAGGCCGGCGACGACGTAACGGAAGAAGACCTGCGGCAGGCCGCCGCCGCCGCGAAGCGCCGGCTGGTCTACAACAACGACAAGGAGAGCGCGGTCGACGACCCGATCCGGCTCTACCTGCGCGAGATCGGCAAGGAGAACCTGCTCACCGCCGAGCAGGAAGTGATCCTGTCCAAGCGGATGGAGATGGGGGAGAACCTCATCCACGAGGTGATCAAGAGCTGTGGCGCCACGCTGCCGGAGTTCTACAACATCGCCGAGCGCGCCCGCTCCACCAAGGACCCCCGGGAGCTCAACCTCACCAAGAAGGAACTCTCCGAGCTGATGGCCGACCGGCGCCGGCTCAACGCCTGCTACCGGGAAGCCGTGCAGGAGATGTACCCGCTGCTGAAGGCGTACATGGAGCACAAGGAGACGCTGGCCGGCGAGGACGGCCGCGTCTTCGAGGACGAGCGTCTGGCCGATCTGCGCACGCAGCTGCAGGCCTCGCTGGCCGAGGTGGAACTGCACCAGGACGAGATCGCGCTGCTGTCGGACCGGCTGGCCGACGCCGCCCAGCGGCTCGGTTCGCTGCAGCGCAGGAGCGAGCGGATCGAGCGCCGGCTGCGCATCAAGGCGCCCCGCGAGCTGCGCTCGGTCAAGCGCAAGCTGTCCCGCTCGGCCGAACGCGCCAAGCTGGAAACGACGATCCGCATGCAGGCCGACGACATCCGCGTCCTGGTGGCCGAATACGAACGCCGGCAGGCCGACATCCGGGCGATCGAGGTGGCGTTCGAGCACCGTGCCGACGAGGTGCTGGCGATGCACCGCCGACTGGAGGAGGGCAAGTACCAGCTCAAGCAGGCCAAGGACCGCCTCATCCAGGCCAATCTCCGGCTCGTGGTCAGCATCGCCAAGAAGTACACCAACCGCGGCTTGCACTTCTTCGACCTGGTGCAGGAAGGGAACATCGGCCTGATCAAGGCGGTGGAGAAGTTCGAGTACCGCAAGGGCTACAAGTTCTCCACGTATGCGACGTGGTGGATCCGGCAGGCGATCACCCGCTCGATCTCCGACCAGGCGCGCACCATTCGCGTGCCGGTACACATGATCGAACAGATCAACAAGGTGGTCCGCGAGTCGCGGCAACTGATGCAGGATCTCGGGCGCGAGCCCACCGACGAGGAGGTCGCCGAGCGATTGCGCTGGTCCACTGCACGTATCAAGGCGGTCAAGGGGGTCGCGCGCGAACCGATCTCCCTGGAGACGCCGATCGGGGAGGAAGAGGACTCGATCCTGGGCGACTTCATCGAGGACAAGGACGTGGAGAACCCGTCCACCACCAGCGCGTTCCGGCTGCTGCAGGAGCAGCTCCAACAGGTGCTGAGCACGCTCCCGGAGCGCGAGCAGGAGGTCCTGCGCATGCGCTTCGGACTGGAGGACGGGTACTCGCTCACCCTGGAAGAGGTCGGGTTGCACTTCAACGTGACCCGCGAGCGCATTCGCCAGATCGAGGCGAAGGCGCTCAGGCGGCTGCGCCACCCGAAGCGCAGCATGCGGCTGAAGGACTATCTTGACGAATGACGCCCAATAGTGGACGACGGAGGCAGTACATGACCGGAGGGCGGTGTGAGTAGCGAATCCATACCTATCGAGCGGACGAACCACGGGACGCCGGCGGTTCAGGAGGCTCTGGACAAACTGCGGGCGCTTCAGGACGTGCTGCACAAGAAGCACGAGATCGAGGCGCAGATCGAGGAGTTGCCCAGGTCGCTCGCCACCAAGACCGAGTTGCTCAACCGGCTCAAGCGGACCTACCTGGAGCGCAACGAGGCGCAGGAGTCGAGCAAGCAGAAGATCGACGGGCTGCGCGACGACGCGCTGGAATCGGAGCGGGTCCGCGAAGGGTACGAGCGCCAGATGGACCAGATCCGCACGCAGCGGGAGTACGAGGCGCTGGACAAGCAGATCCGCGATGCGTCCGAGCGCGAGATGGACTACCGCCGAGCGCTGCAGGAAGAGGAACAGCGGCTCGACCAGGTATCCGAGGAGCTCGCCCGCGAAGCGGAGTTGATCGAGCAGCAGGAGGGCGTGGTCCACGAAGAGGAGTCGCGCATCAAGGTCGAACTGGCCGACCGCGAACAGCGGCTGTCCGCGCTGCAGGCGGAGGAGTTGGAGATCGCCGCCGGTCTGGACGCGGAGTTGCTGTTCAAGTTCGAACGCATCGTCCGATCGACCGAAGGGTACGGGATCGTGCCGCTGCAGGCGCAGGTCTGCACCGGATGTTACATGACCCTGCCCGCCCACTTCGTCAACCGCGTCCGCCGTGCCGAGGACGTGCTGTTCTGCACGCACGGGCGCATCGTCTTCTACGAGGACGCTCCGGACGAAGACGAAACCGAGGCTCAGATCGATGTCTTCGATGACGAGCCCGGCTTCTTCGCCGACGCGGACGGGGACGAGGCGCTCGAGGACGAGGAGGAGCTGTTCCTGGACCTCGACGTGACCGGCGACGATGACGATGATGACGACGGTCACGATGCTGGTGAAGGCGTAGCCGCCGACCATGAGTCCGACGGATCCTGAACGCAGGCCCCGGGCACTGCGGCGTGCCTGCCCCGCCCGCTGGCGCTGCCGCGGGTGATCGGTTAACGTGACGGCAGCAGGAGGCGGGTCGGCCATCGCCGCGCCCGGTACGGGCGCGGAGGAAAGTCCGGGCTCCGAAGAGCAGGGTGCCGGGTAATCCCCGGGCGTCCGCGCCTTGGCGCGGGCGACAGACAGTGCCGCAGAGAACAGACCGCCGGACGGCCGTGCCGCAAGGGACGGCTCTCCTGGCAAGGGTGAAACGGTGGGGTAAGAGCCCACCACTCCGGCGGCGACGCCGGAGGTATGGCAAACCTCGCCCGGAGCAAAGCCAAGCAGCGGGTTGGGTTGCTCGCCACGTGAGGCCGCGCCCTGACGGGATGCGGTCCTCGGGCCCGTGGGTAGGCTGCTCGAGTGCCGCGCCGGTGCCGCCGGGCCCGTCGCGCGCCAGATGAATGATGGCCCGCCCCGGTGGCGGCCGGGTCGCGCAAGCGGCTCGACACGCGTCGGGGTGAACAGAACCCGGCTTATCGGCCCGCCTCCTCTTTCATCGTCAGCATCGACGCGATTCGGTCCGCCACCTAGATGGAACTATCAGCCCGCCGGCAGCCGGCGCGGACGGCATCGCGGACGGCGGCGCGCGGTGATCGCGTTGCTCGTCATCGCCGGCGCCGTCGGCGCCGGCGTGCTGATGCGGGCCGACCGCGCGGTCGCGGCCTGGCTCCGTCGGGACCGGGACGTGAACATGCGCGTGCTCGTCGCCGAAGGGCGCTTCGCGGAGGCGGTAGATGCCGCGGAGCTCACGCTGGTCAGACGGCCGCTCGACGCGGAGGCGAACCTGATCCGCGGCGTCGCGTCACTGTACGCGGCGATCTCGGACCCGGCGATCTCGGACCCGGCGATGATTCGGGAGCCCGGCGAGGTGTCGGCGGCCGGCGGCGAGGGCAGCGCGTCCACCGCCGATCGCCTGTCGACGGCGATCGTGTCGCTGCGCCGTGCGCTGCTTGACTCGCGGATCGCTACGGCGGAACCGGCCGCGCAGTACGCGCTCGGCAAGGCCTATTATCACAAGGGCCACTTCTACTACGATCTGGCCGTGCGGTACCTGGAGGGCTCACTGGCGCTCGGCTATGACGGCGCCGACACCTACGAGTACCTGGGACTGGCGTACACCGAACTCGGCGACCCGCGCGGCCGGGAGTACTTCCGTCACGCGCTGACACGCCGGCCGTCCGACCTGCTGCATCTGAAGATGGCCACCATGCTGATGGATGAAGGGGACGTGCAGGGAGCGCGGGAGAATCTGATCCAGGCGATCGAGATCACCGACGACCCCGCGATCGAGCAGCGGGCACGGTACGAGCTCGGCGCCGTCTATCGGGCGCTCGGCGATCTGTTGCCGGCCGAAGAGCAGTACCGGGCGATCATCGCCGGCGACGCGCGCGCTGCCGACGCCCATTTCTATCTGGGCGAGATCTACTCGCAGCAGGGCGACTCGGGCCGGGCCGTTGCGGAGTGGCGCGCGGCCAGCGAACTGGACCCGAACCACCGCCGCGCGATCGAACGCTTGCGGTAGGGCCTGGAATCGGCACCATGACGCGGAGGTACACTGCACCTGATGGCTTTATTCAGTAACTTTTCCTCAGACATCGGCATCGATCTGGGCACCTGCAATACCTTGGTGCACGTCAAGGGCAAGGGCATCGTGCTGACGGAGCCGTCCGTGGTCGCCATCGATCACGAAACCAAGCAGGTGGTCGCGGTCGGTACCGAGGCCAAGCGCATGCTATGGAAGACCCCGCACACGATCGATGCGGTGCGCCCGCTGCGCGACGGCGTCATCGCCGACTTCGAGATGACCGAGCAGATGATCCGCCACTTCATCATGCAGGTCGCCCCGCGGCGCTGGTTCGTCAAGCCGCGCATGGTGATCGGCATCCCCGCCGGGGCTACCGAAGTGGAGAAGCGGGCGGTGCAGGAAAGCGCCGAGCAGGCCGGCGCTCGCGAGGTGTTCGTGATCGAGGAGTCGATCGCGGCTGCCGTCGGCGCCGATCTGCCGATCATGGAGCCGGCCGGTCACATGATCTGCGACATCGGCGGCGGCACCACGGAGGTGTCGGTGATCTCGCTCGGCGGCATGGTGGTCTCGAACGCCATCCGCATCGGCGGCGACGAGTTCGATGAGGCGATCATCAAGCACGTGCGGACCGTCCACAACCTGCTGATCGGCCTGGAGACGGCGGAGAAGATCAAGATCAAGATCGGCAACGCGGATCCCGACCAGAAGATCGTGCGCATGGAGATCAAGGGCCGGGACGCCATCACCGGCCTGCCGCGCCGGCTGGAGGTGGACTCGATCGAGGTGTGCGAAGCGCTGCAGGAGCCCACGCGGCAGATCCTGGAGGAGATCAAGCGCGCGCTGGGCCGCACGCCGGCGGAGTTGGCATCCGATATCGTCGAGCGCGGCATCGTCATGACCGGCGGCGGCTCGCTCCTGCGTGGGCTGCCGCGCCTGATCGGGCGCGAGACGGGTGTGCCGGTGATCGTGGCCGAACAGCCGCTGCTGTGCGTGGCGCTCGGGGCCGGCAAGTACTTCGAGACCGCCGGTATCGGCCAGCGCCGGCAGTACCGCCGGTAGCGGATCGTGACGGCACGGGGGAGCTGACCTCAGTAATCGTCCGTGACCGAGGTACGCCCCTTCGTCAACCGCCGCCGTTCGGGCGTCACGTTCGCGATACTGATGGTGAGCTCGCTGGTGCTGGTGGGCTTGAATCCTCCGCCGGGGCACGTGGGGCTGCTGTCGCTGGTGCAGACGGGCATCACTACGGGAAGCCGCTGGGTCGCCGGTACCGTCACCGCGATCGGGGAGCTCAGTCGAAGCCGGGCCGAGGTGCAGATGCTGCGCGCCGATCGGGCGCGGCTGGAACAGCGACAGCGCGGCGTCGTGCAACTGGAGGTGGAGATCCGCAACCTGCGCGCGCTGCTCAATCTTACCCGCGCCGCTGCGGGCACGCCGATTCCAGCGGAGGTGATCGGGCGCGACCCGGGGAACCTGTTCAAGACGATCACGATCAACCGCGGCCGCAGACACGGCGTTCGGGTCGATGCCACGGTGGTCGCGGACGCCGGCGGCGTCCAGGCGCTGGTCGGCCGCGTGGAATCGGTTTCCTCCCTTACGGCGATGGTGCGGCCGCTACTGGCCAGCTCCTCGTACGTCGGGGCGCGTCTGCAGCGCACCGAGCACGACGGGCTGATCGAGGGCGATCCGGCGGGCAAGCGGCTGGTCATGCGCTATGTACCGCGCATCGCCGCAGAGGATCTGGCGATCGACGACCTGGTGATCACCTCGGGCTTGCGCAGCCTCTATCCGCGCGGCATCTACATCGGCCGGGTCGTGGAGCATCACGCCGGCGATGATCGGTCGACCATCGAGTTGACCGTGCAGCCGCTGATCGAGTTCGGCCGCCTGGACTACGTGCTGGTGCTGGATACCCCGGAGCCGGCCGATGGGTGACGTCCGCGTCATCGTGGCGACCACGCTGTTGGCCGTTGCCGCATCTCTGTTGAGCTCGACACTGCTGTCCTGGGTGGCGGTCGCCGGCGTCAAGCCGGATCTTGCCCTGGTGATCGTCGCTCTGATGGCGATGCGCAGGGGCAGCATGCCGGGTCAGATCGCGGGGTTCGCCTCCGGCCTTCTGGCGGACACGATCAGCGTGGGTCCGCTTGGGCTCACCGCCATGACCCGCACGGTGGTAGGCTACGTGGTGGGACGTGTGGAGGGCGTGATCACCGTGGACTGGCTGCTGCTTCCCGCCGCCGTGTCGATCGCCGCCACCGGGCTCAAGGCGCTCACCATCACGGTCCTGGGGCTGGCCGTACCCTGGATTTCCAGTCGCTACGGGATCGGACCGTCCTTCTTCCTGAGATCCTTCCTGATCGAAGCGGGCTTGAACGGCGTGGTCGCCCCCGCGCTGTACGTGCTGCTGAGCCTGTTGCCCGGGATGAGGGAGCGCTCGTCGCGTCGGGCGCAGAGCGCCCGGCTGGGCCCGTGAACGGCGCCCCGGCCGAAGAATCCGCCTCTGTCTCGCGTCTTGCGGCGCTGCGCATAGCGTTGCTGTGCGTCCTGGGCGGTCTCGCGCTCTATCTGTTCGTGCTGCAGGTGGTCAAGGGCGTCGAGTTCGAGGAGCTGGCGAAGCAGTTCGCCCAGCGCGAGACCGTGGTGCCGGCGCAGCGCGGCTCGATTTACGACGGATCGTACACGCGGCCGCTGGTCGCGAACCGGCCCGCATTCTCCATCGACGTCACCCCGGGCCTGGTGCCGGGCGACAGAGACGACCTGGACAAGGTGCTCACCTCACTCGCGGAGGTGGTGGGCGTCAGTCCGGCGTATCTGGCCGGCCAAGTGCCCCGGCACGAGAGTCACCTGTTCCAGCCGATCGAGGTCCTGAGCGGCGTCGACTTCCCCACCGTGGCGTACCTCGGCGAACACATCGACCGCTTCCGGGGAGTGAGCTGGCGCAATGAGCCGGTGCGTGACTACAGCGACCTGGGTGCCCTGGCGCACGTGATCGGCTACGTGGGCCAGATCAGTGTCGAGGAGCTCCAGGTCCTGTACAACCAGGGCTACCGCCGGGGCGACACGATCGGCAAGAGCGGTCTGGAGCAGGTGTTTGACCAGCGGCTTCGCGGGACCCCGGGTCTGAGCTACCGTACCGTGGACGCGCTCCAGCGGGATCTGGGCACCCGGGAGGGACGGGCGCCCGTACCCGGCCACGAACTGGTGCTCACCATCGACGCGCGCACGCAGCGCCTGGCGGAAGACGCTCTGGCCGGCCGCATCGGTTCGGTCGTCGTGCTGCGGCCCACCACCGGCGAGATTCTGGCGATGGTCTCCTATCCGTGGTTCGATCCCGGGGAGTTCCGGGGCGGCGGCGGGGCGCAGGAGTTGCGCCGGGCGCTGCAGGATCCCACTCATCCGTTCGTCAACCGGGCGGTGCATTCGGCCTACCCGCCGGCGTCGGTGTTCAAGCTGATCATGACCGTCGCCGTGCTGGACGAACGGCTGATCCCAGCGGAGCAGAAGATCGATTGCAGGGGGAAATTCCGATTGGGCCGGGTGTGGGACGATTGGAAGCTGGAAGGGCACGGCCCCGTCGATCTTCGCGAAGGCCTGGCCCAGTCCTGCAACATCTACTACTACACGGTCGGCCACAAGCTGGGCGTCGAGCGCATCGTCCACTACGCCCGCGCCTTCGGACTGGGCAGCCCCACCGGCATCGAGTTGCCCCGTGAGCAGGCCGGCCTCCTGCCCACCCCAGCCTGGAAGCAGCGCCGGCACGGCGAGCCCTGGGTGGGCGGCGACACCATCAACATGTCGATCGGGCAGGGGGCCATCACCGCGACCCCCCTGCAGATCGCCAACGTCGTGGCGGCGATCGCCAACGACGGCGTCGTCTATCGGCCTTTCCTGGTGAAGGAGGTGCGCAGCGGCGCCGACGGGTCGCTGATCCGGCGGACCGTGCCCACTCCGCTGCTGGAGGTCGACGTGCAGCCGGAGACCTTCGCCTTCCTGCGCGAGGCGATGCGCTACACCGTGACCGACGGAACCCCGGCGGTGGCGATCACGACGCCGGCGGTGCAGGCGGCCGGCAAGACGGGAACCGCCCAGATCCGCTCCAAGGATTTCGATGGCCCGGATCTCAAGCACTCGTGGTTCGTCGCGTTCGCTCCGGCCGACGCCCCGCCGGAAGATCAGGTGGTGGTCGTCGTCATGGCGGAAGCCAGCGACCTGTGGGAATGGTGGGCGCCGAAGGCGACCAACGTGCTGCTGCACGGGATGTTCACCGGCCTGGACTACGAGGAGTTGATAGACGACCTGCAGGGCTATACGCCCATGTACAACCTGCTCGGTGAGCCACTGCCGGACGAAGAAGAAGGTGAAGATGCCGAGTCCGACTGACGTACGGCGCCGTACGCGCAGGTGCCGGCTCGTCAGCGAGCAACGGTGACCGGCGCAGGCGGAGCGCGGGCGGTGCCGCTGCTCGGCGCCACCGCCGCGCTGGTGGCGATCGGCGTGCTGTTCATCTATTCGAGCGGCATCGACTCCACCGGCGATTCGGTGTCGCGGGAGTGGATCAAGCAGATCGTCTGGGCGCTGACCGGATTCGCGCTGCTCGCGGTGGTGGCCGCGGCGGGGCCCGGCTGGCTGCAGGCCGGGGCTCCTTACCTGTACGCGGGTGGGGTGGCGTTGCTGGTGCTTACCGCGCTGTTCGGGAGGGAGGTGAACGGCGCCCGCGCCTGGATCGGCATCAGCGACTTCGGGGTGCAGCCGTCGGAGTTCGCGAAGCTCACCACCATCGTGTTCCTCGCGTCCTACCTGGCAGGCATCGGCAACGGCATCAAGGAGCTGCCGCGCTTCGCGCTGGGACTGGCGATCGTGCTGCTGCCGGTGGGGCTCATCCTGCTGCAGCCGGACATGGGTACGGCGATGGTCTACGTGCCGATATTCCTGGTGGCCGCGCTGGTGTCAGGAGCCGAGATTCGCCATCTTGCGTTCATCCTGGGCGCGGTGATCGTCACCTTCGCCATGGCGGTGCTGCCGGACCTGAGCCCGGAAGGCGTCCTCCGCATGGCCGCCGCGGCGCTGCTCGACCCAGGCATCGTACGCATTGCCGCCGCGGCGCTGCTGACGATCGTCGGCCTGGCGTTCATCGGCTATTGGGTCAGCCGCAGCCGCTGGCTGTACTGGGTCGGCTACCTCGCCTCCATCGTTCTGGGCGGGGTGACGGGGTCGGCGCTCGTGCGGTCGGCTCTGAAGCCGTACCAGATCGTCCGCCTGGCGGCGTTCCTGGACCCGTGGGCGGATCTGCGCGGCGCCGGCTGGAACATCATCCAGTCGATGACGGCGGTGGGGTCCGGCGGGCCGACCGGCAAGGGCTATCTGCAGGGTACGCAGAGCCACTATCGGTACCTGCCGCAGCAGAGCACCGATTTTATCTTCTCCATCCTGGCCGAGGAGTGGGGATTTCGCGGCTCGCTGGTGGTGTTGGGGCTGTTCGCGGTCATCCTGTTGCGGTCGATCGCCATCTGCCGGCAGGCTCGTGAAGATTTTGGCGTGGCGCTGGCCGCCGGCGTCATCGGCATGTTCGCCACCCACGTGCTGGTCAACATCGGCGTGGCGAGCGGCATCATGCCGATCACCGGTATCCCGCTGACCTTCGTCTCCTACGGGGGGTCCGCGTTGTGGACGGGGCTGCTGGCGGTCGGCATGCTGCTGGCGCTGCTGCGGCCGGGGTCGGGCGGCGGGTTGCGCTTCTCGTCGCGCTTGACCGCCTCCCAGTGGCGGTCAAGCTCCACCAACGGCACCTCGCCCAGGGTGGCGCCGGCTTCGCGCACGCGGCGTTCCACTTCCTGAAACCGGCGCCGAAACCGCTGGTTGGCGCCGTTCAAGGCCAGCAGCGCGTCGACCTGCAGGTGGCGGGCCAGGTTGACCACCGCGAACAGCAGGTCGCCCAACTCTTCCTCGGTGCGCTGCGGTTCGAGCCCGGCTGCCTGATCCACCTCGGCCAGCTCTTCGGCGACCTTCGCGAAGACCGGACGAACGTCGTCCCAGTCGAACCCGACGGTCGCGGCGGCAGTCTGCAGATCGACCGCGTGGCGAAGCGGACTGGGTGATGAGCCGATCGACTCCAGCGCGGACGACCGTCGCTCGGGTTCGCTGCGCTCGCTCTGCTTGATCCGCTCCCACTGGCGCAGCACTCCGTCGGCATCGGTGGGATAGCCGCCGCTCGGCGGGACATCGCTCGGCGAACCGGCGCCAGGTCCGGCGGCTGGCGGGAACACGTGCGGGTGCCGGCGGCGCAGCTTGTCGACCACCTCGGTGAGTACGTCGGCTGCGGAGAAGGAGGCTTCCTGTTCCTTCATGCGGGCGATCATCGTCGCGATCAGCACCACGTCGCCCAGTTCCTCGCGGAGGTTGGCGTCGTCGCCGGCATCGATCGCGGCGATCGTCTCGAACGCCTCCTCCAGCAGCATCGTCCGCATCGACTGCGGCGTCTGCTCGCGATCCCACGGACATCCGTCCGGCGCGCGCAGGCGGCAGACGGTCCGGTAGAGCTCGGCGAATGCAACGCTTGCATGTTCGGCGTTGGCTAATGGGGTGGGCTCCATGAAGCTTCGCTCCGGTGGGCGCCGGTCCCGAGCGGGCGCGGCGGTCGCAGGCTCCTGAAGCATACCGCCCGCGGACCGGCGCTGCCAGCCGGCGCTGCCGGCCGGGTTCCGCGGAGCGCCGTGGCGTGGTACGCTGGCGGTCTCGACCGTGGCGACCCCCGTTGCCGGTCCACCCTAACACCCCATGCGCATCGAGTCGGTCGCCCTCAGACACCCCTCACGGCTGGTCACCAATGACGAGATCGTCGCGCTCCTGGAGGAGTGCAGCAACGGCGTCGAGCCGCGGGTGCTGCGCAAGTACCAGCGGCTGGTGCGCGGGCTGCTGAAACGCACCGGCTCGGTCACGCGCTACGTACGGGACGAACAGCGCGGCGAGCGCGCCAGCGACCTCGTCAGGGAAGCGATGCTGCAGGCGCTGGAGGAGGCGTCGATGGCGCCGTCCGACATCGATATGCTGATCTACTGCGGGGTGGGCAAGGGCTTCCTGGAGCCGGCGAACGCCTACTTCTACGCGCGGGCCGTCGGCCTGACCTGCTCGTGCTTCGACATTGCCGACGCGTGCATGAGCTGGATGCGCGCCCTGGAGATTTCGTACCGCTTCCTGCGCTCCGGCACGCTCCGTGCCGCGATGATCATCAACGGCGAGTTCAACTACAAGGAGCACGGTTACCCCGAGAACTTCGAGGTGAAGGGCATCGAGCAGCTCGAGTACACGTTTCCCACCTACACGATCGGCGAGGCGGCGACGGCCACCATCGTCACCGCGTCCGACGCCGAGTGGCGCTTCGACTACCATTCGGTGCCGGATCTGTGCGATCTGTGCAACATCCCGCTGGCGGGCTACGAAGACTTCGTGGAACCGTCCGATCAGATCGCGCTGAACGGCGTGAACAAGTTCGTGGCGTACGGGCATGAGCTGTTCGCGCGGGCGGAGCAGTACCTGATGCCGCTGATCCGCCGCACGGTGGGAGACCTGAACGCTCCGGACATCTATTTCCCGCACGCTGCCTCCAGCGTCGCCTACCTGCACGCCGGCAGGGCGGCGGGGGTCAGGAACGGCAAGGTGTACAGCGAGGTGTTCCCGAGGCTGGGAAATCTGGTGTCGGCGAGCATTCCCGCGGCCATGGTCCTGGCCGAGGAGGCAGGCCGGCTCAAGCGGGGCGACCGGGTGGTGCTGGTGCCGGCCAGCGCCGGCATGGTGTTCGGCGTCGGTCAGTTCACCTACTGAGCCCGGACGCCAGGTTGATCCGGGGCGCCAGGGTCACGCTTCCACGGCGGCTAGCTGCGGCGCACGCCGGTCGGCCGGCTCGTTCAGGAAGACACGCCAGGAGTGGTACTTGGGGCTCTGCAGCCGCAGCAGCATGAGCGGATTCCGGCGCGGCTCCACGGGCTTGCGAATGAGCTGCATGCCGGCGGATCGCGGGCTGCGACCGCCCTTGCGCGTGTTGCACGGCATGCAGGCGGTCACCAGATTCGACCACGACTCGGTGCCGCCACGCGAACGCGGGATCACGTGGTCGATCGTGAGGGTTCGTGCTGCCAGGCGCTTGCCGCAATACTGGCAGGAGTTGCCGTCGCGGGCATACACGTTGCGACGCGTCAGTGCCACCCCTTGACGCGGGTAGCCATGGTAGTCGGTCAGTCTGATGATGCGCGGCACCACGAGCGTCAGCGTCGCCGTGTGCACCCAGTCGAGATGGTCGTCGTCTCCCGTCGCGAGGAGGCCGGATCGATCCGTCCACCTGGCGAAGTCAAAGGATTCGTAGTGGCCGCCGTCGATGGTAACCACCTCCGCGGCCTGCCGCACCAGCAGCACGAACGCCCGTCGCGCGCTGACCAGGCGCAGGACCGTGTACGAGCTGTTGAGGACCAGCACGCTGCATTCGAGCACCCGGGATTCCTGCGACACCCTTCGGGTGTGGTTCGCCATGCTCACCCTCCGGGTGTGGTTCGCCGCGCTCACCCCCGGTGCTGTACCACGCGCCTAGTGCGGGGTCAAGATTGCCGCTCCCCGAAGCTCAGATCCTGGGCGTGGATCCACCCGAAGTTGCGGTAGCTTCCGCGGACGCGAACGTCGTACCAGTCGCCGTCCCGGCCCATCACCATCAGCAGATCGGTGGGCCGCAGGTAGGAGCGCACGGTGGACTCGCGGGTCGGCGCGGCATGCAGAGCGGTCGTTCTTCGGGCCGGCCGCAGCACGGTCGGGGCGGGCGGGATGAGCGCGGTCGGGTCCAGCGGATTGCGCTCCGCGAGGAACGCCAGCACGGCGTCGGCGATGCCGCGTGCAGCCACGTCCGGATTGGCGGTCAGGAACGCACGGTCTTGCGGGTGGGTGAGGTAGCCCGTCTCCAGGATCGCCGCCGGGGTGGTGACGGCGATGGCGTGCCGGAACCTGCCGCCGAAGGCGTAGTACCCGCGCATGTTGTACGTGACCCCGTTCAGGTCTTCCCTCATCCCGGTGACCTTGCCGTAATGCTCGCGCAGCAGCGCGCTCAGACGGCGGGATGCAGGGGAGGCCCGCCACGGGGGGGAGACCTTGTATCCGGAGCTGCCACCGCCGTCGGCGTGGATCGACACGAAGGCATCGGCGTCGAACTCGGGGGGGACGGTGGCCGGCAGCAACACCACGTCGATGTCCTGCTCGCGCAGCAGGGCGGCGGCTGCCGTTGCCACGGCCCTGTTGACGTCGACCTCCGCGACGCCGCCGGCGCTGGCGCCGGTCGCCGTGCGTCGATGCGCCAGTTCGGGCGGGTGCTGTTCCGTGTTCAGGTGGCCGATCTGCAGCGCGACCCGCCAGGGCGCTACCACTCCTCGGAGCGAGAGCCCCGCGTAGTGCGCGCGAGCCGGGGCGCGCAACGGCACGAAGCGTTCGGACGCGGCAGGTTCTTCCTGCGGCGCCAGCGCGACGGCTGCCGCCACGACCGCGGCGCCTGCCGCTGCCGCGGCGATCAGGAGGCGCACGAGGACAGGCATCGCCCGCGACTATGAGTCTGTCGGATGTGCCGCGCAAGCGACAGATCCGATAGACTCATGGAGAGGTTGGGGAATGGCGCTATACCGCCGCACGCCCGACGTTCCACTATGGGGTGCGGTCGGCGCGTCGCACGGCCGGCAGGGCGGTTAGCTCAGTCGGGAGAGCGCCTGGTTTACACCCAGGAGGTCGGCGGTTCGAGCCCGTCACCGCCCATCGTGACCATGAGCACGCAGCCTGTCGCCGCAGCACGCCGCACAGCCTCCTCACGGCGTGGCTGGCTTCTGTTCGGGGCCGCCGTCGGCACCGTCGTGATCGGCGCGGCGCTCGCCGGCCGCGCGCTGCGGACGCCGACCGCCGACCAGGCGTTCGATCCGGTCACCTGGTCCGACCGGCTGCAGGCGTTCACCACGATCTTCCTCGGCATCTTCATCGAGGCGGCGCCGTTCGTGGCGATCGGCGCCCTGCTGTCCGGGGTGATCGAGACCGGGGTGAGCACGCGGACGCTCGCCCGCTGGGTGCCGAAACGGCCCGGCGCCGGCGTGCTTGTCGGCGCCGCGCTGGGAATGGTCTTCCCGGTCTGCGAGTGCGGAGTGGTGCTGGTCGTCCGGCGCCTGTTGCGCAAGGGACTCCCGCCGCCGGTCGCCATCGCCTTTCTGCTCGGAGCGCCGGTTCTCAATCCGGTGGTGATCGCCAGCACGGCGACGGCGTTCGGGTTCGGCTGGATGCTTGTCGGCCGCTTGGGACTCACCCTGATCGTCGCCGCCACGGTGGCCACGGTGTTTCGCCAGGCTCGCCCGGCCGACATCCTGCTGGCCGGCGGCACGGCGCAGTCCGAAGAAGAGGCCGAAGAAGAGGCCTGTCATGCCGGGCACGATCACCCGCACGATCACGGGCATGAGGAGCGAACGGCGCCGGCACCGCGCCGGCGCCGCGTCGGCGCGTTCGTGGTGGACGCGTTGCTGCACGGCGCCACCGATCTGTTCGACATGGGCCGCTACCTGGTCATCGGCTGCGCCCTGGCAGCGCTGCTGCAGTCCCTGATGCCGCAGTCGGTCCTGCTGGACATCGGCCGCGGCGGCGCCGGATCGGTGGCGACGATGCTCGGGCTCGGGTACCTGCTGTCGGTGTGCTCGTCGGTCGACGCGTTCCTGGCGTTGGCGTTCACCAGCACCTTCGCGCCGGCATCGATTCTGGCGTTCCTGGTATTCGGGCCGATGGTGGACGTCAAGAGCACCCTATTGTTCATGAGCGTCTTCCGCGCCAACGCCGTGATCTACCTGGTCGCGATCCCGTTGGTCCTGACGTTCACGGCAGCCATCATCGTGCACAATCTGGTGCCATGGGCGTGAGGGGAAGGTAGGACGGGATGGGCCAGGAGCGAAGCCTGCGGCGACGGTCTTGGGGCGGGCTCGACCGGTCCCGGTTGCTGGCGGCGGTGGTGCTGTACGGCATCGTGGCGATCCTGCTGCATCGCCTGCTCACCGGCACGCTGGTGTACTACATCAACCCGCGCTACGAATGGCTCACCTGGGTGGCGGTGGCGGGGTTCGGAGCCATGGCGCTGGCGCTGGCCGGCACCGCATGGCGCCGTGCGCGCGACTCCCGGCGGCGGCACGGCATGCGGGTGGGCTGGAGCGCGCTGGCGGTGCTCGCCCTGCCGGTCGCCCTGGGCATGGCGCCGGAGCGGCCCCTGGGGTCGGCGGCGCTCGGCAACCGGGAGGTGGCCGTCGCCAGTCTGCCCCCCACCGCCCTGACGTCGAAAACGGGGCGCCGCGTGACGCGGGTCGCCGCCGCGGAACCGGCAGCCCGGTCGATGCTGGACTGGCTGGTGGAGTTCCACGTGGCAGACGATCCGAAGCGGTTCGCCGGTCAGGGAGCGCAGATCACCGGGTTCGTGCACCGCGACGTACACCTCGGCCCCGATCAGGTGCAGTTGAGCCGTTTCCTGCTGAGTTGCTGCGTGGCCGACGCCACGCCCATCGGCATCGTCGCACAGGCTTCGGAGCTGGCCACGGTGCCGGATGACCAGTGGCTTACGGTCACCGGGCGGTTTGCCGTGGGTGAAATCGGCGGAGAACGGATGCCGGTCCTGGTCGCGGATGAGGTGGTCCCGATCGAGCCACCGCCGGTTCCCTACCTGTACTACTGACGGATGCGGGTTGCGCTTTGTCTGATTCGCGACTACGTGACAGGCAAACGAGGTACATCGGTGGTCAGGCCGCTCGATCGAACCGCGCTTGCGACCCTGAGCGCGTGCGCCGCCGTCGCGGTGGCGGCGATCGCCATCGGCGATCGGGTCGGGTTGCAGGTCTTGGAGGTGACGCCGGAAGCCGGCGCGGAAGGGGTCTCGACGCTTGCGACGATCGAGATTCGCTTCTCGGAGCCGGTCGACCGGGCCGGGCGGTCGGTGACGTTGGCGATCGAGCCGCCGGTCGCCGGATCGTTGCGCTGGGGCAACCGCACGCTGCGATTCGATGCGGGCCGCACGCTGTCCGCGCGCACGCGCTATACGGTGCGTCTCGCCGGTACGTTGCGGGCAGCTTCCGGACGCCGGCTGCGAGCGCCGCTGGAATGGAGCTTCGACACCGGCACGCTGCGCATCGCGTACGTGACCGAAGGCGCGGCCGAGCGGACCCGCATCGCCGCCCGCACCGTGATCGCGGGTGGAGGCGACGGACCGGAGCGTGTCGGCGACGAACAGACGCTGGCGTCGTTCGAACGTCCGGTGCGCGACTTCCACCGCGCCCCGGACGGCGGTACGCTGGTCGCCACGCTGGGCACCGACGTGTTCGCGGCGGACCTCTGGCTGGTCGATCTGCAGGGCGGGGGTTCGCGCGAGTTGCTGGACTGCGGCGATGCGGAGTGCAGTGCCGCTCGCTGGGCGCCCGACGGGACCGCCATCGTCTTCTCGCAACGGCGGCTACCGCTGCCGCCCCGTCCCTGGCTGATCGATCCGTCCAGCGGCGATGACCGCCCGCTTCTCCAGCAGGAGGTGATCGGCTTCGACCCTCGCTGGTCGTCCGACGGGGCGTGGGTCGCGTTCGTATCGCCGCTGGAAGGGGGCTTGCGCATCGTCGGCATAGCCGACGGTCGCACGGTGCTCGTTCCGACCCGCGCCGCCGCTCCGGCGGCGTGGCGTCCGGGAGCCCTCACCTTGCTGACGTCGGACCTGCGCGAGGAGGGCGGACAGGTCACGGACGTGCTGATATCGATCGACCTGATGGATCTGTCGGTCCGCACAGCGCTCAGCCCGGAGCACGGCGGTGGCCGGTCACCGGCGTGGGCGGCGGACGGCGGTCGTTTCGCCTTCATCCGTTCGGCCGACGCCGGGGAGGAGTTGTGGCTGGCGACCGACGCGGGGGGGCCGCACTTCGAGGCCGCGCCGCTTGCCACGCCGCCCCGGCTCACCTATCGCGAAATCGTGTTCGCACCCGGTGGAGACCTCATAGCGGCGCAGCGTTCGCGGCTGGACGTCGCCTATCCGGAGCCCGAGGTGGTGGTGTTCGACCTCAGCGGGCGGGAGCGTGCGGTGATCGCGGCCGCGGCGACGCCACGCTGGCTGCCGTGAGGACGTGGCGAGCATCCGACTGCGGCTGCGCGATCCTGTTCGTCGACGGCGACTGCGTCCTCTGCCGGCGCCTGTCGCGCCTGGTGGTCGACGCGGATGCCGCCGGCCGGCTGCGGGTGGCGCCGCTTGCCGGCGTGACCGCGCGCCGGCTGCTGTCGGTGGCGGACCGGACACAGGGCGACTGGGTGGTGCTGGTCGAGGGACCGCGGACGATGCGGGCCGCCGACGCGGTGGTCCGCACGCTGCAGCTCCTGGGCGGACGGTTCGGCCTGCTGGCGCTGGTGATGAGAGGGTTGCCGGGCCCGGCGCGCGATGCGGTCTACCGTTTCGTCGCCCGCCGGCGACGCGCCTGGTTCGGCCGCGTCGAGTCGTGCCCGCTGCCGGCAAGCGAACGCCGGCCACACGCGGTGCTGGACTGACCGGGCGGTAGCGACCTCGCCTTACCGATCCACGACGCGCCAGTAGGCCGGAGCGGATGCTTGGCCGTATACTCTCGTTCCCAGGGCCGGGAGCAAGATCCGGCCGGTGAGAGGAGTTCACTATGGCAGGTGAGATGCAGGATACCGGTACGTGGACGGTCAAGACCGGGCTGGCTCAGATGTTGAAGGGTGGGGTGATCATGGACGTGGTCACCGCCGACCAGTCCAGGATCGCCGAGGACGCCGGCGCGGTTTCGGTGATGGCGCTCGAGCGCGTGCCCGCCGATATCCGCAAGGCCGGAGGCGTGGCGCGCATGGCCGATCCGACCAAGATCGAGGAGATCAAGCGCGCGGTGACGATTCCGGTCATGGCCAAGTGCCGTATCGGCCACTTCGTGGAAGCGCAGGTCCTGCAGTCCCTGGAGATCGACTACATCGACGAATCGGAGGTGCTGACGCCCGCCGATGAGGTCAATCACGTATGGAAGCACGACTTCAAGGTGCCGTTCGTATGCGGTTGCCGGAACCTGGGTGAAGCGCTGCGCCGCATCCGCGAAGGCGCCGCCATGATCCGCACCAAGGGAGAGGCCGGTACCGGCAACGTGGTCGAGGCGGTACGCCACGCACGGACCGTGTTGCAGGCGGTGCGCCGGCTGCAGGGCTTGGGCGACAGCGAGCTCTCGGCGTTCGCGAAGGAGATACAGGCGCCGTTCGAGCTGGTGGCGCAGTTGCGCGCCGACGGCTCGCTGCCGGTGGTCAACTTCGCCGCCGGCGGCATCGCTACGCCGGCTGACGCCGCGCTGATGATGCAGCTCGGTGTCGACGGAGTGTTCGTGGGCTCCGGCATCTTCAAGTCGGAAAACCCGCAGCGGATGGCGGAGGCGATCGTCAAGGCGACGACCAACTATGACGATCCCGACATCCTGGCCGAGGTCTCGCGCGGGTTGGGCGAACCGATGCGCGGCCTGGAGATGACGGCGATCCCGGCAGGCGAACAGCTCGCCGTACGCGGCTGGTAACACCATGGCGGTGGGCGTCCTGGCGCTGCAGGGCGACGTCCGTGAGCATCTCCATGCCCTCGCCGCCATCGGCCAGCCGGCGGTGCCGGTGCGCACCGCAGCGCACCTCGAAGCGGTCGATGCGCTGATCATTCCCGGTGGTGAGAGCACCACGATCATCAACCTGCTGCACACCTTCGACATGACGGAGCCGCTGACGGCGCTGCTGAACGGCGGCATGCCGGTATGGGGAACCTGTGCGGGCATGATCGTGCTGGCCGCGGAGGTGCTCGATCCGCGTCCGCAACCGCTACGGCTGCTCGACATCTCCGTGCGGCGCAACGCGTACGGCCGGCAGGTGGCGAGTTTCGAGGCGCCCCTGCAGGTCGAGGAGCTCGGCCCCGCGCCGTTCTGCGGCGTTTTCATCCGGGCTCCGGCGGTGGAGCGGGTTGGCCCGCGGGTGCGGGTGGTGGCCGCCTTGCCCGACGGGCGTCCCGTGGCCGTGCGCCAGCGGAGCATGCTGGCGACGTCGTTCCATCCGGAGCTCACCGCAGATCATCGTTTCCATCGCTACTTCTGCACGTTCGGCAACGACAGCGGTCCGGCGAGCGGCGCGGCGCGGCAAGGCGGTGCGGCGCAGGCGCCGGTCGCAACCCGCGGACGGCCGGCCGAGAACCGGCTACGCTGACGGCCCACATGGTCGACGTGGCTCCGTCGGCATCCGACCGGGAGCGGGTGCAGAGGATCCGTGACAACTACCACGCGGTACGGGAGCGTGCGGCGCGGGCCGCCGCCCGCGCCGGGCGGGCGTCCGACTCGGTACGGGTGATGGCGGTGACCAAGAACTTCCCCCGTGAGCACGCCCTGGCCGCGGTCGACGCCGGGTTGGACCTGTTGGGTGAGAACCGGGTACAGGAGGCGGCGGGCAAGCATGCCGACCGCGCGCGGCCGTACGAGCTGCACCTGGTGGGCCACCTGCAGCGCAACAAGGCCAGAGACGCGGCGCGGCTGTTCGACGCGGTGCAGTCGATCGACGCGGTGCATACCGCCGTCGCGCTGGAACGCCGTTGCGCGGCGCTCGACCGGACGATGGCGATCCTGCTGGAGCTGAACGCCTCCGGCGAGCCGACCAAGGCCGGATATCCGACCGGGGACGCCCTGCTGAGGGCAGCAGCCGAGATCGCCGCGGGTTGTCCGCATCTGGCGCTGGCGGGGGTCATGACGATCGGCGCCCACTCAGACGACGAGGCGGTGGTGCGCGCCTCGTTCGCGCGGCTGCGGGCGGTCCATGAGCGCCTGCTCGTCGACCACCCCCACGCCCGCATACTGTCGATGGGCATGTCGCAGGATTTCGAGCTGGCGATCGAGGAAGGGGCCACGCTGATCCGGCTCGGCACGGCGCTGCTCGGTCCCCGGCCCACGCCATGAACCGACTGATCGCGGCGCTGCTGATCGGAGCAGTGGCCGTCGGCGCGTGGGGCCAGGAACGGGCCGACGCGGACCAGGGGGACGGCGCGGACGCGGGAGCCGCCGGAGCGCTGGGTGAACCAGTGCCGTACGAGCGATCGGAGTTCCCGGAGTGGGCGCACGCGCTGCGCCGCGCGGAGGTGATGGCGATCGGGTCCCTGCCGCTGACGCTGTTCGGCGTGCGGCTGCTGTACGACTTCACCCGCTACGCCGCGCACGGCTTCGCGCCGGAGGTGCGGCCGTTTCCGTTCCGGCCGATCGGCGGCGGCCCGACGCTCACCGAGACGGAGATGCTCGGGATCGTCATCGGCGCGGCGGCGTTGTCGGTGGCGATCGCACTGATCGACGCCGACATGCGCCTGGTCGCGCCGAACGACCGGCAGGAACGGTGAGGTCGTCGGAAACCGTCGTCGGCGACGAGCGCTTCGCCGGGGCGCGGCTGGACAGCTACTTGGCGACCGGGCTGGGGCTGTTCCCGCGCAGCCAGGCGCGTTCCCGGGTCGACGTGATCACCGTCAACGGCCGCCCCGCGAAGTTGGCGACGCGCCTGTACCGGGGCGACCGCGTGGCGGTCACCTACCGCGATCCGGAGCCGCTGACCGCGGTCGCCGAGGAGATGGATCTGTCGATACTCCATGAAGACGCCGACGCCATCGTGCTGGACAAGCCGGCCGGCATCGTCACCCATCCGGGGGCCGGCAATCGAACCGGCACCCTCCTGAACGGCGTGCTCGGCCACTGCGGCCGCGTGCGTGATTCGTTCCCGGACGAGCCGGTGCGGCCGGGTGTGGTACATCGGCTGGACAAGGAGACCTCGGGCGTCATGGTCTTCGCCAAGTCCGCGCACGCACATCGTGCGCTGACCCGGCAGTTCGCACTGCGGCGCGTGCGCAAGCGGTACCTGGCGGTGCTCGACGGCCGCCCGCCGGCCGCGGATGGAACCGTGGACCTGCCGATCGGCCGCGACGACCGCGACCGCACCCGCTTCGCGGTGGTGGCCCGCGGCAGGCCGGCGATCACCCGCTACCGGCTGCTTGGCGGACTCGAGGGCGGATGCTCGCTGGTGCTGCTCATCCCCGTGACGGGCCGTACGCACCAGTTGCGGGTGCATCTTGCGTCACTCGGCTGTCCGGTGGCCGGCGACGTGGTGTACGGCCGGAGCCGCCGGTCCGAGCCGGCGTCGATGCTGTTGCATGCGTCAATGCTCTTGCATTCCGCCTCGCTGCGCCTGCGGCTGCCGGGCGCGGAGGAGCCCCGGCGGTTCCGGGCGCCGCTGCCGGAGCGGTTCCGTGCGAAGCCGGGCGTCGTCGATTGCCTGCGGACGGTCAGTCCTGCAGGTGCACGTTGAACCGGCGTTCGATGCCGATCGTGGTCGGCGGCCCGTGGCCCGGCAGCACCACCTCGTGGTCGGCACGGCTGAGCAGCCGCTCGCGGACGGACCGCTGCAGCGTGGTCCGCCCTTGCGGCGTCGCGGCGCTGCCGATGCTGCCGGCCGCCAACGTGTCGCCGGTAAAGATCACCGGCCGCAACGCGTAACAGACCGAATCGTCGGAGTGGCCGGGGGTGGACAACACTTCGAAGGTGAGCGCGCCGATGCGCAGATCTTGACCGCCGGCGACGAGGGTGGTGGGCAGCTCGGCGGCGGGGGCGGCGGCGTAGATCTCGGCGCCAAACACCTTCTGGATTGCGGCGGCGCCGGCGCAGTGACTGGCGTGCGTGTGCGTCAGCAGCACCGCGCTCGGCGGCAGGTCGCGCTGCTCGATGTGGCCCAGCAGGGCCCCATTCAGGTAGCCGGGATCGATCAGGACACTGTAGCCGCCGTCGTCAGGTCCGACCAGATAGCAGGTGGCATACCCGCCGACGGCGAAGTGCGTGGAGATGGTCATCGGATCGCCAGGCTTCGGGGCGCTACCGGCGGTGCGCTTCCGCGAGGTTGGAGCCGGGCGTGGCCAGGTCCCCGAGGTCGGCCAGCTCCAGATGCGCGTGGTAGAGGTTGCAGTCGTCCATCGTCACCTGCCGGAGCGTGCCACCGATGAACCGGGACGAGGTCAGGTCACAGCTCTCGAAGAGCGTGCGGGAGATGGTCGCGGCCACGAAGTTGCAGCGCTGCACGTCGCAGTCGTCGAAATGGCAGTCGCCGAGCTGGCTGCCCGCCAGGAGCACGGCCGCCAGGCGGCAGCCGACGAAGCGGCAGTGCGACAGCACGGCGTCATGCAGGAACACCAGGCTCAGGTGGCAGCGCTCGAAGACCACCCGCTCGAGCGTGGCTCCTACCAGGCGGGTGCCCACCAGCCGCCGTTCACGGATTTCCCGATCGCGCAAGCGTACCCCGCTCAGATCGACATGGGTCAGATCGGTGCCTTCCGAGAGCGCACGCCGTGCACGCCGCTGGTACGCCTGCTCGTCCGCCAGGTGCGCAAAGCAGCGACCCTCGCCGGTGAGCGCCGGCTCCGGGCACGCGGGAACGGTGCAGGGTGCCGGTGCCGTCATCGCTGGCACCGTATCACGGGACAGGAGGATGACGGGCAAGCGCCGCACCCGACGGACTCCTTGCGCGCCTGACGGCCGGCAGGCGACAGTCGCGCGGTGAGTATCCTCACGGGACAGGTGCACCGTAGCGCCGGCAGCGTCTACGACGTGAGGGTGGACCGGGCGCTCATGCGGTGCCGGATCAAGGGAAAGACGCTGCAGGTCGCAGAGCGCGTGCACGCGCCGATCGCCGTGGGCGATTTCGTGGAGATCGAACCCGACCCCTATGAAGAGACCGCCGGCTGGATCCTGAACCGGCTGGAGCGCACCACCCAGATCGATCGCTGGAGCCGCAAGCACCGCGCGATGCAGGTGCTTGCAACCAACGTCGACCAGGTGGCCTGCGTGACCGCCCCGAGTTCGCCCCCGTTCCGGCCGCGGTTCATCGACCGTCTGCTGGTGGCGGCCGAGCATGCCGGCGTCGAGTCCTTGATCATCCTCAACAAGGTCGATCTCGGCATCCCGGCCGCGGTCGCCGAACGTATCGCCGACTACCGCCGGATGGGCTACCGCGTGGTCGAGTGCTCGGTCGCCACCGGTGCCGGGTTGGCGGCGGCGCGCGCGGCGATCGGTCAGGCGTTCACGCTGATATGCGGTCAGTCGGGGGTGGGCAAGTCCAGCCTGCTGAATGCCTGGGACGCGAGCCTGGGGCTGCGCACCGGCGCGGTGTCGCGCAAGTTCGACCGCGGTGTGCACACGACGATCCGCGCCGAGATTCTGGAGCTCGCTGACGGCGGACGCCTGATCGACAGCCCCGGCATTCGCGAGCTGGAGGTCGGCGCCATCGAGGCGCGCGACATCCGTCACCGCTTCCGCGACTTCCAGCGCTGGCTGCTGCGCTGCGAGTACAGCGCATGCCTGTGCGACGGCGAACCGGGCTGCGCGGTGCGCGCCGCGGTGGACGCGCACCAGATCCATCCCGACCGCTACGAAAGCTACCTTCGCCTGCTGCGAGAAGTGCTCGATCGCGAGCGCGAGCGAGCGCACGCGTGACCGAGGCGACATCCCCTGCCGACGGCCGTGCGACCGGCGAGGAGCGGGCGGCAGCCCTGCTCGGCCTGCCCGGCGTGCTCGCGCAGGTCGCCGAGTACTGCGCCGGAGAAGAGGGCCGGCGCCAGGTGCTGGCCAGCCGTGTATACAGCGACCCGCAGTCGGTTCTAGCCGAGCGGGCGCCCGCGGTGGAACTGAGGCGCCTGCTGGAGTCGGGCTTCCATTCGCCCGAGATGGACCTGCCCGAGATCGGCGCGTCGCTCGGCCGCCTAGGGCGCGGTGTGCCGGCGCTCGATCCCGCGGAGCTGGCGGCGGTCGGACGGCTTGCGAGCACTGCGGAGTCGATCCGCGGTTCGCTTGGGGAGGTCGCGGATCCTGTCGAGCGCCCGGCGCTGTGCGCGCTCCATGGCGAGTTGCCGGTGCTGGGATCGCTGGCTGCCGAAGTGCGCCGCGTGGTGGGTGTCGACGGGACGGTCCAGGACCACGCGGTTCCGGAGCTGGCTCGGGTGAAGCGTGACCTGCGCCGGCTGCAGATGCAGATCGAGACGGCGGCCGGCGAGCTGATGGCGGATCCGGACCTGCGCGGCTGCTTCAACGGCGCGGTTCCGACCCAGCGCGGCGGTCGCACCGTGGTGCCGCTGAAGGCCACCCATCGAGCGCGAGTGCCTGGCGTGGTGCACGAGATGTCGGCGAGCGGCGCCACGCTCTACGTCGAACCGCTGCGCGACGTCGAGGCCAACAACGCCGTGGTGGCCGCCCGCGACCGGTACGCGGCCGAGGTACGCCGCGTGCTCCGCGAGTTGACCGGCGCGGTACGTCGGGAGCATCCGCACCTGGAGCGAGCGGCGGCGGTCACGGCCCGCTTCGACTGTGTGCAGGCGCGGGCGCGCTATGCGCGGGCCCATGCAGCCATCGCCGCGCCGATCGGCCCGCTGGCGTTGCATGGAGCGCGCCATCCCGAGCTCGGCGCCGCCGCGGTGCCGCTTGACCTCACCATGGCGCGCGCTGCACGGGTCATGATCATCACGGGCCCCAACACGGGCGGCAAGACCGTCTGTTTGAGGACGGTGGGACTGCTCTGCCTGATGAATCAGGCTGGCATGGAGATACCGGCCGCTCCCGACTCGACCCTGCCGATCTATCGCGGCATCTACGCCGACATCGGCGACGAGCAGTCGATCGCTGCCTCTCTGTCCACCTTTTCCGCGCACGTCGAGAACCTGGCCGCCATCATGCGCGCCGCCACCGAGCGTTCGCTGGTGTTGATCGACGAGCTCGGCACCGGCACCGACCCGGAGGAAGGCATCGCCCTGTCCCGCGCGCTGCTCGACCGGTTCCGCGCTGCAGGGGTGACGGTCATCGCCACGACCCATCACGGGGCGCTCAAGGTGTACGCCTATACCGAGACCGGGGTCACCAACGCCTCGATGGAGTTCGACGCACGCACGCTGCGGCCCACGTTCCGGGTCATCGAGGGGGTGCCCGGGGAGAGTCATGCGCTCGACATCGCCCGGCGTCACCGCATGCCGGACGTCGTGATCGAGCGGGCCGCGAAGCTGCTGGACACCGGCCGTACCGAAGCCGGCAGAATCATCAACGCGCTGACGCAGCGGCAGCGGGAGCAGGAACGGGAAGAGCGCGAGCTGCGCGAGCGCGCGGCCGGGCTCGCCCGGCGGGAGGCCGAGCTGGAAGCCGACCGCGCGGCGCTCGTGCAGCGCGAGCGTGAGCAGCATCGGCAGGCGGCCGGCGAGTTGAGCCGCTTTCTCGCCGAGGCTCGCCGTGACGTGGAACGTGCCATCCGCTCGGTCCGCGCGACCGCTGGGGCGGCCGGCGCCGGCGCGGCGGTGGCCGGCGGGAAGGCGGACATCGCTGCAGTGGCGGCAGCCGCGGCTGCTGCGGCAGACGCGGCTGCCCGGGCCGCGCCGGGCGTGGTCGAGCAGCGCCTGCAGGCAGAACGGGATGCGCTGGCGGCGCTGGAGGCCGCCGACGGCGTCGGCGACGGCGCCCCGTTGGCTCCCGGCAGCAGCGTGCGCATACGGCGCACCGGCGCGGTCGGCCGGGTGGTGCGGCGGCACCGCCCCGACCGGTACCCCGACCGCTACGTGGTACAGACCGACACCATTCGCGGCGAGTTCCGCGCCGCCGAGCTGACGGTGACCAGCGATCCGAATCCGTCCCGCGGCGCGGGCACCCGCGTCGAGCTGGTTACCAGGGTGGAGCCGGTCCTGGAGCTGCACGTCCGCGGCATGCGTGCGGAGGAGGCCCTGCAGCAGGTCGAACGGCAGCTCGACGCGGCGGTCATCCGCGGCTTGGCGGAGTTCTCGGTGGTGCACGGTCATGGATATGGCGTGCTGCGGCACGCGATCCGCGAGTATCTCCGCGACAGCTCCGTGGTCAGCGATTATCAGGATGCCCCGGCCGACGAAGGTGGACATGGCAAGACGATCGTCCGGCTCTGCCGCTGACGGCATCGCCGGGACGGATGACGGGTTCTCACCCGGCACGGATCGCATCGTCATCCGCGGCGCCCGCGAGCACAACCTGAAAGGGATCGACCTGGACCTGCCGCGCAACCGGCTGATCGTGGTGTCCGGGCCGAGCGGTTCGGGCAAATCGTCGCTGGCGTTCGACACGGTGTTCGCCGAGGGGCAGCGGCGTTACGTCGAGTCCCTGTCGTCGTATGCCCGGCAGTTCCTGGGACGGCTGGACAAGCCGAACGTCGACTTCATAGACGGTCTATCACCGGCGATCTCCATCGAGCAGCGCACCGCGCAGCGCAATCCGCGCTCCACGGTCGGCACCGTGACCGAGATCTACGACTACCTGCGGCTGCTGTTCGCACGCATCGGCCACCCGCACTGCGCCGAGTGCGGGGCCGCGATCAGCGAACGGTCGACCGACAAGATCGTCGACGCCATCGCCTCGCTGCCGGCCGGTTCGCGGATCATCCTGCTGGCGCCGGTGGTGCGGGCCCGCAAGGGGCAACATCGCGCCGTGTTCGAGGACGCCGTCAAGGCGGGGTTCGTGCGGGTGCGGGTGGACGGCCGCATCCACTCGCTCGACGATGTTCCGGAGCTGGATCGGAACACGGCACACACGATCGAGATCGTGATCGATCGGCTGATTGGCAGGCCGGATCTTCACAAGCGCGTGGCCGGCTCGGTGGAGACGGCATTGGAGGTTGGCGCGGGCCGGCTGATCGTGCTGCGCGACGGCGATGGCGAGCCGGTCGAGCAGCGGTTCTCGCAGACCAGCTCGTGCGCGGAGTGCGGGGCGCCGTTCCCGGAGCTCGAGCCGCGGTTGTTCTCGTTCAACAACCCTCACGGTGCCTGCCCGGACTGCTCGGGATTGGGCGTCAGCCTGGAGTTCGATCGCGACCTGGTGGTCCCCGACCTGAGCAAGTCCTTCGAGGACGGCGGCATCGCGACGCACAATCCCCGCGCCAAATGGACCCGATCGCTGTTTCGTGCGCTCGCCCGGCACTGGGGCTTCCGGCTCGACACCCCCCTGGGCGAGCTGCCGTCCGTCGTGCTGGACGCGCTGCTGTTCGGCGCGGGTGATCGCATCCAGGTCGAGCATCGCACCGCGTCGCGGGCCAGCTACCGCTATGCCACCACGTATCGAGGCGTGATTCCCGAGCTCAAGCGCCGCTACCTGCAGACCGCGTCCGATCACGTCAAGCGGTGGCTGGAAGGATTCATGCGCGAACAGCCCTGCCGTGCCTGCGGGGGCCGGCGGCTGCGCCCGGAAGCGCTGGCCGTGCAGGTGGCCGGCAGCAGCATCGATCAGGTCACCGCCCTGTCGGTGGCGGGGGCCCTGAAGTACGCCCGTCGCGTACGCGATGAGAGCGGCGGCGATTGGGCGAAGGTGGCGGGGCAGATCGTCAAGGAAATCGGCGACCGGCTGGAGTTCATGGCCAGCGTCGGCTTGTCGTACCTCACCCTGGACCGCCGCGCGTCCACGCTGTCGGGCGGTGAGGCGCAACGCATTCGTCTGGCCACGCAGATCGGCTCGGCACTCGTCGGGGTGCTCTACGTGCTGGATGAGCCGACCATCGGCCTGCACCAGCGGGACAACGAGCGGTTGCTGCGTACGCTGTTCCGGCTCCGCGATCGCGGCAACACACTGCTGGTGGTGGAACACGACGAGCAGACGCTGCGCAGCGCCGATTATCTGGTCGATCTGGGGCCGGGCGCGGGCGAACATGGCGGCTGGGTGGTCGCGTGCGGCGCGCCGCGCGCGGTGCAGGCGCAGGACGGATCCGTGACCGGACGCTACCTCGCCGGACGGGAGGAAATCCCCACGCCGCCGCAGCGGCGGCAGCCGGCCGGAGGCCTGACGCTGCGCGGTGCGGCCGCCAACAACCTGCGCGACCTGGACGTGCGGCTGCCGCTGGGAACGCTGACGGTCGTGACCGGGGTGTCCGGGTCGGGCAAGTCCACCCTGGTATCCGACCTGCTGGGCCCCGCTCTGCGCGCCGCGCTGGACGGCCGGCGGTTGCCCCCGGGGCTCGGTGGAGTCGACGGCTGCGAGCAGATCGACAAGGTGATAGAGATCGATCAGGCGCCGATCGGCCGCACGCCCCGCTCCAATCCAGCCACGTACGTGGGACTCTTCACGCCGATCCGGGAGCTGTTCGCGACATTGCCCGAAGCCCGCGCGCTCGGCTATCGGCCGGGCCGGTTTTCCTTCAACGTCGCGGGCGGCCGCTGCGAGAACTGCGCCGGTGACGGTCAGATCAAGATCGAGATGCACTTTCTGCCGGACGTGTTCGTGACGTGTGATGTCTGCGACGGCCGCCGCTACAACCGCGAGACCCTGGCGGTGCGCTACAAGGGGCGCAACATCGACGAGGTGCTCAACATGTCGGTCACCGAGGCGGCCGAGTTCTTCCAGCACGTCCCGCAGGTGGCGCGCCGGCTCGGCACGCTGCAGGATGTGGGCTTGGGGTACCTGCGGCTCGGCCAATCGGCGCTGACCCTCTCCGGCGGCGAGGCACAGCGCGTGAAGCTGTCCCTGGAGCTCTCGCGCCGCGACACCGGCCGCACCGTGTACCTGCTCGACGAGCCGACGACCGGGCTCCACTTCGTCGACGTGAGGCAGCTCCTGGCCGTGCTGCAGCGGCTGGTCGACAAGGGCAACACCGTCGTGGTCATCGAGCATCACCTGGACGTGATCAAGCAGGCCGATCACGTCATCGATCTGGGGCCGGAAGGCGGCATGGATGGCGGCGACCTGGTCGCCGCCGGTACCCCGGAGCAGGTAGCCCGCCACGAGGGCAGCCACACCGGCCGCTATCTGCGGGAGGTGCTGTGAAGGCACGCTGGCCGGCTGTCCGCTGGCCGGCTGTCCGCTGGCCGGCTGTCCGTTGGCCGGCGATGCTGCTGGCGGCATCCGTGGCGGCGACGGTGGTCGGTCAGAGCCCGCCACCCGTCAGCGACGATCCGCTATTCGCGCAGACCCTGCCGGTCGACGTCGACACCGCCAGTGCCGACGAGCTCGCCGCGTGGCTGCGTCAGCTCGGTCTGCCGGACGGCGGTGAGCGGGCCGCACTACAGCAACGGTTGCGCGCTCACTACGGGCTGCCCCGACCGGATGAGGCGCCCGCGGACGACTCGGGTAGCGAGATCGACCCGGTCGACGAGATCGATCCGGTCGACGAGATCGACCCGGTCGACGAGATCTCGGTGGAGTCGGCGCGCTCGGCCCGCTACCGCTCCGACGAGCGCGGCCACACCACGATGGTGCTGGCGGGCGAGGTTTCCGTCTCCGCCGTGGACCGGGACACCGGCGCCCTTCATCGGATCCGGGCGGACCGGATCACCTACCAAAAAGAGCGCAGCAGCCTCACCGCATCCGGTGGAGTGGTCTACACGGTGGTGACCGAGGACGGCACGGAGGAGTTCCGTGGCGAGAGCCTGTCCGTCGATACCGAGCGGTGGGACGGGATCTTCTACGGCGGTTCGAGCCGTATCGACCAGCTTGTCGAAGAGACGGAGCTGACCTACACCTACTCCGGGCAGGCGATTACGCGGCGGGACGACGACACGGTAGTGCTGGAGGAGGCAACCGTCACGTCGTCGGAGAACCCGGATGCCCCCAACTACCGTATCGAAGCGGAGCGGCTGTGGATCCTGGCCCCGGAAGAGTGGGCCGTGCGCAACGCGTTCCTGCACATCGGCGAGGTGCCGGTGCTGTACCTGCCGTACTTTCTTCGGCCGGGTGGCAGGCTCCTGTTTCACCCGGCGATCGGGCAGCGCAGCCGCGAAGGCACCTATCTGCAGACTACCACGTACCTGATGGGCAGCAAGCCGCCCGACGGCACCTCGCTGTCATTCGTGCAGCGCAGCTCCCGCGCGGCCGACTACGCGGATGAACGCCGCGGGCTGTTCCTGCTGCCGGCGCGTGCAGCCGCCGGATCGGCGCAAGCGGATGCCGATGCGTTGGCGCTGATGGTGGACCTCTATACCCGGCTCGGCGTATTCGCCGGGGTGCAGGGGCGGTTCGGCGGCGTGTCGCTGTTCGCGGGCGTCGCCGCCTCGCGGGCGCTGGTCGATGATCCCCGGCCGGGCGTCGGCTACACGCCGTACCTGCAGGGCGCGGACGGCGAACTGGTCTCGCACTGGGACACCACCACGATCCTGGGCGCCGCGTTGCCGTTGCGCTACGGGCTGGAGATGGAGGTCGCGCGCCGCGGCCCGCTCGGCTCACTGCAGGGGAGCTTCGAGCTGTTCTCCGATCCCGGGTTCACCACCGACTTCCTGAGCCGAGCCCACGACCTGCCGACCGGCGGACTGCTCGGCTTGCCGCAGGGCCCGTTGATCCCGCCGCCCCCACGCGATCGGCTGGAGTGGCGGCTCGGGGGCGACCTCGTGCTGCATCCGCTGGTCGCGATGCCGGCATTGCGGACGCTGACGTTGCCCACGCTGTCCGCCAGATGGCTGTGGCGAAGCCGCACCGAGCCGCTAGCGGCCGGCGGGCAGTCCGCGCTGGCCCGGCTGCAGGCAGCCTCGCCGACGCGCCGCTTCTACTATCCGGAGACGCTGACGCTGCCGGCGGTCGCGGCGGTCGCCGCCGGATCGCTGTTCCGCTGGGGAGCTGACGGCGGCGGACTCTCAGGCGACATCGGCTACTCGGTGCGCCCGATCGTGTCGGTCGATCATCGGTTCGATGACGGCCCGGTCGTCACGCGTGACAGGATTGACCTGGACATCCTCCATACGCGCGTCGATACGCGAGCCACCGGACAGATCACCTACTCCGCCACCGCGGCGGACCGCCTCATCGGTCTGAACGGCGCGCTCGTCGAGACGGCGAGCTACCAGGTGCATACGCGGCAGGCGGACAGCATCGAGCCGGAACTTTCCGAACGGCTGAAGCGGTCCGACCTGAGCAGAACCAGCGCGCTGCTGCGGTTGAACAACACCTTTAGCCTGCGGCCGCTGCTGTCGGTGCCTGCGCTCTCCGGATCAAGCCTGTCCTACGGGCTGGGGCTCGCGCTCCACGACCTGCGGTTGGATCCCGACACCGGCGATCCCCTGGAACGGGGTCCGGCCTGGGACCGGGACGGGGTCCGATCGCATCGCGCGTCCGCGGACCTGGTGTTCGCCGTCACCGACCTCCGCACCCGTGTGGGCGCGGGGGTCGATCTGCCGCCACGCCGGCTGGCCGCCGACGGCCGCCTGGAAGCGGATGTCGGGCCGTTCTCGATGACGCTGCGCGGCGGCGTCGCCGAGCGGGAGGAGGGAGCCGATGCCGGGCAGCTGAAGCCCACCCCGGTGGATGGCCGCGGCACACTGCGCATCGGTCAGAACGCGTCGGTGTCCCAGTCGTTTCGGCTGGACGAGCGGCAGAGCCTGGAGCGTCTGAGCACCCGGGCAAACGCGTACGGGTTGACCGGTACGGTAACCGCGGCGGTCCGCGAGCCACTCGATCCGTTCGGCGATCCGCTCCCCGATGCCCGGCCGAGCCTGCGCGCCACGCAACTGGCACTCGGCTACCGGCTGGATACCGGGACGATCGCGTCCTGGAAGAACCGGATACGGCTGAATGCCGGAGTACAGACCCGGCTGGCGGTGGATCCGGAGGCGTACGTACGCGACAACTCCTTGTCCTTCGATCTGCGGCTGGGCGTGCAGATCTACCGCTTCCTGGACCTCGCGTTCACGTCGACCTCGGTCAATCGTCACCTGTACCGGTATCTTCCCCAGACTGCCGAGCGGGCCGGCGAGCGGTGGGTCAACCCGATCGTCGATCTGGCGCGGTCGTTCAATTTCCTGAATCCCGACGACCGGATCGCATCGGCGTTCAAGCTGGAGTCGCTGCGGATCGAGGCGCTGCACCGGCTGGGCGACTGGAACCTGTCCCTGGCCTACCAGGGCCGGCCGGAGCAGCATACGGAGCTCAATCCGGACACCGGCCGGGAGGAACCGCGCATCGTCTGGACTCCGGCCCTGTCGGTGGAGGTTCGCTGGGTGCCGATCCCGGAGCTGTACTCAAGCTTCCGCATCGATCGCCAGGGTATCGACATTGATGAACGCTGACACTACGATTCCGGTCGCCACCATATGGGGAAACCGCTCGCAGTCGTCCTGGAGGACGCCGGTGTCCTGAGTGACGTCTGCGGAGCCAACGATCGCAACCTGCGGGTCCTGGAAGAGCTGCTGAACAGCCCGGTCTACTCGCAGGGCAATCGCATCATGCTCGCGACTGACGACTCGGCTACCCGCAAGGCGTTCGCGGCCCTGCTCGGCGAATTGCGCGACCGCGCCCGGCTCGGGCTGGAGCCGGGGCCGGAAGTGATCCGCTCGATCTACCGGCGCATGGAAGAGCCGGCGGCCGCAGCCGTCCCGGACCGGCATCTGTCCATCCCCAAGGGGCTGCGGCAGGTGGCGCCCCGCGGCGCCAATCAGATGCGCTACCTGGACCTGCTGGCCAAGCGCGACCTGGTGGTCGCCGTGGGCCCGGCCGGTACCGGCAAGACCTACCTGGCGGTGGCCGACGCGCTGCGGGCGGTGAGCAGCCGCCAACTGCGCCGCATGGTCATCACCCGGCCGGTGGTGGAGGCCGGTGAGAGCCTGGGCTACCTGCCGGGAGACCTGGAGCACAAGATCGAGCCCTACCTGCGCCCGCTGTACGACGCCATGCAGGCGTTGCTGCCGGCCGACGTGCTGCGCCGCATGGAACAGGCCGGCACCATCGAGGTGGCTCCGCTGGCCTACATGCGCGGCCGCACGCTCGCCGACGCGTACGTCATCCTGGACGAGGCGCAGAATACCACGCGCGAGCAGATGAAGATGTTCCTGACGCGCATGGGCGAAGGCTCGCGCATCGTGATCACCGGGGACATCACGCAGATCGACCTGCCCCGCCGCCGGGACAGCGGGTTGCTGCAGATCACGGAGCTATTGGCACACGTCGGCGAAATAGGGTTTATTTACTTCGACAGGGAAGACGTGGTACGTCATCCGCTGGTGCGCAAGATCGTGCAAGCCTACGAAACGGCGCCGGCCGATGCGGACCGTTCGCCTCAATGATGGCGCCCGCCTCTATGATGGAAGACCCCGAGCAACCTCCGAGTACCGACTCGTCGCCCGACTCGTCGGCCGCCCGCGGCGCCGCGCGTGTCGATGTCGGCGTGGCCGAGCATGTGCGTGCGCCGGCTCACACAGACAGCGCAGCGCTCGCTCGCTTCGCGCTGGACGCGCTGGACGCGCTGGGCCGCAGGTCTGCCGAGCTGTCGGTGCTGCTGTGCGACGACCGCTTCATCCGCGACCTGAATCTCCGTTTCCGCGGCATCGACGCGCCGACCGACGTGCTGTCCTTCGAGCAGGACCGCCGGACCGTCGGCCACCTACGGACCGTCGGCCACGGCCCGGTCCTGGGCGACGTGGTCATCTCGCTTGACACCGCCCGCCGGCAGGCGCGCGGCCGGAGCGTCCCGGAGTCCGCAGAGCTCCGCGAACTGCTGCTGCACGGCATCCTGCACCTGCTGGGCCGCGAGCACGGCGACGGCGAGGTCGCCGATGAGCCGATGCTGCGCGAGCAGCATCGGCTCCTGGAGCGGCTGTCATGAATTTCCTGGACCGCCTGCTGCGCAAACCCTCCGAGGAGGAGCGCAGGCTCGAAGCACTGGGACCGCACGCGCGGGAGATGATCGACGGCGTGGTGCAGCTCTCCTCGACGACTGTCAAGGACATCATGGTGCCGCGCCCGGACGTCGTGTTCGTGCCGGTGGATGCCGAGCCCGACGAGTTGCTGGACACCATCGCGGAGAGCGGTCACTCCCGGTTGCCGGTGTACCATAAGACCGTCGACGACGTGATCGGCGTGCTGTACGCGAAGGACCTGCTCAGTCAGGTCGTCGGCAACGGCCAGAAGTTGAACGCCGGCAAGGCGATGCGCAAGCCGTACTTCGTGCCGGAGAGCAAGCGCGTCGACGAGCTGCTGCACGAGTTCCAGCGCCGCAGGGTTCATATGGCGATCGTCATGGACGAGTATGGCGGCACCTCCGGGATCGTCTGTCTTGAGGACGTGCTGGAGGAGATTGTCGGCGACATACAGGACGAGTACGACAATGAGAGCGAGGAGGTCCTCACGCTGGGCGCGGGGGTCTACCTGTGCGACGGGCGCGTTCGTCTGGACGAGCTCGACGACTACGGACTGACGCTGGCGCTGCCGGCCGACGAGTTCGACACGCTCGGCGGGTTCGTCTTCGACCTGTTCGGGAAGATCCCGGTGATCTACGAAACCAAGCGCTACGGTGGTGCCGATTTCGTGATCCACGGGATGGAGGGCCGCCGCATCACGCGGGTGAAGATCGTCCTCCGCCGGGAACCGGACGGCGAAGCGCAGCCGGATAGCTAGGCGTGAGCGACGCGACGGTGCCCATGCGTACTCTCGGGGAGCTGGATTTGCGGGAGCGGACGGTGCTCATGCGTGTGGACTTCAACGTCCCTCTTGCCGAGGGGCGGGTCGCCGACGACGCGCGCATCCGCGCGACGCTGCCGACGATCCGGGCGGTGCTGGAGCACCGCGGCGCGCGGCTGGTCCTGATGAGCCATCTGGGCCGCCCGGCAGGCGCCCGGCGGGCGGCGTTGCGCATGCGGCCGGTGGCCAGGCGGCTTGGCGAGATGCTCCCGGTGCCGGTCCACGAGATCGACGATTGCGTGGGGAGCGGCGTCGAGGAGGCGGCCGCACGGCTCGGCGCGGGCGAGATTCTGATGCTCGAGAACGTACGCTTCCATGCCGGCGAGGAGGCCAACGACGACCGCTTCGCGGCCCGGCTGGCGAAGCTCGGGCAGGTCTACGTCAACGACGCGTTTGGGGCCGCGCATCGCGCGCACGCCTCCACCGTCGGGGTGCCCGACTGCCTGCCGCCGCATGCGAAGGGCGCGGGGCTGCTGATGCAGCGCGAGGTGGGGGAGCTCGGCAGGCTGCTGGTCTCGCCGGCCACGCCGTTCGTGCTGGTGGTCGGCGGCGCCAAGATCTCCTCCAAGATCGGCGTGCTGCACAACCTCCTGGAGCGGGTCGATGCCATTCTGATCGGCGGCGGCATGGCCTACACGCTGCTGGCCGCACAGGGGGTAGAGGTCGGCGCCTCGCTCATGGAGGAGGACGCGGTGCCGATCGCCAGGGAGCTGCTCGATGCCGCGGCCGCCCGCCGCCTACCGGTGCTGTTGCCGACGGATCATGTCGCCGCCGCTCGCCCGATCGATACGGCGGCGGCCGCGCGCGCGATCGCGATCGCCGCGCCGGAGATCCCGGACGGGTTGGCCGGCGTGGACATCGGCCCGCGGACCGCACGCGCGTTCCGGGACCGGATCGCCTCGGCCGGCACCGTCCTCTGGAACGGTCCCATGGGCGTCGCCGAGATCGATCGGTTCCGGCGGGGCACGCTGGCGGTCGCGCAGGCGGTGGTCGACAGCCCCGCCCACACCGTGGTCGGCGGCGGTGACTCGGTCGCCGCCCTGCAGGCGCTCGGCATCGACGCCGGCATCGACCACGTCTCGACCGGCGGCGGCGCGTCGCTGGAACTGCTCGAAGGCCGTACGCTGCCGGGCGTAGCGGCGCTCGGTGGCTGAATCTGACGAGGGGAGTAGCGTGAGCGAACGGAGCGTGCTGATCACCGGCAACTGGAAGATGAGCCTTCTGCGTGCATCCGCGCGCGAGCTGGCAGCCGGCGTGGTGCGGGCGCTGGACGGGGCGCGCCCCGGCGCCGGCGTGCGCGTGGCGCTGGCGCCGCCGTACACCGCGATCGACGTGGTGCGCGACGCGATTCGCGGATCGGGCGTGCTGCTGGCCGCGCAGGACGTGGCGGCGGCGCGCGAGGGAGCCTACACCGGCGAGGTGTCGGCGGCGATGCTGGTCGACGCCGGCGTGCGACTGGTCATCGTCGGCCATTCGGAGCGGCGCCACGGCCTGGGAGAGACCGACGCCGTGGTGGTGGAGAAGGTGCGGCGTGCCTGCGAAGCGGGCCTGCAGGTGACCCTGTGCGTGGGCGAGACCGGTGAGGAACGCGACGCCGGCCGCGCAGAGGAAATCGTGGAGCGGCAAGTCAGCGCGGTGGTATCGCAGGTGGACCTCGGCCGGATGTCGCCGCAGGTGGCCTACGAACCGGTCTGGGCGATCGGCACCGGCCGCACGGCGACCCCCGAAGATGCGCGCGGCATGCATGCCCACATTCGTGCGACGGTGGCGGCGGTAGCCGGCCCCGCGGCCGCGCAAGCGCTGATCATCCAGTACGGCGGCTCGGTGAAACCGGAGAACGCCGCCTCGCTGCTGGCGCAGGAGGGCGTCGACGGCCTGCTGGTCGGCGGCGCGTCGCTGGACGCGACTTCGTTCGCGGCCCTCATACCCTTATAATGGATGCGGAATGGCGCTTGCCGGGATACTGATACTGGTCGTTTTCATCATCAGCGCGGTGCTGCTGGTCCTCATCGTCCTCATTCAGGACGATCAGGGGCAGGGCATCGGCGGCATGTTCGGTGGCGGGGAAAGCTCCTCGCCGTTCGGTTCGCGGACCGGCAACGTGTTGACGAAGTTCACGTCGACTCTGGGGGCCGTGTTCTTGGTCGCCGCGTTAGCGCTGGCATGGCTGAACCGGACGCCCGATCGGGACGATTTCCTGGAACGGGCGCGGCTGCAATCGCAGTTTGAGGCGGAAGAGGGCCAGTGGTGGGTGCGGCCGGCGACCGCGACCGAGGTTACCGACGCGCCGCAGTCCGAGGGCGCCGATGCCGCCGCATCGGGACAGGCGGCTTCGGAAGGTACCGTCGGGAACGTGGAGGCCGGTGACACGGACGAAGGCGGCACCAGCAGCGGGGGCGGATCCGGGCAGTGAAGCCGCTCCTGATCGTCCTGGCGGTGGTCGCCGTGGTCGCCGTCGGATTCGTGATCTTCCCGTCCGACATGGCCGCGATCTCGGTGGCGGCGGAGCCGATCGGGCTCGGTCCGGTCGTCACCAATGCCTTGCTGACGTCGTTCATGCTGTCGGCGGCGCTCGTGATCTTCTCGTTCTTTCTGGGCCGGCGCCTGCAGGAACGTCCGGGCGGCCTCCAGAACGTGGTGGAGAGCGTCATCGAGGGACTCGACAACCTGGTCAAGGATGCCGCCCCCAAGCGCTGGGCGGAGACCTTCTTCCCGATCGTCGCCACCATCTTCCTGTACCTGGTCGTCGTGAACATGTTCAGTCTGCTCACCCCGTTCCTGGGAGCGATCGGGCCGGCCCACTCGACATCGGAGGACGGCATCGCTGCCGATGCGGAGAGGTTCGGCATCCCGCGCGTGGTGCTGATCGGCGGCGATTTCGAGGACCTGGAGCCGCTGCACGGGGGGACGCATGACGCCGCCGCGGTCGGCGGCCACCATGCCGACCACGTGCTGATCGTGCCGTTCCTGCGCGCCCCCTCGTCCGATCTCAACATGACCCTGGCACTGGCGCTGATCACCGTGATCCTGACTCAATGGTTCGGCCTGCGGTCGCACGGCGCACGCTACCTGTCCACATTCCTGCCACTGGGCGGGCTGCGCCGCAAGGGCTTCGTCACTTGGGCGATCGAGCTGTTCGTCGGCGTGCTGGAGGGGATCAGCGAGCTGGCGCGCATCGCCTCCTTCTCGTTCCGGCTGTTCGGCAATGTGTTCGCGGGAGAGGTGGTGCTGATCGTGATCTCCAGCCTGGTGCCGCTCGGTCTGGTGGTCGTCTTCTTCGGCCTGGAGATCTTCGTGGGCCTGATCCAGGCGAGCGTCTTCTTCCTGCTGGCCCTGGTGTTCTTCTCGATCGCCGCGGGCGAGCGCCAGCACTGATCGCTTCCGGGAGTCGGCCAAGCCGCGCGCGGCGGCTTGGCTTCGCCGGGTGTGTCTGGTAGCTTCTGCATCCATGGAGCTCACAGCAGAGACATTCCGGTATCTGGCCGCCGCTCTGGCCATCGGCGTCGGCGCGCTCGGCCCCGGCATCGCTATCGGTATCACCGCACTCGGCGCCATGCAGTCGCTGGGACGCAACCCGGAAGCGCACGGGATCATTCGTACCAACATGCTGGTCGGCATGGCGTTCGCGGAGTCCGTGGCGATCTACGCGCTGGTCATCACGCTCATCATCCTTTTCGTGGTGTAGCAGCCCTGAGGATGGGTTCGTAGGAGATGGAAGCGCTCGGAATCGCGCCGTTCCAACTGGTCCTCTACGCGGTGAACTTCATCGCGTTGGTCGTGCTGTTGAGGCTGTTCCTGTACAAGCCGGTCAAGGCGATGCTTGCCCGCCGCCAGCAGAAGATCGCCGACGGGCTGGAGGCGGCCGAACGCGCGCAGAAGGAAGCCGAAGGCCAGCGCGTCGCGTTCGAGCGCGAGCTGGCCGCCGCCCGCGAGGAGGCGCAGCAGGAGGCGCGCGCGGCCGCGGAAGCGACCGAGCGCATGCGCGGCGACGTGCTGCAGTCCGCGCGCCAGGAGGCGGAGCAGATCAAGGCACGCGCCCGCGAGGAAGCGGAGCGCGAGGGCGAGCAGGTGACCGAAGCCCTCCGGCGCGAGGCCGGCGAGCTGGCGCTGCTGATCGCCCGCAAGGTGATCGCGGAAGCGGTGGATCCGGCCGCCCATCGGGCGCTCGTGGATCGCGTCCTGGTCGACATCCATGAGGCCGACATCGGTGGGGATGAGTGAATCCGGGAGAGCTCGCCGAGCGGTACGCGAGCGCGTTCGTTGACACACTGCAGTCCAACGGCGACGTGGAGCTGCTGCCGCGTGTGGTCGCCATACTGGGGCGGATGGCCACGGCTCAGCGGGCGACCGTGACGAGCGCCGTCGAGTTGGATACGGCGACCCGGCTGCAGGTCGAGGGGTCGATCAGAGGACGGTACGGGCAGGATGTGCAGATCCGCTACGAGGTCGACTCGCAGTTGATCGGCGGGCTGCTCATCCGAGTCGGGGACGAGGTGATCGACGGCAGCGTCGCCGCGCGGCTGCGCGAGCTTGACAGCACGTTGCGGCGGACCAATTGAGCGGACGGGCCAAATGAACGGACGGGCCAAATGAACGGAGGGGATTGAACGAGTCGATGGCGATACAACTCGATGATATAACGCGGCAGTTGCGCCGCCAGATCGAAGGGTTCGAGCCGCCGCTGGAGCGGCGCGAGGTCGGCACGGTGATGAGCGTCGGCGACGGCATCGCCCGCATCTCCGGGCTGAGCGGCGCCATGGCGACCGAGCTCCTGGAGTTTCCCCAGGGGGTCCCCGGCATCGCCCTCAACCTGGAGCGCGACGTGGTCGGCGCGGTGATCATGGGACCCTACGACCATATCGAGGAAGGGGACACGGTCAAGAGCACCGGCCAGATCGCCTCGGTGCCGGTCGGCGACGACCTGATCGGACGGGTCATCGACGCGGTCGGCACGCCCATCGACGGCAAGGGCGACCTGCACCTGCCGGAGCGCTACCCGATCGAGCGCATCGCTCCCGGCGTGATCGAGCGGGACAACGTGGATACGCCGGTGCAGACCGGCATCAAGGCGATCGACGCCATGATCCCGATCGGCCGCGGGCAGCGCGAGCTGATCATCGGCGACCGCCAGACGGGCAAGACCGCGATCGCGATCGACACGATCCTCAACCAGCGCGGCGGCGACCTGGTCTGCATCTACGTGGCCATTGGCCAGCGCCAGGCGCAGATCGCGCAGGTGGTCGCCTCGCTGGAGGAGCGCGGCGCGATGGACCACACCGTGGTGGTGGCGGCCTCGGCGGCGGAACCTGCGCCGCTGCAGTACATCGCCCCCTATGCCGGCTGCGCGATCGGTGAATACTTCATGGAGCAGGGGCGCGACGCGCTGGTCATCTACGACGATCTCAGCAAGCACGCGTGGGCGTACCGGCAGGTGTCGCTGCTGCTGCGCCGGCCGCCCGGCCGTGAGGCATACCCCGGCGACGTCTTCTACCTGCACTCGCGGCTGCTGGAGCGGGCGGCACGCCTGTCGGAGGAGCGGGGCGGCGGATCCCTGACCGCGCTGCCGATGATCGAGACGCTGGCCGGCGACGTCGCCGCCTACGTACCGACCAACGTCATCTCCATCACCGACGGCCAGATCTTCCTGGAAACCGAGCTGTTCCACGCAGGCCAACGTCCGGCCATCAACGCGGGAATTTCGGTCTCGCGGGTGGGAGGCGACGCGCAGACCAAGGCGATGAAGAAGGTGGCTGGCAGTCTGCGCCTGGAGTTGGCGCAGTTCCGGTCGCTGGCGGCGTTCGCGCAGTTCGGATCGGATCTGGATGCGACGACCCGCGACCAGTTGGAGCGCGGCCTGCGGTTGACCGAGCTGTTGAAGCAGCCGCAGTACGAGCCGGTGCCGATGGAGGAGCAGGTGATCGTCATCTTCGCGCTGACCGAGGGCTTCGCGGCGCAGGTGCCGGTCACCGACATCCAGCGCTACGCCCGCGAGCTGGTCGAGTTCGTCGGCAGCACCCACCCGGAGATCCGCGCGACCATCGGCTCGCGCCGCGAGATCACAGACGACGTGGAGTCGGCGCTGCGCGCTGCCCTGGAAGAGTTCGCCGGACGCTTTCAGCCGACCGCCCTGTCTGCGGCGGCCGGGCAGGTGGCGGGCGGGGCTTGAGCCGCCGTGGCATCGGTCCGCGAGATTCGTCGCCGCATCCGCAGCGTGCGCAACATCGCCCAGGTGACGCGGGCCATGGAGATGGTGGCGGCGTCGCGGATGAAGCGCGCGCAGGAACAGGCAGTGGCTTCCCGCGCCTACGCAGCCAAGGCGTGGGAGGTGCTGACTCATCTGACCGCCATGGTGGGCGGAGACCATCACCCGTTGTTGACGGAGCCTGCGACCACCCGGACAGCGGCGGTGGTGGTGGTCACCGGCGACCGCGGTCTGGCCGGCGCCTACAACGCCAACGTGATTCGCGCCGCGACACGCTTCATGCGTGACAGCACGTTCGAGGTGAGGACCATCGCGGTCGGTCGCAAGGGCCGCGATCTGCTGCTGCGTGGCGGCTACGAGCTTCTGGCCGAATTCGTCGACCTGCCCGCCCGCCCGGACGAGGCCGACGTGGCGCCGATCGCCGGCGTGGCGATCGACGCGTTTCTGTCGAAAGAGGTCGACGGCGTCTACATCGCCTACAGCGACTTCATCAACGTGCTGCGGCAGGAGCCGGTCGTCCGCCAGTTGCTGCCGGTTCGCACCGGCGACCCCGGCAGCCGCGTGCTGGCCGAGTTCCTTCACGGCGATCCGCCGGAGCAGACCAACCCGTACATCTATGAGCAGGGCTACGAGGAGCTGGTGAACACCATCGTGCCGCGCTTCACCGAGCTGCAGATCTACCAGGCGATCCTGGAGAGCCTGGCCAGCGAGCACTCGGCGCGCATGGTGGCGATGCGCAACGCGACCCAGAACGCCGACGATCTGGTCGGCGAGTTGACGCTGTCCTACAACAAGGCGCGGCAGGAAGCGATCACCACGGAAATGCTGGACATCGTCGGCGGGGCCGAGGCGCTGGCGTCATAACGGAGAACCGAGTGGAGGAGAGCATGGCAGAAGGCGCTGCGGGGACCATCACCCAGGTCATGGGCGCGGTCGTCGACGTCGAGTTCCCATCCGGGGAGCTGCCGGAGATCCATAACGCCCTGCACGTGCAGGCGCAGAACGGTGGAGAACCGTTGGTGCTGGAGGTGCAGCAGCACCTCGGCGACGACCAGGTGCGGTGCGTGGCGATGGATGCCACCGACGGGGTGCGCCGCGGCCAGCCGGTCCAGGATACCGGCGGCCCGATCACCACGCCCGTCGGTCCGCCGGTGCTGGGCCGCATCTTCAACGTGCTGGGACGGCCGATCGACGGCGGGGCCGCCGTCGATGAGGCGGAGCGGCTGCCGATCCACCGTCCGCCGCCGCGGTTCAGCGAACAGGTGACCGAGCAGGTGGTCTTCGAGACCGGCATGAAGGTGATCGATCTCATCGCGCCGTTCACCCGCGGCGGCAAGGTCGGCGTCATCGGCGGCGCGGGGGTGGGCAAGACCGTCATCATCCAGGAGCTGATCTCGTCGCTCGCGCGCGAGCACGAGGGCTATTCGGTGTTCGCGGGCGTCGGCGAGCGCACGCGCGAGGGCACGCAGCTCTACAAGGAGATGCAGGAGGCGGGCGTCCTGGACAAGCTGGCCATGGTGTTCGGCCAGATGAACGAGCCCCCGGGGGTGCGCCTGCGCGTGGCGCTGACCGGTCTGACGATGGCCGAGCACTTCCGCGACGGCGGGCGCGACGTGCTGCTGTTCATCGACAACATCTTCCGCTTCGTGATGAGTGGCGCCGAGGTGTCGGCGCTGCTCGGCCGCATGCCGAGCGCGGTGGGCTATCAGCCGACCCTGGGGACCGAGATGGGCGAGCTGCAGGAACGCATCACCTCGACGACCAGGGGGTCGATCACCAGCATGCAGGCGGTGTACGTGCCGGCCGACGACTACACCGATCCGGCGCCGGTGACCACCTTCGCCCACCTGGATGCGACCATCGCCCTGGAGCGCTCGATCACGGAGATGGGGATCTACCCGGCGGTCGATCCGCTGGCGTCGACCAGCCGCGCGCTGGAGCCGCGCGTGGTGGGCGAGGAGCACTACCAGGTGGCGCGCGGCGTGCAGCAGGTCCTGCAGCGCTACAACGAGCTGCAGGACATCATCGCCATCCTGGGCGTCGACGAGCTGGCGGAGGACGACAAGCTGGTGGTGGCGCGGGCACGCAAGATGCAGCGCTTCTTCTCACAGCCGATGTTCGTGGCCGAGCAGTTCACCGGCCAGCCGGGACGCTACGTGCAGGTGGCCGACACCGTCGCCGGGTTCACGCGCATCCTGGGAGGCGAGCTGGACGACATCGCCGAGCAGCACTTCTACATGGCCGGCACGATCGACGAGGTGATCGAACGGTCGAAGCAGGGTCAGCCACACCCGGAAAAGGCGGCGTAGCGTGCCGATGCGCCTGGAGGTCATCACCACCGAGCGCCGCGCGTTCGACGAGCAGGTGGAGATGATCATCGCTCCGGGGGCCAGCGGCGTACTGGGCATCCTGCCGAACCACGCGCCGCTGATATCGGTTCTCAAGCCCGGAGCGCTGGAGGTGAGGATCGCGGGTCAGGAGCCCCGGTTCATCGCCGTCGGCGGCGGCTTCATCGAGGTACAGCCGGACCACGTGGTGGTGCTGGCCGACAGCGCCGAGCATGGCCACGAGATCGATCTGGACCGGGCCCGTGAAGCGCGCCGGGCCGCGCACGAGCACATGGAGCGTGAGCGCGCCGGCGAACGTGCGGCGTTCGAGGCCGCCCTGCACGCGCTCCTGCACTCGGAGGCGCGGTTGCAGGTCGCCGAGAGCCATCGGCGGTCGGCTTCGGGGGCGCCGCCCCGGGTATAGCGCGCTAACGCGCCAATCCGACAGACCGCGTAGCGGCCGGCCTACGGGAGCGCGAAGACCACGGCCCGCAGACCGGTAGGGGCCTCCTGGCGCTCGCCAGAACGGCGCTCGACGATGACCAGCAGATCATCGACGTGGGCTGCCGAGAAGCCGCGCGGATCGGCCCTCTCGACCAGCACCGACTTGCGATAGCCGCCCTGCTGGCCAGGTTCGTCGTCAGGATGGATCAGAGCGATCCGATGGTGACCAGCACGTCCCTGTGTGCCGGCGTCTGCGGCCGGGAGCTCGTCGATGACGAAGCTGAAACCATCCCGGTGCGGAAGGAAGTACACCGACGTGGTGCCGATCGCCAGCGTGACGGCGGTCGTGGGACTCAACCCGTCGTCGGTCAGGGTCGCAAACAACACCTCGCTCGTGGACGGTACGTGCCACAGAACGTGCGCCGTCCCGTCCGCACACGCGGCGTAGTGAGCGCCGACACCGCTCAACAGCGGCTGGACCGCCCCGTCGCCGCGATGCCAGACCAGCGCGTCGTCGGTCGCGACCGCCACGAAGGAGGCTCGGCCGGCGCACGCGAGCGGCCAGACCAGGCGAGGGTGATCGGCCATTCCATCGGGTCGATGCCTGCCCGATCCGGAAACCGCGGCCAACTCCACGACGGACGGGCCTGCGGGGGTGGCCGTGACCAGCAGCAGACCGCCTGACTCCTGACCCAGCAGCGCGCGCGGTGTGCCTTCGAACACCGGCGCGATCACCCACCAGGCATCCTCGCCCGGGTCGCGATAGATCCACTTCGGGATCAGCGCATCGGCTTGGTGCTGGTCCAGGTAAACGACGTGCTGCCGGCCTTCATACACCGCGTAGGCGTGCACCCCGAATGCGGTGAGATCGGCTGGGTAGATGCCGACGGCGTCGACGCCTTCAAGGGTGTGCCGGTTGCGGTGTGGGTCGATCTGGGCAAGCTGCAGCGTCAACGTGTCGAGACTGGCGAACAGCACGTGTACCTGGTCGTCCACCGCGGCGAGCGTCAGGGGAGCCGCGATCTGATCTTCGCTCAGCACGGCGACGTGACGCGGCGTCAATCCTGCCGGCTGCTGCTGCCGGCAGCCTGCAGCAAGGGCGAGAGCCGCAAGGAGCAACAGCAGCGACAGCAGGTAACCGGTGACTCGACTGCAGACGGCACTCGCGGTCGCCCGTCGCGATCGACCCGCACGGCGCTCGAGCCGTGCTCGACGACGCAGCGCATTCGGGGGGCGTAGCCGAACGCCGCCGCCGTGCGGCACACTCCGGGTATGCGCGTGGGAGTAGTCTTTTTCGCTGACCGCAACCGGCAGGGCATGCTGGCGCTCGCTCGCGGCCTGGGGGCAGGCATCGAGTCGCAGGGCCATCAGGTCGAGGTGATCGACGGCATCCGCGACGTCAACACCAAGTTGACCTCCCACCAGTACACCGTGGTGGGGACCGAATCGCTCTCGATCACCGGCAAGATACCGGCCCGCGTGACGCCGTTCCTGGGTTCCGCCGGGCTGATCCAGGGAAAGCGGTGCTATGCGTTCGTGGCCAAGTCGTTTCTGGGTTCCAGCCGTGCCCTGATAAAGCTGATGCGGGCCATGGAGCATGAGGGTATGTACCTGAAGAACTCCGGCGTGTTGAAGTCCCCGGAGGAGGCGCGGGCGATCGGCGCGCACCTGCGCGTCGGCTGAACGGACGCGAGGAGTCTATTCCTTCCAGGGAAAGATCATCCCGCGCAGCGTGCGCACGCCCACCTGCTCGCGATCCTCGGCCAGCAGCGCGTCCCATGGCACGCGCACCCGGCGGCGGCGCCTGCCCCCCGCCTGCTCGACATCCTCCTGCTCGACATCCTCCTGCTCGGCTGCGGCCTGCTGCTGCTCCAGGAAGTCGTACTTGTACATGCGCAGCTTGAAGGCGACCGTCAGCAGCAGCACCGCGGCGGCCGGCCCCGGCAGCAGCAGCATCGGCGATCCGAACGCCAGCAGGCGGGTCGGGGCCCCCAGGAACAGTAGCAGGAACAGGCCGAGCAGGTATGGCGCCGACACGTTCAGCGCGACGAACAGGCCTACCGTGAAGCCGGTGTTGTCGAACAGCAGGGTGAAGCACTTGCGCAGCGTCTTCCCGAACGGATCGGTCATCCGCGTAATGAGCGGGAAGAAGGCCTGCAGCGACAGCAGCCAGAACACGGCCGCCCAGCCGAGCAGGCCGAGGGCGACCAGTCCGATGGTCGACTGGGTGTAGACGGGCACCGCGATCACCAGCAGGAACAGAAAGATCGCCGCGTTGATGACCACCAGCAGCACCGCCGGCAGCCAGCGGGCGCGGATGGCGTCGAGGAAGACCCGCCACTCCGGGGTCTTGTAGTCGGCAAGCTCGCTGGCGATGGCGACCGTGCCCATGGTGAACACCGAAAGCGCGGCCGAGCCGATCACCAGAACCGAGAAGTAGGCAAGCTGCGCGGGAGGCACCGCGCTGAGCAGAAAGCCGGTTCCGCTGATGATCAGCACGTATCCCAGGTTCAGGGCGAAGATGCGGAACAGGTTGTCCCACATGTCGAAGAAGGCCTTCTTGATCAGGAACGGAAACATATGCTCATCCAGTGTAACCGCCGATGAGCGGCAGCTCAATTTGACCGGTGGGCGGAGCGCGGCTACCCTGAGGGCGGAGTGACGGGTGGAGGACTACTATCAAGTCTTGGGTGCCGACCCGCAAGACTCCCAGGAGCGGATCAAGCGCTGTTTCCGGCAGCGCGCCAAGGAACTGCATCCTGACCTCACGCTGCTCCACGACGATCAGGCGGAGTCGCGCATGCGGCTATTGCTCGACGCCTACCGCGTGCTCGGCGACCCGGAGCGGCGCAGCGAGTACGACCGGCTGCACGGCCACGCGCTGCGCCGGCGTCGCTTCGACTACCGATCGTTCCTGCGCGCGCGCGCGGACCCGGTGAGCCTGGCCAAGCTGGTGCTGTACGATCTGATGCGCTCGCGCGATCGGGAGGCGCTGACTACCCTCGGGCAACTCGAGTCGCACATCGAGTCCGACTTGGCAGCGCTGCTCGACCACGACGACTTCATGGACTGCGCGTACCTGCTGGCCGAGGCGTTGGAGCGTGACGGCGCGTACGGCAAGGCCTGCGAATACTACCTGCGCGTCTACCATGCGGAGGCGACACGTCCGTACTTCCGCCACTTCATCGCGGAGGTGGTCGAACGCATGCGCGAGGTGGCGTGCTTCAAGATGGCCGGGACCGCGGAGACGGCAGACTCGGTGCGCTGGATCGAGGAGTTGATCGATCTCAACCTGTCCGACCGGGAGTCGGCGTTCTTCTGCAAGCGCATCGCGGAAATCTATTCCGAGGTGGGAGATCTTGAGGCGGCGCGCGGCTATCTGCAGCGGGCGCTGCGGCTGGATGAGAGGATTGCCGGAGTGAAGAAGCTCAAGGAGCGGGTCGGCCTTCACGAGCCGGTCATGCAGGCATGACGGACAGCCGAAGTAGTATCCTGAGGGCATGAGGGAACTGTTGAAACGGAATGGCGGGCACGGGCTGCGCGCGGCCGGCGGCCGCATGCTCGCGGCCGTGGCGGGCATCGCGGTGATGAGCGCCGGGGTGGCCTGGCCGCAGTCGATCGCCAGACCGGTGGCGACCATGCATCTGCACAAGCCGCAGATCATCTCGTCGCCTCAGTTCAAGGCGTATGCAAGCATGGTGGCGCGCCAGAGTGGGCGCGATACGCTGGATCAGAATCAGTGCCGGACGGTGCTCGACGCGCTCGTCGACGAGTACCTGATCGAGCAGGAGGCCGCCGAACGGCGCCTGGTCCCCACGGAAGCCGAAGTCGACCAGCAGTTGGTTGAGCGGCGCAGGCAGGTCGAACAACAGCCTGGCGTGGAGCGGCCGTTGACCGATGACGCGTGGGGGGCGCTGATCCAGCGGGAATTCGGCTTGACGCGGGAAGAGTATCGGCAGCGGTTCACCGCGCTGATGGTCACGCAGCGCTTGGTGGCGCAGATGCGTCCGGGGCGGCTGGAAGCGGTCCCGCTGCCTTCGGAGGCGGAGATCACCGACTTCTACGACCTGACCATTCAGCAGTTCGTACAGCCAAAGATGGCGCTGGTGCTCCATATCCACTTCAGGACTCTGGGTCTGGATGAGGCTGCCGTGAAACAGGCACGGGATCGCGCGGAGGAGGCGCTGCAGGAACTGCGCGACGGCGCTTCGTTCGACGACCTGGTGGTGAAGTACTCGGACGACGGGAACTCCCGCTATAGCGGTGGCGAGCTCGGCAATCGTTATCTCCGCCGGGACGATGCCAGGGTAGTGGAGGCCTTGGGCGAAGAGTTCCTGAACACGGTGTTTGCCATGCAGGTCGGAGAAACCAGTGAGGTGGTGCAGTCCGACGTCGGTTTCCACATCCTCAAGGTTGCCGACCGCATCGCCGCCCGCCTGCTCACCCTGGACGACCCGGTGACGCCGCGCTCGCCGCAGACGGTGCGCGGGGAGATCATTGCCCTGCTCGCGACCCAACGCCAAGTAAACACATCTCAACAGGTTGTCCAGGAGGTTATCGGGGAACTGCGTGATCGGGCGGACATTGAGGTCTTCGCGGACAACCTCGAAGCCACCTGCCCGATCCAGAGCTCCTGAGAACGCTGTCTTGCGTTGGTTGATCCGGAGACCTGCCATGGTGCTTCCCGCCGTTCCTCCTGACCCGCGACGGGGGGAGGACCCGGGGCGACAGCGCGGCGATGGGTGACGGGCAGAGCGGCAGTGCCCCCGTCGCCGGCGGAGCCGATACGACCGGCCGCCGCAGCGCTCGCGTGCTGGCAGTGCAGTCCCTGTACCGGTACGACCTGTGCGGTGGCTCGGTCGCCGACGTGGTGGATCTGTCGTGGATGGACGCCATCCACCGCGACGCGCTGAGCGACGAGTCCTACGCCTTTGCCAGGCTGCTGGTCGCCGGCAGTATCGAGAATCTGCAGGACGTCGACGGCTATATCGACCGGCAGCTCGAGCATTGGGACATGGAACGCCTCTCCCGTGTCGATCTGGCGATTCTGCGGATGAGCGTGTACTGCCTGCTGCACCAGCGGGACGTGCCGGCTTCCGTGGTCATCAACGAGGCGGTGGAGATCGCCAAGCGGTACGGCACCGACGATTCCTACCGTTTCGTCAACGGCGTGCTCGACGGCGTACGCAAGCGGGTGGCGTGAACGCCCTCGGGAAGGCGTGATGACCGCACGAGGCCGCCGTCGCCGTCGCTCTTCGGTTCCGGGCATGCCGTGTCGGCTGCCGGGCCGCGCGCGCCGCACACGCAGCGCGGCGGACGCGGATGGGCCTGCGATGACGCGCCTGAAGAGCGAAGCGGACATCGCCGGCATTCGCGAATCGGCACGCATCCTTTCGGAGACGCTGCGGCTGGTCGCCGAACGGGTGGAGCCGGGTATCGCCACAGCCGAGCTCGACCATATCGCCCGGTCGCACATAGAGGCGAGCGGCGCGCGGCCGGCGTTCCTGGGTTATCTGGATTACCCGGCGACGCTGTGCGTGTCCATCAACGAGGAGGTGATCCACGGCATCCCCGGCCGGCGGCGGCTGGCGGACGGCGACATCGTCGGGATCGACTGCGGTGTGGACCGCGGCGGCTGCTTCAGCGACGCCGCCCTCACGCTGCCGGTCGGGACCGTTGCTCCGAACATGGCATCGCTGCTGGAGGTGACGCGCGAGTGCCTGCAGCAGGCGGTTGCCGCGGCGGTGCCGGGCAACCGCCTGCGCGACGTTGCCAACGCGGTCTACCGCTACGCAAGCGCCAGGGGGTACGGGGTCGTGCGCCAGTTCTGCGGCCATGGGGTAGGCTTCTCCCCGCACGAGGACCCGCAGGTGCCCAATTACCCGTCCCCCGGAGGCAACCCTCGCGTCAAACCGGGCATGGTACTGGCGATCGAACCGATGATCACGGAGGGCACGTGGGAGGTGGAGGTGCTCGACGACGAATGGACCGTCGTCACCGCCGACCGCAAGCGTGCCGCTCATTTCGAACACACGGTTGCGATCCTCCACGACCGTGCCGAAGTCCTGACCACGCACCCGTGAGGTCCGACTTCCGTCCGTGGATGCTCCGGAATTGGGGAAGTCTGCCGGCTGGGGCTTTCCTGGTGCCGGCTGGGGCTTTCCGGGTGGCGGCTGGCGCTTTCCGGGTGGCGGTTGGGGCTTTCCTGGTGGCGGCTGCTGCGAATCTCGGGGCACAGGAGGTCCCGGTCACAACCAGTGCGGCTGCGGCGAGCGCCTCAACCGCCGGCACGGCGCTGGCGGATGCTCGCACGGTGTCGGCCCCGCTGATCGACCTGCAGCGGGCCCTGCGACACGTGGCTGAGACCGTTGCCCCGGCGGTGGTAAAGCTCGATACCGTGGCGAGCGGACAGGATCGCCCGTCCCGCGTGAATCTGATGCCGGTGCCGGGGGTCGGATCAGGAGTGCTGGTGCGCCGGGACGGGGACCGGCACTTCGTGCTCACCAATCACCACGTGGTGCGGGATGCGGAGAGGATCGTGGTGACGCTCAGCGACGAGCGCAGCTTTCCGGGTGAGGTCGTGGGAGCCGACACCCGCATGGATCTTGCGATGGTCGCCGTGCGTACGCCGGACGATCTGCCGCTTGCCATTCTCGGCGACTCCGACAGCGTGCGGGCCGGCGATCTGGTGCTGGCCGTCGGCAGTCCGTTCGGCCTGGACGCCACGCTCACGCTCGGCATCGTCAGCGCGGTCGGCCGTTCCGGCGGTGAGGTCGGCAACATCAGCGACTTCATCCAGACCGATGCCAACATGAATCCCGGCAGCTCCGGCGGCGCCCTGGTGGACATTGCCGGCCGCGTGGTCGGCATCAACACCTGGATCCAGGCGCAGGGGAGCCGGTGGGTGGGAGTTGGATTCGCCCTGCCGATCAACAACGCCAAACCGGTAATCGAGCAGCTCATCGAGGACGGAAGCGTTCGCTACGCATGGCTCGGGGTAATGCTCGCCGGGCCGGACATCGTCGACTATCTGACGCCGGGACGCTCGGGCGCGGTCCTCTTCGACCTGTACGACGGGGAGCCGGCCCAGCGGGCCGGTTTGCGCCCCGGTGACGTGGTGTTGGCAGTCGCCGGACAGGAGGTCGCCGACCGCGACGATCTGGTCAGCGCCATCGTCGCGCTGGAGCCGGGGCAGCCCGCGCGGTTCCGGCTGCTGCGCGACGGCGTCGAGCGGGCGGTCGTGGTCTGGCCCGGATCCGAGGAGCCGCAGTCCGGAACGGTCTGGCCGGGCGTGCGGGTGCAGTCCATGCAGGCGCTGACGGAGCAGGCTCAGGCGGCGCTGCCGGACGCGGGTGCGTTCGTATTCGCGGTGAACCCCGGCACGGCAGCCGGGGAGTCCGGTCTGCGACCGCAGGACGTGATCGTCCGCATCGACGGAGAGGAGGTCCGCGACCTGCGGGGTTTCTATCGACTCATCAACGCCAGGCAGCAGGGCGCGGTCGACATCCGGGTGGTGCGCGACGGCCGCGAGGTGACCGTGCGCGTGAATCGTTGAGGGTGCGGTCAGGCCCCGGGCGACGGGAGTCGGCTACTCCAACTGCCAGCGGTCCGGCAGCTCGCCCGTTGCCACCGTGGCGGCCCACAGGCCGTCGCCCGCGGTGAGCACGAATAACGTGCGGATCGTGCGGCTGCCGTCGGCGGTCTCGGGCCCCACCCAGAATCCCAGAATGGATGCCTGGTAGATCGCCTCGGTGGTGAGCGGCAGTCGTTCCACCGCGAGCTCGCCGTCGAACGACGCCGTGTAGTACCCGTAGCCGTCGGTGCCGATGAGCCCCGTCCCGCTCACGGCGGCCACTGCCGCCAGGCGAACGGCTTGGTCTTCCACCCTGATCTCGTGCGGATCGGGCCATGTCCGGCCCCCATCCGGGGAGCGCCACACCGTCCCCACGCTGCCCGTGAGCAGCAGCGTATCCGTGCCTCCGTGGACCACGCCGCGGAATGTTTCGGAGCCCTCCGGCGACGGCGGGGTAGCCCATTCCTCCATACTGCCGATCTTACCGGCATAGAGTTTGCTGCCGGCGACGGCCCAGTACGTGTCGGCTCCGTCGGTGGCGACCGCTTCGACCGGGTGGCTGAGCTCGGGAAGCTCGACGGTGAAGTGGGGTGCCCCCGAGGATCGCCCGGTGGCGCTCAGAAGCCTGTAGGAGCGCTCCGCTCCCCTGGCGTAGGCCACCACCACGAACAGCACGGACTCGTCCTCATCGGGCGTGAACAGGCCGATGACCTCCCGGCCCGCCACTTCGTCGCCGCCTACCGTTCTCCAGGCGATCGCGTTGGACAGGACCTGACTGCCGGCCGCCTGGAGCAGCGCGAAACGTTCGTCACGTTCGTCATCGACGAACAGGGCTCCCGCAAGCAGGAACGGCGGCCCGCTGGCCGGCTTCCACCGGACCAACGGCAGCAGCACGGCGTTTTCCTGCTCGCCGTCATACGTGGCCGTCACCGGGACCCATTCGCCGGGCTTGTCCGTGGTGCCCACCGGCCGCGACCACAGTTTGCCCGCGGCTACCACATAGCGGTCGTCCCAGCGCGCGACTCCGCCGATCGTGATGTCGTTGGCCAGGTTTCGATCGACAGTCGGCTGCTGATGCGCCAAGTGGTGAAAGATACCGGTGACGGGGCCCTGGCAGCCCGCGAGGGCGAACGCCAGCGCCATGACCGAGATCGACGCGAGCGCGCGCCAGATGCCGGTTCCGTTCAAGGTCGATCGTTGCCGGTTCGCTGCCATCTGCGTCAGAAGTGGTAGACGATCTGCGGGGAGATATCCAGGAACGTCGCCAACCCCGGGCCCGACCCCGCTGTCGGTGTGCCCCAGATCGGTTCGAACATCAGCCAGACGCTGACCGACCCGCCGAAGGACCAGTTGCGATCATACCGGTAGAAGACCGACGCGCCCGGCCGAAGGACCAGATTCACGCTGAACAGGTCGGCCAGCTTCATGAACCCGATGCCTGCGTTCACGAAGACGGGCAGGTCGAACTGACCCAGGCCGAACAGGTCCGAGCTGAACTGGTAGCCGAGACGGGCGGTGACGGGAACCATCAGCAGCGGCTCGCCGTGTTGATCGATCGCGAACATGCCGCCTACCTCGGCCCCGACCGTCAGCCGCGGACCGACAAACGCGTTCCAGTTCAGTGACAGCTTGCCCCCCGGCGACAGGTTGGTGCCGGTGAGATTGGAGCCGCCCACCTCATCGGCTGGCAGGTAGGTGAACAGCGGCAGCACCACGCTGGCGCCGAGCGCCAGCATCTGATCGCCCAGGACGTACGTATCGGTGAGCGGCTGTGACTCTTCCTGAGGCACGGCCTGACCGATGACGAACAAGCTGGCGAACGTCGCGACGAGGAACCGTTTCAAGACTGGGACCGGAGTATACCGGGACTGGGGCACCGCATCCAGTCGGATTGCCGGGTGGCCGGGTGACGGCGCGTACGCGTGCCGGGGCGTCCGTTCGCCGACGCCGCAGCCCTTGAGTATATTGCCAAGCATGAAGGTACGCTCATGAATGACATCGTCCCGCGTGAGACGCTGTCGAAGCAGGGCGTAGCCGGCTTCACGGCCGCCGCCGGCGGGGTCGGGCTGTTGGTGATGGGGGCGTTGCCGGGAGTGGTCGGGATCGTCATCGCCGGCTTGGTCACCGCCGCAGGTCTGGCGTTCGCCGCGCGCAAGGAGGATCGTCGCCCCGGGTTGGTGGTCGCCGGCGCCGGCGTCCTCGGCATCCTTTCCGCGGCTATCGGCGGGTTTCCGGGCATAGTCATGGGACTGGCTGGAGCGGGTTTGATCGCGTACGGCGGACTGTCGATCTACCGCTTCTTTCGCGGCCTGAAGTCCCGGATGTAGAGCGGCTTCCCGTCCGCCGACAATGGAAGCGGCGGGGGCTCACCTACAGGATGGCGAACGGCGGGGCGGCGGCAGGTGCGCGGTGGCTCCTTGTCCCGGTGCTTGCGTTGACCCTGGGCGCCGGCGGGACTTCCGCAGCCGACCTGGAAGCGGCGTGGGACGCGCAGTTGCGCGGCCGGCTGCAACAGGCGCAGGTCCTGCTGGAGTCCGACGTGGTGCCCCCGACCCCGGCGCATCGGCTCGCCCTGGCGGGCGTGGCGCTGGAGCTGGGCGATCTGGAACGCGCGCAGTCGGCCCTGCAGCCGCTCGTCGACGACACCGGTCACCCGGACTACGCAGGCGCGGCGTTGCTGCTCGGGCGCCTGCACCTCGCCGCCGGCCGGGACGAAGACGCCCGGAGCGCGTTCTCGGCTTCCCTGCAGCGGTCGGCGGACGGACCGTACGCAGCAGCGGCCCACCTCGCGCTCATCCGCCTCGACGTGCACGCCGGCGCGTTCGAGGACGTCGGTGAACGGCTGAATCGCCTCGCCGAGCTGGGCCCCTCGCCGGAGCTGGAGATGGCGCTGGACCTGCTGAGCCCGCGCGGAGGTGGTGGACCGGTCCGGCCGTTTCCGTCGCCGCTCGGGCTGTTCGTGGCAGCGCGGTTGGCCGAAGGGCTGGTGCCGTCCTCGCTCCCGGCGTTCCCCTCGGTCCGTCCCCCGGTGGATCGGGTCTCCGGGCCGTCGCACCCGAGCGGCGTGGGGAGCGGACGGTCACCGCAAGCCGGCGTGCAGCCGGTTACGCCGGACGGCAGCCCGCAGACGCCGGACACCGCGGCCGGGGCGCCGGGTGCGGTGTCGAGCGCCGGGCAGGCCCGACCGCCGCAGGGCCTGATTTCGGTGGGCACGCCGACGGCCAGTGGCGGCCCGCGGTTCACCCTGAGGATAGGCTCGTTCAGAGACCGGATCAACGCCCAGCACATGGTCAACGCGCTGCGGGACGCCGATTTACCCGTACGCACGCGGCAGAACGGCGATCTGCTGCAGGTGCTGGTCGGCGCGGTTGCCACCCGTCAGGCGGCTCAGTTGCTGCTGAAACGCGTGCAGGAGATCGGCTATGACGGCGACGTCATTCCGTATCGTGCCGACGCCGATCGGTGATCGGCTGCACCTGGTGCAGGTACAGAACCGTCGCTGCGTCCACGCCCGCGGGGGGCGGGTCCGGCCCAACACGCGTCAGCCGCAGCGAGCGCTCGATCCGACTCGATGACGAGTCCTCCGCGTAGTCGATCAGGAAGGTGAGATAGCCCTGATGGGTCCCGAGTGGACCGACGATTTTCATGGAGAGCAGCCGACCGCGGAGCGCGAACCCGCCTTCCAAGACCTGCTGGCCATCGGTCCAGACGAACCGGTCGCCCACGAAGTCGAGCGACAGGCCGTCGGCCGTTCGGTAGGGACCACTCAGCACCGCGACCGGTTTCGGCACCTTGGCCGTAAGGAGCTCATCCTGCTCGGCCGGCGTCAGCCGCCGATAGGTACCGCCGCTGCGGGCGTACGGATCGTGGCCGCGCACCTCGACCCGGATCTCCGTGGCGGACTGCGCTTCGATGCCGAATGTCTTGGCGATGACCTCTATCGTCAGGTTGCGGCTCCACACGTCCAGACGCGCGACGAGTGGCCGGTGTGATGCCACCCACTCGAGCTGCTCCAGGATCTGGCCGTCATAGAGGGAGATCAGGCGCTCGTCCGGCGCGAAGACGATCAACTCGCCGGGACCGCCGGCGCCAGAGGTGTCCGGCGGGTCGTCGCGATACCAGGGGCCGGCCAGGAACGCTTCATACGGATCGATGCCGGGGCTGGAGTACAGAGCGGCGAGAGGCTCTTGGGAGCCGGCGGGCGCGGTGACCGGATCGGTTCGTAGCAGCACGTATTGTGCGCGCTCGGTATCCCACCCATAGGTGAGGCGCCGCAGATCGAGGCCGCTCGCCGACTCCGGCGCCTGCACGTGAGCGATGAGAGGGACCGCGCCGGCGCCCGCGCGCCGCTGTTCGCCGCCGGTGTCGTCGATCGCCAACGTGCCGTGGACGGCGATGCGGGCGATCGACCGATACCCTGCCGGATTCTGGGAGGCCGGCGTCCGCTGGTAGGCGTCCAGCGTCTGCCGGTCGGCTCCTGCCGTACCGCGGACGACGATCTCCGGAGTCGGATCGTCGACCAGGTCGGTGAGAGTGATCTGCAGCGTGTCGGGGTCGAGGGCCTGTGTGGTCGCCTCCCAGATCATGCGCCAGCTCACGCCGTCGTCCTGGTAGTCGATCACGCCGACGCGGATCGGTCCGTCCGCGGAACCCGCGGCCCGGAACGCGGCGATCTGCTCCCGGCCGGGGTCGTCGTCCAGCGACCCGGTCAGGAGGGCCAGCCGTTCGAGGTCGGACCCCAGTGGCGGCCGCGGCGGCGCAACGCCTTCGGGTTTCGCGGGGTCAGCCTCACGGCCGGTTGCGCCGGCATCGACGACGATCACCGGGGCCGTCGTCCCGGCGGCCGAGTCGGCGCCGGCGCCGCATCCGGTCAGCGCAGCGGCGGCACAGCCGACGAGCAGCCACGGCAGCCAGGATCGCCCCATGTGCATGGCCACTTTACCGGACCATTTTGACACGTCGACGGAACCGCTTGCACAGTGAGCCATGGAGGGAGCCATCGAGGGAGGCATTGAAGGAGACATCGAAGCCGAAAGCGGCGAGAGCCGGAACATCTTCCGGAACCTCTCTCCGCTCGACCATCGCTATTACCTGGAGAACCGGGAACCATTCGACCATCTGGCCGACTTTCTGAGCGAGGAGGCGGTGGTGCGCTGCTACGCGCGGGTGGAGATCGCGCTGCTGCGGCAGCTCGTCCGCATGGTGCCCGAAGCGGTCCGCCACGCGCCGGGCGGCAGCGAGGAGTTGCAGCGGACGCTCGACGCGGCCGTTGCCGCGGTCGACCCGGCCGAGGTACACGCCGAGGAGCAGGTCACCCGCCACAACCTGCGCGCGGTGGTGCACGTGCTGCAGCGGCGGCTGCCGGAATCGGTCCGCCACCTGGTCCATCTGGGCGCCACCTCGTTCGACGTCCAGGACACGGCGACCGCGCTGCGCATCGGCGGCGCGGTCCGATCGGTCGTGTTGCCGTTGCTGCTCGACCTCACCGATCGACTGGCTGATCTGGCGGACGCGGAAGCGGCGACGCTGCAGGTGGGGCGGACGCACGGCCAGCACGCGGTGCCGATCACCTTCGGATTCGCCGTCGCGTCGTTCGTGGCGCGCCTCGACGACGTGCTGCCGCGCATCCTGCACGCTGCCGACGCACTGCCCGGCAAGCTCTCCGGCGCCGTTGGCGCGTACAACGCCACCGCGCTGTTGGTGGACGATCCGCTGGAGCTGGAACGGCGCGTGCTTGCCGACCTGGGCCTGGAGCCGGCGGCGCACGCCACGCAGATCGTGCCGGCGGAGCCACTCGTCCGGTTGCTGCTGGAGATCAACCTGGCGTTCGGGGTGCTGGCCAACCTGGCCGATGACCTGCGCAACCTGCAGCGGACCGAGATCGCGGAGGTGGCCGAGTCGTTCGGCGCGTCGCAGGTCGGCTCCTCGACCATGCCCCAGAAGCGCAATCCCTGGAACAGCGAGCACGTCAAGAGCCTGTGGAAGGCATTCTCGCCGCGGGTGGGCACCTTTTTCATGGATCAGGTCTCCGAGCACCAGCGTGACCTGACCAATTCCGCGTCGGCTCGCTTTGTCGGCGAGTATCTGGCGGGCTTCACCGCCGCCGTGAACCGGACACTGCGTATCGTCGGCTCGCTGCACGTCGACCGGCGCCGCATGGCCGACGCCGTGGGCTTCAGCGGCGACGCGGTAGCGGCGGAGGCTGCCTATATCGCCCTGGCGCGCGCCGGCGTGACCGATGCCCATGAGGTGGTTCGGCAGGCGGCGGCCTCGGCACGAGTCGCGGGGGGTACCCTGGCGGAGGCTCTCGCGCGCGACCCCGAGCGCTGGGCGCTGCTGGAACGGGCTGCCGTCGGGCCCGACGGGTCCGGCGCGGCGGAGTTGCTGCGCGACCCCGCACGGTATCGCGGGATGGCCACCGAGCGGGCGCGCGCCGTGGCGGCCTTGCACCGCGAGCTGGCGGCCACGCTGCGCCACGCCCTCGACGGTCGGACCGGCTGATCCGCCATGGATACCATTCTGGTCCTCGATTTCGGCGGGCAGACCGCTCAACTCATCTGCCGGCGCATCCGCGACGCCGGCGTGTTCAGCATCATCGTGCCCGGCGATGAGCCACTCGAAGGCGACCTGCTGCGCGACGTCAAGGGCATCGTGCTGTCCGGGTCGCCGCACTCGGTGTACGACCCGTCGGCGCCGCGGCCGGATCCCTCGCTGCACGGGACGGGCGTGCCGATCCTGGGGATCTGCTACGGGTTGCAGCGGCTGGTCACCGACAGCGGCGGGCGGGTCGCCGCGGGGGCGACTCGCGAGTATGGGCGGTCCCGCATCCACATCCGCGGGCGCAGCCCGCTGTTCGATGGGGTCGAGGACGGGTTCGTGTCCTGGATGAGCCACAGCGACGTGATCGAACAGCCGGCGGTCATGACGACGGTGGCGGTTTCGGAGAACGGCCACCCTGCCGCGATGCAGGACGGCGCGAGGACGTACGGCCTGCAGTTCCACCCGGAGGTCTCGCACTGCGAGTTCGGCACTCGGATCCTCCGCAACTTCGCGGCCGGGGTGTGCGGGGCGCGAAGTGAGTGGAACATGGATCGGTTCCTGGAGGTGGCCGCCGGCCGCGTGCGGCAGCAGGTCGGTGCCGCGCCGGTGGTCACGCTGATCTCCGGCGGGGTCGACTCGGCGGTGGTGGCGGCCCTGCTGCTGCGGATCCTCGAACCCGGTCAGGTACACCTGCTGTACGTGGACACGGGGCTGATGCGCGACGCGGAAACCGAGGAGGTGCTGGCGAGCCTGCGCGCGCTGGGCGCCACCAATCTGCACGCGGTGGACGCGTCGAGGCGCTTCTTCGCGGCGCTGGCCGGCATCACCGACCCGGAGCGCAAGCGGTCGGCCGTGGGGGATGAGTTCGTCCGCGTCGCGGTGGACGAGATCGAGCGGCTGGGCGTCGCCGACGCGTTTCTCGCGCAAGGAACGCTCTATACCGACCTGATCGAGTCGGGCAAGGGGGTGGGGTCGCAGGCGGACGTGATCAAGTCGCACCACAACGTGCGCTCGCCCCTGATCGAGGCCAAGCGCAGTTCCGGTGTGCTGGTGGAACCCTTGACGGACCTGTACAAGGACGAGGTGCGCCGGCTGGGCCGGCGGCTCGGCCTGTCTGCCCGCGTGGTCGGCCGCCATCCGTTTCCCGGACCGGGCCTCTCGGTGCGGATCCTGGGCGAGGTCACCAGGGAGCGGTGCCGGACGTTGCGCGCCGCCGACCGTATCCTGATCGACGAGCTGCACCGCCGAGGCCTCTACGACGCCATCTGGCAGGCGTTCTGCGTGCTGCTGCCGGTCCAGTCCGTGGGAGTTGCGGGCGACGTGCGCCGCTACGGATCGGTGGTCGCCATCCGCGCCATCACCTCGGAAGACGGTATGACCGCCGACGTCTATCCGATGGCGGCCCACGATGTGCTGGAGATCTCGTCGCGCATCACCAATGCCGTCCCGGAGGTGGGGCGGGTGGTGTACGACGTTTCCAGCAAGCCGCCGGCCACCATCGAGTGGGAGTGAGCCGACCGGGAATGAGCCGACCGGGATGAGCCTGTACCTGTTGGCAGTGACGCCGCTGACGTTCTATGCCGCGTGCGCGCTGCTTCGCGAGCAGTCGCCCTGCGTGCCGATCGATCTGTGGCGGCGGTTCCTGCTCGGCGGGCTGCTGGCGCTGCCGGGATACCTGGCGGCTGGCGTTGTCGCCGACTGGTTCGGCTCGTCCTACGGCCCCGTGGCGCTGTTCGTGCGGCTGACGGCGACCGGGCATCTGCTGCCGGCAGGGATGGCGGCGGCTGCCGCACTGGTCCTGAGACTGGCGTCCGCGTTCGGCCGGCGGCGCGGCGTGGGTGGTGACGCGCTGGCCGTGCTCGCCCCCATGTCCGGCTTCAGCGCATTCTTCGCCGCCACCGAGTTCGCCGCCGGCCGTCTTCCCCCGAACCCGATGCAGCTCCTGATCATGCCGACGCTGCGTGCGGCGACGATCGTCGTCCTGGCCTTCGCCTGGACGCGCAGGGAGCGCCCGCTTGCGGCGTTGCTGATCGCGGTGGCGGCGGTGCTGTTCGCGGGGGAGGTGTCGCACCTGTATGCGGTCGGCTTTCATGCTCCCGCCGGTGTCCTCGCCGGGCTGGCCGCCTGCGCGGGGATCGTCGCGCTGCGGGCCATGCGCGGCAGCTCATGAGGGGCCGCGCCCGCCCGGTGGCGGTCATGGTGGTGGCCGTAACGGCGGCGCTGGCGGGTTGCGCGCGGACCGCTCCCCATCTGGTATTCCTGGAGGCGCCGCTTTGGGTCGCGCTCGACGGCGGCTCGCTCGCCGAACGGTTGGCACCGGTGGGGATGCAGGCGGGCCGGCGTTTCGAAGTGCGCCGCGCGCGGTCTGACGAGACGCCTCTGCGCGAACTGGAGGAGATTCTGAACGAGCGCTCCTTTCGGGGCGTGGTGGTCGGCCCGTTGCTGGCGCTGGAGATACATCAGATCGCGCCGATGTTCTCCACGGTGGAGTTCGTGGCGCTGCGGCTGGAGGACGCCGGACCGGGTGCAGCGGGAACCGGTGCGGCATCGGCGGGGTTGCCCGCGAACGTCACCGAGCTCCGCTTCGCGCGCGGCGGCGGGTACCGGCTCGCGGGGCAGTTGCTGGCGGTGATCGAACCGGCCGGCACGATCGGAATCATCAGTCAGTGGGGACAGGACGAGAGGCTGATCGCGGCGTTTCGGGAGGGCTACGCCGATGCTGGCGGGCTTGCCACCATCGATCACCGCCGGCTGGTCTCCACGCGGGACGAGGGCGAGATTCGCCGGCTCGTGGAGGACCTCGGCGGCAAGGGCGTCACCACGGTACTGCTCCGGGCCGGCCCGCTCACGGCGCACGGGTTGCGGGCGGTGCGTGGCGAAGGCATGCGCGCCATCGTCTCGAACTGGGGGCTTGCCGGAGGTGGGCAGAGCAGGCCGCTGGCCGACGCGGTGCTCTGCTCGATCGACGACGACCTGAACGCCGCGTTGCTCGCGCTCTTCGGCGCCCTGGACGAGGGGACGGCGGACGGCGGCATCGTCGGCTCCACCGTGATAGGGTGGGGCGGCGCGGCTCCGTTGCCGGACCAGGCCGCCGTCTACGTTGACCGGCCGGCCGGCTCTTGATAGCTTCGGTGTCACAGTTCCCGGTTGTGTAATTGGTAGCACCCAAGATTCTGGTTCTTGTTGTGGGGGTTCGAGTCCTCCCCGGGAAGTAATCCACCCTTCGGTGGGGTCATGAAGCTGGTCGCCGACCTGCATCTCCACTCCCACTACTCGCGCGCCACCAGCAGGGACCTGACGCTGGAGCACCTGTGGAAGTGGGCGCAGCTCAAGGGGGTGCAGGTGGTCGCCACCGGCGACGTCGCCCATCCCGGCTGGCTGGCCGAGGTTCGGGAGAAGCTCGATCCGGCCGAGGAGGGGCTGTTCCGGCTGAAACCGGAGCTCGAGTCCGCGGTGGCGGACGAGGTGCCCGATTCCTGTCGGGGGACCGTCCGATTCGTGATCGGCGGCGAGATCAGCAACATCTACAAGAAGCACGACCGCACCCGCAAGGTGCACAACATCGTCTTCTCCCCCTCCTTCGAGACCACCGCGAACCTCCAGGCGGAGCTGGAGAAGATCGGCAACATCCGTTCGGACGGACGGCCGATCCTCGGCCTGGACAGCCGGGATCTGCTGGAGATCGTGCTTGCGACCGGCGACCGCTGCCACCTGATTCCCGCCCACATCTGGACGCCGTGGTTCTCGATCCTGGGCTCCAAGTCCGGCTTCGACTCGGTGGAGGAGTGCTTCGCCGACCTGACCCCGCACATCTTCGCGGTCGAGACCGGCCTCTCCTCCGACCCGCCCATGAACTGGCGCGTCTCCTGGCTGGACCGCTACACGCTGATCTCCAGCTCCGACGCCCACTCGCCGCCCAAGCTGGCGCGGGAGGCAACGGTGTTCGACACCGACCTGAGCTACGACGCGCTGTTCGGCGCGCTCGCGAGCGGCGACCGTGGCCGCTACCGCGGCACGATCGAGTTCTTCCCGGAGGAAGGCAAGTACCACCTGGACGGTCATCGCAAGTGCGGGGTCTGCTGGGAGCCGGCGACCACGACTGCCCACGGCGGCCGCTGCTCGGCCTGCGGCAAACCCGTGACGGTCGGCGTCTACCACCGGATGGAGGAGCTGGCCGACCGCCCGCACGGCGCGCGCCCGGATGCCGTCGGACCCTATGCGAGCCTCATCCCGCTGCCGGAGGCGCTCTCCGAGATGCTGGGAGCCGGTCCCAACTCCAAACGCGTGCAGACGGAGTACCGCCGCCTGCTGAAGCGGCTGGGGCCGGAGCTGAGGATCCTGCAGGACCTTCCGCTGGAGGAGATCGCCGCGGCCGGCGATGCGCTGCTGGTGGAGGGCATCCGCCGCATGCGGGCCGGCGAGGTGCGGGCGCAGAGCGGGTACGACGGCGCGTACGGGGTCATCAGCCTGTTCGACGGAGAGGCGGACCGGGCGTCGGTGTTCCAGCTCGGGATGTTCGCCGGCGAGACGCCGACGCCACCAGCGTCACCGGCGGCGCAAGCGCGGGCCGCCACCGGCTGCGCTCCCCTGGGCGATGATCCCACCCTCGAAGATGCAGGCCGGGATTCCGACGACTCTGGATCCCTCTTCGCATCGGCACCCAATCTGCCGGCCGGCTGGCTCGACGGGCTCAACCCCGCGCAGCGGGCGGCCGTGACGCACGCCGATGGCCCGCTGGCCGTGGTCGCCGGGCCGGGCACCGGCAAGACCCGCACGCTGACCGCACGCATCGCGTATCTGGTCGAGTCGCGGGGCGTCCCGCCGGCCTCGGTGCTGGCGCTCACCTTCACCAACAAGGCTGCCGAGGAGATGCGCGAACGGCTCGCCGGGCCGCTCGGGGACGACGGGCCGCTCGGGATCACCGTCGGCACGTTCCATCAGCTCGGTGCCGCCGTGCTCCGGGAGTTCGGCGCGGCGGCCGGCATCCCCAGATCGTTCGTCATCGCCGACGAAGAGGACCGGCGCGTGCTGCTGAAGCGGAGCGTTCCGGAGCTGTCTTCCGGGCAGATCCGCAGGGCGCTGGAGGAGATCTCGAGCGGCAAGAACCTCTTGACGGAGGAGCCGGCGGTCGACCCGTCCGGCGGCGGCGCCGCAGACGGTACACCGGACCTGCCGGCGATCCGCGGCCGGTATGACGCCGCCCTCGCGGAGGCCGGGGCGCTGGACTTCGATGACCTGATCTACCGCACCGTGCGGCTGCTGGAAGCCCATCCCGCCGTTCTGGAGACCCTGCAGCGGCGATTTCGCTGGATCTCGGTGGACGAGTACCAGGACGTGAACGCCGCCCAGCACCGGCTGCTGCGGCTGCTGGTGGCGGGCGGTGCGAATCTGTGCGTGATCGGCGATCCGGACCAGGCGATCTACGGCTTTCGCGGGGCGGATCACCGCTACTTCCTGTCGTACGCCCGTGACTTTCCCGGCGCGCGGCAGCTCCACCTGGCCCGCAACTACCGGTCGCCGCAGGCGATCCTGGATGCGGCGGCGCAGGTGATCGCCCGCAACCCGGATCGCCGGGCCACGGCGCTGATCGCCGACTTCGCCGAACAGGTGAAGGTGGACGTGCACCGCGTCCCGACCGACCGGGCGGAGGCCGAGTTCGTCGTCCACCAGGTGGAGCGGATGGTGGGCGGCACGAGCTACTTCTCGCTGGACTCGGGCCGCGTCGATGATGACGGCCCGGCCGAGCACCGTGCGTTCGGGGACTTCGCCGTGCTGTACCGGCTCAACGCCCAGGCGAAGCTGCTGGAAGAGGCATTCGACCGTTCCGGCATCCCGTATCAGACCACCGGCGGCGCCGCCACGGCGGAGCAGCAGCCGGTGCGGGCGGTACTGTCGCTCCTGTGGCTCACGCTTTCGCCCGACAGCCGCACGCATCGGGCGCGGATCGCCCTCGACGCCCATGGCGCGCCCGGCGACGCGGCGGTGACGGAGGTGCTGTCCAGGATCGCGTCGGCGACAGGCACGTCCGGACCGGCGTCCGTCGAGGAACTCGTAGGGGCCGTGGCCGCGGCCGGGGCCGAGCTGCGGGGCAGGGAGTACGACGCCGCCGAGCAGGAGCGGATCGCCCGCGTGCAGCGCGCCGCCGATCCCTTCGGCACCCGCCTGTGGGACTTCCTGACCGCGATGGCGCTGCAGAGCGAGACCGATCGGTATGATGAACGCGCGGATCGGGTGACTCTGATGAGCCTGCATGCCGCCAAGGGGCTGGAGTTCCCGGTGGTGTTCATCGTCGGCTGCGAAGAGGGGCTGCTGCCGTATCGGCCCGCACATCGGGAAGCCGATCCGGACGATGCGGAGGAACGGCGGCTGTTCTACGTCGGCATGACCCGCGCCCGGCGGCGGCTGGTCCTGACCCATGCGGAGCGGCGCCTGCTGTTCGGCCGGACGATGGAGAACAGCCTGTCCGGCTTCGTCGAGGACATCGAGGCGGCCCTCCGCGAGGCGAGCCAGGCGGGGCGGCGCCGCCGGCCGGGACCGGCCGGCGACGGGCAGCTCGCGTTGTTCGAGAATCTCAGAAATGAGGGAGGACCGAGATGAGCATCATCGCCGGCTATGACGTCGACCGCCTGGTCATGGAGTTCCGGGTCAACGGGTTCGTGGTCTTCGACGGCCTGATCGCGCAGGCCACGCTCGACCGCATCCAAAAGGCGTGGACGCCGATCCGCGATGCCGACATCGAGCGCCAGGGCCCCAAACCGCGGCGCGGATGGGGACGGTACAACGTGCGCGTGCCGTTCCTCCGGCCGTTCGTGGACCCGGAGATCTTCGAGCACCCGGCGCTGGTGGCGTTTCTGGAAGCGGTTCTGGGCAAGGACTACGTCTGGCCGCACTTCGACAGCAACATCCCGCTGCCCGGCACCGACTACCAGGGCTGGCATCGCGACGGCATGAGCTCGCCGTTCGCGGGGATCCGCATACCGACCTACCAGGTCGGCGTGAAGTTCCCGCTGGTCGAAACGAGCGAGGAGAACGGCAGCTTCGAGGTGGTCCCGTGCTCCCAGTACGTGGGCGACGAGGAGTTGCCGGCGGAGCTGGACGAGCTGCTCGGCCGCGGGCCGAACGACGGGGCCACGATCCGCTCGCGACGTCTCAACCTCAAGCGCGGCGCGCTGTGGGTGCACGACAACCGCGTGCTGCATCGCGGCACCCCGAATCGTTCGGATCATCCCCGCGATGAGCTGTGCATGGCGATGAACCGTCCCTGGGTCTTCAACTCCTGGCAGCACGAGTTCACCGAGGGACACTTCCCCCGAGATCTGTGGGATTCGTTGTCCGATCACGCGCGGGAGGTGCTGCGCCTGCAGCGGCTGGCAGAGTCCTGATTCCCGACCGAGTGCCCGGACGGGACTGATTGACCGTCACCGGCGGCGGTGGGATGATCCCACCATGAGCACGGCACGGGCGGATGCCAAGAAGCGAATCGTCATCCGAACGGCCAAGCCGGGCGAGGTCTTCGACATCCGGAGACAGGACGACGACCGCTATCTCCTGGTCAGACTCCAACAGCCTGGCACGGGCCCGCGGATGACCCGCGAGGAGTGCCTGAACGCGATAGCTCGATCGCCGCTGAACATGGAGTTGTCGTGGGACCGACTGCGGAGGTTGACGCGAGAGCCGTGACCCTTCTGGACACCAACGTGGTCACCGGTATCGCGAACGACGGCGCCAGGAATCGGGGAAAGACTCCCCGGTGACACCGCTGCCCGATTTCTTCATAGGTGCCCACGCTCAGGTGATGGGCTGGACGCTGGCGACCGCGGACGAGTCGCGATTCACCACCTACTTCCCTTCCGTGCGGCTGCTGACGCCACACACGGCATGAGCTTGGCTGACGCGTTCCTGGGGGGGATCGCGTGAAACGCAAGAGCATCTATCTGGCCAATCCGTACGGGTTCTCGGCGCAGCAGCGCGACGGGCCGCTGGCGGAGCTGGTCGAGGCGCTGTCCGCCGCGGGAGCGGACGTGTGGGAGCCGTTCGCGCGCAACAACCAGATCGACCGCACCACGGCCGGCTGGGCGTACCGGATCGGCCAGGCCGACCTGCGCGACGTGCGCGACGCGGACGGGCTGTTCGCGGTGGTCAACGGCTGCCCCCCGGATGAGGGCGTGATGGTCGAGCTGGGGCTGGCGATCGCGTGGGAGAGACCGGTGTTCCTGTTCCGCGACGATTTCCGGCGCTGCACCGACAGCGAGGCCTATCCGCTCAACCTGATGCTGTTCACCAGCCTGCCGGAGGTGGGCTGGGAGGACTACTGGTACCGGTCGGTTGCCGAGATCGCCGACCCCGACAAGGCGCTGGTTTGTTGGTTATCCTCTGCGCATGAGTGAAGTGATTCTGCGCGCCGGACCGCATCGCCGCGTCTGCTGCCCGACTTGGTTCGACGCCCCGGACGGCACCGCGCCGCCTGCCTGCCAGGTGAGCGGCGACCGCGCTGCCTGCATCGTCACCGGGCTGGATGCCGGGGGCGAGTTGACGCTCGACGGAAGCGCTGGGCCGGCGGCCGGCGGGGTCGCCATCGACGAGCGGGACGGAGCCCTCGACGTCTCGGTGGGCGGCGCTCCCTGGTGCAGCTACCGGTACACGCCGGGAGACGTGCGCCCCGTGCTGCATCCGATCGCCGGTCCGTACGGGATCCCCATGACGCGCGCGTGGCCGCTCGCGGACGACGCGGCCGGCGAGGAGACAGACCACGTCCATCACCGCTCCTGCTGGGTCGCGCACGGCCTGGTGAACGGCGTCGACTTCTGGAGCGAGTCGGAGGGTCACGGCCGCCAGGTGCGGGTGGCGCTCGACTCGGTCGAGAGCGGTCCGGTGTTCGGCCGGATCGCCGAACGGCTGCGCTGGGAGAACGCCGCCGGCGACCCCGTCGTCCACGAGCACCGCACGCTCGTCTTCTGGAACACGCCGCAGCGGCTGCGGATGATCGACATCGCGGTCGGCTTCCGGGCCGCCCACGGGGCGGTGCTGTTCGGCGATACCAAGGAGGGCGGCCTCGTCTCGCTGCGCGTCCCGGAGGCGATCAAGGAGAAGCGGGGCGGCACCATGGTCAGCGCGGCCGGCGGCATCGGCGAGGGCGAGTGCTGGGGGCAGCGCGCCCCGTGGGTGGACTACTTCGGCACGCTCGCAGATCCGCAGGGCGCACCGCGGACCGTGGGCATCGCCGTGCTCGATCACCCGCGCAATCCGCACTATCCGACCTTCTGGCACATCCGCGCCTACGGCCTGCTTTCCGCCAATCCGTTCGGCCTTGCGGACTTCCGCTCCAGCTATCAGGAGTGCGGAGACTGGACCCTCGACGCCGGCGCGACGGCGACCTTCCGCTACCGCATCGTGCTACATGAAGGCGACGCCGGGCAGGCGTCGATCGGCGACCGGTTCGCCGACTGGGCCTGGCCGCCGCAGGTGGGCGCATAGACGGCCCGCCGCGGACAGGAGCGGGCGCGTGGGCTTCAAGATCGGCATCTGCGGCGTCAGCAAGTTCGGCAGGAAGTTCGTGGCGCTGTTCGCCGCTCATCCCGACGTGGACGAGGTGGTGCTGGCCGACGTGAGGGCGGCCCGGCTCGCAGATACTCGGCATCGCGTAGTGACTCTGGGCCGAAACGTGCCTGAACCCGGTCCAGGGGCAGCGCGACGAGGCAATCCGGGCCCTGATGTATAAGATCGGCGCTCCGGCGCTCCGGCGCTCCGGCGCTCCAAGGGATTCCTGCTCCTATAGCACAAATTCGCCGGCAGGTCGAGCGCCGGCGACGTGGACGACGTGGACGTGAGAGCTGCTTGGGTGCGGTCCGTTGGGACTGCGCTTGTAGCGGCCTGTGTGGCGTCGCTCATGCTGGCCACGACCGGATGCCAGATGCCGCACATGCCGCAGCCGGTCGACGAATCCGAACCCGACAGCCCCGGCCCGCCGGACCAGTCAGGCGGGGAGACCCACGGGAACGAGCCCGACGATACGCCTGAGAGCCCGCCACCAATGGTGGCCGCGCCGGCGCTGGCGATCGCGGACGTGAGCGCCGCGGAGTCCGACGGGACGCTGACGTTCACGGTGAGCCTGAGCTTCGCGAGCGGCGATGCGGTGACCGTGCGCTATGCGACCGAGAACGGCACGGCGACGGTCGCCGACTACCGCGCGGCGAGCGGCACCCTCACCTTCCCGGCCGACTCGACCGCGGCGCAGACCATCGTGGTGACGCTGCGCGACGACGCTGTGGCCGAGCCGGCCGAGACCTTCACCCTGCGGCTGAGCGACCCGAGCGGCGCCGCCCTGGCGGTGGCCGCGGCCACCGGGACCATCAGCGACGACGACCGGCGCGGGGTGACCGTGCGGCCGGCGACGCTGATGGTCACAGAGGGAGCCAGCGGCAGCTACACGGTGGCGCTGACCTCGCAGCCGACCGCGATGGTAACAATGCTGGTGACGTCCGCGGCGGAGGTCTCGGTAGTCCCGGAGACGCTGCGGTTCACGTCCGGCGACTGGGCGGAGGCGCGGACGGTGACGGTGACCGCGGCCCAGGATGAGGACGCGGTGGCGGACGTGGCGGTGGAACTGGTGCACACCGTGCAAGGCGGCGACTACTCGGGGGCGCCGGCGCCGCCGGTCGCGGTGACCATCGTCGAGGACGACACCCAGTCGCTGGCGGTGGCGCCGGCGCACGCGGCCGAGGGCGCCCGGGTGTTACGGTTCGCGGTGATCCTGAGCCTGGCCAGCGACGCAGAGGTGACGGTGGCCTACCAGACGGCGGACGTGACGGCGCATGCGGGGGCGGACTACACGCAGGTGAGCGGCATGCTGAGGTTCCCGGCCCGTACGACGGTGGCTCGGACGATCGAGATCATGGTGAGCGACGACGCGGTGGACGAGCCGGACGAGGAGCTGACGGTGACGCTGTCGAGGGCCGTGCACGCGATCCTGGCCGGCGGCGGGGACACCGCGGCGGCGACCGGGACGATCGAGGACGACGACCCGCCGCCGGTGGTGCGGATCGCGGAGGGCAGCTTGGGCGAGGGCGGCGGGAGCATGCGGTTCGCGGTGACGCTGGATCGGCAGAGCGCGCGGACGGTGACGTTAGGCTATGCGACGGCGGACGTAACGGCGCGTGCGGGGGCGGACTACGCGCAGATGAGCGGCACGCTGACGTTCGCAGCCGGGACGACGGTGCACACCATCGCTGTGCCGGTCGCCGACGACGCGCTGGACGAGGCTGACACCGAGCAATTCACGGTGAGGCTAGGCGCGGTGGTGCACGCGACCGTGGATGCCGGCGGGACGACGGCGACCGGCACGATCATCGACGACGACTGGCCGCCCCAGGTGGCTATCGCGGACGGCAGTCTGGGCGAGGGCGGCGGCAGCATGCGGTTTGCCGTGACGCTGGACCCGCAGAGCGGGCGGCGGGTGACGGTGGCCTACGCGACGGCCGACGTGACGGCGCGTGCAGGGGCGGACTACACCCAGGCGAGCGGGCTGCTGACGTTCGCGGCGGGGACCACGGAGCGCACGATCGCGGTACCGATCCTGGCCGACCAAGTGGCCGAGGACACCGAGACTTTCACGGTGACGCTGAGCGGCGCGCAGGACGCTTCCTTGGCGGCCGCGGCGGGAACGGGAACCATCACCGACGACGACACGCGCGGCGTGCAGGTAGAGCCGATGGCGCTGAGCGTGCTCGAGGACGGCGGGAGCGCGAGTTACACGATAGTGCTGACCTCGCAACCGATGGCGGCCGTGACGGTGGCAGTGACGACGGTTCCGGCCGCCGCGGACGTGTCCGTTACCCCGACGGAGCTGACCTTCGCGGCGACCGACTGGGCGACCGCGCAGACGGTGACCGTGACCGCGAACGAGAACGCGGCTGCCGGTGACATGGCGACGATCGACCACACGGTCAGCGGCGGCCATTACGCGAGCGAGTCTGCCGCCTCGGTCACCGTGACGATCACCGAGCCGTCGCCGCTGGGGCTGGGCTCGCTGCAGGTGACCGGCGGCGGCACGATGTATCCGGCCTTCGACGCAGCCATCCGTCACTACGCGTTGACCTGTGCGAGCTCCACCACGCTACAGGTGACCGCGCAGGCGCAGCGGGCCGACGCCCAACTGACGTTGCTGCGCGCCGATACGGCCGACAACGAAGTGTCGAAGGGCAGCCTGGACGCCCAGGTGACGGTGAATGACGACCACGACGTCGCCATCGAGCTGACCGACAACGGTGACACCACGCAATACGTCGTCCACTGCATCCCCTCCGACTTTCCCGACATCAAGGTCCTTAAGAAGACCGACGGTGCGTCGAACGGGTTGTTGTTCATTACGCCAAGTAATTTCAACACGATCCTCGACTACAACGGCGTGCCAAGATACCATCGCTCCCCTAGAAGCACGCTGTTCAAACCTCTTTCCGCCGGCCCACTGATCGATGGTGAGCGAGTAAGATATGTTCTAGTGGATTCCACGGAAAGTAGATTATTGGACGCAAGCTTCGTAGTACTGCGTTCTGTGCGTCCTGTCGAGCCGCTCACGCTGGACCCTCACGACTTCTTGATCACGGACGACAGCTACATTTTCGTGTCCTATCACGAAGCCGATCGCGACTTCAGCGAGTTCATCGGAGATCACGGAATAGAGACGGTAGAGGATTCGGTGATCCAGGAAGTGTCACACGCAGGAACCAAGATATTTGAGTGGAACTCCTGGGATTACCTGAAGATCGACCCCGATTGCAGAGCGAATATATTCATCGGCGAGTATGCTCATATCAACTCGTTGCAACTCGTGGACGGAGACATCATCGCTTCGTTTCGCGGCTGTGCGCAGGTGGTGAGAATCGACCGATCATCGGGCGCGTGGGCGGTCGAGTGGAAGCTCGGGGGTACCGAACCGCCGCGGAATAGTCACACCGAGTACCTCGAAATATCCGGTGACGGAGCAGGAGAGTTCTGTGGGCAACACCAAGCTACTCTGACCTCTGACGACACTGTCGTGCTGTTCGACAATGGCGTCTATTGCCTCGGATCAAGAAAGAACGTGGAACCGTTCACGCGGGTAGTTGAATACGATATATCGAGCGGCCATCAGGCCGTATTCCGACGTGAGTATCTCCGGCCGGAAGGGCATGGCTATACCCACAATACCGGAGGAGTGACACTGCTCGATAGCGGCAATTGGTTGATCACATGGGGGGGGACACGGGATGCATCGGTACCTACCACCGAAATAGCGGCGATCAGCGAATTCAACCCGCATACGCGCACTGCGGTCTTTCACCTGGGAATGACCGTGTCCGGCCACTTGCGGAGAACCTACCGCGTGTATCACGAACCGGAGGCCGGTGTGGAGATACCGCTGAACCTGCCGTAGTGCAGCCACTCCGGGGGACGCGTCAGACTGCGCACAGCCATGAATCATCGACGTGCCAGACGTCCAGGGGCCGGGCGTTCCGGTCCGTTGACGGGACGGTCCTGGGTGGGACAGTCCCACTATGGACACGGCACGGTCAGACGCCGGCAAGCGTATCGTCACAGACGGGACTGGCCATACCTGGATCCGGGAGACCAGACTCAGGGACTGAGGCGGCGGAGCCGTCACCGAGGAGGACATCAGCCATGGCAGACGGCGCACCGCTGACGCGACTGGCCGCGGGGAACGCGCAGGATGACGCGCGTATCGGCAGGGTGCTCGACGAGCACTCCCACTTCGAGCTCTCCCCCTGCACCGACCGGGAGGAGTGGCTGCAGAGAGCCCGCTATCTGCGCCGGCGGATCCTCTGCTGCTGCGGCCTGTGGCCCCTGCCGGAGCGGCAGCCGCTGAACGCCCGGGTATTCGGCCGGGTGGAGCACGACGGGTACGCCACCGAGAAGGTGTACTTCGAGAGCCGGCCCGGGTTCTTCGTGACCGGCAACCTGTACCGGCCGCTGGAGGAGGGGCCGCCGCGCCCGGCCGTGCTGTGTCCGCACGGACACTGGACGCACGGCAGGCTGGAGGATTCGGATGCCTGCTCGGTGCCGGCGCGGTGCGCCACCTTCGCGCGAGCGGGGTACGTCGCCTTCTCGTACGACATGGTGGGATACCTGGACAGCTCCCAGGTGGACCATGCCTTCCGCGCCCGGCGCGCGCCGGACGGTTCCATGTTCCTGGGGAGCCATCCGGAGGACGCGCTCTGGGGGATCAACGCACCCGGCGTGCAGTTGTGGAACAGCATTCGCTCCCTCGACTTCCTGCAGGGCCTCCCCGAGGTCGACGGCGACCGCATCGGCTGCACCGGAGCGTCCGGCGGCGGCACCCAGACCTTCCTGCTGACGGCCGTGGACGACCGGGTGGCGGCGGCGGCGCCGGTGTGCATGGTGTCCCCGAACATGCAGGGCGGGTGCATCTGCGAGAACGCGCCGAATCTCCGGATCGATACGTCGAACATCGAGATCGCCGCGCTGGCGGCGCCGCGTCCCTTGCTCCTGGCATCGGCGACCGATGACTTCACCCGCGAGGCGCCGACGTTCGCCATTCCTCCGATCAGGGAGATCTATGGTCTGTTCGGCGCGACGGAGAAGGTGGATTTCGTACACGTCGCCGCCGGCCACAACTACAACGGCGAGAGCCGGGCAGCCGTGTACGAGTGGTTCGGCAGGTGGCTGCTCGGAACGGACGACACGCGGTCCCTGCGGGAGCGGCCCCGGCGGCGCGCGACAGGCTGGATGCGCGACGCGCTCGTCTTCTACGGCACCGAGCGTCCGCAGGGGGACATGGATGACCAGGCACTGCGAAGGGACGTGCTGTCGGAAGCGGTGCGGACGATCGATGACCTGTCCCCGCGGGATGCCGCAGGCGTCAGGAGCTGGTGCGATGCGCTGGGTCCGCTCTACGAGCACGCACTTCTGGCATCCCTGCCGCAGCCGGGCGACCTCTCCGTCGCCCGTGTCGAGGGGGGCCGCATCGACGGCATCGCCGTGCACGCCGTGCAGCTCTCCCGGCACCGGATCGGCGACCGGGTCGCGGCGGTGGAGGCCGCGCCGGCCGCCGGGGCGCCGACGGGAGCCTCCCTGCTGGTCCACGGCGACGGTGCGAAGGTACTGATCGACCTAGACAGCGGCTCGTGCGCCCCGCTGGTGCGGCAGCTCGTCGAGCGGGGCCGCCGGGTGCTGGTCGCCGACTGCTTCGCGGCGGGCAGCAGCGGCCGGGCCGAGCTGCTGAACAGGGAGCAGGATCGGCGCTTCTTCCAGACCTACAACCGGACCGTCGCCATGGAGCGTATCCAGGACATCCTGACGGCGCTCGCCTACCTCCGGCATGCCGTCGGTACGGACGCGGTCGACCTCCTGGGCTTCAAGGACGCCGGCATCTGGTGCCTGCTTGCCAGGGCCGTGGCGGGTGCGACGGCGTCCACCGTCGTCGATGTCGACGGGTTCGACCCGGACGACGACCGGCAGTGGATGGAGCACGCGTTCATCCCGCTCATCCGGCGTGCCGGAGGTCTGGACACTGCGCTGGCGCTGGCCGCTCCGGCGAGGCTCTGCATCTGCAACGCCGGCGACCGGTTCCCCGTCGGCAGGGTGTCCGGGCTCTACCAGGCGCTGGGCAAGCCGGAGCACCTCAGGATCGAGCCGGGCGGCCTCGCCGACGAGGAGATCGTCCGCTGGATCGTCGGGTCTCAATGACCGGGGGACACCCATGCCGAACGCCAAGCGTCCGAACATCATCTTTCTCATGACCGATCAGCAGCGATGGGATGCGCTGGGCTGCGCGAATCCGACGGTCAAGACGCCGCACCTCGACGCGCTCGCGGCGCAGGGGATCCGCTACAGCCAGGCGGTGTGCAACGTGCCGTGCTGCATACCGAGCCGCTACTCGATGATGACCGGCCTCTACGGCTCGCAGTGCGGAATCCGCGCCAACGCGCAGATGATCCCCGCCGACGAGGAGTTGCCGTTGCCGGTCATCCCGCAACGGCTCCATCGGCTCGGCTACCAGACCGCCGGGTTCGGCAAGACCCACTGGTACGCGGAGATTCCCGGCGCGCGCGGACCGCGGCCGTCGCGGCGCGGGTTCGAGGTGCGCACCCACACCGAGAGCCAGCACAGCGTGCACACGGAACCGGGAATGCTGCACATGGACCAGGACAACCCCGAAGGCTTCGCCAGATTCAGGCGGGAGATCGCTCCCTATGGATACGGAGGGGAGAACGCGGCCGGCTACATCGGCCGCACCAGCGCGGTTCCGAGCAGCGAGCATCGCGAAGGGTGGGGTACCGCGCAGGCGCTCCGCTTTCTGGACGAGCAGCGCGATCCGGCGCGGCCGCTGTTTCTCTACCTCTCCTTCGACCAGCCGCATGCGGGGTTCAACGTCCCTGCCGGTTACGAAGATCTCTATCGGCTCGACGACATTCCGGATCGGCCGCTGCCGCCTTGGGAGGAAGGAGCTTCCGGGCGCTGCATTCCGCACGAGCACGCTCCGCTGCCGACCAGCGGCCGCATGGACCTGAGAGAACACTGGACGAACATGGATCCGCGGGAGCGGAGGCGCACGACGCTGCGCTACTACGCCATGTGCTCGTACGTGGACGACATGTTCGGCCGCGTGCTCGGCCGGCTGCAGGAGGCGGGGGAGCTGGAGGACGCCTTCATCATCTTCTGCTCCGACCACGGCGAGATGCTCGGCGACCGCCTGCACCTGTTCAGCAAGTACTGCCTGTACGAGGGCAGCGTGCGCGTGCCGCTGATCGTCGCCGGCGCCGGGGTCCTGGAGGACCGGCGCGGCAGCGTGGACGACCGCTACGCCGAGCTGATCGACGTCCTCCCGACGCTGCTGCAGGTGACCGGTGAGCCCCCCAATCGGGCGTTGCCGGGCCGGAGCCTGCTGGAGCCACCCTGCCGCAGGGGCGGCTTTGCCGAGTATCACGGCGTGGGGGGAGAGACGGTGCAGAACGCTCCGGCCTACATGTGGCGCACGAAGAGCTGGAAGCTGATCCTGTACTTCGCAGAGGACCTCTCGCAGGCGATGAACCACACCGACCAGGTGCGCGGCGAGCTGTACGACCTGGAGCACGATCCGCACGAGTGGCACAACCTGTTCGCGGACGAGCGCTGCGCGGAGCGCAGGGAGGCGTTGACCAGGGAGCTGCTCATGCACCTGGCCTGCGCCTGGGCGCGCTACCCGCGCCACGCCGCGAAGGCCGGCCTCGGCGCATGAACCGGACGCCGTCTACAGGGCGCCGCCCTTCAGCGAGCCGAGCATGATCCCCTTGACGAAGTACCGCTGTATGAAGGGGTACACCAGCAGGATCGGCACGACGACCAGGATGATCGTCGCGGACTTCAACGTCCTGGGTATCACGTCCTGATACCGATAGACGTCCAGGCTGTCCAGATCGATCCGGCCGCTCTTGAGCTTGAGCTCCGCGCCCTCGACGATGTTCCTGAGGAACAGCGTGACCGGGTGCAGGTTGGGGTCGTTGAGATAGATCAGGGCCGGAAACCAGAGGTTCCAGTAGTCGACCGCGTAGAACAGGGCGATGGTGGCGACGATGGGCTTGGAGAGCGGCGCGTACACCCGCAGCAGCACCTGGATGTCATTGGCGCCGTCGATCTTGGCGGAGTCCTCCAGGCTCTCCGGGAGCTGCTCGAAGAACACCCGCATGAGGATCATGTTGAACGGCACGATGGCGATCGGCAGCACGATCGCCCACAGCGTGTCGAACAGGCCCAGTCCCCGCACCAGCAGGTAGCGCGGTATCAGGCCGCCGTTGAAGAACATCGTGACGATGATCAACACCATCAGGATCGTCCTTCCTTTCAACCGCTTCTTGGACAGCGCATAGGCGCAGGCGGTCGTCATCATCACGCTGATGAGCACGCCCGAAACGGTGTACCTGAGGGTGTTCGCGTAGCCGCTCCAGAACCGCGGCTCACTGACGATGCTCTCATACGCTGCCAGCTCGAAGCCCACGGGAAGCAGCGACACCCGTCCGCCCATCACCGCCAGCGTGTCACTGAAGGAGACCATGAGCACGTGCCAGAGCGGATAGATCGTGGCGGCCAGCAGGCCCACCAGCAGCACCGTGTTGAACGCCCGAAAGGTCCTGGCCGAGCCGCCGCCGTGTACCACCGTGCTCTCCTGCCTTACCAGAGCGACGTCTCGGAGAATCGTCTGGCGAACCAGTTCGCCGCGATCACCATCATCAGCCCGACGACGGCGTCGAAGAATCCCACCGCCGTCGAGAAGCTGAAGTGGCCGCCCAGGATGCCCATGCGGAACACGTAGGTCTGGATGATCTCGGACGACTCCCGTATGAGGGGGTTGTCCAGCAGCAACACCTTCTCGAAGCCGATGGCGAGTATGTGACCGATGCGCAGGACCAGGATGATCACGATCGCCGGCATCATCTGCGGCAGGCTCACGTGCAGCGCCTGCTTGAACCTGCCCGCGCCGTCCAGGGCGGCCGACTCGTACAGCTCGACGTTCACGTTGGCGAGCGCGGCGACGTAGATGATCGCCTGCCACCCCGTCCACTGCCAGATCTCCGTGCCGATGTAGATCGGGCGGAACCATCCCGGCTCCGCCAGGAAGTGGACGGGCTCCCACCCCAGGTAGGTGAACAGGGCCGCGACCGGGCCGTTGTTGGGGGAGAGGAACTCCTTGGTCAGTCCGATCACCACCACCAGCGATACGAAGCGCGGCAGGTATGACACGGTCTGCACCGCTCTCTTGAAACGGAGGCTGCGCACCTCCTCCAGCAGCAGCGCGAACACGATCGGAATGGGGAAGCCGATGAGAAGATTCAGCGCGCTCAGCATGATCGTGTTCCTGAACGCCCGCCAGAAGGTGGGATCGGTCAGGAAGGACTCGAAGTAGTGCAGGCCGCGCCAGCGGCCGCCGAACATGGGTCCCCCCGGCACCCACTGCCGGAAGGCCAGGCTCAGCCCGTACATCGGGACGTAGTGAAAGACCACGAAGAACGCCACCGGCAGGACCAGCAGCAGATAGAGGAGACGGTCTCGCCGCACCGCCGTGCCCAACGCGCGGATTCCGCTTCCTTGCCGCGCCAGGGCGGGTCCTCGTCTTCGGTCTTGCTCCGTGGTATGGGTCATGATCGAGTAGGAGCGGCCGGAACCGCCAGGGGCGGCGGTTCCGGCCGTTTACTCATCCGCGTGACCGCCGATTCAGCCGAATCGCATCGCCGATTCAGCCGAACCAGCGATACCTCCTACCCTTCTTGCCAGGCCGCGTTGTAGAGATCGACCAGCTCGTCGCGCCCCAGTTTCCTGGCCTCCTCCACGTAGGCATCCCAGTCGTCTGCGATCGACGCCCGGCCATAGATGAACTGGGAGATCATCTCGTCGGCGTAGCCCTTGAGCCTGCCGATCATGAGGTTGGCGTCCTCGGTGTCATCGGTCGACAGCTTCACCACCGGATCCTGGGGCGGCACGATGTCGAGCTGGAACAGCTCGTCGTAGTAGTCCTTCCGCGCGCCGCCGGAGCCCAGATTCCAGGACAGGAGCTTGTCGAGCGGCTGGAACCGGGAGAGTCCGTATATCATGTTGTACCCGGTATCCTTGGAGAACTTGTCGATGTTGACGTCGCCGCTCGGCAGGAGGAAGTCGTCCGTGAACCGGGTCTTGCCGTCGACCACCTCGTAGGTGTAGCCCTCGGTCCCCCACGTCATCAGGGTGATCCCCTCTTCGCTGAAGATCCAGTTCATGAAGCCGAGCACGGCATCCAGCTTGCCATCGTCCGCGATGCGCGCCGGGGTGACCATGAGGGAATCGCTCATCCTGTTCCTGGCCTTGTGCACCATCCCGGCAGGGCCGGTCGGCGGCAGCACCGGGATCATGTTGAAGCTCTCGCCGTAGTTCGCCTTGCCGCCCTCGGTGTAGCGGTTCGCGTTGCCGGACCAGTCCGAGGCCAGGAAGTACTGGCCGTTGGCCACGTTCTCCATCCACTGCGTCGCCTCGATGGTGGGAATCTCCGGATCGAACAGGCCGGCCTCGTACAGGCTGTTGAGGTGCGTCAGGAGCGCCCGGTAGTTGTCCGAGGTGGGCTCGTGGTACCAGCCGTCGCCTTCCCAGTCATAGATCATGCCGTCGTTGTCGTTGCCGATGACGCCGAACAGCGGCCCCCAGAGCGTCAGCATCAGTCCCATGCCGAGCTTGTTCGAGTATCCGAACTTGAGCTCCGGCTCCGCTGCCTGGATGGTCGTCATCATGTCCGTGAGCGCGTCCAGGTCCGCCGGCGGCCACGTGAAGCCGTGCTTCTCCACCAGGTCCATGCGCACGATCCAGGCGTGTCCCTGGAAGGCAACCTCCGAGAAGGCCGGAATGCCGTACAGGTCGCCGTTCACGTCGCGCACGTTGTCCACCTCACCCCCGAAGCCGAATCTCTCGACCAATGCCGTGAAGTTGGAGATCTTGTCCTCGTGCTCGGTCAGGTTGAGCAGCACGCCTCCCTGGCCGTACCTCCAGGAGTCCGGCGCGCGAACGGTTGGCAGGAGATCGGGGAGATCTCCGGAGTTCAACAGCACCTGTACCTTTTCCTGCCACTCCGACTGCGGCACGATGTGCGGCACGATGATCACGTTCGCCCGCGTCGTGATCTCCTCCCATATCGGCCATTCGGTCTTGATGGGATCCTTCGGCCACTCATGCAGCAGCATGGTGATCTCGACCGGACCCTCCGCCATGGCGGCATCTGACTGCGGGCTGCCGAACAGCCCCGCAGCCACGAACAGGAACGCCAGCGACGCTACGAGTCCCTTGCGTAGTGCGGACATACGATTCCCTCCGTGGACGTGACGCAGTGGGTTTCGCCCGTGAGCCGGCCACGGAGAGCGACGTCGCCGCCGACCGTGACCGCGAGCCTACGCCATCTCCGTATCAACCATACGCTTGGACATCACCGCATGCATGTCAAGGAGCACGGGAGCCCGAAGTCATCCTTGACACGGCACACAGGCCGCGCCAGCCTGCTTGGATAGCCTGATCACGGGCCTCCAGTGCCCGGTCGGGCAGAGGGGGCAGATGATGCGCAACGCGATGCTCGTAATCGGCTTGGCCACGCTGGTGGCGTTCGCCGCCGGCGCCACGGGACAGGAAGACAGCGACGCTGCGGCCGAGAGCGCCGCCGCCGGCGTTTCGATCGATGAGTTTCCGTTTGGCGAGAAGTACAATTACGACGACTTCGTCGCGTTGACCGGCAGGACTCTGCAATTCTCGGAGTCGCCCATGCTGCAGGCCATGGTCGCTGCCGGCGATCTGCCTCCGGTTGAGCAGCGACTGCCGGACAACCCGCTGGTGCTGGTGCCCTGGGAAGAGGTCGGGCAATACGGCGGCACGCTGCAATACTCACACTGGTCGGTCGGCGGCGACACCAACCTGCGTCACATCAACGGTGAGCGCTGGGCGGAGCGGCTGCCGGCGCCGGGTACCAATATGACCCTGCCCTTCAACGGCGAGCTGCGGCCGGGGGTGTTCGAGTCGTGGGAGTACTCCGATGGCGGTCGGACGCTGACCCTCAACATCCGTCCAGGCATCAAGTGGTCCGACGGGGTGCCGATTACCAGTGAGGACATTCGCTACAGCTTCGAAGACAACTTCCTGAACACCGACGTCTACGCCAACCCGAGCCGGGCAGCGAACTGGGGCGGTGCGCCGATTCAGGTGGACGTCGTCGACGACACCACGGTGCGCTTGCGGTGGGCCAAGCCGTACGCCGGGTGGATCAACGGCGACTGGCGCCCGGGCGCGTGGCAGCACCCGATACGCCCGAGCCACTTTCTGAAGCAGTTCCACCAGGACTACCGGTCGATGGACGAGCTGCTGCCGATCATGCAGGAGGCCGGCTTCGAGGGCGCGAGCGACTGGGGCCGGTTCTATCTCAGCGTCGACCCGGGCCGGTGGCGCGGTCAGTTCATCAGCGGCGGCCTCAAAGGGACCTTCGACCTGCCGGTCTTCTCCCCGTGGATGCCGGTGGCCGAGCCGAGCGCGGGCGAGTACGTCCTGGAGCGCAACCCGTACTACTACATGGTCGACGTCGCCGGAAACCAGCTTCCCTATATCGATACCGTGCACCGTACGTTCGTATCGAATCGGGAGGTGGTGGACCTGGCGATCATCCAGGGCGACACCGACTTCCAGGTGTACGAGCCGACACTGGAGAGCTTCACGCTCTACAAGGAGAACGAAAACGCAGGCGGCTACCGCACCATGCTGCTGGCGCCGCGGCAGGACATGACCGGCGTGATCGTGTTCAACCTCACCACGAGCGATGAAGCGGTGCGGGAGCTCGTGCAGGACGTGCGTTTTCGCCGCGCACTGTCGCTCGCCATCAACCGCGACGAGATCAACGAGACGGTGTTTCTGGGACTCGGCCGGACCGCGCAGATTTCGCCGATACCCACCAGCGACTACTACGAGGAGGGCATGGACACCGCCTGGGCCGATTACGATCCGGACGGCGCCAACGCCTTGCTGGATGAAATGGGCTTGGCGTGGGACGGCAAGGGCGAAGTTCGGCTGCGCAACGACGGACAACCGGTATCCCTGCTGATCGAGCACCCGGAGCTGCTGGCATCGAACACGCCGATCGCGGAGCTGACCAAGGCGTACTGGGAAGCCGTCGGCGTGAAGACCGACATCAAGGTCATGAACGGCGCCAACTTCTGGCCCAAGTTCTTCGCCAACGACATCCAGGTGACGGTCTGGCAGCAGCACGGATCCGATCCGACCGACTACTGGGTAACCCGGCTGACGCCAAGCAGACTCTGGGCGACGTGGTATGACACCGGCGGTGCGGAGGGAGAGACGCCGCCCGAGTGGGTGCAGGAGCTGTTCCGACTGAGCGAGATTCCCGAAGGAACGCCCGATCGGCAGGAGGCGATCGACGCCACCAAGGAGATCTATCGGATGCTGGCCGACGGCCTGTGGGAGATCGGTGCCGTACAGGCGCCGGTGCCGTTCATCTATTCGCAGCGACTGGGCAACATCGCGCCCGCGCAGGAGCGCAATCTGTATCGGGAGACGATCGCGGAGAACGCCGAGCTCTGGTTCTTCAGGAACTGAGGTGCGGCCGGCAACGGCCGGCACCGTATTGTTCCAGCGATGATCGCCTACGCGGCGCGGCGGTTCCTCTACCTGTGCCTGATGCTGCTCGGGCTATCGGTGCTTGCCTTCGTCGTCATCGAGTTGCCTCCGGGCAATTACGCGACCGTCTACGCGGCACGGCTGGCGGAGACCGGGATCACGCCGACCCGCGAGGAGCTGGCCGAGATCGAGCGGCGGTTCTATCTGGATCTGCCGGCGTACCTGCGCTACTTCCGATGGGCGGGAGACGCGCTACGGGGCGACTTCGGCTTCTCCACGGAATGGGAGACGCCCGTGATCAGGCTCCTGGAACAGCGGGTCCCGATGACGGTGGTGCTGAATGTCTCCACCCTGCTGTTCACCTACGTGGCGGCGATACTGATCGGCATCTACTCGGCTACTCACCAGTACTCGATCGGCGACTACGCATTCAGCTTTCTCGGATTCGCGGGCCTGGCGATTCCCAATTTCCTGCTGGCCCTGGTGCTCATGGTGACCCTGCACCAGCTCTTCGACCTCAGCGTAGTTGGGCTGTTCTCGCGTGAGTATCGCAACGCGGACTGGAGCCTCGGCAAGGTCGTCGACCTGATCAAGCACCTTCCGGTGCCGGTGATCATCGTCGGTACCGCCGGAACCGCGGAGCTGGCTCGGGTCATGCGCGCCACATTGCTGGATGAGCTCGGCCGTCAGTACGTGATCACCGCGCGCGCCAAGGGAGTCGGAGAGTCCGCGCTGCTGTTCAAGTATCCGGTACGTCTGGCGCTGAACCCGGTGATCAGCACGATCGGCTGGCTGCTGCCAGCCACCATCTCCGGGGGAGCGATTACCGCCATCGTCTTGAGCCTGCCGACCGTGGGGCCGCTGCTGTTCGGGGCGCTGTTGAGCCAGGACACGCACTTGGCAGGATCGATCGTCCTGGTTCTGGGCGCTCTGGCGATCGTCGGTACCTTCATTTCCGACCTGCTCCTGTTGGTGATCGATCCCAGGGTGAGTTTCGCGCGCCGGGGACGGTCGAGTGGCGGTTGAAGTGGCGGTTGAGGTGGCGGTTGAACGAAGGGGGAAAGGCGATGAGCGGTACTACACCGCCTCTCAGTACCAGCTCGTTTGGCGCAGGTTCCGCAGGCACAAACTGGCGCTGGTGGGGGGTGCTATCCTCATCGCCCTCTACGTCGTCGGCGTTGGGTTTCCGGAGTTCTTCGCCACCCAGGACCTGACGAAGCGCCACCAGGACTTCGTGTACGCGCCGCCTCAACGCATCCATTTCTTCGATGCGGATGGTGTGTTCCATCTGCGCCCCTTCGTGTATGCGCAGACGCGCTCACGCGATCCGGAGACGATGCGGCGTATCTATACGGAGGACACGAGCACCAGGTTCCCGTTGTACCTGTTCGTGCGCGGCGATCCTTACGAGTTGTGGGGTTTGTTCCCGTCGGACCTGCACTTTATCGGCGTGAAGGAAGGGTACCTGTTCCTGTTCGGGACGGAGCGACTGGGACGCGATCTGTTCTCCCGCACGTTGCATGCAGCTCGGATCTCGCTCTCGATCGGCCTGATCGGTGTGGGGCTCAGCTTCATCCTGGGCTGCGTGCTGGGCGGTATTTCCGGATTCTACGGGGGTGCGATCGATACCGTCATCCAACGGGTCATAGAGTTCCTGGTGTCGATCCCGACGTTGCCGTTGTGGATGGCGCTGGCGGCAGCGGTGCCGGCCGAGTGGCCGCAGGTGCGCGTCTATTTCGCCATCACCATCATCCTGTCCGTGGTGGGATGGGCCGGATTGGCTCGCGTGGTGCGCGGCAAGGTGCTCAGCCTGCGCGAGGAGGACTTCGTCCAGGCCGCCGCGATCGCCGGATCGAAGGACGGCTCGATCATCGTCCGCCATATCCTCCCGTCGTTCTTCAGTTACCTCATCGTCCACGTGACGCTGGCGGTACCACGGATGTTCCTGGGAGAGACCGCCCTGAGCTTCCTGGGACTGGGGCTTCAGGTACCGGTGGTGAGTTGGGGTGTCCTGCTCAGCGAGGGACAGAACGTGCAGACGATCGCGATCCATCCGTGGATCATCATTCCCGCGATCTTCGTGATCGTATCCGTGCTGGCGTTCAACTTCGTCGGCGACGGTCTACGGGACGCTGCAGACCCGTACAAGCTATGATCCCCGCCGTGGAAGCCGCAGAGGCGCTACGCGACCAACTGCTGAGCGACGATCAGGTGAAGTCGTTCATCGTGCGCGGCTTCCACCTGGTTCGCTTGGATCCAGCCGACTCCGTTCATGCGCATGCATGCCGGGAGCTGGCCGCCGCGGCGGCCGGCGGTGAACCGGAGGACGATCTCTATTACGACTGTCCGGCGCTCCAGAGCATCGTGCAGCGCCCACAGTTGCGCGGCGCGCTCACCAGCCTGCTCGGCACCGGTTATCGGTTGTTCACCCACCGGCATGGCCACGTCACTCCTCCGACCGCCGAAGGGGCGGTGGGTTCGCAGAGTCCGCACCAGGACGGCAGCTTCCGCCGGTTCGTGGGCTGGAACCGGCCCTGGCGACGGCATCACCGTCCGCGGGTGCTGCTGGCGTTCTATTATCCGCACGACGTTACCGCCGAGCTGGGGCCGACCGGAATCGCCCCGGGCTCGCACTACTACCGTCACCTGCATGACCGATACGACCGGCATGAGATGCATCTGGTACTGCCTGCCGGCACCGTCGCGCTGTGCCACTTCAACCTGTGGCACCGCGCGACGGCCAACCGCGGCACGCGGCCGCGGTTCATGGTCAAGCTGCTGTTCCGGCGCCACGGCGACCCGGCCGCACCGAGCTGGGGCACCGACGCCGGCTCGCGGGCCGACGCCGGCACCTTCGCGTGCGGCATCCAGGCCGGTGACCCTGGGCGCGCCCTGTATCGCCATCCGCTCATCTGGCAGACGCTGTGGAGCTGGCTCCGCGGAGAAGACGCACGGAGCGTTGCCGAGCCACACCACGGTCTGCCCGCGGGGCTCGAGGCCGCGTCGGAGGCCGGCGGGCTCGACGCGGCATACCGGCTCGGTCTCGGCGATGATGAGGCCGGCGTCGCCGCGCTGGCGGATGCGCTTGCCGCGACCGGCGAGCGGCGCGAGCTGGCGCCGTTCGGGCTGAGCGTGGGCGGCCGCCGATCCGTGGACGTGCTGCGCCGTGCGCTCCGTCACGACGACCCGTGGGTCCGGGCGACGGCCGCCGACACCCTGGGAGACATGGGACCGTCAGCGCTGGCGGCGCTCCCCGATCTGCGGGCGTCGCTTGTGGATGGGGACCCGTGGGTGCGGCACAATGCCCTGGAAGCGTTCACCGTCTGGGGTGAGGCGGCCGAGGATGCTCGTGCCGCGGTGACGGCCGCGCTGCAGGACCAGGAGCCGTTCGTGCGCTTCAACGCGGTCTCCGCGCTGGCTCATCTGAGCCCCACGCCCACGACCACGGCGGCGATCGAGGGGCGTCTGGTCGATGAGCACGAGCGCGTCCGCTATCACGCCGGAGAGACGCTGCGTCGCATGGCCGAGGCGTAGTGCCGGGGCGCGAGCGGACGGCACACCGGTTTCCATCAGCGTTCTGGCGAGGTCGGTGATGAGTCAAAAAAGATGCATTATTTGCGTTATGCCATTCAAGACATCAAAAATGATGTCCAATTCGCATTAATACGGTATTGTTGCAAGAAGTCAAATATGATATTTTGATTGACAGAGAGCGAATTTGAACATCAATAAAGAGATGTTATGAGAATATCACATGACATGTCAGATTTCGCGGCACTACGGGAGCTGGGCAGCCGCATGGCTCGCCATCGCCTGAACAAGAACCTCACACAGGCAGCGCTGGCCGCTCGCGCGGGCGTCTCGACGCCGACCGTGCAGCGCATCGAGCAGGGGAAGTCGACTCAGGCCTCGAACCTCATCAGAATCCTGCGGGCGCTCAAGCTGCTCGACAATCTCGACGCCCTCGTTCCCGAGCCGGCCGTCAGCCCGATCCAACAGGCCAGGCTCCGCGGCAAGGTGCGGCAGCGTGCTTCATCCCCTTCTTCCGGCATACGGGAGCCGCCGCCCGAATGGAGGTGGGAGGATGACGCATGACAGTGGCCGAAGTGAGACTCTGGGGAAGAGCCATCGGAGCGGTGAGCTGGGATGACGAGCGCGGCGTTGCCAATTTCGAGTACGAGCCGTCCTTCACCCCGAGCGGCCGCCAGATCGCACCGCTCACGATGCCGCTTTCCGGCGAGATCTACTCATTCCCGGCACTGCCGCGCCGGACGTTCGCCGGTCTGCCGGGACTGCTCGCCGACTCCCTCCCCGACCGATTCGGCAACGCACTCATCGACGCATTGCTCGCCAGGCAGGGCCGCAGCCCCGCCGACTTCGATTCCGTCGAACGGCTCTGCTACATCGGCACTCGCGGCATGGGAGCGCTCGAGTTCGCCCCCGCGCTCGGACCGACACACCGAAGGTCCGCGGAGATCGACGTGGCGGCACTGGTCGAGCTCGCGGGCGAGGTCCTCACGCGGTGCGCAGATCTTGCGGGTTCATTCGAAACCCCTCGCCGCAGGAAAGCTCTCCAGGACATTCTGCGGGTCGGCACCACGGCGGGCGGCGCGCGAGCCAAGGCGATCATCGCCTGGAATCCGCAGACCGACGAAGTCCGTTCCGGGCAGATCGCTGCCGGAGATGGGTTTACGCACTGGCTGCTCAAGTTCGACGGCGTGGCCGGCAACCGGGACAAGGAGCTGGAAGACCCGCAGGGGTATGGGCTGATCGAATACGCCTACCACACCATGGCACGGGCAGCCGGCATTCACATGAACGAGTGCCGGATCCTGCGGGAGAACGGCCGCAACCACTTCATGACCCGGCGCTTCGATCGCACGGACACGGGCCGGAAGCTGCACATGCAGTCGCTGGGCGCGATGGCCCACTACGACTTCAACCAGCCCGGCGCCTGTTCCTACGAGCAGGCACTGCGCGTGATCGACCGGCTCGAATTGCCCAAGGACGCCGTGGAAGAACAGTTCAGACGGATGGCCTTCAACATCGTCGGCCGCAATCAGGCCGACCACGTCAAGAACATCGCCTTCCTGATGGATCGCTCGGGGCGCTGGTCGCTTTCTCCCGCTTTCGACGTCACCTACAGCTACAACCCCACCGGACGCTGGACCGGCACGCACCAGATGACCTTGAACGGCAAGCGCGACGGCTTCGAGGTCGGAGACTTCGTCGCGTGTGCGCAGAACGCCGCCATGAAGCGCGGCCGGGCCGCCGAGATCCTGCGAGAGGTCCAGCACGCGGTGTCGCGTTGGCGCACGTTCGCGGAAGAGGCCGGAGTCCCGGATCGGACGGCGCGCGCGATCGCCGCCACCCATCGCACGGGTCTGCTACCCTGACATAGGGCCGCTGCCGCAGCGGCGGGCTGGAGGCGCCGATGAACGGAATCCGCATGCCGCGGTTGCGCGTGCAACTGTTTCCGCTGAACGACGGTCTTCCGCAGTCCTGGCGGCCGATGGAGGCCGGACCGCCCTTCACGGCGCCGTTCGTCCTGCGCTGGCGAGCCGAGACCGCGGACTGGGGGCCGGAGCCGGCGCCGGTCCCGCAGCGCTACGAGGTCAGACTGGCCGGTCCGGGATGCGACCGGCCGATCGTCGTCGCCGCCCCTGAGGAGCAGGCCGATCTGGCGCCGGTGTGGGATCGTCTGGCGAGCGGGATCATCCGCTACGACATCGTCGCGTTCGACGCGGGCGGCCAGGAGATCGGCTGCAGCCTCCTGCACAACTTCGTGAAGGATGCCCACCCGATCAGCCGCCTGCGCCTCCCGGAGCTGACCCTGGCGGAGGGAGCGCGCGTCGGCACGGTCGAGTGGGACACCGTGACCGGCGCGATGATGCGCCACCTCGATCCGTTCGTGGTGACCCCGACGATCGCCGACGCGGCACAGGCACGGTCCGTGGGGGGCTGGCGGCTGCAGATCGTGCACGGCGGCGGCTGCGAGACGGTCGACGGGCCGGGGCCGGCCGTTGACGTGGCGCCGGTGTGGGACCGGGTGGCCGTGGGGCCGTGCGCGCTGCGCATCCAGGCGCTGGATGCGGCCGGACGCTGCATCGGCGTGAGCCGGGAGATCGTGTTCAAGCGCGGCTTGGAGTTCGCCGCCGGTGACGGGGCGGACCCGGACGGCGCCGCGGAGCCGGATGCGGCGGCCGAGCGGGACGCGATCCGCACGTGCGTCGACCGCATGGCCGCCTACCTGGTCTCGGTGCGCAGCCCGAACGCGCACCAGCCGGCCGTTCCGGTGTACCTGTGGCACTCCAGCATGAACGACTTCGGCAGCGTCTCCGGCAGCTCCTACCCCTCGCAGTTCGAGGTAGGGGTGGAGGGGTGGCTGCTGTACCACGACTGGGCGGCCGCGAGCGACTCTGCCATCGGCCCCGACCGGGCGCTGCGCGAGGCGCTGCGGATGATCGACTGGACCCTCCAGCAGCGGACGCCCGCCGCGTGGGCGTACGGCCGGCTGCCGGCCACCACGCTCACGCGCGGGAGGATCGGCGGCCATGCCGAGGGAGGGGCGATCTCGCTGCCTGGCGTGGCCACCATCGCGCGCACCTACCTGTGGGCGTACGAGCGGACCGGCGACGACGCGTATCTGGACGCCGCGGTCATCGTCGCCGAGGCGCTTGCGCGTTCGCAGCGGTCAGACGGCAGTTGGCCGTGGCGGGTGCAGGCCGAGTCGGGGGAGCCCGATCCGACGGCCGACTACACCTCCCAGACCGTGGAGATGGTGCGGTTGTTCCGAATGCTCGATGAGGTCTACCCACGCGCTTCCTATCGCGACGCCGCCCGCCGGGGGCTTGAGTGGCTGCTCGCCAATCCGCTCAGGACGTTGCGCTGGGAGGGCTACTACGTGGACGACTTCGGCGACCGTCCGCGCTACATCTCGGTCAGCCACCTGGACGCCGTGTGGACCGCGCGCTTCCTGATCGCACATCGGGAAGAGGATCCGTCCTTTGAGCGGCTGGCCCGCGACGTGTGCCGCTGGGTGGAGAACCACTTCGTGCTCTACGGACGGGAGCTGCACTGGGGCAATCGGAGTGTGATCGTCAGCGAGCCGGTAACGCCGGCGGTGATCGAGAAGCCGTTCTACCAGCGCACCGTGACCGGGCACGCCGCCAACTGGTGCGGCCTGCTGCTCGACCTGCACGCGGCGTGCGGTGATCCGGAGTATCTGGCCAAGGCGTGCGCGGTGGGCCGGGCGATGCGCGCGGCGGTCCTGCCCGACGGCGCGGTCTGCTCGGAGTCGCCGGACCGCGTGCTGCAGCGCCGTCCGACCGGCGAGTCGCTCTGGTTCTGGAACAACTGGTCGATCATGAAGGGCCTGATCGAGCTGGACGCCTGCCTCGCCGGGGCATGAGACCCTTCCCGTCGACCAAATCATTGACGAAAATCTACATTATGGTATAGTATCGGAAACGAACATCATGCGGTTGGACGCGGCCCTCGATCTGCTCGGATCCTTGCCCTTCTTCGATCTGGCTACGGTCGTACAACTGACGGAGGAATCGCATGGGAGCCTCGTCAATCAGATGCATCGCTGGAGCCGAGCCGGAAAGCTGGTGCCGCTCCGCCGCGGCATGTACACGTTCGCCGATCGCTATCGCCGAGTGCCGGTGTCGCCGGCCGCCCTGGCCAACGCCCTGTACTCCCCCTCGTATGTGAGCGGACTGTGGGCGCTCGGGTTCTACGGCCTGATCCCGGAGGGCGTGTCCTCGTACACCAGCGTCACCACGCGCACGCCGCGGAGGTTCGACAATCCGTTCGGCGCATTTGTCTATACCGCCATCAAGCGGAGCTTCTTCTTCGGCTACCGGACCGTTTCGATCGCCGGTGCCGAGGTGGCGATCGCCACCCCGGAAAAGGCGTTGCTCGATCTGTTTCACCTGCACAGCGGCGAGTGGGATCGCCTGCGGATGATCGAGATGCGGTTTCAGCACAGCGAAGATATCGACCAGCGTCGCCTGCGGGAATACGCGCATCGGATGGGGAAGCCCAGGATCCTGCGCGCCGTACAGGTGTGGCGCGAGTGTCGCGACGCGCCGGATGATGACGGGGTCGACCTGTGAAGGATCGCGCTCTCGAGGCCGCGATGCGCTTCGATGATCCGGTGCGCAGGCTCAATTCCCTCCGCGAATATCTTCAGGCGTTCATCATGCGATCCCTGCATGAGAGCGAAGCGTCGCGAGCGATCGCGTTCGTCGGCGGAACGGCGCTGCGGTTTCTGGAGGACCTGCCCCGCTTCTCCGAAGACCTCGATTTCTCGCAAATCCCCTCCGACGGGTACGATCCCGTGCGCTGGCTGCGGAAGCTCAAGCGGGACCTCCATCTCGCCGGTTTCGACAGTGCCGTTCGCTGGATCGATCGCAGGCCGGTGCAGGTCGCCTGGATTCGCACGGCGTCCCTCCTGGCTGAAGCGGGGTTATCCGGTCACCGGGAGCAGAAGCTCTCCATCAAGGTCGAAGTCGACACGCGTCCACCCGCAGGAGCGGCGATGCAGCGCTCCGTCATCACGCGCCACTTCACGTTCGTCATCCGTCACTACGACCTTCCGTCGCTGATGGCGGGCAAGCTGCACGCGCTGGTCACGCGGGGCTATCCGAAGGGACGGGACTGGTTCGACCTGGTGTGGTATCGGTCGCGGCGCCCGCCGGTCGAGCCGAACCTGCAACTCCTCCAGCATGCCCTGGATCAGTCACAGGGCGCCGATCGCTACCGGGCAGTCGATTGGCGCGGGCTGCTCCGGGCGCGGCTCGCCGATCTGGATGCCGCCGCCCTGGTCCGCGACGTGGCGCCATTCCTGGAGCGGCCCGCGGACGCGGCGCTCCTGGAACGCGTCAATCTCGAAGCGGTGCTTGAGGCGTGAGCCGCGCCCCCCGGGCCGCCAGGGGCGCGGCGGCGCCGCTCAGGAGTAGCGGACAGCCAGCTTGATGCTCGCATCGGGATTGCGCTCGATCGCGCGATACGCCTCCGCGCTCTGCTCGAACGGCACGATCGGATCGAGCACGCCGTCGGCGCGCAGCCTGCCGGCGGCCAGCAGATCGATGACCTGCCGGTGCATCCGCGTGCTGTCCCAGCGCGGGTCGGCGCGCAGCGGGTCGTTGACGTTGCGGCTGGAGATCAGGGTGAGCTGGTTGCGGTGCCACTCGCCCTGCAGGTGCAGCGCCTCGGCGGTGCCGGTGTAGTAGGCGAGGGAGGCGACGGTGCCGCCGTACGCGGTCGCCCTCAGCGCGTCGTGCAGGGCGGCGTAGCTGCCGGAGGCTTCAATGCTCACGTCGGCGCCCTGGCCGCCGGTGTGGCGCTTGACGGTCAGCCCCGCGTCCTCGGCGGTGGGATCGATGAGCAGGTCCGCGCCGTGCGCGGCCGCCAGTTCGCGCCGCCTGGCGATCGGATCCGAGCACGCCACCCAGCCCGCGCCCTGCAGCCGGGCGAGCTGCGCGGCCATCAGCCCGATCGCGCCCAGGCCGGTGACCAGCACCCGGTCGCCGACGCGGATGCCCGAATCGTGGATGCCGCAGAGCGCTACCGACGCCGGGTCCCAGCACAGCAGCGCCTCCGGAGCGGTGCCGGCGGGGACCGCCTGCAACACCTCCTCGGCGACCGTGTGCGTCTCGCGGACCGGCAGCGGGCCGAACACCAGGTCGCCAGGCCGGAAGCACTCCGCCCCCGGGCCGGCCTCCACCACCCGTGCCACCCCCTGGTTGCCGAGGGGCTGCGGAAAGGCGTCGCGCCGCTCGCCGGGCAGATGCAGTCCCAGCTCGCGGTCGAACGGCACGGTCGTGTCGCGGGTGTCGGCCCGGAACGCGCGCAGCTCGGTGCCGTGCTTGACGACCGACAGGACGCTGCGCAGGCGCACGTGGCCGGGGCCGAGGTCCGGCTCCCGATACTCGACCAGGGCGGGTGTTCGCGGGGCGGTGGCTACAAGTGCGCGTGGCATGGGGTACTCCTGAAGCCATTGTCTCACGAATGCGCTAGTTCTGATAGGGACCTCGGATCCCAGTAGGTCCGCGTGAAGACGAACAACGGCACTACTATCAGTGCGCGATCTATATTGACGACAGGAGCGCCAACTGACCACATTGGAGTAGAATCTATGGGACGCATTTCAAGTATCGAGTACGCACCTGCGGCGACTCGGCGAACTCTACGAAACCGTTTCGCCCGATACCTTGATTCGGATGAGTCAATCTCGACTCCCAACCGCCGCGATCTCATGCTATCCGACGAATCCTTGCTTCAACTTCTGCGAAGTCTCGCGATCGATTTCGCGAGCGATGTGAGCAACGCACGGACGATCTATACGTCCGCTCTCTCTCCGCACTCGAAAGAGCCGAGTCTCGACGAGTTGATCGAGGCTGGCTGGATCAACACGGTCTGGGGTCGAGTCTCGACATCGCATCAACTCGCACGGTTCGCCGAGGCGAACAAGCAGATGAGGGCACTTGGCGTTCTCCTGAAGAAGCGCTTCGATGAAACGTACCGTGTGATTGGCGAACATCCAGGAACCTCAGATCTCAGCACTGTCACACGGAGGCTAGTGAACAAGGAGATCAGACTAGATCAAATCGGGTGCCAAACTCCCGCATGGGTTGCTGGACGACTATGGGAGCGAATACTAAACGATTGTCAGGATCCGTCTGCCGCGCTCCGAGTATGGTTCGACCTCTGGGGGAAACTGGGACATCCGTCGTTCGTTCCCGGAAGAGTGTGGGACGAAGAGACCGCGAAGGCTTTCCAAGACGCCGCGTTTGCCGTTCTTGAGTCAGACCCCGCTATTCTGGGGTGGGAGGAAATGCGCACCGACCTCATAAAGAAACAGTGTTTGACCACCAGCCAGGCCCCGGACAGCGTCTCCGCGCGAGTACCCTGTGTTCCCGAGAGCCTTGTCGATCGTGTGTCTTGGATCTTCGACTGCACCGACCATGCAAGAATTTGGGAATACGAGGATGTTGCATGGCTCGTGTCACTACTTATTGCAGACACCGAGGTGGAACACAGTGGACCGGCACCTCATCCTGTCGCGAGACGCTTGATCGAAGTGGCAGCGCGACGCGCAGATCTCTTCTTCATCTTGGTGTTTCAGGCCAGCGGCAGAGCCGGTTTCCTCGCGGATCTGCTGCTCTCGCCATCAACGTCTGGCGTGGCGTGCTTGCTCATCGCTCGATGGAGTCTGTCGTCGGGCGCTTTGGATCGAGACCTGATCGAACGCGACAACGTAGCCACAAAATCAATGGCGTTCGCCGACGCCGCATCTGTGTTCAGTCACTTTCTGGCACGCGGTGACGTCGATCCTAAAGAAGCGGCGTCGCTAGTGGATTGCCTTCATGGGCAGACTCGTATCGGCATAGCTGATGATACGGTGAGCGGCGAATCCATGATCTCCACTCTCATGGGCGAACTTGGTCACCAACCACAAGATATTCTGCGAACGATGATCGCAGCACTATCAACGTCCACGGATGCGGGACTAGGAACGTCCAAGTTTGCCGCAGCTTTGGATGTCGTGGATTCTTGCGGTCTCTCGGATGACGTTGACCCCGTGCCACTGGTTGAGGCTTACGTGCATTCGATTCTCGCGGCAGCGCCTAGACTATCGGCGCATCGCGTCAGAGTGAGCGGCGCCGTCTCGTTGCTCAAGCTTGCGTCACGAGCGCCATCAGATGCGTTCCGGCGGTTTCTGTACCCCATCGATGTAAAGGGACGCCTCGCCGAATGCTCGGCGGATGATTGGTATACGTTGGCGTTCGACATCGCCTATCAAGTTCGTGTGCACATTCGGGTATTGAGCCGCGCGGTGGCCGGCATTGGAGACAGTGTACAAGAGGAGGTCGTGGCGGCTCTGATCGCGGCAATACGCGCGGGGGCGCTGGAGCACCAAGAAAAAGGACGGATCCCGGCGTTTGCGCCTAACTACGAAGCCGATCTTGGGTCCGATGGACTTGATCGTTCAATTGCAGCTGATATTGGAGGAGCCATCGGTGCGCTGGGCGGAGACAAGCGAGAGCGTGTTCTGTCTGCGGTTCTGGAGACCGATGAGCCGATGGTGCTTGCACAGCTAGTGGAGCTGTCGCCGTACGCCACAAGAGAGCGAATCCAGAGGCGGATTGAAGAGCTGCCCCCGTCTGAAGCCGGGAATGTTGACTCTCTGACCGATGTCCAGGCTCGAATCGACGCACTATTGTCGGCGGGCCTAGCGGATGCCGCAGAGAGATTCATAGAGACTGAAACGCAACTGCAGACTCTCGGACGGATCGCTGGACGTAAGGTGGAGCGGCTTCGGGTAGGTATGCGGCTGTATTGGTTGCGTGGTCAGTGGGAAGAGATCGCGAACGTCGCGCCACCGTCGGAGCTTTCTCAAGCAGAACGTCAGTCTGCGGTTGAAGTCATAAGCTATTTCAAGGCAATTGCGGGGGTCAGCGATCCAGACGGCGATTCGGCTTCTGCTGAAGCAGTGCTCGCACGGCTACAGAGGGAACGTCCCGACGTTCCGGCATACGTCCTAAACCTGTTTGCGGCGCGCCTCGCCATTCTTCTTGAGGACGATTCATTCAGGTTATTGGAGGGGCTGAAGCTGATCCGTGGGCGCCAGGTGCTGAGGGAAAGCGAAGAGATGATGCGTAATGTGAGAGGGTTGACCAGCGCCGATAGAGAAGTGTTGATCTGCAACACTTCTCTGTTGCTGCTGGCTTTGGGCCAGGCGGAACAAGCAAATGAACTTCTTGCGCCGTTACGCGACTCAAGCTTGAGAGATACTGCAGCAGCGTATTCAGCGGTAGCACTCGCTAGATTGCAGCGAGAGTCCGAGGCGAAGGCGGTCCTCGAGTCTGCGGCACGGATGGTTGGGGATACGGAGGTGTTGCGAGGGGCGAGGGCTCATATCGAAAACACCACGTCCTATGCGGTCGTGGTGGGGTTTGTGTCGGATGATGGTGTTGTAGGGAGGGTCAAGTCAGCGTTCGCGGATCTGTTGCGGATGGATCATGTTGGGCAAGGAAGAGTGTTAGAGCCGTCAGGGTCGGTTGAGGAGTTTGTGATAAGCCACGTGCGGTCGGCTGCAACTAGTATCATCGAGCTGGTACCAATGATGAGGAGTGTAGAGATTGATTCCTGCGAGGACGATCTGAATGCGCTCATCAGAGAGCTCTTGACGCAGCGTGTGCAGTTCTTGGGGTGGTCAGTGTCGGATCAGTCGAAGGGTGGGTTTACGGCAAGCAAAAATCCTGGAGAACGTGATGTGATCATCAAACTGGGGAGCGCAACAGTTTCGGTCGTCGAGGCGATGGTCTGCGGTCGTGGGCGAGGAGGGTGCCGGCGCAATCTTTGCTGCCACTTCCATAGGCTGCTGGCCTACGGTACGTGTGAGATGTTTTTTCTCATTGTATATTCGTACGCGGATAGTCCGAATAGGGTTCTGCAGACGATGACGGAAGTCGCCAAAGATGATGCGCCTCATGGCTTTGCGTATCACCGGAGCCGTCAGATTGAGCATGCGGACTCGCGGCCACCAGGACTCATAGCATATTACCACGGAGAATGGGGTGAGATAAAGGTTGTGTTCCTTGTATTGGATATGAGGCAGGAGGCGCAAAGGAGCGCGGTGGCGAAAAGGTAGAAAGGTAGTAAATGGCGGGTCGTTGTTGATCGTGGAGATGTGGATGAGGATCGGACGATAGGCGAGTGTCATAGCGATAACGACGATGGGCAGTCTTGCGGGAGCAACAGGACTCGGTGGGCCATAGTGCAAAGCGATTATCTCACGGATTCGATCGCTTGATGAAGCGAGAAGCGAGGAGGCGCTGGCTGGGAAGGTAGCTCCGCCTCGAGGTCCAGAGCCCGAAGCGCGCGCGGGACAGGCGCGCGGAATTCTTCCTGCTCCTGTCTACTCTCCGCAATCCCCTGTCGTACCTTTGGTTCTGTTATGCTATTGGCAGTTCTCAAGTCGCTTCCAGATCGAGCCAAGCTTGGATAATAGGTATCAGTGGATGTTGAAGGTCAGGGCTTTTTCCGGCCGCTGATTTCCATCTCTCGTGCACGACCTCCAGATCGACGACGGAGAATGACGAGGTGTTCTCGGGATTCAGCCCCAATGCTCCCACGATCTTCGTCGTACCGTCAGGCTTGATCGGCGCGCTGGGGGAATCGACTTCGGTCCACGCCCACAGCTTGTCGTCCTCCATGATTATCGTCAGCAGGTTCTCGGACTCCTCCGCGATTTGTGACGAAACTTTGTCGGTAGTAAACATGAAGTCGAAAAGCTGATCCGCCGAAGGAGAGCCTTGCGTGGAGGGGGTTATGGAAGCTACGATTTCTTCATAGCGTTGCCACGCCTTCTTACTCTTGCCCCTGTCCGACGGTAGTCGACTTTTCTGTCTGGCCGTGGATACCATTGGCGCCTCCTGATAAGCCGAGCGGGCTCAATTGTTGCGCGTACTTGATGGGAATGTCAACTTCATATGGAGATCACCTGTTTGGCGAAGTCTCGGGCTTGTTCGCGATGGCGAAGGCGTAGGCTGTACGTGCTGTCTATCGGCGCAGGGTCGACATCCGAAATGACGACATAGACTTTGGTGTGCTCCGGCAACGTCACCGTATCGCGTAGCCGAATCTGGCCGTTCTCGATGAATCCTTCAACCGTCAGTGTTGCCATGTCTCACCTCTTGCGGCGCCGGTAGGCGGGGGTGAATCGGACTCTCACGGACGATCGCGCGCAAGAATCGCATCCGTCTCCGCCAGTACGTCATCCAGGTCGTGCCCGTTCTTCGCGGTGGTCTCCTGTTCGCCGCGTACCAGGAGTCGGAGCACATGGCGCTCGCGCTCGCTACGCTCGTAGGCATCTGCGCTCAGCAGCACCGCCGCCGTCCGGCCGCGCTGGGTGATCACTATCGGCTGCCCGGAAGATTGCACCCGCTTCAGTACCGCGGCGGTCTCCTGTCTCAGATCTCTGACGGGAATGATCTCCGGTAGCTGTGCCATGAATGGTACCTCCAAAGGTACGGTCAAGCATACGGTAGGAAGAACGTCGGGTCGATGAACAGAGCGCGACCGAAGTCAGCCTCCGTTCGAGATCGCGTCGCGGGTCACGGTGATCAGGTGGTTGAGGGTGGGAGCCTGTAGCACAGACCGCTTCCCGTCCGGCCAGACGATGCGCGCCGCGAGCAGCCGGCTGCCGGCCGGGACGCCGAAGTGCAGGCGCGGCGCGTCGCCGGACAGGTACCCGCCGGCCGCGCGCACGATACGCAGGTAGCTGCCGGTCGTGGTTTCCAGGCGCACCTGCGCGCCGACGGCGTAACGGTTGGCGGCGTCCGGCCAGCGCAGGTCGAGCTGCAGGTGGTCGCCGGCGCACAGCCGGTTCTCGAACAGCCGCGCCGGTGTCTCCAGGTTGTTGATCACGATGTCCAGGTCGCCGTCGGCGTCCAGGTCCGCCATGCTCATGCCGCGGCCGCTCTCCCGCGCGCCCAGTCCCCATTCCGGGGCGGGGACGAAGCGCGCGCCCTGCACGTTGCGGAAGGCCTGGTTTTCCTCCACCAGCTCGTCGCCGGGCAGATGCTCGAACAGCTCCACGGCGATCATGCCGTTGACGATGTAGGCGTCCAGGAAGCCGTCGTTGTCCAGGTCTCCCAACTTCGAAGACCAGCTCCACCCGCTGGCGTCGATCCCCCACTCGAGACCCTGTTCGCGATAGGCGCCGCCGTCGCCGGCGATCTGCAGCACGTTGCGGTCGGTCTGCGCCGGGTCGGGCGCTGGCGGCAGTTGCAGCGGCTCCCAGGCGCGCCGGGACTCCGCGTCCGACGCATACGGCTTCATGTCGGTGGCCAGCAGGTCCAGGCGCCCGTCGTTGTCGACGTCGCCGGCGTCCAGGCTCATGGTGTTGTGCGCCATGCGGCCGAACAGGCCGCCGGGGTACCATCCGTCGGCCGACCAGAGCCACTCGTAGTCGGGCAGGAAGAAGTCGTTGCCGACCGCGATGTCGATGCGCCCGTCGCCGTCGAGGTCGCTGGCCAGCACCGCCAGCGCCAGCGAGCGGGTGGCGAGCTTCGTGTCCAGCCTGAGCAGCCCGCCGGCCGCGCGCGGATCGCCGCCGTTGCGGTACACGAACACGCCGCCGCCCGCGCCCGGCGCCACGGAGTGCAGTTCGGCGTCGTAGGTGGCGCCCGCCAGATCCAGGTCGCCATCGGCGTCGAAGTCCGCCCAGTCGGCGGTGTACAGCGGTTCGCGCACGCCGGCGTCGACCCGGACGAACTCCGGGCCGCCGGAGCTGTCGGCGTTCAGCCAGAGGGTCGGCGCCGCTACCGAGTGGGTGAAGAACAGGTCCAGCCGGCCGTCGCCGTCGGCGTCGATCAGATGCACCGCCCGCGACGCGCCCACCGGCAGGTGCTCCACTCGGAAACGCAGGATACCTTCGTTCCAGTGAACGGTGTTGGGGCCGGCCAGGTTGGCCAGCACGATGTCCAGGTCACCGTCGCCGTCCAGGTCGCCGATGCCCACGCCGGCGCCGTTGCTCGCATAGAAGCCGATGCGGCCGCCGCCGGCGCCGGTGGTGTGCCCCAGGACGTGCTCGACGAAGCGGCCCGGGCAGGCGCGGGCGTCGACGCTGCTCGGCACTGCCTCTGCCGTAACCTCGACCGGCGGCGGCGTCGTCCTGAGCGATGGGATGGAAGGCTGCGGCGCGGGGGCCGGCGGCTTCCTTGCGGGAGGCGGAGGCGGTGCAGCCTGCGCCTCCGCATGCGGCGCCGCTCCCACGGCCAGCAGGACGGCCGCGGCCAGGATCCGTGCGACGATGCGCCGCTGGTGGGTGCGGGTCGTCATCGCTTGTAGGGGTCGGCGGCGTCGCGCAGCCCGTCGCCCAGGAAGTTGAACATGAGCACGGTGACGATCACGGCCAGCGCCGGGAACAGCAGCCACGGATGGATGGCCACGGCACGGAAGTTCTGGGCGTCCTGCAGCAGCACGCCCCAGCTTACCACCGGCGCGCGCAGGCCGAGTCCCAGGAAGCTCAGCGCGGTCTCGCCCAGGATCATGCCGGGGATCGACAGGGTGACGCTCACGATCAGGTAGCTCATGAACGACGGTAACAGATGGCGCGCGATGATGGCGCCGTCCGCATGGCCCGCGATCCGGCCCGCCAGCACGAAGTCCGCCTCCCGCAACTCCAGCAGCTTGCCGCGCACCACGCGGGCCAGCGACGCCCAGCCGGCGATCGCCAGGATCACCGTGATCACGAAGAAGACGCGCACCGGCGGCCACTTCGGCGGCAGCGCCGCCGACAGCGCCATCCACAGCGGAATGGTCGGGATCGACAGCATGAACTCGATCACCCGCTGGATCACCAGGTCGGCGGCGCCGCCGTAGTACCCGGAGATGCCTCCGAACAGGCAGCCCAGCACGAAGCTGATGGCCACGCCCACCAGTCCGATCGACAGCGAGATGCGCGCGCCGTAGATCACCCGCGACAGTACGTCGCGGCCCAGGCGATCGGCGCCGAGCAGGAACACCGGCCCCCCGTCGGTGCCGATCAGGTGCACGTCGGACGGGATCACCCCCCACAGCTCGTACGGGTCGCCGCGGACGAACAGCCGCAGCGGGTGCCGGCGGCTCGGGTCCACGGCGTACTCCCGCCGCATCGTCTCCATGTTGCGGGTCTGGGTCAGTCCGTACACGAACGGCCGCAGGTGCAGGCCCTCTTCGCTGAAGAAGCGGATCCGCTGCGGCGGCGCATGGATGAAGTCGTTGTTGCGCGTGCCGGCGGCGGCGGGGGCGACGAACTCCGCGAATCCGGCGACGAGATAGGCGACCGCCAGAACCGCGGCGGCGATCACGGCCAGACGGTGTCTGACCAGCTTGCGCCACATCATCCGCCACTGCGAGGCGACGAAGTAGCGCTCGTCGACAGGGGTTGTCTCGCGGCGGGCCGGCCGGCGTAGGAAGGTCATGTGCCGGGGGCTCGCTCGTAGCGGATGCGCGGGTCCAGCGTCACCAGCAGGATGTCGGAGAGCAGCGTGCCGATGACGGTCAGGACGGTGAGCAGCACGACGATGGTCGCGGCAAGGTACATGTCCTGGGCGAGCAGCGCGCTCAGGAGCAGCGGACCGGTCGTCGGCAGGCTCAGCACGACGGCGGTGATCGCCTCACCGGAGACGATCGCCGGCAACACCCAGCCGATGGTGCTGACGATCGGGTTGAGCGCCATGCGCACCGGGTAGCGGAACAGCAGCGTGGTCTCGCCCACCCCCTTGGCGCGCGCGGTGATCACGTACTGGCGCTGCAGCTCGTCCAGGACGCTGCCGCGCATCACCCGGATCACCCCGGCGGTGCCGGCCGTGCCGATCACGATGATCGGCGTGGGCAGGTGCTTCAGCAGGTCCCAGACCTTGCCCCAGCTCCAGTCCGCGGCGGCGTACTGCAGCGAGAACAGGCCGCCGATGGAGACGTCGCAGCAGGAGAAGAAGAAGAACATCAGCACCAGCGCCAGCAGGAAGTTGGGCGTGGCCAGCCCTACGAACCCCAGGGTGGTGAGCGCGAAGTCCGTGAACGAGTACTGGCGCGTGGCCGAGTAGATCCCGATCGGGATCGCCACCACGTAGGTGAACAGCAGCGTCACGATCGACAGGGCGATAGTCACCGGCAGGCGCTCCAGGATCAGCTCCTTCACCGGCCGGCTGAACGCCAGCGACACCCCGAACTGCCCGCGCACCAGGCGGGATGCCCACTTGAAGAACCGGACGTAGACCGGGCTGTCCAAGCCGTAGAGCTGCCGCAGCCGCTCGACCTCCTCGATCTCGACGCGCTGGCCGCTGGCCTCCAACTGGGCGATCAGGGTGGTCACGAAGTCCCCGCTCGGCAGCTCGATGATCAGGAAGCCGACCACCACCACGGCCACCAGGACCACCACCACGTACAGCAGGCGGCGGACGACGTAGTCCTTCATGAACAGCCCCTTACGGAAACGGGTCCCCGCCCGATGGACAGGGACCCGTCAGCGTCAGCCGGGGCGCTCTCGCCCGTGGCTACTGCACCTCTTGCGTGGGCATCAGCGGCGGCTCCAGGTACCACGCGACCGGAAAGAACGGCGTGGTATAGGCGAAGTCCCAACCGTGATGCTTGGGGTCGAGCTGCACGTTCTTGAGGTTGTTGCGGAAGATCAGGACCACCGGATGCTGCGAGACGGTGCCGATGGCGTTGATCTGGTCAGCCTGCCACTCCATGATCGCCGACCCGTGGCGGACGTACTCCTCGTTGTTCGCCGACTGCTTCATCGCCTGGTAGTGATTCCACGCGTCCTGGAACTCCTGCGGCGGTTCCGGACCTTCCGCGCCGTCGCTACGGAACCAGGTGCCATAGTCGCCGCAGTAGTTGCCGGGGCCGGGGCAGATGAAGCCGCCTGGATCGATCATGAAGCGCCAGTCGGTGATGCCCGAGCTGCCGGAAGCCCACACGTCCCACTGGTTGCTGCCGCCCCGCTGATAGTAGACGTCCTGACCCCAGGTCTTGATGGTCGCCACCAGCCCCAGCTCCTGCCACGCCTCGATGACGATCTGGTGCAGGTCGACGATCTGCCGGCCCTCCCAGGCGGGGATCTCGAGCTGGAAGGTAATGGGCTTGCCGTCAGGCCCGAGCCGGAACTTGCCGCTGGAGTCCCACTGCAGGCCGATCTCGTCGAGCAACGTGTTGGCCAGCTCCGGATCGTGCTGCGCCCACGCTCGTTCGTTCTCTTCCGTCCAGAGACTGGAGGTAGGATGCGCGGTGAGCTGCGCGGGGACGGTGGTGCCGAAGTAGATCACCTCGTTGATCTCGTCGCGGTCGATGGCGATCGACAGGGCGCGCCGGAAGCGCACGTCGTTGAACAGATCGACGACCTGCTCGTTCGGCGTGGTGCGGTTCAGCTTGTAGATCGGGCTGTTCTGCGTCGCCTTGCGCAGCACGATCCGGTAGTTGCCCGACTCCTCGTATTCCTTGAGCAGCGGGAACTGGTTGAAGTTGTGCACCCAGTTCTCGCCGCCGGCGAAGTCGACCTCGCCACCGATGATCTTGCCGTAGTAGATCTCCAGGTTCTCGATCTTGCGGCTGACGATCCGATCGACGTACGGGAGCTGGTTGCCGGCCGCGTCCACCTGCCAGAAGTACGGGTTGCGCTCGTACACGAACACGTCGGTGCCGAGCTCGGTGAGGTTGAAGCCGTTGAACACCGGCAGGTCAGGGTTGCCGCGGTTGACCGACACGAACTGCTTGTCGCGCTCGTTGTAGAGCTGCACCCAGGTGTCGAACCCGGCCTCCTTGGCGGCGTCGTTCGCATCCTCGTTGTGGGAGATGTGGAACTGCGACAGGTAGTGCTTGGGCCGCACGTAGTTGATCGCGCCGTCCGGGCCGACCAGGAGGGTGGAGAACATGCTCCGGTACGGCACCGCGAAGCGGAAGCGGACCGTGGTGTCGTCCACCTTCTCCATCACCATCGGCTCGCCGCCGGGCCGGTAGTTGCCCGGGATCGACGGCGTGAGCTCTTCGTTGAGCAGCTTGTCCTGATACCAGAACAGGTAGTCGTCGGCGGTGAACGGCGCTCCGTCCGACCACTTCATGCCGGCGCGCAGGTGGGCGGTCATCGTCTTGCCGTCCTCGCTCCACTCCCACGCGCGGATGACCCCGGGTGCCAGGTTGCTCTGGTCAGGGGCGATGCGGAGTTGCGGCTCGGTGCCGGACGAGCGCCACCCGTCGTTGGAGATCCAGGCGCCGATGTGTACGACGTTGATCTGCCCCCCGTAGGTGCCGATCTCCAGGTCCATCCCGTCGACCGACTCGACCATCAGCGGGTCGTCGGGCAGGCGGTCCACGACCGGCGGCAACTCCCCTGCGGCGACGCGGGCGGCCAGCATGGGCGCTTCGCCCATTTGCGCGACGGCGGTAGCGGTGGCGACGAGCAGTGCGAGCAGGACTGCTGCTGAGGTTCTCATGGTGCCTCCTGTTCGGTCGGGCCGGGACCCGCCGCTCAGGCGGCAGCAGCCCAGCATATATGGCCGCTCAGGCTATGCCGTGGCCGCCCCGGCGTCAAGCGAAAGCCGGGCGCCTCGGGCGCCTGCGTTCGGCTTCCGTGGAGGGCGTCTGGGAAATCGCCCAGTCTGGCAGCGGGGACCACGCGATCCCTTGGGCGCGGCGACGTTGTGGTGCGTCTGCGATTGACATCGCCGGCACTCTGTCGATAGCGTCGCTACGTGAGGGTCGAGTGGGATGAAGAAAAGAACCTCAGTAACCTCCGTAGACACAGCATTCGGTTCGAGCAGGCGCAAGATATATTCCTATCGGTCGGCGACTATATCGAAATATTCGACGAAGAACATTCCGAGGACGAGGACCGGTTCATCGCAATCGGACCGACGCAGTCCGGCGTCGTTGTCCGTCGTATGGACTGAACGTGACGATGACACGATCCGAATCATCAGTGCTCGGTGGGCCACCCGCAGGGAGACGCGCCTGTACCAATCATACCTGGATGCGTTCCGATGAGTGACATGCCCGAACTTACCGAAAGTCATTTCGCCAAAGCCATACCGGCAAGTCTGCGGCGACGCCTCATAGGCGGCCAGTTCGAGTCTGGTGCGGACGTGGTAGCGTTACGTCGCTTTGTCGGTTTGCCGCAAAGGCAGTTCGCAAATGCCCTCGGGGTCACCGTCCATACCCTTTGTGCCTGGGAACAGAGTCGAGAAGTCCCGGAAGGACCAGCCCTCGCACTTCTGCGTATTGCGGCACGACATCCGCGCATCATCAGAGAGAACATCGCGTCGGTCGCGTAGCTTGGTAGCCGCATGTGGCCATGTGAGGGTCTTCAGTCGACCCTGGGATGGTCTGCGTCGCGCTCCGCTCCGGTGCGACTGTGTAGACTTATTGCACCGCAGAACGAACTCGGTGCGTCAATGAGGCCGTCGGATATTACCGACGGAAACCTCTTCGTCGCCGTCGGCGTTTTCCTCGTTCAATTCGCGTCAATGAGGCCGTCGGATATTACCGACGGAAACGGACCGTCCCGAAGTCCACGCCGTACAGTCGGTTGCCGGCTGCAATGCGAGAGGTGGGATGCGGCCCGGCGTAATCGGGAAGCAAGCGCAACATTCGGGGGGTAGCATACCACGTAAGTTCCTATATGTCAAAGAGCTCGCTACTTGCGAGCCCTCCCCGGCTTGTGCGCGGCACGGGAGGGCTCGCTCAGCAGCGGCGAACCGCGTCAGATGATCATCGGATCGCGTCGCATCACGTGGAACGGCTTTCCGAGGCTGACGACACGCGGTTCTACGTTGTCGGCAACGCCGAGATCGATCAGTACCACATGATCCTCACCATGATCTATCAGACTGTCGAGCCGCGCAAGGAGCTCGGCCCGCCGTTGGCGGCTCATGCGGCACTGGAACACGGAAAGCTGCACCCACGCCCCGTATCCGTTCATCACCTTGAACACCTTTCGCCAGCGCTTGGGGTCGGAGATGTCGTAGGCCACGATGTAGAGATGCTCCGGCATGGGATCAACGCGTCAGGAAGTTTGGGTAGGGAACGATCTCGCCGAGCAGGAAGCGGCCGAACAGACGGGCCTGCATCTCCATGAGACGGCGGTAACTTACCCGGTAGCCGAACAGCGGGTGCACGACCTCGTGATCTAGTCGGCGCTCGAACGCACCGATGAACTTGCGCCGGCCGCCGGGGGTGAGCGCGACGCTCCCCGCGGTCTCCTTGAAGTCGGTCGACCGCACCTCGCCGTTGTTGATCACCTGCAGCACGACCGAGTCCGCGACGATGGGCCGAAAGGGCTCCATCAGGTCGAGGGCCAGCGCCGGCCGGCCGTAGCGCGGCTGGTGGTACAGGCCGCGGAATGCGTCGAACCCAACCGCCGTCAGCGTCACCGTCCAGGCACGGACGAGCAGCGAGTACGCGAAGGACAGCAGCGCGTTGACCGGATCGGTGGGCGGGCGGCGGTTTCGCTTCTTGAAGTCGAACGTGGCCGCCTCCTCCGAGTCGTTCCGGCTAATCATGGCCGGGAACGCTCCGAAGTAGCGCGCGGCCGCCGTGCCCTCGATTCCGAGCAGCTCAGCCATCGACTGCGCGCGGCCGGCCCTGCGGCTGTCCTCCTTGAGGCCGATCATCAGGCCGCGGTTTTCGTCCGGCCGCTTCCAGTTGCGCCGGAGCAGAGTGCGGCAGTTCAGGATCTTGGCGCTCACCAGGCCCTTGGCGAAGCGCAGGCAGGTGGCTTCATCGAAGCTCGCCCGGTATTGAGCGGTCCGCAGCTCCACGTTCTTGTGACCGTTGCCGACCGTGTGGCCGTAGAACCAGCCTCCGTGGCTGTACCACGTGACCGGAATGCCGCGCCACATGAGCTCCTGCAGGCACGGTGCGGTGACGTAGATGCTGCCCATGAGGACGACCTGCGAGGTTTCCGCGAGGCGTGCGGTGGCCACCTTCTCGTCATCGATGCTCACCACCAGCGTCTCCCCGGACTTGGCGACCTTGGCGCCGCGCGCCTGCACGTAGAGGGGCAACGACTCCGTGTTCGGGACGGCTATCGGCCGAGGCTCGGGCGAGGAGCGAGACAGATGGTTGATCTCGTCCGGCAGGCAGATGCCGACCAGCGAGCAGCGCGGACACTTGGGGCTGTCCTCGAGCGGCGGCGGAATCGTCCCGCTCTGCGCGAGGCTCCGAAGACCCGTGATCGCCTCTTCGGTCGCCCGGATCAGCTCATCGTCGAACGGGATCCGGACCCGCTCCCGGCTGGCGACGAAGTACAGCACCCCTTCGTCGCACCGGTAGCCATGGTCGCGCAGGAGCAGCCCCTGCGCGCAGAGCTGGACGCGCTCCGGATCGTAGGCGCCGCCCTTGACGTGCGGCCGCTTGCCGCGCTTGTAGTCCACCGGGATCACGGAGCCGTCCTCGGATTCGATGAGGTCCATTCCCGCGATCAGCCCCAGCGTGTCGGACGGGCGTAGCGGCCTTCCACGGTGTCCGCCGACTCCGCCCACTCGCCCTGGACCCATTCCAGGTACGCGAGGCGCGGGCAGTACTGGTACTCGTTGACCATGCGCGCCGGCACGAGGGGCGTGTCGAGGGCCGGCCCGTTCTGCGTCTCGCCGTTCTGCCTGATTACCTGATCCACCGCGATGTACGGGGCTCTGCGGTGAAGCCCCCTCAATGCAATGTCGGTCATGTCGGTCCACAACCTTGAGAGGTTGGAGCGGTACCGATGCGGACAGCTCATCCCCACGCACGGTTTGCTGTGGACGAGGAGAATGCCGCGAGAGTATGCTATCGCGTTGAAGTATGCGATCATCGTTTCCCCCGAAGCGCTTCAAGACATCAAACGACTCCCCGCCTATCGACGGAGTGAGGTCAAGAATGCAATCGAGCGGTACTTGCGTCATACGCCGACCGCGGTCAGCCGCAGTCGAATCAAGCGGCTCCGTGGCCTGCACCAGCCGCAATACCGGCTACGAGTGCAAGATCTTCGCGTGTATTATGACGTCAAGCAGGCAAGCGTTCATGTCCTTGGAGTTGTTGCGAAGTCGGATACGAATCACTGGCTCGTGGAGGTGAGCATCCCTGATGAAGGAAGTAGCACTTAGTGAAGTAAAGGACAGGTTTTCCCGTTACCTCCGAATAGCGGAGACGGAAGAGGTCGTGATTACCCGCAACGGGAAGCCGGCCGGCGTCCTCGTTGGCTTCCGTGATGAGGAAGATTGGTTCGAGTACCGGCTAGAGCATGACCCTGGCTTTCTCTCTCGTGTGGAGAACGCGCGCACTAGCATAAGGGAAGGACTAGGCACTCCACTCGAAGACCTTGAGTAGTCCGGCTTCCTTCACACTGTCGCAGATCGCTGGCGAGATGCAGAGTCGGTCACGTCTCGCTGCCCGACCCGGCCGTAGCTGCCTTGACTGAGAACAAACCCAGGCCGAAGTGACAGCCGTACCCCAATGCGAGTGGTCCCGAGATCGCGTCAGGGAACCGCACACGCAGGAGTGCTCCGTGCGGATCGGTGGCGCGTTCGCGGCCGCGGGAGCGGAAGCGGTGGAACTGGAGGGGCCGTCGATGGGTGCCGCGGACTTCCACATCCGGGAGCAGATCGACCTGGATGCGCTCCGCCTGCGACGGGCCCACGATGCCCCGGCGCTGCACGAGCCGGCGCACTTCGCGCGGGTAGCCAGTGGCATCCGCCAGTGTCCCGGTTACAACCTCGCCGCGCTCCAGCGCGCGGCGCGCTTCTCTACCGTCGACGGTGCGCTTCAGATGCCCGGTCGGCAGGAATGGGGTAACGCTGATCCAGCTCCGCGACCGACCGAACAACGCAGACGCAGAGGAGAACTCGACGGCACTCCCAAATCCTTCCAGGGCCAGACGCCACTCACGCAGTCCACGTCCCTCGGCCCCCTCTTGCTCGGCCGCACCGGCCGGCCGCACCCACAATCGGGTGATACGGTCCAGCGCTGCGCGCACGCGGGTGTCGAGACCACTCGCGCTCGATGCGTCCGCCGCCATTCACGATCCGCTGCAGGAAGGCCTGCAGCAGGAGCTGCGGGCCGGCTTCGGCGTAGTCGAAGCGCCCGATCCAATGCTCGGAGTGCTCGCGGAAGAACGTCTGGAAGGCGGCCAGCAGCTTGTCGACGTCGAGGCTGCCGTCGGCGTTGACGTACCAGGCGGCATCGTGGACAAGCCCTGCCTGCGCGGCGTAGGTGAGCTCGCGCGGCACGACTTCGGCGTAGATGGGATTGGCGATGCGCGGCGGTGAGTCAGGGGAGACCAGACCGAGGTCGCGGACGTACTCCAGATCTCGGGCGGTGAACGTGCCCTCGTCGCCGCCGCTCAGCAACGGCTCGACCACGCGCCGCACCCGATCCTCCTGCAGCTTGTCGGCGAGCTGGTCGAGGTGGGTTTCGCGGCGCAGGATGAGTTGCTCCTGGGCGTCGAGGATGTCGTCGGCGGCGATCGCCCGCGAGCGGTCACGTCCGGCTTCGCTGCGCTCGTCAGCTCCTGTTTGCCGCTCTCCCTGACTATGTCGGAGTACCGCTGTAGGTATTCGTCAGGTGTCTCAAGCTGGGCGGCCGATCTCGGTGCCGAAGCAGGCTTCAGCGTCCCGCGCGCGACCATGGGCCGGGCTTCAGCGAATGGCGATGTGCACGCTGTTGCCGGACTCCTCGTCGTGATAGAGCATGACGTCACCCGGCTCGCCCGCGATCAGCGCCTCTCGAATCTGGTTGATGTCGATGCCGTGCTCGCCGAGGAGCGCCGCGTGCGGGAGGTCGAACAGTGGCAGCACCATACGGGCACCGTGCAAGGGTATGGACAGTTTGACGACATTGCCGTCCTTTTGCTTCATGGTAAGGTGCACCTGCTTCACGGTGTCGGCTGCGCCGGGAGCGTCCGACGAATCCCCACGATGAGGCTCCGGCTCTTCGGCGCGGAGTTCGCCGAGGGCGATGATCAGTCGTATGCCGTCCTCGACGGAGACCGTGGCCTCCTTGATCATGCGCAGGACTTCTTGCGGTTCGCCGCTCAGCGGCTCAGCGCCGATCTCGCCAAGTGCCATCAACAGTCGTGCCCCGTCCCGCGGGGAGAGGCCCCCTTCCTCGACCATGCGCAGCACCTGGTGCCGGCTGTCGCTCAGTGCCATTGTGTGTCGCTCGCCGATTGTAACGCCCTTGCGGCCCAGCGGCCATCATCCTCCGGCGCGGCCCCAGGAAGGGTCATTTCCGAGCCGACACCACGCGCAGGAAGTGCTCCTCGTCCCGACACTCCAACGCTGCGTCCAGCAGACGTTCAGAACCTTCCGCCATCTCTGCCAACCGCTCGGACAGGGACGGCGATACGGAAATGCCGCGTGCCTTGAGCACCTTCAGCGCATTCGCGCGCTGCGCCTCCGCCCGTCCTGCAGCGTGACCTGCAGCATGGCTCTTCCCGAGCTGGCGGCGCAAGAACGGATCGTCGTCCGGCCCGGTCCCTTCCGCTGCTCCCAGCGCGCACCCCACCCGATCCAGTGTCTCGGCGGATTCCTCCGACAGCTCCGGTTCGTTCAGCGCCCGGTGTATCTCCTCCGCCGTCCAGCCTGGGAACGTGTGGCTGACCGGCGTCCGGCGCAATCCCCCATGCTCCATGACGTGGATCGTCAAGCCGGGACGAAGCGACGCCGGACGGCTCGGCGCCGGTTCGTCCGGCACCTCTACCCACACCTCGGGAAAGCCCCACGATTCGTACAGCCCCAGCTTGCCGCGGCGCACGTCGGTGGTGTTGTCCACTTCCAGCACCACGTCCGGCAACGCATCCGCGCCCACCTCGATCGCGTTGCCCCGCGGTATCGCCTGCGCCGGGCGCAGGAACAGGATCTGGTCGGCCTGCATGATGCGCTGCCGCTCGCCGCGGTCGTTGCGCACCAGCAGGTCGGTGTGCCCGACCGCCTCGATCGGCGCGCCCCGCGCCGCCGCGATCAGTCCGGCCAGCCGGGCGAGGCGCGCTGCCGGGCGTTCATGGTAGTAGCTGACCGGTTCGCAGATCATGGCGATTTCGGTATCGGCGTCCCAGTATTCGAAGCGGATGTCGCAGTCGGCGATTTCCTCGCGCGGTATGCGCAGCGGACGGCACCCCGGAAACTCGAGCGCTTGCCGCTCGCGGCGCTCCGCCGGCGGCTTCGTAACAGCGGTCGCTATCCGTTCAGCCATGACGGGCATCATAGCAGGAGATGCGGCACGCCGATCAGCCGTCGAGCGAGGCGAGGAAGGCTTCGCAGTTGGTCCGGGACTGGTCGCCGGCCGGAATCGTCGTGCATACCTCCAGGACCTCCGCACGGATTTTCGCCAGGCTGTCATCATGCGCGCCTTCGGCGTTCCACTCGTGGAGCGCGGTCTCCAGTCGCTCCATCGCGCGCGTGACGCCATGGAAGAACGCGTCCGGCTCGTCGTTCAGTTCCCGGAATATCTTGATCGTGATTTGTTCGATGACACGGGCGTTGTGGGGCGTCAGCGATAGCAGCGCCTGCACGTACCGCGTGCCCCGTCCGAACCGGGTCGCCGGTCCGGTGGCCGCCTTCCACGCCCGTTGCCTCCAATACAGCGCCATGTCGGTGGTCTGCTTGTTCTCGTAAGAGGCGGCAAGAACCGACATGACGTAGTCGGGAGCATGCGAGTCCTCGGCCTCATCCATGACGTAACCCCAGGTCCAACCGTCGTTTCCCACCTGCCCCAGCACCAATCAAGCGCTGCTGAACAGCGCCAGCCGAGCATAAGGGTCCACGGTGTTTCGCGCAGCGCTCATCACCGCTCCGCGTGCCTCTCTCACGAGTGAGGCTGGCAGCGCTGCCTCGGGCTGCCGGGCTCTGACGAGGCAGATCTCGCCGAAGTATGTGCCGACGCGATCGGCTGGAGATGTCTCGGGGGCGTTGCGGATACGCTCGATCGCGGCTTCCCAATTACTCTCCAGGTCCGCCCGGCCGGCGTCATCCGGCTGCGCGATCATCGGCAGCAGCCAATGGGCTCCGTACACGACATAGTGTTGAACGGCCGCGGCCAGTGCGGGATACTGGAGGATTTCGATCATCCACTCCTGTGCCGCCGGGCGTTCCTCCGCGGGCAGCGCCGGTTCCCTTTCTTCGTCGTTCGCCGAGCCCCCGTAGGCGGTCAGGTAGCGAATGAACAGGAGCGCTCGCTCCACCGCAAGCTCATCGGGAATGCGACCATACAGCTTCCTCAGCGCGTCGGGCAGTTGCTCCTCGGGCACGAGCCGTTCGCGGTCTTGGCCCCATGAGTAGTACGCCAGCAGGCGATAGTCGGTAGGGGTCGCGTCGCCCTTGAGCGCAGCATCGTATGCAGCGGCAACCGGCCGGGTAGCTTCAAGCGCAAGATTCAACGCTTCCAGATGCCGCGTGAGGTCTAGCCCGAGGGCAAGGCGCGTGATCTCCTGGCCATCCGGCGAGAACACGATCGTTGTGGGGTACCCCACAACGTCGAACCGTTCTCCCAGCCTCTGCGCGCCGGGATCGTCGCCGTCGAGGCTTACCGGGACGAACAGCCGTGTCCGCTCGATGAACTCCCGGCGGTTGAACACGGTGGCCTTGAGCCTATTGCAGGGCGGACACGAGTCCGCCCCCAGTAGAGCAATACCGGCGTGCCCTGCGAGCGCGCCAGCTCGAATGCCGAGTCGACGCTCCCGGCGTACCACTCGATGCCGTAGGTGCCGGTGTCCTCGGCCTGACCGACCGCGTCGCGAAGGGCTGCGCGATCGCCGCAGCCGGCGAGAACGACGCACAGCACGCTCAGCCACCCCGCGAGGGAGCGTGCCGGTTGTCTGCGACCGTCAGCGGTCACGTGACCAGCCTAGCGCCCGCCGGTCGCGGCGGCAAGAAGCATGCCGCGCGTGGTCATGCAACGGTTTCCAGCCGAGGGCCGAGCAAGTCCGAAGCCTCAGGACGCCGTTATTGCGTGCAGCTTTTCCTTGCCGCGAACGACGGCTTCATGGTGAAACCGGGAGTTGCCGCATTTAGGGTTTGGTTCCAATGTTGCGATGGGATCGGACGTCGTCAATGGGCAGACCGCGACTCGGTTGGACCGTGCCGACTACAGCGTTGCGTCGCCGTCGGGCGAGGCGAGGAAGGCTTCGCAGTTGGTCCGGGACTGGTCGCCGGCGGGAATGGTCGCGCAGAGGTTCAGGACCTCGGCGCGTATCCTCGCCAGGCTGTCTTCGTGCGCGCCGTCGGCGTTCCACTCGTGGAGCGCGGTTCCGAGGCGTTCCATCGCCCGCGTGACGCGGTGGAAGAACGCGTCCGGTTCGGTGCTCAGCTCCCGAAAGACTTCAATCGTCGTGTCTTCGATGGCTGTGGATTCCTCCGGTGTGAGCGCGACCCTCGTCCTGACAAGCCTGAGACCTTCCTCGAACCGTGTCGTCGGCCCCGTCGCGGAGTCCCAGGCACGCTCCCTCCAGTAGAGTGCATTCTCGGCGTCTTGAGCGTGTTCGAAGGCGGATCCTATGGCTCGCATGACGGTCTCGGGCTTATGCGATTGCTCGGCCTCATTCAGGACGTAGTCCCACGTCTCATCGTCGTGCCCCACCTGCCCCAGCACCGCCCATGCACTGCTGAATAGCGCCAGCCGGGCGTAGGGATCTTTGGTGTCCTTCGCGGCCGTCAGCACCGCGCGCCGCGCTTTCCTCACCAGCGAACCGGGCAGCGATTCCTGGGGTCCCGTTGCCCTGACAATGCAGATCTCGCCGAAGTACGTGCCGACGCGATCCGCCGGAGATGTCTCGGGAGCCTTGCGGATACGTTCGATCGCGGCTTCCCACGCTCTCTCCAGGTCTGCCCGACCGTCGTCATCCGGCTGCGCGATCAACGGCAGCAGCCAATGGGCACTGTACACGACGTAGTATTGAACGGCCGCGGCCAAGGCGGGATCCTGGAGGATTTCAAGCATCCACTCCTGTGCCGCCGGGCGTGCCTCCGGGGGCAGCGTCGGTTCCCGGTCTTCATCGTACGCCGCCATCCCGAAGGCGCCCAGGTAGTGAATGAACAGGAGCGCTCGCTCCACCGCAAGCTCGTCGGGAATGCGGCTCTGCAGGTTCCGCAGCGCCTCGGGCCGGTGCTCTGCGGGCACGAGCCGCTCGCGGTCTTGGCCCCAAGAGTAGTACGCCAGCAGACGGAAGTCGGCAGGGGTGGCATAGCCGTTCAACGCTGCGTCGTACGCGGCAGCGACCGGCCGCGTCGCCGCAAGCGCGATGTCCATCGCTTCGAGGTACTGCTCGAGGTACAAGCCGCCGCCGAGCCGCGTGATCTCTTCGCCGTGCGGCGAGAGAACGATCAGGTTGGGATACGCGTACACGTCGAACCGCTCGCCCAGCTTCTGTGCACCGGGATCGTCGCCGTCGAGGCTTACCGGAACGAACAGCCGCGACCGCTCGATGAACTCCCGGCGGTTGAACACCTCGGCTTTGAGCGTATTGCAGGGCGGACACCGGTCCGCCCCCCAGTAGAGCAGCACCGGCGTGCCCTGCGACCGCGCCAGCTCGAAGGCCGAGTCGACGCTCCCGGCGTACCACTCGATGCCGTAGGAGCCGGTGTCCCCAGCCTGGCCGACCGCTTCGCGAAAGGCCGTGCGATCGCCGCAGCCGCTCAGGACGATGCAGAGCACGCTCAGCCACCCGATGGTGGAACGGGTCGGCTGTCTGCGACCGTCAGCGGTCACGATTTTATCTTAGCCCGGCCGCTCGCGGCGGCACATCCGCCGGTCAGTAGGCGAGCAGGCCGCCGTCGGGGGTGAGGGTGGAGCCGGTGAAGAAGCGGCCCTCGTCGGAGGCCAGGAAGACCGCCAGGTCGCCGACGTCGCGGGGCGTGCCGGGGCCGAGGGGCGTGGTGCGGGTGTAGGTGTAGGGGCTCCGCGGGCTCTCCATCAGGTCGATGACCGGCTGCACGGTCTCCGTCTTGATGAATCCCGGGGCGATGCAGTTGACGGTGATGCCGTGCCGCGCCAGCTCCAGGGCCATCACCTTGGTAAGCCCGATCACGCCGGCCTTGGCGGCGCAGTAGGCGGCGGCGAACTCCTCGCCGATCAGGCCCATGACCGACGAGATGTGGATGATCCGGCCGGAGCCGCGCTCGATCATGTGGCGCGCGGCCGCCTGGCTGGCCAGGAAGGCGCCCTTGAGGTTCGCATCCAGGACCTCGTCCCACAGATCCTCGCTCAGCTCCATGAAGGAGCTGAACTTGGCCATCCCCGACAGGCCGGCGTTGTTGACCAGGATGTCCAGTCGGCCGGTGCAATCGAGCGCCGCCCGCATCAGAGTCTCGATCTGGCCGCGATCGGTCACGTCGCTGCGCACGGCCAGCGCCTGCCCTCCGTCGGCGACGATCGCCGCGGCCGCCTCCCGCGCCTTGTCGAGCCGCCGCTGGGCGATGACCACCCGGGCGCCTTCCTCGGCCAGCCGCTCGCTGATGCCGCGGCCGATGCCCACGCCGCCGCCGGTCACGATCGCGGTCTTTCCCTCCAGCCGCATGTCGCTACCTCGTCATGTAGCCGCCGTCGGCGACGATGACGGCCCCGGTCACGTAGGACGACTCGTCAGAGGCCAGCCACAGCGCGGTCCGCGCCACCTCGTCCGCCGTGCCCACGCGGCCGAGCGCGGTGCGCTCGCGCCAGAAGCGCTCCACGGCCGGATCCTGGTAGGAGCCGCGGGTCATCGGCGTGTCGATCGAGCCGGGGCAGATGGCGTTGGCGCGCACCCGCTTCGGCCCCCAGGTGCTGGCGACGCTGCGGGTGAGGGCGATGACGCCTCCCTTGCTGGCCGCGTAGGCGTCGTAGATGTCCTTGCCGGCGCGCAGGGCCGACACCGAGGAGACGTTGATGATCGAGCCGCCGCCGGCGTCGACCAGATGCGGGATCGCGAACTTGCAGCCCAGGAAGGCGCCCTTGAGGTTGACCGCGATGATGCGGTCCCAGACCTCCTCGTCCAGGTCCGGGGCCGGCCCGTCGTCCGGCAGCCAGACGCCGGCGTTGTTGTACAGGACGTGCAGCGCTCCGAACGCCCGCACCGCCGCGCGCACGGCCGCCTCCACTTCGGCCGCGCGGGTGACGTCGACCACCGCGCCGATCGCCGACCCGCCGGCAGCCCGGATCGAGGCCACGGTGGCGTCCACCGCCGCCGCGTCGCGGTCGCCGGCCACCACGTGCGCGCCCTCGGCGGCGAAGAGCATCGCGGCGCTCCTTCCCATGCCGCTGCCGGCGCCGGTGATCAGCGCGGTCCGGCCGGCCAGCCGACCGCCGGCTCCGGGCGAGCCAGCCATCAGCGCCCCGCCTCCCGGTCCACGGCGCGCAGGCGCGCGGTCTCGGCCGCATCCACGACCGGCGTGCCGTCCGGTCCCGTGCGGATCGCCACGCGATACTCCCGCGCCGCGGCCTCGGCCGACACGAACCCTTCGCGCACGTCGGCAAGCACCAGCTCGACAGCCCGTTCGGCCGGGTCGCCGTAGCCGGCTCCGCCGGCGGAGTCGATACGGATGCGGTCCCCGTCATGCACCACCACGTCCGCGAACTTCGAGGGGCTGACCACCCCACACGCCTGCGGAAAGGTCAGGAGCTCCCGCTCGCCGGCGCGCCGCAGCCACACGCCGCCCAAGCCTCCGGTGGCGCCGCCGAATAGCCCCAGGGCGCCGCTCTTCACGTGGTCCATCATCATGCTCACCGTGACCTCGCCGCCGGTCACCAGCAGGTCGCGCCGGGTGCCGAGGCCGCCTCGCCTGCGCCCGGCGGCGCCGGAATCGCGGTTCAGTCCGTAGGAGAGCACCCGGAACGGGAACAGCGTCTCGAAGATCTCGACCGGCGTGTTGCGGCAGTTGCCGTGGATGTGGTTCTGGGCGCTGTTGCCGTCGGTGGCAGAGCGGCCGCCCCAGCCGCTCGCCTCGAAGTGGTAGTGGGCGTAGTACTGGCCGGTGGCCGGGTGGACGCCGCCGAACAGGAAGTTGCAGGAGGTGGCGCCCTCGGACGCCATGGTCCGCTCCGGGACCGCCGCGGCCAGCGCCCGTAGGATCACCCCCACAATGCGGGGCTGCGTTTCGGTGTTGCCGCCCACCGACGGCCCCGGGTAGCGCACGTTCACGATCGAGCCGGGCGGCGCGATGATCGTGATCGGCCGGTAGCAGCCGGCGTTGCGCGGGATGTGGGTGCCGGTGACCTGCAGCACGGCGTTGTAGGTGGCCGAGGCGGTCACGCCGAAGGTGGCGTTGATCGGACCGCGCGCCTGCGGGTCGGAGCCGGTGTAGTCGACCAGGATCGTCCCGTCACGCACCACGACGGTGACGCGGATGGCGTACGGGTCGTCGGTGATGCCGTCGTCCTCCAGGATCTCCTCGGCCGCGTATTCTCCGTCGGGGATGGCGGCGATCTCGGCGCGCATCAGGCGCTCCGAGTAGGCGATGAGCTGCCGGGTCGCGGCCAGCACGGTGGCGGCGCCGTAGCGGTCGAACAGCTCGCGGCAGCGGCGCTCGCCCACGTTCAGGGCGCCGAGCATGGCGTGGAAATCGCCCCAGGTGGCGCGCGGCGTGCGGTGGTTGGCCATGACGATGCGCCAGATGTCGCGTTGGTACTCGCCGCGGCGCATCAGCTTCACCGGCGGCAGGCGCAGCCCCTCCTGGAAGACCTCGGTGGCGTTGCTCGCGAACGAGCCGACCACCATGGCGCCGATCTCGGCGACGTGGCCGATGACCGCCACGAACAGGCGCAGCTCGTCGCCGTCGAACACCGGTTTCAGCAGCAGGTGCTCGGGCAGGTGGCAGCCGGCCCGGTATGGGTCGTTGTGGATGACCACGTCGCCGGACGCGAAGTTCTCGACGCCGATCTCGCGTACGGTCCAGCGGACCGTGTGCGTCATCGCGCCGAGCTGCGCGGGGCAGAACTCGCCCTGGCCGACCAGCTCCGCATCGGCATCGAACACCGCGCACGAGAAGTCCTTGGACTCGCTGAAGATGGGCGAGTAGGCCGCGTGCATCATGGCGGTGCCCATCTCGCGCGTGATGTTGACCAGGCGGTTGTCGATGATGGTCAGGGTGACCGGATCGATCGCGGCCGCGGAGCCGGCTTGCGCGGTCGTCCCGCCGTCGGGCAGCGCGACGCGGAACAGGCCGTTGGGCAGCACCGACAGGGTATGCCCGGCCGGGACCAGCGTGGTGGAGTCGAGCTCCTCGACGATGGCCGGTCCGGTGAGCGTGCAGCCGGCCGGCAGCGCATCGCGCCGGTAGACGGGGCAGTCGCGGTGCGCTACGCCGCCGATCCGCACCGCGCGGCGCTCGCGCGGCTCAGGGCGCGGGCCGGGGGCCAGCGCCGGCAGGGAAGGCGGTGCGGTGGCGCCGATGGCGGTGACGTTGAAGTGGATCAGCTCCACCACGTCGCCCGGGAAGTGGTAGCCGTAGAAGCGGCGGTGCGCCTCGCCGAACTCGTCCAGCAGGGCCTTCAGGGAGTCGCCGGTGATCGGTCCCCGCGGGACGGGCACGTCCTGCTCGTAGTTCTGGCCGGCGTAGCGCATGCTGATCGAGCGCTGCACGACCGGATCGCCCGCGAACCCCTGTTCGCGCGCCTCCGCCACCGCCTCCCGTTCCAGCCGTGCCAGGGTGGCGTCCACCCCGGCGGCGTCGGCCAGATCCGATCGATGGAAGCGGGTCGCGCGCTTGTCCACGCGCACGTCGGCGGCCAGCGCCCCGAACGCGGAGGTGAGTCCCGGGTGCGGGGGCACGATCATCTCCGGCATCCCCAGCGCCGCGGCCACCGCGGCGCCGTGCAGCGGGCCGGCGCCGCCGAAGGCGACCAGCGCGAAGCGCCGCGGATCGATGCCGCGCTCCACGGTCAGGACGCGGATGGCGTCGGCCATCTGTTCGTTCACCAGGTCGATGATCGCCGTCGCCGTCTGCTCCACGCTCATGCCGAGCGTACGGCCCAGCTCCTCCACCGTGCGGTGGGCCGCCGCGGGATCGAGCCGCATCTCGCCGCCTAGAAAGAAGCCGGGATTCAGGCGGCCGAGCACCACGTTGGCGTCGGTGACGGTGACCTGCTCACCGCCCTGGCCGTAGCAGACCGGGCCTGGCGACGCACCGGCGCTCTGCGGTCCGACCCGCAGCATGCCGCCGGGATCGATCCAGGCGATCGAGCCGCCGCCGGCGCCGACCGTGCGCAGGTCGACGCTGGGCGCCGACACCGGCAGGCTGAAGTCGACCTCGTAGCCGGTGGTGTAGGAGATCTGTCCGTCCACCACCATGGCCACGTCGGTGCTGGTGCCGCCCATGTCGAAGGTGATCAGGTCGCGGCGGCCGGCCTGCTCGCCGAAGTAGCGGCCGCCGATCACGCCGCCGGCCAGGCCGGACAGCATGGTGTGCGCCGGGCGTTCCTTGGCGGCGGCGGCCGCCACCTGGCCGCCGTTGGACTTCATGATGGTCAAGGTGCCGCCGAAGCGGTGCTCGGCCAGGCCCCGTTCCAGCTCCCGGATCCAGCCCGACATGCGCGGTCGCAGATAGGCGTCCAGGATCGTGGTGCTGCCGCGTTCGTACTCGCGCCACATCGGCGCGATGGCGCCGGCGACCGATACGGGCAGGTCCGGAAAGCGGCGGCGCAGGCACTTGGCCAAGCGCCGCTCGTGCGCGGGGTTCACGTAGGAGAACAACAGGTTGACCGCCAGCGCAGCCCCACGGTCGGCCGATTCGGCAGGCTCGGCGAGCCGCTCCTCGACCGCCGCCGCGACCCGCTCCAGCTCGTCGTCGGTCAGCTCCGTAAGCACCGCGCCGTCGGCCGCCACGCGCTCGCGCACGCCGATGCAGTCGCGCCGTGCCACGAACGGCACCGGCTTCTGCCACTGCAGGTCGTACGGGTCCTTCTTGTCGATCCGCTGGATGAACGGCACGTCCTGGAATCCGTCCGTAGTCAGGTAGAGGACGCGCGCGCCGCGCCGCTCCAGCACGGCGTTGATGCCGAGCGTGGTGCCCAGCACCAGCAGCGACAGCTCCTCGACCGGGACCCCCGATCCCGCGAGCGCGTCGAACACCGCCCGGCCGGGCGCTGCAGGCGTCGAAGGCACCTTGGCGATGCGCAGCCGGCCGTCTCCGGCCGCGTCGACCGCGACCAGGTCGGTGAAGGTGCCGCCGGTATCGATGCCCATGCGATACGCCATCGGCCGCGCTCCCCGTCTCCGGCTAGGTCCGTGCCGGTGGCGAACTGCCGGTCCGCCGGTACCGCGGCACCCAGTAGGTGGCGTGGATCCGCTCGCATTCGGGGCCACAGAACCGGTGGACGTTGCCGCCGTCCTCCACCACCCAGACCCGGCCGGCGATCATCTGACCGCAGAGCGCGCAGTGCACGATCTCGGTCGCGTACCACGGCGAGTCGAGCGTCCGCCAACCGGTCACGCGAGCACCCTCATCCCCGGCATTATGACCTCGTTCACCCAGGATGGTAGTCTCCTCCGTTGTGGAGCGGAGGATTGTGCCCGTGGTCATCGGCCTGTCGCTGGTCCTTTCCGCGTGCTCGAACCCGCTGATCGGCACGTGGTCGGGCTCCTGCGCCGCCGGGCAAGGCGACGCCACCGCCCAGCTCAGCTTCACGTTCAAGGACGAGAACAAGGTCACCGTCTCCGAGGAGGGAGACGTGTACGGCGGGACCTACCACCGGAAAGGGGACCGGCTGACGCTCGAGGTCGATCCCTGGTCCGGCGCCGCCAGCTTCGAGCAGGTTCGCTCGGAGATGACGCTGGAATACGAGAACGCCCCCGCCTACACCTGTACCCTGAGCCGGGTCAAGGCGTTCAGCCTGTAGGTGTCGGCGGAGCGGCGACAGACGCGCTCGCAGGAGGTTCCCATGCAGACGGCCCCGCATTTCGTCAACTCGCTCGGACTGAAGATGGTCCGCGTCGGCGCCGCCGCGTTCGACGCCTGGACCCCTTCCTTCGCCGATGCCGAAACCGCCTCCGTCGAGGTGTCCGGCGGCCTGGAACGACCGCCGCTGCCGCACCGCGTCGAGCTCCCCGGCGACTTCTACCTGGCGCAAGTGCCGGTGACCAATGCCCTCTACCGCCGCTTCGTGGCGGAGACCGGCCACCGCACGCCGGGCGGCGAGCTGTTCGACATCGACCGGGTGAAGACCGGCAAGGGCTTCTCCGGCGTCATCCCGGTCAGCGAGGGGGTCGAGGCCTGGGAACGGGACGGCTTCACGGCCGACGGCCAGCCGGTCGCCGGCATCAACTACATGGACGCGGCCGCGTTCTGCGCGTGGCTGTCGGCGGCGGAGGGCCGCACCTTCCGCCTGCCGGAGGTCTACGAGTGGGAGTACGCCTGCCGCGCCGGCACCGAGACGCTGTTCTGGTGGGGCGACCGGCCCGATCCGCGCTTCATGAACTACGCCGTGTCGCGCATCGGCCATCCGACGCCGGTCGGCTTCTACCCGCCGAACCCGTGGGGGTTCCACGACCTGCACGGCAACGTCGCCGAGTGCTGCGAACAGATCGGCCGGCCCGGCGGCGTGCAGAAGGGCGCTGCCTGGAACTACCCGGCCACGCTCACCGGAGCGGACATCTACGTGGACGTGCGCGGCACCTTCGCCCCCCATATGCCGATCACCCGCCGCACCCTGGAGATCGGCTTTCGCATCTGTTGCGACGCCGATCAGGCGCCGGACGCGGGCAGTGCGGAGGGGCGGCCGATCGTGCTGGCCGGCGGCACCGGGCCCGATCTGCCCGAGCTGGAGATCACGCTCGGCGAGAGGCTCGACTTCGGCACCACCGGCGGCAACCAGATCCACTCGTTCCTGGTGACCGAATCGGGCCGGTGGCTGATGAACGACCGGCGCTCGGACGACCGGGGGGCCACCTGGGAGCCGTGCACGATGCTGGCGTTCAACGCCCTGCAGCTCCGCGACGGCACGATCATTCAGTGCACGGGACCAGGCGCCCGCTCCTCGGGCTGGGATTTCGACGGCATGTTGGGCGGCTTCGGGGCGATGAAGGTCACCGTCTCGACCGACGACTGGCAGACGGTCAGTACCTTCGACGCGCCGCTCGAGATCCCCCTGGGCGTGCAGTTCGGCTCGGACGCAGCCATGGTCGAGCTCGACGACGGCACGCTGCTGATGGGCCTCTACGGCTGGATGGACGGCGACCAGGTGCGCGAGGACAATCCGATGTTCCCGATTGTCGACGGCGCCTACAAGACGCGGGTGATCGCCGTGGTGTCCGAGGACCGCGGGCACAGTTGGCGATATAGGGCGACGATCTGCTACCACCCGGAGATGGGGCGCGAGGGCGCCAACGAGACCACCATCATCAAGCTGCCGAACGGCGACCTGTTCGCGGCCATGCGCACCGGGCTGCACGGCTACCTGGACCGTCACGGCCGCGAGCACCTGGACGAGCCGTTGCTGTGCGCCTGGTCGCGCTGCGCCGGACGCAGTTGGAGCGAGCCGGCGCGCATCTACGTGCGCGACCGGCTGGTGACCGGCATCTGGCCGCGCTCGGTGCTCACCGCGGAGGGCGTGCTGGCGGTCATGCGATCTCGCCCGGACGGCAGCGTCATCTTCTGCCCGGACGGCACTGGCACGGTGTGGACGGACGAAGTCGTCTACCGCACGGGGCGGGTCGGCGGCAGCATGGACGGCATGGCGATGATCGGGCCGCACACGCTGCTGGCGGTGTACGTGGACGAGATCACCACCCAGGGCGACGAGCGGATCTGCCACGTCAGCGCACTGCCGATCGCCGTGCGCAGGAGGGAAGGTGGCTCGCAAGCGAGTGGCGCGCACCGGTAGCCTGCGGTAACGTCAGGCGTTGCGGTTGAGTTGGACGGCGGGCGGGAAAGCTCCGGACGGCACACCGCACCAGGAGGGAGAAGAAGTGGCTGACGGTGCATCCCAGACGTATCCGGTGCGGCTCTCGGTGGAGTACCCGGACGGCCCCAGGAACCGGCTTTCGGTGCTCGTGCGGATCATCCTTGCCATACCGATCGTGATCATCAGCACGCTGATAGCGGGCACCACGCAGCTCGGCCAGATGGACCCGGACTGGAACTTCGGCCGTTCCGAGGCGCTGCTGGTCACGACGGGCTTGTTCCTGGCTACCGCCCTGTTGATCCTGTTCCGCCAGAAATACCCGCGCTGGTGGTTCGACTGGAACCTGGAGGTGGCACGGTTCACCACCAGGATCAGCGCCTACCTCACCGACGAACGGCAGGCGGTGAGCTTGGACATCGAGTACCCGGACGCGAAGAACGACTTCAACCGGGTCCTGCCGCTGTTCAAGTGGTTCCTCGCTATCCCGCACTACATCGTGCTGAGCGTCCTGGGAATCGCGGGCGCGGTGGTGACCGTGCTCGGCTGGTTCGTGATCCTGATCACGGGCGAGCAGCCCAGGTGGATGTTCCGGTTCCTGGAGGGGCTCATGCGCTGGAGCCTCCGGGTCTCCGCGTACGCGTTCCTTCTGACGACGGACCGGTACCCGCCGTTTCGACTAGGCGAGTAGCGTTCCCACGCTGTGACGCCTCGGTGTCGTGGACGATGCACTCCCCGATGGTCGCTGCCGAGGCGCAGTGACCTGACGTACTGCGGGAGCGGATTGGATCGGTAGACCGAGCGGATGGTCCGCCTCGCTCTCAAACGCCTGACCCACAACGGGTCGCTGAGCGCGTGGCTGCTGCTGGCGGCGGTGCTCTGCGTCGCCGCGGTGAGCAGCGTGCCGATGTTCACGCGCGGGGTGCTGCAGAAGCTGCTGCGCGCCGATCTGGAACGGCTGCAGCACGCGGGGCCGATGTTCCCCGGACGGATCCAGGCGGAGTTCGACTTCTCCTATCCCGCTCAGGACGGCGACCGGTTCGCGCAGTACCAGGCCGTGGATGCGGCGATCGCCGGGCCGTTCGTCGGCGATCTGGGCCTGCCCGTGCTGGCCGGGACGCAGCAACTCACGCTGGGGCCGCTCTTCTTCGAGCGCCGCGGGCGGCCGGGCGCGCGGCGGCTCATCAAGGTGGAGGCGCTGTCCGGCCTTGCCGAGCACGTACGGATCACGCGCGGGCGCCTGTTCGGCGCCGATCCCACCGCCGCGGCGGCGGGCGGGCCGTACGAGGCGATCGTCACCGAGCATGCGATCGCGCAGCTCGACCTGCAGCTCGGCGCCACCTACGAGCTCGATCGGCCGTCGCCCGATGGGGCGGGCCGGCTGGCGGTCACGGTGGTTGGCGTGTTCACCGTCGCCGATGAGCGCGATCCCTTCTGGTTCCTGCCGTTACGCTTCTACGAGGGCAGCTTCATCGTCGACGACGACCGGTTCCGGCGGGAGCTGCTGCACGCGGGCTCGAAGGGACTCAAGGCGGCGCGATGGCAGTACGCCATCGATTACCATCACCTGACCGTGGGCGACTTGCCGCGTGTCCAGCGCGTGATCGACACCTACGGTCGCCGCGCCGCGGACGTACATCTCAGGTGGCGGGTCGCGTTCCGGGACACGCTCGTCGCCTATCGGGAGCGGGCGCACCGGCTGCGGTTGACGCTCTGGTTCCTGCAGGTACCGGTACTTACGGTGCTGCTCCTGTTCACGCACGTGATCGCCCGCGCGCGGGTCGAATCCGATCGGATCGAGCTTGCCACCCTCGCCAGCCGCGGCGCCCACGCGCGCCAACTCGCGCAGCGCACGCTGCTCGAAGGCGGGCTGCTGGCGGTGGCGGCGCTGCTGATCGGCCCGCCGGTGGGTCTGGCGCTCAGCCGGCTGGTGGGCGCATCGGCCGGCTTCTTGACCTTCGTGCAACGGCAGGCGCTGCCCGTGACGCTCGATGCGAGCGCCTTCGGCGCCGGAACGGCCGGCGCGGTGCTGTTTCTCTTCACCATGTTCGGCACGACGCTGCGCCACACCCGGCGCACCATCGTCCAGCAGGAACGCGTCGTCGCGACCGGCACGTTGAATCGCCGTCGGACAGGTGCGTCCACGGCGCTGGCGGCGTCACTGATTGCGGTGGCGCTGTACAGCGTGCTGCGCGCATCCTCTCAAGCCGCCATCCTGGAGCGGACCGGCGTTGCCGGCGCCGACCTCCCGCTCGATCCGCTGCTGTTCGCGGGCGCCGTGCTGTTCACCCTGGGAGTCGCGCTACTGCTCGTGCAGCTCTTTCCGTACCTGGTACGGCTTGTATTCGCGGCGGGCCGTCTCCTCTGGACCCCGGCGCTGTACGGCGCCCTGGCGCGGCTGAGTCGACCGGGCGGCGAACGCATGAGCGTCATGCTGTTTCTCACCCTGGCGTTCGCGTTCGGGGTGTTCTTCAGCATCACCGCGCGCACCGTCAACGCCGCGGTCGAGGACCGCATCCGCTACCGGGCGGGCGCCGATCTGATCATCGAGCCGCTTTGGCTCAGGCAGCCGGCGGCGGCCGGCGGCGGTCCGACCGGCTACCGGTACGTCGAGCCGGACCTGCACCGCTACCAGCGGATCGACGGCATCGACGCGGTCACCGGCGTCTTGCGCCGCTCCGGGGTGACCGCGCTGATCGGCGGCGGACGCGGTACCGTGGTCGAGCTGATGGGCGTGATCCCGGACGGCTTCGCGGAGGTCGCCTGGTTCCGGGCCGGCCTGCTGCCGGCGCACCGCTACCACTACCTGAACCTGTTGGCAGCCGACCCGCGGGCCATGCTGGTTTCCACCACCCTGCAGCGCGCATACGGGATCGAGCTCGGCGCTCCGATCAGCCTGACGTGGGCCGGGCAGGCGCCCCTTGCCGGCTATGCCGCCGCGTTCGTGGATTTCTGGCCGACCTACGACCCGCACGAGGAGCATCTGGTGGTCGCCAACCTGTCCTACGTGCAGGCCAGGATGCAGATCGAACCGTATGAGCTGTGGGCGAAGCGGGCGAGGGTGATGGGCAACCGCGCGATCCTGGACGGCATGGACCGCGCCGGCGTGCGCATCACCGCGCTCACGGACACCCGCGCCCAGGTCAGCGCAGCGCGGCAGGAGCCCGCGACGCTCGGGCTCAACGGCATGCTCACGGTGGGCTTCCTGATCGTCATGGGTATCGCCGGCGCCGCGTTCATCATCGCGGTGGCGATCTCGCTTCGTTCCCGGCAGGCGGAGCTGGCGGTGATCCGTTCGATCGGACTGTCGCGCCGGCGCGTGGTCGGGATGGTGGGGTGGGAGCAGCTCCTGATGGCGCTCTCGGCAGTGGTCGCGGGCGTCGTGCTGGGTTCCGTGGCGGGCAGGATCTACGTGCCGGCGATGCAGGTGGTAGCGACGGCCGCCGAGCGCGTGCCGCCGATGCGGGTCGTGGCGCAGCGGAACGACTTCATCCGCCTCTATGCGATCGCCGCGGTGACGATCGCCGCCGGTGCCCTGGTGGTGCGCGGCCTGATCGGGCGGCTGCGCATCCACCAGGCCATCAAGCTGGGGCAGGAGTGATGGCGGCAGGCGCGGTGCGGGTGCGTGTATGGGTGGCGGCCCTGGCCTTGCCGGCGCTGATCGGATGCCTGTTTCCACGGGAGGAGGAGCCGCTGGCGCCGCCGCTGGTGCGTCCGGCGGAGGTCACCTACCGGACGGTGCCGGCGGTGCGGGCGACCATCGAGCAGACCGTGGTGGTGACCGGGCACGTCACCTACCGCACGCAGAGCGCGGTTGCCTTCGAGCGCGGCGGCGGCAGGCTCCACCGGATAGCCGTGGCGTTCGGCGACCGTGTGCGCGATGGCGATCTGCTGGCCGAGCTCCGCAACGATGACCTGCAGGTGCAGGTGCGGGAGCGGGAGATCGCGCTGCGCAAGGCGGAGCTCCGTCACGAGCGGGCGCGGGCGCGCGGCGCCGACCGCTTCGAGCCGGAGCTCGCGGCCCTTGACGAGGAGCTTGCGGCGCTGCACCTAAAGGTCGCCCGGCGGGATCTGCTCGGCACCGAGTTGCGCGCACCCATGGACGGCATCGTCACTTACACGCTGCCGGCGTCTCCCGGCGATCACCTCGATCCGTTCGTGACGGTCGTGCGGCTCGCCGACCCCGACGAGCTGGTGGTCGAGTACCGCGGCACCGAGGCCGGCCGCTTCGAGCTCGGTGTGGCAGTCGAGCTGACGGCTGGCGCCGAGCAGGTGCAGCACCGCGGTCGCGTGATCGAGACGCCGTCATCGATGCCGCCGGCGCGCCTGACGCAGGAACCCGCGTCGCGTGATCGGGTCCGCATTCGGATGCTCGAACCGCTGCCGGAACTCTACATCGGCCAGTCGGTCCGGGTCGTGCTGACCGAGGAGCGCCGTGAGGACGTCGTGGTCATCCCGCGCAATCTGGTCCGGAGCTATCTGGATGCCGACTACGTGTACGTGCTGGCCGGCGGGGAGAAGCTGGAGCGGGCGGTCGAGGTCGGCCTAGTGACGGCGAGCCAAGCGGAGATCGTCCGCGGACTGGAAGCCGGCGAGCGGGTCATCGTCAGGTAGCGGGAGGCAGATAGCCGGCCTCGCCGGCCCGGCGCTATCCGGTGTGCCGGTCGCCGAGCGCAGCGCGAACCGCGTGCAGGTAGGTGCGGCTTACCGGTATGTCCTGGCCGGTGGTGAGACGCAGGACCGTGCGGCCGTCCTTCTGCATCACGCACTTCATGTAGCGCCTGGCGACCCAGTACGAGCGGTGCACCTGCAGGCCGTGGGCGCTGAGGTCGGCTACCGCATCCGCGAATCTCATCAGGATGAGGCCCGACCCGGCGGGCGTGTACGCCTTCACGTAGTGGTCGTCGACCTTGAGGTAGATGAGGTCGGTACCGAGCTTGCGCGGCAGCCGGTCGAACACCGATCGCGGCTGCGTCAGCGGTGCCGTCGTGCCGCCGGCCATCGGGTTCGAGACGCGCTCCGCCACCCGATGACCCGACTCGGACGCCGCAGGCGCCTCAGGCGCCTTGGCTCCGGCGTGGTCGGCCAAGGGTTGCAGGACGCCGTCATCCTTGCGAGGGTCGAGGAGCTCGCCGTCGCCGGTTGCGCGCGGATGCCGGTTTCGCTCGGTCGCTTCTGCCTGAGCCGGCGCCCCGTTCAGCTTGACGCGCTGCAGGACGACGAAGTGGAGCAGCAGCGTGACGGGCATCGTTACGGCAAGAACCCGGATGTACGTCATGAACAGACCGGGCATGCACTCCGGGCGCATCAGGTGCTCGATCGTGCACACGATGCCCGTCGCCGGCACGGCCGCAATCAGCGTGGCGCCCGCCAGACCGAGCGAAGCGGTGCGCGGCGTGCTGTTCCTCAGCCAGTACAGCGTCACCACGGCTACCAGGAAGCACACGGGCCACGCGACGAAGTACCACAGCGACCAGTACTCCAGTCGCCGGAACGGGGACAGCGTCTCGTAGGTGTTGATGGGGCCAATGATGGTGAATACGGCTACGACCGCGGTGAGCGCGGCCAGCGCAACCCGGATCATGCGGGGCGTGAGCATTTCCCGGTACGCGTATCGCATCGCGTGCGGGCGATCGACGCCTTCCAGGAACTCCGCGAGCTTCCCGGAGCCTGTCTGTTCCGGTATCGAAGGACTCATCTCATCTGCCACTGCAGCCCCTCCTGCGGTTCGTCAATTCATGCCGAATCATCGCTATCGGCAATATATGAACGCCGGTTCCTGAACAGCAAATTAGGGCGTGTAGTGCGAACTCGGTATCAAGAGAGCGTTACACAAGAGCGTGACTGATGTCTGTGAATACCCGGTAGTCCTTTGCGCAACGCCGACGCTTTCTTTGGCGTACTTCGATTACTCGACTGTCACGAATAGCGAAATGGAGAACGCGTTATCGCACGCGATCGGGCGTTCGTGTGTGCCACCGGCGGAGCCGGGCGTCGTTTACGGATTGTCCCGGCCTCTGCACTGGCGAACTTCCGTGCCGTTCACGTAGTTCCCTGCCATCCGCGAACGAACCCGTGGAAATCATCCATGTAGTGCCCGTACGGATTGTGCATGGCTACCATGCAAGACGGACCCAACAAGCATCGTCAGCAGCGTGCCGGGCTGTCGCTCCGGCTGTCGCTCCGGCTGTCGTTCCGGCTGGGCGCAATCGTGTGCGCGGGACTCATGACCTGCGCGGGCGCGTACGCGCAAGCGAACGTGTCACCCAACTGCCCCGGCGATCCGCCCGTCCACCTGCCCGGTTCACCGACCTTCCTCATCGCCGCCCAGGAGCGCGCGGTTACCGAGGGTGAGGATGCGGTCTTCACGATCACCAGACGCGGTGTGCCCGGACCGTGCCAGCGGGTGCGCATGCGCATCTCCGGACACGAGAAGATCATGAGCACGCTCACGAAGCGGTTGGAGGTCATCGAGGTCGCATTTCAGCCGGGAGTGACGACCCGCACCCTGCGCCTCCCGACGGAGTCCGACACGCGCAACGAAGGGGACGGGGAGATCCGCGTGACCATCGTCGGCGCAAGCGGCCTCTCCTACACCATCGGCCACCCCAGCACGGCGGCGGTCCGCGTGCGCGACGACGACATTCCGGAGGTGACCTTCCATGCGGTGTCGCCGGCCGGACTGACGCTCGAAGGAGATACCTGGGTCGGGGATATCCTCGAAGGCAACAAGGTTCGCTTCGAGACCAGGTGCTCGGGAGGATACGAGTACTCGCATCCTCGCTCCTTCCTCCCGCTGGTCGACCATGCGCACGACTTCAACCATCCCATGATCCCGTCCTACAACGTGGCCGCCTTCGCGTTCACCCCATGCGACCGGGAGCACGACTTTCTCGTCCGGCAGGATCAGTCCTACACCGGACCGGCGGGCGGCGAGATTCGTGCCGTCCTGCTGTCCAGCAGCGACATCGAGAGCCGCTGGGTCGACGGCCGGGTTCAGCATGACAGCGGCGGCCTGTTCCACTACTTCGCCTGCTCCGAACGTGACTTCAGCTACTGCCCGCGCTACACCGTCGGCACGCCGAACGCTCTGCGCCTGAACGTGCGCAACACGAACCCGACGATCACGGTGGCCGCCGAACACGACCAGGTGGACGAGGGTGAGCCGATCCGCTTCGTGATCACCCGCCACTGGGATCATCCGGCCCTGTTCGACAACGCCCAGCCGGGCGATCCGGCGGTCAAGACACGGATCGGGTATCGCGTGACGCGCGCCGGATCCTATGTTGCCGCCGAGTACACCGGCGACAAGGAACGGGATGCCTTCAACCTGACCGTGCACGAGTACACCCTCGAGATTCCCACCGTGGATGACGCCATGCGGCGCGAGGACGGAACCGTGACCCTGGAGTTGCAGCCCGACGCTTTCCCCGATGTCAACGTGGGCGGAACCTATGAGCTCTACGAGTCGATTCCCGGCATCACGCCGCCCGGGCAAAGCTCCATCCGGGCGACCGTGACGATCAGGGACAACGATTTCGATCCGATCGTGAGCATCACCGACGTCGACGCCGGCAGCGAACCGGACAGCGTGGGCTTCACGGTGAGCCTGACCGGGCCGAGCGGGCTCGACGTCACGGTCGACTGGGGCATCAGCGACAGCGCCGCGGGCCCGGGCACCGGCTACGTGGCGTCCGGCACCCTCATGATCCCGGCCGGCGAGACGTCCGCGACGGTCAGCGTGCCGGCCGGCGAACTGCCGGTCGGCGACGATGCGGTCGGCGATCCCGGCCGCACCCTCACCGTCACCCTGAGCAACCCCGTGAACGCGGTGTTCTCCGGCGGCGTGGACACCATCGAGGCGCAGCTCCTGGTCGCGGCGCAGTCCATGGACGAGCCGTCCGCACCGACGGTGGCCGCGGTGCCGGACACCGCGGGCAACCTGACCGTGAGCTGGCAGCCTCCCGAGGATCCGGCACCGAGCGGCTACGAAGTGCAATTCCGGGTACGCGGCACGGAATCCTGGGAAGAGCCGCTGGCGACCGGCCCGGCAACGCATGTCCCGATCCTGTTCCTGGCGCAGGACACCGAGTACGAGGCGCGGGTGCGGTCGATCCACGACGACGGCGGGGCTCGCACGTTCTCCCCGTGGTCGGAGCCCGGCTACGGACGCACCGGGACACACCAGCCGGACAGCGAGCCGGTGGTGACGCTCTCGCTCCCCGACACGGACCCCGTTATCGAAGGCGAGCATGCGCTGGTCCACATCGTGGTGTCGGAGCTGCGCAACTCCTACCAGTGGCACGCGTACTCCAGGGGAATCGTGGTCGGCCTGGAATACGGCTGGCGGAAGGGCGGCAACGTGCTGCTGGCCAGCTCGCGGTTCGGAGTCGTGCCGGGGGTGTTCACGGTCGATCACGGCCTCGGCGGATACCGCGAATACCGGGTGCAGTTGTGGGATTACGTCGCCGATCACGGCCCGCTGACGATCACGCTGCAGCCGGGAGAGGGCTACCGAGTGGGCGAGGTCGCGTCGGTGTGCGTGAGCATCGCCGACAGCGAGACCCTGGAGGCAACACCCTGCCCGGATGACGAGGAGACCGCCCAATCCGACTCCCATGCCGGCGACGCGCCGGTGTCGATCGCGGTGCAGGACGCCCTGGCGACGGAGGGCGTTGACGAGGTCATCTCCTTCGAGGTGACCCTCAGCGCCGCCGCGAGCGAGCCGGTGACCGTGGACTGGTCGACGCTGGACGGAACGGCCACGGCCGGCGAGGACTACGCGGCGTCCTCCGGGACGCTCACCTTCGCGGCCGGAGAGACGGCGCGGAGCATCGAGGTCACCGTGCTCGACGACGCGCATGACGAGGGTGAGGAGACATTCACGCTGCACCTGAGCGACGCCGCCGGCGCGAAGCTGGCGGATGCGGAGGCGACGGGCACGATCGCCAACAGCGACCCGATGCCGCGGGCGTGGCTGGGCCGGTTCGGGCGCACGGCGTGGGAGCACACGCTCGACGCAGTGGATCAGCGGCTGCGCAGCGCGCGCACCCCGGCGACCCGAGCGGCGGTCGCGGGCAGCGAGATGACGGCCGCGGGCGCGGACCCCGTTGCCGACGAGCAGGAGATCGCCGTGCTGGCGGCGTGGATCGACAACGGGAACAAGGACCCGGAGGCGCGAGCCATGAGCGGGCAGGAGTTGCTCGCGGGCAGCGAGTTCCAGGTGACCACCGCGGCGAGCGAGGACGGCGGCGTGCTGACCGTCTGGGGGCAGGGCGCATACGGGCACTTTGCCGGCCGGGACGGCGGCGTTGCGGTCGACGGCGACGTGGCCACCGGGACGCTGGGCGTGGACTACGCGACCGGGCCATGGATGGCCGGTCTGGCGCTGTCGCACAGCGCGGGCTGGGGCAGCTACTCGCAGCCGATGACGCCGGGCGGCGAGGTGACCAGCTCGCTGACGGGTGTCTATCCCTACGTCAGCTACGCGGTGGTGCCGGAGCGGGTCTCTCTGTGGCTGGCCGGCGGCTACGGGCTCGGCGGGATGCGCCTGGCGCCGCACGCCGGCGCGCCGCTGGAGACCCGGATCGGGCTGCTGGCGGGAGCCGCGGGCGTGCGCGGGACGGTGGTGCCGGAAGCCGCGAGCGGGGGATTCTCGCTGGCGTTGAACGCTGACGGGATGCTGCTGCGGGCGGCATCCGAGGCGACCGCGGGGCTGGCAGCCACGGCAGCCGAGGCGAGCCGGCTGCGGCTGGGACTGCAAGGGTCGTACGCGGTGGCCTTGGGCGGCGGGGCACGGCTGACGCCGTCGGTCGACGTTGCGATACGGCGTGACGGAGGCGACGCGGAGACCGGATTCGGGATGGACGTCGGCGGTGGCCTGAACTACACGCATCCGGGGCTGGGCCTCTCGCTTGGTCTGAGAGGGCGAGCGCTGGTGGCGCACGAGACCGCGGAGCCGGCGGAGTGGGGCGCGAGCGGCTGGCTGGCGTGGGATCCGAACCCGGGTTCGGAACTGGGGCCGGCGCTGACGGTGAGCCCGGCGATCGGCGCACCGGCGGAAAGTGGCGTCGCGGCCCTGTGGAGCCGGGAGACGTTGGCGGGACTGGATGGCAACACCGTGGTCACGGCTGGCGGCCGCATCGACGCGAGGCTCGGATACGGGCTGGAGCTCATAGGTGGCGTGGGAACGCCATGGGTCGGCATCGGGCTGTCCGGGCAGGACCGGGAATACCGGCTCGGCTACCAGTTCCATGCCGGCCGGCCGACAGCAACCGAGTTGCGGGTCGCTTTGGAGGCAAGCCGCCTCGAGCGCAGGGGTGTCGACGATCCGGAGCACGGCCTGACCGTACGCTCCACGGTGAGCTGGTAGCGCGACGCCTGCGCTCGCCGTGCGGCGGGCGCAGGCGTGTCCGCGTCCTGTTGGCATGGAAACGGTCCAGCCGTGCAATGATGGGTCGCTAACCGCCATGACGGGAACCACACGAGCCGGCCGGTCGGGCCGGTGCTTCTACGTCTCCACCTGTGGAGACGACCGCTGGTCCGGCACCGTCCCGACGTCCGGGACTTCGGGACGAGGTGCCGACGGGCCGTTCGCGACCCTAACCCGCGCGCGCGATGCGATCCGGGCACTGAAGGCCGCCGGCGGCATCGACGGACCGATCGACGTGCTGGTGCTGGGCGGCACCTATCGGTTCAGCGAGCCGCTGAAGCTTACCGCCCGCGACTCCGGTACGCCTGAGCATCCGGTCACCTACGCCGCGTTTCCGGGCGAGCGGCCCGTGCTGAGCGGCGGCCGGGCGCTCACCGGCTGGGAGCCGTACCGCGAAGCGATCGTGCAGTGCGCGGTGCCGCCCGGAACGATGTTCCGGCAATTGTTCCACGAGGACCGGCGTCAGATCAGGGCTCGCTGGCCGGCGCGCGATCCCGCCGATCCGCGCTACGGCGGCTGGGCGTTCATCGACGAGGTGCTGCCGAAGGCAGACGGAGAGCACTACCCGCGCACGTTCCGCTGCGGGCCGGAGCGGCCGCCGCGGCGGTGGGCGCGGCCGCAGCAGGCGGAGGTCTTCATCCATCCGTGGCTGTGCTGGCTGAACGACATCATCCCGGTCGAGTCGGCGGACGAGTCCGGCACCATCACGCTGACCCGCTTCGCCCACCACGGCAAGCACGAGCTCACGGTGGGCAACCGGTTCATCGTCGAGAACGTGCTGGAGGAGCTGCGCGGCCCCGGCCAGTGGTGCCTGGATGCCGAGGCCGGCACCGTCTACTTCTGGCCGCCCGGCGGCACGGTCGGGGAGGGCACGGTCGGGGAGGGCACGGTCGTCGCCCCGGTCACCGACCGCATCTTCGAGCTTCGCGGCACCGATGCGGCCCCCGTGCACGACATCCTCATCGGCGGCTTCATCTTCGCGCACACCCGCTCGCCGTTTCCCGACCAACAGCACGCGGAGACTTTTCACTCGCCTGGACTCCGTGGCGGCACCGTCCACCTGGAGCACGCCGTGCGCTGTCGGATCGAGCGCAACACCTTCCGCTCGGTGGGCGCCGACGGCGTCCATCTGGAGGGCTACAATGCCCACAACACCATCGCCGGCAACGAGTTCGCGTATCCCGGGGCGTGCGGCGTGTCGGTGGCCAGCAACTCGAAACAGAACACGGTCACCTGGATGGATCGCGAGGTGGTCGCCGAGCGCACGCGCGAGTACCCGCACTTCATCGGCAACGCGATCCGCAACAACCACATCCACCACAGCGGCGTGCTCAAGAAGCGCTGCGGCGCGATCCAGGTGTTCGCGATGAACAGCGTCGACAACGTGATCGCGCACAATCTCATCCACGACACCTCCGACAAGGCGGTGATGATGAAGGATGGCTTCGGGCGGATCACCGTCGAGTACAACCGCATGGAACGCCTGGGGCTGGAGTGCGCGGACACCGCGGCGGTCATGTCCGAGTCCTGGTTCGTGCTCGATGACGACCCGGATCTGTGCAAGGGGCTGGTGATCCGCAACAACCTGATCCGCGATGTGATAGGCTGCGCGGCCTACGGCACGCCGATGAAGCGCGACTACGTACGCGGCACCAGGGCCGGCGGCAGGATCTGGACGCCGTACTTCAATTGGGGTATCTACTCGGACAACACCGGCATGAGCATCGTCGTTTACGGAAATATCGTGGCCGGCACCGTGCTCGGCGGCGTTTCGCTGCCGGTCGGCAACCCCACGAACATCCTGATCGAGAACAACATCTTCGTGGATGCGCTGGCCAGCCAGGCCGACCTGCAGATCGGCGGCGGCCGGACCGAGGGCGAGGGGGCTTCCGGCAACCGGTTCGTCCACAACGTCATCTCCTACACGACCCGGGATGCCGCTCTGCTGAACACGACGGAGCAGACGCGAGCCGCCTTCGCCGAGTGCGACTACAACCTCTACCATCCGGCCGCGGGCCAGACACCCGTGGTGAACGGCGTCCCGGGAGGATCGTTCGACGCGTGGCGGGAGTTGGGGTTCGACCGCCACTCGGTGTTCGCCGACCCGTTGTTCGTCGACTACGCGAACGGCGACTATCGACTGCGGCCCGAGTCGCACGCGTTCGCGCTCGGCTTCCGGCCGATCGACGTCGATCGCATCGGCCTGGAGTCTCCCGGCTCGGTGGGAGCCGGCGCCGTTGCCGCTCAGCGCGGGGGGTGGGCGTGAGTGATCGGTCGGCCGCGAGCTTCGTCAGCTCGGTGGGATTGCGGCTGCTGCGGGTGGAGCCGCACCCGTTCGACGCGTGGGTGCCCAGCATGCGCCGCCGCGGCGAGCAGCAGGCGCACGGCGGGAAGTCGGACGCCGCGTTCGCGCTGAACCGGCCGCGCGTCCCGGAGCCGTCCGACCTCGCCCAGCCGTACTACCTGGCCGAGCTGCCGGTCACCAACGGCATATACCGCCGATTCGTCGCCGAGACCGGCCACCGGCAGCCGGGCGGCGTGGTGATGGACCTCCACCGCCGCATGCACGAGGGGGATACCTGGGAGCTCGCCGAGTACGCGGGCGACGACCTGCCGGTGACCGGCGTGAACAACGAGGACATCATCGCGTTCTGCGAGTGGCTCTCGGCACGCGAAGGCCGGACCTATCGCGTGCCCACCATCAACGAGTACGAGTACGCCAACCGCGCCGGCATCGATACGCTCTTCTGGTGGGGTGCCTACCCCGACGTACGCTGCATGAACTTCGCACTGTCGCGCGTCGGCCGTCCGCTGCCGGTGGGCTCCTACCCGGCCAACCCGTGGGGCTTCCACGACCTGCACGGCAACGTCTGGGAGTACTGCGCCGACCGGGGCTGGTTCATGGCGATGGGGTCGGCGTTCAACTCGCCGCAGGTCCTCACCGGCGCCGACGCCTGGGGGAACTTCAACCAGGGGCCCAATCTGATGCGGCTGCTGAGCACCGGCTTTCGCTTGGCGTGTGATGGAGGCGAGGGGGCGCGGCGCGGATCGACGACGGAGCCGACGGAGCCGCATGTCGCGGCGGTGGCGGCCGGCGGCAAAGGCCCGGCGTACCCGGCGCTGGAGATCCAGATCGGCGATCGCATCGACCTGGGACCGGTCGCGACCAACGCCGTCAACATGCTGGCTACCCGTGACGGCACCTGGGTGCTCAACGACAAGCGTTCCACCGACGGCGGGCGGACGTGGCAGCCGTGCCTGCAGCTCGGCGAGGCGAAGTGCCAGCTCCGCGACGGCACGGTACTCGCCGTGCTCGGACCCGATTCAGGCGGCGGCCCCTGCCGGATCGACGAGCCGCTGTCCGGTCAGGGCCGGATCGCGCTGGGCCGCTCCACCGACGACTGGGCCACGGTCGAGGAGATCGCCGCGCCGGTGCACGTCCCGCTGGGCCGGCAGTTCCTGCCGGTGCGTGGCCTGGTCGAGCTCGACGACGGCCGCCTGCTGCTGACCATGTACGGGCACCTGGACGGCGACCTGATCCGCGAGGACTCGCCGGTGGCCTTCGAGCTGGACCCGGAGTGGATCAAGACGCGGGTCATCCTGGTCGAGTCCAGCGACGGCGGGCGGAGCTGGCGGTACCGGTCGACGGTCAGCTATCGCCCCGATTTGACCAGCGAGGGGCAGAACGAGAGCGACCTGCTGGTCCTGCCGGACGGCGATCTGATCGCGGTGATGCGCACCGGCATCCATGGCACGCGCGATCCGCATGGCCGGGAGTTCCTGGACCAACCGGTGCTGATGACGTGGTCGGCCGACCAGGGCCGCACCTGGACCGATCCGCAGCGCATCCACGTCGGCGACCGCCTGATCACCGGCATCTATCCGCGCCTGCAGCGAACCGCCGCAGGCGTTCTGGCCATGCTGCGCGCGCGCCCCGACGGCAGCGTCGTGTTCAGCCCGGACGGCGCCGGCTCGCTCTGGACCGACGAGGCGTTCCACTACCGTGCCGAAGAAGGCCACCGTCACGCCGGCATGCAGGACCTGATCCCGGCCGGCCCGGACACCGTGCTGGTGACCGACCTGATCATCGACAGCGCCGCCGACCGCCGCTATCACGTCGAAGGCGTACCGATCACCGTCACGAAACGGTAGCCGGGTCGCGACGAGAGCACATGGACGAGAATGGCCAGTCTGACTGGTATGAAGTCTCACGCTCCCGACCTGCATATGAAGGACATCGAGATTCTGCTTCGGGGGTTCGCGATGTTAATGGACGGCGCTCATTACGCGCCATCCATGGTCAGTTTCCTTAACCGATTCTCCCAAGAGTGCAGAAAGAACAGCGCTGAGAAGAACGACTATCTGGAGCGTCTGTTCCGTTCCTTCTTGCGCGCATGCGCGAGGCTGCCGGACGACGTCTTCTTGAACAAGCAGAACAATCGATTCAACATCGCGCTCTATGAGGCGATGTTTGCCGGATCCGGAAAGAGGGCCATAGCCGAGAGCCGACTGATCGAGGGCATGCTGGACGCAGGGAGAATTCGCGATCTGGCAACGGATAAGGAATTCTCCTCGGCTGCCCTCGAAGGGACGACCAATACGGCCAACGTCGAGAAGCGTCTAAGTTAGGGTGCAATCGCATTCGATGGGTAGGTGTTAGCATACTGTGACCGACAGCTTCTCGGTCTTGGCGGACGCGGCGTGCAAGGTGATCGAGCGCTGCCCATGGACGACGGCGCGTACCGTGGAGCAGTACGTCGCGTACATCCGCAGCGAAGCGGACGAGCTCCTTGCCGCCGTCGCGAACGGCGATCGGGAGAACGTCAAGGAGGAGCTCGGCGACCTGCTGTTCGACGTCGTGGTCTGCATGCTGTTGGCGGAACGCAGCGGTTCCTTCCAGGCGCACGAGGTCATGGACGACGTGGTCGCCAAGATGCAGCGTCGCAAGCCGTTCGTGTTCGACGGAACCCGGGTCACGGTAGAGGAGGCGAAGCGGCAGTGGGCACAGGAGAAGGCGAGGGAGAAACGGGCGCGCTGAGCGTCGCCCCGGCCCGCCGGCCGTGATACGGTGCCGTCATGGCTCAAGCGAACCTGTTGAAGCGCGCCGGCCGGATCTTCGTCGGCGGGACCATGGGAGAGTTCCACCTGCCGGACGACGTCTCCATGGTGTTCGTGCGCGGGCAGGGCAGCAAGCTCTACGACGCCGACGGGCGCGAGTATGTCGACTTCCTGAACGGCAGCGGGCCGATGATCCTCGGCCACTGCCATCCCGCGGTGGTGGCGGCGGTCACCGAGCAACTGCAACTCGGCACGACCTACTTCGGCCTCAACCAGCGGGTCATCGAGCTGGGCGAGCGCATCCTCGACGCCGCGCCGTGCGGGGAGAAGATCCGCTTCGTGGCCACCGGCTCCGACGCCGTCACCTTCGCCGTGCGCATGGCGCGCGCCTTCACGGGGCGGCGGCGCGTGCTGCGCTTCGAGGGCGGCTGGCACGGCGTCAGCGACTTCGCGCTGCACGGAGCCAAGCCTCGCGAGCCCAGCGACTACCCGCACGCCACCCCCGACGCCGCCGGCCTGCCGGCAGCGATGCCCGACGATCTGCTGCTTTCGCCGTTCAACGACCCGGCCATGGCGCGCGAGCTGATCGAGCGGCACGCCGGCGAGCTGGCTGCGGTGTGCGTGGAGCCGCTGCAGCGCTGCATCCGTCCCAAGCCTCCCTTCCTCCAAACCCTGCGCGAGCTCACCGCCGAGCACGGCATCATCCTGATCTTCGATGAGGTGGTGACCGGCTTCCGCATCGCCTGGGGCGGCGCGCAGGAGCGCTACGGCGTGGTCCCGGATCTTGCCGCCTACGGCAAGACGATCTCCGGCGGCCACCCCAACGCCGCGGTCTGCGGCCGCGCCGACGTGCTGGAGACCGTGAATCCGTGGCGGGCGCTCGACGACCCGCAGCGCACCTTCGTGTCCGGGACCTTCAACGGCAACCCGGTCTCGGCCGCCGCGGGCTTGGCGACGCTGAACGTGCTGGCCGAGCCGGGCACCTACGAGCGGCTCTACGCGATGGCCGACCGCATCCGCGCCGAGGTCGAGGGCATGGGGCGCGAGTTCTCGATCCCGCTGCTGGTCGGCGGCGACGGACCGGTGCTGCAGGTCCTGTTCACGGAGGCGGACGACATCGCCAACTACGAAAGCATGCTGTACGCCGACAAGGAGCGGGCGTTCCGCTTCGGCGTCGGCATGATCAGGCGAGGCTTCTTCGTCAGCCCGTACGAGAAGATCTACCTGTCGACCGCCCACACCGACGAGGACCTGGACCGCGCGCTCATCGCCATGCGCGAGGTGCTGAAGGAGCTGCTAGACGGGGCATGAAGGCCGTCGTCAAGACGCGCCCGGAGCCGGGCAACGTCGAGCTGCTGGACGTCGCCGAGCCCACCGCCGGTCCGGATCAGGTGGTCATCCAGGTCCACAACGCCGGCATCTGCGGCACCGACATCCACATCCTGAAGAGCGAGTACGTGATCCGCCCGCCGGTGGTCATGGGCCACGAGGTGTGTGGTGAGATCGTCGAGGTGGGCCCGGACGTCACCGGGTTCGCCGTGGGCGACCGCGTCACCGTCAACCCCTCGGCGGCCAGGCTGTGTGGGACCTGCCGCTACTGCCGCGCCGGCGCGCCGTTCTTCTGCATCGACCGCTCCTCGCTCGGCAGCAGCCTCGACGGCGGCTTCGCCAAGTACTGCGCGGCCCGCCAGGGCATCCTCTTCCGGGTTCCCGAGGGCCTGGACTCCACGGTGGGCGCGCTCAGCGAGCCGCTGGCCTGCGTCTATCAGGCGGTGGTGGAGCTCACCGAGATCAAGGCGGGCGAGTTGGTCGTGGTGACCGGTCCGGGGCCGATCGGTCTGATGGCGCTGCTGCTGGCCAAGGTGCGCGGCGCGCGGGTGATGGTGCTCGGCACCGGCGCCGACGCCGTGCGGCTGCGCTGCGCCCGGAGTCTGGGCGCCGACCTCGTCCTCGACGTGGAGCAGGAGGACGCGGCCGGTGTCGTGGCCGACCTGACCGGCGGCTACGGCGCCGATGTCGCGCTGGAGTGCTCGGGAGCGGCCGACGGCGCTGCTCAGTGCCTGGAGCTGCTCAAGAAGGAGGGCTCCTACACGCAGGTGGGCATCTTCGGCGCGCCGATCCGGGTGAACCTGGACGCGGTGGTGATCAAGCAGCTCCGCGTGCAGGGCTCCATCTGCCACACGTGGCAGACTTGGGAGCGCACGATGGCCTTCCTGGCGTCGGGAGCCATCGACTTGGCCCCGCTGATCTCCACCCGCCTGCCGCTCACCCGCTGGCAGGAAGCGTTCGACGGCGTGATGGCCAAGCGTTCAATCAAGACCCTCCTGTACCCCGACGACTGACGCCGCCTCGGAAACGAACCGGCTGCTACCAGATCACGCTGAGATCGAGCCGGAATCCCGGCAGGACCGGGGCACCGTCGACGCCGTCGGGGTCGTCCAGCACCTCCACGTCGACGCCGGGGCGGTACACGTGCACGCGGCGGGCGAACGGATCGATCAACCAGCCGAGCCGCAGACCGTTGTCCAGATACTCGCGCATCTTGGCCTGCGCGGCATCGAGCGTATCGCTCGGCGATCTCAGCTCGATCGCGAAATCCGGGCACAGCGGGAGGAAGCGGTCCTGCTGCTCCTGCGGCACAGTTGCCAGACGGTCGCGTCGAGTCCACGCCGCATCCGGCGCGCGCACCGCGGAATTGGGCAGGATGAATCCGCCCGAGGACTCGGTTGCCACTCCGGTCCCGTCGTGCTCAGCCCACCGACCCAGTTGGAGGACGATGCGCAGGTTGATGTGGCTGGACCGAAGTGACACAGGCGCCGCGATCAGCAGGTCTCCGTCCGCGGTGCGCTCGATGTCGAGGTCGCTGTTGACCCGACAGAACTCATAGAACTGATCGTCCGAGAACAAGCCGAGCGGCCGGATGCGCACGGGGAAGCCGCGGGCAGCCGCCGCCGTCTCAACGCCCGCCTGCGTCGGGTTGGCATCTGTCAGAACGGTTTCTTGAGCCACTGATCGATCGAGTCTAAGTCTAAGCGGGGTAATGCTGACCTGACAATCCGATACCCACAACGGTAGTAGTCATGCCGCGCGCCAAGCGCACTACTGTACTCATGTACTCAACGATAGCCCGCATCGATCAGTTTGAAACGACGCATAGATGACTAAAGTCGCGGATTCATCGTCGCAGCGAATTCCGCCAACTGCTGCGGTCGCTCATGAAGTTCGTCGTCAGAAACCACACACGCAGCGATTCCAGCCACTCGATCTCCTATCCAGCACTCGGGGGGGGCCTCGATGGGCCGGCCGTAGTCGTCGCCTTCCGCGGACAGAACGCAGACTACTTCAGCGAAGTGCAAACCCGACTGGTTTCCGATCACCATCGCGCTCGATTCCGTGGCGGACTCAAGCGTCACGGTTGACTGGCGCCGCAGGACGTCTACATAATTGAGTCCGAATCGGCGAGGAGCACGATAGCTCCGATTTGAGCGCGCTATTCAACTCACCCGGGAGGGCAAACGACTTGGGATTCCGCGTTCGACCTGAGGAAGTCGAGGTACCAGAAGGCAATCCATTCGCGAACGACGTGCTGAATAGGGAAGAGCCAGCAGCTATTCTCACTCAACTCGTGGACTCCATAGATGGTCCATGTGTACTGGCTGTCGACGCTCCTTGGGGTGCCGGCAAGACGACATTCATGAAGATGTGGTCTCAGCACCTGCGGAACGAGGGCTTTCCGGTCGTCGGGTTCAACGCATGGGATACTGACCACGCCGAAGATCCGTTCGTAGCCCTTGTTTCGGAGCTCACCGAAGAATTGAGCGTCCGTCGCGACAGCTCACTTGCCCAAAGAATCAAGGAAGCGAAGACGGCCGCCAAGAAAGTTGTGCTCCGGGCTGTTCCAAGTGTCATTCGGGTGGCTACGGCCGGAATCCTTGACGTGCAGCAACTCATCGAAAAGGAGATTGGGCAGCTTCTCACTTCCTACGCTGAGGGCGGACTTGCGAGGTACAAGGAGGCTCGCGATTCATTCAGTGAGTTCAGAGCCAGATTGAAGGATATGGCGAACACCTTGCGTGAGTCTCAAGGGCACCCTCTCATCGTGATAGTTGATGAGCTGGACAGATGCAGACCTTCCTATGCGGTTGAGCTGCTTGAGGTCGCGAAACACCTATTCGGTGTAGATCACATCGTCTTTGTGCTTGCAGTCAACCGTATACAGCTTACGCACTCGATCAAAGCACTCTATGGCAGCGAATTCGATGCAGCCGGATACCTCCGCAGGTTCTTCGACGTGGACTTTAGGCTCCCCGATCCCGACCGTATCCAATTCATTGACACTATGTTGGAGGGGGTTAAGGTCGGGAAGAAAGCGCGAAAAATGCTGCAATCGGTCTTCGCTGAAGCGAAGATTAGCCTTCGACAGATGGGACAGGCGATCCGCCGACTTAGCTTGGTGACTGCATCGTTCGGGAACGATGAACACTTGGCCTTGGTTGCAGTAGTGGCACTCGTTCTTCGAACACTGGACTCGGATCTCTACCGACGATTTGTGGAGGGAACAGTAACAGACGAAGAGTTGGTAGATGCAACCTTCGAGCGAACCGGTATTTCCAAGGCAAAGAGAGAAGACTCGTCGGGACGGCATCCGTTCTCCCTGATGGAAGCATTCATTGTCCTGTCGAGGGAAGAAATACTGGGCGGGCAAAGGGAGCCAGATTATGATCAGCCGATCAGTTCGCCTCTCATCGAACGATATAGAAACTTGATTAACAATTATCGGGTCAATGACCCGCGAGATAATGAGTTTCACTATGCGCAACGAGTTACGGAAATGGTAAATGCACGCAGAAAGAGGCTGCGCCATGGTCAAGGGTTCGGATTCATGGAGGCAGATCGGAGAATCGAATTGCTAACAACCTCGATCTGATCTTTACTCTCGATGCGCTTCTGAACTGGCGTCCGAACGCCGGTGAATCGGGTGAGTCGCCTCGCAATGCAAGTGACCACCATGAGTGGGCATGAGACGGTGCTGGAGAACGGTGCTATGTCAGCCGGCGCCCGACCGGTTGATCTCTTTGCGCATGTCGGTCGCCCCTGGCCTCACGAAGATCCGCGCTTCGCCAAGCTCCAGTCCGATCACCGGCAGCTCTCCAGCGCCGCCAGCACCTCCCGCAGATGCTTTGATCTCATCGACGGCCGCAGCCGCACCACGTACCGCTCGCTCACCACCACCTCGATCGGCGGCCTGTCGCGGGCGCCAGCCGTCGCTGCGGTTGTCCCAGTCTCGATTTCTACCAGCGCCTGCGCCCGCTCACCGTCGCCACACTCCTGGTCGCTCCGCAGCTTGCGCACCCAGTAGCCCATCGTCCCGTAGCTCAGACCATGTTCTTCGCAGTACGCCTTCTGCGATACCGCCTCGCTCCGCCACGCCTCCACATGGCGAGTCCAGTGATCTCGTCCTCGTTTCATTCGTCCGTCCTGGGACCAACGATCTCCCGCTCATATCATCCCAGTAAGGTGGAGTGCCCCGGACGCTTACGACGAACTGGTCTACAGGCTCGATGAACGCCCCATGCACCATGTGCCTCTCGGGCACACGACTTCGGTCCTGGCCGTGTGGTCAGAACCCGTGAGCAAGCAAGGAGCAAATGCGAAATGACGCCGCCAAGTCCTTGTACCGCAGGCGCTTCCCAACCATCCCGCGCACCTGTTCCACATCTGGTCCATGGTGTCGTCGGAGCGCTGGTTGTGCCGGCCCGCGAACTCGTTGACACAGCGCTGGAGGTGGGCGGGCTCACCGATGGCAGGTGCCGTAGTAGCCCCACTTCATCATCGATCAGAAGGACTCCATGCCGTTGATGTGGGCTTGGCCCCTGACGTACTCGCCGATCGAGTGCCTGACCGCGGTGTGGTTCGGCAGGCCCTGGTAGCTCGCCAGATCGTCCGTGTAGTGCTCAGCCTAGACGCTGGCGCGCTTCGCGACGAACCCCTGCAGCTCTCGCCGACGCGTCGTCTCGACCATCCCCGCGCTGATGCGGTTGGTGGGGCCGATCTTGCACGGCAGCCACCACCCGCTTGCCTGACCGGCCCGGACCATCGTAGCGGCGCTCGTCGCGACGCCGATTGCTCTGCTTGCCACCGAAGTACGACTCGTCCGCCACCACCGGCCCGGTACACAGGTCCTGTTCTCCTCGAAGCTCTGCCGGATGCGGTGCGCCATGTGCCGAGCGCTTTTGTGCGAGACGTCCAGGTCGCGGTGCAGCTTCATGCTGCTGGTGCCCTTGATGCCCGTCGCCATGATGTAGATGGCGATCGCCACGCTTGGTATGCCCCTTGGAACTGTCGATCGCGGCGCCGTGCTTCACGGAGAAGAACTTCTGGCAGGTCCGGCAGCAGCACGGCATCTCGGGTGGGAGGTCTTCTCCTGGACGTTGTCGGAGCCCCAGCACGCGCAGGTGATGCCGTTCGGCAAGCGGGACTCGATGAACCACGCTTCCGCCGCTTCGTCCGAGGGGAACATCCGCATCAGCGCCTGGATCCACATACGACGGAGCGACCGTCTCCCGGTTCGCTGGCACCATCACCCGGAAGCAGATGAGCGAGATATTGCGCAGCCTTCCGCTCGAACGTGACGCCGCTGCCACCTGTGCCGTAGGGGCTCGTCTCGACGGGCGCCGCCACCTCGGCGCCGCCCCTCCGATTGCGTTCAGAACCCGTCGTTCAGGTCGCCGCCGTGTCGCGGGTGGGCGATTTCTTCACGTCCTGGTAGCCGGCATCGCGTGTGGTCGCAGAAGATGCGGCGGTCGCGCACCTCGTAGCGGTTGTGTCAGTCTTCCACGATGATCGAGATCGCGAGACAAGAGATTGCGGAGATTCCCTGCATCGTGCTGCGCGACACGCGCCTCCGCACGGCTCCGGTGGTGGTCCACTACCATGGGTGGACCGCGAGCAAGGGGGTTGTCGAGAACCTGGACCAATCCCTCGTGCAACTGGCGTCGGCCGGCTTCCTGGTCGTGGCCCCCGACTGCTACGAGCACGGCGAGCGCGAGACCGATGCCTGGTTTCGGGCCAGATTCAACGGTTGGGCGTTCGTCTGTCAGGCCATGGATCGGACCCGTCAGGAGGCAACGGGGTTGCTGGAGGCGGTCATGGCCCTGCCCTACAGCTCTTCCCGGGAGGCGCAGGTAACCGGGACCTCGATGGGCGGGCTGATCGCGCAGATGGTGTTCGCCGAGAACAAGGCCTACGTCTCGATGGTGTCGGTGGTGGGACGTTCCAGCTTCTTTCAGGCCGACGAATGGTGCCGGCAGGCGCAGCGGGGCACGTGGTGCGACGACTGGTGCGCGGAATACGCGACTCAGTCGCACCCGGACCGGTTCACCGACCGGCCGGTCCTGTTCATCGACGGCGGTCTCGACACCGACTGCCCGGCGGCCACCAACGCGGAGACCGTGCGGCTGATCAATGCCGGTGGCGGACAGGCCGTGCACTTCGTGGACCCGGAGGTGGGGCACGCCTTTTCGCCGATCATGCGCCGGAAGTTCGTCGACTGGGTGACCAGCCACGCCGAGGCGGCGGGATAAGTTAGCTCGCCGCCATGTCGCGGCGGACGATCTCCTTCACGTCCTGGTAGCCGGCGTGACGGGTGAGCTCCATGGTGTCCGGGGCGAGGCGACGCTGGATGGCATCCGGAAGGTCGCGGCTGCGCTGGTACTGCGGCACGTAGCGCAGGACCAGTATCATGCGCGTGCGGTCGCGGTCCCGCGGCGTCCACGGCAGCACCCCGTGGGTGACCAGCTCGTTCATGACCACCATGTCACCGGCTCGCGGCGTGATGTTCAGGACGCCCTCCGGGAGCCGATCGAGGGTCTCGATCACGCCGTTGTTGAACAACTCCGGCGGCCGCTCGAACATCGACTTGTGGGAGCCCGGCACCACCAGCAGACCGCCGTCGCCCGGGTGAACGTCGGTGAGGTAGGGAAACACGACCGTGTGGTCGCAGAAGATCCGGCCGTCGCGCACCTCGTAGCGGATCGCGTCCCAGCCGAAGTCGTCGCGGGCGCAGTGCAGCCGCATGGCCTGTGACGTGTCCTCCGACGCGGCGTTGACCTGCAGCGTCCCGCTGGCCAGCCGCGGGCGCCCGCGCGTCAACTCCGTGACGATGGGCCAGATCGACGGATGCATGGCCAGCCGCTCCAGCGCGCGGTCGAATGCGAAGCCGTGCAGGAAGCGCTTGCCGTCGACGCCGAATCCCTCCGGCAGCTTCTCGGGAGGCGTGTCGACGTAGCGCTCGGCCGCCGTCCGCGCCGCGGCCAACTCCTCGGCGGACAGCGCGTTGCGGAGGTGGAGATAGCCGTGCAGATCGAACCGGTAGCGCTGCTCGGCCGTCATCATGGCGATTGTCCTTCCGGCATCCGCCGGCGGGTCGCTGACGGCACCGTACGGCGCCGCCGCGACCCGGGAAGACGCTAGCCGACCGCGGCGGTCAGCGCGCGGCGCACGAACACCTTGGCCAGATGGCGCCGGTAGTCCTCATCCGCGAACAGATCGGAGAGCAGCTCCCGCCCGTCGGCGGCCTTGGCTGCCGCGGCCTCGATGGTGGCCGAGTCCAGCGTCGCGCCTTCCAGGCTGGCCTCCACGCCGGCGTCCCGGAACGCGGCGGTGGCCACACCGTTCAGCGCCACGCGTGCGCTCGTGCAGCGGCCGCCGGCCGTGGCGACCGACACGGCCGCGCCGCACACCGCGAACCGCGATGCGGGATGGGGAAACTTCTGGTAGCTGCTGCCGGCGCCGTCCTGATCCGGCACCTCCACGGCGGTGACGATCTCGCCGTCCTCCAGCGCGGTGGCGTACAGGTCGACGAAGAAGTCGGCCGCGGCGATCTGCCGGCTGCCGTCCTCACCGTTTGTGGCAGGGCCGCGCACGTGGATCACGGCGTCCGATGCCAGCAGCGCGGCCGGGTAGTCTGCCGCCGGGTCGGCATGCGCGACGCTGCCGCCGATGGTGCCCTTGTTGCGCACCTGCACGTCACCGATCACGGCCGCCGCGGCGGCCACCAGCGGCGCCCGCGTTCCCACCAGGTCGCAGGCGGCGATCCTGTCATGGGTGGCGGCGGCGCCGATGCACACACCGCCGCCGCTCTCCGCGATCGCGGTCAGCTCGTCGATGCGGCTGATGTCGATCAGGGTGCCCGGCCGGTCGAGCCGGAGCTTCATGGCGGGCAGCAGGCTGTGTCCGCCGGCGAGCAACCGGGCGTCGCCGTCGGACTCGCCCAGCAAACGCAGCGCTTCGTCGACCGATGCGGCGCGTCGATACGCGAATGTCGCGGGAATCACGTGGTACCTCCGTTAGCGGCGTGCATGGCTCGCCAGACCCGTTGCGGGGTGAGCGGCATCTGCAGGTCTCTCACGCCCATATGCCAGAGCGCGTCGACGGCGGCATTCACCACCGCCGGCGTCGAACCGATCGTGCCGGTCTCGCCGGCGCCCTTGACGCCCAGCGGGTTGATCGGGCATCGAGTCTCGGTGCGATCCACCTCGTAGGACGGGACATCGTCGGCCCTCGGCAGCGCGTAGTCCATGTAGGAGCCGGTCAGGAGCTGGCCGGCGTCGTCGTAGGCGGCCGCTTCCAGCAGCGCCTGGCCGACGCCCTGGGTGATGCCGCCGTGCACCTGTCCGTCGACGATCATCGGGTTGATCACCAGGCCGACGTCGTCGACCGCCACGAACCGCTTGAGGCGGACCTGGCCGGTGTCGGCGTCGATCTTGACCACGGCGATGTGGGTCCCGAACGGGAAGGTGAAGTTCTCGGGGTCGAAGAACGAGGTGAACTCCAGCCCCGGCTCCACGCCGTCCGGGTAGTTGTGCACGGTGTAGGCCTGCGCGGCCACCTCCTGGAAGCTCATGCCACGGTCGGTGCCGCGCACCTTCCAGCCGCCGTCCGCGTACTCCAGGTCCTCGGGCGACGCCTCGATGAGGTGGGCGGCGATCTGCGCCCCCTTCTCCTTGATCTTGCCCAAGCCCACGGCGATGGCGCTGCCGCCGACGGCGATGCTGCGCGAGCCGGCGGTGCCGTTGCCCATCGGGATCATGTCGGTGTCGCCATGCACGATCTCGACATCCTCCATCGGGATGCCCAGCCCGTCGGCGACCACCTGGGCGAAGGTGGTGACGTGGCCCTGTCCGTGCGAGTGGGTGCCGGTGAACACCGTCACCTTGCCCGAGGGCTGCACGCGGACGGTGGAGCTCTCGTAGAAGCCCCCGCGCGCGCCCAGCGCGCCGGCCACCTTCGACGGAGCCACGCCGCACGCTTCGATGTAGCTGGAGAAGCCGACGCCGATCAGGCGTCCTTCGGCCCGCGCGGCTTCCTGCTTGGCCCGGAACGCGGGCAGGTCGAACACTTCCAGCGCGCGATCCAGGGCGCCCTCGTAGTTGCCGCTGTCGTAGACCATCGCCACCTGCGTCTGGTAGCCGGGCTCCGTCACGCCGTCGAACGGCGGGATGAGGTTCTTGCGGCGCAACTCGGCCGGATCGGTGCCGGTCTCATGCGCGGCCGTGTCGACCAGCCGTTCCAGCAGATAGGTCGCCTCCGGCCGCCCGGCGCCGCGGTACGCGTCCACCGGGGTGGTGTTGGTGAAGGCCGCGGTGACCTCGACGTGGACCGCCGGGGTCGTGTACTGGCCCTGCAGCAGCGTCCCGTACAGATACGTGGGAATGGCCGGCGCCACCAGCGACAGGTAGGCGCCCATGTTCGCCTGGGTGCGCACCCGTAGCGCCAGGAACTTCCCGTTGGCGTCGAGCGCCAGATCGGCCTTGGTGACGTGGTCGCGGCCGTGCGCGTCGGTCATGAAGCTCTCGCTGCGCGATGCCGTCCACTTCACCGGCCGGCCGACCTTCCTGGCGCACCAGGTGACGATCGCCTCTTCCGGATAGTGGAAGATCTTGCTGCCGAAACCGCCGCCGACGTCCGGCCCGACGACCCGCAGCTTGTGCTCGGGAAGCCCCAGCACGCCGCCCATGACCGCGCGGATCGTGTGCGGGTTCTGGGTCGAGGTATACAGCGTGGATCGCCCCGATGCCGCGTCATAGTCGGCCAGCGTGGCCCGTGGTTCGATGGCGTTGGGGATGAGCCGCTGATTGCTGAACTCCAGGGTGGTGACGTGGGCCGCGCCCGCGCACGCCGCGTCGGTGGCCTCGCGGTCGCCCAGGTCCCAGATGAAGGCGAGGTTGTTCTTCGCTTCCGAGTGGACCTGCGGCGCCCCTGCGGCGATCGCCTGCGGCACCTCGGTCACCGCCGGCAGCTCGCGGTAGCTCACCTCGATCAGCTCGGCGGCGTCCTGCGCCTGCTCCAGGGTCTCGGCGACCACGCAGGCGACGCCGTCGCCGACGTAGCGCACCGTGCTGGACGCCAGCACCGGGTGCGGCGGCTCGTTCATGGGCTCGCCGGTGTTGAAGTCGACCGCCCACGCGCACGGCAGACCACCGAGGCCGTCAGCCTCGACGTCCGCGCCCGTGAACACCGCGACCACGCCGGGCGCGGCTGCCGCGGCGGCGATGTCGACGCTCTGAATCTCGGCATGCGAGTGGGGGCTGCGCACGAACGCGCACCAAGTCATGCCGGGGAGCTGGATGTCGTCCGTGTACCGGCCGGCGCCGGTGATGAACTTCTGGTCCTCGACGCGCCGGACCGGTTTGCCGATCTGTGCCGTAGCCATGACCGCCTCCTACGTCAGGGTACCGGCAGCGCGCTGCACGGCCCGGACGATGTTGTGATAGCCGGTACACCGGCAGTAGTTGCCTTCCAGCGCGTGGCGGATCTCCGCCTCGCTCGGCTTGTCGTTGCGCTCCAGCAGGTCGACCGCCGTCATGATCATGCCGGGGGTGCAGAACCCGCACTGCAGGCCGTGCTCTTCCCGGAACGCCTCCTGCAGCGGATGCAGCGTGCCGTTGTCGGCCAGCCCCTCGATCGTGGTGATGTCGGCACCGTCGGCCTGCACGGCCAGCATGGTGCAGGTCTTCACCGCCTTGCCGTCCACGATCGCCGTGCACGCACCGCAGCTCGACGTGTCGCAACCGACGTGGGTGCCGGTCAGACGCAGCTCGTCGCGCAGGTGGTGTACCAGCAGTCGCCGCGGCTCCACCTGGTGCTCTGATGTACGGCCGTTGACCGTCATGGTGACCGTTTCAGCCATCGCTTTCCTCCCTCGCTCCGGTGGCATGCCGGAGTCGGTGGTACGGAAGCCGGCAAAGCTCACCTACCGTCAATGATCGTCCGGAAACGTCCGGCGTCAAGCGACCGCCGGACGCAAGGGTCAGTACGAGCGGGCGAACACCACGTCGGCTGCGCCGCGCGCGCCGGTGAAGGCGCACACCCGGTCGGCCGGTGAGGGTTCCCCGTCAGCGCCCGCGGCGGGGCCCGGCGTGCCCGTCCCCGCAGTGCCCGTCCCCGCAGTGCCCGTCCCCGCACTGCCCAGGATGCAGCGCGGGCTGATCTTCAGCCGCTTCAGCAGCTCCTGGCAGGCGGCATCCTCCTCGGCCTCGGCCGCCATGGGGACGATCGCGAAGCCGGAGCTCGCCTCGTCCTGGAAGTACTCCTCCAACGATCCCAGATCGCCGACGCGCTCGGTGTGGGCATCGCGGAACGCGCGCGCCCGATCGAGCAGCCCGTCCTGAATCTGGCCGAGCACCGCCGGTGCCTCGGCCGCGAATCGCTCCCGCGGCAGAGACTGCCGCTCGCGAGGCGGCTGGTCGCGGCGCGCGACGGACACCACCCCGGCCTCCAGGTCGCGGGGCCCGATCTCGACCCGGATCGGCACGCCGCGCTTGACGTGGTGCCAGTTCTTCTCGCCTCCGCGCAGGTCGCGGTCGTCGATCGTCACGCGCAGCGGTTCATCGGCGTAGCGCGTCGCGCTCAGCTCGCGCTCCAGCGCCTCGCAGGCGCCCAGCACCGCGGTGCGCTGCGCGGCGTCCTTGTAGATCGGCAGGATCACCACCTGCTGCGGCGCCAGCCGCGGCGGCAGCACCACGCCGTCGTCGTCGCCGTGCGTCATGATCACGCCGCCTACCAAGCGCGTGGACACCCCCCACGAGGTGGTCCAGGCGTGCACCAGCGCGCCGTCGCGGTCGCTGAAGCTGATGTCGCACGCCTTGGCGAAGTTCTGCCCCAGGAAGTGCGAGGTGCCGGCCTGTAGCGCCTTGCGGTCCTGCATCATCGCCTCGATGGCGTAGGTGTTGACCGCCCCGGGAAAGCGCTCGCCGACGGTCTTCTCGCCGCGCAGCACCGGCATGGCCATGTACTGCTCGGCGAACTCGGCGTACACGCCGAGCATGCGCAGGGTCTCCTCGACCGCCTCCTTTGCGGTGGCGTGCACGGTGTGGCCTTCCTGCCAGAGGAACTCGGAGGTGCGCAGGAACAGGCGAGGGCGCAACTCCCAGCGCACCACGTTCGCCCATTGGTTGATCAGGATCGGCAGGTCCCGGTAGGACTGCACCCACTTGGCGTACATCTCGCCGATGATGGTCTCGCTGGTGGGCCGCACCACGTACGGCTCGTCCAGCTCCCCCGCGGGCACCAGCCCACCGTCCGGGCCAGGCTCCAGCCGGTGGTGGGTGACCACCGCGCACTCCTTGGCGAGCCCCTCGACGTGTTCGGCCTCGCGCTCCAGGTAGCGCAGCGGTATGAACAGCGGGAAGTAGGCGTTGGTGTGACCCGTGTCCTTGAACATCCCGTCCAGCACTCGCTGCATGTTCTCCCACAGCGCGTAGCCCCACGGCTTGATCACCATGCAGCCGCGCACCGGCGACATCTCCGCCAGGTCGGCGGCGCGCACCACCTGCTGATACCATTCTGCGTAGTTTTCCGCGCGGGTCGGCGAGATCGCCGTGCGAGCTGATTTTCCCTTTGCCATGATTCGTGTGGCTCGGAGTCTGTCGAACTTGCCGCGTACGCGGCAAGGACCGACAGACTCCGAGCCGAAAGGTGGGGATGGGCCAATACGCGGAGCCGCAGGCGACGCGAATTGGGGCGGGTGGGGATGGGCCAATACGCGGAGCCACCGGCGACGGGTATTGGGGCGGCTGGAAGAAAAAGGCTGCAGCGGCGATGCTGTGGCCGATGAGCATCGCAGACGCACCGCGCCGCCCCAACATCATCCTGTTCATCACCGATCAGCAGCGCTACGAGACCGTGGGCGCCCTGGGGTACCCGCACGTGGACACGCCGCACCTCGACCGGCTGGTGCGCGAGGGGGTGAGCTTCTCGCAGTGCCACGTGACCGGGCCGTCGTGCGGGCCGTCGCGCGCCAGCCTGTTCACGGGCTTCTACCCGCACAACGCCGGCGCCCTGCGCAGCAACGACCCGTGGCCGCGGACCTGGGTGCACGACCTGCGCGCGGCCGGCTATCATTGCGTGAGCGTCGGCAAGATGCACGCCGAGCCGCACGCGGAGATGCACGGCTTCCACGAGCGGTTCGTGGTGGAGAACAAGCAGCGCGGCCGCGCCGAGCCGCTGTGGAGCGGCAACCCGCACGTGTTCGACGACGAGTGGGACAAGGCGCTGGCCGTGCGCGGCCTGGAGCGTCCGGAGAAGCCGTTCTACCAGGCGTGGCCGGACGTGGCCGAACGGCAGGGCGCCTTCGAGTGGCGGCTGCCGGAGGAGCTGCATCCCGACGTATTCGTGGGGGAGCTGGCGCGGCGCTGGATCGACCGTGCGCCGGACATGGGCGACGAGCCGCTGTTCCTGCAGATCGGCTTTCCCGGCCCGCATCCGCCCTACGACCCGATCGAGCGCTACGCGCGGCCGTACCTGGAGCGGGAGCTGCCCATCCTGCCGGCCACGCAGGCGGAGATCGACCGGCAGCCGTCGACCCTGCACGCGCTGCGCGCCCGCCTGGTCGAGCGCATGGTCGACTCCATCGCCTTCGATCCGCTGGCCGCGGCCGAGCAGCGCCACCGGCAGCGCGCCTACTACCTGGCCAACATGACCATGATCGACGAACAGGTCGGCGGCATCCTGGAGCGCCTGGAAGGGCGTGGACTGCTGGACGACGCGGCGGTGATCTTCACCTCCGATCACGGCGACTGCCTGGGCGACCACGGCCTGGTCGAGAAGTGGAACATGTACGACTCGTCGGTGCGGGTGCCGCTGGTGGTGTGGAGCCCCGAACGCTTCCACGGGGGCCGCGCCTGCGACGCCCTGACGCAGGGGTTCGACATCGGCCCCACGGTGCTGGAGCTGGCCGGCGCCGCGTCGCCGGCGAAGATGGACGCCGTGTCGCTGCTGCCGCACCTGCAGGGGCGCGCGGACGCGGCGCGGCGGCGCTACGTCTATTCCGAGCACGCCGCCAGCTCCATGCTTCAGGCGGTCGGGCACCTGCTGATGGTGCGCGACGAGCGCTACAAGCTGGTCGAATATCTGGGCACCGGCGAGGGGCAGCTCTTCGACCTGGAGACCGATCCCGACGAGCTGTCCGATCTGTGGGCGGACGGCGCCCATCGCCGGATCCGGGACGCGCTCCGAGAGCAGTTGCAGCGGTGGTTCGTGACCAGCACGATCGCCGCATCCGGCTGATGGAAGCCGGCCCGATCATGACGATCTGACAGCACAAGCTGAGGGGGAGAGCGGCCATGGCTGCAGGGAACGACACCGAGCTGACCGTCGATCGCGAACGATTTCTGAGGGAGGGGTACCTGATCGTGCCGGAAGTGGTCGATCCGGCGCGGCTTCCGGAGGTGCGCCGCGCGTACGAGCTGCTGGTGGACCGCCAGCGGGCAACCTGGGCCGCCGAGCGCGGCCCCGGCGATCCGCCGGGCGGCGTGTGGGAGACCGCGCCGCAGCCGCGCCTGCAGGTGTCGCGCGATCTGGGCACGCAGGTGGACGAGAGCTCCGCGGCGGCGGTCGAGGTGTGGGCCGGCGATCGGCTGCGCGCCGTCGCGGACCGGCTCCTCGGGGTCGAGGACGCCGGCGCCACGGAGCTGATGATGATGTGCAGTCCGGTACGCGACCACGGCCCCGCGGCCTGGCACCGGGACATCCACCCGATCGACACGGCGCCCCTGCGTGGCTACATCGACGACATCGCGGAGAACGGGCCGGCCTACATTCAGTGGAACATCCCGCTCTACGACGATGACGTGCTCTGGGTCATGCCCGGCACGCAGGCGCGGGTGAACACCGATCAGGAGAATCGGTTGCTGCTGGAGGACAACCGCCGGCCGCTTCCGGGCGGCGTGCAGACCCATCTGCGCGCTGGCGACGGCGTCGTCTACATCACCCCGATCCTGCACTGGGGCAGCAACTACAGCACCAGGCTGCGCCGCACGGTGCACGGTGGCTTCTCGCCGTTCGCGCTGCGTGAGGGCGATCCGTTCATCGGTCATCTGCAGCCTGCGGTGCAGGAGGTCTTTCACCGCTGGGAGGGTCAGAGCCGGCGCAAGAAGGATCTGACCGAGGCGGCTCTGCGCGCCGCGCTGGCAGGCGATGGCGTCGCCTACCGGGATGCCCTGGGCGCGCTGAGGCCGGGGGTGGGGGAGAAAGGCAAGCTGCTGCAGACGGTGTTCCTCACCAAGGCGGCGCTGTTCATCCGGCTGCGCAAGCGCCCGGAGCTGCTGCCGACCGTGCCGGAGCGGGTGGCACGCGCCAGCACGGCGCAGCACCCGATCACGATGAACTGGGGACCGCGATTCGCCGAGCGGTTCACCGTGGAGGAGGCCGATCTCCTGTGGCAGCGGTTCGAGCCGATGGAGGAACGGTTGTACGGCGAGGAGGCGTTCATGCCGGCGTTCCAGGCCGAGCGCATGCGCCACTCGTTCATCGACATGCCGGCCGGATTCGGCGTCGCCGAGCTGACCGCCACCTGGTCGTGATTGCGTAACTACCTACATTCATACACACGTCGGTGTACATGTTCTCACGCTGGTGGTAAGGTGGTTGCATGAACGCGGTGAACGCACTTGAGGTGCGCAACAACCTGGGACGTATCCTCGATGATCTGGACAGCACTGGAGAGCCGATCGTTATCAACAAAGGACGAACCGCCCGTGCCGTGCTGATCTCGCTCGAGGACTTCGAGCGCCGCTTCATCGAGTACCAGGCGCAGGAGCGGCGGCAGGAGCTGCTCGAACGGGTGCGCCGGATGCGGGCCTCGGCGCAGCCCACGGTCGATACCGTAGCGTTGCTGCGCCGGCTACGGGGCTACCCCGCCACATGAGCACCGCCACATGGCACATGAGCACCGGCACATGAGGTACGTGCTGGATGCGTCGGTGGCGGTGCGCTGGTTCCTGGCCGGGGGCGACGAGTCCACCGCCGATGTCGTGCTCGACCGGCTGCTTGCGGAGCCCGAGCAGTTCGCGATGCCGGAGCTATTCTTCTACGAGGTGTTCGCGGTGCTGGCGAGGACCCATGCGGACTATCGGTCGGTCTACGTCGAAGGGCTGCTGCCGCTGGTCGAGTCCGGACCGCTGCGCTACCCGATGACCGGCGCGGTCGCCACGCGGGCGGCCGGCATGGTCGACCGGGGGCTGAGTGGCTACGACGCCTCTTACGTGGCGCTCGCCGCCGAGCTGCAGGCGGTATGGCTCACGTTCGACGCCCGCGCGTGCCGTGCGGTGAATGACGCGTCCCTCGCGGTCGATCTGAGCGTCGGACTCCCTGACGGGTGGTAGCGCCAGGACCCCGTGCGGTGCGCAGCCTCGCTATTCGGTCGTCTCACTCACCGGTTCGCGGTCGCCGGCAAGAGCGGAAAGCGTGGTCTTGCGGGTCAACTCTCCCAGGAAGCGGCGTCCGTCGTCAAGCACCGCGATCGGCAGGCGGCTGTCGGCCAGTACCTGCAGGAGTTCGTCCAGGCACTGGTCGCCGTGGGCCGTCGGCGCATTGTCGCGCAGGATCTGCCTGAGATCGGGGTCGCCGCGCTTGACGGCGTCCGGCACGTCGTCGACATCGACGTAGCCGCGATAACGGCTTTCCCCGTCGGTCACGAAGGCGATCTTCCGGCCGTTGCCGGTCGTATCGGCCAGCGCCCGGTCCGGCGAGGTGTGCAGGCCCAGCGGCGTAACCCGATCCATCACCCACCAGGCGGTCAACACGCGCGCACGGTTGACGTCGCGCACGAATTCCTGGACGTAGTCGTCCGCGGGGTTGGTGATGATGTCGACCGGAGTGCCGACCTGCACGACCTTGCCGTCCTTGAGAATGGCGATGCGGTCGCCGAGTCGCAACGCCTCGTCTAGGTCATGGGTAATGAACACGATCGTCTTGCGCAGGTCGCGCTGCAGGCGGATCAGCTCGTCCTGCATGTCACGCCGAATCAGCGGGTCCAGCGCGCTGAACGGCTCGTCCATCAGCAGGATCTCGGGGTCGGTGCAGAGCGCCCGCGCCAGACCCACGCGCTGCTGCATGCCGCCCGAGAGCTGTCGCGGCCGCATGCGCTCGTAGCCCTGCAGCCCCACGACGTCGATCCAGCGGCCGGCGCGCTCCAGCCGTTCCTCCTTGGGCACGCCCTGGACTCTCAAGCCGTACGCGACGTTCTGGGCCACGTTGCGGTGCGGGAGCAGTCCGAAGTGCTGGAACACCATGCTCATCCTGGTGCGCCGCAACGCGGTTATCTCCGTGGTGCCGAGTTCCACGATGTTGACTCCGTCGATCAGCACCTCGCCCACGGTCGGATCGATCAGTCGGTTGACGCAGCGGACGAAGGTGGACTTGCCGCTGCCGGACAGCCCCATCACCACGAAGGTTTCGGCGCCCTTGATGCGCAGGTTCACGTCGTCCAGCCCCACCGTGTGGCCGGTCTGCTCCAGGATCTCTTCCTTGCTCACGCCCGCCTCGACCTGCGCCATCACCTCCTGCGGGCGCTGGCCGAAGATCTTGTACAGGTGGCGGACTTCGATATCGCTCGGATCGCCGTTACCCGGGTCAGTGCCGTTGTCAGGTCCCACTTTCGTGTTCCTCCATGGCGGCTTACGTCTTCAGCGTTTGGGTCGGGTCCAGGCGAGCGCCGTAGGCCGCGGTAACGCGATCCAGAATCACCGCCAGGGTAAGGACGGCGAGACCCGATTCCAGCCCCATGCCGACGTCGCCGTTGTTGACCCCCCGCAACACGTTCGCCCCCAGGCCGCGGGCGCCGATCATGGAGGCGATCACGGACATCGCCAGCGCCATCATGATCGACTGGTTGACGCCGGTCATGACGGCCGGCATCGCCAGCGGCATGCGTACGCCCCACAGGATCTGACGACCGGTCGCCCCGAACGCGTCCGCCGCCTCGATCGTGGACTTGTCCACCAGGCGGATGCCGAGGTTGGTGAGCCGCACCATGGGCGGCACGGCGTAGACGCATATCGCGAAGATCGCGGAAACGTTGCCGAGCCCCAGGAAGAACACCACCGGAATCAGGTAGACGAAGGGAGGCAGGGTCTGCATCGCGTCCAGGATCGGGCTCACGATCGCGCGCACCCACCGATTGGTGGCCATGAGAATGCCGACCGGGATGCCGGTCAGCACCGTGATCGAGGTGGCGACGAGCATCAGCGCCAGCGTCCGCATGGTGTCGTCCCAGAGACCCATCATCCCGATGATGACGAGCGAGACGACCAGTCCGAAGGTCATGAGCAGGTGTCGCGATGCGTGCCACGAAACCAGGCCGATAGCCGCGACGATCAGCCACCACGGCAGCCAGAGCAGCGACAGCTCGACGTACCGCAGCACCAGCACTATCTGGTCGCTGACGGCATCGAAGATGGTGCCGAACTTGGCTAGCGCCCACTTGAAGCTGGAATTGGTCCACTCTTTGAGCGGGATCTGGCACCCGTCGGGGAAGGCCTCGAGAATCCCGCCGAGGCTGCCGGCGCATTCCCGAAGCCACGTCCCCAGACCAGCAAGAGCCGTCATGACCAGTGTTGGGCTGCCGCGTCGGTCAAGATGTTCAGATGCAGGAACGGGGGCACCGTAGGGTACCCCCGTCCAGCGTCAGATCGTGTGAGCCGACAAACCGTCGGCTTTGTCAGTTGAGCGAAGCCTGAACGCGGCCGGCGACCTCTTCGGACACCCATCCGGTCCACAGGTCCGTCTGGGTGTCCAGGAAGTAGCGTGCGGCGTCGGCGGCATCTGCCTCGTTGTCCTTCATGTACGCAAGCATCGCGCTGACCAGGAGCTGATCCACCTCGTACGCGCGCAGGAACTCGATCATCTCTTCCGAGGCGGCGTCGGCAAACGCCGTGCTCACGGCGACGTTGACGATCGACGGCGGGAATGAGCAGCCGCGATCGCCGTCCACCCAGCAGTCATCGGAATGGGCCGGCTCCTCGATCATCACCATGTCGTAGCTGCCGAGCACCCAAGTGGGACCCCAGTAGTAGCCGAGCCATGCCTCGCCCTTTTCATACGCTCCGGCCAGCGAGGCTGCCAGCGCCGCGGAGGCGCCGGGGCGGAAGTTGGTGAAGTGCTCCTCCAGTCCGTACGTCGCCATCTTGTCGTTGTTGATGAGCTCGCACTGCCAGCCGATGATGCAGTTGTAGAAGCGGCCCTTGCTGGGCTCTTCGGGATCCTTGAACACCTCGGCATACATCGCCAGGTCCGCAACCGTCTTCAGGTCCGGCGCCATCGCTTCGATGCCGCGGTCGGCGTCTCCCTCGATCACGTAGCGCGGTACCAGGAACGAGATCTCGAGCGCGTGCATGTTCAGCCCGAGGTCCATGACGTCTCCGGCGGAGGCCGCTTCGTGGTACATGTCGGGAGCGCTGTTGAACCAGATCTCCATGTTGATGTCGATGTCGCCGCGGACCAGCCCCTGCACCATGGGAATGGTCGATCCTGGGATGTCCGTGTACCCGCAGCCGAAGCCGGCTTGCAGAATCATCCCGGCGATGTGGTTGTGTAACTGGGCGCTGTTCCAGTCCAGACCGGCAAACACGATCTCGCGATCGATGCCGTTGCAGTCCTGATCCTGGGCAACTGCGACCGGCGCCACCAGGGCTACGCCGATCAGGGCGATGAGAAGCCTGCGAACAGGCCCTCTACGAGCGAAGCTTTCTGTCGAATCCGAATCTGTGGATATAGACATATCGCAGGCAATTATGGCACGGCCGGCGAGGCGGTGCAAGCGCCGGCCGGCCGGGCGGCGTGTGCGGCGGCCGATCAGGCGGACGGCACCTCATGCGGGAGGCCGGCGCGGCGGAATCGGTTCGAGGATCGATCGCCGTTCCGGAGTCAGACGGCGCAGGAGCGCGGCCGACAGCTCGAAGTTGAAGCGGGTGCGTACGAAGCGCGGCGAGTAGCGGTACAGCACCGTGCGGCGGCATCCGGCATTGGTGCGCCGCGCGGATCCATGCGTGACGGCGTCGGTGAACAACAAGGCGTCGCCGGCCTCCAGGTAGACCTCCTGCATGCCCAGGGCGGACCCGGCCGCTTCCCGTTCGTGGCTGGTGGCGGCGATGGGGGCGCCCTCGACTTCCAGCCGGGGGTGGACTTCGGTGATCTTGTGGCTGCCCGGAACCAGCACCGTGGGACCGTCGCCGGGCCCGATGTCGTGCAGGGCCATCATCACGTTGATCTGTCCGACCATCCACTCGCCGGTGTTGTGCTGGCGAAACGTCATGTAGCTGATGGGCATGTGCCCGCCGGAGTGGATGTAGAGAAAGCCGCCCGGACCGCGCACGTTGAGCAGGTTCTCGTGGATGGAGAGTCGATTGATGGGATTGATGAAGCGCGCGACCAGGGGCAGCCATGCCGGGTAGTCGATGAGGCGTTCGAACACCGGCCCTCCCTCCACGATGTTCTGGAAGTTGACGCCGTCGTCCGGCCCGTAGCTGTGCAGCTCGACGTGGCCGATCCAGCACCCCGAACTCACCCCTTCGCCGGCTCCCGATCGCTCACCTGTCGGTGGGTCCTCCACGTAGGACCGGTGATCATCCACCCACCGATTCATCTCTGCCAGATCGTCGCGGGCGATCGCGCCCTTGAGGACCAGGTAGCCCCGCAGGTCGAACAGGTAGTCTAAGTCTCTTTCAGTCGTCTCCGCGTCCATGATGTGCTTGGCTCCTCGCTTCGCGAGGGAACCTTATCGATAAACCGCCGGACGTGGCGGCCTCTCCCGGGTCGGTCGCATCGCCGGAGACACGGCGAGGTGCACGCAGGTGATATGGTGGGGCATGCGTCCCGGTGGGAGCGCAGCCGATCGGATCGACGCCAGGCGCCGGCAGGCGGCGGAGGCTATCTGCGACCGCGTCATCGGCCGCGTGCGCGACGGGCGCTACGTGCCGCCGGAGGCGCTCTGGGCCGAAAGCACCGCCTACCGGGCTGAGCTGGCCGCCACGCTGGCGCTCTCCGGCCACCTGCTCGACCGACGGCGCTGCATCGAGACGGCGGAGGCGATGCTGGAGCGGCTGCTCGCCGAGCGGGTCGACGGCGCGCTGTGGTCGGTGGGGCGCTGGTGCCAGTTCCCGGTGTATCGCGGCCTGCCGCTCGATTGGCGGGATGAATCCGCCCGTCCGGATACCACGTACACCAATCCGATCGTGGTGTATTGCCTGGGTGTGTACCACCGCATCACGGGCGACGACCGGTTCGCCGCCAGCGTGCGCACGTCGCTCGAGCGCATGCTGGCCGGCGGCGAGTACTTCGGAGACCCGGCCGCGCTGCACCACATGACCCCGGAGTGGGTGGCTCTGGCGAGCTTCCTGTGGCGGGAGGAGTTCCCGGAATACTGGCAGGCGGCGCGTCCGATCGTGGACTGGGTGCGGGACGACCTGGTGCGGACGGCGCCGCGCGACTTCCCGTTCGTGACCGCGGTGCGGCTGCATCTGTTGCTGGCCGCCACGGGAACGGAGCATCTGCGCGGCGTGATCGCCCCGGCGATGGACGCCTTCCTGGCCGAGGAGTCGTGGCGGTACGAGCACGACCGCCGCGACGTGCGCCACATCAAGGAGCTGGCCGATCACGTCGACATCCGCGCCAACGGTGCGCTCGCGACGGCGATGCGCATGTTCGATCTGGCCGCCGGCGAGCAGGTCTATACCGGCACCGATCTGTACCGGCATCTGGCCGGCTGGATGGATGCCATGCGCGACCCCGACGGCGCCTGCTACGGCTGCCGCCACATCGGCACCGGCCGGCGCTTCTGCCTGGGCTCGCCCCCACACTACATCCAGCTCTGGTGGATCCTGGGCGGCTTCTACGTATGACCGGATGACCGAACGGACCATCGTGATCGGCCTGGACGGGCTGATCAAACCGTGGACGGACCGGCTGATCGCCGCCGGCTCCATGCCGAACCTGGCGCGGCTCGTTGCCTCGGGCACCTACGCGCGCAACGCCTTCGTCGCGGTCCCGACGCTGACGCCGGCCAACTGGACCAGCCTGGCCACCGGCGCCTGGGTGGGCACGCACGGCATCCCGCAGTTCCGCGTCCATCACGCCGGCGACCCCTTGTCGCGCACCACCAACGGCTTCACCACCGAGTCCTGCCGGGCCGAGTACCTGTGGGAGACCGCTGGCCGCTCCTGCAGGAAGAGCATCCTGCTCAAGTATCCGGGCGGACTGCCGGCGCGCGGCGCCGACATCGTGGTGGACGGCTGCCACATCCACGAGTGCCGGCACGCGCTGGAGATCCCCAAGATCTTCTCCACCGCGCCCGACGGGGTGCCGCGCATCACGCCGCGGCCGGCCGCCGGCTGGCGGGCGCTGCCGGCGGGCAGGGCTCTGCCGCTGGAGTTCCCGATCGAGCTGGGTCATATCGTCGATCGGCGGATCGTCGAGGGCCGCCGCCTGCAGGACCGTTACGGCCCCGACCGGGTGCACTTGCACGCCCTGGCCACGGGCGCGGGGGCCGACTACGACCGCGTTCTGATCACCGCCGACAAAGATGCCTCCGAGCCGCTGGCCAGCCTGGCTCCGGGCGAGTGGTCGCCGTGGCTGCCGGTGCGGTACCCCGGCTCCGGCACGGCGGGCCATGTGCGGTTCGCGCTACTGGCGCTGTCGCCGGACGCGAGCGAGCTCACCCTGTACAGCACCAACGTGTTCCCTGCCGGGGGTGGCTGGACGCACCCAGCCGCGCTTGCCCCGGAGCTGACGGAGGCGGTGGGGCCGTTCCTGCCCAACATCGGCGGCTGCGACACCGAGCAGGGCTTCGCGCGGATGGGGACGCGGTTCGGCGCGGCGGGCGAGCGCGCGGTGCTGGACCTGTGCCGCTACCAGGCCGACTGGCTGGGTCGGGCGGCGGCCCACCTGACCGCCGCCGGCGACTGGGACCTGCTGTTCACGCAGACCCACATCCCGGACAACGTCCAGCACATGTGGCTGAGCCGCGCCGACGCCGGCGTCACCGGCGATCCGGATACGAACCGCGCCTATACCGAGCTGATCGACGAGGCCTACCGCATCACCGACGACTTCGTGGGCGCCCTGGCGGAACTGGCCGACGAGCGGACCGCCGTGGTGGTGGTCTCCGACCACGGCTTCGTGCCAGGCAGCGCGGAGCTGCCGATCGTGGATCTGTTCGCGCAGGCGGGGCTTCTGGCCTGGCAGGACGAGGCGGACCGGATGGACCGGCAGACGGTCGCGGAGACGCCGGGGCGCCGCACCGCGAGTGACGACCCGTTCTGGATCGAGCGCGTCGACTGGACCCGGACCCTGGCGGTGCCGCTGTCGCTGAACGAGGTCTACGTCAACCTGCGCGGCCGCGAGCCGCACGGCATCGTCGCGCCCGGCGCGGAGTTCGAGGGGGTGCGGACACGCGTGATCGATCTGCTGCTCGACTACCGCGAGCCTGCCACTGGCGAACGGCTGGTCAACCTGGCGCTACGGCGCGAGGAGTGCCGCAGCCTGGGCCTGTGGGGCGACCGGGTAGGGGACGTGATCTTCACGCAGACGGCGCTGGCCGGCAGCCACGGCCGGCAGCTCCCGGTCGCCGAGCGCGGCAACGGATCGTTGCAGGGCTTCCTGGTGATGACTGGCCCCGACTATCGCCACGGTTATCGGATGGAGCGCACCGCCTGGATCGTGGACGTGGCCCCGACGATCGCCCACACCATGGGCCTGCCGTACCCGCGCGACAGCGAAGGCGCGGTGCTGCATCAGGCGCTCGCCGGCTCAACCGCGTAGCCCGCGTCTACACTGGCCGCCCCCCGAAGACGGGAACGCCGTTACACCTCCCTGGAGGTGGGTCCGAACAGGCCGGACCATTCGACCGCGTCCAGGTCGTGTGGTACGGCGTCGGCGGTGTCCAGGAACCAGGTGAGCAGGCGCTGCCGCAGCTCGGCCAGGAGTGGGGCGCGGCCCGGGTCGTCGATGAGGTTGTGCAGCTCGGCCGGATCGTCCCGCAGGTCGTACAGCTCGTCGCGCTCGTACAGGCGGTGAACGTACTTGTGGTCCGCGGTGCGGCACATCACCGCCTTGGAGTGGTACGGCGCGTCGTCCCGCACCTGCAGGCCGACGCGCGGCCAGTAGAGGCCGTCGGGCCGCTCGTTGGCGCCGCGCTCCATGGCGTGCGTCTCGCCCCGGCGCCGGCCGCCCTCGCAGAACACGGCGTCGCGATGCGTTGTGGCCTCGCCCATGGCGAGCGGCAGCAGGCTGCGGCCGAAGTGGGTGTAGCCCGGCTCGATGCCGGCCAGGTCGTAGAGGGTCGCGGCGACGTCGACCAGCTCGACCAGCGCCGGGCTGACGCGGCCCTCGCACGGAGCCCGTGACCGCGGGGGCTTGAGCAGGAACGGCACGCGGACCAGCGCGTCCTCGAACGTGTTCTGCGTCTTCTCGACCAAGTCGTAGTCGCCGGTGTAGTCGCCGTGGTCGGAGAAGAACAGCAACGCGGTGTCGTCCCACATGCCGGCACCGCGCAGCGCGTCGACCACCAGCCCGAGCTGATGGTCGACGCGAGCGCACATCCCGTAGTAGGTGGCGCGCAGTTCGTCCCAGCGCGACTCCTCCCACTCGCCCAGTCCGAACCGCCGGTGCAGGTGCCCCAGGATCGACGGCTTGCCGGCCCAGTCCGCGGGCGGCGGCGGGCGCGGCGGCAGCAGGCGGCGGTCGATCAGGTCGCGCCAGCGCGCCTCCACCGCGTAGGGCGGGTGCGGGAACATGAGCGGCAGGTACAGGCACAGCGGGCGCTCGCCGTCGTAGGACCGGATCAGGTCGATCGCACCCAGGACCACCGCCCAGTCCGGGTCGCAGTAGAGGTCGTCATCGCCCGTGGGAAGGGCTCCCACGTAGAAGCTGTAGTAGGTGTCGCTGCCGGGGGCGCCGCGCCAGTCGGGAAGCGACGGATCGGCTTGGTTGCCGGTCTGCGCGAACGGGCGCGGTGTGTGACCCCAGCGGGCATAGTCGTCCTCGTCCGGCCGGAACTTGACGTCGCAGTAGGCGTCGAAGCCGTGCTCGGCCGGCACCAGATGGTTCTTGCCGCCCCACCAGACGTGGTAGCCAGCCCGTTTCAGCAGGGTGAGCGCGTTCGGCTCGCCGTGATGGGCGCGCAGCAGGTGGCCGAAGGTGCGGTGCCCGCGCACGTGCGGATACCAACCGGTCATGAAGCTGCAGCGGCTGGGGACGCACACCGGGTTCTGGCAGAACGCATGGCGAAACGAGGTGGCCTCGGATGCGGCCAGCGCATCGAGCGTGGGCGTGTGCGCGGCCGGGTTGCCCAGGTGCCCGACCACGTCGCCGCGCCACTGGTCGGGATTGAAGATGACGATGTGCGGGGGGCTACCACGTGCCAACATCGACTCCAGCCACCGGGAGGCCGCGAACCGCTCGATCGGGCACGACGGACTCAGCCCCTCGGCTTCGCGCGTTCCAGACCGAACAGGCGGGCGGCGTTGCCGCCCAGGATCGACGCCTTCTCCGCCGCCGACAGGAAGTCGCAGTGCACGCGGATGAAGTCGAGCGATTGCCGGTACGTGCACCATTGCGTCATCCCGTACGGGCTGTCGCTGCCCCACAGCAGCGACTCGGCGCCGGCGCGGTCGCGCAGCTCGCGCAACAGCTTCTGGCCTGCCGGGTACGGGTAGTCCGGCCACTTGGCCGGCATCAGCAGCTCGGCGTGCACCCGCGGCCGGTCGAGCACGCGCAGCAGTTCGTCCGGCACGCCGATCCGGTGGATGATCGCGGCCGGCACCAGGCCGTGGGTGATCACGCACGGCACCTCCGGATGCCGTCGGGTCCACTCGTCCAGCTCGGCGACCCGGCGCATGAACAGGCCCACCCGGTCGAGGGCGCGGTCGTCCAGGAACCAGAACACGGGCAGTGCCCGCTCCTCGACCAGCCGCCACAGGGCGTCGAACGTGGGGTCGTTGAGCGAGCGGTCGACCTGCATGACCGACAGCGGCTCGACGCTGAAGTACAGGCCGCGCATGCCCAGCCCGTCGAAACCCGTGCGCAGCCGGGCCAGCCGGCCGGGGTCGTCGGCTTCCGGCTCCCAGATCTGCGCCAGCGCGAGGAAGCGGCCCGGATAGCGCGCGGACGCCTCGGCGTAGTACTCGTTGAGGTCGCCGTATACGTGGTCGGACTGCAGGACACCCACGTCGACGCCCGCCAGGTCCATCTCCCCAACCATCCGCTCGGGCGTCGCTTCGTTGTTGGTAAGGCTCGGCGGATAGATCTGCAGCCGATAGGTGACCTCGTCGACGGTGATCTCCGCCTGCCCGTGGTCGGTGAGGTGAAAGCCCACGTCCGGCATGTCGGCGATGGAGTGCGAGCCGAATTCGAGCAGCGGGTCGGTGACGTGCTCGCCCGTGTCCGTACGCCAGAAGTCGACCCATTCGCGCGAGTGGTACTGCCAGAACCTCAGCCGCAGCGCCGGCGGGATCCCCTGCGGCTGCGATCCGAGCCGCGGGAAGATGTGGTAGTGGGCGTCGATGACCGGCGTGTCGCCCGCCGCGCCCGGCAGCACCCAGCCGCCGCCGGTCCAGCGGGGCGTCGACTCGTCGCTCATGCCTTCGGTCCCTCCGGTTGCGCCTGCAGCCAGGCGTCGAAGTCGCTGCGGCGCCACCCCGAGCGCGGCCGGTAGCCCAGCAGCTCGGCCGCCTTCGCGGAGCTGAACAGGGAATCGAACCCGGCCAGCGGCGCGCGCCGCTCGACGTCCGGAAAGTGCCGGTCGAGCAACTCCGGCGTCGGGATCAGGCTGCAGGTGTCGGCGCCGGCGATCAGGAACACCTCGTGCCGGAGATCGGTGACGGTCAGTGCCAGGCCGAAGGTGGCCGCGGCGTCGCGCAGGTCGGTCACCGCCCACAGCAGGTTGCGCGGCGGCGGCGGTCCGGGCGTCGGCCACACACCGTCCGGCTCCCGGATCGCGCGCCGGTAGCGCTCGCCCCAGAGCCGCTCGCGGGTCATGCCGGCGCGGCCGGCCCAGCCGCAGCGCACCGCGACCTCGGCGCCGGAGCGGTCGACGCACCAGTTGTGGTTGATCCGCAGGCAGATCGTCGAGAGGCCATGGCGATCGGTGTAGCGCTTGCAGGTGGCCTCGGCCAGCAGCTTGCTGAGCCCGTACTCGTCCTGCGGGGCATCCGGGTGCTCCTCGTCGATCGGCAGGTAGCGCGGGACGATGTCATGGGTCTGGAAGGAGAAGCCGGTGGCGGCGGCGGAGGAGGCGAGCACCACGCGCTCCACTCCGCAGGCGACGGCCGCCTCCAGCACGTTGACCGTGCCGATGACGTTGAGCGTGAGCAGCTCCGCCGGGGCCGCTCTGCCGGGTCCGGGAACCGCCGCCAGATGGATGACCGCGTCCTGATCGGCGCAGGCGCGGCGCAGGCCGCCGGCGTCCATGAGGTCGCCGCCGATCCAGGCGTCCCAGCGTTCGGCGGGCGCCGTGCGGCTGAAGCAGGTCAGCCGGTGCGCCGGCGCGAGCGCGCGGCGCAGGTAGCTGCCGACGATGCCGCTGCCGCCGGTGACGAGCACGTGCATGCGGTAGCGTAGCGCCGTGGCGCCGCTGGCGCGACCACGCGGTCGTTCGCGGCGGCCGCGCGCAAGTTCGCCGTGCGCCTCATCATCGCACCGGGCGGCCCGGCGCACTCCGATCGGTCAAGCGTGATCGACCGCCAGAACCGCCAGCAACTCGTCCGCGGTCACGATCGACACCGGCGCCGCGCGAAAGCCGTCATGATCGCGTGTGACGAGGTAGTCGGCGCCGCAGCGGAGCGCGCAGCAGAGCTGCACGGTGTCTTCGAAGTCGGCGCCGTTCGCCGCCAACGCCTCATCGAGGAGCCGAGCGTCTACCTCTACCGGACGAAACACCGATCGGATGAGGCGGAGGGACCGATGAGCCCGGTCGCTGCCGCCCTGGTTGCGCAGGAGGTAGAACACGTTGTTGAAGCTGATTGCGGAAACGAAGCCGGCGTGAGCCCCGGTCTCGGCGAGCGTCCACACGCGTGCGGAGGACCGGTAGAACGGCTCCCTGCGCAGCAACACGTCGAGGAGCACGTTCGTGTCCAGGAAGAGCCGCAGAATGGTCAGACTCCGGGGGGGACATCGCGCAGGTACTTCTCTTCCAGGGCATCTTCGATCAACTGCCGGTCGGATCGATGCGATCGCAGCGGAACCAACCCGCTCGCCTGCCTGGTAATCGGTCCAAGATCGTGGTCGTCAGCCGTCCGTTCCTGACCGAGCGCTCGTATCACCCGGGCAAACAGCGCCGAGACGCTCGTCCCGCGCGACCTCGCCAGACGCTTAGCCAGAGCGACCAGCTCCTCCTCGGCGCTCAACGTCAGCTTCACTCGACTCATATACGTACAATAGCGAGATAATGCTACGTACGCAACGAGCAGAAGACGCAACTCACTCGCGCCAGGCGTCCGCGGCCACCTGCAGGCAGGCGATGGCGTGGCGCCGGCTCTGCTCCAGGGGGAACTTGTCATGCTGCTTGACCATGCAGGATATGGCGTTCAGCCGGATCACCGCCTGGAAGCCGAAGGTGACCTGATACAGCCCTTCCTCGTGACCGGTCCAGTTGCCGTGATGGGTATCGGGCAGCGCCAGCAGCCGCGCATCGATGTCCCGCCACAGCTCCTGCCGTGCGGCGTCCGCCAGGCACTCCGGGCGGTAGCGCAGCAGCATGTGGCCCGGGCGCCGCTTCCAGTGGTTGGAGTGCCACTCCCAGAACAGCCAGGGACGCTTCTCCTCCAGGTAGCCCCAGACGTTGCGGGTCTCCGGCGTGGCCTCCGGCAGGTGTTCGGCGGCCTGGGCGCCCTCGAAGGTCGGGAACCGTCCCTGTGAATCGCTGACGCCATAGCCGAGCACCGTTCCGTCCGGGTTGGTCATCGGGATGAAGCAGACGTGGAAGCGCTCCACGATGGCGTCCGCCGCTGCACTGCCCGAACCCAGGAAGTCGATCAGCGCACGGCAGGCCAGGCTGCCCATCTCGGAAGGCTGCGTCGTCTGGGTATGGACCATGGTGGGACTGCCGGGGTCGCCGAACTCGACGGCGTACACCGGGCGGCCCTGGAAACTGCTCCCGATCTGGCGCACCGCGCCCGCGTCGACCGTCTGCAGCCAGTCCAGCATCTCGGTGTAGGGCCACCAATGGTAGTTGCTGACGAAGATCGTGCCATCCCGCTCTCCGCCGCCCGGCGGCAGCGTCAGGTCCAGGTCCAGGGAGTCGGGCAGGTCCGGCACGCGGTGGATGTCGCCGGTCGGGATCTCGCTCCACTCGCCCCGGTGCCGCACCTGGAAGCTGGCCGACTGCTCCCCCCAATAGCCTTCGCAGTCGGCGTTCAGGCGCAGCCGCACGCGGCGCCGGCGCGGCAGCTCGTTGCGCACCCCCACGCACACGTAGTAGCCCATGCCGCCGAAGCGATGCGTACCCGGCTCCATCTCCAGATCCACCGCGTAGTGGTGCGGCGCCAGCGCCCGAAAGTTGCAGCCGTTGGCGCCCTCGAAGTCGGAGGCCAGCAACACCTCCGCGTCGGCGAAAACGTCGCCCCGGCCGCCGCGCGTCCCGCGCTCCCAGCGCGCATCGTAATCCGCCAGCCCGTGCTCAGCCTCAGCCATACCGTCTTCCTCCTCCGTCGTCACTCGCTGCGTCCGTCATCCGGCCGCGCCCGCGGCCAATCCGTCCAACCACCCCTCCAGGGTGAATCGCGCCGTGCCCACCTCGCCGGGGTCCAGGCAGCGCCGGTGCGCCTCCGGCAGCGGCCGCACCTGCAGATCCGGCAGGCGCAGTCCGCGGAAGTGCAGCGGCGTGCCGTACAGCGCCTCGAGCGCCACCCCGTAGCGGTCCGCCCAGTCGCCGAACAGCATCTCGGGCTGCTCCACCAGCTCTGCCTCCGAAATACCGGACGCCTGCAGGTGCGCGTGCGCCCACAGCAGCGCCGGCTTGGCCAAGTAGTAGTGGCGGTGCCCCCCGCCGGGCTCCAGCAAGGCGCCAATGCGCCCCTCCGCTCCCCCGTACAGGCGGTAGATCTCCTGCGCCTGTTCCAGGCTCGCGCCCAGACCGCGCACCGGGACCATACCGCTGCCCTGCTTGTCGATCACGGTGTCCGCGTCGCCGTTGGCCGCCAGCACCGCGCAGTGCGGGGCCGCCAGCCCCAGCAATTCCCCGTTGCTCATCACCTGCTGCATCTCCTGCGCCGGGATGCGCGAGCAGTCCTTGCCGATCACCCGATCTTCCGGCCGAAAGAACCAGCCGGCGGGGAGCGCCGTCTTCAGCCGCTCGTCCAGCGCCAGCAGATAGCCGGCCACCGTGCCGCCGAGGGAGACCCCGGCGCAGCCGAGCCGTTGCGCATCGACGTCGCGGCGCGTTGCGAGGTAGCCCAGCCCCATCATCAGGTCCCACACCATCTTGCCGATCACCTTGCGGCCGGCGCCGCGGGAGCGGGTGGAGACGTCGGCCGCGTCGTGCGCGCGCGTGCCGCAGCGACCCGTACGGTTGCGCTCCTCCTCACCGATCGGATCCGCGCACAGGCAGGCGATGCCCAGGCGGGCGAACAGCGGCCCCGCGTGCAGCGGGCCGGGCGTGGTCTTGCTCTCGCCGTGCCCCATGCAGATGACCAGCGCCGGAAACGGCGGCGGGCACGCGGTCGGCAGATACAGCAGCGCGGGAACCGCCTGCCCCGGTTCGGTCTGGTAGACCAGCTTCTCGACCGCCACGCCGTCCCACTCGATGCGGTCGCGCACCTCGCCGGCGGGCTCCACGGTGTCCGCCGGCCGGCCCAGGATGCGCCACAGCTCCTCCTGGAGCCGCTCCCGGCGCCGGTTCCAGGACGACAGTGTCATCCGCTCCACGGGTGCCACCTCCACGCTCGGTCACGCATACGCTGCCTCAGCATACGCTTCCTCAAGCATTCCCTTCCTCAAGCGTACGCTTCCTAAGCGTACGGATCGGCTGCGTCGCGCAGGCCGTCGCCGACGAAGTTGAATGCCAGTACCGCGACGATCACGAAGAACGCCGGGATCAGCAGCCACGGATTGAGACCCACGGCGTTGATGTTCTGGGCCTCGCGCAGCAACACGCCCCAACTGGTCACCGGCGGCCGCAAGCCGATGCCGAGAAAGCTCAGCGCGGTCTCCGCCAGCACCATTCCCGGGATGCTCAATGTGATGGTGACGATGACGTGACTCATGAACGACGGCAACAGGTGGCGGGAGATGATCGCCGCTTCCGAGGCACCCGCGAGCACCGCGGCGGTCACGAAGTCCTCCTCGCGCAGCGAGAGGAGCTTGCCGCGCACCACCCGCGCCAGACCCGTCCAACCCAGCAGCGACAGGATGATGGTGATCCCGAAGTAGACCTTCAACGGCGGCCACTCGGCCGGGACCGCGGCGCTCAGCGCCATCCACAGGGGTATGGAGGGGAATGAGCGCAACAGCTCGATGACACGCTGAATGATCGTGTCGGCCACGCCCCCGAAGTACCCGGAGATCCCGCCCAGGATCAGCCCCATGATCAGACTCAGAGCCACTCCGATCAGGCCGATCGAAAGCGAGATCCGGGCGCCGTAGACGATACGGGAGAACAGATCGCGCCCCAGCCGGTCGGTCCCGAACAGGAAGAAGGTCGCCTCGTCGGCGACGCCGAACAGGTGCAGGTCGGTCTCGAACAGCCCCCAGAAGCGATAGCTCTCGCCGCGGGTGAACAGTGCCAACGGGTAAGGCGTGGTACGGTCTTCGGTGTAAGTCTTGCGCCGCGACTTGGGATCCACCTCCCGCGTCAGCCGGTACACGAACGGCGCCCGCAGGCGCCCCTCGTGAACCACGTGCAGGCGCTGCGGCGGGGCATAGACGAACTCCACGCGCCGGGTGTTCAGGCCATACGGAGCGACGAACTCGCACAGCGCGCCGAGGCAATAGAGGAAGGCCACCACGGCGGTGGCAGCCACCGCCACCCGATGGCGCCTGAAGCGCAGCCACATCAGCCGCCACTGCGACGCAAGGTAGAGACGCTCCTCTGCGGCGGTGCGCGCTGTCGCCGCCGCCGGATCGGCCCGCGCCTCAGTCGCCACGGCGGCCGAACCTGATGCGCGGGTCCACGATCGCGAGCAGGATGTCGGAGAACAGCGTGCCGATCACCGTCAGAGCGGCGAGGAACATGACGAAGGTGCCGGCCAGGTACATGTCCTGGCTGAGCAGGGCGCGCAGGAGCAACGGCCCGGTGGTGGGCAGGCTCAACACCACCGCGGTGATCGTTGCCCCCGAAATCAGCTCCGGCAACAGCCAGCCGACACTGCTCACGATCGGGTTCAAGGCCAGGCGCACCGGATACTTGAACAGCAGCCGCGGCTCCGCCAGGCCGCGCGACCGTGCGGTGATCACGTACTGCTTGCGCAGCTCGTCCAGCAGGTTGGCGCGCATCACGCGGATCAGTCCCGCCGTCCCCGCGGTCCCGACCACGATGATCGGGATCCACAGGTGGCTCACCAGATCGAGCACGCGCGCCAGACTCCAGGGCGCATCGATGAACTCCATGGAAAACAGCCCGCCCACGCTGATGTCGAAGTAGCGGTAGCCGACGAACATCAGGATCAGCGCCAGCAGGAAGTTGGGCGTTGCCAGGCCAACGAACCCCAGGAACGTGACCGTGTAGTCGCTCAGCGAATACTGGGCGGTAGCCGAGTAGATGCCCACGGGAATGGCCACCACCCACGTGAACAGCAACGTCGACAGCGATATCACGACGGTCAGCAGCAGGCGGTCGCCGAGCAGCTCCCCCACCGGACGGCGTTGCTCGAAGGAGTGGCCGAAATCGCCCCGCGGGAACCCCGAAATCCACTTCAGATACTGGACGTGGAACGGATCGCCCAGCCCGTACTGCGCCTTCAACGCCTCCAGCGTGGCCGCGTCGACCAGGTCTCCGCTCGCCTCCAGGTTGGCGGCGTAGGTGGTCAGGTAGTCACCCGGCGGGAGCTGGATGATCACGAACGACACCACCGAGACGAGCAGCAGCGTCGGTACCATGAGCAGCAGTCTCTGGCCGATGAATCGTCCCATGGGTTTGCCGCCGCGCCGCGGCCGAACCGCGAGCGCGGCTGAAATTGTGCCACCGATCCCATCACGCCGTCCACCGGACGCGGGAACGATCCTTGCGGCCCGCCGCCCGCCCGCCCGCTGCCCCTCCTTGACGCCATTCCGCGCGCGTGCAAAGATTTGAATCCTACTGCGCTTACAGGCATATCACGAGAGCAGGCGGCGGACCGGCGGTCACTTCGCCTTCTCGAACGGGTGGAGGAATCCCATGACGAACCGGAAACGCATATTGTGCATGACGCTACTGCTCGGTCTGGTCCTGATGACGGCACCGGGCCTCTGGGCACAGACGCAGTACCACGAAGCGCCGGCGCTGGCCGCGATGGTTCAGGAGGGGACGCTTCCCCCGGTCCAGGAACGGCTTCCTGCGGAGCCGATGGTGATTCAGACCGTCGAAGAGGTGGGCCAGTACGGCGGCCGCTGGACCTTCGGTATCCCGACGCAGAGCCAACTGGGAGTGTACAGCTACGCCACCTACGACTTCGCAGCACGCTGGAACCGCGCCGCCGATGTGATCATTCCGAATGTGCTCCGCGATTGGGAATTCTCGGAAGACGGTCGCACCATCACCATGTATCTGCGCGCCGGCATGAAGTGGTCCGACGGCGAGCCGTTCACGGCTGACGACATCGTCTTCTGGCTCGACGACTTCGTGCGCAACGATGCCATCTCGCCGGGCAAACCGGGCTGGTTGCTGGTGGCCGGCGAGCTGCCCGTCGGCCGCAAGATCGACGACACCACGGTGAGCTGGACCTTCGCCGCGCCGCCGGGGCTGCTGCTGAACGACTTTGCCACCACCAGGGGCAACATCTTTGCCCCGAAACACTACATGGAGCAGTTCCACGCCGATTTCACCGACGCCGACAAGGTACAGGCGATGGCCAAGGAGGCCGGGTTCGAGGACTGGACCCAGCTCTTCCGCGACAAGCGCGACTGGTATCGTGCACAGAACCGGGATTACCCGGTGTTGAACGCGTGGGCGGTCAAGACTTCCTTCGAGGACTCCGCGACGCTGACGGTGTACGAACGCAATCCTTACTACTGGAAGGTGGATCAGGTCGGCAATCAGCTCCCCTACATCGACGAGGTGGCAATCGCGATCACGACGACGGCCGAGACGCTCAATCTGAAGACCATGGCGGGCGAGTTCGACTTCCAGATGCGCTACCTGAATCCCGCCAACTTCACGCTGTTCTACGACAACCAGGAGCGGGGCGACTATCGCATCCTGGAGTGGCCTACCGGGATCGGCTCCGACGCCGCGCTGTTCTTCAACCAGTCGACTCCCGATCTGGTGCTGCGCGAGTTGTTCCAGGATCTGCGCTTCCGGCAGGCGCTGTCGCTGGCGATCGATCGCGAGGAGATCAACCAGCTCGTGTTCGACGGCCAGGGCCAGCCGCGGCAGGCGACCGTGGTCGCGCTGTCTCCGCTGTTCAAGCCGGAGTATGCCGCGGCGCACGCCGACTACGATCCGGAGCGCGCCAATCAGTTGCTCGACGCGATCGGGCTCATGCAACGTGACGGCGACGGCTTCCGGCTGCGTCCGGACGGCCAGAGCCTTTCCCTGCTGCTCGACTCGCCGGGCGAGAAGACGGCCACCGTCGATTCCATCGAGCTCGTCGTCGAGTACTGGGGCGACATCGGCATCAAGGCCGCCTCCAACCACACCGAGCGCAGTGCCTATCGTGCGCGGCGCAACGCCAACGAAACGCAGATCAACGTGTGGGAGATGGGCTTCATGATGTACCCGAGCAATCCGGTCTTCCTGATCCCGTCATCATCAGGCAGCGACTTCGGACCCGATCTGGGAGTCTGGTACAACACCGGAGGCGCCGAGGGCCAGGAGCCGCCGGAGGCGATCAAGGAGGCGCTACGCGCCTACGACCAGATCAAGCAGACGCCGGAAACCGAGAAGAAGAACGAGCTGTTCCATCGCATCCTGGAGTTGCAGGCGGAGAACATCTGGGTCCTGGGGATGGTCGGCGGATTGAAAGAAACGCTGATCGTGAAGAACCACCTCCGCAACGTGCCGGACGTGTCGATCTTCGACTCTCTGGTAGGCCGCTACATCGGACTGACCGCGGCGGAGCAGTACTTCATTCGCCAGTAGACCGGAACCTGTGCTGGGTGATGCGGCCCGGGTAATCCCCCGGCCGCTCCCCGCCGCGGGGATCATGGCCCGCATCCCCGGGAGCCGCGCGTGCGGTAGCGTAGTGCCGTGGCGAAGCGAGCGCGACCACCCGCCCCGATCCTGGTCACCGGTGCCAGCGGCTACATCGGCGGCCGTCTGGTAGCCGCACTGGAACGCGCCGGCCGGAGCGTGCGCTGCCTGACGCGGCGGCCGAGCTGGCCGCCGGCCGGTTCGGCCCCGGCACCGAGGTCGTGGCCGGCGACGTGCTGGACCCGGCGAGCATGCGCCGCGCGATGACGGGGGTCGAAGCCGCCTGCTACCTCGTGCACTCGCTCGGGTCGCGCGGGCACTTCGAGCAGGAGGAGGAGCGCGCGGCGCGTTCGTTCGCGGTGGCAGCGCGCGAGGCAGGAGTGCGCCGCATCGTCTACCTGGGCGGGCTGGCGCATCCCGATGAGCTTGCGCGGCACGCGGGCGCGGGCGGGTCAGCCCACATGCGCAGCCGCCTGCGGGTCGGCGAGCTGCTGCGCGGCTCGGGCGTCCCCACCGTGGAGCTGCGGGCGTCGATCGTCATCGGCGCCGGCAGCCTGTCGTTCGAGCTGATATGGGCGCTGGTGCAGCGGTTGCCGGTCATGGTCACGCCGAAATGGGTGTCGGTAGAGTGGTTCGGAATGGAGCCGCGCTGGAGGTCTTCCCGGTCAGGCCGCGCGGGTATCGTGACGCGATCCGCCAGGCGCTGGCGGACGAGGACGCCCGTCTGGTCGCGACGAGTTGGGCCGATGCGCTGTCGACCTCCGAGGGCGGGCGGGGCCGCGGCGCCGGCACGCGGTTCGGAAACCGCCTGATCGACTCGCGGGCCGTCACGGTGGCCGCTCCCCCGGAGCGGGCGTTCACGCCGATCCGGCGGATCGGCGGCGCGCGCGGGTGGTACTACGCGAACGCGCTCTGGCGGCTGCGCGGCGTGGCGGACCGCATGCTCGGCGGCGTCGGGATGAAGCGCGGGCGCCGCGATCCGGAAGAGCTGCGCGCCGGCGACGTGCTGGACTGCTGGCGGGTGCTCGCGTGCGAGGCGCCGCGGGTGCTGTCGCTGGAGGCCGAGATGCGGCTGCCCGGCCGTGTCTGGCTGCAGTTCGAGGTCACGCCCTGCCCGGAGGGGGCGAGCATCCGGCAGACCGCGGTCTTCGATCCGACGGGGCTCGGCGGACTGCTGTACTGGTATGCCCTCTACCTGCCGCACCTGCTGATGTTCCGCGGGATGCTGGCGGCCGTGGCGAAACGGGCGGGCGTCGCGGACGGGCAGTAGGACCTCTCGTCGTCTTGGACGGCTTCACGGTTTACTGGCGCTCGTGCGGAGAACTCCCAGGTCCTGCTCTGCTGGATGGCCTGTGACAGCAGCCGGCGTACCGTGGTCGAGCGATCGGACTGCTCGACATTCTCGATGAGTCCAGTTCACGGACCAGATCCATCGGGATCCGCGCACCTACCATTTGTTCCTTCTTCATCTCTTCGCCTCCCATGCGAGCCTCAGCACTTCCACTCAGCCGTCGCGCGTTAAAATACATGGCGACCCATGGTTACAGGAGACTGAGGATGGAGACGAGCATGGACCCACGGCCGGACCCCGCAGCCCGCAGAGCGGGCTGGTTGCTGCTGCTCACGGCGGCCGCGACCCTCGTAGCGGTCGCCGGGCGGGTGTCCACGGGCGCCGACCTGCCGACGTTGGCGGAGTCGCTGGCCGCCATCGGCGCCGCGCGGGACAGCTACGGGATCGGCGGCGCGGCGCGGCTGCTCTCGGGCATCACCCTGGCGGTGGGGGCGCGCTTTCTGCTGAAGACCTGGATCATGCGCGAGCGGCTCGGCACGCGAGCGGTGCCGGTCCTGCTGGCCGGCTCCGGACACCTGACCGGGCTGTCCGGGACGTGCGCGGTGGTGTTGGCGCTGGCGGCGCCGGATCCATCGGAGGACGCGGCGCTCGATGCGATCACCCCGGCGACGGCGGTCGTGGACACCCTGCACGGGATCGCCGGCAAGGCCGGGTTCAGCCTGGCCGGACTGGCGTTGATCGCCGCCGCCTACCGGCAGTGGCGGGTCGGCGGCGTGCTGCGCTTCATTGCGCCCGCCTCGGCGATCGTCGGCGTCGCCATGCAGTTGGTGTGTGCCCAGGCCATAGTCGTCGTGCACCGGGCCAGCGGAGCCGCGTTCGTGGTGTGGCTGGTGCTCATCGGCTTCATGCTGGCGACCGGCGGGGTGGAGCGGATCTTCGCGTCCCGGGTGCGCGCCCGGTAGGTCATCGACCTGTTCCGTCCGGCCGTTCCACCAGCGTGCCGGCTTGATGCCGCATGATCAGTACACACATGATGTATGTCAGACCATATAGGAATGCTGTATGAAGGCTATACAGGTCAGCATCGACGAGGATCTTCTGTCTGCGCTGGATGCCGATGAAGAGGTCCGGCGAGAGGGCCGGTCCGCGGTCCTTCGTCGCGCCGCGGCCGAATACCTCAGGCGCAAGCGCGCCGAGGAGATATCGCGCCGGTATCGGGCGGGATACGTCCAGGGAGTCTCCGCTGCGGATGAGCTGACCGACTGGGCGGATCAGGGAACCTGGCCGGAGGACGGTTGATGGCCAGCCGAGTGAACCGCGGCGAGGTGTGGTTGCATGCGTTCCGCAAGCCGGACAAGCGCCGCCCGGTGGTGGTGCTCAGCCGCCAGGAGGTGATCCCGATGCTCGGTACCGTGATCGTGGCGCCGATCACTTCCACGATTCACGGCGTCCCCAGCGAGGTTCGGGTCGGCGTGGAGGAGGGCCTCAAGCAGGAATCGGCCGTCAACCTGGACCATGTACAGACCGTCGAGCGGTCGAGCCTGCGCGGCTACGTCGGCGCGCTGGACGATCGCAAGATGCGGCTGGTGTGCGAGGCGCTCGCCGTAGCGCGGCGTGCGCCTGACCGAGCGCTACATCGGACCGATGCGCTCCTCGCCCACGTCCACGGCGGCACGCATCGACGCATCGAAGCTGCGCAGCAGCAATTCGGACTTGACGGCCGCCGCGGCCGGCTCGTCCCAGAGGTTCTCGAACTCGCCCGGATCGGCTTCCAGGTCGTAGAGCTCGCCCAGTCCGTGGCCGTGATAGACGACCAGCTTGTGCGTGCGGGTGCGGTACATAGTCGCGTAGCTGCCGTCCGGCTCGTCGATGGCATCGAAGTACTCGCTGCGCACCGCCTCGCGGCCCGCGCCGCCGTCCAGCAGGGAGCGTCCCTGCATCCAGGGCGGCACCGGCTGCCCCGCCGCCGCCAGCAGCGTGGGCGCCAGGTCGGTCAGCTCGACCAGATCGTCGCGCACGCGTCCTGACTCGATACGGCCCGGCCAGCGCAGGATCAGCGGCACGCGCACCAACCCTTCGTAGAACCGGCAGCCCTTGCGGATCAGGCCGTGGTCGCCGAGCGACTCGCCGTGGTCGCTGGTGAAGATCACCAGCGTGTGCTCCGCCTGCCCGGACTCGTCCAGGGCGTCCAGCATGCGGCCCACCTGATCGTCGATCAGCTCGATCATCGCGTAGTAGGCGGCCTGCAGCGTCTTCGCGTCGCGCGCGAACGTCGCGGCGTCGATCCCGGGTTCCGAGTCCCGGCCGGGATAGTACGGCAGCACCGGATACGCGATGTCGAGCGGGCCAGCCGGGTCGCGGGCTTCGCCCTGGAAGTCCACGGCGCGCAGCCGCTGCTGCTGGTTCAGGTCACTCGGGCGGAACAGCGGGCCGGGCATCTTCTCCGGATGGAACCGTGCGCGGTACTCCGCCGGTGGATTGAACGGCTCGTGCGGGTCATAGATGTTGACCGTGGCCAGCCACGGCGTGTCGGCGCCGCGCCGCTCGCGCATGAAGTCGATGGTCTGCTCCGCGCACCAAGTGGTCTGGTGCAGCTCCGCCGGTACGCCCGCCGGGTCCTTGATCAGCTCGCCCAGGTCGTGGCCGCTCGCCCGCACCCACTCGGCATACGCGTGGCCGGACGGCCAGCCGTCGCGGGGCGCGTGACTCCACCGCCAGTAGCGGTAGCCGTCGTCGCCGCGCGGCTCGGGGCGCTCGTAGGCGCCTGCCAGGTGCAGCTTGCCGATCAGGCCGCAGTCGTAGCCGGCGCCTGCCAGCAGCCGGGTGACCAGCGGGTAGCGGCCGCGGTAGCGCGCGTTGCCGTTGCGGGTGTTCTGGCAGGTGCTGGGGTAGGTGCCGGTCAGGAAGCTGGCGCGGCTGGGCGTGCAGATCGGGCTCTGGCAGAACGCGTGCGTCCAGGCAGTGCCGTCGCGCCACAGGCGGTCGAGCCGCGGCGTGCGCACGTGCGCGTTGCCGCCGGCGCCGATCGTGTCGTAGCGCTGCTGGTCGGTGCAGATCCACAGGATGTTGGGTGGCATGGACGATCGCGTACCTCCGCGGGCGATGGTACGGGAACGGCTCCCGCCCCGCGAGCGTCGGCTTGACGGCGCCTTCCGGTCAAGGTAGGAGTAGGAGCGTGGCCGCCACGCCCGAACCATCCCCGGCGGCGCCGACCTCGCAGGAGGCGCTGTCCTCCCTGCTCTGTGACGTTCTGCCTCCCCAGGGCGCCTGGAGTGACCGGGAGTACCTGTGGCTCACCGACCACACCAACCGCCTGATAGAGCTCGCCGACGGGAACCTCCAGGAGTTGCCCATGCCCACCGATACGCATCAGGCTGTACTCCCGTACCTGCTGTTCCGCGACTATCTCGAGCCGCGCGGCGGCGTTGCCAGAGTCGCCGCGCGGCGCATGCGAGTCCGCGAGGGTGTGTTCCGCGAACCCGACCTGCTGCTCCTCCGCGATCGCACTGATCCGCGCCGTCAGGACCGCTTCTGGTTGGGTGCGGATTTGGTGGTGGAGGTCGTCAGCCCGGACGACCCGGATCGGGATCTCGTGGAGAAGCGCGTCGACTACGCCGCGGCCGGCATCCCGGATTACTGGATCGCCGACCCGCGTGACGACACCATCACCGTGCTTGCGCTGGCAGGTGACGCCTACGTGGAGCACGGCGTGTTCGCGCGAGGCGAGGCGGCCACGTCGCCGTTGCTGACGGGGTTCGCCGCCGACGCCGACGCCGTGTTCGACGCCCCGGAATCAGGCGCTTGAACCCTGGCATCATTCGCCTACAAGCCTCGCGTATTCTTCTCCTGACATATCACACTTTACCAGCCGAACGAATTGTGCCGCAGTCAATTGGCACTGGCGAGCCATCTTGCCGATCAGATTGCTGCCGATGTCCTTGTACCGGCTTCCATGGCTCAGCTTGGTGCTGATCGGCGTCTTTTCCCCCAAACGATTTCGATACGCGAGAAATATATGATCCCCATCCTGGTCTTTTTCAAAGCCTTTCCGCATCAGGTTGGACAATATTTCCGACCTCTTCAATTGCATTATCGTGGCATCTTCCTGAATGCGTTTCGCAGGCTTGTCTTCAGGTCAATCGCTTTCGGCGTAAGGTTCTGATCTCTTTCTGCGGCGTACGTTCTCCATAGGAAAGCTATCGTTTTATGTACCGCGTCACTCAGTTCTCCGTAAGTCAGAGTCGATACCGACAAGCCTACTTCTCCGCATTCCACCGAATACAGACCGTCTTCCTCCACTATCTGCAGATGCCACTTTGAGACGGCTTGGAGGACATGAAAACGATCAAGGACGACAGTGTCTATCTCTATGTACGACACTCCGACAGCCGCAATAGAGTCTTTCCTGAAAGTGTGCGATAACGTCTCAAACCTCCAGAAGCACTCGGGGAAGTCATAGGACGCGCCCGCGACCGTTGCGCTTGTCACTTCTTGCTACCCGTGTGAACTCGCTGTACGTCAGCCTGAGCGTCTGGCAAGGGCTCTCCAGTCTTGGCGTCAACTGCTTGCGTTCTCACTTCGTAATCAGTGTCTGGCTGTATGCCAACAAATACTGCCGAATTGGAAGGAGAAATAAAACCGACCCCGAAGTCTTCTCCAACCTTTCTCATGCGGATGTCATATAGCACCGGAGGGTCAAAATGGATATTGACTTGTTGGGTCTGATCGGGCGATACGTTGAGCGAGACACCGCGCAAGGAGACGAGGAATCTCTTTCGCGAAGCATCCCATGTAACCGGCACAACGCCAGTCTGGCTTACATTGGTCCAAGGCACGCTTTCTTGCTGATCATGCACAGCCATGCCGAAATGGTAGCAAAGATTGTGCATGATCGCAAAGGAGCTACGGAACGAGACGTAAAACTCCACAGAGAAACGATATATATGAGCACGATCCGTTTGTGAGCCGCGGAGAGAGGCGTAAGGTGTGCTCGGAATGGCCCCGGACAGGTGACGGGGTGAAGGGCGACCCAGTGGGAACGGTGGACCTGCCCGCCGTGGAATAGCCCATAGCCGGTGTACGTGATAGCGCGGTGCGTCGGTGCGGTCGCGACCGCGTCAGGTACGGCGCCAGCACGCCCACGTTGATTGTTCGAGATCAGCTCCACTGCCGGCGCGTCGGTGCGCGGTTCCCATGGGCGGCACCCGTGCCGCGTTCGCTATGGTGGTGGCGCCATGACAAACTCCAACGCAAGCGCCGGGAGCACGCCGGGCGCCGCCCGCGCCGACGAAGGCCGCGGGCTCGATCGCGCTCAACCGGTGCGCGTGACCGCCCGCCGGCGTGAGCTGGCGCTCGACGAGCGCGGCTACCGCGACTGGCGCGTCATCGAGCGGCCGGTCGATCTGCGCCCGGCACGCACGGCGCTCCTGCTATGCGACGTGTGGGACCGCCATTGGTGTCGCGGCGCCCAGGAACGGCTGGAGCCCCTCGTACCGCGCATCGACCGCACCGTCCGCGCGGCCCGCGACCGCGGCCTGCTGGTGGTGCACGCGCCCTCCGCGACCATGCCGTTCTACGCCGACCATCCGGCGCGGGTGCGGGTACTCCAGGCATCGCCGGTAGCCGCACCGGACGAACGCGCGCGCCCCGATCCGCCGCTGCCGATCGACGGCAGCGACTCCTCCGACACCTCCGGCGATCCGGCTGCCGAGGGCACCCGCCGCTGGCGGCGCCAGCACGCAGGGGTGTGGATCGATGGCGAGCGCGACGCCATCGGCGATGACGGCCTCCAGCTCCTGGCCCTCTACCGCCAGCGCGGCATCGACACGGTGCTGATCGCCGGCGTGCATACCAACATGTGCGTGCTGCATCGCAGTTTCGCTATCAAGCAACTGGTGCGCTGGGCCATTCCGGTCTACCTGATCCGCGACCTGACCGACTGCATGTACAACCCGGCACGCGCCCCGTACGTCAGCCACGAAGCCGCCACCGAGCTCACGGTGCACTACATCGAGCAGTTCTGGTGCCCGAGCGTGACCAGCGAGGACTTGTGCTCCGGGCTCGCGAGGTAGGCCCGCGACCGGGCGTTTTGCTCATCGGAGGACGGGGGGCGTAGACTCGGGGCCCGTGGCAGCCTCCGAGCATCCCAATATCATCGTCCTCATCACCGACACCTTTCGCCGCGACAACCTCGGCAACCGCGCCGCGCGGCCGGTGCGCACGCCCGCGCTCGACCGGTTCGCCGCCGACCGCGCCACCGAGCTCACCGGCCTCACCATGGGGAGCTTCCCGACCATCCCGCATCGGACCGACTTCGCCAGCGGGCGCGTCGGCTGGCCGCATTACGGCTGGCAGCCGATCAGCCACAGCACGTCCAACCATATCGCCACGCTGCTCGCCGAGCAGGGCTACTTCACGCAGCTCATCTGCGACTGTCCGCACCTGTTCAAGGCTGGCTTCCAGGTGGGCTTCCACGGCAGCTACCAGCACCGCGGCCAGGAGGGGGACCTCACCCTGCTGCACATGAACGACCCGATCGCTCAGGCGATGCCGCGCGCCAAGACGCGCCAGCGCCCGGAGACCCTCGGCGGCACGCTGATCGATCTGCACGTGTGGATGAACGGCATCCGCACCGAGGCCGAGACCTTCTGCGCCCGCACCGCCGGGACCACTGCCACCTGGCTGGAGCGCAACTACCGCGCCGGGCCGTTCTTTCTGTGGGTCGACTTCTTCGATCCGCACGAGCCGTGGGACCCGCCCGAGTACCTGGTGCGCCGCTACGATCCCGACTACGACGGGCCGCCGATGCTGCATCCCAACTACGGCCCCGCCGACCGCTACTCCGCGGCCGAGCTGCGCAATCTGTGGGCCCACTACGCCGCCGAGGCGGAACTGGTCGACCGCCACATCGGGCGGGTGCTTGCGAAGATCGACGACCTCGATCTGTGGCGCAATTCGCTGGTCGTGGTGATGGCCGACCACGGCATGGCGATCGGCGAGCACAACTGCTGCGGCAAGAGCAACATCGCCGACGAGGACGGGCGTTTCTGGCCGCTCTATCCGGTGCTGAGCGACGAGTTGTGCCTGATCGCCGGCCGCGCTCAGGCCGGCCCGGTGCCGGCCGGAGCACGGCTCGACCTGCTGGCGCAGCCGGTCGATCTGCTGCCCACCTTGTGCGAGCTGGCGGGCGTCGAGCCAGCGCCTCCCGAGCCGCTGCACGGCACATCGTTCGCCGCCGGACTGCTCGCCGGATCGGGCACGCTGCGCGACCACGTGATCACCGCCGCACACGCGCGGCCGGCGGCGGCGACGCCGGACCGGCTTCCCGCCTGCGCAAGCACCCCGTTCCTGCGCGCCGGCACCTGGGGCTACGCGCCGGTAGGCCCGGACGGGGCGCCGCAGCTCTTCGACCTGGCAGCCGATCCGCGTGCCGAGCGGGATGTCGCCGAGGCGAACCGCGGCACGGTGGCCGAGCTGCACGAGCTGCTGCTGGCCACCCTCAAGGAGCATTGCGCCGGCGACGCGGTGCAGGCGCTGTGGCGGGCTCCCGGCAGCGGCGCCGCCGGCGGGAGTTGGGCGCGCGACTACCTGGAACGGTAGGGGAGCGCCCGACCTCGCACGGCGTCGTCACGAAACGACCTCACGATGGCGTGGCTCGATCGTGCCCCGGCGTGTCGCTCGGGGTGAGCTCGCCGACCAGTTGGTCGTGGGAGATCAGCTCGACCGCGGGCGCGTCGAAGCGGCCGTAGCCGTTCCACACCTTGAAGCCGACCAGCTCCTTGAGGCGCAGCGGGGCTTCGGCGAGCACCTCCGGCAGCAGGCCCAGGGTGTAGTTCTCCTGCGGCCGGAACTGGGGGCCGCAGTAGGTGTTGAGCAGGCCCATGCGCGGCTGGTCGGTGCGGTTGGTGCCGGAGCCGTGCCACAGGCGGCCCTCGAAGAACATGGCCGTGCCGGCCGGCGCCTCGATCGACACCAGGTCCTCCTCGCCATACAGCTCCGGCTTCGGCTGCCGGCCGCTCAGGTGGCTGCCGGGCACCACCCGCGTGGCGCCGTTCTCGGCGCGGAAGTCCCCCAGCAGCCACATGCTGTTCATGCACGCGGGCGGGGCGATCATGGCGGCGCCGTCGCGCACCTCGCCCGCCTCGGCGCGGGTGATCGATCCCACCGGCAGCCCGAACCGGCCCCTGGGCACCGGCGGCGGCATCCACCAGGCGTCGGTGTGCAGCTCCATGGGCGCGGCACCCGTGCCGATGATGTTGGCGGTGCTGCAGGAGAGCTGGTAGTGCTCGCCCAGCACGTGCCCGACCAGCTCCAGGGCGTGCTCCATGAGCACGATGTCGCGGAAGATCCGCCCCTTGTTCAGCAGCATGAACAGCCGCTGGCTGACGCCCCCGGCCTCGGCCGTGAAGCGCTCCTGACGGACCGTGCCCTCGTCGTCGGCGAATGCGCCCCAGCGCTGGTCGGGCGTCCCGTCCATGTAGGCCACGCCCCGCTCCCGCTCCGCGGCGGCCTGGGCGGCCAGCCGCTCCCGCGCCTCGCGCAGTTCGGCGGGCGTCAGGGCGTCTGCCAGCAGGCAGTAGCCGCTCCGCTCCAGGTCCGCCTTGCAGCGCTCCAGGTCGGTGGTGAGGCGAGGTCGCTCCGTCACGTCAAAGCTAGACACGCGAGCGATTCTACCGGACACGCGGGATTTGGATCTGCAAACCATCGCGCGAGGGAGGGGAGTCCCCGCTCAGAGATAGCCGTCGGATGAGGGATTTCAGGATACCCGGGCGGCGGATGTGCGAGGCATTCGCCCGGTGACGTTCGCCGCGGCGCGCGCCCTGGAGCTGCTCCGTGCCGGCCTGGCCGACCCGGCCGCGCGGTTCCGCCCCGGCCAGCAGGAAGCGATCCGCCACGTCGTGCAGGGCGACGGCCGCCTCCTCCTGGTGCAGAAGACCGGCTGGGGCAAGAGCTTCGTCTACTTCATCGCCGCCAAGCTGCTGCGCGAGGCCGGCCTGGGACCGGCGCTGCTGGTCAGCCCGCTGCTGGCCCTCATGCGCAACCAGATCGCCGCCGCCGAACGCATGGGCCTCTGCGCCCAGACCATCAACTCCGACAACGCGGAGCGCTGGCGCGCGGTCGAGGAGGAGGTCCGCCACGACCGCGTCGACCTCCTGCTCATCTCCCCGGAGCGGCTCGCCAACGAGCGCTTCCGCAACCACGTGCTGACCTCACTCGCTCCCCGCATCGCCCTGCTGGTCATCGACGAGGCGCACTGCATCTCCGACTGGGGGCACGACTTCCGTCCCCACTACCGGCTCATCGAGCGCATCGCGGCCACCCTGCCGGCCAACCTGCGCGTGCTGGCCACCACCGCCACCGCCAACGACCGCGTGCTGGCCGATCTGTCGGCCGTCCTCGGCCCCGACCTGCAGATCGCCCGCGGCGACCTCGCCCGCCCGTCCCTGGCCCTGCAGACCATCCGCCTGCCCGGTCAGGCCGAGCGGCTCGCCTGGCTGGCCGAACGGCTCCCCGTCCTGCCCGGCAGCGGCGTCGTCTACACCCTCACCGTGCGCGACGCCGAGCAGGTCGCCCGCTGGCTGCGCGCCCGCGGCATCGACGTCGAGCCCTACACCAGCATGAGCGGCCCCCGCCGCGCGGAGCTGGAGCAGGCGCTGCTCGACAACCGGCTGAAGGCGCTCATCGCCACCACCGCCCTCGGCATGGGCTTCGACAAGCCCGACCTCGGCTTCGTCATCCACTACCAGGCCCCGCCCTCGGTGGTCGACTACTACCAGCAGGTGGGCCGCGCCGGGCGCGCGCTGGACGCCGCCTACGGCGTGCTGCTCAGCGGCGCCGAGGAGCTGGCGATCACCGACTACTTCATCGACAGCGCCTTCCCCACCCGCGATCAGGTAACCGACGTGCTGGCGGCGCTGGAAGCGGAGCCCGACGGGCTGTCGATGCGCGAGCTGGAAGCCGAGGTCAACGCCGACAACGGCCGCATCGCCAAGACCATCGAGCTGCTGTCCCTGGAGTCGCCCGCCCCGCTGGCCAAGCACGACGGCAAGTGGCAGCTCACCGCCGTGCCGCTCGCCGACGCCTTCTGGGAGCGGACGCGGCGGCTGACGGACCTCCGGCTCGCCGAGCGCGAGCAGATGCAGCAGTACGTGCGGCTGACCTCCGGTCACATGGCGTTCCTGATCCGGGCGCTGGACGGCGAGCCCGGCGACTGCCGGCCGCCGGACCTGCCCGCCCTGCCGGCGGCGGCGGACCCGGCCCGCGTGCGCGAGGCGATCGCCTTCCTGTGCCGCTCCAGCCTGCGCTTCGAGCCGCGCAAGCAGTGGCCTGCAGGCCGGCCGATCGCGCGCACGCAGCGCGCGCAGCCCGGCCGGGCGCTGTGCATCTGGAATGACGCCGGCTGGGGCGGCATGGTGCGCGACGGCAAGTACCGCGACGATCGCTTCTGCGACGAGCTGCTCGACGCGTGCGTGGCGCTGGTGCGCGAGTGGCGCCCGATCCCTGCTCCCTGCTGGGTCACGGCCATCCCCTCGCACCGCCGCCCGCACCTGGTGGGCGACTTCGCGCGTCGCCTCGCCGCGAAGCTGCACCTCCCCTTCAGCGAGGCCCTGGAGCGGACCGAGAAGCCCCCGCCGCAGAAGATGATGGCCAACGCCCACCAGCGGGCGCGCAATGTAAAGGACTCGCTGGTCGCCGACCGGAGCGCGGTCCTCAGCGGCCCGGTGCTGCTGGTGGACGACCTGGTGGACTCGCGCTGGACCTTCACCGTGGCGGCCTGGAAGCTGGGCCGCGCCGGCAGCGGACCGGTGTGGCCGTTCGCGCTCGCCGATACGCGGGGGACGGGGTGAGCGAACCTCTCTGCGCGAACACCGAGGAGGATCGAGTGCGCGAGCACCATACCTCATATATAGGGACGCACACGCGATTCCGGCTGCTTGGCGGCCGTCCGTGCCGGTCCGCAATGGCGCCACCGCCCGCGTACCGCGTAAGACCGGGAGCGCAGCGGTCGGCGATGAAGCATGCGTTTCGTCGGCGAAGCCTGGATCGAAAGCGGGAACCCGGTCAGTCTGGCCGAGCGACCGTTCATGCACGGATGGCTGACGCCACGAGCTTCGATCCAACCGGCAGGTGCGGTTGCACCGACCGAACCGTCGTGCCCTACAGCCTCTTGACCGCCTGAGGCGACTTGTGGCACTAGTCGCAATCATGGAGCGGATGCAGGCACTCGAAAGCGCAATCGGACGAGAAACCGGACGAGAAACCGTAGCGGCGTGCCGCTCGTCGGATTCCGTCGCGGCGCCGGCGGTGATCGGAGCCCTGCGTGCGCCTGAGAACGCTCCCGCAGCCCCCTCAGGGGGCTTGACAGGCGCCGCTAGCGGCAGAATGAGCCGAGAGCCGAGAGCCGAGAGCCGAGAGCCGAGAGCCGAGAGCCGAGAGCCGAGAGCCGAGAGCCGAGAGCCGAGAGCCGAGAGCCGAGAGCCGAGAGCCGAGAGCCGAGAGCCGAGAGCCGAGAGCCGAGAGCCGAGAGCCGAGAGCCGAGAGCCGAGAGCCGAGAGCCGAGAGCCGAGAGCCGAGAGCCGAGAGCCGAGAGCCGAGAGCCGAGAGCCGAGAGCCGAGAGCCGAGAGCCGAGAGCCGAGAGCCGAGAGCCGAGAGCCGAGAGCCGAGAGCCGAGAGCCCTCTTCATGTCCGCCGGGGCGCGTCGTGCCTCGGCTGAGCGGATGCCGATCAGGCCGGCCGCCTAGCTCCCTTCCTGCCGCGCCCTGCGGGGCGCAGTCCGACCTCCTTCCGACAGCTCCGAGCGGCGCCGCGCCGCCGTCGAGGCGTCGCGGGCCCGCCGCTGGCGACCGTCATCGTCACGCGGGACGCCGTGGCCTCGGCGCATGGATCGGACGCGCCGCGGCGGCACTGCTGTCCGGCTCCGCGGCGATACGCAATGACGCGTCCGCCCGCGGGCGGATCTTCCCCGCGTCGGGCGGCGAGACCCGTCCCAAAGCGCGACGCCGAGCGATTGCCGCCGTGCCGGTCTGGGTCCTCCTCGGCTTCGCCGCCCTGTTGCTCGCCGGCGCCGGCACCGCCTCGGCCGCCGATCTCATAACCAACAACGGGCAGACGACGAGCTCCAATTTCCATAATCTGGCCAACCACGATGTCGCACAGTCGTTCAAAACGGGGGCGACCGGCGCGACGACCTATGGACTCGACAGCATCCAGGTCAGATTCAATACAACACCGAGCCCCACCGCGACCGTCACGGCCATCGTCGCCGAAGGACGCGGCGCAGGATCTACCGTCATCGCGACGCTTACGAACCCGGGAAGCTGGGGCACCATCACTACATTTACCGCACCGGCCGGCACCACCCTCGCCTCGAACACGACCTACCACCTCATCATCGACGCGAGCGAGGGGGAACTTCAAGCGACAGCGGGCAACAGTGAAAACACCGGCGGGGCAAGCGGCTGGAGCATAGGGGACAGTCGCTACCGCCGATCGACGACGACGGACTCCGGCGTCGGAGGCACATGGGCCTCATCGGCCGACGCGCTCAAAATCCGCGTCCAGGGCACCATCATCCCGCCCAGCACCGAAGCCAGGCTCTTCAGTCTTCAAGTCACCTTCGGCACGTTCAGCCCTGCCTTCGACAGCGATACGTACGTCTACGACGTCGCCGTCGGCCCCACGATCAGCCAGGTCACCATCCTGCCAATAGCCGCCGACGGTGACGACGCAACCATCGAATACCTGACCGATAACGGCAACACACAAGCCGACGCCGACACAACCGAACCCGACTTCCAGCGCAACCTGCTGGTCGGCAACAACGTCACCAAGATCAAGGTGACCGCGGAGGACGGGGTCACCACCAAGACGTACGAGCTGACCATCATCCGTCAGTCCACGAACGCGGACCTCAGCCTCGTGGAAATCGACGGAAGCGCGCTGACACCCCGGTTCGACGAAGACACCCTCACCTACACCAAGGCGGTGCCGCTCGCGACCACCCAGGTCACGATCGATGCGCACGGAAAAAACAACCAGCAGACCATCGAATTCCTCGACGAATCCGACAACACCCTGACGGACCAGTCGACGACCGACGATGACTTCCAGCTCAACATCTCGGAGGGCGACAACGTCGTGAAGATCAAGGTGACCGCCGGCGACGGCGTGACCACCAAGACCTACACGATCACCATCACGCCGACGGCGCCGCCGGCGGTCAGCTCGGTCGCGATCACCTCGACCCCGGCGAATGCCAGCACCTACATCATCGGCGACGACATCGAGTTCACAATCACCTTCGACAAGGACCTGACTGTCGCAGGAGTGCAACCCAATCGGACACCGGCATACTTGACATATCTAACGGACTACGCGGCGGATACCGCAGGCGTGGACCACCCGGAAGCCCCGTGCGTGATCGGCACCGACACGATGACGCTCGTGTGCACAGCAGCAGTCTCGGCGGGTCGGTACGACAACGACGGTATCGCGATCGGCGTAAATGCCCTCTATGATCAGTTTGCCCAAGCATATATAGCCGGACCGCTCAACCAGCGGGCGAACCTCACGCACACGGCCCTCGCCGTCGATTCCAACCACAAGATCGACGGCATCCGGCCGACGCTGTCGGGCGCGGACGCCGACCAGAATGACCTGTCGAAGGTCATCCTGACCTTCAGCGAGGTGATCAAAGACCCCGTCCGCACCAAGATCACCGTGAAGAAGGGCGGCGCGACCCAGACCACGACGGGGGCCCAGATCGACCCTGTCACTCAACGGAAAGTCACGCTCACGCTGATGACGGCCCTGTTGAGTACCGACACCGATGTCACGGTGGACCTGGCCGCGGACGCGGTCAAGGACCTGCCCGGCAACGGCATCGCCGAAGTGCTCGGGACGTCCGTGAGCGTCGAGGACACCGTGGCGCCGACGTTCGATTCTGCGCAGACTTTCACAAGCACCGTAGTGTGGGTGTTCTTCGACGAGACGCTCGATTCGACTTCGATTCCGGGCGGGTCGGCATACACGGTCAAGGTCGAGGGAAATTCGCGCACGCCGACCTCCGCTAACAGAAGCGTGCTCGGCACGGGAGTACTACTGGCGCTCGGCTCAGCCATACGCCCCGGCGAGACCGTCACCGTCTCCTACACGAAACCCTCCTCGAACCCGCTGAAGGACGCCGCCGACAACGAGGTCGAATCGTTCACCGACCAGCCCGTCACCAACAACCTCGCCGCCACCGCCCCGGAGGCGCCGTCAAGCCTGCTCCTGGCCGATGTCGCTGTCCCGGGCCAGCCAGCGAATGAATACGCGGACCGGCTCGGGCTGTTCTGGAACACGCCGTGGCACAACGGCAGCGACATCACGAAGTTTCAGTACCGCTACGCTGAGGGCGCCTCGGTCCCCGCAACGACCACGTGGGTGGACATCCCCGACAGCGCCCCGGGCGAGCAGAACTCGAACACCTACGTTGTGGATGGCCTCGATCCCGACACCCAGTACACCTTCGAGGTGCGCGCGGTGAACGGCATCGGCGGCGGCGACGAGAAGGCCTTCACGGACACGACGCTGTCGCCGAACTGGAGCTTCACGCTCCGCGACTCGTCCAACAACGACGTCACGGAGCTGACCGAAGGCGGCGCCACGGCCACGGCCACGGTGTCGATCGCCAACAACGTGCGCTTCAGCGCCGACCAGACGGTGCAGTTGAAGTGGGGGGGCCTGACCTTGGGCCCTGGCGATCTGATCCAGGGCGCCGGCGGCGTATCGACCATCACTATCCTGGCGGGCCAGGACAGCGGCAGCCGGATCATGAGCTCACCGCAAAGGACTGGAGCGACTTATACCCCCGATGCCACCCTTGCTTTCACGGCAACGCATGGCACGACGGTGATCGGCAGCATCGACCTCACCCGTGTCGACGACGAAGGACCGCCGGTGGCGAGCATCACGCAGGCGCCGGCCACGGTGAACGAGGGCGGGGACATCGAGATCGAGGTCACCCTCTCCGTCGGCTACGCCAGCCCCGGAGCGGTACGGTTCACCGTGACGGACGCGGACGGGGCGTTGAGCGGCACGCTGCCGGATCGCGAAGTCCTGAACGCAAACGTGACTGACTTCACGGTCACCCTCACCGCCGCCGAGAACACGACACAGGACGACGGCACCCGCGACGTGACGTTCACGTTGGAGACGAGCACCGACATTCCCTACACCCTGGCACCGCCCCCCGCGGTGACCTCGGTCACGATCACGGTGCGCGACGACGACACGCCGCCGCTGGCGGTGCGGAACCTCACGGCGCAGGCGGGCGACACCGAGGCGACGCTCAGTTGGGATGCGCCGGCGGCGCCCTCGCCCGACCACGGCCAGCCGGTGCTGCACTACGAGTACCGGGTGAAGGTGGGGACGGGCTCGTTCGGCAGCTGGACCAGGTTCCCGAACAGCGATGCGGACACCAGGAGCCACACGTTCACGGGCCTGCCCAACGACACGCTGCACACCTACGAGGTGGCCGCGGTGAACGTCGCCGGCCGGGGGGCCGTGGCGCAGAAGAGCGTGACGCCGATCGAGGGCGTGGCGGTGTCGTTCGGCGCGGCGTCGCTGTCGATCGACGAGGGCGAGAACGCCGAGGTGACGCTGACGCTGGCCACGGCGCCGGCGGTCGGGGAGACGGTGACGGTGCCGCTCACGGCGACGCCGGGCACGGGGCTGGACAGCAGCGAGTATTCGGGCGTGCCGATGAACGTGGTGTTCAACGCCAGCGAGACCTCGAAGAGCTTCACGGTCGCCACGGTGGATGATTCCGACGACGAGCCGGACCGGCTGCTGACGCTTGCCTTCGGCCCGCTGCCGGAGGGCTACGTGCCGGGGACGCCTGCGACGTTCGTGCTGACGCTGGTGGACGACGACGTTCCAATCGTCTCGGCGACGTTCAGCCGGGCGACGGCGGAGGTGCAGGAGGGCACGTCGGTCCCGGTGACGGTGAGCCTGAGCCAGGCGCCGGAGCGCGAGGTGGTGTTGCAGATCAGGGCCGCGCGGGGCGCGAACCTCGCCACGGACGAGTACGAGGGCGTGCCGGCGGACGTGACGTTCGCGGCCGACGCGACGGAGGCGCGCTTCACGGTGCAGTTCGAGGACGACGCGGTGGAGGAGGGCAACGAGACGCTGACGCTGACCTTCGGGACGTTTGCGGATAGTCGGGTGACGCAGGGCGCGAACACGCGGCTGACGCTGACGGTGACGGACGACGACGGCCCGCCGGCGGCGCCGGACGTGTCGGTACAGACCGGCGACGGGTTCGCGGTGCTGTCGTGGCCGGCGGTGTCGAACGACAGCCCGGTGCTGCGCTACGAGGTGCGCTGGCGGGAGAGCGACGGCGGGACGTTCAACGCCTGGCGGTCGGTGGGGCTCGTGACGAGCTACCGGGTGGAGGGGCTCACGAACGGCAAGGCCCACGAGTTCGAGGTGCGCGCGGTGAACGCGCACGGCAACGGCGAGGAGGTCTCGTCGCCGGGGACGCCGACGGAGCGGCTGACGGGGATCCCGAAGGCGCCGCAGTGGCTGCGGTTCGCGGACGTGACCGACAGCAGCCGGGCGGAGCTGAAGTGGGGGAGCCCCTCGAACGGCACCGACCGGGTCACCGCGAACAGCGCGAGTGCGACGTTCTCGCAGATCCAGGGCTACCGGATCGAGGTGTGCCGGACGACGTGCGGCGACGAGGCGAACTGGTACGCGCTGGTGCCGAACACGCGCAGGTTCCAGCACAAATACGTGCACCAGGTGCTGGCGCCGGGCGTCATCCGGGAGAACCGCTACCGGGTGCAGGCGATCAACATCAACGGCAAGACGGGCCCGTGGTCGAACACGGCGACGCTCGAAGCGACGCGGCTGGAGCGCTTCTGGCTGGTGTCGCCGAACTCGTCGACGGTGGACGTGCACCTGGAGGTCTGGAACCCGGACGGCAACCCGCTCTACGTGCGCTACACGGGCGGGGGCGAGGTGCGCTACGCGCAGCAGCGGCTGACGAAGAAGGGCTTCCCCGTGATCGGGCTGCCCGTCGAGGCGTCGACGCACTACCGGGTGGAGGTCGACTTCGTCGACACGTTCGACTCGCCGCGCCTGCAGTCGGCGACGGTGTGGTCGCTGCAGGAGGGAGCCGACCCGTACACGAGCCCCTATGCGAAGGACCTGCTGGACGCGGAGGTCTGGCGGGGCGGGCAGTGGCGCGAGGCCCCGGATACGGAGCTGTACCTGCGCATGGGCGAGACGGGCAAGTACCGCGTGCGGCTCAAGCCCTGCGGCAGCATCTACAGCGTGATCCCGCGCCGCATCCAGGCGCCGGCGGGGCGGCTGCGGGCGAGCCCGACGGACTTCGACCCGGCGCTGTTCTCGAACCTGAACTGCAAGGTGGTACAGGACGGCTGGAGAACCGACGAGAACGGCGATTACGTTCTCATGAAGGATGTCTACGACATGACCAACTTCCAGGACCGGGCGAACGACCGCATCCCGGTCCATGCGGGCGCACCGAACGTCTGGCACGAGGTGACGGTCACGGCGCGGGCGCTGGAGGACTACGACGCGGACGTGCGGGCGGACGCGCTGCTGAGCGCGCCCTTCGCGGTGGTCTACAACCACGAGGTCTACTACGGCTCGCACGATACGAGGTCGGGGCTGGTCTCGGAGGGCACGGGGCTGGTGCGGATCTCGCTGGACCGTCCGGCGGATGCGGTGCTCCCGGTGCCGGACGGTGTGACGATCGCCTCGGACACCCGCGTCATGAGCTGGGATGCGGTGGCCGGCGCGTCACACTACCTGGTGGAGTGGCGCTACGGCCCACGTTACAGCAATCGGGCGAACCGGGACCGGAGCCACCGGACGGCGACGAGCGTGACGCTGCCGCTGGGCGGGTCGGGGCGCGGTCCGATCACGGCGCGGGTGCGCGCCTACAGCAGCAGCGGGGTGAGCGCGTGGTCGGCCGAGCTGACGTGGGACAGCCGTGCGCCGACGCTGAACGTGCTCGACACGGCGGTGAACGAGGATGACGGCTCGGTCGGGTTCCTGGTGACGCTGGATCCTGCGGCGACCGGGACGGTGACGGTGAATTACGCGACGGCCGACGGCACGGCGGTGGCGGGCACGGACTACACGGCGACGAGCGGGACCCTGACCTTCGCGCCCGGGGAGCGGGAGAAGAAGACGGACCTGGTGCCGATCGCCGACGACGACGAGGAGGACAGCGGGGAGACGTTCCGCCTGGTGCTGAGCAACCCGACGGGGAGCGACGCGAACAACGGCGCGGCGGTGCTGGGCGACGCGGAGGCGGTGGCGACGATCCTGAAACAGCGAGCGCGAGGCGGCGGAGCTGACCGGGTTCACGCTGGTGGACGCGGGGACGAACGGCGACCTGATGGCGCTGGCGGACGGCTCGACGGTGCCCTTGGGCGAGCTGCTGGCGTCGAGCTACGGCATCCGGGCGGAGACGAGCCCGGGCGCGGCGCCGGGGAGCGTGCGCCTTGCGCTCACGGGCGCCAAGACAGTGACGCGCACCGATGACGCCGCGCCCTGGTCGCTCTACGGCGACGGGGCCGGGCGCATCAACGGCGCGGGGCTGCCCGCCGGCGCGTACACGCTCACCGCCACCGCCTATGCCAACTCGGGCGGACAGGGCGACGAACAAGGCTCGCTCGAGGTGTCGTTCACGGTGGCGGCTGGCGTGCTTGCCGTGACGACGCCCGGGCCGTTCACGGTCGCCGAAGGCGAGACGAATGTGACGGCGCTCGCGGCCTCGGACACGGGGACCGGCGGGACGGCGTCCTGGTCGATCCCGGCCGGGACGGCGGGCGGCGCCGACGGCGCGGCCTTCGCGCTCACGGCCGAGGGTGTGCTGTCGCTGGTGGCGGCGAAGGACTTCGAGGCGCCGGACGATGCGGACGGCGACGGCACGTACGAGGTGACGGTCGAGGTGCGCGCGGGCGCGCAGAGCGCGACCGCGGCGCTCTCGGTGACGCTCTCGGACGTCTACGAGGCGCCGTTCGAGGTGACGACGCCGGGACCCTTCGCGGTGGCGGAGGGGACGACGGCGGTGGCCGAGCTCGCGGCCTCGGACACGGGGACCGGCGGGACCGCGTCCTGGTCGATCCCGGAGGGGACGGCGGGCGGCGCGGACGGCGCGGCGTTTGCGCTGACGCCTGAGGGCGTGCTGTCGCTGGTGGCGGCGAAGGACTTCGAGGCGCCGGACGACGCGGACGGCGACGGGACGTATGAAGTGACGGTGGCGGTTGCGGTGCCGGCGACGGTGATGGCGCGGGCGCAGACCGTGAACGCGGCGCTCCTGGTGACGCTCGCGAACGCGAACGAGGCGCCGGTCGCGCAGGCGTCGGCGTCCCCCGAGAGGGTGCGCGAGGGCGCGGAGGTGACGCTCGACGGGAGCGCGAGCGCGGACCCGGATGCGGACGACACGCTGAGCCATGCGTGGACGCAGGCCGAGGACGGCGCCCCGCGCGTCGTGCTCTCGGACGCGACTGCCGCGCAGCCCGTGTTCACCTCGCCGTCGGATCTGGCGGCGGAGACCGGGCTGGGGTTCACGCTGAAGGTGACGGATGCGGCGGGCCTCCAGTCCGAGGCTACGGTCACGGTGACGGTGACGCTGGTCTCGGAGGTGTCGGTCGCGGCGGCTTCGGGCTATGCGCCGGAGGGCGCCGAGGCGGTGTTCCGCCTGACCCGGGCGGGGAGCGCGCGGGCGGCGCTGACGGTGCCGGTGACGGTCGAGGAGACCGGCGCGATGCTGGGCGCGGACGTGCCGGCAAACGCGACGTTTGCGGCGGGCGTGCGGGAGACGGAGCTGCGGGTGCCGACGGCGGCGGACGCGGTCTCGGAGAACGACAGCCGGGTCACGATGCGCCTTGGCTCGGGGCCGGGCTGGCAGCTCGCGGCCGATGCGGCCTCGGCGTCGCTGACGGTGCTCGACGACGACGTGGCGCCGTCGGTGTCGGCGGCGGACGTGACGATCTGGTCGGCCGACATGACGGTGATGGAGTACGGGCCGCGGTCGATCGGCGCGGGCACGGCGGCGCAGTTCTCGAACCAGATGGGCCGGGCGGGGCTGCGGGCGAAGTGGCTCTGGTACGACCCGCCGGCGCGCAAGCTCAAGCTCGGCTTCGACGACAGCCTCGACGACGCGGAGGCGCTGACGCTGCACATGGGCGGCGTCTCGGTGGGCTTCCCGGACAACACCGGCGGCAACTCGAGCTTCTCGCTCGAGAACGTGGACATCTCCTGGACCGACGGCGAGACGGTGGCGGTGCGGGTCTCGAAGCCGTCGGCGCAGGCGGTCTCGACCGACGCGGCGCTGGCGTCGCTGACGGTCGAGGGCGCGACCCTGAGCCCGGCCTTCGACGCCGGGGTGGTGGTTTACCGGGCGGTCGCGGATGCGCAAACGGAAACGGTGACGCTGGCGGCGACGGCGACGGATGGCGGCGCGGCGGTGACGTACGGGCCGGGCGAGGACGCGGATTCCGCGCTGGCCGACCACCAGGTGGCGGTGCCCGACGAGGGTGAGACGCTGGTCGAGGTGACGGTGACGGCGGCGGACGGGACGGTCAGGCGCTACCGGGTGGTGGTGGCGCGGGCGGCGGCCGTGGCCAACGCGGCCCCGGCGGGTCTCCCGGAGATATCCGGCACGGCGCAGGTGGGCGAGACGCTGACGGCCTCGGCGGCGGCGGTTACGGACGCGGACGGTCTCGACAATGCGACGTTCGCATACCAGTGGCTCGCGCACGACGGCGCGAACGACACGGAGATCGCGGGCGCGACGGACGCCGCCTACGAGGCGGCGCCGGCGGATGCCGGGAAGACGCTCAAGGTGCGCGCGACCTTCACCGACGACAAGGGCACCGAGGAGACGCTCGTCAGCGCGCCGACGGAGACGGTGGCGGCGGTGGCGCCGGATGCGCCGGGCGGGCTGGCGGCGGCGACGGCCGAGGGTCGCGAGGGCGAGCTGTCCGTGTCCTGGTCGGCGCCCGAGAGCGACGGCGGGTCGGAGGTGACCGGCTACCGGGTGCAGTGGAAGTCGGGGACGGAGGCGTATGACGGCTCGGAGGCGTCGGCCCGCCAGGCGCTGGTGAACGACCCGGCCATTCTTTCGCACACCATCACGGGGCTCACGGTGGGCACGGCCTACACGGTGCGGGTGCTGGCGGTGAACGCGGCGGGCGCCGGCGCGGCGGCCGAGGCCGAGGCGACGGTGCGGGACCGGGTGGTTCCGGCGCTTGCGTCGGCATCGGTGAACGGGACCACACTGACCCTGACCTTCTCCGAGGCGCTGGATGCGGAGTCGAAGCATTCGGCGGATGCCTTTGCGGTGACGGTGGACGGCAACGCGCGCACGGTCGACGCGGTGGCGCTCTCGGGGAGCGCGGTTGAGCTGACGCTCGCCTCCGCGGTGGCGTCTGGCGAGACGGTGACGGTGGGCTACACCGTGCCGACGGGGGCCGATGCGGCCCCGCTCCAGGACGCGGCGGGCAATGCGGCGGCCTCCTTCGCGGGCGAGTCCGTGAGCAATGACACTCCGGCGCCCGAGAACTCGGCCCCGGCGGGCCTCCCGGAAATCTCGGGCACGGCGCAGGTCGGCGAGACGCTGACGGCGTCGGTATCGGCCATCGAGGACGCGGACGGTCTCGACGATGCAACGTTCGCATATCAGTGGCTTGCCAACGACGGCACGGACGACAGCGAGATCGCGGGCGCGACGGACGCCGCCTACGAGGTGGCCGCCGAAGACGCGGGCAAGACGCTCACGGTGCGCGCGACCTTCACCGACGACAAGGGCAACGAGGAGACGCTGACGAGCGCCGCGACGGATACGGTCGTGGACCGGCGCCCGGTGACGGCCACGCTCTCGGTCGGCGCCGGGGCGGCGGAGGCCGGGCGGTTCCGGCTGCGGGTCGCGTTCGGCGATGCGGTGACGGGGCTTGCGCCGGCGGACGTGACGGCGTCTCGGGTCGGCGGCGGCGCGGCGGCGGTTTCGGAGCTGGCGGAGGCCGAGACCGGCCGGGCGTGGACGGCCTGGGTGGCGGCGGCGGATGCCGGGCGCTACACGGTGTGGCTTGCGGCCGGCGCGGCGCAAGCCGGCGAGCGCCGGAGCCTGGCGTCGGTGCTGGCGGTCGACGTGGATGCGGACGGAAATGCGGTAGCGGTGGCGGGTCCGGTGGTGACGTCGATTGCGCTGGCGATGGCGCCGGACGGGGGCTGGACGGCCGGCAACAAGGTTCGGATGACGCTCGCGTTCTCGGAGCCGGTGACGGTGGTGACGGAGGACGGCACACCGTCGGTCGGGATCGCGCTGGACGGGACAGCGCGCCAAGCGTCCTATGCAAGCGGCACGGGCACGGCGTCGCTCGCGTTCTCCTACACGGTGACGGCCGATGACGGGACGGTGTCCGCGGCGTCGGTGACGGCGGACAGCCTGGCGTTGAACGGCGGCACGATCCGGGACGCGGGGGGCCGCGACGCGGACCTCGAGCATCCGGGGATCGGCGAGGCAACGGAAGAGACGGAGACGGAGAGCGCGCCTGTGCTGACCGGCCTGGTGCTGGTGGACACGGGCACGGGCACGGAGACGGCGCTCGCCGACGGCGACGCGCTGGTGCTGGCCGACCCGGCGAACGGCAGCTACGGGCTGGCGGCGACGGTGTCGCCGGATGCCGGCGTGGGCAGCGTGGTTCTGGCGCTCACGGGCGGGAACACGGGGATTGCGGCGACGGACGATGCGGCGCCGTACTCGCTCTACGGGGACGCGGACGGCGCGGTCACGGGCGCGGGGCTGCCGGCGGGGTCCTACACGCTGAAGGCGACGGCCTATGCGGAGGCCGCCGGCGGCGGTGCGGCGCTCGGGACGCTCTCGGTGTCGTTCACGGTGGCGGCGAGCGAGCCGCTGGACCCGGATGCGCTGACGGCGAGCTTCGAGGGCGTGCCGGAGGCGCACGGCGGTCCGGGCGCGGAGGCGTTCACGTTCCGGGTGCGGTTCAGCCAGGAGCCGCGGGTGAGCTTCAGGGTGCTGCGCGACGAGTCCTTCGCGGTGACGGGCGGTGAGGTGGACAAGGCGCGTCGCGTCGACGGGCGCAACGACCTGCGCGAGATCCACGTCGAGCCCGAGGGTTGGGACGATGTGACGGTGGCGCTCGCGGGTGGCCGCGCCTGCGGGACCGAGGGCGCGATCTGCACGGCGGGCGGCAAGGTGCTGGCGAACACGGAAGTGGCGGTGGTGCCGGGTCCGCTGGCGCTGAGCGTTGCGGATGTGCGGGTCGTCGAGGGCGCGCAGGCGGTGCTGGCGTTCCCGGTCACCCTGAACCGGGCGGCGGGGGCGGCGGTGACGGTGGAGTACGCGACCGCCGACGGCACGGCGACGGCGGGTGCGGACTACACCGCGGCGTCGGGCACGCTGACCTTCCAGGCGGGCGAGACCGAGAAGACGGTCGAAGTGACGGTGCTCGACGACGCGCATGACGATGGCGAGGAGACGCTGACGCTGGAGCTGTCGAACGCGACGGGGGCGCGCATCCGCGACGCCGAGGCGACCGGCACGATCGTCAACAGCGACCCGTTGCCGCGGGCGTGGCTGGCGCGCTTCGGGCGCACGGCGGCCGGGCACGTGCTGGACGCGGTGGGCGAGCGGCTCGCCGACACCGGCCGGGACCCGCGGGTGACCGTCGCCGGGCAGCGGCTGAGCGCGGCGCCGGCCGCAGACACGCCCGCGTACGACGACCCGTTGGAGAGCGGGGAAGAGCCGCGCACGATGCAGCTCGCGGAGCTGGTGGACGGCAGTTCCTTTACCCTTCTGGCCGCCACCGGCCCGGGCGCCGATGCGCTCGATGACGGCGCCGGCGACGGCGGGCGCTGGAGCGTGTGGGGCCGCGGCGCCTGGTCACGGTTCGCGGGGACCGAGGACACGCTGAGCCTGGACGGCGACGTGATCACCGCCACCGTGGGCGCCGACTACGAGCGCGACCGGTTGCTGGGCGGCCTGGCGGTGGCGTACAGCACCGGCGACGGCACCTTCGATCACGCCGCCTCGGGGGACTCCGGTTCGCTGCGGACGGTGCTGCTCGGCGTGTACCCGTACGTGCGCCTGGCGCTGCACGAGCGGCTGGCGGTGTGGGGGCTGTTCGGCTACGCCCTGCACGGCGAGCTGACGCTGGATGGGAAGCAGACCGATCCCATCGACACCGGCGCCGGCCTGCTGATGGGCGCCTTCGGGGCGCGCGGCACGCTGCTGGCGGCGCCCGCGGCCGGCGGCTTGGAAGTGACCGCCACAGCCGACGGCATGGTGGTGCGCATGCGATCGGAGGCGGTGCCGGGTCGCTTGGTGGCCACGGAGGCCGACGTGGAGCGCGGGCGGCTGCTGCTGAACGCCTCCTACCGGGTAGCGGTGGGCGGCGGATTGCTGACCCCGGCGCTGGAAGTGGGCGGGCGCTACGACGGCGGCGACGCGGAGACCGGCGCCGGGCTGGTGGTGGGCGGCAGCCTCGACTACGCGCTGCCCGCCTGGGGGCTGACGCTGTCGGCCGGCGGCCGGGGCCTGTTGCTGCACGAGAGCGGCGGCTTCAGCGAATGGGGCGCCGGCGGCTCCCTGCGGCTCGATCCGGGCACGCCGGATCGCGGCGTGGCGCTGAGCGTGGCTCCCTCCTGGGGCGCCGCCGCCACCACGGCCGCAACGCTGTGGTCGCTGCCGGACGCCGCGCGCCTGGCCGCGGATGGGACGGCGCACCCGCAGACGGGCGCGCGCCTGGCCGCCGAGCTGAGCTACGGCCTGGACGCCCCTGGCGCCGGCGGCGCGCTGACGCCCTACGCGGCCGTGGAGCTGGCCGACGGCGGCGCGCGCACGGCGCGGCTCGGCAGCCGCCTGAGCCTCGATTCCGGCCTCACGCTGAGCCTGGAGGCAACCCGCGCCGAGCAGGCGGCCGACGCGCCGCGGCACACCTTCGCGCTCAGCGGTGCGGTGCGCTACTGACCGGCCGGCGGCGGCAGTGCGCAGCGCTCCTCCTCCGGCGATGCCCGTGGCTCGGCCCACCCCGGCCGCCCCGTGATCGACGTCGCCCTGGGCCTCATCTGGCTCTACCTGTTGCTCAGCGTCCTCGCCTCCGCCGTACAGGAGTGGATCGCCGTCGTGCTCGCGCTGCGCTCCAGGAATCTGCGCGCCGGCATCCGCACCCTGCTGGGACCCGACTACGCGGGCAGAGTCTACGCCCACCCCCTGGTCATCAACCTCGCCAAGGGGCGGCGGCTGCCGTCCTACCTCTCCCCCGAGACGCTGAGCTCCGTGCTGCTGGCGCTGCTGGCCAAGGACGCCGGCGGCACCGCCGAGCTGCGGCACATGCTCGCCACCATCAGCCCCGGACATCCGCTCAAGGACGTGCTGGAGGCGCTGATCGACGAGGGTGAGGATGCCGCCCTGCGCCTGCACCACCGCCTGGCCGGATGGTTCGACGAAGCCATGGACCGCATCACCGGCTGGTACAAGCGGCGCGCGACGCTGCTCATCTTCGCGCTCGCCGCCGCGCTGACGGTGGCCACCAACGCCAGCACCATCCACGTCGCCGAAGAGCTGTGGCGCAACGCCGCGCTGCGCACCGCCATCGCCGCGCAGGCGACAGCCGCCTCAGCCGCGGACGCGGCGGCCGTGCGGTCCGACGCCCTGGAGCAACTCGGGACGCTGCCCATCGGCTGGCAGGCGGCGCCCGATGGCGTGGCCGGATGGCTCGAGACGCTGCTGGGATGGCTTATGACGATTGCCGCCGTCAGCCTCGGCGCACCCTTCTGGTTCGATCTCCTCGCCACGGTCGCCCGCCTGCGCGGCGCCGGCGCAACCACCCCACCCCCGCGGCGAACCATCCGGGCCGAGCATGAACTGCCGCCCCGCCAACACTCAGCTCACCCCAGCGCGTTCAAGTGATCCGCTCGACTGCGGCCATGGCATCCGGGGTGCGACCGACGGGGGCCTCACCCGTAGGCGACGCCTCGTTCACGCTCGGCGGCGGCCTGGGCCGTCAGCCGCTCCGGTCCAGATCCGCCTTGCAGCGCTCCAGGTCGGTGGTGGGCGGAGGCCGCTCCGTCACGTCGATGCCCTGCTCGCCTTACCGGCGCTGGCTCTTCGCCGGACGTTGCTGATCCAATGCCTTTCGCAGAGAAGATATAGGTTGCTTCATCGCACCGTGATTCGTGACGTATTCCGAAACGGAGGTTCCGCTATCCGCCACGTCGGCGATCTCGTCAGCGGTCGGTTTCGGATCATCTCGTGGCCGGGTGCGCTGGTTTCGATCCGACTCGGGGCGCCCGGAGTATAGCGGACGGAGGAAGGCGTCGCCGTGGTGGTGATGGGGCGTGCTCCGGCGCGACCACGTCGCCTGCCGAGGACGCTCTCCCGCCCGCTTGACAACAAATCCGTTAGAAATGATATTGTTGCCAACGGAACTGTTGGAGATGGCGATGTTGAAGAAGGCTGGAGGCAACTGGGTCGACGGAGAAGACCGGTTCTTCGACCGAGAACTCGATCTGGAGGCGCTCATGGAGCGCATCCGCGACAGGCGGCACACGCTGCTGACGGCGCAGCGCAGGATGGGCAAGACCAGCCTGGTGCGGGAGACGCTGCGCCGGCTCGGAGACGAGGACGAGTTCGAGCCGCTGTTTGTCGATCTGGAGGACGCTCACGGCCCAGAGGATGCCATAGCCGAGATCGCCGCTCAGACCCTTGCTGCGCAGGGTTCCTGGCTTCCCATCAAGCGGGCGTTCTCCAACTTCTTGACGCAGGCCGGCGATCGAATCGAGGAACTGGAGGTCACGGAGGTAAAGGTCAAGCTGAGGGCCGGAATCGACCGCGGAAACTGGAAGGAGCGGGGCGACGCCGTCTTCAGAGCTCTGGCGGAGCATGAGAAGCCCGTCGTGCTCGCGATCGACGAACTGCCGATCCTGGTCAATCGCCTGCTCAAGGGCCACGACTACCGGATCACTCCGGATCGCAGGCAGGAAGCGGAAGCGTTCCTGAGCTGGCTCCGGAAGGTCGGGCAGGCGCACCGCGCTATCCGGCTGATCGTCTCCGGCAGCGTGAGCCTGGAACCGATCCTGCGGCAGGCGGGACTCAGCGCTCACGCCAACATCTTCTCCCCCTTCGAGCTGGAGCCATGGAGTGAGAAGACCGCCGTCGACTGTCTCGAAGCGCTGGCGCTGAACTACGACCTCGACCTCTCGCTCGACGTGCGGCAACGGATGTGTAGCAAGCTGCGATGTTGCATCCCGCAGCACGTGCAGCAGTTCTTCGACTATCTGCACGAGCATTTGCGGAAGGCCGGCAGCAGCGTCGCCACGCCGGAAGACGTGGAGCATGTATACGACACGTACATGCTCGGCATCCGGGGTACGATCGATCTCGATCACTACCGGAGCCGTCTGGAGATGGTCCTCGGAAGGGACGGATGTCGCGTCGCCATCGAGCTTCTCACAGAAGCCGCCACGAACGACGGTGTGCTCACCGACCAGGCGATCGGCCACTATGTCGAGTATTTCCGCTCGTTGGACGAATTCCCCGGCGTGCCAGTCGCAGATGTGCTCCCCGTGCTGGAACATGACGGATACCTCGTGAGAGCTCCCGACGGATACCGATTCGTGTCGGGCCTGATCGAGGACTGGTGGCGCGCCCGATTCGGCGCGCACTTCACACCGATCTCGGATCGAATTGCTGTCACCGAGCGGTAGCCCGATGGCGACCAAGAAGTACAACCCCGGGTTTCTCAGCGATGACGAACTGGTGGAGTCGTTCTGTGTGCGTACGAGCGAGTTCGAGTCGATCATCGAGACGCTGCGCGAGAACACCGGCAACTCCAATCAGCATCTGATCGTGATCGGCCCACGCGGCAGCGGCAAGACGAGCCTGCTGCTCCGCGTAGCGATCGAGGCGCGCAGGAATCCCGAGCTGTCATCTCGACTTTTCCCCATCACGTTCGCCGAGGAGAGCTACGAGGTCAGTACGTGCGGCGAGTTCTGGCTGGAGTGCCTTTCGCGTCTGGTCGATCAGGCGCCGCAACCGGACTGGGCGTCAGACTTGGGCCGTACCTACCAGGATCTGCGCGCGATCCAAGATGACCGGATGCTTGGCGACCGCTGCCTGGCCGCCTTGCTTGATTTCTCGGACCGTGCTGGCAAGCGGCTCCTGCTGACCGTGGAGAACCTCAACATGATGTTCGCGGACATGCTGGACCCGGACGCCGGCTGGCGTCTGCGGAAGACCCTTCAGACCGAGCCGCGGATCATGCTCCTGGGAAACGCGACCAGCCGCTTCGAGGAGATCGATCGGCCGGATCAAGCCTTGTACGACCTGTTCCGCCTAATCAATCTGAGACCGCTCGACGAGCAGGAGTGCAGCGCCCTTTGGGAGGCGGTGTCGGGGGAGCTTCCTCACAGGGGGAAAGTACGATCTCTGCAGATCCTGACGGGGGGGAGCCCGCGGCTGATCGCGATCGTGGCTCCGTTCAGTGCGGGTCGCCCCCTACATGAGCTCATGGACGATCTGCTCGACCTGATCGACGAGCACACGGAGTACTTCAAAAGCCATCTCGATGCCCTCGCCTCGCAGGAACGGCGCGTGTACCTCGCCTTGGCAGATCTGTGGAAGCCGGCTACCGCCCGAGAGATAGCCGAACGGGCTCGGCTGGCGTCGAGCACATGCAGCGCCCAACTGAAGCGTCTCACCGGTCGGGGTGTTGTATCGGACGAGGGCGGAACCCCCCGGCGCAAGCAGTACTATCTTGTCGAGCGGCTATATAACATCTACTATCTGCTCCGCCGACGCGGATCGGATCGCGTAGTCCAGGCTTTGATCCGTTTCATGGCGTCTTTCTACTCACAGACCGATTTGCTCAGAATGAACAGGCGGATTGAAGCAGAAGCCACGTACGCTGACGAGAGGCTGAGGCCGCTATACAAAGCGGCACTCACTCAACTACGGCAGCTTCCCGATCTTCGCGTAGTAACTCCCGAACACTTTGCTAGGATTGCGACTTACGTAGCGGCTTATTACCAGATGTACTTTGAGCATTACAAGCCTGGGCATTACCATGAAACGCTTGATGCGTGTGACAGTATCCTCCGAAGAGCAGGGTCAGAAGCATTTCCTCTGAGCAGACTTGTTGCTTCTGTGCTCGTAGTGAAGGGCTACGCACTGCATGACCTTAACCGTCCTGAGGAGGCACTTCAGGCATATGACGGAGCGATCAGCGAGTTTGACACATCGGAAATACCGGAGACTTCGGCGGTGATGTCCAACGCAATGCTCAACAAAGGTGTCATCCTGAATCAGTTGAATCGGTCAGATGAGGCCCTGGAGCTGTACGGTGACATGATCGATCGCTTTGACCCAGCGAGTGGCGACGTCGAGATTGCTAAGGATATTGAGACAGCCTGCGTAAACAGAGGGATCACCCTTGGTCTCTTGGAGCGCCCGGAGGAAGCAGTCGACGTATTCGATAGCGTGGTAAAGAGATTCGCGGTGCCGCAACAGGTTGCGAGGGCTCTGGCATACAAGGGTGTAGCTCTGTCCCGATTGGGACGGGAGCAACAGGCCCTGGATACGTACAATCACCTGATGGAACTGTTCGGATCAAGCGAGGACGCTGAAATAGTCGAACAAGTTGCCGTCGGAATGCTGCACAAGGGTGCGACTCTTAACGAGCTCAACAGGATCGAAGAGGCGATTGAGGCCTATGATGATGTCGTGAGACGTTTTGATGGTAGCGGAGCACGCGAGCTCAAGATTGCTGTTGGGACGGCGATGGTGAGCCGGGCCGTGCTGAATAGCAGGTATGGCACTATGCCGGACAGGGCAAACTACGAGCGCGACCTCAGAGCGATTCTGCCGACTCTTCCGCGACTCGATCAGGTGCCGGAGTCAGTCATTCCCGCACTGGCAGTGTTGAGTGTCCACCTGGGCGCGGAGCGAACCTTGGAGTTGATCGAGGGCTCGCCGGCGGAGGGCTTGTTGCTGCCGATGGTGACGGCATTGAAACGGGAACTCGGCCGCGAGCCTCGCGTGGCCAAGGAGGTGTCGGAGATCGCTGACGACATCCGCAAAGAGTTGGCAAGATTGAGGACTGCCATCCGTTCGCCGGTTACGATGGCGCCCGCTCATGACTGAGGCCGACACCTGCCGGCGGTTCGTTGTCCCGTGCCTCCAGGCGGCGGGGTGGGACAACGCCCCCCACGTGATCAACGAGCAGCGGACCTTCACCGACGGCCGCATCCTCTTCACCGGCGGCAAGGCGCGGCGTGGCCCTCAGAAACGCGCGGACTACCTGCTGCGCTACCGCCCGGACTTCCCGATCGCCGTGGTCGAAGCCAAGGCCCACTACCGGCACGCGGGCGACGGCCTGCAACAGGCCAAGGAGTACGCCGAGATCCTGCGCCTGAAGTTCGCCTACGCGACCAACGGCACCTAGATCATCGAGTTCGACTACACCACCGGCATCGAACGCACCGTTACGGCGTTCCCCGAGCCCGAGGACCTGTGGCGCCGCCAGCGCTCCGCCGAGGGGATTGCCGACGACGATGTCGCCCGCAGGTTGCTCACCCCCACGTTGCCCGACCCTGCGCGGCCTCTTCGCTACTACCAGGAGATCGCCGTCAACCGGGCTACCCAGGCCGTTCTGCAGGGACGCCGCCGAATCCTGCTTACCCTGTGCACGGGCTCCGGCAAGACCGCGATCGCCTTCCAGATCTGCTGGAAGCTCTGGTCCGCTCGCTGGAACCGTGCGGGCGCCGTCCGCCGGCCCAAGATCCTGTTCTTGTCGGACCGCCATGTGCTCGTGGACGACCCCATGGCCAAGGACTTCAGCCCGTTCGCCGACGCGCGGCAGAAGATCTCCGGCACAGCGGTCAAGAGCCGCGACATGTACTTCGCCATCTACCAGGCGATCGCGCGCGACGAACAGCGCCCCGGCCTCTACCGCGAGTATCCGCCGGGGTTCTTCGACCTGATCATCGTCGACGAGTGCCATCGCGGCAGCGCCCGCGACGACAGCAACTGGCGGGAGATCCTGGAGTGGTTCGAACCGGCCGTGCAGATCGGCATGACGGCGACGCCGCGGCGCGAGGACAACGTCGACACCTACGACTACTTCGGCGATGCGATCTACCAGTACAGCTTGGCCGACGGGATCGACGACGGGTTCCTGGCTCCGTACCGCGTGCACCGGGTCATCACCGACTACGACGCCAGCGGCTGGCGGCCGACCAAGGGAGAGTTGGATCGGTACGGGCGCGAGATTTCGGATGCCGAGTACCACACCCGCGACTTCGAGCGCTTGGTGGCCCTGCGGGCGAGGACGCAGGCGATCGCACGCCACCTCACCGACTTCCTCATGCAGACCGACCGCTTCGCGAAGACCATCGTCTTCTGCGCGAACCAGGAACACGCCCTGGAGATGCGGCGTGCGCTGGTGGAGCTGGACGCCGATCTCGTCAGGAAAGCATCCCGACTACGTCTGCCGAGTCACCGCGGACGAGGGTGACGTCGGCAGCTCCCACCGCTCCCGCTTCCAGGACGTGGAGACCACGACCCCGGTGATCCTGACCACCTCGCACCTTCTGGCCACGGGCGTCGACGCCCCTACCTGCAAGAACGTGGCCCTGGTCCGCGCCGTGGGCTCCATGCCGGAATTCAAGCAAATCATCGGCCGCGGCACCCGGCTGAGGCCGGACTACGGCAAGCTTGCCTTCAACATCGTCGACTACACCGGTACGGCGACCGAGGGCGACCGAGAAGTTCGCCGATCCCGAATTCGGCGGCGAACCGACGTTGGAGCGCGAGACAACGATCGACGACGAGGGAGAGCGGAAGATGTCACCGTAATTATGCCACGAATCGCCGGGACGGTACACTAGATAGAGGCGGCAGAAGTCGCGCTGGCGATGCGCCAGCGGCCCTCCAGATCACAGGCTTCATAGAATAGGCGGAAGCGGCCATCGGCCAGGTCGATCACGCAGGGCTCGGACGCCTTGGCGGTATCCCAGAGCCCCCCGTTGTCGAGGCAAATGCCCGGGTCTTTGCGCCAATTGAGCCCATCGCGCGAAAAGGCGCTGAAGATTCTGCCGTGATACTTCGATCCCGCCGGAACTTCGGGGGATGCCACCCATCCGGCATAATACATCCGGTATCCCCCTTCACTCAGACGTAATACTTCCGGCGCATAGATGGAAAATGACTCCAGCTCGCTTTCCTGTGCGACTCGGACGCCCGGCTCCAACTCGAAGTGCAGACCGTCACCGGACACCGCACTGACGATATTGCGCCCGTTGAAAGCCCCTGGCGGCGGGGCAGTATCGGGAAAAGGCGAAGCGCTGGCATAGAGGCGGTAGCGGGATGGTTGGCCGTCTCGACCCGGGTCGAGATAAAGGCATCTCGGGGCGCCATACGAGGTGTGCTCGCCGCCCAGACGAACGCCTTGTTCGCGTTCCCAAACGAGTCCGTCATCCGAGAGAGCGCTGATGATGGCGCTGCGGACCGCATCTCCCGCCTGCTCGGTCCGCCCCTCGACATACATTCGATAGCCGCCGTCCGGCAAAGGGATCACCTCGGGACTCCAGATATAATGCGCCGCCCCCTCACCGCCGGCATCCAACCGCACACCCGGCTCCTTCTGCCATTGCTCGGCGTCGGTGGAAAAAGAGCTCAAAATATACCCTTTTGAGTCGGGATTTGGGCGTTCCGGTCCGAAGCCGTGATAATACATCCGGTATCCCCGGCCCACTTTTATCACGTTCGGGGTAAGGACCCGCTTGGCGTCGAGCGGACCATCCGAGTCGACCGCGATATCGGCATCCTTGATCCACCTGGTACCGGGATCTGCCATCTGGTAGTGGACAGCTCTGGTCATCTTGTCGCTGGCCATCGCTCTTTACCTCCTCAGCATCCATGGACAGCCCTCAAAAGCTATTTCTTTCTCCAAAATTGAGCTTTTATGGGCTGTTTCTGCTTGCAATAGCGTCATGCGATTGTTCATCACGTGATCGAAGTCCTTTATTGTATTTGCTATTTCTCGACGCGTCTTTCTAATCAGAGGGTTCCTCCGGCTTTGTCTGGAATCGCAGCAACACGCCCTCTCCGCCGCCGAGGGTCAGGCTGCACACAGAATCGGGTGCTTCGAGCGGTTTCCACGCGGCTGCCTGGGCGAAAAAGCGTGACCTCTGCAGATTCGCATCAGCGTTTCGGAATCGCGCCGTCGCAATCAGCTTCGGATCCATCCTGCCCGTATTCATCGCGTGACGTTTGTTCTGCAGCATTACATACGCGCTTGTATCTGAAGGATCATCCATATTCGCGAACATGACCAGCAGGAAGTTGTCGCCCTCGAAGTCCGTGATCGGCGGCACTCGCCGTCCTGGTAGATCGTCACGGTGTCTTTTGACCGTGTCCTCAACCTCCGCTTGCGGATGGGTCTGACAGTGGAAGATGTGCGAATCGGCAAGGAGAGTGACCCCAAGTCGGCATTCAAAACGACCCCCCCGCCCCTGGTTGGTAGGTACTCGTATCATCGGCCGAGTGTGAAGTCAATGCCGGTCGGCCCTCTGGGGCCCTCTCTGAGGCCCTTGGCAGCCGTGCCCACGGTGGCTGGACGCGTGGCGTTTCGTGGTTGTTTCGTCCCGGTTGGTGGAGATCTGCTGAGGTCCCCCTGAGGCAAGAGAGCGTCTACCCGCCGGCGGGCCAAGCTGCCGCCGTGCGCGTGCGGTCGCCGGAGTCTCCGTCGGGTCGGCAGTCGCTGGCCGCTGCATGCATCGGCGTGCGAGGATCGCCGTCACGGCGTTTCGCGGTGGTGGAGGCCAAGAGGCCAACTACCGGATATCGTGGTCCGCCTGGGGGAACGCGGCATCGACCTCGACACCTTGGCGGAGGCGGCCGGACAGCCCGATGCCGACCTGTTCGATCTGCTCTGCCATCTGGCCTACCACGCCCCGCTCCGCACCCGGCGGGAACGCGCCGAGCGCCTGAAGCGGGAGCAAGCCGACTTCTTCGAGCGCTACCGCCCCGAAGCCCGGCAGGTGCTGGACGCGCTGGTCGAGAAGTACGCCGAGCACGGGGCGGCGCAGTTCCAACTGCCGGAGATCCTCGAAGCGCCGCCGTTCAACGAGTGGGGCAACGTGATCGAGATCGCGGCCCGCTTCGGCGGCGGCGACCGCCTGCGCGGCGCGGTGGACGAGCTGCAGCGCCGGTTGTACGTCGCCTGAACCGATTCGGCGAACATGCCGCCGCGCCGCTGCTTGCGGTGTCGGTGTCCAGATGCTATATATATCAGGTATAGAGCTGTATGGAGCAGATCATGGCAACTGGATCAGTGTTCGAAAACAATCGGACTCAGGCGGTTCGACTTCCTGCCGAGATGCGTTTTCCTCCGGGGATCAAGAAGGTCAACGTGCGTGTGGTAGGTCCGGACCGCGTTCTGTCTCCCGTCGATCGCACATGGGACACCTTCTTCCAGGAAGACGAGGCGTCGGCTGACGCGCTTCTCGATCGAGGCGAGCAGGGAGGGCCTCAGGAGCGTCAGCCACTCCAGTGATCCGATTCATGCTCGACACCGACTTGTCGATCTATGTCATAAACCGCAGGCCCCTGGCCGCGTTGAACTCCTTCAACGCCCATGCGGGGAAGATCTGCATCAGCACGATCACCCTGGCAGAGTTGTTTCATGGTGCGGAGAAGAGCGGGAATCCGATCAGGACACGGCGGCGGGTGGATGACTTCATCTCACGGCTGAGCGTGCTGGAGTACGGAGAGCGTGCGGCCGTCCATTATGGGGAGATCAAGTCGGATCTCGAACGCAGGGGCTTGGTGATCGGCCCCAACGATCTTCACATCGCCGGCCACGCTCGTAGCGAAGCGTTGACGCTGGTGACCAACAACCAGCGTGAGTTCGACCGGGTGGACGGCCTGCACATCGACTGCTGGGTGTAGCGTCCGCGCGAGGGAATAGGTGCCAAGACTCACGATCCAGAAGAAGGCCGGCGCCAAGCCGCTCACCGTCGCTCAGCGGCTCGACCTTCCTCTCCGCCGAGGAGACGGTGCTCCCGAACGGCTCGTCGGGCCCCGGACTGTTCGCCTACCTGCGCGGCTTGCGCGGCGACGACGGCCGGCGCGACCGCCGCGACGTGGTGGCGACCGTGTTTCCGGGGTTCTCCAACCGCATGGAGAGCGGCTACCTGCTACGCGATGTGGCCAGCTTGGTGGACGGCATCCGGTTCGACTCCTCCGAGGAGATCCACGTCCTCGGGCCGACTGTACGAGACCCTGCTGCGAGAGATCCGCGACGCGGCCGGCGATTCCGGCGAGTTCTACACACCGCGGCCGGTCGTGCGCTTCATGGTCGAGACGACGGCGCCCAAGCTCGGCGAAACCGTGCTCGACCCGGCATGTGGCACCGGTGGCTTCCTGGTCGAGGCATTCACCCATCTGGAGCGACAGGCCGACACCGTGGAGAAGCGCGCCATCCTGCAGGACGCCAGCATCGTCGGCGGCGAGGCCAAGTCACTACCCTTTCTGCTGGCGCAGATGAACCTGCTCCTGCACGGCGTGGACGCGCCGCGCATCGATCCGGACAACCCGCTGCGATTCCGTCTGGCCGAGGTCGGCGAGGCCGAGCGTGTCGACGTGGTCCTCACCAATCCGCCGTTCGGCGGCGAGGAGGAGCGCGGCATCCTCAGCAACTTCCCGGAGGACCGCCGCACCGCGGAGACGGCGCTCCTGCTCCTGCAACTCATCATGCGCCGCCTGAAGCGCGGCGGCCGGGGCCGCGCTGCGGCGGTGGTCCCGAACGGCACGCTGTTCGGTGACGGCGTGTCGGCGCACGTCAAGGCCGACCTGCTGGAGACCTTCAACCTACACGACCCCTTTCTCCGCCGGCGTCAAGTACTCACCACGAACAAGAGTCAGCGTCTCTCCTCATGAGTCCCGCGGGTCCTCGCCACCAGGGCGCCGTACTAGACCGTGGCGCCCAGCGCCTCTCGCCACCATCGACTTCTTCCTAAACCGATTACGCATGGAGTTTAGCATGTCCGTAGAGACAGCCGAGATAGAAACGCTTGTGGACTTTCCCGCGTTGCGAGAGGTTAGGAACGCTCTCTGGAAAGCCTCCGATGTTCACGGCGCCGCAGTGATGGTCGGATCCGGCTTCAGTCGGTTCGCCGACCGAGCTGACCAGACAACGCGACTACCGCCATTGTGGTCAGATTTTCACAAGGCGATGACAGACCGGCTATATCCGGACGGTGGGGGACCATGTAACACCTTGGCCCTCGCGGACGAGTACCGCGCCACACTGACGCACTCAGCGCTGGCGAGTCTCGTCCGATCCCTCGTTAGGGACCAGGAATGGAGCCCCGCGAAGGTTCATCACGAGCTACTCGCGTTACCATGGACAGATGTACTCACGACGAACTGGGATACGCTGCTGGAGCGTTGTGTCGAAAGCAATCCGGAGTTGGAATACGATATCGTGCGTGAGTTGACGGATATATCCCGAACGAAAGCGCCGCGAATCGTGAAGTTACATGGTAGCTTCCCTTCGCTAAGCCACTTCATTCTCACCGAGGAAGATTTTCGGACCTATCCTCGCAAATTTGCTCCCTACGTGAATCTAGCACGGCAGGTCCTCCTTGAGAACGAACTATGTTTGATCGGATTCTCCGGGGAGGATCCCAACTTCTTGCAGTGGTCTGGATGGGTCCGTGATCAACTGGGTGCCTCGGCTAGACCCATCCGCTTAATGGGGTACCTCAAGCTCTCTGATTCGCGACGGCGCCTTCTTTATAGCCGGAACATCGAGCCGATCGACTTGGCGCCGCTGGTGGTCAACCTATCTCGCGAGCAACGTCATCCGAAGGCCATCGAGGCTCTTATCGTATACCTTCAACAGGGGAAGCCGGCGACGCCAACTTGGCACCTCGGGAGCATAGGACAAGGTCTCACGCGTGGCGGTTCTCTTGATGAGAGACTTGGCAAATTGACAGAAACGTGGGCAGAGGACAGATCCACGTACCCCGGGTGGATCTTGGCGACGCGTCTGGCACGGGCGAGCATTAGGAGCAATATGCGGAGCAAGTTCCGCGAATACTACAGGGCTTCAGACAAAGTTTTTGCGGAAGTCTCTCCGGCTGTAAGATTGTCGTTTCTCTACGAGATGGTGTGGCGCTGCGAGACGGCATTGGCGTCGTTGCCGCGTGCGGTCGAAGATGCGGTGGTTGATATAGTATCAAGAGACGCGGATAGGCATCTATCGATGGACCAGAGGGTTCTGATGCGCAAATCTGTGGTCAGTGCATCGCGGCGTCGACGGGACTGGAAGGGATTCGATAGGCGTATTGCGTTTCTTGAGAGGCTGAGCGCACCCGGCGCGGAAATCGAGGGGTTGTACGAGCGGTGCTTGAAGGCGCGTGACGAGTTGGACTATGTCGCTTTGTCGAGGCACTTGGAACGCATCACGGGAGACGATCCCATCTGGCTTCTCCGTCGGGCGGCCCTCACGGCCGACGTTGCAGATGGGCGAAGCGCGGCGAAGTTGCTTTTCGAGGCTAGTCGGGAGATTCGCCGACGGCGAGCGCAGAATCGTCGGTCGTTGTGGTTGCTGTCTCTTGAAGCGTGGGCTACGTGGTTGATGGGAAGCGCAAGGTATCTCTTGGGTGAAAAAACGTCCGAAGAAATCGCTTGGCCACTTGAGTACAAGGCTGCGAACGTGGATCCGTGGGATGAGATCCAGTCAATAGAAATGGAAATAGCACAAGCGGAGCGTAGGCAACGGGATCATTTGGGAAGTGTGGTCCGCGGAGATGTTGGGGATGGTAGGGAGGCTTCTGGCGTCAGTTTTGGTGGCGCGGAAGATAGTTCGGCACGGTATAGACTTACCCGGTGGGCAGACCATATCGGCGTTCCTCTTCGCTTAGATATAATCAACCTTATTGGGTCACAGTATGGACGTGCGCTGCTAGTATCGGACGATCGTAGCTCCGTAAGTATCTGGGCTGCTGTGCGAGCGGTCGCGACGCACGACATGGCGTCGATAGACAGCTTGTTTTCCGAGATTTCGATTGCTCGGATGCCGCTGGCGACTGTAGCGGAAATTGCGGGGAATCTCCGGGAGGCGATTCAGTACGGTAAACGGAGGATCGCACTTGGGGGCGGGGTTGTGCACTGGACCGATCGCACGCGGAATATGACGGATCTGCTCTCACGGCTGAGTGTTCGGTTCCGCGGTGACGCAGCACTTGATCTGTTTCAGTTTGCGGTGTCGCTAGTTCACGACCCGGATGTACGACACTGGCTGCTTTGGGAGAGCCTGAGTATGCTCCTGGCGGGAAGTCTGAGGGCATTGGAGCCTGATCGGCGCAGGGAGGTGGCGCTGGAGGTGCTCGAGCTGCCGCTCGTGAAGGAGAAGGGAGCCTTGGGATCCGAGTTCGATTGGAACGTCGTTGTCGATGCGATGGGCGTTGATGCATGGAAAACGGTAGAGACGACGAGCGAATGGTCCGCGCGGGTGTCCGTTCTGATCAATGCGATACGCGATGAGTCGAGTGCTCGGTCGCGGCAGGATGCGACGTATCGGATGGTCAGCGTTTTCCGGGGGGGAGCGCTGACGGAGGAGGAGGCGAATGACTTCGGCAGTGCCCTTTGGTGTCAATTGGATGAAGATGGGCTTCCGAAAGATACTTCGCTTGGGCCGGATGTATTCCTTGAGGTGCCGAGTCCTGATGCGAGGGCTGCGCACGAGGCGTTCGATGCCGCGGTGGTCCACAGGGTTAGCAGCGGTTCGATGACGGGATTGGCACTTAGCGGGCTGGTGGGTGCGTCAAGGCGCGGGGACCGAGAAGATGGGTATAGACTCGATGAGAGTCAGGCGTTGAGTATTTTGGAGCGGGTGCTAGACTGGCATCCGGACTCGGAGCGTAGTCAGCAGTTTATCATAGGTGATGATCAAGTGTGGCATTACTTATCGGATTTGATTGGTGAAGCGCTGGCGTCGTCGGTGTTGCCGGCGATTCGGCCTTCGCTGATTGAGGAGATCCATGTCAAAAAGTTTTTCGACCGTATTCGGGACGGCTCGTTACCATCGCTACTGAAGGGGTTGCCGGCGTTAGGACGGCTGAAGGAAAGTGTGTTGGAAGAAGCGATTAGAGAGGTGCAAAGAGGATTGATGAGTCAGAAGTGGAATGTAGTGGGCGCAGCGTTGGGAGCGGTCTGGTCGTATGCCGTGAATTCGAGGAGGAGCAACGCAGAGGTTCCTAGAGAGCTTGTAGATGAAACGCTTTCGATTTGCCTGTTGAGACGTGATCCCGGATTGGTCTTGGCTCTCAGGTGCGTGCGGCTGTTCGTAGAGGGGAACTTATTGGCGTCCGAGGATCTGTATCGCCTCAGCTGTGCAATGGAGCTGCTTCGGGTAGAGACGTCATACAACACTTGGGCCGGAGGTCCGAGCCGTTCGGACGTTGGGGCGATCCGGAAGGAGGTTGTGAAGCTCGCACTAGCTATGAAGAACGGAGGCAGGGAGGAAGCAGTAGTCGACGAGTGGCTGGAGGTCGTAGAAGGGGATCCGGTTCCGGAAGTGCGCTATGCGCTGCGCTCTGACAGCGGGGCATGACATGCGCTCAAGCCGCCGGAAGTCGGTGCCGAAGAATTCGGAGCAATCCGACGCGGGGAGCATAGGTGATCGAGATCGGTTGATCGGTTTAGGGGATCGTCTGGTTGTACCTGCCCTTGAAGGGGGTCGCGGCTGTGCAAAGGTGGGTCCACCGGTGGGTTCGGACTGTAAGCCGGAATCGTGATGGCGGGTATCTGCAACTGAACGGCGTGGAAAGGGTCGATACCGTGTATAGGACCGCTGATCAGCGACCTGCAAACAAAGGAAGAACGAAGAACGGCAAGCAACTAAGGGCTGAGCTTGCCTTGTGTCGGAGACGACGGAGGCCGTAGCGTTGGCATTGTTCGTAAGGGCAGGTAGCCGATGGGGACCGGTGGTACCGCGACTTCGGCAACTCCTACTCGGGCACGCGGCACCGCATCACGCACCAGCTCGACGAGCTGATGCGCAGCACGTACTTCGTCGAGTGGGCGGCCGATCAGCACAAGCCCGGCACCGTGGCGCTCGAGCGCGAGGCGGTGCGCATGGTGGCGTCGCTGCTCGGCGCGCCGGAGGAGGCGGGCTTCCTCACCAGCGGCGGCACGGAGTCGAACCTGGCCGCGATGCGGCTGGCGCGGGCGCACGGCGGACAGGCGCAGCCGCAGATCGTGGCGCCGGTGACCATGCACTTCAGCTTCCGGATGGGCGCCGAGCTGATGGGGATCGAGCTGGCCGAGGTGGACGTGGACCGGCAGAGCTTCGTGCCGCGCATCGAGGAGGTGGAGCGGGCGATCACGCCGCGCACCGTCGGGCTGGTCTGCTCGGCACCGGCGGGCGGCTTCGGGACCGTGGAGCCGGTAGAGGCGTTCGCGGACCTCGCGCAGCGCAAGGGCCTGTGGCTGCACGTGGACGCGGCGTTAGACGATCGGATCCGCTGACATGGTGGCCTAAAACTAGCCAGGTGGCACAGGGGTCACACTCGGCGGCGATCCACAAACGTTCATTGCGGGACTTCTGTTGTTAGGCGATCGGCGCGAGGTCTTTCTATAGCGTCGCGATAAGTGTTGACGTCCATGTCCGATTGCATGCTCGGGCAAGTGAGAAGGCTATCAACAGTCATGTCCAGGCAATGCAGCAGCTTCCCCCTTGCCAACTACCCGCACGTATGAGGCGTACAAAGTGAGTTCCGCGGCACTCGAGAATGGTCGGCGGCGTAGATGAGCTGCGTCAAAGGCGCGGGCGAGTGCCGCGGAGTGGTTAGGAGTGATAACTTCGGACTCCACTTCGGCCGGGACGATGAAATCGTAGGCCGATAGCGCGCCAAGCAAAGCGAGGCGGTCGACGTGGATCAGGTTGATGAGCACGTTGGTGTCGGTCACGACGATCCTTGTGGGGGCGGAGCGATCATCCGATGCGTCCAAGTAGGTGTACCTCCGCGCCTTCGTCCTGGTCGAGACCCAAGGCACGAACAGCGTGATCGACCTCGTGGGAGCAGATGTCGACCATTGCGGCGACTTCAAGCAGCTTGGCTCGGGAGATTTCTTCACGGCGGAATGCTTCCAGCGCGAGGCCCAGAAAACGATTGCGAAACTCGTTCCGCAACGCGTGGTGATCTGGCTCGGGAAGGCCCAGGAGCTGTTCCAATCTACGGCCGTGATCGGCCCGCTCCTGCTCCAGCAGTACGGCGAGCTGCGGGGGCGTGAGCAGTCGCGTGCTTCTCAGCCGGTAGCAGGCCGAGGTTCGACTGACACGAAAGTGGTGGGCCATCCGGACGACGTCGTAGAGCTGTATCGCTTGGCTCCCGGGGGCCGAACGCGCGCGGGCATGGATCGGAGACCGCTCATCGAAAACCTCGGCCTCCATGCGGCTCGGACGTCCTTTGCCAGAGGCGTGGATGAACTGGCGTATGGCCTCGGCGGGCATCAGGAAGCTGGCGGCGAAGGAGTTGGCACGGACCTCGCGCAACTCGTCGCGGTCCTTTCCTTGGCTGACCAAGCCGCCTTGGTCGCGGTCCACCAGCACGTGGCAGTACTCGTGCGCGTACGAGAAGCGACGGCGTACGACGTGGTGATCCCGGTTCGCTACGACGAGGAATCCGATCGCGGGCTCGATGAGCGTCAGGCCGGAGATGTCATCAGGCAACGGCACCTGCGCCGTGCGGACATCCTGCGTTTCCAGCAGTTCGGCGATATCGGGGAGTGAGGCGAGTCCCAGCCCGAGGCGCCTGCGCTCGTCCTGAGCGACACGTTCACCTTGTTGAATAGCCTCCCACGTCGTCCGTGGCGGCGGCAGCGGGTAGGAGGCAACGGTGGCAAGGTCACGGTCGATGTCGAGCAGTCGCTCCAAGCCGGTCAGCTCTCTGCCCAGGGCCACGCACCGGCGTAGCGCCTCGCGCACTTCCTCCACGGTCGACAACTCCGGGTGATGACGGAAGAGTGCTACGAGCACATCCTCGCCCGCGGGTTCCTCATCCGCCACCAAGTTCCTCACGTCCGTGCCGAACAGGTAAGCGAGGCGGGACAACTCAATGCCCGTGACCGCGCGGTTCCCAAGTTCCATCTGTGCCACGGTGGAGCGCGACACCTCAAGGTGACGCGACACATCGTCCTGGGTCATGGCGCTGTTCTCACGTGCCCGTCGAAGCCTCTTCCCGAGCTGCCTATGGTCTAAGGCCATGACATCCACTGATCGGCTGATCGGTTCGTGGCGGTTGGCTCCGCGCCTCCGCGTCCGGATGAGGGGCCGACTCCGGTGCGCAATCGCTATTCATCACGGATACGTTAGGATAACGAACACAGATTGTCAAGACATGGTATGATTATGTTAGCATTCTTGATTTGGGCGCTTGGGCGCCGATTCGACGCCTGCTACTGGTAGGCTACAGTTCGAGGCCATGATCACCGCAGAGTTCGACAAGCCGGCCGGCAGGACGCCGGTCGTCACCGCTCCGGTCACGCCGTTCCCGGACGAGGGTGCCGGGGAGGGCGAGGTGATCGGCGGCATCCGCGAACGGCTCGGTCGCAACCCGTACGACATCGACCGTGACTTCGGCAACTCCTACTCGGGCATCCCGCACCCGATCACGCACCAGCTCGACGAGCTGATGCGCAGCACCTGGTTCGTCGAGTGGGCGGCCGAGCAGCAGCCCGGCACCATGGGGATCGAGCGCGAGGCGGTGCGCATGATGGCGTCGCTGCTCGGCGCGCCGGAGGGGGCGGGCTTCATCACCAGCGGCGGCACGGAGTCGAACCTGGCTTCGATGCGGCTGGCGCGGGCGCACGGCGGACAGGCGCAGCCGCAGATCGTGGCGCCGGTCACCATGCACTTCAGCTTTCGGATGGGCGCCGAGCTGATGGGGATCGAGCTGGTCGAGGTGGGCGTGGACCGGCAGAACTTCGTGCCGCGCATCGAGGACGTGGAGCGGGCGATCACGCCGCGCACCGTCGGGCTGGTGTGCTCGGCGCCGGCCGGCGGCTTCGGCACCATCGAGCCGGTCGAGGCGTTCGCGGACCTCGCGCAGCGCAAGGGGCTGTGGCTGCACGTGGACGCGGCGTTCGGTGGCTTCATGCTGCCGTTCAAGCGCGAGCTCGGCCACCCGGTCGAGCCCTTCGACTTCGCGCTGCCGGGGGTCACGTCGATGATGACCGACGGCCACAAGTTGGGTCTGATGCCGATCGCCACCGGCTTCTTCATCGCCCGCGAGCCGTCGCTGTTCGACGCCATCCCGACCGAGTCGACCCTCATCCACACCACGTCGTCGACGAAACCGGGCAGCCGCGCGGCCGCCGCCTGGGCGGTGATGAAGCACCTGGGACGCGCCGGCTACCGCCGGTCCACCGCCCATCTTATGGACTTGGTGCGGATGCTGGCCGATGGCATCGGACGGACCGCCGACTTCAGGCTGCTGGCCACGCCCGCGGTGTCGGTGGTCGCCTTCACCTCGCCGACCATCGATCTGGCCGACGTGCATCGGCGGATGGCCGAAGCCGGTTGGGGGCAGGGCTACGGCGAGCTGCGCGGCATGCCCTTCATCCGGCTCTCCGTCCATCCGTCGCGCGACCGCGACAGCGCCGAGGGATTCCTCCGCGCGCTCGAGAAGGCGGCGAGCGGCGCCCGGCGGCGATGACGCTCGTCGGCTACAGCGACCGGCCCGGCGTCGCTGCCGGGGAGCGCATCCGGTTCATGGTGAGCTGCGAGCAGCCCTGCTACGACGTGCGGCTCGTCCGGCTCATCCACGGCGACACCAACCCGAGCGGCCCGGGCTTCAAGCAGCGTCTGGTGCCGTCGGCGATCGACGGCACCAGGCCGGGGAAACGCGAGGTGATCCGCAGCGGCTCCTACGTCGACGTCGCGCTCGACGGCGTCGATCTGAGCCGGGAGGTGACCTTTTGCGCCTTCGTGCAGGCGACCAACCCCGCCGCCGGGGCGGCGCAGGTGATCGCCGGCCAGGGCACGCCGTTGGATGGCACCGGTTGGGCGCTGGCGCTCTCCGCCGAAGGCGACCTGCAGGTCAGCGGCGCATCGCAAGTGGTCGCGCGGCTGGGTCCGATGCAGCGCTGGGCGTGGTATCTGCTGGCCCTGTCGCTGCGGGTGCAGGAGGACGGGCTGGCCGTAGCGGGGACCGCGTGGCGCCGTCCGCTACGGCCCTGGCCCGATGATCCGCCGGCCGAGGTGGCGTTCGAGGCGGAGTCCATCCTGCCGCCGCCGGGCGCTGCGCTGATGCTGGCCGGAGCGCGCGATGCGGCCGGCCGCCCCGCTCACCACTTCGACGGCCGCATCGACCGCCCGCGGCTGCTGGCGGGCACGGTCACCGGGGAGCGGCTGCAGGCGTGGGCCGACCTCCCCGACGACGCCAGCACGCTGGCCGAAGCCGGCGACCTGGCCGGCGCCTGGGACTTCTCGCGCGACATCGGCACCGCCGTGGCGCGCGACGTGTCCGGCAACGGCCGGCACGGACGCGTGGTCAACCTGCCGGCGCGTGGGGTGACCGGCCACAACTTCCGCGGCGACGAGACCTGCTTCCGGCTGGCCCCGCACCAGTACGGCGCCATCCATTTCCATCGGGACGATCTGGAGGATGCCGGCTGGGCGGAGGACTTCGCTCTGACGGTGCCGGACGATCTGCCGAGCGGCGTGTACGCGGCGTGGCTGATCACGCCGGACGGGCGGCACGAGGAGCACGTGCCGTTCGTGGTCCGCCCGCCGCGGGGCCGCCGTTCCTCCCGCATAGCGGTGCTGATGTCAACCGTCACCTATCAGTGCTACAGCAACTACACCGACCTGGGCGTGGGGGCGTGGCGGGAGGGTGCCACCGCGAACTGGGCCTCCAACGCGCCCTTCGCCGATCCTTCGCTGTCCCGCGACGTCTACCGCTACATCGACGAGAACGCGCTGTACGGGCCGTACGACCTGCACACCGACGGCTCCGGCGTGATGTACAGCTCCTGGCTGAAGCCCAACCTCACCATGCGCCCCAAGTTCCGTTACCGCGTCATGGCGGCGCCGCCGCGGTTTCCGGCCGACCTCTACCTGGTGGACTGGCTCGACGCCAGGGGGATCGAGGTGGACTACCTGACCGACCACGACCTGCACGCCGGGGGCCGGGATCTGCTGGCCGGTTATCACGTGGTGATCTCCAGCTCCCATCACGAGTACTGGACAGGTCCCATGCTCGACGCGCTGGGGGCCTACCTCGACGCCGGCGGCCGCTTCATGTATCTGTCCGGCAACGGCCTGTACGGCGTCGCCAGCATCGACCCGGCCCGGCCGCACGTGATGGAGGTGCGGCGCTGGGGGACGAGCTGGCCGTTCGAGGTGCACCCGGCCGAGCGCTACCACAGCACCACCGGCGAGCCCGGCGGCACCTGGCGCAACCGGGGCCGGCCGCCCAACCTGCTGGTTGGCGTCGGCACCGCGGGCGCCGAGTTCGGCTCCGGGGTCCCGTTCCACCGCATGCCGGCAAGCCGCGATCCGCGCGTCGCGCTCATCTTCGAAGGGGTGGGCGACGACGAGCCGATCGGGGACTTCGCCAATCTGCAGGTCCGGCACGGCGCCGCCGGGTACGAGTTCGACCGGGTGGAGGCCGAGCTCGGCTCCCCGCCCGGCACGCTGGTCCTGGCATCGTCGGTCGGCTTCGACACCGCGCTCGCCAAGCCGATGATCGACGAACGGCTGTGGTTCGCGGCCGGCCGCGACGGCGCCGGGACGGACGATCCGCAACGGCCGGACACCCCGCACCGCTTCGTCCGCGCCGACATGGCGTACCTGGAGTACCCGAACGGGGGAGCGGTTTTTTCGGCCGGCGCCATCTGCTGGCGCGGCGCGCTCTCCTGGAACGGCTACGACAACAACGTCTCGCGGATCACGGAGAACGTGCTGCGCGCATTCTCGACCTGACCCGGCGCCGACCGGCACGGAGTCATGTCGATTGCGCGCTTATCGCCGCGCTCAGCTCGGCAATCCGGAGGATCAGCATCAGCGGTTCACGGTCCGAGAACCGCGAGAAGCCATGGCGCTGGTAGAACACGGCAGCCTGCTCGTCGAGCGCCTGGACGACGATGGCCCGCGCGCCGATCACGCCGGCCGCAACCAGTGCTCTCTTGCCGGCATCCACGAGCAGGTCCGAGCCCAGCCCCCTGCCTTGGTACTCCGCATCCACCGCCAGTTGACCCAGCAGGATCACGGGGATCGGTTCAGGCATGCTTCTGCCCACGCGTGATGACACGCGTCGCCGCTCCACCGAACTGGCTGCGAGGCTGTAGAAGGCGATCACCCGATCCTGCGCACAGACGACGTAGGTCCGCGCGCCGCCCTTCGCCTCGTTCAGCCGAGCCTTGCGTTGCAGCCAGGCATTGATGCCCGGTACCCCGCAGTCGAAGCGCGATACGTCATGACGCGGGGCAAGTGCTTCCGGAGTTGCTATCGCTCCCACAGCGGTTGGCGCGCGAGCAACTCATGCAAGCGTTCGTTCGGTTCGACCGGTGCGTCGAGCGCGGCGACGAACGCTTCGTATGCCTCATCGTCGAGCGCGATGACCGGGCGCTCACTCAGAGCCTCGATCGCCGCCGCTTCGCTCGACCGGAGCACGAACTCGGTACGCGTCACGCCGCGAATCGCCGCAGCGCGATCGATCAGCGACAAGCGCTCGTCCTTCATTCTGAAGTTCACTTGACCCATGTGGTCAGCTCCTCGATGCGAGGATAAGATATCGGAGAGTCTGTATACCGAATGTATAGACGCATGTCCAGCGGAGGACGAACATGAGCGCACTCGCGGAGCGACAGGTCGAGTTCTTCCGGCGCGAGGGCTACCTGATGGTGCCGGACATCTTTGATCGGGCCGACCTGGAGCCGTTGCGCGACGAGTTCACGGAGGTCATTCACCAGACGGCCGTCGACCTGCAGGCCGCCGGCACGTTGTCGCGGCTCTACGAGGAGGAGCCGTTCGAGCGGCGCCTGTCCCGCATCTACGCGGAGACCGACGAGATCCTGGGGCCGATCGTCGGCCGGGGCGGCGGCGGGTACAGCGGCCCGGCGCTGTTCGCGGTGATCACGCACCCTCGCCTGCTGGCGGTGGTGGAGTCGCTCATCGGGCCGGAGATCGTCGCCTCCTCGGTCTACCGCGTGCGCCCGAAGATACCGGGCATGGCGCATGGCGTGGTGCCGTGGCACCAGGACTCCGGCTACTTCAACCCGCACTGCGACCGGGACCTGATCGTCACCTGCTGGATCCCGCTGGTGGACGCCACCGTCGACAACGGCTGTCTGGAAGTGCTGCCGCGCGCCCAAAGGCAGGGCGTGGTGCGCCACTACACGGAAGGCCCGAACGGCTACCTGGCGATCGATGACGGGGACCTGCCGCACACCGGCACGCCGGTCGCGGTGCCGGTGCCGTTGGGCGGCGTCCTGCTGCTGACCAACGGCACCCCGCACTGCTCGACGCCCAACCGCACCGACGTGGTGCGCTGGAGCCTGGACCTGCGCTACCAGCACGCCGCCGTGCCGAACAACGTCGGCGAGGCGCCGCAGGAGTTCACCTGGGACCGGCCGGACGCCGAGATCGCCTGCTACCCGCCGGAGGCGGACTTCGTGGTGCAGAGCGCCCGCGAGCCCGAGTCGGTCGTGCGCTCCGCGGCCGAGTTCAACCGCATCCGCCGGCGCTACGAGCGATCGCGCCCGCCCGGCCCGGAGCGGGGCTGGATCCCATACGACCAGCGTCCCGGAGCTTCCTGATCGACAACTCGGCTCGAAACATCTCACCAATTACCAACAGATTACCTGAGATGCTCTGCCCCCCATCGCGGTGCTTGGGGTCTGTTCGGCGGTGGGCTCTTGGACGCTCACTCATCGAGTTCGGCATCGCTATTGTCGGTTGCCAAAATGGCGCGAGAGAATGTCGGGACCCGTCGAATTGGTTACCGTGTCAGCAATGAGCGAAAGCCAAGCGGACATGAGGCTTGACACCGTGGAGCACATCATAGAAGCCTTCCTTGCTATGGAGTCGACGCCCGATGGAAATTGCGGCGCTCAGCTGTATCAGAAGTCATGAGGTCTTGAGCAAATGTCGAGAATAACAATACACTCTTATGCTACAGTAGAGAAGGTCATTGAACAGAAAGACGGCCGCGTATCCGTAATCGGGATGTTCTCATCGATCACTGTAAAGCAAGGAAGAGTCGGCCCTCCATGGATTCTGTTTGTCGAAATGTCCGGCGTTCAAGAGGGTCGCAGATACAAGGCCAAGATTGCCGTGCAGAAATACGGGGAGGACGTTACGCCGATTTGCACGATCGAAGGCGAATTGGTGCCAGGCGAAACGTCCGAGCACGAGACCGGCATCTTCTATCTGGTGATTCCGCCGGCCGAGTATCCGTCCGATGGACCGTATGAAGTTTCTCTACACATCGATGGCAAGAAGACCGCGTCGAGAATATTGCGAATAATCTACGGCTGACCCAACGATATGTTCGAGGCGATGTTTCCCCGATTGTCAGGGACGACATATCGAACAACGAGCCCCCGCGACAAGCGATACAACTGCATAGCATGGGCTGCAAACGATGTAGCTCGATGGTGGGCGCCAGAGGAAGTCCCCGGAGAACTAAGGGATCGATATTATTGGCCTCCGAAAGCTACGCGAGGGTTACGAGCCGTATTGTCTTGTAGAAGTCTATGAGGAGATCGGATATGACCGTTGCTCAGAATCCGACTTGGAGCACGGGTTCGAAAAGATTGCCCGGGTCTTCCGGGTTCCGTGTGGGTGAGACCGACCGAGGCGCGCCCTTTTGGGGGAGGCAGCGGTCACGGTGCAGGCTCACGCGGTGGAGTGGCGTCGTAGCCTGCGTTCGGGTCGGTCTTCGGCGCCGCCGCGGTGTGCGCCGGACGCAGGGCGCGCTTCGCCGCCGGAGCGCCGCTGCCGTGCGCCTGCTCCGGCGTCGGAGTTGGCGGGGCGTTTGCCTTCGCGTCCGCGGGCCGACTGCCGCTGCGGGCTCGGCGCGGTGGCCGGCTCGGGTCGTGGCGGTCGAGCCCCTCCTTGACCAGGCGTCCGACGAGCTGCCCCAGCGTCATACGCGGGTCCACGTGCGAGAGCAGCCCCCGGAGCTGCTCCAGCCCCTGCTGGCACTCCGCGTCGATGGTCGCCTTCAGCTCGTAGCGGCCGTCGCCGAGCGGGCGCACCCGGTCGGCCGGCGGCGCCAGCTCCGGATCCAGGTCGGCCAGCATCTGGCGGACCTGCCGGGCGCTCTTGCCGGCCGCCTCCTCGACCAGTTGCCGCCGACCCACCGCATCCAGCACCAGCGGCGGCGGCTGCGGCTCGGCGGGGGGCAACGATACGGCCGGTGCGGAGTCTGCCGCCGGATCGTTCTGTGCCGCCGACCCCGCCGCCGCCCTCCCTGCCGGTGCGATCGCCGCGGTGCCGGAGATCGACCCGCGTCGCCGCTGCCGGTCGAACGCCCACTGCAGCTCCGCGGCGGCGCTCAGCGTCAGCGAGCCGTCGCGCAACCCCTCCCGCGCGTCCGGTTGATCGGCGCACAGCCGCATGGCGCCTATGCGCCGAGCGGCGGCAGCGTCGCTGTAACCGAGCTCGCGCACCGCGTAGTCGAACAGGCTGGAGAAGCCTCGCTCCAGATACAGGCCGCGCGCCCCGATCTCGGCCAGATGGTCGATGATGGCGCCTTGCAGGTGCCGCTCGTGGCGGACCAACTTGCTGGTCTCCCGCAGCAGCTCGCGGTCGGAGAGGGCGCCGACGGTGGAGGTGATCGGGGGCCGGGTGGCGGTGGTGAGAGGTGCGGTGATCATGCCGTAAATATACTACCGGTTTTGAGATACACGTCTTCTTCTCGTCCACGACCAGCACTGAATCTGCGCGCAGCGTGCGCCGAGCCGGGTGCTGTGCAGCCGAAGGGACACGTGAGCTTTTCGGAGGCCGGAAGGGGCTGGAACGTGCGGTGGCGGGCCACCTCGCAAGCGCAAAACCCCGTCAAGCCCCCGAGGCACGATTTTTCGACTTTCTTGGCGCCGGTGCGTGTGCCGCAATGCCGCCGGCAGGGTTCAGGAATCAGGAACCGTGAACCTCGCCGCGGCGGAGGTCGTCATCGACTCCTGCGCGGCGTCCTGCTGCGGGACACCGTCCGCTGCCACTCCCGGCTCGACGCTTTCGGCGGCCCCAATCTCTACCCGCCGGTCCTCATGGGACGTCCTCCACACGAATTCCTGAAGACCCGATTGCCCTATACTCCGCTGAAGGCAAGTGGAAGCATGCTGGGCGGCAACTTCCTAGTGGTCGTTGGACAAGCAAAATAGGACAGCATCAGGACATCGAGCACGAAAGCCCAGCGAGTCTATGCGGCGCAGCCTACGGATCCGTGTATTGCTATATGAGGCGTCGACACTTAGATGTGGTTGTTCTTCCGGCCCCAAGATAGCCAAGCTTCCCGCATCTTCTCGACAATTCCCGCGTCTTCGCGAGGAACGGGATCGGCGTCAGTGATTTCGCTTAGGGCTATGAACCAATGATCTATCTCTGTCTGTAGTTCTCTGAGAAGGAGTGGAACGGCCGGGTCTCCCATTCTGACGATAGCTCGATATGCGGGATGTCCGACCATGTCTCTAATCGACGACATGTGCCAAGTCCCGGCCTTCCATGACTGTACCAAGTCTTTGAATCTTGTGTCGTGGATGGATACGTCAACAACGAGAAGAGTTATGCGAAAGTGTGATGCGTAGTCAAATGGTGGCGGATATTGTGGTTGCCAAATAGTTGGCTTGTTTATGCGGAATGATGCGTGTAGTGATGGATGGTTGGGTAATGCTTGGCCCAGTGGCAGCAGCGACTCTTCGGGCGCTATTGAAGGCGTCCAGTGCATGTGAGTTGACTCACCGGAAAACGGTTCTTCAGGAACTTCGTTGTCGAGCGTGCCTGCTTTGTAAAGAGTTGCCGTCATAACAGTACGGCCTGTTGCGTGTGAAGCCGTGCCAGTTAACTCAGAAGGCGGATATTACGCAATCACGCGTGAATTGTCAAGGATCGGGTTGGCACCGTACAATCGTGCAGGTGTCATGGTTGAGCATGCCGGCGCAACGGGTGTGACGGTGAAGGCCGACGTGGTGCGCTGGAGCCTGGACCTGCGCTACCAGCACGCCGCCGTGCCCAACAACGTCGGCGAGGCACCGCAGGACTTCACCTGGGACCGGCCGGACGCCGAGATCGCCTGCTACCCGCCGGAGGCGGACTTCGTGGTGCAGAGCGCCCGCGAGCCCGGGTCGGTCGTGCGCTCCGCGGCCGAGTTCAACCGCATCCGCCAGCGCTACGAGCGATCGCGCCCGCCAGGCCCGGAGCGGGGCTGGATCCCGTATGACCAGCGGCCAGGGGCATCCTGAGCGACAAGGTCGAGGTGCCGCCGGTCGGCGGTGATCCTGTCTTGAGCTCGGCATTTCGCATCGACTACGAATGGCTCCCTTGCGAATACGGCAGTGATGAGGAGCGCGCGACACTTGCTGAACTTGCACTCTTCGTAGACGGCCACTGCGCGACGGAGCTGGACGACGGACTCGCACGAACGGTCCGCAAATCCGCTCGGTTGTCCGCTCTTCATCTAGCTGAGTGGTTTGCCGTCAACTGGTGGCGGCTGCTTTGGGAACCCAAGGCGGACGGCCTCTCTTGGCGGATGAGCCACAAGATCGGTGGTGCTGGCGGCGGGTACATCTGGCCCGATTTGTCGTTCAGCAGCAACTGGGAGTCGGTCCTCGTCAGCTCGTGTCGAACCGAGCAGTCGGAGGCGCAGCCGATTCGCTATCTGAATGATTTCAGCGTCAACATTCCAATACGCGACTTCGAACGCTGTATTGACCGGTTCATGAGCGGCACTATAGCAAGGTTGTCGGACACCGTGAGTGCAGAGACGGAGTTGAGCGTTCTGTGGCACGACGTCATCAACGAGCGCCGCGATCATGAGCTGTCTCGTTGGCGGAAGCTGGAAGCCTGTATGGGGTATGACCCTGACGGGGCTCCGCAGGAGCTCGTGCACAGTCTGCGGCAAGCTGTCATGTCCTATGGCGAGGGAGCGGTCCAAGAGATGGCGGCGGCGTGCAAGAACGAAACGCTCTCTCAGATCGAGACTCTCGCGGAGGAGGTGCGATGCAACGGGCTGAACCTCCGCGTTTCTGCACATGAGACTCTGCGCCGCCGAATCGAACAGGAAAGCAAGTCTTCGTTGACTGCCGGGTTTCGAGACGATGACGATCCGGGGAGGATGCGAATCGCATGGAACATACGTTCACTGGCAGGTCGACGGTTTACCCTTGCCCGCTTAGTGGCCGATCATCTTGCGTCTCGCGTGGAAGAGAGGCTCTTGCCGGCGACGAACGTGAGCACGAGCAAGCAGCAATTCCAACGAGCGTTCGCCCAAGAGTTTCTGTGTCCGTATAATACGCTGCAGGCCGTGATCGGTACCGGTGTCCCGGCCGTGGATGACATCGAGCGCGCGGTCGAACACTTCGACGTCTCTCCGTGGGTAGTCGTCTGCACCCTCGTCAACAACGGGGGTTTGACACGAGAAGCACTTACCGACTGGGGTGTGCTGTAGAGACGTGGCGGCGCAGGCGGCGCTCCAGGCCGCGCACCAGCAGCGACAGGCTGATGGTCAACACCAGGTACAGGAAGGCGACGGTGTTGTAGGTCTCGAAGAAACGGAATGAGGAAGCCGAGTACACCTTGGCCTGCTGGGTGATGTCCTGCACCCCCAGCACGGAGACCAGCGCCGAGTCCTTGATCATGGCCACGAAGTCGTTGCCCAGCGGCGGCAACACCGTGCGCGCGGCCTGCGGCAGGACGACGCGCAGCATCGCCTGCCGCCGGCTCATGCCCAGCGACAGCGCCGCCTCCAACTGCCCGCGCGGCACGGCCTCGATGCCGGCGCGGAATATCTCTGCCAGGAAGGCGCTGTAGCCGACGGTGAGGGCAATGATCGCACGCCAGACGAAGTCGATCCGCCGCACGCTCAGCGGCTGCAGCCAGCCGGCGGCGATCAGCGGCTCGGCCAGCCGGTTGATCAGCACCACCAGCGCCGGCGCCGCCACGAAGGCGACGTAGTACAGGATCACCAGCATGGGCACGCCGCGCACCACCTCGATGTAGACGCTGGCTGCCTCCCGCAGGACACGCCGGTGCGAGGCACGCATCAGGCCGAACAGCAGGCCGATGGCCGCCGCTGCCGCGTAGGAGATCACGGACACGTACAGCGTCGTCACGATCCCGCGGCTGACCGCGCGGAAGATGACCCGGTAGTCCTCCTCCCGCACCACCGACCACACCGCCAGCACTCCCAGCAGCATCACCACGAGCAGCCAGTAGGGGAGGCGGGACAGGGACGCGACCGGCAGCAGATGCCGCCGCGACGGGTTCGCGCCGCCGCGGTTCATGGGAATGGGTCGTGAATCCGGCAGGCTCCTACGGGCTGTACTCGAAGAACCACGTGACGCTCAGCGCCTCCAGGAAGCCCTCCTCCGCAAGCTCCCGGATCGCCTCGTCGAAGGGCTCGCGCAGGTCGGAGCCGGGCGTGAAGATGAAGCCGAAGTCTTCCGTGCCCAGCGCCTCGCCGACCGTCTTGAGGGCGTCGGGATTGGCGCCGATATAGCCGCGGCTGCTCGCCGCGTCCATGAGCACCAGGTCCACGTCGCCGGTGATCAGCGCCTGCACGGCGGCGCCGAAGGTGTCCAACAGCTTGATGCGCGGGTTGTCCTCGTTGCCGTCCAGGATGTCGTAGACGGCCACGTAGAAGTTGGTGGTGCCGGCCTGCGAGCCGATGAGCAGCTCCTCGTCGGCGGCGACCTCCTCGGGGGTGGTGAAGCGCTCCTCGTCGGCTCGCACCAGCATGAACTGCTGCGAGGTGAGGTAGGGGATGGAGAAGTCGACGCGCTCGGCGCGCTCCTCCGTGATGGTGATGCCGTCCATGCCCACGTCGAACTGGCCGTTGCGCACCGCCTCGATCATCACGTCCCAGGCGGTCACGTGCCAATCGACGGCGCAGTTGAGCCGCCGGCAGATCTCGTTGACGGCGTCGTACTCCCAGCCGACCGACTCGCCGGTCTTGGGGTCGACGAAGTTCAAGGGCACGTAGTCGTTGCCGGTCACGGCGACGACGGTGCGCCCGCCCAGATCCGGAAGGCCGAATGCCGCCTGCGTTGCCAGCAGCACCAGAGCCGCCGCGAACCATCGCACGAAGGTGTGTTTCATCTCGCCTTTGAGTGTTTCCGGTTCTCCGGCGCAGGGCAACCTCGGCATTCGGCTCCCGCGCTTTGACGCCTCCGGGGAGCCGCGCTACCGTCGCGCGCATGGGCGTCTCCACAGGAGTGCGTTCGCGAGCCACGTTCCGGGTGCTGACAATGATCCCGGTCGCGCTGGTGCTGTTGAGTTGCGGGGAGACCGCGGACGGTCAGGGGTCCGGCCCACCGCCCCCGCTCTACGGGCCAACCGGCAACCTGATCCCGTCCGGCCCTTCGGTGCCGGACGGAGCTGTCTCGACCGAGATCGCGGAAGGCCTGGAGATGCTGTTCGACCGCGCGCTCGAAGGCGGGCCGATCGAGGCGATCGACCGGCTGGGCGCCGCCGGCGATCCACGCGTGCTGTGGCTCCTGACCGACCTGTTCCCGTTCTCGAACCGTGACATGCTGGCGGCGATCGGGGCCGCGTTCGTCAAGCTCACCGAAACGGAGCTCCAGGACGACGGGCGGCTGACGATGATCAACCGCCTGATCGCCTGGGACGTGCCGGCTTTCCCCGGTTATCGCGAATACAAGTGGCGCCTGTTCCGGTCCATCGAGCCCTTGTGGGAGCCGTTCTTCACCGACGAGGACTCGGCCGTAGACTGGCGGCTGGTCGGCTGGGGCGGCGTGGCGATCGACGAGCGGCTGCACGCCACGCCGGAGGCTCGCTGCCTGCGCGGCTGCATCCCCGCGATCGACGATCCCGCGGTCACCGACGCCGCCGGCGGCGACTGGTACCCTGACGAACGGCTGGTGTTCGGCCTGGTCATCAACGGCGAGGCGCGCGCCTACCCCAAGAACATGATGGAAGTGCACGAGATGGTGAACGACACGCTGGGCGGGCGGCGCTTCGGCATGCCGTACTGCACGCTGTGCGGATCCGCGCAGGCGTACTTCACCGACGACGTCGAAGGATTCAGCCCGGTGCTGCGCACCTCCGGCCTGCTTGCCCGCTCGAACAAGTTCATGTACGACCGCAGCACCTGGTCGGCGGTCGACACCTTCACCGGCGAGGCGCTGTCCGGGCCGCTGCATGAGGCTGGCGTAGCGCTGACGCCGGTGGCGGTGGTCACCTCCACCTGGGGTGACTGGAAGCGCGAGCACCCGGAGACGACGATCCTCGATCGGTTCCGGGCCTACCCGCTGGACCCGCTCAGGGGCCGTGACGACCAGGGCCCCATCTTCCCGGTCGGTGACGTCGACCAGCGGCTGCCAATCCAGGAGCGCGTGCTCGGCGTGGACGCTCCGGACGGGCCGGTCGCCTTCCCGGTGGCGCCGGCGGTGATCGCGCTGCAGGAGGGCGTGGCGGTGGAGATGGGCGGCGTCCGTCTGGAGCTGGACGGCAGCGGTCTGCGCGCCTTCATCGGCGAGCGGGACGCGGCGGCGCACGAGGCGTTCTGGTTCGCCTGGAGTCAGTTCAAGCCGGACACCAGGATCTGGGAGCGCGAGTGACCGGTCCCGGGCAGCAGGGCATCTATGCCCGGCTCGGGCTGCGGACCTACGTCGACCTGACGGCCACCGAGTCCATTCACGGCGGCGCGCCGATGCTCCCCGAGGTGCGCCGGGCGATGGCAGAGGCGGCCGACGGCTCGGTGGTCATCGACGAACTCGTGGCGCGCGTCGGCGAGCGCATCGCCGGGTTGCTCGGCGTTCCCTCGGCGCTGGTCACCAGCGGCGCGGCCGGCGCGCTTACCGCGGCCACCTGCGCGTGCGTGGCCGGCGGCGACCCGGAGCGCGCGGTGCAGCTCCCGGACCTCGACGGCATGCGCGATCAGGTGGTCATGCCGGTTCAGTCGCGCACCGTGTTCGACCAGACGATCCGCGCCGTGGGCGTGCGGTTGGTCGAGGTGGACTCGGCCGCGGAGCTGCGCGCGGCGGTGGGACCGCGCACCGCGCTGTTGGCGATGTGGGCGGGGGCGGCGGCTGCGCAGACGGTGACGGTGGACGAGTTGGTCGCCGCCGGCCGGCAGCACGGAGCGCCGGTGGTCATCGATGCCGCCGCCGAGCTGCCGGCGGTCCCGAACCGCTGGCTGGCCGCCGGTGCCGACCTGGTCTGCTACAGCGGCGGCAAGATCCTGCAGGGGCCGCAAGGGGCGGGACTCCTGCTCGGGCGGGAGGATCTGGTGCAGGCCGCGTGGATGCACTGCGCCCCGCACGGCACCTTCGGCCGCATGATGAAGGTCAGCAAGGAGGAGATCGCCGGCATGCTGGCTGCGGTCGAGCACCTGACGGGCGGGCGCGACCTGGACGCGGAGTTCGAGCGTTGGCGTGGCTGGTACCGGCAGATCGCGGAGGCCCTGGCCGCGGTGGACGGCGTGCGTACGCAGGTGCGGGAGTCGGGAGGACGCAGCCCGTATCCGATCCTGATCGTCTCCTGGGACCCGCGGCGGGTGCCGTTGACCGCCGGACAGATGGGAGCGGCCCTGCGCGCCGGCTCACCGCCCATCCTCTCGCACGCCGAGGGGAGCGGTTGCGAGTTCATGATCCGGCCGGTGTCGATGGTCGACGGCGACGCGGAGGCGGCGGCCCGCAGGCTGGCGGAGATCCTCGGCGCCGCTCCCGAGCCGTGCTCGAGTGAGCCGGTACCGGACGGGATCGAAGGCGAGTGGGAGGTGGACGTCCGCTTCGTCTCAGGCTGCGCCCGGCACCGGTTCAGCCTGCTGCGCTCGGCGGGCGGAATCCGCGGCCGGGATGGAATCCGCGGCCGGCACCAGGGGACGCGGGCGGAGGGCGAGCTGTCCGGACGGGTCGACGGCGACGCGGTGGTGCTCGACAGCGTGCTGGCTGCCGAGGGCGCCCGGCTGACCTATCGGTTCACCGGCGCCGTGGACGCGGCCGCCGGCACGATGTACGGCACGCTCCGGCTGGGCGAGCAACTCGTGGACGGCTTCGGCGCCGGTGAACCGACCTGGGCGGCGCGCCGCGTCGGCTCAGGCGCGTGACCAGCGGCTGGGGGCCATCCCCGGCGCGTCGGCGCTCATGCCCTCCGGCTTGTTGCCGACCGCGAAGTCGAACTCGCGGGCGTTCGAGTCGCTGAAGTACGGCCGCACCGATTCGGGGAGCTTGGCAAGGTCCTCGTCCGTAACCATCGGCACCTCCGCGATCGGCCCAGCCCAGGCCGGCCGGTAGGCGATGGCGACCATGCGCCGCGGCCGGGTGCCCGTGTTGGGCAGCGTGCCGTGGAACGTGCGGTGGTTGAGGAACAGCGCGGAGCCGGCGCTGCACGGCACTACCACTTGCTCGGGATGGGTGGTGTAGCGCTTGTACGGGTGGGCGTCGGCGTGCATGCACACGTGCGAGCGGGGGATCACCCGGAACGGCGACACGTCCATGGTCAGATCGTCCAGGTAGTAGAGGACGCGGACCGTGATCGGGCAGCTCCCCTCGTAGCCGAAGATGGTCGAACCGTACGGCTGGCCGTCGGTGTGCAGGCTGATGCCCGGGGTGCCCGGCTCGGAGCGGTCGTAGGTGACGTTGTGCAGGCACAGGATGCGGTCGCCGAACAGGCGCTCCAGCAGGTCCAGCGTCGGCCGGTGCGCCACCAGCTCCGCCAGCGTGCGGCTGCGCAGATGCACCTGGCTGCAGCCGCGCTGCCGTTCGCTGTAGTCCCGGCCCTCGGTGGGCAGCTTGTCCGTCTCGGCGCGCAGCGCCTCCAGGTGTTCCGGGGAGAGGATGCCGGGCACGATCAGGTAGCCCTCCAGCTCGATCTGCCGGATGCGCTCCCCCTCGCTCAGCGCCGACCAGTCGCGGTCGTCGACATTCAGGCCGTTCCAAGTTTGCCGAGTTTCAGTATGCATGGCGCCTCAACGTAGAACGACGGGCACCGGCCGGCAAGGGCCGTTCCCGCCCGGTCGGGGCTTGTGGAACAGGCCGGGTCTTTGGGCTATCTTTGCCGGTGGTGGCAGGGAACCCGGCCGAGAGGGTCGATCGCACACAGCACGGTTCGTCCGCTTCCGTTGCCGAGGCCGCTTTCGGTGGGGCCGGCAATGGGACGGAGCCGGCGGTTGCCGTGTCGCATCCCGTCGATCCGGCGCTCGCGCATGGCGGCAACGGCGGGGATGTCGAGCTCCGCGAATGGGTGGAGTCGCTCGACTACGTCTATCGGACCGGCGGGACCGAGCGGCTGCATCAGGTGCTGCGCACCCTGCACCGCTACGCGAAGGCGGTCGACGCGGACCTCCCGTTTACCGCCAACACTCCCTACGTCAACACCATCCCGGCGGAGCGTGAGCCTGCCTACCCCGGTGACCGCGCCGTCGAACGGCGCAACAAGAGCATCATCCGCTGGAACGCCATGGCCATGGTGGTGCGGGCCAACAAGAGCGACGAGGGCATCGGCGGACACATCAGCACCTTCGCGTCGGCAGCCACGCTGATCGAGGTCGCCCAAAACCACTTCCTGCGCGGTCCGGACAGCTCGCAGGGCGGCGATCAGGTCTACTTCCAGGGGCATGCCGCCCCCGGCATGTACGCGCGGGCGTTCCTGGAGGGCCGCCTGAGCGAAGCGCAGCTCACCAACTTCCGGCGCGAGCTGGCGCCCGGCGGCGGGCTGTCGTCGTACCCACATCCGTGGCTGATGCCGGACTTCTGGGCCTTCCCGACCGTCTCCATGGGGCTGAGCCCCATCCAGGCGATCTACCAGGCGCGCTTCAACCGCTACCTGCAGGATCGCGGCATCAAGCACACCGACCAACAGAAGGTCTGGGCCTTCCTGGGCGACGGCGAGATGGACGAACCGGAGTCGATGGGCTCGATCACCCTGGCGTCCCGCGAGCGGCTGGACAACCTGATCTTCGTGGTCAACTGCAACCTGCAGCGCCTCGACGGTCCGGTGCGCGGCAACGGCAAGATCATCCAGGAGCTGGAGGCCGCCTTCCGCGGCGCCGGCTGGAACGTGATCAAGGTGATCTGGGGCTCCGACTGGGATCCACTGCTGGCCGCGGACCGCCACGGGTTGCTGGCCAGGCGCATGGAGGAGACCGTCGACGGCCAGTACCAGAAGTACACCGTCGAGCCGGGCGCCTACATCCGCGACGACTTCTTCGGCACCGATCCGCGCCTCCTGGATCTGGTCAAGGACTACTCGGACGACGAGCTGCGCAAGCTGTACCGGGGCGGCCACGACCCGGCCAAGGTGTACGCGGCCTTCAAGGCGGCGGTAGACCATCGAGGCGCGCCCACGGTGATCCTGGCAAAGACGATCAAGGGATACGGCTTGGGAGAGGCGGGCGAGGGCAAGAACATCACCCACCAGCAGAAGAAACTGAACCAGGACGAGCTGGTCGCCTTCCGCGCACGGTTCGATATCCCCATCTCCGACGAGGAAGCGGCCGCGGCCACCTTCTACCTCCCCGACGAGCATGGCGGGCAGCGCACCTATCTGCGCGCCCGTCGGCAAGAGCTGGGCGGCTATCTGCCGGCGCGTGCCGCCCGCGCCGCGCCGCTCACCGCACCTCCGGCCGAGCTGTTCGCGGAGTTCCTGCGCGGCACCGACGGCCGCGAGGCGTCGAGCACCATGGCCTTCGTGCGCATCCTGACCAAGCTGCTGCGCGACAAGCAGATGGGACCGCTGATCGTGCCGATCGTACCGGACGAGGCGCGCACCTTCGGCATGGAGCCGCTGTTCCGGCAGGTGGGCATCTACTCGAGCGTCGGGCAGCTCTACGAGCCGGTGGACCGGGAGAACCTGCTTTACTACAAGGAGGCCAAGGACGGCCAGGTGCTCGAGGAAGGCATCACCGAGGCCGGCTCGTTCTCGTCCTTCATCGCCGCCGGCAACGCGTACGCCTCGCACGGGGTCAACACCATCCCGTTCTTCATCTACTACTCGATGTTCGGCTTCCAGCGGATCGGCGACCTGATCTGGGCGGCGGCCGACATGCGTTGCAAGGGCTTCTTCCTGGGCGGCACCTCCGGCCGCACCACCCTCAACGGCGAGGGGCTGCAGCATCAGGACGGCCACAGCCACGTCGCCGCGCTGGCCGTTCCCACGCTGCGCTCCTATGACCCCACCTACGCGTACGAGCTGGCGGTGATCATCGAGGACGGCATCCGGCGCATGTACGTCGACCAGGAGGAGGGCTTCTACTACCTCACGGTCATGAACGAGAACTACCCGATGCCGCCGATGCCGGAGCCGATGGCCGAGACCCGCGAGGGCATCCTGCGCGGACTGTACCGGTTCAGCGCCGGTGACCCGGATCCGAAGCGGCCCAAGGCACATCTGCTCGGCAGCGGCGCCATCCTCAACGAGTCGGTGCAGGCCGCCGAGATGCTCGCCGAACAGGGGGTCTCCGCCGACGTGTGGAGCGTCACCAGCTACCAGCAACTCTATCGGGACATCGCCGAGACGGAGCGCCACAACCTGCTGCACCCGGGCCAGGAGCCGCGGCAGTCGTACGTGGCGAGCGCCTTCGCCGGCGAGCGCGGCGTGTTCGTTGCCGCCACCGACTACCTGCGCGTGTTGCCGGCGCTGATCACCGACCACCTGCCGGGGCCGGTGGCCCGGCTCGGCACCGACGGCTTCGGGCGCAGCGACGCGCGCGCCGGCCTGCGTGACCACTTCGAGGTGAGCGCCCGCTACATCGCGCTGGCGGCGCTGCAGCGGCTGCATGCCGAAGGATCGATCGATCGGAGTGCGCTCGAGGGCAGTATCCGGCGGCTGGACGTCGATCCCGACAAGACCAACCCGTTGTCCGCCTGACAGGGATCTGTGAGATGGGGTCTGTGAGATGGGATCCGTGATATGGGATCTGTGATATGGCTGTAGAGATCAAGCTGCCCGTCCTGGGCGAGGGGGTCGACTCCGGCACCGTCGCCGGTGTCCTGGTCGCGACAGGCGACACGGTGGAGGTGGATGCGCCGCTGATCGAGCTGGAGACCGACAAGGCGGTGATCGAGGTGCCGGCGTCCGAGGCGGGCGTGGTCGCGTCGCTGCCGGTCAAGGCCGGGGACACCGTCGCCGTGGGGCAGGTGATCGCCACCATCGAGCCAGCCTCACCGCCGGCCCCGGAAGCACCGGCCGAGGAGCCCGCCGCCGAGCAGCCGCGGCGCCAGGCGCCTCCTCCACCGGTTCCGGAACGACCGGCTGTCCAGACCGCGCCGCCCGCGCCGTCGCCGCCCGGCCCGCCGCCCGCGCGTCCGCCGGCAGCGCCGGCCCCGGCCGCGCAGACCCCGGCCGACGAGTTCAATCTGCCGGAATGGCCGATCCCGGCTACGCCCAACACGCGCCGCTTCGCTCGCGAGCTCGGCGTCGACATCACCTCGGTGCAGGGCACCGGCAACGGCGGGCGCATCCTGTCCGGTGATGTGGTACGCACCGCGCGCTCCCTGCTGGAAGCGGCGGCCGCCGGCGGCGCCGCTCCCGCCCCGCCGCCGCTCCCCGACTTCAGCCGCTGGGGTGAGGTCGAACGCGAACCGATGAGCGGCATCCGTCGCACCACCGCCACGCACCTGTCCACGTCGTGGACGACCATCCCGCACGTCACCCAGCACGACGATGCGGACGTCACCGAGCTGGAGCAGCTCCGCAAGCGCTTCGGCCCGCGCGTTCAGCAGGCGGGTGGCAAGCTCACGATGACCGCGATCGCGGTGCGGGTGGTGGCGAGCGCGCTGCGGGTCTTCCCGCGGTTCGCTTCCAGCGTCGACATGGCGAGCCGCGAGGTGATTCTCAAGCGCTACACGCACGTGGGCGTGGCGGTCGATACCGAGCGCGGCCTCCTGGTGCCGGTACTCCGGGACGCCGATCGCAAGAACGCGACCGAGCTGTCGGTCGAGCTCGGGGTTCTGGCCGCGCGGGCGCGCGACGGCAAGCTCACCCTGGAGGAGATGCAGGGCGGATGCTTCACGATCACCAATCTGGGCGGCTTGGGCGGGACGTCGTTTACCCCGATTGTGAACTACCCGGAGGTGGCCATCCTGGGCATGTCACGCTCCCGCGTCACGCCCGTGCACCGCGATGGCGGCTTCGAACCGCGGCTGATGCTGCCGCTGTCGCTCTCCTATGACCACCGCGTCATCGACGGCGCGGACGCCGTCCGCTTCCTGCGCTGGATCGTCGAGGCGCTGGAGGACCCCTTTCTGCTGTCCCTGGAGGGATAACAGGCCGACCAGGACGCTCCGCCCTCACCAGTTCGCGGTGCGCGCCACGCCGAGTTGCTCGAACAGCGGCGCCTGACCGGCAAGACGCGCCTGAAAGTCGGACCAGTCGCGCGCTTCGCGCGGGCTCCACGCCGCCTCGGCCAGGGCGCACAGCCGCGGCCAGGTGAGCTCGTCGACGTCGGCCTGCGTCTCCACGTACTCGGTCCACAGGCACCCCTGGGAGCCGATGATCCTGTCCGCCGCGCGCTCGTCGAGCTCGGCCGGCACCGGATCGAAGGCATAGGCGGTCTCCAGGGAGAGCCGTCGCCCCTGATGCCCCGGCGGCCGCGGCGGGTCGTAGGGCGTGTAGTTGAGGTAGGTGGAGGGGTTGGGCGTCATGATCACCCGGTGTCCGCGCCGCGCCGCCTCGATGCCGCGGTCCACCCCGCGCCACGCCATGATCACCGTGTCGCCGCCGGGGCCGTCCCCCTCCAGCAGTTCGTCCCAGCCGATCACCGTGCGGCCGCGTTCGCTCAAGCCCCGGCAGGCGCGGCGCACGAACCACGCCTGCAACTCCTCCGGAGAAGCAAGTCCTTCGTCCTGCATGCGCTGCCGGCACGTGGCGCAGGCCGTCCAGCGATCCTTGGGCACCTCGTCCCCGCCGATGTGGACGTACGGTTCGGGGAACAGCTCCAGTACCTCCTCGAAGATCCCTTCCAGGAACGCGAACACGGCGTCGTTGCCGGCGCAATAGACGTCCTTGTAGATCCCCCACGTCGTGCCCACCTCGAACGGGCCGCCGGTGCACGACAGGTGCGGGTAGGCGGCCAGGGCGGCGGCGCAGTGGCCGGGCAGCTCGATCTCCGGCACGACGGTGACGTGCCGGGCCTGCGCGTAGCGGATCACGTCGCGGATCTCCTCGGCCGTGAAGGCGCCGGCGTGCGGGGTGCCGTCGCCCGTCGATTCGCGGCGTCGGCTCGCGACCCGCAGCAAATCGGGATAGCGCTCGATGGGAAGACGCCAGCCCTGGTCCTCGGTCAGGTGCCAGTGAAAACGGTTCAGCTTGAAGCGGGCGGCCAGATCGATGAAGCGCTTGACCGTAGCGGCACGGAAGAAGTGGCGGGCGCAGTCCAGCATCACGCCCCGCCACTCGAAGCGCGGCCGATCGCCGATGCGCACCGCCGGCACGCGGCGGCGTACCGAGCCGCTGACGAGCTGCAGCAGCGTCTGCGCCCCATGGAACGCGCCCGCGGGCGCAACGGCGGCCAGCTCCACGCCGCCGGGCCCGACCGTCAGGCGGTAGCCGCCGGCCGGCAGATCCGCAGCCCGGATTATCCGCACGTCGGCATCCGCGCTGGCGCCGGTGACGGTCGTGCGGCAGTTCCCTGCGGCATCCAGCTCGCCCGCAAGGTGGGAAGCCACCTCGGCGAACGAGTCCTCCGCGATGCTGACGCGCAACTCGTGACCGAACAGCCACGCGCCGTCCATGCGGACCAGCTCCGCGGGTTGTGGGATCAGCGGCAACGCTTGAGATGTGGCCATGCGCTCCTCCATCGTTGTTACGGCATGATAGTGCCTGACGAGTGGGAGATGCGTGCATGCGGCTGAGACTGTCCACGGAGCATCGGCTGATCCCGTCCGTGTCGCCCAAGGGCGTGGGCGCGCCGGGACGGAGCCACGCGACCACGCAGGTCCTGGTGGACGTCGACCGCTGGCCGGGCAACCGCTTCCGGCTGTGGGCGCCGGAGCATGCCGGCTCGGTCTGGAGCCACACGGCGCCGGACACGGCACGGCAGAGCTTCACCCGTGACGGGGATGCGCTGCGCTGGCGGCACCGGGCGGCGGACGGCGCCTGGGTCGAGTCCCGTCTCGTGCCCGGTGACGGCCTGCTGACCATCGACGTGACGATCGGCAACGGCACCGATCGGCCGCTGGACCGCGTGGGGGTGGCCAACTGCCTGCAGATGAGCACGGCGCCGGACTTCGCGTGTGACGACCTGACGCGGCTGTTCGTGAGGGTCGAAGGGCGCTGGCGAACGCTGGCCGAGTTGCGCCCGGCGTCCGGCTATCCCCACTATCCGCTGGCAAACCGCCGCGCCGCCGGCGGCCGCGTGGTCTGGGGCGGCGATCTGTCGCACCTGTTCGAGCCGGTGGCGGTCGATCATCCGCTGATGGTATGCGTGTCCCGCGACGGCGATCGCAGCGTGGGGACAGCATCGGCCGATGCCGATCACCTGTTCCACAACCGTGCCAACCCGCGGTTGCTCTGCATTCACTCCACGCAGGAGATCAGCGACGGGGTGCCTCCAGGCGCGACGGTGCTGCACCGGCAGCGGATCTACTTCGCCGACGGCGGCGTCGATGCCTGCATGGAACGGTACCGCCCCGACCCGCCGGACGTGCAGCCGGCCGCGGGCGAGACCGGCCCAGTCCGATGACGGTTCGGGCCGCTCCCGTCGGACTGCCCTACTGGTTGGATTTCGAGCGTCCCGCCTATCCGCGCCTGGAGGGGAACGTCACCGCCGACGTGGCGGTGATCGGCGCCGGTGTCGCCGGCCTCAAGGCGGCCGAGGCGCTCCTTCGCCGCGGCTGTTCGGTCGCGGTGGTGGACGCGGGGCGGGTGGGGGAGGGCGCGTCGTCGCGCAACCAGGGCGGCATCGTTACCGGTGCCGGCCCCGCCTACGCCGAGCTCGCGGCGCGCGAGGGCCGGGAGGTGGCGGCCGCCCACGTGCGGCTGATCGAGTACAACCGCTCACTGCTGGTGGAGCAGATCGAGCGCTACGGGATCGAGTGCGGCTACGAGGTGCTGGGCGAGTACCTGCTGGCGCGCCGCGACCGCCCGGACGCCTCGGCGGTGCTGGAGCACTACCGCCGCGAGCACGCGCTGATGGCCGCGGACGGGTTCCGGGTCGAGCTGGTTGACGAAGGCGAGGCGTTCCGGGTGACCGGCAGCCGCCTGTTCACCGGCGGCATGCGCTTTCCGGACGACGCGCAGTTCTATCCGGGCCGCTTCGTGGCCGGGCTCGGACGTGCCGTGGCCGGCCTGCGCGGCGCCGCGCTCTACGAGCACTCCCCGGTACGGAGCATCGCCGGCGGGCCCGGCGCGATCGCGCTGGAAACCCCGGACGGCCGCATCGCCGCCGCGCACGCCCTGGTGGCCGTCAACGCGCTCGCTCCCCAGTTGCTGCCGCCCCTTGCCGACCGCCTCAGCGCCGAGCGCGGGCAGGTGCTGGTGACCGCTCCGTTGCCGAGCCGTCCCTGCACCGGCTGTTTCGGTACGCAGGTGGCGTGGTGGCGCGACATCGCCGAGCCGGACGGGCGCTACCGGTTGCTGTTCGGCGGCGCGCGCCGGCGGGATCAGGAACTGCTGCGGCAGTTCACGAGCACCAGGCGCCGCAACCCGGCCCTGGCCCGCCACGGTCTGCGGCCGACGGAAGCGCACTGGCGGCGCCTGCAGCGCGAGTTGCGCGCCATCTTTCCGGGGCTCGCCGGGGCGCCGGTCACCCATCGCTGGGCCGGACTGCAGGGCTTCACCGGCGACGGGCTGCCGCTGCTGGGGCTGTTCGATCCGGAGCGCGGAGTGCACGGCGTCGCCGGCTTCTCCGGCATGGGGAACGCCTACTCGAACGTGGCGGCAGAGTGGCTGGCAGGGCGGATCACCGGCAGTCCGGCCGAGGTCGAGCGCCGCTTCGGGGCGTTCATGGGCAGCATGATGCGCGTCGGCCGGCCGTCCGCCCGCGTCCCGCGTGCGGATAGGTGATCACGGCTCGGACACGGGCACAGCCGGCGCTCAGGCGTCGTCCGAACTCTTCGTCGCGTGCCGGCGGTAGACGTACAGATTGGACACCGCGAAGTTGAGCAGCCCCCCGAGCGCCACGCCGCCCAGGAGGGCGATCAGCCGGTTGCGGGCGAACCAGTCCACCAGGCTGGTCAACAGCGTGTAGCTGCCGACGTTGACGCCGAGCCCGAGCAGGCTGCTGGCCACGAACCTCGCCCACTGCGGCGCGTGCGGCTGCCGCGGCCGTTCGCCGAAGGTCAGACCGCGGTTCAGACGCCAGTTCCAGGTCACCGCCGGCCAGAAGGAGAGAAACCGCGCCAGGCGGTGCTCGATGCCCAGCCACTGCAGGATGAAGTACCCGGCCACGTCGATGACGAGGCCGCTGGCGCCGACCAGTCCGAAGCTCAGCAGGCGGGCCATGCCCCCGAACCTGTAGAGATACAGCCGATGCAGATGCCGCAGGTAGTTGAGCTGCTGGCGCACGGTCATCTTGCTGGTGCCGTGCTCGCGGTCGTCGAAGTCGATGGCGAGCTCGCGGACCCGCAGCCGCCCGCGCACCATCAACTCCAGGCAGATCTTGTAGCCGAGCGGCTGCAGTCGATCGGCGTTCGGCAACGCACGGCGATCGGTGGCGAAGAAGCCGGACATGGGGTCGGAGCAGGCTACCAGCGGCCGCGCCAGCAGTGTCGCCAGCCGCGAATTGAGGAAGCGCCACAGGCTCCACGTGCGATCGAAGCGACCGCCCGGAGCATAGCGGCTGCCGACCACGATGTCGCAGCCGCCGTCCAGCGCGGCCAGCAGGTCGGGGATGCGTTCCGGCGGATGCGACAGGTCGGCATCCATCACCACCAGCCGGTCCCAGCGGGCCAGCCGGATGCCCGCGAGCACGGACAGTGACAGGTCCCGCGGCGGGTCACGCCGTACTTCGATGCGCACCGGCAGGCGCCGCGCCAGCTCCGCGACGATCGCCTCGCTGCCGTCGCCGGAGTCGTCGTCGACCAGCAGCAACTCCCACTTCACGCCCTGCCCGGCGAGGGCGGCGTCGATCCGGTCGGCCAGCGTGGGGATGTTCGCCGCCTCGTGATAGGTCGGCACCACGATCGACACGGCCGAGCTCAGGCGGGACACATCGATACCACTCGCGTTCCGACCCGCTTCAGCATACGCCTCCCGGCAACGCGCCGCCATCACCGCGGGGCGGGACGCCGGGCCGGTCGCCGTTGCCATGGGACCGTTTCGGATGACACGATCGGAGCATGGCTGACACCGTGCGGCTGGCCTTGGTCGGCTGCGGTGCGATCGCCGGCTACCACGCCAGGGCGATCCGCTCCACCGACCGCGTCGAAATCGCGGCGGCGATCGATCCGAAGCAGGCAGCCGCGGACGCCCTGGCTGAGGAGTACGGCGTCGGCGCATTCGCGACGATCGAGGAGGCGGCAGCGGCGGTCGACTTCGACGCGGTGGACATCATGACGCCGCACGACCTGCACGAAGCTCTGACCGAGCAGGCGTTCGCGCTGGGCAAGCACGTGCTGCTGGAGAAGCCGATCGCGCAGGACCTGACCACGGCGGAGCGGGTGCTGGCCACCGGCGCCGGGGCTGACCAAGCGTTCATGGTCGGCGAGAACTCGCAGTACTGGCCGGACGTGGTGGCGGTCGACCGGTTGCTCCGCGACGGCGCCGTGGGCGAGGTGATCGCAGCGCAGGCCGCGTTCGAGTCCCGGTTCGATCCGTTCTGGTATCCTGGCAACCGTCCCTGGCGCTTCGACCTGCAGCGCACCGGGGGCGGCGTGGTCATCGACGGCGGCGCGCACTGGATCAGGCCGATGCGCGTCTGGCTCGGAGAGATCGAGTCGGTCGTGGGCACCACCGGCAGGCCTATCGAGGGCATGGACGGCGAGTCGCTCGCGCAGGCCCTGCTGCGTTTCGAGTCGGGCTTGGTCGCATCGTTTCTGGCCCTGACGTCGCCGGCGAACCTGTCGGACATGCCGTGGTTTCGCGTCATGGGCACGAAGGGCGAGGTGCTGATCCGCGGCGGCTTCGAGGGTGGCGGGGTCGAGCTGTACGACGAAGACCATCCGGACGGGCAGGCCCTGCCGGGCGAGCACGGCTACTTCCACTCGTTCAAGCCGGAGCTCGAGGACTTCGCCGCGCTGGTGCTGGACGGCAAGCCGCCGGTGGCCCCGCCGGAGAAGGCGCTGGGAGAGATGCGGACCGCCCTCGCGCTCTATCGATCGGCCGAGAGCGGAGCGTGGGAGTCGGTCTGGAGCGCTTGAGGGGCAGAGGCGCCGCATGAGCATGGCTGCGATGGCTGCGCCGGCGCCGTTTCGCGTCGTGCCGGAGGACCGGCGGGCGGAGGCGGCGCGGGAAGATGGCTACCTGTACCTTCCGAGGCTGCTCCGCGCGGACGAGGTGCTGGCCGTCAGAGAGGAGGTGGCCGGGGTCTCCGCGCGCCACGGTCTGCTGCGCCCCGGCGCGCCCACCCGCGAGGCCGTCGCCGAGCCGAGCGCCTTCATGCACGAAAGCGATCCCACGCCGGCCTATCAGGCCTACTACAACGACCAGTTGCGGCTGCGCTGCGTCCACGCGCTCGCGGTTCATCCGGCACTGCTGAGCGCGCTGGAGACGGTCCTGGGCGAGTCGGTGCTGGCGCATCCGCGCAACATCGTCCGCACGGTGTTTCCGGGTCGTCCGTCCATCACCACGGCTCCTCATCAGGACCACCGGCCGATCAAGGGAACGCCCGAGGTGTGGACCGCCTGGATCCCGCTCGGCGATTGCCCGCCGGAGTTCGGCGGACTGGCGGTCCTGCCAGGGTCCCACCGCAGCGGCCTGCACCCCGTGGCCGACGGCACCATCTACTTCGAGACGGAGCGCGACGTGGCATGGCGCTGGAACCCGATGCGGTGCGGGGACGTGTTGTTGTTTCATAGCTTGACCGTCCATCAGGCGCGCGACAACCGCACCCAGGATCGGATCAGGTTCTCGTGCGACTTTCGCTATCAGGGCCGCAGCACGCCGGTGCACGAGCACTCGCTGGTGCCGCACATGCGCTGGATCGACTGGGAAGAGATCTACGCCGGCTGGGCCGCCGATGATCCCCTGCGCTACTACTGGCGCGCCTACCCCCTGGACATACGCACCGACGACCGTCTGTTAACCGCGTCGTAGCGCTCGCGTGGTAGGGTCCCGGCGTTGGACTTCGACTCGTACGATGTCGATCAGGTCTGCTACGACGAGATGTTTCTGCCCGGCGGCGCGCCGCGCGCGCATTGCCGCCCGCTCCATGAGACACTACGCCATCTTCCCGTCGAGGAACTCGAAAGCATACAGGAACGGGTAACGCGTTCGTTTTCCACCGAAGGGATCACCTTCACCGTGTACGGGGACGCCGAAGCCGAAGAGCGCATCATCCCCGTGGACTGCGTGCCGCGTGTACTGACCGCCGATGAGTGGCGGCTGCTGGAGGCCGGTTTGACCCAGCGCCTGAGGGCGCTGAATCTCTTTCTTGCCGATATCTACGATGCCGCCCGGATCGTGAACGACGGCGTCGTCCCGTCGGACATGGTGTACGGCTGCCCGCAATACCGTGCCCAAATGCGCGGATTCCAGGCACCGCATGGCACCTGGGTTGCCATCTGCGGTACCGACTTGGTCCGCACCACCGACGGGTTCCGGGTGCTGGAGGACAACCTGCGGGTTCCTTCCGGGGTCTCCTACATGATCGCCAACCGCAAGGCGGTCAAGGCGAACTTTCGCCGCCTGTACCGCAGCTCCCGCGTGCGTGATGTCGAGCACTACGGGCGCGTGCTGCTGACCACGCTGCGCGAGCTGGCGCCGTCCGGCCGGTCCGATCCCGTGATCGCGCTGCTCACGCCCGGGGTCTACAACTCCGCGTTCTACGAGCACATGTTCCTGGCCGGGGAGCTGGGCGCGGAGCTGGTGGAAGGCCGCGACTTGGTGGTGCACGACGGGTTCGTCTACATGCGCACCACCAGCGCCCTGCGGCGCGTGGACGTGATCTACCGGCGGCTGGACGACGACTTCATCGATCCGCGGGAGTTCCGGCGCGACTCCCTGCTCGGCGTGCCGGGGCTGATGGATGCGTGCCGGCGCGGCAACGTGACGCTCGCGAACGCGCCCGGTACCGGCGTCGCGGACGACAAGAGCATCTACGCGTACGTGCCCGACATGATCCGCTACTTCCTGGGCGAAGAGCCGCTGCTGGCCAGCGTGGAGACCTACTTGTGCCGCCGCCCCGAAGACCTGGAGTACGCCCTCGACAACATCGACCAACTGGTGTTCAAGCGGGTGGGCGAGTCGGGCGGCTACGGCATGCTGATCGGCCCCCACGCCACGCCGAGCGAGCGCGAGGAGTACGCCCGCCAGGTACGCGCCGACCCGGCCGACTTCATCGCGCAGCCGACCCTGGCACTGTCGCGCGCGCCGTGCCTGATCGACGGTCGCTTCGAGCCGCGGCACGTGGACCTGCGCCCGTTCGTGCTGCACGGCCGCCGCACCCGCATCGTGCCGGGTGCGTTCTGCCGCGTCGCCCTGCGCAGGGGCAGCTTGGTGGTGAACTCCAGCCAGGGCGGCGGCGGCAAGGACCTGTGGGTGCTCGGAGACTGAGCTGATGCTTGCGCGCAGCGCCCAGAGTCTCTACTGGATGAGCCGGTACCTGGAGCGCGCGCAGCACCTCTGCCGCCTGCTGCGGCTGCAGACCGAGGCGCTGGTGGATCGCCCGTTGCGGGAGATCCGGTTCGGCTGGCAGCGCATCTACCGCGGCGTCGACCGGGAGCCGCCGGCGGGGAGCCTGGAGGCGTTCGACAGCGAGGACTACACCCTGGCCGACTCCTTCACCCTGGCCGATGACCTCACCTTCGAGCGGCTGCATTCCGATTCGGTGTGGAGCTGTCTGGCGCTCGGCCGCGAGAATGCCCGCCAGATGCGGCAGTGCATCAGCGCCGAGATGTGGACCTGCCTGAACCGGACCTACCTGAGCCTCCGGGACCTGGAGATCCAGAACATCTGGCGCACTTCACCGGAGAGCTTCTACGCCCAGACGGCGGAGCAGATCGACACCTTCGCGGGTGTGGCCGCGGCGACCATGTACCGCGACGCGGGCTGGCGCTTCATGCGGCTCGGGCGCGCCATCGAACGCGCGCAGCTCTCCGCTTCGCTGCTGCTGGCTCAGCTCGCCATCGAGGGCATGAGCGACGAGTCGGATGACGCCGACTGGACCAGCCTGCTGCGCTGCTACCACGCCCTGGAGACCTACAATCGGCTCGGCAGCGTCTCGGTCGAACCGGACCGGGTTCTGGACCTGCTGGTCACGGATTCGCTGTTGCCAGGCTCGCTCCGCCGAGCGATCGACGCGGCGGCCGCGGCGCTTGCCGCGATCGGCCCGGGTCCGCCGGTGCGTGCCCGCGGCGAGGCCCAACGTCTGGCCGGTCGCCTGACCGCCCTCGTCCACGACGAGTGGCCGCGCCGCGAAGATCGCGAGGAGTTGCTGCGGGAGGCGCTGGAGCACTGTCTCACGCTCCACCAACTGGTGAACGCCACCTACTTCGAGTACCCCGTCGCGGAGCTGACGGCCGGCTGAGGCGACGCTCAGCGCGAGGTTGCGCGCCACCCCCCATTCAGCAATCAATTAATTGCCAAAGTTTCTATTGCCAAAAGACGCATTGTCATATATCTTGGGGCTGGATTGATCTGCTGCGGAGGAAGCGCGAATGCGGAACATCATCGGACAGGCGGTAATGGGCGACGACCTCTTTGGGCGGGGCTACGAACTGGGCCGCCTTTGGGAGTTCCTGGAGAACGGCGAGCACATTTTGATGCTCGCCCCTCGGCGTGTGGGCAAGACCAGCCTCATGCTGGAGCTCCACCGCGCACCTCGCAACGGCTGGGATGTCATCAAGGTCGATGTTGAAGGCGGCGACGGCCCGGAAGACTGTGTAGCGGCGATGCAGGCTGAACTCGCCGCCGACCCACGGTATCGGACCGGACTTGACGCGATTCCGCTCTCTGGCGCCATCAAGCGTGTTCTACAAGGTCTGTCGGCCAACGTCGACATCGGTGTCTTGCGCATCGAGCTCAAACGAGCGATCGGCACTGACTGGCACCATGCCGCGAGAACTGGAGACCCGCCTGACGAGCCTGCCGGTTACCGGCGTCAAGCTGCTGATCATCATGGACGAGCTGCCGATCCTGATCTCGCGAATGCTGAGGACCGGTGACCGGAGGAACGAGGCCGCCCTCCTGCTGTCTCGGCTGCGACAGTGGCGCCAGGCTCCATCGTTACGCGGGAGCGTTCACACGCTGATCGGCGGCTCGATCGGACTCGAAGGAATACTCCGGCGCGCGGGCATCTCGGCATCCATTAACGACCTCGTGCCGTTCCGGGTGGACCCGTGGAAACCATCCATCGCCGTAGCGTTCCTCAAGGCGCTGGGCCGTGAGGTCGGCTTCCGTCTCGATGACGAGTCCATCTCTCGGGTCCTCGACTTGCTGATGGATCCGGTTCCGTGTCACGTGCAGCTCTTCTACTGGGAGCTTCGCGACGCGTGCAGAGGAGACGCTTCTCGTGTCTCGGCGAGATTGATCGATCGATGTTTCGAGGAGCGCCTCTCTGGCGAGAGCGGGACGGCTCACCTGGACCATTATGAGACGCGCCTGGAGATTGCACTCGACGAGCATGAGTTCGAGATGGCGCACGCCATCCTGGGACTGGTCTGCAAGAGCCGGGCCGGAGTGCGTCTCTCGGACCTTGAAGAACTGCGGCGCCATGATGAGCGGACGTTCCGTTCGATGCTGCGAGATCTGAAGGCCGACGGTTACGTGAGGGGGGACGGTCGCCAATTGGCCTTCCGATCGAACCTCCTGCGCGAGTGGTGGCGGAAGCACCACGGAAGGGGTGGTCGATGATCCGGCAGCGGATCTACAACCCGGCACACTTGACTCCCCACGAATTGAAGGAGTCGTTCGTCGCGCGCCAGGACACCCTTGCGGAGATGCTCCGCGTGCTAGCCGAACAGACGCCGGGCCGTCCCTGCCAGCATATGATGCTCATCGGACTTCGTGGCATGGGCAAGACCACGCTCGGGCTGCGGTTCCTGCATTCGATCGAAGAAAACCCGGAACTACGCAACCACTGGCAACCCGTAGCGTTCCACGAGGAAAGCTATGGGATCGTCAGCTTGGCGGATCTCTGGACCCACGCACTGCGTCATCTGAGTCGTGCCACCGGAGAGGCCAGATGGGCAGACCGAGCCGACGCACTGGAAGGGACAGAAAACGACATGGAGCGGCTCTCCGCCTATTCACTGGACGGGCTCATGGACTTCACTCAGGAGAGCGGGAAGCGGCTGATTCTCTTTGTCGAGAACATCGACGCTGTCTTGGGACAGATGCGAGATGAGCGTCAGATCCACATGCTGCGCGGCACGCTGATCGAGCGCCCGGAGCTCCTGCTGCTGGGTTCTGCCAATGCGTTCTTCCAAGCCATCACAGGATACGACCAGCCGCTCTACGAGTTTTTCCGCATCTTCAGGCTCGAAGGTGTCGACCAGGAGGACGCCCGCCGGATACTGAAATCGGCGGCAGATTGCGCCGGCCGGTCGGGAGTCTCCCAAACGATAGCCCGAGAGCACGGCCGTTTGGAGACGATCCGGCGGCTCACCGGCGGTACCCCGCGTCTCCTGATCCTTGCGTGTCGGATGCTGGTCGAGTCGCCGTTCGGCTCCCCAATGGAGGATCTGGAGCGCCTGATCGACGAGCAGACGCCGTATTTCAAGGCTCGAATCGAGGACCTGCCGGTCCAGGCACGTAAAGTGTTTCACTGTCTCTCCGAGGGATGGAAGCCGCTGCTGGCGAAAGAGGTGGCCGCTGCCGCGAAACTGAGCTCCTCCCATGCCAGCGCGCAGCTCAAGCAGCTTCTGGAGCGCGGCTATGTGAGAGAGGTGGAACTTCCGGGCGCAAAACGCATACGATATGAGGTCAGCGATCGATTCTACAACCTCTACTACTTGCTGCGTTTCTCCAGTACGAGTCGCTGTCGCCTCGAACGGCTTGTCGCGTTCCTTCACGATCTGTTCGGCCCAGCCCCTATGCGTGCGATGTATCGTGCGGCACTGGAGAAGTCGCATGCGAACGGCGTCGGCGCAGGCGGTCTGTCCGAGTTGCTGGCCGTTCTGGCTCCTCACGTCGCCGGCGACCGGGGTCTCGAGGGCCGCGAACACTGGAGGAACCAAGCGGTCGAGCTTGTCATGAAGCAGAGCGGGCCGAACTCGCCAGTCATCAAGGAGATCAAGGACACGTTTGCAGGCCATCAGCAGGAGCGCGATATCGGCGAGTCAATGCGCCATGCCTGGCGGCTGGTACTGGATGGTCGTCTCGTGGATGCGGAGACATCTTGGCGCGAAATAGTTGCTCATCAACCTCTAAATAGCCGAGCATGGATAGGGCTTGCCGACGTCTTGCTGCGGCAAGATCGTTCCGAAGAGGCTTTGTCTGCGCTGGACCGTGTTGCCGTACACAGCGGTTCCGATGATGCTACACGGTTGCGTGTAGCGTCTTTCGTGTTGAGAAGCGAGGCGCTTCTTGCGATGAACAGGCACAAGGAGGCGGTCGCTTCCTTGGCGTCAATCGGAAGTATCGACTCAAGAGAGGCGATGATCCTAGCGTGTAAGGGGGCTGCCGTGGCATACATGAGTAGCGGTCTGCGCCTTGCGGAAGAGCATCGCTATGAAGAGGCTGTCGCTGTTTTGCGACACACCACGGAACTTGCCAGCACACATGACGAAGCCGACATGCGCGCTATGGCGGCCGAAGCAATCGAGTTGGAAGGCGGCCTCCTTACTCTGATGAACCGGGAAAGAGAAGCTATCGATGCCAGGCAACGCGTAACCGAGTATGTCCGCATGGAAGACGCCGAAGCACATCGATCGGTAGCGGTCCGGGCGCTCTCACGGAACGGGGACGTCCTTTGCAGGAACGCGAAGTACGAAGAGGCTATTGGATTCTGGAAACGAATAGCTGCTTACGTCCGTCCCGATGATCCTCCGGCGTTGCGTCACTCCGCCGCTGCAACGACCGCGTTTGCCGGTCGCGTCTTGATCGCCTTGGATGAACTTGATGAAGCGGAGTCAGTTCTCGAAATGGCGACTGATGTTGATCCTGATTGTGAGGATGCATGGGCCGGCTGGGCGCACACGATGGTCCTCCGAGGTGACGCAAGACGGTTGGAAGCGGAAGAGTATGCTCGTCGTGCCTTGCAGTTGAACCCGCGTAACCCGGAGGCACTACATGCACTCTCAGACGTTCTTGCCCATGGAGGCAGATGGACGGAAGCGCTTGAGCGGCTGGAACAGGCTGTGGACGTGGAAGCGGAGGAACTCGATGCGGAAGTGGGGCCCCGTTTGACAGGATCCCTGATGCGAGCCGCGGCCGCTGGCCATGGGCAAAGGGTCAAGCGGATGATGGAGGATTCCGGTTTGGCCAAACCGATGGAGGCGGTCTGGCATGCCGTGCGAGCGGAACTAGGCGAAGAGCTCGAGCCTCTTCCCGCGGAGATTATGGGTGCCGTGATGGAAGTCCGACGGAGGCACTCCTCGAGCGACAGAAGCAAGCCTGCCGCGGTTCGAGACGGGTAGGCGCAGACCTGTCCCTCACAAGGAGGCGAACGGCTCTGCCGGGCGCCGGCTGCAGACTGCAAGGCATCGGTCAAGGTGACCCGGAGCCAGCTCGCATGCCACCGTCTGCACCATGCCGTTCATCAAGATCAACGACTACGAATCGATCGAGCTGATGCCGGGCGTGCGGGCGCGCACGCCCTACGGAACGCGGATCATGCTCTCCTACCTGGAGATGGAGGCCGGCAGCCTCGTGCCCATGCACCAGCATCCCCACGAGCAGGCGGGCCTGCTCATCGAAGGCCGCATGGAGCTTACCATCGGCGACGAGTCCCGCATCTGCGAGCCGGGCGACATGTTCATCATCCCGCCCGACACCCCGCACAGCGCGCGGCCGATCGACGGGCCGGTCAAGGCGCTCGACGTCTTCAGCCCCGTTCGGGAGGACTACGCGGCGAAGTTCAACCAGTACTTCGGGCCGGCCTGACCTGACGCCAAGGAGAACCGATGGCATCCCAGCCTGCACGACGACCGAACATCCTGCTGCTGCTCACCGATCAGCATGCGCCGCTCGTATCCGGCTTCGCGGGCGACCCGATCGTGCGCACCCAGGCGCTCGACGAGATCGCCGCCGACGCGGTGCAGTTCGACACGGCGCTCTGCGCCAGCCCGGTGTGCACGCCGTCGCGCATGTGCCTGATGACCGCCAAGGACGCGCACCGCTGCTCGGCCTGGAACAACCACTGGGTGATCTTCCCCGAGCACGTCACCTGGCCCGGCCACTTCGCCGCGCACGGCTACCGGACCTGTCTGGTCGGCAAGATGCACTTCGGCGGCGCGGACCAGATGCAGGGGTTCCAGCACCGCCCGTACGGCGATTTGCGCCACGGACTGGGCCATCAGATCGACCCGATCGACTTCTTTCCCGTCTACGCCGGGCCGTCGGGAGCCGGCGTCACGGAGATCCCGGAGAGCCTCCTGCAGGAGAACGTGGTCACGCGCGAGTCGCTGGCCTTCCTGCTGGAGCATCAGGACACCCAGCCGGACGCCCCGTGGTTCCTGTGCGCGTCCTACAGCCGCCCGCACTCGCCGTTCACCGCCCCCGGCCGCTACATCCGGCGTTACCGCGACCGCGTGCCGCCGATGGAGCTGCCGGCCGACTTCCCGGAAGGGCTCGACGACTACGCGCGCCGCTGCTTCGCCGAGGAGGTAGGCGAGGATCTGACCGCCGAGCAGCAGCTCCGCGCGCGGGAGGCGTATTACGCCTGCGTCGACTTCGTCGACGACTGCATCGGCGAGCTGATGCGCGGGCTCGATGCCGCCGGACTGCTCGACGACACCATCGTCATCTACACCAGCGACCACGGCGAGATGGCCGGCCACCACGGCCTGTGGGGAAAGGTCGTCCACTTCGAGCCGTCGGTGGGCGTGCCGCTGCTGATGTCGGGGCCGGGGATCGCGCCGGGCAATGTGCGCGTTGCGCATCCGGTGTCGCTGCTCGATCTGTTCCCGACCACCTGCGCGCTGGCCGGCCTGCCGATCCCGCCGGACCTGGACGGCGTGGACCTGAGCGCGCCGCTCGCCGACCCGACGAGCGACACCGCGCCCCGTCGTTATGCCCCCAGCGCCTACTACGCCTACGGGCGCAGGGTCCACAGGAAGGGCGATACCAGCGAGTACGAGCCGCACCAGGCGATGCGGCTGGTGCGCGACCGCGACTGGAAGTACGTGGAGGTGGAAGGCGGCCGGCCGGTGCTGTTCGACATGCAGGGCGATCCGGGAGAGACCTCCAACCTGGCGGGCGATCCGCGCCACGCCGAGCGCTGCCGGCAGATGCGCGAGGCGCTGTTCGACGGGTTCAGTTGGGAAGGGGTGCACCGCCAACTCGCCGCCGACCGCGCACGACTGCCGCAGTATCTGTCCGGTCTCAAGCCGTCGACGCCCAATCAGTACATGCTGAGCGACGGCCGCGTCTTCGACGCCGAGGGCGACCTGTACGGGGCGCGCTGGCTGCCCTATCCCGACCTCAAGGGCGGCGGCGTCATCCCGCAGCAGTTCGGATAGATGAGTGAAGTGAGGACTAGCTGATGGCGAGGATCGAAGGACTCAGGGTGAGGAACTACAAGGTGCTCAAGGAAGTCACCCTGGGTCGGTTGTGGAACCAGCAGAAGCGCGCACCCCTCACGCCTATGTCGGCGGTGATCGGCAAGAACGGCGTTGGGAAGAGCGCGCTGTTCGATGCCTTCGGGTTTCTTGCCGACGCCCTCAGACTGGGCGTCGAGGACGCATGTGACGCGCGGGGCCGAGGGGGCTTCAACCGGCTGCACACCCAGGGAACATCTGGGCCGATCTCATTCGATCTGTACTATCGGGAGCGGCCGAAGGATCGTCCAATTACCTACGAGATCCAAATAGACCGAGACGCCCGCGGCCGGGCGTGCGTTACGTACGAACGGCTCAGGCAACGACGACGCGGCCAAAGACACGGGAGGCCATTCACATTTCTGTGGTTGACTGACGGCGCAGGCATCGCCTGGGAAGGAGAGCAGGACGCAGGGATCGACGAGGAGCCGGATGACCTTTCGGGACTACGTGGAATCGCTCGGGTGGGAGGAGTCCAAGGATCGCGAGTGGGTCGAGCTAACGGACCAAAGTCATCTAGGGATTGCTACGCTCGGCGCACTCAAACAGCACCCGAGAATCGCCGCGTTTCGTCGCTTCATTGAGGGATGGCATCTGAGCTACTTCAGCCCCGACGCGGCGCGCAGCTTGCCCTTGGCTGGTCCCCAGAAGCACCTCAACGTGCACGGCGACAATCTGGGCAACGTCGTGCAGTTCATGGAGCGTGACTACCCAGACCGCTTCAGAACTGTGCTCGACAGAATAGCTGACAAGATTCCAGGCATAGACAAGATCGATACAGAGAGGACTAGCGACGGTCGACTTCTGCTCAGGTTCAATGACCGAGGCTTCAGCGATCCTTTCTATGCCCAGCAGATGTCCGACGGCACGCTCAAAGTGTTCTGCTATCTGCTGCTGCTCGAAGATCCGACCCCCCCGCCGTTCCTCTGTATTGAAGAGCCGGAGAACGGCCTCTACCATAAACTGCTGGAGGCCCTGGCGACCGAGTTTCGGGAGCACGCGGTGCATCGGCGCGGGTCGCAAGTGTTCATCACCACTCATCAACCATACTTCGTGAACTCTCTGAATCCGGATGAAGTCTGGATCCTCGAAAAGGGAGCCGACGGGATGTCGACCGTGCACCGCGCCAGTGAGAGCCCCATCGTCGCCAACATGGTGGCGGAAGGAGTGCCGCTGGGCAATCTCTGGTACAGCGACTATCTGGATGCCAAGTAGCGATGCACTTCGAGGTATTGGTGGAGGATAGGTCCGGCAAGCGAGCGCTCGAGATCCTTCTGCCGAAGATCATTGACGATCCCCACACGTTCAGGGTCATTCCGTATCGCGGAATCGGCCATGTTCCACGAGGGCTCAAGAGCGCATCGGATGTCAGCAAGCGGCTGTTGCTCGACCAGCTCCCTCGTATACTGCGCGGATATGGTAGGACGTTCCGAGGCTATGAGGACTATTCCGCGGCGGTAATCGTCGTGTGTGACCTGGCAACGACGTGATCTGTGGAACCTGGGAGCTGCTTGCGGACACCGTGTACCGTGGAGGCGCCGAAGTCCTGAAGCGAGCCGGATGGCAAGCGGTAGGCAGGGAGAAGGAAGCATGGGCCCAGCACATAGCCCCTCACGTGGACGTGGAGCGCAACGCGTCGCCCAGTTTTCAGTACTTCCGCGAACAGGTTGGTACGCTTACCCGGTAGTGGTGCAGACACAGCCAATGCGGGGTGCTCCGTTCTTTCAACGAGTGCCCGGGAAGGCGTGCGTGGGCTGGTTGGCGTAGCGCTTCATCTGCAGCGTCAGGCGGGCGCCGGCCCCCGGGGCCAAGTGCACGGTGATCGCCGGTTCGTCCAGGGGAGTGGTGGTGCCGTCTACCTGCACTGCGGTGAACTGGTGCTCGGCGTAGGCGCCGGCCTGCAGGACCAGCGCGTGACGGCGCACGGGGCTGAGGTTGACCAGCGTGACCGTTACCTCGTCGTCGCTCATCGAGTCGACCAGGGAAGCCACGTCCTCGGGGATACCGGCGCGGCCGCGGTCCAGGTCGAAGTAGCGCACGCGCGTGTGCCAGGCGGTGCCGATGTGCCGTGACGGCAGGCCGCCGAGCATCAGCTCCACCAGCCGCCAGATGCAGGCGCCGGGATTCATGGCGTTCATGCTCTCCGACAGCCGGGTATCCGGCGTCGTGGTGTCCTCGCGCGTGCGCTGCGTCGCCTCGCGCAGCGCCTCCAACTCCCCGGAAAGCGCCGTGACCGGGTAGTCCGGGGCGTCCCCCGACAGGTAGGCGCCCCAGGGTTCCCGGCGCGCCAACGCGCGGTCGCTTTCCGCCATCGACCAGTAGAAGAGCTCCAGCGCCCCGTGGTCGTAGGGCTCCGGCGAGAACTCGTACCAGCCGTCGTCCCCGTGCTTCTGCGGGTACTGCAGCGTGCCGTCGATCTCCTTCGCATGCGCGCTGACCGCCTGGATCATGCGCCGCCACACGTCGACGTAGCGCTGATCGCCGGACACCAGCAGCGCGTTGCCGAAGCCGTACGGCGCCAGGGAGCGGAAGTACGCCTTGTGATCCCAGCCGTACACCGCTCCCCACCAGCGGCCGCCGGCGCCGCCGCCGATGGTGCCGTCGAGTCCGACGTTGCTGGGGATGATGCCGCCGTTCTCGTCGGCACGCTCCACCCAGGCGTCGGCGTACTCCAGGATCCAGTCGCGGTACTTGGGATCGCCGGTGCACAGGTAGGCGTTGAGCGCCACCACCGTGACGGCCAGATTGCACGGGGTGTCGCCGGTCACGTCCTGGTAGATGGAGAAGTGATCGACGTAGTCCTGCCAGGTGCGGTGCCAGCGGAGCGGCGTGAAGCGCCCCTCGCATTCGAACGGATCGCCTCCCCAGTCGATGGGGGTGGTCCTGCGCAGCACCGGGCCGCGGCTGCCGGTCATCACGCTGCGGATCAGCCGGTGCTGCGGATCGTAGTTGGCGGCGCCGGGGTCCTCGTCCATGTAGAAGCCGGCATAGCGGCGCATGCGCGCCTGGTAGGTCGAGTCCCACGGCTCGGCCAACCCCTGCTGGAACAGCCCGTGGAAGCCCTCGGCGTTGTGCACGAAGTCGAAGCTGGTCGGGAACTCCTTGTAGTACATGCCGTCGCGCGCAAGCGGGCACTCGACGGTGCGCGCTTCGGTGTACTGCCGCATGTGGCCCTCGATGCCCTGCCGGTACAGCTCCAGCACCCGCTCCGGGCCGCCGAGCGCGTAGAGCTCGGTCCAACCCGTGACGTTCTCCGCCGCGTCGTCGGGGCCGTCCAGCGCCCCCCAGCGCGGGTAGCAAAGCAGGTAGCCGCGCTCGTCGAAGTATTTGGCGTAGAACTCCTCGATCGCTTCGGGCAGGGCGGCCATGAGCTGGCGTTCCAGCAGCGCCCAGTGGGGCGCCGGCATGGGCGTGGTCAGTTCGACGGAAGTGTCGGGCAGCGGGCGCTCGTGCATCCGACCAGTATACCGGGTGCAGACACTGACTGCCGGCATCGTGTAGCCAATCGGCTATACTCGTGTCGTGGCCATCACGCAACTCATCCGCGAGTCCCGCAGGCGGGCGGGGTTGACGCAGGCAGAGCTGGCTCGGCGCGCGGGCGTCGCGCAGTCGACGGTAGGCCGGATCGAGGCGGGGATGCGCATACCTTCAACCGACCTGGCGGAGCGCCTCGTCCGCGCGGCCGGCTTCGAGATCCGCGTGGCGCTCGGCGAACCGGACCCGGACACCGACGCGATGTTCGAGCGTGCGCTGCGTCGCACTCCGGCCGAGCGGCTCGCGGACGCCACCCGAGCGGCGGAGTTCGTGCTACGCGGGCGCAGAGCCATGGACGACGCAGAACGCGGCGGTGACGGCTGAAGGCGGCTTCGATCCCATACGCATGCTCGCGGCGCTGCACGAGGCCGGGGTGCACTTCGTGCTGATCGGCGGCATGGCGGCGGTCCTGCATGGAGACGTGGGCGTGACCGTCGATCTGGACGTGGTACCGGCGCGGACAACAGACAACCTGGACCGGTTGGCGGCCGCGCTCCGGACGCTCGACGCACGCATCCGCGTCGCGGACGTGCCGGCAGGGCTGACGTTCGACTGCTCCGCCAGATTCTTCAGGAACCTGTCGGAAGACGCGACTCTGAACCTCACGACCCGCGCTGGCGACCTCGATCTTGCGTTTCGCCCGAGTGGCACTCAGGGTTATCCTGATCTGAAGCGGGACGCCGTGCAGATCGTGGCGGGGGAGGGCGTGCGGATTCTCGTTGCCTCGCTGGCCGACGTCATCCGCTCCAAGGAAGCCGCCAACCGGGAGAAGGATCGAACGGCCTTGCCACGACTACGCCGGCTGCGCGACCGCAAACGCCGGGACAGCAGGCGACACACGGGGAATTCATGGATCTGAGGCTGAGTCGGGCGGCCTACGCGCGGGCGATCGAGGTGCTGCCCGGCGGGGTCAACAGCCCGGTGCGGGCGTTTCGCCGCGTCGGCGGCGATCCGATCTTCTTTCGCAGCGGCAGCGGCAGCCGCTGCATCGATCTGGACGGCAACGAATACACCGACTACTGCCTGTCGTGGGGGCCGCTCATCCACGGCCACGCGCCCGAGGCGGTGGTGGAGGCGGTGCGCCGCGCCGCGGCGGACGGGCTGTCGTTCGGCGCGTGTCACGAACGCGAGCTGGAGCTGGCGGAGCTGGTGCTGGGCGCGGTGTCCGGCCGGCGGCGGATGCGCGCGGTGAGCTCCGGGACCGAAGCGGTCATGACGGCGGTGCGCATCGCCCGCGCGGCCACCGGCAGGGAGCTGGTGGTCAAGTTCGACGGCGGCTACCACGGCCATGCGGACGGCATGCTGGTCAAGGCCGGCTCCGGGCTGGCCACGCACGCGATCGCGGACTCGGCCGGCGTGCCGAAGGCGGTCGCGGCGACCACGGTGGTGGTGCCGTTCGACGACGACGCGGCGATCGAGGCCGTATTCGCGGAGCTCGGCGGCCGGATCGCCGCGGTGGTGATGGAGCCGCTGCCGGCCAACAACGGCTTGCTGGTGCAGCGCCCCGAGTACCTCGGGCTGGTGGCGTCGCTGGCGCGGCGCGCCGGCGCCCTGCTCATCCTGGACGAGGTGATCAGCGGCTTTCGGCTGCGCTACGGGGGATACGGCGCGGGGCTCGGCCTCGATGCCGACCTCCTCATCTTCGGCAAGGTGATCGGCGGGGGCATGCCGCTGGGCGCGGTGGTCGGGCCGCCCGAGCTGATGGACCTGCTGGCCCCGGACGGGGCGGTCTACCAAGCGGGCACCCTGAGCGGAAATCCGCTGTCGATGGCGGCCGGCATCGCGGCGCTGCGGGCGCTGCGCGACGACCCGCCGTACGAACGGCTGGATCGCCTCGGCGCCGATCTCGACGCTGCGGTCGCCGGCATCGGCCGCGGCGACGTGCAGCTCCAGCGGGTCGGCTCGATCGCCTGGCTCTACTTGGCGCCCGGGGAGCTGCCGCGCCGCGCCGACGGCATCGACCCGGCGGCGGTGGAGCGGTTCGGCGCACTGCATCGTCCGCTGCTGGAGCGGGGACACTACCTGCCGCCGTCCGCCTACGAGGTGCTGTTCCTGAGCACCGCGCACAGCACGGCGCAGGTCGAGGGGCTGGTCGCCGACCTCGGCGCGCTGCTGGAAACGGCGGACGCGTGAGCCGATCGTACGCGGCCGGTGGCCGGACGCGGCCAATGGCCGCAGACGCCGATCTGCGCCGATATTCGTAACGGAGTGACGATGGACAGCGATTCCCGCAACGAGCTGCTCGCCGACGTCGAGGCGTTCTGCCAGGAGGTGCGTCCGGTCGAGGACCTCTGCTACCTGGAGCACCGCTTCAACGACCAGGCCATCGGGCTCGCGCGCAAGCACGGGATCCTGGGGCTCAACGTGCCGGTCGTCTACGGCGGCCGGGGCGCCGACCTGCGTACCTACGTCGACGCGCTGGGGCGCATCGGCCGGGAGGGCACGGGCGTGCGCACGCTTTTCTCCGGTCACTGCTCCATCGGCCAGACGGTGCTGATCGAGTGGGGGAACGAGGCGCAGAAGCGGCGCGTGCTGCCGGAGACCGCCGCGGGCCACGCCATCATGGCGTTCGGGCTCACCGAGCCCGAGGCCGGATCGAACCCGCGCGAGATGCAGATGACCTATCGGCGCGAGGGCGACCGCTTCGTCCTCAACGGCGTCAAGTACCTGATCTCCAACGGCAGCATCGCCCACCTGATCGTGGTGTTCGCTTATCCGGAGCCGACCGGCGATCCGGCCGCCGACAAGGCGCGGCGGTTCAGCGCCTTTCTGGTCGAGACGGACCAGGAGGGCATCGAGCGGGAGATGATGACCGCCAAGGTGGGGCTGCCGACGAGCGACACCTCGATGTTCGAGCTCACCGACTATCCGGTGCCGGTGGAGAACCTGCTGGGCGCGGAAGGGCAGGGGCTGAGCATCGCCATGCAGACGCTGCGCGCCGGGCGGCTGAGCGTCGCGGCGGGCTGCCTGGGCGTGATCGAGGACTGCCTGGAGGAGGCGTGCCGCTACGCCAAGGAGCGCTCCCAGCACGGCAAGCAGATCGCCCGCCACCAGTTGGTGCAGGAGCACATCGCCACGATCGAGCTGGCGCGGCAGGCCTCGGAGAGCCTGATCCACACCGCCGCGAACGCCAAGCAGGCCGCCAACGACCGGCCGGACGATGCGGCCCTGGTGGCGCGGGCCGACCTGCTGGTGGCCGAAGCCAAGCTGTTCGCCTCCGACGCGGCGTGCCGCGCCGCCGACAGCGCCATGCAGGTGTTCGGCGGACGCGGCTACTCGGAGCTGTTCCGTCCGGGGCGGCACTGGAAGGACGTGCGCGTCTGCCGCATCTACGAGGGAACGGACGAGATCCTCAAGCTCAAGGTCGCGGCCGGCGTGCTCGGCAAGGAGTACGAGGCCTACCGCTGAGCGGGCGCGGCGGCGTTATCCCGCAGCGTCGAGTTGCGCCCGGAACCCGTCCCACGCGCTGGCGATCACCTTGCCGGCGGAGGCTTCGATCAGACCGGCGCCGACCGGTTTGAGCAGCCCGCCGAGCTCGTCCACGGTCGCCGTCCAGGTGACGTCGGTGCCGCCCGCGGCCTCGCCCACCTCGAACGTCGTGGTCACCGCCGCCATCGATCCGATCCCCTTGCTGCGGATGCCGAGCACAAGACGCGGCTCGGAGCGCTCCCGCACGTCGATCGTGGTCGACAGCGATCCGGTCAGGAACGACAAGCCCGGTTTGACCTTGCAGGTGACGTGATCCCCGCTCGTGCCGGAGAGCGACGACAGGCCCGGAATCGCCCCGGCCAGGAAGGAGAGGTCGGACAGCCGCCGCCACACCTCCGCGGCGGGTTGCGTGAAGCGCTCCACGCCCGACAGCTCGATCATGCCGCTCCCCGTTCGACGACGACCCCGCACGCCTCGCCGCCGCCGATGCACAGCGCCGCCACGCCGCGCGCGGTACGCCCGGCCGGCAGCGCGGCAAGACCGTGCAGCAGCGTGGTGAGGATGCGGGCGCCGCTGGCCCCGATCGGATGGCCCAGCGCCACGGCGCCGCCGTCGACGTTGGTCCGGTCGCCGTCGATGCCCAGGTCGCGCTCCACCGCCAGGTTGCCGACGGCGAACGCCTCGTTGATCTCGAACAGGTCGACATCGTCGGTCCTCACGCCCGCACGCTCCAGGATCGGCGGTATCACCTGCGCCGGCGCCACCAGGAAGCGGGCCGGCGCGCCCGCCACGCTGCCGTGCGCGATCAGCGTGGCGAGCGGCGTGATGCCCAGCTCGGCCGCGCGGCGCTCGGTCATCACCACGCAGGCGGCGGCGCCGTCATTGAGCGACGACGCGTTGGCGGCGGTGATCGTGCCGTCGGCGGCGAAGGCGGGACGCAGCGAGGTCATCTTGTCGAAGTTGGCGCGGCCCGGCTCCTCGTCGGCCGTCACCGGCGGGCGGCCGGGCTTCACCGCGACCGGGACGATCTCGGCGTCCCAGCGCCCGCTGCGCTGCGCATCGAGCGCGCGGCGGTAGGAGCGCGCCGCGTAAGCGTCCTGCGCGGCGCGGTCGATGCCGTACTCGCGGGCGATCAGCTCGGCCGCGTCCCCCATGTGGAAGTCGTTGTACACGTCCCAGAGCCCGTCGACGATCATGCTGTCGGCGACCTGCTGGTGGCCGTAGCGGAAGCCGCGGCGGGCGCCCGACAACAGGTAGGGGGCGTTGGACATGCTCTCCATGCCGCCGGCCACCGCGATGCCGGCGTCGCCCGCCAGCACGGCGCGCGCGGCCAGGATCACCGCCTGCAGTCCCGACCCGCACACCTTGTTGACCGTCGTGCAGGGCACGGCTTCCGGGAGCCCGGCGCCGATCGCGGCCTGCCGGGCAGGCGCCTGACCGGCGCCGGCGGTGAGCACCTGGCCCATGAAGACCTCGTCCACGTCCTGCGGGGCTACGCCGGCGCGGCGCACCGCCTCGCCGATCGCCGTCGCGCCCAGCCGTGGGGCGGGCACCGCGGCCAGGGCACCGCCCAGCGCGCCGATCGGGGTGCGGCAGGCCGCGGCTATCACGGCGCGTTCGGCAGGCATATCCTGAAGCGGAAGTCTGTCGGAACGCCGCTCCCACGGCAAGTCCGTGGGCCGCTGCGGGCATCTCAGCGGCCGGCTGGCGTTGCTACGCCGCCCAATTGACCAAGTAGACCTGACTTGGTCAATTGGGACCAACGATCTCATACTGGTGATCGACGACGCCCGGGTCGCGGGCTACTGCTGCCGTGTTCTGTAGCAGGCTTCGCCTGGATGCGGCCCCCTGAGCATCGTCGGCGAGTACGCTGTACATTGCTGGCGTGAAGCTGCCGGAGGATGTTCGTGAGCGCTACCAGGCACTCGGGAGGGCCGGTGGCCACGCGCGTGCCCGGAACCTCGATCCCGGGCGCCGAGCGGAGATAGCGAGCCGGGCGGCCACGGGACGATGGGTGCGCAGACGATTTGGAGCGAGACGGTTCGCCGATCTGGCGCTGCCGGGTGGCGACCTCGTCGATGAGGGTCTGGCCGACCTGGCCTGCGGCCGCACGAGCGTCGCGAGCCTGCTGGTATCATTGGCGGCGCCACGGCTTCGTCGTGAGGGCGTGCCGGTTACGAACGCTCACCCCAATCCGGAGCTGCAGCTTTATCGGCTGCTCTCGTCCACCGAAGGCGACCTGGCGTATGCGCGATACAACGCGTACCTCCGGCTGATCGTGTCGTTTGCGGACTCGTGCACGGTCGCCAGATTGGCTGAGCCGGAGCCACGCACGTAGGACGATGCGCGAGAGCGTTACTCGCGAACGCCTGCTCGCGTTCATGCAGCGCCTCGCCGAGACGGCACCGCGCGGGAAGCGCTTTCGGGTGTTCGTTGTGGGGGGCGGGACGGCAGTGGCGCAGGGATGGCGTGAGTCGACGATCGACGTGGACCTCTACGCCGACGACGAGGCGGTGTTCCGCGACATCCAGCGGATCAAGGAGACAGAGCGGCTGAACGTGGAGTTCGCGCGGCCAGAGCACTTCGTCCCGTCGCTTGCCGGCGCCACCGACCGCCATATCTTCATCGCCACCTTCGGCGGTGTCAGCTTCTTCCACTACGATCCCTATTCGCAAGTGTTCTCGAAAATCGTGCGCGGCTTCCGGCGGGACCTGCAGGATGCCCACCACTTCATCGACGACGAGCTGGTCGACGCGGCCCGCTTCCGCGAGCTCGTCGATGCGGTACCGGAGTCCGCCTTTGCCAAGTATCCCGCGCTCTCACGCGAGGCGATCCTCGACGCGGTGGATGCGTTCCTCGACTCCATCGGTCGGGGTTGAACCGCGTCCCTCGTAGTGGGCCTCCGGTTGGACAGAGCCGAATCCCCGGTTCAGTCCGAGATCACACCTGTCGCACGAAGCAGGGTTTCCTGCACGAGCAGCTCATGGGACGTCGGTCGATCCCGTGGCTGCCTCCCCGCGATGGTCGCCAGGAAGGCACCCAATTCCAGCTCATAGGACCGCTGCCTGCTCTCCCCGTCCACGTCCACGAACTGCTCTCCCTCTCGGTATCCGTCTTTCGCTTCTGTCAGAGAGAGCCTGATCTGCAGACCGGGCTCGAAGGGCTCGACGATGATGGCGCTTCCCCGACTGCCGTACACCTCGAAACGGCGCGCCGTCGGGGGCGTCTCCATCGCGGCGATGTCGATAAAGGCAAGAGCGTTCTCGAACTCGAACACGCCTAGCGTATTGTCCTGAAACGCTGGTGCCGACCCGGCGTCGTTCCGCAAGAAAGCGGTCACCTTCACCGGACGGCCCAGGATCCAGACAACCTGATCGAGCATGTGACCGCCCAGATCGAAGAAGATGCCGCCCCGATGCACCTTGGCGATCAGAGCACGCGAGTCCTCAGGTACGTGCGTGGACATATGGGCGCGGACGGCGAACACATCGCCCAGGAAACCCGACCTCGCCCAGCTTGCGACCTGCTTGAAAGCAGAGTGGTAGCGCAGCATATAGCCCATCTGAATGAGCAGCCCCCGTTCTTCCGCGGCCGCGACGAGCCGTTGCCACTGCGTCCAGTCATCACCGGCAGGCTTGTCGTACCAGACATGCTTGCCGGCGGCGACGATCTCCTCGGTCTGATCGAGACTCTCCGCATTGTGCCCCTCGGAGGCGATCGCCAGGATGCTCTCGTCATCCAGCATCTCGCTCTTGTCGTCGAACCAACGAACGTCCGCAAAAGCAGCGTTCGACCCTTCAAGTGCGGCGCGCTGTTGTGGGTCAGGTTCAAAGACTCCCGCGATTTCGACATCATCGTTTACCCGCATCGCCTGCAATTTGCCGGAGGCGTGTCCATGTTTGGTTCCGTACTGAGCCATTCGCACTCTCGCCATTCTTCTCTCCACGATCTCTCGTGCGGGTCGGTCCGATCCGCACGGAAGTTCTGATCGTCTGGTGTGTTCCTCACCATGGTTCGCCGCGTTGCCTGCTGTCAAGAGAGCGTAGTTCCATCCGCTACGCTGCCCTGCTACACCTCGATGTTTCGGGGCGTAACGCCATCACGGCACGGGATCACGACCAACACATGGGTGCCGATGGTGCGCCCGGTGCCGAGCATCGCTGAATCCGCTCACGCCATGAAGCGCCGGACGGCTTTTGTCTACAATTGGGAGCATCTTCGCGATCTGGCAGCGCCGGGTTCGCTCGATTTCTCCTACTTCAGAGAGAACCTCGACGACCCGGAGGGCGACCTGATGATCGCGCAGATCGCAGCACAACACCTGATTGCGGATCAGCCGGATTTCTTCTTTGTTCTATCTGGGCGTAGTTGACATCGCAGGACATCGGCATGGATGGATGTCTGCGGAGTACGTCGAGCAGATCGACATCGCGGACCGGGCGATCGGTATCCTCCTGCAACAACTCGATGAGGCGAAACTCCTGGATCGCTACTTCGTCCTCGTCCAGAGCGACCACGGCGGCCCCGTGGATAGCAGCCGGCGCGAACATCAGGCAGCCCGGTGAGATCAGGGGGCCGGTACGCATCTTCGACACCGCACCGACCCTCGCGCACGTGCTCGATCTGCCGTTGTCGAGCGATTGGGAAGGACAGCCGATCATGGAGATCTTCTCAAGAGGTGGCGGAGGAGCCGGCAGCCGCTCGGCGCGGCCGAGCACCGTGAGCGTTCGCGGGCAGCCACTGCGCGAGGTTGCCCGCCGGCGTGGTTTCTCCCCACGATGCTCATCGTCATGAGTGACCGTCCCCTGAGCGAGTCCACCCGTGCCCACTTCACCTACCGCGGCGCCCAGCTCAACGAGATCTCGTTCCCCCTCGGCGGGATCGGCACCGGCTGCATCGGCCTGGCCGGCAACGGGCGGCTGACCGACTGGGAGATCTTCAACCGGCCCAACAAGGGCAGCGTGAACGGCTTCAGCCACTTCGCCGTCAAGGCGGAGCGCGCCGGCGAGGTGGTGGACGCCCGCGTGCTGCACGGCGACCTCACCGGACCGCTCTCCGGCAGCCTGCGCTCGACGTGGCTGCACAGCTACGGCTTCGGCCCGACGCGCGCCTCCCTGGGCGGCCTGCCCCACTTCGCCGAGGTGGCGTTCGAGGGAACGTTCCCCGTGGCCACGCTCTCCTTCCGCGACGATGCGTTCCCCGGCGCCGTCACCCTGCGTGCCTTCAACCCCTTCATTCCCGGCAACGCCGACGACTCCAGCATCCCGGCCGCCTGCTTCGAGCTGCAGGTGACCAACCCCGGCGACGACGATCTCGATTACACCGTGGCGCTGGCGGTCACCAACCCGGCCCGTGCCGGCAGATCGGTCAATCGCGCCCGGCGCGACGGCGCGGCTCAGCTCCTCACACTGGCCACGAGCGGCGTCGCCGCCGACCACCCGAGCTGCGGCGACCTCACCATCGCTACCGACTGCACCGACGTCAGTTACCAGGAGTACTGGTTCCGCGGCACGTGGTTCGATGACCTGACCATCTACTGGCACGATTTCACCGCGCCGGGCGGTTTCGATAATCGCAGCTACCCGGAGCCCGGCGATGCCCCTGCGGGCGGGTTCGGCGGGGATGACACCGGCGTGCTGGCGGCGGCGGTCAGCGCCCCTGCGAGGGCGACACGCACCGTGCGGTTCGTGCTGACCTGGAGCTACCCCAACTGCGTCAACTACTGGCATCCCGTGGGGGTCGAGCAGGAACGGCGGGATGCGCCGCCGCCGGCGCTCGAACACGGCGAGTGGCGCAACTACTATGCGACCCGCTTCCGAGACTCTGCGGCCAGCGCTATCTACTGTCTGGGCGAGTGGGACCGGCTGCAGCATGAGACCCTGGCATTCCGCGACGCGCTGTACGCCAGCAGCGTTCCTCCTGCCATGCTCGATGCCGCCGCCGCAACCCTGTCGGTGCTCAAGAGCCCCGCCGTGCTGCGGCTGGAGGACGGCACCTTCTACGGGTTCGAGGGGGTGCGCGTCGACCAGGGCTGTTGCGAGGGAAGCTGCACCCACGTGTGGAACTACGCCTACGCGCTACCGTTCGTGTTCCCGGATCTGGAGCGGTCGATGCGCGACGCCGACTTCCGCTACAACGCCGGCGCCGACGGCGGTATGACGTTCCGCCTGCAACTGCCGCTGGGGCGGGAGCGGCTCGGCTTCCGTCCCTGCGCCGACGGCCAGTTCGGCGGCGTGATCAAGGCGTACCGGGAGTGGAAGATCAGTGGCGACTCCGCGTGGCTGCGCGGCCACTGGGAGACGATCAAGAGGAACATCTCCTTCGCCTGGGCGGAGAGCAATCCCGACCGCTGGGACGCCGACCGCGACGGCGTGCTGGAAGGACGCCAGCACCACACCCTGGACATGGAGCTGTTCGGCCCGAACTCCTGGCTCACCGGCTTCTACCTGGCCGCCCTGGCGGCAGGCGCCGAGATGGCCGAGCACTTCGGCGAGCCGGACACCGCGGCCGAATATCGGGCGCTGTTCGCGCGCGGCAAGGAGTGGGTGGACCGCAACTTGTTCAACGGCGAGTACTACCAGCAGCTTGTCGACCTTACCGATCGATCCATTCTGGAAGCGTACGAGTCAGGCGATCCCAAGGAGAGCTACCGCGGCGGCCGCAGCCAAGTGTGGAACTACTGGGACGGCGAGCACGGCGAGATCAAGTATCAGGTGGCCGAAGGGTGCGCGATCGACCAGGTGCTGGCGCAGTGGCACGCCAACATCTGCGGCCTGGGCGAGGTCTTCGACCTCGAGCAGACCCGCTGTGCGCTGGCGGCCATCTACCGCTACAACTTCAAGCGCTCGTTCCGCGAGCACTTCAACCCGGCGCGGCTGTACGCGCTGGATGACGAGGCCGGCACCATCATCTGTTCCTATCCGCGCGCCCTCCCGGTGGTGCCGATCACCTATGCGCAGGAGACCATGCACGGCTTCGAGTACCAGGCGGCCGGCCACATGATCCAGGAGGGGATGCTGGCCGAGGGCGTGGAGCTGGTGCAGGCGGTGCGCGACCGCTACGACGGCAGCCGCCGCAATCCCTGGAACGAGATCGAGTGTGGCAGCAACTACGCGCGGTCGATGGCAGCGTTCGCACTGCTGCTGGCGTATTCCGGCTTCGAGTTCGACGCCGTAACAGGCCACGTCGGGTTCAGCCCCAAGGTGGCGGACACGCCGTTCACGGCCTTCTGGAGCCTCGGCTCCGGCTGGGGCACCTGCACGCTGGATGCGGCGGAGATCAGGCTCCAGGTGGAATCAGGCGAGCTCCCACTGTCCACCTTCACCAGCGACCGGCTGGCCGGCGGCACGGTGACCGGAGTCCGGGTGGGAGAGGTCGCAACCGCCTTCCGCCAGGAGGGCATCACGCTCATCTTCAGCGATCCGGTTCTCGTCGTCGCCGACGCGCCGCTCACCATCTCGCTGGCAGCGGCCGTCTGATGGCGACCGATACGGCGCTGCGCTGGTCGATCGGGGCCGCGAGCGACGGTGCCACGGCCTCGGGCATCGAGCTGGCCGCGAGCATCGACATCCGCCAGCGGGATGCAGTCGGCGTGCGGGGCGTTCCCCGGGCAGGGCTTGCCGGCGACCTGTGCTTCCGTCAGGCGCTGACCCTGGCGGTTCCGGCGATGATCCTGGGGGAAACCGCGCTGAGCTTCCTGGGCCTGTGCTGCTCTACAATTTCCTCGGCGACGGCCTGCGCGACGCAGCCGATCCCTACTCCTGAACAGCCGGTGCCGTTACGGTGCCGCCACCGTGATGCCGGATGGCTGGAAGCGCTCGAAGTGCGGCACGTTGTAGGTGAGGATCTGATCGGCTCCCGCCTTCTGCGCGCACTGCATATGCAGTGCATCGTAGATGGAGCCGCTGGCAAGGCCGAGGTTGGCTACCCGCTGCAGGACGCTCTGGTAGTCATCGCTTGAGAGCTCTATCACCACCAACGTGCCCACGATGTCTTCTTCGACCAGCAATCGAGCCTCCTCCGGCACGATTCGCGTCGGCAAGGGCAACGCGGTCAACGTCGCATAGCACTCTGCCAACGCATGGGCGGAGCAGTATCCTGCGTGGTCACCGTGCGAATAGCGGTGAAGCGCGTCGAGTGCGGCTTCGTGGTTGCCGAGCTGATCGGTCAACGCCGGTACCAGAACCGAAGTATCGAACAGCGTGCGCATCAACCGGAGTCCTCCGCCGCAATGTACCGGCTGCGCGCCTCGCGCTCGGCGCGGATGAACTCGACAATGTCGATGGCGGCACGAGTAGTGCCGTGATGCACCAGAAACCCTTTTTTTCGAATGAGCGTGGGTTCGCTGACGATCTTGCGCAGCCTCAGCCCGTCGCCGGTGGCTTCGATTTCCAACTCCGTCCCGGCCACCAGGTTGAACCGGTCACGGAGTTGCTTGGGAACCACGACGCGTCCGGCACGGTCGATGGTAATCTTCATGGCATGATGGTATCTCGCGTGGCATCATTGGTGTCAACGGCTTATCGCAACACTCGCGAACGGCGTCGTGCTGACTCCCGATCAGCCGCTGGTCGTCTCCCTGGCCGGATGGTCGCCATAGAAGCGCGTACCGGACTTCGCAACGTGGCGTAGCAGATCGGACGGTGCGAAGCGCTCGCCGTGCCGTGTGCGCAGCTCCTCCAGCAGGGCGGCGATCCGCTCGGGGCCGTGGTCGTCGGCGTGGGCCAGGATGCCGCCGCGGTCCTGCGGGAAGCCGGTGCCCAGGATCATGGTCATGTCCAGCGGCATCGGCTCGGTGACGATGCCTTCCTCCAGGCAGCGGCTCGCCTCGTTGGCCATCAGCGCCAGGCAGCGGTGCAGGTCGGCGGCGGACGCCGGACGCCGGTTGCCATGGCGCCGCAGCGCCGCCGCAGTGGGATTGGGCTGGACGTCGCGACCGGGGCCGTAGGCGTAGAACCCCTGGCCGCTCTTGCGGCCGAGCATGCCGGCCACGAGCAGATCGCGGGCCAACTCCGGGCACCGGTACCGGTCGCCGATCGAGCGCTGCAGCGAGTCGGCGATCTTGACCGTGACGTCGATGCCGATCTCGTCCATGAGCCGGTACGGCCCCATCGGCAGGCCGAACTCCCCGGCCAAGCGGTCCAGGCCGTCGATGTCGCCGATTCCGTCATCGTCGTCCGCCAGGTGCAGCGCTTCCAGGAGGTAGGGGAACAGGACGCGGTTGGACACGAACCCCGGCCGGCCGCCGACCACGATCGGCGTCTTGCCCAGGTTCCGGGCGAGGGCCACGGCGGTCGCCAGCACCGCATCGGTGGTCGCCGGCGCCCGCGCGATCTCCACCAGGGGCATGCGGTTCACGGGATTGAAGAAGTGCACGGCCACGAACCGCTCCGGCCGCCCGAGCACGCCGGCCAGCTCGTCGATCGGCAGCGACGAGGTGTTGGTGGCGATGATGGCATCGGCGCCGACCCGCGCTTCCAGCTCCCGCAGCACCCGTTTCTTGAGGTCGGGGTCCTCCGTCACCGCTTCGATCACCAAGTCCGCGTCGGCCAGCGCCGCGGGGTCGGTGGTCGGCTCGATCCGGGCGAGCTTCGCTTCCACGTCCTCGGCGGTCATGCGGCCGCGCTGCAGCGGGTAGTCGTACATCGCGCGGGCCGCCGCCAGGCCCCGCACGAGCCGGCCCTGGTCGACGTCACGCATGGTGACCGGCAGGTTCCGATCGGTCAGCGTCCAGGCGATGCCGGCGCCCATGGTGCCCGCGCCCAGCACCGCCGGGCGCTCGACCGGCAGCGGGGCGGCGGAGAGCCCCCAGCGCTCCTTCCGCAACCGGTCGCGGTTGAAGAACATCCGCATAAGGTTGCCCCCGGCGCGGCTGCGCACCCGCTCCACGAAGGCGGCCCGTTCCACGTCCAGTCCGGCGGCCATCGCCGTTCCGGCCGAGCGGACCGCGACGTCCAGCGCGGCCAGCGGCGCTTCGGCGTGCAGCCGTCCCCGGGCGACGAGCTGCCTGGCCTCTTCGGCCTGCTCCGCGCTGACCGCCGCTGCCGGCATGCGCAGATCGGGCCCGTCGGGCGCAGGCGCCGCCGCCAGCAGCTCGTCCACGGCTCGATCCAGGTCGCTGCGCGCCGCGCAAACCGTCGCCAGTCCCAGCTCGACGGCGCGAGGTCCGTCCACGGGCCGGCCGGTGCAGATCATCTGCAGGGCCTGCACGACCGCCACCAGCCGCGGCAGCCGTTGCGTGCCGCCCCAGCCGGGGATCAGGCCCAGGGTCACCTCCGGCAGGCCCAGAGCGCAGCGGCGGTCGTCGGAGACCAGCCGCCAGGTGGTCGTCATCGCGAACTCCAGCCCGCCGCCCAGGCAGGCGCCGTCGATCACGCTGACGGTCGGCACCCGCAGGGCCTCCAGCCGGCTGAACAGGCGCTGCCCGCGGCCGATGAAGGCGTCCGCGACCTGCGGATCGGTCAGCGTGCGCAGTTCGCCGATGTCGGCGCCGGCGATGAAGCAGCCCGGCTTGGCGCTGCGGAACACCACCGCGCGGATGTCGAGGTCGGCCCGGATGTCGTCGAGGAGGCGCTCCAGCTCGTCGAGCACCGGGGTGGAGAAGGTGTTCACCCTCGAGCCGGGCTGGTCGAAGAGCACCTCCAGCCGTCCGCCGGGGCGCCGCTGCGTGGTGATGGTCGCCATAGCGGGCCGGATTGTAGGCCGCCGGCCGACTCCTTGACAGCCGGTAGCGGTGTCGCCAGTGTCGCCACCCGTGGCGCAGATGACGTTCGCGCAATCGGTCAACGCCGGCCTCCGGGAGGAGATGCGGCGCGATGCCGGCGTGGTGGTGATGGGCGAGGACGTCGGCCACTACGGCGGCGTGTTCGGGGTCACCCGCGGCCTGCAGGACGAGTTCGGCGCCGAGCGGGTGCGCGACGCGCCGTTGTGCGAGGCGGCGATCGTGGGCTTCTGCGTCGGTCTGGCGGTGGCCGGCAAGCCGGCGGTGGCCGAGCTGGAGTTCATGGACTTCGTCACCTTCGCCATGGACCCGATCGTCAACCAGGCCGCCAAGCTCCGCTACTTCTGGGGCGGGCAGGTGTCGGTGCCGCTCGTCGTGCGCGCTCCGGTGGCCGCCAACCTCGGCTTCGGCAGCCAGCACTCGCAGAGCCTGGAGGCGTGGTTCATGCACGTGCCCGGCCTGCGTATCGCCATGCCGTCCAACGGCTACGACGCCAAGGGGCTGATCAAGACCGCGATCCGCGACCCCAACCCGGTCCTGTTCATCGAGAACATCAGCCTCTACCCCAGCCGCGTCGACGTCCCGGATGAGGAGTACCTGATCCCGTTTGGAGAAGCGCACGTGGTCCGCACCGGCAGCGACGTCACCGTCGTGGCGCTGGCGTCGATGGTGCCGCGCGCGGTGGAGGCTGCCGACGCGCTGGCGGCGGACGGCATCAGCGTGGAGATCATCGATCCGCGCACGCTGGCGCCGCTGGATATCGACACGATCGTGGAGTCTGTGCGCAAGACCGGCCGCGTGGTGATCGCCCACGTGGCGCACAAGACCGGCGGCGCCGGCGCCGAGATCGCGCAGCAGATCACGGAGCTCGCCTTCGATCATCTGGAAGCGCCCGTGCGGCGGGTCGCCGCGCTGGACAATCCCGTTCCTGCCAGTCAGCCGCTGGAGGCGCAGCTCTTTCCGGGAACGGACGAGCTGGTGGAGGCATGCCGTGCCTTGGGTTGAACAACCCTCAGTTGAGCAACCCGTAGCTGAGCAGCGCGTGGAGGTGCTGCGGCGGATGTGGTTGATCCGCCACTTCGAGGAGGCGGCGATCCGCCTGTACGGCGAGGGCCGCTACCGCGGCTCGACCCATCCCTACATCGCCCAGGAGGCGACCGCGCTGGCCGTGTGCGCGGCGTTGCGGCCGACCGACACGGTGCTTGCCACCTACCGCGGCCACGGCGCCGCGATCGCCGCCGGCTGCGACGTGAGCGCCATGATGGGCGAGTTGCTGGGCAAGGAGAGCGGCCTGTGCAAGGGCAAGGGCGGCTCCATGCACTTCAGCCACGTCGGCGACCGGCTGTTCGGCTGCAACGCCATCGTCTCCGGTCAGATCCCGATGGCCGGCGGCATCGCGCTGGCCACGCGCATCGACGGCGGCGACGCGGTCACGGTCGCCTTCTTCGGCGACGGCGCCTCCTGCGAGGGGGTGTTCTACGAGACCCTGAACATGGCCGCGCTGTGGAAGCTGCCGCTGGTGCTGGTGTGCGAGAACAACGAGTACGCGATCTCCACCCACTACACGCAGGCGGTGAGCGTCGCGCGCATCTCGGACCGGGCCAAGGGATTCGGCCTGCCGGGCGTGCACGTGGACGGCTGCGACTACGATGCGGTACACCGGGCTGCGGCCGACGCGGTCGAGCGGGCGCGGGCGGGCGACGGCCCCACGCTGATCGAGGCCAAGACGGTCCGCTGGACCCGGCACAGCGCGGTGGCTGCCGGCGGCGAGGGTGCAGAGAAGTGGCGGGAGACCGATCCCATCCCGCGCTTCACCGAGCTGGCGATCGCCGAAGGGGCGCTTGACGCCGCGGTGGCCGAGCGCATCCGCGATGAGGCCCGCGCGGAGGTCGAACGGGCCGCCGAGGCGGCGATCGCCGCGCCCTATCCGCCGCCGTCGGCGTTGACCACCGACGTGTTCGCCTGACGCGCATGGTCGAGGCGGTCATCCCCAAGCTGGACGAGACGACGGAGGTCGCCATCGTCGAGCGCTGGCTGGTGCAGGAAGGCGACGGGGTCGAGCAGGGGCAGGCGATCTGCGAGGTGGAGACCGACAAGGCGCTGGTGCAGGTGGAGGCGCCGGTCGCGGGCACCCTGCGGCGGCAGCTCATCCCCGCGGGTACCGAGGTGCCGCCGCTGACCATCGTCGCGTTGGTGGGCGATCCGGCCGAGCCGATCCCGGAGGTCGATCCGTTCGCGCGCACCGCCGGTGGGTCGCAGGCCGCCGCGCCGGCGGCGGGCGCGCCGGCCGCGGCACCGTCGGCCGCGCCGACATCGGCGGGACCGGTTGCCTCGCCACGGGCCAGACGGCTGGCCGAGGATCTGGGCGTCGACCTGGGCACCGTCACCGGCACCGGGCCGGGCGGCAAGATCACCGATCGCGACGTGCAGCGGGCGGCGGCGGGGTGACGCCGGCAGCAGGATGGACACAAAGGGCATCAGCAAGGACCCACCGGGCGGCGGGGCGGTGAGCCGGGCGGACGCACCGGTCTTCTTCGATTCGGACGCCGTCGACTGGCAGGCGCACCCGCTGTTCCCGCCGATCGACATCAAGGACCTGCAGCCGGGAGCCGCCCATCCGGCGGGCGCATTCAGCCTGATGCGCGTCAGGGTGGCGGCCGGCGGCCGCATCGACCCGCACACCCATCCCGTGGAGACCGAGACCGCCTACGTGCTGCGCGGCTCGGGCCGGCTGCTCTGCCAGGGCGCGGCGACCGAGCTGCGCGCCGGCGGCGGCGTCTCCATCCCGCCCGGCCTGGAACACTCGCTCGAAGCCGACTCGGAAGTCGAGCTGCTCGCCATCCACACCCCGCCGCTGCGCTGAGGCGCACGTGGTAGGCTGAGGGCCCCCATCGTGATCGTCGTCGATCGGAAGACCAAGCTCACCTGCGAGCGTCTTGCGGCTACAGGCGGATCTGTGCCAGGTAGATGTTGTCGGGGTAGGTGTAGTGCTTCTCCCCGTAGGCGACCTCGTGCTGCGAGTAGTAGCTGATCAGCACCGTGCCGTCGTCGCGCTCCACCACGCCGCAGTATGAGGTGTCGCCGCTCGACGGGAGGTCCAGCACGTGCTCGCGGGGGCCGTCGATGCGCCAGATGGAGGTGCGCCGGTCGGTGATGGCGCCGTCGGCGCCGCGCAGATGCTGCCGGCCGATCGCGTACAGCGCATCGCCCTGCTCGATCAGGTTGGGGCCGGGGACCACGTCGCCGATCGGCCGCGTCTGCCACTGCCGGTACGGCGGATCGGCAGTGGCCACGGTCGACGTCGCCTCATCGGCGCCGCGGATCAGCACCTCCAGCGCTCCGGCGGGAGTCATGCGAAAGGCGGCTTCGTTGCCAGGGCCGACGATCGACACGTCCTGCCACTCCAGCCCGTCGGCGGAGCGCAGCAGACGCACCTCGGTATCCTCACCGTCGCTGCCGCCACCCCGGCGGCCGTAGGCCAGCGCGTAGAACTCCTCGCCGAACCGCTCGACGCGCCATAGCCAGAACCCCTCCCGATACACCTGCCGCGGCTCCGACCAGGTCACGCCGTCGTCGGTGTACGAGCACCAGTTGCGCAGGATGCGTGTCCCGTCGTCGTCGTAGCGGGAGGTGAGCCCCGACCAGTAGCTGGAGCCGGAGTAGAGGAACAGCCGATCGTGCGAGCAGGCGATCGTGGGATCGCGGTCGTCGCCGGTGGTGTTGATCGGCACCGCGCGTCTGCCCCAGTCGTGCAGGTCGCCGCTTGAGATTACCGCGATCTTTCCTTCCGGGCTGACGTGCGTGAGTCCGTTGCGGAAGCAGACGTAGTACCGGCCGCGCCATGCCACCATGTCGGTGAACGCGTTGTGCCACCCGTCGCCGTAGATCCGCCGAACCCAGTCGATCGATGCCATGACGCCCGCGATGGTCGCACATCCCCAGGGACCGGGCCACGTCATTACGCCATGAGAGCACTTGGGTGGATGCACGCGAGGGCGACCTCGGGTAGACTGTGCGCATCGAACTGAAACTGGCCGGCGCGGACTTCACCTTTCCCCTGCTGTCGCATGACGACTCGCTGACGCTGATCGCCATGCTCGGGCTGACCGGGGTAGACATCGGTCTGTTCGAGGACCGCTCGCACCTGTACCCCAGCCAGGTGCTGGCCGACCCCAAGGCGTCATCGGCCGACCTGGTAGCCCGGGTGACCGACAAGGGGCTGGCGATCGCGGACATCTTCCTGCAGACCGCCGGCTTCGACACCATGACGGTGAACCACCCCGACGCCGCCGAGCGGCACGGCTCACGCGAGCTGTTCGAGCGCACGCTGGAGTTCGTGCAGCTCTGCGGCACCAGCCACATGACGATCCTGCCGGGGATCGAGTTCGAAGGGGAGTCGGCCGAAACGTCGCTGGCGCGCGCGGCCGAGGAGCTGTCGTGGCGGCTCGAACGGACGGCCGGCAGCGGCGTCACGGTGAGCGTGGAGGCGCATGTCGGCTCGATCGTCCCCGATCCCGACGCGGCGCTACGGCTGGTGGAGATGACGCCGGGGCTGACCCTCACCCTGGATTACACCCATTTCACCCGCGACGGGCTGCCCGACAGCGAGGCGGAGAAGCTGGTCCCGCACGCGTCCCATTTCCACGCCCGCGGCGCGGCGCGGGGACGGCTGCAGGTCAAGCTCACGGAGAACGTCATCGACTACGCGCGCGTGCTGCGTGCACTGGACGCCGCCGACTACCATGGCTGGGTCGGCGTCGAGTACGTCTGGCAGGACTGGGAGCGCAACAATGAGGTCGACAACGTGTCCGAGACGATCCTGATGCGGGACTTCCTGCTGGCCAACACGCCGTAGGCCGGACCGCATGAGGACTGCCATGCGCGTCGACGGCAGGGTCGCGATCGTTACCGGAGCGGCGCGGGGCATCGGCGCCGCGATCGCGGAGACGCTGGCCGATGCCGGCGCGACGGTGATGGTCAGCGACATCGAAGGGGAACTGGCCGAGGCTCAGGCGGCCCGGATCCGCGACGCCGGCCACAGCACCGACTCGAACAGGGCCGACTCGATCGCGGCGGACGTCGGCAAGCCGGCCGACTGCGACCGTCTGGCGGAGGAGACCGAGCGACGGCACGGCGCGGTGCACATCCTGGTCAACTGCGCGGCGATCTGCCCGCGCATCGACATCCCCGACATGACCGAGCCCGACTACGACCGGATCATGGACACCAACCTCAAGTCCGTGTACTTCCTGAGCCGGGCCGCCGGCCGGGCCATGCGGCGCGCCGGCTGGGGCCGCATCGTCAACATGACGTCGGTCGGGGCGCGCACCGGCGGCATGCACCGCGTCACCGTCTACGCCGCCAGCAAGGCCGCCATCATCTCGATGACCAAGGGATTCGCCCGCCATCACGCCCCGGACGGCATCCTGGTCAACGCGGTGGCGCCCGGCGCCGTGGACACGCGGCTGATCCGCATGCTGCCGCCGGAGGACCAGCAGGCGACCGTCGACGTGATCCCCCTGAAGCGGCTGGCCGCGCCGCAGGAGATCGCCCGTGCCGTGCTGTTCCTGGCCTCCGATGCGAACACCTACATCACCGGAGCCACCACCGACATCAACGGCGGCTCCTTCATGCCGGACTGAATCATGCCGGGCGGATCCGGCGAATCGGGGTGAGATGAGATGAAGATCGTCGAGGTGCGCGCCTATCCGCAGCGCTATCAGGAGCCCAACGACCGCATGATGTGGCGCCACGTCACGCTGGCCCGCGTCACCACCGACTCCGGCCACGTCGGCTGGGGCGAGTGCATCTCGCAGTGGCCGGAGGCGGCGCTGGCGGTCAAGGTGCTGATCGAGCAGGGACTCGGTCCGGCGGTATTGCTCGGCAAGAACCCCCTCGACAACGGCGCGCTGTTCGCGGCCATGAAGGCGCACGACTGGTGGTACGGGGACACCGGCATGGCCAACTTCGCGGTCAGCGCCCTGGATGTCGCCCTCTGGGACCTCAAGGGCAAGATTCTGGGGCAGCCGGTGCACCGCCTGCTCGGCGGCAAGGTCCACGACCGCCTGCGCGCCTGCGCCAGCACGCACCCTTCGAAGGGCGACCTCCAGGACTTGGCGGACGAGCTGGCCGCGCACGCCGACAGTGGCTACACGGCGGTCAAGGTGGGCTTCGGCAAGACCGGCGACGCCGCGCTGGGGGTCGATCCCAAGCGAGATATCGCCTACGTGCGCACCGTGCGGCAGACGATCGGCGAGCAGGTCGATTTCATCGTCGACGTGGGCCACAAGACCCGCTGGGACTATGCCTCAGGCGTGCGCATGGCGCGCGCGTTCGAGGAGTACGGCCTGCGCTGGCTGGAGGATCCGTTCCAGCCTGAGGACATCGCCGCCTACCAGCACCTGCGGCAGTCGATCCAGACCCAGATCGGGGCGGGCGAGCGCTCGTGGCAAGCCTCGGACTATCGGCGGCTGATCGAGCTGGGCGTGGCCGACGTCTACCTGGTCGATCCCGGCCGCGCGGACGGCATCACCGGCTACAAGCAGGTGATGGACCTCACCGCGCAGGCGCACCTGTTCTTCAACGCCCACTCCTGGAGCAGCGCGATCAACACCGCCGCGTCCATCCACGCGACCGCGACCGGCGCCAACTACATCGTCTTCGAGCTCAAGCCGGTGCCGAGCCCGCTGCAGCACGAACTGGTGCGGGAGCCGTTCGAGCAGCGGGACGGCTGGGTGACGGTGCCGGACAGCCCCGGCCTGGGGGTGGAGATCGACGAGCAGGTGGTGGAGCGCTATGGGTTCACCTCCGTCTAGTCAGTCGAGGCCGACGGCGTCGGCGATGGGCCGGCTGGGCACGGAGACCGCGTTCGCGGTCTCTGCCGACGCGGCGGCGTGGGCGGCGCACGGCCACCGCGTCTATCCGTTCCACCTGGGCGACATCAACCTGTGCACGCCCCTCAACGTCATCGAGGCCGCGGAGCGGGCCATGCGGGACGGCAAGACCGGCTATACGCCCGCTCCCGGCATCCCGGAGCTGCGCGAGGCGCTGGCGAAGGAGATCGGTGCGGCGCGCGGGGTGAGCTACGGCCCCGAGCACGTGTCGGTGCAGCCGGGAGCCAAGCCGATCATCGGCAAGCTGCTGATGAGCGTGATGAATCCGGGCGACGAGGTGGTGTACCCCAACCCCGGATACCCGATCTACGAGTCGCAGGTCGACTTCCTGGGCGGACGCGGACGCCCCTACGCCTACGTCGAGGAGGCCGACGGCTTCCGCATCGACCGCGCGTCGGTGGAAGCGGCGCTCAGCGACGCGACCCGCGTGCTGATCGTCAACGGCCAGCACAACCCCACCGGCGCCGACGCATCGGCCGACGAGATCGCCTGGCTGGCCGGGATCTCCCGCGAACGCGACCTGTGGGTGCTGTCCGACGAGCCGTACTTCGACATCCGCTACGGCGGCAGCAGCCGCAGCCTGGTCTCCGAACCGGAGATGGTCGAGCGCACCGTGATCGGCTACACCTTCTCGAAGACCTACGCGATGACCGGCTGGCGGCTGGGCGCCGCGATCGGCCCGGCCCGCGTCATCGATCTGATCACCAGGCTCAACACCAACCACGAGTCGTGCACCTGCGGGTTCGTCCAGCACGCCGGCGTGGAGGCGTTGCAGGGTGACCAGTCCGGGGCACGCGAGATTTTGGCCACGCTGCGCGAGCGCCGTGACGTGGTGGTCGACGGCCTGAACGCCATCGACGGCGTCAGCGTCCATCGCGCTACCGCCACCTTCTACCTGTTCGTGGACGTCACCGGCGTCTACCGGCGTCTGGGCTATGACGACGCGCATGCCTTCCGCACCGACGCGCTCCGCGAGACCGGGGTGTCGTTCTGCTCGCGCACCCACTTCGGGCGCGAACTCCCCGGCGAGCAGCGGATGTACGTGCGCTTCGCCTACTCCGGCATCGACGCGGACGATGCCCGGGAGGGGCTGACGGCGCTCAAGGCATACTGGGAGCGGTAGCAACCGACCGCCTATTCGATGATCCCGCGCTGCCGGCCCACGCGGGTGAACGCATCGATCGCCCGGTCCAGGTGGGCTGATTCGTGCGCGGCCGAGATCTGCACGCGGATGCGGGCCTGCCCCTCCGGCACCACGGGATAGGAGAAGCCGACCACGTAGATCCCCTCGGCCAGCAGGTCGGCGGCCATCGCCTGCGCCAGCCGCGCCTCGTACAGCATGATCGGCACGATCGGATGTACGCCGGGCCGGATGTCGAAGCCGGCGGCGGTCATGGCGTCCCGGAAGTAGGCGGTGTTCTCGGCCAGCCGGTCGCGCAGCTCCGTGGTCTCGTCCAGCCGTTCCAGCACCGCCAGGCCGGCTGCGGCCAGGGACGGCGGCAGCGAGTTGCTGAACAGGTACGGCCGTGAGCGCTGCCGCAGCAACTCCACGATCGGTCCGCGCGCGGCGGTGAACCCGCCGGAGGCGCCGCCGAGCGCCTTGCCGAGCGTGCTGGTGATGACGTCGATCTCGCCCAGCACGCCGCAGTGCTCGATCGAGCCGCGGCCGGTGGCGCCGATGAAGCCGGTGGCGTGCGAGTCGTCCACCATCACCAGCGCGTCGTGCGCGCGCGCCAGCTCGACGATGCGGTCAAGCGGGGCGATGTCGCCGTCCATGGAGAACACGCCGTCGGTGGCGATCAGCCGCAGCCGCGCGCCGGCCGCCTCCTTCAGTTTTGCCTCCAGGTCGTCCATGTCGGCGTGCGCGTAGCGGTAGCGCGCCGCCTTGCACAGGCGGATGCCGTCGATGATCGACGCGTGGTTGAGCGCGTCGGAGAGCACCGCGTCGCCCTCCTGGAGGAGCGTCTCGAACAGGCCGCCGTTGGCGTCGAAGCAGGAGGTGTAGAGGATGGCGTCGTCGGTCCCCAGGAAGCGCGCCAGCGCCTGCTCCAGCCGCTTGTGCAGGTCCTGCGTGCCGCAGATGAAGCGCACGGAGGACAGCCCGAAGCCGTGCGTGCGCAGCGCGTCGGCGGCCGCGTCGATCACCGCGGGGTCGCTGGACAGGCCCAGGTAGTTGTTGGCGCAGAAGTTGAGCACCGCTTCGCCGGACCCTACGTGGATCGCCACGCCCTGCGGGGAGGTGATGATCCGTTCGTCCTTGTACAGGCCGGCGTCCCGGATCTGCTCCAGGGTGGGCTGAATCACGCTGTCGATGGTTGCCATGAGGCGGTTACTCCTTAGATGTCCAGAACGACCTTGCCGCAACGGCCGGCGGCCATGGCCGCGAAGCCCTCTTCGAAGTCGCCCAGGGCCAGCCGGTGCGTTAGCACCGGCGACACGTCCAGTCCGCTGCGCAGCATCTGTGTCATCTTGTACCAGGTCTCGTACATCTCGCGCCCGTAGATGCCCTTGATGAGCAGGCTCTTGAGGATCACCTGGTTCCAGTCGATGGTGGTGGAGGCCGGCAGGAAGCCGAGCAGGGCGATCTGGCCGCCGTTGTACATGTTGGCCAGCATGCTGCGGAACGCGTCGGGACTGCCGGACACCTCGATGCCGCGATCGAAGCCATTCGACATGCCGAGCTGCGCGACGGCGTCCTCCACCGAGTCGCGCGTCACGTTGACGGCAAGGGAGGCGCCCATGCGGCGCGCCAGCTCCAGCCGGTAGTCGTTGACGTCGGTGACGACCACGTGGCGGGCTCCCAGGTGGCGGCAGATCGCCGCGGCCATCACCCCGATCGGCCCGGCGCCGGTGATCAGCACGTCCTCGGCGACCAGGTCGAACGACAGGGCGCAGTGCGCGGCGTTGCCCAGCGGGTCGAGGAAGGCGGCGATCTCGGTCGGAATGCTGTCGTGGATCGGCCACAGGTTGCTCTCCGGCATCACCACCAGCTCGGCGAAGGCGCCGTCGCGGTGGACGCCCACCCCCTTGGTGAGGTGGCACAGGTGCGGCTTGCCGGCGCGGCAGTTGCGGCACAGGCCGCAGGTGATGTGCCCTTCGCCGGAGACCCGGTCGCCGGCCCGGTGCAGCGTCGCGCCGGGGCCCAGCGCGACCACCTCGCCCACGAACTCGTGGCCCAGTACCAGCGGCGGCTCGATGACGCTCCGCGCCCACTCGTCCCATTGGTAGATGTGGAGATCGGTCCCGCACACCGCCGCCTTGATGACCCGGACCAGGACCTCCTTGGGGCCGGGCGCGGGCTCCGGCACCTCGGCCAGCGTCAGCCCGGGGCCCGCCGCCTCCTTGACCAGTGCTTTCATGGGATGGCCGGTCGACAGTGTAGCGCACCGGCGGCCCGGCGCTATGATGGGAGGTGAGAGGATGAGAACGAGCCTGGAAGCGCAGCAGATCGAGCGGTACCGCGAGCGGGGATTCCTGCGCCTGGACCGGCTTCTGTCCGCGGACGAGCTGGCGGAGGTCACCGACGCAGTCACCGGCGGGGTGGAGGAGCTGGGAAGCCGACGGGCCGAACTGGTCGTTCCACTCCCGGCACGCGGTGTCGATCTGGATCGCGATGGACCCGGCGACCATCCCCAACGGCTGCCTGTGGTTCATCCCCGGCTCGCATCGGGTGACCCGGTTCGAGCCGTTCCCGATCACGGAGAACATGGACCAGGTGTTCGAGAAGTACCCGGAGCTGGCCGACCGGGAGGCGGAGCCGATGGAGCTGGAGCCCGGCTCGGCCGCGGTGTTCAACGGCATGCTCGTGCACGGCGCCGGCCCCAACATGACGCCGGGCTGGCGGCGCGCCATGACCTGCGCGTACATGCCGGACGGGACGACCTACAACGGTGAGCGCAACATCCTCACCGACGAGCAGGTCGCCCGCCTCCAGGTCGGCAGTCTGCTCGACGACGAGTCTCAGAATCCGGTGGTCTGGTCACGCACCCGTAAGCCCACGTTCGTCTGACGGGCAGCCCGACCACTCCGCCGCTAATCTGTGGCGAATATTGACAAGCCTCCCGATCTTTCGCGATACTGGCGCTATGGCTGACCGGCAGACTAGAAACGTCTCCCTGCCGCCACACCAGGATGCCTTCGTGGACGCGTTGGTGTCGGCCGGGCGCTATCGAACCGCCAGCGAAGTGGTCAGGGATGGACTGCGCCTGCTCGAGCGGAGCGAGCATCGCCGCCTCTTGGAAAAGTGGATTTACGACGGCCTGAGCGAAAAGGAGGCGGAGCAGCTTCCTGCGGATCTGAAAGAGCGGGCTCGGGTTCACTTCCGTGGCTTGGTTGAAGCGGCGATGCGGGACTGCCAGGACGGCCGCGTGACCGACGGACCAACTGCAATGCGGCGCTTGCGTGAGCAGCTCGAGGCGCGGCCGGATTGAAGGCCGGCTACCAGCTCACCGAAACCGCGGAAGCTGATCTCGGCGAGATCCTTCTCTACGTCGCGCATGGGGACGGCGTCGAACGTGCGTCGCACGTCCACGACAGGTTCGTGCGCGCGTTCGAGCTACTGGCAGCTCAGCGAGGTTCTGGAATGACGCGCCCCAACATGTGGATCTCTCCATTGATGAGGTCGGCGAAGCGCCCGGGAGTGAGCCACGCCAGAAACTCGTCCGCGGTGCGTACTCCGCGGTCGACGTCGGAAGCAACGGAGAGGCGGCTCGGCACGGCGGTGACACTGTAGCACGAGGTGGAGCGCCGCGATGCGGGGCGGCCGCGTGTAGCGTCTCCGCTTCGGCCAGGGCGCCGTCGAGATACTCAATTTCCCGCGTCACGACCCGCGGCTGCGAGAATTCGCCGACGCGCCTCCGCCCACGGGACGGTACCGGCTACACCCGCGTCCAAGCGGTGCAATCGTCGCTGAATCTCGACCGACCACGCCGTGCCGCGTCTCGCTGAATTCCGCGGAGCGCATCATGCGCCCGATGTCGGCGGACTTCGGCCAGCGAACGCTCGAATGACTCCTCACCCTGCGGCTGGATAACCTGATCGGCCATGACGCCGGCGATGCTGGTCTCGGCTGGAATTCGGCGTCAAGCAGCGCGCGGTGCAGCCGCCTAAGGCGACGGAGATCACCTCCGAGAACGACCGCGCCGGGGTGAGAGCGCAGAAACGTGTCGGACGGGAGGCACAGGATGTCGCGTTCCAGAACACGGCGTCCCCGATACAGCAGGATCGGCGTCGCTTCCGGATAGTCCCGGACGAACGAGCGAAGTCCGGTCAGGTCTCCCGGATGGACCGTTGCGTTATTCTTGACTTCCAGCGCGTACAGGCCGCCGCCAGGAACGGATGCATGGTGGTCAGCACCGCTCGGCCGGCCAGGAGATCGACGCTGGTCCGCCGGAGCTTTCGAGCGCTGGAGCCGGTGAGGACGAAGGCTACGCTCTTGTCGAGCTCGATGAGCTGATGGACGACGGGCAGCAATTCGGGCACCCGCTGCACCTCGTCTATGACGATCGGGCGCCTGCCCGGGTTCGCGGCGATCGTCGCTCGCAGCCGTTCGGGGGCAGCGCCGTAGAAGCGCCTGACGCACTATCCGCAAAATGTCCATCAAGATTCCGTTATGACGCTCAAAATGGAACTCACGACACGGATCGCCTTCATCGGACGCCACCCACGACCGCAACTGACGGACGAAGGCGACGCGGGGTAGACTCGTCGGCGGGACTGCCATGGCGTTCGACACGTCAGTGCTCGACGCGGCGACCCGCTTGCCGTCATGCGTCTGGTCGAGGATGCCTCCGGACGCGTGGTGGACGTGATCGACCTGGATCGGCACCCGGTTCCGGATCTGTTTCGGCGGCACGGAGTGCAGGTCGTTGGATGATCAACGCCTGGCGCTGCTTCGGCGTGACCTATCACGTCGATCTGCTGCGCCGCATGAAGGCGGAGATCACCGGCGTCCGGCCCGCGTTCCTCGCCGGGAAGCTGGCGGAGACCCTGAACGAACTGCGCGGATTCCGTCACTTCTTTCGTCACGCGTACGACACGGAGCTCGATGCAGACCGGGTCCTCGCGCTTGCCGCAACGGCGCCGGGACTCCGGCCTGCGCTCCGCGACGCCCTGGACCGATTCCTCGCCCGTCTGCGGTCCGATTGAGTCACGACGGCCGACTGACTGAGCGCGCGCCTTGACGCTTGGAGCGCAGACGGGTAGCTTCTCCCGGATGCCCGGAAGGCTCTTCGGGCCGATGGGCACAATCTCATACCAACCCCACGTGAAAGGGAGGTTCGCAGAACGATGAGAAAACTGCTCATCTCGCTTCTTACCCTGGGCTTCGTCCTTGGATCCGCCTTTGTGGCGACCGCCGAAGGCTCGCAAGAGTCGATGGCGGAAGGTCCGATGGAGATCAGCTTTCAGGGCCTCTTCGGCGACTTGGTCGTCGAAGGCAACCCGATCCAGCTCGCGCTGGAAGAGAAGTTCAACATCAAGATCACCGACTCCAACCTGTCCCGCCGCCCGCAGGAGACGATGGACTTGATGATCGGCGCCAACGAGCACCCGGACGCCATGTATTCCTGGACGAATCACGACCAGTGGTACGGTGCGGGTGCGTATCGCTCGATTCCGGTGGACATGATCCGTGAGCACGCGCCCAACCTGGCGCGCGACTGGGACACGATCGGTCCGGGCGCCTGGTTGATGTCGGCGGTCCCCGGCGATGCGTCCGCCCTGCGCGGCATCCCGCGCGGCTATGCGCACCAGGCCGGTGCCGGCGCGGCGGTCAACTTCCGCTACGACTGGCTGGGCATGGTCGGCGCGCGCGAGGCGCTGGGCGTGTCCCAGGACATGGAGTCGAGCCCCGAGAGTCCGGAAGGCGTGCTCGACGGCAATCCCGGGCTCGACCCCGGCCACTGGTTCATCAGCTACAACACGCCGAACATCGTCGACGTGGAGGCGGCTCTGGAAGCGATCGTCGCGGCCGACCCGGTCGGCGGCGGCCGGACCATCGGCTACAGCGGCTGGCCCCGTGAGGGCAGGCCGTGTTACTGGTGGTCGTTCGGTGCGGTGTGCCAGGCATACGGCGTCGCCTCGGAGTCATGGTGGGTTCACTCCGCCGCCGACGGCAGCGCTACGATCCACTACGGCTGGGACAACATGAAGACCGCCCTGGAGACCCTGCAGCGCTGGTTTCAGAAGGGCATCCTGGACAGCGAGATCCCGGCATTCGACCGCCCCGCGTTTGATGACAAGGTCGGTGCAGGCCTGGTCGCGATGTACGGACGCGGCGCCCAGGGATGCTGGAATAGGCCTGAAGGTCCGGCCAATCCGGTCGTCGGCTGTCTGGCCCGTGTCAACAACCCGGATTTTCAGGAGCTGCAGGTGCATGCGGTGACCGCTCCGGACGGGACCTACGGGCTCCGTCACGAGAACACGGCGCTGCCGCTGGGCGGCCCGGGCGAGTGGTTCGTCGTACGCCATGACGTCTCCGATGAGAAGCTGGCCACGATCCTGCAGCTCTTCGACTACACGACCAGCACCTGTGAAGGCTTGCTGTTTTCAGACTACGGAATCGAGGGCGTTCATTACAACGTCGAGGGTCCCGCAATCTGCACGGACGACGGGATCGACGCTGCCCGTGCCGGCGGCGTGGCGGTCCGCACCACCGTGGATTACCAAGCGCTCTATGCCGACGGCGTAGCCCACTACTTCGACAATAATGGGTTTTACACGCGGCTGTTCGGTTACGCCGGCAACACCCAGTGGGAGCCGCTCAAGTCCTACAACCAGTGGCGCGGTGCGGGCGGTGCTGGCACCACCCACCTGATCCGCATGTACAAGGAGGACGTGTTCAACGAGACCCAGCACAATGAGCTGCGCTCGCAGTACAAGGGCGCTCTGGACACGATCCACGGCGAGTTCATGTACAAGGCCATGACCACCGACGTCGACATCGATGCCGAGTGGCCGAAGTACATCGCGCAGCTCAACGCTGCCGGCATGGCTGAGATCAACGCCGAGCTGAACAAGCTGCAGTACACGGTCGCAGAGCTGAACTCCGTCGGCGTGACCTGCGGTGATTCCGGGTGCGTCGCTAACAGTTAGGCGCAAGCATTCGGAACGAGCAGCCTTCCTCTGGCTGCTCAGATCTGAGAAGGGACGGCCATCATGGCCGTCCCTTCGTCATTGCTGCGCCCGGTATGGGCTCTCGCCAGGAGCCGGTACTGGACTCCGGCCTTCTCCCAATTTCAACGCGGCGGCACCGACAAGGCTGACGGCGCGCGTCGATGTGCTTATACGGACGCCGCGAGAACCGACATGCGACCGAGCCCGTCGGTGATCAGGCGAGGACGAACAAGGCTGACTCCCACACGGCCGAAGCTCGGTGGTTCGACAGCGAGTTTGCTGGAACTATCCCTTCACCGATCCCAGCATGACGCCCTTCACGAAGTACTTCTGAACGAAAGGGTAGAACAGCACCACCGGGCCGATGGTGATCAACGTGGTCGCGGCCTGGATCGATCGGTGCGGGATGCGCGCCCAGTCCGGCTCGATCCCCTGCGCGCGGAGCTCCTCTATCAGGCGCTGCATGGAATCGTCGGTCTGAAAGCCCTGCAGGCGCTGCACGATGTCGCGCAGCAGGAGCTGCAGAATGCGTTTGTCCTTGTCGGTGATGTAGATCAGCCCGTCGAACCACGCGTTCCAGTGGTTTACCACCGTCCACAGCGCGATGACGGCCAGCACCGGCCTCGACAAGGGGATGAAGATGCTGAACATGATGCGCCAGTAGCTGGCGCCGTCGATCACCGCGGAGTCCTCCATCGCTTGGTCGATGGTCATGATGAAGTTGCGCGTGATGATGATGTTGAACGCCGCGATCGCAGGGAGGACCACCAGAACCCAGCGCGAGTTGATCATGCCCAGGTTCCGCACCAGCAGGTAGGTGGGAATGATGCCTCCCTGGAAGAACAGCGTGAACACGAGCAGGAAGGTGATCACCCCTCGCCCGGGCAGGTTGCGCTTCGAGAGCGCGTACGCGGCGCAGAAGGTGACGAACAGCGTCAAGGTGGTGCCGAACACGACGCGGTGCAACGTGTTCAGGTAGGCGGTCCCTACAGCGTGCTCCCTGAACATGAATGCCCACGCCTCCGTACGCCACTCGTCGTTCCAGAGGTGCAGCCCTCGGCCAGGCAACGACGCCGGCGACGCCAGCGAGGTGGTGACGACGGTCCAGAACGGATACAGGATCGACAGCGCGAACAGTCCGAGGAACAGGTAGTTGGCGACGTCGAACGCGCGACCGAGCGGCGTCACTCTGACCAACGGATTCGCCATGCGTATCTCCTACCAGACCCCGTACTCGCTGTAGCGACGCACGATCTGATTGGCCCCGACCAGGACGACCAAGCCGACCGCGTTCTGGAAGAGCTGCACGGCGGTGGCGTAGGAGTAGCGCGCCCCTTCGATGCCGGAGCGGTACACCAGCGTCTCGAACACGTCGACCTTCTCGTAGACGTTGGAGTTGTACAGGTTGAAGATCGGGTCGAAGCCGAACTCCAGGATGTTGCCGACGCTGAGCAGGAACAAGATCGTGATCACCGGCACCAGCGCAGGGATGGTGATGTGGATGACGTTCTGCCAGCGGTTGGTGCCGTCGATGGCCGCGCTTTCGTAGAGCTGGGGGTCCACCCCCGACAGCGCCGCCAGAAAGATGATCGTCCCCCAGCCGACGCTCTGCCAGATGGTGACGATCATGATCAGGGCTCGGAACGTCTCCGGGGTGGTCAGCACCGAGAACGGCTCCAGCCCCACCCGCTCCATGAGGTAGGGGATCGCGCCGCTCTGCATCGACAGCAGTTCCCTGACGATGCCGCTCAGGACGATCCAGGAGAGGAAGTGCGGGAGGTAGCTGACCGACTGCACGGCGCGCTTGTAGGGGGTCACGCGCACCTCGTTGAGCAGCAGCGCCAGGATGATCGGCGCCGGGAAGGCGAAGATCGTCCGCAGGACGGCCAGGATCACCGTGTTGCGCAGCACGCGCCAGAAGAACGGGTCGTTGAAGACCCAGTCGAACCACTTGAAGTTGTTCCAGGTGCTGCCCAGGATACCTCTGACGATGTTGTAGTCGACGAAGGCGATGCCGATCCCGTACATGGGGATGTACTTGAAGATGAACAGCAGCACCACCGCCGGTGCCAGCAGGATGTAGAAGTCCCGCATGCGCCACGCGCGCCGCGCGGTCTGTCGCCGGAGCACGCGCTTGAGGTAGGCGGACCGCTCCTCCTCGGTGCCGAAGCTGTCGTAGACGCCTACGCTCGGGGCGGGGGACGCGGAGGGCTGATCGCGTCGGTCGGTGGGGAGGTCAGCCATCGATCGTTCGGTGTCGCTTGAGGGTCATCACGGGCCGGGGAACGCCGGTGGCGACCCTACTGGTTCGGGTGCAGCCAGTCAACGCCACGTCACCAGATCGAGTACTCGTTGTAGCGGCGCACGATCTGGTTGGCCGCGATCAGCAGCACGAACCCGACGACGTTCTGGAACAGGTTGATGGCGGTGGCGTAAGAGTACTTGGCACCCTCGATGCCAGACCGGTAGACCAGTGTCTCGAACACGTCGGAGACCGACACCACCACGTCGTTGTACAGGTTGAAGATCTGATCCCATCCCTGTTCCAGGATGTTGCCTATCTGCAGCAGGAACAGGATCGTCATGACCGGGATCAGGGCCGGCAACGTCACGCGCAGCGCGGTCTGCAGCCGGTTCGCGCCGTCGACGGTTGCGCTCTCGTATAGCTCGGGGTCGATCCCCGACAGCGCGGCCAGGTAGATGATCGAACCCCAGCCGACACCCTGCCAGACACCGGTCGCCACCAGCAGCGCCCGGAACGTCGGGGGGTTGGTCAGGAAGTTGATGGGCTCCAGCCCGACGGCGGCCATGAGGTACGGCACCACCCCGCGCTGCGGAGACAGCAGCTCTTTGATGATGCCGCCCAGCACCACCCAGGAGATGAAGTGCGGGAGGTAGCTGACCGACTGCACGGCGCGTTTGTAGGGGCTCACGCGCACCTCGTTGAGCAGCAGCGTCAGGATGATCGGCGCCGGAAAGCCGATCGCCAGGCGCAGCAGGCTGAGGATCACCGTGTTGCGCAGCACGCGCCAGAAGAAGTAGTCGTTGAAGACCCAACTGAACCACTTGAAGTTGTTCCAGGTGCTGCCCAGGATGCCCTTGACGATGTTGTAGTCCACGAACGCGATGCCGACGCCGTACATCGGCATGTACTTGAAGACGATCAGCAGCGCCACCGCCGGCACCAGCAGGACGTAGAACTGCCGCATGCGCCGCGCGCGCTCCAGGGTCTGGCGGCGGTGGATGCGGCGCAACGCGCGCGGATCGGTGGCTGGCGCATCGCCCGTGGTCGATGCGAGCGTCGGGGGCCGTGTCATGTGGCGGAGGAGTGGCGACGGCGCACGCTAGTACGGACGTTCGCGGGTGTCAAACGCTACGGGCGGTGGATGCGGTGCGGTGGTCACCTCGCCACGTTTCAATTCGAACCGCTCCGATATTTCCTTGAGATGTAGCTGTCCTTGATTACAATGTCCCCATGGTAACCAGGGTCACGGGAAGAACCAGGTGACCATCCCCGCCCGGATCGTGGCCATGGAGGGGATGGAGCCGGGGACACGGCTCGAGTGGATTCCGACGGATCGCGATCACGTGATCGAGGTGCGGGTGCTGCCGAACATCGCGCGCGTCGCGTCCGCTCTGCGTGGACGGGGTGCCGGATACGCGAAGCAGGCCGGCAGCGCCGTGGACCGGCTGATGGGCGAGCGCCGGCGCGAAGACCGCGAAGCAGAGCCTCGGTGAGTGCCGTCACCCACGTGCTGGTGGCCGACGGCTGACGCCGGTGTCTCAGGTGCGAGCGGGCTCGAAGCTGGGCTGCACGACGGACGTCAACTCACAGCGAACGATCGCTCCACTGCCGCCGGCACGGCGATGGCTACAAATCTCTCGGCAGGGTAAAGATAGTCCTCTCCGCTCTCATCGACGATCCGCATGTCTCCGTTATCGGCGGCTGCGTCGTCGTCGATCACCCGGTAGATCTTGTGCTTTTCGAGCGATGCCGGGTAGTCCGCATCGTCGATGCACACGACGTATGCAGGTCCCACTCGCGATTGCTTCATCGCCTTAGTCCAGGTAGCGTTTCCGCTTGTATTCGAGCTTGCCGATCCCATGTCCCTCATACCAGTGAAGCTCAGCGGTCCGTAAGGAGCCATCGCGGAGCCGAATCGTCGCGTTCCCCTTCAGCTTACGCCAGTTGGATTTACCGTAGGCTCGGTTGAGTCTGGTGAGTTCTCGGATACCCCGGCCTCTGGCGATCAATTGCACGTTGGTAACCTCCCCGACGATTTCGAAGTCAGCCATCGCGCTGCACGAGGTCTTGTGTCACGTTCGATGTGTGCTGTATCGCCTTGCAGGCACATAGTGTGCGACGGGCGCGGTCCCCGTGGCAAGGTCAACTGGCCCCTACGCGCTTGCTCAAGGTCTCGCCGAGCGATGAGTGCAGCCTCTGAGGACTCGGTTTCGCATCAGGAGCGGACGAAGACGCCGCGGCTGATCAGCTTGCGGCGCACCGCGGGGGTCAGGTCGGCTCCGTCGACCAGCTCCACGACGCTTTCCGAGAGCAGGCGGCCTCGCTTGCCCACCGCGGCCAGCACGCGGGCGGCGGTCTCCGCATCGCCGCAGTCGACCACCACGGCGGGGCGGACGTCGATCCAGCGCACCTCGGCCGCCCAGTCCCGGATCTGGCGGGTCACATTGGCAGGCAGGGGCTGCTTCGACAGGTGGCCCGCCGCGCCGATCACCTGCTCGGCATCCTGGCCGGCCATCACGGCTCGCTGCACCGACGCCCGGTTGATGACGAACAGCGTGCCCACCGACTGCGGGCTTTTCAGCGCGGCGGTGGGCGCCGCGAACGTCCGAGCGCGCATCTGATCGATCGGTGATGGCGACAGGAACACGATCTCGAAGTTGGGCTGGATGACCGCCTCGCCGGTTTCCTCCGGTGCGTCGAGCTCGAAGTCGTCGAGCTCGCCCAGCAGGTAGCGGCCGACGTCGGTCAGGGAGAAGCCGGCGCCGCCGTCGGTCAGAGGTCCCAGCGCAGCGCCGCCGAGCGGGAGCAACCGGTCGTACAGGAACGTCAGGAGCGTCCTTGCCCAGAGGCGTTCGCAGCCTTCACGTTGCAGGCGGTAGTCCAGGATCCGAGCGCTCTCGTCCAGGAGGGGGTTGCGCTCTTCGCTGTGGAATTCGACGAACGACTGCAGGTCGATGGTCGATGCGCGGCCGATCGCGTGAAAGGCATCGATCACGCCGCGTTCCGGATTGGCGTAATACCGGATGGCGGACCCGTACGTGCGCGGCAGGAAGCTCAGATGCGCCGTTTCGGCATGCTGCGGGTCCCAGGGGTCGAAAGAGTACGGGTCCGCGGAGGATCGGTCCCCGGCGTCGTCGCGCAGCAGATCGAGCATGCGTTTGAGCCGCTCCTTGACGGGGAGCATCAGCCATTGTCGGCCGTGAGCCGTCACGACGAGCTTCGCACCGGAGTCGTCCTGATCTGCCGCCAAGCGCAGCTCGAACGCGACGCGCGTCGCGTGCGCGACACGCTGATCCGGGCTCAGCGACGCTGACTCAGGGGTAGCGCATGCGGGCAGCGCGGAGAGCGCACGGCCGATGGCGCGGACGCTGCGCTCGAACAGGGACCGCGTGCCGGCCTTGAGGCGGGGCGGTTCGGCGATCGCTTCCATCAGGAGCGCTGTCATGTCGTCGATCAGGAACGGCCGGCTGAGCAACTCGCCGGCGGCGAACGCCCCCTCGGCGGGTGCCGTGAGCCGCCCGCGCTGCAGGCGTTTGAGGATGGGCTGCCAGATGCCGACGAACGGCAGCAGGACCGCGTCGACGGCGATCAGCAGCAGCGCCTCGCGGAACGCGAACGACAATCCGGCCGCCAGGAGGTCGCGGCGGGAACTCTCGTCGGCCGCTTCGAGGAGGTCGGTAATCGCGATCGGTCCGTCGTTCGCCATCACCGCTGCGATGAGTTCCCGTGCGGTGGCGACGGCGGTCGGCGGCGCCTGTTGCCAGCGGCCGTGCGCGTCGAGTGGCCCGCGCCGAAGAGGAGCGTCAGGTTCGGAATCGACCGATTCGGCAGTGGCAAGACGCCGGCGCGCCGCGTTGTAGTCGTCGTCGGTCATGCCAAGACCCAGACCCCGCTCTTGCAGCCTGTTCCTGATTTCGGCGAGGGTCAGGCGCCCGACATTGCGGGCCTTGGCGATTTCTTCCTCTCTCTTCCGGGTCAGATCACCGATCGTGTCGACGGAAGCATTCCTCAGGCAGGTGCTCGATCTCACCGACAGGTGCAGAGCGTCGACGGATGTCTCGAGCAACGTGCGTAGCCGCTCGTCCCCGTCGTCCGGCTCGTCCCTATCGTCATGATCATGGTCGCCGATGTCGTCATCGAGGGACGGATCGTCGTCGTCCGGCCCGCGGTTCCAGTCCAGGAACTGCCGCCACCAGTCCACTCGGCCCATGTCGTGAGCGAGTCGGTTCCGGTCGCCGGTTCGACGTCGGCGGTACAGGCGGCTGATCTCCGCCGCCGTATAGTGCTGCAGCAGGTAGTTCTGCAGTGAAGACGCGCCGGCGTCGCGAGCGGCCGCGGACTGGTCGGGAAACGGCGTCGCGCGGGACAGCTCGCGGATCAGCTTCAGCCAGAACCGACGCGCGTGCGGCACGGTATACCGCGGGTTGTTCTTCGCGGGCACCGTCTGCAGCCAGCCGAGGTCGATCAGCTCGTCGTCCCGTGTTCGTGCCCGGTAGCCGCCCAGGCTGCGCTGGATCAGGAAGCGGCGCTGCTCGATCCTCAGCGCCTCCCACTTCGGCAGCAGGTCGAAGACCTCGCGCCAGTCGACGTCCAGCAGCTTCACGGTTCACCCTGCGGAGCGCACGAACACGCCGCGGCTGATCAGCTTGCGGCGCATCGCGGGCGTCAGGTCGGCGCGGTCGACCAGTTCCACCACGCTGTCCGAAAGCCGGCGGCCTCGCTTGCCCACCGCGGCCAGCACGCGGGCGGCGGTTTCGGCGTCGCCGCAGTGGACTACCAGCGCGGGGCACACGTCGACCCAGCGCACCTCGGCTGCCCAATCCCTGATCTGGCGGCTCACGTTGGCAGGCAGCCGCTGCTTGGACAGGGCGCCGGCCGTCGCGATCACTTCCTCGGCGTCCCGGCCGGCCATCACGGCTCGCTGCACCGACGCCCGGTCGATGACGAACAGCGTTCCCACCGACTGCGGGCCTTGCAACGCCGCGGTGGGTGCCGCGAACGTCCGGGCGCGTACCTGGTCGATCGGTGAGGGCGACAGAAAGACGATCTCGAAATTCGGCTGCACGACTACATCGCCGGAATCAGCCGGCGTGTCGAGCTCGAAGTCGTCGACCTCACCCAGCAGGCAGCGGCCGATATCGGTCATCACGAAGCCTGCATCGCCGTCGGCAAGGAGACCGAGCGCGACTCCGCCGAGCGGGACCAGCCGCTCGTAAAAGAACGCCAGGAGCGTCGATCCCCAGATCCGCTCTGCGTCTTCACCGGCGCCATACGCGATCTCGTCGTGCTCCAGCAGAGGATTGCGCTGCTCGCTGTGGAAGTGGACGAACGCCCGCAGGTCCACGGTCGATTCCCGGCCGACCGCGCGGAAGGCATCGAGCACGCCGCGCACCGGATTGACGAGGAACCAGCCGATCTCGTACACGTACGGTACGAAATCCAGCGGCACCGCTTCGGGATCCTCGGCGTACCACGGGTCGAGGACATGGCCATCCTCCCGCCCATAGAGCATCGCATCGTCGCGCAGCACATCGAGGATATGCTTGAGCCGCTCCTTGACCGAGCGCATCAGCCACTGCCGGCCGGTTTCGGTCACTACCAGCTTGAGACTCGTGCCGGAGTCGCCCTGCGATGCGGCCAACCGCAGGGAGAACGCGAATTGCGCTGCCCGTGAGACGCGTCGATCCCGATTCAAGGGCGCGAACTCCGGCTCGATCCACGCCGGCAGAGCGGGGAGCGCCGTGCCGATCGCACGGGCGTTGCGCACAAACAGTTCGCGGCTGTGAGCCTTGAGCCTGGGCGGGTCGGCGATCGCTTCCATCAGGAGCGTCGCCATGTCGTCGATCAGGAATGGCCGGCGGAGCAGGTCGTCGCCGCCCAACGTCTCGTCCGGGATTGATGTGGGCGTGCCGCGTTGCAGGCGCTTGAGGATCGGCGGCCAGATGCCGACGAACGGCAGCATGACCGCGTCGACGTCGATCAGCAGCAGCGCCTCGCGGAACGCGAATGCGAGCCCGGCTGCCAGCGCGTCGCGGCGCGAGCGCTTGCCGGTCGCCTCGAGCAGGTCGGTGATCGCGATCGGGCCGCCGTGTGCGACCACCGCGCCGATCAGCTCCTGGGCGGTGGTGACTGCGATGGGCGACGCCTCTTGCCAGCGGCTGTGCGGGTCCAAGACCGAGGTCGGGGGAGGTTCGCCGTTCCAGTCCAGGAACTGCCGCCACCAATCCGCGCCGCGCATGTCGCGGGCGAGCCGGTGCCGCGTGCCGTCCGTCCCCCGGCGGTCGAGCTGCTCGATCTCCTGCGCTGTGTAGTGCTGCAGCAGGTAGTTCTCCAACGCCGCGGCTCCGGCGTCGCGGTCAGCGGCGGCTTGGTCGGGAAACGGCGTCGCACGCGACAGCTCGCGGCACAGCTTGAGCCAGAACCGATGCGGTCGCGGCACCCGATAGCGCGTCCCGCTCCTGGAGCGCACCCGTTCCAGCCAAACGCCATCGACCAGTTCGTCATCGGGACTCCGGGTCCCGTAGGTGGTCAGGCTGAGATCGATCAGAAAGCGGCGCTGCCCGATCGCCAGCGCCTCCCACTTCGGCAGCAGGTCGAAGACCTCGTGCCAGTCGACGTCCAGCAGCTTCAAACGGTCGGCTCCACCGTCCCGCCGGCCTCGACGATCGCCTCGGCCACCGAGGTCGTCGTCACCCGCTCCGCGGCCGGGGCGTCGACGATGGCGTACTCGTAGCCCTGCTCGCACAGGAAGCGCTGCCGGTTCATCGCGAACTCCTGCTCCACGGTGGCCGCGCTGACCAGCGAGTAGAAGTGCGCCTGCGTGCCGTCGCTCTTGGGACGCAGGATGCGGCCCAGGCGCTGTGCCTCCTCCTGGCGTGACCCGAAGGTGCCGGAGATCTGGATGGCGACGTTGGCGTCCGGCAGGTCGATCGCCAGGCTGCCGATCTTGCTGACCGCCAGACAGCGGATCTGACCGTCCCGGAACGCCTGGAAGAGCGCGTCGCGTCGCTTCTGGGATGAGGTCCCGGTGAGCACCGGGATGTCGAGCGCGTCCGCCAGTCCCTTGATCTGGTCGACGTACATCGCCATCACCAGGATGCGATCGTCGCGATGGATCCGCAGGAGGGCGCGCACCAGCGCTCGTTTGTGCGGATTCTGCGCCGCGATCGGGAACTGCTGTCGGGGGGAGGCTGCCGCGTACTCCAGTCGCAGCGCCGGCGGCAGCGGCAGGCGCACCTCGGTGCAGTGGGCGGTCGCCACCCAACCCTGCCGCTCCAGCTCGCGCCACGGAACCTCGGCCTTCTTCGGCCCGATCAGGGCGAACACGTCCTCCTCCAGTCCGTCTTCCCGGACCAGGGTGGCGGTCAGCCCCAGCCGCCGGCGCGCCTGCAGCGCGGCGGTGATCTGGAAGACCGGTGCCGGCAGCAGGTGCACCTCGTCATAGACGATCAGGCCCCAGTCGGCGCGGTCGAACACCTCCAGGTTGACCATCGGATCGTCGCGGCGGCGGCGGTGGGTGAGCATCTGATAGGTGGCGACCGTGAGCGGCCGTAGCGCGCGCCCGGGGCCGGCGTAGATGCCGATCTGCGCAGTGGTCAGGGTGGTCTTGTCGAGCGTCTCGACGATCCACTGCTTGGCGGCCGTGACGCTGGTGCAGAGGATCAGCGTGGTGGTCTGCAGCGCGTGCATGCAGGCCAGGCCGACGATCGTCTTGCCGGCGCCGCACGGCAGCACGATGACGCCGCTGCCGCCGGCGGAGTGGCGGACGTCCTCGAAGGCGCGGGCCGCTTCGTCCTGGTAGTCGCGCAGCGTGAACGGCAGCCCGGCACGGGTGGTGTCTCGCAATGCGAATGCCAGCGGCGTCCCCGCGGTGTAGCCGGCCTCGTCATCCGGCGGGAAGCCGGCGCGGACCAGCGCCAGCTTCAGCAACCCGCGACGCTCGGCGTCGACCTGGAACGTACGCCGGCCGGTCCGGTCGCCCAGCCACTTGGACACGTCGCGGTTGCGCCGGGCGATCTCCAGGGACTCGTCGTCGCGGGATTCGAGCACCAGGCCGTCGTCGCCTGCGAGCAGCCGCAGCTTGCCGAAGCGCGACGCGTGGGTGGTGAGCTCGACGAGCGTGGCGTCCGGCACCGGGTAACGGCTGAACTCGTGCAGGGTGCCGGCGATGTCGTCCACCGTGACGCCGGCGGACCGGGCATTCCAGATGGAGAGCGCCGTCATCCGATACGTATGGACGTGCTCGGGCGCCTTGATCAGCTCGGCAAAGGCGAGGAGACGGGAGCGCGCCTCCTCGAACCGGGGACTGGCCACCTCCAGCAGCAGCGTGTCGACGCCTTGGACGATGAGCGGCTGATCGGAGGCCATCGGCAGGCCCGATTATAGCGAGGCGAGGTTTGTGGCGACGGCGGTGTCTGTCGGGGAACGCTGAACAGGCTCCCGTCCTGACGGAGGTAGCGGCGAGCGCGTGGGGTTACCGGACACGGCTATCGCGTCCCGCGTTCACTTGTCGAGGATCGAGCTATGAGCTACGCTATCAGGGTGTGCGTGGTAGCGTACAGCAAGCAAGCCTTGAACGCTCTTCGGAAACTGCCGGCCAACGAGGCACGACGGATTCGCGCCGGAATCGCTGACTACGCTGCCGAACCAGACGTACGCGCACACCATGTGATGAAGCTCAAAGGTCGAGATGGCTTCCGGCTTCGGGTCGGCAACTGGCGGATTCTGTTCGACGTGAACGGCAGCATCCTGGAGATTCTCGAGATCGGCTCGCGAGGAAGCATATATCGATAGGAGAAGCATATGATGCCCCCTGCACAAGTAATCGACACCCCGGGCGGAGAGCGCATGGTGGTTCTGCCGCTCAAGGACTATGAGCAGCTCTGCGCAGCCGCTGAGGACTTGGCCGATATCCGGGCTTACGACAAGGCGAAGCAGCACCTCGAGGCGGGTACGGACGAGTTGATTCCGGCTGAATTCGGCGATCGCATTCTCGACGGTGAAAGCCCGGTTCGTGTATGGCGGGAGTACCGGGGGCTCAGCATCAAGCAACTGGCCGCCAGTGCGAATGTGAGCGCTGCCTATCTGTCACAGATCGAAGGCGGCAGCCGCAACGGTTCCCTGTCGACCATGAAGGCGTTGGCGCAGGGTCTCTCCTTGAACATCGACGATTTGATGTAGATCCACCGACCTTGGCGGCAGGGCTTGCACCAAGTGGCCTCGTGAGGCTACATTGCTGGCATGCGTACGGTCGGGATTCGGGAGCTCAAGGATCGGCTCAGTCAGCACATCCGGATGGTTCGCGAGGGCGAACGGATTCTGGTTACGGATCGGGGCGAGGTGGTCGCCGAGCTGCGCCAGCCGTCGGTCACACCGGAGGCGGCTGGGTTCCCGGGATTGGAGCAACGCGCGCGCGCCGGAACGGTACGCATGGGAGCTCCCAATCGCCCCGACTTGTATCCCAGGATGCCCCGCGTGCTTCCTGAAGGCAGCGCTACGCGCCTGCTGGATGAAGAACGCGGCGAACGGTGAATCTCTATGCGGAGTCCAGCGCAGTCCTGTCATGGCTCCTCGGCGAGAAACGCGGCGAGGCTGTCCGCGAGCGGCTGTTGGCCGCTGACATGGTCATTACTTCCGACCTGACGCTCATCGAGTGCGATCGTGCCCTGCACCGTGCGGAAGCGGTCGGTGAACTGGAAACCGAGACGGTCAACAGTATGCGCGAGCAGTTCTTTACCGCCACCGATCACTGGATCGCGTTCTCGATCGACCGTGAGGTCGTGGAACGGTCTCGGCGCCGATTCCCACGCGAGCCGATCCGCTCGCTTGATGCGATCCACCTCACCACCGCACTGTTGGTGCGTAGCCTGGTGTCCGAGTTGGAGTTCCTGTCGTGGGATGAGCGCATCCGCAACAACGCCGCCGAGCTCGGGTTCGACGTCACGCCGGCTACGGGAGAGGGAACGTAAACATGAGAATCGATCGCTACCTGCAGGGGACGCCGTCGTGGGTCGACCTGTCCACCACCGATCAGGACGCCGCCAAGGGGTTCTACGCCGGCCTGTTCGGCTGGAGCTACCGGGATATGCCGGTCGACCAGACGGGCGAGCGGCTCTACACGACGGCGACCATCGACGGCGCCAGCGCGGCGGGGATCTTCACGCAGCCGCCGGAGGAGGCGCAGATGGGCATTCCTCCGCACTGGAACGTCTATCTGACGGTGGACGATGCCGATGCCAGCGCGGTGCGCGCCGTCGAGCACGGCGGCGCGGTGCTGGCCGAGCCGTTCGACGTGTTCGACGCCGGCCGCATGGCCACCATCAAGGACCCGACCGGCGCCGTGGTGTCGCTCTGGCAGCCGCGGCAGAGCATCGGCGCGCAGATCCGCGCCGAGCACGGCGCGCTGTGCTGGACCGAGCTCCTGACCGGCGATCCAGCGGCCGCCGCCGAGTTCCTGGCCGCGCTGCTGGACGTCCGCACGGAGACCGCCCCCATGCCGGACGGCGTCGAGTACACGGTGGTCATGGCGGGGGACACCCCGGTCGCCGGCGTGATGCTGATGCCCGAGCACCTGCGCGAGATGCGGCATCCCCCGCACTGGAGCACCTACATGCAGGTCGACGACACCGACGCGGCCGTGGCGGCGGCGGAGGCCGCCGGCGGCTCAGTGTTGATGCCGGCACAGGACATCGCGACCGTGGGGCGCCTCGCCTTCATCGCGGATCCGCAGCGTGCGGCGCTCGGCCTGATGACGCCCGGATAGGGTCCCCGGCGCCGCCATGCACTATCGGACCCTGGGGCGCAGCGGTCTCGAGGTGAGCCTGCTCAGCTTCGGCACCGGCGGCCCCACCACCTTCACGGAAGCGGAGCTCTCCGACGCGGACAAGACGCGCCTGCTGCGCCGCTGCCTCGATCACGGCATCACCCTGATCGATACCTCGCAGGGCTACGGCGACTCGGAGCTGTTCCTTGGCGCCGCGCTGGCCGGCGTGCCGCGGGACCGCTATCTCCTCTCGACCAAGTGGGCTTACTCGAGATGGACGGGCCCCGACAGCGATCCGCAGGAAGGCGAACCGATCGGCGATCCGGGGGCATTCGAGCAGGCGGTCGACGCCAGCCTCGGGCGGCTGCGGACCGACTACGTCGACGTCATGTTCATCCACGGCCTCAAGCCGGACGACTACGACGCGGTCTATGAGCGCCACGGGCCGGCGATCGAACGGCTGAAGCAGGCCGGCAAGATCCGCCTGGCCGGCTTCAGCGAGCGGATGGGCGACGACCTGGAGCACCGGGTCACCATCGACGCGATCAGCCGGCATCCGTCCTTCTGGGACGTGTCGATGCTGCGCTACGGCATCCTCAACCAGTGCGCGCGCGACCGGGCGCTGCCGCTGGCCGCCGAGCACGGGGTCGCGGTGATGAACATGTCGCCGGCGCGCTACCTGCTGCCGCACCCGGAGCAGCTCGTCGAGCGGATCGCCGCCTGGAAGGCGGACGGCTCGCTGGCGCCGGACGCGGTGGCGGACGACGATCCCCTCGGCTGGCTCGTTCACGGCGAGGTCGAGTCGGTGGTGGGCGCCGGCATGAAGTTCGCCGCCGACCATCCCGGCGTCTCGACCGTGCTGACCGGCACCCGCAGCTTCGACCACCTGGAGGCCAACATCCGGGCCCTGGAGGAGCCCCGCCTGCCGGACGCCGATCACGACCGCCTGGTCCGGGTGTTCAGCTTCGCCCGCGAGTGGCGGTGATGCCGGCCGGCGGCCGGAGCGCCCTGTCCAGGGCACGGAGGTGACCCGCCACCCGTGCGCGGCCAATACCGTCGCCGAGTGGTCGGTCGAGTCCAGCGTGGAGCGTGCCGACCCGTACGCGGAGGTCCACCTGCACGCGCTGGTGCGCGATCCGCAGGGCCGCGAGCGCCGCGTGCCCGCCTTCTGGCGCGGCGGGGACCGGTGGTCGTTCCGGTACGCGTCGCCGCTGCCGGGCGTCCATATCTATCGGACGGAGTGCAACGACGCCTCCGACACGGGTCTGCACGATCGGCAGGGCGTAGTCGAGGTCGTCCCGTACGAAGGCGACAACCCGCTCTACCGGCACGGGCCGCTGCGCCGATCGGCCGGTCACCCGTGCCTGGAGCACGCCGACGGGACGCCGTTCCCGTGGCTGGGCGACACGTGGTGGATGGGGCTCACCAAGCGCCTCACGTGGCCCGACGACTTCCGCTGGCTGACCACGGACCGCGTGCGCAAGGGATTCACCCTCATCCAGATCGTCGCCGGGCTGTATCCGGACCAGCCGCCGTTCGACCCGCGCGGCGAGAACGAGGCGGGACACCCGTGGACGCGCGCCGGGGAGGACGGCTACGAGCTCGGAACGCCGAACCCGGCCTGGTGGGACCGGGCCGACGAGCGAATCGCCCACCTGGTCTCGTCGGGGCTGGTGCCGTGCCTGGTGGGCTGCTGGGGCTACTACCTGGAGCTCTGCGGCGAGGCGTCGATCCGCCACCACTGGGACTACCTGATCGCCCGCTACGGCGCCCTGCCGGTGGTCTGGTGCCTGGCCGGCGAGGCGACCGGCCGCTACTACACCACCGGCGCAGACTGGGATCAGGCTCGGGCCGAAGCCGCCGAGGACGAGCTGCGCGTGGGGTGGACTCGCCTGCTGCATCACGTGCGCGAGGGCGACCCGTTCGAGCGGCCGCTCACCATCCATCCCACCTTCTACGGCGACCGCATGGTGGACGAGCCGGACCTGCTGGACGTGAACATGCTGCAGACCGGCCACTTCGGTTTCCACACGCTGTCGACCAACGCCGACATGATCGAGGAAGCGGTCGCGCGCGAGCCGCGCCGGCCGGTGGTCATGTCGGAGGCGTGCTACGAAGGCATCCGCGCGACCTGCTTCGCCGACGTGCAACGGTTCATGTACTGGTCATCGATCCTGAGCGGCGCCTACGGGTTCACCTACGGCGCCAACGGGCTGTGGCAGGTGATCACGCGCGATGATCCGTACGGCGCGTCCCCGCACGGGCAATCATGGGGCCGCGTGACGTGGCAGGAGGCGGCGGAACTGCCCGGCTCGACGCAGGTCGGCCTGGCCGCTCGGTTTCTTGCGCGCTACCGCTGGTGGGAGCTGCAACCGCTGCTGGAGTCGCTCGCGTACCACCAGGGGCCGGGCAACCGCATCGCTCCCTACGCGGCCTGCATCCCGGGCCAGGTCCATCTGGTGTTCCTGCCCGCCCTGGCGGGCTCGCTGATGTTCGACGTGGCGCGGCAGCGCGAGCGAGACCGTGCCGCCGACCCGGTGGACCGCCGTGACCCGGCGATGCTTGCGCAGGCGGAGGCGGCCTACGGCGGCCGGGTGCGGATGACCGGCCTGGAGGCGGGCCGGGCCTACCACGCGTATTTCTTCGATCCGGTCACCGGCGAGGAGGTCGAGATCGGCGAGGTAACCGCGGACGCGGACGGCGCCTGGCAGTCGCCCGGCCCGCCGATCTTTCAGGACTGGGTCCTGGCTGTCGAGCGCCCCAGTGCCCGCGCCGTACGGCGCCGGCACTGGCCCAGCCCCTCCTTTGGCCCGGACCGCATCGATGCTCGATGCGCTCCGGGCTGATACGGGTAACCCCGGCGCCGTTCGGCGCCGGTTACAGCTCGAACAGGCGGGCGGCGTTGCCCCAGAACACGTCCTCGATCTGCCGGTCGGTGAGCCGCTCCGCCCAGCAGGCCCACTTCACCGAGCGCAGGTGCTCCAGGACGATGGAGACCGGCTTGATCGTGGTGTGCTTCTCTTCCCAGACCGGCGCGTCGTCGTAGACCCAGAAGAAGGTGTCGGCGACCGCGGAGTGGCGGCCGTGGCTGTGGCTGGCGGCGCCGAAGTCGGTGCCGAACATGAACCGGTCGTGGCCGAAGATGCGCATGATCGCCACGTGCGCCATCGGTTCGCAGTTGGCGCTGGAGTCGAAGTAGAGGTTCGGCAAGTCGACGAGCTTGGGCAGCCCCTCGAAGTTGTGTGACGGCTGAAAGCCGCGCGCCGAGTGCGCGAGGATCAGCTTCATGTCCGGGTAGCGCTCGCAATAGGTGCGGATCCAGTGCTGGTTGCCGGGGTCGGCGACCGCCCGGTCCTTGACCATGTGCAGGGTCACGTACCACCCCTCCTCGTGCGCGACCTGCATCACCGCCTCCGGCAGGTACTCCGGGATCTCCGCGTTCAGCGTCGGCTTGCGCAGCGAGAAGGTGTGATAGCACTTGAGCCCGCGCAGGCCGAGCCTGCGGGCGTGCTCGCGCACCCACTCCGGGTCGTCTTCCGGCTTGACCAGGAAGGCCCCGCGGCAGGTGGGCTTGCCGGCGAGGGACTGCCCGACCCACTCGCTGACGCTCAGGGTCTGCTCGCGGTGCTTGACGATCGGCTTCGGCAGGAACCAGGCGCCCAGTGTCCGGTTCGGGAACACCTCGCCGGTCAGGCGCAGGTAGTCGTCGCTGTTCATGTCGGCCGGAAAACCGGGCGGCAGCGGGGCGGCGTAGGCGTCGCCGCGCCACAGGTGGGCGTGGCAGTCGAACACCTTGTCGGGGACGAATGATGCCAGCTCGCGCTCGAAGAACTCGCGGTCGTGGTCCTGGTATGCGTGGTCGCCGGTGTACTTGATCACGCGCCGGATGGTAGGGGCGGGAAGCGGGCGTGCCAACTGCACGTCTCGCAGGTGGTGACGCCGTGGCGGTCGAAGGCGCCGCCGCGCCGGAACAGGTCGGGGTGGCGGCCGTTGGCGCGGCAGAGCGGCACGCGGGCGTCGGCGGCGGCGTGGTAGCCGGCGAACGCCGGGCAGTCCTCCCGCATCGTGAGGTCGCCGGCGCCGGCAGCCGCGGCGTCCGGGATCGGCACGGGTGCCAGCGGGTGCTCGCCGATTGCGGGCTGGGCCGGCGGCGCCTCGGGGTCGGTCCGCCGCCAGGCGCGCAGCATGCCGGCGGCCTTGTGCAGGGCGTCGACCGCCAGGTCGCCGTCACGGCGGTCCGGCGGACGCAGCACCAGGCAGAACGGGTCGTCGGCCAGCGCGGCGGCCATGAACCGGCGGAACCGGCCGACGGACATCAGGCCGGAGGTGCTCTTGCCCACCGGTCCGGTGGTCAGGATGCCGGCCGCCCGGCACAGGTCCTGCAACACGCCGGGGTGCTCGTACTGCAGGCGCAGGCCCGGCACGGTGTTGTTGAGGTGGCGCTCGGCCGGCCAGAGATGACCGGCGTAGGGGAGGAGCCACACCTCCTCGTAGAAGTGCCAGAGGGTCACCCGGTCGACGCCGACGCCCAGGGTGAGCACCAGATCGTCGTCGGCGAGCCGTTCGAACGGGTTGCCGGGGCCGCACGAGCTGGGCGCCGCGCGGTGTCCCGCAAGCAGATCGCGCGCGCGGGCTCCCAGACCCACCCAGGAGTGCGTCTTGTGGCAGCTCCGCAGGCTCCCGGGCCGGCGGCGCACCTCCTCCGGGATCACGCCCTGGAACCCGGGCTGCCGGCTCGGGCACAGGCTATCGGCGCTGGTGCAGTCGCAGTCGCTGTTGGTGAACTCGGCCGGGTCGCCCCACACCGAGTCGCGGAAGGCGGGTACCAGCAGGGAGCCGCCGTCACCGACCGCGTCCAGCAGCGCATCGACGACGGTCGCCGCGCCGCCCTCCACCGGTCCCAGCGCGCTCAGGCTGCTGTGCATCATCACGGCGGCGCCGGGGCGGAGGCCCAGCTCGCGGAACTCCGCGCAAAGCTGCGCACGGGTAGCGGGCGGCATGGGCCAAGCGTAGAACGGCGCCGGCCCGGTACCCAAGCGACGGCCCGTCCCGTAAGCTGCCGCCGATGGCTGAGAAGATACGTATCGGTCTGATCGGGTACGGCGGCTGGACGCACACCGCCTACGTGCCGGCCCTCGACGCCGACGGCCGCGCCAGGGTCGTGGCGGTCGCGGCGCCCAGCGAGTCGAGCCGAGAGCGCGCCGGGCGCGAGCTGGGGCCGGAGGTCGCGGTGTACGCCGCTGCCGGCGAGCTGCTGGCCGGCACCGCGGTGGACGGCGTGATGGTGGCCGTGGCGGAGGCGGCGCATGCGGAGGCGATCGGCGCGGCGCTCGACGCTGGAACCGCGGTCTGCTACGAGGGCCCGCTGGCGGCGACGCGGGCGGCGATTCCCGGCATGATCGAGCGCCTCGAGGCCGCGCGCGCTCCCACCCACGCCGACATCGAGCTGGGCTTCCTGCCGGTCGTGCGGCGGGCGGCGGAGCTGGTCGCGGACGGGACGGTGGGCATCCCGCAGTTCGCGGAGGTCCGGATGGAGTCCGACTGGGGAGCGCTGCCGGAGGAGGACCTCTGCAAGGTCGATCACCTGGCGCCGTGGTACGTCGACCCGCTGGACCGGGTGCTGGGCAGGACCGCCGCGCGCGTCCTGACGATGGACGGCAGCGGATCGGCCGGACGGGCGCAGGCGCAGGGGCTCCTGCAGCTCGACTACGGCGGCTGCTGGGGGACCTTCGCCGTCAACACCGGCGCCGTCTCCGGCCCCGACATGCGCATCGCGGTCACCGGCACCGCCGGCGACGTGCGCGTCGACCTGCTCACGGGCGAGCTCCGCTGGCGCAGCGCCGCGAGTCCGGGATGGACGACCGAGACGTGGACGCCGATCGAGCCGATCCTGGGCCTGCCAGGGATGCACGAATGCGTGCGCGCCTTTCTGGACTGCATCGAGTCGGGCGCGGAGGGCGAGGCGGGGCGCCATCGCGTCGCCCGCCTGCATCGGCTCGGTCTGGCCGCGGAGCAGTCTCGCGACAGCGGCACCTGGGCGGAAGTCGAGACGTAGAAGGCCGCCCTTTACAGCTCTGCGAGTAGCCGCAAGTGCTCGTCCGCGTGGAGGAGAGGAGCGCCGTGATGGTTCGCGCACGCCTACACCACGAGGTCGACCGTCGGTACCATGATACCCCCTCGCGAACCTGAGGATCACCGTCGCGCCGCAGGCTTCGAATCCAGGCCGACGTATCGATCAGCGTCACGGCGTGCCGCGCAGCTCATCGAGCTCCGTCACGGACAGCAGGTCATCGCAGGTACCCAGGTAGCGAGTCAGCGCGGCGCACCGCGCGCGGCGATTGAAGTCGGCGACGGCCGTGACGATCGCCTCGCGCTTGGTCTTGGCGCCGGTAAGTCGCATGGCTTCCTCAAGGACATGCTTCGGGATATCTACCGAGGTCTTCATGCTTCAGGGGGTGCTGACGAAGTATGAACCCACCCCTGGCACGGTTATCGCTGTGGGCTGAGGGCGCCGATATTGGGGTCTCGACTTGCCAGGGGTGACAAGAAGGCGTAACATGGCAGGAAGTGGCCGTTCGGAGGCGGCCTGGAATAACCCGGTCATTGAAAGATCATGCAACACCCCTGTCAGGAACATCAAGGAGGAGCGGGCTGAGCAGAGCAAAGATGCGGGACCAGGACACCCGGACGGCCCAAGCATTCATGGAGGGCTCAAATGAGCACAGACGTCATCCTGAACGCGGGAGCCGCGCCAGACCTGATCTGGAAGAAGCTACGCGAGTTCACGGATTCCGCACGGGCACTGTCAGCATCTGAGAACCGCCTGCTGGAGAGCCACGCTCATCAATGGGTGGCGGTATATCACGGGGAAGTCGCCTTGCAGGCGGACACCTTCGAGGGAGTGATCGACAAAATCGACGCGGAACAACTGCCCCGTGAAAGCGTCATCATTCGATACATCGACCCCGAACCAAGGATCATGATCCTGTAAACCATGCTCATCGGGAGATTCGGACAGTCGAGCGGCAGGCCCTACGTAGAGGGTTACGTGTCCCTTCCACACCTGCAGTGCGCCGGCCTGATCTCATTCCTGGTAGACACCGGCGCCGACAAAAGCACCGTATCCGCCGAAGATGCGCTACGACTTCCGATCCGGTACGACCTTTTGAAGAAGGACTCAATCATGTCAGGGATCGGCGGGATGAGAAAGATATTCATCGAGCCAGCGGTATTGGCCTTCGTGGATGATAGCAACCTGCACTACTACGCCATGGACATCGCCATCATGGAAAACGACCCCAGCGTAAGAGGCGTGCCATCAATCCTGGGGAGAGACATCCTCGACAGGTGGAGGATGACGTACTGCCCAGCCGAAGGTCATCTCGACTTCGAGGTCTTGTCGGCCGACACGACGTTCTCTCCACCGTAGCCGACGTCTCCGCCGGCCGTGATCTCCGCGGGGATAGGCGCTGGCACGCTCGGTCCCGTAGATGGGTGCCAGCTCACCTCCCTAGCAGCCCGGCACCTTCCCCTTGGGTAAGTGGTATCAGTCTGCAATTTCAAACTGCGTCAGTACCGTCCAGGGTGGGTTCTCTCCACAATCTTTGTCAAGACTGCAGCCTCCGGGGCTTCTCCAGGCCGACCGCCTCCAGCCGGTCGATCTCCTCGGCGCTGAGATCAAGGTCCAGCGCGGCGGCGTTGTCCGCGAACTCGTCGGGGGTCGCCGAGGCGGCGATCGGATACACGTCCAGGCCGGTCTGCATGATGTAGGCCAGGGAGACGCGCGCAGCCGACACGCCGTGCTCGCGACCGATCGCCTCGGCCGATTCCAGGCGGGTGAAGTTGCCGTCCGAGCAGTAGGTGTCGGCGGACAGCGTCTCCCTGCCGGAGTCCGGCCTGGGTTTGTCGCGGCCGAACCGCCCGGAGAAGAAGCCGCCGGCCAGGCTCGACCAGGAGAACACCGGAAGCTGCGTGCGGCGGTACCAGGCGCGGTCGCCGGCCGCTTCCGGTCCGCCGATCGAGAGGCAGCCCTTCCAGGGAGCCCGGAGCTGCACGGCCAGGCTGTAGTTGGGACTGCTCGCCGCGAACGCCGGCAGCCCGTGGCGCGCCGCGTAGGCGTTCGCCTCCTCGATCCGCGGCACGCTCCAGTTCGAGCCGCCGTAGGCGTGGATGCGGCCGGCCGCGTGATGCTCGGCCATGGTGGCCACGATCGCGTCGACCGGGCGGGTGGGGTCGTCGCGGTGCAGCAGATACAGGTCGACGTAGCCGGTGCGCAGCCGCGCCAGCGAGTCCATCAGGTCCGAGGTCAGGTCGGACGGCGTCACCCGGTCTCGGTCCTTGTTCGGATGGCATCCCTTGGTGAGGATCACTACCTGCTCGCGGTTGCCGCGCCGCTCCATCCAGGCGCCCAGCACCCGCTCGCAGTCGCCGCCCCCGTAGCCATGTGCGGTGTCGAACGTGGTGCCGCCCGCCGCAAACACGCCGTCCAGCAGGTCCATGCCCTGCTGCCGGGCGTCCGCCGTCAGCATGGTCGTGCCGTGCACCACGCGCGCCACGGGCTTGCCGACCCCGTTCACCTGTCCGTACGTCATCCCATGTCCCTCCGGCGCGACCGTGCCCGGCCTGTCGCGGCGGCGCGCGCTGATCGTTAGTATGCCCGAACGGAGGTATCGTTGATGAGTTCACAGTGTTGCGGGTGGGACGATCTGCTGGCCGGCTCGGTTCCGAGCCAGCCGGTCGCGCGCACCGCGCATCCGACGGCCCGTTACGACTTCGGGGTCGCCTATCCCGATCCCGACTCGCTCCCGCTCGATGAGCTGGTCGACAGCCTGCGCGAGGAGCTCGCCATCGCCGGCCGCACCCTGGCGCACTACCCGCACCCGCTCGGCTACCCGCCGCTGCGCGAGTGGCTGGCGTCACGGCTTGCCGAGACGCGCGGATTCACGGTGGACGCCGACAGCATCCTCCTGGGCTCCGGGTCGAGCGAGCCCAACTTCCTGGTCGCGCAGGCGCTGGTCGATCCCGGCGACGTGGTGCTGGTCGAGGACTTCACCTATGCCGGCACGCTCGGCATCCTGCGCCGCTTCGGCGCCGACATCCGCGGCGTCGAGTCGGACGACGAGGGCATGCTGCCCGACTCGCTCGAGTACCAGATGCAGGTCGCATTGGACGACGGCAAGCGCGTCAAGGCGGTGTACACGGTGCCGACCTTTCAGAACCCGCTCGGCTGGGTGGAGTCGATGGCGAGGCGCGAAGCGGTGAGCGAGATCAGCGCTCGCAACGGCGTGCCGGTGTGGGAGGACGACTGCTACGTCGACCTGGCCTTCGAGGGGCAGGAGGTGCCTGCGGCGATCCGGTCGCTCGACGACAGCGGCGGCACGATCTACGTCGCCTCGTTCTCGAAGAACATAGGACCCGGCATGCGGATTGGTTACGTGACGGCCGCGCCGGCGTTCATGGACCGGATGATGGCCGTCAAGGGCGTCGGTGCCGTCAGTCAGTTCACCGCCATGGCCGTGCACGGGTATGCCGAGAGCGGAGGGCTTGCGGCCCACATCGACCGCGTGCGCGGCCTGCTGCAGGCCAAGCGTGACGCGATGCTGGCCGCGCTCGACGCGCATCTGGGCGGCCGCGCGCGCTGGACCAATCCCTCCGGCGGACTGTTCCTCTTCGTGCAGATGCTCGACGGCTCGGACGCGGTGGAGGCCAGCGAGCGCGGGGCCGCGCACGGCGTGCTGTTCGCGCCGGGACCGCGCACCGCCGCCGACGGCGTGTCGGGCCGCGACCGCATGCGGCTGTGCTACGGCTGGAACCGGCCCGACGAGATGGACGCCGGCATCGCGGCGCTTGCCGGACTGCTGGAGCCGGTCGCGACGGTCGCCGTTTAGCTTAGCCCGGTCTCACGCTGGCGCGCACTCATCTGGGACCTCACGCGTCGAGCTTCTTGACACTCGTTTTGAAGCGTCCGGTCGGCTCCTCGAATGCTCCTATTCGTTGAACAGGAGCACGCACGGGTTCAAGAGTCGTCGAGAGCGGAAACCAGCTCCGCGCCGCTGGTGAAGGTTCGGCCCGTAGTGGGAGCGAGTGTTCCGTCGTTGATCATCAAGAGCCAGCGCATTTCTTGGGACCATGCGACAACCGTCGCGAACAGCGCACGCACCCGTTCAAGCTCATCGAAGATCGCTCTCCCGTGTGCTTCCGCGCCTCCCGATCGATCGAGCGCCTCACGGATATCGCATAGCTGTTCACATTCGATGCGGAAGTACTCTTCGGCTTCTTCGAGTGCCTGTACACCGGTACCTTCCGGATCCATGGTCGTGCTGGAGGGCGTCGATTCGACCTCCGCTCGAAGTTTTTCCATCATCCGGGAGGCAACAGTCGTCAACGTATCGTATCGCTTGCGAAGGTTGCCTATCAGAGCTGCCACCGCTGCCGTGGTCTCCTGGCTGGATGCTTGCGTGAGGTGTATGCGGGTGTACCAGTTGCGGTCCGGTTCGTCCGAGGTCCGAACCAGCCACGGAAGAAGGCGCCCGACGTTGCGGATCACGTCTGTAGAAGACGCGGCGGAATCTACGGTGCTACCCACCAGGACTCTCCCTTGGCAGAGCGACCATACCTATGGAGATGAATGACCGTCAAGCACGATGCACTCCTTGGGATCGCTCGCTACGCGCGCGCCAGCAGTGCGGAGAGACGGTCGGCCAGACGCTGGCCTATCTCCAGCATGCCGTAGTCGGCCGGGTGGATCAGGTCGGCGCTCAAGCCGCTGATGTCCGTGAGCAACTCGGGACCTTCGAGCAGATGGGCGTTCGGATGTCCAGTCGCCGCCACCGCGTCGCGCAGCGACTGGCGGTACTCCTCCGGCGTGCCGCCGTACTCGCCCGGCGGCTCCCGGCCGAAGTCGCGGTAGTACGGGTAGAGCGTGATGCAGGCGACCGGCCGGCCCACATCGGCGCCCGCGACGCGGTCGACCAGGTACTGCACCCGCCGCCGGAACTCCGGCATCGGGAAGCCCTGCATGTTCACCGACAGGCCCAGGCTGGCGACGTGCCAGTCGGTGCGCTCGGCCATGTAGTCGGCCAGCTCCGGCTCGCAGTGCGCGGAGCCCGCCACCCCCAGGTTGATCAGGTCGGCGCCCAGGCGGCGCGCCGCCTGGCCGACGTAGGTCAGGTGCGGGCCCTCGGCGAAGTAGCCGTGGGTGATCGAGGTGCCGTAGGTGAGCAGGCGCAGTGACGGCAGCTCGTCCGCCGTCGGCGGGCGGATGTCCTCGCCTTCGACCGCGTGCATCAACACCGGATCGCGCTCCGGGCCGCCCAGGACGAGCCGCACCACGCGCGGTGAGAACGGCATGCCGGCGGTGTAATGGTCGGGGAGGGCTTCGAGCGCCTCGCCGGGGGCTATCTCGATCGTCTGCGGCTCGCGGCCGACGATCGCACGCTGGTAGGAGTCGAACGGGCCGAAGAAGACGCTGACACGGGTCTGTCCGTGCGAGGAGAGCGTCACCTTCGAAGGACCCGAAGCAACATACCGGATCTCTGCGTTGTCCGGCTGCAACACGCACAGTTGCGCACCGGGGTTGAGCGCGTTTCGGACCGCCTCCGGGACGCGCTGCAGCCGGTGAGCGCCGGGTCGCGCCTCGTAGTGCAGCGCGGCGACGTTGTGCAGCTCGACCTGCTCGTGAATCACCCTGGGTGTCGCTGGCGGAGTTGCTCGGCGGCGGCGCACATCGCTTTCAGCTTCAGATACGCCTCGTCCACGGGGATAGGGTTCTGTACCGAAGGCGCGAAGCCGCAGTCGGGGTTGAGCACGATCCGCTCCTTGTCGACGTAGCGCATCGCTGCCTCCACGCGGGCGACGATCGTTTCGGGCGATTCGATGGTCTCATTGCAGTGGTCGACGCAGCCGAGTCCCAGGCGAGCGTCCTTGGGAAAGGCGGCCAGCGAATCGATGCCGCCGGCGTCCGGCGTGGCGTACTCCATCAGGATGGTGCCGACCCGCGCGCGAGCCAGGGCCGGCATGATCGGATCATAGGAGCCGGAGGTGCTGTGCCGGTGCTGGAAGTGGGCGTGGCAGAGGTGCATGGCGGTGTCGATGCCGGAGACCCCGTCCAGGGTCCGGTTGAGCAGGTCGATGCAGCGCTCCATCTCCGGCTCCGGATCGCCGATGCCCTCGCCGGCGCGGAACTCCGGGTCCACCATTACGCTCAGCCACGGCTCGTCGAGCTGGACCACGTCGGCGCCGGCGGCGCGCACCGCCTCGATCTCCTGGCGGAGGATCGGCACGACCGCCTCCATGAGATCCTCGCGCCGGGGGTAGGCGTCCCGCGAGTGGTCGGGGTGCCACATGCGGCGGCCGATGATGTACGGCGCCGGCAGCGTGATCTTGAGCCGCCGCGTGGTGCGCGGGCGCGCGAAGGCGACCTCCTCGGCGGCGATCGGCCGGTAGTACTCGATCGGCTCCACCACCGCCGGGTAGGGAATGTTGCTGAGGTTGAGGTCGTTGCGAAAGCCGTGCACCCGCTCGGCGAACACCTTGACGTAGCTCTCGCGCCGCCACTCGCCGTCGGTGACCTCATCGAGTCCGGTCCGTTCCTGTAGAGAGATGGCCATCGCGGCGGCCCGGTCCAGGTGAGGGGCGGCCTCCTCCTCGGAGATGCGGCCTTCCTTGCGATCCAGGATCAGCTCGCGCAGCCACTCCGGGCGCGGCAGGCTGCCGACGACGGTCGTGGGAAATAGCGCCATGCTCAGGTTACCTCCTGTGGTTATCTAACTCGCCGGGTGGCTTGTTGGCCGCGTCGCTCAGGTGGTTACCGGCGATAGCGTATATACCCTGGCGTGAGCCGTCGCCGACGCGATGTCTCCTCGCCGGAGTGCTTCTCTTACGTCGTCGAGCTTGTATGCATCTTCCTGGGAAAGATATGGCGACCATTCGTGGTCGGCGGTCAGCACCTCTACCTCAACTTCGGCAACATAGCGACCCTCGTGAATCAGTTTCTTGCGGCTTCGCTTTTTCATGGGATTCTCCTTCGAAAATCATCGTCCCACAGCTCCGGATCGGGTCTGTATGCCGTTATCAGTACGGCGGGGCGTGAATGCCCCTCGGGATCCCCCAGACGGCATGAATCGGCTTGTCGAATCTGTCTCTCTGAACTACCAGCACACAGGATCCCTTCGGGTATTCAGGATAATCCTCTACGACGGCGGCTCCGAAGACTCCATCCACGACTACCCGTGCGGTAAGCCCGTCTTCTACGAGCTCATCGTATCCGTGTTCGGAAATACGCACGTCACCTTTCTCTACCAGGGTCTTGATCACTGCCAGAGTTCCGCTCAAGCGGTCATTCGACGGAGTCCTGCCCTCTGCTGACAATGCTCGCTGTCGTGATCGTTAGTCCCATTCAGGCGCTGGGCTAAATTTAGGCGTCAGACTGAATTCAGTCAATCAGCTAAACATCGGACGACGGTGGGCTCGTTCACGCGCTCAGCGCCAGCGGAGCAGCTTGAGCCGGTTGTTGAGGTGGTCGGCGAAGATCAGGTGGTCGTCTCCGTAGCGCCGGATGCCGCCGAGGTGGTTGAAGCGGGCGCCGCCGGCCGGGCCGGAGCCGGTCTCGCCCACCTCGCCGCGGCCGGCCAGCGTGCGCAGCTCACCGGTCGCGGTCAGGCAGCGAATCAGGTGATTGCCGGAATCGGTGAAGAACAGCGTGCCGTCCGGGCCGACGTCGAGCCCGCGCGGGGTGTCGATGCGCGCGCGCCGCGGGTCGCGCCCGTCCTCGCTGCGCCCCGCCGTGCCGTCGCCGATCACGGTGTCGATGATCCCGTTCGGGCCCACGCGGCGGATGACGTGGTGGACGCTGTCGGCGAAGTAGAGGCTGCCGTCGGGCCCGAACGCGATCGCCTCCGCCGTGCCGATGCGGGCGGCGGTGGCCTTCGCGCCGTCCCCGGAGTAGCCGGGCAGGCCGATGCCGGCCACCGTGGCGATGATCCCGGTGTGCGGATCGATGCGCCGGATGCGGCCAACGGCGTCGCCCAGGTACAGCGCGTCGTCCGGGCCGTAGCGCACCGACATCACCATCACCACGCCGGCGCTGATCGACGGCCCGCCGTCGCCCTTGTCCCAGGGCTGGCCGATGCCGCACACGGAGCGGATGGTGCCGTCCGTATCGACTTCGCGTACGTGCTGCCGGCGGTTGTCGGCGATGGCGACCCGTCCTCGCGAGTCGACCGCCACGTCGGACGGGTTTCCCAGGTAGGCGTCGATCGCGGGTCCGCCGTCGCCGCCGTAGGAACGTGCGCCGTTGCCGGCGACGGTGGTGATCTCACCGGTGGCGGCGTCGATGCGGCGCACGCGCTGGTTCCAGCGATCGGCGAAATAGATGGAACCGTCAGCAGCGACGTCGATTCCCAACGGACCGCGCAGGAGGGCGCTGCCGGGCGCCGCGCCGTCGCCGATGCCGGTGCCGCCCAGGACGGTGGTGACGATTCCGGTCGTGCCGTCGTAGCGGCGCAGCCGGCCGGAGCAGTCGCCCCACAGCACGGTACCGTCCGGGTCGGCCCAGATCCCCGCCTCGACCGAGTTGCAGCCGGTGTGGCTGCCGTGCAGCCCCTCCTCGCCCCATGCCGGCACGCCGTTGCCCACCAGGGTGGTGACGATGCCGGTGCGGGCATCCACCTTGCGGATGCGGAAGCCGTACTTCTCGCCGACGTAGAGGTTGTCGTGCACGTCGAGGCAGATCGCGTCCGGCATCAGCGTGCTGGCTTCCATGGCCGGCCCGCCGTCGCCGTTGGAAGCGCGCTGCCCGTTGCCCAGGACCGTGCTGATGATGCCGGTCCGCATGTCGATGCGGCGGACGCGGTCGTTGGAGTTGTCGCAGACGTACAGGTCGCCGTGCGAGTCGAAGGCCAGGTGCTCGGGGTGGTAGAAGGCGGCATGCGAGGCGGGGCCGCCGTCGCCGTGGTAGCCCATCAGGCTCAGGCCGGCGCCGGCGAACGGGCGGCTGGCGCCTCGTTCGGAGGGGTAGTGGCGCGCCGCGTAGCCGGCGAACAGGTCGATGATGCCGGTTTGCGCATCGATACGGCGGATGTTGCAGGCCCACTCGTCTGACAGGTAGACGTTGTCGTCAGCGTCGACCGCGACCCCGCACGTGCAGTCGAGCTCGGACTCGACCGCCGGGCCGCCGTCGCCGCCGCGGCCGATCCGGCCGTTGCCGGCCACCAGGGTGACGACGCCGGTGCGGTAGTCGATGCGGCGGATCGTGTGGTTGCCCAGGTCGGACAGGTACAGGTTGCCGTGCCGATCCTGGTGCAGGTCGTGCGGCTCCCGGAAGCGCGCTTCCGCGACCGGGCCGCCGTCGCCCTCGGTGCCGGAGATGCCATCGCCGCCGAACAGGTGCAGGATGCCGTCGCGGTCGATGCGCCAGATGCGGTTGCCCCAGTAGTCGTTGACGATCAGGTCGCCGTCGGGGCGTCGGGCCACGCCGATCGGCCATCCGGCCGGAGCGTCACGGGCCGGCACGCCGTCGCGGAAGCCGGCCCCAGCCAGCACGGCGATCTGGCCTGCAGGCAAATCGCGCAGAATGGTGTTCGACGACATCCCTCAGCTCTCCTCCGGCTCGATGGTCAGAGTGTAACCGCCCATGTCGTCGCGATGGACACCATCGATCACGACCCGATAGGTACGACTACGGTCGGCCCGATACACCAACTCCGCGCTCACTCCAAAAACCCCGCCGCCGCTGTCATCGTCGGAAATCACGTTGTCGGCGAACGGGTAATCGATGCTCAGATAGGGATCCACCCCGGTCGAATCGACACGGATGCGGACTGCCTCATCGGCTCGTAGGGGGACCTGGAAATAGTCGACATCGTACGGGTAATCCAACGCTGCCACTATTCTGGCAGGCACCTGCAGGAACGCGCCGTCATCCGGGTCAATGATGCGCGTGAGCTCGACATCGGCGTCGACGACCACTCGCGCTGCGTCATCCATGAACTGTTCCACGATAAGAAGAAACGGTGGGGTGCCGGCCAGCGTCGCAGTGACCGATTCGGTGTCCCGGTCGGTCTCGTCCGCCTCCGCGATCGTTTCACCCCATAGGTCCACGATCTCCAAGGCGATGTCGTTCACGCTGCGTGCCGTGACCGTCACCTCCGCGCCCCGGTGCGCTTCGATGACAAACGCCTGCTCGGACCAGTAGGTCGCGAGCATGATGGGTATCGGTCCGGTTTCCTGCGGCTCGTCCCAGCCACGGTCACCGAGCTCGGCCGGGTCCTCGCCGGCAAGCAGCGCATCGACACGCGGCAGCACGTCGCGGGCCGAGATCGCCAGCCCGAAATGTCCGAAGTCTCCGAATTGCGTCATACCGACGACCACACCGTCCGAGGAGGCAAGCACCCCTCCGCTCTGACCGCCGTCGACCAGCGCATCGGTCTGCACGTACGTGATCCCCTGATCCGGCCAGTGGCGGTACCGCGAAAGGACGCCGCGGCTGATCGTGGGTTGTGGGTACGGCTCCTCCTCGCCCGGGTAGCCGATCGTGAACAGGTCGGAGCCGATTGCCAGCTCCGACGCAGCGCCGATCGGCGGAGGGGGAACCTCGCTCTGCACGGGGCCCAGCACGGCGATGTCGGTCATCAGATCCCAGCCTATCAGCGGGACGTCGAGCAGTTCGGTGCCGTCGGCAAAGACGACGCGTGCCGAGCGGTGCGGGTACAGGACGTGCGCAGCCGTCAGGATGACGTTGGACGCCAACAGCAAGCCGCTGCCGGTGCCGCTGGCGGTCTCCACGAAGACCACCGCCGGGGCGATCGATTCGTAGACGGCGGCCGCGGTGCTCCGCTGCGCGTTCGCGGCCGCCGCGCACGCGAGCAGCGCCACGACAACGACTCGTCTCATCCCGGCGTGCCGGTCCACGCCGCCGATCATACCGCGCCGGCGCGGCTATACTGAGCCGTCATGGTTACGGGAAGACTGGACGGACGCGTATGCATCGTCACCGGCAGCACGGCCGGCATCGGCAGGGCGACCGCGGAGCGCTTTGCCGCGGAAGGAGCCTCGGTCGTGGTGAGCGGCCGGCGCTCCGAGCTGGGTGAGGAGATCGCGGCCGCGACCCGGGCACAGGGACACGGCGCGATCTTCGTGCGCTGCGACGTCGGCGTGGATGCCGAGATGGATGAGCTGGTCGCCCGGACCGTCGACGAGTTCGGCGGGCTCGACGTGCTGGTGAACAACGCCGCCGCGGTGGACGAAGGGCACAGCTACGACGCGGAGGAGCTCGACCCCGACTCCTGGGACCGGCAGCTCCGCGTCAACCTGCGGTCCGTGTACTACCTGAGCCGGCTGGCCATCCCGCACCTGCGTGCGCGCGGCGGCGGGTCGATCGTCAACGTCTCCTCGGTCGGCAGTCTGGTGGTCTGGGAGAAGGCGGCGGCCTACCTGACCTCCAAGGGCGCCATCAACCAGCTCACCCGCTCGATGGCGATCGACTTCCAGCCGGACGAGATCCGCGTCAACGCCGTGCTGCCCGGCTGGATCCGGACCGAGATCGAGGAGAAGCGGCTGGCCGAGAACCCGAACGCGATCGAAGAGGCGCTTGCGGTCCGCAGCATCCGGCGGCTCGGCAAGCCGAGCGAGATCGCCTCCGCGGCGCTCTTCCTGGCCTCCGACGACGCCTCCTACGTAACCGGCACCTGCCTGGTGGTGGACGGCGGCTGGACGCTGAGCTGATCGGCAGAAAATGGGAAAACGGTTCGAAAAGGGCTTCACATTCACGCTCCGGATGCCGATACTCATAATGTCGGGAGGGCGCCGAGCTGCACCTCGGATCGAGGGAGTTCTGCAAGAACCGAAACCTCAAGCAACAGCGGAGGTAGCTGAGCCGATGGACAGGTAATTGGCCGTTCATGCAAGCGGCCCGCAACAGACCAGTCGCACTCACGCGAAGCCCGGCAGACGGGCTTCGGCTCAGCCGGCTCGGCGACCTTCCGACTCCTTTCTGCCAAGCCGGCGTTGACAGACGAGATCGCGCTCGTCGCTTGCGCTCCTGGGGACCGTCAGGTGCCGGCCTTCTCCGCTGCGGTGGCGATCAGGGGCGCCAATCTCTTGAGTCCGTCCAAGGTCAGGTCGCCGGAGCGATACATGCGATACCACGTGTCGCGTTGGCGCACGATGCGCTCGTCGTGAATGAGGTGCAGCCTCTTCAACGTGTACTCGGCCCGCGCGCGCAACTCGCGGGGTACGGAATCGGAGACCGTCAACTGCATCGACGGTATGATGATCTCGAACCATCCGTCCTCGATCATGAACGGATCCAGCAGCCTGGAGGATGGAGCATTCCGTTTACTGGAGTTGATCCACGCTGCGCTGTACCGGTAATTGCACCATTCATACGCCTTGGACTTGTCTTCGTGCCAACTCACGAAGTGATCTACCGTTCCTACCGGTTCGTACATCGCGGAATACGCACACAGGCAGCGAAAACCCATTGCAAGATCTTGCTTGAAGGGTGCCCAGTAGGGTCTTGGTCGCGTTGCACCGGGGTTGGCAGCAATCCATCGGGAGCCTGGAGCTCTGGTACATAGGTCAAAGTTCGAGGGCTCGGGAACAGGTTCGAAATGGATCATGCCGTGCTACTCCGTTTGGACTATCCAGCGTGGCCAGAATGGATCGTGTCCGGCCAATACCCGTTCGAGCTCGCGCTGGATATCATCACGGTCCGTGAGATCCTCAGGAAGAGCATTCGTGTCGTTGCGCATGAACGCTTCGGCTGCTTCGATGGCGCGTTCCGCCTCAACCGATCGGCCTTGCTGCAGCCCGAACGTATCCGATACCAGCCAGTTGACGACATCACCCTGCTTTGTCCAGTGCTCCTCGTCGAGCTGTACCTGGCCGTCGCGGATATCCAGGTGGAACAGACGGTCGAGCTCTTCGTCGAAGCCGGGTTCCATCGACGCCAGCACGAGGGGCGAGTGCGTCGCTGCCACGAGCTGAACTCGCAGGTCCTGAATGTCGGTCAGTCCAGTCATCACCCGGAGCATCGCAGGGACCACGCCCCGCTGCCAGCGCGGATGAAGATGCGCTTCGATTTCGTCGAACAACAGGACGATGCGTCGCGTGTTCTCTGACCCGATATGTTCGGTCGCGCGGAGGTGCTCACTCCACGACCATACCAGCACGTAGGCAAGACCGGCGATCCTTCGCACTCCGGAGGAAGCATGGACAATCGGTACGGCGTCGGAGTACTCGGTCTTGATCGAAGGAACATCCTGAGCATCATCGACCGAGAGTCGCAGAATCGGCCCGACCTCCACGGGTCTTTCCTGGACCGTCAATGTGCCGAGGACGCGCGCCATCAGATTCGCGTTCGTGCCTTTCTCTCTGATCCAGCTCGACCAGTCGTCGAGTAGCCCGTTGCAGACTCTGGTGGGGCTGCCGTTGATGGGAATGCTCAGACCGGTCCAGATCTCTTGAGGGGAAAACACGTAGCCGGGCACCCGATCCTGAACGTCGATGCCACCCCTGTTTCGCCAGTAATTCCTGGCCGGATCCCAGACCGAAAAGCCGCCGTCCGCGTGAGCGTACACGACGAGTCCGGGAATCCAAGGGCGCCCGGGTTTGCCGGGCCACCCTTCGTCCAGCGCGGAGTAGGTGCTCTCGTAGTTGCGACTGTCGCCCGTTGCCGTCTGTACCGTGAAGCTCAACGTTGCGGGTTCTCTGATGTTCGTCGGCCGCGCTGCATAGCCGGACGTGAGCTGTGGGTTCAAGTCGCGGGGCCACTTGCGCGTCAACGCCCACCAGGCGACGTCAAGCAGGAAGCTCTTGCCGAGCCCGTTGTCTCCGGTGATGAGGTTGATCCTGGGTGCCAGATCCATCGCCATTGCCGGCGCCGGACCGACGTTGACCAACTCCAGCCGTTCAAGCATCGACTGCGACGATACCGGCGGTCCGCCACGAACGCAACGATGGCCGTGATTCGATCAGCACTGTCGGCGGCAGACGGGGGCGTCGACTTCCGGCCTGGAGTTGACGCGGTAGCCCTCCGGCTAAGAGAATCCCCCGCGGAGGAACCATGCCAGCCTACGACTACCACTGTTCCACAAACGGCCAGACCGTAGAAGTCAACCACACGATGACCGCGATGCTCAGCAACTGGAAGGAGCTCTGCGACGTCGGCGGGCTCGACCTTGGCGATACGCCGGCTGACGCGCCCGTGAAGCGCGTCTTCAGCGCGCCGATGATGGTGTCGGGAGCCCAGGAGTCCGCGGACGTGTGCATGGACAACCCGGCCGTGGCCCGCGGCGGCTGCGCGCACGGCGCCGCCTGCGGCTGCTTCTGAGCAGGAGTCGCTACACTCTTCCCGGGTGACCGCGGACGCCCTGCTCGACACCTTCGTCCCCGAGCAGTTCGGAGACCTGAGCGACCCGTCGCGTGACCTGCCGCGGCTCGCGAAGGAGCCGTCCGCGATGGCCGCGATCGAGTTGGCCGTATTTCAGGTTCCGTCCAGTCATCGGCTGTTGCTGGGAGATGCCCGCTTTGCGGCCCTCCCCGCAGGGTCCGTGCACCTCGTGGTCACCTCGCCTCCCTACTGGACGCTCAAGGAGTACCGCCGCACCGACGGCCAGTTGGGGTGGGTCGAGGACTACGACGAGTTTCTTGATCGACTCGATGAGGTCTGGCGCATGTGCCACGAAGCTCTCGTGCCCGGTGGGCGCCTCATCTGCGTCGTGGGAGATGTATGTCTCTCCAGGCGCAAGAACAACGGGCGTCACACCGTCGTCCCGCTGCACGCGTCGATCCAGGAACGTTGCCGGGGTCTGGGATTCGACAACCTGGCGCCGATCATCTGGCACAAGATCGCGAACGCCACGTACGAGGTCGATCGGGGATCCGGCGGCTTCCTGGGCAAGCCCTATGAGCCCAACGCCGTCATCAAGAACGACATTGAGTTCATCCTGATGCAGCGCAAGGGAGGCGGCTACCGCAAGCCGGACCTGTCCACCCGAGTCCTCAGCCTCGTGTCGGAGGAGTGCTTCAAACGGTTCTTCCGTCAGGTCTGGCCGACGTACCTGGGGCATCTACTCGGGATCACCCGGCGCCCTTTCCGGTCGAGCTGGCCGGCCGGCTCATCCGCATGTTCAGCTTCGTCGGCGACACGGTGCTCGACCCGTTCACGGGGACCGCTTCCACCCAGGTGGCCGCGGCGGCGTTCGGCAGAAACAGCGTCGGCGTCGAGGTCGATCCCGTGTACTTCGAGATGGCAACGGAACGCCTGAGGAATGCGACCGGCGGCCTGCTGAAGACGGTTGAGGTGCACACAGGCACGGTCGGGCCGGAAGCCGATGCCGATGAGTCAAGTGCGAATCACGTCATAGGGAACGGTCATGGGTAACGAACAATTGGCGTACGCGTCCGCCACGGAATTGCTGCGGCTCATCGCCGGCAAGCAGGTCTCGCCGGTGGAGCTCACCGAGCTCTTCTTCAGCCGCATCGAGCGGCTCAACTCGCGGCTGAACTCGTTCCTGCTGCTCACGCGCGAAGCTGCGATGGCGCAGGCCAGGGCCGCGGAGGCGGCCGTGCTGCGCGGCGATGAGCTGGGCGCCCTCCACGGGCTGCCGATCGCGATCAAGGACACGCAGATGACCGCGGGCATCCGCACGACCATGGGCTCGGTCTGGTTCGAGGACCGCGTTCCGGAACGGGATGCCGCGGTGGTGGAGCGCGTGCGTGCGGGGGGTGCCGTCATCCTGGGCAAGACCAACGCCTCCGAGCTGGGCATCGTCGGCACCTGCCAGAACCTGCTCGGCCCCGACGGGGGCAACCCCTGGAACCCCGACCATACGCCCGGCGGATCGAGCGCGGGCGCGGCGGCGGCACTGGCCGCGTATCTGTGCCCGCTGGCTACCGGCAGCGACGGGGGCGGCTCGATCCGCATACCCTCCCACTTCTGCGGGATCTACGGGATCAAACCCACGCAGGGGCGGGTGTCGGCCTACACCGGGGCCGAATCCGAGCCGATGCCGAACATATTTTCCCAGAACGGGCCCCTGGCGCGCACGGTGCGGGACGCGGCGCTGCTGCTCCAGGTCCTTGCCGGGCACGACCGGAGGGACCCGATCTCGCTCCGGGAGGAGCCGGCCGACTACGTCGCCGCGGCGGATCGGGACATCGCCGGCCTGCGCATCGCCTGGAGTCCGGACTTCGGCTTCGCCGACGTGCACCCGGACGTCGCGGACGTGACGTATCGCGCGGCCCGCGGGTTCGAGGAGCTGGGATGCCACGTCGAGGAGCCGAAGCTGGCGCTCGACCCCCCGTACGACACGTACGGCGCCCTCATGACGGCCGACTCGTTCAACCGCTACCGGAAGCTCTACGAGTCTGACGGCGACCGGCTCCTCGGGTACTCCAGGTTCTTCATCGAGCACGGCTCGAAGGTCACCACGGCGGACTATGCCCGCTGCCTCGGCCTGGTCGACCGCCTGCGGGCCGACTTCGCGAACCTGTTCGAGGGCTACGACCTGCTGCTGTCACCCACGGCACGGTTCCCGGCGTTCCGCAACGGGCCCTATCCGGGCGAGGTGTCCGGCACCTCGGAGTTCCCCGATCAGTACTTCAACGGCGCGTTCACGATGCCCATCAACGCCAGCGGGCACCCGGCAGCGAGCGTGCCGGCTGGCTTCTCGACCGACGGGCTTCCCATTGGCCTTCAGATCGTGGGCAGGAAGGGCGACGAGGCATCGGTCATCGCCGCATCGGCGGCGTTCGAGGCAGCCCGCCCCTGGATCCAGCACAGGCCGCCTGTCTCTTGAGCGAAGATGCCCGCTGGGTGGTGGTGTGCCCGCCCGTGAGCTCGGCCGCGACCATGCGATATTCGTACTTTACATTTAGCCGTCTATGAGTAAAGTACGGTTGTGGTCAGGCGCTCACTCTGGCTGAACCGGATCCAACAGGCATGGTCCGATCGCACGGTTGTCTGGCTCTCGGGCGTCCGCCGGGTCGGCAAGACGACGCTGGCGCGCATGCTGCCGGATGAGCCGGTCCATCTGAACTGCGACCTTCCCTCCGTGGTGAGGGCGCTCGCTGATCCAGAGCTGTTTCTCGACGGCCGGCCACCAGGGACGGTGCTGGTGTTCGACGAGGTACATCGCCTTGCCGATCCGAGCCGGCTGCTGAAGATCGCCGCCGACGAGTATCCGCACCTCCGCGTGCTGGCCACGGGCTCCTCCACGTTGGCGGCGACCCGCAAGTTCCGCGACTCCCTGGCCGGTCGCAAGCAGGTCGTTCACTTGTGTCCGGTCCTGTGGGAGGAATGTCCCGAACCGTTCGGGGTTCTCGATCTGGACCGCCGCCTGCTGAACGGCGGGTTGCCGGAGGCACTGCTGACCGACCGCGCGATGCCGGGCTTCTTCAGCGAGTGGATCGACAGCTTCTACGCGCGGGACATCCTTGAGCTGTTTGCCATCCGCAATCGCCAGGGCTTCCTGGCCCTCTTTCGGTTGCTGCTGCGACAGAGCGGAGGGCAGCTCGACTACAGTAAGCTGGCCAGTCTGAGCGAGCTGAGCCGGCCGACCGTCAAGGCGCACATCGAGGCGATGCAGATCGCCCACGCGGTCCATCTGGTACCGCCGTTCCATGGCGGCGGCAAGCGCGAGATCGTCAGTCGCCCCAAGTGCTACGCCTTCGACACGGGCTTCGTCGCGAGCGAGAAGGGTTGGGACAGCATCAGGGACGATGACCGCGGTCTCCTGTGGGAGCATCTGGTGCTGGACTCCCTGAGGTTCCGCTACCGGGATGACGACGTCTTCTATTGGCAGGACAAGTCACGCCGCGAAGTGGATTTTGTGGTCCGCCGCGAGCGCGACCGCGTCGATCTGATCGAGTGCAAGATCGATCCCGAACGGGTGAGCACCACGGCCATCGAAGCGTTCCGCAGTCTCTATCCGCGGGGTGAGAACTACCTCGTGACCCCGGCGGCGAAGGGGCCATACCGGGTTCGTCGTGGAGATCTGGTGATCACGATCTGCTCGACGCCGTCACTCGGCGCTGGGTGAGCGGGAAGCAATACGGGCTCAAGCCCGCCCTCAGACCCAGCCGCGCTCCACGAGTGGCTCGGTCAGCCGGCGCAGCGTGGGCCGGTCGGTGCGCAGGACCGCCGGATGGTGGACGCCATCCCCGCCCGGCGTGGCGCCTCCGTACGACAGCGCCTTGACGGCGCGATGCGAGCCCTCGTATGACTCCTGCATGCTGGCCCGCGCAGGCTCGTCCTCCGGGACCGTGCAGTAGCACAGCGTGAACATGCGCCGGCCCGAACGGCCGCCGAACGAGGAGTGGAAGAGGTTCTGATCGAAGAACACCACGTCGCCGGGGCGCGAGGCCACCACCTGGCACGGCAGCGACTCCTGCTCGGCTCCGAACGCCGGCTCGGCCGTCTCCACGTCGAAGCCGCGCTGGCGGTAGTCGTCGAGCGTGGACGGATCGGCGCGGCCCTCGGCGATGATCTGCTTGAGCCGGTCCACCCGCAGCACCTCCAGGTCACCGTGCATGGGATTGCGGTGCGAGCCCGGAATGAAGCGGATCGCGCCCGAGTCGCCGTCCACGGGGTCCAGGTAGAGCGACACCTTGATGCGGCGCAGCGCGAGCCCCAGGTCGCAGCCGTCGGGATGCCACGAGGTATCGCCCACGTAGTAGTTGCCGTCGGAGCCCCACCACATGATCGGTTGCCGGAACACCTGCTCGATCGGCCGCACGATGCGCGGGTCGTCGATCAGCGCCCGCATCGCCGGATGGCGCTCGGCGCAGGCGACCACGGAGTGGCGCTTGTCGCCGCGGAACGACTCGCCGGAGCGGTCCTCGGCCATCACCGCCTCGAACGCGGCCATGATTCCCGCTGTCTCCTCCGAGGTGAAGAGCTGCGGACGGACGACGAAGCCGAAGGTGTCGAAGTGGCGGATCTGAGCTGCGGTCAGTTCAGGAGTCGCCATGGTCGATGCTCACCTTGAGCGCGCCGTCGTTGCCGGAGCGGGCCAGCGCGAAGGCCTCGGCGGCCTGCTCCAGCGGAAACCGGTGCGTCAGCAGGGGCCGCGTGTCCACCTCGCCCCGCAGGACCAGGTTCATGGCCGCGCCGTACGGCGACCAGTAGGGGCTGGCGTCCTCGATGCCGGCGCCGGACGCCTGCACCTCGAAGCGCTTCTCGGTCAGCGCCGCCGCGTCCAGGTGGTACGGGGACTCGTTTGGGGCACCGAACAGATGCAGCCGGCCGCCGGGGCGCACCAGCTCGACGGCAATCCGCAAGCCGTCGGTCGTGCCCGAGGTCTCCACCACCACGTCGGCAAGGAAGCCGCCGTTGGCGTCCTGCACCTGCTTCACGGTTTCCGTACCGGGCACGAGCGCCAGCGTCGCACCGAAGCGCTCCGCAGCCGAGACTCGCTCCGGCCGTGTGTCGATGCCGGCCACCACGCCCGCGCCCATGCGGGCCAGCAGCGCGTCGAACAGCAGGCCGGAGGAGCCCTGCCCGATCACGGCCGCGCACGCGGTGGTGATCGGCGGGAAGGTATTGCATGCCTCGATCACTTGGCCGAGCGGGCGGGCGGTGGGCACCGCCTGCAGGTCGGGGTCTTCCGCCGGCGGCAGCCAGTACACGGTCGAGTGGGGGACGACCACCGTCTCGGCCAGGCCGACCGCCTGCGTGCCGTAGAACGCGACCAGCTCGCCGGCCTCGAACTCCCGCCACTGGCGGGCGGTGTACTTCGCCTCGACCACGCGCGCGACCATCTCGTGGGCGCTCGCGCCGGCAGGCAGCGGGTAGCAGTCGTCGGCGCCGCCGTACACGCGGCGCACGTCGTCGCGCGCCAGCGTGGCGGTGATCGGCCGCAGCATCACCTGGTCGGCCGCAAGCGTGGGCTCGGGGCCGTCGATCACCTCGACCTGTCCGGGGCCCGTCACATGAACGGATTTCATCCTTCTTCTCCTAATTCCCGGTGCTGTTGCGCCGGCGCGTGGGCCGGGGCGGCGTGACCGCTACGTACGGGCTGCCCGTATCGTAGTCGCTCTGGGCATCGGGCGAGGTCAGCGCGTACACGTTGGACCCGCGCAGGTAGATGCGCACCCGCACCCGCTCGCCGGCCAGCTCGCTGCCGTTCCTGCCGCGCCAGCGCAGCGGATGCCGCAACTGGTCCAGCGGCCCCTGGAGCTGGCAGCCCTCGCGGTCGTAGCCGGTGATCACCTTGCCGGCGCCGTCGAGCAGCTCCGCCAGCACGTAATTCTCGTTGGCGGCGTTGTCGACCCCCTCGCCCGGCACCGCGACGTTCAGGAACAGTCCGCCTGAGCCCATCACCAGCGACGCGGTGGTGAAGTGGCTGTTGGACCATCCGGTCACGTAGGTGAACCGGTCGACCGGCACGCCGCTGGCGGAGTTCGGTTCGCGGAACACGACGCGGTCGCCGATCAGCATCGGGTCGTGGGTGCCGCCGACGCCGTGGCCGCCGTGCTGGTTGGGACGGTTCCACGTGAGGCCGTCGCGGCTGGTCCACAGCTCGTTGCCCAGCGCGCCGCCGGCGCCGTGGCCGTCGGCGCGCACCGGCGGCCAGGCCGGCTCCGTGAACGATCCCGAGTAATTGTTCACACCCATGAAGTAGCGGCCTTCGTATACGAACGGGGAGCCGTTGTAGAACTCCATGTCGGGCGGATCCCACTCGTTCTGCTCGAGCTGGTACTCGGCGGACAGCAGCGGCGCGTGCAGGATGCGCATGCCGCGCACGATCTCCCGGTCCACCTTGTACTCGCTGGCGATCTGCGGCGTCCAGGTGAAGCCGTCCGGGCTGGTGCGCACGGTCAGCACGCGCCGCGCGTTCAGGAACAGCTCGTTAACCGCCTTGTGCTCGTAGCGCTGGATGCCCTTGGGGGTGAGGATGAAGCGCTGCGCGACCGAGCTCCAGATGCCGCCCCAGGCGTCGCCCTCGTTGAACACGGGGTTGTGCTCGTACGGGGTCCAGTCCTCCCCGTCCTCGCTGGTGAAGACGTGCATGGTGAACCCTTCATCACCCGAGGTGTTCTTGGTGTAGAGGTAGCGTCCCAGCTCCGGGCTGTAGAGGCAGCGGGCGTTGTAGCCCCAGTGGTTGCCGGGCTCGTCGTGGACGATGCGGATGTTCTCCAGGTGGATCCCGTCGCGCGTGGAGGCGCGGTAGATCTGCCAGGGGATGCGGGTGCCGACCTTGTGCCCGATGACGTCGTACGACCCGTCCGGCAGGCGGCGGGTGTGGCTGACGTTGAACGGGATCGGCGGCGCCGGCGCGAACACGCGCGGGGCGCTGGCGCGGAAGCCCACGCTCCCCCACGGCTCGAAGATGTCCGAGTGATCGGCGAACAGGAATTTCATGGGTGCGGGTCTCCTTGGCGGCGGCTCTCAGGTCACGCGAAGTCGCCGAAGCTGAAGGCGAGCGGCAACTCGTGGACGATCAGCTCGCCCGTCTCATCGACCTCGAGCACCTCTTTCATGTACTCGTTCCACTTCGGGGTGATGGGGTCGGCGCCCGTGCGCGCGTAGTGCTCGGCGCTCGGCGCGGTGCCGTGCACGAACAGCCAGTCCTCGTGCCGGTAGATCACCATGCTGACGTCCTGCGCGCTCATCATGCGCTCCATCTCCGGCCACAGCTCATCGTGGCGCCGCTTGTATTCCGCGTACTGGCCCGGTTTGAGCTTGAGCGCCATTCCGATCGAGTACATCCTGAGTCTCCTCTCCGTCGGCGAGTGGACTCAGGGTAGCATGGCCGCAGACGCCGGCCCGCTCCGAGCGGGACGATCCGCCGGCACGCGACGGGGCAAATGATGGAGCAGGCGAGGGGCAAACGCGCGGCGGTCATCCAGCACGAAGCCGTGGAAACGCTGGGCGGAAACTTCACGACGGTGCTGGAGGATGCCGGTTATCGGCTCATCCAAGTGCCGGTGTATCGGGCGGCGCCGGGTTTCGAGCGGCTGGACGCCCCGGAGCTGGCGGACGTGGACCTGATCGTCGCGCTGGGCGGTGCGATGTCGGCCAACGACGACCTGCCGGTGCTGCGGCAGGAGATGGACTATCTGCGCGCGGCCGCCACGGTCAACCCGCCGACCCCGGTGCTCGGCGTGTGCCTGGGGGCGCAACTGCTGTCGCGCGCGCTGGGCGGCGATGTAGCGCCGACCGGCGGCTACCAGTTCGGCCTGCGCAAGATCGACGTGACGGCGGCCGGCGCGGCCGACCCGGTGTTCCGGGAGATCGCGGTTCCGCTGGTGCCGACCCTGCACGGCGAGCGGTTCACCGTGCCCGACGGCGGGGCGTTGCTGGCGGAAGGGACCATGCTGCGCCGCGACGGCGGCTACGTACGCTTCCCGATGGCGTTCCGCTACGGGCTGTCCTACGGCTTTCAGTTCGAGCCGCAGCTCACGCTGGACGAGCTGCGCGTCTGGAACCGGGAGCTGGCCGGCGATTACGAGTTGATGGGCGACCGCTTCGACCCGGCCGAGGAGGCGGCGCGCAACCTGCGCGAGTTCACCGCCTACGCCCCCCTCTACGAGCGGCAGATGGCGCGCATGCTGCGGGCATTCCGGCAGCGGATTCCGGCGTGAGCGGCGACGCCCCGGCCGACGCCCCCGACGGCTTGGGAGGAGAAACAGTCCAGGACGCCCAAGAAGGCCTTCACGGCGCAATGTGATAGGGTCCCACCATGTCCAGGATGCAGCATGATTCCAGTTCAGCGGCGACGGTCGCCGCGAACGGTCGGCTGGCGGAGGCTGCGCACTTGCAGGCGATCGAGGGCAATCCCCTGACGGCGGAAGAGATCGCCATGTTCGAGATGTTCGAGCGCGAGGGATGGTCGCCCGAGCGGCGCCGCGCCCATATCGCCCGCCGTATCGGGGACCGCGGCCGTGTCGCCGCGGCTGAATGAGCGACCGCGACTACTGCGGTCCAACGTGGGCGATCACGCCGCTATCACAGGCTGCATCCGGCAGGCGCTCGTGTAGTCGCTCGATCGTCCTTCCGGCGTTTTCCTCACCGGCACGATGGAGGCGGCATCATGAGCCCAGCACTGCCGGCGCGAACACGCGCGGGGCGTTGGCGCGAAGGCCCACGCTCCCCCACGGCTCGAAGATGTCCGACTGATCGGCGAACGGAACTTCATGGGTGCGGGTCTCCTTGACGGCGGGTTCTCAGGCTCGCGCGAAGTCGCCGAAGCTGAACGCGAGCGGCAGCTCGTGAACGATCAGGTCACCGGTCTCGACGGCTTCCAGTTCGAGCCGCAGCTCACCCTGGACGAGCTCCGCGTCTGGAACCGGGAGCTGGCCGGCGACTACGAGTTGATGGGCGACCGCTTCGACCCGGCCGCGGAGGCAGCGCGCAACCTGCGCGAATTCACCGCCTACGCCCCCCTCTACGAGCGGCAGATGGCGCGCATGCTGCGGGCGTTCCTGCATCAGATGCCGCCGTGAGCGGAAACGCCGCGGCCGACGATTCGCACGGCTTCGCCGTACCCCGGCAGGTCCTTTCACTGCTCGACGGGTTCGGCAAACCCTGGTGGGTGGCCGGCGGCTGGGCGGTGGACCTGTTCATCGGCCGCGTCACCCGCCCCCACAAGGACATCGAGATCGCCCTGTTCCGTCACGACCAGTCGGCCCTGCAGGAACACCTTGCGGGATGGAGCCTGAGGAAGGTGGTGGACCACCGGCGGGTCCCCTGGCTCCCGGGCGAGTGGCTGACCCTGCCCGTGCACGAGATCCACGGGCGCGGACCGGATGGGCAGGCGCTCGAGATCCTGCTCAACGAGCACGACCGCGGGCGGTGGTTATTCCGGCGCGACCCCACTATCACGCGGCGGGCGGCGTTGCTCGGCGAGCGCTCGGGGGGCGGAGTGCCGTTCCTGCGGCCCGAGATCGTGCTGCTGTACAAGAGCAGAGACGCGGGGCCGAACGACCACGCCGACTTCGACCGCGCGGCACCGCTTCTCGACCCCGAGAGCCGCGCGTGGCTTGCTGCGGGGCTGGGGCGTCACGTTCCGGGTCACCGATGGCTGCATGACCTGTGAAGCAGGCGGCTCTGGATGTCCCGCGTCGGCTGACCGAGCAATCAACGGTGCGCGGGCAGCTCTCCCGCATCACCGCCGCCGGAGTGGAGCAGCCCACTGCGCATGACTTCGGCGCCGAAGTAGGGATGGAAGCGGGCCGGCCTCGCGGCTGCAGGCGCCCGCCGGTCCAGGGTTGATTGCGACTTCCACGCCGAAGTTCGTTCAGCGCCGGCTATCGGCTGGCGTAGAGCCCACCGCGCTTCGTCCGCGGAGCCTACCGGCTCGCAGGGAAACGTCCTATCGTGTGCCGCGAACCAGGACACGGGTATCGCATGCTGACCAGGCTTACGGTCCGGAACTTCAAGCGCTTCGGGGAGTTGGTGGTCGATCTGGGCAACCCGGTGGTCTTCATCGGCCCGAACAACTCGGGAAAGACCTCGGCCATGCAGGCGCTCGCGCTCTGGGACGTCGGCCTGAAGCGCTGGAACGAGCGGCGGGCCGGCCGGAAGACGCCGGAGAAGCGTCCCGGCGTCACGGTGAACCGGCGCGACCTGGTGTCGATCCCGGTCCCCGAGGCGAACCTGCTGTGGCGCAACCTGCGGGTGCGCGACGTGCGCACCGTGGACGGCCGGCCGCGCACCAGCAACATCCGCATCGACATCGTCGTCGAGGGCGTGACCGACGACCGCGCGTGGACCTGCGGCCTGGAGTTCGACTACGCCAACGAGGAGTCGTTCTACTGCCGCCCGCTCCGGATCGGCGGCGAGTCGCAGGAGCGCATGGTGGTGCCGGACGCGGCGGCGAAGGTCCGCATCGCGTTCCTGCCGCCGATGTCGGGCCTTGCCGCGACGGAGGCGCGGCTCGACGCGGGCTCCGTGAACGTGCGCATCGGGGAAGGGCGGACGGCCGAGGTGCTGCGCAACCTCTGCTACACCATCCACCAGGAGCGCGAAGACCGCTGGGAGCAACTCGTCGTATGGATTCGGCGGCTGTTCGGGGCGGAGCTCCTGCCGCCGCGCTACGTCCCCGAGCGGGGCGAGATCACGATGAGCTATCGCGAGGGCGGCACGACGCTCGACCTGTCCTCGGCCGGCCGGGGCCTGCAACAGACGCTGCTCCTGCTAGCGTATCTGTACGCCAACCCGGGCTCGCTGCTGCTCCTGGACGAGCCGGACGCTCACCTGGAGATCCTGCGCCAGCGCCAGACCTACCATCTGCTGTCGGACGTCGCGCGCGACACCGGCTGCCAGGTGGTCGCTGCCAGCCACTCGGAGGTCATCCTCAACGAGGCGGCGGGCAGGGACACGGTGGTCGCCTTCGTCGGCGCGCCGCACCGCATTGACCACCGCGGTAGCCAAGCATTGAAGGCGCTTACGGAGATCGGCTTCGAGCAGTACTTCCAGGCCCACCAGACCGGCTGGGTCCTGTACCTGCGGAGCTCGACCGACTTGGCGGTGCTGCAGGCGTTCGCGCGGCGGCTCGGCCACGACGACGCCTCCGAAGCGCTGTCCCGGCCGTTCGTGCGCTACGTCGTCAACAACGCGAGCGAGGTGACGCGGCACTATCGCGCACTGCGCGAGGCGGTCCCTGCGCTGCGGGGCATCGCCTTGTTCGACCGCGTGCCGGAAGGACCGCCGGACCTCGCACCGGTCGAGTGCCTGGTGTGGGAGCGGCGCGAGATCGAGAACTACCTGTGCACCCGCAGGACGCTGGAGGCGTACGCGACGGAGTCGAGCGACGTCGATCGCCTGGGCTCCCTGTTCGCGCCGCCGGAAGTCGAACGCCGAAGTACGGCGATGCGCGATGCGATCGCGGAGATGGAGACGGCGCTCGCCGCGGACGGCACGCCGCTGCCGTGGAGCGCCGACCTCAGGGCGAGCGACCAGGTCCTGGGTCCCGTCCTCACGGCCTTCTGCAGGAAGCTGGCCCTGCCGGAAGCGGACAGGAGCTTCCACGAACTGGTCGAGCACGTGCCGGAGGACGAGATCGCGCCGGAGATCGGCCGCAAGCTGGACGCCATCGCGCAGGTCGCGGCCGGCGCGAACCTCGTTCCGGAACCATGACCAGCGTGGCTGGGGTTCCGGCGCGTCGCGGTGAAAGTCACCTTCGGTGGACGTCACCTGCGGTGGACGCTCCCGGCGCGAACGCGCAGGATGGCGCCATGGGTGTACTTGACACGTTCTCGCTGCGCGGCAAGACGGCGGTGGTGACCGCCGGGGCGGGTCCGCTGTTCGGCAGCAGCATCTCGGAGGCGCTGGCGGAAGCCGGCGCGCGCGTGATCACCGCCTCACGGTCGCTGGAGCGCAATCGGGAGTACGCGGCGGCGCTGGCCGCGCAGACCGGCGCGGAGGTGCACGGCATGGAGCTGGACATCGGCGACGCGGCGGCGATCGAGCGCTTTCACGCCGAGGTCATCGACCGCTTCGGGAACGTCGAGGTGCTGGTCAACAGCGCGCTGGTGCGCGACGCGACCGCCGGCAGCTTCGAGACGCAGACCGTCGACGCATGGCAGCGCTCGGCGGCCGGCGACATGGTCGGGCTCTACGCCATCTGCAAGGCCTTCATCGGCTCGATGGTCGCCGCCGGCGGCGGCAGCATCATCAACATCTCCAGCATCTACGGCGTGGTCGGCAACGATCCTTCGCTCTACGAGGACACCGAGATGGTGCAGCCGCCGAATTACAACTTCATCAAGGCCGGCATGATCAACTTCACCCGCTATGTCGCCAACTACTACGGCAGGAAGGGTGTGCGCGCGAACTGCATCTCGCCCGGCGGCTACTACACGGGGCAGGCCGGCCCGTTCGTGGAGCGCTACAACAAGCGGGTGCCCATGGGCCGCATGATGGACAACGAGGACCTCAAGGGCGCCGTGGTGTTCCTGGCCTCGGACGCGGCCGCGTACGTGACCGGCCACAACCTGCTGGTGGACGGCGGCTTCACGACGATCTGACGCGCGCCGCTTGCGGCGCTACCCGAACCAGATGCCCAGGTACTTGGTGAACCAGAACAGCCCGATGTAGGTGGCGACGCCGGCCACGGCCAGGACGGCCAGCAGCCGCCACGACCGGCGGGCTCCCGCCAGGGTGCAGATGTGCCGTCTGCGCAGGTACAGGACCACCGCGGTCGCCGCGACCGCCAGGCCGAAGGCACGGAAGAACCAAGCGTAGCCGTAGTAGAGGGTGTCACCCAGGGTGACGGCCTCCGCCGCGGTGGCGATGCCGAGCAGCACCAGCACCACCGGCGACACGCAGCACATGATGCCGGCCAGGCCGGACAGCAGGCCGTACTTGATGCCCTTCGTGACTTCGGCGACGGGGCCGGCGGGCGCGGACTGCATCGCTCGTCTTCGTCAGACTTCGCGGATCTCGGCGATCACCGGGGCGTGGTCGCTGGCGATCATGCCGTCCTTCTTCTTGCGGTAGTCGCGGTCGATCGTGACCGCGGCGGTCCGCTCCGCGACCGGCGGGGTGGCCAGCAGCAGGTCGATGCGCAGGCCCAGGTTCTTGTGGAAGTTGCCGGCGCGGTAGTCCCACCAGGAGAACTGTTGGAGCGCGGGGTTCAGGGCGCGGAACAGATCCACCGTGCCCAGGCCGAGCAGCGTCTGGTAACGGTCGCGCTCCTCCGCGGTGTGGAAGATCTTCTCGTGCCACGTATCCTCGTCCCAGGTGTCGAGGGCGGCCGGGCAGAGGTTGAAGTCGCCGCCGATGACCAGCGGCCGATCCGCGCGCACCTCACGCTCCGCGAAGCTCACCAGGCCGTCCAGGAACGCCAGCTTGTGCCCGAACTCGGGGTGCTCGACGGTGCGGCCGTTGGGGACGTACACCGACACGCAGTCGAGCGCGCCGATGCCGTCGACCTCGACCCGCGCGCCGATCAGCCGCGCCCCGTGCTCCTCCAGCCCCGGCAGGCCTCGGCTGGTGATCTCCGCGGCGCGCACCGTCTCCTCCCGCGTGAGGACGGCCACGCCGTTCCAGCTCTTCTGCCCGTGCACCAGCGCCCGGTACCCGGCCTCGCGCAGCTCGTCGTGCGGGAAACGGTCGTCGGGCAGCTTGAGCTCCTGCAGCAGTGCGATGTCCGGTGCGCGCTCGGCAAGCCAGTGCTGGACGAAGCCCAGCCGCGCCTGCATGCCGTTGATGTTCCAGGTGGCGATGGTCATGGCGCGACGTCAGCCGCCCGTTTCCCAGCCGGCCGCGGCCAGTGCGGCGAGCCCGTACTCGAATTCGCTCCTGATGTGCGGGATGTCGGGCATGCGGTACTCGAAATCGAGCGACACCGTGCCCTGGTAGCCGGCCCGCTGCAGCGCTTCCCGGAAGGCGGCGAAATCGACGGTGCCGCGGCCCGGGGTCAGCTCCAGGTCCTGGCGGAAGTCCTGCGTGTCGCTGCCGGCGCTGTCGCGCAGGTGCACGTGCCGCAGGCAGTCGCCCAGGAAGCCGAACAGGTCGTCCAGGTCGTAGCCGATGACGCCCCAGTGGCTGGTGTCGACCGTGGCTCCGAGCGCCGGGTGGTCTACCTCCTCGAACATCGCCTTGACGTGATCGACCGAGTCGGTGATCTGGAACAGGTGCGGCACTTCCAGATGGATGTACATGCCCAGGTCGGCCGCGATCCGCGCCTGTTCACGGAACGCCCGCGCCGCCGATCGCATGTGCCGGATCCATTCGAGCTCCTCGAGCTGGCGCCGCGCCGTGCTCATCGTCACCGTGCGTACCCCCAGATGGGATGCCAGCTCCAGGTACCAGCGGCCGTGCGCGACCGCATCGCGCGCATCGCCGCTGTCGGTGTAGTCGAAGAAGAGGTGCCGCCCGTCGGGCTCCCACCGTCCGAGCGAGATGTTGCACGCGATCGGACGCACGGCGTGCCGGTCGAGGGCTTCGGCCACCGACGCAGGGGTGGTGTCCGGGTAGGGGAGGTGCACGCAGAAGGTGCCCATGTGGCTGATCTCGACCTCGCGGAAGCCCGCTTCGGCCAACTGGGCGAGCGCGGTCTCCAGCCCGTACGCGGAGAAGCCAAGGGTGGTGGCGGCGTGGATCTTCATCGTCGTTCATAATGGGGGGTATGCCAAAATGATGCGACTGGAGGACCGATGCTAACCCTTTTTGCCGAGCTCACCCGTGAAGAGGCCGCCGAGCGCGCCGCCGACTCTTTGGCGGTCGTGCCGACGGCGTCGATCGAACAACACGGGCCGCACCTGGCCGTCGTCACCGACACGCTCCTGGTGACCACGGTCGCCCGCCGCAGCGCCGAGGCGACCGACGCCTCCGTGGTGGTCACGCCCACCGTCTGCTACGGGAACTCGCACCATCACCGCCCGCATCCCGGCGTGCTGTCGCTGCAATCCGACGTGTTCCTGGCCACCACCCGCGACGTGATCGAGGGGCTGAGCCTGTCCGGCTACCGGCGGATCCTGCTGTTGAACGGCCACGGCGGCAACACCGCCGCCAACCAGGTCGCCGCCCAGGATGCGGTCAACCGCTACGGGCTGCCGGGCAAGGTGCACGCCGCCCCCTACTGGGACGTGGCGCGCGCGGCCCTGGTGGCCGACGGCCTGGAGAACGAACGGCTCCCCGGCCACGCCGGCCACTTCGAGACCGCCATGGTAATGGCGATCCGGCCGGAGCTGGTGCGGCAGGAGGTGCTGGATGATCTGCCCGCCGTCGATCGCGAGCGGATCGGCCTGCCGGCCGGCAAGCCCGGCACCACCGCGCAGCAGAACCGTGACTGGGGGACCGGCCCCGGTTATACCGACGACCCGGCGTCCGCCACGCCGGAGGCGGGCAGGCGCTACCTGCAGGTCATCATCGAACAGGTGAGCAAGCTGTACGCCGGCCTCTGAGGCGGCGGGCGCGGCGCCGTCGGAGCCGGACGGCGCCGCGCGCCGTTCAGCGCTACGCGCGGGTCTCCGAGTCGCCGTTGTCCCGCTTGGTCTCCGGGCGCTTGAACAGCCCGTCCAGCGTGTCCTTGATCGAGTCGATCCCGTCCCACACGGTCGTCTTGGCCTTCTCGAACCCGTCCTTGTAGCTGTCGGCCGCTTCCTGGAAGTCGGCGGCCGCGTCGTCCGGCTCCTGGCCGCGCCGCACGTAGTCGCCGTCCAGGATCTTCCGGTAGGAGCCCGCGTCGACCCAGGTCTTGAGCTCGGTGAGCCGCAGCACCGCGAACGGGTGGCGCTGGCCGAGCAGGTTGAGGATCTTGTAGACCTGATCCAGGAAGCCGCTGTCCTTGCGGTACTCCTCCGCCTGCTCGAAGAACGCGCCGACGTTGAGCTGGGTGGTGTCGCCGCCGCCGGCCAGCTTCATCAGCAGATCGTAACTGCCGCCGGTCTCCTGGCAGACCAGCAGTCCGGCGCGGTCGGCGCTCAGCTCGCTCTTGCGGTCCCACTCCAGCAGCGCAAGCAGGATCGGCAGCACGATGAGTTGACCGATCCGCACGTAGGACAGCGACACCTGCAGGAGCATGGCCAGCAGCGTCTTGTAGAGGGCATGCCCGCTCAGGCAGTGGCCCAGCTCGTGGCCGATCACGGCGATCAACTCGTCGTCGCTCATCGTTTCGACGATGGAGCTGGTCAGGGTGATGAACGGCTTGTCCACGCCGATGATGCTGCCGTTCAGGATCGGAAACTGCACGATGTACAGCTCCGGCGTGTGCTCGGCGTCCAGGCAGGCGCTCGCCTCCTGCAGCAGGACGTTGATGCGCGGAAACTGCCGGTCGTTGACGCGCACGGCGGAGGCCAGGTGCAGGAGGCGCAGCGAACGCTCGGTGGTCGAACCGATGAACTTGCGCAGCAACTCGTCGAATCCGGGGATCTTCTTCAGCGCGTTCAGCGCCGCACGGTCCGCGGGGTGCTCCCAAGTGCGCGAGCTGATTTCGGGAAAGGCGCGTTTTGCCGCGCGGCCCCGCGTAGTGACTTCGGTGCTGCCTTGCTCGGCCATGGATTCCCCCTACCGCGCCAGGCCGGCACGGGTAGCGCAAACGTACGCCGGGCCGCAGGAGCGGGCAACCATCACGGTGTACACTCCCGCGGATGGCGACCGACACATCCACCGGCGGGCTCACCGGCTCCCGCAACCGCTACGGGGACTTCATCATCGACGCCGGCAGCCTGCCTCAGTCGGCGTCCGAGTTCGAGGAGCAGCTCGGCCGCGCGCTGCCGGGCTGGCGCGCCGGCCACAAGGTGCTATGGCTGGAAGTACCCCTCGGCGCGGCCGCGCTCATCCCGGTCGCGGTCGGGGCCGGCTTCGTATTCCACCATGCGCGGCCGCAGGCGGTCACGCTCACGCTGGCGCCCACACCGGACAGCTTCGTCTATCCGGACGCATCGCACTACGTCGGTGCGGGCGGGGTGGTGATCGACGAGCGTCGCCGGGTGCTGGTGGTCAGCGAGCGCTTCCGGGGCGACATGAGCCGGCCCTACTACAAGCTCCCCGGCGGGTTGCTGCACCACCGGGAGGACCTCGCCGACGGGGTGACGCGCGAGGTGCTCGAGGAAACCGGCGTGCGCACCCGTTTCCTGGCGATCAACTCCGTGCGGCACCGCCACACCGGTGCGTTCGGTCACTCCGATCTGTACATCGTCTGCCGGCTGGCGCCGGTCACCCGGGAGATCGTCATCCAGGCGACCGAGATCGAGGAGTGCTTCTGGATGCCGGTCGACGACTACCTCACGTCGGAGGACGTGCACGACTTCAACCGCCGCATCGTCCGCGACGCGCTGGCCAATCCCGGTCTGCCGTACTCGCCCATCGTGCCGGACACGGAGGTGTTCATGGCGGATGGGGCCGCTTCGGCATCAGCGGACCGGTGAGCGCCTGATCGCTGCAGCTACCCCTTCACCGAACCGATCATCGCCCCTTTGACGAAATACCTCTGCAGGAAGGGATAGAGCAGCAGGATCGGCGCGGTTGCCACCATCGTCGTCGCGAACTTGATGGTGTCCGCGATGTTCTCGTGATCACCCATGGCCCCGGCATCCCCGCCGCCCATCATCGTATCGGCGGAGTTGGCGATGAGGATCTCGCGCAGAATCAACGAAATCGGATACTTGATGCGGTCTCGGAGAAAGATCATCACGTAGAAGTAGCCGTTCCAGCGCCCGACCCCGTAGAACAGCACCATGGTCGCGACCACGGGCGTGGCTACCGGCAGGATGATACGGAACAGAATCGTGAAGTCGTTGGCGCCGTCGATCTTCGCAGACTCTTCCAGGCTGTCCGGGATGGTCATGAAATAGGTGCGCATGATGATCAGGTTGTAGGCGCTGATCGCGAACGACAGGATTACCGCCCAGTGGCTGTTCAACAGGCCGAGCGAGCGCACCGTCAGATAGAACGGCACCAGGCCCCGCTCGAACAGCAGCGTGACGACCGCCATCACCATGATCACCGGCTTCCAGTAGAGGTTCTTCCGCGACAGGACGTAGGCGGCAAAGCTGGTCAGCAGCAGGTTGACCGCCGTGCCGACCGCAACCAGGTGCACCGAGTTGACGAACCCGCGCAGTACCATCGGGTTGTTGAACACCAGCCGGTAGGCGGTACCGCTGAAGCCCAATGGCGCGGCCAACGGCCCGGTATGCGCCATCAGCCGATAACCGTCGCTCAGCGATGCGACCAGGACGTAGTACAGCGGGTAGAGCATGATGACGCACAGCCCGATGAGGAACACCCCGTTGACGGTGTCGAATACCAGGCTGCCGGTCGCGCGCTTGTGTGCCGCCATCAGGGACGCTACCAGAGGCTCGTGTCGTTGACGCGGCGGCTGATCGCGTTGGCCATGACCACCAGCGCCAGGTTGATGAGGGAGTTGAACAGACCGACGGCGGCGCCGTAGCTCCACCCGAATTCCAGCAGCCCCTTGCGGTAGACGAACGTGGAGATCACGTCGGCCGTCTCGTAGATCGACGGGTTGTACAGCAGGATGATCTTCTCGTGACCGACGGTCATGAGCTGACCCAGCCGCAGGATGAGCAGCACGACGATGGTCGGCGCGATCGAGGGCAGCGTGATGTGACGGAGCTGGCGGAACCGGTTCGCGCCGTCGATGGTGGCGGCTTCGTAGAGTTGCGGGTCGATGGCCGACAGCGCCGCCAGGTAGATGATGCTTCCCCAACCGATCTCCTGCCAGATGCCGCTGCCGACGTAGAAGCCGCGGAAAAAGCGCGGATCCTGGAAAAAGGGGATCGGCGCTGCCCCGAACAACAAGCTGCGGAGGTCGTTGAACAGGCCGCCGTTCTGCGAGAACTCCAGCAGCAGGCCGCAGACCACGACCAGGGAGATGAAGTGCGGCAGGTAGGTAAGGCTCTGCACGGCACGCTTGAACGTGCCCTTGCGCACCTCGTTGATGAGCAGGGCCAGGATGATCGGTGCCGGGAATCCCCAGACCAGGCTGAGGACGCTGATCAGGATCGTGTTGCGAATGATGCGTACGGCGAAGTAGGACTGGAAGAAGTCCTGGAAGTATTTCAGACCGACCCACGGGCTGCCGAAGATCCCCAGGGCTGGCGTGTAGCGCTTGAAGGAGATGACCAGCCCGAACATGGGCGCGTAGTAGAAGATGAGGAAGAACGCCACCACCGGCGCCGCCATCAGATACACGGTGCGGTTCCGTACGAAATCCTTCCGGATCATCCTTCCGTAGCCCGCACCGAGGAACCTCGGGCGAGCCGACAGTCCAGGCGTTGCCGTATTCTCGCGTTCTGCCATCGCGTCACTCTCCAGCAAGGAAACGAGCGACCCGGGATCTCGCCGGGCCGCTCGTCCAGTATCTCACTCGGATGCCTGCCGTCAAACGCGGTAGGCGTCAGCGCGCGTTGTATCGGTCTGTGCCCGCCTGCTTGATTTCGACGGCGCGTTCGATGCCCATCTGCTGCAGCCGGCTCTGGTAGGCGCCGAAGTTGGACAGCGGCTCCTGGCCGGTGATGAACTTGACGACCATCTCGTCGACATAGGTGTTGATGTCGCTCAACATCTCGGCCAGCTCCTCCGCTTCAGCCGGCGTGGCCGTAACCGCCGGGAGCTTGTGCAGCGCCGCTTCGGTCTGGCCCCAGATCTGGACCGCGTGCCGCTGCTGGGGCCGCCGTGCATACTGATACATGTAGCGCCGGTCCTGAACGATCGGGCCGGAATAGAAGGCGCGGGTGTAGAGTCCGCCCATCTGCGCAAGGGTCCTGCCGTCCGCATCGGCGTTCATGACGTCGGTGTAGACCGGCCAGCGCTCGCCCTCGAATCCCGGGTAACTGGTGGACCATTCGTAACTGTCGCCCTCCAGACCGAAGTTGAACAGGACGTGACCCTCCTCGCCATAGGCGAAGTCCGCGAACTGCGCGGCCAGCTCCACGTCGCGGGCCTGGGTGGTGATGGCCATACCCGCGCCGGGCAGGGGATTGTCGCGCTGTCCGAAGAACGGCGTGTCGCCCTCCTTGATGACCGGATACTGGGCGGCGACGATGTCGAAGGTGCCCTCGCCGCCATTGGCGTCCAGGTAGGCGCCGATGCCTGAGCCGGTGTAGGAGAGCCACGCCCCGGTCGCGCCGTTGAGGATCTTGGCGTCGAAGGTGTTGCGCTCGTTGCTGAACGATTCGGGGTCCACGAGACCCTGGTCGAACCAACCCTTGAAGAAGGTGAGAAACTCTCCGAACTGGTCCTCGTACGGGCCGTAGTGCACCTGTCCCCCGTCGTCCCGGTAGAAGTCCCAGATCGTCCCGAATGGCTGGATGAAGGCGCTGCGGTTGATGCCGCGACCGCGGTTGTTGGCGGTAAAGGTCAGCGGGTACTCGACCAGGCCCGCGGACTTGAAGCTGGTCAGCACCATCTCCCACTCGGCGAGCGTTTCCGGCACCTCCAGGCCGAGTTGATCGAGCCAGTCGCGGCGGAGCTGCGGGCCGAAGAACACCATCAGGTAGTCGTCGCCGCGAATGAACGGGAACATGTACAGCGTGCCGGTGTCGGTCTTGGCGGCCTTGTGCCACTCGGGGTTCTTGGCGAACAGCGCGCTCAGGTTGGGCGCGTGGTCGTCCATCACGTCGTTCAGACGGATGATGACGCCGTCGGCTATCGCCTTCTCCGGACCGCCGGGATAGCTGTTCGACCACTGGGCGTAGATCATGTCCGGCAGATCGTTGGACGCGATCATCAGGTTGAAGCTCTCCTGCCCCTGGCCCTGTGCCGGATGGATCCAGGTCACGTCGACGCCGGTGCGGCGCATCACCTCCTGGTAGAGCGGCGTTTCCGCCAGGCTCGACACGGAAACGGCGGCGTTGTACCACAGTCCCTCCCAGATGGTGAGCTCTCGTGGCTCCTCGGCGGCACTCTCCTCGGACGGAGCTCCGAATGCGAAAACGGCGACGCTCAGAGCCGCCGCGACGATGAACACTCTCTTCATGACAACCTCCAGGGGTGCGTGAGTGTCGAACGGTTCATGGTCCCTTCCCCGGCTCTTCCCTGTAAATCGCGGAGTCGGCACATCCGTCGCTCAAAGAGGAGGTTTCGGTGTCGTGTTTGGCACGTCCGTCGCGGATCGCGAAGCCTTGCGTTCAGATCGCGTGCTTCTGCAGCGTCGCCTTGTACTCGCCGGGAGTGACCCCCTCGTTCGCCTTGAAGCCGCGGATCAGGGCGTTGCTGTCCGCGAACCCGATCCGATCGGCGATTTCCCGCACGGTGAGCTCCGTCGTCTCGATCAGCCGCTTTGCCCGGGCGACACGCAGGTTCTTGACATAGCCGCTGATGCCGATGCCGAACTGTTCGCGAAAGAAGCGCGCGATGTAGGCGCTGTTGCGCTGCACGTGGCCGGCGATTGCCTCCGGGCCGAGGTTGCGTTCGTTGCAGTGTTCTTCGATGTACTCGACGATCGCCTTCTGCAGGTGTTCGGTGTGCGGGGTGCGCTGGGCGCGCACGTGCCCACATACCTCGGTGAGGATGGTCTGCATCTCTTCCTGCAACCCTTCGAGAGAGCGGCAGGCGGTCAGTCGCGACACCGGCTGCATGCGCGCCCAGAACTGCGCGTCCTCCTCGCCGGCGTGCAGCGACTCGATCGTCTTGATCATGGTCGAGATCAGGTCGAACATCAGGCAGCGCGCCATCTCCATCGATAACCGCGCCTGCGCGAAGTTGTCGGCGTAGATCGATTCGAGTATGGCGCCGGCGGCCGCATCGTTGCCGGCCTTGATCGAGTTGATCAGCCGCATCTCCTCATCGAGCGGAAAGTGGTAGGTGTGGCCGGCGGTGATGACGTCGGGAAAACGAATGGGACTCGAACTTCCCTTGACCAGCCGGTAGGCGAGCGCGGCGCGCGCTTCCGGCAGCAGGGATGCGATCTCGGCCAGCGGATGCGCGTCGCTCACGCCGATGGCCGACGTGATCCCGAAGTGCTCCTCCAGATCTCCCTTCATCTCGGCAAGCATGGCGCTCACCAGTGCCGGACCCGGCCGCCTCGTGCTGATGAGAAGGCCCGTCGCCCCGTCGAGGTCGTGCACCGTGAGGAGCTGCACCTCCGGGGGACGCCGGAAGCCGTCGAGATCGGTCTCCACCGACTCCCGCGACACCTCGTTGGGCTGGTCGATCTCCACCAGGGCGAGGTACAGGGTCTGGTAGGTGAACGTGAAGCCGAAACGCCGCAACTGCGCCTCGATCGCAGCAGCCGGTTGGTCTCCGTCACGCAGCAGACGCCGCAGATAGCTCTGCAGCAGGAGCGGACGCGACGTGGTCAGCTCCTGGCGCAGCCGGCGATCCTCGCGCAAGGTGCTCTGCACGGAACCGGTGATCAGCGCGAACTCGTCCGATTGCAGGGTCAGGGTGCCGTTCGCGTCCGGCTTCACCAGCGTGATGAGGTCCTGGATGGGTCGGTACCGGATGGACGCCATCCAGTAGATGAGCAGCCCGCCGATGATCACACAGACGGCCAGCGCCAGGATCGTGTATCGGTACAGGCCGGCGAACCGTTGCGCGTACAGACCGCCCGGAACCAGGGAGACGTAGTACAGGTCGACGACGTCGGACGGCAACGCCCTGGCGGCGTAGGTCGTCTGGCCCAGCGTGACGCGGTCGAGCACCCCCGTCGCGAGCACTCGGGCGCCCGTTTCCTCGATCTCCGCAAGGTGGACCACGTTGTTCGACGAGGCGATGACGCCCAGCTCGGGGTGGTAGACAAGCTGTAACGAGTCGGGCGTCCAGGCGGTCTCCGCAAAGATTCGCTGGAACAGATCCCGCTCGATGTGAACGACCAACCAGCCGTGGGGAGAGCCGCTGCGCTGCCACGCCGGCAATGGGGTGACCATCTCCACCGTGTCGTGAACCACGTCGGCGAGGCTCATGCTTTGCGAGGGACGGAAGCGCGGTCGGGTGACGTCGGGGAAGGACCCGAGCCAGGCGTCGTAGTCGGTGTCCAGCAGCGGTCTCTGCGCCATCTGATAGTTGGCGGTGGTGAAGTAGCCGCGCGGCGAGATCACCATGTCGAGCTTCGGAAGATAGACGTAGACGTCGGTGCTGCCGGTGCTGCCGGTGTCGTAGTCGAACAGATCGCTGGCAATCCGGTACGCGCGGTAGTACTCGTCATGGGAAACCGGCCGCGACTCGAACAGCATGCCGCCGAGCGTGCCGTGGTTGGCGACGATGTAGTTGAGCTGGGCGACGTCGCTCATGATGGTGTCGAGATAGGACTTCATCTGTTGCAGGAGCAGCTCGTTGGCGCGGCTCGCTTCCTGGGTGAGGATCGAGCGCGCGCGGTTGAACACCGCCGAGCTGAAGATGACCGGGACGATGAGAATCAGCAGGAACGAGAGCAGGTAGGTGTAGAACAGCCGCCCTTTGTGACGTGACCCTTGCATACGCGGCTCCACCGAGTTTGCCGAGCACCGCCGTGCATCCCGAAATGTCCGCCTGCGCGGGAGTCGTTCGCTGTGGCGCGACAATCAGGATGAGTATCGATGTCGCGGCGGAGCCAAGCGTGGGCCTAAGCCGGTTCGTTGTGCAAGGGGCCGCTACGGTGAGGTCGGGCCGGGGCGGTCAGGAGGGTTTGAGGCCGCTGCGGCCCACCACGCTGCAGATCGGGCAGTCGGCGGGCCGGTGGCGGCGAGCCGGACAGTGCGTGCGGCCGAAGATGATGATCTGCAGGTGGAGGCGGCTCCACAGGCGCTGCGGGAAGGTGCGTTTGAGGTCGCGCTCCGTGCGCGCCACGTTGCGGCCCGGTGACAGCCCCCAGCGGTACGCCAGGCGGTGGATGTGGGTGTCCACCGGGAAGGCGTCCGCGCCGAACGCCTGCGCCAGGACGACCTGCGCGGTCTTGGGCCCGACTCCGGGCAGGGATTCGAGCTCCTCCTGGGTGCGTGGCACCTGACCGGCATGGCGTTCCAGCAGAATCCGGGAGGTCTCGCTGATGTTGCGCGCCTTGCTCGGCGCCAACCCGCACGGCCGGATGATGTCTTCGATCGTCGCGACCGGTAGCGCGGCCATCGCCACGGGGGTGGCGGCCCTGGAGAACAGCTCGGGGGTGATCTGGTTCACCTTGGCGTCGGTGCTCTGCCCGGACAGAATCACCGCCACCAGCAGGGTGAACGGGTCCTGGTGCCGGAGCGGGATCGGCACGTCGCCGATCAGGTCGTCGAGCGTTTCGACGATGAAGGCGGCTTTGGCGGTGCGGCTGCGCCGGTCGACCGGCATGTTCCGCGGCGCGTCCATGACGCTCACGCTGCAGACTCTCGCGGGGACGCCCGCTCGGCGTGGCGGTGGCGGTGGTGAGCTGCGCACAGCAACGAAGTGCGGTCGGCGCCCGCAGGAGCGCTGCAAGTACGCCGACCGCGCCGCGGCCGGCCTGGGTCGTGGCGGTCGAGCCCCTCCTGGACCAGGCGCCCGACGAGTTGCCCCAGGGTCATGTGCGAGTCGACGTGCGACAGCAGCCCCTTGAGCTGCTCCAGCCCGCGCTGGCACTCCGCGTCGATCACCGCCTTCATCTCCCAGCGCTCCCGGCCCAGCGGCCGCACTCGGTCGGCCGGCACCGCCATCTCAAGTATTTGGGTCAATCTATGCAGCTTCTCTTCGCTGCTCCGACGGCCGTGCTACCGGGGCGCCGGAGCAGGCCGCCAGTGCGGCCAATCCCAGGATCTCACCGTTCGTCCGCTCGTTCCGCGGCGATCAGGCGGCTAGCGCTCACACCCTCGGGCAAACGGGGGCTCGGCATGGCCAACAGTTCCTCCACGTCGCAGGGAGCCGCCGGTGGATCAGCGGTTCCTCCACGTATGAGATCCGCAGCAGCCTGACCATCGCCATGGCTGCGGCGATCCACGGCCGGGTCCGGGTCGTTACTGCCGGACATGGGCCCAATGGACGTTGAGATCGGTGGCGGCCGAGCCGGCGTAGAACGCCAGCAGGATGTCGTCGCCGATCCGCGCCGCGGCCGGGTGGCCGAAGGTCCAGACCGCCATGTCCTCCCAGAGCTCGGCGTAGGCGCCATCGGTGCGGTTGTCCGTCGCGACGGGATGCTCGTAGACGACCAGCTCCTCGTCGCCGTCCCAGGTGGCACCCTGATCGGGAGAGGCGATCAGGCGCATGGAGCAGGGCGGGTGCCGGTGGACGTAGAACAGCGCCAGGCGTCCGTCGGGAAGATTCAGCGGCGCGGCGATCTGGCCCGCTATGCCGGTGGGGCGCGGTGTCTCCCAGGTGCGGCCCGCTCGATCGCCTGCCGCCACGTGGATGTCGATGTCGCGTTCTCCCGGCCGGTCGTAGGTCCAGAACGCGGCCATCAGGCGGTTGGAGTCGGGGTCTCCGACCTGGCGCTGGTCGTAGTAGTACAGGGTGTCGTCGGGATGGCGCGCCACCACGGCAGGGTCGCCGAAGGTGAGTCCGTCCGAGCTGAACAGCGCGCCGGCGGTGTGGTTGCTCCGGCCTCCGGGATCGTCAGGCTCCTGCATCTCGAAAGTGGCGGTCCAGCCGCCGGCCGATCGCAGGATCGCTCCGGACAGCACCGGATGGACGGCGCCGCCGGTGTCGACCTCCCGGTGGTCGCTCCAGGTCGATCCGCCGTCGCGGGATGTGGCGGCCAGGATGCGTGACGGCGGTATCGCGTCGTCTTCGGGCGAGTACAGGCCGCCCGCGGTGCGGTCGATCCAGGTCAGCAGCGCGGTGAGCGTACCGTCGGCTGCCTCGGTGAGCTCGGCGGCTCGGATCTCGCCGGCGACGCCCTTCCAGGTGGTCCGGAACCCGTCCGAGATCTCGGTCCAGGTGCGACCGCCGTCGTCGCTCGCCGATACGCAGCAGGTTCCGTCCTGCGACATCTTGTCGGTGCCGCGGCGGTAGGTGGCCAGGATCCGACCTCCGCGAACACGCGCGAGCGATACGCTCATGTGGCTGCGCCGATCGGCGCGAAGCGACGCGTCGACGATCAGCCCGCGATCCGCTAGGCGCACCGGTGCGCCTCGATTCTCGGCTGCGTGCTGGCCATCGTGCGGCGGGAACTATAGCATCGCCGCCACGGCGGGGAGGCGAACAGATGGAGGCGGCGACTTTGGGCGGCGGGTGTTTCTGGTGCGTGGAGGCTGTCTATCAGCGCATCACCGGGGTACGGCGGGTGATGTCAGGCTACGCCGGAGGCAAGCAGCGAAACCCCACCTACGAGGCGGTGTGCACGGGCAAGACCGGCTATGCCGAGGTGGTGCAGATCGAGTTCGACGGGCATGCGCTTTCCTATGCGGACCTCCTGAAGGTCTTTTGGCGAGCCCACGATCCGACGACGGCCGACCGCCAGGGCGCGGACGTGGGAACGCAGTACCGGTCGATCATCTGCTACCACGACGAGCGCCAGCACGAGGTCGCCGTGCGCTCGAAGGAGCAGGCTGCGGCGAAGTTTCGGAAGGCGATCGTCACGGAGATCGTGCCCCTGGAAGCGTTCTATCCGGCCGAGCGCTATCATCAGAACTACTACAACCAGAATCGCCGCGCCGGTTATTGCCGCGTCGTGATCGCTCCGAAGCTCAGCAAGCTGGGGATGCCGTCGTAGAGAGCTGGCCCTCAACGGGCGCTCCGAAACCGCTCGACTCTATTCCTGTCGCGCGCGAGCGCGAGCGAGCTCAAAAGAGGGGACGGCGTGCGCCGTGGCGCCCGCCGTCCCTTCAAAGCGTGAGCCCGCCGGGACCGGCTCACCTTGCGCCGGAGCGGATCAGTTCGTCGGCATCTGCAGCGCGCCTGAGAGGATGTCCTTCACCAGCGGAGCCTTCTGCAGCTCGTCGGTGACTTCCTGGCCGCCGTTGGCCAGCCACTGCTCGACGAACCCGGGCCATTCGGCGTCGATGTCGATGGAGCTGTCCGTCACCCACTGCCACCAGGTCTCCTCGCGGAAGGTCTGCAGGTTGCCGCCGTAGCGTGCCCAGAGCTTCACGTATTCGGTGCGGTTGAAGATGTCCTCGCGGTGGTCGCGCACGGCGATCTCCATCGGGTACGGCTCGCGCAGCATCATGGCCCAGTTGAAGCCCTGCGCCGAGTTGATGGTCGCCCCGCCGGCGGCCTCGATCGGGATCCCGGGCTTCATCTGCGGGCACTGCCAGAACAGGTCGTGCCAGCTATAGGCGGTGTAGACCAGGCTGGTGCCGTTGCTGTGCCGCTCCAGGGTGGGGGTTCCCACCAACTGGGCGACGCTGCAGTCACCGGGAGTGCCCAGCCAGGCATAGTTCTGGTCTTCGGCAAACGGACCGCCGACCCCGTAGCCGACGGCGAGCACACCCTCCGGGTCGTGATTGATGTAGTCGTAGATCTGCAGGATGCGGGCCAGCTTCTCGTCGGAGACACCGGTCTTGACGCTGAAGCCCTCGTGCGGATTGAGCACGGTGGCGCGGTTGTCCCACTGGCAGCGCATCTCCCCGGTCGGGCCGTACGCCGGCAGCATGGTCACGAAGCGGGCGTCGGGCACCGCGTCCCTGCGGATGATCGTGCAGTCGTCGTTGCCTCCCGTGAAGGCCGCCAGGCCGCACGGACCGCGCGCCCACATGCCGACCAGACCGGCACGAACCTGCTGGCGCCACTCGGAGCGGCCGACCGCCGGCAGCGCCGGATCCAGGATGCCGTCGGCGAACCAGCGCTGCAGGATCTTCAGCGCCTCGCGCGACTGGCTGGCGATGTCGACCTTGACGGTCAGCCCGGTCTCGATGTCCAGGTAGTTGTCGACGTCGTTGAGGCCGAAGGCCCAGAACGGGATCGCGGGGCCCGAGTGGTACAGCCATTCGCGTCCCTGGAACCCGCCGTGATCGCCGACGGTCCCGTACGGGATCTCGTCACGCTGGCCGTTGCCGTTGAAGTCGGCGTCCCGGAAGCCGTACATGGCCGTTTCCATCTCGTCCCAGTCGAAGTGTCCGGCCCACCAGAAGTAGGTGTCCGGAGCCGTTGGCTCGCCCAGGTCGACAAGCTCCCCGGCGCGGTCCCACCCCGGCGCCTTGGGGTCCAGCTCGGCCGGATTGATGCCGACCTTCTCCAGCCAGTCCAGGCGCATGATCAGGGTTGCGTCGCAGTGGTGCTGGTAATGCTCCCCGCGCGGGATGTTCATGTACTCGTCGGTGGTCCCCGGCGCCAGGCTCACGCCCCAGGCCAGCGGCCCCTGCCGGCTCCGATAGGCGGAGTGCAGCGGCGCGTAGGTCTCGATCATCTCGCGCGGGATGTTGCGGAAGGCGCCCTTGTGGTACCAGTCGACCATGTCGATCCAGGTGTAGAACGCCTCGGGATACTCGCCCGCTGACATGAAGAGCTGCTTGGCGTCCTCGTCCGAGCGTGACACGCCCTTGGTCACGATGGTGACGTTGAACTTGTCCTCCAGGAACTTCTGGACGGTGTTGTCCTCCTCGGCCATGTCCGAGGTCAGGCCGCCCCACGAGATGGTCATGTGTTCGTCGGTGTTGAACGAGAGCCGGTCGGTCTGGCCCTCCGCGAACGCCCAGCCCGCCATCAGGAGCAGCCCGAGCGCTATCGCGAGAGACTTTCGTTGCATGTCTTCTCCATTTTGTTCGTGCGTCGCACGTGGTCGGTCATCCCCGGCGGCGGCCCGGGCCGGGTCCGGTGTGCACGGTTAACAGTAACGGCGCGCGAACCTTTCGTCGTGATCGCGCGTCATCCTTTCAACGATCCCAGCATCACCCCCTTGGCGAAGTACTTCTGGATGAACGGGTAGATGAAGATGATCGGCCCGATGGTGATGACGATGGTGGCCGCCTGCACCGCCTCCGGCGGGAACGGCTCGATGTCGATGCCGGCCAGTCGCATCTGCTCCCACCAGTCCTGCAGCACCGCGACCCGCAGGTCGGCGATCAGGTCGCGGATCATGAGCTGCAGCACGCGCAGATCCCTGCTCCGCGAGTACACCATGGCGTCGAACCAGCCGTTCCAGTGCGCCACCGCCGAGAACAGGGCGATGACGGCGATGGCCGGCTTGGACAGCGGCGTGACGATCCGCCACAGCACCTGCCAGTAGGAGGCACCGTCGATCACCGCCGAGTCCTCCATCGCTTGGTCGATCGTCATCAGGAAGTTGCGGGCGATGATGACGTAGAACACGTTGACGCCGATCACGGTCGCGCTGCCCATGGCGATCGTCAGGATCAGCCGCGTGTTGATCAGCCCCAGCCCGCGCACCAGCAGGAAGGTCGGGATGAGGCCGCCGTTGAAGAACAGCGTGAGGACGTAGATCGTGGTCAGCACCCGCCGCCCCGGCAGATCGCGCTTGGACAGCGCGTACGCGCCGGTGAAGGTGACGAACACGGCCCATGCCGTTCCCGCTACCACGCGGAAGATGGTGTTGAAGTAGGCCAGCCCGACCCGCTCCTCCTCGACCGCGTAGACCCACGCCTCGGTGCTGAAGCGCCGGGGGAACAGGTGGAAGCCGAGCCGGTAGATGTCCTCGGCCGCGGAGAACGACTGCATGATGATCGTCCAGAACGGGTAGATGAAGGTCAGGCTGAGCAGGAAGAACAGCCCGTAGTTGCAGGCGTCGAAGATCAGGCCGCCGGGCGACCGCTTGCCTATGACCGCGGGCATGGTTCCGCTTGCATCACCAGATCCCGTAGGCGCCGTAGCCCATGCGCCGAACCACCCAGTTTGCGAACAGCAGCACGATGAGCCCGGCGACGTTCTGGAACAGGCCCACCGCGATGGTGTAGTCGTACTGCGCGTTCACCACGCCGGACCGGTAGATGAACGTGCCGAAGATGTCCACCTTGGACATCACCGACGCGTTGGACATGTTGAAGATCTGGTCGAAGGCATCGTCGAACAGGTGTCCGACCTGCAGCAGCAGCAGGATGGTGATGACCGGCACCAGCGCCGGCAGGGTGACGTGCAGCACCTTGTGGAAGCGGCTGGCGCCGTCGATCTCGGCCGCTTCGTAGAGGTTGGGATCGACCGAGGACAGCGCCGCAAGGTACAGGATCGTTCCCCAGCCCACGCTCTGCCAGATGTTGGTGACCACCATCAGGCCGCGGATCGTGGGCTCGTGCGTCAGCCAGTTGATCGGCTCCAGCCCGAGCTGCACGAAGGTCCAGGCGATGGGTCCCCGCTTGAGGTTGAGGATCTGCGCGAAGATGCCGCCCAGGATCACCCAGGAGACGAAGTGGGGCAGGTAGCTGACGCTCTGCACCGTCCGCTTGTACCAGGGCGAGCGCATCTCGTTGAGCAGCAGGGCCATGATGATGGGAGCCGGGAACGCGAACAGGATGCGCAGGATGCTCAGCCAGACGGTGTTGAACAGCACACGGGCGAAGAACGGATCGGTGAGCATCCGCTTGAAGTGGTCGAAGTTGTTCCAGGGGCTGCCGAGCCAGCCGTTGTGCAGGCTGAAGTCCTTGAACGCCAGGCTCATGCCGTAGATCGGCACGTAGCGCCACAGGATCACCATGGCCAGGGAGACCGACAGCAGCAGGTAGAACGAGCGCATGCGCAGCGCCCGCGCGATGGTCTGGCGCCGGAGGATGCGCCGGTAGTCGCTCCCGGCGGCCCCGTCGACCGATCGACCGCCGTCGGCCGCTCGCTCAATCGGCGCCGTGCGTGCCATGGATCAGGTTCTCACTTCATTCGCTGAGCGAACTTCGTTCGCTTTGATGAAGTCGAAGTCGATGTCGTCCCCCAGGCCGGGGCGTTCCGGAACATGCACGTAGCCGTCGGCGTCCAGGGGGTCGTAGTGGCTCTTCTGCCACGGAAAGGGAACCTCGAAGTCGCGCATCGGATGCACCAGTCCGCGCTCGTAGTACTTGCCGTTGATCCCCATCGCGCACAGCACGTGCATGTTGTCCGAGCCGCCGCCGTGCACCTCCATGCGCATGCCGTACGCCTCGGCCAGGTGGATGGTCTTCATCATCTGCGTGATGCCGCCGGAGCCGGCCGCCGCCCGCAGCATGTCACAGCCGCCCCGCTCCGCCCACTGCACGCGCGTGAGCGCCCCGTTCTCGGCGTGCTCGGGACCGCAGATCGCCAGGTCGTCGAGCTTGCTGCGCAGCCAGACGTAGCTGGCCAGCCGCGACTCGTTCATGGGCTCCTCGATCCAGACGTACCCCAGGCGCTGGCACTCCCTGGCCAGGTACAGGGCCTCGTGGCGGTCGTAGTGGTGGTGGGCGTCCAGCATCAGGTCGATGCCGGGGCCGACCGCCTCGCGCACGGCCGCGCACAGCGCCGCTTCGTGCCTGACGTCGGGCTCGGGGATGATCGGCGGCATCCAGGTGTGCAGCTTGATGGCGCGGTAGCCCTGCGCGACGAGCTGCTCGGCGAACGCCGCGTACTCCTCGATCGTGCTCAGGCCGCCCGGGACATCGTCGCCCGGCATCGTGCTGGCGTAGGCCAGCACCTTGGTGCGTGCGGCTCCGAGCATCTTGTAGACCGGGATGCCCAGCGTGCGGCCGGCCAGGTCCCACAGGGCGTTGTCGACCTGGCCGATCGCCATCTCGCCCAGGTTGGTGAGCTTGGCGATGCGCTGCATGCGCTGGTGCAGCATCTCGCGGAAGAACGGGTCCTCGCCGATCAGCGCCGGCTTCAGCAGCCCCTCGACCAGCTCGGCCGTGCAGCCGCCGCAGATGAAGTAGCCCTCTGCCCCCTCGTCGGTGACCACCGTGAGCAGGCGGTTGGTGGCCCAGTGCTCCTTCCCGGTATGGGGATGCCCCTCGTAGTCGCGGACGGTCGTGGAGCGAAAGCGGAACGTGGTCAACTTGAGGTCGACGATCTTCATGCGCTGCAGGATACACCGCTACTCTTCGTGAGCGGCCGGCGAATCGGGTCCGGCCGCACCGCGGACCCCCACCGCCGCCCAGTGCAGCGTGGGCGCGACGGCCAGGGCGGCCATGATCCACAGGGCCGCCGGTATGGACGCCCACTCCAGCACGGCGCCGACGCCGGCTGACCCGGCGGCACCCAGCAGCGTGAGCACCGCATGCTCGGTGGCGATAACCCGGCCACGCAGCTCCTCCGGCACGATCTCCAGCAGGAGCTGCGTGCTGAATACCCAGACCAAGCCGCCGCCGATGCCGCGCAGGGCCGATCCGATCATCACCATGGTGAAGCTGGCCAGCGGCGCGGCCAGCGCCATGGCCGCGATCGTAGTCGCGTAGCCGGCCAGCATCGCCCGGCGCATCGCCCGCTGGTTGTCCCCGATCAGCCAGCGCGCCACCACCGGACTGACGCCGGAGCCGACCCCACCGGCCGCGAACAGCAGGCCCAGGGCGATGCCGCCGCCCTGACCGACCGCGAACGCGGTGCCCGCGATCGCGACGCTCGCCACCTGGAACCCGGAAAAGAAGAACAGCAGGAAGGCCTTCTGCAGCGCCACCGCCAGCACGCGCTGGTGTCGCCACAGGTAGCGCATCCCGTCGGCGTACGCACTCACGCCAGCGCGCGCGGCCGACGCCAAGCGCACCGGTTGGCCATTCGCGGAGCCGGAGCGCTTCGCCGCCGCGTACGGCATGCGCGCCAGCAGGATCGCGGACAGCCCGTAGGTGGCGGCGTCGACCACGAACGCCGCCTGGATGCCGAACACGCCGGCGAACAGGCCGCCGGTCGCGGCGCCGACCGCCAGCAGCGTCGACCAAGTCGCCGCGGTGAGCGTGTTGGCCGCGCCCAGCATGCGGCGGGTGGCGACCTCCGGCAGGATCGCCACCCGCACCGGGTAGAACACCCCGCTGATGCCCATCTGGACCGCCGTCAGTCCGAACAGCAGCCAGACCTGGTTTGGAGTCCGGACCAGCAGGAAGCCCAGCACCACGGCGGCGCGCAGCAGGTCGGTGACGATCAGAATGCGCTTGCGGTTGAAGCGGTCGGCCAGCACGCCGGCCAGGGGGCTGGCCACGAAGGCGCCGAGCATGCGGATGGCGAACAGGCCGCCGAGCGCCGCGCCCGCCCCGGTGAGCTGCGCCAGCAGCGACGCCGAGGCGATGATGTTGAACCAGTCGCCGAACAGGCTGGCGATCTGGGCGAACCACAGCAGGCGGAACGCGCCGTTGGTGCGCAGCAACTCCCCGTAGCCGCCGCTGCCGGTGCCATGGGACATGCTGCGATCCTACCGATCATCGCCTGCAAATCACCACCGAGGGCCACGGTGCCTACCTGGAAGCCGTGGATTCGGCATTCGGCGGTGCCGTGGACTACGCGATGCTCGTGAAGACCTACGGCAACACCCCGAACTCCGACCGGACCGCTTCAACCCGGTACAGCCCTGGTCGCTGCACCGGCACTCCGGTCATCCACGTCAGCGGCCGGCCCGATCCGGCGCACATCAACACGTCCTACGTGGAGCGGCACAACCTCACGATGCGGATGAGCATGCGGCGCTTCACCCGCCTGACCAACGCCCACCACTCCCGGTCATTCATCCCTTTTCGAACACTTGGTCCCGCTATTCCAAGTTCAGCGAGTGATAGTTGCATCTCCTCACATCTCATGGTATGTTTCGTAGACCTGTACGGGACATGGTTTCCGCGGCTACCGGAGAGGATCAAGAGAGTGAAAAAGTACATACTCTTCGATCATGATGGTGTTCTGGTGGATACCGAATTCTGGTATTACAAAGCTGGAGAACGCGCCCTGGCGGACATTGGTTTGACTTTGGACAAGGATCGATACCTCCGGGACATGAACCAGGGATTGGGCACTTGGGGCCAAGCCAGGGCGGCAGGCATTGATGAACAGACCATCAGCAGGCAGCGTGAGGTTCGTAATGATTATTATCAGGAATATCTTAGAACAGAAGCCATTGAGATTGAAGGCGTCGTTGAAACTCTTGCTGAACTGTCAAAATACGTCCGCATGGCTATCGTGACGACTGCAAAACGTGTGGATTTTGAAATTATCCATGAAAAGCGCCAAGTTGGACAATTCATGGATTTCGTCCTTGTCCGCGAAGACTACAAGCTCACCAAGCCGCACCCGGAACCATACCTGACCGGCTTAAAGCGCCTCGGAGCCACCAAAAAAGAGACACTGGTTGTAGAGGATTCATCCAGAGGGCTGAACTCAGCCGTGGCCGCCGGTATTGACTGTGTCATTGTCTATAACGACTTTACAAAAGCACAAGACTTCTCCCAGGCTAGCTATCGAATCGAAACTCTGATTGAATTGAAGGATATCATCCTTAATGAAATCTGAAGGAGCACTTACCAGTGTGTCCCATACTCCTTTGAAACACAACTTCGCGGCGCTACCCACGTCCTGGATCATGCGGGGACCGTTGCAGCCACAGGTGGAACTGCTAGGGTAAGGCTTTTGTACAAAAGACTATTTAAGAGGTGTCAACTTTATGGCGCGACGGACCAGCAACTTACAACTCATTGAAAATTGTCTAACCGACGCAGAATATGGTGAATTGCCGGGTTTTTTCCGCAACAAGGTGCGGGATGCCTACCGATTATCGGATCGGCGACGCCTGTTGATTGCAACCGACCGTCAATCTGCGTTTGATCAGGTTTTGGCCGCCGTACCGTATAAAGGCCAGGTGCTGACCCAAACAGCACGCTATTGGTTTGATGAAACCGAAGATATTTGTCCAAATCATGTGATTTCATACCCGGACCCGAACGTCGTTATGGTCAAAGACCTCGACATGTTGCCGATAGAGATGGTGGTACGGTCCTACCTCACAGGTTCTACCAACACCAGCCTTTGGCCAATGTATGATCGAGGCGAGAGGGTGTTATACGGTCATGAATTTCCAGAAGGTCTGAAGAAGAATCAGAAACTGCCCAAACCGACTATAACGCCGACAACGAAACCTGCTCAGGGAGGGCATGACGCGCCGATTACGGAATCGGAAATCCTCGAAACCAAGCTTGTGACGACCGAACAATGGTACGAGTTGACGGAAAGAAGTCTGGCACTATTTTCCCGTGGACAAGAACTGGCAGCCGAGAAGGGACTCATCTTAGTAGATACCAAATATGAGTTTGGTCTTGATGAAAATGGCGTGATTGTGGTCGCCGATGAAATTCATACTCCGGATTCCAGTCGCTTTTGGATCGCTGAAACCTATCACGAAAAATTTGAGGCCGGTGAAGAGCCGGACAGTCTGGATAAGGAATTCCTGCGATTGTGGATTGTTAGCCAGTGCGACCCATACAAAGATCCAATTCCGGAAATCCCCGCCGAGATTTTGATAGAGTTCAGCAACAAATATGTCGCCTTGTTCGAACAGGTGACTGGTTTGGAATTTGAGAAATCCGATCCGTGGGTCTCCGTGCGTGCTCGTATCCGCGACGCGTTGGCCAAATATCGATGATCTCGTTGTACCTCGGCGTGTCACTGTCCTTGCACATCAGCAGCGGAACCTCTCGGTTGAACCCGAAGACCCGCTCGCCGTCGAACAGCAGGTCGAACCCCACCTGAGCCTGAAGTCCTGCGTCCCGGAGGGTGTCCACTGGCGCGGAGCAGATCTGGTGCCGGGCTGTCAATCGGGGGAGATTTCAAACTGACCCACTACCCGGTCCCGGCCGCGCTTCGTGCGAGGGTCGGCTCCGGTTAGGATCGGCGGAGAGAAACCATGACCCTGCGCGCGCTGATCTTCGACTTCGACGGACTGATCGTCGACACCGAGTCGTCTTCATTCAAGATGGCGAGTGAGGTGTTTCGGCGCTTCGGCCACGAGCTCCCGTCCGAGCTGTGGCAGCGCTGCGTGGGCTCGCGCGTTGATGTCTACGCCCATCTGCAGGAGCTTGTTGGCCACGATCGGGATGTCGCGCCGGTACAGGAGGAGCTGTCCGCTCGCAAACGGGCTGCCGACGCGCGCCTCGGACCGCGTCCCGGCGTCGTGGAGCTGGTCACGGCGGCTGCCGCCATGGGACTGCGGCTGGCGGTGGCGTCCTCATCTTCGCGGCGCTGGGTCGAGGGTCATCTGGAGCGCATCGGAGCGCTGCAGGCCTTCCACGCGGTTCGCTGCAGCGACGACGTGCGACAGACCAAGCCGGCGCCGGACGTCTATCTGGCCGCCCTCGACGGCATCGGGGTGAGCGCGTCGCAGGCGGTCGCCTTCGAGGACTCCCCGAACGGCGTGCTGGCGGCCACGACCGCCGGGATCTACACGGTGGCGGTGCCGAACGGCGTCACCCGCGGCTGGCCGTTCGATCATGCCGACCGGGTGATCGACTCCCTGCACGGCGTCACGGTCCACGGGGTGGACCGCTGGCTGGCCGGCGCGTCCGCTTAGCCGCGCTTAGCCGGAGATGCCGAACGAAGGAGCCGCGCTCGCGGCGCTGGCGGTGCCGCCCCCGGTGCGGCCGATGCTGGCCAAGGCCATGCACGCCCTGCCTGACGGAGACGGGCCGGCCGGAGCCGGCTGGATCTTCGAGCCCAAGTGGGACGGCTTCCGCACGCTGGTGTTCCGTGCGGGCGGCGAGCTGCTGCTGCAGAGCCGCGATCTGAAGCCGATGAACCGCTACTTCCCTGAGCTGCTGGAGCCGCTGGCCGCGCAGCTCCCGCAGCGGTGCGTGCTGGACGGCGAGGTGGTGGTCGCCACCGGCTCGGGCCTCGACTTCGAGGCGTTGCAGCAGCGCATCCATCCGGCCGCATCGCGCGTGGCCATGCTGGCGGAACGCACGCCGGCCGCGTTCGTGGCGTTCGACCTGCTGGACGCGGACGGCGCCGATCTGTCGGCGGCCGGCTTTGCCGAACGGCGCGAGGTGCTCGAGCGGCTCCTGGCCGGCTGCGCGCCGCCGCTGCACCTCACGCCGATGACCCGGGACCGGGCGCGTGCCGACGACTGGTTCCGGCGCTTCGAGGGGGCCGGCCTCGACGGCGTGATTGCCAAGGATCCGGCGGCGCGCTACCAGCCGGGCAAGCGCGCGATGGTCAAGGTGAAGCCCAAGCGCACCGCCGACTGCGTGGTGGGCGGACTGCGCTGGCACAAGAACGGACCGGGCACCATGGTGGGATCGCTGCTGCTCGGGCTGTACGACGAACAGGGACGGCTCCACCACGTCGGGGTCGCGGCCAGCTTCCGCGAATCCTACCGGCGGGAGCTGGTCGCGGAGCTGGCGCCGCTGCGCGACGGCATCGACGCCGGCCATCCCTGGCACGGCTGGATCGAGGCCGCCAGCGCCGCAACCGAGGACCGGCCCGACCGGCCGGTGCCGGCTGGTCGGAGACCTGGGGGCATCAGCCGGTGGAGCCAGGGCAAGGACCAGAGCTGGGTGCCGCTGCGTGCCGAGCGCGTGGTTGAGGTCACCTACGATCACATGCAGGGCAGCCGCTTCCGACACACCGCCCACCTCGTGCGGTGGCGGCCCGACAAGCACCCGGGCGAGTGCACCTACGAGCAGCTCGCCGTGACGCCGCCGGTGGAGTTGAGCACGATCTTCCGCGCCTAATGCGCGAATGCGCCCGGCCACGGTTCGGCGCCGGTCTCCACGTCCTCGTACTTTTCCTCTTCCTTGAAGGGCCGCATGCCGCGCGCCAGGTAGTTGGCGAGAGCGTGCGGATGATCGGCCGTGCAGGTGTGCAGCCAGACGCGTCCGCTGCCGATCGAGCGCCCGCGCTGCACGGCGTCGCAGACCAAGTGGCCGCCCATCCCGCGGCCCGTGAACGACGGGAACAGCCCGAACTGCCGGATCTCCATCCCGTTGTCGCCCTCGTCGACCAACTCGAAGTAGCCGGCCACCGTGCCGCCGACGTAGGCGACCCAGATCTCCCCGCCTTCGTCGGCCAGGTAGCGCTCCCACTTCGCGTAGCTCCAGCCAGCCCGCCGCGTCCAGTTCCAGGGGTATCCGACCCCCCGGTACAGGAATCGGGCATAGTCGGGGGTGATCCCGATCGCTTGGCGCAGCTCGTAGTCGGGCCGGGGCCGCGAGGGCTGCCGCAGCGGCGCATCGGCCGAGATCTCCAGGTAGGTGGTGTGCACCAGCGTGCGGGTTACCAGCATGATGAGATCGTGCCCGTCGGGACGCATGCCGTCGAGAGCCTCCCGGAGCCACGGCTCGTTTGACCCCCGCGGGCAGGTCGCCTACCGTCGCCGGGCGCGACCGGTCGCGGGAAGGAGGCAACGGTGGCAACGGATCTGGCGAGTCACATTCAGGAAACGCCGCTGGTCGATACCCATGAGCACATGAAGCGGGAGCCGGCATGGGTGGACGACGGTCCCGACATCCTGCAGGACCTGTTCGGCAACTACGTGGGGGCCGACCTGCGGACCGCCGGCGCTTCCGAGGAGGCCATGCAGCGCCTCATGGACGGCTCCGATCCGGACATCGCCGGCCGGTTTCGGGGAATCGAGGCGGCGTGGCGGGCGACGCAGTTCACCGGCTACGGCGAGGCGGTCAGCCTGATCGGCAGGCACGCCTACGGTCTGGACGAGCTGACCGCCGGCGGCCTGGCCTCCGCGCAGGGCAGGACCCCCGAGCTGCGCGCGCCGGGCGAGCGCTACCGCATGCTGCACGACGTGGCCAACCTCGACCAGGTGCAGACCGACGACGGCCTCTGGGAGTGCACGCCGGACCCCTCCGGACTCGACTTCTTCCTGTACGACCTCTCCTGGGTCAGCTTCTGCCGCGGCGACATCGACGCCAGCAAGATCCACGCGGAGACCGGCATCGAGGTCACCGACCTGCCGTCGCTCAGGCGTGCCATGGAGGCGATCTTCGCCAGGCACGCGCCGTGCGCGATCGCGGTCAAGGCCCAGCACGCGTACGCGCGCACGCTCCGCTGGATCGAGCGCAGCGACGCGGACGCTGCCATCGCCCTGGACGCCATCCTCCGCCGTCCCAAGGCCCAGGTCGACCTCGACACCTGGCTCTGCCTGGGGGACTGGTGCTGGGCGCGCGGCGTCGAGCTGACGATCGAGCACGAGTTGCCGTTCAAGATCCACACCGGCTACTACGCCGGCAACGACCGGATGCCGGTGGAGTTCATTCCCGCCGGCAACATGTGCGCGCTCTTCGCCCGCTATCTGGATGCGAAGTTTGTCCTCATGCACATCGCCTATCCCTACTGCGACGAGCTGGTGGCGCTGGCCAAGCACTACCGCAACATCTGGGTCGATCTCTGCTGGGCGTGGAGCATCGATCCTTACAGCTCCCGCGACTTCGTGCGGCGCTTCATCCACGCGGCGCCGATCAACAAGCTGTTCGCCTTCGGCGGCGACACCGGCTGGCCCACCAGCGCCATGGCCTATGCCATGCAGGCGCGCCGGGGGATCCGCGCCGCGCTGGAAGCCGAGGTCGCCGACGGCGACCTGACCGAAAAGCAGGCCATGCACGTCGCCTCGCGCATCATGCGCGACAACCAGTACGACTGCTTCGACATGGAAGGCACCCGCGCGAACATCCGCGCCGCGGCGTAGCGGCTGAGCAGCGCCGGCGGCCTGCACCCGCCTGGGAGATGGTGGTACAGGGCGCGTCGCTGGCCACCACGCCGCGCGACGACGGGGTCCAGTCTCTGAATCCGGACGAGCTCCTTCGCTTGCTGAAGGCGCTTCGCCACGCGGACGGAAGCTCCGGATAAGCGATTCAGCGCTCGCGCGCGCCCCTGACTGTGCGCCGGCTCCCTACGCCACCTGTCTGCAGCATCACAAATCCGCTTCGCTCCAACCGACGCGTGCCAACGCCGATTCCCAGTACGCCGACCCCCGACGAATCGACTGCGAAAGCGTCCACCAGTCGACATGGAATGGCGGGAGATGATATACTCAAGGTTCATTCCATGTTCATCGTCTACGGAGGTCGGAGATGCCTTTGGAAAGCTGCCTATCGGTTTTTCTTGTCGGACTTGCTGGAGGCGCTATGCTTGAACTGGTGCATTGGTGGCGTCTCAGGAATACAAAAGAAAGATTCCCGGAGTATATCAGATACTGGCGATATTGGGTAATTACCGTAGCAATGATCATCGCCAGCGGCTTCTTGTGCCTACTCTATTTCGGCGACCGCGGTCAGGCCCTCGTCGTGTTCCATGTAGGTGTGTCAGCGCCCCTAATCATACAGAAGTTAGCGACGCAAATGGCCAATCCTGGTGCCCGTAGTGGTCGTATGACCATTGTCTCCGACTTTTTCGTTTGGTAGTTGGCGATGCGTGTCGGAGCTCTATTGGTCGGAATAAACGATTACGCTCACGGCTCCCTCGCCTCCAGTCACACAAGACTCAGGTATGCTACTGAAGACGCACAAACATTCGCCGACTATCTCCGCGCGTCGTCCAAACATGCCGAGTTCTGTTGTCTGCGTACCCTGCTAGACAGGCAAGCCACTAAACTCGCAGTCACAGAGGCTGCCCGTGATTTCGTTCCCATAAAACTCGATCTGTTTATCCTCTATTTGGCGGGCCATGGGTCCACCCACTCCGATGCACCTGCGTCCTTTTACCTCGCGGACTCTACCCTCGATGATTTGGGACTCGACTCTGAAGGCATCGATCAGTTACTGATCCGCGCCCATGCGATGCAGACTATAGTCTTCCTCGATTGTTGTCATGCAGAAGCAATAATCTCGAGATGTTCATTCTTTTCCGAGCTGGCCGACTCGAGCGCGAGAGTGTTTCTGTGCTCTTCTCGCGCAGGTCAACGGACTTGGGAGGATCAATCGCTCCGACACGGTGTTTTTTCAAACGTCTTGATTCGCGCCCTTTCTTCTTCGTCACCCTTAATGGATCGCCGAGGGTACGTCGACGTAAAAGGAGCACTCTTTCCTCATGTTTGTGAGCAAGTCCCACGAACCACATTTGTAAGAAAGCAGCAAAGTAGGCAAGAGCCTGTCCAGGGGGGGATCAGCTCAGACCGAGTACTACTGCCAACGGCAGCCGTGACCGCTCTGGGCCGTCAGATGTCTTCGTTCCAGGCGCTCAGAACGGGATTTCGTCGGTGGATTCTTAGATTGATTGCGTTACTCGTCGCGCTATGGGTGGTCTCTGATCTCGCATTCTACCACCTCAGAGTGACCGAAGACGGCGAGATAGAAGCGCATTCCGGCCTTCCTTTTATGGACACAATTCGACAGAATGGGCCTTGGGGAAACATCGCTACTGGGGTGTTCTATCGTGACATTGAAAACACTACCGACGAGCACCGTCGTTGGTTGCGCCGACTCAGCGCCGGAAGGATTGTTGGGATCCGTTTGCACGACAATGACGGATGGGACGCAAAGATTCTCGGTCGCCTTGGCGGAGACCTAGGCGACGAGCTGAGCATCGCTCTCACGGGTCGATTCCCTATGGGCTTCAGCGGCGTCGACTACTCCACGCAACCCCCGCCGTTACGGCTTCTATTCGCCGCTCTTGAACTCGGAGTCGGGAGTCCCACGAAGAAAGACGTTCTAGACACACTCGGTTATGATCTTATGGACGATTTGCCGTCGTGCGTAGAGGGCGCTGGTAGGGTTGATTTCTCGCACTTGAATCCCTCCGCAACGGACGTTATGGACGAAATGAGCTGGCGTTTCGTGCGAATAGACTCGACGCTAACGTCAATCAGTGCTGCCCTCAGAGGCTCCGCCAGGATCGTCTCTTACCGAGGTTTTCATAGGGATAAGGATAGCTATGACTACTCATCCATACAGGAATTGGTTCATCTGGCGCGGTGGGCTGCAAAGATCCGTGATGTTGATGAACGGTCCGCGGAGTACGTTGACGAGGCGTGGTCTGAGTCCTCAGGTTGGTGCGAGTTTGGGGTATTGGCCGTCATCATGCAACTAGGAAATGACACAGATCGCTTCAGAGTTGCTTCCATCCTGATGAAGGAGTTCTTGAACGATCTGGGAAACGCGGGGACTGGCGACTTGCTTGCATATAGGCAGACGCTCGCCCTCACTGTTTTTGCGAGCGCAGCCGAGCAAGATCACGTTGTGGAGGCACCTATCGTTTTGGTTACTAGTGCGCTAGCAAATGACGATCGGGGGTTAACGGGAACTCCGGATCTGGTCAAGTGGCTGGGAGTCATTGCGGAGTTTGGGGAGCTACCGGCGGAGACGCGGTCTTTCTTGTTCAAAGAGCTCAATAGAAGCGACGACGAGTTCGGGTTTCACGGACTCGAGGCCTTCCATATTTTGAGCGTCAATGCGGATGCCGGCTTCCTTGCCGCCGAGGAGGTCCAAGCCGTATTGGCATGGGGGCGTACGAATCGCACCTCCTTCGCAGGTGTCGGGAGGTTCGCCGAGGCGATCGGGATTCTGGGTCGAGTCTTGGAGGAGTCGGAGGCCGTAGAGTATGCGCGATCGTTTTCCGAGAGGATAGACACACATAGAGAACAACAGTACGAAGAGGAGAATTGGCGCGGCGACTTGGTGATTACGGCGTCTGATGTGCCTTACATCAAGGCCATAGGCCGGTTGGCGCAGAGCCATGGCATCCCGGTAGAGATTGTCGAAATGTTGTACCAGCCAGCGATGCGGAGGATTGAGGGGTCTGATCGTGTCGAAGTGCTGAGAGGTATTAGCGCTCAGTACGGACCAGGTAGAGCACCGGATTGGGCTGAGTGGCGCGGCTTGTTGGTGGGCGCAAGAGACGACAGTCACAGACGGGCGTTGCTGTCCGACGTATTGGGGCTGATTATCTGTGAATTGGATAGCGTAGAGCGCGAGTCGACGAGGCAGTTATTGAGGACGACGTGGGAGTCGGAGAGAGAACCGGAGATTCGGGCAGCGTTGGGGCGAACGCTGATCGAAGGTCGCCTCTGTTCAGATAGTGTGCGGAAGGGAGAGTTCTGGGCGGATTAGTGATACTAAACAGATCGATGCATAGGTGGTAGAGGACGACGAAGGGCTGACCGTCATCGGAGTATTCGCAACGGTGGTCTGAATAATTGATGGGTAAAGGATAGGGAGTCACCTGCGACCGACGGTACAATATCGGCTCTGTTCGCTTCAGGGAACGTGCCATCCGGGTGGACACGGTCAAGACAAGCGACAGTTCGACCGTCGATCTCTCGCCATACGGGAAGGTTGTGGAATGGAATTGGTCGATGCGACTAGGCAGTTCGCGGGCTAATGTTTTTTGACGTGCATCAACGAGGCATCCGGTAGTCGTACGGTAGTGCCGACGGGTTGACGCCGTCTCCGTCTGGCAGGATCCGTTGCCGGGACGGCTGACAGCGCTGCATGACGGGCGTCGATGGTAGGCTGACGCTATGCGCATTGCAGACGTCGTCACCTATGCCGTGCAGCCGGCGGGCATGCCGCTGGTCGTCGCCAAGGTCGTCACTGACGAGCCGGGGCTGCACGGCTGGGGCTGCGGGAGCTTCACGCAACGTTTCCGGGCGGTCGAGGCCGCGATCGAGCGCCACCTGAAGCCGTTCGCGGTCGGCCGCGACGCGGAGGCCATCGCCGACTTCTGGCACAGCGCCATGCACGACAGCTACTGGCGCAACGGCCCGGTGCTGAACAACGCGGTGAGCGCCGTGGAGATGGCGCTCTGGGACATCAAGGGCAAGGCCGCCGGGCTGCCGTGCTACCAGCTCTGGGGCGGCCGCAGCCGCGGCACGGCGGCCGTATACGTGCACGCCAACGGGCACGAGCCGCAGGAGGTCCTGGACCGGGCGATGGAGTACTGGGACCAAGGCTACCGTCACATCCGCTGCCAGATCGGCGGCTACGACGGCGTCGAGGCCGGGCGGGTCGGGAGCGCGGCCGGCAGCCTGGCAGACGCCGGCGGCAGCGGCTCGGCGTTCTTCGATCCCGGCGAGAAGCTGCGCCGGGTGCCGGCGCTGTTCGAGCACCTCCGCGCCGGGCTGCCGCCGGAGGTGGAGTTGCTGCACGACATCCACGAGCGGCTGGCGCCGATCGACGCGGTGCGGCTGGCCAAGGCGCTGGAGCCGTACCGGCTGTTCTTCCTGGAGGACCCGCTGGCGCCGGAGGACCTCGGCTACTTCCGCATGCTCCGCTCGCAGTGCGCGGTGCCGCTGGCGATGGGTGAGCTGTTCGTCCATCCCCTGGAGGTCGAGCCGCTGGTGAGCGAGCGGTTGATCGACTTCGTGCGCGTGCACGTCTCCACCTACGGCGGCATCACCGCGGCGCTGCGGCTGGCCCACCTGTGCGCGGCCTTCGGCGTGCGCACCGCCTGGCACGGCCCGAACGACGTGTCGCCCATCGGCATGGCCGCGAACGTGCACCTGGACCTGCACGTCCTGAACTTCGGCATCCAGGAATGGGCGTTCCGCGCCCCGGCCGAGGAGGACCTGTTCCCCGGTATCCCGGAAGTCCGGGACGGCGCCGTGGATGTGAGCGAGCGGCCGGGATGGGGTACCGAGATGGACGAGCGGCTGGCCGCCCGCTTCCCCTGCGACGACCGCGCCAGCCTGCGGCCGGTGCCCCGCTTGTCCGACGGCACCAGCCGCCCGTTCTGACTTTCAGGTGGGGCTCGGGTTCAAGTCTTCCCAGATTGCCCAACGGACGCCCTTTCTGTTTTTCTGTTTCGAAGATTATGTGTACACACACTTTGCACCACCTTGCGGCGACGCTACCCACCAGCGATAATGGGGCAGGCGCGACGGCATGTTGGCGCGGGTTTTGCGAGCAATGAATCGGCATCGAAGACTACGCTGCGGCACGAGACCGAGTGGCGCGCTCAGGGCGGCGAGGGCTCAGTACGGACAGGGCTCCCTGAACACGGTGGGTGGTTTCTGGGGGACTGATCACCCTGCCAGCCGGAACAGTCAACCGCCCGCCCGAAGATGTGCGCGTCCGCATCGCCCTCCTGCCCAACTCACCGCCAAACTATACAGAAGAGACCAACCGCTAGGAGTACGCTTCTCACTGAGATCGGTGAGTGGCTGCTCACCACTATGAGAGGAACACCATGAGCGAAAAAGGGACGAGTAATGCAGGCGACCGAGTAGCCCGAGTTCTTGGCTTAGTCGCCACACTGGCAGCATGCATAAGCGCGGCCGTTGCGATTCTGGCGCTATCTGTGAGCAACAGCGCACAGCAGGCGACCGATCAGCTTCAACTGAACAGCGAACTGGACGAAGCTTGGGACACACTTGGTGGCTCCGACAACACATCCTTTATTTCCGACTTCTCAAACTCCCAACTCGAGAAGGCTAGAAGATTAATCAGAGATGCTAACGCGATCCGTCCGAACGACCCACGTGTGCGACTCGTCTCTGCGGCTCTATTCGTAGCGACCAATGATCTAGGTAACGCTGAGGAGGAGCTTCGGAAGGGTCTTCGATCATCACCGGATGACTATGATTTGAGGTTCAACTTAGCAGTCGTGCTTCGGCTGCAAGAGAAGTGGTCGGAGGCGATCGAAGCGTTCACCACGGCCAAAGATTTCGCAGGCGAGAACGACGCGAGTCCCCAACTCGGTCTAGGCAACCTCTTCCGAGCGCAGGGCAGGCTTGATCAGGCCGCGGAACAATACCAAGCCGGAATCCAGGTAAGCCCGTATGATGCTCAGATCCATGAAAGCCTCGGTTCAGTATTGCGCCAACAGGAAAAGCATGCAGAGGGTATCGCGGCGCTTAGGGAGGCCGTTCGGCTATCGCCTGACAGTGCCGACTTCCGCTTCAAACTAGGCAACGCATACATGCAACGGAAGGAATTACAAAACGCGTCACTCCAGTTCGAAGAGGTCATTCGCCTTGCTCCAGACAAGTACTCCGAGGCGTACTTGACACTCGGTTTGATTCGAATATCTCAAGAAGATTTTGAGCAAGCGGAATTCATGACCAAGCACGCCTTGCGTCTGAACCCCAATAGCGCTGAGGCGAACAACAACATGGGCAATGTGTTTCTCGCGAAGGGTGACACCGGCGATGCCATACGGTTCTTTAGAACAGCAATCGAGATAGACGCTAACCATCTCCGGTATTTCAATCTTGGCAATGCGTATAGCAAGAACGGCGATGTCGACGAAGCAATTGATGCTTATCTACAATCGATAGTCTTGGATAGCGAATTCTATCGCGTTCGCATCAATCTAGGAAGGTTGCTAGCGCACGAGGGACAGACCGAACTGGCTATCGAGCAATTTCGGCATGCGGTGCGGATCGATGCGAATAGCGCAGAGGCTCATAACGATCTAGGTATCGTCCTGAGTGTCGCGGGAAGCACCGAGGAAGCAATCGCATCTTTCCTTGTGTCGCTAGAGATGGATCCGAATAGCGCTGAGACCCATCTAAATATTGGTAATGCGTTCAAAAGTAGAGGCGACTTGGAGTTGGCACATGGCAGTTTCCAGAAGGCACTTGAAATAGACCCGTCGCTTGTGAAAGCGCGGCGGGCGTTGGGGCGCCTGCTAGCGGAGGGGGGTGACCTTGAAGGCGCTATTGTGGAACTGCGCGAAGCGGTGCGACTTGAGCCCATCAATGCCGTGGCACACAATTATCTCGGCGTAGTGCTGGGGATGGCAGAGCAACACGCGGATGCGATGCACGAGTTCCGCACGGCGTTATCTATCGATAGAGACTACGCGGATGCGCGAAGGAACCTCTCTATCGCACTAACGGAGATGCAAGACGGATAGAGTGTTCGAGTGTTCTTTGATATCGCTGCATGCCGGGGAACGCGCTGGCGGGACGAAAACGATCCGGGCCCTAGTCTGTGTAGTCTTGGGCGCCGCTGCCGCGGTAGAGGGCCTCGGTATCTGTCGCTTCTGTGATAGCATCGCGGATGCGGCGGTCGGTGATGTCTAGGACACGTAGAGTGCCGTCGTTCATTCGCGCGACCGATTCGATGCGGTGGAGAGATTCCCCGTGCGTGGCAGCGAAGTCGGCGAGACCTCGCAACTTGGGAAGCGCGTCGGCAAGGTGATGGCCGTGGGGGTCGACGATGGAGACCTTCAAGTTCTCGCTATCTCCGTGGAAGAAGAGGAAGTCGGGGCACATCCGCCGCCAGTGGCCCTGAGCATTCTCGTAGGTGATCGCGAGGGCATCGCCTGACGGGCGTGAAGGGTTCCGATACCAAGCCTGGAACCCGTTGCGGCCCATCTCCTTGTCGAGGACATCGGTTTCCCACTGGTTCAGCGAGCCGATGGGGAAGTCACCGTCGCTGTCGGACATGAGGTGTCGGGTCCGGGTCTCCAGCTTGTTGCCTTCGGCGTTCTGGGTCTCCTCGGTACGGACGCGGGGTCGCTTGATCTCGATCACCTGAGGCTCGGGCGACATACCTTTGATCTCGTCGTAGACAGCGCGGCGTTCGTCTGTCAGCCCCTTGATTGCAACCCGGTACTGGCCAAACCATTTCCTGACAAGCTCATCGGCTTCCGGGTCGAGATCGTCTGACAATCCGTCGACTTGGGCCAGCGCAGCGACCTTGACGTGGGCGTCGAACAGACCTTCGTCGTCCTCGTCCCCTGTGGCGAGGTAGTCGGCGTACTTCCGGGCGAGGTCCGCGGTGAGCGTGCGACTGGCAGCCTTGAAGTCGGCCTCGACGGAGTGCTCGTCGGCGGCTTCCACGAACGTGTGGCGCTCGCGAATCTCGCCCCCAACGACGCGCGCGACGAGCGTCTCGCCTTCGACTTGGAGGATCCCCTTGCTGGCGGCTGCGACCTTCTCCTTGTGCTGAGCCATCAAGCCGTCGAGCTTGGCGTATAGCTTCTGATAGGCGTCCTTGCGTGCGTTCGCCCTCAGACCGTCACGCGACAACGCGTGAGCGAGCGCCGACAGTCTCCGCACCGGCCGCGCGGCCTTGCGCGGTAAGGTCTGCGACGGCAACTCATCGAACGCCTCCCACACGGCCTCCGGTACCTCCTGGTTGACGTCCATGTCGACGGGCGCGAGGAGCACGCGGCGGCCGTCACCGCCCCCGGTACCATCGTCGTCGTGCTCGCGGTCACCGAGCATGGTGCTCGCGACACTAGCGGCGGTAGGTCGATCGAAGTGCGGCAGCAAGCACTCAACCGAATTCAACAGATCATTGCCCGGTACGCGTCGAGCCAGCGGGGTACGGACCATCCGGCCGAGTAGCTGAGTGATGTGGGTCTTGTCCGTGGCGGGACGGAACGACACTAGCACCTCGGCACGGGGGCAGTCCCAACCGGTCGAGATCGCGTCCTTGGCGAATAGCACGCGGATGTGGGTGCGGTCCTGAACTGTCTCGGGGCCGACGTGCGGGACCGTGAAATCTCCGACCTCGATCGCTGCGTGATCGCCGAACACGTGCGCCATCGCATCCGGTTCCAACTCGGGCCAGTTCTCCCGGATGGTGGTGAACGCCGCCCGGAGGAGTTCGTCCGACGGCTTGTTTGGCACTTGCACGACCAGGAGCGGCACTACGGGCTGCGCCGCTGTGCCGTCTCGGCGTGCGTAGGCGTGCCACAGCTCCGTGGCCTTCTTCGCCTTTCCGGTGGCGCGGGCCAGCAGGACGGTGTCGAACCGACCGGATTCTGCCGGGAAGTCGAGCCGGATGTCGTCCTTGAGCAACCCCGACTCCTGGACGCGCGCCGGGTCGACTACCACGGGCGGGTAGCTGGTCCGGTTTTCGGCCTTCGCCATCGCGTCGTTGAAGCGCTCGACGGTGGCGGAGATCCCCCACACGATCGGCACGGGCGGGACGCCGTTGCCGCCGTTGACGAGCCGCTGCACGATGGTGGCCTTCTCAGCCCGCTCACCCGTGCTCGGCGACTTCATGCCCCGGTGCGCCTCGTCGAGGATGAGGTACAGGGTGAGCTGCTCGTCGGCGATCGTGTTCGCCAGCGTGTCCCACATCGTGAACGCCCGCGCGTCCGGCATCGACATTTCATACTGTGGCGTATGCTGCGCGCTCTCGGCAGTTCCTCTGACCAACAACGACTTCTTCCCCAGCTTCTGGGCGTTGAGGAAGTAGACCTTGCCCGGTTCGAGCTTCTCCTGGTTGAACGTGTTCTCGATCACCCCAAGCCGCGAGTGGGCGATCTGGTCGGCGGCGTCCAGCAGGCGAAACCGAGTTTGCTCATTGAGTGACGGGTCATCCGTGAACCACAGCAACACTGCCCCAGGGTCGGAGTCGAAGTCGTAGTCCGCGTTGCCGTCGAACAACGCTTCGATCACTGCCGCCGCCATCACCGTCTTGCCCGCGCCGGTGGTCGCCGTGAGCGAGAACGCTACCGGCGACTTCCTTTGGTGCCAGTCGTCCCGAGCCCACTTGAGGCGGGCCAGCACGTCGGCGACGGCGTCGTTCTGGTAGTCCTTAAGCGTGTACCTCACGGCTACTCCCGCCCCGTGTTGATCGTAAAATTGGTAAGGTACGACTCATATAGGCGTACGGCCCCCACACGTGCTGGCAGCTCGCCACACACCATCTGGAACCCTCGATCGTCGTCGGTGACGATGAACGCAAGGCGCACCGACTCGGCCGCGGCAACGGCGGCGAGGAAGCCTCGCGAGGCGTCGAGGTCGAACAGCACTCCGTACGTGTCCGCAACGTCGAAGTCGTGCCTTGCCTTCTCGATCCGGCGTCCTTGAGACCCGGCCCTGAGCCAAAGCAACGGCGAGATCGCCTCGAACGCCCTGTTGTGGGCCACCGGCCGTGGCGCCTCGTAGGTCATGGTGAAGAACTCGACGTTCTCTTCGAACCCCTCGGCCATCGGAAACTCGTCGATGAACTTGTAGTCGCCCTCGATCGCGGACCCATCCGAGGTCTTGCCCGTCACGGCGGCGACCATACGAGGCTTCGTGAAGTATTCACAGATCCCTTGCGCCTCCCACTCGGGGTCTCCGGGCCGTAGTCCCTGTTCCCGGAGCGCTGCCTGTTCGCCAGCCGATACCTCGTTGTTCGTGACCAGGATGCACGTTCGCCGTCCGTCATCATGCTTGTTGAGCCGCATTACGGCGTGCGCGGTAGTCCCCGAGCCGGCGAAGAAGTCGAGAATGACGGCTTCCGGCTTGTCATTGACGAAGAACCGGAGCGCATCCTCGACCGCATAGAGGGACTTCGGGAACGGAAACTTGCGACCAGGGAGAAGCCGGGAGAGCAGGCGTGTACCGTATTGCGTGGAGTCGTGTGACGGGATGCGCCACTGACTGCCGGGTACGGCCACGACGTGGTCTGTGTCGGTGTGTTCTACCAACAGCGAACCATCTGGCGCGCGGTCGCTCTCTCGAAAGTCGCCTCGCCGTATCTTCGCATATTCTCCGTCCTTCAGTACATACATGACAAATCCACGGTCCGAATTGCCGCCCACTCTCACTCGCCCCTGTGGCATACGTTTCTTGAGTGTCTCCGGGGTCCATTGCCATCTACCTTCGGTCTGGTCTTTTCTGATGGGCAGTACAGCCGTTAATCCCGCTATCGGTTGAGCCTGATGCGTACCTTCCGGCAAAGGTGCGCCAATCCGAGCCACGCGATTAGTCTCCGGGTCAACGTAGATCGGATAGTAACACCCAGGTGAGTCACTCCTCTCCGCGCCTGGTCCCGACCTGCGGAGCAAGTCCCAACGAATGTTCCCGGTATGAGTTCTACCCTTTCTTGAAACCCAGTCTCTACTCAGCATCAGCCGTTGTGGTGCGGCGGTGCCCAGCATGACGAAGAAAACGTACTCATCGCTTCGGCCGAACGCTCCGCCGCGGGAGACTGCGGCCGGATTGACGTTCGTGCTCACCATCTGGGTTCTGGTCGTAGGGCTCGCGGGGAACAACTGCTCCACCAGCAACCCAAGGCGGAGATGCTCCTTCTCGTCGATTGTCACGATCAAGACCGAGCATTCCGGGTTGAGAAGCCGCTTCGCCAGCTTCAACCGCCGTTCCATCATCGCGAGCCATTTGGAGTGCCGGTAGGCATCGTCGCCGTCGACGTAGTCGTTGTTGTATTTCCAGTCCCGCGCGCCGGTGTTGTAAGGGGGGTCAATGTAGATCGCGTCGACTCTGCCTTCGTGGGTATAGAGCAGAACCTGGAGCGCGTGGAAGTTCTCGGCGTTGATCACGGTGTGGAACGGTCGGTCGCCGCCTCGCTCTACCTTGCCGGTGGACACCAAACCTGGGTAGATCGGATCGCGGAACTCGGCGACTACGACGAGGTCGTCCACGGTGCGGCTTACCATCTGAAGCTCGGACTCGGGATCGGGCTGTCGGACCAAGTCGGCCACGCGCCCCAGCCGGGTCCGGCGAATCCGGTCAACCCGCCACAACCGGCCGTCGACGCTGCTCGGCTTCTCGCCGCGCTTCGGTAGGAACCGGACCTTGTCCCCCCGTCGCACCGGCCGATTCGGCAGCTCTAACGTTTCGGGGATATGACGCTCGAAGTTGAGCCCGAAGGCGCGCCGGCCGGCCAGCGCGTCCACTTCCCGCTTCAGGTCGGCGGCAAGCTGCGGATCTTGGGTCTCCACCTGCCGAAGCAGGCTGCTCAACCTCGACACGCATCCCTCCTTCTCATCTGACCCATCGGAAACCTGTGCGAGCCGCCCAGAGCGGCCACTTTGACCCAACCTGGGATGGGCCGGGGTCCAAGAAGGTACCGACGGCTATCGGGCAGCGCTCTACGCGCACTCGCGAGTAGCCGTTCCATTCCTCACTCGGCTCTCGGGCGCTCGTGTAATACGGCCTCCGGGTCGACTCCGAGCTTTCGGACTTCCTGTACTGCCGAAGCGTAGTCCACCTCATCGACAGCGTTGGACAGCAGAAACTCCGCTTTGCGTTCGGCGGAATACTCCTCGACCGGCATCCAATCGGCTGCAGAGTCGCCTTTCGCCGTATTCGCCGGCATGGCGTTGTCATCAGGGTCGGTGATCACCGGACGTACGCTCCTTCGGTGACGCAAGGGTCGGTTGGGCTACGGAACATGTCAAGGATTGCCGGACGGCGGTAGTGCATCACTTTACTTTCATATCGCTTGACGGGGGGAGTGGCCAGCAGGCGCAGCAGGTCCAGATCGCCGGGAGAGCGGTCCGCGGGTCGAGCGAATCGGCCGCTATCAGCCCTTCTGCCACCAAGCGATGGAACCAGCGCAGGTAGTCCTCAAACTCCCGTTCGAGCGGCCCCAGCCGCCACTCGAGCCGCTCGGGATGGTAGTAGGCGGCGACCCGCTCGTCGACGCCGGAGCGGAACCACGACGGCGCCCTGAACAGCAGCGCCCGCCGGGTGGCGGCAAACGGCGTGCTTCCGGTGAACTCCGACTGGAGGGCACCGAGCGATGCAAGCAGCTCCTCCCACGTGTCGGCGCCGAGGCCGCGGGCCTCGAACAGGTCCTGCCGGTAGGCGATGGCGCCCAGGTACGGGCTGGCGCTCGCGTCGAATACGCCCAGCGCGTACAACTCCCCCGGCGCCAGCAGCCGGCCGTGCGTGCTCTGGCGGAAGCGCTCGTGCTCCGCCAGCAGGCGGTGCAGGTTGGGCGCGAGCTCCGGCCGTTCGGTAGTGGGGTCTTTTGAAATCGGGCTGGCGAGGGCGCGGCAGCGCGGGGGGCGAGCGCCGGGCAACGGGAGCTGTCTGGCAGGCGAAGACCCCGCAGGGCTGGCCGGGGGGATGAGGGCGAGCTATCCGCCCTCGGAACCGGGACGGCCCACTCGCCAGTGGGCGTCGTAGGTTCACCGGGTATGGGAGATTCAGACCTTCAATCCCCGCGGGGCTCAATTCCCCGGACATCCACAGCGCCATCATATCACGCTCCCGGCGACCGCGAGCGTCCGTCAGCGCCACGTCACGTTGCTTGATCTGGCTGATGCGCCCTTGGGTGAGCCCAACGCGCTGAGCGATCACGGCTTGGATCATGCCGGCAAGCACCATGTAGGCGATGCTCCGGTCCCGCGCCTCCGGGGAGGAGTAGCCAATAACCCGCCACCGTCCGTCAAGCGGCGGAATAACGCTTGACACAGATATAGTCCCGGATCGACATTGGGGGACATGAATTACAAAGAGTTAGTGTCGGTTGTTCTAACCGTATTCGAGTCCAACAAAGTACCCACTGCATTCAAGCTCTTGCTCTACTTCTCCGTGATAAGCGTGCTGCTGTCGCTATCCGGCTTTCCCGTTGTTGATTATGTGGAGAACGCGCATCAAGCGCTGATGCGCGATGCGCCGCGGCTCTATGGCGCGTTCACCGGTTTCTGGGTTGGAATCACAGTCGCGCAGATGTTACGGCCTGCATTGCTGGAAGCCCTGAAGAACTCGGTACTTCTATTTACGGGGGGCCGCGAGGAAGGCAGCAAGATACTCGTCAAACCCCAAAAGTTAGATGACTATCGATGGGCGCTGCGTGCCGTATCATGGGTCATGCTCGGGCTCATAGTAGCGCTTGTATACATGGGCATCTCATGGTTAACGGAGGCTTTCGTTGCTGACGGCAGGGGTGAGTAAGTGAATGTGAAGGACCTTATAGCCGCCGTTCACGCCCTGTTTGAATCGCGTATAATTCCACCACCATTCAGGTACATGCTCCTAACAGGCCTCATCTGTTTGTTGTTCTCGCTGGCCGGCTTTCCTGTCGCAGAGTATACTGAGCAAATGCACCGATGGCTCAAGCTGGAACAGCCGAAGCTATACTCGGCAATCATCGCAATGTTAGCAGGGGCGGCGATCGGGAGCTTGGCAAGCCGTACGTTGAAGCACGTCGCTATGCGAATAGCCGTGAAGCAAGTGGGTGGCAGAGTAGAATACACAGATACTCGCCCCGCAGGCTATGAGATCCATGTGGAGGATTCGCGATTACGTGAATATCGCGTAAAGTACGTCCTCAATTATTGGACGGCAGTCTTTGTGTTGGTGCTCTTGTGTATGGTTGCGTACAAGCTGCTAGTCACCTAACAACAGCGTGCCGGTGCGCCGACGACCGAGCCGGCTCCGGTCGTGTCCCCCGTACTACCGGTTACCCCGGACTATTCACGCCGCGGCCCGAGAGTTGGCTGAATTGAGGCTCGGAGGCGGTTCGAGAGTCGAATCGGCAAGCGGCGTGGGCCGAGGGTGACGCTCATGATCGCCGGGAGGCTCTGTCGGCGATCCGTAGGCCGCAATTGGCCGCCTCAGCAAGTGCGCGCGGGGTGCCGAGCGGTGAGCCGGACACAGTACGCCCCGTAGGAGGACGCTTGCGAGCGGATATGAGTGCCGTGCTGCGGATCAGCCCGGCGCCCAGTCGAGCGCTCCGAGCTTGCCCCACAGACGCAGCCAATCGGCGGCCGCGTCCTGGGCGATGACGAACGTCAGCCTGCGCCCGTGGCGGACCACCCGGCTGGCCACCCGCAGGACCCGCTCGCGCAACCGGCGCAGACTCCAGCCGGTGCCGGTGGCCTGCTGCATCACGCAGCGCCCGGCATGCAGGAGTTCGTAAGCCAGCAGGCCGCCCGAGGCGGAGCTGCTGCACGACATGACGACCAGCCAGCTGTTGAGAGGACCGGGCATCAACGCCACGATGCACGTGTTCCGTACGTCGTTCCCGTCCTGGCGCGTGGAGAACGGAGAACGACGAATCGAGCAATTGGTTGAGGCTGCGCTTGCACATGTTGTCACCGGTGTCAAAGGCGCCTACGTGCGCTCCGACTTGTTCGAGCGGCGGCGTAGGTTGATGCAGGCGTGGGCGGATTACTTGGGCTGTTCAAGGGCGGGCCGACGTAAGCTGCAACCGGCGCCTTCTACGCCGGCTCTTCCCCTTAAGTTTCTGCACGAGTCCAACGGGTTGACTGCCGAAACCGACAGGGCTCTAATGACTCAACATCTCTGTGGACCGTACGCGTCCGCGACGGGAGTCCCGACAACCTCGGAGAATCACATGGAAGTCCCCGACAAAGAGAACTCGCGATCGATCCTGTTACGGCGGGATGTCGAGCATAGAGTGCTTAAGCCCCTTCGCGCTTATGGCTGGTCAGCAACTGTGGAGTCTTCGACCGATCCTGTCAATATTGTCGAGATTGCGATAGACACCGGATCCGTGACTACGCGGATTGCCGTGCTCTACGGTGGCCGGGCAATCTCGAACGAGGAATACATATCGCTGTCCAAGAGAGTTGGCCACATCTTTGTTCGAGGCCAACCACACACGCTTAACAGTCGCGCGAAGGGCGTTGAAATACCAATCGATCCGCTTGATGACTTCTACCCGTTTCTCATCAGCCTGAACAACCAAGAGAAGCCTGATCGTTCTGAGTCAGCTTTGGTTCCTCGTAAGACCCGGGGCATGAAGAGACAAACGGCAGAGAACCCTATTGACACTATCTTTGCACGTCTAGAGCATTCACCAGTATCCATTTAGCATCCCGATTGGTATTACGTCGATCAACAATCGAAGGAACACCATTTTCGAGTAGGACGGTGAATCACAAGGCGACCGGCGTCGCTTACTCGATGCGCAGCGCTCTCGACTATTTCGGGTCTACACCAAGCGAAAAGCTGAACAAAAGAGTGCTTAGTCTTTACTACGGCACGATGGCATTTGCACAAGCTGAGATGCTCGCAGCACCCTCGGGTCCCCGCGATCTAGATGAAGTTGAAGGAATGACGAAGTATGGCCATGGACTCTACACGGTGCCGGGACCAACTGGTGGGTTCGGCGATCTGTACGTCGGATTGATAGCAAGCGGATTCTTGCCTCAGTGGATGGAGTTCCTGGGATACAATGCATCTACATTTCCTTTAAGAAGGGGGCGAACGGCGAAGGATATCAACAAGGTGCCGGCTGACATGGTTAGCCAAATACGAGATCTATTTGCGTCGATTCCGGAGGTCGACGATCTATTCGCGGAAGTATTTGGTGGCACCGCTAAGTGGTTGCTCGTGTATTACGACGTTATGGAAGCGGCGGCAGGAACCAACAAGGAAGATAGCACCTACGTAAGACTCGCACATCGATCGGGCGGGGTGTCCGTAGACCGTTTGCTTCGTGCTGGTTGGCCCTTGTCGGAGATCAACCAGGTAGTTGACCACGAACAAGGAGGTACCGTTTTCCGAGCGCGCGTGGATCATGTCGGCCATGAATCTTGGTGGGGGGCGCTTCCAACGTATTCTTCCCCTTTCCTTACCGGTCACGCGCTCATTCTGCCTACCCTGGGCGGACTCCGGGAATACAGAACGATTGCCGCTGTGGTCTTGTACGCGCTGTCGATCATGGCACGCTATATGCCAAGCACGTGGCGGCGTATCGAGGGGGGAGACGAGGACCATTATCTGGCTCTAGTGAGAGCCGCGTTGACAGTCTGGGAGCGAGTGCTACCCGAACAGTTCTTGGAATCTGTCGCGGGAGAAAGAGTGCATACGGCACAACCTGGGAGCTGGCTGGCCTGAGCGAGTTTATAGCGTTGCACGCCCGAGGGTGGGTGCCACCGTGCTCCAGGGCGAACGCTTTCCTGCAAGGCACGGGCGGACGGGTTTTCGGCGCAACTACGCGTTCGGAGGAGTTTGGCGCGGACGACCATACGCCACCAAACAAGTCGAGATTTATGCGGTTCAGGAAGACCGAGTCAGGACCGTCATTGCGGTTATAACGAAGTTCTACTGATCAGTAGAGGGGCAGAGGATCATGGAAGTCACCTATGACCCGCGCTATAATGTCGGATACATTCGCTTTACCGAGCCCGTTTCCGAAGTGGACACGATCAAGGTTATCGACAGTGTGAACATCGATCTCTCACCGGACGGCAAGGTGGTTGGAATAGAGTTGCTCGATGCCACAAGGCAGTTCGGCGATGACGGTGTTCTGACGTTCGTCAACGAGGCTTCCGGTTACCGTCAGGCAGTGCCGACTGGTTGAGACGTGTGCGCGCCATGCCGGGGCCGCTACCGTCACGGCCGGCGGCGGTGCTTGACCCGTGTCGATGGTAGACTGTCACCATGCGAATAGCGGATGTCGTCACCTACGCGGTGCAGCCGGCCGGCATCCCGCTGATCGTCGCCAAGGTCGTCACCGACCAGCCGGGGCTGCACGGCTGGGGCTGCGGCACCTTCACGCAGCGGTTCCGAGCGGTCGAGGCCGCCATCGAGCGCCACGTGAAGCCGTTCGCGATCGGCCGCGACGCACAGGCCATCGCCGACTTCTGGCACAGCGCCATGCACGACGCGTACTGGCGCAACGGCCCGGTGCTGAACAACGCGGTGAGCGCCGTGGAGATGGCGCTATGGGACATCAAGGGCAAGGCCGCCGGCCTGCCGTCCTATCAGCTCTGGGGCGGCCGCAGCCGCGGCACGGCGGCCGTGTACGTGCACGCGGACGGGCGCGAGCCGCAGGAGGTGCTGGACCGGGCGCTACAGTTCTGGGAGCACGGCTTCCGCCACATCCGTTGTCAGATCGGCGGCTACGAGGGCGTCGACGCCGGGCGGATCGGCAGCGCCGCGGGCAGCCTGGCCGACGCCGGCGGCACCGGTTCGGCGTTCTTCGATCCCGGCGAGAAACTGCGCCGCGTGCCGGAGCTGTTCGCCTACCTTCGTGCCGGGCTGCCGCCCGAGGCCGAGCTGCTGTACGACATCCACGAGCGGCTGGCGCCGATCGACGCGGTGCGGCTGGCCAAGGCGCTGGAGCCGTACCGGCTGTTCTTCCTGGAGGACCCGCTGGCGCCGGAGGACCTCGGCTACTTCCGGATGCTCCGCTCGCAGTGCGCGGTGCCGCTGGCGATGGGTGAGCTGTTCGTCCATCCCCTGGAGGTCGAGCCGCTGGTGAGCGAGCGACTGATCGACTTCGTGCGCGTGCACGTGTCCACCTACGGCGGCATCACCGCGGCGCTGCGGCTGGCCCACCTGTGCGCGGCCTTCGGCGTGCGCACCGCCTGGCACGGACCGAACGACGTGTCCCCCATCGGCATGGCCGCGAACGTGCACCTGGACCTGCACGTCCCGAACTTCGGCATCCAGGAATGGGCGTTCCGCGCCCCCGCCGAGGAGGACCTCTTTCCCGGCATCCCGGACGTCTCCGACGGCGCCGTAAACGTGAGCGAGCGGCCGGGATGGGGGATCGAGATGGACGAGCGGCTGGCCGCCCGCTTCCCGTGCGACGACCGCGCCAGCCTCCGGCCCGTGCCCCGCCTCGCCGACGGCACCAGCCGCCCGTTCTGACGCGGGATAGCTTCGAACTCCCCGGATGCTCCCCGGTGGCTCTGGCCCCTTATGCCGTCAAAGCGGGTCGAGGCCCGTCTCGAACTCTGACTCTCGCCCGCGGAGCCAGTGGTCAATCGTGCGAGCGGTGATGTGTGCGGTTTCTGCCCTCAGCGCACACTCCCAGACGATCGCCACTCGCCAGCCGCCGTCCAGCAGCTCTTGCCGTGTGCGTCGGTCGCGCTCCACGTTGGCGCGGAACTTGGTCTGCCAGAACTCGCGTCGGGTGGCAGGATCGGTCGTTCGCGGGCAACCGGGATGGCGATGCCAGAAGCAGCCGTGAACGAAGCATGCCGCCCGGAAGCGCGGGAAGACGAGATCCGGCGTCCCGGGGAGGCTCCGAACATGAAGCCGATATCGCAGGCCACGCGCGTGAAGCGCTCGCCGCAAGGAGACCTCGGGTTTCGTGTCTCGGACGGGGACGCGCGCCATGATGCGCGAGCGGGTCGCCCGATCCACCGTATCGGGCATCGTCAGTCGCGCTCAGCCGAAGTGCGGCGATCGAGAGCGGATTCGGCCCGCTGCCGAGCGCGGGACGTGCACAGGTTCGAGGGCAGGTTCAGTTCGAGCCATCTCTCCGGTGGACTCGTGTCGCGAGGTACTCGCTGACGGGGATTCCACCATAGCGGCATGGCCCCGGTCCACTGCCGGCGACGTGGGCCCACTCGCAGTCGAACTGGGTTCTCCGTGTCCGCCATCCGCTGGGTGTCGCCCTCTTTACACCTTCCGCCGGAGCATGTTCTATATGGTGATCAACCGCCAGGAGCGAGGTGAGATTGATGGCAGCGCGCGTTCGACGACAGCTTTCGGCCCGGGTGACGGACGACGCGGAAGAGGCGATTCGAAACCTCGAGCTCAGCGTTCGGTTCATTGTGACCGATTACAGTGTCGAGTTCGTCGCGGACAAGGTCCGTTCACAGGAATACTATGTTCCCGAATACCAGCGTGAGATGGTCTGGGACGATACCGTACAATCGCGCTTCATTGAGTCGGTCCTGATCGGACTCCCGATTCCGTTCGTGTTTCTTTGGCAGGACGAGGACGGCCGCATGGAAATCGTGGATGGGTCCCAGCGGATGCGGACGCTGCGCCGGTTCATGGACAATGAGCTGACGTTGACGAAGCTCGAATTGCTTCCGGAGACGAACGATTTCCACTATCGAGACTTGTCCGAAGCGCGACAGCGGAAGTTCAATGCACGTACCTTGCGCGGGATCGTGTTGGAGAACGCCACGACCACCGCCACACGGACTGAGATGTTTGCTCGTATCAACACAGGCGGTCGATCCGCGAACGATGCAGAAGTTCGCAGAGGATCGCTGCCCGGAGATTTCACCGACCTCGTGATCGAGTGCGCAGAATACGATCCATTCGTAAGACTCACTCCGATCTCGCAGAAACTGATCAACGGGAGAGAGCGCGAGGAACTCGTCGTTCGCTTCTTTTGCTTTCTGGAAAACTACGACGCGGTCCGCTGCGATCTCCCCAAGTGGAGGGATCGGCCCAGAGAGTACATCTTCGAGTTCGTCGAGACCACGAATCGGAACGCAAGGGAAGATCCGAGCGTCATTGGTAGACTCAGGGACGAGTTTCGGCTCATGGTCGAGTTCGTGGGCGCGGCGTTTCCACACGGTTTTCGAAAGACCGTCACTGCAAGACAGGTCCCGCGCGCTCGCTATGAAGCGATTGCCGTCGGGTCCGGGCTTGCACTCAGGGAGCGTTCCGACCTGTTGGATGCGCCGATCCGAACGGTTGACTGGGGAGCCGATCCCGAGTTCCTGAAAGTGACCACATCCGATGCCGCGAACGTCCGTTCGAAAGTTCTCGGCCGGATCGAATTCGTCAGACGGAGACTCGTCCGGACGTGAGATCGTACGAAGAGCTGCTCTCGGGCCGAGCGGCAGAGATCGCGTCGCATCTTTCGCTCATTGAGGAGTTAACAGCGGCAGCGATCGCGCGACAAGGAATCGCGAACCTGCAACGGGTGGAGATGGAGCACGTCGATGTGCTCAAGAGCGGATTTCTCGTCCATCTCTACAACGTCGTGGAGGCGGTCATGGCGAAGATCCTCGAAGAAGTTGCTGCCGACGTGATCCGGTATCCTCCAGCCAAGTGGTCGAGTTCGGTCCGCACCGAGTGGGTTCGGACTCGCGCGGGCGTGGAGCGGGATATCGAGTCGCACCAGCGGCTTTCGAGGACAGCGAAGATCGTGGACGAAGCCATAGAAGGAGCGGTCAACGTCGCGTTCTACGTCAGGTACGAGGGAAACTGGTCGGACCGCGAGATCACGACGGTTTCCGAACGGCTGGGCTGTTCTCTCCAGGTGACGCCGGACGTGGTTCGACGAGCCTGCCACGAGCGATTTCAGGACAATTTTGCACCGATGAAGTACATTCGCCACAAGCGGAACTCGCTCGCTCACGGGAACGAGACGTTTCGCGAAGGTGCGCGTCAACTGAGCTCCCAAGATCTCCAAAGACTGCGCCGTACGGTAGTCGAGTACATGGAATCCGTGTCGTCGTCCTTCACGGGCTATCTCGATGCGAAGTCGTTTCTCCAGGAGAACGCGGCCTGATGAGCAAGCCGGCGGCAAGACGGATCACCGCGATCGATCTCTTCTGCGGCGTGGGGGGCCTCACGCAGGGCCTCGGGCGGGCCGGCATAGACGTGGTCATGGGTGTCGATCTCGATCCCGCATGTCGGTATGCGTTTGAGGCCAACAACGCGGCCACGTTCGTGCACGCCGACGTCATGCAGCTTCCGGCGGAAGATCTCGCAGCCGGGTTCGCAGCCAAGGAGGTTTCGCTTCTCGCGGGTTGTGCGCCGTGTCAGCCCTTTTCGACGTACTCCCGCAGTGCAAAACGGGGGCGACGCGGAGTCGCGAGAGGTCCCGGCTCCAACGATTGGGCATTGCTGCGCCGGTTCGGCGAACTGATCAGCGACCTCAAACCCGATCTCGTCACGATGGAGAATGTTCCTCCTCTGCGTGATCAACGTGTGTTTCGCGAGTTCGTCGACGGCCTTGTCGGATATCACGTCGATCACGCAGTCGTTGATGGACGCTTGGTCGGTTTGCCGCAGACTCGCAGGAGGCTGGTACTCGTCGGCTCGGCGCTCGGGCCGGTCGCGCTGCCGGCTCCTCACGGCATCCCCGATACGGTCCGGGCGACAATCGGAGGCCTGCCGTCACTCAAGGCAGGTCGCACCGACCCGCGCGACGCATTGCATACGGCCAGCCGGCTCAGCGCGCTCAACCTCGAACGGATCAGGGTATCCAATCCAGGTGGGACGTGGCGTGACTGGCCGGAGCGACTGCGGGCGAAGTGCCACACGAAGGCGAGCGGCGTGACCTATCCTTCGGTCTATGGAAGGATGATATGGGACGCACCGAGCCCGACGATCACCACCCAGTGTTTCGGCTACGGTAACGGCCGCTTCGGCCATCCCGCGGCGGATCGTGCGATCAGCTTGCGAGAGGCGGCAATGCTGCAGGGATTCCCCCGTGACTATCGCTTCCTTCGGCCGCGGGAACGGGCGAGCTTCGCCACGATGGGGCGCCTTATCGGGAACGCCGTGCCGGTTCCGCTCGGAGAGTACATCGGTCGGGCGCTGGTCGACCACGTGTCAGACACTGCGGGGCGTGTGCAGGCACCCCAATGTGTTGGAGCCGCGGACGCCGGCGCCCCGCTTGGCGTTAGTGGGGAACAAGCGCCAGCCGCCGCTCCCGTCGCTTGACGTGCGGGCCAATTCAGAGTGAGAAGGATCAAAGGGAGGGACGCTCGGATGCCCGTCAAAGCACAGGACATTCTGAACATCCCTGAACTGACCGATCGGGAGTGGGGCGAGCTTGAGGATGCTTGGCGCTTTGAGGTGATGGAAGCCTTCGAAGACGAAGAGCGGACGTTACTCGGCGCCGTGGAGCCGGAGAAGTGGGTGCGGCTACCGCCCACGCTGCGACCAGCACCGATGCGGCCGGTGCCGATCGCGCCGTCGCAGGAGCCTGGGTCCCGGCTCGAAGCCACGCACACGCCGATTCAGGCGGCGCGAGGAGGCCTACTGGGACGAACCCGCCCCCTGACTATTCTGACCGATAGCCTTTAGAGTTGCGTCGGGATCGGCAAATGCTCAGTAGGCTGGGGCCGGTCACCGGCCTCTGCGGCGAGCTTCTCTAAATCGACTCCTTCAAGAAGAGAGACTGCCTTATACGCTTGCAGTATATTCTCGTGGATCGTCTCCAAGTCGCGAAGCATAGCATCGCAGCCATATTCGGAGTTTCGACGGAAGTTATGCTGCAAATAGAACGAATGAGATAGCCGATTCCGAGATGCCAAAGCATTGCTGAGAACTCCTTCAAGACCTTTGACGGGATGTCCTACGGAACCGAGCGATCGAATTAGCTGTCCGAGAGTCCGTTTGCTGATCTTGTCGTAAATCGCTCTCGCTCTAAGTGGGTCTGACTTGTCGTAGAGGCCAGCATCAATACACTTGTGCTCCAAGAGCAACGTGCCGAGATGAGTCTCCAGTAGTTGACCGGCTTCGGAAACTTCGCCAAATTTTCTGTAAACTTCATCCAAGCGCGCCAATATTGTAACTCCTTCGTGTGCGCACAAATATCTCCTCGAATGGTCGGAACGTCAAGGCGTGTCTTGTAACGCGTTTCATAGTAAAATATTATCCGGTAGGCGAGGTCCACTCGACGGACGGATCGTAGTCGGGATCGGGCGGTTCCTGCGGCGGCCGTTCGGCTTCCGGCACGTGGCGGAGGTTGACGCGGATGCGGGTCCAGACCGAGTGGCGGCCGCGCATCGCGTCGACCAGCACGTCGTCGGGCTCCAGGCACGCGGCCGCCTCGGGGTGGAGTGCGCGCCAGCGGTCCAGGCCGGCCCGCGCCTCCGCTTCCGTCTTCGCCTGGGCGATCACGATCAGCGGCATGGTCGATCGGCGCCGGCCGGTGGGCGACGGGCCGCTACTCCGGCGTGACGGATTCACCCGACGCGGCTCACCCCGCTGCCTGGCGAAGTGCGGGGGCCAGGGCGCGTCGCCCAGCCCCTCCGCCTCGTGGCGTGCGGAGACCTCCAGCAGCGACTCCAGCGATCCCGGATGGGCGCCCATGTCCGCTGCCGGATCGCCGAGCTCGCGAAGCCGTGCCGGCATGGTGCGCAGCGTGAAGTCGGCCGGGTCGCAGGCGGGCACCTCGTCCCAGGTGAGCGGGGCGGAGACCAGCGCCCGCTCATTTGGCCGGACCGAGTAGGCGGCGGCGATGGTGCGGTCCTTGGCGTTCTGGTTGTAGTCCAGGAACACGCCGACCCGTTCCTCCTTCCACCACTTGCTGGTGGCAAGCCCGGGAGCGCGCCGCTCGACCTCGCGCGAGACGGCGAGCGCCGCGCGGCGCACCTCCGTGAAGCCCCAGCGGGGATCGATCCGCGCGTAGACGTGCATGCCGCGCGAGCCGCTGGTCTTGGGCCACGCGACCAGGCGGTTCTCCTCCAGCACCTCGCGAGTGATTGCGGCGACCCGCCGCACGTCCTCCCAGGGCACGCCCGGGCACGGGTCGAGGTCGATGCGCAACTCGTCCGGGTGCTCCAGTTGGCTGGTGCGCACGGCGTGCGGATTCAGGTCGATGTTGCCCAGGTTGGTCATCCAGGCGAGTTGCGCGGGCTCGGTGACCACCAGCTCGTGGGCGGTGCGGCCGGACGGGAAGCGCAGCTCCACGGTCGGCACCCATTCCGGGCGGTGCGCCGGCGCCCGTTTCTGGAAGAAGCCTTCGCCGGTGATTCCGTCCACGTAGCGCTTGAGGACGATGGGCCGGTCGTGCACGGCGCGCACCGCACCCGCAGCTACCTCCAGGTAGTAGTGGACCAGCTCCAGCTTGGTGATGCCGGCCTCCGGGAAGTAGACCTTGTCGGGGTTGGAGATGCGCACCTGGCGCCCGCCGACGTCGAGCGTCTCGGCCGGTGCCCTGCTCGCCACGACGGATACTATCGCCCAAAAATCGTGGCCTGTGGGCTCCCGCGGGCCGGACCCGGTAGTCTGTGCCCGTGCCGGATCTGAATGCGCGCGTCTCCGCGGAGGCAATACTGGAAGCGCTGGACGAGCTGCGCACGCTGACTGTCCTCGACGACGGTGCGCAGTCGTTCCGCGCACGCGCCTATGGGAGGGCGCTTGCCGTTCTGCGTGAAATGGGCGAGGGCATGGCGGCCATGACCGAAGCCGATCTGGTGACCCTGCCGGGGGTGGGCGCCACGATCGCTCGCAAGATCCGGGAGTACGTCGACAGTGGCACGATCGCCAAGCTGGAGCGGCTGCGGGCGCGCTATCCGCCCGAGTATCAGCGGCTGGTCGGCATGCCGGGCGTCGGACCCAAGACGCTGGCCCGCTTGCGCCGTGAGCTGGGCGTCGAATCGCTGGACCGCCTCCAGGAAGTGCTGGCGAGTGGAGAGGTGGACGCGCTGCCGGGCCTGGGAAAGGGCGTCCGGGCGGCGCTGGTGCGCGGTGAGCGATTCCTGGTCTCCATGGGGCGTGACGCATGGCCGATCGCGCGGGTCATGCCGGTCGCCGAGCGCATCGCCGCCGATCTGGCTCAGGTGGACGGGGTGCAGCGGGTGCAGGTGTCGGGGGAGCTCCGCCGTCTGCTGCCGATGGTGCGCGAGGCCCGGCTGGTGGCCTCCGCCTCCGATCCCGCGCCGGTGTTGCGCCGCTTCGCCGCGTTGCCGAACGCGCGTACCGTGGAGACCGCGTCGGCCTCCGCCATGCTGATCACCCATCGTGGATTGCGGGTACGGCTGGACGTGGTGCCGGCGGATCGGTTCTCCACCGCGCTGTTCCGCACCACGGGATCGACGCCTCACCTGGAGCAGCTCGCCGCGCGAGCCACCGAGCGCGATCTGCGGCTGGATCGGGACGGTTTGATTGACGGTGAGGGCACGGCCATCCCCGTCGCGCAGGAGGCGGATCTCTACGAACGGCTCGGGCTGCAGTTCGTGCCGGCGCCGGCTCGGGAAGGAGCAGGCGAGGTCGCGGCCGCCGCGGCCGGCCGGTTGCCGCGACCGGTGTCGCTGAAGGATATCAGAGGCGACCTGCACCTCCACACCGATCTGTCCGGCGACGGGGTATCCACGATAGCCGAGGTCGTCGATGCGGCCCGCGAGCGCGGCTACGCCTACCTGGCGGTCACCGACCATGCGGAGGCGATCGGCCGCAACGGCGCGAGCCGTGAGGGGTTGCTCGATCAGCGCCGCCGGCTCGCCCGCGAACAGGACCGTCACGGCGACATCCGGCTCCTGCATGGAGTCGAGCTCAATATCGCCGCCGACGGCAGCCTGGACTACGACGCCGAGTTCCGTCGCGGCTTCGACTGGTGCGTCGCTTCCATCCACACCGGCTTCGAGATTGACCGAAAGCGTCAGACCGAGCGCATCATTGCGGCGATGCGGGATCCGGCCGTCAACGTCATCGGCCACGTCACCGGCCGCATGATGGGCAAACGGCCGGGCGTCGAGTTGGACTTCGAGCGGATCATCGACGCCGCGCTGGCCACCGGAACGGCGATCGAGATCAACAGCGGCTTGCCGCGCCTCGACCCCGATACGACGCTGCTGCGGCAGGCAGGCCAGGCAGGCGTGATCTTCGCCGTGAGCACGGACGCTCACCACGCCAGGGAGTTCGATCGCATGCGCTGGGGGGTGCAGCTCGCCCAGGGGGGGTGGGTCGCTCCCGAGGCGATCGCCAACACTTGGCCGGTCCAGCGCTTCCTGGCCTGGGTCCGGGACGCCCGCGCCGGCTGACCGAAGCGATGCCGGCCAGATTCAGCCGCAGGGAGCGCAGTTGGGTCCTGTACGACGTAGCCAATTCCGCCTATTCGCTGGCGGTCACCACCGCGATATTCCCGCTGTTCTTCAAGACCGAGATCGCTGCCGGCGTTCCGGGCGCCACCTCCACCGCGTGGCTGGCGTTCGCCAACAGCCTGTTCACGCTGGTGGTGGCCGTGCTGGCGACGGCGCTCGGCCCCATGGGTGACTACGAAGGCCGCAAGAAGCGGTTCTTCGCGTCATTCTTCGCGCTGGGGGTTGCGGCAACCGGCGCGATCGCGTTCGCCGTCACGGGCCGGCCGCTGGCCGCCCTTGCGCTCTACGTGGTTTCGGGAATCGGTTTCGCCGGCGCCAACGTGTTCTACGACGCGTTCCTGACCGACGTGAGCACGCCGGAGCGCATGGACCGGGTTTCCGCCGCCGGCTACGCCTGGGGATACGTTGGGGGGGCGCTGCCGTTTGTGGTAGCGATGGCGGTGATGATGGGACTGCCGCAGATCGGGCTGACCATGGCCGGTGAGGGTGGCACCGGTTGGGGGGTGCGGCTCGCGTTCGTGATCGCGGCGCTGTGGTGGCTGCTGTTCACGGTGCCGCTGCTCCGGCACGTGCGGCAGGTCCACTTCCTGCCCGCCGCCGGACGCGGCGTCATCGACACCTTGCGCGACGCGATCGGGCGCGTGGTAAACGTGGTGCGGGAGATCCGGCGCTACCGCACGGTGATGCTGTTCCTGCTCGCCTACTTCTTCTACATCGATGGCGTCGGCACCATCATCAAGCTGGCGACCGCCTACGGCACCGACATCGGACTGTCGGCGCAGACCGTGCTGGTGGTGCTGCTGGTGGTGCAGGTCGTGGCGTTTCCGTGCACGCTGCTGTACGGAAGGCTCGCCGCGCTCACTTCGCCGCGGGCGATGCTGCTGGCCGGCATCGGCGTGTACATCGTGGTGACCGCGTTGGCGTTCGCGATCCCGCGCCTGCCCGTTCCCGCGCAGGTGCCGACCTTCTGGGCGATCGCGCTGCTGGTGGGCACCTCCCAGGGCGGCATCCAGGCGCTGTCCCGCTCCTACTACGCGCGGCTGATCCCCGCCGACTCGGCCGCCGAGTTCTTCGGCTTCTACAACATATTCGGCAAGTTCGCGGCCGTCCTGGGACCGCTGCTGGTCGGCGTGTTCGCGCAGATCACCGGCGACACCAGCACCGGCGTGCTGAGCCTGGTGGCGCTGTTCGCGATCGGCGGCGTGCTGCTGCTGCGCGTACCGGCGGTGCCGGAGAAGCCCTCGGTCGGGACGTAAAAGCCGTTGGTCGCGTTCAGGAACGGCGCTGCAACAGCAGCGCGTAGATGGCCACCGACACGGTGATCAGCAGCCCATAGAGAAACTGGACGTAGAATCCCGTCAGGCCGATCGCGACGATTCCCGCTTCCAGGGAGCCGATGATGAGGACGCCGACGAAGGTCCCATAGATGGTTCCTTTTCCGCCGAAGACCGATGTGCCGCCGATGAACACCGCAGCCAGAGCGGTGAGCAGCATTCCGTCGCCTTGGCTCGGCCAGAAGTAGGTGACCTCGGAGGTCAGAAATATCCCCGCAAGTGCGGCCAGGGCGCCGACCAGCATGTAGCAGGCGATCTTGATCCGGTCCACCCTGATGCCCATCATCGCTGCCGAGGTGGCATTGTCCCCCACGAACAGTACGTGACTGCCGAACCGGTGGCGCCGGTACAGCAGGCCGAGGAGCACGGCGATCGCCACCATCCAGACGAACTGCATGGGTACGGCATCGCCGAACAGCCGGCCGACGAACACCCCATGCAGAGGCGTCTCGCGGAGTGCGACCAGAGCGATGCCCTTGCCCTGCGCGGCCATGTTCACCAACCCACGCCACAGGAACATCGTGCCGATAGTCGCCACGATCGATGGGATGCCGACCTTCGCCACCAGCAACCCATTGCCCAGGCCGGCGATCAACCCGACCAGGAGGCAGGCGGCCACCGCGAGCAGAAAGCTCCCGCTCGCGACGAAGACGGTCCCGAAGACCCAGGACGAGAACCCGAGCACGGAGGGAAAGGAAAGGTCGATCTCTCCCAAGGTGACGACGAAGGCCATCGACAATGCCAGGATGCCGAAGAACGGCATGGTCGACATAAACGATCGGTAGATGTCGTACCGCAGGAAGACGTCGGGATTGCTGGTGAGAAACAGTAGATAGAGGCCGGCAAGGATCAACGTGATGGCGATCTGTATCTTGTAGGCGGACAGGCGACCGGCCCAATCGCGGACCGCGCCACCAGGGCGATCAACGTGGTCGCGATGCGCCAATTCGGTCGATTCCACGCTCATTCTTCGATGCTTCCCGTCGTCGCCAGCAGCAACATCTTCCCTACGAGCTCTTCTTGGGTGAGCTCGTCCTTCCGAAAGTCGCCGGCGACGCGGCCGCGGTCGAGGATCACGAACCGATCGGACACGTCATATACGTGAAAGATGTTGTGATCGATGAAGAGCGCCGACTTGCCACGGGAACGGATGTCCTTGACGAATTCGAGGACTCTCGCGGTTTCCTGGAGAGACAGACCCATCGTCGCCTCGTCCAGGATGATGAGATCGGCATCGAAGTACAGCGCCCGACCGATGGCTACTCCTTGCTTTTCTCCGCCGGAAAGGCTGTGCACTTCCGAATCGACGGTGAGAGCCTTGGAGGTGAACCCCATATGCCCACGCAGCAACCGCTCGGTCTGTGCCTTCTGCCGCGCAACGTTGATGAAGCCAAGGCGGGAAGCGAGCTCGCGGCCGGCGAACATGTTGCGCCACAGAGCCTGCTGATCCGCAAGGGCGCGCTCCTGGTACACGGTTTCGATGCCTAGCTCTCGCGAGCGCCGGACCGAATGTTCCGTGCGGCGCTGTCCCTTGAACCAGATCTCCCCGGAGCTGGGGCTGTGCAAGCCGACAATGACCTTGATCAGGGTCGACTTCCCCGCTCCGTTGTCTCCTACTAGCGCGACGATCTCGTTGCTGCCGATCTCCAGGTCGATATCGCGAAGAACCCGGATCCTCCCAAAATCCTTGCTGACGCGGCGAAGCGAGAGAAGGCTTTGATCTGCAGACACGGACGTCGCCGTCAGAAGTGGTTCGGGGGCGGCGTCCGCCCCCGAACGGAATCGGCTTAGCGGATCGCGTCCGCGGCCAGCGGGGCGACCATACCGATATTGTCGGCGGTAATGAGGGCGGCCCCGGTATCGACGTGCAGCCCGGCAAATCCGAACTTGGCGGTCAGGTAGAGCTGTATGATCGGCAGATATCCTTGCAGGAACGGCTGTTGGTCGAGGACCACGTCGATGTAGCCTTCCTCGATCCCCTGGGCAGTCACCGCCGAGAGATCAAATCCGGCCCCGCAGACCTGGTCGGGCTGCTTGCCGGCGGCCCGCAGATAGGTCCCGAGCGTGGCGGTCAGACCGCCGTGATCGGTCACGACCGCCTTCAGGTCGAGATGGCTCGCGGCCAAGCTGGTGAACACCGGTATGCCGGTGGCGGGGTCCTTGTTCGTGGCGTCAGAGATCTCGAGGTACTCGACCTGTACCTCAGCGGACTCCAGGGCGTCGATCACGCCCTGCGTGCGCTGGCCGCGCGCCTCCTGCCCGAGGAGCCCCCAGACAAGCGCCTTGTCGCCGGCTTCCAGGCCGCAATGTCTCATCGTGCCCTGACCCAGCGAGACGCCTGCGTCGTAGAGCGTCGCGCCGACGTATCCCATCCCGTCGGCCTTGTACTGGTTCTCCGAGTCCGGGAGATCGACGTTCTGAGTGGTAACGATGATGCCCAGGGAGCGCGCTTCGTCGACCAGGTTGCCGAGTGCCTCCTCGCCGGGATGGCCCATCAGTGCGATGCCGTCCGGGCGCCTGGCGATGGCTTCCTTGAACTGCTGCACCATCTTTGCCGGATTCCAGTCGGACCAGACGTATTCCACGTTGCACCCGGTATGCTCGGCTGCCAGGACCGCACCGTTGTACACGATCGATGCAAACGAGCCGCCCTCGGGGCCGCCGGGGAAAAAGACGAAGCGCTTACCGTCACAGGAAAGGTCGGCTGCTGCAGCCGATGCCGCAAGCGTCAGACCCAACACGAGTGAGACGACCGCCACGCGTTGCTTCTTGTCACGCATAATTATTCTCCCTTGAATCTGCGTTAGTTAGAGCGTTGACAGTTACCTTACACACAACCTAAGTGCTAAGGGAATGTCAAAACAGGAAAAATTTCCTGAACGGCACAGAGAGACCCAGAAATTCCTGAATGACGCCTTTCTTGAAGTAGAACATGCGTGGATGGTGCATCGTGAATGAGTGGTCTGCACCAGGAGCACCTTGCCGCACGCGCGCCCGAGCGCTGGCTGCGCCTGGATCGACGACTTCACGGGCGACGACGGGCGGCGTGCTGCTGCAGCGCGTCCCGGCGGCGCCGGAGGCCATGGCGGCCGCTAATGAAGGGCGGCGGAGAGGCTCCGTCGAGCCGCGGAGGATTCGACTACAGGTTGTCCATCCGGTAGGTGCTCCACGTCTCGATCACGGAGAAGCCCATCGCCTCATGGAAACGGGTTGCGGCCGGGTCCGGCAGGCACACCTGCAGCAGCGCATCCGTGCCGCCCCCTTTTCGCGTGGACGCGCATCGGTTTCCGCACGGGCCGACGGCCGAGTCTACTTTCCTGGACCGTCTGATACCGGAGCGCAACCCGTCCGTCCTTTACGCCTTCGAGTCCACCCCGACACGCGCCGTATGTTCAAGGAAAGAGGAATTCGCTGCTGCCCTATTTCCAAGCCCGACGACTTGCCCTGTCTGTCCGAGTTCACCGACTCCTGAAGCACGGTCCAAGCGGTACCCGCTGCTGATGGTGCCGGTGGCCGGGAGAACGGATCGCAACGCCTGCCTCCCCGAAGCGTACGGCGACCTCCGCGATCGCCGGTTGACATCCCCGTCCTTGCCAAGAAGAGATTAAGGACCATGTCCTCCGTCAAGGAAGCAGCTCAGGCGGTTATCGAACGACTTCGTGACGACGCGACATGGGACGATTTGATGTACGAGCTCTACGTGAAGCAGAAGATCGAGCAAGGCATCGCCGACGTCGAGGCTCAGCGCGTAGTGCCGCACGATCGAGTAAAGGCCGAGTTGCCGGACAGTGAGAGTTAGCTGGTCGCATAGCGCACGAATCGACCTCCGCGACATTCGAGACCACATCGCGCGGGACTCGCCTTTCTACTCCCGAAGTGGTTTGATCGTCGGCTTGAAGCGCCACTCAAAGATGCCGCCGGAATCCCCGCTCGCTTGCGCGTGGCGAGCGCAACGGCCGCAGTCGGCGGCCAGCGCACGGGTGTCGATCCCACGGCATCGCTGCGGAGCTCCGTCCAGGTTCGCAAGCGCCTTGCCGAGGTTCTTGCGCACCCCGGCCATGTTGCCCTGCTCGGCCTTCACCATGGCCGCCGCGATCTGGATGGCTGCCCGCAGGAAGGCACCCTCGCCCGAGTGCTTCTTGCGGAGCCACAGCGCCTCCCACGCCTCGTGCGCGTGCCAGTGATCGCCGGCCTGATACAGCTCGAGGCCGCGCACCCAGGCATCGTCGTCCGCGTTCGGTGCGAAATCCGTGCCCGGATCGTTCATCTGTGCGTGCCGGGCATGGTACCGTCTGCGGGATGACTACGGCACTGAATCACGTCGGCGGCGAATGGCAGCGGTCCGGCGGCGCCGACTTCCTGGACGTCCACAATCCGGCTACGGCTGCCGCGATCGCCCGCGTCGTGCTGTCTGCCGCGTACGATCTGGACGCGGCGGTCGAGGCCGCCACGGCGGCCGCCCGCGAGTGGCGCAACACGCCGGTGGAGGATCGCATCCAGCCGCTGTTCCGGCTCAAGGCGCTGATGGACGAGCGTCTGGACGAGCTGGCGCGCGTGATCACACAGGAGAACGGCAAGACGCTGGCCGAGTCGGTGGGCGAGATCAAGCGCGCGATCGAGAACGTGGAGGTGGCGTGCGGCACGCCGACGCTCATGCAGGGCGACTTCCTGGAGGACGTGGCTTCCGGAATCGACGAGATGATGATCCGGCAGCCGGTCGGCGTGTGCGCGATCATCTGCCCGTTCAACTTCCCGGCGATGATCCCGTTCTGGTTCTTCCCCTACGCGCTGGCGTGCGGGAACGCCTGCATCATCAAGCCGTCCGAGCGCACGCCGCTGACCATGCGCGCCGTCTTCGAGCTCCTAAAGGAGGCGGGATTTCCGCCCGGCGTGGCCAACCTGGTCAACGGCGACCGCCGCGTCGTCGACGCGATCCTGGAGCATCCGGGGATCAAGGCGGTGAGCTTCGTCGGCTCCACGCCGGTGGCCAGACACGTCTACGCCACCGCGTCGGCCGCCGGCAAGCGGGTGCAGGCGCAGGGCGGCGCCAAGAACCCGATCGTGGTGCTGCCGGACGCCGACATCGACGCGACCTCCACGATCGCGGCGGATAGCGCCTTCGGCTGCGCCGGGCAGCGCTGCCTGGCCGCTTCGCTGGCGATCACGGTGGGCAAGGCCGCCGATCCGTTCGCCGAAGCGATGGGGCAGATCGCCAGCTCGCGGGTGGTCGGCAACGGCCTGGACGAGGGCGTCGAAATGGGGCCGGTCATCACGCGGGAAAGCCGGAACCGGATCGATGGGCTGATCGGCACCGCGGCTGGCGAAGGGGCGCGTATCGTCGTCGACGGCCGTGGCCGTAGCGTCGACGACCACGCTGACGGGTCGTTCGTGGGGCCGACGTTGCTGCGCGGCGTGCCGCCGGCCGGCACCATCGCCGCGACCGAGATCTTCGGACCGGTGCTCGGCCTGATGGAGGTGCCCGACGTGGATGCTGCGATCCGTCTGGTGAACAGCGGTCGCTACGGCAACATGGCGTGTCTGTTCACCGGCAGCGGCTCGGCCGCTCGGCGCTTCAGACGCGAGGCGGACGTGGGCAACATCGGCATCAACCTGGGCGTCGCGGCGCCCATGGCGTTCTTCCCGTTCTCGGGCTGGCGCGACAGCTTCTTCGGCACCCTGCACGGCCAGGGCAAGCACGCCATCGAGTTCTTCACGCAGACCAAGGTCGTCGTCGAGCGCTGGCCGGAGGCCTGGTCACGCCGGTTCTGATCCAGTGCCTGCGGGATCTGCGCCGAGCGACGTGAGCGCCGTTGACGCGGCCGCCTTCCAGCGGGACGGCTGCCTGCTGGTCCACGGCATGTGGTCCGTGGAGGAGGCGAGCGCCATTCGTGCGGCGGTGGAGCGCGTTCTCGAAGGCGGCTTGGATGCGACTGGTGTGCGCGTGTTCGCCCCGCAGCGCACGCCGGCCGACCTGCTGCGCGTCTGCACGGAGGACCCGATGCGGACGGCGGTGCAGACGATCATCGGGCCGCGGGTGGAGTTCCTGAGCGTCAAGCCGGCGGTCAAGACGTCCCGGATCACCACGGCGTCTCCCTGGCACCAGGACTGGCCGTACTGGAAGGGGGCGCACAAGGTGTCGGCGTGGATCGCCCTCGATCCGGCGGAGGTCGACAACGGCTGCCTGCGCGTGGTGCCCGGATCGCACACCCGCGCCTGGGCTCACCGGCGGCATGAAGCCGGAGGATTCGGCAACCGCGTTGCGGAGGAGGACGTGGTCGAGGCGTTCGGCGCCGCCGCGCTGCGCTCGATGCCGATGGCGCCCGGCGACGTGCTGTTCTTCCACGACCGGCTGCTGCACGGCTCCCACCCGAACCGCAGCGGCCGCGACCGCTGGTCGCTGATCCCCACCTACCGCGACGCTTCGGTACCCGACGACCACACGCTGCCGGAGCTCTGGCGGGCGCCGATCGCGCTGGAGTAACATCAACCGTCATGGCCTTTTACGAAATCCGTCGTTACAGCGTCTTTCCCGGCAAGATGGACGAGTGGCTGAGCTTCATGGAGGAGACGATCATCCCCTTCCAGGTGGCGCGCGGCATGGTGATCGCCGGCAGCTTCCGGGGCGAGGAGGACGACACCACCTACATGTGGATCCGCCGCTTCGAATCGGAAGCGGAGCGGGAGCGCCTCTACGCCGCGGTCTACGAGGACGAGGAGTGGAAGCGGACGATCGGCCCCCGTGCCGGCGAGCTGATCGACCGCGACAGCATCCAGGTGACCCGCGTCACGCCCACGTCACGGTCCGTCCTGCAGTAGCGCTCACGCCCTGATCGGGAGGCCGCGCCCGGCGCCCGCCGCTCACTCGTGCCGCAGCGCGTCCACCGGGTCCATGCGGGCGGCGCGGCTGGCCGGGTAGAGCCCGGACGCCAGGCCGGTCCCGAACGCCAGCAGGAACGCCAGCCGCACCGTCGCCAGCGAGATCAGGCCCGGCCACTGCGTCGCTTGCGCGACGACGGTGATCGCGACCGCCGCCAGTCCGATGCCGGCAAGCCCGCCGCCGCCGCAGATCAGGACCGCTTCCGCCACGAACTGGTTGAGGATCGATGCCTGCTGCGCGCCGATCGCCTTGCGGGTGCCGATCTCCCGCGTCCGCTCGCGCACGGAGACCAGCATGATGTTCATCACGCCGATGCCCGCCACCACCAGCGCGATCACGCCCAGCAATGAGACCAGGGTGGTGATGGTGCCGGTGGTGGCGTCGATCGTCTCCAGCAACTGGTTCATGTCCTCCACCACGAACTTGCGATGCCGGCCGTCGTGGCGGCCGTGGTTGGCGTCCAGGATCGCCAGGATCTGCTGCTTGGCGCTCTCGATTTCGCCCAGGCTTGCCGCCTGTCCCCAGAGAAAGTAGATCCCCTGCCAACCGGTGAGGCGCTGCAGGGTGGACACCGGCACGAACACCCGGTCGTCGACGGACCCGGCGAAGCTGGTGACCCCCAGCAGACCCTGCTCCTCCGGAGCGAGCACGCCGACCACCTCGAGCTCGAACCACGTTCCGATCGAGATCAGCGCCCCGAGCGGCGATTCGTTGGGGAACAGCTCGGCCGCGACCTGGGAGCCCAGCACCGCCACCTTGCGCTGCAGGCGCTCGTCATCGGGGTTGAGGAACCGGCCCCGCGCCACGCGCACCGAGCTGGCCGCAAGGTAGTAGTGCAGCGTGCCGTAGAGCGTCGTGTCGGCGCTATCGGTGCTGCGGCCGCCGTACCGAGCGGAAAACCCGTTGATCATCACTTCCGGCGTCACCGCGCGCACCGCGTCGGCGTGGGCGTTGATCTGCTGCACGTCTTCGATCGTGATGAACTCCGTTTCGTAGCGCTCGCCGTCGGCGTCGCGCGCCCGCCAGTCGGGCATCACCATCAGGGAGCCGGCGCCGAAGCTGGAGATCGCGTCGCGCACCACGACCTTGGCGCCGTCGCCGAGTCCGACGATGGCGATCACCGAGCCCACCCCGATGGTGATGCCCAGCACCGCCAGCACGGCGCGAAACCGGTTGGTGGCCACCGCCGCAGCCGCCTCGAACACCAGCGACCCGGGACGCATGCCCGGCAGAATTCGCCGGCGTGCGGGCGGACTCCCGGTGGGTCGGGCAGGTCGGGCGATACGCAGTGCCATGCGACCGGTTCCGGGCGCTACTCGCGGTTCAGTGCGACCACCGGCGGCAGCCGCGCGGCCTTGGTGGCGGGATAAACGCCGAAGAACAGGCCGATCGCGATCGAGACCCCCAGGCCGACCGCGACCACTTGCGGCAGGACCAGACTCCAGCCCAGCGCCAGCGCCACCGCCAGCGTGCCGCCGAATCCCAGCAGCACGCCGACCGTCCCGCCGAGCAGGCAGATCACCACCGACTCGATCAGGAACTGGCTCATGATGTCGCCGTCGCGGGCGCCGACCGCCTTGCGCAGCCCGATCTCACGGGTGCGCTCGCTGACTGAGACCAGCATGATGTTCATGATCCCCATGCCGCCGACCAGCAGCGAGATGCCGGCGACCAGCGTCACCACCGTGGTGATGATGCCCAGCACCTGTCCCTCCGTTTCGATGCGCGCCTGATCGGTCTCCACGGCGAAGGACTGCAGCGAGTCGGAGCCGGGCAGCACGCGGTCCAGAAAGAACTGCACGCGGGTGATCGATTCGGCCAGGCGCGCGCTGTCGCGGGCGCGCATGGTCACCTCGGGGACATGCGGCCCCAGATCTCCCCACTCGTAGATGGTGCCGTACACCTCATAGAGCAGATACGCGGTGCGGTCGTCGGAGCCGTCGCCGGCGGAGCTGAGGCCGCGCTCGCCCAGCACGCCGACCACCTGAAGATGGAGACGGCCGACCTGTACCGTGGCGCCCACAGCACCCTGGGCGTCGCCGAACAGGCTGCGGGCGACGCGGTTGCCCAGGACGATCACGTGGCGCTTCAGCCGCAGGTCGTCCTCGTCCAGAAAACGGCCCGCCAGCAGGGGTGGGGACCAGATCTCGTCGTACTCGGGGCCCACCCCGTAGAGCTGCGCGTCCTCCTCGGTGTTGCGAAAGCCGACCGGGCCGTCGCCGCGCAGCACCGGGGTGAGCCAGCTTATGTCGCGCACCAGGTCGTGGATCCCGGCCACGTGATAATCGCGCAGGTATTGCCGCCGCTGATTGTCGCGCTCCCACCAGTTTTCGCTGCGCTCGGGCTCGATCCAGTACAGGGCGCCGCCGAGCGCGGCGACGTCGTCCATCACCGCCCGGCGACCCATGATGCCGATCGCCATCACCGCGATCACCGACGCGACGCCGATCACCAGGCTGAGGATGGTCAGAGCGGTGCGCAGCTTGTTGTGGCGGACCGTGTCGAACGCCTCGCGGATGCCTTCGGTCACCTTCATGCCGGCTGCTCCGGTGCGCTGCCCGCCGGGTCTCGCGCGGGCCGGCGGGTCACCGGCTCGTCGCGGGTGATCAGCCCGTCCCGCAGGTGGATCACGCGCCGGCTGTAGGAGGCGACGTCGGGGTCGTGCGTGACCAGGATGATGGTGGCGCCCGACAGGTTGAGCTCGGTGAGCAACTCCATGATCTCCTTGCCGGTGGCCGAATCCAGGTTGCCGGTGGGCTCGTCCGCGAACACGATCGACGGGTAGTTGACCAGCGCGCGGGCGATGGCGACGCGCTGGCGCTGGCCGCCGGACATCTCGGTGGGGCGGTGCCGCACGCGGTCGCCCAGGCCGACGCGCTCCAGGGATTCGGTCGCTCGCCAGCGGCGGTCGCGGCGCCGGACGCCCGCGTAGATCATGGGCAGCTCGACGTTGCGCAGCGCGGTCATGCGTGGCAGCAGGTTGAAGGTCTGGAAGATGAAGCCGACCCGCTCGTTGCGGACGCGCGCCAATTCGTGGTCGGACATCCGCGATACGTCGGCGCCGGCCAGCTCGTAGGTGCCGGCGCTCGGCCGGTCCAGGCAGCCGACGATGTTCATCAGGGTCGACTTGCCCGACCCGGACGGCCCCATGACCGCCACGAACTCGTGCTCGTCGATGGACAGGTCGATCCCGGCGAGGGCGGTGACCGTGACGTCGGCCCCCATCGGATAGACCTTGGTGATGCCGGCCAGACGGATCACGACTGCTCCGTGGACGCCTCTTCGGCCGGCTGATCTTCCGCCGGCGCCTCCGCTTCCTGCGGCGCCTCCGCTTCCTGCGACGGCTCCGCTTCCTGCGACGGCTCCCGCTCGACCATCACCGACAGTCCGTCGCGCAGCAGCGCCAGATTGCCGACCACGACCAGCTCGCCCGGTTCGATGCCTTCCTTCACCTCCACCTGACTGGGGGTGGACACGCCGATGTCGACCTCGCGGCGCTCCAGGACGTATCGGCTTTCCTCTCCATCGACCAAGTTTGCCACGAACGCGATCGTGGCGCCGGCCCGCTCCAGGAGGGCGGCGTAGGGGACGGCGGTGGCGTCCTGTTTCAGTTCCGCGTCGATGCGCGCGCGGCAGGAGGAGCCGGCCAGCAGCCGCGCCCCGTCGGGCAGGCTGTCTTCGTCGACGTCCACGTCGATGGTGACCAGCGGTACGCTGCCGGTCGTCTCCATGCTCGGCGGCACCAGCGTGATCGTCCCCAGCAACTCCACGTCGCGCAGGGTTTCCGTGGTGAGGATCACCTGCTGGCCGACCTGGATCTTGCCGATGTCGACCTCGTCGATCTGCACGCCGGCCAGCACATCGTCCAGGGTCTCCACCGTGGCGACCGGATGGCCGGCACCCAGGTGGTTGCCGAGCGTCGCCTCGAGTTTGGTCACCGTGCCGTCGAGCGGCGCCACCACGGTTGCCTGGCGCAGGTCTTCGGCGGCTCTCTCCGCGGCGAGCCGCGCCTGGATCACGTTGGGGTCGTTGGCGATGATGCGAGCGTCGCCGCCGGCATCCATCGGCGGCTCGGCATCGACCGGCAGGCTGGCCGCCAGACTGAGCTCGGCGCGGGCGCTCTGCAGCGCGTCGAACGCATCGCGCTCGGCCTGCTCCGCCTGTGCCAACTGGTCGTCGGACACCGTCCCGCTGCGGTGCAGGGAGCGGTTGCGCTCCAGGGAGCGGACGCGGTCATTCCTCGTCCGCTCCGACGACACGATGGTGGCGCGCAGCTTTGCCAAGCGGTGCGCCAGACCCAACTCGGTCTCACGCAGCGACGCCTGCGCCTGCACCAGGGAGTTCCGCAGCTCGGTCTGCTCGAACCGGACCAATGTCTGACCGGCCGTGACCGGATCGCCCACCTGAACCGGAATGGCGATCGCCCGCCCCCCCACGTCGGAGGTGACCTCCACGCTTCGCCGCGCGCGGAAGGTGCAACTGCCGACGACCCGGGTCTGCATGGCGGTGATCACCGCCTCATCGAGCTCCACCGGCACCGCTTCGGCCAGCGGGTCGCTCGCGAACAGGCGGCTGAGCGCGAAGCTGGCGACGATCAGCAGGACCACGGCGATCCCCGCGAAGCGGAGCAGCAGGCTGGTTCGTCGTTTCATGCCGGTATTCTTCTTACGCCAGAATGGCCAGGCGCCCGCCGACGGCGGCGTCGATCACCGCCCACAGCACCGCGATGCAGGCGGTCTGCGCGAGCGCGCGCCGCGCGGGAAGACGCAGCAGCACGGCGGCGCCGAACGCCAGCACCCCCAGCGCCCACAGCCCGAACGGATCGGACAGCAGCACCGCGAAGCGCTCGACGATCCTCGGCAGGTTCCAACCGGCCAGCGACGCCAGATCGAAGCGCGCGACGATCAGCTCACGGTATTCGGCGACGGTCGTCGCGTTCGCGGCCGACTCCGGGTCGGTCGCCAGGGTAAGCGCCGCAGACAGGAGCCGCCGGACGGCAAGCGGCACGAACGCGACGCCGACCAGACGGATCGAGGCGCGGGGCCGGTCGGGGGCGATCGGTTCCTCTCCGCCGAAGAACTGGGTCAGCACCATCAGCGCTACCCAGGTCAGCCCCAGCGCGGCCAGCAGCGTGGCCGAGGCCAGCATCACGCGAAACGTCTTCGCCCCGGGCGTGGACGGCGCGATCAGCCGGTTGTAAGCCCTGGCCTGCTGCTCGTGGATGCGCTCCTCACCGCCGAATACCGCGCCGCGTTCCGCGATGTGGCGTGCCTCGACCAGCGCGATCTCGCGAACAACCGGGGACCGGGAATGCCACAGGATCAGGGTCTCGCCGACCGCGGTGATGCCGAACACCAGCACCAGCACGGCGAACATGGAGAAGGTCGGTGTGTCCTCCGGATCGAAGGCACGGCCGGGGTGGGTGGCCGCGCGCGCCAGCGATGCGAGGAAGCGCACAGGACGAAGGTAGTAGACCGGATCCCGATCGTCACCCTGAACGCGCACGCTGGCGTGGGATGATCCTTGGCCCATTATCTTCGTCGCCCTTCCCGGATCCGGTTCATGGACTGCGCCGATGGCCCACCCCTCTGGCGCACCATCACTATGAGAAGTAGGTATACCCCCTTATATAGTCAAGGCCAGAATGAACTTTTCTAAGGGATTGCCGTTCGTATAGCGTCCTACGCGTATGACACTCGTGGTTTGATCACCAGCTCCGTGATGCAGGCGCGGTCGGGCAGGGTGACGGCCAGCAGCGTGGCGGCCGCCACGTCCTCCGGCTGCAGCATCGCCTGACGCCGCTCGGCACTCACCGGCTCGGGGCGCCGATCGAGGATCGGCGTCTCCACCTCACCGGGGAGGATGACCGTGCAGCGGATGCCGTTGCGGGACTCCTCCTCGTTGATGACCGAGTTCAGGCCGACCACGCCGTGCTTGGCGGAGCTGTAGGCCGCTCCCGCCAGGCTGGACCCCCAGCGTCCCGCCGTGGAGGCGATGTTGACGATCGTCCCGCCGCCCGCTGCCCGCATCGCCGGCAACGCGGCGCGGACGCAGTAGAAGACGCCCGACAGGTCGACGGCCACCGTCAGGTCCCAGTCCGGGAGCGACACCCCGGCGACCGAACGCGGGTTGGTGTTGATCCCCGCGTTGTTGACCAGGATCGTGGCAGGGCCGTGTGCGCGCGCCGCCTCCTCGACGGCGGCCTGCACGGCGTCGTAGTCCGATACGTCGCAGGGACAGGCGTGCACGCGGTCGCCGCCGAGCCGGCTGGTGATCTCCGCAAGCGGCTCGGGGCGCCGGCCGATCAGGGTGACCGCGGCGCCCGCGCCGTGCAACGCGACGGCGATGGCGGCGCCGATGCCGGTGCCGGCGCCCGTGACGACTGCAGCGGTGCCGTCGAGCGCCGCCACTACGAGATCCTCAGGGACGGTATGGAGTGCTTCATCGCGGCGGCAGTGTAGGATGCCCTGCGCCCCATGGGAAACGTATCGGTGTCGCGTCTGCGCCGCGCGGCGTTCATCATCCTGACCGCAACGGTGGCGGTGGTCACCGCCGCGCTGGTCGTCGCCGTAGCGCTGCCCGACTCTCCGCAGGAGGTGGCCGAACGGTTTCTGCGCGCCCGCTATGCGCGGCAGGCCGAACGGCTCTACGAGCTTGCCTCCGCGGCCGATCGCGCGGAGCGGACCCTGGACGAGTTCATCGAGGTCAATCCCCCGTTCCCGGAGTCGTTCCAGCCGGGCGTCGACGCCCTGGCCGCGGCGATACGATTCTGGGCGGCCGAGGCTGACGTGACCGGCGATCAGGCGCGGGTGACGATCCGTGCGGCGCTCCCCAACTCTGCCGACGGCGATCTCAACGTCCTGTTGCACGCCGTGGAGGCCGACGGCGCGTTCGGCGGCACGGAGTCGCCGCGGGACGTGGTGCGGAGCATACGCGCCGACGCGCGCGCCGGCCGTCTGCCGATGGTGGAGGTGACCGAGACGGTGGATCTGATCCGCGAGAGCGGCCGCTGGCGCGTGATCATGGGATGGGACGCCGATCTGCCGGTGACACTCGCCGCTCTGGTGGCCGATGGCCTGCCGCTGGAGTTCGCGGTCGTGTCCGAACCGGAGCTGCGCCTGCGGCCCGGGGAGACCGGCCGCGCCACGTTCGCGGTGCGCAACACGTCGGCCGAGCCGCTGCGGGTGATCGCCACGCACGCCTACACGCCGCCGGCCGCGCAGCGCCACATCGAGCTGATCCAGTGCTTCTGCTTCTTCGAGGAACGCCTCGACCCCGGCGAATCCCGCGAACTGTCCCTGGTGTTCCGGCTCGGCTGGGACCTGCCGAGCGCGGTCGACGCAGTGGACATCACCTATCGCTACGGCCCCGCCGACAGCGGAACATAGCGTCCCGACAGCCTCCGCGCCGCTACAGACTGACCGGTCTTCCGGTGCGTACCGACTCGATGGCCGCTTCGCTGACGACCGCCCCGAACGCGCCGTGGCGGCCGGGCGACAGGTTGTCCGCGGCGCCGCGCGCCAGATCGATCAGGTTCGCGGAGGGACCGCCGACCGGATAGGTGTCCTCCAGCGGTTCGTGCTCGATGAGCCCGCCTTTGCCGTCCACGGTGAGCGTCCCCTTCCAGAGCTCCTGCTCCAGGACGCCGCCGGTCCCGTGGACGCGCAGCTCGTAGTGCATCTTCGCGCCCGTGGCCGCCCCGTTGGAGGCCAGGCTCACCAGCGTGCCGTCGTCGAGCACGAGCACGAGCGCGTCGTACACGTCCACCGCGGCGCCGTCGTTCTCGAAGCGCGCGAACACCTCGACCGGCCGGCGCTCGGTGAGATAGCTGATGTAGGCGGCCGGATGGGACACCTGCGTGTAGATCTGGCCGCCGCCGGCGATCGTCGGGTCGCTGTAGGAGGTCTGGCCCGGCACCAGGTAGGGCCGCTGGTGCTCCGAGCGCGCCTCGTCCTCGGAGGGCATGGCCTCGTCCCACTCCAACCCGCGGTAGAGGCCTTGGGTGAGATTGGTGAACAGGATGCTGATCATCCGCACCCTGCCGATGCCCCCGGACTGCAGCACGCGGCGCGCCTCCTGGCAGTGGCGGGTGAAGTGATAGGTGGCGCCCACCATGAGATGTAGCCCCTTCGCGTCGGCCAGCCGCACCAGCTTCCGGCCTTCCTCACCGCGGATCGTGAACGGCTTCTCGATCAGCACGTGCAGACCGCGTTCAAGCGCCGCCTTGCCCTGTTCGTAGTGCAGCGCCGGCACCGAGCTGATCGCCACCGCCTGCAGGCCGTCGATCGCCAGCACCTCCTCCGCGGTCGTGCAGGCGTGCGGCACCCCGAAGTCGCGGGCGATGCGCTCCGCGGTCTCCTTGTCGTGATGCTGGACCGCCACCAAGTCGGCGTGGGAGTTGTCCCGCAAGGCCGGTACGTGGGCGGTCGTCCCCCACCAGCCGGCGCCGATCACCGCGCACTTCACTCGCTCCATGCCCGCAAGCATAGGTCCGGCGCGGTCGCGGGCTCAACCGCCGTGCGCGCAGCGAGTCATCTCCTGTGCTCGACCGCGGCGATCGGCTCAGCGATGTCGAATGTCACGAGCAACCGGTCTTCCTCCGCTGCACGTTCGAGTACATCCGGGTCGGCGGTGCCTGGTGCCTCTTCGGAAACCCACACTACGTCATGTCCCGCGTTGCGCAGCCGTGCTACCGCGGCACCTGGCACATTCTCGTCAGCAAGAATGTCCATGTGCTCGTGCGTTCATGCAGCCCCGATCGGGAACACCTTCTCTGAACGCAGCACGTCGCTTGCATAGTGGAGGCAGGCGCGGATGTCCTCGCTGCTCAACTGCGGATAGTTCGTCAGGATGTCCGTCTCGGACCATCCCTGCGCCAGCAGTTCGATGATGAACTCCACTGCCAAGCGAGTACCTCGCACGACCGGCTTGCCGATCATCACGTTCGCATCAACGCCGATTCGCTCTTGCCAGGCCATCTTCCAGTCTCCCCATGCTCGGTGAGCCGCGAAAGGTTCACGACTGTGCGCAAGCATAGGTCCGGCGCACTCGCGGGCTCAACCGCAGACCGGATCGACGGCCAAGCTGCTATCGTGCACGGTCATGCAGAGGATCAGGCGAGAGCAGGCCATGCGGTACGAGTTCGCAGCAGGCGAACCGCTCATCACGGTGGAGCAGGGCGAGAGTTTCCAGGTGGAGACCGAGGATGCCGGCTCCGGGTTGGTCACCTCTCCGGAGATGGCCGAGCGCATCCCGTCGCTGCCGACCAAGCGCTCCACGCCGCCGAAGAGCAACCCGGTGGGCGGGCCGATCGCGGTGGCCGGCGCCGATCCGGGCGACCTGCTGGAGGTGGAGATCGAGGCGATCGACCTGCAGCCTACCGGCTACACCAACTGGGGCCCGGACCGCACCAAGGTCGGCGACGACTTCCGCTGGCCGGAGCTGAACCGGTGGACGGTGCGCGTGTTCGAGCATCGCGACGGCAGCACCTTCCTCGACGGCGAGCGGCTGTGGCCGACGCGGCCGATGGTGGGCTGCATCAGCGTCGCCCCGGAGCGGGAGGCGCTCAACACCTCCACGGGCCAAACCATCTCCGGCGGCAACCTGGACTCGCGGGACATCACGATGGGCACCAGGGTGCAGCTCAACGTCTACCACCCCGGTGCGCTGCTGTTCCTGGGCGACGTGCACGCCAGCCAGGCGGACACCGAGTACTACGGCACCGCGGACGAGACGCGCGCCGTGGTGCAGGCGCGCTGCCGGGTGATCAAGGGCAAGCGCATCCCCTTCATCCGCCTGCTGAAACCCGACTCGATCGTCGCGCTGCGCAGCGGCGCGCCGCTGGCGGTGCTGGTCGACCAGGCGGTCGAGGACCTGATGCGCTGGCTGGTCGACGACTACGGCGTGAGCCCGGATCGCGCCTATCTGCACACCTGCATCAACCCCGACTTCCGCATCAACGTCTATCAGTACACATTGGGACTGGCGACCGTGGGCGCGGAGTTGCCGACCAGCTACCTGCCGTCGTGAATCTCGGCCCGCGGTCTGCGATAATCGGTCGACGGGGGCTTATCTCATGAGGATTTCGAGCGAGCAGGTGGCGGCGTACCGCCGCGACGGCTTCACGGTCGTGGAGGACATCCTGACCGCGGACGAGCTGCAGCAGACGCGCGAGCACATCGAGGGGATCGCCGAGGGCCGGATTCCGTTCCCGGAGTCCAATATCGAGTACGAGCCCGGCACCCGCGACAAGGGCCGGTCCCTGGACACGCTGCGCAAGATCAACGAAGCGGCGCCGCACGATGCGTTCGTCATGGAGTACGCACGACACCCCGGCATCATGGAGGTGGTAACCGCGCTGCTCGGCCCGGACATCAAGTTGTTCGGCGACCAGACCTTCATGAAACCGCCCGGCGGGGTGGAGAAGCCGTATCACCAGGACTCCGCGTATTTCAAGGTCGAGCCGGCCGATCTGGTCACCGCCTGGATGGCGCTGGATGACGTGACGCTGGAGAACGGCTGCCTGTGGGTCGTCCCCGGCAGCCACGTGCAGGGCATACGCGACCACAGCCAGGAGTGGGTGGTGGGCGACCGCACCGACAAGCAGGTGCCGGACGACGCGATCGATCTGACGCGCGAGGTACCGATCACGCTGCGCGCGGGAAGCTGCTCGTTCCATCACAGCGTGCTGCTGCACCGCTCGGGGCCCAACCATACGCCCCACCGGCGGCGCGGGCTGGCCGTACACTACATGAGCTCACGCTTGCGCTGGACCGGGGATCCGGCGGAGAAGCCGGACTACCCGCTGCTGCACGGCACGTCACACCCCGGCTGCGTATAGCCTGTCCCGACTTCGGTATGATCAGAACATCGTAGTTTTTTAGCCAATCGATGGCTAAAACTGCCCTTGATAAAAGCCAAGTGAAGCGATACGCTGTCATGCAACGAGTCGGAGGATCATTCTGCGGCGAGCTGTGGACCGTGTGCTGGAAGCCTGGGCAGAGGACGATCGGCGCCGGCCGCTGCTGATCCGCGGCGCCCGCCAAGTCGGCAAGACCTACGCGGTCACGGCCGTTGGTGAACGGAGGTTCGCCGATGTCGCCTCGATCAATCTGGAGCGGGAGCCTCGCTACCGGCGCTGCTTCGACACTCTGGAACCGCGGGAGATCCTCGACCAGATCGGCGTGCTGAGGGGGAAGCCGGTCGAGCCGGGCCGCACGCTGCTCTTCATCGACGAGATCCAGGAGTGCCCCGCGGCGGTCATGGCACTGCGCTACTTCTACGAGCACATGCCCGAGCTGCACGTGATCGGCGCTGGATCGCTGCTGGAATTCGCCCTGGAGGCGGAGCGGATGCACATGCCGGTCGGCCGCATCCAGCCCCTGTTCATGCACCCGATGTCGTTCTCGGAGTTCCTGTCGGCAATCGGCGAGGAGCCCGCGCTGCAGGCCTCAAGGACGCTTGCCGCCGGTGCGGGCACCGCCGTGCACGAACACCTGATCGCCCTGCTGCGAACCTACCTGCTGCTCGGCGGCATGCCGGCCGTGGTAGCCGAGTACCTGGCGACCGGCAGCGTCGCGCGGGCGACTCGCGTGCAGACCGCTATCACCCAGACGTTCCGGGACGATTTCGGCAAGTACGCTCGGGCCACCCATCACCATCTCCTTGACCGGGTCTTCCTGCACGCCGCCCGCCTGGCCGGGCGCAAGTTCATGTATTCGAAGGTCGACCCGGAAAGCCGTTCGCGCGACCTGCGCGCGGCGGTGGAGCTGTTGGAGCGGGCCGGCGTGGTGCATCGGGTGTGCTCGACCTCGGGAGCCGGTCTGCCGTTGGGCGCGGAAGCGGATGACCGTCACTACAAGCTCGTCATGGTCGACGTCGGTCTCATGCAGAACCTGAGCGGCGCCACCGAGCAGCTCCTCGACGGCGATCCGATGCGGATCAACGACGGAGCGGTTGCCGAGCAGTTCGTGGGCCAGGAGCTGCTGGCGCATCGAAGCCCGTACGAACGGCCGGAGCTGTTCTACTGGCATCGGAGGGAGAAGAACAGCAGCGCGGAGGTCGATTACCTGGTTGCGGCCGGCGGTCGGGCGGTGCCGGTCGAGGTCAAGGCGGGCAAGGCCGGACGGTTGCGGAGCCTGCACGTCTTCACGGAGCGTTATCGGCCGCCGGTCGCGGTGCGCGTCTACGGCGATCGCCTTCGTCGGGACGGCGACTTGGTATCGGTCCCGCTTTACGGTCTGGAGCGCCTGCAGCCCTTCCTGGCCGAGACGATCGATCCGGGTCGGGCGGGCACTACGCGGCCGGCGTCGCCAGAGACCGGCGGGCCGTGGTGACCCCGATCTCCCGGATCGCTTTCCGCGCGACGATGTCGGCGCCGGGGTCGCGGTAATACTGCAGCATGATCGTGCGCCGTGTGCCTTCACGCCGGTGCAACGGCGCGAAGTGCCACATGAAGTTGTGCCAGACGATGATGTCCCCCGGCTCGGTCTCCACCGCCACCCCCGGAATCTTGCTCGGATCGGGGCGCAGCCTCGGTCCGCCGCCGACCGGGTCGTAGTGGCCCAGGTGGCGGAAAACGGTCGCCGCCAGCTCCGGCAGGTGCGATCCGGGGATCAGCTCCAGGGCGCCGTCGTCCATGTGAGTGGAGTCCAGGTAGACGTTGACCTTCATCGGCTTGCAGGTGACGTGCGGCGGGAAGAAGTCGCAGTGCCACCTGACCTCTTCCCGCCGGTGGGTCGCCTGCGCCGAATGGAACAGGAACTCGGTGCCATCGATCTGACGCATGGCCGCCATCAAGCGCGGGTGGCCGATCAGGTCGAGGAACGCCTGCTCCGCTTCGGGCGGGCGGTCGACGTTAAGAGTGCCGGTGTCGCGCACCTCCGCCGCCTCGCCTGCCACCACCCGGTCATATGCTGCCTGCAGCTCGACCACCTCCCGCGGCGACAGCGCCGCGCGCAGCACGACGTAGCCGAAGGCGTGGAAGTGGCCGACCTCCTGCTCGGTCAGGACGTCGGCGGTCGGCTCACGGGATGGCGGCTCACGGGATGGCATAGCTGCCGCCCGGCTCCAGAACCGTGACCGCCTGTCCGACGGCGGCCGCCTTGCGCTGAAACTCCTGCGCGTCGACGTCGATCTGCGGGAAGGTGCCGAAGTGCATCGGCAGGTGCATGCGGGCGCCTATGAACTCGGTGGCCTTGACCGCGTCGTCGATCCCCATGGTGAAGTTGTCCCCGATCGGCAGCAGCGCGGCGTCGAACGGCCCATTCAGCTCGGCGATAAGCTGCATGTCCAGGAACACGCCGGTGTCGCCGGCGTGGTACACCCGCTTGCCGTCCGCGTGCAGGATAATGCCGCCAGGGCTGCCGAACGCCTCGCCGTTCGGTCCGGTGGAGCCGTGGTGGGCGATCGTGAGCTTGATGAAGCCGAACGGGAACCGGCACCCGCCGCCGATGTGCAGCGCATGGGTGTCCAGGCCTTTGTCGCCGAAATGCGAGGCGATCTCGTAGTTGGCGACGATCAGCGCCCCGGTCGCGCGAGCGATCGCCTCCGTATCGCCGATGTGGTCGACGTGACCGTGGCTGAGCAGGATCGCGTCCAGCGTGTCGAAGTGCTCGGGACCCACGTCGGCCACCGGATTGCCGGCCAGAAACGGATCGATCAGCAGACGGTGCTCGCCCTGCACCTCCCAGCACGCGTGACCATGAAAGATGAGTGTCGGCATCGAATCCTCCTGCTTTGCTCGTACGCCCGGATCATCCCACCCGCGTCGCACCGCGACAAGGTATGCGCATGATGGCGTGGAGCGGCCGGCCGGCCAGGCATTGCGCGAAGACCTGCCGGCGGCGATGCAGACCATCATCGGCGAGCTGTCCGATCAGGCGCTCCTGGCAGGCGACGGCTTCCTGGACGAGGTCTGGCCCGACCTCCTGGCGAAGTTCGGCCCCGGCCGCGCTCTCAGCGCGGCCCTGACCCGCTGGTGCATGAGCGATCCGCGCCCCCTGGTGCTGTTGATCGATGAGGTCGATTCTCTGATCGGCGATACGCTGATATCGCTGCTGCGCCAGTTGCGGGCCGGCTACGAGCGGCGTCCGTCAGGATTCCCGCAAAGCATCGTGCTGTGCGGGGTGCGCGACGTGCGCGACTACCGCATCCATTCCAGCTCCGAGAACGCGACGATCGCCGGCGGCAGCGCATTCAACGTCAGGGCCGAGGCGCTGCGCCTCGGCGACTTCACGGAGACCGACGTGCGAGCGTTGCTCGCGCAGCACACCGAGGAGACCGGGCAGGCGTTCACCCCGGAAGCGTTGGATACCGTGTGGAGGAAGACCCGGGGCCAGCCGTGGCTGGTGAACGCCCTCTGTCGCAAAGCCTGCTTCGGCAACGACGCCGGCCGTGACCGGTCGCGCGCGATTACCGCCGGCGATCTCCTCGACGCCCAGGAGCAACTCATCCTGAGCCGGGTGATCCATCTCGATCAACTCGCCGACAAGCTCCGGGAAGAGCGCGTACGGCGCGTGGTCGAGCCGTTGCTGAGCGGCGGCGACCGGCCCACGTCCACCGCCCGTGACCTGGAGTACGTGCGCGATCTGGGGCTGATCGCCCGCGACGACCCGCCGCGCATCGCCAATCCGATCTACGCGGAGGTCGTGCCGCGGGAGCTCACCTATGCGGTCCAGGCCGAGCTGATCGAGGACATCGCTTGGTACGTGGATGACGCCGGCGGCCTCGACGTCGACAAGCTGCTGGCCGCCTTCCAGGCGTTCTTCCGCGAGCACTCCGAACACTGGGTGGCCCGCTTCGACTACGCCGAAGCGGGGCCGCAACTCCTGTTGCAGGCGTTCCTGCAACGGATCGTCAATGGCGGCGGGCGCATCGAGCGGGAGTACGGCCTGGGCCGGGGGCGCACCGACCTGCTCATCACCTGGCCGCAGCGGGGCCGGCCGGAGCCGCACGCCGCGACGCGCTTCGTGATCGAGTGCAAGGTGCTGCGCAAGAGTCTGGAACGAACGGTTCAGGAGGGCCTTGAGCAGACCGCGCGCTACATGGACCGTTGCGCAGCTCGGAGCGGCCACCTCGTCGTGTTCGACCGGACTGAGGGGAGGCGTTGGGAGGACAAGATCTTCCGCCGTGAAGAGCGCACCGGGGAGCGTCCCCCCATCACCGTGTGGGGCATGTAGCCGGACGCGGGGCAGCGGGCCGGTGTACCCTCGTCGGCATGGCACGCGCAGGGGTCGTCAAGCGTTCAACCGAGGTGCCGTGCGCGCCGGTCGCCGCCGGCACCGCGACCGCGACGGCGGTGCTGATCGGGCCGGACGACGGCGCGCCCAACTTCGCCATGCGGCGGTTCACGATGGGAGAAGGCGGCGGCATGCCGCGCCATACCAACCTGGTGGAGCACGAGCAGTACGTGGTCCGCGGCCGCGCCAGGGTCACGGTCGGCGACACCGTGCACCGGGTCGGGGAGGGCGACGTGCTGCTCATCCCCGGCGGTACGCCACACTCCTACGAGGTGGAGCAGGCGCCGTTCGAGTTCCTGTGCATCGTCCCGAACCGCGAGGACCGGATCGACCTCTGCTGAGCCGGCGCCGGCCCGGAACGTGACGCCGGCCGCACCGCGTCAGGCCGGCTGATCCAGTCCAAGCCTGCGGTACTGCTCGGGCGGGGCATCCGCCTCCGCCATCAGGCGCACCAAGTGCTCGATCATGCGCGCCTCGACCGTGTCGTCTTCCAGCGGCGAGGTCTGACCGGAATCGTTCTGCAGGTCGAACAGCCGTGAACGGTTTCTGTCCGCATGGCGGCCCCGTTCCGCACCGAACCGCACCCGGGTCGGGATGCGCAGCGTGCTCATCCCCTTGGTGAAGGAGAACGGCTCGGCCAGCTTGGCGTCGCGCAGCTCGTCGGCGCCGAAGCGGGTGCGCATGCGCGCAGGCATCAGCGTGTAGTCGTAGAGCTCCTGGTCGTCGACGTCCGCGGGGCCGCGCCAGTAGACGTGGCGGCCGTCGGTGACGTTCACGTGCGCGCCGTGCTGGCCGAAGAGCGCGGCGTCGCGCACCGGCTCGTCGCGCTCCAGGACCGCCGCCAGGTCGCAGCCGAGCATGTCGTCGAACCGCTGGAAGCCGAAGTACGACAGCAGCGTGGGCCCCAGGTCGATCGACGGCTGCACCAGCGCCTCACGCCGCTCGCCGCGCACGCCGGCGCGCGGGTCCCAGACGAAGAACGGCGTGTGCGACACCTCCTCGTAGTACGGCGCCCACACCTTGGCCCAGCACTCGTGCTCACCGAGCAGGAAGCCGTGGTCGGTCCAGACGATGAGCATCGTGTCGTCCCACAGCGACAGCTCGTCCATGGTGTCCAGCACGTCGCCCAGCCGGGCGTCGCACATCGACACCAGCGATGCGTACTCGTGGCGCATGTGGTCGACCAGTTCGGCGTCTTCGCTGACGTAGTTGTAGCTCGGCCAGTCGAACAGCGGCCCGTTCTTGGCACGGTAGGCGGCGTAGTGCTCGGCGTAGCGGTCCTTGAACTCGCGCTGGCTGTAGAACGGCTCGTGCGGATCGAAGGTCTCCATGTGCAGGAACCAGTTGTCGTCGTCGCGGTTGCGGCGCATGAAGTCGATGCCGGCGGCCACCGTCTGCGACTGCGGCAGCTCGGCGGTGGTGCGCATGAACTGGCGGTTGACGCGGTCCTGGACGCGCGACGGGTCTTCGGAGGCATTCTGGCCCAGGGCGTTGCCGGCCGGCGGCGGGGTGACCATGCCGATCCAGGGATCTCCCTCCTGGCCGCGGAAGAACTCCCAGCTCCGGTAGCGGGCGTGGTAGTTGGCGCCGCCCTCTTCCCAGTAGTGGTAGTGGTCGGACGACAGGTGCGTGTACACGCCGTTCTGGCGCAGGAAGTCCGGCACCGAGTCGTCGAACGGCTCGATCGGTCCCCAGCTCCGGTGCAGGAAGTTCGGGCGGCCGGTGTGCAGGTCGCGGCGCGCCGGCATGCACGGCATGGAGCAGATGTAGGAGCGGTCGAACACCGCGGTGCGCTCGGCCAGCCGCGCGAAATTGGGCGCATGGACGGGCGGCGCTCCGCTGCCGCCGTAGGGGGGCAGCATGTGTCGGTTCAGGGAGTCGAACATCAACATCACGCACTTCATGGACGGGACGGTAGCACGGCGCCACCCGCGGCGGACCGTTGCACGCCGATCTGCTATGGTGGGCGTCGATCGTGCAGAACACCGACAGTCCCCCGGTCTTCGACGCCAACATCGCCGTCGGCGACACCAAGGTGAGCCTCTCGCCGCTCCGGGACCGCGCGCAGCTCCTTGCGGAGATGGACCGCCACGGCGTGGGCCGCGCGCTGATCTACCACCCCAACAGCCACGAGCCGTTCGTGGACGGCGTGACCGACGAGGAGTTGGATGAGTGGCGCAACGATCGGCTGTTCCCGCAGTGGACGGGATTGCCGTTGCCCATCTCGATCGAGCGTCTGCAGCAGCGGCACGCGGCCGGCGACCTGACCTGCGTGCGCATCTGCGCGGGCGAACGGGTGTACTCGCCGTTCACTCCCTGGCTGTACGGCGAGCTGCTGACGTGGCTGGCCGAGATCGGCGCACCCGCCGTGATCGACCTGACGGAGCTGGAACCGGATGACATCGTGCGCACGCTCACGGAGTTCCCGCGCCTGCGCAGCATCGTGGTGGGCGCCCATCCGACCCACCAGATCTTCGTGCCGGCCATGCTGCGCGCGGTCGACGGCATGCACCTGGAGCTCAGCCGCTACGAGCCGCTGGGCGGGGTGGAGGGGCTCTGCCGGGAATTCGGCTCCTCGCGGCTCCTGTACGGATCGTGGTACCCGCGCTACGCGATGGGCACCATCGTCCATTACCTGCGCACGATCGACCTGTCGGAAGGCGACCGCGCGGCCCTGCTGGCCGGGACGCTCGAAGGGCTGCTGGGAGTGAGCGCGTGATCATCGACTTCCACGGCCACACCGGCATGGGCGCCACCGCCGGCGAGATGCTGCGCGCCATGGACGGGGCCGGCGTCGACCGTTCCTGCCTGTTCAACATCTATCATCCGACAGGAACACGCGCCAACGACCAGACCGCCGCCTTCTGCGCCGCCCACCCGGACCGCTTCGTGGGCTTCGCCTTCGTGTCCCCGCACGTCCCGGAAGCGGACATCACCGCCGAGCTCCGCCGCGCCTTCGACGATCTGGGCATGGTCGCGATCAAGATCTACCCGCCGTACGCGCCGTGGTCGCTGGACCACGAGCGCTACTGGCCCATCTACCGATTCGCGGACGACCGCGGGCTTGCCGTGATCAGCCACACCGGCCGGGAGTGGCAGGGCGAGCCCAAGTACCTGTCGGTGGTCGCGCCGCTGTTCCCCGGCGCGCGCTTCGTGTCCGGCCACACCGGCAACGTGCAGCCGTACCGCGGTCAGGCGCTCGCCGCCGCCCGCGCCTATCCCAACGTCTACCTGGAAACCTGCTCCACCTTCCGCACCCCGGGGGTGATCGAAGAGCTGGTCGCCGAGGGCGGCGAGGATCGGGTGCTGTTCGGCTCCGACATCCCCCTCATGGACCCGCGCAGCCAGATCGCCAAGGTGCTCACCGCCGACATCAGCGAGACCGCCAAACGCAAGGTGCTCGGCGAGAACGCGGCACGCCTCCTCGGACTCTGACCAGTTACGCCCATACGGGGACCGACGACCCGTCCGCCCGCCAGCAGCGGCGCTCGGTCAACTCCTGCGCCACGTAGGGCATCAACGCGCGCCGCTGGGTGACCTTCAGGACGCCGGTGTCGGCGATGCCGTACTCGTGTTCGTAGCACAAACGCTCGTCGTCGGTCAGCGCCGGCGACAAGCTGAAGTCGCGGGTGTCGAACGCGTGCCAATCGACGTCTCGGTCGAGGTCGACCAGGGCGACGTCCTCAACCGGCCGCGCTTCGACGGCGCGCGCCGGGACCACGTCCACGAAGCGATCATCCAGGGGTAGGCCAAGGCCTTTGCCGCCGTGGCTGCGAAAGCCGCGCAGGTGGAAGCGACCGCGCGAACGCACCAGCGCCGACGGATGGAACACGAACTCCTGGCGGCCCGCCTTGGCGGCGTACAGCAGCCACACCGGCTGTTGGTCCAGGCATGCGGCGACGACGTTGCGCATGGCGTGAGTCGCGATGGGTGCCGTCTGCGCCAGATCGTGGCCGCCGTCGGGCAGGACGACGGCAGCGAACGGGTTGCCGGGCGTCGCCTCGGCCGCAAGCAGCAGCGACAGCGCGGCGTTGGGATCGGTGACCGCCGCGCCCGGGTCGAACGACGCGGATGGCACGAGGCGGCGGCGCGCCCCTGCGGCGCGGTACGGCGGAAGCATGCCGTCAATCCGCCAGCCCCGGATCAGGCTGCGGGCGGTGCGCTCGGAGACGCCGAGGAACTCCTGCACCTCGCGGGCCTGCAGGTGCCCTCGCCAATGCAGCATCGTTGCGGCGAAGCGACGTCCAATGTCATCATATAGCATATGTACGAATAATATACATGCAATATATGCAGGTTGATATTCGGGCTAGATGCAGCTACCATGCCGTCAGATGGAGGAAGTGATGCGGATCAGACTGACGGCGCCGCGCGGCGCCAGCCTACGGCTGAGCTACCTGGACAGCTTGCACGCCGCACTCGTCAACGGGTGGACGACGTGCGGGGCGTCCGCCGCGGACGTTCTCGGGCGCGACGCCGGCAACTGGTCGTTCGGCGCCGTGGGCGCGGCAACTGATAGCGGCTTCGTGCTCAAGGCGGTGGTCATCGGCGCCGAGGGCGATCCACTGGAGTTGGTGCTCCCGCGGCTGCTGCCGCAAACGATACGCAAGTCCTCGTCCTCGGGCGACACCGTGGACCTCTCCGCCTGGGATCGGTCGCGCGACGAGTTGCCGGTCGTTTCCGTGCCGGGAGAGATTACGACGCTGGCGGCGATCATGCTGTCGCCACTGGCGCTTTCGGTGCGCGGTCGGAAGGACCGCTGGCACGACGATCTGACCACGGCGGGGGCAAACCTGCAGCAGGCGGTCAACTTCCGCCTCTCGCGGCTGACCGGGCGCGCCGTACAACTGACCATCGAGCCTGACCGGCTCTACCTACGCGCCAATCCCCGGCACTCGACGCTGGTGCGGACGCGGGCGGTGCCCGGCGGGAGGCCGGCGTTCGTGATCGGCACCATGTGCCCGCTGATGATCAGCGGCAGCCGCGAAGATCTCTGTTCGGCGTGGGCGCTGGGGATCGGCGAGAAGAACCGCTACGGCTTCGGCTGCATCGGGCATGCGGGGCAGATGGGATGAACGCGTCCCGGCAGCGACTCGCCCACCAAGCGGCGGTCGAGGTCTACGGCGCTTTCGTGGACGAGTGCCTGATCCCTCATGTGGGCGCTGACCGGGAGGGCGAGCCGGCCAAGCCCTCCGCGACGAAGATCGACGGTCGCCCCGTACGCTTGGTGATCCTCAGCGGCAAGGGCGGCTGGTCGAAGGACCCTGCGCTTGCGGCGCGTTGGGCCGCGAACGACAACGTCAGCCTGCTGGACCACCTGTTGTCCGTGACGCGCGGCGCGCTCATGTTCTGGCTTGCCGACGCCCCACGTCCCTGGTCCACCGACGCCGACCTGGCCGAGATCGAGCGTCTTGCGCATGCGCTGGTCTGCATCGCCTTCCTGCACGACGTAGACAAGGATCTGGCGCTGCCGCGCGGCGCGCCGCTCACGGTGGATGCCGTGGCCGAACGGATGCGCCGCTATGGAATCGACGACTTCCTGCGCAACCACGGCGTGCGCATATCACCCGCCGCGATGCGCAATTACATCGAGGAGGTCGAAGGCACCCAGGCGGCGCGAAACCCCGCGGCGCCCGACTACGACCGCCGGATCGCGGCGACCTGCCGGTACGTCGAGCTGGCCGACAAGCTGGAGGGGATCTTTACCAGTCGCGCGGCGGATGCAGGGGTGGATGGCGTGATCGCGTCGCTGCGCGATCCCGATCGCTGGCCGGTGCTGCGCGACGGGCCGCTGAAGCGGTGGCAGAAGATCGAGATCCATGACCACCTGCACGTCTTCCTCCTCGACCGTTTCCAGCGCGCGATCTCGGCGGCGTGCACCGAGATCGCCGGACGGCTGCCGCTGATCGAGATCGTGCACGACGGACGCCTGTTGTGCGTGATTCCGCAGGAACATGCGGCCGGCATCCAGGAGGGCGCCCTGCACCGTTTCCTGGACGAGCTCCCCTACCGCCTCGACATCTCGATCAACAACAAGCTCGCATGCAAGTTCACGGGCGGCGCTGCGTCATGGAAGGCGTGCCGCGACCTGATGCAGCGTACCGGCGACTGGCGCCGACGACTCGCAAAACTGTTCGCTCTGCCCCCGGCATTTGCCGTTGCGCACCAGTCGGCGATCGACGATCTGTTCGATGCTGCCGGAATGGCTACCTCGTGGAGCGCATTGGTCGGGGGCGCAGGGGCCACCGTCAAGCCGCTGCTCGACTACCCCGGCGGGGAGACCGGCGACCTGGACCTGGCGCCGGCGCACGCGCTCTGCCTGTTGGTCGCCGCGCTCAACCATGTCGATGGCAAGCGCAAGGGCGCCGCGCCTGATGCCGAGACGCGCGAGCAGGAGTTGTCGCGATTGCTGCGCGCCCGCGGCGCCGAGCCGCCCCCGATGATTGCAGCGACGCCTGCGCGCGATGGGCGCACGCGCCGCGTGGTACTGGCCGTGTGGGCGATTGCCGAGGTGTGGCGCGTAGCGGACGCCGACCCGCACGAAGGCCAGGATCTGCTGGACCGCATCGTCGGCCGTGACGGGCTGGTCGGGCTGTGGCTGGAGGGGACCGACACCCGCACCGGGCTGGCGGACCAGATCGAGGATGTCGCTGGCGAAATCGCAGGCGCGTTGCGGCAACGCTTCACCGCGTATCTCGACGGCGGCCAGCCGGCGGCGCAGTACAGCGGCGCGGGCAAGCGCTGCATCCTCTGCAACGAGCCGGTCGTCGCCGCCTGCAAGGTCGAGACCGCTTCCCGTGCGCACGGCATCAAGGCGTCGGCGTTCTCAGGCCGCGACGGTCGCAACGACCACCTCGCATCGCCCTCCGGCGACACCCATCTGTGCCCGGTGTGCCTGGCCGAGCTTAAGTTACGTCAGAAGGCGCAGGAGGAGTTCAAGGGCAGCGGCGACCTGCCACCGCTCATCTCGTCGCCGGTCACGACCGGGCTGTTCGGGGGATTGGCGTTCCAGCGCGAGGCGGGCGAATCCTCGATGAGCCTGTACGACCTCAATCGGCTCGACCTCAAGAGGGGCGCCGTCTACGACGGGCTCGACTGCCATACCCGGCGCATCCGCATGGCACGGCTGGAGGAGTTGCCCGCCAGGGACGCGGAGTTGGTCGCCAAGCTGCGCATGACGCTGAATGCGGCGCGCCGCGTGGGCCGGCCCATCCACATCTTCCGGGGAGCGCCGCGCCGGCACCCGGCCATCTTCCACATGGACGCGCTGCCGCCGTGGATAGAGCAGCTGCTCGCGGGGGGCTCGCTCCGGATCGAGCAGATACCGGACGCTCTCCGCAAGCTGCAACTGTTCGAGAACATCTCCGCCGCGCCCGGCTTGGGCATCGAGTGGGCGAAGCAGCTCGCGGATCCCGAGCCCATCGCCAGGCTGGGCGCGCTCTGCGTCGCGTGGGCGCTGGCAGTCGACCGTTGCGACATCGACACGAAAAAGAAGCATGCGTGGCTGCTCATTCGAGAGGCAACCCGTGAACAGGCACTCACACAGATCAACAATATGGGAGGTGAACCCGTGAACCTGAAGGACAACCCGGACCCGCTGATCCGGCTGGCGTGGCTGGGGACACGCATCCAGAGGCGCATCGGAATCGGCGCTGCCGTCAACAAGCAGCTTCTCTGCTGGAAGACCGCGCTGGACTTCTATCCCGGCGCGGCGCGCTCGACCAGCCAGGACACGGACGCGCTCGTCCTGGGACTGGCCGGTACGCTGCACGAACGGCTGACACGCGGCGACAGAAGCGACGCCGCAGCGAAACATCGTGACGGGAAAGCGCTCGACGAAGCGTGCATCGACTTCGCGCGGCATTTTGCGGACGAGGTGTGGACAGGAGTCTTCCGCTCGAAGGAGCCCACGTCACAGGAGCAGCGCCGCGCTGCCTCAATCTATCGCTTCGCGCTCCTCGAAGCGTACCGCGAGCGAGGCATCGCTGAATCGACCCCTGACGACCTTCCGAAAGATGAGATGGAAAACTGATAGTTGGTCGACGACCAAGCCAAGGAGAACTTAATGACTGACACCTTTCTGCCCTACCTGAACGACCGCGCGCTGACCGAAGAGGTGGTCGGCGCCAACGGCAAGGATACCTACGTCATGCCGGCGCGCCGCAACGCCGGGCACGTGGCCATCGCCTTGATCCGCGAGATCACGGCACCGGCTGTGTTCCGCAACGCGGAGGAAGAAATAACCGACATCGAGGACCGTGACGGCGTCCGCCGGGTGCGGGCGACGCCGAGCAAGTTCAAGTACGGGGAGCGCGGCCGCGGGTTGCTGGTTCTGCGCGCCTGGAACGTCGGCGGGCGGCTGCCTCAGAACCGCACGGCGGTCGGCGAGGGGATGCCGGTGCGCGACGCCTTCGATCTGAACACGTTGGTGTTCGGCGACTCTGCGATGTCGGGAACCCGTGTGCTCCCGGTGAAGGCGGCGGTGCAGTACTCGGACGCGCTGAGCACCGTGCCGTACCGCGACGCCGTGAGCGAGAGCTTTCATCACCGCGGCGACGAGACGGGCACGCTGTGGGACGCAGAGGACAAGAAGAACACCGAAAACCTGTTCACGCGCCACTTCGTCTTGCCCGGCACGCTCCTGGTGCAGGTGTTGACCAGCAACGGGCGCCAGCTTCCGCCGCTGGGGCTCGATCACCTGCTTCTGAGCCTGGGCCTCGCTGGGTCCTACGGCGGCCAGACCTCGGTCACCGGGGTGAACGTGCGCACCCATGTCGCCGGCATCTTCGCATCGCGCCTGGAGACGCCGCTGGCCTCGCCGTACGAGCTCCTCCGCGAAGTCCCGGAAACCGGTTCGGTCGCCGAGCTTGCCGCGCATGTCGTCGAAACCATGGCCGGGCACTATCAGGTTCACGCCGGGACCGAGCGGGCGACAGCCTATCAGCGGCAACTCGTGGCGGCGTTCGAGCGGGACGATCCCGACCTGAGACGCCGCTACGAAGAAACCGCGGCACAGGTTGCCGATCTGTTCGAGCAGTACTTCAGCCCGAGCAAGGCGTGACCGGTGGCAGCAGGGGTCTTTCCGTTTCGACTCACCGCTTTGTCGCCCTGGGCATGGCACGGACTTGCCGTGCCGTCGGGGACGGCGACGCTCAACGACGTGGTGACCGACGCGGCGATGGCGTTTGCGGCGGCGGCGGCGCTCGGCATGATGCCGCGCTCGCCCTGTCTGCCGTCAGCGCCCGACTACCGGCGCCACTTGGCGGCCCTGCCGTTCAAGACGACGCTGTTCCAGGGACATGGCAAGCGGCTCAACCGGCCGCTCGCTCGCCGCCTCAACCTGGACGCCGAGTGCGGCCTGCCGAAGAGCGTCCACGATGCGCGCAACTTCGGCAACATCAAGGACTACTACCACATCCAGGAGGTTGCAACCGGCGCCGTGTTCGCCGGCTGCTTCCTGCACGTGGACCCGCTACGCTTCGCGCGCGAAGCCTACGGCCAGCCGGTCGACCGTCTCGTGGTCCGGCTCGGGCTGGGGCGCAACGGGCTTGGGCTGCTTGAACGCGCTTCACAGCAGCCTGAACTGTGCCTGAACCTGCACACGGCGCGCCTGTTCGATCCCGACGTCACGATGCCGGCGGGGCCGTACCGACTGCACAACATCCAGCCCAGCCGACCGCTCGCCACCGATGAGGCGCTGCGGATCACGGCCGGCTGGTCGTAGCGCGCCCCCATGATTATTCGCGCCCACTCGGTGCCGACACTGCCGAGCGGTCTGTCACCGATGCAGGAACGGCTGCTGCGCTCCGAGAAGCTGGTGCGACTGGTGTCGGCGCCGACCGGCTCGGGAAAGTCTTATGCCTTCATGCGGGCGGTGCTCGACGGGGGCGCGCACGTTCTGTTCATCGTGCCGACCAAGCGGGTGCTGCAGAACCTGATCGACGACGCCCGCGAGCAGGCGCTCGCACATCTCCGACGCCGCGGTGTACCGGATGCGGCAGCCGGCGTCTGGATCGCGGAGCGCATGATCGAGTGGTCCGGCAATCAGGCCGTGGACGGGGCCGAGTCACTGACAGCAACCCGCGTTCGACAGCTTCTCGGCGGCGGCGCAGATGGCGGCGGGCGGGTCATATTCGCCATCCCGGAGGTGGTCGTGCAGATGATTTCGGGCATCCGCATCACCGGGGCGAGCACAGTCAATCCGTTCCAGTACGTGCGCACGTTCGATCACATCGTGTTCGACGAGTTCCACACCATCGACGATCGGTCGTTCGGCTTGGCCTGCCTGATTTCACTGCTGGCGGTCACCGAGCGGCGCGCGAAGGTCTCCTTGCTGTCGGCCACGCCGATCGACGTAACCGCGATCTTCGCGCGCATGGGCGTGGGCACGGACGATCTGAAGCTGATTGCCGAGGAAGTGATCGGCGGTCACGCGCCGGGCAACCGGCCGATCCACGGCAACGTCGCGGTGACGCTGCGGGAGTGTTCCCTCCGTGAGTCGATCGAGCTCAGTAGCGACGCGATTCGAGCGTCGATCGAAGCGGGAGATACCGTCATCGTGATCTACGACCGCCTTGAACAACTGAAACAGGACGCCGCGATCGTGCGCGGATCGCTGCGGGCCATCGGCGTCTCCGAAGACCGCATCCTGTCGATCAACTCCATCGACGACTCGGTACGCAAGCCGGGTGAGCCGCGACGTGGCCGCCGGTACGCGGATCCCCGCGCGTACGATGTGCTCCTGTGCACCTCGTCCGTGGAGAACGGCGTCACCTTCCGTAGCTCCCTGATGTTCACGGAGCCCGGCTACAATCTCGCGGGCTTCGTCCAGCGCGTCGGCCGCGTGGCGCGCGGGGCGGTCGACGGACAGGTGATCGTTTCGCTGTCGGAGCGCGACCGCAGTCGCACACCGTGGAAGCGGCGTATTGCAACCGTGATCGAGCAGCACGGCGAGATGGACGTTGCGAGTTTCGTGGGCGAGCTCCTGCGCGACGTGCGCCGCGGTCTGGAGCCCACGCGCAAGGAAGCCGGAGCCCCTGTGGCTCAAGCGGAGACAGACCTGCCGTTCTATCGGCGCGCATCGTGGCGCGGTATGTTCTGGGCGGCCCTGTTCGTGGTCGCCATCCGGCGCACCAGGATGAAGGTCCAGCATGGGGCCGACGCGCGCCTGCGCCGAATCGCTCCGGGGGTCTTGAAGTTCGTCGAGGCAAAGATCGGCGAGATTCTCTTGGTCGATACGGTCAACACCAACCTCCCGCGCCGGTCGCAGCCGCACAAGCGCTGGGTGAACGCGTTGCTCGCCGGTGCCCTCACCTATCGCGAGATTGGGGCTACCGTGACCGTGGTCGATCCCGACGGCACCCGCCGTACGGTAACCGAATCCTTCCTGCGTCGCGCGACCGACATCCCGGTGGTGTGCACGGAGGAGGACGGGGAACAGGTCATCCGACTGATTTCGCGCTCCCTCGACCAGGAGATCACCGAGCCGACTGCCCGCCGCGGAGCGCTGCGACTGACGCTGTACGTTCCGTCGCCTATCGGCGAGGGCGACTTCTCGGTTTCTATCCTGGAACGGGAGAAAGGCACCGAACATCTCAACCGCCGTCTGGTCGAGGAGTGGCGCCACCGCTTCGGAGCGTTCATTTCCGCACCCGGCGACGCCACAACAGATCCGCGGAAGAAGGTCATGGGCGCCGCGACGGCGCTGGTCGAGAAGCTGGGCCGTCCGCCGCTGGATGAGGACTTCGAGGATGCTGGAGAAAGCGCGCTGTTTGCGTGAACTGGTCGAGGAGTACGGCCTGCATGGCCTCTACTTTCAGCACGTCGCGCTGTGCCGCCGGCGCGCTTGGCTGCATCTCATGGGCGCGACGCACGCCGTCCATCATGCGCGCGTGCGCCGGGGATTGGCCCTGCACCAGACCGAGAAACGCTCCGGCGACGTCCCCAAGGGACTCGGCATCGCCCCCGACGCCATCGACTTCGAGCGGCGGGTAGTGATCGAACGCAAAGGCAGTGCGGGCGCCCGCGACGCAGTCTCCCGACAGGCACTGTTCTACGCGGCCTTCATGACCGGCGCCACCGGTGAGGTCTGGCGCGCGGAAGTCCAGGTGTACGGCTCACGCAAGACGGCGCTCTATGACCTTACCGACGATATGCTCGACCGGCTCATACAGGACGCCCGGGAGAGCGTGGACTTGGCGGTGCGGCCACCGCCTGCCGCGCGACGGATTCGCCTTTGCGACGCATGTAGCTGCAGCCCCCTGTGTTGGGACGACGAGGAAGTGGGTTGAGATGGACACCGTCATCATACCGCGCGATGCACGCCTGAACCGGCATGAGAACGCGTTGGTCGTCACCTCCGAGGCGGGGCGCAAGGCGATCCCGCTGAGCGGCGTCAAGCACGTGATATGCATGGGCGAGGGCTCGATCTCCATCCGGTTGCTAAAGGACATGGGGCGCCACGGTATCCGCTTCACGGTGCTGGACGCGGGGGGCAGGTTCCTGGGCGCGTTCGAACCGGAGGACGAGACACCCTCCGGTCGGGTCCGCGTCGGCCAAGTCGAGCTATATCTCGATGAAGCAGGGCGGCAGCGCATTGCCAAGTCGCTGGTACGAGCGCAAGCGCACTCGATGCGCGGTCTGCTGCAGCGCTACCGGCGCAACGGCACGGTCGGCCTGGAATCCGCGCTGGAGGGGATAGAAGGCGCGATCGACGGCATCGACCGCGCGGGCACCATCGAAGAACTGATGGGGACGGAGGGTCTGTCCCGAGCGTTCCTGCACGACGCGTTCGCGCGCATAGCCCCCGATGCGGCGCTGGAGCGCAGAGTGCGCCGTCCGCCCCCGGATCCGGTCAATTGCCTGATGTCGTTCTTCAACACACTGCTCTACTCGGCGTGTGCGAACGAGCTGGCCAAGACGCATCTGGACCGCAGCGTGTCGTTCCTGCACTCGCCCGGGACAGGGAGGCGTTCGTTGTCCATCGACATGGCGGAGCCGTTCAGGCCGGTACTCTCGGATGCGCTCATCCTGTCGCTGTTTCGCCGCCGGCAGCCCGATGCGTCGTGGTGGGTCCGCACGCCGGGCGTGTGCCTGCTCAGCGAGAAGGGCCGCATCGGCGTCACGGAGCGCTTCTGGTCGCGTATCGAAGAACGCTGCGGCGGCGGTACCCTGCGGCAGGCGATCCACCGGCAGTGCATGTCGCTCGAACGGGAGGCGCTCGGCATTGGCCGATTCAAGCCGTTCGTGTGGCGAGGTTGATTGATCGGTGTTCGTGCTGATCTGCTACGACGTGCCCGCCGAGCGTACCGGAGTGTACCGGAAGTTGCTCAAGGAATACCTTATGCACGAGCAGTACTCGGTGTTCATGGGCGATCTGCCCGAAGCCGAAGTCATCCGCATGATGGCCAGAATTGCGCAGAAAATCGGTCCGCAGGACAAGGTGATCAAACTGACGAGCAAGAACCGTCACAACGTCGAAGTGGTGAGACTCGGCAAGGAGGAGAAAGGCGGGCAGATGAGACAGAAGCGTGACGCTTGGCACGGGAAGAACTGGTCGCTGGTCTGAGTGGACCGGTATGCGCCTGAGCCGAAAACCCACTCCACGCCGAGGGTCAGGCGCACAATCGGCCTCTTGCGATGCCGGTTCATGGCATGCTGCGGCCGTCGTGAGCCCGAACCTCACGCTCAAGGAGTTGCGAGGTAGCTTGGGATAGGGTTTCCAATCCCCATGAGGGGTAATGAGATCGACACGCTGACCTACTACGGCGGCGTGGCTCGCGTTTCCAATCCCTATGAGGGGTAATGAGACGGCGGTCCTGATCATCCTCGACCGCGTGGATCTCGAGTTTCCAATCCCCATGAGGGGTAATGAGGTGGAGCGGCTGCAGTACTACGGCGGCACCGCCCAGTTTCCAATCCCCATGAGGGGTAATGAGGCATCCTGATCGGAGACGTTCGGAAGCGGATCTCCGAGTTTCCAATCCCCATGAGGGGTAATGAGGACGACTTCCTTGTCGACCCGGCCGCGCCGGCGCCCGGTTTCCAATCCCCATGAGGGGTAATGAGAGCCGCACGAACGCTCCGTTGCGGCCGACGCCGCCGGGGTTTCCAATCCCCATGAGGGGTAATGAGACGTAATCGCAGCGGATGTTCGGCACCAGCGCCGCCGGTTTCCAATCCCCATGAGGGGTAATGAGGAGACCATGATCCGCATCCTCAACCTGCTGCAGCGACGCGTTTCCAATCCCCATGAGGGGTAATGAGTTCAAAATGAGCCGATGGACTGCGTGTCGATGTGGCAGATGACCGAGATGTTTCCAATCCCCATGAGGGGTAATGAGCCGGCCGTGTTCGACGCGATCTGATGGGGTAGGATGGAATCGTTTGGGTGCGGCTCTTTTAGGACGACCATCAAAGTCATGAGAGGTACGGAGTTACGGAATCGCTTCCACCCTTGACGCGCCGTCTCGCACTACATATGCGCATGCAGCGAGCGTAAGTCCCTGCTCGCTCGGGACGGTGGTCGCGGCGCGCGCTACCGGTAAAGAGCAGCGGCCGCTGCCTTGTGGTTCGCATTCGAGACGCCGTGCAAAGCAGATTGATCGCGCTGTTTTCCGACTGCACAGTGTGCATGCCGAATGTGTCCAGCAACTGGCGTTACTCTTATATCATTATCCCAAAACGAGTTACGACCAATGCAACCCGGATTCGTGTTGGCCGTGGGTAGCCGGCTTACGCCCCTTGTTCCTGCACTCGATTCCCCAAAGCTCAGCACACCTACGGTCTTGGTTAGTGCCGGATCAGTTATCCAGCCCCGCGCGGGTCTCATCGCCATGGGCTCCTCTTCGCCGCAACCGTCCATGAGTGTATGTATTTACCTTCACTGCCGTCACTTAGGACGATTCCATCTCTCTTCTCGGTGGTCGTCGCAAAAGAGCCGCACCCGAATCGTTTCCAATCCCCATGAGGGGTAATGAGATCGCCAGCTCGACGGCGACCTTCCTCTGCGCGAGCAGGTTTCCAATCCCATGAGGGGTAATGACTCGGAGACGTCAGCGTGTTCTCGGGGCTCAACTTCACCGACCTCACCACTGGCGCGGCGCCGAGAAGGTGTACAACCCGTTCGACATCCTGCTGCTGTTCGACACGCGGGAGTTTGGGCCGCACTGGTTCGAGAGCGCGACCCGGACGTTTCTGGTGGAGACGCTGTTTCAGCGCCGCGTGAGCGCGCTGGAGCTGGACGGGATGCTGAGCAGCGACGAGCTGCTGTCGACGTTCGACGTGGAGCGGATCGCCACCAAGGCGGTGCTGTTCCAGACCGAGGATTCGAGCAGCCGCGGGCGAGCCGATATGGCGGTGCGCTTCGGGTGACGTGTATCTGTTCGAGTGCAAGGTGGTGGAGCAGGCGGATGAGGGCACGGCGCAGTTGCAGGAGCGCGGCTACGCGGACAAGTACCGCTTCGGGCGAACCGATCTACCTGATCGGGGTGGAGTTCAGCAAGGAGACGCGCAGCGTGACCGGGTTCCCGGTCGAGCGCGCCTGACTCGCGGGTGGGGTGGCCGCGCCCCCACGATCACCGGTCAGGGCGCTGAGCCCGGCCGGCATGCAGCTTGCTCACGAGCCGTTGCACGCCCAGTCCGACTGCCGCCAGCAGCACCATGTACACCCACCACGGCAGGTTGCGCCCGAAGATCAGGACATACAGATAGGGAGTGACGGTGGCCGCCAGGAAGATCATGCTCCAGCGCCCGACCGCGCCGCGGTCGTTCCTGAGGGCGCGCGCCATGCGATACAGCGAGTAGTAGAACAGCGGGCCGCAGACCGCCGACAGCGCCAGGAACACGTAGGGATTGACTGCGTAACGGTCCCGGGTCGATGCCACCAGATCGCCGATCCAGCCGATGATCGTATCGAGCACGAGGCGCTCGGATCGTAACACGCGCGGTCGTGACGTAGTATCGGCATATCCGGTCACGGCGAGGGAAAAGATGGCGAGCACCGATCACGAAGCGTTCGACACCGACGGCTACGTCCTGCTGCGAGGCCTGCTGGAGCCGGAGGAGCTCAGCCCGGTCCTGCGGGTCATTCTGGAAGCGGCCGACCGGCTGATCGACGACCTGTTCGAGCGGGGACGGCTGCCGTCTCGGTTCGCAGCAGAGCCGATGGTCGCGCGCTGGCAGCACGCGGTCGCCGCCCTCGGCGGCGAGCACGAGCGGCGAAGCTGGGACGCCGACGTGGTCACGCCCGAGCTGTACGCACTGATGGCGCATCCGCGCGTGCTGGACGTGGTCGAGCCGCTCATCGGTGGCGAGATCGAGGCGACCGGTCTCATCGCGGTGCGTCCGAAGATCCCCAACGACAAGCGCACCACGGTGCTCTGGCACCAGGACAGCAACTACTTCGGCGAGCAGACCGCCGCCCAGCGGATCATCAGCGTCTGGTTCCCGCTGGTGCAGGCAGATACGAACAACGGCTGCATGCAGGTAATTCCCGGCAGCCATCGACACGGCTATCAGGCGGCGGAGATGGACCCGGACCACAAGGCGCTGCGGCCGCTTGAGGATCCCGAGCGGTTCGGAAAGCCGGTGACGTGCCCGATGCAGGTGGGGGACGTGCTGTTCTTCAGCAATCTGACGTACCACCGATCGCTGATGAACGCCAGCGATCACACCCGGTGGAGCATTGACCTGCGCTACCACGAGACCGGCATGCAGCACCCGCGCAAGGCCGACTTTCTGCCCGGCTTCACAGCCCGCAGCCGTGCGACGCCGGCGGCGGTTGACCGTTGGGCCGACTGGCGCCATGCCGTGCACGCCCACCCGTACTACCACAGGATGCGCGCGTTGAACCGGGCGGCCCCGCTGGCGGTCTGAGCTGCCGCGGTGCGCTCGCTCGGCTATCGCGACGTGCGGCTGACGAAGAGCCGCTTCGCCGGCCGGCGAGCGCTGCTACGTCTACACCAGGGCCGTGACCGAATGGGAGGCGTTGGGCGGACCGCCGGCCGTGATCCGCGCAAGCTGACCGGGCCACGGTCGGCGCGCGGCGAAGCCTCGCCTACAGGCCGCCGCCGACCCCCACGAGCAGGCTGAGACTGAACGACCAGGGCGTGAGCTTGGGACTCCTGCCTGTGAGCACCGGAGAGCCGTCGAGCAGGCCGGCACCGCCGAACAGCCGGTACGTCGGCTCCAAGGGCGCGTAGGCGACTCCGGCGATGATGCCGGCGTGCAGTCCCCAGGGGTCGCCGGGGGGAAGCACCGCGAGCTCGAAGCCGGCCGAGGCCTTGAGCACCAGCGTGTTGGTGCTGATCGAGAATGCGCCGGGCGTTCCATCGACCACTACGGCGTCGAAGGTGCCGGGGGCGTGCGGATAGCCGCGCAGTCCCACCGTCTGCATGCCCGCGCCGGCGGTGACGAAGCCGATGGCGGCCGGCAGCTTGATCGGAGCGTAGCCGACCTGTAACGAGAGCGCGTCGCTGGACAGCTCCACGGACTGCCTGTTCCGCGTGCTGGAGGTCCCCGCGTGGTTGCTCTCCAGCATGGCGACGAATTGTCCGTAGGTGACCAGGGCTCCCCAGCCGTGAGAGAAGCTGTTGCGGTTCGGGTCCCGGCTCTGTTTCAGTTGACCGAGGAGCTTCGGGTACTCGTCGTCAAACCCCAGATGGGTCCAGCCGGCGCTGTAGTAGGTGAGCATGGTCAGGTCCGGTGGTCCATAGAACGCCGCCAGCAGGTCCTGCTGTGGGTTGTCCTGCGCGACGGCAAGCCCCGACACGGCCAGCGACAGAGATGCCGCTGCCAACCAGGCGAAGCGCCTGTGCATCGTCCTCCGCATTGATGTTCCCCCTCCACGCCCCGCGGGCGCCAATACCCACGGAACCCAAAAAATGTACTACGTTTCGCCGGCGTCGTCGGCATCCGGCGAGGAGCGCTCCTTGAGCCAGAAGCGTAGCAGCATGAGCGCCGCCACCGAAAGGGCGACCACGCTCATGCCGCCGATCCAGAAGAGCGCCGGCGCCGACTGGTCCGCCAGCCGCGGCGCGTACCCCACGCCCAGCACCGTGATGACGAAGCCCGCGATCACCGTGCCGACTCCGACCCTTACCAGATACACGCGCCGGACCGCGTAGCGGCGGCCGGCGGCGCGGCCGCGCAGGATGGTCAGGTGGTCGTAAGACGCCTCCATGATGATCAGCAGCCCCAGGCCGTACGCCAGGCCCGGCCACACCTGCACCGGCGTGCCGGCCGTCACGAGCGCCCCCGCGTGCGCCACCAGCAGCGCGAACACGCCCGCGGTGACGAAGCCGGAGCGGTGCTGCTGGGCGCCGTAGACGACCGCGGCCACGCCCGCCAGCGACGCCAGCACGGTGCCCAGGGTGATGCCCGCCAGCGCCAGGTTCCACGCGCCCAGGACCAGCGGCAGTCCGAGCAGGACGATCCGGGTCATTGCAGCATCAGCCGCCGGCGCCGCAGCGCGTCGATCCGCGACGCCAGGAGGTCGACCGGCTCGTCCGGCTCTTGGCGGATGATCGGCACGCCGGCCTCGGCGAGCTGGCGGGCGGCGGTGTCGGTCTCCATGCGCCACAGGGGCACCGCAGCCGCCTCGCTCGCCGTCGCGCCGTAGACGGGGGCCAGCGCCAGCGCGGGGTTGATCACCACGGCGGCGACGTCGTAGCGGCGGCTGGCCAGGTTGAGGAGCGTGTCCGTGAAACGGACGTCGATCAGAGGGGTGAAGGCGGCGATCAGGGCCTGCGCCGGCAGGATCTGCCGGGGCACCTTGGTGATGTCACGGTCCACGTCGCTCTCGCGCGCGCGTACGTCGGTGAGGAACTCCAGAATCCGGTACTGCTGGCGGCTGCCCAGGTTGGGGCTCACCCAGCGCAGCAGGCCGGACAGCTCGATGCAGCCTACGCGGTTGTTGCCGGTGAGGAAGTAGCGTGCCAGCGAGGCGACGATGCGGGTGGCCTGATCGAGCACCGTGGAGCCGAACGCGCCGGCGTCCTCGAATGCATCCAGCAGCAGGACGACGTCCGCGTTGCGCTCGCGCGTGTATTCGTTGACGTACATGCGGCCGGTTCGCTGCGTGGCGCGCCAGTTCACCATGCGGAGCCGGTCGCCCGGCACGTACTCGCGCATGCTGGCGAACTCCAGCCCCTCGGAGGCTTCGCGCGAGGGGTAGTTGCCGACGTTGACCTGGGTGTGGAACGGCCGGATCGGGCGGCTTACCGAATCGACCCGTGGATAGGCGGTGCAGATCTTCGGATCGCTCCACTCCGCCTCCCACAGGATCATGCCGGAGCCCGCGTAGGCGCGATGGAACAGCCGTCCCTGCGTGAAGCGCGCGCGCCGGTCGATGCGCAGCCGGTAGCGGCAGGTCTCGGTCTGCCCGGGGCCGAGCGAGACGATCAGGTCGTTGCGGCCGGAAACCAGCGAGGCGCCGGCCGGCAGCGGATCGACCACCTCCGCGATCGGCACGGCGGTGCCGGCGTGGACGGTGAACTCGACATCCACCTCGTCCCCTTCGAACAGGGTCAGCCGGGAGATGCTGTGGCTGAAGCGCAGGCGCGGCGTGCGGTCGCCGAGCAGCGCGGCGACGATCGCGACCGCGAACGTGGTGCCGATCATCACCAGCTCGATGCGACGCAGCAACGCCGCGAACACCAGGCTGACCAGGGTCAGCGCCAGGTAGGAGACGAAGCGGGCTCCGAAGTGCTTGGTCACGCGTCGGCTTGCGGCGTGGGCACCTCGTTCATCGCGTCCTGGACGATCGACTCGTCGGAGATGCCGCGGACCCAGTACTCCGGCTTCATCACGATGCGATGAGCCAGGCCGATCACCGCCACATCCTTGACGTCCTCGGGGGTCACGAAGTCGCGGTTGTCGAGAACCGCGTGCGCCCGCGCCAGCTTGAACAGCGCGTAGACGCCGCGAGGCGAAGCGCCGACCTGCACCTTGGAGTCCTCGCGCGTGGCCCGCGTCAGGTCGACGATGTACTTGCCGATCGGCTCCGACACGTGCACGTCCTCCAGCGCGAACTGCATGGCCAGCAGCTCCTCCTTGGAGACGACCGGCTTGAGATCGAGGGTGTCCTCCTTGCGCTCCTGGCGGCGCCGCAGGATCTCGTACTCGTCGTCGGCGCTCGGGTAGCCGATGCTGGTGCGCATGATGAAGCGGTCGAGTTGCGCCTCCGGCAGCGGGTAGGTGCCCTCGAACTCGACCGGGTTCTGCGTGGCGATGACCACGAACGGCTTCTCCAGCAGGAAACGCTCGCCCTCCACGGTGACCTGCCGCTCCTGCATGGCCTCCAGCAGCGCCGACTGGGTCTTGGGGGTGGCGCGGTTTATCTCGTCGCCGAGCAGCAGGTTGGCGAACACCGGGCCCTTGCGGAACTCGAACGCCGCGTCGCGCTGGTTGTAGATGTAGCCGCCGGTGATCTCGCCCGGCAACAGGTCGGGGGTGAACTGGATGCGCGTGAAGCGGATGTCGAGCACCTGCGCGAACGACTGCGCGATCATGGTCTTGGCGAGGCCGGGGAAGTCCTGCAACAGGATGTGCCCGTCGGCCATCAGACCCATCAGGATCTGGCGCAGGACATCGTCCTTGCCGACGATGAAGCGCCCGACTTCCTCGACCGCCCGCTGCGCGGTCTCGCTGACCCGCCTCAGGTCCATGGACCGCTGCGCGATATCGCTGATTCGTCCCAATTCCGTGCTCACTCCGTCACTCCCGTGGTTCCATCAGGTTATGTCGCCCGCGTCCGCCTGCTCCAGCTCCTGCACCACGCCGGCGAGCTGCGCCAGCGGAACCCCGCGCCGTGTCATCCGTTCGGGAAGCCGATCGGCGATGGCGTCGCCGGGCCGGCCGATCGCTTCGATCCGGTCGAGGATCCGCGTGCGGTCGGCGAGGCTCACCAGCCCGGAGGCGACCGCCGCGAGCCGGGGGATGAGAACGCGCCGATAGTAGCGCTTGCTGGTCTGCGAGAGCTCCAGCTCCGCGGTGATCTTCGTCAGCGGCGTGGGCACCGCGGGCTGGCCGCGCCGGGCGGCCTGATCACCGTGCACCCGCTCCAGTCGGGGGGCTTCGTGGAAGGCCAGCTCGCTCTGCACCGAGCGCACGGCCACCACCGCTGCCAGCGACGCGACCGTGGCACCGATCGCGAGCATCACCTCGTCCAGGTCCTGCACGCCGGAGGTGAAGGTCACCAGCAGCACCAGGCCGGCGGTGAGCGCCGCCAGACCGATCGTGTTCAACAGGCGCCGCGTGCGGCTGCGTCCGGTCTTGCGGGCGCGGAACGCCGACGGTCCCCAAGTGGAGCTGCTCATCCGAGCCCGCAGGGTAGCACCGGGAGGGCGCCGGGTGAAGCAACGGAGGCGCGCGGTTGTCGGCAATCCGACAAGCTCTTATCGTCCGCTCATGACCGAGGAGTTGACCGGCATCGGCGCGTACGCCTTCCGGCCCGGCGAATGGCGGGACGAGGGACAGGGAAAGGAAACGCTGCGCACGCGCGAAGCCCGCGCCGCGTGGAACCCGCTGATCGACTGGGAGGAGGTCAATCCGGGCAACCGCGGGGTCACCCGCGACGGCCGCTACGAGCTGTTCGACGCGCCGGTCGGGGTGCGCCTGGCGGTGGAGCCTGCCTGCAAGTCGGAGGCGCTGATCCGGTCCGATCCCGCGGTGGAGGGCGGCGGCGGGCTGCACAACGTGCTCGCCTGGCAGGACCGGGACTACCACATCCTGTACGGCGCCTTCCCGGCGGACGGCAGCTCCGCGCTGCGCTACGCGCGCTCGGCCGACGGCTACCGCTTCGAGAAGACCCCGGTGGGCGGCCGGGCGGACAACGTCACCGGCGGGCCGGCCCACTGCGGGATGTTCATCGACCCGATCGCTCATCCCGCCGAGCGGTTCAAGGCGATGCGGATGGCCGGCGGCTACTTCGATCCCGACACGAACGAGCTGTTGCCGTCCGGCGAGTGGCAGAAGCGCATGGCGGCGGCCGACTACGCCGGCGCCGCCTACGACGGCCCGCGCATCGTCAACCGCAACTGGCTGCAGGGGTGGACCTCCCCGGACGGCCTGCAGTGGACGGTGATCGACGAACCGCTTGCCGACATGCCGGCCGACGGCGGCATCGCCCCCGGCTACGACGCGGCGACCGGCTGCTACTTCGCCTTTGTCCGGCCCGGCGGCACCGGCCGCCGCAGCATCGGCATCACCAAGACGGCCGACTTCCGCCGCTGGCCGCTGTCGCGGCTGGTGCTCACCGCCGATCCCCAGGACCCGCCGGACACCTCGTTCTACGGTATGTACTACTTCCCCTATCCGGGCCGGGACGACCTGCACGTGGGCGTGGTGCAGGTCTACCATCAGATCGGCGACAACGGCGACGCGCAGCTCGCCTTCAGCAGGGACGGCCTGTACTGGACGCGCCCCGAGCGCCGGCCGGTGATCCCGGTGGGGCCGCCCGGCAGCGACGAAGCGGGCATCGTCTGGCCGTGGGGCGTCGGGCTGATCACGCTGCCGGACGACTGGTGGGGGGTGCCGTACGACGCCACCGCCTGGCTGCACAACGCCGGCCACACCATGCCGCGCGCCGACGGGGTCATCCGCTGGGCGCGCTGGCGTCCGCACCGGCTGGCAGGGATCGACGCGGAGACGGAAGGCCGCTTCACCATCCCCACGATCACCCGCTCGGGCGGACCGCTACGCCTCAACTACCGCTGCCGGGCCGGCGGCTGGATCAAGGTCGAGCTGATCCGCTCGATCCCCTCCCGCCTGAACCCGGACGTGAGGGGCCTCGACGGCTACACGTTCGAGGCGTGCGACCCGCTCACCGGCGACGAAGCCGACCGCCCGGTGACGTGGAACGGCAACAGCGACCTGGACGGCGCTGGCTCCACGGTGGTGATCCGCATCAGGATGTTCGCCGCCACGCTGTTCGCCTACCGGGTATGAGCCGCGTACTGATCCGGCACGACGCGCCGGAAGCGGCAGAGCTGCTCGCCGACGACCCGGACCTGCAGCCGACGCTGGCGCCGGACGAGTTCGACGAGCGCTTCCTGGCGCTGCACCGGCAGCTCTTCCGGACCGACGAGCCGGACTTCTACGAGGTCACCACGCACGTCTACCGCCCGCCAGCGCCCTATCACATCGCCGATCATCAGTTCCTGTGGGACGGGAGCCGCTGGCATCTGCTGTACGTCACCGGCGACATCAGCAAGATCGACGGCTACCGCCGGCACATGGAGGCGGGCCGGCTGGACGAGGCGGCGGCCGAAAGCCCCGAGGTCGGGATCGGCCATGCGAGGGGCGAGAGTCTCGGCACGCTGGGCTTCCATCGCAATCTGCTGCTGCCTTCGCAGGGCGCATTCGACAAGGTGACGCGCGGCGTGCCGTTTTGCTTCCGCTACGGCGGGCGCTGGGGGATGCTCTACGAGGTGCGCGGCGAAGGCGGCGACCACCAGAGCCTGGCGTGGTCCGAGGACGTGGAGGAGTGGCGGCAGGATGCCGGCAACCCCGCGTTCGGGCTGCCGTCGTGGGGGCCGAACCCGGGCGGAGCCGCACAGGATGTCTGCATGCTGCGGCGGCCAGGCGGGCTGTACCTGATCTTCTTCAAGTCCAGGGCAGGCTCCGGCCAAGTCGCCGTCGGCCTCAACGCCACGCGCGACTTCCGCACCTTCGTGGAGCTCGGGCCGGTGTTCCGTTCGCCACCGATGCTGCGCGGCACCATCGGCCTGGAGTCGCCATGCGTGATCGAGCGGGACGGCATGTGGCACCTGTTCTTCACGCTCGGTCCGGGGACGTGGCATGCGGTGAGCGACCGGCCGACGGGGTTCCAGCAGGGCGGCACCTACTGGCGGGTGGGGACCGGCAGCTACCTGCTCGGGCACTTCCACGCCGGCGAGGTATTCAGCCGCGACGGCCGCTGGTTCCTGTCGACCACGCGCAAGGAGCAGTCGCGGCTGGAGAACCGCCGGCAGGGGCGGCTGTGTTACCGGGGGACTTACGAGGACGAGATCGTCCTGGAGGAAGGGGTGTTTCTGAGCGGCATCGAGTGGGACGGCGATCAGCCGCTGTTGGCGAAACCCGATCTGGCGAAACCCGATCTGGAGGGCATATGAGCACGGTGGCCAGCGGCCTCTGGCACTTCAGCTACACGGTCCGCGACCTGGACCGCAGCATCGACTTCTACTGCCGGCTGATCGGCATGAAGCTCGTCCACCGGCAACGGGGGGCCAACCCCTACACGGCTCGCCTGGTTGCGTACGCGGATGCGGATATTGACGTGGCGATGCTGCGCATCCCCAACTGCCCGGTGGACGTGAGCGGCCACCACCTGGAGCTGGTGCAGTACCTCTACCCGGCGGGCGCGCCGATCGATACCGCCACCAACCGGCCGGGCGTGGCGCACCTGGCGTTCATGGTCGACGACATCCGGGCGATGTACGATCGGCTGGCCGCCGAGGGCGTGCGCTTCAAGAGCGAGCCGGTGCCGATCGAGGAGGGTCGCAACACGGGCGGCTTCGCGGTCTACTTCAACGACTTCGACGGCATCCCGCTGGAGCTGCTGCAGCCCCCGCGGAGCGCGCGGTGAGGTCCGGCGGCCTGCGGATCGCCCTGCTGGCCGCCGGCGCGGTGCTGTGCGTCGCGTCCGCGGCGATCGCCGACTCGTCGGCTCCGGACGAGGTCACGACCGCGGCCGCCGCGGCCACCCGGTTCCTGGAGACGCTCGATCCGGCGCAGGCCCGCGCCGCCGTGCTGCCGCCGGACAGCCCGCTCATCGCCAACTGGTCCAACCTGCCGGCCGGCATGGCCGGGTTCGAGCGCAACGGCGTGCGCGCCGGCGACCTGAACGATGCGCAGCAAGGGGCCCTGTTCGACTTTCTGGCGGCCGCACTGAGCCGCCGGGGCGCCGAGCTGGTCCAAGGGGTGATCGCGGCCGAGGGCGTCCTGGCCGATGCCTCGCGGGCGTCCGGACTCGGCCGGCACCCCGACAACTATTGGCTGGCCTTCTTCGGCAAACCGTCGGCCGGCGGCGACTGGAGCTGGCAGTTCGGCGGCCACCACTTGGCGGTCAACGTGGCGGTGACCGGCGGCGTCATGAGCATGTCTCCATCGTTCATCGGCATCGAACCGGCGGTGTTCCTGCTGGATGGAGCGGAGATGGCACCGCTGCGCGATCAGGCCGCGGGTGGCGTCGCCCTGCTGGGCGCCCTGCCCGGCGAACAGCGGAACGCCGCGATCGTGGGCGGCCGTCCGCGGGAGCTGTACGCGGGCGCCGGCAGCGACGGTGTGATCCCGCCCGTGGAAGGGAGCCGCGTCGCCGACTGGCCGGCGGAACGGCAGCGGCAGCTCCTTGATCTGATCGGCCTGTGGGTGGGAGTCATGCCGCCGGCGGCCGCCGAGCGCAGGTTGGCGGAGATCGAAGCGGAACTGTCCGACGTGCGCTTCGCCTGGAACGGCCGGACCGATGGGTCGGGCTCTATCTACTACCGCATCCAGGGCCCGACGCTGCTCATCGATTTCTCGACCCGGGGCTCGGTCGGCGCCGAGGGCGGCCACTACCACTCGATCTATCGCAACCCGACCAACGAGTACGGACGCGGAGGCGCCGGCCGCGGCTGAATCCGGGCGGTTGAAGCCGGTCTTCGGGGAGCTGTGCGACGCGTCTCGCTTGAAATAACGGTATTTGGCGTGATATTCTCTGTACAAAGCGGGAGGCGATCGGCATGCAGCTCCAGGAGGTTGTCGAGGATCAGGCGTTCTCGCCCACGCTGATCGCGGGCGCGCTGCGCACGACGAAGGCCGAGATCGCCGGCACGCTCGGGCTCAGCCAGGACGCGTTGTCACGGACCACGCGAATCCGGGCACGGAAGACGCAGACCCGGCTTCGGGAGATGGTGGAGATCCTTCGCCGTGTCGAGGACTACACCGGTTGCTCTGCGCTCGTGGCGTATGCCTGGTTCCGCTCCGAGGCCCTGCCGGGGTTCGCCGGGCTCACGCCAGATCGGTTGGTGCGTGAGGGCAAGGCGAGTGACGTCCATGCCCACCTCGACCGGATCATGGCCGGCGGGTATGCCTGATCGTCTCACCGCTTGATGCGATTCCGGGGCATCGTCTACCGAGCACACAATCCGAGATGGTCCTGGTCGCCGGTTTCGGGTGAAGGAGCCCGTCTGCACGGCGGGCGTTTCAACCGGATTGGTGTAGCGGCGTTGTACACCTCACTCTCTCCGGTTACCGCTCTACGGGAGGCGGGAACGCTGGGACATCCTCTGCAGCCGCTGCTTCTGTGCGCATACGAGATCGATGCCGAACCGGTGTTCGACAGCCTTGACTCGCGTGAGCGGGACATCCACGCGGTGACGGATGCCGAGTCGAGCTGCCCCGGATGGGAGCGGGACATGCATCGCGGAGCCGTCCCGGCATCGCAGGCGTTGGCCGATCGGTTGATCTCGGCCGGCTATGTGGGAATGCGAGTACGGAGTTTCGCTCCCGGCAGCGACGCGCACGATCTCAATCTGGTGCTGTGGCGCTGGGGCGATCGTATGCCGAGCCGTGTCGTGTTGATCGACGATGAGGGTCGCCTGGCGCGATGACGAAGACCAGCGCCTGGGCAGACCTCGACCGCCGTAGGGGCTTGCTGCGCTCAACCCTCGGCAAGTCGTGCGGCGAAGAAGCGGCGAAGATCCGGGTTCAGGTCGGCCGTGAACGACTCGTCCCAGGATTCTCGGTAGGTTGCCGTGAACCGCTCGAAGGTCTCTCGCGCCGCCGGGTCGGTGTCCCGGAGGTAGGCCGGATCGCTGAACCACGGCTGGTAGCTGGCCACGTAGCCGCCGAGCCCGTTCATGTCCTCGCGGGTGGCGGGCCGGGGCCGTGACACGGTCCCCCAGGTGACGGCGATGGTGCGGCGCCGCTTGCGCCGGCTGTACAGGCCGCGGTGGATGGAGTTGACGTGAAAGAACGCCAGATCGCCGGCCTGCAGCCCGATCGGCTGCCTGCCGGGCATGGCGTCCGACCAGTAGTCGTTGACGCGGACCTCGTACTCCTCCGGGGTGTCCCAGCGCTTGTGGGACCCCGGCACGATCTCCGTGGCGGCCGAGTCGCACAGGCAGATGTGCATGTGCACCTCCCGCGCCGGCACCGCCTCGCTCAGGACGATGCGCTCGGTGTCCTCGTCCGGGCGCAGGTCGAACTTGTCGTACTGGCAGTCCCGGTGCCAGCCGCCGACCCACGATTCGCGCGGCGGCTCGAAGTAGAGGTTGCACTGCATGAACAGCGGCGGCTCGCCCAGGATCGCTGTGGCGACCGCCACCGCGTCCTCGCCGGCCACGGCGTTCAGCACGGTGGATAGGTCCGCCGGCCGCTCGCGGTGGTAGCCCGGATGGTTGAGGTGGATGAGCATGCGCGCCCTGGCCGAGTAGTGGCGGCCGCTCGGCTGATTGCCCTCGGTCCCGGTCGTGACGAAGCGGGCGAGCGCCCCCTCGCAGATCCGCCGCATCTCGCGCACCTGATCGGCATACGCGCCGCGGACGATCACGTACCCCTCCTCGGCAAAGCGCGTGCCCAGTGCGTGCGCGTCAACAGACATGGTCGCGCTACGAATGGAGATGGTAGACAACAACTCGCGTGCGGCTCGTAGTGATGCGCTCTCTGAGCTCCAACATGTTGTCGCGTATGAACTCGTACTCGATCTCGGAGGGAGCGACGTCGCTGGGGACCGGTGTGAGGAACAGAGTCTCGTTGTCGTAGTCATAGGTGCCTTGGGTCATTTCTTCCTCACCTACCATGCCGCTGGTGGACCGGCGGATGTTGCTGTAGCTGTACCTGCCGTTGCTGTCGAACTCGTACGCAGTTGAGTAGGAGATCCCGTCCCACGTGTACTCGGCGTGCCACTCGCCCAGGAAGGGATTCCGCACCGTGGAACCCATAACGTAGACCCTGCAGCCGGACAGCACAGTCAGGGCAAGGCTCACGGCGCACAATGCCGCCAGCATGCCCTTGACGATACCTGACCTGCTCTTGGGCTCACGCTCACTCATGTTTCATCCTCCGGTGACGGCTGTGAGTCTATCACCATGCCGGTCGTGTGCGTGCGAGAAGTCATCGTGCGGCAGGGCTCCGGTCACGATGCGTGCGGGCGCGCGGCAGTAGAGCGTGTCTTCGGATGATGGTCCGTGTTAGCTTGGCAAATCAGGAGTGCGTTCCCGTCATGCCAGCTACCGCCAGAGTGCTCGACATCGACCTGCCGCCGCGGCAGTCGGCATTCCTGTGGGGCGCCCGCAAGACCGGCAAGTCGACCTATCTGCACCACCGATTCCCCGACAGCCTCAGCTTCGATCTGCTCGACTCCGATCTGGTCATCGATCTGCTCAGACGACCGGCGTTGCTCCGTGAGCGCCTGCTGACCCAGCCCGCGCACGCTTTGGCCAAGCCGGTGATCATCGACGAGGTGCAGAAGGTGCCCGAGCTTCTGGATGAGGTCCACTGGCTCATTGAGAACGGCGGTCTGAGGTTCATCCTGTGCGGTTCGAGCGCGCGCAAGCTGAAGCGCGGCAGGGCGAACCTGCTCGGCGGCCGTGCGTGGCGGTACGAGATGCTCCCGTTCGTCACCGCGGAGCTGGGTCGTGTGGCCCTTCTGCGGGTGCTGAACCGGGGCATGATCCCGTCCCACTACCTGTCCGACGGCTACCGCAAGTCGCTCGACGCGTACGTGCGCGACTACCTGTCGGAGGAGGTCTTCGCCGAGGGTTTGACGCGAAACGTAGCCGCGTTCGCCCGCTTCTTCGAGGCGGTGGGCTACTCGCATGGGCAGCTCACCAACTACACGAACATCGCCCGGGACTGCGGCGTCGACGCCAAGACGGTCCGGGAGTACTACCAGATCCTCGCCGACACGCTCCTGGGAAGGATGGTGGCGCCCTACCGCAAGCGCCAGGATCGGCGCGTGCTGTCGCGGACGCCGAAGTTCTACCTGTTCGATGTCGGTGTCGCCGGGGCGCTGGTCAAGCGCCGCATCGCCGAGCCGCGCGGCGAGCAGTTCGGTCACGCTCTGGAGCATTTCATCCTGATGGAGCTGGCGGCGCACGCCTCGTACAGCGAGCTCCAGTACGACATCCATTTCTGGCGGACCCGTTCAGGGCTGGAAGTGGACTTCATCCTGGGCGCAGGCGAGGTAGCGGTCGCGGTGAAGGGCTCGTCGCACGTCCGCGACCAGGAGCTGCGCCCGCTGCGCGCGTTCGTGCAGGAGCACCGGCCGCGGGCCGCGCTGGTGGTGAGCACCGAGCTGGAGGAGCGCGATGTCGGCGGCATCCGCATCGTGCCGTGGGAGAGCTTCCTGAGCCGGCTCTGGGCCGGCGAGATCATCGCCTGAGCTCCTTTCGTGCGATCCTCCGGCATGAACCTGGACACGGCGAAGGCGATCTTCGCCCGTCACGCGGACCAGTTCATCACCGCCTACGTGTTCGGCTCGGTCGCCGCCGGTACAGCCGACGAGCACAGCGACATCGACGTCATTCTGGTGCGCGATACCGCGCTGCCGTTCTTCGATCGCATACGCGAGATCATGGATCTGCGCCTGGAGTTTGGAGCGGCCGACCTGCTTATCTACACCCCCGCCGAGCTGGACGAAATGCTCGCAGAAGAGGGCCGCTACTTCGTCAAGGAAGCCGTCCGAACAGGCTACCGAATCGAGGGAGCCCAACCGAGAAGCGGATCGGTGGCTCAAACAAGCCGACCGTGACTTGGCCTATGCCGAGCTCGGACTCCGAGACCCGCGAAATTGAGTGGGATCGGCTTCCGAGCCGGGCTGTGTTGATTGCCGAGGAGGGTCGCCTGCCGCAAGGACGGCGGCCTCGACATCGGTATGCACGAAGTCGCTGCCCCTGAACAGTAACGGCACGCCGCGCTGGCGAGCGAGCGCGTACGCGAACACGTCCCCCAGATTGAGACCTGCCGGATGATGTCCCTTGCCGTAACGGCGGTATGCCTTCGCCGCGATGTCGGCCTGCTCGGCGTCCACGGGCTCGATGGCGATGTAGGGCTCTTTCAGGAACTGAAGCGCCGTGTCGAACAGATCGTCGCGACCGCTCGCCACGGCGGCGAGCTCGACGGCACTCCCGGCAGACAGCAGAGCACCGTGGGACTTCGTGATCAGACTGCGAAATGCCGGCGCCTCGTCTTCCGCCAGGAGGATCGCCAGGATTGCCGAAGTGTCCAGGACGATCACTTCGGCAGGCCCCGGTCGTCGTAGAGCGCTTCCTGCAGGGCCTGCGAGAGTGGCGTTCCGCTGCCGTCAGCATGTCGCTCCCGCAGGTCTCTGCCGGCTCGGATATACCGGTTGAGCGACGCCTCGATGTCGGCGCGCCGGGGATGTGAGTGCGCCACCTGCTCTTCGAGGACCGTCAGGGCCCGCTCGATAATCGCGGTCTTTCTGCCGCGGCCGGACAGGCCAAGCTGCGCGGCGAGTCTTTCGACTCTGTCGTCGAGGTCCTTTCGGTGGACGAGATTGATGGCCATCGTGCATGCTCCGTCGTCTTCTGCTCTCGGGCGCTGATCGTAGCATCCATCGTATACAAGTAGTGCGGCCGGTGTGCAAGCGGTCGGCGAGAGCTGCTCCGAAGAGGCTGCCCCCGATCGCGGGTCGCGGCGCGGGCCGACGCCGCTGGTTCTGCGCGTCGGCTATGGGGCCGGCGGCGGAGCGAGGCGATTGCGACCCATGGTGTCGGTGCCGTGGATGACCTGCAGGGAATGGTCCGGGGAGTCGTACTCCAGGACCTGGACGATGGGTATAATCGCCCGCACCGCCAGCCCGATGCGGCGCAGGTCGGAGTGATTGGGCTCCGAGTGGTGCAGGGTGCGCTCGTTGAACAGGATGAACTCGCCCGGCTGCATCTCCAGGTCGGTCAGGTCGCCGGGATCGTAGTAGCCGGCATCGGCCATCACCTTGAACTGCATGTCGGGGGTCGCCTCGACGTGCGGGACGATGGTGCGGTGCGATCCGGGGATCACCTGCAGGTTGCCGTTCTGCCTGGTGGAAGGATCCACGGCGATCCAGGCGGAGATGATGACCGGCGGCTCCAGCGGCCAGTAATGGAAGTCCTGGTGCCAGGGGATCGCCTTGCTGCCCCGGTTCTTGACGAAGAAGTTGGTGCGCCACAGCAGCAGGTCAGGCCCATACAGGGCAGCCATGCGTTCGACGATCGCCGGATCGGTGGCCAGGTCGTACACCGCACGGCTGTCCAGGTGACGGTTGTGGACACGGTTGTGCGCCACCGGCGGATCGGTCTCCAGAACCCGCTCGATGGCCGGCCGCAGAGCAGCCATCTCGTCGGGCGAGCACAGGGAGTAGGGACCGAGAAATCCGTTGCGGCGAAACCGCTCCACCTCGGCGCCGGATAGAACTGCGGGAGCCGAAGCCGACACCGCCTGCGTTGCCATTGGTTCCTTCGCCTCGATCGGACTGTATCACGGTGATCGCGGGTCCACGGCGCACTTGACGTCCGTTTGCACGAAGTCGTCGCCTCGGGACACCAGTCGAGTCGACCGAGTCGACACGGGCGGTTGACTTTGTGCGTCCGGCGTGGTACTTCTCAAGACAATTGGTCCCCGCCGGACTCGCCGAAAGGCCCCGGCGGGGTTATTTCTCTTCTCTGAGAAGCATGCCCCGCGAGCCCGACGTCAAGCGCGCCGTATCGTTTATCGACGGGCAGAACCTGTTCCGGCACGCGAAGGACGCCTTCGGGCACTATCACCCGAACTACGACGTACGGAAGTTAAGCGACGCGGTGTGCGCCGCCCACGGGTGGGTCAATCGGAGCGTACGTTTCTACACGGGCGTTCCCAGGGCTGATCTGGATCCCATGTGGCACGACTACTGGACCCGTCGCCTGCTGGCCATGAGGCGCTCCGGGATCGTCGTCACGTCGCGCCCATTGCGGTATCGGATGGAGCACGTTCCCGTGGACGACCGCGCTTCTCGGGAGAGCCCCATCGGACGGGAGAAGGGGATTGATCTTCGCCTCGGTCTGGATGTGGTGCGCATGGCGCGCCTTGGAGAACTGGATGTGGCCGTGATCTTCAGCCAGGATCAGGACCTCGTCGAGGTCGCAGTCGAGGTGCGCGATATTGCTCGCGCTGCGAACCGGTGGTTGAAAGTTGCTTCGGCTTTCCCGTCAGGACCGAACGCCACCTCGAGGCAGGGTATCCACAAGACGGACTGGTTCAAGATGGACAAGGCGTTCTATGACGCCTGTCTCGATCCAAGAGACTATCGGTCTGCCTGAGTCACAACGGCGCGACGGCGATCAGGCGGTCTCCGCCTCGTGCAGCGAGAAAGTTGCGCAACGGGCGGCCGAAGTGATGGGACTCGATCTCGAAGCGGTCGCCGGTCTGTGGTTCGATTCCGTGGGCGCAACTCAGGATGGGGGCGCCCAGGAAGTGGCAGTGGAGGTCGCCGGGGCGGCGGAACAGGTCGTACTTGAACAGGTGGTGCTCCATGTTGGCCAGGGTGTGGGTCATGTTGGCCTCACCGGTCAGGAAGGGGGCCTGCCAGAGCACGGTGCCGTCGCGGCGCACGCGGACCTCGCCTTCAACTGACTCCGGAAGGGGGCCGAGCAGCAGCTCGGGGCCGATCGCGCAGGCGCGCAGCTTGGAGTGGGCGAGGTACAGGTAGTTCTGGCGCTCGATGACGTGGTCGGCGAACTCGTTGCCGAGGGTGAAGCCGATGCGGCGCGGGCGGCCGTCGCGGCCGATCAGGTAGATGGCCACGGCCTCCGCCTCCTCGCCGCCGTCGCCGGCAAATCCGGGCAGCGGCAGCTCGTGCTCCGGCGGGATGAGGATGCTGCCGTCGCCCTTATAGAACCACTCCGGGGCCACGCCGATGGTGCCGGCCGGAGGCTTGCCGCCGCGTAAGCCGAGCCGGAACATGCGGATCGAGTCGGTCACGCCTTCGTCGTCTGCGCCGTCCCCGGAGCCTGACCCGCCGTGCATGGCGTCGCGCGCCATGGCGCTGCCGGTGTGGTTGAGGCCGGTGCCCGAGATCACCAGATGGGCGGGGTCGGGGTGGTCGATCGGCGGCAGCAGGCGGTGCTCGTCCACCAGCGCCTGGTAGTCGACGCGGGCGGCGCGGTCGCAGCCGGCCACCAGGTCGAGCAACGCGCGGCCGGTCGCGTCCGCTTCGCGGGCCAGCTCCAGCGTCGACGCGACCCCGGCGAGCTCGTCGACCCGGTCGCGGTCGGCGACCACGCCGACGCGGCGCTCACCGGACGTGGTCCGGTACTGGACGAGCCGCGTGGCGCTCACAGCCGCTGCACCTCGCCGGTGCGGATCGCCCGGTCGGCGGCCAGCACGATGCGCGTCGCCTGGATGCCGTCGGTGGCGTCGAGCTCGGGCGCTCGCCCTGCGCGCAGCGCGGCGATGAACTCGCGGTTCTCCAGGAGGAAACCCTCCTCCTGCTCGACCCGCTCCGACCACTGGCGCTGGCCGTCGTTGAACGTGGCCGCCTTGAAGCGGTCGTGGAGCTGCACGCTACGACCGCCGCCGAACAGCTCCAGGAAGAACTTGCTGGTCATGTGACCCAGGGCCGCGTCGCCCTGGATCCAGCTCGCCACGGCGCCGGAGGCGAAGCGGATCGAGGCCACGCACTGGTCGATGCGCGGATGGCCCGGATGGGTCATGGCGCCGCCGGCCGCCCACAGCAGCTCCGGCTCGCTGCGCGCCATCCAGCGGATCACGTCGGTGGTGTGGCAGCCCTGGCTGTAGACGTTGGCGCCGCCGCGCACCGGGTCCTGCGCCCAGGCGTCGTCGCGCCAGCGGTCGTCCATCATCTGGCCGACGATCACCTGCGGCTCGGGGACGAACTCGCGCGCCTTCTGCAGCAGCGGGTAGTAGCGCATCTTGAACGCCGGCATCAGCCACACGCCGGCCTCCTCGACCGCGGCGGCCACCGCCTCGCATTCCTCGATCGACAGCGACAGTGGCTTCTCGATGAGGATGTGCTTGCCGGCCCGTGCGGCCTCGATGGCCAGCGGCGCGTGCGAGTCGTGGTGGGTGCAGATGTAGACGGCGTCCAGGTCGGGGTCGGCGAGCAGCCGCGGGATGTCGTCGGTCGCGTAGCCGCCGTGCTCGGCCGAGAGCCGTTCCGCCGCGGCCGGCACCACGTCGGCGAAGGCCGTGAAGCGGGCGCCGCCCACCTGGCTCACGCAGCGGGCGTGCACGGCTCCCAGGTTGCCGCAGCCGATCAGGCCGAAGCGCAGGTCGCGGGCGCTCATCTCGGCGGATCCGGGGCGGTGGTGTCCCCGGAGGCGTCGGACATTAGCCGGTGCAGGTCCACGAGCAGCCGGTCGTCGGTGGTCATGCGCATCTGCGGCGCGATGCAGGGCATGCCGCGGCTGAGCGTCGGGTCGCGGTACACGTTGGTCTGCCGGTCGCCCAGGTCGATGTCCGCGCACGCCACGCCGTCGCCGTGGATCTCGGCGATGATCGCCCCGGAGGAGTCGATGATCATGCTCGGCGGCCCGGTGGCGGCGGCGACGAAGTAGAGGCGGTTGTCGAGCGCCCGCGTGCGCCACGTGATCGGCTTGCCGCCGGCGACCGGCAGGAACAGGATCTCCGCGCCGAGGTGCGCGTAGTAGCGGGCCACCTCCGGGAACCACTCGTCGTAGCAGATGTGGAGCGCCACGCGGCCGACGTCCAGGTCGAACACCGGGTACTCGGTGCCGCAGGAGATGCCGGCGCGCAGCTCGCCGAAGGTCAGGTGGGTCTTGTCGTAGCAGCCCAACAGCTCGCCCGAGCGGTCGAACAGGACCGCCGTGTTGAACACGTGCGGGCCGCGCCGGCAGATGACGCCGGCGATCACGTGCATGCGGTGGCGGCGCGCGGCCTCGGCCAGCACCCGGCACACCGGGCCGTCGGGGACCGGCTCCGCGGCGTCCGCCCACGACCCGTAGGCGCGTTCGGGGACGCCCTGCACGGGGGAGAACTCGGTGAGGGCGGCGATGTCCACCCCCATCGACCCGGCCTGATCGAGCTTGGCGGCCATGCGCTCGCGCTGCTCGGCCATGGTCAGCGGCGCCGGCGGCTCGCCGAAACGGATCGTGGCGATGCGCGCGATGCGCGCCGGCGGCTGCGGGACCTGGGTGACCACGGCCCGCGACCACGCGATCCGGCCGGCCGGGGCGGCGCGCAGGTAGAGCTCCATCCGCTCGTGCTCGGATGGGTGGGGCTCGTGCCGGAACGTGCACTCCAGGGACAGCGTGTCCGCGGTCGCGGTCCTTTGTTCCGAGGACAGCATCGGCCGCGGCGTCAGGAAGTGGCCGGCACACTGGGCGAACACCGAGAGGCCGGGGCGCTCGATGTTCTCCGGGCGGGCCTGCACCCTCGCGCGGTACCAGCAGCCGGGGACCAGGCGCACCGGGCGGTGCCAGCAGCCGAAGGCGTGCAGGTCGCCGGTTCCTTCCAGGACCAGCTCGTGCTCTGCGTCCGCGCCCGTTTCGATCCGGGCGCGCGGCGCGAGCTCGGCGCGCGGGGTGTCGGTCCGCCACTCACCGTGCAGGCGGTTCGCGTCCGACAGCGGCGCAGCCTCTCCGGTCTCGACCGGATTGACGCCGGCCGCCAGCAGCAGACTCACCCACTGGCGATGGTTGCGCGTCACCGATTCCGGGTGCTTGCTGCTGCGGGCCACGAAGCCGGGGACGTAACTGCGTCCAGTCGGCGCACCGAGGCGGCAGTAGCGGGTGTCCAGGCTCCATCGCACGGTCTCCGACGTGTTCGGCAGCGAGCGGTGCGCGACCCGCTCCATGGTCATGAGGGCGTCGCCCGGCTGCATCTCGCACGTGACGCGCTCGCCGTCCGGCAGGTCCTCGTCCTCGATGCCGCGGTACGCGACGACACCGGGGATGCTGGTGTGCAGCCTGTGCGGAACGCTCTGCCGGTGGGAACCGGCGATCACTTCCAGGCAGCCGTTTTCGCGCCTGGCGGTGGCCAGCGGGATCCACAGGTTGAGGATCACGGTGTCGCCGATGTCCTCGGCCAGGTACTCGTCGTCCTGGTGCCAAGGCACGTCGGCGGGGTCGTGCTCGGGGAGCTTCACCCGCAGCACCGTCTGCGGATGGGCCAGGATCTCCGGCCCGATCACCGACTCGACCGCGTCGAGCAGGGCCGGATGGGTGCGCAGCGCGTACATGCCGGCCGTCTTGTGCCGTTTGCTGTGCAGCCGGCGCCAGATCCAGGCGAGGGCCTCCTCGTCCAGCTCGGCTGCGACCGCGGCCAGGCGCCGGTCGAAGGGCTCGTCCGCGAAGGTGGCAGCGGGATCCAGGCGCTCCCAGATGACGAGCTGCTCGACCGCCCGCTCCACGGCGGTGGCGAGATCGTCCGCGAGGGGCTGGATGGCCGCCCGCGGCAGCAACCCGGGGAGGATCAGGTAGCCCCGTTCGTGGAGCTCCGCGCACTGCGACTCGGTGAGACCGGTGCCGTGTTCCATACCGGAGCGATTGAACGTCGGCCGGCGCCGCCTTGACAAGCCGCTCGCCGGTCGGGCGATGGTCCGGCCGTGATCGGTCTGTTCGTCCGGTATCATCTCCGGCCGGCGATCAAGTACTTCGCCAGCGGTATCACGTTGCTGTCGGTGATCGGGGCGCTGGCGATCGTGGTTCTGTTCGCGACGGCTTACGGGAGCTACTTTGCGGCGGTACGGCAGGGAATGGTGCCGGTGGAGGTGTCGCCGCCTCACCTGCGCGCCGTCACACTGGAGCTTGTGGTCGCGTTCCTGGTCGCTGGTCTGCGCAAGCGTCAGGGGTTGGTCACGTTTTGCTCGTCGACCCGAATGAAGCCGGCAGATGCGCTGCGTCTACTCCTCCTGACCAACGGCGGCAAGCCGTTCGGCGTGGGAGTGGTGTTCATCGCCTTCGTTCTTCCGTTTGCACTACGGTTGTCACCGTCGATCGAGCGGGCCGCGCTGCACGTGGCAAGCGATGCGGTCGCCGTGGTGGTGCACTACCTGGCCGCCGCCTTGATCGCGGCGCTGTGGCACCGCAACCGCAAGGGCGGGACGTATGCCGCCGTAGGATTCATCGCCTTCATGGGGGTGGAGCTGTTGGTGTTCCGCCAGTGGCCGGAGCTCGATCTCCTGCTGCTCGCGGTGAACATCGCGGCATGCGTCGTGTGCTGGACCGTAGTGTTCGGGCGTCTGAATGCCGGACACGTTCAGCGATTCCTCATCAGCGCCGTACCGAGCCGAGGCGGTCGATCGGTGCTCAGACGATTGCTGCGGCCGCTGCCCGTGGAGGCGAAGCTCTACGTAAAAGAGTTCCTGGTCCGTCGCGAGTCCGCTTTTTCGGTCTTGATCGCCTTCGCGCTGTTCGCAGGATTGATCGCAGCGATGATAGCTGGCATTCCGGAAGAGGTGCGTACGCCGACGATCATCATCTTCGCGTACGTCGCAGCGGTACTCGGCGCTTCGGTGCTCGGCAGCTTCGATCGAGCCAATATCGAGTTCTTCAAGACCACGCCGGTGACGTTCGGCCGTCTGACGCTGTCGATGCTGACGCCCCATTGCGCGGGGTATCTCCTGGCGGCGGCGATCGTGGGAGCGGCGGGGGTGATGGGTGGGATGCGTTTCGGCGCCCTGCTCATCCTGCTGTCGCAGGGGGTGTTCGTAACGTTGGTGACGTGGCTGATCCCATTTCGGTTTCTCTACAGTGCGAAACTCTTCGTACTGCTCGTCTCCGCGCTGATCACGGCCGCAGGGCTCATTCTGGCGGTTGGTTCAGCCTCTGGGCAGGGACCTGGCCCTCCGGTCGTGTATGCCGGGTTCGTACTGCTGATTCCCGCGATCCTCTATCCGGGAGCCTCGGTCAGGTACCAGGACTGGACCGTCGAAGATTGGGCTCCGAAGGTATGATAGAGTTCGTCGGAGCGGGCAAGACCTACCGGAACGGCAAGGGCGTGTTCGACGTCAGCCTGCGGCTGGAGGCCGGGCTGACCGGCTTCCTGGGGCGCAACGGATCGGGCAAGACCACCACGATGCGGCTGATCATGGGGCTGCTCGCCCCCGATCGGGGCACGGTGCTCATCGACGGGCGGGACCTCTGGCAGTACGACCACATCTACACGCTGAAGCGGAACCTGGGGTTCCTGCCGAACGAGGACTACTTCTTCACGCGGCTCACCGGCAGGGAGAACCTGGAATACCTCAGCCTCCTGAAGACCGGCGAGCGCGACGCCTACGCGGCGCTGGACCGGTTCATCACCGAGCTGGAGGTTGACGCCTTCATCGACGACCCGTTCGACAGCTACTCCACGGGGATGAAGAAGAAGGTGCAGCTCGTGGGCGCGCTGATCGGCGACCCCGGCAACATCCTGCTCGACGAGCCGCACAACGGCCTGGACGTGATGGCCAACATCGCCCTGAACCGTACGCTCCTGCGGCTCCGCGATGAAGGCCGGACCATCTTCGTGGCCAGCCACTTGGCCGAGGTGTTCGACACGATCGCCGACGCGCTGGTGGTGATCGACCAGGGCCGGATCGTCGCTGAGCACCCCGCGCCGTTTCAGAAAAAGCCGGTGGACCTGTACCTGGAAGCGATCGGTGGCGAGGCTTCGCCGCCGGATCGCTGACATCGGCCTATTGTCGGCCCGTCCGGCTTGGGTGTCGCAGGTGGTGAGGCACCCGGGGTCAGGGAAACACGGCTGCCAATACCCGCTGCATCACCGGGATCAGGACCGTGGCGGCGATGAGCACGGTCAGGAGCCAGCGAGTCTGTACGGCAATCGCCTTGTGCACTTCGCCGATCTCCTTCGTGAGGTCCGCCCGTACACCGGCGATCTCCTTGCCCAGGTTGCCGATCTTTTGCTGATGGTCGAGGAACTGCTTCTGCACCTCCGCGAACCCGGCGTGCATCTCGCTGCGCAGGGAGTCGATGCCGGCGTGCACCTCGCCGCGCAGATCGTCTCGCGACTCCGCAACGCGGCGTGCGAAGCGCTCCTCGACCACGGCGATCAGGTCTTGCCGCTGTTCGTCGCCAAATCGATGCCTATGGGGCCGGACAGTGAGCGTCAACGCCGCGCCGCTCCCTCTCCCGCGAAGGAGCGCTATTCCAGCGTCTCACGCAGCACGCCCGTCGGGCCCACCAAGAGAACGTCTCCGAAGCGGAGCTCGCCCTCCGCGCGCTGCAAGGCCCTGCCGGGCTCGATCGCGACGGCCGTGGCGTTGTCAGTCAGCGTCTCGCCCGCCAGACGATCCCAGATCGCCTCCACGCTCCGCCGTGCGGTCCAGCGCTCCTCGTCTCCCCCCTCTTCGAAGGCGGCTGTCCCTGCCGCGCGGATCGGGTCGTGCGCGCCGTCCGATGTCATGACGACTCTGCCTTCATGCGGGGTGTGCAGGACGTGGCGTTCGGCGAGGACGCCGCTCGGTACGCCGATCGCGTCGATCAGGCTGCTGTCCGGTTCGGTCGGCCGGTAGGGTTCGGCCGGCCGGCCCGTGGTCAACCGCTCCAGCGCGTCGGCAAGTCCGGCCTGCGTGTGATCGGTGGTGAGGCACCGGAACGGGCGCCCGGGCTCGAGCAGGTGCGCGCGCGTGTCACCGGTGTGGACGAGCATCCCGCTCCGTCGTTCCCAGACCGCGGCGGTCAGGGTCGTGCCGCCCCGGCCCCCGAGCGCCTCCAGCACGTCCCGCTGCGCACCGGACAAGGCGTCCGCGAGCATGTCGCGGGGCCTGTCGTGCTCGCCTGAGAGGCACCTGTCGACGACGATCCGGACGGCTTCGCGACTCGCCCAGCCGCCGTCCTCCATGCCTCCCATGCCGTCCGCAACCACTGCCGCACAGCGGGGGGAGAGAACGCCGCCGCGCGCGACCCAGAGAAGCGCCACGCCGCAGTCCTGCTGCTCCGGGCGCGGGCCTTGCTGCATGGCGACCGCCATCGTGCCTGCCGCATCAGCGTGGATTGCCCCGTCCGTATAGTCCGAGAGGCTGAGCCCGTTGCGGATCCATTCGTCCAGGTCTGCGAATTTCATCGTGTGCCTCCAGCCCGGTCCGCGGCGCCCGTCCTAACCCGCTGCCGCGGTGGTCTTCTCCCGCGCCTGCTCCTCCCGGAACCCCATCCCCTTTCGGCGACCCCGCATGGCCGCGTGCGCCTCCGGCGAGCCGTCGTGGAAGCTGCCGAACCACTTGTCGAGCGGCACGCCCTCATTGCCGTAGTTGCACTCGAAGTAGCGGTGGTGCAGGTAGTGGAAAAAGCCGCCGTTGCTGAAGGTCTTGTCGTCCTTGACCACGAACTCGGAGAAGCCCGCATGGCCGGCCGCGGGGCTCAGCCCGGTGTGCATCAGGTGGAAAATCGCGTGGACCGGATGCGACGGGATCACCCAGTGCAGGAGCACGCCGGAGAAGTAGATCAGGTGCTCGATCGGATGCATCGACAAACCGGACCACGGGCCGATGTTGACGTTGCGGTGGTGCAGGTAGTGCGCGACCTTGTACAGCGGTTTCCAGTGCGTCCACCGGTGCGTCCAGTAGAAGTGCATCTGCCGCAGGAACAGGACCGCGATCATCATCAGCGAGCAGTAGGCGATGCCGGCCGGCGTGCGCCACTCGACCCGCGGCAGCCACCCGTTACCGTACATCCACAGGGTGACCGCCTCGTACGCCGTCCAGATGCCTGCGCCGGAGACCAGCGACCAGAACATGTTGTCCCACGTCTGGTTGCCGAACAGGAACGCCCGATTCTTCTTCGCCAGCCAGCGCGTGTTGTACTTGAACTGCTTTCCCTGGGTGCGCTTGATGTACAGCCGCAGGTGCAGTCCGCCGGCGATCAGGACCAGGAGCGCGACGTTGCGCAGGTAGATCTCCGCGATCCAGCCGACCTGGAAGGTGGCGGTGCGCTCCAGTGAAGGTGTGAGAAACAACCACGCCACCACCGCGATGCCCATGTAGATCAGGTTCTTCGGCCACAGGATGCCGTCGTGGCCGAAGATCGCCTTGAGAATCACCTTCACTCGCACCGGCCGGTCCCACATCGGGGACGGCTGCGGGAGGGATGCCGGCTGCCACTCGCCCTTCGCGTCGCGAACGTCCAGATCCGCCTCAGACATGATCGTGCAGGATATCACGTGACCGTCGGGTGTAAACCCCTGTGTGGCCGTAACTCAGCAATGCGCGGGGTGCTCCGGGGGCCGGGCGGCCGGCGGTCATCCAGCGTGCTACCCTCGGGGGCGTGAGCAACGCAACCACACCGGAACGCCTCGACAGCGAGCGGCGCCTGTTCGTCGATCTGCTCGACGTCCACCGCCGCGACAACGTGAGCCGTACCTTCCACCAGGCGCGCAAGCACGGCCTGCCGGTCATCGCCCAGGAAGAGCCGTGGGAGCGGATGGGCGGCATGACCGCCTCGGTCATCTACGACCAGGAGGAGGGCGTCTTCAAGGCGTGGTACATGGCCGGCTTCTACGCCCCGGGCAAGGAGCACGTGCAGTGCCTGGCGCTGTCCGATGACGGCATCTCCTGGACCAAGCCCGTGCTCGGCCTGCACGAGGCGCTGGGCAACAAGGACAACAACATCGTCGTTCCCGCCGAGTACCACGACGGCAGGGACCACTTCGAGACGATGACGAAGGACCCCATGGATCCCGACCCCGAGCGCCGCTACAAGGCGATCGGCTGGGCGAGCTACGACTGGGACGGGCCGATGAGCGGCATCTACACCGGCACCTCGCCCGACGGCATGCGCTGGACCTTCACGCCGGAGCCGATCGTCCGGTACCATCCGCGGCCCGGCACCGCCGACCTGGGGCCGATCGGCGACGCCCAGGCGATGATGGTCGACACCCGCCGCGGGCGCTACGTGGCGATGCTGCGCGGCGCCGGCGACCATCCGGGGTGGCGGGTGATGTCGGTGAGCGAGGACTTCGTCACCTGGACCAAGCCGGAGCGTTTCCTGCTCAATCTCAATCACGAGGAGTCGCTGTACAACAACAACGGCTTCGTCTACGGCGCGCAGTACCTGGGCATCCTGACCCACTTCGACCGCCGCGCCGAGCACCAGTCGCAGACCCTCCGGCTGCTGACTAGCCGCGACGGCGACGTGTGGATGCGCGCGCCGGCGGCCGATTCGCTGGTCGGGCTGGGCGAGGTGGGCGACTGGGACCGCTTCCAGATCATGCTCACCGGCGCGCCGCCGGTGCCGGTGGGCGACCGGCTGCACATCTACTATCGCGGCACCTCGCGCCGCCACAACAAGGTGGTGGGCGAGTTCGAGCCCAGGATCGACCCGGACCAGGAGCGCGGCGACATGTCCATCGGGCTCGCCACGCTGCGGCTGGACGGCTTCGCCTCCATCGACGCCAGCTACGACGGCGGCACCATCACCACGGTGCCGTTCGAGCTGGCCGGTGCCGAGCTGCACGTCAACGCCAAGTGCGACTTCGGCCGCATCGCGGCGGAGCTGCTGGACGAAGGCTACCGGCCGATCCCCGGCTATTCGGTCGACGACTGCATCGCCGCCAGCGCCGATGCGACCGATCAGATCATCCGCTGGCGCGGGGAGGCGAACGGACGGCCGCTGTCCGGCATCGGCGCGCCGGCCCGGATCCGCTTCCACATGGCGAACTCGCGCCTGTACAGCTATTGGCTGGCGTAACGCCCTCAATCCCAAGCCTGAAGGAGCACACCATGATCACCGTCCAGAACAGCGTTCCCAACCCCGTCGTCGAAGAGGCGGTCCTGTTCCCGTTCGACAGCTACAGTTGCCCGTTCAGCGCGGGGCTCCGGCTGCAGCTCATCCCCGGCAAGATCCCGGGCAGGGCCAACCCCATCGTCGTCGGAGCCGGCGAGCCGGGGGCAGCGGATGACTTCTGCACCCGCTTCTACGGCACGGTCATCCCGATCGACGGCGAATTGCATATGTGGTACCTGGCCAGGAGCACCGTCGACGCGGACGGCAGCAACGGCGGCCAGCTTCGCTGCTGCTACGCCACCAGCACCGACGGCGCGCACTGGGACAAGCCCGACCTGGGACTGATCGAGTTCAACGGCAGCACGCACAACAACGTCGTCAACCTGCGCGCCGGCCGCTGCGACTTCGCCGCCCTGCCGGTGATATACGAGCCGGACGACCCGGACCCGGCGCGGCGCTTCAAGTGCGTCTTCGAGAGCGAGGCGTACGGCAACCAGTTCGCCGTCGCCTACAGCCCAGACGGCCTCAACTGGACCGAGTCGCCGAACAACCCGGTCGGCCCCGGCCTGGAGCAGACCGGGCTGATCCGCCACAACGGCTGCTACTACGTCAACGGCCAGGGCGGCGCGCACTACACCACCGGACGGGCGCTCGCGACCTTCGCCTCCTACGACTTCGAGACCTGGACGCAGGCGTCGTGCCTGGGCCATCGCCGCGACATGGTGCCGCCCCACCCGCTGCTGTACGACCCGCTGTCCTCGGCGCCGAAGGCCAAGTGGAACCAGAGCGAAGAAGTGCACCTGGGGGCCGGCCTCTGGGACCGCGGCAACGTGATCCTGGGCATCTACGACATCTGGCACGGGACGCCGTCGAGCGACCGCCAGCTCATCTCCATGGACCTGGGTTTCCTGGTCAGCCACGACGCCCTGCACTTCGAGGAGCCGATCAAGGACTTCCCGATCCTCCCGGCCTACGAGGAGGCCGGCGCGGTGGTCGGCAAGCCGCCGACGGTCAGCCACGGCCAGGGCATGGTCAATTGGGGCGAGGCGACCCTGATGTGGTACGAGGCCTGGGGCAACCTGCCGGTGGAGGTGCGGCTGGCCACCTGGGAGCGCGACCGCATCGGCTATTTCGAGGCGATGCGCGGCGACGGCGGCCACCTGGTGACCTGCCCGCTGGCCGGCGCCACCGAGTTCAGCGCCAACGTTGGCGGCCTGGGCCCGTACACGGAGCTGCGCTTCGAGCTGCTCGATGAGGGCTTCCATCCACTGCCCGGCTTCAGCGGCGCCGACGCCGCCGTGCTGACCGAGCTGGAAGGAGCGGAAGAAGGCGAGGAGGACCTGGTGCCGGGGCAGCAGAGTCAGCGGGATGCGGCGCCGGTCGCCGGACTGCGCGAGCCGATCCGGTGGCAGCGCCCCGTGCCGGCCGACGCCGGGCCGCTGCGGCTGCAGGTCAGCTTCGCGGGCATCCGCCCGGAGGATGGCCGGCTCTACGCGATCTACTCCCGCTGACCGGAGGTCAGGCGGCGTTCGGCAATCAGCGATCAGCAGAAACGGAAGGAGATCGGGGTTTGCCGCCGCGCGGTCGGCCTCGTATCTTGACTGATGTGAGAGGCCTCCGCCAGGCGGCACAATGCGCGGCACGACTGAGCTGGAAGGCTATTGAGTTGCAACTTGACAACAAGGAGGTACAACGATGTAAATCATGCGCCGAGCTCAGTGCAGCTATCAAGTGTCAATCTTGCTTTCTTTCAAAGCCAATTGAATTCTTTGCAGAACCAAAATGAAGAAGATTTCGGATAGAACAATTCGGACGATATCTGTAGTCAATAACACAATGATAGATCATAACGCAACGGAGGAGGAATTTGCGAAAGAGAATCTCGCGCGAGGTAAGATTATCAATCAAGGAAACTTCATTCAGTAGAACGGCAGTGGAGAGACTGTCACTCAAGATGGTAGATAAAACGATGGAGGCCGATGTCTTGCGTGACAAGACGAGCGACAATCCAGGGCCTGGCGAGTCACGGGTCCGTGGCCATACTGTAAGAATATTCAGGATCATCAATGGACTGGTTAGCTGGTGGAACAACCTGACAGGCCTATAGAAGACACTGAGTAAGTGTAGAAATAGAAATCCGAGCGCCCCTTGCCGTCGTATCCGACCGTCGTGTAAAGGACGCGCGTGTACGCGGTGAGGGCACTCGCAAAAAAGCCCGTGTTTGCGGATCGATGCGCGATTGTTTTTCTGATATGCCGCGGACACGCCATGATCATACAGAGACGATACCGGTAGTTGTTGATCCGGTGTCAGGGGCCGATCAATTCGACGATGATCGACATTGGTTCCAGAGGGAGGAAATAGCATTCAGACTATGGATACGAAACTGACAAGGATAGGAGTGTTCTACGATGGGAGTTACTTTTCGCATGTAAGCAATTACTACTGCTACGATCACCAGCGGAAGGCCCGCATCAGCATTTCGGGCCTGCACGATTTCATACGCGACGAAGTTGCGAAGAACGAGCAGGCTGACTCCCGCTATTGCCAGATAGTTGATGCGCACTATTTCCGTGCGAGGTTTTCGGCTGCCGATGCGCAGGATCGCGACGCGTTGTATCGCGAACGGGTCTTCGAGGATGTTCTCATAAATGAGGGAGTTACGACTCATTTCCTGCCGTCTACACCACGGGGCGAGAAGGGAATCGACGTATGGTTTGCCCTTGAAGCTTTCGAGCTCGCTATCTACAAGAGATTCAACGTCGTCGTTCTGGTCGCAGGGGACGGTGACTACGTGCCGTTGGTTCGCAAGTTGAACACTCTCGGGACCCGGACCATGGTGACGGCATGGGATTTCAAGATCAGCGGCGTTGACGGTCAGGAACGAGAGACCAGAACCTCTCAGTTCCTGATCAATGAGGTTACCTATCCGGTCATGATGGACAGCATCATCGACGACCGATCACGTAGCAACGACCGGATAGTAAACAACCTGTTCGTCGCTCCGTCTCAAGCACCCACTCCACGTCCTGAACTATCCAGGGTCGCGTCAGATGAGCTGCAGGAGGGTGTCATACAGAATCTCAAGGACGGCTTCGGCTTCATTACGCCGAATTCCGGGGGTGAGAATCTGTTCTTCCACTGGCGGGCCGTGAAGAACGGAGACTTCGAGGAGCTCGGAATCGGCGAATTGGTCTTGTTCAGCGTGGGCAGCAATGACCGTGGCCCGTGCGCGGTTGACGTGAGGAGACCGGATAACCCGATCGTTGGAGGATAGATGGGAGGTCGCTCCTGTTCCCTCCAGCTCGCCGGTAGCCAGCGAACCGAAGAGCACGACCGTACGGAGATCGGCCATCACGGTGTCGGTCATCTGGTTGACGGGCAGCCCGCTCAGGCGAAGGTAGGGAGGTTCCTGCCAGTGCCACGGCGTGGTCTCGACCGTGGCGCGGAGCTCGCTTCCGTCGTTCAGCAGCGTCGCCCGCTCGGGAGCCACCCGCAGCGGTTTGAGGATCAGGCCGGTGCTCTGCGGAGCCGCCGGCAGGTGGACGAGAAGATGGTGTTCTCCTTTCGCGTGACCAGCATGCTGTCGCGAGGCACGTGGCGCCCGCCGCCGTGCATGCCGATCGCGTCGTCGTCGATCACGGTCGAGGCGGGACGCGGCGGTACCAGTTGCCCATCTGGGCGAGCGTGCTCACGTTCTCCTCCGGCAGGCTGCCGTCCGCCTTGGGGCCGACGTTGAAGATGTAGTCGCCGCCCATCGCCAGCACGCGGTCGATGCTCTCGATGATGTGGCGGTCGCTGTAGTAGTCCTCGTCGCAGCGATAGCCCCAGCTCTCGCGGCCGAGCACCTGCACGGCCGCGTCGGCGCGTCGAACTCGCGCGCTTCGGGCACGTGGCGTTCCGGAGTGCCGTAGTCACCGGGGCGCGGGCCGAACATCTCGTGGTGGCGGCCCAGGTTGAGACAGTGCGAGCGGTGCCAGTAGTAGCCGTGGTACGTCCGTGAAGTCAGGCGGATGCGAGCCTATTCGAGCATCTGCCGCAACAATGATTCCGGCTCAACGAGCAGGTCCGAGACGCGCTTCCCTAGAGCTTCAGCGATTGCGGTCAATGTCTTGACCCTGGGCGTCTGTTCGCCGTTCTCGAGCCGTACCAGCGTAACGCGTCCGATGTTTGCCGCTCGTGCTAGCTCCTCTTGAGTCAATCCCGCCGAATCTCGCAACGCTCTGAGTCGCTCGCCGAGGGTCCGCCTTCCGCGCATGGCTATCGCCTCAACGGTGGGCCGGTAGGACTCGTCACAATAGTGACGCGCGAAATCCCAGGGAATCTCAATGCGTTCACCGTTGACCGTGTTGAGGATCATCTCGTATGGGTTCGGCAATTCAAGGCCGGACAGGTCCGTATCATCATTGATCTCATCGATATCGCTATAGGGTATCATGCCTTTGCACCCATCTGCGAAGCTCAACCGGACTCCGTCGGCCACTATGGTGGCGACCATCATCATCCGATCGGCGTTTTTTACCAGAACCGCATCCATCGACTATCCTCCATTCTATGACGACAGTCGGCACTCGGAGTCCTCGGACGGCGTAGCCACTCTCCGCCTGCGCATCGCGATCATCTGTGTATCATAGAGCGATACATACAGTCAAACGTCATTCTGGCAGCGGGATCTGGCAGCGGGATGCAGCCTCGGCCGCTTTCTGGACGCGAGCGCGTGAGCCGTAGATGAATCGATAACGAAGGCAGTTCCGCGGGCAGCACTGCCGAGCGCCCTGGTTGTATTACTCGGCCACGTCGTCGCCGAACTCCAGGCGGATCACCATCACGGTGTCGGTCATGCGGTTGACCGGCAGTCCGCTCAGGCGGAGGTAGGGCGGTTCCTGCCAGTGCCACGGCGTGGTCTCGACCGTGGCGCGGAGCTCGCTTCCGTCGTTGAGCAGCGTCGCCCGCTCGGGAGCGACCCGCAACGGCTTGAGGATCAGGCCGGTGCTCTGCGGCGCCGCCGGCAGGTGGACGTAGATGGTGTTCCCCGTGCGCGTGACCAGCATGCTGTCGCGAGGCACGTGGTGCGCGCCGCCGTGCATGCCGATCGCGTCGTCGTCGATCACGGTCGAGGCGGGGGCGGTTCCGTCGAACGCCTCCCGGACGCGGCGGTACCAGTTGCCCACCTGCGCGAGCGTGCTCAGGTTCTCCTCCGGCAGGCTGCCGTCCGCCTTGGGGCCGACGTTGAGGATGTAGTCGCCGCCCATCGCCAGCACGCGGTCGATGCTCTCGATGATGTGACGGTCGCTGTAGTAGTCCTCGTCGCAGCGATAGCCCCAGCTCTCGCGGCCGAGCGCCTGCACCGCCTGCGTCGGCGCGTCGAACTCGCGCGCTTCGGGCACGTGGCGTTCGGGGGTGCCGTAGTCGCCGGGGCTCGGGCCGCGGTCGTTGATCAGGATGCCGGGCTGCAGCTCGCGCACCATCTCGTTGAGGCTCGGGTCGTGGTGCTCGGCCACGTTCACGTCCCAGAAGAAGTCGCGCAGCGGCCCGTAGTTGGTGCAGAGCTCCCGCACCTGGCCGCGGACGAACTCCCAGTAGGCGCCGAGGTCCGGCTGGTCGCCGGGCCTCGGGCCGAACATCTCGTGGTGGCGGCCCAGGTTGGGATAGTGTGGGTGGTGCCAGTCGGGGCAGGAGTAGTAGAAGCCGAGGGCGATGCCGCGCCGCTCGCACGCCTCGGCCAGCTCGGCCAGGATGTCCCGGCCGTACGGGGTGTGCATCGCGGAGTAGTCGGTCAGTTTGGTGTCCCACAGGCAGAACCCGTCGTGGTGCTTGGTGGTGATCACCACGAAGCTCATGCCGGCGCTCTCGGCTGCGACCAGCCACTCGTCGGGATCGAACCGGTCCGGGTTGAAGCGGGGGACGAGCTGCTCGTAGTCGCGCCGCTTCATGTCCGTCCGCCAGAGGATCTGCTCGTGCCAGGCCGGGATCGCGTACAGCCCCCAGTGGATGAACATCCCGAGCCGTTCCGTGAAGTACCGGTCGCGCCCGTCGCCGAATGGTCTGATCATGGTCGTCTCCTGCTCGCGAGCCATCTTATCTTGACCCCCCACGGAGACGCGCCGTACGGTATAACGTACGGGAGAAATACATGGGGACCATGAACGCCACCAACGCGCGGAGGAACCTGTATCGGCTCATCGACGAGGTGAGCGAAACGCATACGCCGATCACGATCACGGGAAAGGAACGGTCAGCGGTCCTGGTGGGCGAAGAGGATTGGAACGCGATTCAGGAGACGTTGTATCTGTCCTCCATCCCCGGCATGACCGACTCGATACGGCAAGGGCTCGAAACCCCCGTGGAGGAGTGCGACACAGAGCCTGGTTGGTGATGTACCGGCTGGTGTTCACCAGACAGGCCCGGAACGACGCGCGCAAGGTGGCAGCGGCGGGACTCCGTACGAACGTGGAACGGCTCCTTCAGGTTCTGCGTGAAGATCCCTATCGGAGTCCGCCACCGTTCGAGAAGCTGGTGGGCGATCTGACGGGAGTGTTCTCGCGCCGGAGCAACATCCAGCACCGCCTCGTGTACCAAGTCCTCGACCACGGGCGCATCGTCAAGGTGCTTCGGATGTCGACGCACTATGGAGGCTGAGCGCCCGAATCGGGCATGATTGCCGGATGAACCCCACTGCTCCGACGCCGGCATCGTTCGTGCCTTCGACCACGTCCGTCGAAGACTTCGACTTCGCGGCGGGCCGGGTGGACGTGGACGCCATGACGGCGGCGTACCGCAGGCACGGCGCCGTGGTGATCCGCGGGTTGTCGAACGACTACGTGGCGGACCTGCTTCAGGACATGGAGGCGATCCTGGAGCAGAGCCAGGCGCTTCTCCCGGAGGCCGGCGCGGCGAAGCATCACGCCAACGCCGTGACGACGCCGGACGGCACGCTGTTCAACGCTGACCCCAACGATCCGGGGAGTATGGTCGTCAATACGCTGCGGCTGAACGCGATGATCTCGGGCGCCTTCCTGCGCTCGCTGGTCAACCCGGAGCTGCTGGAGCTGCTGGCGGCGCTGCTCGGCCCGGACATCGAGCTGTGGAAGTGGGGTCAGTGCGTCTACAAGCAGCCCAAGACGGGGGTGCCCAAGTCGCTGCACCAGGACGGGTACTACTTCGAGCACAAACTGCAGAGTCCGACGGCCGTGCTCAGCTACGCGGTCGACGTCGACATGGGCAACGCGCCGCTGTACGTGGTGCCTGGCTCCCACGAGCTGGGCCTGATCCGGCACGAGGACGATCGCTGGGCCGGCTTCGCGCTCAACGATCCGGTGTGGTGGGAGCGCGCCGTGCCGATCGAAGGCCGCGCCGGGGATGCCGTGATCTTCCATACCTGCACCATCCACGGCTCGCCGGACAACCGCTCGGACCGGCCGCGCCCGGTGTTCATCCAGCGCTACCGGCGCGCGGACGACTTCTGCGTGATCGACGTGGCCAACGTCGCCGACCGGCAGCGCGCCGAACAGGCGCCGATCACGACAAAGAGCGAGGACGACTGGGGCCTGATGGTGCGCGGCATCCGCCGCTATCAGCCGACGAAGGGGTAGTATGACGGAGTTCGGCTGTGAGTCCGAACGAGCCCGGCTCTACCGTTTGCCCGATTGGAGGATAGGTTGACGGGGCGTGTATTCGTAGTGTTGCTCGTGACTTTCTTGCTCCTCGTGGCGTTCAACGCGGCGGTGTCCTGGCGAAACGACCGCGAGAACGAGCGGCGGCGAGACAGATCACGGCGGATGACCGGTGAACATGAAGGCCGGTACGGCAGCGTCTGCACCGACGGCGTGGGCGCTGAAGGTGGCGGCTACGATTATGGTGGCGGCGACTTCGGTGGAGGTGACTTTGGAGGGGGCGGTGGCGACGGAGGAGGGGGCGGCGACGGATGAGCGCTCCTCGGCGCCATAGCGGCTCTCGCAGAGATCTCTCGGTCGAAGCGGCTTCGTCGAACGAGCGAAATGCCACTTCGTCGCCGACGCACCAAGCGACTTGTCGGGCTCCCAACGGTGCACTACAGTGTAGTGCATGCGAAAGAACGAAGTCTATAGTTGGCGACTCGACGCGGCGCTGAAAGAGGCACTGGAGAGGGCTGCTCGCGCCGAAGACACGAGCGTCGCGAGCTTGCTGCAAACGATCGTCACCGACTGGCTCGCGCGCAACTCGGCGAATGGAGACGACGCCGCGTCGCAGCTTCGGATGCGCAACCAGGCGCTCCGCTGTGCCGGATCGATCCGCGGCGGCGATCCTGATCGAGCGGAACAGGCGAGCAGTCGCGTGCGAGCGGCGTTGCAGGATCGACGTGCGCGTTGAGGGACTCGCCGACACCGGCGCTCTGCTCGCCTTCCTCGACGAGGACGACAAGTGGCACGAACGATGTGTCGCGGCGTTCGAGCGCCTGCGTCTTCCGCTCGGCACAACCGCTGCCGTTCTCGCCGAGCTGTTTCACCTGCTCGGCGGCCACTCGGGAGACCTGACTGCAGCATGGGGATTGATCAGGTCGAATGCGATCACCGTTCTTCCCATCGTCGATGACGACCTTCCGGCTCTCGATGAACTGATGAAGCGCTACGCCGACCGTCCCATGGACTTCGCCGACGCAACGCTGGTGCATGCCGCGGATCGCGAGGGGATCACGACGGTGTTCACCATCGACCATGACGACTTCCAGACCTACCGAATCGACGGACGGCGCCGGTTTCGGATCGCTCCTGAGCGCTGGTAGATCGACCCGGGCAGTTATGGTACTATAGTACTATTCAATGGGAGCCCTGTCCGGCCGATTTGTGGTGCGCGTGACTCCGCGGCTGCACGGCGCCTTGCGCGAGCGGGCTGCTCGGCTGGGTGTGTCACTGAACGAAGTGTGCCGGGGCGCACTTGCGGCTGCGGTCGACGCGGAAGCCGGCGGGGCGACCACGGAGTCCGCCTTGCCGGAGCACGGGATGCTGGCCCGGATTACCGACTCCTATCGGCCGGACATCGTCGGGGTGATCCTGTTCGGCTCCCGTGCCCAGGGCACCGCGGGGCCGCACTCCGACTGGGATATTCTGCTGGTCATGACGCCGACGACGACGCTCTCACGCGATCTTTACCGGACGTGGGATGAGCTGATCGATCGCGCTGACCGAGTACCGATCGTGAATCCGCACTTCATCCATCTGCCACCGCCGGCGGGCGGTGGGTCGTTGTGGTTGGAGGCGGCGCTGCATGGACAGGTGCTCTGGCAACGCGACGCCGGCCTGACGCGCCGGTTGGCGAGCGCTCGAGAGCGGATAGCGGCGGGTGAGGTGCGCCGGCGTATCGCGTCTGGAACGCCGTACTGGGTGCACGGAGAGCCTGATGTACAACCCTGATCTGACCTGGGACTACCTGCAGCGCGCCGCCAGCAGGCTCAAGGCGATCGAGGTGTTGCTGGCCGAATCGAGTTGGGCAGATGTCGTGCGCGAATCACAGGAGGTGGTCGAGATCTGTCTCAAGGCGCTGCTGCGCCACGTCCGCATCGAGGTCCCACGCCTGCATGACGTAAGCCCCGTGCTCGAGGACAACCGCGATCGCCTGCCGGCGGCGGCGCTGTCCCACCTGGATCGCCTGAGCGAGGTGTCGCGTTCGCTGCGACGTGACCGTGAACTGGCCTTCTGTGGGAGCGAGGATTTGACGCCGAGCACGTTCTATCGTCGGGAGGACGCCGAGAAGGCGCGGCAGGCCGCTGCCTTCGTGCACGGCACCGTGCTCGAAGCGGTGCAGGAACCGGAGAGATAGCGCTCTTATTGCGTCCCGCCCCGCTCTGTTCCGGATGGCTCCTCGGCGTCGCTGATCCACGTTCGCGTGAGCCGCGACAGCTCGTCGACGGCTCCGGCGCCTTCATCCACGAATCGCGTGATCCTTCCGAACCGCAGGTCGAGGTACTCGTGCGCCATCAGATTGCGTAGCGCTGCCAGCGGCTGCAGGCGCCCGGACAGCGCGGCGAAGTCCGGCAACGCTTCCAACTCCGCGAGTATCTGTCCGTACGTGTAGGGGATCGGACGCTGAGCGGACGACAGCACGATCTTGCCGATGTCGATCGCGGCGTTGATCAGGATCTCCACCCAGCGATCGAGATTTCGCCGCAGGTCGCGGTCGGATCGATAGCGATGCTGCGTGACTCCCCGGAATCGCTCGCGGTCCTGCAACTCCGCGTCGATGAAGTCCACGATCCGTTCGAGCCGACTTCGATCGACCGGCGAAAGGGAGCGGCTGCGGTCGCGTATCGCCCGGTACTCGCGTTCGGTCTGCAGGAAGTCGATGGCCACCGAGGTAACCGCGAGGAAGTATCGCGTGTAGAAGGCTCCGTCCCTCATCAGGACGACGCGTCCGGACGTGAGCGCCGCGGCGCACACGGTCGCAGGAGCCCGGTTCAGGACCAGGAGCTCCACGTTGCGCTGCGTCACGCGCTCCAGGGCGATCTGGATCTCGGTCTCCCGGTCGATCTCCCGCTCCTGCTCGATTTCGAGCCGGCTGGCGGATTCCCCGTAGACCGCCACGTCGACGTCGGAGTCCGGCCGCAGCCTGCCGGTGGCGGCCGATCCGAACAGAACGGCGAAGATGAGGTGTGGAAAGCGCTCCAGCTCCGAGCCGACCGCCGCGACGATCTCATCGGCTGCCGACATCGGATCCATCGTCGCACACCGGGCGCACCGGAACGCCGCTCAGGCCAGTCGCTCCCACCGTGCGGGGTCGATCGCGCCGGTCACCGGCCGGCCCGCGAAGAAGTCCTCCAGCGCGTTTACCGTGGCATCGCCGATGCGGCGATGGCCATACCGGCCGTGCCCGGCCACGTGCGGCGTCAGGATCACGTTGGGCATCGAACGCAGCGGACTGTCGTCCGGCAGTGGCTCGGGCGTCGTGACGTCCAGCGCCACCCGGATCCGGCCCTCGGCCGCCTCCCGGATCAGGGCGTCGTGGTCGATCAGGCTTCCCCGCGCGGTATTGACCAGCACGGCGCCGTCGCGCAGCAGGCGGAGCTGCTCCGTCCCGACCATTCGGTCGGTTTCCGGAATGCTCGGCGCGTGCAGGGACACGATGTCCGAACGGGCGAACAGGTCGTTCAGATCCGCCTTCTCGACCTGCATCGCATCTGCTTCCTCCGCGGTCAGGAGCGGATCGTAGACCAGAATCCGCACCGCGAACGGGCGCAGCACTCGGATCACCTCGCGGCCGACGTCGCCGGCGCCGACGATGCCGACGGTGGCGCCGGTCAGATACTGCTCGCTCACCGGTATCTCGGGCGTACGCCAGCCGCCGGTGCCGCGCAGGTGCAGGGCGTGCTCCATCAGGCGCTTGGCGCTCATGATGATGAGGCCCAGCGCGGTCTCGGCCACGTTGCAGGCGATCGGCACCGTGGCCGTGGACACGCAGATGCGGCGCGGAATGATGTAGTCCGTCCACACTTGGGCCAGCATGCGGCGCACCGATCCGGCCGAGTGGGCGATGATCCGCAGCCGGTCGGCCGCCTCCATGATCGCGGGTGTAATCGGCGGCGGTCCGCCGGAAGCCGGGGCTGCCCAGCCGGTGATGAGCGCATCGTGACCGCCGATCAGGGAGCAGATCCGCTCTTCGGTCAGGTCGTGGTCGCCTTCGTTGCGGCTCACCTCGAATCCCGCCTGCAGGCGCGTCCAGGACTCGGGGGTGAACACCTTCTCGGTGTGCTCGCGACCGGGCAGGTGCAGGACACGTGGCTTGCGCGCCGCGGTGGTATCAGCCGGCATGGTGGGCTACCTCCTTGTAGCCGATCTCGGCGTCACCGGTGGCGAGCTGCCACTCGTGTATCAGGGCGGCCAGGGCGCGGCAACGCTTGGCGTGCTCCGGGCGGAAGGCGAGATTGGCAGTCTCGCCCGGATCGTCGTTCAGGTCGTAGAGCTCGTGCTGGCCGGCGGGGCTCAGGCAGAACTTCCACCCCTCAGCGGTGACGATGCAGCGGACAGCGTCGGCCAGATCGGCCAGCCCGGCTTCGCGGGTGGTCACCTCGGCGAGGTAGCCCGGCAGCGGGTCGCGCTTCAGATCCTCGTGGACCAGGTAGTTGATGCCCGTCCACTCCACGAACGCCGGCCGCGACGGCGGATCAGCGCCGTCCAGCCACGGCGCGAGTGACGCGCCCTGCAGGTGGTCGGGCGCGGCGAGGCCCAGCTCGTCGAGCACGGTCGGCACGACATCGACGTGACCCACCGGCGCGTGCACGTGCCGGGCGTGGCGCTGCCCGGGCCGGCTGATCAGCAGCGGCACGCCGATCGACTCCTCGTACATCAGGTTCTTGCCGAACAACTGGTGGCTGCCGGCCAGCTCGCCGTGATCGGCGGTGAGGATCACCAGCGTGTCGTCGGCCGCGCCTGAGGCATCGAGCTGCTCGAACACCCGGCCAAGCGCCCGGTCGACCTGCGTGCACAGCCCCCAGTAACGCTGGATCAACAGGCGCCACGCCAGCTCCGAGCGCAGCGCAATGCCGTCCTTGGGGTGGTGCAGCACGGAAAGGTGCTCCAGAAGCGCCTTGCGCGGCTGGTCCGGGCCGGGCGGGTGGTGCCAGTTGTCCGGCAGCGGCACCTGCTCGAAGGGGTGCAGGTCGTCCAGGGGGCCGGACAGCGGGTCGTGCGGCTCGTAGAAGCAGAGCGTCAGGGCGAAGGGCCGGCTCGCATGGCGACGCATGAAGTCGCACGCCTTTGCAGCGATGTTGGCCGGACCGCCCAAGTGCTCGGGGATGGCCGGCCGATCCATCTTGCCGAAGCGTACGCCGTCGATCGGCGTGAGCCCGTGCGCGCGCAGCAGGTCATCCGGCGCGGTGTCGTTGAAGTCGAGCTCGTCGATGCCCTCGGCGCGCGGGGCCGGCCCCCCGGCGTACCTGTGACTGCCGCTGCGGCCGAAGAACCCGCAGACCCAGCGATCGTCGAGCAGATCGGTCAGGCAGGGGACGTGGTCGTGCATGGGATGCTCGCCCAGCGTGACCTGGCCGTTGTAGTGCGGCCAGGTGCCGGTGAACAGGCAGGCGCGTGCCGGACCGCACACCGGCTGGGCGCAGTAGGCGCGTTGAAAGACGGTGCTCCGCTCGGCCAGCGCGTTCATGCGCGGCACCTGGATGCGGTCGTTGCCGTAGGCGGCCAGGGTGGAGCGCGCCTGCTGATCGGTGACGATCAGCAGCAGGTTGGGCGGAGCGGATGAGGACCGTGCGGCCATGGCGGGCGGCTCAGCCAGCGGCCACCGCCGGCTCGATGCGGCGCCGCTCCTGTTCCTTCTTGCCGTCCGGGTCCGAGGTGATCGGAGCGCCGGCCGGCATGTAGATCACGTTCATCGCTCGCCGCCGGCGGCCGGTCGGATTGGGGTCGGAGCCGTGCAGCACGCGCGGGTTCAACAGATAGCACTCGCCGGCCGCGGCGGTCAGGACCACCTTCTCCCGGTCGCCTTCCTGCGCGGTCGCGCGGGCACGGGCGCGGGCCGTGACCTCCTGCCACGGCAGGCCGTCGGCGTCGAAGTACTGGCTGCCCGGCAGGATGTACATGGCCCCGTTTTCCGCACCGGCGTCGTCGAGCGCGGTCCAGATCGTGAAGTAGGACGTGCCGGCTACGGGAAAGCCGGTCCCCGTGTCCTGGTGCCAGCCCAGTGCAGTGCCGCCGTGAGCGGGCTTCATCAGGATCATCGCCCGGTGAATGGCAAGCGGCTGCGGGATGAGCTGGCCGATCACGTCCAGCATGGCCGCGCCGGCGATCACCGGGTAGAAGACCGGGTCCCACTCCAGCCCGCCGATCTTTCGGTAGCCGTCGGACGCGCCGGCGTACGCGTAGCCGGTGGAGTCGTAACCGGTGCGGCGCCACTTCTTGTCCAGTTGGAAGCCGACCCGGCCCGGAGGCACGCGGCCGGAGGTCAGGTCGTCCGTGCGCCGGCTGAGCGACTCCAGCTCCCCGGCGCTCATCACCGCGCCGAGCGGCAGGTAGCCGTCGGCATGGAATCGATCGAGCTGTTCGCCGGTGAGCGCCATCGATCTACTCCTCGGCTGGCGCGCCGCGCAGCTTTTCCAGGATGAACTCGTTGCCCAGGCCGTAGGTCTTCGAGTCATCCATCATCAGCGCCATGTTCGGGAAGCTGATGATACGCCATCCGTCGTTCATCGCCTCCAGCACGCTCTGGTACGGCCAGTCCTCGGGATCCTCCGGACACGCCTTGACCTCGCCGTCCTCCACCAGGGCCATGCCGTTGACCTTGGAGGTGACCGAGGAGAACAACGTCCACAGGTAGAGGACGTCCTGTCGTTGGCCGTTGCCGCCCAGCGCGTGGGCTGCCTCCGCGCACGCGCGCAGCCGCTCCGCCGGCAGTCGGTCCGTCTCCAGCAGCCGAACGCACTCCTGCAGCTCGTCGGCCAGCTTGCTCGTGTCCATGGATGCACGCTGCTCGCTGCGGGCGATCCTGTCAACAACGCGGCGCGTCCGGGACCGTCACCAGATCGTGTCTGCGCCGAGCGCACCGATCGCGGGATCGGGGGTCGCGACCTTGATCTTCTGCACCATGCCTTGCGCGGCGATCATGCGGTCGAAGGGATCGCGGTGAGCGTGGGGGAGGGAGCCCGCGCACAGCGCGTGCACGCCGGCGATGGTCAGTTGGCGAAAGCCGTCCTGAGCCAGCCGCTCGTCCCACTCCTCGATGACGTTGCGGCCGGCAGGGTAGTGTCCCAGCCGGTGCTGCGTCGCGATCTCCCAGGCGCTCGCTGCGCTGACCCACACCTTGTTGTGGGGATCCTCCAGCAGTCCCTGGACCCGGCTGCTGAGCTTCTCGGGCTCTGCCCAGGCCCACAGCAGCGCGCAGGTGTCCAGCAGCAGCCTCATCCGCCCTCGTCCCAGGCCGCGAGCTCGGTCTCGTCGAGCGGCTTCCGGAACGTGTCGGGCACCGCGCCGTCGCGGTCGCGATGGCGCCCCAGCTCGCGAGGCGGAGGCGTCTGGAGCGGCACGAGCCGGACGCAGCGAACGCCCGCCTTGGCGATCACGATCTCCTCCCCGGCGTGCGCCCGGTCGACCAGCCGGGCGAGCTGCGGCACGGCCTCGTGCACGCTCACCATCGTCATGCCGGCAGCATAGTCCGTCTCCGAACGTCAGTCGACGAATTCCGTGCCGCGCCCGAACACTGTCGGCGGCTTGTTCGTTATCTATGCAGAAGCGGGGGCAAACGAGGGACGATTGTATGGTAATGGGATGGAGCGGTGTCGTTCGCGGAACTGTTCGACGAGTTTGAGGAACCGATGCATCGGTATGCCATGTCGTTGGTACGCAACCGGGACTGGGCCGACGATCTGGTGCAGGAGACCTTCATCCGTGCCTGGAGCCACCTCCCGCTGCTGGGCGTGCTGTCCCTCCCGCAGCGCCGGGCGTGGTTGCGGCGGGTGCTGAAGAACATCTTTATCGATCAGTACCGGCGGAGCCTACGGGAACATGCCCTGATCGCCACGCTCGCTGACGATCCGCAGCACGGCGCTGTCGATCCATCCCTGCCCCTGCAGGTTCAGGAGCTTCTGGGGATCCTGCCGGCGTCGCTGCGCGATCTGTGGTATCGCCGGTACGTGCAGGGGATGACCGCCGCGGAGATCGCCCGCCAAATGGGCATTCCCCACGGCACCGTGCGCTCGCGATTGCATGCCGCGCGCAGGCGTCTGCGCGAGCAGGTGGAACGATATCTGTAATTCAGGAGGAAAGGTATGAGCAACGAGGAGCAGGGAGTCTCTTATGGCAACGTCGGCGTCCTGGACATTCGAGCGGCGGATGAGGCGGCGCTGCGCGGAATCAGGCGCATCGGGAATCTCGGAGTGCTGGTCCACGGCCCCGACACTGCGGCTCTGGTGAACACGCTGTCCGTCGGCAATCTCGGCTGCACCATCAAAGCGCCGCCTCACTACAAGCTGGAGATGGCGCCGGTGAGGTTCGATGCCAAGGCGCTGCGGGGAAGGTCCGAGCCGCTCGGCATGATCATCATGGGTCCGGTTACCGTGGATACCGATGTATCGGCCGAGGACATCGAACAATGCATCGAACGCCTGTTCATCATGGGTCCGGTCATCTGCCCGGACAACGTGGCGGCAGCCCTGCGCTCGAAGACCAGGCAACAAGAGGGATCCTTCGCGACCTATCCTGCCGGCGCCAAGCTCGTCTCGATCTCCCGATCACTGAAGTTGGATCACGATGCGCTCGCCGCGCTGGAAGATCACACAGCGCTCCACGTCCGGCGTCTCATAGTACCGGAGGGTCTGCCGGGGGATCTGCTGAAACTCAAGATTCAGTGGCTCAGCGTCTCAGGTCGGGTACTGTGCTACGAGGATGACGCACCGTTGCTGCGCTCTCTCATGTCCGACCCGTCGGCAAGATTCACGCTGCTGCCGGCCGGGTTCAAGCTCATCGAGCGGGCGCTGACCATCGACAGCACATTCCTTCGGTTCAGCGCCACCCCGAAGATGTACGTAGACGGACGGGTCACCGTAGATCCCGCCGTCACCGCGGAGGAGATAGATCGCAATCTGCAGGAGCTGCGCTGCGCGGGAATGATCCTGGCCCCCGCCACCTTGCGCGACTCTCTGGCTCCCAAGTGCGATCTGGAGCGGGGCAAGGTGCTGTTCTACGATGGCACCCTGTGGCTGGAGGAGGACAGCGCCGAATTGACCACGGAACGCTTCGCGTACCTGGACGGGGTGGCCACCCTGTTGGTCGAAGGAGTGGTCACGATTCACGAAGCGGTTGACCCTGCCCTGCTGATGGAGAGGCTGGCCAAGGTGCACAACTCCGGGGCCATTCGCTGCACGCCCCCGCAGATGGGCGCCCTGCAAGCACGCATGGACCGCAACGAGGGGGCGCTGGTCGACAGCACGGCAGCCAAGAAGCACAAAAAGACATCGGCCGGAAGAATCGGCAACATCGACTTCCTGGCTCTCTAGATCTAGACGCCGGCGGTAACGGGCGTCGGTTCGTGAACGAGTCGCGGCGCTCCACGTATCCCGCGGCTGGGCTGTGATGCGGCACGAGATGCGAGTGCGCCGCCGCTTCGACGGGCGCCGCTACGGGCTCCTGAGGGGGACCTGGATCGTGTTCCAGGACGCGCCGCTGGCCGCCGTGATCCGCGCCGTGGTGACGCTGGCGGCCGGCGCGGCGACCGGCCCGCTGCTGGTGCTGGCGACCGAGCGCTTCGTCGCTACGGCGCTCGATGTCGCCAGAGGTCAACTCGCCATGGCGGCCATTACCGTGCCGGTCATCGCGCTGGCCGCGCTGTTCGCGGTGGAAATCCTCGAGACCGTCGTGCGTTCCCTGGCTGACTCCCGAATCGAAGCAGGCCTGCGGCGCGGCTTCCGAGCGGACCTGACCGAAAAGCGGGCGCGCCTGGAGTATCACTACATCGAGAATCAGGGGACGTGGGACCTGCTGCGGCGTGCCGCCGCGGGTCCGCAGATGGAATCCCAGCCGGCGCCCGAGCGAGGACCGGTGAAGCAGGCCTTCGACGACACAATCGGCCTGGCAGCCATCGCCGTGCGGGTGGTCGGCATCGCCGCGGTGCTGGCGCGGCTGGGTTCGTGGATCGTCCCCGTCGCGGTGGCGATCATGGTCCTGTACGTGCTGCTCGGAGTCAGAGGCGGGCGCCGTCTCTACGAGTTCGAGCGCCGAGCGGCGAGCCGGCGACGCCTCGCCGAGTACCTGTCGGACGAGGTCCTGCAGGCGAGGGAGGCCGCCGCGGAGCGGGGACTGTTCGGCTATGCAAGCTACCTGAATGCGCGGTGGCGTGCCGTGCACGTCGGCGTGGTCAGGTCGTTCGTGCTGGTGAACATCCGCAACTGGATCCGGTACAAGGGCGCGCAAGCTCCGGCGATCGCGCTGGTCATTGCCGCCATGCTGGCGTTGCTTCGGCCGCTGCAGGCGGGCGCGATCGACATTGCCTTCTACGTCGCATCGACCATGGCTCTCCTGCAAGCGGAACGTCTCGTAGCGATGGAACTGGTATTCATTACCTCGCGGCTCTCCCAGCACCGGGAGTTCTTCGTCGACCTGACCGCCTTCTCGGCGATGGCCGAGACGCGGCGCTCGCTCACGCGCCGCGCGCCTATGGAGCCGTTCAGATCAATCAAGTTCGAGGGGGTGAGCTTCACCTATCCCGGCACCGAGCAGCCGGTCCTCAGAGAGGTCAGCTTCGTGCTGGAGGCGGGCCACCACTACGCGCTGGTCGGTGCCAACGGGTCCGGCAAATCCACCATCGCCAAACTGATGCTCGGCCTCTACCGGCCAACCGCCGGTCGGATCCTGATCAACGATGTCCCGATTACCGAGTGGACGCAGGACGCCGTGAACGGGCTGTTCGGCGTGGTGTTCCAGGACTTCGCGCGCTACTCGCTTACGGTTCGCGACAACATCGAAGTGGCCACAGCCGGCCGCCTCGATGATGCGGCGATACAGGCGAGCTTGGCGCGGGCCGGATTCGGTGACGACTTCGTCGGACGACTGCCGCAGGGGTACGACACGCCCCTCGGCAAGGTGCTGCGCGGCGGCGTGGATGTGTCCGGCGGCGAGTGGCAGAGGCTCGCCATGGCGCGCTCGCTGGCCGCTGCCTCACCGGCCCGCATCCTGGATGAGCCGACGGCGGCCCTGGACCCACTGGCCGAGAGCGACTGTACCGGTCGTACTCGCGCGCCGCGACCGGGCTGACGACGCTGTTCATCAGCCATCGCCTGGGCTCGACCAAGATCGCGGACCGGATACTGGTGATCGACGGCGGTGCGATCGTCGAGTCCGGCAGCCATGAGGATCTGATGCGGCCCGGCGGCCTGTACGCGCGGATGTTTGCCGCGCAGAGGCATTGGTATGAGAAAGGATAGGCGCCATTCTTACGTCCGGCTCCTTGGCAAGCTGATCGGTCTGGTCGGCCGCGGGGCACCCCTCCCGTTGCTTGCCATGATGGTCGTCAGCCTGGCGGTCATGGGCACGAACGTGCTGGTGTTCCATCTGCTGGAGGCCGTGCTGTCGCAGCTCACCGACCCCGAGCGGTTGAGTGAGATTGCCGGAGCCATTCTGGTCGCCGGAGCCGTGATCCTGATCCGGGAGCTCCTCGAGATGGTGGCGGATCCCATTGCGGCTTACGTCGTTGGGAAAGCCAGCGCAGTGCTGACCGAGGCCATGAATCAGAAGGTCGGGCGGCTGGAAGTCATCGACTTCGAGACCCTGGATGCGAACGAGCGTCTGGAGCTGGCCAAAGCCGGGACCATGGGGGCGGTCTCGATGCTGATGACCTTTCTGTTTCCTGTCTTCCAAGTGACGTTCTTTGCGACCGCAGCGATCTATCTCCATTCACTGTCTCCCCTGTTGTCCCTGGTCGTTCCCCTCACGTTTCTGCCTCGCATTGCGAGTCATCTCGTTCGAGGAAGTCGTTACTATCAGCTTGAGCGAAAGACGGTGCCGATGCTCCGGGAGTTTCAGTATCTGGAGCGCTGCCTGACGGATCGCGAGTACTTCAAGGAGACGCGTATCCTGGGAGCTGGTTCTCATCTCGCGCAGCGGTACCGAAGTACGCTGAGCCGCTTCAACGTGGAGCGATGGCGCGAAGACCTCCGGATCGGCGGCATCGATCTTGCGCTGAGCGTCCTGGTGTTGCTCGGTTACGGAGGCTCCTTCGTGCTGGCGGCGTTCCTGCTGGCGAACGGGAGCATCGGTGTCGGCGGCTTTGCCGTGGTGATCTACGCGGTAAGCCGGCTCATGATGATGACGCGTGCCGTGATGGACATGTTCGGGCAGTCCTACCGCGCCAGTGCGACCGCTTCCCATCTGTTCGAGTTCCTCGAGCGTCACGAAGGCAGGCCGCCGGGTGATCGTGCCCGAGGGGTGACGGGCGGGACCGTGACGGCCCGCAAGGTGTCATTCACCTATCCTGGAACGGACACGGCCGCAGTCGACGACGTGAACGCGGACTTGGCGCCCGGGACAACCGTCGCGTTGGTCGGCGCCAACGGCGCCGGCAAGACGACGCTGGCCAAGCTGCTCCTGGGGCTGTACGTCCCCACCACCGGAGATGTGATGCGGGGAAACGTCAACACCAAGGACGCGACCAGGAGCGACGTCCGGGAGCGTACCTCCGCGGTGTTCCAGAATTTCCAGCGCTATCAGATGACGCTGCGGGAGAACGTCGTCCTGGCCGACGTGACCTGCGCGGAGGACGAGCAGGCGGTGCTCCGGGCGCTTGAACGGGGCGGAGTGCCGGCGGAGCTGTGGCAGGGAGAGGAAGGACTCGACCTCATGCTGTCACGCGAGTTTGGGACACGCGACCTGTCGCTCGGGCAGTGGCAACGGGTCGCGATCGCCCGCGGCCTGTTTCGCGAGCACGACGTGATCCTCCTCGACGAGCCGACGGCGTCGATCGACCCCCTGGAGGAACAGGCGCTGTACGAGCGGTTCATGGAGATCGCCGCCGGCCGCACCGCCATCCTGGTCACGCACCGCCTCGGCTCGGCACGGCTCGCGGATCGGATCCTGGTGATGCAGGAAGGCCGGATCATCGAGGACGGCACGCACGAGCGGCTGCTCGAACGGCGCGGGCTGTACCACGAGATGTTCAGCGCACAGGCTGCATGGTACCGGCGAGGCCCGTAACCCCGAGGGGAGCGCCAGAACGCCCAGTTGGTCATTGTCCCGGGTAGAGGACTAAGCCATGCTGGTGAAGAGATCAGAGTGGGGCCGAGCGCCCCGATTCCCAGAGGAGACAAGAAGTGCGTTTTGGCAAGGCTACGGGCACCGCGCTGGTTGCGGCGGTGATGATGGTGGCGGCGCAGGCCGTGGTTGCCGAGGACAGCGGATCGTACCGTTCTCTCCGCAGTTATCGTCACGACTATATCACCGTCGATCACGGTGGACGGACGTTCACCGGAGGCACGCTGAAGGGAACCATGACGATTGTCGAGAGCAGCGGCGGTCCGTTTGTCGAAGGGGCGAACAGCTATACGGAGTGCTTGGTATTTTCCAGGAACTCGGTTGACGACATTTACGTGGAGGCGCCGTGCACCGACACCGACACGTCTGGTGACCTCATGTATACGCGTGCCGTGAGGAACGATGGCGACATCGGCGTTGTCGGCGGCGAGGGCGTCTGGGAGCTGCTGGGTGGCACCGGCAATTACGAAGGAATCGCCGGGAGCTGTTCCTATCGCATCGAGTATCTGGAAGACGCGGTCGCCGTGGTGCACGCCGACTGCACCTGGAGGAGGTCTTAGCGTGCGTGCGGATAACGGCGATCAGGTCCGCGATGGCCTGACGATGACGCCCGAGCTGATGCTCGATCTGGCGCGTCGGACGGCAGAGCTTCTGGTGGAGCGCATCGAGGGCCTGCCCGGCGAAACCGCCTGGGAAGGAGAGTTCAAGCAGGCGCTCGACCACCAACTGGTGGCCGAGCCCCCCGAGCAGGGCCGGCCGCCGATGGAGGTGATCGAGCAGGCGGCGCGCGAGATCCTCCCTTTCGCGACTCGACTGGACCACCCGCGCTGCTTTGGGTTCATCCCCTCTTCACCGACTTGGCCGGGGATACTGGCTGACTTCCTGGCCGCCGGATACAACGTCAACGCCTTCACATGGCTGGTCGCAAGTGGTCCGAGCCACGTCGAGCTGTTGGTGGTGGATTGGTTTCGACGCTGGATCGGCTATCCGGACAGCGCGGGCGGTCTGTTGACCAGCGGGGGGTCGGCGGCCAGCGTTGACGCCTTCGTGGCGGCGCGCGAGGCGGCCGGCCATCCCGACCGCCCGACCGTGTACATGAGCGACCAGAGCCACAGCGCCCACGTCCGCGCCGCGCGGATCATCGGCGTTCGGCCGGACCGCATTCGGCTGCTGCCGAGCGATCGACACTTCCGCCTGGACATGGACCTGCTGGCGGGTGCCGTGGCCGAAGATCGCGCCGCGGGGTTCAACCCTCTCGCGGTGTGCGCCAACGCGGGCGCGGGCAGCACGGGAGCCATCGACCCGCTGACGGAGGTGGCCGACTACTGCGAGGCGGAAGGCATCTGGCTGCACGTCGACGCCACCTACGGCGGCTTCGCGGCGGTGACCGAGCGGGGCAAACGGCTGCTGAGCGGTATCGAGCGCGCCGACTCGGTCGGGCTGGACCCGCACAAGTGGTTCTTCCAGCCGTACGACGTCGGCGGGTTGCTGGTGAAGGACGCCCGTACCCTGGAGCGCGCGTTCGAGGTGCACCATGACATCCTCCAGGACACGATATGGGGTGCGAATCACCCGAACATCTCCGATCGCGGCCTACAACTGAGCCGTTCGTTTCGCGCCTTGAAGGTGTGGATGTCGGTCCAGACATTCGGGATGGAAGCGTTCCGTAGCGCGGTGGACAAGGGGATGAGGCTGGCCGTCCGCGCGGAGGAGCACGTGCGCGAGAGCCGGACTCTGCAGCTCATGACACCGGTATCCCTGGGGATCGTGTGCTTCCGGATCAACCCCGTGGATGCCGACCTGGACGAGGAGGCCCTGGAGCAGATCAATCGCAAGGTCCTCTCCCGCATCTTCTGGGAAGACCGCGCGTTCCTGTCTTCGACGCTGGTCCATGGGACCTTCACGCTCAGGATGTGTATCATCAACCACACCACCACCTGGGACGACGTTCGGGAGACCCTGGAGGCCGCCGAGCGGTTCGGGATGGAGGCATCTGCTCCGCAAGCCGCGCCGAAGTAAGCTCCGGTCGGAATCAGGGGAAAGCAATAGCGATGAGCCCCGTGAAACAACCGCAGAAGATTCTCGTAGTCGACGATGAGCCGGATGTCGAGCCGCTGATACGGCAGCGCATGCGGCGCGATGTGCGCGCCGGCCGGTACGAGTTCGTGTTCGCCCCTGACGGGGTGGAAGCCCTGGAGATGCTGCAGCAGCAAGCCGACATCGACATGGTGCTGTCCGACATCAACATGCCGAAAATGGACGGGCTGACCCTGCTGCAGCAGATCCCCGACGTCGACCCCAACGTGCGCTGCGTGATCGTGTCCGCCTACGGGGACATGGAGAACATCCGCACGGCCATGAACCGGGGGGCGTTCGACTTCGTCACCAAGCCGCTCGATTTCGAGGATCTGAGGGTAACCATCGACCGCACGCTCCGCCACCTGGCCGAGTGGCGGGAGGCGCTGGCGTCGCGGGACAAGCTGGTCGTGCTTCAGAACGAGCTGGGCCTGGCCAGCAAGATGCAGCAGTCGATTCTTCCTACTCGCTTCCCGGAGGGATCTGACTTCCGGATCCATGGCCACATGGAGTCGGCGCGTGCCGTGGGAGGCGACTTCTTCGACGTCATGGCGCTGGAGAACGGGCGCATCGGTCTGGCGATCGCCGATGTCTCGGACAAGGGCGTGCCGGCGGCCCTGTTCATGATGTCCACGCGGACCCTGCTGAAGGGCGCAACCGTGGGCCTCGGCGATCCCGGAGAGGTGTTGTGCGAGGTCAACGATCTGCTCAACGACGACAACGAGGCGTCGATGTTCGTCACCGTGTTCTACGCGATCTATGACCCGGCGAGCGGGGCGTTCACCTACGCCAACGGCGGACACAACTCTCCTCTGCTGGTGCACGCCGACGGCAGTTCCGAACTGCTGCCCCTGACCGACGGGATCGCCCTTGGCGTGGTGCCCGATTGTCATTACCGCCAGCACTCCATCACCATCGAACCGGGCGCCGCTCTGGTCATGTACACCGACGGGGTCACCGAAGCCATGGACGATGCCAAGGAAGAGTTCGGTGTGGAGCGTCTGCGTGCGATCTTCGCCGGCGCACCACCGGGCGACAGCCGGACGACGAGCCAGGCGGTGTTCGACGCCGTGCACGCCTTCGCCGGCGAGACGCCGCAGTCGGACGACGTCACCTGCCTGACCCTCTCGCGGGGCGAGTTCGGGACGTGAGCGTCAGGCGCGAGCCGACGCCGGTGATGCGCCGGAGCGCATGAAGCGCACGAGTCGCCCGGGAGCGGCGGGCGCCGCGATCCTCGCCGGTGCGGCGCTGCTTGCGGGCCTGCTGTCCTGCAACCAGGCCGAAGAGCCCCCGGCCGTTACCCCGCCCCCGGCCGGCTCCGAGCAGGAGGTGAGCGCCGCCGAGACCGACGCGGCGGCCGACGCACAGGTGCCCGGCGTGTCGCCCACGCACATTCTGTTCGGGCAGTCCGCCGCCTTCACGGGCCCGGCACGGGAACTGGGCCGGAACATGCGGTTGGGCATCGAGGCGGCGTTCCACGAGGCCAACAGCGCCGGCGGCGTCCACGGCCGCCGGTTGGAGCTGGTGTCCCGCGACGACGCCTACGAGCCGGAGGCGGCGATCGCCAACACCTTCCACATGATCGAAAACGACCAGGTGTTCGCCCTGATCGGCGCGGTCGGCACGCCCACCTCGCGTTCCGCCACGCCGGTCGCCGCGGAGGCGGGGGTGCCCTACATCGCCCCCTTCACCGGCGCCGAGTTCCTGCGCGATCCCAGATGGGCCAACATTCTCAACCTGCGCGCCTCCTACTACCAGGAGACCGAGGAGATGGTCGCGCGGTTGACCGAGGACCTGGACGTGACCCGCATCGCGGTGCTGTACCAGGACGACTCGTTTGGCCGCGCCGGCTATCGCGGCGTGCGGCTGGCGCTGGACCGGCGCGCCATGGAGCCCGTGTCTATCGGGCTCTATCCGCGCAACACGACCGCCGTGAAGACCGCCCTTTTGGACCTGCAGCGCGGAGATCCGGAGGCGGTGATCATGATCGGCGCCTACCGGCCTGTGGCGGCGTTGATCACCTGGGCGCGCCACGTCGGGATGGATCCGACGTTCCTCACCGTGTCCTTCGTGGGCAGCAATGCCCTGGCCGAGGAGCTCGGCAGTGCGGGCGAGGGTGTGTACGTCACCCAGGTGGTCCCGTTTCCCACCGACGACTCCCTGCCGGTGGTGGGAGCCTATCTGCGCGCCCTGGCGGCCTACGACCCGGAGGCGGTTCCCGGCTTCGTGTCCTTCGAGGGATATCTGGCGGGCCGCCTGGCGGTCGCGGGGGTTGCCGGTTGCGGCGCGGAGGTCGCGCGGGAGTGCTTTCTGGGGAGCCTGCGCGGCAGGGACGTGATCGACATCGACGGCTTCGAGCTCCGCTACGGTGCCGCCGACAACCAGGGCTCCGACGCGGTGTTCCTGACCCGGATCGGTCCGGATGGCAGGTACCGGCCCGCCGCCACCCTGCACGGGCGATGAGGAAGCACCTGCAGCGGTCGCTGCACTACCGTTCCCGCCTTTCGGGCCAGTTCTCCCTGGGGATCGGCGGCGCGGTGGCGCTCACCGTGGCGGCCAGCTTGGTGGGCTGGTTCTTCTTCGATCGCGTCGCAAGCGTGCAGCGGCGAGTGAACGAGGGCAGCGTTCCCGAGATGGTGGCCGCGTTCGGGGTGGCGCAATCGGCCAGCAACCTGGTGGCCGCCGCTCCGCGGCTGACCACCGCGGCGACGCGTGAGGAATTCGCTGCCGTTGCCTCCCGCATCATCGACACCCACGACGCGTTGCAGGAAGACCTGGACGGACTGCAGCAGGCAGGCGCCGATGCGGCCACCATCGCCCGGGTGCGCGCCCATGCGGACACGCTGCTGTCCAACATCGAGGAGATCCAGGCAGGCATGACCGAGCTGTTCCCGCTGCACGACCGGAGCGGCGCGCTACGCGCGGAGCTGGCCGCGCTGCGCGGCAGCCTGGACGAGCTGGTGATTCCCGCGATCGACGATCAACTCTTCTATACCATCACCGGCTACCACACCCTCGGCGAACCCCCGGCGCCGCGCGCGGAACACCTGTCCGAGGAGGAGTTGGGCCGTTACCGCCGGCTGGCCGACCTGCAGGCGGACGGCAACATCGCCTCGCAGCTCCTGGCGAGCGCCTTCAACCTGCAGGACGCCTCGTCCATCGAGCCACTGCGCGAACGGTTCGAGTCCGCCGCGGGCCGCATCGAGCGCAGTCTGGCGGCGCTGGAGGAGTCCCCGCTGCGGGCCGAGGTGGTGCCGATCTTCGCCCGCCTGCTGGCGCTGGGCCTGGACGGGGAGAGCGGCTTCGACCTGCGCACGCGGGAGCTCCGGCTCGGCGAACGGCAACGGGATCTGCTGGCGCGCAACCGCGACCTGGCGGTGGAGCTGGTGGCGGTGGTGGACGAGCTGGTCGACACCGCGCACGGGCACACCCGGGAAGCGACGCAGGCTTCGACTCAGGCGATCCTGACCGCGCGCACGCTGCTGTTGGTGATCAGCGCCATCAGCGTGGTCGGCGCCCTGCTGATCGCCTGGCTGTTCGTGGGCAGGGTGTTGCTGCGCCGGCTGGGCATGCTGTCGGACTGGATGCGGCGCATGGCCGGCGGAGACCTGGAGGCGCGGGTAGAGATCGGCGGCCGGGACGAGGTGGCCGACATGGCCGCGGCGCTGGAGGTGTTCCGCCGCCATGCCCTGGAGGTGCAGCGGCTGAACCTGGTGGAGCGGCTGGCCCAGGAGGTGCAGGGCAAGAACGAGGAACTCGAGAAGGCGCTCGAAGACCTGGGCCGCGCCCAGGACCAGATCGTGGTGCGCGAGAAGCTGGCCGCCCTGGGCGAGCTGACGGCCGGCGTCGCGCACGAGATCCGCAACCCGTTGAACTTCGTCAAGAACTTCTCCGAGGCCTCCGAGGAGCTGATCGACGAGCTCAAGGAGGTGCTCGAAGAGAGCGGCGAGAAGCTGGACGACGAGCAGCGCTCACTGCTGGCCGAGATCTCAGGCGACCTGGTCGACAACCTGGGGCGCATCCGCTCGCATGGTGACCGCGCGAACCGCATCGTGCACGACATGCTCATGATGGGCCGCCACTCGGCCGAGGTCCTGAAGGTCGAGATCAACGGCCTGTTGGAGGAGTACATGCGGCTCGCCTACCACAGCGCGCGGGCGAGCGACCCGGAGTTCCAGCTCGACATCAAGTTCGACCTCGACCCGCAGATGGGGGAGCTGTCCGTGATCCCGCAGGACCTCGGCCGGGTGTTCCTGAACATGGTCGCCAACGCCTGCGACGCCACCGACGAGAAACGGCGTGGCGGTGAGTCCGGGGAGCCGGAGGGCAGTCCCTATGAGCCGACCCTGTGGATCGCCAGCAAGCGCGACGAGGAGCGCGCCGTGATCCGCATCAAGGACAACGCGGACGGCATGCCCCCGGAGATCGTGGAGAAGATCTTCACGCCGTTCTTCACCACGAAGCCGGCCGGCAAGGGCACCGGGCTGGGCCTGGCGATGTCCGCCGACATCGTGCGGGAGCACGGCGGGACGATCCAGGTCAACTCCGAGCCCGGCCGGTTCACGGAGATGGTGATCGATCTGCCGCTAAAGCCGCCCGCGAGCCTGGGGGTAGCCGAGGAGGGATCGTGAATCTGCACGAACTTCGTTTTCGCCCGGTTCCGCTCGCGGCCATCTCGCCGCGGGGCTGGTTGGCCGAGCAGCTCCGCATCCAGGCGACCGGCCTCAGTGGCAACCTGGACCGGTTCTGGCCGGACATCGCCGAGAGCGCCTGGATCGGCGGCACGGCCGAGGGGTGGGAGCGGATGCCCTACTGGCTCGACGGGGTCATTCCTCTCGCGTGGCTGCTGCGCGACGAGCCGCTGCAGCGGCGGATCGGCGGATATCTGGACTACATCCTCGAACACCAGCATGAGGACGGCTGGCTCGGGCCGCGGGTGGCCGAGCGCGCGGATGCGGCGGACCTGTGGTCGCAGGCGCTGGCGCTCAAGATGCTTGTGGGCTACCACCATGCCACCGCGGACGAGCGTGTTCCGGGATGCGTCGAGCGGGCGCTCCGCGGTCTGGACCGTCACATCGACCGCCACCCGCTGTCCCTGTGGGGGCAGTACCGGTGGTTCGAGTTCCTGGTGTCGATCTGGTGGCTCCACGAGCGGACCGGTGAGCGCTGGCTGATCGATCTGGCCATGCGGCTGCGCGCGCAGGGGTTCGACTGGCAGGGGTACTTCCGGCAGTGGCCGCGCACCAGCCCGAACGAGAAGGGCCGCTGGAGCTTCGACGGCCACGTGGTGAACAACGCCATGGCTCTCAAGGAAGGCGCGCTGTGGTGGCGGCTGACCGGCGACGATGCCGACCGGGAGGCCGCGCGGACCATGATGGAAGCCCTCGACCGCCACCACGGGATGGCGACGGGCGTGTTCACCGGAGACGAGTGTCTGGCCGGAACCGACCCCAGCCACGGCACCGAGCTGTGCGCGGTCGCCGAGTATCTGTACTCGCTTGAGTGGCTGATCGGCGTGCAGGGCGATCCGGCGCTGGCGGACCGCCTGGAGCGCATCGCCTTCAACGCCCTGCCGGCGACCTTCTCCCCGGACATGTGGGCGCATCAGTACGACCAGCAGGTGAACCAGATCGAGTGCAGCGTGCGCGAGGACCGCCTGTGGAACACCAACGGGCCGGACGCCAACGTCTTCGGCCTGGAGCCCAACTACGGCTGCTGCACGGCCAACCTGAGCCAGGCGTGGCCGAAGTTCGCGGCCCATCTGTGGATGCGCTCGGCGGAACGGGGGATCGTGGCGGCCGCCTACGCGCCGTCGACCCTCGATACGCAGATCGACGGCGTGCCGGTGCGCATCGACCTGCGCACCGACTACCCGTTCCGGGAGGAGCTGCGGTTCACGGTGCGCGCGGAGCGGCCGGCGCGCTTCCCGCTGCTGCTGCGCATTCCCGGCTGGGCGCACGGCGCCACCATTGAGGTCGACGGCCGGCGCGCGTCGGTCGCGCAGACCGCGGCGTTCCACACGGTCGAGCGCAGGTGGAGCGGAGAGACGCCGATCGTGCTGTCACTGCCGATGGCGCCGCGCATCGTCCCGCGGCCGAACGGCGCGGTCTGCGTGGCGCGGGGACCGCTGCTGTATGCGCTGCGCATCGGCGAGCGGTGGCAGCGGATCAACCGCGACCTGCCGCATCGCGAGCCGCCCCACGCCGACTGGGAGGTCCACCCCACGACCGCGTGGAACTTTGCGCTCGATCTGGGCGATGGCGAGGTGGGCGATGCCGTCAGCTTCAGCGAGCACCCCATCGGCTCGCCCGTGTTCTCTCCCGACGCGCCGCCGGTGAGCGCCGCGGTCTCCGGCCGCCGCGTGGCCGGGTGGACGTCCGAGGGCGGGTCGGCCGGCCCGATGCCCCGCAGCCCGGTCGACGGCGACGGCGGCGCCGAGAAACTGACCCTGATCCCGTACGGATGCAGTAACCTGCGCATCGCGGAGTTCCCGGTCGTGGGCGTTTCCCACGGTCCTCGGTTCATGTCCTCAGGACCTGTCTGATCGTGGTGTAATACGCCAGGAATCGCCCATCCGGTCCTCTCCCCAAGAGTTTCCTGATATCGGTCATGCATAGGTCGCTGAGCGCATCGACGGCAGCGGCACGCAGCGCGTTGAGCTTCGGCAAACCCAACCCCAGTCGGTCGATGGTCGTCTGTGCCGACGGATCGTTCTGGCGAGGAAATATGTCGCCGTTGGCAGTGAACCTGAAACGCTCTTCGCAATTGGGGTCGAGAGGAGAAACCAGCAGCTCTTCGTCGAACCAGCTTCCCTTCCGATGCCCGCAGTGACGCGGCTCACCCGGTGCCGGATCCTGTTGGCAGGAACAATGGAGGTTGATGTAGTCGAGCTGAAGGTCGGCGAAGCATTCTTTGGGGCGAAAGTGTTCCACGTGGCTGTCGGTCGTGGAAACCGACGACTCGCAATAACAACAAATGAACCCTTGCTCTCGCATGAGCGACTCACGTACGCTCTGCCTGATCGCGTTCGGCACCCTGTTCCAGTTCGGTCGATGGGCCATCTTGTCTTGCTTCTTCCACTGCACGAAGTCGTGGGGCTCCACGGACTTCACGATCCGCTTCATGCCCCAAGGACCTCTCTTCGGCGGATCAGGACATCCGCCTTCACCAGGTCCGGGTCGCGCCCGATCGCTTGCCGCATATCGCTCAGTAGACGCTTGGCAGACGTCATGTTTCCCTGTTCTATCGCCAAGAAGAGATCGGTCATACGTTCCTTGACTTCTTGTGGACGCGCAGGCACCTGCATGATGTCCTCGAGTATCCTGCTCGCTGTGTGACCATAGGCGTCTTCCGGTCGTTTGGCGTTGACGCCCGATGTGGTTCTCTCCAGGATCCAGATGCACTGCCGATCCAAGTGGCTGAGAATCTGTGGCGAGTGGGTTGACAATAGAAACTGACAGTTAGGAAAGGTCTCCTTTAGTGCGGTAGTGATGTGGCGCTGCCATGCTGGGTGCATATGGAGATCGATTTCATCGATCAGGACGACGGCCTCGCCTTCGAGGGGATTCTCAGCGGCTGGATTGGCGATGGCCATACGGCGAGCCAGATCGCCTGCCATCGCAAGTGTGCACTTCTCGCCGTCCGAAAGCTGGCTGACAATCAGCTCCTCGCCTCGTTTGTCGACTACCATTCGGAGCAACGGGGATCGTTTTACCTTGAGGCCGTGGAAGCCGGGAAGTAACCTCTCGACAGCTCTTCTTACCGCTTGAAGTTGCGGATCGCGGAATTCCGGTTTTTCCGTGCGCCGCTCGTTTTCCAGATCCTCGCGGTCCCTGAACCACTCGAAGAAGACCCTGAAACTACTCCATGCCCCCGACAACGCTTGATCGTAAGCAGCCAGTCGATCGAACTGATGCCGCTTTCTTATCCGCAGAGGGATATCCAGTACCGCGCGATTGACAGGATAGTAGACCGCAAGTGGGAGGCTGAGGAGTTCGTTTTCTTCCAATTGAGAGAGGAATGAATCCATGCTCCGGCGTAGCTCCACGAGTCTCGTGATCGTTTGTCGTTTCCTGCCTCTCCGGGATTTGGTGACGCTCCAATGAACGGACTCACCGTGAAAAGAGACCTCAATCCTGTTCCGCGTCTCGGTGACATTATTGGTGATGTCGTTGTCGACGAAGTACCGTCCGGTGCCGGTGGAAGAGCGCATCCTTCCAATAAGACGCGATAGCATAATAGCCGCACAGTCCAGGACCGAGGACTTGCCCGCGCCGTTAACTCCCACCAGCACGTTGATCGGTTCAGGGAATTCCAGTTCGAGCTCTGAGATACCTCTGAAGCCCGCGATATTGAGAGAGTTTAGCTTCATAGTCGGTCAGCTCCATCGGTCAGATCATCGCAAGATGGTGACATCTGGTGCCCGAGCCATGCGTGAGCTGGCACGCAATGCGACGGACATGCTATCGGCTCGCCACGCGCGTGCACTCTTGCGTCCCGGATTGTAGCGTATCACAGGCGAGAGGATGTTTGCTCTGCCGCACCAGAGTCGTGCGATCGTCCTTGCGTGTCCGCCATCTGGCTCAACGAGATGGTGTGCGGCGCCATGCGTACGCAGATCAGGAACTGCTCCCGTATCTACTCCCTTGTCCGTGCGGCTGCGGAAGTGTCCGGTGCGAATCTCCGTCTTCGCCGTACCGCCAACTCGGGCACTCGCTCCCAGTCGTCTTGATTCGCGGTAGGGGAACGAAGCAGAATTGTGGTGAAATGACAGGATCTTCGCACTTCGGTGGGATATGAGAGACGAGATCAAGCGCCAGGTGGCGGTGTGTGTGGAGGAGCTGCGGCGCGGCGCGCTCCGCGAGGAGAGCTTGCGGCGCATCGCGGAGCTGGCCGACGGGCTTGCGGGCGGCCGGCAGGACCTGCTCTACCTGCAGGCCGAGCAGACCTCGATGACGAGCAGGGTGATCGGCATGAGCATGTTCGTCGACGGCAAGTTCACCGACGGCCCGGACGACCCTGATGACTGGCCGTACCAGACGGTCGGCGAGGCGCTGGCCGACGGATGGCGGATCGTCAAGTTCCCGGAGATGGCGATCCTGTTGGACGACCGGCGCACCTACGGACTGGGCTGCGAGTTCATCCTGGAGAAGTGGAGGGAGGCGACATGAGGCTGCACGACTGCGATCCGACCATGACCGACAGGCAGGTTCTGGACTTCTGCAAGAAGGGGTTCCTGATGCTGGAGGCCGTCGTCGGAGACGACATCAACCGGCGCACGGTCGAGTTCGTGGAGAACAGAGGCAGCGAGCCGAGCGAGATCCTGGAGCAGGACTGGTTCATGGACAACGTCATCCTGCAGCCCGACGCCGCCGGGGCGGTGCGCTCGCTGCTCGGCAGGGACTTCGGCCTGCCGGTCCTGGTGAGCAATCACCGGGTGACCTGTCCCATGCCTCGGCAGCAGTGGCACCGGGACGGCAACTCACCGCACGGCCCGGCGCTGAAGTACCTGCAGGTCTTCTACTACCCGCAGGAGGTCCCGCGGGAGATGGGCCCGACGGAGGTGCTGCCCGGCTCCCACTTCCTCTACACCAACGGACAGCTCCCGCAGAACTACATGGGCCACTACGGCGGGATCCGCGGGTCGCACTACACCACCGCGCCGGCGGGGACGATCTTCCTGACGGTCTACTCGATCTGGCATCGCCGCAGCGCGTCGACCGGCTCCGGGGTCCGCAACAACCTGAAGTACAACTACTTCCGCACCGTGACGCCGGAGCGCGACTGGATCCGCGAAGAGGGCTTCGACTTCGCGACCGCGGACTACGGGTTCGGCGAGCCTCTCACCTATCGCCAGCAGCATCGGGACACCATCGACAACGCGGAGATGTTCTGCTGGCTGTGCGGCAAGGAAGAAGAGTTCCGCGTTCTGGGCGGTCAGGGCTGGCCGGTGCCGAACTCCGACAACCACGCGCTCATCGCGCCGCCGTATGGGGTGCCGGAGGGACTGGACCGGTAGCGCTCAGGTCCAGGCGGTCGATCGCGGCGGCGTTCCACCGTGCCCGTCGCGGCGGACGGGGATCGGGGTGGCCTTCAGCTCCCGGATGAGCTCGATCAGGCCCTCGACGGCCGCTTCCAGGAACAGCTCACCCTTCTCCTTCGTCGCCTTCGTCGCGTCCCCCATCACGCCGCTGGCCGTGAGGCTGCTCCAGTGGGGCATGAGGCGGGCGGCCGACCCCTGCGGGTGGGCGCCTTCCAGCAGGTCGATGCTGAAGCTCGGCGGCAGCGGCGTCCGCTCGTCCACGGCCTTCGACATGTCGACCAGGTCGGGCTCCAGCGCCAGGTAGAGCGACGTCTCGTACTCGCCGGCGTGGGCAGCGCCGTTGAAGTCGGAGTCCCGCAGGGTCCGCGCCGCCTCCTTCACGCGCCGCAGGTCCCAGTGGCTGGCGAAGGCGCAGAGGATGCGGCTTTCGTACTCCACGTTTGCAAGGCGCGCCGCCAGGTCGAGGGGCGAGGCGTTGCTGCCGTGCCCGTTGACGATCAGGATGCGCACGAAGCCCTGGTGGGCAAGGCTGCAGCACACGTCCCGCACGTAGCGGATGAACGTGTCCCAGCCGATGGTGAGCGTGCCCGGGTAGTCCATGTGGTGCGGGCTGTAGCCGTGCGGAACGGCCGGCACCAGGATGGCCTCCCGCGGGATCCGGGACACGGCCCGGTCGCAGATGCGGGTCGCCAGCACGACGTCCGTGTCGACCGGCAGGTGCGCGCCGTGGTCCTCGTAGGTTGCCACGGGCAGGACGGCCACGCGATCCTGTCGGGCCGCGTCCTTGACCTCGTGCATGGTCATCTGGGCGAAGCGGTATTTCATGGTCATGGTCCCCACGGTACGGTATGGTATAGCCGTGACCAAACCACGTGTCTACGTCGAGACTACTATCCCCAGTTTCTACGTGGAACGTCGTATCGCTCCTGAAGTCGTTGCTCGACGTGAGTGGACGCGGCAGTGGTGGAGCGACGCTTCTGACCGATACGAACTGGTCACCAGTTTGGCCGTACTGGACGAGCTCACAGGCGGTATATCAGAGCGCGGCGAACGACGGCTGACCCTTGTTCAGAACTTGCCTCTCTTGCCGATCGAGTCGGCGATTGCCGAGATCGTGCAGACGTACATCCAGCACAAGGTGATGCCAGCCGATCCCGGTGGCGATGCGCTCCACCTTGCGCTGGCGTCCTTTCATAGATGCGACTTCCTGGTCACCTGGAATTGCCGGCATCTGGCGAACGCAAACAAGTTCGGTCATATTCGCCGCATAGACGTACTAATGGGGCTATTTGTGCCGGCATTGGTGACGCCCATGGAGCTACTTGGAGGTAGGGATGAAGCAGAGTCAGGCTGATCCGGTGATCGACGAAGTTCGAGAGCTGCGCCACCGCATTTCAGCGCGCGTTGACCATGATCCCGAACGGCTCGTGGCTTACTATATCGAACTACAGAAACGGTATGAAGATCGGTTGATCGCGGTAGAGAGCGCCGCCGAGCCAGCAGGCGACTCAACGGCCAAACCTGGTGTTTCAGACCGCCACTGCTGACTCGTCCGTCGGGCTTGGGCGTGGCCAGCGGCGTCAGAGGCGGCTTGATGCTCCGCGTCGTATGTCGGTAGCCGGCATCACTCGCTTCAGATCAAGAGATCCTGAACATGTCCCCGAGGAGCCGCGCGGGGTCGCATAAGCTGACAACAAAGATCTGATGTGCATGAGAAAGTCGGAGCGGGACCGCCGCTTTGACGGGCGCCGTCTCGGCGGCCGCCGCTACGGGCTGGTACGCGGGACCTGGATCGTGTTCCAGGACGCGCCGCTGGCCGCCTCGATTCGCGCCGCGGCGACGCTGGCGGCCGGCGCCGCGACGGGCCCGCTGCTGGTGTTGGCGACCGAGCGCTTCGTCGCGACCGCACTCGACGTGGCCGGCGGGAAGCTGCCGCCGGCGGCCATCGCCGCACCGGTGGTCGCGCTGGCCGCGCTGTTCGCGGTGCAGGTCGTCGAGTCGGTCGTCCGCTGGCTGGCGGATAGCCGCATCGAAGCGGGCTTGCGGCGCGGCTTTCGGGCCGATCTGACCGGCAAGCGGGCGCGCCTGGAGTATCACTACGTCGAGAACGCGCGGACCTGGGACCTGCTGCGGCGGGTGGCGGCGGGCCCGGAAGCGGAGTCCCGGCCCGCGCCGGAGAGAGGGCCGGTCAAGCAGACATTCGACGACGGGGTCGGCTTGGCGGCGCTGGCCGTGCGGGTGATCGGCATCGCCGCGGTGCTGGCGCGGCTGGGCTGGTGGATCGTCCCGGCGGCGGTCGCGATCACGGTTCCGTTCGTGCTGCTGGGCGTCCACAGCGGGCGCCGCCACTACGAGTTGGAGCGGAGGCTGTCGGGACGACGGCGTCGCGCCGAGTACCTGTCAGAGGAGGTGCTGCAGGGAAGAGAAGCCGCGCTGGAGCGGGGGCTGTTCGACTTCGGTGACTACGTCATCGCGCGCTGGCGTGTCGTCTACGACGAAGTGCGCCGGCTGACCGTCCGTTGGATCGTGCGCCTGTGGGTCCGCTACAAGGGAGCGGCCCTTCCGGCGATCGTGGTGGTCATCGGCGCCATGCTCGCGCTGCTTCGGCCGCTGCGGACGGGCGTGATCGACATCGCGTTCTACGTCGCGTCGGTCATGGCGTTCCTGCAGGCCGAACGGGTCGTGACCCAGGAGTTTGTGCAGATCACCTCGCGGCTCTCCCAACACCGCGAGTTCTTCGTCGACCTGACCGCGTTCTCGGCGATGGCCGAGACGGCGCGCCCGCTCACGCGGCGCGCGCCTGAGGAGACTTTCAGATCGATCGAGTTCGCCGGAGTGAGCTTCACGTATCCCGGCACCGAGCAGCCGGTCCTGACGGATGTCAGCTTTGTGCTGGAGGTCGGCCGACACTACGCGCTGGTCGGCGCAAACGGGTCCGGCAAGTCGACCATCGCCAAGTTGATGATGGGCCTGTACCGCCCGGACGGAGGGCGGATCCTGATCAACGGCATCCCGATCGCCGAGTGGCCGCAGGACGCCCTGAACGGACTGTTCGGCGTGGTGTTCCAGGACTTCGCGCGCTACTCGCTCACGGTTCGCGACAACGTCGAAGTCGCCGCTGCCGGCCGCCTTGACGATGCCACGGTGCAGGCGAGCCTGGCGCGGGCCGGCCTCGGCGACGACTTCGTTCTGCGGCTGCCGCAGGGATACGATACTCCCCTCGGCAAGGCACTGCGCGGCGGCGTGGACGTGTCGGGGGGTGAGTGGCAGCGGCTCGCCATGGCGCGTTCACTGGCCGCTGACGCGCCGGTGCGCATCCTGGACGAGCCGACGGCGGCCCTCGACCCGCTGGCCGAGAGCGAGCTGTACCGGTCCTACTCGCGCGCCGCGACCGGGCTGACGACGTTGTTCATCAGCCATCGCCTGGGTTCGACCAAGATCGCGGACCGGATCCTGGTGGTCGACGGCGGTGCGATCGTCGAATCCGGCACTCACGATAACCTGATGGGTCAGGACGGCCTGTACGCGCGGATGTTCGCGGCGCAGAGGGACTGGTATGAAGCGGGATAGCCGCCGTTCGTACTTCCGGCTTCTCGCCCGGGTGACGTCGCTTGTCGGCCGCAGGGCACCGCTCCCGCTGCTGGCCATCGCGGTCGTCGACCTGGGGTTCGTCGGCACCGAAGTGCTGGTGTTCCACCTGCTGGAAAGCGTCCTGTCAGCACTGGCCGACCAACGGTGGGCCGAGATCGCCGGCGCGATCGTTCTTGTCGGGTTGGTGATCCTGGCGCGGGAGCTCGTCGAGGCGGTACATCGTCCCATTGCCGCGTACCTCGGCGGCAAGGGCACCGGCGTGCTGACCGAGTCCCTCATTCGGAAAGCCGCGCGGCTCGAAGTCGTCGACTTCGAGACCCTGGATGCGAACGAGCGCTTGGAGCTGGCGAAGACGGGGCCTGAGGGAGCGCTTCGGATGCTGGTGGCGTTCCTGGACCCGATGGCCATGTTGACGCTGTCTGCGGCGGCTGGAGTCTACCTTCATTCGCTCGCTCCACCGTTGGCACTGATCGTTCCCTTCGTCTTCGCGCCCCGCATCGCCAGTCACCTCATCCGTGGCAGCCGCTACTACCGGCTGGAGCGCAGGACGGTGCCGTTGCAGAGGGAGTTCGAATATCTGGAGCGCTGCCTGACCGATCGGGAGTACTTCAAGGAGACGAGGGTTCTGGGCGCGGGGTCCCGGCTGCTGCAGCGGTATCGAGCGGTGCTGAGCCGCTTCAACGCGGCGCGCTGGCGAGAGGACCTCCGGGTTGGGCTCATCGATCTCGGACTCGGGTTCCTGACGCTCCTCGGGTACGGGGGCTCGTTCGTGCTGGCGGCGCTGCTGTTGGCGGGCGGAAGCATCGGTGTCGGCGCGTTTGCCGTGGTCGTCTACGCGATGAGCCGGTTCATGCTCATGGCCGAGGGCATCATGGAGGGGTTCGGGGTGTCGTACCGCCAGAGCATCAAGGCATCCCACCTGGTCGAGTTCCTGGATCGCGACGAAGGCAGGCCGGCGGGTGATCGTGGACGGAGGACCGGGGGGGCCGTGACCGCGCGGAACGCGTCATTCACCTATCCCGGGGCGGACATGGCCGCCGTCAGCGACGTGAACGTGGACCTCGCGCCCGGCACCACGGTGGCGCTGGTCGGCGCCAACGGCGCCGGCAAGACCACGCTGGCCAAGCTGCTCCTGGGGCTCTTCGTGCCGACCGGCGGCGACGTGATCCGCGGCACCGTCAACACCAGGGATGCGACCAGACAGGACATCCGCGAACGCACCTCCGCCGTGTTCCAGAACTTCCAGCGCTACCAGATGACGCTGCGGGACAACGTCGTCCTGGCCGACGCGACCCGCGCGGAGGACGAGGAGGCGGTGACCCGGGCGCTCGAACGGGGCGGGGTGCCCGCGGAGCTGTGGCAGGGAGCGGAAGGACTGGACCTCATGCTGTCGCGCGAGTTCGGGACGCGCGACCTGTCGCTCGGGCAATGGCAGCGGGTGGCGATCGCCCGAGGGCTGTTCCGGGAGCACGACGTGATCCTGCTCGACGAGCCGACCGCCTCGATCGACCCGCTGGAGGAACAGGCGGTCTACGAGCGCTTCATGGAGATCGCCGCCGGTCGCACGGCGATCCTGGTCACGCACCGCCTGGGCTCGGCACGGCTGGCCGACCGGATCCTGGTGATGCGGGACGGCCGCATCGTCGAGGACGGCACGCACGAGCGGCTACTCGAACGTCGCGGGCTCTACCACGAGATGTTCGCCGCGCAGGCGGCCTGGTATGACAGAACGCGCTAAGCCAGCTTGTTGTGGAGTGAGTAGATGACCGCGTCGACGCCTCGGTAGAACCAGCGCACGGGAGTCAGAGGCAAACGGGGCTCTTCAAGGAGGAACCCGGCGGTACCGCCGTATCGCTGCAGCACGCGACGGTTGCGCGTCGCCGGCGGAGACTCGCGGTCAGGAGCGTTCGAGCGGATGGTCACGGTCTGATCAATGCAGAACGGCGTGACCCGGGCGGTGCGTCGGAACCGTGAACCCATCGGCTCATATACGCCCTCGTGGGATCTCATGGATCTCTTGTGGTGATGTGCCCCTCCACACCAGACCATCATCTTGGAGCGACTAGCGATTCCGTTGAATGCGGCAGCCAAGTTGAGGGCCTGTTGTTCGTCACGCTCGTTCAGGGAAGGCAAGCGCCCGGGACTGATGCTCTCTATATCGATCTCATAGGCGATCAGCGACCAATCATGTTTCAACGCTGTCATCATCAGCGCTCGCAGATCGGATTGGGCCAGACAACCGCTGCCGGGTCCGAGGCGTCGCTCCCGGTTCGCTGCGGCCGCAAAGTCCGGCGTGAGAGCCTCCATCGCCAAGTGACGAACGCCTGCCGTGTGCGCGGGCGCGATCATGCGCACGCCGATGTCGCGCGTGCGCGTGCAGCGCCTCAAGCCGTCATGTCCCTCGTTCACCATGAGCACGCGACTTCTCGCGAGTCCGATCTCGACGAGTTCCTCGGGGCTTCGCCATCGCGGCATCGATCGATGGTAGCGCAACCGCTGATAGTGCAACGACCACCCGAGCACCTCATCCTGTGGCCGGCGAACACCGGGACGGGACAGGATTGTCGGTGACGGCACGTCGGGCTACGTTGGGGTCGGCATGAAGGCGGCGGTGTCACGGGTGTTCAGTCCCGGCACGGGCGCCACGCCGCCGGCACTCACTGGACGCGAAAGGGAGCAGGCGGTGCTGACGCAATGTTTGGCTGACCTGCTCGGCGGCGCGTCTCCACCCCACGACGTGGTGATGGTAGGGCCGCGCGGCAACGGCAAGACCGTGCTGCTCAACTGGTTCGAGCGCGCCTGCCGAGACCACGACGCGGAAGTGGATGTGGCAACCCTCACCCCGAACGACATCCCCACCCGTGACGAGTTGGTCGAGCTTCTGTCTCCGCCGTCGCCGATGGCGAAGCTGGTGCCCCGAAAACTGGGCGTGGCGGCGGTCGGCTCGGTCGAGTGGGCCCCGCCGTCACCGGGCGTGAGGAACCTGCGGACCGAGCTTGCCGCCCGGTGCCGCAAGAAGCCGCTGGCCGTGCTGATCGACGAGGCGCACACGCTGGACCTGGAGGTGGGCAGAACGCTGCTGAACGTCAGTCAACGGGTGCGCGAAGAGGCGCCATTCCTGCTCGTGATGGTCGGGACGCCCGGCCTGCCTTCACATCTCGGCGCCATGGATGCATCCTTCTGGAGCCGCTTGGGCAAGGGGCGGCTGGGTATCGGACTGCTGAGCCCTGCCGCCGCCCGCGCCGCTCTGGCCGAGCCGCTGAATGCCCATGACGTCTGCATCGACGTCGATACGCTCGATGCCGTGGTCGAGGACAGCCAGCGTTACCCGTACTTCATCCAGCTCTGGGGCGAGGCACTGTGGGACCAACGCTTGGCTACCGGCGCGACCCGGCTGACCGACGCACACGCGGATGCGGCTCGGCTCGAGGTGGCGGCCCGGATTACGGACTACTACCAGGATCGCTATCGAGAACTGGAGGCCCGCGGCCTGCTGGCCGCGGCCGTGGCGACGGGGCCGCTGTTCCAGGCTGGCGCCGCGGCCTCCGCTTCCGATCACACCATCGACGCCGCCCTCGCCACGACCGGCGCCGACGCCGCGGGTCGCCTGGCTGCGCGCGAGGAATTGAACCGGCTGGGCTACATCTGGAGCCCGCCGGGCCAACTGCCGCCGGTCGTCTGGGTCGCCGGCATCCCGTCGCTGATGACCCACGTGCTCGACCACTCCCCGTGAGAAGCGCTCGCCGCCCCCGACTCGGGTTCGACGATAGGATGCGCACCGCGCTGGCGGCGTGGTACGCGCGGGAAGGATAGCCCTTCCCCCGGAGGTCAGGGAGCGGGCGAAACCGGCTCCCTGACGAGCAACCGCTGGTTGGCGGCCACCTCATTCAGAATCTGGCGGGCGCCGCCCGGCCATTCGATCTCCACGGTGGCGACGGGCTCCAGGCCGGGCCCCAGGCCGAAGTGGGCGATCGCCTCGTTCTGGCCCAGGTAGTTGCTGCTGCCGCCCAGCACCTGTACCAGGCGCCGTTCCGGCTCTGCCGCGCGTGGGGTGACGGTGATGCGCGCGCCGACCCCCTGCCGGTTGGACATCGTGCCCTCCAACCGGAGCTGCAGCCAGCGGTTCGGCCCCGCGTCCCCCGGCCGAATGGTGTCGTTGCGGTACAGCACCGGGCGGCCGCTGTTGTGCACGACCAGCAGGTCCAGGTCGCCGTCCGGCTCCAGGTCGAACGCCGCCAGCCCGGTGCCGACACCGGTGGCCGTAAGCCCCTCCTGCTGCGCCACCTCGGTGAAGCGGCCGCTGCCGTCGTTGCGCCACAGCCGCATCGGGTCGTCGGCGAATCCGGTGGTGTTGGCGGTGTAGGGGACCGCGTCGGCGTAGTCCACGCCGGTGGCCAGCACCAGATCCAGGTCGCCGTCATTGTCGTAGTCCAGGAAGGTGGTGCCCCAGCCCCAGGATCCGTCCCGCACTCCGGCGGCGTCGGTGACGTCTTCGAAGAAGCCGCGACCCAGGTTGCGGTACAGCCGGTTGCCGTCTCGGTAGGGCACGCCCTCCTCGTAGATGGCGCTCACGAACCAGTCCAGGCGGCCGTCGCCGTCGTAGTCGCCCACCGCCGACCCCATCCCATACTCGTCGGTACCGACCCGCGCCCCGGTCGTACCGTGGACGAAGCGCCCGTTGCCGCGGTTCCAGTAGAGCTGGCTGGCGTTGTGGTCGGCGACGATCACCAACTCGGGATAGAGGTCGTCGTCCAGGAGGGCGAAGGTGGACGTGAGGCTCTGGCCCTCGGCCAGCGGGTTGACGGCGATGATCCGGTGCTGGGAGACGCCGGCATACCGCGTCACGTCCTCGAAACTGCCCGGCGCTTCCGCGCCCAGGTTGCGCAGCAGCCGTGCGTTGCTCTGGGCGCCGACGGTCATCTGGCGCAGGAATCGCCACTCCGTGGTGTGCAGGTCCAGGTAGCCGTCCAGGTCGTAGTCCCCGAAGACGGCGCTGAACCCGAAGTGCAGGTCGTCGCCCTCGGTTGCCGCGCCGCGCGCCACCGCCTCCTCGGAAAACGAGCCGGCGCCGTCGTTCACGAACAGGTGGAAGCGGTGCGAGAACAGGCTGGTCACGTACAGGTCCAGATCGCCGTCGTTGTCGATGTCTCCCCAAGCGGCGCCGTTGGACTGCACGCCGGCCAGGTGAGCCGGTCCGAAGGCGTCCCCGGTGACATCCGAGAAGGTGCCGTCACCGCGGTTCCGGTACAGGATGTCGCGGTCGTCCAGGCGGGTCACGTACAGGTCGACCAGTCCGTCGCCGTCGTAGTCGCCCGCGGCCACGCCGCCGGTCGTGTAGCTCTGCATGGCGGCCGGCGTGTCATCCGCCCGGTGGAACTGCACGTAGTCGATGCCGGAATCGTCCGTCACGTCGCGGAAGGTCTGCGCCACCGCCGGCAGCGTCACGGCGCCAGCGAGAGCCGCGGCCAGCCACGCCCTGATCATCCTTCGAATGAGGTACGCTCCGTTCACTCCTTCACCGCTCCCACCAGGATGCCCTTGATGAAGTAACGCTGCAGGAACGGGTAGGCCAGCACGATGGGAACGATCGTCACCATCATGGTCGCGAACTGCAGGCCGTCAGCATGCAGGTAGTGGGAGTTGGCCTCATCGACCATGGTCCGCGCCGCCTCGGTGGTGAAGTCGCTCATGTTCGCTTGCTTGATGACCCGGACCAGCAGCCCCTGCAAGGTATCCAGCCACTCCGAGCGCGTGAAATAGGCGGTATCGAACCAGGAGCTCCACTGCGCGACCGCGGCGAACAGCGCGATGACGGCGATCACCGGCGTCGAGATCGGCAGGTAGATGGCCCTGAAGACGCGCGCGTAGCCGGCTCCATCCACGCGGGCCGACTCCTCCAGAGAGACCGGAATCTGGTTGAACTGCGCCATGAAGATGATCACGTAGAAGAAGGAGAAGAGGTTGGGCAGGATGTAGACGCCGAACCGGTCGAGCAGGCCCAGAGCCCGCAGATTCAGGTAGACGGGAATCAGGCCGCCCGAGAAGAACAACGGGACCGTGAACAGGATCAGATAGAGGTTGCGGAAGGGAAGCTCCCGCTTGCGCAGCGCGAACGCGCACATGGCGCAGGTCAGCACCGTGGCCGCGGCGCCCACGACCGTCCGGCTGACCGACATCAGGAAGGCGTCCAGCAGCCGCCCGCTGCCGAAGATGATCCGGTAGTGGCGCAGGGTCAGATCCTCCGCGAGCAGCCATGCCGGACCGAAGATGAGCCCGCCGTTCAGGGAATTGAGAGCGAAGTAATAGAGCGGATAGAGAATGCCCAGCGCCAGGATGAGGATCGGAACGTAGATGCCCAGGTACACCGCCAGCGTCGGCCGCCGGGTCATGGAGGACCCTGGGAATCCGTCGGATTGGCGCGTCAGCGGCATGTCCGACGGACTCTCAGGGGAAGGTGGGGATGGGCCAAAAGCGGAGCCGCAGGCGACGGGTTTGGGGCACTATCCCTTGATGGAGCCGATCAGGATGCCCTTGATGAAGTAGCGCTGCAGGAACGGGTAGACCATCACGATCGGGATGATCGTGACCAGCATGGTCGCGAACTGCACGCCCTCCGGATTGAGAAAGTTGGCCACCCTCTCATCTTGCAGGGCCGCCATTTCCTGGACGAAGCTGCCCAGGCTGCTCTGCTTGATGATGCGCAGCAGAACCGCCTGCAGAGTCTCCAGGGATTCCGAACGGGTGAAGTACAGCGTGTCGAACCAGGAGTTCCACTGCGCGACCCCGGCGAACAGGGCGATGGCGGCGATCAGGGGCATCGATATGGGGAAGTAGATCCTCAGGAAGATGCGGAAGTAGCCGGCGCCGTCGATGCGGGCCGAGTCCTCCAGCGAGACCGGCAGGTCGTTGAAGCTGGTCATCATGATGATGATGTAGAAGAACGAGAACAGATTCGGCAGGATGTAGACCAGGAAGTTGTCCAGCAGCCCGAGAAACCGGAAGTTGAGGTAGATCGGAATCAGGCCGCCGGAAAAGAACAGCGGAATGGCGAAGATCGCCAGGTACCAGTTGCGGAACGGCAGGTTGGGCTTGCGCAGCGCGAATGCGCACAACGCGCAGTTGAACACCGTAAGCACGGTGCCGACCAGGGTCCGGGCCGTCGACGTCATGAACGCGGTCAGCAGGCGATTGTTGGCGAAGATCACCTGGTAGTTCCTGAGCGTGAGGTCCGGGGGCAGCAGGTACGCGGGACCGGCGTTGAGCCGGGCGTTCACGGAGTTGATCAGGTAGTAGTAGAACGGGTAGAGGATGGAGATGCCGAGCAGCACGAGCGGCGCGTAGATCGCGGCGTACATCAGCGGCGTGATTCGCCGGTGGTGGGCGAGGATACCGTGCTGGGCTCTCGAACCCATCAGAACAGCCCCTTGCCGGTGAGTCGCTTGCTGAGGTTGTTGACGGTCAGCAGGATCGCCAGGTTGATCACCGACTTGAACAGGCCGGCGGCGGTGGCGTACGAGTAGCGGCCGTGCTCCAGTCCAACCCGCAGGATCAGCGTGTCGAAGATGTCCGACACCCCGCGGTTGAACGGGTTGCCGAGCACGAACACCTGATCGAACGTGTCGCCCGTGCCCTGCATGATCTGTGAGCAACGCAGGATCAGCAGGATCATGAAGGTGCCGAGCAGATGCGGCCAGGTGATGTGGACCGCCTTGGCCCAGCGCCCGCCGCCGTCGATCTCGCACGCCTCGTACATCTCCTGGTCGATGCCGGCGATCACCGCAAGGTAGATGATCGACCCCCAGCCAACCTCCTTCCAGAAGTCGGACAGGACCAGCAAGGGCCAGAAGAAGGTCTTGTCGGCGATCAGGTCCACCGGATCACCGACAAGCCCCAGGCCGAGCAGCAGGGCGTTGAACGGCGATTCCGGGGTGGGTCGCAGGAAGTTGTACATCATGCCGCCCACTACCACCCAGGAGATGAAGTGCGGGAGATAGGACACGGTCTGCGCCGTCTTCTTGAAGCCGCGGTGAATCACCTCGTTGAGCATCAGGGCCAGCAGCACCGGCGGCAGCGACAGCAGCCCCAGCTTGAGCGCCGAGATGACCAGGGTGTTGCGCAGCACCACGCTGAAGTTGGGCGCCTTGAAGAAGTCGATGAAGTGCTCGAAGCCGTTGTTGGAGGCCCACGGGCTGGCAAGGATGCTGGTGAACACGTCGTAGCGCTTGAAGGCGATCACGATCCCGTACAGAGGCAGGTAGTTGAAGAGGATGGTGGCCAGCAGCGACGGCAGGATCATCAAGTGCAGCACGTGGATGCCGCGGTCGGTCCAGCGCCGCCGTTTGCGCGTCAGAGGTGTGGCCAGAGTCCGTTGGGTGAGATCGCTCATCGCACTATTCGCAAAAGAAGGGGTGGTGCCACGCGTTGACTACGCGCGGCACCACCCCTCGTAAGTTCTCGTAGACGAGTCGACCTCTACAGGCCGACGCTGTACTTGGCGACGCGCTCGGCGTGTCCGTTCAGCACCTGGGTGTACCAGGCGTTGAGCTTGTCCAGGCCGAGGTCACGCATGGTGGCGATCATCTCGTCGTAGCCGGCCTGCACGGCGTCGGCGGATCCGGCAATGATGTCGAAGATCTGCGTGCTGTAGTAGTCCTTGATGGTCGCGGCGATCTTTTCTTCCTCGGAACCGGCCGTGTAGTTGTCCACGCCGCGGAACTTCATCAGGTCGGTATAGTTGGAGAGCGCGGTGTCATAGATTTGCTGCCCGACTTCGTCGAGATTCGGCCAGCCCCCCTGCTCGGCGGTGTACTTGTCGCGGAACAGGTACATTGATCCCAGTCCATACTTCGCGCGGATAAGCTGAGGGCCCGGATTCTCCGCCTGGAAATCTCTGAGATACTGCCTCGTCACCGGGATGTCGTACCCTCTGAAGTCCCTGGGGTCGGAATGGACGCCTTCGATCCCGAAGATCATGCGCTTCTGGGTCGACTCTTGAGCCAGCCAGTCCAGCCACTGGATCGCCCGGTCGGGGCGTTCCGCCTGCGTGGTGATCATCACTCCCCTGCCGCCGACGCCGCCGCGCAGGTCGTCGATCTCGTACTTCATGTGCGGCTCGATCGTGAATGCCGGCAGCATGATGAAGCGCAGGCTCTCCACGCCGAGCTTCTCTGCCAACGGCGCCCGCGCCTGGATGAAATCCGTGGATTTGTGGATGCCGGCCGCGTTGTCGGCGTCCTGGTTCAGCTCGGAGAAGACGTTGGTCATCATGTTGCCCCAGAGCTGCGGCTGCTTCTCCGTGAACTCCGTACGGGCGATGAGCTGCTCGTTGTACAGGGTGTTGGCGAACTGCAGCACCTTCACGAAGTCTTCGTGTTCCCAGTACTTGTACCACACGCTGTCATCGCGCTGGAAGAAGCGCTGGTTGAGGCCGCCCAGCGGCAGCGCGCGCTCGACCAGCCGCGGATTGCCGTCCTTGTCCGGGGAGGGGCCACGAAACGTCTGCATGGGCGTTAGCTCCGGGAACTCCTGCTTCACGCGGCGCAGCAGGTCGACGTAGTCGTCGGTGTTGTTGATCTCCGGTGCGCCGAGGTGCTCGTACACCTCCTTGAGCACGGTCACGCCCTGCATCGCCTTGAGCACGAGCGGGCTTTCGATCTGCTCGTCGGTCACGTAATAGGACGGATGGAAGTAGAAGCCCATGTCGTCGAAGTGCATGCGGTAGTACAGCCGGATGCGACTGTCCCAGTTGTCCATGTACTTGGGCGCGAACTTCTGGCTCAGCGCGTCCAGGTCGTGGACGATGCCGCGCTGCACGAGCTGGGTAGCCTGCTGCAGGTTGTGGCTCAGCCACATCATGTCGGGCAGGTCGCCGGAGGCGATCAGCACGTTGAGCATGGTCTGGTCGCTGTCGGGCGCGAAGGTCATGTCGAAGTCGACGCCGTGCTCCTCCACGAAGATCTTGGTGAGCTCGTCGTCGCCGTAGTGCTCGTTGAGGTTGCTGTCGCTGCCCGCCATGGAGTCGAAGAAGAAGGTCAGCGTGATCGGGCTGGGGTCGGTGGTCCAGCTCGGATCGGCGATGACCATGTCCTCGGCGACGGCGGCCTCTTCGGTGCCGGCGGCCCAGGCCGTCATGCCGAGCGCGAGCAGCAGGACCAGTGTGATGCCGGCGATGCCGGTCAGTTTACCCATGGGAATGTCCCCCTTGTGGAGTGGTAATGTGGTTTGGCGGCATGCTGTATGATCCGCGCGCGGGTAGTCAAGCCGCGCGGTCCGATCAACGCATGCCCAGAAACCGATCGCGGCCGGCGACCAGCGCCCGCAGCTTGCCGTCCGCCGCGGTGCGCGGCAGCATCCGCAGACCGCAGTCGGGATGCAGGTAGGCGATGCGCTCGGCTCCGACGCGGCGCGCCAGCGCCTCGATGCGCCGCGCCACCAGGTCCGGCGCCTCGACCTGCAGGTCCTTGACGTCGATCACGCCCAGACCCAGCCGGATGTCGTCGCGCACGTCTGCCAGCCGGTCCAGCTCCTGCGGTGAGCGGCGGGTGGTCTCCAGCACCAGGTGATCGCAGCGCAGCGCGTTCATGAAGTCGATCAGCCGGCCGTAGTCGCCGTGCTGAATCATCTGCCCGCCATAGTTGCCGAAGCACAGGTGCACGGCCCGCTCCGTGCCGGGCTCGGCTCCCTCCAGCAGCCGGTTGATGGCCGCGGCCGCGAGCGCGCCGTCCCCGGGGGTGCCCGGCAGGTTGGGCTCGTCGACCTGGACCACGGCGGCGTCGATGCCGGCGAGCTGGCCGGCGAGCAACTCCGCGAACGCCATCGCCAGCGATTCCAGGTCGCCGTAGTGGGCGTCGGCCACCGTCTTGGCGATCAGGTAGGGGCTCGAGAGGGTGAACTTGAGCGGCGCCTCGGTGCGGGCGCGGGCGCGGTCCCAGTCCTGTTTCAGGTTCAGGCGCCCGTCGCCGAGCGGCCCGACCACCACGCCGGGCGGGGCGCTCCGGAAGGCCATTTCGCCGCGTGACCGGTACGCGTCGAGCTGGCCGCGGGTCAGCTCCGTGCTGATTCCCTCCAGCGGCCGCACGAACCGTTCCACCATCCCGCCCGGCGCGCGCCGCTCTAGGTCCCAGCGGCCAAGCTCGCCGTCGCAGATCAACTCGACGCCGGCGCGCCGCTGGGCGTCCATCACCACGGTCAGGGCATCCCCAAGCGCCTCTTCGTCCGAGCACTGCTTCAGCCACTCGGGAACGGGATAGCTGCCGACGACGGTGGTCGTCACCGGGTGCCGTTCCGCGCCTCCGCCCAGGAGCGGGCCCGCTCGAACGACACCGGCCCGTCGTACGCGGCGACGCGCAGGGTCGTTTCCCAGATCTCGCCCTCCGCGACCGCCACCTCGTCGTCCATGGTCGCGTTGAACATCGCCATCCCGTAGTCGCGGACGAACCACGGCCCGGTGCGGCGGTCGCTTGCGGTGTTGTTCAGGACCATCAGGCAGACGCCGAAGCGGCCGAGGCCCGCGGCCTCCGCCTCGTAGGCCACGAAATCGCGCTCCTTGCCGAACGCCACCTCGTCGGCGAGGCCGCGGCAGATCTCCGGGCCCTTGCCGGCGACGATCTCGCCTCCGAACGGCGGCAGAAGCTGCGGCTGGACCCGCACCCCCACCGAGCCGTGTTTGTTGGCTTCGAAGCGCAACTCCCCGTAGGCGGCGGTCTTGCGGGAGATGACGTCGCAGATGGTGGCGTCGGCGGCGGCGTACAGGTCGAAGTGGCGCACCTCGTCCAGCACCGGCGCGCCGTCCGAACCGTTCCAGGTGCTGCGATAGGTGAACCGGTAGCCTGTTGCCAGCGGCGTGATGTGGGCGCGGTCGCGATAGCGGATCTGCCCCAGGTGGTTGTAAACATGCGAGTCCGGCGAGCGCCAGTCGGGATGCACCACCCAGAAGTTGGACAACACGCCGCCGCGCACCACCCGCGCCTGGGCCACGAACACTCCGTTGTGGAACGAGTGATCGAACGCGTACTCCTGCGTCACGCCGAGGCCGCGCGGCGTGTTCAGCGGGTAGCACCACGCGCGCAGATCGTTGTGGCCGACCCCGCCGAGCAGCCGGCCGGTGGCCGTCTCCATGACCATGTTGCCCAGCGCGTCGGCGGTGCCCGCGCGCCGGATCTCGAAGCCGTTACCGCCAGCCATTTCTGCTACCGCGTGCAGCGTCCATCGCTCGCCGGCGCGTAGCGCGCCGGATCTCGAAGCCGTCGTCCGTGCCCATGGCCACACGGTGGCGCAGCGCTCCGTCCCGCGTCCACCTCCGGGCCGCTGCTTGACCTTCGCACGAGCGTTGCGTCAGCTTGCGCCCGACACCGGACACACCGGCGACGGAGGGGACCCTTGGAACAACTGCCGCTGATCGACGTCGCCGAGCCGGAGCGGATTGCCGCCCTGACCACGGCGCCCGGAACCTTTGCCTTCCGCGCCGACGCCGCCGAGAACCTGGACGGCTTGGTGCCGGACATCGGGCTGACCGGTAAGTACCCCTTCCGCAGCGTGTACCGGCCGCGCAGCTTCGCCCGTGCCGGCCTGCCGGCCACGCTGACGCACCGCTTCTGGGACACCCTCGACGGCACCGGCGACCACACCGGACGGCGCTATGTCGGCGTGGTGATGTACGACGAGTACGGCTGCGACTGTCGCCTGGAGGTGACCCTGGGCGCCGATGCGATCGGCTGCATGGTGCCGTTCCGGCACGACAACCGGCGCCACCTCTACGTCCTGGACCGTCCCGTGGATTTCATGGGAAAGATGGAGGTGTTGCGCATCACCGGTACCGGGGACGCGTCGTATCGGCTCGAGCACGTGGTGCTGCTCAAGGAGCGGCCGGAGCCGACCTCCTACCAGCCGCGCATCGATCGCCTGACGGCGCGCCTGCGGCGGAGCCCGGACGGATCGTTCGCCGTGGCCGTCGATGCCACGACCTGGCCGGCGACCCGCTGCAGCGTCGCGGTGACCCGCGCCGACACCGGGGACACGGTCGCCGAGGCTCGGGAGGAGGACCTGCTGAGCCTGCACTCCATCGGCGTGACCGGGTTGCCGGCGCCGCCCGCGGGTGGGTACCGGGCGCGCGTTCGCGCTACCGAGATGGGTCGGCGGCACGAAACCGCGGAAGCGGTCGCGGCCGGCGAACCCGCTGCCGCCGACGGCACCGCCGCCCCGTTCTCCGTGCCGGTGGAAGCGTGCAATCTGGCTGGTGCGCAATTGCGCGAAGCGCCGGTCACCTTCGGTGTGCCCGTGCCCCGCGGCCGCCTGACGGGCGCCGCCGAGGGCCGCTGGGACGTGCAGGGTGCGGCGGCGCCGGTGCAGTGCCGGCCGCACGGGTTCTGGCCCGACGGCTCGGCGAGCTGGGTGCTCGTCGACGGCTGCCTCCCGCGGGCACTTGCGCCGGAGGCACGGCAGGCCGGTACCGTGACCCTGTCCGCCGCGTCCCCCACGGGCTCGGCCGAGCCGCCTTCCGACGGTCTGCGCTGTACCGGCGGCGCGAGCGCCGTGACCGTGGCTGGAGACTCGCTGCGCGTGCGGGTGGCAGCCGGCGCGGTCGAGCCGCTGCCGGTGATCGAGGCCCGTGGCGGCGACGGGTCATGGCGCGCGGTCCATGGCGGCAGCGCAGCCAGGCTCACCCTGGGTAGCGGCGTGGCGCTGCGCCAGGGGCCGATCCATGCCCTCGCCCTCGAGGAGGAGGGATGGCAGCGCGCCGTGATCCGGTATTGTTTCGCTCATCTCGACGGGCAAGGGGTCGCGCACCTGGTGAGCACCGTGCGCGTGCACGTCTACCGCGGGCTGCAGGCGGTGCGCATCGTTCACCGGCTGGCGGTGACCTCCCCGCACCTGCCGCCGGCTGCCGGCGGCGCAGCCGACGCCATACCGGAGGACGCCGATACCGTTCGACACGCGATTGCCGGCACCGACGGGGAGCAGGCGACGTTGCTGACGGTGCGCGGCGCGTCGCTGGCGATCCGCCGAGGGGGCAACCGGGTGGTCCGGTGGCCGGCCGGACCGGCGAATGGCACCGCCGTCCCGGACGATGGCGCCGTGCGTCTGGTCCACGACCACGACCAGGCGCACCGTGTCGAAAGCGGCGCCGCTCCGCGCGAGGTGCCAGGCCGCGTCCCCGGCCACGTCACGGTACACGGCGCTGCCGAGCCGGGGAGCGGGTCCGCCGATACGCTCACCGTGGCGCTGCGCCGATTCTGGCAGACCTATCCGCGCGCCGTGCGGGTCACCGGAGACGAGATCGCCGTGGAGCTGTTGCCGGAGCCCACCGGCGCCGCCCGGCCGGCCGATGAGGAGAGCTGGCACAGCATCTACTTCTGGCTACGGGACGACGGCTATCTGCTCAAGGCGGGAATGGCGCTCACCAGCGAGATTCTGCTGGCTTGCGGCGAGCGCGACGAGGCGCTGCTCGCCTGGTTCGAACAGCCGCCCGCGGTGCGTCCGTCTCTGGACTGGCTGAACGCCTGCGGCGCGCTCGGCCCGCTGGCCGCCAAGGACACCGGCGTACTGGATGACTACGAACGCGCACTGGACTCAGGCTACGAGCAGTGGATCGCGGACCGCGATATCTGGCGTCAGTATGGATGGGTCAACTTCGGCGACTGGTACGGCGAGAGCTCGTACTCGTGGGGCAACAACGAGTACGATCCGCCGTTCTCGCACTATTGCGAGTTCCTGCGCGGCGGGGATCCGCGGTGGTTCATCCTCGGCGGCGAGGCGGCGCTGCACCTGACCGACGTCGATACCGTCAACGCTTCCGCCGACGCCGACCAGGTCGGCGCCCAGTACACGCACATGCCCGGTCACGCAGGCGGCTACCTGCCGCCGTACTTCCGCAGCAAGATGGGCGGCTCCAGCAGCGTGCCGTCGCACACCTGGGTCGAGGGGTCGGTGCTGCACTACCTGTTGACCGGTGACGAGAACCTGCGCGAGTCCCTGGACCGTACGGCAGGATGGCTGCTCGGCGCGGGTCTCAAGGACTTCGCGGGCGGCATTCAGCACTACGACTTCGCCAATTGCCGCGAGTGCGGCTGGCACCTGATCCACCTCACCGGGTTGGCGCGCATGAGCGCCTCACCGCGCTACCTCAACGCCGCGGCGCTGATCGTCGCCCGCGTGCTGGAACGGCAGGAGCCCGGCGGCGGTTGGGAGCGCATCCTCAAGGAGGGCCACTGCGGCTGCGAGCCGCCACGGGAGCGCGGCGAGGCCGGCTTCATGGTCGGCGTGTTGCTGTCGGGCCTGCGCCGCTATCACGAGCTGACCGGCGACGTTCAGGTCGCGGAGGCGATCCGGGGCGGGGTGCGCTGGCTGATCCGCCGCACCTACGACGCCGACAGCGGTCACTTCCGCTACACCCCGTGCCTGCACCGCGGCGGCGGGCCATTGCCGGTGTTCACGCAGCAGGTGATCGAGGGCCTTGCCTACGCCCACGCCCTCACCGGCGACGGTACATTGCGCGAGATGGTGGAGCGCGGACTGCGCGATCTCGGCGATCTCCCGCCTGCCTCCCCGGAGCCCGGGCACTCCGGCCTCGGCAAGGATTGGACCAGTCAGACCCGATACGTTCCCTCCCTGCTGGCGTACCTGACTCGCTCGGGAGGCTGATGACCACGGACATGGACGGCGCCAGCCCACGGATTCCGGAAGCCGCGTTGAGGGAGCTTGGGGCCACAGCGCTGCGAGCCGCCGGGGTCCCCGACGAAGACGCGGCCACCGTCGCGCAGGTGATGGTGGCCAACGAGATGCGCGGCATCAGCCACGGCGTCGCCCTGCTCGCCCCGTACATCCGGCACATCCGGGCCGGCGGCATGACCGCGGCGCCCCGCATCACGATCGAGCGAGACGTGGGCGCGACGCTGGTGCTGAACGGCGACGGAGGACTTGGGCCTCTGGTCTCTTACCGCGCCATGGAGCTTGCGATCGAGCGGGCGCGCCGGCACGGCGTGGCATTCGTCGTCGCACGCGACGGCAACAACTTCGCCGCCGCCGGCTACTACGCCAAGATGGCGGCTGACACCGGCATGGTCGGCGTGGCGATGACCAACGCGGACCCGTATATGGCGGTCGCCGGTGCGGCCGGCCGAACGGTGGGCAACAACCCGCTGGCCTGCGCGGTGCCCGGCGCGGAGGGACAGGCGGTCTACCTGGATATCGCCATGAGCGCGGTGGCGGGCACCAAGCTGGCTATCGCAGCGCGCGAAGGACGATCGATCCCGGAGGGCTGGGCGCTCGATGCCGACGGGTCTCCCGCGACCGATCCGGGCGCGGTGCGGCAGGGCGGGTCGCTGGTCCCGGTCGGCGGCTACAAGGGCTCCGGGCTGGCACTGCTGGTCGAGTGCCTGACCGGGGTGCTGGGCGGCGCCGCGATCATGGCGGAAATGCGCGACTGGGTGAGCGACCCGGGAGGGCGCAGCAACCAGGCGCACAGCTTCATCGCCATCGATATCGAGCCGCTACTGCCGCTGGCGGAGTTCAAGGAGCGCATGGCGCGCCTGGCTCGGCAGGTGCACGGCGCGCGGCGCGCGCCCGGCGTGGAGCGGATCTATTTGCCCGGGGAGATCGAGCACGGTCGGGAGCGCGACGCGTTGGAGAACGGCGTGCCGCTGCGCGGAGCGACCGTCGCCGGATTGCGCGACCTGGGCGAGCTGGTCGGGCTCAGCGCGGAGGTGGAGGCGTTGTTCGGAGGCTCCTGAGATGAGGCGGCGCGCGTTCTGCGTCGGGCAGGCGGCATGTCGACACATGCATCGGGTCGATTCCCGCGGATCGGCGGCTCGTGCTGAGGACGCATGAGCTGGGCTCCTCGCATGAGCGCCTGGCGGCGTTTCTGGGGATACCGGCGAGCTCGCTTGATCGTGCCGGAGGACACCTGAATCGCGGCACGTGGTCCGGGCGGATCGAATCGGTCGTAGACCCTCCCTACATTGATGAGATGGCCGACGCCATCTGCGGCGCCAACATGGCGCTGCACTTTCCTGAAGTCCCCAGCGCTCGGGACGCGTCGAGATTGTGGGCCGATGACTCCGACTGACCCCGCTCGGCGACGAGGAATTCGGTGCTTCCACGCCGGAAGCGACGGGGCGCTCTACCGGGCCGGCGAGACGTTCCACAAGGTGGCGACAAATGAGCGGAGTGGCGAGCGTCTCAGGCGTGAGTCGCGGCTCCTCTCAACAATCGCTGACCGCCTCACGGCCCGGGTGCCGGTCACTGCAGTTCGTTGTGAAGCGACTCGATGACCGCGTCCACTGGGCGGCGCGGGCGTCCAATGGGACCAAGGGTCCTACCGACCAGATAGCCGGCAGTGCCACCAAACTGCTCCAGTACACGACGATGACGCCGCAAGTGGGTTCCGGGGTGTCTTCGCGCGGTGCGTCCGTTCGCCATCGCTTCGGCCGACGCGCGCACCGGACGGCGCCGTCATGCGGTCGTCGTCACGCTCCGCGACGGTCCGCTCTGCCACCCTTGGCGATGTGCGGGATGAGCGCACGCACGGCCGACAGATGAGTGCGGCTTACCGGCAGTTCGTGTCCCCCGGTGACGCGCACGATGGTCCGCTCGTCGCGCCGAAAGATTCCCGTGATGTGGTGGTATGAGACCCAGTAGGAGCGATGCACCTGCATCCCCACGTCCCCGAGCTCGGCGACGGCGTCCGCGAATCGCATCAGAATAACGCCGGAGCCCTCGGCGGTAACCGCATTCACGTAGTGGCCACTGACATTGAGATAGATCACGTCACGCCCCAGTTTCTCAGGCAGCCGGTCCAGGAACCTGGAACGCGGCTCTGTGGGGGCACGAGACACGGAGGTCAGCCGGTCCTCGCCGGTGTCGCCACCTGCGAATGCGTTGGATTCTGCGACGGCAGGCTCGGTGGGCGGCGGGCTCCCGTCGAGCCGTCCGTCTTCCGGGATGGGATCTTCCGCAGACTTGATGGAAGCAACGTGAGTCTGGGTTGCGGGGGAGTCACCATCGCCGCGTTCCTTGGGGGCACCGGTCTCGTCAGTACCGTGCGGAGCCTTGGCGGGGACCGCGGTGGGGGACTCCTGGGGAGCAGAGTGGACATCGGACAGGGCGGCTTCAGCGGTGTACCGGAGCCTGGCACGCAAGCACGCCGTGTATTGAATCACGGCGCTGCACGCTGCCAGCCACACGCCGAAGTTGATGAATATCCTTGAAACGGGGAAAGCTTTCATGCCAAACACTCCGCTTATGGTATAGCCAACGGCTCCGCAGGGTATGGTCATGAATAGGATCGACGCAGCGCATATGATCAGGATCACGTGCGGTTTCAGGCGCCGCGTCAAGTAGAATGCAGTGGCAGTCACTGAATGGCAAACCGGCCAGCAAATCATGGTGCACAGTCCTCCGAAGAGAAGGCGCTCAGCCGCACCGAGGGTGTCGTCGATGCCCATGGCACCGGTCACGGCATAGATCAGCAATGCAGCGACCATCGTGGTGGCCGAGACGGCGACCACCGGCCATTCCAGCATCTCCTTGTAGGCTACTTGCAGGCAAGATCCGATAGGAACCGAGACAGGGCGTTGTGCGCCGTGGTTTCGGTGAGCGTGACCGGCTGTTGTGTCTTCGTTAGTCATGCGACTCTCACCGCCGTGCGCGGGAAGAAACGGCGTCGAAGACCGCAACGATCATCGCTTGAAGGATCGTTCATGTCCGAGACGCCGCGACCGTGCTCTGGGAATGCGTGAACCTGTCTCATTGCTGCACCGACGGAAGCCGACGATCCATGACCGAGACCTCAGCCGGGGCGCCGTCGCTTCCGCGTTGGCGCGCACCCCGGCAGTGTCGTCAGTCCTTCGTCGTCACGCTCCTCTCCGATCGGGGCTCCTGCCCCTTCCTGATGAGAGGGATGAACGCACGGACGGCCGTGAGGTACGTCCGGCTTACCGGCAATTCGTGACCCCCGGTGGCGCGTACCATGGTCCGTTCGTCGCGCCGAAAAATACCCGTGATGTGGCGGTGTGCGACCCAGTAGGAGCGATGCACCTGCATCCCCATGTCCCCGAGCTCGGCGACGGCGTCCGCGAACCGCATCAGAATGACGCCCGCCCCCTCGGTGGTAACGGCATTTACGTAGTGGCCACTGACGTTGAGATAGATCACGTCACGCCCCAGTTTCTCGGGCAGCCGGTCCAGGAACCGGCAATGCGGCTGCTCCGTGACGGTAGATCCGGCAGTCGTTCGGTCCTCGCCAGTGGTGACGTTGCTGGAGCCTTCGGGCATGCCGGCGGCAGGTTCGGTGAGTCGCGGATTGCCCTCGAAGTGCCCGCCTTCTGGAACGAAGTGCCCGCCTTCTGGAACGAAGTGCCCGCCTTCTGGAATGGGCCCGCGTGTGGCTTCGATCGGATCGCCATGATCTTCGGGACTCTTGGAGTCGGGCCGTTGGCCCTGCCGGGAGGCGGCGGCTTCGTCAGGATTGTGAAGCGCGTTCGGGGTGTCCGCGCACGCTTGGTACCGGGGGGCGGTGTAGACCTCGGTAGCGGCGGCTTCGGCGGTGTACCGCAGTCTGGCGCGCAGGCACGCCGTGTAGTGGATGACCCCGCAGCACGCTGCCAGCCATACTGTGACATTCAAGTAGATATCCCAGAGTCTGCCGACAGCATCCCGGCCAAAGAGCTCAAAGACGGTGTACGCTATTGCAGCGCAGGGGATGGCCATGAATGGTATCGCCGTGGCGCAGGCCAGCAGGATCTGATACGGTTTTCTGCGCCGCATGAAAAGGAGTACGAGCGTGCTCAGGGAGTGACAGAACGGCCAGGACAGGCAAGTAGTTATGCCTACAAGCATGAGCCGCTGCGCCGTGCTGAAGCTATCTGATAGGCCCATGGGTCCGGTGACGGAGTAGACCAGAGTCGCGCCGACTACCGTGATGATGGAGACCGCGATCACCGGAGGATCGAGCATCTCACGGTACGCTCCTTGCAGGAAAGGACCCGCACAGGGTGAGAGCAGATTTCTCGTCCTGTCGGTCTGATGAGTCTGGGCGGTACCTCTATCGTCCTTCATCATGTGACCCTGCCGGTGGGACTTCCTTGGCAGTCGCCTTGTCCCGTGTCGGCTCGCGCTCACACGCGACGGATGCAGTCTTGAGTCTTGACTTGCCACGGGGGGTAGGCAAGGACCGGTTTCGAGGCTGGACGGGGACCCGGTCGATGGGGTCCGACGAAATGTGGAGAGCGTGCGAAGCATCGGGCGCGCCGACAGGGAGCACACCGCAGTTCGCGGCGATGGAACGAGAGGAAATGTGACGAAACGATGGGTCCAGCTCCCGGGACCAATTCAGGCGAACCGTGCCCAGCGATGTCACGAACGGTCCGCCGAAGCTCATAAGTAAGAATGCATAGTACCGCATGGCATGGCAATTGAGGAAGGCATGGACTGTCTTGGTATAGGGGAAGAGTTGCGTCGATGGGTGAAGTGACGGTCATAGTCGACCGGGTGCGCATGCCAACGTCGCCGCTGCCGCGGCGGCAGTCCTCCTTGAATGACCTTCGTTCTGCGCGGACGCAAGGCGTGGAGCCGCAGCCTGGAACCGATGTGCACGAATGCAATTCAAGAAGAATCCCGTCATTCGCGTAACAATGATCCGTGCCGAGGTTCTTATTCCAGAATCTGCGTTACATCTACAGCGTCATCCCAAATCCGTGTGCTGACAGTACACCGATCGCATCGGACGAGCTTGCACGGAATCGCGTCGCACCCTCATCCTTCGCGAGAATCGAGTTCGGTCTGCGAAGGAGAATCGGTCGTCGACGAGCTGGCCCCTGATCCGATGTCCTGGACCCTGGCGACATTGGGCATGAACGCACGGACGGCTGCAAGGTATGTGCGGCTTACCGGAATTTCGTGCCCCCCCGTGACACGCACCAGCGTCCGCTCGTCGCGTCGGAAGATCGCCGTGATGTGGCGATGCGCCACCCAGTAGGAGCGGTGCACCTGCATCCCCATGTCATCGAGCTCCGCGATGGCGTCCGCGAATCGCATGAGAATGACGCCGGCTCCCACCGTGGTGACCGCATTGACATAGTGACCACTCACGTTGAGGTAGATCACGTCACGCCCCAGATTGTCGGGCAATCTGCTCAGCAGCCTCGAAGGCTTCGCGGTCGTGGCCGGCTTGTCCGGAACCCTGGAGCCCTCCCCGCGGTCCGGCGCATGAGGCGAATCCGCGGCGTCCACGGAAGACAAGTCTCGATTCATTGGGCACGCTGCGGCAGCGGCAGTTTGGGTGGCGTACCGGAGTCTGGCGCGCAGGCAAGCCGTGTAATGGACGACGGTGCTGCATGCTGCCAACGCCACCGCGATGCTGAGATATACTTCCGAAAATTCCGCGGCAGCGATCTGGCCGGCGATTTCGAATACCGTATACGCAACTGCTGAGCACGGTATGGCCATGAAAGCGGCACCGGTGATGGCCGCCAGCAGTATCCGATGCGGCTCTCGATGACGGGTCAAGTAGAGTATCGTCGTGCTCAGGGAGTGGCACAGCGGCCAGCAGATCACGGCGCAGAGCGCTACGTACAGGAGACGCTGGCCCATCGAAAGGGTGTCTTCGATGCCCAGAGGACCGGTGATTGAGTAGATCAGTGTCGCACCGACTACGGTACTGAAGGAAACCACGATCACCGGCCTTTCCAACATCTCGCCGTAAGCGCGTTGCAGGCAGGCACCCATGCGAACCGACGTCAACTCAGCGTTCCTGTGATCCCGATGCGTATGGTCATCGCTGCTACTCCCAATCATGATGTCCTCCTAACCGCCACGAAGACGGCATGGCGAGATCCATGTTGAAAGTTAAGTCAAGTGTCGAGCCTCGGCCAGTAGAGGATTCGTCAAGTGCTTGCCCAATCGCAGGATCTCTTTTGCATCCGTGAACGAACGACAGTTCCGGTTGATCGCTCGATCAAAGAGGTGCGTGGGTGACTTCGGCGAAGCTGCGAGGTTCATTCGCCCTACGCGAGCTTGCATGGCCGGGTGGGTCGCGGCGCTGAGTTCGTGAGCGCGATTCACGAATATTTCTGTCATTCGCGCAATGCAACGTGCTTCGGACTGACGCGCCTCCGGCAGGACGCGATAGGTGGCGGCCGAGTGTTCTGCACGTGAGCGTGACCCCGCGAGATTGTTGGAACAGTACGGACGCCTTCGGGGTAGCGGCGTTTGTGAGAACGGTCGCTGACCTCGAGGTAGATCACGCCACACCCCGGTTTCTCGGGCACGCGGTGAAGAAGACGACCGCAACCCATGGCTGTTTCGACCATGGCACGGGAAGCACGCCCCGCCCAGGTCGCGCCTCGGCGGGGCGTCAAGAGTATGCCGGGTCGTGGGAAGGACATGGAGAAGTCGGGGCCGATGCTATTGTGACAGGCATGGAAACGGGATGCCGCGGATCCGTCACGCACCGCACCGGCGTTGGGCGCGGTGCACGGAGGCTGCGCTCTGGTCATGAGTGACGACACGCTCGCACGGGACCTGATCCGGATCGACGGTCGCCCGTACGGCCACTACCGGGACCTGCGCGGGCGTCGCTATCCGATGGGCGGCTGCACCCTGCAGTTCGATCACGTGCAGGGCGATCCGTTCGCCGCGCCGAGTCGCCTGCGCGTGGACATCGCATCCGCCGTACTGGGGCTGCCGCCTTGGGCTCGGGCCGGTCGCGTCGCACGTCGCGCGACTGCCGACTACCTGCAGCGGGCGCTGCACCCCGCGTTGTCGCGGTCCCCGCGCGGTACGGGCAGCGGCAAGAGCGGGCTACTGGAGATCATCTCCACCGGTCAGGAGGTCCTGGAGCGAACGGGCGTCGTGGTGGACGCGTCCGGTAGCGCCCGGGTTCGCCTGTCAACGGGACTGCCCGCGGCGGGCCGCCGGATCCTCGGGCGGGCCGCCGCGGAACTGCTGACGCGCAGACTGCACGGGGCGCTCCGAGAGGTGGTGGAGGGGCTCGACCTCCGCGCGTTGCGTTCCCACGTGCACGCCGTGGAGGACCAGGTGGCCCTGCGCTCCCAGCTCCGCGAACGAGGCCTGATCGCGTTTCTGGCGGAAGGAAGCGTGCTGCCGCGCCGCAGCGGCGTCGATGCACGTCCGCTGCAGGAAGCGCTGCCCCTGCGGGTTCCCGATGCCCTGGCGGTGGAGTTGCAGGCTCCGCATGCGGGAGCGCTCCGCGGCATGGGGATCCGCGCGGGCGTCACCCTGATCGTCGGTGGGGGTTACCACGGCAAGTCGACGCTGCTGCAGGCGCTCGCCCTGGGCATCTACGACCATGTGCCCGGCGATGGGCGCGAGCGGTGCGTGTCGGCGGAGGAGCTGGTGACCGTACGCGCCGAGGATGGCCGCGCGGTGCGCGGCGTGTGCCTGACCCCGTTCATCCGCGACCTGCCGTTGGGTCGGGAGACCCGCTGTTTCGACAGCGACGACGCGTCGGGAAGCACCTCGCAGGCGGCGGCGATCGTCGAGTCCTTGGAGGCCGGGGCGGTCGGCCTGCTGATCGACGAGGATACCGCCGCCACCAACTTCATGATCCGCGACGCACGCATGCGCCGCCTGGTCCCGGGCGACCGCGAGCCGATCACTCCGTTCATCGACCGCGTGCGTCAGCTCTGGGAAACCCGCTCCGTGTCGTCGGTGCTGGTGGTGGGCGGAGCGGGTGATTACCTGGACGTCGCCGACCGCGTCATTCAGATGGACGCCTACCAGCCGCACGACGTCACGAAGCGGGCGCGCGAGGTCGCGGCCGATCAGCCGCTGGGGGAGGGGGAGCCGCGCGCACCCGATGATTGGCCCTCCGCCGCAGCCCGGGTCCCCCTGCCGGAAGGTCTGGACCCTCGTCGCGGTCGCCGGCCGGAGCGGGTGCGCGCGGTCAAGACCCGGTCGATCGAATTCGGCCGCGAGGAGATCGACGTCAGCCTGCTTTACCAGATCGTGGACCCGGCGCAGTGCCGGATGATCGGTGACGTGTTGCTGCGGCTCACGCGCGGGCTGTGCGACGGGCGCCGCGATCTTCCGGCGATCCTGGCGGCGCTGGACGCCACGCTGCAGGCCGAAGGCATCGAGGCGCTGGCCGAGCCGGGATTCGGGGACCGGGCGCATGCCCGGCGTTTCGAGATCGCGGCAGCGCTCAACCGTCTGCGCAGCCTGCGCGTGGCGCCGCGCTGACGGCATCGGCGAAGAATGCGAAGACGCGTTCCACGGCAGCCGTTCCGGCGTACCGCGCACCGGAGTTCATGCATTTGGTGGTATTCCGAGGAGGAACGTCCCGCGTCGATGGCGTTCAGCTGATTCAGGGCGTCGCATCGTGAGAGGATGTCTCCGTGGTCGAACGTCAGTTTTCCGAGCCGCATCTGGCTGCTTTGTACGATCCGCTCTGCGGGAGGGAGCGCCGGGCCGATTTTCGCTTCTATCTCCCACTGGTGATGTCCGCGAGTGCCGTGCTCGACGTCGGCTGCGGCACGGGTGCGCTGCTGCATTGGGCGCGCGAGACAGGTCACACCGGCCGCTTGGTCGGACTCGACCCTGGCCGGGGGATGCTCGACGTGGCGCGGACAAGGTCCGACGTCGAGTGGATCCTCGGCGATCCGACGTCGGTCGCGTGCGATGGGGAATTCGATCTGGCCGTCATGACCGGTCATGCGTTCCAGCAGTTGATCGAAGATGAAGAGATCCGTGCCTCGATCGCCGCCATCCGGTCCGCACTGGCCCGCGGCGGTGTCTTCGCGTTCGAAAGCCGCAATCCGCTCGCCCGGGAATGGGAGCGGTGGACTCCAGAGCACGGGGTCGAGTTCGTCGCAGCCGACGGGGCGCGGGTGCGATACGAGGCCAAGGTCGAAACACCGGTTGAGGGTGACATCGTGCGGTTCACCAATTCCTATGCCAGTCCGGGCTGGGACCGTCCCGAGCCGAGCCCCAGCACGCTTCGATTCCTCGATGCGGAGACGCTGTGGTCGTTTCTCACCGACGGCGGCTTCGCGATCGACGAACGATATGGCGACTGGGACCGGAGCCCGTTCGTCGACGCAAGCCCAGAGATCATCACCATCGCTCGGCGGGCTCAGTTGTAGCCGGTCGAGCCGTCCGGCCGGGTCGGGGCGCGGCGCTCCCAATGGCGGTAGCGGTCGTCCCGGATCGCATCCTCGTTCAGCTCGATGCCGAATCCGGGCCGGTCGCTCACGTGCAGGTACCCGCCGGCCGGCAACAGCACGCCGTCGAACCGGCGGCGCGTCTCCTCGCTCGGCAGAACGTACTCGAGGATCTTGAAGTTGGGAGTGGCCAACGCGAAGTGGGCGTTCACCGCGGTGGCCAGCGGTCCCATGGGGTTGTGCGGGGCGACGGTCACGTAGTGCGCCTCGGCGATGGCCGCAATCCTGCGCATCTCCAGCAGACCGCCGCAGATGCAGACGTCCGGCTGGATGATGTCGGCGCCCTGCGCGGCCAGCAGGTCCAGGAACTCGAAGCGCCCGTAGAGGCACTCGCCGGTGGCCAACGGCACCTGCATCTGCGCGCGCAGCCGCTGCCAGGCTGGGATGTGCTCCGGCCGCAGCGGCTCTTCGTAGAAATACGGATCGAAGGGCGCCAGCGCGTTGGCCAACTGCAGCGCCCGGATCGGCTCCAGGATGCGCGCGTGCGGATCGAACGCGAATTCCCAGTCGTCCGGCGTGTTCTCGCGCAGCTCCCGGAAATATCGCGTGGCGGCGGCGCAGACGCGTCCCCACCGGTCGGCATCCGGGTCGAGCTGGTACGGGCTGGTCTTGAATGCCGTGAATCCCCACTCGTCGTGTAGTTGGTGCGCACGTTCCGCGGCCTTCACCCCGTCCTGCCCCTTGACCGCGTGGTATACGCGGACGCGATCGCGCGCCGCCCCGCCGAGCAGGCGGTACACGGGTAGGCCAGCCTCCTTGCCGGTGATGTCCCACAACGCCTGGTCGAACGCGGAGATGGCCGCCAAACCGACTCCCCCCGGAGGGAACCGGAACTGCTGGTGGATCTTCATCATCAGGTACTCGATGCGCCGGGGATCCTCGCCACCGACGAGTTGCAACAGGTAGTCCGCGATCGGCGCGACGCTCTGATCGGGACCCGTGGAGTAGGCCTCCCCCCAGCCGTGGATGCCCTGATCGGTCTGTACCTTCACGAACGCGCGCGAGCGCTGCTCCAGGACCGTTACGTGGGTGGAGATGCCGCTTATCTTCATCGCTGCCTCCGGAGAACAGGATCGCCGGTCCCCCACGGAGCGGCAAGCGGAGCGGGCCTGTCCGGCTCGGTGGCTGCCGCCGCGGTCCGCGGAATAGACTACCAGGGTGCAGGAGACTCCGCGCCAGCGCGCCCCCGCGACACGCAACGAGCGCATCGCCGGCCGCATCCTGGCGTCGGTGGTCGCCCTGACCACCACCTACTTCTTCGTGCTGCTGTACGACATGGTGAGCCCGGTGGTGTTCGCCGCGGTCGAATCCACCGGCGAGGCGGCGAGCCGGGCGACGACCCGGAGGTCGGCGGCCGGCTCGCTGATCATGATCGTCCTGGCCGGCGGTTGGGCGTACGCGGTGTGGGTCTCGTTCCGGTACGTGTGGTCGCATCGATTCGGCACTGTCTACTCCCGTTCGGCCATGGCCCTCGGCGTTGCGCTCGGCGGCGGCAGCGTCGTGCAGGCGGTGTTCGCCCTGCTGGTCGCGCTGGACGTGGAGCAGGGCCGCCTGGCGCCGGCCCTGATCGCGGTTCCCGTGCTGATGGCGGTGGCGGCGGTGGCATTTCTGCTCGGCCGCCACCTGCGCCGGCGGTTTCAACAGTCGAACGAATCCCGCAACGTCTGACACGCGTCCGCGAGCCTGCCCCGGACGACGCTGCAGATTGACTCTCGGCGTGGGGTTTCCTACCATCGTGCGCCTGATGGGAGTTGTCACCCGGGCGTCCGTCGATCTTGCCTGCGACGACTACCTGGTTCAGGCCGGTAGCGTCCGGAGCATGATCGGTGGCTGAGACCCTCCTCGAAGTCAACGACCTCCGTACCTACTTCCGTACCAAGGCGGGCGTGGTCCGCGCCGTGGACGGGGTTTCCCTGTCGATCGACAAGGGCAAGACCGTCGGCCTGGTAGGGGAGAGCGGCTGCGGCAAGAGCGTCCTGGCGCAATCGCTCCTGCAGATCCAGACTTGGCCGGGGGAGATCGAGGGTGGGCAGGTCATCCTGCACGGAGACGACGGCGCCGAGCCGGAAATCCTCACCGATTACCTGCCCAAGGCGGAGCGGCTGCGCCAGATCCGCGGCAACCGGATCGCCTACATCCACCAGGAGCCGATGGCGGCACTGAGCGTGCTGCACACGGTGGGAAACCAGTTGCGCGAGGCGGTGCTGGTCCACCACTCGGAGATGTCCAAGGGGCAGGCGAACGATATCGCCGTCAAGATGCTGGGCGACGTCGGCATCCCGCGCGCGGAAACCCGTTTGGACTCCTACATCTTCAACTTCTCGGGAGGTATGCGGCAGCGGGTGATGATCGCCATGGCGCTCATCAACCACCCCCGCCTGCTGATCGCAGACGAACCCACGACCGCCATCGACGTGACCATCCAGGCGCAGGTGCTGGAGCTGATGCGCGACATCCAGCAGCGCTTCGACATGTCCATGCTGTTTATCACCCACGACTTGGCGGTCATCGCCGAGATCGCCGAAGAGGTGGTGGTCATGTATCTGGGACGGGTGGTCGAGCGCACCACCGTCAACCGGCTGTTCGAGAATGCCAAGCACCCCTACACGCAGGCGCTCATCGGATCGCTGCCGAGCGCCGAGCACGAACGGGGCGCGCTGGCCAGCATCCGCGGCACCGTCCCCGATCCGTACTCGCGTCCGAGCGGCTGCGCCTTTCGCAATCGCTGCGACCACTTCATCGAAGGGGTGTGCGACCGCAACGTCCCGGCTCTGGTGGAGTTGGAGGAGGACCACTTCGTCCGCTGCTTCCTGCACTCGGAGGAGATCGAACTGGGCGCGGAACCGGACACCGGCGTGGCCGATGAGGCCGCGGCCTCAAGCGGGGCGACCGGCCGCCACCGGCGTGCCGCCGCGCAGCCCGCCGGCGCTCCGAAGGAGGGTGACGGCGACGGCGCAGCCGATGGCCAGACCGCCGTGCAACGCGGCCCCGTCGGCGCCACGGTGCTCTCCATCGACGACCTGCGGACCTATTTTCCGATCCGCAAGGGGTTCTTCCGCAGGCACTCGGGATGGATCAAGGCGGTCGACGGCATCAGCTTGGAGATCGGCGAACGCGAGACGGTCAGCCTGGTCGGCGAGAGCGGCTGCGGCAAATCGACCACGGCGCGCAGCATCGTGCGCGCGGTCGATCCGACCGGCGGCCAAGTGCAGTTCCACGCCCGCGACGGGTCCGTCCTGGAGGTCACGGACGTGGACCGGGAGCAGCTCAATCTGCTGCGCCAGCAGGTCCGCATGCTGTTTCAGGATCCGTTCCAGTCACTGAATCCCCGCTTCACGGTGGTCGACATCATCGGCGAACCGTTGCGCAACTTCGGTGTCGCCGACGGCGAAGGGCTCCGCGAGCGGGTCGGTGAGCTGCTGGAGGACGTTGGACTCGACGCCCGGCACATGGGGCGCTACCCGCACGCGTTCTCCGGAGGCCAGCGCCAGCGCATCGGTCTGGCGCGCGCGCTGACGATGAGCCCTCGCCTGCTGCTGGCCGATGAGCCCACCTCCGCGCTCGACGTGTCGGTCAAGGCGCAGATCCTCAATCTCATGCAGAAGCTGCAGGACGAGCACGGGCTGTCCTATCTGTTCATCACGCACGAACTGGGCATCGTCCGTCACTTCAGCGACCGTTGCGGGGTGATGTACCTGGGACGCATCGTGGAGATGGGCACGACGGAAGCGATCTTCCGGGAGCCGCTGCACCCGTATACGGAAGCGCTGCTGTCGGCCGCGCCCGTGCCCAACCCGCGCGCCAAGACGGACCGCATCATCCTGGAGGGCGACGTGCCCGATCCGGCCGACGCGCCACCGGGATGTCCGTTTCACACGCGCTGCCCATATGCGGAGGAGCGCTGCAAGACCGAGGTGCCGCCGCTGCAACCGATGGAGGAAGGCAGCGATCACACCGTCGCCTGCCTGCGCGTCGAGGAGCTGGAGCTTCGCGGCGTCCGCTGGTAGCGCCCCGCCGCCCCTCACCCGATCCCGGCCCGATGACTGCTGACCGCGCCCCCGACGGCCCTGTTGGTTCCGAACCGGTCCCGCTCGACCCCGAGTTCGGCGTGAGCCTGACGCCCGCCGAGTTCGAGGAGCGTTTCCTGACCCTTCACAGGCAGCTCTTCGCGTCCGACACGCAGGGGTTCGACGAGGTCACGGTGCACGCCTACGCCCCGCCGGCCGGCAGCTACCAGGTGGACCACTGCTTCTTTCACGACGGCCGGAACCTGCACCTGTACTACGTGACCGGCGACATGCGCAACACCGAGGCGTGGATCGCCGCCTATCGCGCGGGCGACTACGAGCGGGCTAACGAGGTCTGTCTGGAGCCGGGGTGCGGCCACGCGGTGGGGTCCGATCTGTTCAGCCTGCAGTTCCGCGACACGCTGCTGTTCGAGTCGGAGGGCCGCTTCGACCTGGCCAGCCGGTCGAACGCACAGGTGTTCGACCATGACCGGGATGGTCCGCGCCGGTACGGACTGCTCTACGGCGTACGCGGAGGGGGCCCGGACGGCACCCCGTTCGTGGGCTTCAACCTGACCTGGTCGGCGGATCTGGAGCACTGGGCCGCCGGAGACGGCAACCCCGTGTGGGGCCCGCCGGCGTGGTGCAAGAAGGGCTCGACGTGCAAGGACGCGCACGTGATGCGCTTCGGCGACCGCTACCTCCTGTACTACATCGCGATGGATCGGCACGGGTACGCCTGCATCGCGCTTGCCAGCACCAGTGACTGGCAAACGATCGCCGACCACGGCGTGGTGCTGGCCTTGCCACCGTCGCTGCGCGGCACCATGGGGATCGAGTCGCCGTTCGTGCTGCACCGGGACGGCCTGTGGCACCTGTTCTATACGTACGGCGAGGGGCTCCAACACTCGGTCAGCCCTTCTCCCAGCGGGTTCGTCGCCGCGCGCGGCAACACCTGGGACGTGGGCACCGGCGCCTATCTGCTGGGGCCGTACCACGCGACGGAGATCGTCGAGCAGGACGGCCGCATCTATCTGACGACCGACCGCAAGGAGTACACCCGCAAGCTGAACCGCGTGGCCGGCGTGCTGCGCTACCGCGGCTCCTACGAAGACGAGAAGACCCTGGAGGAGGGGATCTACGTCGCCGAGATCGCATGGCACGGCGACCAGCCCGTGCTGCGCAAGCCCGAGCGGCCGTAGCGTCCGTCCGGATGGAGGTGGTCCTCAGCTACACCGCCGGCACGGCGGCGTCGGCATGCAAGCTCGGCACCATTCTCGACGTGCATCGCGCCCGGCGGGAGCCGGCGACCCTGTTCGTGGCCGGCCGGATAGCGGAGGTCGAGCGGGAGGCGCTGCTGCCTGCGATCGAGGCGGCGGGCGACCTGGCGGACGTGAACACCGCCACGTACCGGCATGCGCGCGTGCTGCGCAAGGTGCCGTGGTCGATGCCGCAGCCGTCCGACCGGCTGATCGCGGAGGAGATCACCCGCGGCGCGCAGGCGGTGCGCGAAGCGCTCGGCCGGCCGTGCCGCGGCGTGCGGCCGGCAAAAGGGGCGGGCGCCGGTTTTCGGGGCTACGCCGTGAATCTGGAGGCGTTGCGGGCCGCCGGCCTGCAGTGGTCCTCCGCCTACGTTCGGTCGACCTACGGCGACACCGCGCCGGGCGACCTGTGCGGCCCGTTCCGTTACGCCGCCGACGGGTACGCGGACCTGCTTGAGCTTCCCGCCCACGGCTGGCCGGACGCGGCCGTCAAGGCATGGGGTGGGGCAGCGCCGCACGACGAGCAGCGCATCGTCCGCTGGCCGAGCCCGTTCGCCTACGCGGACGGATTGGTGGAGACACCGGAGGGGGAACTTGCGGTGCACCGCGCCACGATCGCGGCTGCCCGTGACGCCGGCCTGCCGTACTGCTGCCTGGCCTTCGACGCCGATACCACGGTCCGGCCCCAGGACCCGGACGCGCGCATCGTCGACCTGCTGATCGACCACGCCGCCGCGGCGGGGCTGACGCTCACGACCCTCGACGCGCTGGCCGACCGATTCGCAGCGGCCGACCCGGCGGAGTTCGCCGAGCCGCCGGTGCCGCCGGGCCGGGCGGCCGACTTCGACCCGGGTACCCTGTTCGCGTAATGCGCGTCGTCTTCACCTACGATACCGAGGAGCCGGGCCTCTGCATCCCGGCGCTGCGGGTGATCACCCGCGTGCACCGGCGTTTCGACGCGCCCATGACGCTGTTCGTCGTGGGCGAGCTGGCCGCTGGCGAGGAGGGGCCGGCCCTCAAGCGCCTGCTCGACGAGACGCCGGACCTGCACGACGTCAACAGCCACACCTGGAGCCACTCGCGGCTGATCTGCAAGAACCCGTGGTCGCTGCCGGTGCCGACGCCGGAGTTCATCTATGAGGAGACCACGCGCGGGGTGGCGGCGATCCGCGACCGGCTGGACCGCCCGTGCCCCGGCTTTCGCCCCCGATCCGGGGCCGGCTGCGGCTTTCGCGGCTGTCCGGAGAACCTGAGCGCGCTGCGCGCCGTGGGGTGCGAGTGGAGCTCCGCCTACCTCAAGTCGGCTTTCGAGGACTCGCTGCCCGGCGACCTGCATGGACCGTTCAGCTACGCCGACGACGGCTACGACGACCTGCTGGAGCTGCCGGGCCACGGCTGGCAGGACGCGCTGGTCAAGGACTACGGGCGCGGGCTGCAGTACGCCGTGCGGTGGCCGTCGCCCTTCGCCTATCCGGAGCGCTTGGTGGAGACCCCGGAGGAGGAGTTCGCCGTGCACCGGCGCACCCTGGACGCGGCCGAGGAGGCCGGCCTGCCGTTCTGCTGCTTCGTGTTCCACCCGTGGACCATGATCCGCCGGCAGGATCCCGACGGCGACTGCATCGACCTGCTGCTGCGTCTGGCGCGGGAGCGCGGCCATGAGGTATCGACCCTGGACGCCGAGGCGCATCGCTGCCGCGAGCAGCCGGCCCTCCTGTCGCCGCCGCCGCCGATTCCGCCGCAGCGCACGCGCGGCTACGATGTCGCCCGACACTTCGCCTGAACCCCAAAGGACCCGAACCATGAGCGCGCGCCCCAATAGTCCCAATAGCCCCAATAGCCCCAATAGTCCCAATGTCATTGTCTTCTTCACCGATCAGCAGCGCTGGGACACCACCGGCATCCACGGCAATCCGAGCGGCCTGACGCCCAGTTTCGATCGGTTCGCCGCGCGCGGCACACACCTCGCCCATACCTTCACCTGCCAGCCGGTGTGCGGGCCGGCCCGCTCGTGCCTGCAGACCGGCCTGTACGCCACCGAGACCGGGGTGTTCCGCAACTCGATCACCCTGGACCCGGCGCTGCCAACGCTGCCGGATCACTTCCACGGCGCCGGCTACGGATGCGCCTACATCGGCAAGTGGCATCTGGCACCGCGCGACCGGATCGGCCCGGTGCCGCCGGAGCACCGCGCCCGCTACGACTACTGGCTGGCTTCCAACGTCCTGGAGTACACCTCGGACGCCTACCGGACGACGCTGTACGACGGCGACGAGCAGCCGGTGGAGCTGCCGGGGTATCGCGTGGACGCCCTGGCCGATGCCGCCATCCGCTACCTGGACGGACGCGACGGAGGACCGCGGGACCAGCCGTTCTTTCTGTTCCTCTCCTTCATCGAGCCCCACCACCAGAACCACCGCGACGACTATCCCGCTCCCGACGGCTACGAGGAGCGCTACACGGGCGCGTGGGTGCCGCCCGATCTGGCCGCGCTCGGCGGAACGACGCAGCAGCACCTGCCCGGCTACTACGGCATGGTCAAGCGGCTGGACGAGGCGTTCGGCCGCGTGCTGGACGCGCTGCGCAGCCTGGGCATGGCCGACGATACCGTGGTGCTGTACACCTCCGACCACGGCAACCACTTCAAGACGCGCAACGGCGAGTACAAGCGCGCCTGTCACGAGTCGTCGATCCGCGTGCCGACCGCCATGGCCGGCCCCGGCTTCGACGGCGGCGGCCGCGTGGAGGAGCTGGTGAGCCTGATCGACCTGCCGCCGACGCTGCTGGACGCCGCGGGGATCGAGGTGCCGCAGGCGATGCAGGGCCGTTCGGTGCTGCCGCTGGCGGGCGCCGGCCCGGTCGATCCCGCGTGGCCGGACCAGGTGTTCGTGCAGATCTCGGAGTCGCAGGTTGGCCGAGCGCTGCGCACGAAGCGCTGGAAGTACTCGGTGAGCGCACCCGGCGTGAGCGGCGGCGAGGTGCCCGCGGCGGACCGTTACGTGGAGGAGTTCCTCTACGACCTGCGCGCCGACCGCTACGAGCTGTGCAACCTGGCCGGCAACCCCAAGCATGCCGAGGTGGCGGCCCTGCTGCGGCAGCGGCTGCTCGGCTGCATCCGTGACGTGGAGGGCAAAGAGCCGGTCATCGGACCGGCCGCCGAGCACCGGCGATCGGGGCAGATCAACCCGGAGCCGGCCGAGCTGGAGGAGCTCCGTCCGCCGGATTGAATGCGCGGTGCGGATTGCGGACCCAGTTGTTGACAGGGGAATCTGGCGTGCCGACACTGCCGAAAGGAAGCTGACATGGACAGCGCGGTTGCCTCTGAACACGCCGGCGGCCTGCGCGTCGTCACAGCCGACGACTGCACGCTCGCCGACTTGTCCGCGCTGCAGGGGTATTGGACCCAGGCGCAGTACCTCAAGCTGACGAATGACGGTAATCGCCTGATCGAGTTCACCGACGGACGCATCGAGTTTCTGCCCATGCCCACGCAACGACATCAAGCGATCCTGCGATTCCTGTTCCTGGCGCTATTCCCGTTCGTGCGGGACAGAGGCGGTGACGTGTTCTTCGCGCCGCTGCGTCTTCGTATCCGCGACGGCAAGTTCCGCGAGCCGGATCTGCTGCTCGTCCGCGACGCCCAGGACCCTCGCTGCCGGGACGACTATTGGCTCGGTGCAGACGTGGTCATGGAGGTGATCAGTCCCGACAATCCCGACCGGGACATCGTCGACAAGCGCATGGACTACGCGGAGGCGGGCATCCTCGAGTACTGGATCGTCAATCCCATGGACGAGACCGTGACCCGCCGTCGCAACGCCACAGTCGGTGCGCCATGACAAGGGTCGAGTTGGAGCGGGAAGCGCTAAACCTCCCAGACGCCGAGCGCCTCGAATTGGCCGATGCTCTGGTGGAGAGCACTGTGCCGTTCGCGCTCGACTCGACGGAGCAGACCAAGGCTGATCGCGCCATCGCGTCGTACCGCGCCGATCCCCATGGCATCGGTTGGTCTTCGGTCGTGCACAGCGATCCCGGAATCTCCGGCGGAACACCGGTATTCTGCGGCACACGCGTGCCGGCAAAGACACTGTTCGACTATCTGGAAGGTGGCGAGACGCTCAAGTCACTACCGTGCAAGCCGCCGGGTGGTCCGGGACCCATAATGGCGAGCTTCTTCGACGCGCTCATGGGCGTTTTGATGTCCTGGTGACGATGGATCGAGGCTTTCGGTACCAGCAGAGCTTGAAGCCCTTCCGTTTGAGCGTGCTGATCGTTCGTGCCCGGTCGAACCGAATGATTCATCTGAAGCCGCTCGTGGAGAGTATCCTTGATGCAATGGAGCGTCTGCAGCCCGGACAGCTTCGTGAAATCGGCCTCTGAACACGGCGCGCGTTACCGTCCAGATCGCGAGCCTCAAGCGATTTCGACGTGCTGCTGACGATCTCCACCACACACCGGCCGGCGACCGACCTGGGGTACCTGCTGCACAAGCACCCGGACCGGGTGCAGGCATTCGAGTTGCCCTTCGGCGCCGCGCACGTGTTCTACCCCGAGGTCACCGATGAGCGCTGCACGGCCGCGTTGCTGCTCGACGTGGATCCCATCGCCCTGGTGCGCAGGCGCCGCGGCGGCGGGTTGCTGCGGCACCCGCGAGTGCCACGCGATGCCGGTGGCGCTGGCGTTCGACATCCCGGAACGGATCTGCCAGGAACGCAATCTGGCGCGCGGCGACCGCGCGATCGGCCGGCGGGTGATCCGCAATCAGTGCCAATTGCTGCGACATTCGCTGCGCCGGCTGCGCCGCGAGGGATTCCGCGAATACCGCTTCCAATCGCCGGAGGACGTCGACGCGGCCGTCGTCGAACGGCAGCCGTTGCAGACCGATCGCCGTGCGGACCACGGGCCGTTCGACACCGTCGGCGATCTGCACGGCTGCTTCGCCGAGCTGAACGCGCTGCTGGGCGAGCTCGGCTATGCCGTGGAACGCGGGGAGCCGGCGACGGGCGGTCGCTATCGGGTGACCCACCCGGATGGCAGGAGGCTGATCTTTCTCGGCGACCTGGTGGATCGCGGGCCGGAGAGCGCCGGCTGCCTGCGCCTGGTGATGGACGCGGTCGCTGCCGGGGCCGCCCTCGGCCTGCCCGGAAACCACGACGACAAGCTGGGGCGCAAGCTGCGCGGCCGGGACGTGAAGCTGAACCACGGACTGGAGCAGACGCTGGAGCAGCTTGCCGCCGAACCGCCGGAGTGGCGCGATCGGGTGGCGGAGTTCATCGACTCCCTGGTCAGCCACTACGAGCTGGACGGCGGGCGCCTGGTGGTCGCGCACGCGGGCATGAAGGAAGAGATGCAGGGGCGCGCCTCCCGGGCGGTGCGCGAGTTCGCCCTGTATGGCGAGACCACCGGCGAGACCGACGAGTTCGGCCTGCCGGTGCGCCACGAGTGGGCAGCCGAGTATCGCGGCCGGGCGCAGGTGGTCTACGGCCACACGCCGGTCCCGGCCGCCGAGTGGCTGAACCGCACCATCTGCCTGGACACCGGCTGCGTGTTCGGCGGCCATCTGACCGCGCTCCGCTACCCGGAGAACGAGCTGGTCTCGGTGCCGGCGGCGCGCGTGTACTCGGAGCCCGGCGGTCGCCGGGTGGTGACGGGCGCGGCGCCCGTGAGCGCGCAACAGGCGCACGACGCCCTGCTGGACCTCGCCGACGTGCGGGGCAAGCGGTTCATCACCACGCGGCTGCACGGCGGGGTGACGGTCCGCGAGGAGAACGCGGCCGCGGCCCTGGAGGTGATGAGCCGCTTCGCGGTCGACCCACGCTGGCTCGTCTACCTGCCGCCCACCATGGCGCCGAGCAATACCACGCGCGCCGCCGGGCTGCTGGAGCATCCGGCGGAGGCGTTCGACTTCTATGCCGATCGCGGCGTCCGCACGGTGGTGTGCGAACAGAAGCACATGGGGTCGCGTGCCGTGGTCATCGCCTGCCGGGACGAGCGCGCCGCGGTGCGGCGCTTCGGTATCCCCGGCGCCGGGCAGGGCATCGTCTACACCCGCACCGGCCGCCGCTTCTTCGCCGACGCCGCCGTCGAACGGACCGTGCTGGAGCGGGTGAGCGCGGCGCTGGCCGAGCGCGGCTTCTGGGATCGCTTCGACACCGACTGGATCTGCCTGGACTGCGAGTTGATGCCGTGGTCGGCGAAAGCGGCGGCGTTGCTGCGCGCGCAGTACGGCCCGGTGGCGAGCGCCTCACGCATCGGCCTGGGCGCGGCGGTGGCGGCGTTGCAGCGGGCCGGCGCACGCGGCGACGCGACCCGGGAGCTGCTGCAGCGGTATCGCGCCCGGGCGACCATGGCGGACGCCTACGCGCACGCATACCGTCGCTACTGCTGGCCGGTCGCCTCGGTCGACGACCTTCGCATCGCTCCGTTCCACCTGCTGGCGACGGAGGGCAGCGTGCACGCCGACCGTGACCACGGCTGGCACATGCAGACGCTCGCCGAGCTATGCGCGGGCCGGGATCAGCTCCTGCAGGCCACGCCGTTCCGGACGGTCGACCTCGACGGCGAGGCCGCCCGCGACGCGGCGACCGCCTGGTGGGAGGCGCTCACCGAGGCAGGAGGCGAGGGGATGGTGGTCAAGCCGTGGGACTACGCCGCCGTGCACCGGGGGCGTCTGATGCAGCCGGCGCTGAAGTGCCGCGGCCGCGAGTACCTGCGGATCATCTACGGCCCGGAGTACACGGCGGAGGAGCACCTGCAGCGCCTGCGCGAGCGCGGCGTGGGGAGCAAACGGTCGCTCGCCGTGCGCGAGTTCGCCCTGGGCATCGAGGGTCTGGAGCGGTTCGTCGCACGGCAGCCGCTGCGGCGCGTGCACGAGTGCGCGTTCGGCGTGCTCGCCATGGAATCGGAACCGGTCGACCCGCGCCTATGACGGCCGCTGGAGCGGACACCCGCAGTTGACGATCGTCGGGCGTTTGCGCAGAGTCGGTTCCCCATGACAAGGGATCCACACGACGTCGATTGGTCTTCGGTCGTCCACAGCGATCCCGGAATCTCCGGCGGCACGCCGGTTTTCCGTGGCACACGCGTGCCGGCACAGACGCTGTTCGACTATCTGGAAGGTGGCGAGACGCTCGATCGGTTCCTGGATCAGTTTCCGTCCGTCTCGCGAGCGCAGGCCCTTGCCGCCCTGGATCTCGCCCGAAAGTCTGCCCTAGCCGGTGCGCGTTCTGCTTGACGAGAACCTGCCCCGTGATCTTGTCACTGAACTGACGGGACACGACGTTACGACGGTGCAAGCCGCCGGCTGGTCCGGGATCAATAATGGCGAGCTTCTGCGACGTGCCCACGGGCGGTTTGACGTCCTGCTGACGATGGATCGAGGCTTGCGATACCAGCAGAGCTTGAAGCGCTTCCGGTTGAGCATATTGATCATTCGGGCTCGGTCCAACCGCATGATTCATCTGAAGCCGCTCGTGGAGAGCGTCCTTGATGTATTAGCGGATTTGCAGCCCGGACAGCTTCGTGAAGTCGCCGTCTGAGCCTGCGCCATCAGCGCCGATTGACGCGGGAGGCGATCGCACGACTCTCGCAGGACGAGGGGGACACCGATTCTGGAACCGTCGCACGGCGGGACGCTAGCATTCGATTAGGCTACCTCGGCTCGGACCGTGAGCCGTTCAACATCGTCGGCGAGCTGCACGGGTGCTTCGACGAACTGCGTGCGCTGCCGGGCGAGCTCGGCTGGGCCGTGGCACGCGGGGAGCAGGTGAGGGGCCGGGCATTATCGCGCGACCCACGCGGATGGCAGAGGTTGATGTTTCTCGGCGATCTGGTGGACGCGGGCCGGCAAGCGCCGACAGCCTGCGGCTGGTGATGGACGCGGTCGCTGCCGGGGATTCCTGTGCGCGCCTGCCGGGAAACCACGACGACAAGCTGGCGCGCAGGCTGCGGTGCCGCGATGTGAAGCTGAACCGGTTGCTGGAGCAGACGCTGGAGCCGCTTGTCGCCGAACCCCCGGATTGGCGCCGTCCGGGTGGCGGACTTCATCGACTTCTTGGTCAGCCACTACGAGTTGGGCGAAGGGCACTGGTGGTGCGGACGCGGGCATGAAGGAAGAGATGCCGAGGCGCGCTTCCAGGGCGTGCTTGAGTTCGCCCTTAATGGCAGGACCACCGGCGAGACCGACGAGTTCGGCCTGCCGGTGCGCCTCCGAGTGGGCGGTGGAGTATCGCGGTCGGCCGTAGGCGGTCTAAGGCCACACGCCGGGCTTGGCCGCCGAGTGGCTGAACCCGGACAATCCGGCGGTGACGGGGCCGATCGCGGCAAAGGAAGTTGCCCCGATGTTTGACAACTCCGATGGAATCAGGCATGCATGCGACAGCATGGGTGCAGATCAGGGCGACGATCACATGCTTCCGCTGGACTCCGCCGTAGACGGGCTGCCACCTCTGCCGCCTGCAATTTGGACCAACTTGCTAAAGATGACAGATAGGTTCTTGTCAGTTGCCATAGGCCCCCTTGAGAGGCGAGAAGCAGAGAAGAGAGCCATATCGGATGGGATCAGGCAGATCATCAAGCGCGTATCAGCAGGCAACGCAGATGGTATAACTGACGAACACGCACAATACGCGCGAGTTCTGCTCACAAGAGGGATGCGACGAATTGCAGGAGAGGAACTGAACCTCAACAGCATTGCGTCCTACGCCGTCGATGAGCTCAGGAAGCAACCTGCTGGATCAGAACATAGTCCCGCACAAGACGTTCCGATAAGTGATGAGTTCTTGGGCGCATTCGAGCCCGTCGCTAAGACTAAGGGCACAGAGTACATGCAGCGTCTCTTTGCTCGCATTCTTGCAGGTGAAGTACGGCGGCCAGGATCGTTCTCACTTAGGACGATCAAAGTTGCAGAGCAGTTGGATCAGCGTGTTGCGCAGTTATTTCGAAACCTGTGTTCCTTGTGCTGAGAATTGAGAGTCGACATCAGAATTCCGGACCGCACACCAGAATATCAGACGATTGTGAACGATATACGTGTTGTTTCCATGAACGGCGATCCAAATCAGAGTGCACTCAGTGATTATGGTCTGGGATACGAAAAGCTCACCATATTGCAGGATTACGGGCTAGTTGCCGGGGACTGCAATACATCGTGCGACTACTGGTTCTGTGTGCGGACAAAGAACAAAACCGCCACGACGCCACTTCGTCACCAAGGGCGGGATTGGATTTTGGTTCCTTTTGAGACTGAGGAGGAATTTGCTACTCTCAGACTGTCCGGTGTCATGCTTTCTGCCGTTGGCAGAGAGCTGTTTCCTATCGTAGAGAAAACAAGATCGGAAACTTACACGCAAGGGTTGCGCGACTTCTTCTTGGGTAAGAATCTGCAGATGGCGGAGTTGAAGTAGCAGAGATTGACTATTCTAAGATCTGCCGCATTGCGGCGAAGAGCGAACGGAGCGTCGTGTTCCTCGCGATCTGGACCTCAATCGGCGACCGTCAGTCGGCTCTCCGCATTTTGCATCGAGGCCGGCAATACGCCGTAGCTCCTGCGAGCTTGGCTCCTCGTAATTACCGCAACGCCCGTTGTATTGGAAGATTAGAAGCTCTGCGGTCCCGTCGCGTCGATTCGCGGGACAGTAGTATGAGCGCGAGGATATGAGCGCGAGCCGAACCACGACGAGGACTTCCGTAGCGTGTGGGCCAACCCCATCCAACGCAAGCCGCCAGCCTTACTCCGCGCCTGCGTACGGAAACCCCTCGCCTCCCTACAGGTGGTCCTCGGTCAAACCGTTCTGGGCTATAAGTCCGCGCGAAGCTCCTGCTCATGGGACAGCCTTCTAGGAGGTTGATGCACCATCCATCATGCCCGGATGTCGGGATGTCGACAGGAACCTGATCAAGGGAGGACAGGCGGCCTCTCTAGCGGCTATTCCGGAGACCCGGAGTTACACCACTTGCGGGGACGCTGCCGCTTCCCGGGTATCGATGCCGGATGACAAAGTACGAGAAGTGTCCAAGAAAATCCTCGAGCGCATCAGAGGTGATCAGCAGACTGTGGATGCTCTTCTCGACGAGGCGATGAGGGTGTCTTGATACGCTTTGTCGCCGGTGGGTCTCGTGAGTCTATGCCCTGGTCTTGCGTGACCACGGCGATCCGGGACCGAACATGGGTTCCGGAGTTGATGTGCAACTGTCGATGAGGTCTCCGGTCCACAGCGAGTGCAGGAACCGCCGCACCGGGAGGATCTCGATGCCGTCAACGATGCGCGCGGCCGATTCGGTGCATACGACGATGCGCCTCCGTAGTGCCGTCTCGTCGGCGATGCGCCGCAGACCGGTGAGGTCGCGGCGGGTCACCGCGCCGGTGCCCTTCACCTCGATCGCCACGTCGTCGCCGATGACGAAGTCGACCTCGGAGCCATCCGTGGTACGCCAGAAGGTCAAGGCGTCCGGGGATCGGTTGTAGGCGAGGCAGGCGCGCAGCTCGCAGAAGACGAGCTGTTCCAGGGCTCGGCCGAATGCGGGGCTTGCGGCCTCGACTCGTGTCGTGCCCGCAAGAACATTGGCGACGCCTACATCGAACAGATAGAGCTTGGCGTGCGACGCCGGCTTGCGACGGGGACGGCGAGGCCGATACGGCTGCAAGAGAGAGCCGAGGAGCGTGTCCTCCAGCACCTGGAAGTACTCGCGCACGGTGCGCGGCGGCACAGCGGCGTCCGCGGCCACGCGGTCGAACACGACCTGCTCGCCGCAGGTCAGCGCGGCGGCGGTAAGGAACCGCGAAAACCGCTCCACGCCGCGCACCAGCCCTTCGGCCTGTATTTCCATCAGCAGGTAGGTCCCGCAGTAGGCGCGCAGATCCTCGATCGGATCGTCCGAGTAGTAGATCGATGGGATGCCGCCGACGTTGACCGCGCGCATCAGGTCCCAATCCGGCACCTCCGCGGACACGAACGGGAACAGGCCGCGGGTGCGCGCCCGGCCGCCGAGCAGGTTGACGCCGCCGCGCCGGAGCTTCGCGGGGCTGCTGGCGGCCAGCACGAACCGGAGTCCCCTGCTCTCGATCAGGTCGTGCACTTCGTCGAGCAGGCCGGGGAGCTTCTGAATCTCGTCGATGATCACCGGGCCGGACGCGGGATCGACGGCCGCCAGCTCCGCCCGCAGCCGGCCGGGCTCGCGCGAGAGGCGCAGGAACACCTCGCCGTGCAGCAGGTTGAACTGCGGCGATCGCGGGAACAGTTGATTCAGATAGGTGGTCTTGCCCGTCTGGCGCGGGCCGAAGATGAACACGGATCGCGCGGCAAGGTCGCGGCGGAGGTCGAGCCGGCGCGGGAGTGTCATGTGGGCAACGTACCGATAACTGCCTTTTCCCGCAATCCTCCTGCGGAAAAATCATGTTTTCCCGCAATGGAGTTGCGGATCCTCGGAAGTGACCGGCCCGCCCCGCTCCGGCGCCGCGGTACGGGGCAGTCTCAGGCGTCGCGGACGTAGACCGCGAACAGGCGGGCGTCCTCGGCGCGGATGCCGCGGAAGTCCAGTTTGACCCGGTACGCGCCGAGCCGCGCCGGGACCGTCGCGCCGCCGGGCCACGCTACCGGCACGTCCAGCCCGTCGCGGTCGATGACGGCGGCGTCGCTGCCCGAGTAGCCGGCGATCGGCCGGAACCGCTCGTCGGCAAGCTCGACGGCGATCTGCGCGTGCGGTCCCAGGCCGCTCACGTTGAGGCTCACCGACGTGTCGCCGGTCGGCTCCAGCGCGCAGCTCAGCGCGTGCGGGGCCGGCAGCGGCAGTAGTGTCTTCTCGCGGAAGACCGAGAGCGAGCCGAGGCGGTCACGCTCCCAGGTCGCCAGCCGCACGTCGCTGCCCGCCCACAGCTCGTACCAGAACAGGGTGCGGTCACCCCGGTTGAGCATCCCCTGGCCCTGCATCAGCGACGGCGAACTGCCGGGCGCGAGGCCGGGCTCCTCCAGTGCCGGGATGAACAGGAAGTCCGGGACCGGCTCGCGGTAGTGCAGGGCGTCCTGGCTCACGAGCAGGCCCAGGTCCATGGTGATGAAGCGGCGGCTGCCGCTCGGCGTGCCGTGCCACATGCCGTACACGCCGACGATCACGTTGCCACGGTCCCAGCAGCAGGTGCCCAGGTGCACCTCCTCGGCCGTGTTCCAGTTGTGCATCACCTGCCGCGGCGGCAGGTTGTCGCGCCGGAAGCCCAGCGCCGACGCCTGCGTCCAGTGCTCGAAGTCGCAGGACGCGAAGCTGACCAGCTTGCGCGCCCGCCCCCACTGCGAGCCGTGCCAGCCGAACTCGTCCTGCCCGTTGACGTAGTAGCAGCCGCCCCACTTGATCAGGCCGGCCATCTCCATTGCCGGGCCGACCGGGTTGAAGTCGGGCACCTCCCAGCGCAGCCCGTCGGCGCTGAAGGCGACCGTGAGCTGATTCCCGTACAGCCCGGTCTCGATGCACATCTTGAAGCGCCGCGACGGGTCCGGATCGTCCGGGTCATGGATCACCGGCGCCGCGCTGATCACCGGATCTCCGCCGAACAGGTCGACGATGTTGTTGTCGCGGCTGCCGCCGTACTCGACCAGGCCCAACGACGGCTTCTCCCAGTGCTCGCCGTCCCGGCTGACCGCGTAGCAGATGCGCCGGCCGCCGTCGTCGAGCGATCCGTTGCTCTCGTACCACATGCGCAGCTCGCCATCGACCTCCGCGACGGCGCCGTAGTAGCGCACGCCCTCATCGTCCGGGGCGCCCCGTGGGCCGCGGCCCACCACGATCGGGTTGGCGGCGCCCGGTTCCTTGCCCGGGACCAGCTCCAGCTTGAGGCCGGTGGTGAAGCGGATGCTGCACTCGTCGAAGGCGAACAGGACCGCCTCGGCGACCGGTCCGTTGGTGCTGCCGTTCCTCACCGTGATCATGGGTGGTCTCCTCGCCTACACGCCGGCCGGGACGCCGAAGGGGCGTCCGGAGATCGCCGCCGGCATCGGCCAGACCGGACCTTCGCGCACCGCGAACTTGTCGCCCAGTCCGCACAGCCACATGAACAGGCTGGCGGCGTCGCGCGTGCTGCGGTACTGCTCGCCGAAGCGGGGCTCCTCCAGCCAGTAGTCGGCGGTGGCGAAGTCGAAGTCGGGCTCGCGGATCCAGTCGCGCGTGGGCGGCACGGTCCGGTGATAGGTGCCGGTGAGCATGTAGCGCAGCCCGGTGGCGGTCGCGTTGGCGCGCCGGTGCCACATGGGGTAGGCGGTGAAGTAGATCGACCCGGCCGGCGCGGTCGACTTCCAGGTGCCGCGGATCGAATCGTAGTGGGCCATGAACCGCACCTGGTTGGTGACGTGGTGGGAGCCGGGGACGAACTCGGTCGGCCCCATCTCCTCCGGGCAGGCGGTCGGGTAGTAGAACCACTTCAGCGTGTTCATCTGGCCGTCGAACATCGACCCGCCGTCGATGTGCCACTGGTTAGCTGGCACGGGACTCTCTTCCCGGAACCAGGTGGCCCAGTTCGGCAATGCGAAGTTGGCGCCCAGCAGCGACCGTGCCGCGCCGGCCGCCGCCGGGTTGGCCAGCACCGACTCCACGAACCAGTCCTGCTCGGTGAAGGAGTGCATCTGGCGCCCGCCCCGGTCCCACTGCTCGTCCATGGCGGCCACCACGCGCTCGTTGATCTCCGGCGGCACGGCGGCTTCGATCATGTGGTAGCCGGTCTTGCAGAATTCGAGGACCTGCGTGTCGGTCAGCGTCGGCTCGCAATCATGGGTGTGCATGAGTGCGAGTATACTCGCCGCATGGCAGTCATTTCCCACGACATGGACAACTTCAACCTGGCGGTCAACACGCACGTGGACCCGCGCCGCGTGGAGGCGATGCCGGTCGGCGCCGAGCGCCAGCTCCTGGTGGACGATTTCTTTCTGGCGATGGGCCGCGGCCACGAACAGTACCCGCGCAACATCGCCTGGACCCTGGGCACGGTCGACAAGCACGGCGCGCCCCTGTTCGAGGGGGAGCAGCCGTGGGAGGAGAGCTCCGCCTGGCTGACGGTGCTGAATGACGAGGGTCGTTACCGCATGTGGTACAACTCCGGGCACCCCGAGGCGCGCAGCGGCCTGTTCCTGAGCTACGCCGAGTCCGGCGACGGCCTGGAGTTCACGCGCCGCGAGCTGAATCTGGTCGAGGTCGCCGGCTCCACGCGCAACAACGTGGTCTTCGACGGCGGCCTGGCCGGCGTGTCGCCCGAATCGGGCAACGTCTTCATCGACCCCAACGCCCTGGACGGCGAGCGCTACAAGCTGATCTACACCGACTGGTGGGGACCGGAAATCTCCGAGCTGCCGTTCACGCACAACGTCGGCATGTTGCGCGGCGCGGCGTCGCCGGACGGCCTGCACTGGACCCGCTACTACGACAACTTCCTGGGCAAGTACTGCGACTCCCAGAACAGCGCCTGCTGGGATCCGAGCCTGGGCCGCTACGTCGCCTACCACCGCACCACCGCCGAGCACGCGTCGCTTTCCGCCGGCACGGTGAGCATCCGCGGCGAGCGGCGCGGGCGCGCGGTCGGGCGGCTGGAGTCGGTCGACTACCGCAACTGGGAGAGCACCGGTATCGCGCTGCAGGCCGATTTCCACGACACCCTGGACACCGACATCTACAACAGCGCCTACGCGCGCTACCCGTACTCGCCCAACGTCCACTTCATGTTCCCGTCCTTCTATCGCCACTACGAGGGCACGTTCGAGGTGCAGGTGTGCACCAGCCGCGACAACCGGAACTGGTTCCGCGCCAATCGCGACACGTTCGTCCCGCTGGGGGAACCGGGCCAGTTCGACTGCTTCATCGTCTCGGTCGCCCCCGGCTTCGTGGCCGTCGACGACGACACGCTGGCGCTCTACTACCGGTCGGGCGACGGGCCGCACGGCGGCTCCAAGCCGATCGAGCTGGACTACCAGCCGCGGAGCCGCGTGAGCCGTGTCACCTTCAAGCGCGACCGGATCATCGGCATCGAGGCCGGCGCGGAGACCGGCCAGTTCATCACCCGGCCCCTGACGTTCTCCGGGTCGCAACTGCAGGTGAACCTGGAGACGCTGGGACCCGAGGCGGAGCTGACCGCGCAACTCGTGTCCGTGGACTCGGGCGAGCCGATCGACGGGTGCGGCTTCGACGACTGCCGGCCGCTGCGCGACGATGCGCTTGACGGCGTGATCCGCTGGGGTGGCCGCGACCGGCTGCCGGCCGGCATGGCGGGCCGGCCGGTGCAGCTCTACGTGCGGCTGCGCTCCGCCCGGCTGTACGCGTTCCAATTCGCGTCGCTTGCGAGTGCTTGACATCCCAGGATCGCGCGGGGACACTAACTTCAGGTTTCGCGCGGACATTGAAGTTTCATCGTGAAGCGGATATTCCCTTGCGGAGTTCTTTGATCTCTGGTCCCGTTGCACCGGTTCAAAGGACGTGGTCAAGAGGCCAGATCGGGGACTTGGGCGGCGCCGTCCTCTCCTCGTTAGCTATCTTGGCTTAAAGGCGTGGAGACGAGAATGCTCTCCTCAATTTAGCGGAAACGGCATCCGTCGCTAACCTTGGCAACGATACTGAATAACCGCGTCAATCATGGCGCGGTTATTTACCAATTCGATAATTCTGTTGTCGAGATCGACAAGTTGCTGTGGTGTGATCATATCGTTGTCCTCGATTTGTCTACCGAGGACGAGCGTCTCGATGTGGACTCGGTGATCTTCCGTATCTTCCTCTTATTGTCGTCGTGAGGACAAGGCGAGGTTAGCACGGGTGAGGACTGCACGTGGGCGTGATGATGGGCTTGGCAGCGCTATCGTGCATGATCTCCGTGCGCGCCGCCGATGACGGTGCATCTCCATCGGAGACTGGCGCTGGGTCGGCAGATACTGGGTGGCCGTCGCGCCTGTACGGCAGCCGCTTCATGTGGCTGGGCATCCGGAGGGACTCGCGGCACCGGGGGCGGATCGCTCGTCCGGCGAGCGCTCGCGGCGCTGGAACCGCGCGTCCATGACGGCGCGGGCTGGTCGAGTTGCTCGTGACTGACTCTCCGCCCCAGGCAGGGTGTGCCTAGCGCTCGGTGTCCGTGTAGCGGCTCGATGTCGCCGACGGCTCCAGGATTCTGCTATCGTTGCGGCATGGACCGAATAGTCGATACGCACTGCCACTTCTGGTGGCGGGAAACCAATAGCTGGCTCGACGAGAGCTGGGAGGTCCTCTATCAGGACTACACCCCGGTCGAGCATCAGGCCGCCTCCCGGCCGGTGGGGGTGACCCGCTGCGTGATCGTCGAGGCCGGCGACACCGACGTCGACAACCAGACCATCATCGACTTCGCCGCCGAATTCGACTTCGTCGGCGGGCTGATTCTGCGGGCCGACCTGGACGACCCGGGCCTGGGGCGCAAGCTCGACGAGTGGCAGAAGCTGCCCAAGTTCCGCGGCATGCGCATGAACTTCGAGGCGCATCCCGACCCGGAGATCGCCACCAAGCCGGCGGTGATCGAGGGGCTCAAGGAGCTGGCGCGGCGCGGGCTCATCCACGACTTCCTGCCGCTGGTGCGCCACCTGGACGGCATCGCCACCGCGATCGAGCAGGTGCCGGACCTCAAGTGCATCATCGAGCACTACGGCAAGCCCGACTTCGACGGCACCATGGAGCCGGCGTGGGAGCAGGCGATGCGGCGCATCGCGCGCGACACCGGCGCGTGCTGCAAGCTGTCGCTGTCGCCGCAGGTGACGCGCATCCAGGAGTATCTCGATCATCCGAAGCAGGGCTGGCCGATCGAGGCCATGCGCCAGTACACCGCCTTCTACCTTGAGGAGCTGGGTCCGGACCGGCTGATGTTCGGGAGCGACTGGCCGGTGGCGCTGCTGACCACCGACTACGCGGGGATGCTCGCAACCCACCGCGAGCTGCTCGGGCCGCTCGATCCAGAGGTGGAGGTCAAGCTGTTCCGCACCAACGCGGAGGCGTTCTACAACGTAACCGCGTAGCCGATTTCGGGACCCGCTCTCGACCGAGCCGGTCTGGACCATGAAAAAAGTGGACGTCGCCGAGCTGGGAACGCGCTGCAGATCGGTCAGGGAACGGTTCGCCGCTACCCGGATCTGCTGGAGCAACTCTTCCTGATCCGGCAACTGCGCCCCTAGCACGAGACCTTCGCAAGCGGCAGGTCAAGCGGGACTATCGTGACCAGATCAGCAGTCCGGCCACGACCACCTTACCGCGTGAGCATGCGACATCCAACCCGCGACCGGTCGATCGGCCACGGGTCTATCAGAATGTTGGCTCGTCGTCCTTGGATTCGACTTCGAGATCGGGGTCTTCAGTGTAGGATGCGCGGTACTCGTCGCTCTCCAACTCGGGCCGGGAGTCGGGATGGAGCCGCTGCAGGTCCCAGGTGGTGATCGCCCAGCGCACCTTGTAACGCACCCGTTTCTGGTAGCCGGCGCCTGCTGCCGGCGGAGCGGTCGCCGCAGGGGGCGTCCAGCCGTAGGCGACACGGTACAGAGCCCGTATCCTTTCGACGGCTGAATCGACCACCTCCGGCGTGACCTCCTGCAATCGGGTATGACGAGAGGCGAGCCAGCGCATTCCCTTTTCCGCCCACTTCGCGGTCTGACTGTCCCGCTCGTGCAACCGGGCCGGCGCCTTGCTGCGATCTTCCTTCTGTTCGAGTATCGCCTCGGCGAAGTCCTCGGTGATCGCGGCGGCGACCACCAATCCGGGGTAGTCTTCGGCGGTGCTTCCCATCCAGCGCGCCAACTCCGCGTAGGAGCGGGCGCGCTGCAGCAGGCTGTAGCTGCCGATCAACTCCAACTCGTCGATCAGCACCACCCAGCCGCGGTAGCCGGCCGCCTTGATCATTTCCAGCACGAAGCGCAGCCGCTGTGGCGGCAGATCCTTCAGCTTCGGTGCCCGAAAGGTGTAGGCGCTCTGCTGCTGAATCTCACGCAGTCCGCGCTTCACGTCGCCGACGGCCAGCTTGTCTCCCGCCCAGAACCAGCGGATTGCGTTGCAGATCTCCTGATCCGGCAGCCGTTCGTGCACCATCAACGTGGCCGGAAAAATGCGATGCAGGCCATTGTTGGCAGCATTCGCCCATGCGAAGAAGCGCGCATAGCCGGCGTCCTGCGGCCCGGAGAGCCGGCTCCCGATTTCGTCCACCATCGCTCCAACCGTGCCGCCGGGGATGGTGCCGCCATCGGCCGCCGAGCGGTACATCCTGCCGAGGTCGTAGACGGTGTCTCCTTGCTGACGGCGATGCGGCTGCAGACGAAGTTGGCATCGAGGGCGAGATGCTCGAAATGCTCCAGCAGATGCGACTTGCCGGTGCCGAAGTCGCCCGAGATCAGCAGGCCGCGCCTGCGCCGCACGCCGTCGGCCGCCTCTCCCAGGCGATCGCGGAACTCCTCCTCCACATGCGGTTGCGTACTGCCCAGGAGGCGTACCGCTTCCCGGTTGGGAACGCCGTTGCGCAGTGCCTCGATGGCCCGGCGGCAGGCGAGCCGGTCCGGTACGATCGTCATGCCTCCAGCCTGCACAGCGCTGCGGCGGGATTCTGCAGCGTCCGGTCGCGCACGTCGTCCATGATCCGGTACTGCAGCGCGGGGTAGATGCCCACGCCGCGCGACTGTCGGTCCGCTTCCTGATCGAGGAACGCGGCGTCGGAGCAGGTCACGATGAGCGTCGCCCGCAACCGGTCGGCGCTGTCGATGAACTCCCTGAGAAGCTCGTAATGATCGATGGTCATGGCTCTGGTGTAGTAGCGGGATCCGTCGCCGCCGCGCCGGCGCTCGGTTACGCGTGCGTTGTCGAGCAGCAGCACCGTCCCCGCGTAGCCGGCGGCCTGGAACCAGTAGAGCGCCGAGCGCAGCAGGTGGCGTGCGGTCGTGCGGTTGACGGGGTTGTAGATCGAAAACGGTTTGACGTTGGACAGGCGCGTGTTGGCGCCGGTCAGCCAATCGATGATCGGTTGCCCCGGATGGTGCGGCTCCTGCGAGCGCTCGAGCAGGCAGAGATGGGCCATGGCGACGCGAAAGTCCTTGCACATGTTCATGTCGAAATACACGCGGCGCTGAAACAGCGGCCGCAGACTGGAGAAGAGAAATCCTTCCTCCTCCTGGCTGCGAGAGGCGATCGCCTGAAACACTTGCTCCTGCTCCGCGGCCACACCTTCCGTCTGCAGACCCTGCTCGCGTGCGAGCCCGATGATGAAGCGCCGCACGGCAGCGCGCCAGTCCACCTGCCGCGCGATGGCGAAGAAGATATCCTGCGGCATATGGAAGCGGTGCTCGGCGGCGTCCGCCGTCAGGACCAGATAGTCCGACTCCCGTGCCGCGCGGGTGAGACCGTCCTGCAACTCTGCGCGCTGCTGTCCATCGCCGATGACGAACTTGACGGCCGCACCCCCTTCCTTGATGAAGGAGTCCAGATACTCCGTTTGCAAATAGCGCAACCACTCGGCGGCGTGCATCACGGCTGCTCGCTGAAACGGATTCCGTAGTAGGCGATCAGGTTGCCGGCAGGGTCCACGAACGAGAAGGTCTTGCCTGTCGACCGTGCACCGGTAGATGCGGGGAAGCTGATGCGGGCGCCGGATCCGGTGGTGCTCACGTCGGAGCTGTCCAGGAGGTAGATGTCGCGGGCGAAGTCGGTTCTGGTGTATTCGCGGCCGCTGCCCGGCAACGACGTGAACACGCGGTAGACATCATCCAGCGTCACGATCCGGTCGGCGAACGAGGTGCCGGCGGACTGCCGGCCGACGATGATCTTGAATGCCTTGAACATAGCCTCCAGGAACTGCTGTGGCCTGAATCCGCTGCGCCGCTGCCGGTTGGCGTGCAGGTCGGCGACCAGCCGGGAGGGCCGGATGGCCGGCCGCTTCCTGCCGTCGATTCTCACGGCGCGTTCGGCGGGCGTCACGCGGATGATCGATGGCGAACACACCAGCACTTCGTCCCGCGGCATGACGGTCAGACCATCAGACGCCGCGGCGCCGCACAATTCTTCGGCGAAGTGCGTCTCCAGGTAGGCGGTCTCCTGGTCGGCAGAGAATGGCCAGCTTGCGGCCGCGCCACCGATCTGATCGGATGCCGCGGCCAGGGCGTTCCTGAGCTCCCCGCCGTCGCGCCGCAGATGAGCGATGTTGCCCTCCTGGGCCGCCTTCCTGAGCTTGCGGGCCGCTGCCGCCAGTTTGCGTGCCGCAGCTTCCGCCGCCTGGGCTGCCGTCTCGACGGCCGCGAATCCCTGTTCGAATGTGGCCACGGCCGAGTGAACCTACAGGTCCACCGGAAGCACGTCAATCATGCGGCGGCGAAGAGGGGCGAAGAGGCGAGGACGACTCCTGCTGTTCCTGCACCTGCCAGAGGCTGAGGCTCAGGGACGGGGGCACCTCGACGTTGTCGAAGGTGATCATCTCGTCCTCGGCGATGTCGGCCCTGGCGACCGCGCCGTGGGTGAGCGCCATCGGCACCAGGCTCTCGGCGCGCGCGGCGTCGTGCCGCTCGGCCAGTCCGTAGACGGTATAGCCGCCTTCGCCGTCCAGGGTCTCTCCGGCCCGCAGCGGCCTCTTGGCGGCGGCGACCACCTCCGCGGCGCGACAGGTGGGGGCGCCCACGTCGTCGCCCAGCACCGCCATGCGCGCCAGGCCGAGCGGCATCTCGTGTCCTACGAAGTGCTGGGGCCGGTAGATCATCGCGTAGCCGGAGCGTTTGCCGATGATCATGCCGGTGATGTCGCCGTAGGAGGCGAGCGATTCGTTGACTTCCGGGGTCGGGCCGTCGATCACCGCGAACAGGCCGCCGCGGATGGAGCGCTCCACGAAGGTGTCGTCCGGATGGATGGCGCTGACCGCCTCGACCACTCCCTCCCGATCCAGGATCCCGCCTTTCTCCTTCGAGGCCAGCACGTCCGGGATCTCGCGCAGGTCGGCGGTGGGGAAGTGCAGCCCGCGCACGTCGGGTTGCAGCCCGGTCATGTTGGCCAGCGCCACCACCTCGATGGAATGCTTGGTGCCGTCCAGGAACGACCCGAACATCTGCGCGTTGTAGTCCTTGCCCGTGAAGCCGTAGACGCGCGGCACGTCGTCCGGGTTCATCTTGCGAAAGCTGTGCGTGAAGCGCGTGCCCTTGCCGGCCGCCACCAGCCGGAAGCCGAGCGTGCGCGCCCAGTCGCAGAGCTCGGCGGCCAGCGCCGGCTCGTCGCCGTAGGCCAGGCTGTAGATCACGCCGGCGGCTTCGGCGAGCTTGCGCAGGTGGTACCCTACCAGCACGTCGGCCTCCACCGTTACCATGGCGAGGTGCTTGCGAGCCAGGATCGCGCGGTAGGCATGGCGGACCGCCACCTCGACCAGACCGGTCGCCTCAATGACGATGTCCACGGGGCTGGCGATCAGCGCATCGGCATCCGCGGTGACCACCGGGGTGCCGGCGGCGACGGCCTCCGCGACCTGATCGGCGGAGGCGGCCCGCAGGGGCTCGGCCGCTGCGTTCGATCCCGCTGCCATCACCGCGGCGGCCGCATCCACGCGCAGGTCGGCGATCACCGCCAGCCGCATGCCGGGCATGTGCCGGATCTGGCCCGCGATCTGGGTGCCGAAGGTGCCGATGCCGATCAGCCCGATCCTGACCGGCGTGCCCTGTCGCTCGCGTTCGACCATGCGCTCGTACAGCATGCAGGCGAGGGTAGTGGCACCGCCTCGCCGCCAGCAAGGGGAATCTCGTGACGCGGCGTCCGTTCGGGATCCTGGGCGAGGTGAGCGCGCTCACCCTGGGTGGCGCCGGGCTGATGGGCGGCTGGGGACACGAGCCCGACCTGGACGAGGCGGTCGCCACCATCCGCGCCGCGGTCGATGCCGGCATCGATCACATCGACGTGGCCCCGGCCTACGGCGACGGCGGAGCCGAGCGGGCGGTGGGCGCCGCGTTCGGCGGCACGCTGCCGGCCGGGGTGCGGATCTCCACCAAGGTGCCGCTGGACCGGCCGGCGCCGGGCACTGCGCTCGGCCTGATCGAGCGCAGCCTGACCGCCAGCCTGGAGCGCCTCCGCCTGCCGCGCGTCGATCTGCTGCTCACCCACTGCTGGCTGCTGCCGGACGGGGAGGAGGGGGCCGGCCGGTCGGGGCTGCCTTTCCGGGACTACCTGCAGGAGGTGCGTCCCGCGCTGGAGCGGCTCGCGGCGGACGGCCGCATCGGCGCCTGGGGGATCAGCGGCATCGGCGCGCCGGCGACCGTGCAGGCGGCCTTGACCTCCCGGCCGCAGCCGGCTGCGGTGCAGGCGATCGCCAACGTGCTGAGCTCGGCCGGCGAGGCGGTTCCGTTCCACGGGCCGCCGACCGGATCGGTGTCCGTGGCGGCCGCCGCTGCAGGCGTACCGGTGATCGGCATCCGAGCGGTCGGCCGCGGTGCCCTCGCCGACGTGTTGGACAAGCAGGTCGACGACGACCATCCGATCGCGGTCGACTACCGGCGCGCGGCCCGTCTTCGTCGCCTGGCGAACGCACGCGGGATACACGCGGCACGGTTGGCCTACCGGTACGCGCTGTCGCTGCCGGAGGTGGCGACGGTCGCGATCGGCGTCCGCAACCGCGCCGAGCTGGCCGACGCGATCTCTGCCGAGCGTGACGGCCCCCTGGACCCCACGGAGATGGCCAGGCTGCGCTCGGCAACCGGCCGTGGCCCATAGAGCCGCCGTACCCTGGTGGGAGAGTCGTTTGCCGGCGGCGGTGCGGTACCATTAGTCTGCAGATCGCCATTGAAGACCTGCCGAGACCTCGGCCCCTCTCCAGGGGCTCGCAGGGAGGCCAGCATGAGGAACATCACGTTCAGCGCGGAAGAAGGCTTGATTGAAGGGGTCTTCAGGAAATCGGGTGGATAGGGGGGTCAGCGGTCGACACCGGCGGGGTAGAGATCAAGACCGCCGAGGTGAAAGTAGATGGCGTTGCGGAAGCGCTTGCGGTTACGAAAGCCGCGCGCTGAGTATTTCAGCTTCTGCACGCCCGCGTTGATCGACTCCGCCCGAGCGTTGGTCACCCGCGTGACGACGGCGGTCACGATGCCGTCCAGGTGGCGCTTGATCATGCGCGCCACTCGCTTCACCGGCTCCAGCCGACAGCGGATCGCCGAGTCGTACCACGCCTGCCATGCCTTGCGCGCCCAGGTGCGGCTCTTGTAGTCCCACAGCGTCATCGCATGTTCCTTGTAGCCCCACGCACGGGCGGTCTTCAGGGCGCTGTCGCGCAGCTCGGCGAATCGCTCCCAGCGCTCGTGATCCATGTTCTCGGGGTTGGTCAGCCACTTATAGCGGCTGCCTTTCAGGCGCTCGTCGTCCTCGCCGAGCAGCCTGCGGTGCTCGGCTCGCCGCACTTGGTCAACGGCGTCCCCGAGGTGCCCGGCGATATGGAACTTGTCGAACGCGATCTTGTTCTCCGCGTCCGGCACGTACTGGGTGGTCACGCTGATGTACGGCTCCCACATGTCCATGGCGACCGTATGCACCTGCGCTAACTGCTCACTGTCGAATTGTTTGTAGAACTTCTCCAACGACTCCTTGGTGCGCCCATCGGCTACGTACACTACCTTGCCGTCCAGATCGTTGATCACCGTCACGTACTCATGGCGCTTCTGAAACGACGTCTCATCCACGCCAAGGCCGGCCGGCAGCTGTACCTCGCGCCGCTGCAACCCGCGCTGCACCGCACGCTGCATCACTCCATCGACCTCATCCCAGCTCAGCCCCAACTGCTGGGCCACCGCCGCTGTGCTCGCCTCCTGCAACCAGTCGATCACCACCGCCTCGAACAGCGCGGTGAACCGCGAGCGGCTCTCGCTCCACGGCACCTCAATCTGCTTGACCTTGTGGTGCTCACACTGGACCCGAGGCACCTCGGCGGCCAGGATCGTGCGGTACTGACAGGTGTCCAGATGCCGCCAGCGCCGCTGGCGGGTGTCGTAGCGGTTGGCTGGCCTGCCGCACTCCGGGCACCTCAGCGGGCCGCCGTCGTGCGCCACCCGTACCACCACCTCGCCCTGCTGAAGGTTCAACTCCACGTCTTCGACTCGCCACGGCGCCTCGATCCCCACGATCCTCGCGTACAGCTCCTTGTCACGCATGCCATCAGTGTAAGCCTCACTGGGTCTCCGGCGTCGTCACTTCCCGGGCGCTCCACCCACACGAAAGCCGGAAGACCCGATTGAAGCAGCACGTCGGCGCGCCGCTGAAGAGCAGACGACTCTGAACGCACAGTTTCAGCGATGGCTTGCCGACTATGGCAACGACTCCCGGCCCACGTTGGCTGGTGTCGCTTCCAAGCCGACGGAGACGAGCAACCATGTGCTTGACTTACGTCGCAGCTACGAGAGTCGAATCGAATCGCTGCGTATCGATGCCGAACTCGATGGTTTCTCCGTGAACGCGGCGTCCGAAAGTGACTTCTGGTCGTTTATCGAATCGGTTCCGTGCGCGCCGAAGGCCGAAGTGATTCTCGTCGATAATGGCAACTTGCGCGCCGTCTGGGACGGTGACGATGGCAGCCATCTCGGGCTCCAGTTTCTCGGCAGCAGATCATTGCAGTTCGTGATCTTCCGAAAGCGAAAGGCAAGTAGCCAGGTTTCGCGGGTTGCCGGGAATGACACCTTGCCTGCCGGCGGACGGGAAATTCGAGCCGGATCCTTCGCACAGCGGACTGGCCGGCCTACCTCCGGGCGACTCGCCGGATGCCGCGCTGATCGGAGACATGATCGCCGAGTGCATCACCGATCTTTACGCTGTGGGGGATACGTAGATGCCCCGCTTACCCAAGACTCCCAATCTTCAGGGATGGCCGCGACTCGGAACCCGTCTCGCCGTACTCACCGAACGACGCATGAGTGAGGCGGTGGCGTTCCGTGGGCCGCCGACCAGATCGGTGGCGGGCGCGGCCGACCTGCGAGCGGCGTATGGCGCGGCTGGCGCGGCTGGTGAAGCGGCTGCGCCTGCCGGTGTAGTCTCGTTAGCATGGCGGCGGTGATGTAACACGATGGTGCACGCATCGGAACTTGAGTGCGTCGAACGGGCGTTGCGGGCCGAACGCCGCCTGACGGATGATCGGTTCAGATCGATCGACGAGCGATTCGAGGTCATGAACCGAGAGCGGGACTGGCGGTTCAAGGATATCCAGTGGCACATCGATTTCGCCAGGAAGCGGGCTGACGAAGACCGGCGGTTCGCTCGCGGTCAGTGGTTCATCGCTACCGGGTTTGTGCTTCTGGCGATCCTCTTGTCGGTCTACGAGTTCCTGGTATGAGCAAGACGATGGTGCTGGCGGTCATCGGCGGGGGCAGCTCGCAGTGGATGATTTCGCTGATGAAGGACATCTACCTGCTGGACGCGGTGGACGGCGGAGAGATCCGTCTGGTGGATCCGGACCGTGGCGGGGCGGAGGCGGTAGCGTCCATGTTGGCCCGCTTCAACGCGACGCGCGGCAAGGACTACCGCGTCTCGGTGTGCGACGACCGGGGCGAGGCGCTCAGCGGCGCCGACTTCGTCATGACCACCTTCAGCCCGGGCAGCATGGACGCGTTCGAGTACGACCTGGAGATCCCCATCCGCTACGGCATCCGGCAGCCGGTCTCGATGACGGTCGGGCCGGCCGGAATCTCGGCGGCGCTGCGCACCGTCCCGGTCGCGGCGGAGGTGGTGGAAGACATGGAGCGGCACTGCCCGGGGGCGTGGCTGCTGAACGTCACCAACCCGATGAGCGCCGTGACGCGGGCCATGAACCTGGCCGCCGACAGCCTGCACGTGGTGGGACTCTGCCACGAGTTCCACGCCTTCCCAGCCCTGGCCGCCGCCATCCTCGATCTGCACCCGCCGCCAGAGCTCAACGTCGTCGAGCAGCTCTACCGCTGGCTGCCGGAACAGGGGCTGCGCTACACGGTGGCCGGCATCAACCACTTCATCTGGATCATCGCCGCCGAGCTGAACGGCCGCGACGTGCTGCCGGACATCCGCCGCTTCGCGCGCGAGCACCGCGACCTGGCGCCGGCCAGCGCGCCGTACAGCCTGAGCAACCGGCACGCCGCCAAGCTGGCGCTGTGCCGGACCTTCGGCTACCTGCCGCTGGCCGGCGACCGCCACCTGGTCGAGTTCTGGCCACACCTGTGCAACGTGCGCAACGGCTACGCCATGAGCTACGCGGTGGAGAAGACGACCGTCGACTCTCGCCGCCACCGCCGCGAGCACAACCGCGCGCGCGTGGAACGCATCGCCGCCGGCACGGAGGAGATGGACTGGACGCGCAGCGGCGAGGAGATGACCGAGGTCATGAACGCGATCCTCACCGGCGGCAGCACCACGGCGATCCTCAACCTCCCGAACGAAGGGCAGATCGAAAACCTGCCGCGCGACGCCATCGTGGAAACCCTGGCGACGGTGACCGGCGAGGAGATCGGCCTGGATCAGTGCGGGAAGCTTCCCGGCGCCGTCGGCTCGCTCTGCCGGCTGCACGTAGACGTACAGGAGATGACCGTGCAGGCCGCCCTGCGCGGCGACCGCGAACTGCTGGTGGAGGCGCTGTCGCTGGACCCGCTGTGCGCCGGCGCCGACTTCGCGGAGATCGGCGAGCTGGCCGACGAGTTGCTGGCCGCCAACCGCCGCTGGCTGCCTCGCTTCTTCGACTCATAGCCGCGGCGCCCCGTCCGACTCGCACCGGAGCGTGGCCACCGCCAAAGTGTAGGAGTGCTGCTGTAGACTTCGTTGTTCCAGGAGGGGATACGATGACAAGGAAGATTCCGTTGTTCGCGGTCACGGCGCGGCGATCGTCCTGGTATTGAGTGGTTGCGAAGATTTGTCGGGCACGGACGACATGCCGACCGCGTTGCCCCACATCGGCACGTGGTACTTCGACGATCCCAAGCCTGAAGACGCCATGCCTCTGCCGCCGGGCGCACGGCTGGTCTTGACGGAGACGGCGTTCACGCTGGCGATGGGCGACGACGCGGGAACGCCGTTTACGCTCTTCGGAACGCCGGACGTCACCAGGTTCGAGGTGACCGGAACCTACATGATCGGAGTCGACGGGAGCGCTTCTTTCAGTCTCCCCGACAAACCTGAGGATGCGGTGATCGTGGAACCTGCCGCTCGGCAGAGGGCGATCGGCGCAGCGGTAGTGGCAGCGGCGGCAGCGCTTCCAGCAGACACCAGTCCGATGGTGATGATCGACCCGGGGCCGCCCACCATGGTGACCATTTCCGGGTCTTTCTTGCCGGGGCTGCTCAATCTGCCCGACGTGATGGAAGTGACCGCCTGCAAGGGCGCGCCCTGCCCGTCCTCGTCCGGCGTTCAGTAGCGCACGACGAGTTGCGCGAACACGTTGTTGTCGTCGTCCCGCCCGAGCAAGCCCGTGGCGGCGCCGGGGCCGGGCTTCAACGAGAACCAGAGATTGGCGCCGGCTGCGGCTGAGACGTAGTCGCTCAGCCGCAGCCCGGCGCGCGGCGCCAGGTGGAGCGCCTCTTCGGTGATCCCCCAGGCGCCGATCACCCCGACGCTCAACGCTTCCCGGAACAGGCTGGTGTCCAGCCGGCCCACCACGTAGACCGTCGACGGGTCCTCCTGCAGAAGGTAGTAGTCGCGCAGATAGGCGACGACGTTCTCTACGAGCCGGCTGTACTCCGACTCCAGCTCCGCGTCCGCGTGCAGGATCAGCCGGTGATACAGGCCGGCTGACACGTTGAACGGTTGCCGGCCGATGGAGACAGCGCGGTCCGCCTGCACGGCGTAGAGGATCTCCGGCCGCTTGATGTCGATGCGCGTGCCGTCCGCGTTCTCGGTGAGCTTGAGGCCGCCGTCGGCGGACAGCACCCATCCGGCCAGCGCAGCGCTGGCGCCGACGCCGAAGTTGTGGGCGCGATAGTAGCCCGGCACCACGGAGCCCCTGATCACGTAGTGGGTCTTACCGTCCAGGGTGCGGGCCGTCTCCCGAATCCCGCTCAGGTCGAAGTCCGGCGTCTGATCGCGGAAGAAGGAGTAAGTGACCTGCGCGTCCACCACGAACGAGGTGTAGGACAACGCCGCGTGCACGGAGTGCGCCCACTGCGAGAACAGGGGCAGACGCGGATTCTCGAACCGCGCGTCGATGTCGTACTTGACGCTGATCAGGTCGAGGTCCAGGTCGAAGTCCAGCTCGTCGATTCCCACCAGGTCGGGGGCCAGGAACGGCACGTAGACCAGCTCCAGGCTGAACGCGTCGTCCAGATACGCGGTGACGTGGACCATGGGGTCGGCCAGCGGGCTCTCGAAGGCGTCGCCCAGGCCCAGGGTGGCGGTGTTGGTGTGGTTGACCACGTCCAGGGGGCTCAGCAGGTCGAGCTTTCCCCAGTGCACGAACTTCTGGCCGACGTCGACGTCGAAGACGTCGGTGCGCAGCGTCACGTACGCCTGGCGGACGATGAATTCGGGGTCGATCACCGTCACCTCGCCGAACCGCCGCTCGACGGCGGTCTCCGGCACCGCCACGTGTTCGCCGATCTGGGCGAATGCGTGGAGCTCCGCGAACGCAGACAGATCGCCCCTGGCGTTGGCCGCTTCCACCTGCGCGGCGGCGGTCAGCCGCACCCGCTCGTTGGTGTAGAGCCACTCCTCGGCCACCAGGCCGTAGTGGTCGAGCTTCAGGAAGCCGCCCAGCGTGACGTCCCACTCCTCCGCACCGGCGTGCAGGGCCGTCAGGGCCAGCGCCGCGAGCAGGGCGACCAGGCGCACTCCGCCTCGAACCGATCGTCGCCTCATTGGCGCTGCAGGTAGCGGTGCGTGAAGTACCGGTCAGGAATCTCTTCCGTGAACGACAGGCGCTCGAACGCGATCTCGGAGACGTGGCCGGTCTGGTGGTTGTGCATGCGCGCCCGCGACGGGTAGGCGAAGCCGTCGGTCCGATACAGTGCCAGCACCGTCAGCTCCTTGAGCAGATCGCCGGCCAGGTCATAGAACAGGATCCGCTCGTTCACGAAGTCGGCCTTGCGGATGTAGTGCTCCTCGCGCGAGTAGCCGAACTCGCGCTGCAGCTCCGGGGTCCTGCCGCGCACCTCCACCACGAAGTGCTCGTCGCCGCCGGGCGCGTCCTCCAGCAGGGTGCGCTCGTATTCGGCCTCGTCACGGCTGATCAGGTCCCGGAACGTGAAGTCGCTGCCCATGAAGTAGCCGCCGCCCGCGGTGCCCAGGTCGACCCGCTTGATCCTGCCGACCGCCGGCAGGTAGAGCCACATGCTGTCCTCGCCCTGGGCCACGTTCGAGTGCACCAGCAACGCCGTGCCGCGCACGTTGGGCGGGAAGGTGAACACGAACAGCCGGTCCTCCCGTTCGGCGGAACGCGCTTTCTGGTACGCGGTGACGCGGGTCACGCGGCGGCCGCCGCCGGGCGAGGTCACGGTCAGGGTGAGCTCGCCGCTCAGATTGGTGACCCGGGTCAGGGCGCCCGACCGTTCCATGATCTGCTCCAGGTCCTGGGCGGACAGCAGCGCCGGCGCGGCCAGCATCAGCCCGACGAGCGTCAGGGTCACGGGGATCGGCACGAGCAGGCGGCGGCGGGCGTTCACCGGTTCCTCCCTTGGGCCGCGGGCAACTCCCACGTCGCGATGAACAAGCTCAGGACGAAGGCGCCCGCGATGGCGGCGGCGATCATCATACCGAAGTGGACGGCACCCGCGAACGAGGAGATTGCAAGGCTCAGGAAGGCGGCGACGGAGGTCAGGAAGCTCATGAACACCGGCACGCCGCTGCCGCGCGCGACGGCGACCGCCAGCCTGAGCCGGGACGCCGGGCCGGCCGCCGGCCGTCGCGCCTCCGGCGATCGGCGTAGCGCGTTGATCACGTGGATGGTGTAGTCGACGGTGAGCCCCAGGGTGACCGCGATCGCGATCACCGTGTAGTCGTCGAGATGGACCCCGAACAGGGGCGCCGCCCCGGCCACGGCCAGCAGGACAACGCACGGCGGCAGCAGGCTGAGCGCGGCCAGGCGCAGGTCCCGGAACGCCGCCAGCACCGTCAGGAAGATGAGCAGCGCGCCGCTGCCGAAGGTGCGCAGCCAGCCGTTGCGCAGCCGCGCGGCGTGCTGCAGCAGCTCCTGTACCGGACCCGTGACGCGCAGCGTCCACCCGTCCGGCAGCTCGCCACGGAGCGCCTCCACCCGGTCCTGGAAGCCGCGCAGCGTCTCGAAGTCGCGGTAGCGGATGATGCCGTGCAGCCGCGCCACGCTGAAGTCGGCGTCGGTGAGAGCGTCGTACGCCGCGGGGCTGGCCGAGGCGGAGAAGAACAGCAGGTACTGGGAGACCAGCCGCTCGAACGCATCGGGATCCTGCACGTCCGGCAGCCGCCGGGAGGCCGGGTCGCCGTCGGTGAAGTAGGAGTTGATGCGCTCCACGACCGTCAGCAGCGACTGATGATGGCCGATCTCTTCCGTCTCGGTGAGCGTCCGGTGGACGCTCTCGAGCCTCTCCAGCGGCGCGCGCCGCACGAACGCGTTCGGCTCCCCCGCGTCGAACTCGATCGCGAACGGCACGGTGCCGGTGAACTTCGCGTTGAACAGCCGCTCCGCCTGCACGATCGTCGACGCCTCCGGGAGCTGGTGCAGCGGGTACGGCTCGACTCGGAGCCGGGGCAGGCTCAGCGCCGCCAACCCCGCCGCCGCTGCCAGGATGAGCGCCGCCGCGACGCGGTGGCGGGCGAGCGCCAGCACCACCACCACCAGCACCCGCCGGATGCGCCGGATCGTCAGGCGCGGCGCGGCGGCACCCTGGCCGGTGCGTGAGCGAGGGCCGCGGATAGGGCCGAACGCCGGCAACCACCAGAGGGCGAGCACGAGCGCCGCCAGCGCGCCGGCGCTGACGGTCACCCCCACGAACACATGGGCGCCGCTGCCCAGGCCGATCAGGCTGAGGAAGCCGATGACGGTGGTGGCCGCGGTGAGCGCCAGCGGCAGCGCCAGGTAGGCGCGGGCCGCCCGCGGCGAGCCGTCGCCGTGCGAGCCCAGGTGGTAGCCGGTGTGGATGACGTAGTCGCTGAGCAGCCCGCCGGCGAACACGGGCAGCAGGACCAGCAAGGGCGTGGCTCGTGCCGCCAGCAGCGTAAACACCGCATAGCCGATGCACGCGGCGGAGGCGGTGGCGGCCAGCGCCAGCAGCACGCCGCGCGCGCTGCCGAACGTCAACAGGAAGACGGCGGCGATGAGGACGCCCGCGAATGGCAGCAGGGCGCGCACGTCGCGCGTCATCAGCCGGGCGACCACCACCGCGATGGGACGCAGTCCGGTGAAGTGGACGGCGACCCCCTCCGGCTCCAGGGTGCGCTGCAGCTCCTCCAGCCGCGCCACCAGCGCCTCCGGCGGGATGCGGGAGCCCAGCTCCAGGTAGAACGCCACGGTCCGGAGGTCGGCGCTCCAGTAGGGATGGATCTCCGGAAACAGCGGGTAGGCGAGGCGCAGTTCCCGCGCCGTCGCGGGGTCGTAGGCGTCCAGCAGGTCTGGCGGCACGAACGGCCGCGCCGAGATGTCGTCCGCCGTGGCCCTGACCACGGTGGCGCGAAGCGGCGAGGAATAGCCGCGCACTCCCTGCAGGCCGCGGATGAACGCGTCCACACGCGCGATGACGCTCAGGTTCGCCCGGTCCAACCCGTCGCCGTCCCGGGCGGACAGATCCACGGCCACCGCGACTACGTTCTCGCCCTGCGACGGCAGGCGTATCTCGGTGTCCGGCGCTGGCCCCGCTTCCGTATCACTAGCGCCGGCCGGCCGCCAGAGGGTGAGCGCTACCGCCAGCGCCGCGGCGCCCAGCGGTACGGCCACCCGCGCACCGCGCAGGAGACTAAGCACGGAAGGATAGTCCCGCCAGGTTCAAGCGTCCTCGCGTCGGAGGCTGTCGGATTGGCGCGGGAGCGGCAATCCCACAGCCTCCGTAGCGGAAGGAGGGGATGGGCCAACAGAGCGGAAGGAGGCGACGGTCTGTTGGGGCGGCGGTCAGCAGATGAGGCCGCGTTTCGCCCCCGGGCCGTGCGCGATGGGATCCTCGCCGATCCAGCGCTCGTCCACCGGCTCGCTGGCGCGCTGATAGCGCGTGTCGGAGGAGACGCGCACGCGGTCGGTGTGGTTGTCCCCGGCGGAGTGCATGGTATGCATGGTGAAGACCAGGAGATCGCCGGCGCGGTAGTCGCTCATCAGCCAGCGGCCTCCCAGCCGGCCGGGGAGCGAAGTGGCGTCCTTGGTGAAGTGCCCGCCGTTGTGGCGGTCCACCCACCGCGACTCGCCGGCCAGGACCGGCCGCTCCTCCGGCGTGCCGGCGCAGTAGGTGTCGACGTCCATCCGGCCGTAGGTCTCGCGCACGTCGGTCAGACGGTGCGATCCCTCCAGGATCATCAGGCCGCCCATTTCGATCGGGGCGTCGCACAGGGGCGTCCAGCCGGTCAGCAGGTTGCGGGTGCCGCGGCCCATGAAGACGATGTCGTAGTGGGGCGGGGTGGGGGTCTCGAATCCCGGCGACTTGGCGCGCACCCAGATGTAGTCGAAGTGCCGCACCGGCGCATCGAAGATGCGCTCGAACACCGCCAGCATGGGCGCGCCGAAAACGACCCGCTCCAGCGGCGGGTTGTGGCGCCCGGCGTCGTGCGCGGCAAGGACGGAGACCCCGGGCGCCGCGATCCCCTCCTCGGTCGGGTAGTCGGGGTGGAGTTGGCCGGCCGCCGCAATGCGGCGATAGAGCTCGTGCCCGGCTTCCAGCACCTCTTCCCGTGGCAACGCGTCCCGCAGCAGGACGTAGCCGTCGGTATCCAGCCGCTCGCGCAACTCGGGCCCGCCGGCATCGGTCGGCGTGACGGCGAGCCTGCCCGGCGCATGGGAATCGTCTAGCAGTGAACGGCCCTGATAGGTAAGGTCGGCGGTCGCGGCGGTGTCCATGGCGCGGCTATTATGACAGCGATGGCCTTACGGTGCGTCCCGCGCTCGGTCCGCTCGGTCGCGCTGGCGTGCTTGAGCGCCGTCTCGTTGGCGGCCGGCGCCGAGGTCCGGCTGGCCACCTGCGCCACCGACCCGAGCCTGTGTCCGGAAGTCACCGGTCTGATCCACGCCCACGCGCCGGCGATCGACAGCTTCTTCACGTTCTCCGGCGGCGGCTCGGTGGGCGACTTCAATCGAGACGGCCTGCAGGACCTGTTTCTGGTGACCGGCGGCGAGGAGCCGGACCGGCTCTACCTCAACCAGGGCGACGGCACCTTCCGGGAGGTGGCCGAGGCGGCCGGCGTGGCGGAGGTGCACCGCGGCCACGGCTCGGTCGTGGGCGACGTCGACAAGGACGGGTGGCTGGACATCTTCGTCACCAGCATGGGGCCTATGGCCGACGAGTGGAGCATGCCGGGCAACCACCTGCTGTGGCTCAATCAGGGCGGGCAACCCGGCGGGCTGCTGCCCGACGGGACGCCGACGTTCCGGAACGTCGCACGGCAGGCGCGTGCCGACATGACGTCCTTCGAGCAGCCGTCCGGCATGGGCGCCGCGTTCGGCGACTACGACCGCGACGGCGACCTGGACCTGGTGGTGGTCGCCTGGTTGACCTGGGCCGAGGGCAGCGTGTTGCTGCGCAACGAAGGCATCGACGAACGGACCGGCCTGCCGCGCTTCTCCAACGCCACGCCGAGGGCACGCCTGTTCGGGACGGAGCTGCACGGCCTCACCCCGCACATCGTCGACGTCGACGGCGACCGCTGGCCGGAGGTGCTGGTGGCGGGCGACTACCGCACCAGCCGGCTGTACCACAACAACGGCGACGGCACCTTCGCCGACGTGACGCGGGCGGCGCAGGTGGGGCTGGACGGCAACGGCATGGGCAGCGTGCTGGCCGACGTGGACAACGACGGCCTGCTCGACTGGTACGTCACCTCGGTCTGGACCGCCACACCGTTCGAGGACGTGACGGGGCCGGTGCCGGGGACGGGCAACTACCTGTACCGCAACCTCGGCGACGGCGCCTTCGACCCCGGCCCGCGCACGCGCGGACCGCTCGCGCGCGGCGGCTGGGGATGGGGCGTGGTGGCGGCCGACCTGGACCACGACGGCCTGGTGGAGCTGGTCACCACCAACGGCTGGCAGGCGGAGAACGCCGACGGCCATCAGGAGTGGCTGGAGGATGCCACGCGCGTCTTCCACAACCGCGGCGCCGACGGGTTCCGGGATGTCGCCGCCGGCGCCGGGCTCGACCACCGCGCGGAAGGGCGCGGCCTGATCCGCTTCGACTACGACGACGACGGCGACCAGGACCTGCTGATCGTCAACAGCCGCGGCGTGCCCACCCTGGTCGCCAACACGGGCGGGACCGCCTCGGGTACCTGGCTGCGCGTCGAGCTGCGCCCCGCGCTGGACCTGCCCGTACCGGCCGACGGCGTGGGCGCGGTGGTGCGCGTGCGCGCGGGCGACACCACGCAGACCCGCCATATCGAGACCGGCGGCGGCTACCTGGGCTCCTCCGAGCTGAGCGCCCACTTCGGGCTGGGCGACGCGGCGGTCGTGGACGAGCTGCGCGTCGAGTGGCCGGACGGCTGCGACACGACCGCGTACGAGGTCGTGGTCAACCGCCGCCTGCGGCTGGAGCGCCCGGCCGGCTGCGCGATGGACGTGCTCGTGCTGGAGGCGCAACGATGAGCGAGGAGGCTGGAATGAAAGCGGAGATCGACGCGCGTCAGGCGCAGCTCTTTCTGGATGACGAGGTGATCGAGCAGAGCGTGCGCGTACAGCGCGTCATCCATCAGCCGTTTCGCTACTGGGGCAATCCGGTGTACGCGCCGGACGCGCCATGGGAGGGCTCGGGCGTCGTCTACCTGGCCGGCGTCTACATCGACCCGGCCGACGGCCTGTGGAAGCTCTGGTACGCCACGCTCAACCCGCCCGCATATCCGGAGATCACCTACGCGGTCTGCATGCTCACCTCCACCGACGGCTTCCACTGGGAGCGGCCGGAGCTGGACGTGGTGCGCGCGCACGACGGCGGCTGGACCAACATCGTGCTGGACATGGGCGACGTGGGCGGCACCGGCTCCGCGACGATCCTGCACGAGCCCGAGCACGGCGGCGAGCCGTGGACGCTGGTGATCAGCTCCTGCGAGGCCGGCACCTGGAACTACAAGGGCTACATCCTGCGCTCCGCCGACGGCGTGCACTGGCGCTGGGAGCGGCCCATGCCGCACGGGGTCGACCACGGCATGGGCGACCGCTGCACGGCCATGCGCGGGCCCGACCCCGAGTTCCCGTACGTGCTGTTCAGCCGCGGCAGCGAGGACGCCAGGCGCTGGGGGCTGGTGCGCAGCGCCCACCGGGTGGCGATCAACGCCGGCGCCGCCGACGGCCCTCCGCGCCGCGTGCTGACCCCGGACCTGGAGGACGATCCGGCCGGGCAGATCTACCACGCCTACGGCTTCCGCTACGAGAGCACCTACGTCGGCCTGTTCCAGTGGTACTGGGAGCACGACGAGCCGTGGGCGGAGATGGAGCTCTTGACCAGCCGCGACAGCGTCACCTGGCAACGGCCGCGGCCGCGCGCGCCGTTCTTCTCACCCACGCCCGGCGGCGGCCGGGTGGGAGCGTACGACGCGGCGCGGACCGACACCGCGCTGTCGCCGCCGGTGCGCACCGCCCACCAGAACGAGGCGGGCTCGCCCGCGCCCAACATGGAGACGCTGTGGTTCTACTCCTGGGGAGGCCCGGCCATGCACGGCGACCGCCACCTCACCTTCGGCGCCACCATCGGCGTCGCGCAGCTTCGCGGCGACGGCTTCTGCTCGTTGCGCGCCCGCCGCTTCCCCGGCACGGTGGTCACCAAGCCGTTCACGTGGCCGGGCGGCAGGCTGCTGATCAACGCGGTCGGGCTCGGCGGCGGCGGCAACGCCAGCCTGCGCACGGCCGTGCTGCGCGAGGACCTGTCGGAGATCGACGGACTGCGGGCACGGGACGCGGACCCGCTGTCGCGCGACGGCGTCCGGCAGGAACAGCAGTGGCGCGGCGACGGCGCCGGCATCGAACGCCTGGCCGGCAAGACCGTGCGCCTGCGTTTTTTGCTGGAGAACACCGACCTGTACGCGTTCCGCGCGTCCGGCTGAAAGAGAAGGAGGCACGCATGACCGCGACACCCGGCACGACGGTACCGTTCCTGGACCTGGGAGAGCTGGAGGACCGCGACAACGTGGAGTTGCGCCCCACACCGGCCGTCAAGCACCCGGCCAATCCGGTGCTGCAGCCCGGCTTTGCCGACGCCTGGGACTGCAAGCGCGTCGGCAACTGGGCCGGCGACATCCACTGGGACGCCGCCGAGTCGGTCTTCAGGTGCTGGTACTACGGCTCCGACCTGGCCGGCAGCGCCTCGATCGGCTACGCGGTGAGCGCCGACGGGGTGCTGTGGGAGAAGCCGCGCCTTGGGCTGCACGACTACGGCGGCTCCACCGACAACAACATCTGCTTCCGCCCCGTCACCGGTGCCACCAGCCACTTCTGTCTGGCGGTCGATGACGACGCGCCGGCCGAGCGGCGCTACCAGGCGCTGGCCTGGTCGGACGCGCCGGGCATCGACGGCAAGCGCAACTACCCGTACTACTCCGCGGACGGCATCCACTGGACGCTGACGCCGACCCCGGAGCGCGCCTGCGCCATCGGCGACACGGCCGACGTGATCATCGATCCCGTCGATCCCGACCCGGAGCGGCGCATCAAGGTCTACACCCAGCACGGCGCCTGGTACGGCCCCGACCTGGAGCACCTGCGGCAGGGGCCGCGCGCCGTCATCGACCCGGCCGACGGCCGCGAGCAGGAGATCCACTTCGTCTACGCGCTGCCCTACCACGGCGCCTACGTGATGCTCTACGACTTCGACTCCGTGATCCCGTGGCCGCACCACGCCGAGCCGATCGGCACCCGCAAGCGGCGCAACCTCGTGGCCGGGGCCTACGCGGGCGACTGCCGGCTGGCGGTGAGCCGCGACGGCCTGGGCCCGTTCCGGCGCATCCGCCCCGATCTGCCGGTGATCCCGCTCGGCGACTGGGGCACGTGGGACGACGAGTTGCTGGTGCTGGGCGGCGGCAGCATCATCCCGTTCGAGGACCGGATCGTGCTGTTCTATACCGCGCTGTCGCACTTCGGAACGGGCTTCCTGTCCCTTCCCTACTTCAAGTGCGAGATGGGGATGGCGACGCTGCGCCGCGACGGGTTCACGCATCTGTGCAACCGCGACGGCCTCACGCAGGCGACCGCGACCACCGCGCCTATCGAGGCCGGCGCCGAGCCGGCGGCCGTGCACCTCAACGTCTCCGATCTGCTGCCGTACCGGGACTGGGTCGAGGTGGAGGTGCTGGATGCCGACTCGGGCCGTGTGGTGCCGGGGTACGGCCGCGAGGACTGCCGTCACGTGATCACCGAGGGCTCGGCTGTGCCGGTCCGCTGGGATGGCCACGCCGACCTGAGCGCGGCACCCAGGCGGTTCAAGCTGCGCTTCTACCTGTGGGGCCGTGCCCGCCTGTATTCGTTCGCATTCAGCTAGGCGCATTTAGCTAGGCGCATTCGAGGAGGTCGACGTATGAAGAAGACCAGAATCGAGCGGGTCGAGCCGATCCTCTGGGACCGGTGGCTGCTGCTCAAGATCTGCTGCGAGGACGGCACGGTGGGCATCGGCGAAGGCGGGGTGCACGGCTGGCAGCGGCCCACCGCGACCATGATCGAGGTGATGGCGCGCTACCTGGTGGGGCAGGACCCGGCGCGCATCGAGCACCACTACCAGTGGCTGTACCGGTCGTCCCACTTCATGGGGTCGGTGGTGCAGGGGGCGCTGTCGGCGATCGACATCGCCCTGTGGGACATCAAGGGCAAGCGGCTGGGCGTGCCGATCCACGACCTGCTGGGCGGCAGCACCCGCGACCGGGTGCGCTGCTACATGCACGTGGCCGGCGACACGATCGACGACCTGGCCGCCGACGCGCGTGCCAAGGTGGACGCCGGCTTCACGGCCGTCCGCTTCGATCCGTTCGGGCGGGACTTCCCCCGCTACCACTCGTACTCGAAGTGGGCGGACGAGGCGGTGCGAGCGGTGGCGGCGGTGCGCGATGCGGTCGGCCCGGAGATCGACCTGTGCGTGGAGATCCACCGCCGCATGGCGCCCGCGGAGTCCATCGCCCTGGGACGCCGGCTGGAGCGGTTCAGTCCGTACTTCTACGAGGACCCGATGCTGCCGGACAGCCCCGCGGTGATGGGCGAGGTGCACGAGCGCTGCAACCTGCCGATCGCGACCGGCGAACGGTTCACCACCATCTTCGAGTTCCAGCAGGTGCTGGAGGCGGGCGGCGCCGCCTACCTGCGGCCGGACCTGTGCCTGTGCGGGGGGCTGTCGGGCTGCAAGAAGGTGGCCGCCCTGGCCGAGGCCCGGCACGTGAAGGTGATCCCGCACAACCCGCTCAGCCCGGTCAGCACTGCCGCCTGCGTGCAACTCGACGCCTGCATCCCCAACTTCGCGCTGCAGGAATACACCGGCGAGTCCGAGCCGCCGAAGAGCGACCTGCTGACCGAGCCGCTCGTCCTGGAGGACGGCTACCTGCTGGTCCCGGACGGCCCGGGGCTCGGCATCGAGCTGGACGACGCGGCGCTCGCCCGCCATCCGGTGCAGGACAAGGTGCTCGCCACCCCGCTCGGCAACGACGGATCCGTGCGCGACTCCTGAGGCAGCCCTACGTTGGCGGCGTCACCAGCGCGATGTCGTAGTCGATGAGCGCACGGAGGAAATCCTCATGCTCCATAACGACGACACGTCCAGGACCGCCAGCTTTTGGATGGCTCGATCGAAGATCGCCGCACACACGTGCCCCGTGAATCTCGACTGAAACAGAAATCCGTCTGCTTCCGGCACAGCTGCGTAGGTCGCCGACGAGAGAGCACGTCCGGCCGCATGGTTGGCGTCGTGTGCAACCGCCGTCGGAGCGGTGATGCGAATCGGACCGTCCCCCCGGAGATCTACCAGCGTCAGGGTCTCGGTCGAGCGGATCGACACGACCAGCCTGTCATCGACATCGGAGCGCGGGAGCTCGCGGCGCTTGCGACGTGTGAACCGATTACGCGCGAGAGCCTCCCAGAACACGCAACGGACGGCTTCGGCCACATAGAGGACCGAGTAACAGCCTGCCGGATCGCCGAACCGACTGGGAATGGCAACGGATCCCAGCGGGTGGCGACGGAACCGATCGTGGATCAGCCGGTACATTCGGTCAAAGCAGACCGCGCGAAGCCGTCCGCGAATGCGGTCAGGATCGTACGCCGCGCTCACGCGAAGTCGCCTTGCAGATCCCCCTTTGCGGCAGCCGTCGCGCGATCGGTCTCTCCTTGGCGCAATAGAGCGAGCGGCTTCGCACCGTTGAGCGATGGGCGTGGCGTCGTCAACCAGACCCACGCTGCGTAACCATCACCAAAACGCGGCACGATTCGGTCAAGTCCAGCCAGCGGACGGCAGCGATCGTCAATCTGCTCGGCAGGGAAGACATAGCTGCGCTTGGCGCCTCGCCACCCGACGATTTTGCCCTTCCGAAGCCACTCGTGGACGGACTGGCGGGTCTTGAGGCCAACCCGGGCGGCAAGCTGGTCGGAAGTCAGCAACTCTTCCCGGCCTCCCCGTTGCGTTCGGGCCGAGAGTTGCCCATACGCTTCGTCGGCGTCGATCAAGCGCGGCTCCGCGCCTGAAAGCGTCTCGACTTGAGGTTCAGCTTCAGATGGCTCCTTCTCGACCTGAGACGACAGCGTGTCCGCCACGACCGCAAGCGCAGAGCACTGCCTCGGGATGCGCTACGAGCGCGGCAACCGCGGTTTCGCTAAGGCCATGGGCGACATCATGCACGACGCTCTCCAGTTTCCGGATGCAATGTCTCTTCGTCTGTGTCACACCATGAAAACGAGTCTATTCTGTCTGCTTTGTCAAGCGAGTCCCTGTGTGTGCTGTGTGTGGCGCGATCCGTGGGCTTCCAACTCCGTCTCGATCTCGTGGCGGACGATCAGTGGCTGAGGATCAGGCTCGGGAACAGATGGCTCGTTCGAAGCTGGGCTCCTGAGCGTAGCGTTACCAGAGTCGGTCGGTTTCCAGGGCTTCCAGAAACTCGGGAAGGGGCCAGATGTCGATCCCGTCCGAGGTCCGCATCCGTCGCCCGCCCGTGTAGATCAGGACTCTGCGCCGCAGCCCGGGCAACGGCGCGACCGCGCGGAGCCCGGCCAGATGCCGGTCATGGGTCCGCGCGGACGCCTTGGCCTCGATCGCCACGAAGTCGCCTTCCCGCATCAGCAGAAAGTCTACCTCGGTGTCCCGAGCTCCCGCCGGAGCCCAATAGTGCACCTCGTCGAACGCTGCACGGTAGTCGCGATAGCTGGCGAGCACGGTGGCGATCCAGCCCTCGAACAGAGGGCCGCGTTCGCGCGGGTCGAGCTCCCGGAAGCGGCCGGCCGCCGCGCGCGCCAATCCGGGATCGATCCAGTACAGCTTGGGGTGCTTCCGTTCCCGGACCCGCAACTTGGCGTCGTACGCCGGCAGCCGAAACGCCACGAGCGTGTCCTCCAGGATCTCCACGTAGCCGGCCAACGTCGTCCGGCTGACCTCGGCATCGCGTGCGGCGGAGGCGACGTTGAGCGTCTGGCCGTGAAACAGGGCGGCGACCGGCAGGAAGCGCGCGAAGCCGGCCAGGTTCCGAACCAGCGCCTCGCCCCTGATCTCTTCCTTCAGGTAGAGCTGCATGTAGGAGCGCAGCGCCGCCATTCGGTCGTCGGCGTTCCAGATCACCGGTAGGCTGCCGTGGCGGAGCACCGTCTCCAGATCGAAGTCGGTCCCCAGCTCGTGCGGCGGGAAGGGGTACATGCGCGTGTGGACCGCGCGACCGCCCAGGAGGTTGACGCCGGCCCGCTTCAGCTTCCGTGCCGACGATCCGGTCAGGATGAAACGGAGACCTCCCTCTTCGATGTGGCGGTGTACTTCGTTCAGGAGAGCGGGCAGCCGCTGGATCTCGTCGACGAACACCGAGCCGCCCGGGGGAACCGTCCGCAGTTCGCCGGCGAATCGTCCCGCGTCTGCCAGATAGCTCTGATACAGGGCCTCGTCGAGCAGGTCGATGCGATGGGCATCCGGAAACTCGTGACGGACCCAGGTCGTCTTGCCGGTTCCCCGCGGGCCGAACAGAAAGAACGATGACCGCGGTGCCCTCAGTGTGCGCGATCGGTAGGCGGTCATGGCGATGCTCCTCTGTCCGATCGCCGCGTACGCGACCCACCGCCAGCCCGGTGCCGTGCAGGAAATGCTATTAGCGTCGTCATTTTGCGCCGCTTTATGACGACGATCATAGCACGATCAACCGAAAAGGCGGCTTCCGGCCGGGTGCGGCCCGGTCAGTGGCTGAGGATCTGGCTCAGGAACAGCTTGGTGCGGTCGGAGCGAGGGTTGTTGAAGAACTCGTCGGGGGTGTTCTGCTCGACGATCTGGCCTTCGTCCATGAGCATCACCCGGTCGGCCACCTGCGAGGCGAAGCCCATCTCGTGCGTGACGACCAGCATGGTCATGCCGGACTCCGCCACGTCGACCATCACGTCCAGCACCTCCTTGATCATCTCCGGATCGAGCGCCGAGGTCGGCTCGTCGAAGAGCATGACCTTGGGGTGCATGCACAGCGAGCGGGCGATCGCCACGCGTTGCTGCTGACCGCCGGAGAGCTGCCCCGGGTACTTGTGCGCCTGCTCCGGAATCTTCACGCGCTCCAGAAGGTCCATCGCCACCCCTTCGGCTTCCTCACGCGACACCTTCCGCACCCAGATCGGCGCCAGCGTGCAGTTCTGCAGCACCGTCAAATGCGGGAACAGGTTGAACTGCTGGAACACCATGCCGACCTCGCGGCGGATGGCGTCGATCTGCTTGAGGTCGTTCGTGAGCTCGGTGTCCTCCACCACGATCGATCCCTGCTGGTGCTCCTCGAGCCGGTTGATGCAGCGAATCAGTGTCGATTTGCCGGACCCGGACGGGCCGCAGATGACGATGCGCTCCTTCCGCGTCACCGTCAGGTCGATGTCGCGCAACACGTGCAGCGTGCCGAACCACTTGTTGAGGCCGGTGATGCGGATGATCGGCTCGTCGGAGTCCGAATGGTCGGTATCTGACATGCGGTGCTCCCTTGTCTCTATCGCCGGGTGGTGTCGAGGCGCTTCTCCAGGTTGACCGAGTACCGGGACATGGAGAAGCAGATCACGAAGAAGAACAGCGCCGCGATCAGGAAGGTCTCGTGATCGACCTTGCCGATCCACTCCGGATTGGTCTGCAGGAGCCGCGCTTGGCCCAGGATGTCGAACAGACCGATCGTGATCACCAGGGTCGTGTCCTTGAACAGGCCGATGAAGGTGTTGACGATCCCCGGGATCGAGATCTTCAGCGCCTGCGGCAGGATGACCAGGCGCATCATTTTCCAGTAGCTCAGGCCCACCGCCTTGGCCGCCTCGTCTTGGCCGTTCGGAATCGCCTGCAGGCCGCCGCGGATCACCTCCGCCATGTAGGCCGAGGAGAAGGCGGTGATCATCACCATGACGCGCATGAGCTGATTGAGCGAGAGGCCCGGAGGCAGGAACAGCTCCAGGATGATGAGCGCCACGAACAGCAACGTGATCAGCGGCACCCCGCGTATCACCTCGATGAAGCCGATCGCGGCAAAGCGGACAGCCGGCAGTTGCGAACGCCGGCCGAGCGCGAGCACGATGCCGATCGGGAGCGACAATACGATGCCGGCAAGGCCCGCCACCAGGTTCATCATGAAGCCGCCGAACTGGTCGGTGGAGATGCTGCGAATGCCGAACAGGCTGCCGATGACCTCTCCCTGCTCGTCGTATATCGGCAGCCCGCCGACCAGCAGGAAGGTGGCGATCACCACGTACGCGATCGAGAACCGGCGGCCGTAACGGGCGTACGGGAGCTTGTCGAACAGCACGTACGCCACGGCGGGAATCAGCAGGATCGCGGCGACGTTGACCCGCCAGTAAGAATCGGCAGGGTAGAATCCGTAGAGGAATTGATTGATGCGCTGGTCGAGCCACGCCCAGCAGGCGCCCTTTGCCGTGCACTCCTCACCGGTGGTGCCGCTGAAGTCGGCGTTGAAGAACGCCCAGCCCAGCATCGGCGGCACGATGCGCCACAGCAACAGCAGCGCGGCCACCGTAAGGACGGTGTTCAGCCAGCTCGAAAACAGGTTGGCACGCAGCCAGCCGAGCACGCCGATGGTCGTGACCGGGGCCGGGCGGCCCGGCAGCATGTCCGCCCGGCTGCGAAAGAACGCGTGATCGGCGGACGTTTGCCCCGCCTCGTCTGACCGCTTCACCGTTCCAGACGCTTTCAGCGATCCAGACGATTTCATCGTTCTACCAGCGCGATGCGGCGGTTGTACCAGTTCATGAGCGCGGAAGTGAGCAGGCTCAGGGACAGGTAGATGACCATGAAGATGGAAATCACCTCAATGGCCTGGCCGCTCTGGTTGAGGATGGTATTGCCGACGGAAACCAGGTCCTGGTAGCCGATGGCGACCGCCAGCGAGGAGTTCTTGGTCAGATTCAGATACTGGCTGGTCAGCGGCGGGATGATGGCGCGCAACGCCTGCGGCAGGATGATCTTGCGCAGCATGAGCCCGGGCGGCAGGCCGAGCGCACCGGCCGCCTCGGTCTGTCCCTTGCTGACCGACATGATGCCGGCGCGTACGATCTCCGAGATGAAGGCGCCGGTATAGGTCGCCAGGGCGATCCAGAGGGCGATCAGCTCCGGCGTCACGGTGAACCCGCCCTGCAGGTTGAACCTGCCCATCACCGGCACGTCGAAGGTGATGGGGCGGCCCAAGATGAAGTACATGGCCAGCGGCAGCCCGACGACCATCCCCAGTCCGGTCCAGCCCGCGGGGAACTTCTTACCGGTAGCCTCCTGCCGCGCCTTCGCCCAGCGTGCCAGGATCACCGTCGCGATGATGGCAACGACCAACGCGATCAGGATCCCAATGGCGGCCTGTGCGAACACGGGCGCCGGCATCTGCACGCCGCGGTTGTTGAGGTACACGGTGTCGGCGATGGAGATGCTGTCGCGGACCCGCGGCAGCGCCAGCAGGATCACCCACCAGAAGATGATCTGCAGCAGCAACGGGACGTTGCGCGTGAACTCGACGTAGACGGTGACGATGCGGCTGACCAGGAAATTGCTCGACAGCCGCAGGACCCCGGCCAGGAAGCCGATGATGGTGGCCGCGACGATGCCCAGGGCCGCCACCAGGACGGTGTTCAGGCCGCCGACGATGAACGCCTTCCCGTAGGTGTGCGTGGAGTCGTAGGGGATCAGCCGCTGGTTGATGTCGAAGGCAGACGTATCGAGCAGAAAACCGTAGCCTGGTGAGAGCCCGGTTCTCTGCAGGTTGGCGATCGTGTTCGAGACGATGAACGCGATCAGCAGCGCCGCCCCCAGCACCAGCAGGAGCTGCATGGCAAGGCTGCGCGGAGTACCGCTTATGAGCGGTACTCCGCGGCCAGACGGTTTAGCGGAACGGCGGCGCGTAGAGGATGCCTCCATCCGTATACAGCGCGTTCAGTCCGCGCTGCAGGCCCAGCGCGGTGTCCGGGCCGACGTACCGGTCGAAGATCTCGGCGTAGTTGCCTTCCGCCGCGATCGCCCGCACGGCCCACTCGGCGTCGAGCCCCAGAATCTCGCCGTAGCTGCCCTCGGAGCCGAGCATGCGGTTGATCTCCGGATGGTCGGTGCCACCGGCCATATCCATCACGCTGTCCTGCGTAATGCCGAGCTCCTCGGCGATGATCAGCGCGTTGAGCACCCAGCGCGCGATGTCCGCCCACTGGTCGTCACCCTGGCGGACCAACGGTCCCAGCGGCTCCTTGGAGACGATCTCCGGGAACACCATGTGCGCGTCCGGATCGTCGAAGGTCGCCTTGGTCGCGGCCAGACCGGACGCGTCAGTGGTGTACACGTCGCAGCGCTCCGCCTCGTAGGCGGCGCGCGCCTCCGCGTTGGTCTCGATCGGCACCGGCTCATACGCCATGTTGTTGGTGCGGAAGAAGTCCGCCAGGTTGAGCTCGGTGGTGGTACCGGTCTGGATGCACACCGAAGCGCCGTCCAGCTCCGTGGCGCTCGTAATGCCCAGCGCCGTGCGGCCGATGAAGCCCTGGCCGTCGTAGTAGTTGACGCCGACGAAGGTCAGGCCCAGATCGACGTCGCGCGAGAAGGTCCATGTGGTGTTCCGGGACAGCACGTCGATCTCACCCGCCTGCAGCGCCGGGAAGCGGTTCGCGCCGGTGAGGTTCACGAATGCGATGGCGTCGGCATCGCCCAGCACGGCCGCTGCCAGCGCCCGGCAGTAGGCAACGTCGAAGCCGACCCAGTTGCCGTCGTCGTCGGTGGAAGCGAAGCCCACGAGACCGGTGTTGATCCCGCACCTCAGCTCTCCAGCGGCTTGCACGGCAGCGAGGGTCTGCGCCTGCAGCGCAGCGGACCCCAGGACCGCGAACACGGCGGCCAGCCCGACCGCCTTGATACGAGTTGATGTTCTCATCAGATGTGTCGCTCCTTTTGCTTTTGCCCGATGGTTTCTGCGGGCGCTGTTGCCACCCGCATGATGTAGTGATCGCAGTCTACCTGCCGGGCGATCGAATGGCAACGAGGCGTTCTGATAGACCGGTTCGGGTCCCGACATAAACACCCGGTCAGCGGCCTCCGGTCCCGTGTCCATCTATTCCCAGCGTAGCGTGACCGTTCGCCCGTGCGCGGCCGAGCGTTCGGCCGCCTCCACCATGCGCAGCGCGTCCAGCGCGTCTGCCAGAGTGGACAGCGGCGGCTTGCCGCCGATCACGCATTGCTCGACGAAGTACTCCACCTGGTAGCAGAAGGCGTCGACGTAGCCCGGCATGCCGAAGCCCGGTCCGCCGTCCTCCTGGTACACCGCCTCGTTCCAGGAGTAGCTGACGCCGCCGCGGGTGCCGAGCACCTTGTACTGCACGAGCCACGGGTCGTTGGTGGGGTCTGCGGCCGCGAAGCTGGCCCACAGGTTGGCCAGCGCACCGCCGGGTATCTGACACGTGATCGCCGTCTGCGCCGGGTCCGGCACGCCCGGCGCGTGCACGCCCGGCACGGCCATGCAGCTCATCCGCTCGGGGCGTCCCAGCAGGTAGAGCAGCGAGTAGCAGTGATGGACGCACACCACCCGGATGACCGATCCGTACTTGCGCACCAGATCGGCGTCATGGAACAGGTTGTAGAGCATCCAGAAGGCGGCGATCGGTCCCAGCTTCCCGGCATCGATCAGCGCTTTTGCCCGGCGGAGGGCCGGCACGTAGATGTAGTTGTGCCCGGGCATGCAGGTGCGGCCCGCACGCTCAGCGGCGCGCATCAGGCGGCGGATGTCGGCGGTCCGGTGGGCGACCGGCTTTTCCACCAGGACGTGCTTGCCGGCGCGCAGCGCGGCCAGCGCCGCGGCGAGGTGGCCTTCCGGCGGGGTCAGGACGTGCACGGCGTCCACGGAGGGATCGCCGACCAGCTCCTTCAGCGTGCGGTAGTCGCGCCCGCCGTGGCGGCCGGTCAGCGCCTTGGCCTTGCCCGGCTCGGCGTCGTAGGCGCCCGTGAAGCGGGCTCGCTCGCAGGCGGCGACCGCGCGCGCGTGCAGCTCCGCGACCAGGCCCGCCCCCACGAAGGCGATGCCGACTCGGTCGTTCGCTCCGGTGGGTTCTGCCATGGCCTTCTCCGTAGCCTCCTTCAGTCGTACAGCCGATAGGCGTACAGCGCCGCGCCGTCCACGCGGAAGTGAAGCCAGACCGTACGTCCGCGCAGCTCGCGCAGGTCGGCCTTGTTCTTCCAGCGCACCGCCGTGCGCGCGCCGCCGGCCAGGTCGACGCGGCAGTCGTCCAGGCCGTAGCCGTCGATGAACTCGCCGTCCGGGCGCCGCACGCCCACCTGCACGACGCCGGCGAACAGCCGCTCGGCGTTCACCTCCAGCTTGTCCCGCTCGATGGTCAGCGGCTTGGTGATCAGCTCGCCGGGCTCGCGGCGCGAGTGCGCCATGCCGGCGAAGCGGTCGCGCATGATCCACATCATGCCCATCGCCATCGGCATGCCGGCGCCGGTGCCGGCCGCGCCGCCGGTGTAGAACAGGAAGATCTTTTCGCCGTTTTCGATCGGCAGGTTGTGGGTGGGATATACCAGCACGCGGTCGAAGGAGCCGGCCGGTCCGGTGTCCAGGAACAGCGTGCCGGGGCAGACCCGCTGCCATGGCTGGCCGTCGCGGTTGCTGACCAGCTCGCAACCGTCGCCGTAGCCGGCGTTGCACCAGCGCTCCAGGAATCCGAGGTTCAGATTGCCGTAGTTGAACGGCGTGATGCCGCCGTGCCACTCGTACGCGTGGCCGAAGCCGGAGTCGGGCTGGTTGAACACCGCCATCTCGGCCGGGTCGGTCCAATTGACGAGGTCGGGACTGGTGCGCAGGGCCGCGTTGCGGCCGAACAGGTTGAGCGCGCGCTCGTTGAGCCACCAGCGGCCGTTGCGCTCGTCGCGGGTGACCATCATGTAGTCGCCGTGCCGCATCGGCAGCAGCCTCCGCGGCCGGCGCGTCCAGTGCACGCCGTCCGGGCTGGTGTCCAGGTACTGGCCCCAGACCGCCCGCGCCTGCTCCACCTGCTCCGGCGTGACGTCCGGGTATTGCTCCTTGTAGTACGGCGCCCACATGCGGTGGTCCTGCATGTTGGCGATCAGCTTGTAGCGGCGGTCGGGGTCCGGGTCGTCCTCGTCGCGGACCACGGTCAGGCCGTCCATGTTGTTGAGCACGCCGATCACGTCGCCGTTCTCGTCGGTGGCCGGCAGCCCCTCGCCGCGGCGGGCCAGCTCGAACTCGACCAGGTTGTCGCCGTCGGGTGAGAAGGTGTACCAGAGGTTGTTCGCGGAGCTGCCGCGGTAGCGCACCACGCCCAGGTCCGGCTTGCTCCAGTGGCGGCCGTCCATGCTCTCGGCCAGCGCGTAGCCGCCGCGGTCCAGCTCGCCCGGCTTGCGGGCGGTGTTCATCGCGAAATACCACATGCGCAGGCGGTGGCCGGGCTCGCGGATCACGCTCCCCCACGCCTGCGCGCGGTCTCCCTCCCACGGCCGGTCGGCGCGCAGGACCGGCTGCGGCAGCCGCGACGGCTTGTTCAGCACGCGGACCAGGTTCACGTAGTGCTGGATCTCGGCGTCATCCACGAACAGGTGCAGGTCAGGATCGTTCATCGCCGTGCAGCTTAGTGGTCGCACCGCCCGTCGTGCTACCGTCACGCCCATGCGACATCTGTTCATAGACGACGGCGACCTCACGCGGGTGGAGCGGCTGTACCGGCGGGTCCATCAGCCGCGCAGGCATCCGGACAACCCGGTGCTGGACGGCGACACGCCGTGGGAGACGCACGTGTCGGTCTACGGCACCACGCTGTACGACCACGAGCGCGGCGTGTTCCGACGCTGGTACCTGACCAGCCCCGGCAGCAACGAGGAACGCGTCTCGGTCGGGCCGGCCGGCGGCCGGGTGCTGAGCATTCCCGGCAACGTGACGCTGCTCGGCTACGCGACCTCCACCGACGGCGTGCACTGGGAGAAACCGGACCTGGGCCAGATGGCCATCGACGGTGACAGCCACAACAACATCCTGCACATCGGCCGCCTCAACTGCGAGGGCGCCTCGATCATCGAGGATCCGGACGATCCCGACCCCGACAAGCGCTTCAAGGCGTTCTACTGGGAGCACGGCGGCGACGGCACGCTGACGAAGCTGCCCGGCGGTCGGGTGCTGTTCGGGAGCGGCGACGGCGACGGCATGTGGATCTCGCACTCGCCGGACGGCGTGCGCTGGACCGACTACGAAACCAACCCCGCCATCGCCCTGGGCTCAGACACCGACCAGACCGTGCTGCGCGACCCGGCCCTGCACCGCTACGTCGCCTTCGGGCGCTTCAACGCCGGCGGCCGCAAGATGGCGCGCAGCGAGAGCGACGACTTCGTGCACTGGACCGAGCCGCAGCTCGTGTTCGAGTGCGACGAGGGCGACGAGGCGGAGACGCAGTTCTACGGGGTGCCGATCGACCTCTACGAGGGGCTCTACCTGGGCATGCCGTGGATCTATCGCGAGGGGGTCGACGGCACGATCGACACCCAGCTCGCCGTCAGCCGCGACGGCATCCGCTGGCAGCGGGTCGGCGCGCGCGAGACCTTCCTGCCGCTCGGCCCGCCGGGCAGCTCCGAGGACGGCATGTGCCGGGTCGGCAAGCGGTTCATCGTCCGCGGCGAGGAGATCTATCTGTACTACGGCGCGGTGCACGGCCCGCACGGCGGGCGCAAGTTCGCAGGCAGCGGCTCGCGGGCGACCGGCCTGTGCCTGGCGCTGCTGCGGCGCGACGGGTTCGTGTCGATGAGCGGCGACGGCGACGGCGGCTGGCTGCTGACGCGGCCGGTGGCGGTGGACGCGGGCGAGGGCGAAGGCGCGCTGCACCTGAACCTGAACGCGGCCCGTGGCCGCGCGGTGGTCACGCTGTGCGACGACGATGCGGTGCCGATCGAGGGCTTCGAGGCGTCGCGGCCGGTGAGCGGCGACCATACCGACGTGACCGTGGCGTGGCCCGAGCGGCGGATCGGCGAGTTGGCGGAACGCAAGGTGCGGCTGCGCGTCGATCTCAACGACGCCGACCTCTTCTCCTTCTGGTTCGAGTGAGAGATGGCACCAGCGGCGGCTTCTGAGCCGAACGCGGCACCCGCGGCCGGCCATCCGCGCGTCTACTTCACCGCGGAGTCACTCGAGCGGTTGCGGGGGCAGGCGGCCACGCCGACGATCGCCCCGCTGCTGGCGCAGATGCGCGAGCGCGCGGCTGCGGCGCTGGCCGAACCGATGCCGACGGTAGTGCTGCCCGACGATCTGCTGCTGCCGGGGGAGCCCACCTGGGACCAGCGCTACCCGCGTGACGAGGAGACCTTCGCCACGCACGAACGGATGATGTACCCGCTGCGCGCGCTGTACGGCACGCTGCCGGCGACCGCCTTCGTGGCGATGCTCGACGGCGACCGCGCGTGCCGGGATTACGCCGCGGCGGCGATGCTGCAGCTTGCCGGGCTCGACCTGCAGAGGACCTCCTACCTGAACACGCACCAGTTCCACGGGGTGGTGCCGTCGGTGGCGCTGGCGCTGGACTTCCTCTGGGACGAACTGGGCGCAGACCGTGAGCCGATCGTGGCCGGGCTCGCCGCGCGCGCCCGCGAGTTCCACACGCACAGCGTGCTGAACACCTTCGACAATCCCCTGGACAGCCACAGCATCGTCTACGGGCCGCCGGAGATGACGGTTGCGGCCCTGGCGCTGTACCACCACGTGCCGGAGGCGGCGGGCTGGCTGGCCGACGTCGTGCGGTTCCTCACCGAGGCGTTCCCCGGCTACGGCGGCGCCGACGGCGGCTGGGGGCAGGGCTTCGGCTACGTGTACAGCCACTACTTCCAGCGCATGGCGCACCTGCTCTCCGTCGCCACCGGCGCCGATCACTTCGACCGGCCGTGGGGCCGCAACAACGGCCGGCACTTCCTGTACTTCCGGCCGCCGTGGAGTACCTGCACCAGCTTCGGGGACGCCTCGTACTCGACCACCCCGGCGCTGTACCGGCAGATCATGGGGCTGTACGCGCGGGTGTACGGCGACCCGGTCTACCGCTGGTACGCGGAGCAGGTGAACGCCGACACGCCGGGCGGCGACCCGCCGGGCGGCGACCCGCTGGCCGAGCTGAGCGCCCGCGTGTCCTGGCCGGACCCCCCGGCCGCCACGCCGCCGCACGAGCTGCCGCGGTCGATCCATATGGCCGACACCGGCTGGGTGGCGCTGCACAGCGACCTGACCGCGCGCGAGGCGAACGTCATGCTCTGCTTCAAGAGCAGCCGCTTCGGCTCGTTCAGCCACAGCCACGCCGACCAGAACAGCTTCGTGCTGGAGGCGTACGGCCGGCCGCTGCTGATCGACAGCGGCTTCTATCCCTGGTACGGCAGCCCGCATGACCTGGCCTGGACCCGCCACACGCGCGCCCACAACGCGGTGCTGGTCGGCGACCGCGGTCAGGCGGTCTGGCAGATGGAGGCCAGCGGCCGCATCATCGCTTTCGCGACCGGGCCGGACTACGACTACTGCGCCGGCGACGCGACCGCGGCGTACCAGCTCGAGTCCTACGAGTACACCCACCGCCCGCTGCACCTGTCCGAGCGCAGCGCGGCCGAGCTGGGCGTGGAGCGCGCCATCCGCCACGTGATCTTCCTGCGTCCGGCCGTCTTCGTCGTCATCGACGACGTGGTCACCCGGGAGCCGCGGCCGATCCAGCTTGCCTTCCATGCGCCGGTCCCGTTCGAGGTGCCCACGCCTTCCGAGGCGCCCACGCCTTCCGAGGCGCCCACGCCTTCCGAGGCGCCGCCGGGCGAGGACGGCGGCGTGACCGCGACGGCCGCCAACCCACCGGCGCTGGCGCGGCTGACCCTGTGCGCGGAGCCCGGCGCCGCCGCGGCGCGGCTGGCGCGCGCGGACCGCTTCCCGGTCGCCCCGGAGCGCTCCCACGAGAAGGAGTACCCCGCCCAGTGGCACCTGACCGCGGCGTTCGATGCCGCTGGCCGCGAACGACTGCTGGCGACCGTGATCCAGGTCGGGCGCGAGGGCGAGGCACTGCCGCCGGTGCGCGTGGAGCACCACGGCTCGGAAGCCGGGATCGACGGCCAGCGTGTCGTCACGGTGCGGGTGGACGGGCACACGGCGACGCTGCGGGTCAACCGGTTCGGGTCCTCGCTCGCGTGCAGCGGACGCGGCACCGCGGCGCTCGAGGCATCGGCGCCGCGGTGAAGCACGGCGCTGCAGCAGTGCGGGCCGCCGTGCTCGGCGCTGCTGCGCTCGCCGCTGCCGCGCTGACCGTCGCCGGCGAGGCGGCGTTCGCCGTGGGCGTGCTGGAGGGTCCGGCCGCCGCGCAGCGCTCCACGATCGCGGACGTCGAGGACCTGACGATCCACACCGACTTCGAGGAGGTGCGCGTGTTCGCCACCGACCGGCAGGACGTCGGGGTGGAGTTTTCGGTCTCCACGCGCATGTTGCGCCGCAACCGGCCGGAGCTCGCCGTGGAGCGCGACGGCGCGGAGGTGACGCTGCGCGTGGGCGGCAACGACCTGCCGATCAGCCGCGCCTCGGTGCAGTGGGGGCCGAAGCTGACCCTGTCGCTGCCGGCGGACGTCGAGCTGACGGTGCGCACCGTCAGCGGCGCGGTCGTCGTGCAGGGGTTGAGCTCCGATCGGCTCGCGGTGTTCACCGCCGCCGGGGACGTCTTCGTGGGCGACTGCGCCGTGCCGCTGCAGGTGACGGGCGGGTCGGGCTCGCTGCGGGTGGCGCGCTCGGACGGGGACAAGCGACTCAGCTCCACCAGCGGCGCCATGGAGGTGGTCGACTCCCGCGGCGCGGTGACCGCGCGCACCGAGAGCGGCGCGCAGCGGTTTTACAGGGTCGACGGCGACGTGACGGTGCTCCGCGGTACCCCGCTGGAGATTTCGGAGCACCGCGGACGCCTGATCGTCGAGGACCAGCCGGCGGTGCCGGCATCCCGACCCTGAGCGGCGTTCGGTTCCCCGCGTTCCGGCCGCGTGCTACCGTCGAGGGTGCATGGCGACCACGGAGGATGCCGCGCCGACGGCCCTGAGAGCTCCGCGCCGCGGTCTGTTCGGCCGCCGCCAGCTCACCGAGGAAGAGAGGCGGGAGGCCTACTTCACCGCCACGCAGTGGCGCCTGATGTGGCTCAAGTTCCGCAGCCACCGGTGGGCGCTGTGGGGGCTCCTCGTCATCTCGGTCTTCTACTTCGCGGCGATCTTCGCCGGCTTCTTCGCCACCAACGATCCGGTCACGCGCCGCCCCGAGTACCAGTACCTGCCGCCTTCGATCCTGGGCGAGGCGCGCTCGTTCCGGCTGTTCGACCAGGTGGGCAGCTTCCGGCCGGTGATCTATCCGGTGCGCACCAAGCTCAACCTGCAGACCTTCGAGCAGGACATCTTTCCCGATCTGGAGAACGAACGACCGCTGCGGTTGTTCGCCAGGGGCGACCCGTACACGCTGTTCTTCGTCATAGACAGCGACATCCACCTGTTCGGCTCGGGCGACCCGGACGTGCGCTGGTTTCCGCTCGGCACCGACGGCAGCGGCCGCTGCCTGTACTCGCGCATGCTGCACGGCGCCACGCTGTCGCTGTCGATCGGCATCCTGGCAATCGTCATGAGCTGGGTGCTGGGCGTCCTTATCGGCGGCATCTCCGGCTACTTCGGCGGCATCGTCGACAACGTCATCCAGCGGATCATCGAGGTGCTGATGTCGTTTCCGACCTTGCCGCTGTGGATCGCGCTGTCCGCGGCGCTGCCGCTGCGTTGGACCGTGATCCAGGTCTACTTCGCGATCACGGTGATCCTGTCGGTGCTGGGCTGGACCGGTCTGGCGCGGGTGGTGCGCAGCAAGCTCCTGGCCTTGCGCGAGGAGGAGTTCGTGCTGGCGGCCACCCTGGACGGCTGCCAGCGCCCGCGGCTGGTGGCCCGGCACATGTTGCCGTCGTTCGCCAGCCACCTGATCGTGGTCGCCAGCAATCAGGTGCCCGGCATGATCCTGGGGGAGACGGCGCTCAGCTTCATCGGCGTTGGCCTGCGGGCGCCGGCGGTGAGCTGGGGCGTGCTGCTGAGGGAGGCGCAGAACGTGCAGTCGGTGGCGCTGCGCCCGTGGATGCTGCTGCCGGCGCTGCTGGTGGTGTTCACCGTGGTGGCGTTCCAGTTCCTGGGTGACGGCCTGCGCGACGCGATGGATCCGTACCGGTGACCGGCTGCCCGTGATCACCTTCATCGTGCGCCGGGTCTTCATCATGATCCCGACGGTGGCCCTGATCTCGGTGGTCTCCTTTCTGGTGATCGACCTGCCCCCCGGCGATCTGGCCAGCAACTACGCCGCGCGCCTGCTGGCGTCGAAGGAGATCTTCCAGGACGAGGCCGAGGACCTGATCGCCGAGTTGCGCGCCCGCTACGGGCTGGACGATCCGTTTTTCGTGCGCTACTTCAAGTGGGCCAGCCGCTTCGCCCGCGGCGACTGGGGCTTCTCCTTCCTGTGGAACAAGCCGGTGCGGCTGCTGATCCAGGAGCGCATCCTGATCACCGTGTCCATCGCCCTGTTGACGCTGATGCTCAGCAGCCTGATCACATGGCCGGCCGGGGTGGGGGCGGCGCTGCGCCAGTACTCGCTGTTCGACAACATCTTCAGCTTCACCGCCTTCTTCATGATGGCGATCCCGAACTTCCTGTTCGCGCTGATTCTGATGTACCTGGCTTTCGAGTGGTTCGACTACCAGCCGGGCGGCCTGTTCTCCCCGGACATGGTCGACGCTCCGTGGAGCGTGGCCAAGTTCCTGGACTTCCTGGCGCACATCTGGATGCCGCTGGTTGTGCTGGGATTCGAGGCGGTCGGCGGCGGCCTGCGCACCATCCGCGCCAACGTGCTGGACCAGCTCCGCATGCCGTACGTGACCACGGCGCGCGCCAAGGGCGTGCCGGAGATGCGGCTGCTGGTCAAGTACCCGATCCGCATGGCCGCCAATCCGTGGATCTCCACGGTGGGCTGGATCCTGCCCGGTCTGGTGGCGGGCGAGGTGCTGGTCTCGATCGTGATCGGCCTGCCCACCATCGGACCGCTCATGCTGGAGGGGCTGATCAACCAGGACATGCAGCTCGCCGGCGGCATCCTCATGCTGCTGGCCACCCTGACCGTGATCGGCACGCTGATCTCCGACCTGCTGCTGGCGGTGCTTGACCCGCGCATCCGGATCACCGAGTGATGGGCATCACCGAGTAGCCGCGTGGATGCTCGGGACGACCTCGGCCTGATCCCCCGGCCCAAGTCGGTCCGGCGGCTGCCGGGCACGGCCCGCGGGGTGCTGGAGTTGCAGGCCGGGCCGGAGTGCGCGGAAGCCGCGTCGGTCTACGCGGAGTGCGCGGCGGAGCTGCTGAGAGCCGGCCATTCCGGATCCGGCGAGGTCCGCATCCCGGTCTACCTGTCGTTGCGCAGGCCTCCGCCGCCGGCCGGCGACCACGGTCCGGAGGCGTACCGGCTCGGGGTGGCGGGTGACGGCGGCGTGGAGGTGCGCGCCGCGTCGCACGCCGGCCTGGTGTACGGCATCCACACGCTGCTCTATCTGGCGCGTCCGCGCGGCGGCGCGGTGGAGCTTCCGGCCTGCGTGATCGAGGACTGGCCCGACTTCCGCCTGCGCGGCCTGCAGGACGACCCGGCGCGCGGGCAGGTTTCCACGGTCGCCGGCTACCATCGGCTGATCCGCGAGCTGTCCCGCCTGAAGTACAACGTGCTCACCTTCCACACCGAGGACCTGTTCGCCTTCGAGCGCTACCCGACGCTGGGCCGGGCGCACGGGGCCATGGACGCCGGGCAGTGGCGGCACCTGGTCGAGTACGGCCGGCGCTACGGCGTCGAGCTGTTCCTGACCTTCCAGACCTTCGGCCACGCCGGCCGCGTGACCGGCATGCCGGAGTTCAACCACCTGTCCGACGTGGAGGGCGGCGCCAGCCACTACTCGCCGTCGGTGCCGGCCGTGTACGACTTCATCGGCCACCTGTTCGAGGAACTGGCAGAGGTGTTCGACGGCGACACCATCCACGTCGGCTGCGACGAGGTGGGCTTGAGCGACCGGGGGCTGCGCTCCAGCGCCATGGTGCGCGAGCGCGGCGCCGCGGCGGTGTACGTCGACCACGTACGCGCGGTGGCGCGCCTGGCGCGCAGGCACTGGCGGCGGGTGCTGTTCTTCGCCGAGTTCGCCGACAGCCGCTACCGGCCGCACGTGCAGGGTTCGGACGACGACATCCATGCGCTGCGCGACGCGGGCCTGTCGTTCGTGAACTGGAACTACTACGACCATACGCCGGAGGAGTATTTCCCGTTCCTGCACCGGCTGCAGCGCCACGGCGTCGACCAGGTGATCTCGCCCGGGGTGTGGACGTGGCGGCAGCTCTTTCCGAGCTTCGTGCAGACGCAGGAGACGCTGCCGGTCTTCACGCAGCTCGGCTTCCGAGAGGGGATCACCGACAGCATCACCTGCGCGTGGAACGACACGCGCGACTGCTTCCGCGAGTTGCACTGGCTGAACTACGCGTTCGCCGCCGAGCACCAGTGGAACGGCGCGCCGCGGGCCGCGGGGGCGGAGCCGTTCATCGCCCGCTGGTCGGAACAGTTCTTCGGCGCGCCGGCCGATGCGCTCGTGCGCGCGCACGAGTGGCTGGGCGGCCTCAACGCCAAGGCGTTCGCCGCCGCGCGCCACGACCACCGCTACCCGCGCGACTTCAACTGGCGATCGATGACCGCGCACGCGGTGTTCTGGAACTACCCCGTCCCCGGCGCCGGCAGCGCGGCGGACGCGGCGGCCTCGGAGCTGCTGACCGAAGAGGCGCGGGCGCTTGAGGGCGAGGTGACCGCCGCCGCGCCGTCGCTGCCGCGCAACCGGGCGGTCGCCGACCTGGTGGCGTACGAGCTGCGCCGCGCCGCATGGCTGTTCGACAGCGTGCGCTTCGTCGCGGACCCCGACACGGTCGCCGCCGGCCGGCTGGCGGCGGAGCTGCGGCAGCTCGGCTGTGACTTCGTGCCGCTGTGGAACGCGGGTAACATCCCGCAGGGGCGGGAAGGGGTGGAGGAGCGGTTCGCGAAGCTGGTCGGGCTGTACGAGCAGGAAGCCCGGGCGATCACGCCGTGGGACGGCTGCTGGGGTCCGGCCCGCCGCATGCAGACCGGCCCGCACCCGATGTAGGCGACGTCGCCGGCCGCCCGGCACCGTACCTCGACAGGCGCAGGACCGGACGCATACGCTGCAGCACGTGGCAGTCGACAAGAGCACGGGCCGTCTCAAGCGCAACTACCGCATCACCTGGGTCGACGACAGTGGTATCGGCGCCCACATGGTCAACCCGCCGATCTCTCCGCAGCGGTTTCGTCACGTCATCGTCGGCGGGCTTGCCGGGACCCAGGTCGACGCGTTCGTCTGCACGGTCGGCAACGGGGCCGGGTATACCACCTCGTACCCGACCGAGGTCGACGGGATGGAGTTCATCGTCGACCGGCTGGAGGCGGGCGCGAAGCTCGGCGGCGCGGAGATCTGGCGCGGCGCCGAGAACCTGCGCGCCCTGTGGGCCGGGGGCCACGACCCCGTGCAGCTCGTGCTCGACGAATCGAGGCGCTCAGGGATCGACTTCTGGTTGCAGCTCAGGATGAACGACTGGCACCACGTCGATATCTCGTCCGGCGAGATCTATCGACTGATCGGCAGCGAGTGGTACGAGCGGCACACCGAGTACATGATCGGCGCCGAGGGGGCGGCGGGATGGCCGGACAGACTGGCCGCCCCCCTGCAGTGGTTCCAGGACTTCGCGCACGAGCCGGTGCGCCGCATACGGCTCGCGGTCGCCGCCGAGGCCGTCGAGCGCTACGACGTCGACGGCTGGGAGTACGACTTCGTGCGCTGCCCGGGCCTGTTCCGCTACGGGCAGGAACGCGCGCATGCCGGCTTGGTCACGGACCTGATCCGCGACACGCGCGCGATGCTGGACGACGCGGGGCGCCGCCGGGGACGCCCGCTCGGCTTCGCGGTGCGGGTGCCCAACACGATCGAGGGCTGCGCGATGCTGGGCCTGGACGTCGTGCAATGGATCGAAGAGGAGCTGGTGGACATCGTCGTGCCGTGCGCGTTCTTCGCCCAGGACATGGAGGAGGACGCCGCGCCGTGGGTGGACGCGGCGGCCGACACCACGGTGCGCATCCATCATGGCATGGACTCCGCCTACCAGACGGGCGACGTGCTGGGGCTCGGCGTCCCCTACTACCAGGTGCGCGACTCGTACATGCAGGGCCTGACGCCGGAGCTGATCCGCGGCATGGCGGCCCGGCACTGGCGGGCCGGGGTCGACGGCATCTACCTCTTCAACGGCCCGGGCGTCCTCAGAGGCTACGGTGTCGACGCCAGGGAGGTGCTCGACCAGGTCGGCTCACCGCTGAGCCTCCAGCACCGGGACAAGCGCTACGCCGTGATGCGCCGCACCGGGTCGTTCCCGAACTGCTATCCGCAGCAGTACCTGCTGCCCACCCGGCTGGGGCCGGCGCCCGCGGTCTTCCCGATCGCCGTCGCCGACGACGTGGCGGACGCCGGCGCGCGGATCGATCACGTGCACCTGGAGCTGCTGCTGGAAGCGCCCTGCCACCTGGACGAGCTGACCGTCACCTTCAACGGCACGCCGCTGCCGTGCCTGAATCCCGTGCAAGCGGGTGGGCCCGCCCCCGATTCAAGGGCCTGGCTGGTCTACGACCTTGCCGATACACCGCCCAGGCAGGGCCGGAACGAGGTCGCCGTGTCCGTGAAGCGGGCCGAGCGCCTCGCCGGGGAGATACCGCTGGTGCTCACCGACCTGGAGCTGGCCGTCCGCTACAAGTACCCGCACGGCCCGTTCCGCGAGCCGCCGGGCCACATCGCGCGCACCTGACCTTCGTCGGCGCGCGGCCGGTCATCTGCCCGCCAGCGCCAGGTGAGGCAGCCGCCCGCGGCCGCCGGGGCCGTTCGCGACGTCGCCGGTCGGATGCTCGTAGCGGACCTCGATCTCGGCATCCTCGATGCTCATGGGCAGCTCGGCGGCCGTTCTCTCGTTCAGATGGAGGGCGCGCACGGTCACGGTGTTGGCGCCCGCACGCGGACGGTGGCCCATCAGATCGTAGATCTGCCACCGCGAAATGGTCCCCATACGGGTACCGGGCTGAATCGGGTTCACCAGCGGGACCTCGCTTCCGTTCAGCCTCACTTCCAGGCGGTCGACCACGCTCAGGTTGTCGACGTGCAGGAGCAACCGGCAGGAACGGACCAGGTCGCCGGCCGCCGCCACGTCATCGGCGACGTCGAAGGTCAGCTCGGTGATCTCCCGCGTGATCCGGGCCGGAATCTGCCACTCGTTGCGCAGGCAGTTGGGGAAGCTCTGGTTCGTCCGCATCAGCGCAAAGGTCTTGTCGCGATAGCGCAGCCGCTCCGGATCGGCCACGTCGTTCACTGCGTTAGGCCCGAAATCGTGCTTGGCCCCGTAGGTGAGGGCGCTGCCGAACCAGTTGAAGACGTACAGGCCGTCGACGCCGCGGGCGTGGTGGCGGGCGGCCAGCCCCCGCAGCATCTCCGTGGTGAGTCCGGTCATCAGCGGCGGCTGGTAGAACCAGCGGTTGTGGCCATCGGTATGGCCGGCCAGATACCCCTCTTCCATGCAGGCGATGATGCTCACGCGGGAGTCTCTGCCGAGCTCCACCCATTCGCCCGCGTCGTGCTCCATCACCTGGGCGAAGAAGGGGGCGGTCACGAGCACGTCGACCAGCTCCTCGGCCACCCACTCGTCCACGTCCAGTCCCAGCCGCCGTGCGCCGTCGATGGTCGTCGGCACCCGCACGGCGAGGCCGACGTGGCGGCCGCGGGTCTTCCCGATCTCGTCCAGCCCGGCGCGCGTCTCCCGGAGCATCCGCGTGATCAGGTGGGCGTTGTCCCGCTCCTCCCCGAAGCGGAAGTAGCCCGGCACCCGCATGAAGTCGAACAGGAATCCGGTGCAGTCGTACCGCTCGCAGACCTCTATGGCGATGTCGCGACGCATCGCGCGCACCTCGTCGTGGGCGAAGTCCTGCAGCCAGGTCATCGTCTGCTCCAGCGACGGATGCTCGCTCCAGCCGGCGGCTCCCTCCTTGCCGATCAGCAGGTCCAGCCGCTCCTCGTAGAACGCGCTGCCGCCGAGCCGATAGACCGACCCGGTGCTGCTGTCGACGTGGTGCCAGTCGTTCATGCTGATCCGGAACCAGGGATCGACCCCGATGCGCCGGGCCTCCTCGACGTGGATGGCGAGCGGATCGATGCCGGCCTGCCACGACTGCTTCAGATTCTCGGCGTGGTTGAAGTAGCGCAGGTCGCCGAGCGCCGCGCCGCGCTCGTAGCGGTCGACCAAGTACTCCATCCGCGTCTTCTGCGACTTGAACGCGGTCACGTAGCCGGCGTCCGGGCCGATACCGGCGACGTAGGCGTCTACCGCGCGGCCCTCGAACTCCGCGAATTGTGCCATCGCCACCGTCTCCGGCGCCATCGGCGGATGGAAGCTCGATTCGAAGTTGTGGTTGATGTCCCACATGAGGCGGTAGTGGCGCCCGAGGGGGCCGGCAGGCTTTTCGCTTCTGGCCATGGCCGACCATGGTAGCCGCCGCCGTTGCGGAGCGCCATCCCACTCGATGCAGCCCCGATGGGTCATCGCAGATGCGCGTGTACCAACAGCGCCCGCTGGTCGCGGTCGGTGAGGTGCGGCTCCATCTCCTGCAGAAATAGCTGCAGCGTCTCCCGAGCGGTGGCATCGGAGGTCTCCAGCGCGAACTTGCGGCGGATGCGGGATCGCTCGAACTCCTCATCGAACTGCCCGAGCACCGCCTCGATATGGGCCTCCTGGAGCGGGCAGTGCGGGTGCGGCGCTTCCCGGCGGCGCCGCCGGATGGCGTCAGGGGAGGCGCGCAGCAGCACCAGCACGGTGTCGGGCGCCGCGCGCATCACCTGCTCATCGAGCGTGCGAGCCGTTTTTTGCCGGTCGCCGTACACGTCCGGATGGCCGTAGCCGTAGTAGAGCGGGGCGTACACCGCGTCGGCGTAGTACCAGTTGACCAGCAGGTGGTGGTTGTCCTGGTAGAAGGCGTGGTTCAGGTGGTACTCCAGCATGTAGCGGCTGTATTTCTCTAGCAGCGCCGGTTGCATCTGCAGCACCTGGTGCGCTTCCGCCTCGGCCTCCGGACCGGTCTCCTCCAGGAAGGGGCGCACGAAGTGGTCATGCCATGTGGCCGGCCCGCCGGCATGCTCGGCCCACCAGCGGGAAATCCCCGCGGCAAGCGTCGTCTTGCCGGCGTACTCGCAGCCGATCAGGATGATGCGCATCTGAAGCTCCCGGGCTGCGCGAACGACACGGCTTCGCGCGCCGCCTTCATCATAGCTCGGTGATGCGACCCGTTCAGGTGCCGAGTTGCTGCCACTGCGCCGGAAGGGATTCCGGGAAGATTGCCTCGGCGTAGTAGATGCCGGCCGCCTGCTGTTCGACCGGCAGCACCGGTACGCCCACCTTGGCCGGATCGTTGGTGGCGACGGGCCGTACCCGGTGCGCGATGATCTGGCGCGAGCCGCCGGTGTGTGGCAGTACCTTTGCCTGGTCCACGACAAAGCGCGCTTGCTCCCGGAACGGCACGCGAGCCGCGACCGCGTCGAACACCACCTGGGGAGCCCCGGCGCGAAATCCGCACGCAGGGTCGATCGGCCACCAGTACAGCGGGTTGCGCTGATGGCCATATGGCGACACTGCCGGGTCTCCGGTCAGCAGCCTGAGCGCACCGTCGGCGCAGCGGAAAGAGGTCAGCGGCGACTTGGTGTTGGGTTCGCCTGGCCATACGAGCTCAGGCACCGGCGCTCCGAACGGGTCGTCCCACCGCGTCCAGCCGACCGGTCCACCGCGTTCGTCCCGGCTGGCACGTACGCTGCGGGCGGAGACTACCCAGCCGTCGCGCCAGCGGGAGACGCTTGGCTCCATCAGCCCCGAGCCGATCAGCGGCCCACTCTCGACCCATTCGTACACGCGCTTGGAGGGCTCGAAACGGAAGCGGAGCGCGCCGATGCGGCCGCCGTCGAAGGTGTTGAACCCCACCCATTCGTCGGCCGACTCCGTGTCGGCCGACTCCGTATAGGGTACCGGCGGCGTGTAGGTCTGGTGCATCGAACGTGCGTCGTTCGAGCACAGCAGGTAGCCGCTGTCGTAGCCCCGCTGGCACAGGACGGCCGGCGGAGCGGTCAGCTCGATGTCGGCGCCGTCGCCGCGCAGCCGAAACTGGGCCCACTCGACTGCGCCTGTGCGTAGGTGCGTGCGGCGATCGTTGTCCTGCATGAGCCCCGTACGGGGATCGATGGAGCGCGCGTGGCGCCCCCACATGGCGACGAAATGCCCGGCGGCCGGACTGGCCGGCCGAGCGCCGGCGGGCACGCCGAACACCACGGGGTGGAAGTGACCCCTGACGTGAGGAGTTCCATCTCCAAGCGGGTCCCAGTCGTCCACCGAGGAGGCGAGCACGCCCTCCGTCAGCAGACGCCCGTCGTAGGCGCCTTCGCGGAGCTGGTAGATCACGCTGGCGTTGTCGTCGGTGCCGCGCCAGCCGCGGGTGGTGTAGATCAGGAAGAACCGGCTCGCGCTGAGCTGCGCGGCGTTGATGTGCCCCGGGTACAGGCCATCGGCCCGCGTATGGCCCGGCAGGCTGCACTCGTGAATCAGCTTGCCCCGATGCTCGATGCGCGGCGTCATGCGGGGAAGCGTCCCGTCATGCCGGCCCTTCGATGACCTCGACCTGATCTTCGGGACTGTAGAAGTAGGCGCCCGGCCGCCACTCCTTGTTCAGGTCGCCCAGGAGGCGGCGCTGGCGGGGCGTGCAGCGGTCGAGCAGGTCCGGGGCTTGGCCGTCGAAGTCGAACGTCCGGAAGCACATCTGGCTGTAGCAGTAGATCAGGGTCTTGCGGGCGCGGCTTGACCGGTTGGTCGACACGCCGTGCCACAGCGAGTGGGGGAAGACGACCGCGTCGCCCGCCTCGGCGCAGAGCTGCACGGCCCCCGGCGTGGCGGCGGTGACCGGAGTGTCGTCTTCGGGATAGGGACGCAGATGGCTGCCGGGGAACAGGGTGAAGTTGCCGCTGCCGGGCTTGCGGAGGTCGGTCAGGAAGTACTGGACCTTGAGCTGCAGGGGCCAGCTCGTCTCGGTCACCCGGATGTGGCGCAGCGCTTGGCCGCCGTCGGTGTGGATGAAGCCCTTGTCGTCGGGATTGGGCGGACGCACGACCGCTTCCGCCATGCTGAGCTGGATGTAGGGGCCCATCAGATCGATCGCCGGTCCGAAGGTCGCCGGATGGTCGATCAGATCGATGAAGGCCTGGCTGTCCGGCAGGATGTTGCGCCGGTCCATGCCCGGGCGGACCGTGGCATCGGGACTGCGCCGGACCTCTCGCCTGTGAAGCCGATCGATCTCGCGGATCAGCGCAGCGACCGTCGTCTTCGCAAGTACCCCTTTCAGAAGCAGATAGCCATCGCTGGCCCACCGGGCCTGCTGCGCGGGACTCAGCGTGCGGGATCGGGGCATCGGCAACCTCCTGAATCGGTCGCGTTCGCTTTACGGAACGAAAAATACGCCGTTATAATATACATATCCGGCACATAGGAGATAGAGCCGGAGACAGGAGGGCTGCGATGGCAACGCTTGATCAGATCATCCTCAGCGACATCGAGACCAGCGGCATAGACGCATCGGATCTCGGCGTCGAGATACACCGGGGAAAGGGGCTCCTCAACCGGCGCAAGGTGCTGGAGGTATTCGGCGTAGTACGCTCGGAGGCGGACTATCGGGCTGTCGTGCGCGTGGCGGAGCACCATGCCGGCGAGAGCTACGAGCTGAAGGACTCCGTCAAAGTACACGCCCGCGCGCAATAGAAGACTCCGTCGCTGGCTGCCGCGGTAGCGGCAGTCAGCGAACCGCGCGAGACAGACGACCCGTCTTTCGCACGGACGCACGGCCGCGTCCGTGACGGGGTTCCTGTGCGCGCTTGTGCGCGCGGCCCGTGATTGAGCGCTCGTCCAGCTTCCGCTACCATCTAATCTAATGTCGCGACCGCGAGCCGCATCGGCTCTGGCGGCCCGGGCCGGGTTCCCTGCCCGTGTCCAGGGACGCGAGGAGGATCACGATGCCCGACGACACTGACGAGAGAATCCTCGGCACCGACGAAGCCGACACCATAGACGCCCAGGGGGGCAGCGACACCGTCTTCGGTGACGCGGGCGACGACACGCTCGCAGGCGGCGAGGGCCGCGACATCATCCGCGGCGGCAGCGGCAACGACACCATCCGCGGCAACGCGGACGGCGACATCCTGCTCGGCGACAGCGGCGACGACACCATCTACGGCGGCACCGGCAACGACCTGATCGTCGGCGGCACCGGCAACGACACCCTGTACGGCGACGAAGGCGACGACACCCTGGTCGGCGGCCTGGGCGACGACTCGCTCACCGGCGGCACCGGTGAGGACACATTCGTGTTCGCGGCCAACAGCGGCAACGACACGATCCAGGACTTCGACAAGGACAACGACACGATCGACCTCAGCATGCTGCCGGAGGAGATCTCGTTTGCCGACCTGACCTTCACCGCCCTGACCGACGGCCGCACCGGCACGGTGGTCACCCACTCCGCGCTCACCGGCTCGATCACCGTGCTCGGGATGAACCCGGCCGACTTCACCGCGAGCATGTTCAACCTCCCGGACGGGTCGACCACCTCGGTCACCACTCCCGAGGGCGACACGGTGCAGCTGTACGAGGACCCCTGGGATGGAACGGACGAGTCCGACATCCTGATCGACCAGTCCAACGCGACACACATGCGCGGCCTTGGCGGCAACGACCGGTTGCTCGGCGGCGAGGGCAACGACAAGCTCGAAGGCGGCGCCGGCAACGACGCCCTGATGGGCGAGGAAGGGAACGACACGCTCGACGGCGGGGCGGACGACGACGTGCTCTACGGCGGCAGCGGTGAGGACACCTTCGTGTTCCAGGCCAGCCACGGCACCGACACGATCCTGGACTTCACGGACGACGACACCATCGACCTCAGCGCTCTCACCGACATCACCGCTTTCTCCGACCTCACGATCAACGACGACAACGGCACCGCCGTGATCGACCTCACCAGCCATGGCGGCGGCACGATCCGGCTCGACGACACGGCCGTCTCCGACCTGGACGCCACCGACTTCACGTTCGACGACAGCATGTGAAGCCGCGCCGATCTCGTCATCGGGGCATTGGCCCCATACGGGCTGCCCGGATCCTGATCCCGCTCATGCTGGCGAGCACAGTGTTCGCCCAGGAGTCCCCGGACGGCGGGATCGTGACCCAGGGACTCGCGGTCCAGACCTTCTCGTGCGGCAACCTGGCCATGGCCTGCACCGGGACCGCCCGCCGCTTCATCGAGGCGCGATGCGGGATCGTGGTCGCCTCGGATGGCACCCGCCTGCAGGTGCCCACCGTGCCGGCCGCCGGGCCGGACCCGGCCGACCTGTACAACGACTGCACCGGTTCCGGTCACAACCCGGCGCATCTCGAGGACCTCGAGACGGTCGTGATCGATGCCGACGGGGAGGAAGTCACGGGGTACCTGTTCGGCGACAACTACTACGAGATTTACGTCAACGGAACGATCGTCGCCCGCGATCCCGTGGGCTTCGTGCCCTTCAATTCCGGGGTCGTTCGCTTCAAGGCCAGGCGGCCGCTCACCTATGCCGTCAAGCTGGTCGACTGGGGCACGCACCTCGGCGTCGGCATGGAATATGACCGGTGGAACGTGGGCGACGGAGGCTTCATCGCGCGGTTCAGCGACGGCACCGAGACCGGAGCGGCGTGGAAGTGCCGGGCGTACTACATCAGTCCCCTGCCGGCTGCAGGTGCCGTGACGGGGGCGTTCGTCCGGGATCACCGCGCGACCTGAACGAGCGGCTCCCGCTGCTCGTAGAACCGCCGGGCAAGGCGGTAGAGACGGGCCGCCATCGATCCGTCGATCATGAGGCCCATGATGGCACCGATCAGCGGCAGGAATCCGAACGCCAGCTTCCAGAGACAGGCCGCCTGCAGCTTGGCCGATACCGCGGCGATCAACCGTTCGCGGGAAGGCGCTTCTTCGTCCTGCTCCGCACGTGCCCATCGCAGCAGCAGGCGCTCGAAGTCGTCGCCATGGTCGTGCTCGCGGCCGGCGTTCAGGGCGGCCTGAAAGCATACGGCCTGAAGCATCATGAGGAACATGTGGGCCTCGACGTCGCGAAATCCAAACTGGAGGTGCCGAATGGGAATCAGGTTGGTGGCCAGCCCGGACGATCCGGCGATCCACCGGGCAGCCCGCGCCGATTCTCCGATTCGCGCCATGCCGCGGACATCGCGCACGTGCTCCTCGGAGCGGTGCTCGGCGAGAAAGCGTTCAACCGTTCTTCGCATGGAATCCGGGGAGCCGTCCTTCTTCCTGTCTCGATGCGTTCGCGGTGGCGGGGGGAGCGCGAAGTCTTCCGGCAGTGGGCGGATGCTTGCCGACTTGAGGTGGCGGAAGTACTCCGTCGCAAGGTCGTGGAATCGGAACGCCAGCGCCACGTCGAGCCGGTACGCGGCGATCGGTCCCACGATCGGCACGAATCCCAGCGCCAGCTTCCAGAACCGGGATGGGCGTAGCCGGTGAACCACGGCCTCGGCCAGCTCATCTGGTTCGGGTAGCTCGTCACTCGGCTCCCGATCTCCGGGCCGCTGAGCCCAACGATACAGCACGCACTGGAAGTCGCGGCGCTCGTCGACCTCGACGCCGGCCTGATAGCCGAGCTCCCAGCACCCGTACTGGAGCGTCTCCAGCGGCTTGGGCGCACCCCGCCGCATGCGCGGGATATGCATCACCGGAATGGAGTTGTCGATCAGGGCGCCAATCCCCGAGGACGACTTCATCAGCTTGCGGCGATGACGATCGCTGACAACTCGCCGTTGAAGTTCGCGAAGCTCGCTCAGGCGCTCAGGGTGGTCCTCCGCGAGGAACCGTTCCACCCGCACGCGTATGCGGCCGACGCCACGATCGACTGTTGGCATGACACGTCAGAAAGGAATAAACGCTATTCGGTCCTGGTACCAAAGCGTCTTTCGACAACCTTCGAGCTTCTTGCGCGACTCGATGACGAAGTCTGGGGGGTTCCGCTCCTGCTTCTGCCAGTCCCATTCCTGCAAACGCATGACTCGACAGAGATACTCGTCCACCTCTTCGGATCGGCGGGCCGACACTTGGGCGGAGGTCACCGAGCGATCTGGATCGGCGAACGTCTTTGCTCGTAGAACTGCTGGGTGAGGCGGTAGAAGCGGGCCGCCATCGATCCGTTGACGATGAAGCCCAGCAGGGGACCGATCACGGGGAGGAAGCCGAAGGCGAGCTTCCACAGATGGGCCACCCGCATCTTGGCCGACACGGCGGCCATCAATTCCTCGGGCGAGGGGGCTTCGTCGTCCCGATCCGTTCCTGCCCATCGCAGGAGCACGCGCTCGAAGTCGTCGGCGTGTTCGTCCTCGCGGGCGGCCTTGACGCCGGCCTGCCAGCAGATGCCCTGCAGCACGCTCAGGAACATGCCGGTCTCCACTCGGCTGAACCAGAGGTGCCGAACCGGGACCGAATTGACCGCGAACCCGAACGATCCCGCCATCATCCTGGCCTTGCGAAGCGAGTCTCCGAGTCGCGCCATCCTGCGGACGTAGCGCATCTGCTCCTCGGAGCGGTGCTGTGACAGGTAGCGCTCTACCTCTCTTCGGGTCGATACGGTGGATCGGTCCTTCCGTCTGTCGCGATGCGGTCGCGGTGGTGGCGCGATCGCGAAGTCGTCCGGCAGGGGCCGGACGCCGGCTGACCTGAGCTCGCGGTAGTACTCCTTCGCACGGTCGTGGAACCGAAGCGCGAGTGCCCCGTCGATCCGGTACGCGGCGACCGGTCCAACGATCGGCACGAATCCCAGAGCCAGCTTGCAGAAGCGGGAGGCGCGCAGTCGGCGGACCACTGCCTCGGCCAGCTCCTCGGGTTCGGGACGATCGTCGTCAAGGTCGTCCTCTTCGGTCCGTTGCCGAGCCCAGCGAACCAGCACGCATTCGAAGTCGTGGCGGGCATCGACCTCGATACCGGTCTGAAAGCCGATCTCCCAGCACCGGTACCGCAGCGTTTCCAGCGGAGCGGGCGCACCTCGCCGCGCGCGCCGTAGGTGCAGTACCGGAATGAGGTTCTCGACCGATCCGCCGATCCCGGCTTGCGTCTTCGCCTGCTTACGACCAAAAGCGTCCGGATGCCGGCGCACGAAATCGCGGAGGTCGGTCAGGAGCTCCGGGTGGTCCTCGGCGAGAAACCGTTCCACCCGTCTGCGTATGCGGCTGACGCCAGTTGCGTCCATGTGGCGCTCCTGACATAGACGGTATGCATGGAGCGCGAAATGGGCAACGCGCGCTCGTCGCCCGCGCCGGTAGCCGGAGCGCAGCTTCCGCCGATCTCAAGCAGTTGCCGGAAAGGGATTCTCGATCGTCAGACCTTCGATGGTCTGTCCGTGGCTCAGGCCTTCGCTGAGCAACCCGACGCAGCCTGCTTCCAGCGCTGCGGCGATGATCAGCGCGTCGTGGAAGCCGTATTGATAGCGCGACTGGATGTCCAGAGCGCGGCGATAGAGCTCCTCGCTGGGCGCGACGGACCACAGCGGGAGGAGCACGGCGTCGAGAAAGCGCCGAGCCTGATCCGCCGTGAGCGGTGTCGGGATCTTCCGGGTGAGGACGTCCAGGGTTTCCTGTACGACCTGATAGCTGACCGTCCAGCTCTCCTGTAGCGCCGATCGCACGATCGCTCGGGCTCGGCCCTGCCTGGCCGGATCGGTCTCGTCGAACAGAGAGACGAAGATGCTGCTGTCGACGAAGTTCATCGCACGTTCATCTCGTCGCGGTTGAAGGTCTTGCCGCCGGTGCGGACGTAGCTGTTCAGTTCGTCGATCAGCGCCATCGCATCATCGGCGTGGCGGTCACGGCGCGCGTAGCCGGCCAGCCAGCGTCGGAACGCCTCGTTCAACGTCGTGTGCTCCGCATGGGCTTGGCGGCGCGCAGACTCGATCAGCGACTCGTCGGCACTCAGCGTGATGTTCTTCACGGCGGCATGGTAGCACGGACGTCGTGTACGCGAAGCTCGTGTGGCCGGGCGACCGGACGTCGCGATGCTGGAGGACGGCCGCTGTCGCTCGCACCGTCGCGGGTGCATAGTACGCGGACAAGCGAGACGGCGTGGTGGTAGACGAGAGGTTGCAGCGTTCCGAGCGGGAATATGCGCGAGCGCTGCGTACGGTGGCCGAGGGGACGACCCAGTCCAGGACTCCCGCCACGCTGATCCCCGGCGTCTATCCGACGTTTGGAGCGCGCGGGCGCGGCGCTCGTATCTGGGACGTGGACGGCAACCGCTACGTGGACTGGATCCTGTGCTTCGGCACCATCGTGCTCGGCCACAGCCACCCGGTGGTGAACGCCGCCGCCGTCACGGAGATCGAGGAGGGGTTCGCCCTGCCGCTGACCCGCCCGGTGCAGACCGAGCTGGCGGAGACGCTGGTCGAGCTGATCCCGTGCGCGGAGCAGGTCCTGTTCATGAAGGCCGGCTCGGAGGCGACCTCGGCCGCGGTGCGGCTGGCGCGGCTGGCGACCGGCCGCGACAAGATCGTGCGGCTGGGCTACCACGGCTGGCACGACTGGTCCTGCACGCGCGATGCCGGCATTCCGACCGTGGTGCGCGACCTTACGCTGACGTTCACCTACAACGACCTGGACTCCCTGCGCACCGTCCTGGAGGCGCATCGGGATCAGGTCGCCTGCGTCATCATGTGGCCGTGCGAGATCGAGACCCCTGACCCGGGCTTCCTGGAAGGCGTCAAGGAGCTCGCGCACCGGCACGGCGCGCTGTTCATCCTGGACGAGATCCGCACCGGGTTCCGCTTGGCGCTCGGCGGCGCGCAGCAGCACTTCGGCGTCGTTCCCGATCTGGCCACCTTCGGCAAGGCGCTGGCCAACGGCTTCACGCTGTCGGTGGTGGCCGGCCGCGCCGACTGCATGCGGCACGTGCGCGAGTCGTGGTTCTCCTCCACTTTCAACACCAGCTCCATCGATCAGGCGGCGGCCCTGGCGACCATCGGGGAGCTGCGGCGCACCGACGGGATCGGCCACATTTGGCGGATCGGCCGCCGGCTCATGGAGGGGCTCGACGGCCTGGCTGAGACGCATGGGGTAGAAGCGAAGACGGTGAGCCTGCCACCGACGCCGTACCTGCAGTTCACCTACCGGGATCCCGACCTGCGGGAGGCCGCCAAGCAGATCTTCTTCACCGAGACCGTCCGGCGCGGGATCTTCTTCCACCCCCATCACCACTGGTTCGTGAGCGCCGCGCACGGAGAGGCGGAGCTTGCGGAGACGCTGGAGGCGAGCGAGCACGCCTTCAGGGCGGTCCGTCATGCGATCGACGCCGGACGGGCGCTGCCCGCGGCCTCCGGCGCCGGAACGCTGGCCGCCGGAACGCTGGAAGGAGGCGTACGATGAGCGAACGCGGCCCTGCCAATCGGATCCGGGCCAATCGGATCCGGGCCAATCGGATCAGGGCCAACCGGATCCTGGGATACCCCCAGGACGCGCGCCTGCTGATCGTCAACGCCGACGACTTCGGCATGTGCCACACCCAGAACGTGGGAACCTTCCGGGCGATGCGCGAGGGGCTGGTGCGCTCCTGCTCGCTGATGGCGCCGGCGCCGTGGGGGCTGCACGGCGCGCAGCTCCTGCGGGAGAACCCGGCGGTGCCGTTCGGCGTTCACCTCACGCTGGTCAGCGAGTTCCGGACCTATCGGTGGGGCCCGCTGCTGCCGAGCGGGGAGGTCGGCTCGCTGGTGGACGAATCCGGGTACTTCCATCCCGACGACCGGATCCCGGAGCTGGTGCGCAACCTCCTGCTGCATGAGGCGGAGCGGGAGTTCCGGGCGCAGATCGAGTGGGTGCTGGCGAGCGGGCTCGCGCCCGCCCACCTGGACAGCCACTACCACGTGCACGAAGAACGCGACGACCTTTTCGAGCTGACGGTCGACCTGGCGCTGGAATACGGACTGGCGCTGCGGACGCGCGAGGCGGGACACATCGAGGCGCTGCGCGCCCGCGGCTACCCGACCAATGACCACGACCTCCTGGACTCGGGCAGGCACCCGCCCGCGGACAAGCCGGTCGCGTTCGCGAAGCTCCTGCGCGAGCTGCCGGAGGGGGTCAGCGAGTGGGCGTTTCATCCCGCGGTGGTGACCCCGGAGCTGCAGGCGATCATGGTCGACCCGCGCATCCCCGGCGTCACCGCGGTGCCCGCCGACCGGCAGTCCGACTTCGACTTCATCACCTCCGACGAGGCGGCCGCGATCGTCGCCGAGGAGGGCATTGAGCTGATCACCTACGCGGATCTGCAACCCTTCTGGCGGCGCCGAGGGTCGGCATGAAGCGCGATGCGGCGCCGGTCCGCGACCACACCGTTCACCATCAGTTTCTGACCCGGTTCGCCGTCGAGCGGGGCGTGCGCGAGCTGTTCTGGGACGATGCCGGCGTGCAGGCTGCCACCGATCTGCGCAAGGTGGTGCACCAGCCGCGCGCCATCCCCGAGAGCCCGGTGATGCGAGGATTCCGCTCCGGCCGCAGGGAGTGGGGCTTCCGCGTGATGGCAAGCAGCATGACGCCGGTGCTCGGCAGCGACCGCCACCGGATGTACTACGCGGTCCTGCCGCTCGGCGGGCGGGGGCGCTGGACCCTGAACGGCCGCAAGGTGCCGTGCGCGGTCGACCGCGGCCAGCCGCTTTCGAGCGTGATCTTCCTGGCCTGCGCGGAGAGCGACGACGGCGTGCACTGGGAGGAGCCCAACCTGCGCCAGATGGAGTTCGAGGGTTCGCGCGACAACAACCTGGTCGACAAGCTGGACGCCGACACCGACTACATCGGCCAGGGCGAGGTGGTCTTCTTCGACGAACGCGAGGCCGATGCGGCGCGGCGCTACAAGCTGTTCCACTGGGCGCGCCGTACCCCGGACGAGATGCACCTGCGGCTGTCGGCAGACGGACTCGCCTTCTACAGCTACGAACGGAACCCGGTGTGGTCACAAGGGGCCTACGACAGCCTCGTGCAGCCGGTCTGGGACGAGCGCAAGGGGCTGTACCTCAGCTTCGGCCGGGCGTTCGGCCGCGCCACCGGGGTACGGACCAGCCCCGACCTGATCACCTGGTCGGACCCCGAGCCGGCCATCCGCTTCGTCGACCGGCGCACACAGGACTACACCACCAGCGTCCACCGCTACGAGGGCCTGTACCTCGGCTTCGTCAACACCTTCTACCTGGAGTGGAAGGGCAGCCAGGCGACGCTCGAAATCACGCTGGCGTGCAGCCGCGACGGGTTCACGTGGCACCTGGTCGATCCGTCGCAGCCGTTCGTGGCGCGCAGCCCGGAAAGCCAGCACACGCGCACGCCGGTGCTGATGATCAGGCGCGGTGAGGACCTGCTGGTGTACTACTCGACGTCGCCGTACTGGCACGGGCCCACCCCCAACGTGGATCCGGACGCGATCGCCGCCTCCTGGTGCATCCGCGCCGCCACGCTGAAGGTCGACCGCTTCGTCTCCTGGACCGGCGACGACAAGGCCGGCTCTCTGACCACGCTGCCGTTCCGGATGCCTGAAGGCGAGCTCTACGTCAACACCGAGTCCACCCAGGGGCATCTGGAGGTGCGAGTGCTCGATGGGCTCGGCCGCCCGCTGCCGGGCCTGGAAGCGCCGGTACGGCTCACGGTCGACTCGACGGGCGCGAGGGTGGACCTGCCGCGCGCGCGTCTGGAGGCGATCGTCGGAGAGCCGGTACAGCTTCGCTTCGACCTGCAGTGCGCGCGGCTGTTCTCCTACTGGTTCGCATAGCGAACGGAGGCTGACCGCCCGGCCGGTGCGGTCGCGTGGTATCTTCGGGTAGCCCGTGCAACGGGCGCTGACGGCATGGTGACGGCGGCGGCGCGACGACTCCCGGCAGCCCTCGCGCTGCACACGGCGGCCGGCAAACGGCGAGCGATCGGCATCGCCCTGCTGCTTGCCATCCTGCTGCCGTTCGCGGGGCTCAACCGTCTGCCCAAGCTCGACACGGTACGGGCGGACATGGCCGCGGCGCTGGCGCCCACCGCCGAGTGCTTCCAGGGCTTCTGCGTCGAAGCCGAGCCGGAGTCCACGTTCCTGGCACGCTGGTGGCGGTTCTCGGCCACCTACCTGCGCCTGGTGGCGATCGGCATGGCCTTCGCCTTCGCCGCCGCCGGCATAGCCGAGGCGTTCCTGGTGCCGGGGGTGGGCGACGGGCAGGTCCCAGCCGTGCGCGCGCGCGGCCGGCTGCGGCGCATCCTCGCCGGGCTGGGCATGGGGCCGGTGGTGAATCTGTGCTCGGCCTGCGTGGTGCCGGTGTCCAGCGCGGTGCGGCGCGGACTCGGCGTGGAGGGGGCTCTGGCGCTGGTGCACGGCTCGGCGGTCCTCAACGTGCCGTCGCTGCTGATGATCGCGGTGATCTTCTCGCCCTCGATCGGCGCCAGCCGGCTGCTGCTGGGGGTGGCGGCGGCGTTCCTGCTGGGGCCGCTGGTGGCCACCGTGGCCGGCCGCCGCGCGGCGGCCGGTGAGTGCGACCTGGCTCCGGCGTCCGTGGCCGACTCCGTCGCGACTTGGGGGCAGGTGCTGGCCGAGGGGTTGCCGGCGTGGGCGCGCGCCTCCGGCCGCATGGTGGTGCAGATGGGGCCGATCATGGTGGCGGCCGGTCTGGTGTCGGGCGCCGCCATCCAGGTGCTCCGGCCGGAGACGGTGGAGGCGTTCCTGGGTGACAACTTGGCCGGGATCCTGGTCGCGGCGACGCTCGGCGTGCTGATCAACGTGCCGCTGCTGTTCGAGATCCCGCTGGTGACCGTGCTGCTGTTGCTGGGGGCGGGCAACGCCCCGGCGGCGGCGCTGCTGTTCGCGGCCGCGGCCGGCGGGCCGGTCACCTTCTGGGGCCTGTCCAAGGCGATTCCGTGGCGCGGGATCGGCGCCTATGCCGCCGGCACCTGGGCGATCGCGGCGGCCGGCGGATTGCTCGTCCTGGCCGCCGGGGCGCTGCTGCCGGAGCGGCCCGCGCTGCGCCTGCACGCCGCCGAGTCGGGGGAGCGGGCCGCCGCCGCCCCCACGGCGGGCTCGGCGGTGCCAGCTCGCTTTCCGCCCCTGCGTTTTACGGACGTCAGCATCGAGTCGGGCGTGTCGGGCGACACGTACCACTCGCGCTCCGCGCACAGCCTGGGCGTGAACTGGATCGACGTGGATCGCGACGGCCGGCCGGACCTGTTCGCGGTGGGCGGCGACCCGGAGTTCCCGCCGCGGCTGTTCCGCAACCTCGGGGACGGCACGTTCGAGGCCGCGCACCACCTGATCCCGGAGCTGCCCGCATACGAGATGTCCGGCTCGCTCTTCGCCGACTACGACAACGACGGCGACCCCGACATCTACGTCTACACCGACCGGCAGCAGTGGTACCTGCACGGAAGCAACGTGCCGGACGGCCCGCCCAACCTGCTTCTGAAGAACCTGCTCACCGAGCACGGCGGCCGCATCCCGGCCGGCCGGCCGCTGTTCGAGGAGGTGGCCGCGGCAGCCGGTGTGGACGACCGGGCGGCCGAGCCGTTCGGGGAGCAGCCGGCGTACCGCACCAAGGCGGCGGCATGGCTGGACTACGACCGTGACGGCTGCGTCGACCTGTACGTCGGCCACACGGTGATGAACCGGGCCGGGCTGGAGGCGCAACGCGATCGGCTGTACCGCAACCGCTGCGACGGCACCTTCGAGACGGTGGCGGTGCCCACGAGCGCGTTACGGTCCGGCTTCGTGGTGCTGGGCGCCCACCTGGACGGCGACCTGTGGCCCGACCTGTACGTGGCCAACGTGAGCTTCGATCTGGCGTGGCCGCACCACTGGGACCAGATCTACCGCAACCGCAACGGGGTGCTGGAGGAGCTGTCGCCGGAGGCGATCCCGGGGGTCGGCGACGACGCGCAGGCGGCGATGGGCATCGACGTGGCGGACGTCAACCTCGACGGCCGCTGGGACCTGTACATCTCCGACCTGCTGGACGGCACCCCGCACGAAAGCCCGCCGTGGGGGAACGTGCTCTATCTGGGAGGCGAGGGGGCTGTGCTCGACGACAACGTTGCCGTGGCCGCCGGCGTCACCGGCGACGACTCGTGGGGGGTCAACTTCTTCGACGCCGACCACGACGGCTGGGAGGACCTGTACGTGGCGACCATGATGGGCGCGGCATCCGAGCTGCTGTTCGCGAACAACCGCGACGGCACCTTCACCAATGTCGCCGCCGGCGCCGGTTACCTCACCGGCCACAGCCGCGGCAGCGCCGTGGCCGACTACGATGCGGACGGCGACCTGGACATCGCCGTGATCAACCAGCACGTGTGCGGCAACACCCGTCCGACCTGCTCGCTGCAGTTGCTGCGCAACGACACGCCCGCGGCCGGAGGCTGGCTGCAGCTCCGCCTGACCGGCACGCTCAGCAACCGCGACGCCATCGGCGCCGTGGTGCGGGTGCGGGCCGGCGAGCTGGCCATGATGCGGCAGGTGAAGGGCGGCTCCGGCGGCCACTCACAGAGCACCCTGACCGTCCACTTCGGCCTGGGGCAGGCGAGGGTAGCCGACGTGGTCGAGATCGACTGGCCCTCCGGCCTGCGCACCCGCTGGCGCCGCCAGGAAGCGAACCGGCGTATCGAGGTGACCGAAGGGGAAGCGTGCCGCTCCGGCGACCTCGCCGGCTGCACCGAGGTGGATGCCGGCATCTGAGTCACTGAGCCGCGACTGCGCAACCTCCAAGCTATGAGATGGTTGAGACATTTCGCCGTTGGGAGGTCACGGAGCACCTTCGTACCAGGGAGGACGAGCGTCTGTATCTGGAAGCCTGTGCGGAGGAGGATCCGGGGGACGGTAGCTTGATTCGGGCCGCCCTGAACGACATTGCGAGAGCCCAGAATATGAGCCAGCTCGCCCGAGACATCGGGATGACCCAAGGTATCTACAAGGCGTTGTCAGACAGTGGGAATCGCACGTGCGCTACGATAATGCGGATCACCCGGGCGTTGGGAATGCGCGTGCGGATTACGTTGTAGCTTTACGTAGCGCTCCGCATGCCCCGCGGGGTCATGCGGACGCACTGCCGTCGATCATGGGGGCGGCGACCTGCTCGCCCAGGTCGGTCAGGCGGTAGCCGGTCTCAAGGCTCTCCGTCAGGCCGAGCGCCTTGAGCTTGCGCACGTTCGCCTTGAACACCGGAGTCTCCCACCCCATCTCGGGCGCCAGATCGCCGGCGCGGGTGGCCGGATGCGCGCCGATGAGCGTCAGCACGTCAGCGGTCCAGGGTGTCTTGCTGCGGCGGTCGGTCGCCTGAAGCCGCGTCACTACCGTGTCGATGCTCAGCTCGGGCGGCGGCTTGGCGCCCGGCTCTTCGGTCAGCTCGAACTCGACGCGGGTGACCGTTGCCGACTCCGGGAGTCGCAGGAACTCGGCCACCGCTGCGACACCGTCGAATCCGGAGCGCCGGAGATCATCGGGTTCGATGTCGGATAGACGCACGGACCGCACTTCGGTGACCTTGACCGCGCCGGCCGGGCGCAGGCGGTAGACGCCGCCGGCCGCGGCGTGCGGGTGCTTCCAGTTGCGGAACGAGACGGTGATCCGGCTCTCCAAGATTCCTTCGCTACCTTCGGTAGTGAACTGCATGAGTCGCGGTGCGCCTACCCTCTCCAGAACGAGTATACGTCAGCACTGTCCATGCCCGCTGATCGTCCATTGCCAACGCTCGTCGCACGGCCTCTCTACTTTGTCTCTGGCGATCGAAACGAGCCGCCTCACGTTCATGTACGACGGGACCGAGCATTCGCCAAGTTTTGGCTCAGCCCGCAAGTTCTGGCTCAGCCCGGTGGCTCTGCAGAACAGCGGACACTTTGGCAACCAGGAACTTCGCCGCATTCGGGGTATCGTTGAGCAGCACCGAGATGAATTTGTGGAGGAGTGGCATGCCTTCTTCGACAGTTAAGATGGAATTGGTCGGAGCAACGAGTGTCGCGGTTACCGACGACACCCTCGCGGTGGAGCTCGCCGACGGACGCACCATCTCCGTACCGCTCGCCTGGTATCCCAGGCTTGTTCATGCTACCCTGGAGGAGCGGAACCGGTGGGAACTGCACGCTGACGATCAGCACATCCATTGGCCCGACCTGGACGAGGACTTGAGCGTCGAGGGCCTGCTTGCCGGTCGTCCGTCGGGAGAAGGAGAGAGATCGTTAAAGCGCTGGCTCGAAGCGAAGCAGGCAGGGCGCAGCGTGAAGCTATACGACCTCCGGCGCGCCGAGAGTGCACGCGAGGCTCAAGAGTAAGACACAGGGAGCCCGTCGCTTGCCCCTCGCGGGCATCCAATCGCCCGGCGGACCGAGTCGGGGCAAGGACTGGGGCGGTGAAGCGCGCGGACCACCCTCCGCTCAGAGCCGGCGCAGGCCGTCGAGTGTCTGTTCAACGCGCTCGCGTACGCCGCGATCGGGGTCGGGGCCGGCGACGCGCATCGCCTCCCAGGCGAGCTGGAAGGGGCCGGGAGCGGCCTGCAACTCGCCGAGCGCCGACAGGATTTCGCCGAAGTACGCCTGCGTGCGCGCGATCGACTGCTTCGCTTCCCAGTGAAGCGGGGAGTCGGACGGCTGGTAGCGCACGTCGGCCGACAGGCGGATCGCCTCGGAACGGTTGGGCACGCCGGCGTGCAGCGTCTCGCCGGCGAAGATCAGCGCATCGCCGGGATGGTAGTCGGAGCGCAGCCAGTCGCGCTCCGGGTTGTCCTCCCCGTCGCCCGGCTCGACCGCGCCGGCCACCGGCACGGCGCCGTCCCGCCGCCATGCGTCGGCCTGCGCGGCGGTGGCGGGCACGCCCAGGAACTCCGTCCCCTTCCACCACGTCGCCCACAGGCCGTCGCGGTGCGACCGGCGGCGCAGCGCCAAGCCGCCTACCGCCTCGTCTATGTCCATCAGCGGGACCCAGCAGGTGAGCGTGCGCACGGGCCGGAAGAAGTAGAAGTCCTGGTGCGCCGGCGTGCTGAAGGAGAACCGTAGCGGTCCGCCGGCCCCGGCGTCGTCGGCGCGGTCGCCCAGCATGATGCGCAGCCGCGCCGCGCAGTCCTTCCAGACGAACACCTCGCCGCCGATCAGCCGCTCGAGGAACTCGACCAGCTCGGCCGCGTGGGCCAGCCGGCAGATGACGCCGTCCCCCGCTACCGCGGAGACGATCGGCCCGTCCGAGGCCAGCTCGTTCTCGCGCGGTGCGCGGCCCGACCAGACCGGGCGCTCCGACCCGGATGCGAGGCCGGCCTCTTCCAGATGACGCGCCGCCAGCTCGCGCACCGCGCCGACCAGATCGGGGTCGAGGAGCCCGCGCGCGAACACGTATCCCTCTTCGGCAAGCCGGCGCTGCAGCAGGGCCGGCTCGGCATCGACAGCCGTCTCCAACAGCGGATTCACGATCAGCCTCTGGGGCATCATAGCGGACTGGTCACGGCAGAGTGTCCTGCGTCGGCGCCGAGTCGGCCGGCCACGCGCGCACGTTCGACCTATTGACATGGCTCAGACTAAGTCGTAAGTCGCATGCGAAACGGCATGGAGACGGCGAGCGTCCATCAGACGAAGACGCACCTCTCCCGGATGCTGAAGGAGGTACAGGCGGGGGAGACCATCGTCATCCTCAACGGCACGACGCCGGTTGCCAGGCTGACCGGCATCGACTACCCGGCGCCACGGCGCCCGAGAGCAGGCACGATCACGTCGCCGCCGGTGCGCTACTCCGCCGACGCATTTCAACCGCTTTCGGACGAGGATCTGCACGAGTGGGGTCTGTGAGCCGCCGGGACCCGATCCTCCTGCCGGCGCCGCAACGCCTCCGGCCGGAGCAGGGCGGTCATAGGCTGAGCCCCGGCCGGCTGATCCACGTGACCGGAGGGGATCGGGCGGCGCTGCTGCGCATCGGCGCCACGGTGCGCGACGCGCTCGCCGAGGCCGGCGCGAGCTGGCAGCTCACCGCTCACGGCGGCTCCGGACCGGAGATCGGCGCCAGGGTCGCGGTCGACCCGGCCCGCGTGAGCCGGGCGCAGGGCTATCTGCTCACCGTCGGCCCTGAGCGGATCGACATCGCCGGCCATGACGAGGCGGGCGCCTTCTACGGGGCGATGACGCTCCGTCAGATCGCGCGCCAAGCGCGGGACGGCGTCCTGCCGTGCCTCCGGATCGCCGACCACCCCGACATCGCCCACCGCGGCGTCATGCTCGACGTGAGCCGCGACCGGGTGCCGACCATGGAGACCCTGTTCGGCCTGGTCGACCTGCTCAGCGAGTGGAAGGTCAACCAGCTCCAGCTCTATACCGAGCACACCTTCGCCTACCGCGACCACCGCGAGGTGTGGGCCGACTGGTCGCCGATGACCGGCGAGCAGGTGATGGAGCTCGACGCCTACTGTCGCGATCGCTACGTGGAGCTGGTGGCGAACCAGAACACCTTCGGGCACCTGGCGCGCTGGATGGTCCATCCGCGCTACCGCCCGCTGTGCGAGGACGACGATCCGGCGGTCTTCCTCCCGCACCGCGGCCTGTACGGCACCCTCTGTCCGACCGATCCCGGCTCGATCGCGCTGGTCGACGAGTTGCTGGAGGAACTGCTGCCCCACTTCACGAGCCGGCAGGTGCACATCGGCTGTGACGAGGCGCGCATCGGCCTGGCCCGGTCGCGCCGCATCGTCGAGGAGCGCGGCGCGGGACCGGTCTACCTGGACTACGTCCGGCAGGTGCACGAGCTGGTGCGCCGGCGCGGCCGCACCACGCAGCTCTGGGGCGACGTCCTCATCAACCACCCCGAGCTGGCCGCCGAGCTGCCCGCCGGCGCGATCCCGGTCATGGAGAACTACTCGGCGGACGCGCCGTTCGGCACCTACGCCGAGACCTGCGTGCAGGCGGGGCTGCCGTTCTACCTCTCGTCGGGGATCAACTGCTGGAGCACCATCATCGGCAACACGGCCACCGCGCTGGCCAACATCCGCCGCGCCGGTGAGAGCGCGGTGCGCCACGGCGCTGCCGGCGTGCTCAACACCCACTGGGGCGACAACGGCCACTGGCAGCACCTGCCGGTGGCGTTCCCCGGCTACGCGTACGGTGCGGCAATGGCCTGGGCGCCGGCGGCGAACGCGGACCAGGACCTGCCGGCCGCGCTGGACGCGCACGCCTTCCGCGACGCGGCCGGAGTGATGGGCCGGCTGGTCTGCGAGCTCGGCGACGTCTCCCGCTGTCACGACGCCGTGGGCGGCTCGCACGGGCCGCTGCCGGCGTGGATCCTCATCGGTCTGCCCGGTCTGGTGGAGCAGCTCGCCGGGCTGTCCCCGGAGGCGCTCGGCATGGCCGAGGAGCACCTGGAACAGGCGATGGCGCCCCTGGCCGCGGCGCGCATGGACCGGCCGGATGCGGAGACCATCGCCGCGGAGCTGCGCAACGGCGCCGGCCTGTACCGGCACGCGCTCCATCTGTGGGCGGCGCGCATCCGGGCGCGCGGCACGGCGGTGGCGAAGCGCGAGCTCTCAAGCGACGCGGAAGTGTGGCCGCGCCGCACCATCGATGCCGAGTACGCGGCGCTGCCCGAACCCGCCCGCGCGGCGCTGGAAGCGGAGCTTGCGCCCCTGGTCGACGACTTCCGGCGGCTGTGGCTCCGCCGCGACCGGCCCGGCGGCCTGCACGACAGCACCGGCCGCTTCGAGCGGCTGCTCGCCGCCTACCGCGGGGACGATTCGTAGCCAGTAGCGAGCCGGCCGCGCAGGCGGCCTCGCCTATCGGTCCAGGACCTTCCCCTATAATGAGGTACGTGCCGTCATACGACCTCGATCTGAAGCTTGCCGAGCTCAAGATCAACGGCTACGTCATCTTCGAGGACCTATTCCCGGTCGAGACCATCGATCGCATCCGCGCGGCGTTCATGCCGCTGATGGAGCAGGTCAGGGAGAAGACGAGGGGACTCGATCCGGATCTGCCGCGGCCGGTGCGGCAGGTGTTCATCCACGGACGCAGCGACGAGCGCCTGGTCCTCCAGGGCCAGATCCAGACCCTGAACCGCTACACCGTGTACGTCCCGTGGGAGCCGCCGTTCGCGGATCCGGCGCTGTACGAGCACCCGGTGGTGCTGGAGTTCCTGCAGCGCTACTGGGAGACGGCCGAGTACCACGTGACCTGCTACCACTCGAACGTCCCGTATCCCGGCAGCGACCACCAGGGCTGGCACCGGGACATCCCGCTGCTGGTCCCGCACGTGGGGCTGTCGACCTGTCCGCACCTGGGTCTCAAGATCCCGCTGGTCGATACGAGTGAGGAGAACGGCAGCTTCGAGGTGATGCCGTGCACGCAGTACGGCGCCCATCCGGAGTTCCACGGCCGCTACGACGAGGTGCTGGAGGCGGGCGACTTCCCCAACCGGCGCCGCCTCAACCTCCGGAAGGGCACCGGCTGGGTGCAGGACCCGCGCGCCTTCCATCGCGGCACCCCGAACCGTTCGGACCATCCTCGGCCGGAGCTGGTGATCTGCTACTCGCTGCCGTGGTTCGCCGAGCACGGCGTCACCATGACCCGCGCCGAGTACGCCAGGCTCTCCGATCGCGGGCGTGAGCTCCTCATCCGGTGCCAGGTCCTGGACTGACGTGGTTCAGGGCGGGGAGGCCGCTGGGCGGTCGCTGAGCGGCCCCGCACGTCCGCCTTGGACAAAGACTTGAGATTCCGGTACTGATTAGCGTTCGTCATGGCTACCGAAGACAAGAAGGACGACTCCGCCGAGAAACAGAAAGCCAGCACGACCGCCATCCTGGTGTCGGCGATCCGCGCGGCTCACCTGATCTGGAACGATCCGCCGCTCTTCTCCGACACCTACGCGCTGCAGATGGTGACGCCGTTCTGGCGGCAGGTCGCCAAGCGGCGGCTGCTCAAGTGGCTGATCGCCGACGTCCTGCTGGGCGTGCTCAAGCCGATTCACACCGAGGCGATCCTGCGCGTCCGCTTCACCGAGGAGCGGCTCCGCGAAGCGATCGCCGACGGGGTCGGCCAGTACGTGATCCTGGGCGCCGGGCTGGACACCTTCTCCCTGCGGCAGGGGGACCTGGCCGACCGCCTGCGCATCTTCGAGGTGGACCAGCCGGCCTCGCAAGGTATGAAGCGCGAGCGGCTGATCGCCATCAACGGCAGCGTCCCCGACAACCTGGTGCTGGTACCCGTGAATTTCGAGACCGACCGCCTGGACGAGGAGCTGCGCCGAGCCGGCTTCGACGCGGATACGCCGACGTTCTTCTCCTGGTTGGGCACCACCTACTACCTCACCGGCAACGCGATCAGCGAAACGCTCGACCACATCTCCTCGCTCGCCGCCTCCGGCAGCCGGATCGTCTTCGACTACAAGTATCCCCATGACCTGGTCCCGGCGGAGGGCATGGAGTTCGTCCAGAAGCTGGAGAAGTTCGTGGCGGGCCGCGGGGAGCCGATGGTCTCGACCTTCACGCCCGACGCGATGAAGGCGGAGATGGCGCGCGTGGGCTTCCGGGAAGTGGACAGCGTTTCGCCGGACGAGGCGGACAAGCGCTACCTGCAGGGCCGCACCGACATGGACGCCCCGGCCCCCGGGTTCTCGTTCGCCCTGTTCAAGAAATAGGCCTGCCGGCCGCAGCACGCATGGACACGGTACGGATGGACACGGTACGGATCGGCATCGTCGGCCTGGGCGGCATGGGGACCAGGCACGCCCGCACGCTCCTGGCGGGGCAGGTGCCCGGCGCCGCGCTCACCGCGGTCTGCGACGTCCGGCCCGAGCGGCTGGCCTGGGCGAGGGAGCACCTGTCTTCCGAGCTGGCGTGTTTCGATGACCTCGACACCTTTCTGAACGCTGGCGCGGCCGACGCGGTCATCGTCGCCACCCGCCACTACGACCATCCGTCGATCGCCGCGCGCTGCTTCGCGGGCAGTCTGCACGTCCTGACCGAGAAGCCGGCCGGGGTGTACACGAAGCAGGTGCGGGAGATGAACCGGGCCGCGGCGGACAGCGGCAAGGTCTTCACCATCATGTACAACCAGCGGACCAACCCGCTCTATCGCAAGCTGAAGGAGATGATCGAAGGCGGCGAGTTGGGCGAGATCAAGCGGACCAACTGGATCATCACTTCCTGGTACCGCCCGCAGAGCTACTACGATCTCGGTGACTGGCGCGCGACATGGGCCGGCGAAGGCGGCGGCGTGCTGATCAACCAGGCGCCGCATCAGCTCGACCTGTGGCAGTGGTGCTGCGGGATGCCCGAACGCCTGCGCGCGTTCTGCTACTTCGGCAAGCACCACGACATCGAGGCGGAGGATGACGTCACGGCGTTCGTCGAGTACCCGAACGGCGCCACCGGCGTGTTCGTGACCTCCACGGGCGACGCTCCGGGATCGAACCGCCTGGAGGTGACCGGCGACAACGGCAAGGTCGTGGTCGAGGATGAGCGGCTCACCTTCTGGAAGCTCGATGTGCCGGAGCCGCGGTTCCGGCGCGAGCATCGGACCGGGCCGGATCAGCCGGGGCACACCCGGGTGGACATCCCGGTCACGGGCGACACGACCGGGCACATCGGCATCATGCGCAACTTCGTCGATGCCATCACGGGCGGGGCCGAGCTGCTCGCGCCGGGCGCGGAGGGGATCCGCGGACTGTCGATCTCCAACGCCATGCACCTGTCGGCGTGGCTGGACGACTGGGTGCCGGTCCCGCCGGACGAGGACCTGTTCCTCGAGAAGCTGCAAGAGCGACGCGCGGCATCCGCCGCCGGCTCCTGAGGGCGGCAGAGTTCGATCAGGGCGAGTCGGAACGCTCCCCGAGGACGGCCGCGCTGCCTGGGATGTCCGCCAGGAGCCCGTGCAGCGCCTGCGCGGCCGCGCCGAACCGGTCCGCCTTGGACTGGAGCGGGCGCCCCGGCGCCGGCTTCAGGTGCGGTTCGAGCGTGAGGTAGCCGGCAAAGCCGTCCGCGAACGCTTCGGTCAGGATGCGCCCCACGTCGCCCGCGCCCTGGCCGGCCGGGACCACGGTACCGTCCGGCAGCGCGTCCTTGACGTGGAAGTAGCCCAGGTACGGCTTGAGCTTCACCCAGCAGTCCTGGTACGGCCGCTCCCCGCACTGCACGAAGTTGGAGAAGTCGAAGGTGCAGACCAGCGACGGCGAGTCGATCGACGTGAGCAGATCCAGCACCCGGTCGCCGGTCTCGCCGTAGATGTTCCGTTCGTTCTCGTGCGCCAGCTTGGTGGGCGTCGCCGCGGCCATTTCGGTCATGCGCCCGAACCAGTCCAGGACCTGGGTGCGGTGCGCCGCCGCGTCGGAGCCTTCCGGCGGATAGAAGGAGAACACCCGGATGTAGGGCGCCTCCAGGATCTCCGCGTACTCCAGGGCGCGGCGCAGTCCGTCGAGCTGCTCCTGGAAGTCGCCGGTGAGCGGAAACTTGCCGAGCGGCGAGCCGACGGCGGAGAAGCCGATGCCGTGATCGGCCGCCCGCCGTTTGATGTCACGAACCTCGCCCGCGCTGAGTGCCAGCACGTTCCGTCCCCAGGCGCCGCGGAGCTCGATGTTGTCCACGTCGTTCCGTTCGAGCTCCCGGATCTGGACGCCCGGATCGTCGTGGATCTCGTCCGCGAAAGCGCTGATCATGTTCATCGCGGTCTCAGGGAGCCGCGAGCGTCGCCGTGCCGTCAAGGGGCCCGCGATCGCCGGTCAGCGCGGCGCTGCCGCAGCTCCTTCAGCAGGGACCTCCTTGACCGACGCTCGCCGGACGGGACAGGCTCTCCTTCTACCACTGCCGCCGTACAGGGAGTCGCGCCGGATGCAGCGCACCGCCGAACAATCGCCTGCGAAGCCGACTTTCGACGAGTGGCGAATGTCCCTGGCGAAGCGGTTCCGGCGGGATCGGGCGTTCCTGCTCATGCTGGCCCCGGTGATCGCCTTCTTCGTCATCTTCCACTACGTGCCCATGTACGGGGCGCTGATCGCCTTCAAGGAGGTGGCGCCCGGCAAGGGATATATGGCGGGAAAGTGGATCTGGTTCGCCAATTTCGAGCTGTTCTTCAGTTCGATATTCTTCTGGCGTCTGCTCCGCAACACGTTCGTGCTGAGCTTCTATTCCATCCTGTTCGGCTTCCCGATTCCGATCCTGTTCGCGCTGGCTCTGAACGGCATTCGAACGCCGTACTACAAGCGCTTCGTGCAGTCGGCATCCTACCTGCCGCACTTCATATCGACCGTGATCGTGGTCGGCATGATGGTCAATTTCCTGTCGCCGGTGAACGGCGTCGTCAATCAGATCATCAAGTCGTTCGGCGGCGCGCCGCTCCATTTCTTCAACAGCGCGCGCTGGTTCCGGCCGCTGTACGTGGGCTCGGAGGTGTGGCAGAGCTTCGGCTGGGGATCGATCATCTACCTGGCGGCGCTGACCGGCATCAACCCGGAGCTGTACGAAGCGGCCACCGTCGATGGCGCCTCGCGCTTGCAGCGGATGTGGCACATCGATCTGCCGGGCATCCTGCCGACCATCATGATCCTGCTGATCCTGCGGATGGGCGGCATTCTGGCCGTAGGATTCGAGAGGATCATCCTCATGTACAACCCGGCCACCTACGAGGTCGCCGACGTCATCCAGACCTACGTGTACCGCCGGGGCGTGCTGCAGGCCGACGTGAGCTTCGCGACCGCGGTCGGCCTGTTCAATTCGACGATCAACCTGATCTTCCTGGTCGCCTTCAACCGATTCAGCAGGCGCATCACGGAGATCTCGCTATGGTAGCTGCGCGGCGCGGCTCCGACCTGGTCTTCGACGGCCTGATCCTAATGATCTGTCTGGTCGCCGTGGCGGTGGCGCTGTATCCGTTCATCTACGTGCTGTCGGTCTCCATCAGTGATGCGGAGGAGTTCTTCAAGGGGAAGGTGTGGATCTTTCCGGCCGGATTGTCGCTCAAGGCCTACGAGATCGTCCTCGACAACCCCGGCATGTGGCGCTCCTACTACAACACGGTGTGGTACGTCGTGGTCGGTACGGGCGTCAACATCACCCTGACGATTCTGGCCGCGTACCCGCTGTCCCGGCGGGAACTGCTGGGCAAGAACGTCTTCATCACCATGATGGTGCTCACCGTCTACTTGTCGGGCGGACTGATACCGTTCTACCGGCTGGTGAAGGAGATCGGATTGTTCAACACCCGCTGGGCGCTGGTGCTGCCGACCGCCGTCTCGTTCCTGTACATCATCATCCTGCGCACCTTCTTCAGGTCGCTGCCCGACGAGCTGGAAGACGCTGCGATCGTCGATGGCGCAGGGCCGGCGACCGTGCTGGTCCGCATCGCCCTGCCGCTGTCGAAGGCGGCGCTGGCGACGCTCGTGCTGTTCTACGCCGTCGGGCACTGGCAGGCGTTCTTCCACGCCATCCTGTTCATCACCAAGCAGGACCTGCATCCGCTGCAGGTGTATCTGCGGCGGGTGGTGATCATGAACGATCCGGCGCTGATCGACTCGGTCGATGAATGGGTGCGGCACATCAACACGTCGGCGATCTACGAGCAGCTCAAGTACGCCTTGATCATCGTGTCGATCCTGCCCATCATCTGTCTCTACCCGTTTCTGCAGAAGTACTTCGTCAAGGGCGCGATGATCGGCGCCCTGAAGGCGTGACATGCGCCGCCCATCCACCGAGACAAGGAGGTAATGGACGCGACCGAATCAGGAATTCAGCAACACTATTATCGCAAGAACAACATAAGGAGCGATCCATGAAAACGCGTTCGATCTGTGCGCTACTGGTCGTCATTGCAGCGTTTGGCTTTGCCGCCGGCACGGAGGAGCAGGCGGCGATGACCGAGCCGGTCGAGGTCTCCATCATGACGGTGGAGAACTACTACGCGCCGGCCCCGTACTCGAATAGCCTGGCGATCATCGACGCATACCGCGAGATGGCCGAACAACGGTTGGGGTTTCCGATCGTCTTCGAGTTCATCACCTACACCTGGGCGAACTACGATGAGCAGAAGGAGATCGTGCTGGCCTCGGGCTCCGATCTGCCCTGGTTCATCTGGAACGTGCAGGATCATCAGAAGTGGGGTGAGGCCGGCATTCTGGTCGACCTGCTGCCGCTGATCGAGGAGCACGCGCCGAACATGCGGGCCGAGATGGCGGAGCGCCCGATCCTCAAGGCGGTCCCCATGACGCCGAACGGGAAGATGTACGGCTACGCCATGGTCAGCCCGCCGCAGTACATCAACGGCGGCGGCGTGAACATCCGCAAGGACTGGCTGGACAAGATCGGCATGGAGCCCCCAACCACGTCGATGGACTTGCTGGAGGCGTTGCGCGCCTTCCGCGCCAACGACGCCAACGGCGACGGGGAGCAGAACGAGCTGCTGATCTCCGTGAACCGGTCGCAGCACCTGACCATGGGCGCCTGGTTCGGTCTGCAGCTCTGGCGGTCCGGCGGCTTCCAGGCCGACAGCGACGGCACGGTCTCCTACGCCTGGATCTCGCCGCGGGCCAAGGAGTACGTGCAGATGGTCCGGGACCTGTACACCGAGGGCATCCTGGACCCGGATTTTCTGCAGATGAACACGGAGAAGTTCGTCGCGCGCATGAACAGCAACCTGGGAGGCGCTACCATCGGCTACATGGGCACCGCCGCGTCCTACAACGAGACGTACGACCCGGCTCCGGGCGCGGAGCTGATCAGCCTGCCGGTCCTGATCGGGCCGCATGGGGATCAGTTCATGGAGCTTGCCCCCGGCGTGGACATCCCGACCTCAATCTCGCGCGACGCCGACCCGGTGACCGCGATCATCATCTACGACACGGCGCGCAGCCCCGAGGGCGGCGTCAACAACCTGTGGGGAATCGAGGGCGAGACCTGGGAGTGGGGCGAAGACGGAAAGCGGACCTGGACCGACAAGCTCATCAACAATCCCGACGGCCTCAGCACCGGGCAGGCGTTCAGCGCCATGGGCGGCCGCCGCAACTTCCTGCGCGGTCACTCCTACGACAGTTGGGAAGCGAGTTGGTCGTCCGACCGCTTTGCGCCGATGCGCGCGGCGCGGCCCTTCCACCGGGTGGACATTCCGTTCACCGAGGGGCTGCAGACGGATCTGGAGGACATCTCCGTGGTCGCCCGCTACATGCCCGACATCCAGACCTACGTCGACGAGAACACCATCAAGTTCATGATCGGCGAGCAGAGCATGGACAAGTGGGATGAGTTCGTGGCGACCGTGAAGGACCTCGGCATCGATCACATCATCGCCGTACGCCAGAAGCAGGCCGACCGCTTCATCGACATCGTCGGCGACCGGTATCCGTGGCGGTAGGCGCCACCACCGCCGCGCGGTAACCTCGGGCGATGGTTCCCTTCGCGGGGGACCATCGCCCATTTTCCATGCGATTATCCCACGTCCCGGACGCCATCCGCATTCGCCACTGGCGGCATGCCGCGGACGGGTTCCGGACGCTCGGCTATCCGTTCCGATGCGAGGGGGGCTCCTACGACCTCTACCTGCGGCAGACTGGGTACTGGCCGTCGATCTACTCGCTGGTGCGCGTGCGCGTCGATGACGGACCCTGGGTCGAGTACCAGAAGTACCGGATGCTCTCCGCGGGCAACCCCAACAGCCCCGCCATCCTCACAGGCCGGCGGTCCCCGGCCGGCACCGCGGCCGCGCAGGCGCACGGCACCGCGGCCGAGGGGCCGCCTGGCGACTGGTGCATGGTGATGCGCGCCGAGCTGACGGCCGGGGAGCACACGATGTGGGTCCACCAGCCCATGGAGCCGGGATACTGCCCGCTCTTCCTGTTCGACCACGTGGAGCTGCGCCCGACGGCGACCACGGCGACCGACTGGCGGTGGGGCGTAAGCGAAGGTTACCGGTCCGGGCTTGCCGGCAATCGGGAGATTCGCGCCGCGTTGCGCACCGCCGACGACGCCAAGCGCTACCAGGAGCGGGTGCGGGCCAACTTCGCCCGGACGATCGGACCGATGCCGGAACGCGGGGAGCTTCGGAGCCGCACGACCGGCGTTACGCGCCGCGCAGGCTTCGCCATCGAGCGGCTCTGGTTCCAGAGCCGGCCGGGATTCTACGTGACGGCCAATCTGTATCTGCCGGACGACGTCGGTGCGCCGCTGCCGGCCGTCCTGTACCTGCCCGGCCACTCCCCGAACGGCAAGGCGAACGAGCCGTACCAGGTCATCTGCCAGTGCCTGGCTCGCAAGGGCTACGCGGTGCTCAACATCGACCCGCTCGGTCAGGGGGAGCGCGGGCCGTATTACGCGCCCGGCAACAACCACGAGTGCCAGGGCATTCAGGGATTCCTGCCACGCGACCTCAATCCCCAGTACTTCATCTGGGACGGGGTGCGGGCGATCGACTACCTGCAGGGGCGTCCCGAGGTGGACGGCACCCGCATCGCGGTGACCGGCATCTCCGGCGGCGGCGTGCAGACCATGCTGCTCGCTGCCTGCGACCGCCGCGTCACGGGGGCCGTGGCCATGGGCTCCGTGGTGCAGATGGAGTGCCTGCTGTGGAGCAGCTACGACCCGGACGGCACCTTCGACGACGGCATCCGGGAGTACGGATGCACCACCGCGGACCTGGTCGCGTGCATCGCGCCGCGCGGGTTCGTGATCCAGAACGGCGCGCACGATCCCGGGTTCCCGGTCGGCAGCGGGCATCGGGTCTACCAGGACGTGAAGGGCGTGTGGTCGGCGTTCGGAGCGGAGGACCAGATCGCCTGCGACGCGCCGGACGCCGGCCACGAGGTCAACCGCGCGATGCGGCGCAACGTGTACCGGTGGTTGAACCGCTGGCTCGACAACGAGGCGGCCGGCCTGGACGATCCGCCGGTCGAGGTCCTGGACGAGCGGGACCTGCAGGTCACGGCGTCGGGCCTGGTGGACACCGACTTCGCGGATGCTGAGTCGGTGTGGAGCCTGCGCACGGCCATCGTCGAGCGGCAGGCCGGCGCGCTGGAGCGGCGCCGCCGGGACGCGCTGGCGTCTCCGGACCGGGCGCGGAGCTACGCCGCGGAGGTGCGCGACGCGCTGCGCGGCGTCCTGAAGATCGGTTCCCCGAGCCGCGACCGCGGCGACGTGGTGCGGGTCGCGGCCGACCGTGCTCCCGGCGACCGTGCCCCGGAGGGCGACCGTGCCTCCGGATCGGCCGCAGAGCGCATGTGGTTCGACACCGAGCCGCCGATGCGGATCTCGGCGGATCTCCGGATGCCCGCGATCGGGGAGGCCCCCGCCGCGCGGGCGCCGGCCCTCGTGTACCTGAACCAGCGGTCCACCGGTCCGGACGCGGCGTGGCTGGAGCCGGTGCTGGGGAGCGGGTGGGCGGTGCTGGCCGTGCACGCGCGCTGCAACCGCGTCGAGCGCGGGACCTCGGCCGTCTACGCCGGCCGCTATCCGCTGGCCATGAAGGCGGCCGACCTTCTGCGCGCCGCCGAGGTGCTGCGGGCCTGCGACGGCATCGACCCCGAGCGGCTGATCTACGTGGGCGCGGACGGCCATGCCGGCATCGCCGCCCTGTTCGCGGCGCTGCTCGACGAGCGCGCCGGCGGCGCCGCGGCCTGCACGCTGCTGGCGTCGTTCCGGGAGTTCCTGTTCGACAAGGCGTGCCGCGTGCCGGACTGCGCGGAGATCGCGTTCCTGCCCGGGGCGCTTTCAGGCTTCGACATCCCCGACCTGGCGGCGGCCCTGGCGCCGCGGCCGCTGCTGCTCATGGGCGCCCGCCGCAGCGGGCTGGGCTTCGCGGGCCGTCTGTACGGGACCATGCAGGCGGACGACCGCCACACCCCCGGCCCGGACGTGTCCGAGCTATCGGCCGATGTCCTGTGCCGGTGGCTGGATCGGCTGGACCGTTGACGGGGCCGGCGCGGCAGGATGCGCCGGAGCTATACGCTATTCTCGTGCTGTACGTACCGAAGGAGGCAGTGAGCATGTACGGAGACAGAGAGCGGCTGGACATCAAGCCGGATTGCCCGCAGCTCTTCGTGGACGATCACCTGATCGACACCATGAGCGGCATCACGCCGGTGCTGCATCAGCCGGAGAAGGTGCCGCCGGAGCAGGCGGCCGAAGTGCGCTCGGCGCCCGCCGTGCCCGGCGGCGTGGTCACCCCACGGGAGCTCGGACACTACTCCTTCCCGGCGCTGCAGCACGCCGACGAGGCGGGCCGCGCGACCGATCCGCCGGCCTGGACCTTCTCGCCCGAAGACATTCCCGGCATGTACGACCCGCGCACCCCCACGCGCCGGCCGATCCACGTGCGCTTCTGCTGGGAGGCCAAGGGAGAGGGGGGCTACGGACTGCACCGGGCGGTGAGCTACGACGGCGCCGACTGGGGCCCCTGGCAGCTCGTCTGGCCGCGGGTGAACGACGGCCCCGGCGAGTGCCACTCCCTGTTCTGGGACTTCCGCAAGGGGTGCCTGGTGGACATGGTGCGGATGGGCAGCAACTACCCGCATGGCCGCACCATGGGGCGCGGCGAGAGCCCGGACTTCGGCCTGCACTGGACGCCGCCGGTGCGGGTGCTGACCGAGGACGGGGACGACCCGGAGGACACGCAGGTCTACAACGTCGAGGCCGGCATCTACGCCGGCATCTACCTGGCGGTCGTGCACCTCTACCGCACCGAGTCGGGACTCTGTTTTCCGCAACTCGCCACCAGCCGCGACGGGTACCGCTTCTCCCGTTCGTTCCGCGAGCCGTTCCTGCCGCTGGGCCCCGAGGGCGGGCCGGAGGGCGGCATGATCTGGTGCGGGTTCCCGGTATTCGACGGCGAGCGGCTCCGCCTCGCCTATTCCGCCACTCGCGAGACCCACAACATGCAGATCGTCTCCCCCCGGGTGGAGGGAGCGGCCTACCTGCGCAAGGACGGCTTCGTGTCGCTCGACGCGGGCGATCACCTGGGGACCGTGGTCACCAGGCCGTTCCGCTGCCCGGCGCGGGACACCTTTCCGCTGAGCGGCACGCTGTCGCTGTTCGTGAACGCGGCGGTGCGGAAGGGAGGCGAGCTGCGCGTCAGCATCCTCGACCAGCATGGCGCGTGCATCGTCGCGCGCGAGAAGCTGCCGCTGGACGCCGCCCACGCCGACGTCATCACCGGCGATCATCTGCATGCGCTGGTGAGCTGGAAGGGCGTGTGCGACGTCGCGGCGCTCAACGTCTACGCGCGGCCGATCCGGATCCGCTTCGACATGACCGACGCGTCGCTCTACTCGTTCGGGCTCCACGAGTACCACGGCACGCCGGACAAGCCGGTGCTGCGCGTGCAGGACACGACGATCCAGGAGGAGTGAGGACGCCCGTGGGCGACGTGAGGATGCCGTGAACGCCACGGTGGCGGCCGTATTCGCCGGCGTCGACTCCGAGGTCCGCCGGATGGCCATCGGGTATCTGCGCGCCTGCCTGCGCGACATCGGCTGCACGCTCATGACGGGACGCGGCGCTGCCGCGGCGCAGGCCGTCATCCACTGCCGGGCGTCCGCCGACGGCGACGGGGCGGGTGGCCGCCGGCTCGTACCGGATCCGGCGCGGGAGGCATACGAGATCGTCGCATCGGCTACCGCCGCCGGGCACACGGTCACGGTCAGCTCGCCCACCTCTCGCGGCGTGCTGTACGGGGTCTGCCGCCTCGTGGAGGAGATCCGCCGGCGACGCGCGCTGCCACACTCGTTCCGCGTGCGGTCGGCACCGGAGCTCGCCATCCGCGAATGGAGCACGCTGATGCTCCAGGGCGGGTTCAACCTGCCGGCCGGCGGGGCGTTCGATCGTCCGCTGTCCGAGCTGGAAGCGGCGGTGAATCGGGTGATCGACCGGGCGCCGTTCTACGGCATCAACCGGCTGCAGCTCCCGGGGCGGCCGGGAGAAGGGATGGACATCGACTGGCTCATCCCCTACCGCTTTCTCCCCCGCCTCGGCAGGACCGATACGCCGGCGCTGCGCGAGCGGCGTGACATGCTGCGCCGCATCGCCTCGCGGGCGCATGCGCACGGGCTCGAGCTGATCGTGTGGGACCACGAACTGGTGTTCCCGCCGGAGATCGAGGCGAGCTATCCCGAGTGCGGCGGCACGGAGTTCCCGGTGTGCTTCTCCAAGCCGTTCTGGGACGACTTCATCGCCTGCAAGCTGGAGGAGTTCTTTCGGCTGGTGCCGGAGGTGGACGGCGTCAACCTGACGTTCGAGGAGACGCTGCGCGGCTACAACATCCTGCGCGACGCGGGCTGCCGCTGCCGCGCGTGCCGGACGGCGTCCGTGGCCGACAAGCTGAGCCGGGTGTTCGACGCCTTCCAGCGGGTGTGCGCGCGGCTGGGCAGGCTGTTCGAGGCCAGGACCTACGCCCTGGAACGGGAGCGGCAGGGCGACATGATCGCGGCCGCCGGCCGCCTCACGGACGCCGTGGTGATGACCAAGTACACGCCGGCGGACTTTCGCGGCGTGGACTATCCGCACAACCCGCTGATCGGGATGTTCCCGGCCGCCCCGCAGATCGTGGAATTCACCCTGACGCCGGAGTGCAACGGCTTCGGCTACGTGCCGGCACTGCTCGGCGAATTCTACCGCGACCGGATCGCGTATGCGCGCAGTCAGGGCGCGGCAGGCTGCGTCGGCCGGGTGGACTACCACCTGCAGAACTCGCATGCGGCGTTCTTCACCGCCGGACCGCCGGTGCTCACCTTCGATACCGAGAACGACTTCAACGTGCACCTGTTCAGCCGGCTGCTGTGGGATCCCGGGGCGGACACGGACGCGCTGTGGAGCGAGTGGTCGGCCGCGCGATACGGGGAGCGGGCGCCCGATCTGCTGGCCGCGCCGCTGCGGAGCACCCGCGCCATCACGCAGGGCATCTACTACGTGAAGGGGCTGCACGCCCTCAGCCAACTGGACCAGATCGCGGACCTGGAACAGATCACGTGGGAGATCGAGGACAACTTCCTGCGCCGCTTCAACCCGGGCGAGCCCGCGATCGAGCGGCTCACCGCCGAGCTGCTCGACCCCGCGGAGGAGACCATCCGGGAAGTGCTCGCGGAAAAGGACCGCGCGGTGGCGCTGGCGGACGCCGCGTGCCGTGACGTCGAGCGCGCGGCGGATGCGCTGCCGGGGCCGCGCATGCGGCAGCTCCGACGACGGTTCGCGTTGCTGCACGACACGGCACGGCTGTGGCGATGGATCGCCGAGTGCTACTTCCGCCTGCGGGCGGCGGCGCGCGGCACTATCCCTGCGGACAGCAATGAGCCGGCGCTCGACCGCGCGCTGCTGGGCATGATCGAGCAGGCGGTCGCCATGGAGGACCGCCACGGCACGGTGTACCCGGTGTACAACGCCTGCCGCGGCATCACCGCCTACCGGTTTGTGCTGGAGGTCGTGCACGCGCGCGCCGGCTGGTCGCCGGACGCCGCGGACGACCTGTGGTACGAACTGGTCGAAGCGGCGAAGCGCCGGCGCCATGCGCCGTCCGGCACGGTCATCACGAATGCGGACGTCTCCGGGCTGGAGCTCGCCGGACGATGGCTGTGCGTGACCGGCCGTGAGGGATCGGCCGCCCGCTATCCGCTGCCGATGGACGCCGCGCCCATGCGGCTCCAGGACCTGAGCTCATACACGCTTGGCGTTCGCAGGGGCAGGCGGGCGCTGCACCTGAACGTCGTGGAGGGGCACTGATGGATTCCGATGGGTATCGGCATGGGCTGCGCGGCGCACTCCGGGTCGCACGGCGCGGAGATGAGCTCGTCGTGGACGGCGGCGGCTTCGAGTACCGGTTCCGCGACGGGCTGCTGGCAGCCGCGGCAGTCGACGACGGCCGCGGGCTGGTCGCCGTGGGGCCGGCGGGCCGAGCCGCCCTGGTGGCATACGAGCTGGTGGACGAACGGCGCGGATCGGCGCTCCCGCGGCTGGACGCCGCCGAGACCGCGGTGTCGAAAGAGACGCCGGACGAGGTGTGCTTCACCGTGCGCGGCCGGCTCGCCTTCGAGGACGGCTCGACGCCGGTCGACGTCGAGCAGTCGATCCGGGTGTTCGACTGTGGGGTGCTGTTCTGCGACCTCCATCTGTGGATCAGGCCCGGCGAGTCGCTGCTGATCACCAGGGCGTCGCTGGCGCTGCGCCTGGCAGGAGTGCTGGCCAGCCTCGGGAAGTACCGGTGGGGCTACGACCGCCCGGTGCCGGAACCCGGCGTGGAGGTGGAGCGGCCGGTCCTCTACCTGCCGGCCGACCGGAGCGTCGACGAGACGGGGACTTTCCATCCGTACCTGGACGTGGCGTGGTCGGTTCGGGAGCACGCGGCGTTCACCAACCGGGCCGGCTTCGTGCTGGAGGAGGGACGACCGTTCGGGACCGACCATCCCGCGGCGTTCGCGCACTCCTTCGGCCGGCGAGAGGCGGACGCGCTGACCTATCGGTGGCATCTCTACCGCGGCAAGCCGCTACAGGTCACGGCGCCGTACGCCTACGTGAACCGGTGGGGACTGTCGCTCGCCGGCCCGCGGAACAACGAGCGCGGGCGGCCGTGGGCGACGAACAGCCTGGTCGGCGCGCGGGTCTACACGTGGCAGAACGACGGGGTCGGGCATGGACGCATGGGCGAGAAGGCTTGGTATCCGCGCGACCGGGACATCGACGTCATGGCGGCCAAGGGCGCTGATGTCCTGCTCCTTCACACCGGCTGGATGGATGCCGGTGGCGAAGGCGCGGGCTGGGAAGGGAACTACGTGGTGGCGGATCGCACGGAGTTGCGGCGGGTGGTCGCGCGGGCGCACCGCGCCGGCATGCGGGTGGGGCTGTACATGCGCGGGCTGGAGTACTACGCGCTCGACCGGGATACCCGGTGGTTCACGGACTTCCTCACGCCCGACTTCGACGGCGTGTACGTGGACTGGTCATCGTTCCTCTATCAGCCCCACCGGTATCTGCCCGCCTCGGTCCCCGTGTACGGGGAGAAGCTGCAGCACCGGCAGAACAGCACGCGCCGCGCGCATGCCTTCACCCATTTCCTGTACACGCGAAAGCTCCGCCAACTGGTCGGCCGGGACGGCTTCCTCATCGGCCACCCCGGCTGCCAGCACAAGGAGTACTCCGGGTTCGCGCTTGGCTACTTCGACGCGATGCTGACCGGCGAGAGCGCGGGCACGACCTTCCTGAACAGCCCCGAGCAGCACGTCTACTACGGCGCGCACTCGGCGTGCGGGGCGCTGGCATGGACCAACACCCACCCGGTGACGCGGGGTCCGAAGGCGACCGCCTATGAAGCCGCATTCGGAACCGGCCCGCAGATCGTCCTGGGCAGCCGCTATCCGCTCGATCCGGACGACGAGCGCAACCAGTTCATGATGCCGCTCTGGCAACTTCTGTCGAGCGCCGACCTGGCAGACGCGACGCTCTATGTCCCGCTGGCGTACGGGAGGAAGGTCCTGGATTCCCCGCCGGGACTGCACTTCGCGCTCTACCACCTGGCCGACGGCAGCCTGCTGCTCACCGGCGCCAACCTGGCCGAGCGTCCACTCGCCGGCGAGCTCCGCATCGACGTGCAGGCGCTGGGCACCACGGGAGCCGGACAGGTGACCGAGCTGCGCCCGGACCTCGACGGGGACGGCATGATGGAAGTGGTAGCGGCCGGGTCCAGCACTGGTACGATTTCCGTAGCGGAGATGCAGCCGCTGGAGGTCCGGGGCTACCGCGTGGAGTGGGAGAGCGCGGGCGTCAGCTCCAGGGGCGCCGGGAACGATGCGGCCGGAGCGAAGGTAGGCTGACGTCATGGTCCTTCATCGCAGGCTGCCGGTGGTCGCCAACGTGGCGCTCGAGTCGTTTCCACGATCCAGGCCCGCAGGTTGAGTCGAGCGCAGCGACGCTATCGAGCGGGATGCGGACTCGGAGCAGGGGTGACCGCTTGCTTTTCGTCGCCCGGATCAGCGCCGATCGTTATGCGCAGATCCATGCCTAGCGCTCGGGTGATTCGCATGACGGTGGCAAACGACGGGTTGCCCTCCGTAGACAGCGCCTTATAGAGACCTTGGCGGGTCATGCCGACTTTACGGGCCAAGCTGCTCATATTGCGTGCTCGGGCGATGTCGCTGAGGGCGACGCGGATGAGGCTGCCGTCGCCCGGATCTTCCTCGGCGCACGCTTCGAGATACAGGCGCGCCTCTTCCTCGCTACGGATGTACTTTGCTGCGTCCCATCGGCTGTATTTGCCACGCATGGTTTACCTCCAGTCTTCTGCCAGGCTCTTGGCGCGTTTGATGTCTCGTTTCTGGTTGCCCTTATCGCGCCGCAGAGCAATACAACAACGGGAGCCCCATCCTCGACGGGCGGCAGGTGCGCCCACCGTTCGAAAACGTCGCTTTCGACCACGGTGATCACGGAACCGGTGTCAACCACGGTTGTCAGTACGTCAAGGCGGAAGCGTTCAGTGGGCCACGGCGCCGAGCAGGCCGCGCTCGCCTCCAGCCGCGTCACCGTCACCTGCATGGGAATGGGCCGCGCCGATGCGGTACGAGAGGCAGGCGACGCGATGGGCGAGGTGTCCATCGACGCCAGCCACTGACACGCCCCCACCGGGAACGCTGCTACTCGGAGTGGTCCGTTGGCTCGGGATCGCCTACTGGCTCGAAGTCGACGTCGTCTCCGACCTCGGGCATCGACAGGAGATGATCGATGAAGCTCTCCGTCCGTCGTCGATCGGGTTCTGCAGCGATCATTCCGGCAAGCGCAGACGGATCGCGATCCGCGGCGTCCAGAGCCTTGGTGAGGGCCGAGTCCGCGGTATCCGTGAGCGGTTCCGCCCACTTCCTGAGGCGCTCCATCGTTTGCTCTGAAATGCGTATGACCGGCATCTCGCCACCTCCCACGTAGCTATGTTACAGAGTAACTACGAGGTCCGGGCGGCAAAGAAGGGGTTCGGATCCCCGGTTTGGTTCAACGTGGCCGCCAGCCAAAGATATTTGTTCATTTCGCTCAGACGGGAACGCCAACTTTCGCCATAGCACTCGACATAGCGGTGGAAGCATGCCTCCGTCTCCTGCCTGACGCCGTCGAGATACCCGGGGAGCAAGAACCACGGCTGGTCGGTGTATTGGTTGAGGCCGCGCTGGGAGAGCTCCTCACGCGCCGTTCGGACCTTGCGGTACACGACCATGAAGGTACGGCGCAGCTTGTCGGCGTGATAACGCCCGCGATGCACGGTGAGGGCGTTGAACAACACGGCATCTCCCGGGGAGAGCACCATTCGCGCCGCGTTCGGCATCTCGTGGGAGCGGTTGTGCGCGCGATCGTCATCCACACAGATGTGGCGTTCGGCGTCGGTGTAATCGCGGGCATGCGACCCCGGCACAAGCTCGAGGTCTTCACTGGGAACGAGCGCGATCTGGACCGACACGCCGATGCCGGTCTCCTTGTCGCGCGGATCGGGCCACTCTCCGATGCTGTCCTTGTGCCAGAAGCCGTCTTCATTCACTCCCGCCGGGTTGAAGTACAGACTCGTTGCGGAGAACAGAAACTCGTCCTCCAGCGCCGCCTCTACGGCTTCGATCAACCTCGGCTCGGCAACGGAGTCGAGCAGGTACGCCAGCTCGCCGGGCGATTCCCGGTGGTATTCGGGATGGTTGAGGTGGCGCATGTAGTTCGACTGAGGCCCGACCGGCGGGTTGTGAGTTTGAGGAGCACGGCGCCACTGCTCCAGTACGCGATTGCAGATGGCCAGTAGTCGTGCGACTCGCTCGGGGTCGTAGGCGCCGCGGACGATGGCATACCCATGCGTCCGGTAGTGACTGCGGATCTCTTCGTTCATCTGTATTTCCCCTTCATCACAGCGTACTGGAAGTCTCCGGCTCCACCAAACCGACGTAGTTCAGCTCGGGCTCACCGACGGATCAGGACGACCTGCTCTGGAGTGCGCTGCGCCGTCCGCTGCTCCGCCCACTCCAGCTCTCCGGCGCCGGCGGCCTCGTGGGCCGGCTGCCGGCCGACGCCTCCTGTTCAGGATCGGCTGCCGGTTCGAGTCGTTCCTGGTGTTCACGCCGGCAGGTCTCGGGGCACTTCCACGCGCTGTCCGGTCCGCGCGGACGCATAGCAGGCATCGATGACCTGCAGCACGCGCAGGGCGTCCTCCACCGTGAGCTGCGGCTCCGTTCCGATTTGCACACATCGAATGAAGTCCTGAATCCAGTTGAACATCCACAGGCCGCCGCGGGTATATCCCGGTGGGCTGGGGGCCAGCGCGTACTTGAACGTCCTGTCTGGAGCTTCGCTCCACTCTGCAGAGGAACTCCTGACCTCCAGTCGGGGTGAGCCTATGGGTGTCCAGGAGGCCTCACCGTCCAGTCCGCGAAACACCATGCCGCTGTCATAGGGTCGCGTCGTGCTCTGCAGGTAGCCCGCGTGGATGGTCCCCAGCGCGCCGTTGTGAAACTCGAGCGCGGCGGTTATCACGTCTTCGAGGGGCTCTTCGATGTGCCCGACCGGTCGTCCCATCATCGCCTGCACGGCCTTCACCTCGTCTCCCATGAGGAAGCGCATCACATCGATGTAGTGCCCGCCCAGCATGTGCAGCACGCCGCCACCTTCAGCTTCTCTGCTATACAGGAAACTCGACGGGTCGCGGACCCCGGACCGTACCTGTCCGGTGATCAGACGGACTTCCAGATCGAGCGGCCTTCCCAGGACTCCCCGCTCGATGAGCCGCCTCAGGTCGCGGGCAACCGGGTTGAAGCGGTGCGGATAACCGGGCAGTACCTTCACCCGGTGCCGGCGTACGGCGCGCACCAACTCGGCGAGATCCGCGGAGGTTCTGGCGAACTGCTTCTCCATGTAGAAGTGCTTCCCCGCTTCGGCCAGCTTGACCCCCGCCCGTGGTACGTCGGCCGCCGGCAGGACCACCCAGGCGAGTTCGAAGTCTTCATGCTCGATGAGGTCGTCCACGCTCGTATAGATCCCGGCAGCCGGGTAGTGCCGGCTTGCCTCCTGCAGCCTCGCCGGGTCCGCCCCCTCGCAGAAGGCCACGATCTCCACGCCGGCGGTATGCTGCAGGGTGTGGAGGTACCCCGGATTCTGCGGGCCAAAGCTGCCGACGTGATCGTGGCGAAGTCCGACGATCGCGGTTCTCAGGATCCTGTCGCCATCCACCGATCGTTCTCGAAACCGCCCGTCCGCGAGTCTGGCAGGGAAGCGCTATTCAGCGAGCTTTGGCTCGCGCCACCGGTGCCCGCTCTGCCAGGCATCCCGGCTGACCCGATGCAGGCGCACGGAGCTGTCCTCGAGGGGCAACTCAATCCGTTTGCCCCCGTGGAGATGTGACTCCAGGATCGCCACCGCGATCTCGACGCCGTGACGGGCCGTCTCCACCCCGCCGAGGGGCGGATCGCCGGTGTCGAGCGCTCGCACGAGGTCGAGGATCAGGTTCGACGTGGGGCTCTGGCGTGGCGACGAGGGAAACTGCCGGGGCTGCCGGTCGCGAGCCTTCCCTGTGCGCATGACCCAAGCTCCCGTGTCGTTGTAGGTACCCATCATGCCGCCTTCGCAGTGGGCCTGATACTCGTAGCCGTTGGTGTTCAACAGATAGAGGGTGACGCCGTTTGCGAAGAAGACGATACCGCTACCGCCGGGGTCTTCCCGATACACGTCGCCATCGCGAGGCGCCACCGACCGCTGGTTGCTGCCCTGAACCCACAGCGCCGGCGCGTCACCGTTCAGATATTGGGCCAAGTCTATCGTATGGCAGCCGTGGTCGAACAAGCCGGAAGCGTAGGTCATCACCAGGTTCTGGAGAGCCCCCAGCTCGCCGCCGCCAATGATCTCCCGCATCTTCCAGAAGCCGGGGTGGTAGCGACGCTGCGCGCCCATGTTGAACACGACACCGTTGAGCCGGCAGGCACGAGCCATGGCGTTGGCTTCGCCCAGGGAAGCGGCCATGCCTTTCTCGCAGTAGATCGCCTTCACCCCGTTCTCGGCGGCGTGGATCACGATATCGGCGTGGTGCTCGACGTGGGTGGCGACACTCACCATGTCGAGCTCTTCTCGGGCGATCATCTCCTTGTAGTCGGTGTACTGTCGCTTCCGATCCACCGAATACCTGGTCCCGAACGCTTCCATGAGGTCACGACGGAAGTCGGAGCACGCTACCAGATCGGTCCGGTCGCACGCCAGAAAACCGCCGCCGTGGGAATAGGGAGGCACGAAGCCGGGGGTCCCGGCGACTTCATTGTCGATGAATCCACCCATTCGCCCGCATCCGATGACGGCCGCCCGGTATGTCGTCACGGCTGGTTGGTGGGGCCGATTCGGTCGGCGGTGAGCTCGGGGACCATGTTGGTATCAAGGTAAATATAACAGGGGAAGGGGTCCCGATGGCAACGGACATGCCAAGCCGGGCCGTCCGGATTCAGCGCCGGATCAACCGGATCTGCGCAGTGGTGCGCTGTACCGTGTAGGTGGCGCCGGCCGGCACGGCCGCGAAGCGCGACACCAGGCCGTCCGGCCACTCCACGCGGAGCTCGTCTACGGCAGCTCCGGCGGCGGGTCCGGCGCCCAGGCCGAAGTGGGCCGAGCGCTCCGAGCTGGTCAGGTAGCCGGCGCCGCCGGACATGGCGCGGACCTGCTCGGCGCCGCCGGTGGTGACGACGACCCGTGCGCCGAAGCCGTCCGGCGCCGCGGCGGGATCGCCGGTGGTGTCCAGGAACACGCGGAGCCAGCCGCCGGCGGCTGGGCGGCCGGGATGAATCGCGTCGTTGCGCAGCAGGGCCGGCCGGCCCTGGTTGTTGAAGAAGATGATGTCCTGGTCGCCGTCATCGTCGTAGTCCAGGTGCACCATGCCGCGGCCCTGGCCGCGGTGCGCGAAGCCGGCAGGCCCCGTGCGGTCGGCGAACAGCGGTAGCTCGGGATCGAGCCGCCGCTCCATGTTCCCGAACAGCACGCTCCGCTGCTCCGCCCACTCCAAGACGCCTGCGGCGTTCGCCTCGTTCCAGCCGCCGGTGGCGGCGATGTCCAGCCGGCCGTCCAGGTCGTGGTCGATCGCCACCGCCCCCCAGCCCCAGCCGCCGCGCTTGACCTTGGCGTCGGTGGCGACCTCCGCGAAGGTGCCGTCGCCCCGGTTGAGGTAGAGCTTGTTGCCGGTGCCCCCCGACTTGGGCGGCGGATGCGCGGTGTGGATCGAGGTGACGTACCAGTCCAGGGTGCCGTCCCCGTCGAAGTCGCCGGCGGTGGCGCCCATGCCGTTCTCGTCCAGCCCGGCGCCGGCGGCCGCGGTCCGCTCCGCGAACGTGCCGTCGCCGCGGTTCACGTAGTAGCGGCTGGTGCCGAAGTCGGCGGCCAGCAGCAGCTCCGGGTAGCGGTCGCCGTTCGTGTCCGCGAAGATCGGCGTGAACCCGCGCACCCCCCGGGCGGCCAGGCCCGCCGGACCCGTCACGTCGGTGAAGCGCGGCACGCCGTCGACGACGCCGTCGTTGCGGAACAGGGTGTTGCCGTCCACCTCGCCCGACCAGGCGGCCACGAACAGGTCCAGGTCGCCGTCCAGGTCGTAGTCGCCGAAGGAACCGCCCATGCCCGACTCGATGCCGGTCGAGGTGGTCGCGACCCCGGCCGGGCGGGCGATCTCCGTGAAGCGGACCACTCCGCCCTCACCGGTCGGGCCATCGTTGCGGTACAGCAGGTGGAAGCCGGGCCGCGGCTCGCCGGCCGGCCCGTGGCTGGCCACGAACAGGTCCGTATCGCCGTCTCCGTCGACGTCGCCGGCCGCCGCCCCCTGACCGCGGTGCACGCGCGCCACGCCCGCGACCCTGGCCACGTCGGTGAAGGTGCCGTCCCCGTCGTTGCGGTACAGGCGGTCCGGAGCGCCGCCGCCGGCGACCATGAACAGGTCCTGATCACCGTCTCCGTCGAAGTCGAGCACGGCGCCGCCGCCGGACATGGCCGTGCGGCTCCACGACAGCGGCGCGTGCGCGTGCATCAGCCCGGTCGCCTCCGGGCAGAGCCCCCGGTCGCTCGCACAGGTTGCGAACGGAGGCGGCGCGCCGGCCGCGGCTGTGGTGACCAGAAGCAGCGCAAGCGCCGACCCGGCCGCACGCCGCGTCACCGCTGGAAGCGGATGCGCGGGTCCAGCACGGCCAGCAGCAGGTCGGAGATCAGGGTGCCGACGATCGTCAGGGCGGCCAGGATCATCACCACCGCGCCGGCCAGGAACATGTCCTGCGCGAGCAGTCCTGCCAGCATCAGCGGTCCGATGGTCGGGATGCTCAGTACCGTCGCCACCAGGATCTCGCCCGAGAACACCGCCGGCAGACGCCAGCTAATGCTGGCCACCCAGGGGTTGGCGGCCATGCGGATCGGATACTTGAGCAGCAGGCGTGTCTCCGGCACCCCCTTGGCGCGCGCGGTGGTCACGAACGGCATGCGGAGCTGGTCCAGCACGTTGGCGCGGATCACCCTGATCTCGCCGCCTAGCGCCTCCGCGCCCAGCACCACCAGCGCCACCCAGATGTGCGCCAGGAAGTCCAGGAACTTGGCGAAGCTGAACGGCTGATCGATGTACTCCAGCGAGAACAGCCCGCCGGGCACGAAGTCGAACCAGCGGAATGCCAGGAAGATCAGGATGAGCGCGAACAGGAAGTTGGGCACCGCCATCAGGAAGAAGGCGACGAAGCTGAACAGGTTGTCGAACAGCGAGTACTGCCGGATCGCCGCGCCTACGCCGACCGGCCAGGAGATGGTCGATGCCAGCAGGATGGTCACCACCGAGATCACCGTGGTGATGGCTATGCGGTCCACGATGAGGTCGCGGACCGGCTTCCGGTAAGCGATGGAGAAGCCGAAGTCGCCGCGGATGAAGCGGCTGATCCAGCGGCCGTAGCGGATCGGCAGCGGCTCGCCGTATCCGTAGGAGATGCGCAGGTTCTCGGTCATCGCCTTGATCTCGTCGCCGGAGTACTCCTGTCCGGCCGCCTGCATGCGGCCGACGATGGTGGTGGCGATGTCGCCGGGCGGCAACTCGATGATGATGAACGACACCACCGACACCAGCCACAGCGTCGGGATCATGATGATCAGGCGCCGCGCGATGAAGGAGAGCATGGCGTTACCGGTAGGGGTCGGTTTCGATGACGAACAGCAACCTGTACGGATCGCCCCGCGCGAACAGCCGCAGCGGCGCCTCGCTCTCGGGGACCGGGAAGAAGTCGCGTTCGAACGTCGTGAAGTTGAGCTTGCTGGTCACGCGGTAGACGACCGGCCGGAAGCGTCCCTCGGTGTCGAACAGCCGGAACGCTCCCAGCTTGCCGCCCACCGCCGGCGGCAGGTACTGCAGGTCGGGGCGGCGATCGACCGGGTCGTTCATCGCGAAGAAGCCGGCGAAGACGAGAAGACCCGCCCTGCGGGCGGGTCTTCTCCCGGTTGCGTCAAGCGAAGTCCTCTAGTCTAGTCGAACCAGATGCCCAGCCACGGGCGTTCGCCCGTCTTGGGATCGACGCCATGGGCGCCGGGCGCCATCACCGTAAGCTGAGGCTCCAGGCCGTTGTGTGCGACGACCCACAGATCGTGGGCTGCGTTCTCCTGCCACCGCTTGTACATCGCGGGCAGCTCGTCGGCGGGGGCGTTCTTGAGGTCCAGCCAGAGCTGGTAGTTCTCCTTGATGCGGTCGGGCGGCTCCTCGCCCCTGGCGCCGTCGGAAACCAGCCAGTCGTGCCAGCCGATCGCCCAGGTGGGTTGCTGTCCGGGGAACGAGCCCCCCTCATGGGTGGGCGCCGCGCACTGCATCGACTCCGGCCAGCGGTGGATTAGCGTGGTGCACGACTGCGCGATCCAGATCTCCCAATCGCCTTCCTTCTGAATCTTCGGCGCGCCGCCCCAGTCGACGGTGCGCACGTTGGCCTTCAGTCCGATCAGATGCAGCTCTTCGAGGATGATGTTGGCCGACGGGATCCATTGGGTCTGCTCCGGGTGGACGGTGAACGTGAACGTGAGCACCTTGCCGTCAGGGCCAAGACGGAAGCCGTCGTCGTCCTTGTTGGGCAGCAGCTCGTCCAGCAGCGCATTGGCCTTGTCCAGGTCGCGGTTCAGCCAGTCGACCTGGTGGATCACCGGCGTGTAATACGGGTGCTCGGGGTTGGTGACGGCGACGCCCGAGGCCAGCGGATTCACCTGCCCCAGGTAGACGATGTCGGCGATCTTCTTGCGGGGCACGAAGTACGACCACGCCAGGCGGAAGCGGCGGTCACGGAACAGGTCGCGCTTGAACTCGTCCTTGGCGCTCATGTTGAAGACGGTGGCGCCGCTGGAGTGTCCGTCCCTGCGTGGCGGCCTGAGCACGAGCATCCGGATGTTGCCCTTGTCCGCTTCCACCTTGGCCAGCTCGATCGCGGTCAGCGGCAGGTCCCAGATCGTGACCTTGCCGGCGATGATGCGCAGTACCCGCGCCTCGGAGTCGGTGACCATCAGGCTGCGCCGGCCGGACGTGTACGGGAGCTGCTTGTTCTCCGCGTCGACCGCGAAGTAGTACGGGTTGGGTTTCCAGGTGGTCGGGTTGGCGGGGACGCCGTTTTCCACCACGAAGGGCATCAGTACCGGGATGTCCGGGTTGATCGCGCCGTAGTGGTCCTTGCGGTCATACAGCAGGTTGAACCAGCTCTCCACGCCGGCGGCGGACACCTTGGCGGCCAACTCATCCGCGTCGGCGTGCGCATCGTGGAACTGCCCCAGGTAGTGCTTGGGGTAACCGCCGATCCAGCGTTCCGAGGATTGACCGAGCAGGTCGCCGATATACTTGGCGTTGGGCGCAGGCAGCGTGATGCGGAAGCTGTAGTCGTCCAGGTAGTCGAGCTGCATGCCGTCGACGATGCCGTTCAGGCGTGACCAGCCGGTGGCGGCGAAGTACTCGGGGCGCTGCTGGATGTCCTCGAAGAAGAACTGCATGTCCTCGGTGTCGTAGGGCACGCCGTCGGACCACTTGAGCCCTTCGCGCATATAGAAGGTCCAGACCGTGTTGTCGGCGTTGGCCTCCCAGCCCTTGAAGCTCCACGGCGAGGTGCCGCCGTGCTCGTCCTCGCGCCCTGCGCGCGCCTGGCCGGTGAGGCCCTGCGTCTCCTCGATCGATCCGGCGATCAGCTCTACCCAGCGGTCGGAGTAGCGGCCGGTCTCGAAGGTATTGAACTCGTCGTCCGGGTTGATTTGGCGCGGTTCGAGCGGCAGCCGTTCGGCGACCGGTGGCAGCTCGCCCCGTGCCACCATCTCCGCGAACCACGGCGCTTCCTGGTATTGCTGGCCGATGGCGAGGCCTCCGACGATGGTCAGGAGTCCGGCCGCCAGCAGTGCTGTGACGGTTCTCACGGTTCCACTCCTCCTCTGGTTGGTGTGGTGTATGAGAGGTCATTCAATCACCGGTGACGCGCGCCCGCAACCCGCGCTGGCGCCGCGGCGGGATCGCCGGTGGCGTCCAGGATACGCGGAGCCAGCCTCACCGCTGGAAGCGGATGCGCGGGTCCAGCACGGCCAGCAGCAGATCGGAGATCAGGGTGCCGACCACCGTCAGGGCGGCCAGGATCATCACCACGGAGCCGGCCAGAAACATGTCCTGATTGAGCAGACCCTCCAGCATCAGCGGGCCGATGGTCGGGATGCTCACCACCGTCGCGACCAGGACCTCGCCCGAGAAGACCGCGGGCAGGCGCCAGCTTATGCCGGCCACCCAGGGGTTGGCGGCCATGCGGATCGGATACTTGACCAGCAGGCGCGTCTCCGGCACCCCCTTGGCGCGTGCGGTGGTCACGAACGGCATGCGGAGCTGGTCCAGCACGTTGGCGCGGATCACCCTGATCTCGCCTCCCAGCGCCTCCGCGCCCAGCACCACCAGCGGCACCCAGATGTGCGCAAGGAAGTCCAGGAACTTGGCGAAGTTGAACGGTTTGCCGATGAAATCGGGCGAGAACAGTCCGCCGGGTATGAAGTCGAACCAGCGGAACGCGGCGAATATCAGGATGAGCGCGAACAGGAAGTTGGGCACCGCCATCAGGAAGAAGGCGACGAAGCTGAACAGGTTGTCGAACAGCGAGTACTGCCGGATCGCCGCGCCCACGCCCACCGGCCAGGAGAGGGAGGAGGCGAGCAGGATGGTCAGTACCGAGATCACGGTGGTGAGGGCGATGCGGCCGCTGATGAGAGTGCGCACCGGCTGTCGATAGGTGATGGAGAAGCCGAAGTCGCCGCGGATGAAGCGGCTGATCCAGCGGCCGTAGCGCAACGGCAGCGGCTCGCCGTATCCGTAGGAGACGCGCAGGTTCTCGGTCATCGCCTTGATCTCGTCGCCGGAGAACTCCTGTCCGGCCGCCTGCATGCGGCCGACGATGGTGGTGGCGATGTCGCCGGGCGGCAACTCGATGATGATGAACGACACGACCGACACCAGCCACAGCGTCGGGATCATGATGATCAGGCGCCGCGCGATGAAGGAGAGCATGCCGCGCGCCCGCTATCGGTAAGGGTCGGCGGCGTCACGCAGGCCGTCGCCCAGGAACTGGAAGGCCACCACGATCACGACCACCAGCAGCGCCGGCAGCAGCAGCCACGGCCGGGTGCTGATCGATTGCACGTTCTGGGACCCTTGCAGCAGTACCCCCCAACTGATCGCCGGCTCGCGCAATCCCAGGCCCAGGAAGCTGAGCGCCGTCTCCGCCAGGATCATGCCGGGGATGCGGTTCGAGCCCTCCACGATCAGGTGGCTGTAGAACGACGGCAGCATGTGCCGGAACAGCAGCCGGCGCGTCGGGGCGCCGTCCAGCTTGGCCGCCAGGGTGAACTCCTCCTCGCGCAGCGCCAGGAAGCGGCTGCGGACGATGCGCGCCAGACCGGTCCAGCCGATGATCGAGACGATCACCGTGATCGCGAAGTAGACCTGGATGATGGACCAGTGCAGGGGCAGGGTGGCCGACAGGGCCATCCACAGCGGGATGGTGGGAAAGGCCAGCAGCACCTCGATGATGCGCTGGATCACCGTGTCGACCGCACCGCCGAAGTAGCCGGAGATGCCGCCGATGACGATGCCCAGCACCCAGGTGATGATGATCGCCAGGATCCCGATCGACAGCGACAGCGTGGAGCCGTGCACCATGCGCGAGAACAGGCAACGGCCCGAGCCGTCGGTGCCGAGCGGGAACCAGCGCGTCTCGTCGCTGCCGGTGCCGATCAGATGGATGTCGGTCTCGATGAAGAACAGCAGCGTGTAGGGATCGCCCCGTACGAACAGGCGCAGAGGCGTCTCGCTCTCCGGCACCGGGAAGAAGTCGCGCGAGAAGGTCTGGAAGTTGAGCTTGCTGGTGACGCGGTAGATGACCGGCCGGAACCGCCCCTCGATGTCGAACAGCCGGAACGCTCCCAGCTTGCCGCCGATCTCGGGCGGCAGATACTGCATGTCGGGGCGGCGGTCGACCGGGTCGTTGAGCGCGAAGAAGCCGGCGAAGATCGCGACGAAATAGAACCAGCCGATGACCAGCATCCCCCACAGGGCCCACCGGTGGCTGCGGAACTTCAGCCATATCAGGCGCCACTGGGTGGCGGTGTAGTACTCCTGTCGGCGCTCCTGTTCGCGGACGGTCTCTACGGTTCGGTCGTCACCCATGGCTCGGTGGCGCTGTCTCTCTCGTCTCCGGTATTCGCCGGCAGAGACGATGAATAGACGAGAAGACCCGCCCTGAAGGCGGGTCTTCTCTCGGTCGCGTCAAAAGAGCTCCTCTATTCGAACCACATGCCCAGCCACGCGCGGTCGCCGGTCGCGGGATTGATGCCGTGAGCGCCGGGCTGCAGAACCCAAAGCTCGGGCGGCCACGCGTGGTGACCGACCACCCACAGATCGTAGGCGCCGTTCTCCTGCCACTGCTTGTACAGCGTGGCCAGCTCATCGCCGGTCGCGTTCTTGAGGCCCTGCCAGATCTGGTAGTTCTCCTTGATGCGGTCGGGCGGCTCCTCGCCCCTGGCGCCGTCGGAGGCCAGCCAGTCGTGCCAGTCGATCGCCCAGGTCGGCTGCTGTCCGGGGAACGAGCCCCCGTCGTGGGTCGGGGCCGCGCACTGCATCGATTCCGGCCAGCGGTGGATCTGCACGTCGCACGACTGTGCGACCCAGATCTCCCAGGCGCCTTCCTTCTGGATCTGCGGCGCGCCGCCCCAGTCGACGACGCGCACGTTGCCCTTCAGCCCGATCAGGTGCAGCTCTTCGAGGATGATGTTGGCCGTCGGGATCCATTGGGCCTCCTCTGGGTGGACCGTCATCGCAAAAGTGATCGCCTTGCCGTCCGGGCCGAGCCGGAAGCCGTCGGCATCGCGATTGGTCAGGCCCAGCTCGTCGAGCAGGGCGTTGGCCTTGTCCACATCGCGGTTCAGCCAGTCGTGCTGGTGGATCACCGGCGTGTACCACCGATGCTCCGCGTTGACGATGCCGCCGCCGGTCGCCAGCGGAACTGCCTGTCCCTGGTAGACGATGTCGCCGATCTTCTGCCGCGGCACGAAGTACGACCACGCCAGCCGGAAGCGGCGGTCACGGAACAGGTTGCGCTTGAACTCGTCCTCAGCGCTCATGTTGAAGGCGGTGATGCCGGAGGACAGGCCGTCGTTGCGCACGATCTTGATGACGTGCATCTGGATCCTGCCCCGGTCCGCTTCCGCCTTGGCCAGCTCGATCGCGTCCAGCGGCAGGCTCTGCATCGTGACCTGGCCGGCCAGGGCGCGCAGTTTGCGCGCCTCGGCGTCGCCGATCAGGAAGCTGCGCCGGCCCCGCGTGTAGGGGAGCTGCTGATTCTCCGCGTCGACCACGAAGTAGTACGGATTCGGGGTCCAGGTCGTGGGATTGGCCGGGACGCCGTTCTCGACCACGAAGGGCATCAGCACCGGAATGTCCGGGTTGATCGAGCCGTAGTGGTCCTTGCGGTCCCCGAGCAGGTGGAACCAGGTCTCGACGCCGGCGGCCGAGACCTTGGCGGCCAGCTCGTTGGCGCTGGTGTGCGCATCGTGGAACTGCGCGAGGTAGTGCTTGGGAAAGCCGCCGATCCAGCGCTCGGAGGACTGACCGAGCAGGTCGCCGTCGTAGCTGGCGTTGGGTTCCGGCAGCGTGATGCGGAAGGTGTAGTCGTCCAGGTACTCGATCTGCATGCCGTCGACGATGCCGTTCAGGCGTGACCAGCCGGTGGCGGCGAAGTACTCGGCCCGCTGCTGGATGTCCTCAAGGAAGAACTGCATGTCCTCCGTGTCGTAGGGCACGCCGTCGGACCACTTGAGCCCTTCGCGCATGTAGAAGGTCCAGACCGTGTTGTCGGCGTTGGCTTCCCAGCCCTCGAAGCTCCACGGCGAGATGTTGCCGATCTCGTCCTCGCGCCCTGCGCGCGCCTCGCCGGTCAGGCCCTGCGTCTCCTCGACGGATCCGGCGACGATCTCCACCCAGCGGTCGGAGTACCGGCCGGTCTCGTAGGTGGTGAACTCGTCGTCCGGGCTGATGCGGCGCGGTTCGACCGGGAGCCGTTCGGCGACCGGCGGCAACTCGCCCCGTGCCACCATCTCCGCGAACCACGGCGCTTCCTGGTATTGCTGGCCGATGGCGAGGCCTCCGACGAGGGTCAGGAGTCCGGCCACCAGCAGAACTGTGACGTTTCTCAAAGGTCCACTCCTCCTTGTAGTTGGTGTGGGTATGCGAGGTCATTCAATCACCGCTGCCGCCCGGCCGGCAACCCGTCGCCGGCCGCACCCGAAGGAGCTATCGCCCCAAGACCGTCGCCTTCGGCTCCGCTCTTGGCCCGTCCCCACCTTCCGATAGAAGTCTGTCGGGTCTGCCGCTCGCGCGGCACATCCGACAGACTTTTATCGCGGCTGGATCGTGACGGTGCGGGACTGGTTCAGGTAGGCCGGGCCGGTGACGTACTGGACGGCGCCTTCGTGGATCCGGTAGGCGCCGGCGACGTGGATGTGGCCGCACAGGACGGCGATCAGGTTGGGCGCGGCGAGCAGCCGGTCGAGGAACTCGTCCGTGGCGGATTCGGATTCCGGGTCTCCGCACAGGGGGATGGGCACCCCGCTCGAGGGCGGCGGCGCGCAGTGCTCGGCGGGATCGCCGGGCAGGCGGTAGGGGATGTGGGTCAGCAGGACCACCGGCAGGCCGCCGGCGAGAGCGCGCTCGAAGAAGGCGAGTTGTTCCGCGTCCACCTGGCGCGTGCTGTTGTCGATCGCGACGAACCGCACCCCGCCCAGGTCGAGTGAATCCGCATGCGGTGCCCGGCCGCGATAGAGCGGCAGCAGCGACCGCTCGCGCCACTCGCGGCGCAGGTCTTCGTCGCTCCCCGGCAGCCCGGCATAGCTCCAATCGTGGTTGCCGGCCGTGAACATGCTGTCGCGCCCGGTGGCGACGAGCAGCCGCTCGACGGCGGCGACCGCGGTGGGCGACGGATAGTTGACGTGGTCCCCGGTGAGGGCGATCAGGTCGGGAGCCTCGACGCGTGCGCGCTCCATCTGCGCCGCGAACGACTGCAGCGTGGGATAGTCGGCGAACAGCCCGTCCATGCGCGCCCCGTAGAGGGCGTACGGCTCATCGACCGCCTCGGGAGGGACGCTGATGTGGGAATCGGTCACGTGCAGCACGCGCAGCGGCCGCTCAATGCCGGCCACGCCGATCGTTGCCGTGTCGTCGGTCCAGGAGTGGGTGCAGCGCATCACGGCATCGAGCCGTCGGTCTTTGTGTACATCGCGGTCATTGGCATACCTTGCCACAAGGAGCCCCCTGGCGAATCATGCCAACGCGCAACGTCGTCCTGACCGACCATCAAGCTCGGCTCGTCGAGCGACTGGTGGTCTCCGGCCGGTATCAGAACGCCAGCGAGGTCCTGCGTGAGGGCATCAGGCTTGTCGAGCGGCAGGAAGCCGAGCACGCGGCACGTCTTCGCGCGCTGCGCGATGCCGCTGCCGCCGGCATCGCCGATATCGATGCGGGCGACTTTCGGAGCTTCGAGGCGCTCGAACCCTGGGAGGCGCCATCGAAGAGTTGACGGAAGGGCCCGACGTCGTGGGATCCCGGAAGCGCTCCGACCTTGGACCGGGAATCAGGGTGCTTCACGTGGCGCGCCACGGTCGAAGAGGTAGGCACTTTCTGCTGTCCCGCATCGCCTCGAAAGCGGATCCTCTGCTCATAGACGTGCTCCGTGTGCTCCACGACGGCATGGACCTGCCGTCTGCCGGAGTCGAGTGAGGACTCTGGCCGTCGCATCGGTCCAGGCGCATGTCAGTCGACGCCGTTCAGGGCGAAGTCGAAGATGTGGTAGTTGAGGACCTGCTCCGTGGCGGCAGCGCGTACGCGGTACTCCGTGGTGAGGGGGCGGCTGATGATGAACGGCACATCCCGCTCGGCGATGCCGCCGTGCGTGCGCAGGCGCGCGCCGTGCAGGTCGGTGAGGTCGTGGTCTGCACGCCCCATTCCGATGCAGTGGGTCCTCGTCGAGATCGCGACCGCGTCGCCTTCGACGTCGAACGGCAGCTCGAATCGCGCGGCGGCCTGTTCACGGTCAAGCACCAGATCGATCCCGTCGATCGAGCGCATGAAGTCGATCGCGTCGCGCACCGGCACCTCTGAGCAGTACACGCGCACGAAGCTGCCCAGCGAGCCGTGATGGGCGACGAACGCGTCGGTGATCGGACAGATCACGCGGGCAGCTCCGGCGCCGAACCGCTCGTCCAGCAGGTCCTGCAGGGAGATGATGCGGTAACTGCCGTCGGCCGCGCACTTGTCCTGCATGCCGTGGTCGGCGGTCACGGCGACGGTCGCGCCCAGCTCCTCCAGGCGCGCCAGACGCTGGTCCAGGGCGCGGTAGAATTCGAGCGCCTGCGGGTGATCCGGCGCGAACGTGTGCTGCACGTAGTCGGTCAGCGTCAGGTAGAGCAGCCGCGGAGGATCGTCTTCCTCGAGGAACCTGATCCCGGCGTCCAGCACGAACAGCGACAGCTCGGGCGAGTACATGTCCGGAAGCGGCTGCTCGACGAAGCCGAGCGCATCGTCGATGCCGTGCTCGGCCACCGTGCAGCGGTCGGCGTGCTGGGAGGAGAAGCAGACGTGGCCGGCGCCCACGTCCAGGCCCCTGCCGAGCTGCCTGCGCAGCTTGTCCTTGGCGGTGATGACCACGGTCCGCACGCCGGCCTTCGACATCACGTCGAAGATTGTGCGCGATCGCAGCAGATCGGGCCCGGTCATCTCCACGGCCCGGGCGGTCTGCCGGTCCAGGTAGAAGTTGCCGGAGATGCCGTGCACGGCGGGAGGTGCGCCGGTGGCGATCGACAGGTTGTTGGGACCGGTGAAGCTGGGGACCACGCTGTGTGCGGTGGCGCTGAACCCCTCCCGCATGAAGCGCGTGATCGTCGGGATCAGGCCGGCGGCTCCGGCAGCCGCCAAATACTCGGGGTCTCCGCCGTCCACGCATACCACGGCGACCGGCGAGGCCGGCATGCGATAGGCCACGCCGTTCAGCACCGACGAGAACCGATCCCTTGAGCGCGCGTCCATTTCGCAGTCGAGCGCCGCTGGGTGATCGCCAGGAGAGCGAGAGGTGTCGACGCCTGCTAACGCGGCGCCGGCCGGCCGGTTTCGTCGCAGCCCAGAATCTCATCAGCCGAACGGTTATCGAGCACCGGCTGCCGAGCGCAGTGCAGGCCGATGGCATTCAGTTCGGCAGCGAGGGTCCGCACAAATCGCTCCCTTCGCAGTCGTTCCAAAGGTTCGCGCACCGCCTTCCGGAAGGCCATGGTCTTGGTCTCTCCGATTACTTCAGTAACTCGCTGGTCGGTCGCTCGGTCTCGCGCGTGCGATGTTGACGACATCTGTTACACCTGTAGGTTTCCCATCTGCACAGTAACACGATTGAGCTCGCCGAGCATCCGTATGTCGAACAGGTGGGTGGCGGTACACGCGCCAATCCGAGCGCATGGCCTGCAATCTAAACCATGTCTGAGTGAAGTGACCATCCTTGACACTGCCGCAGAATCCGACGTACGATCAACGGCATGCTCGATGCACGGGAGCGCCGGCTTCAAGGGATCGCATCGAACCACAGGGCACGGCCGCCGAAGGCAGCGCGGCGCCGAATATGCCACGCCTCCCGCCGACGCTGCGAAGAGCGCCCACCTGCGATGGCCGCCGGCCGGACCGACGACGGTGCTCACCCTTCAGACCCTTTGTACCTACGGTGCGCCTGCCCTGTCAGTCGCGCATCATCACTTCGCAAGGAAGGAGGTAGCCGTAGCGTCGTATCGATTCTAGACCAGAGACATCGTCCAAGGAGGATCGTATGAAACGGTATCTATTCCTGATCATTGGTCTCATGCTGCTCATGCCGATGGCCGTATCGGCCGCCGCCATGCAGGAACCCGCCGCAGCGGCCGAAAGGGTGCTCACCATCGGCACGATGGAAGAGGATGTGCGGTTTCCCTATGCGTCGAATCTTCCGGTTTTCCAGAAGATAGAAGAGAACACCGGAATCAAGATCATATGGGAGGCATTGCCGCAAGACCAGTTCACCACGGCCATGCAGGCCAGGATCGCAGCGAGTCCGGACACTCTGCCGGACATCATCAGGCTTCCGCGCGGTGATCCCGTGAAATGGGGCATGGAAGGAATCATCATTCCCCTCGAGGACCTTATCGAACAACACGCTCCCAATACGGTCAGGCTGTTCACGGAATATCCTTCGGTGCAGCCGCTCGTCACGGCTCCCGACGGCCACCTGTACTTCCTGCCGTCCCTCACTCCTGGTCAGGTGACCGCAAACCCGTTTACCATCCACATACGGACGGACTGGCTCGAAAAACTCGGGTTGGAAGAGCCCGACACCATCGATGACTGGTACCAGGTTCTCCGTGCATTCAAGGACGGAGATCCGAATGGCAACGGCAGGAGCGATGAAATCCCCTTTCACGGGTATCGACTGAGCTGGCTGGGACGATGGGGAGAGTCATGGGGATTGCGCCTGTTCGTATACAGCAAGGGCTGGTCCGTGGATGCGAACGACATGGTGCTCTACGACTACCTCGATCCCAAAGCAAGAGAGGTCTACACGTGGCTGCGGAAGCTCTACGCCGAAGGACTTCTGGATCCCGATCTCACCGTGACAGGGGACATCTCTGTAGCGCGACGGACGACCGATGTCACGGGCGCCTTCTTCGACTTCGGCGCCAAAGCCATTCAATGGACCAATAACATCCAGAAGGCGGGCTTCCCGGATGCGCACTACAAGCCCATGGTGCCTCCGGAGGGACCCTACGGCGACCGCATATCGGAAACGGGCGGCATGGTCTCAGGAGGATACGCGATAACCAAGGCGAGCAAGAATCCCGTTCTGGCGATCGAATGGCTTGACTACGTCTATGCGCATCCCGACGCCAACGATTTGTTCATGTATGGAATAGAGGGCAAGAGCTACGTACGAGAGGACGGCCAGATCAAGTTTACCGACTTCGTCCTGGACAACCCCGATGGCATGGGTACCTTCGAATCCCTGCGGAGTCTTGGCGGTTGGCCCAATGTACCGTATGTTCAAACCCAGGAAGCCTATGATCTGCTCAATCTGGAGTTTCCGGAAGTCCTCGAGTTCACGATCAAGACAAGGCCCTACATCGTAGATGCCTTTCCGAGAGTCCTTCCTACGTCCGAGGAGTCCGAGCAGTTGCCGGCGATCATGACAGACATAGACACGTTCCGGGATGAATTCCTGTCAAGGTTCATCATCGGTTCCGCGGATGAAGGAGAGTGGGACGACTTCGTTCAAACGCTCCAAGGCATGGGCATAGACAGGGCGCGCGCCATCAAACAGGCTCAGTGGGATCGATTTCGGCGGGTTCAGTAAGAGCTGAGTAACGCTAGTAAATCGGGCCTCACTTCCCGAACGATTCCGCCCCTCGCAAAGAAGGGGCGGGGTCGTTCGGGCGTATGTCGGGGTGACTCACCGTGCTCTCGCGCACGGCCATGGCTGCAGCCGCCTCGGGAGTGCCGTCGCCGATCGCGTTTATCGTGATTGGCGGGATTTGAGCGAAGGTTGAGAAGCCGATGATCGCTTCACGAACGATTCCACAAAGACTGCACAAGGCGATACGACGAGACAGATTCCTCCTGCTCATCGTCGTCCCCGCCGTCGTCTACTATGTCGTTTTTCACTACTTGCCGATGTATGGCGTGATCATCGCCTTCAAACAGTTCTCACCCACCAAGGGAATACTGGCGAGCCCCTGGGTTGGCCTGAAGTATTTCGAGCAGTTCTTCCAATCGGTATACTTCGGAAGATTGGTCAGGAACACCGTGCTCCTCAGCGTCTATACGCTTCTGTTCGGATTTCCGGTGCCGATCGTGTTCGCGTTGATACTCAACGAGCTGAGAAAGCCCGGCTTCAAGAGAATCGTGCAGACGATAAGCTACCTGCCGCACTTCATCTCGGTGGTGATCGTCGTGGGGATGGTCATCAACCTGTTCGCCATGCGCGGAGGCATCGTCAACAACGCCATCGAATACTTCGGTGGCGAACGGATCAATTTCCTCATGGACCCGCGCTACTTCAGGTCTCTGTACATCGGATCGGAGATCTGGCAGACGTTCGGGTGGAATTCGATCATATACTTTGCGGCGCTCGCCAGTATCGACGCCGAGCTGTACGAAGCTGCGCGCATCGACGGCGCCAGCCGCCTGCGGCAAATGCGGCACGTGAGTTTGCCTGGGATGCTCCCGGTTACGGTGATCCTTCTCATAATCGCTCTTGGAAACCTGATGAGTGTCGGCTTCCAGAAAGTACTGTTGTTGTACAATCCGTCGACATACAGTGTCGCCGACGTCATCGGCACGTACACGTATCGAAGGGGCATTCTGAATGCCGAATACAGTTTCGGCGCCGCGGTTGGACTCTTCAATGGAGTCATCAACTTGGCGGTCCTGTTGACGATGAACAAGATCAGCAGAGCGGTGTCGCAGATATCGCTGTTCTAAGGGTGTAGCATCGTGATCAGGGAATCGGCGGACGACAGACTGATGCTCGTTGTCGCGGTTTCCGTGTGCGTGGTCGCATCGGCGGTTACCCTCTATCCGTTCATATATGTGGTAAGCATGTCGATCAGCGATCCGTTTAGCGTACTGTCGCAAACCGTTTGGCTATTACCCCAGGGTCTGAGCTTTGCGGGATATGAACTGGTGGTATCCGATCGGTGGCTGTGGATATCGTACTATAACACTCTGTGGTACGCTGTCGTGGGGACCTCGATCAACGTGCTCCTGACGGTCATGACCGCCTATGCGCTATCGCGCCCGAAGTTCATGATCAGGAAGCCGCTGATGTTCTTTATCGCATTTACGATGTTTTTTGGCGGCGGATTCATACCGCTCTTCATTCTCGTGAACAAGCTTGGACTGTACAACACGAGAGGATCCGTGGTGCTGCCGACGGCGATGAGTGCCTTTTACGTGATCGTCGCGAGAACGTTCTTCATGTCGACGATTCCCGAAAGCCTGCATGAGTCGGCGACCCTGGACGGCGCGAACGAGGTTACGATACTGCGACGGCTGATAGTGCCGTTGTCGAAGCCGGTGGTGGCGGTGCTGGCATTGTTCTATGCGGTGGGACACTGGAACTCCTTTTTCTACGCTATGCTGTTCCTGCCGGACAAGAGGCTGCAGCCGCTGCAGCTCTATATCATGAATGTATTGATTCAGTCGTCGGGGGGGTTGCAGTATTTGGCAGATTGGTCCGATAGGGGAGCGCTGTTCGTTCAGCTCAAATACGTGGTGATCGTCGTCGCGATCGTGCCGATCATTTGCGTGTATCCGTTCATACAGAGATATTTCGTCAGAGGTGCGATGATTGGCGCCCTCAAGGGTTAAAAATTGCAGGGCGCCGGGGAGGACAAATTGGAAAAGAAGCCATTGGACGTAGACGGGACGAAGCAGTTGTTCATCGATGACCACTGCCTGGCCGAGTTGCGCGGAGTGCGCAAACAACTGAACCGGCCGCGCAAGCATCCGGGCAATCCGGTGTTGACGCGGACGGAGCCGTGGGAGGAGGTATACGTTTCTCTATACGGGAACGTGATCTACGACGAAACCGAGGGGCTGTTTCAGATGTGGTACTCCTCGCGGTTTCTGACCGACGGTGGCACGAAGAAGGTGAATTGCGTGTGCCACGCCACGTCGAGGGACGGCATCGATTGGCAGCGAACTCCGGTCAATCGGTTGGAGTACGAGGGTATGGGGCTGAGCAACGCCGTGCTGGTGGGGCAGTACATCGGGCCGACGGTGTTCTACACGCCGGACGATCCGGATCCCCAGCGGCGGTATCGGATGTTCGTGTTCATGGGGCCGGAGTTGCTGGGGGTGCTGGGCGTGACGGGGGAGCCGGAGAGGAAGACGCCGTTCAGGAGCGGCTACGGGGTGCTGTTTTCACCGGATGGGCTCAGGTGGACGGAGTACGAGAACAACCCGGTGGTGCAGGGAGGGGACATCTCGACCTGCAGCTACAATGCGTATACGAAGGAGTATGTCGCGTTCCCCAAGGTGCATCGAGCTGACGGCGGAATGTTTCGGCGGTGTGTGGGGGTAACGGCGAGCGAGGACTTCATCACCTGGGGCGTGCATCGCGCGATGGCGGACATCATCCTGTCGGCGGACGCAGAGGACGATGCGCGGGTGGACCAACGGCTGGCGCGGTTTCGGCCGATCCTGCGCTATGACGACCCGAGCTATTACCGGGCGGACATGTATGGCATGACGGGGCTGCATCTGGAGGATGATCTGCATCTTGGCTTCATCTGGTTGTTCGACCGGTCGGCGGCCCGGCCGAAAGAGCAGGGCGGCAACGAGGAGGGTCCGATAAACATCCAGTTGGCGTATTCGCGAGACCCGAATCCGTATGGCTTCTGGCACCGTGCCGCCGATCGGCAGGACTTTCTGTCATGTGGCAGCGAGGGTGACTACGATGCCGGCATGGTCATAATGTCCCACACCATTATCGAGGTCGGGGACGAGCTATGGTTCTACTACACCGGTTTTGACGGTGGGCATGCGGCGGCAGAAGAAGCGGAACGCCCGGAAGCCGTGCGGAGACAGTTGCCGAACCCTCAATCGAAGGTGCCAACCTTAGGTCCGTCGCTCAATCTGGCGACTCTCAGGCGGGACGGATTCGTGTCCCTCGATGCGATCTACCCTGCAGGGAGTGCGGTCACGAAGCTCCTGACGTTCACCGGTCGGCACCTGGAGCTGAACGCCGACGCGGAGAACGGCTGGATAAGAGTGGAGATCGTCGACGCACATGGCGAGCCCATTGCCGGCTTCGCGAAAGACGATTGTGTGCCGTTTGACACAGATGATATTCGGGGAACGGTCAGATGGAAGACCGGTGATAGTCTCGCCGCCCTGGCCGGCAAGGCTGTTCGGTTCATATTCCATATGCAAAGCGCGAAGTTGTATGCGTTCAGGATCATATAGGTTCGGCGAGCCTAGGCTAGGCTGATCGACCATCGGAGGAAGGGATGTACGAGTTCAGAGGGACACAGGAGTCGACCCGTCTGTATCAGAAGGCCCTGCAACTGGTGCCGGGCGGTACCCATCTGTATGGCAAACGAAGCGAATTTCACGCGTCGGGCGTGTGGCCCGCCTATGTGGCACGGGCGGAGGGAGGACATTTCTGGGACGTCGATGGGAACGAATTCATCGACTACAACCTGGGTGCCGGCCCGGTGATGCTGGGTCACGCTTTCCCACCGGTCATCGAAGCCGTGCAGCGTCAACTGCCACTGGGGCAGCTCTATGCGACCAGCTCGCCATTGGAGCTGGAGCTCGCGCGTCTGATCATAGAGTTGGTTCCGTGCGCGGAGATGGTGCGGTATGCTCGCACCGGGGGGGAGGCATGCGCCGTTGCCGTGCGTATCGCACGCAGCTACAGCCGCAGAGACAAAGTGCTTTTTTGTGGATACCACGGCTGGCACGACTGGTACATCTCCGCCAACTTGGCGGATAGCGAAACCCTGAACGACCACCTGCGGCCGGGCATCGATCCGTTGGGGGTGCCGGCGGCGCTCGCCGGCACGGCCATGCCTTTCGAGTACAATGACATCGATTCGTTGCAAGCGGCGTTGGACGCCAATCGCGGTGAGGTGGCATGTATCATCATCGAGCCGGCGCGTACCTTCCAGCCGGAGAATGGCTACCTGCACAAGGTGAGGGACATCGCCGACGAATACGGCGTGGTATTGATCTTCGACGAGACGGTAACCGGTTTTCGGTACAGCCGCGGCGGGGCTCAGGAGCACTTCGGCGTCACACCGGATATGGGTGTCTTCGGCAAGGCGATGGGCAATGGGTTCCCGCTCACGTGCGTGGCCGGCAAAGGCGACGTGATGATGGCCTGCAAAGACAGCTTCATCAGCAGTTGCTTCTGGGGGGAGACCACAAGCCTGGCGGCCGGCGTCGCTGCGGTGACCTTCATTCGCGACAATCCGGTGATTGAGCATATCTGGTCGATCGGGCGGGGGATCGTAGACGGCGTGGACGCGGCGGCCAAGGAGATCGGCATACCGATGAGGTTCCCGGGCAAGCCATGCAATGCGTCCGTCCGATTCGACATCGACGATCCGGTGTTGGCGAAGGGCATCTCGACGCTCTGGGAACGGGAGCTGCTGCGGCGCGGCATCTGCGCCGACGGGATGTTCTACATCTGCTATTCGCACACCAGGGAAGACGTAGAGCGTACGGTGGAGGCGGGGACCGAAGCGTTGCAGGTAGTGAAGCGAGCGATCGATGCCGGGGACGCTTCCGAATACCTGCGGGCCGGTGAAACCGAGGCGGGCTTCAAGCGAATGGTGTGAGAACGCTCCGAAGCGGTTGAAACGTGGGATCCTTCGGGCGCAACCCATCGGGAGCACCGGGCGGCCGAGACGATCGAAAGGGAAGGGATATGTTGCACATCGGTTCCGAAAGGCAATCTTTCATCGATGACCATTGCCTGGCCGAATTGCGTGGCGTGCGCAAGCAGCTAAACCAGCCGAAGAAGCACCCGGCCAATCCGATTCTGACGTCGGTCGAGCCGTGGGAACAGACCTACGTGCAGCTATACGGGAATGTGATCTACGACGAGTCGGAAGGTCTGTTTCAGATGTGGTATTCGTCGCGCTTCATGACGGATGGTGGCTCGAAGAAGGTGAACTGTGTATGCCACGCCACGTCGCGTGACGGCATCGATTGGCAGCGAACTCCGGTCAACCGGTTGGAGTACAAGGGTATGCGACTGAGCAACGCCGTGCTGGTGGGGCAGTACATCGGGCCGACGGTATTCTACACGCCGGACGATCCGGATCCGCAGCGTCGGTATCGCATGTTCGTGTTCATGGGCCCGGAGTTGCTGGGCGTGCTCGGGGTGTCGGGGGATCCGGAAAGGCAAACGCCGTTCAGGAATGGCTACGGAGTGCTGTTTTCACCGGACGGGCTCAGGTGGACGGAGTACGAGAACAACCCCGTGGTTCAGGGCGGGGACATCTCGACCTGCAGCTACAACCCGTTTACGAAGGTGTATGTGGCGTTCCCGAAGGTGCATCGAGCTGACGGCGGGATGTTTCGGCGGTGTGTCGGGGTAACGGCGAGCGAGGACTTCATCACGTGGGGTGTTCATCGTGCGATGGCGGATATCATCCTGTCCGCGGACGAAGAGGACGATGCGCGGGTGGGCGAACGGCTGGCGCGGTTTCGGCCGATCCTGCGCTATGACGACCCGAGCTATTATCGGGCGGACATGTATGGAATGACGGGGCTCCATCTGGAGAATGACTTGCATCTCGGCTTCATCTGGTTGTTCGACCGGTCGGCGGCCCGGCCGAAGGAGCACGGCGGCAACGAGGAGGGTCCGATCAACATCCAGTTGGCGTACTCGCGAGACCCGAATCCGTATCGATTCTGGCACCGTGCCGCCGATCGGCAGGACTTTCTGTCGTGTGGCAACGAAGGCGACTACGACGCCGGCATGGTCAAGACGGCACATACCGTTGTCGAGGTCGGGGATGAACTATGGTTCTACTATACGGGTACTGACGGGGGCCATGCGGCTCGCGAAGAGGAGGAATCCAGGGATGAGATTCGTAATCATCTGCCCAGACCTCACTCGAAGCTGCCATACAGCGGGTCCTCTCTCAATCTGGCAACCCTCAGGCGCGATGGCTTCGTCTCCCTCGATGCGATCTACCCGGAGGGGAGTGCGGTAACGAAGCTCGTGACCTTCACCGGTCGACACCTGGAGCTGAACGCCGATGCGGAGAACGGCTGGATCAGAGTCGAGATCGTCGACGCCCATGGTGAACCGATTGCCGGCTTCACGAAAGAGGATTGCATGCCGTTTCGGACAGACGATGTGCGAGGCATCGTCAAATGGAAGACTGTCGATAGCCTGGACGCGCTGGCTGGCAATGCCGTGCGGTTCGTTTTCCATATGCAAACCGCCAAACTGTACGCATTCAGGATCGTGTAGCTGGACGCCGTGGGGTCGTCCGGTGCCAGTCCCACAGTTGATCGCGCAGGTGCGTTTGCAGCGCCGCGTCCCCTCCTCCGGTGGCGAGATTGTTCATCTGGAAGGGATCCGTTCCGACGTCGAAGAAGTAATGACCATCGGAGGATTCCGCCGGCTCCCGGCTCGCCTCGTCGTCGCCGAGCATTTCCGTGCCGAACAGGTGGGTGGCGGTGCGCACGCCGATCTGAGGGAACTTCCCTTCGATGAACGCCATGGAGCCGGCGCTGTCCTCCGCATCCCCGGAGAGCAGGGCCGAAAGATCCGTGCCCTGGACGGAGGTGGGAACCGTAATGCCGACATGGCCAAGAACCGTCGGCATGACGTCGATGAGCGAGGCGACCCGATCGTCGATCCGGCCGGCGGGGATCCGACCCGGGGCGTGCACCACGAGGGGAACGCGGATCGATTCGTCGAAGATGTGGCCCTTGTTCCACAGGTGGTGGCTGCCCAGGTTGTCGCCGTGGTCGGACGTGAAGATGAGCAGCGTGTCGTCGGCCACGCCCTCGTCGCGCAGTGTCTCCATCAGCCTGCCGACATAGTCGTCCACGCAGGTGACCATGCCGTAGTACAGTGCGGTCAGATCACGCAGGTCGAACCCTTCCAGCCAGCGATCGTCGACGTAGCGCAGCCGTTCCCTGAGCGTCGCTCCGATCCGATCGTCGTTCATGAGCCGCGACAGATGGTCGATGAGCCTGGTCACCGCGTGCGGCAGGGACTGCGTCTCGCGAACGTGCTGCCGGTCGTCCATCAGCCAGTCGTCTTCCTCGGCCAGGATCATGAGCACGCCCAGATAGTCGAAGCAGTAGCGGTAGAACCACTCCCGGTCGTACGCTTCGACGCCGTCGACCCGGACGTTGTCACGGAGCAGCGCGTCGTCGCGCGAGTACCTCTCCAGGTAGCGCCGTGGAGCGTCGGCCAGCGGGGAGTGGGGCGGGGAGAGGCTGTACTCCAGAAAGAACGGCTCGGCGCGATGCGCGTGCACGAACTCGCGCACCTGGCTGATCTCGTAGTCGAGCGAGAACCCGTCGACGATCCGCCGGTTGCCGCCGGCCAGGTCGTAGAACGACTGCTGGAAATGCTGGTGGTGGTTGTGGGGAATGGTGCCTTCCTGGAATCCGCAGACGTCCGGCGCCGGATGCAGGTGCCACTTCCCCACCAGCCCGGTCGCATAGCCGGCGTCGCGGAGAACCTCGGGCAGCAGCGGGTCCGGACACACGCTGCGGTGCCGGCTGGGAGGAAACCCGCAGAAGTTCGTCGTCGTGCCGGCGCAGGTGCGCGCGTGTTGACCGCTCAGCAGGCAGCTCCGGGCGGGCACGCACAGCGGGGCGTTCGAGCAGGCGATCTCGAACAGGGCGCCTTCGGACGCGAGTCGATCGATGTTCGGAGTGCGGACCACGGGATGGCCGTAGCAACCGAGCTCGAACGCGCGCATCTGGTCGCACAGACAGAGCACGATGTTGGGAGGTCTGCGCTCTCCGCCCCCGGCGGGGCTTTGCCGACTCACGGTCCCCGCACCCTTCGCTCAGTCGATCAGCGGTCGCCGGCCGCGTCCCGGCTCGCCTCATCCTCCGACCAGCCGAGGCGGTCGTGCTGATCGTAGATGGTGTCGCGGCTCAGGGTGAGATCGTGATCCGTGACCGGCAGGCGATCCACGACGATCAGGTCATCGGTCACGAACTTCTCCGCGAAGTTCACCCGCGCGAACCACCCGTGGTATCCGTAGGTCCGTTCGAACCGGATGCGCGCGAAGTCCGGGGAATGCCCCTGCGAGGTGAACGCCATCTCGGCCTTGATTCGGCTTTCGTACTGGTCGGAGATGTCCACGTGAAAGGTGACCTCGTCGTAGCGCAGATTGGAGGCCCGGTAGTACGTTCTGGCGATCTTGTGGTATCCGGTGCGCGCCCCCGGGCGCGGTGATTCGACCAGGGTCTTCGCCTCCGTGACCACCGCCGCGCAGGTCGTGTGGTCATTCGGCTCGGCTTTGCCGGGGTCGAGGTGGGCCGGCAGTTCCGTGATCAGGATATCGGGCCGCGTCTCGAAGATCAGCGAAGCTACTTTCTCCACCATCGAGTCGGTCCGGGTGATCGGCTTGTCGGGATATCCGAGCAGCCTGACGTCGGTGATGCCGAAGTAGCCGCAGGCTTCGACCAGCTCGTTCCTCTTCAGGGCGATGTAGTCCTCCCTGGTCTCCTGCAGGATCGATGGATCCCGTTCGTTCGCCGGTTTGAGCAGTTCGCGCCACAGCTTCTCGTTGTGCGTGCTGGCGCCGTCGGACAGCACCGCCACGGTGACCGAATCGCCGTCGCGGACGTGATGTCCGCAGGTGCCGAGACAGTGCACGCAGTCGTGCGGGTGAGCGACGAAGACGAGGATGCGGAGCTTCCGGTCAGTGCCGTCGGCGTCCATGGCGACCTCCCTGCAGAAACGGTGTCTTCTGCGTCGCACCCATCATGAACCATCCCCGTCATGCAGCCAACAGGAAACGAGATGATCGCCGCCGGTGTCTCGCAACACCGGCACGTCGCGCCGGCATCGATCCATCACGTGCGGGCACCGCGAGTGGAAGGGACACCCCGAGGGTATGTTGGCCGGTGTCGGCACGTCGCCCTTCAGGACGATACGGCTCGTCCGGTGCTCCGGATCCGGATCCGGGACCGGGACCGCCGACAGCAGCGCCTGCGTGTAGGGGTGGCGCGGATCGCTGAAGAGCTCGTCGCACCCGCACAGCTCGACGATCTTGCCCAGATACATGACGGCGACCCGGTCGCTGATGTGCTTGACCACGGCCAGGTCGTGGGCGATGAAGATGTAGGTCAGGCCCAGCTCCTGCTGCAGCCGTTCCAGCAGATTGATGATCTGCGCCTGCACCGAGACGTCGAGAGCCGATACGGGTTCATCGCATACGATGAACTCCGGATCGACCGCCAGCGCCCTGGCTATGCCGACGCGCTGGCGCTGCCCGCCTGAGAACTCGTGCGGGTATTTCTGGAGGTTGTCGGAGGGGATGCCGACCGTCTCCAGGAGCGCCTTGACCCTCTCCCTCTTGTCTTTCCCGTAGTGCAGTCCGTGGATCTCGATGCCGTCCGCGATGAGCCGCTCGGCGGTCATCCTTGGGTTCAGGGAGCCCCACGGGTCCTGAAACACGGCCTGCACTCGCTTCCGGTATTCCTTGAGCCCTTCCTTGTCGTACTCCAGGACGTTGACGCCGGCCAGATGGATCGCCCCCGAGGTGGGCTGGAGCAGCCGCAGTATCAATCTGCCGGTGGTCGTCTTCCCGCAGCCGCTCTCTCCCACCAGTCCCAGGGTCTCTCCTTTCGTGACGGTCAGGTTGACGCCGTTCACGGCGCGGATGACCGGCGGCGTGCTCTGAAAGAGCTGACGGCGCGGTTCGAAGTGCTTGACGAGACCGCTGATCCGGAGGTACTCGGCGTCCTGCGTCATGGTCACGACGGATCAGCACCGTTCGAATCCGCGTATTTCCAACACGAGACATGGTGACCCTGCCGGACCGGCAGCCGCGACGGCTCCAGGTGACAGGCATCCATGGCGTACGGACAGCGGGGCCGGAAGTGGCACCCCTCCGGCAGCTCGAAGAGATTGGGGACCTTTCCCTCGATCGTGGCGAGCGTCCGATGCCGCTCGGCGTCGATGCGCGGTATCGACTGCAGCAACCCCTGCGTGTAGGGGTGAGAGGCGTGCTTGAAGAGCGATCCGGTGTCGGCCTCTTCGACGATCTTGCCCGTGTACATGACGATCACACGCTCGGCGATCTCGGCGATCACGCCCATGTCGTGGGTGATGATGATGATGGACATGTGCAGCTCGTCCCGCAGCGATCGCAGCAGCTCCAGGACCTGCGCCTGGATCGTGACGTCGATCGCGGTGGTGATCTCGTCGGCGATCAGCAGGCTCGGGCTGCAGCACAGGGCGATCGCGATCGTGACGCGCTGCCGCATGCCCCCCGAGAGCTGATGGGGGAAGGAGCGTACGACACCTTCGGGATCGGGCATCCCTACCAGCTCGAACAGGCGTGCCGCTTCCTGGAAGGCGCTCCGCTTGTCCATCGTCTTGTGCCGGCGCAGGGTCTCCGCCACCTGGTAGCCGCAGGAGTGCATGGGATGCAGGGCGGTCATCGGCTCCTGGAATATCATGGCTATCTCGTCCGCGCGCAGATCCTCCAGCGCCCTTCTCTTCATGCCCCGCAGCTCCCTGCTCTGGTAGCGAATGCTGCCGGACACCGCTCCCGGCGGCTGCTGGATCAACCCCATGATCGACAGGGCGGTGACGCTCTTGCCACAGCCGGACTCGCCGATGATGCCGAGGGTTTCACCTCTGCCGACGCTGAAGTCGATGTCGTCGACGGCCTTGAGGAATCCGAGCTCGGTCTTGAAGGAGGTGGTCAGGTTCCGCACCTCCAGGAGAGTGTCCATGAGGAGGGCTCGCCGCTACTTGGCCACGTAGGGATCCGCCATGTCCCGCACCCCGTCGCCGACGAAGCTGAACGCGAGGACGGTGACGACGATGAACAGGCCGGGGAGCAGCAGCCACGGATGATGGGCGACGCTGGAGATCTTCTGTGCTTCCTGCATCAGCGTTCCCCAGCTCGCCATGGGGGGGCGTATGCCCAGCCCCAGGAAACCCAGGGCGCTCTCGCCCAGGATCATGCTCGGAATGCTGAGGGTGAGGCGTACGAGCAGGTAGCTGGTGAGGCCGGGAATGATGTGTTTGCGAACCGTTCGAGCGGTGCTCGCGCCCAGGGCGATGGAAGCCAGAACGTACTCGTTCTCGCGCAGGGAAAGGACCTTTCCGCGCAGCACCCGCGACAGGCCGCCGGTGGAGATGACCGACAGGATGACGCTGATGGTAAAGTACACTTGGATCGAGCTCCATTCTCTCGGAATCGCCGCGGCCAGGGCGATCCACAGCGGTAGATCGGGGTACGACATCAGCACCTCGTTCCAGCGCTGGATCACCATGTCCACGGCACCTCCGAATATGCCGGAGATCGAGCCCAAGATGGTGCCGAGCGTAAGCCCGATGAGCATGCCGACCCAGCCGATGGACAGCGATATCAGGCTGCCGTAGAGGATCCTGCTGAACAGGTCACGGCCCAGGAAGTCGGTGCCGAACAGAAAGATGGTTGCGCCTTCATCGACGCCGAAGAGGTGGACGTCGGTCGGAAACACCCCGAGCACGCGCCACTGGTAGCCGCGCACGAAGAAGCGGATGTAGTGCCTGCGCTCCGCGTCCTCCACGTAGCGCCTTCGGCCCGTGAAGGCGTCCTTTTCCTGTACCGTGGCATACACGAACGGTCGCAGCGAAAACCCGTCGTCGCCGGCGAGCCGGATCTTCGTCGGCGGCGCATGGATGTAGTCGGTGTTCGCTGATTCCATCTCGTACGGCGACAGGAACCGATTGAACACGGCGCCGAAGTAGAGCAGGATGATGATCGCCGCGGACACGATGGCAAGCTTGTGCCGCTTGAATCGCATCCACATGAGATACGACTGGCTTTCGCGGCGCTTGTGGATCGCGGCCGCCTGCTCGATGAGCCTACGCCGGTTGTCGACACCTCTGCGGCCGAGAATCGCCTCTCGCAGTCCCCGGAGAGAATTCATCATCATGTCCGCTCGGGCAAGGATGGTCGATCCTGCCTTGCGCGCTCGCAAGGCAGGATCGAGCTCCGGTCCATGCTCGACCAGCGATCATGGACCGGAGTATGCAATCGGCGATTCACTCTTCGAGTGAGGTTTCGCTTCGCTCACTCATCGGCAAAGAATGCTACCGCCTGGCCATAGCACGGCGGACCGCAGATCTGATGGCCGAACGACACGACCTCGTCGGGAAGGTTGCGCAGGTTGCCCTGGAACAACAGGATCTGCTTGTTGCGGCCGACGATCCCCACGTAGAGAACGTTCTCCGCGGCGACCGTGAGCAACTGCTTCATCGCCGCATTCTGCTGCTCCGTCGTGGTCGCCGTGATGATCTCCGTATAGAGTCCGTTCATCTCCTTGGCGAACGCCGGCGGCTCTGCCCCTTCGGTGCCGCCCGATTCGAACCATTTGCCCCACGCCCGGTACCAGTACGGCTGACCGAGCCCAAGCGGAGGTTGCAGACGGGCGATGCTGTTGATGTGTGCGCCGCCGACGAGCTGGAAGTCGGGCACGTCGGCCAGGCGGATCTTGTTGTTCAGGAATTGCTTGGTGCGCTCCCGGAACTCCGCCTTGATGCCGATCTCCCGCCATTGGTCGGCGACCAGGATGAGGAACTTCTGCCGCCATGCCCACTCGATCTCGAGGGAGAGCTTGCTGCCGTCCGGCAGTTCGCGATAGCCGTCCCTGTCTGTGTCGACGACCCCGATCTCATCGAGCAACTGCTTGGACTTTTCCGGCTCATATGAGCTGTAGAGCGCGTCGAGCTCCGGGTCGTAGAACGGTTCGGTGGTGCTGGTGGTGATGCCGATCGCCTCACCGAGGCCCTGCAGCAGGGCTTCGTTCACCGCCTCACGGTCGATGCCATAGGCGAGCGCCTGCCGGAAACGAATGTCGTTGAACAGCTCGTGCAGCGCCGGGTTGTCCGTGTTGTAGCTGAACCCGATTGACGCGTGGTCGGCGAACCCGTAGTCGATCGTGCGGGTCTGCACCTTTCCCTCTTGCTCGGCTTCCCTGGCCAACGGATAGTTGGTCATGTCCGAGATCCGGTGGAATGTCGTCTCGCCGGCGATGGCCGGTAGCTCGCGGGACTCGTGCCCGCCCTGAACCAGCTTTGCCTGGTAATAGTCGATGTACGGGAGCTGGTTGCCGGCCTTGTCGACCTGGTGGAAATAGGGGTTGCGCTCCAGCAGGATCCTGGTCGCCGCATCCCACTGGATGACCTTTTTGTACATGCCGAGGGTGGGCACGTCACCGCTGACTCTGACCTTGTTGTACAGGTCGATGAAGGTCGTCTTGAACTGCTCCTCCGTGATTTCCGAGTTGTACTTGGGATGCATGTCCCGGTAGTAGTGGAGGGGAAAGAAGAACAGGTGCGGGCTCTTGGAGAGGAAGTTCAGCCAATTGAGGCGCGGGTTCTCGCCCGTGATGGTAAAGGTATGGTCGTCTGCCTTGCTGAATTGCCAGCTTTCATCCCACCATGAACGACTCCTGCGAAAGTTCGGGCTCTGCACCACCTCGGCTGCGAAGAGGATGTCATCGACGGTCAGCGGTTCGCCGTCGGACCACCGGATTCCCTCGTAGAGACGAATCGTTATGGACCGGTTGTCGTCGGAGATCTCATAAGACTCGCCGATGAAGGGGTGGTACTGTGCGTCCGGACCCATTTCGAAGAAGGCGTCGAGCCCTATGAAGTCTTCCGAATGACCTTCCGCATCGCCTTCGATATACGTCTGCTTCAGCGAACCGCCATACGTGCCTATTTCGGTGCCCCATGGCGAGACAGGCGGGTTGGCCGGGATGCGCTGATCGACCGGTGGCAGCTCGCCATCGACGACCATCTGCTGCAGCAGCGGCGCTTCGTTGAATGTCCCCTGCACGTAGCCTTCGACGCCCGTGGCCGTTGTCTCCTCGGCCGTCGGGCCGGCGAACGCCGTCAGGGGAATCGTGAGTAGAACCACGAAACCAAGTAGCTTCTTGAGCATGTTTGTCTCCTTGTTACGAGAACTCGGGATTTGCGATGGGTCTGTTTGTTCTGTGCAGATCACCTCCTTGCTAGGTAAATCGAATGCGGGGATCCAGCCATGCGAGCATGATGTCCCCCAGGATGTTGCCGATGACGAGCAGCATCGTGACGATCATCAGATAGCTGGAAGCCAGATAGATGTCCTGAGCCAACGACGCTCGGAAGAACAGGGGCTCCAGGGTCGGCAGCCCGATGACGATGGACGTGGCCAGACCGGCGCTCATGAGACCGGGCAGGACGCTGCCGATGCCGGCCACCATCGGGTTGGAGGCGACGCGGAACGCGTGGCGGACGGTGGTGATCTCTCGCAGTCCCTTCGCCCGTTCGAACCTGACGTACTCGGCTCCGAGCTCGTCGAGCATGGTCGCCCTGAGCACCCGGATGGTGCCGGCCGTGCCCGCCGTGCCGATGATGACGACGGGAATGATCAGGTGCTTGATGAGGTCCACCAGCTTGCCCAGCGACCACCCGGGACCGAGGTGTTCGTCGGAGAACAGGCCCATCATGACGACGCCGGTGTTCTCGTAGATGATCCACAGAAAGATGAGCGCAAGCAGAAAGTTGGGCGTCGCCAGGCCGATGAGGCCGATGAACGTAAAGACGTAGTCGCTCATCTTATATTGGTGCGTGGAGACCCAGAGCGCGATCGGAATCGAGATGACGTGCACGAAGACCAGGCTGAGCAGCGCCAACAGTAGCGTATATCTCAATCGGTCCTTTATGATCAAGCGGACCTCGTGTCGGTCGTCCCCGCTTCCTACGAAGAACTCGAAGGACTCGCCCAGGTCGGCGCGGACGAATGCCCAGATCCATTTCAGGTACTTGATATGGAGCGGCCGGTCCAGCCCGTAACGGTTTCTCAGATCGGCGACCATCTGCTTCATCTCGTCCGAGCTCAGCGAGCCGCCCTGCCGCACGAACTGATCCTCGATCTGCTGGATGCGATAGGTGGCGAAATCGCCGGGCGGCGCGTTGAAGATGATGAAGTTGAGGACGGATATGATCAGCAGGGTCGGTATGGAGATGATGATGCGGCGTGCGACGTAGCCCAGCATCGTGCGCTAGCCGGTCAGGCAGAAGGAGTAGAGGCGGGCGTGCAGGAGGTAGAACCGGAGCCGCACGGTCTTGCCGCGAAGCTCCCGTACGCTGTTCCTGTTCTTCCACGTCGCGGGAACTCGGAGTCCGTTCTCCTTGATGGCCGCGGCGTCGTGGACGGTGAATTCGGGGATGGGGTTGCCCATGACGTCCGCGATCTCCATCTTGGCGAGGCCGCGCCGTGCGTCGACGTTGATCTGCAGGAGGTCGCCGTCGATGACCAGCGGCTTGGTCATCAGCACCCCCATCTCGTCGCCCGCCGTCCTGGCCACCAGGCGCTCCTTCGGCAGCCGAGCGACGCCGATGCCGCGCGTCCCGCCGGGGACCAGGTGGGAATGCTGCGTGCCGGTGTAGTAGATGCGCAGCTCGTCGCCGTACTCGACCAGGGGCGGCGACGCGGTGGAGAGCATGCCGCCGTCGAATGCGCCGATGAGCCCGCGGGGCAGGAAGATGGGCCGGTTGGCCAGCCGCTCCCACCGCTTTCCGTCGCGGCTGAAGGTCAACTGGAGGTCGATCGTCTCGGACTCCTGCAGACATCCCGGCAAGCTGCGGTAGTTCCAGCCGTAGTAGAGCTGGAGCGCCCCGATGTACAGGCCGTGGTAGGTGCCCACGCCGTTCAGGTTGTACAGCTTGGGAGGGTCAAGCTCGTCCGGCCGGATCACCACTTCGGGAATCGTCCAGTCGATGAAGTCGTCGCTCTCCGCCCTGGCGACGCGCCGGTTGCAGGAGACGAACGGGTACTTGTAGAGACGCAGCGCCCGGGTATGCACGTACTGCGGCACCTTCAGGTAGCGGTGCAGGTAGTCCTCGGCCTCGCGGTGCATGACGAAGTCGTCCTCGCCGGGGAACCCGAGCTCTTTCGGCGCTCCGTCCCCGCTTCCGTCGCCGGCTTCCATGGCGGCGGCCGTCGCCGCGGCCGCCTCGTCCTCCGCGGCGGCAAGGTCCTGCTCGCGAACCCATGACGGCGGAAAGCCGATGTCCCTGGGGTCCAGCTTCGGGTAGGCCGCCAGCACGTTCGGGCGGCAGAACAGGACGTACTTGCCCAGCTCCGGGTCGTACAGGGTGATGTTCACGCCATCGTTGGAGTGCGGCCGGATCGACCGCCTCCAGTCGTCGAAGTACGGCGTCCAGTGGATGCCGTCGGGCGAGAAGGAGATCGTCACCCGGCCTTCCATGCCGGCCTTCCAGGGGCGCTTGTGCATCAGCTTGTAGCGCCGCGCGGGGTCCGGGTCGTGGGGGTCGAGCAGGACGGACCCGCCCCCCTGGTCCAGCCCGATGCAGAGGTTGTTGTCAGTGGAGCCGTCGTAGTCGATGAGGCCGAGACGGGGCGTCTCCCAGTGAAGGCCGTCGCCGGACTCGGCATACGCCAGCGAGCTGCAGGCCGGAGAGCGCATCGCAACCGAGTACCACATCCGGAAGACGCCCCGTTCCTCGTCGTAGAGGACGGTGTTGACCCCGTAACTGGCCTTGGCGGACGGTGCGCTGCTCGTGAACGTGGGGGCCGTGAAGATGGGATTGTCCAAGGACTTGATCGGAAGCTCCGGAGAGCGCCTGATCATCCAGATGTCGTCCACCAGGTGGTCGTCGATCAGAAGCTGCGGACCGGCGTCGAGCATCACCGGTGGAGAAGCGGTTTCCAGCGTCTGAGCTTCGTACATCACGGCGCCTCCTGGACTTGGACGATGCGGCGAAGCTCCGAGGCTACTCCGGGAACGGCGTGAGGTCAACGCGGGGTAGACATCGATCCCCGGAGCGGGTTCCATGGAGCCGTGGAGACGGTCGACCGGCCGCGGCTCGGGGCGTACGACGCGGCGGTACGCGACATCCGGCACGTCCGCATCTTCCACGACCCGAACCGCTACGCGGGTCATGTCAACCGCGGCGGGATCTGGAACTTCGGCGACGGCGAGATGGTCGTCGCGCACCGGGTGAAGACGGCCGACTACCGGAACAGGGACTGGCTTGCGCCCGGCGCGCACGACTTCTCCCATCTGCCGGCGGGGGCCACGTCGGGCATCATGCTCAACCGGTCACTCGACGGCGGCCAGACGTGGCCGGAGAGCGAGAAGGCGTGGATCTGGAACAACGAACGGTCGACGGACGAGCTCCTGGGGTGGCTGCGCCCCCGCGAGCCGGATCAGCGCGAGCGGATCGACCTGTCCGACGGCGATGCGATCATGCACTTCTCACCCGCCGGCGAGCACCTCCGCTGGCCGTTGGGCGGGGCCATGCGGCCGCAACTGGCGCCTGAGGGCAACTTCCATCTCGGCAAGAGACCCTTTTTCAACATGCCCAGCTTCAGCCTGCGCAGCGGGGATCGGGGCCGCACGTGGGAGCGGCATCCGACGCTCATTGAGGGGCCGTCGATCTCCCCGGACACAGGCTTTCTGGCCGCCAACCTCGGTCACGTCGCGTTCGACAACGGCGTCCTCGGCATCGTCGGTACGACCAACCACCGCAACATCTCCTGCTTCTACGTCAGCTACGACAACGGAATCTCGTGGGAGTACGTCAGCGTGGTGGCGCGGGGCGTCGACCCCGACTCGGATTGCGGCTTCACCTACATGGGCGTCCACCGGCTGCCGGACGGACGCCTGATGACCTGCATGCATCGCATGCCGGAGAACTGGCCGTGCGTGGCGTTCTCTGCGGACGACGGCATGAGCTGGACGGAGCCGCGCTACGTCGTGAGTCCCGCCACGCGCTGCCCCCTCGACAGCGACGATCCGCCGCGGGCGCCGCTGGATCGAGGCGGTCCCCGGTATCGCTCCCCCTGTGCGCTCATTACCCGCGACGGGCGGATCATCATCGCGTTTGCCAGACGTTCGGTCGGCGGACCGCGCGGCATACTGGGCGTGCTGAGCGACGATCTGGGTGAGACGTGGAGCCGCGAGTTCGTGCTCCGAGGCGACTCCTACACCTGGGACTGCGGCTATCAGGTCCTGACCGAGCTCAACGACGGGCGGCTGTTCACCGCCTACTACATCACCGCGCACGACGGCGGCGAGCCCGTGCCGGAGTACGCCGTCGTCCGGCAGGTCGACGGTACGTTCTTCAGACTCGACTGACCGGGCCGGGCGTCAGCTCCCGAATCACTTCGTCCGTGGAGCGTACGCGCCCCCACACCTGATCGAAGAAGCGCAGCACCACCAGGTGAGCCTGGCGGTTCGCGGGAGCCGCGCTGGCGTCCTCGGTCAGCGTCACCGCGTACCCCCAGTGGGCCGCCTCGTTGCCGACTCTGAGCAGGCTGTCGTACGTGCGCTGGCCGCAGACGATCAGGTCCCGCACGCCCATCGTATGGAGGAGACCGGCAAGCCCCGTGGTGGCAAAGGCGCCTCCCGCCGTCGGCTGCAGCACGGTTTCCCCTGCGGCGGGAGCAAGACCGGGAAGCACGGGTTCGCCCCCCGGCTGCCAAGCGGTTTCCGGATCGCGGGAATGGACGTGGAACACGGGGAGGCCGGCGGTGTGGGCTGTCCGCAGCAGGCGGCGGCAATTCCTCAGAACGGAGGCAAGCGGCTCGCGCTCCCACGGCTCCGGCGGCCCCTGCATGTCCACGATGAGCAGGCAGGTGGTATCGGGCGCGGGCCGGTGATCCCAGACGTCGCGCTTGTTGCCTCTGATGTCGGCCAGGCTGACGGTCCGGGTCAGGTCGGCCTGCGGCTCCGGAGCAGGGGTATCCGAGGTCGAGTCCCCGTTCAACCGGCGGATCACGTCGTCCGACGACCACACCCTGCCCAGGAACTGCTGGAAGAGCCTGAGAAAGGCGAGGTGTCCCGGCCGGTCACCGGGAGCGGCGCTGGCGTCGTCGACCATGGTCACGACGTAGCCCCAGCCCGCCGCTTCGATGGCCGTCCCGCCGGCGCATCCGTAGCTGATCTGACCGCACACCACCAGATCGCGGACGTCCATGTTGTGCAGCAGGCCCGCCAGGCCGGTGGTGGCGAATGCCCCGGCCGACGTCTTCTGTTGGACGATCTCGCCGTACCGGGGCTCGAGCCCCGGCAGCACCGGGTGGTCGGTGATGTGGCGGCGGCTCGTCCTGCCTCTGCTGCGGGCCAGCGCCGTCCAGCGCTTCTTCTCGCGCGACAGCTCGCGGGAGTCGCCGGTCCAGCAGCCCAGGACCACGTGGATGACCGGGATCGAACGGGCGCGGCAGGTCGCAAGCAGGCGCCGGCAGTTCGCCGCCGTGCTGCGCAGCGGCTCCTGCCGCCACTCCTCCGGTCTCCCCTGCATGTCGACGATGACCAGCGCGGTCCTGGCGGGATCGAGCGGATCGGCGTACCGGGCCGGAGCGCTGCCGTTGATGCTCGCCAGCGAAACGGCCGCGGTGAGGTCGGCCCGGCCGTTCGTCATGGCGCGCGGCTCGATCGGGGGCCGATCCTGGACTGATCGACTCCCACGATGCCCAGCGCGTGCGCGGGCGAGTCAGGCAGAAGCGCGTAGTCGCCGCGCTCCGGGTCGGCGAAGAGCGGGTCGTCGGTCGCCGAGTGCCGGTCGAACCCTTGCTCCTGCCACTCCTCCAGCGACAGGTGCTCGGCCGCCGTCCGGCCGTCCGCCAGCTCGTCATGGATGGCCCATCGGCCGCCCGCGACGCAATACAGGTTCTGGTCGGAATCGGTGATCGGGTCGTCGGCCCTGACCCCGAGCACCAGGAACAGGGGAGCTTCCGAGGCGGAGAAGACGATGTTGCCCCGAAAGCGGTTGCCGCGCGTGAAGTTCCGCATCTGCTGAGCGGCCGGGTAGTAGGCGCAGCCGTCTATCACGCGCAGGCCGCAGCTCGTGCAGTCGATGAGGAGGTTGTTCTCCACCACGTTGTTCTTGCCGCCGTTGATCTGGATGCCGATGACGGCTCCGACGACGATGTTCCCGTACACGAAGCAGTTGCTGGTGTAGTCGTCCAGGTACACGCCCCTGGTCTTGGTCACGCTGCCGGCCGACAGGTTGCCGCGCTCGTCCTGGGCAAGCCCCCAGGTCTGGCCGATGAAGTTGTGGCGGATGACATGACCGGAGCGTTCGACGTTTCTGGCGACGTAGGTGCGAGTGACGTCCAGCGTGTCCGCCCACGAGTTGATCGCTCCGGTGTCGAATATCTCCAGGCAGGCACGGCGGATGTCGTTGTACTCCAAGACGTTGCGACCGTATCCGTTGCTGCCGAGGTTGATCGCGTGGTGGGGGACGTCGTGAATGGCGTTGTGCTGCACCGTGGTGCCGTCGCTCAGCCCCAGGAACACGCCGGCCACGAACTTGTTGATCGCGCCGCAGTGGTGGATGTCGTTGTCCGCTACCCGATTGTCCACGGGGTGACGGTCCGCCGTACCGATCAGCGTGATGCCGTTGGCGCCGCAGCCGTCCACCTCGTTGCCCCGGATCTCGTTCCGGGAGTTGTATCCCTCCAGATACACGGCGTTGCCGCCGACCGTGCGGATGCGGTTGCCTTCGATCGTGACGTGGTGGGTGTCCCGCAGATGGATGGCTTCCCCGGCGTAGGTCCAGCCGGGCGTCGGTAGCTGCGCGCCGTAGCCGTCGAGCCCGGTCCGGTGCATGTTGTCGCCGCTCGTCGTCTCCGTGAGGGTCAGGCCGGACAGGTTGATGTGGGAAGCGTTCTGCAGGTCGATGAGGCGATCGAGCACCGGCAGCACCACCTCGCTGTCCGGCGTCAGAGGAGCCGGCGGCCAGAAGTAGACGAGGCGCCGCTCCAGGTCCAGGCACCATTCACCCGGCTGGTCCAGCTCCTCCAGCGCGTTCTCGACGAAGAACCGGTTGCCGGGGCTGAGCGGCATCGACCAGTACCACGGTGGCCGCGTGCGCACGTCCCAGACATCGTGGGCGAGCCGGATCGTGCGGCTCTCTTCGTCGATCGAGGCCAGCGGCACGATGCAGTTGCACCACCCCTTGTACGGGTAGATGTTGACCTCGACCTGACGGGGATTCGCCCAGCGGCGCCTGAAGGTCCCCGGCCGATACACGAAGGCGTTGTGGCTGTCCTCCTCGGCCGGTCCTTCGACGAACGCCCAACCGCCGTGGATGGGGTTGTCGGGCTCGAACTTCGGCCAGCGGGCGCGCCGCTGGCGCTCACCGTCGAGCACGAGCTGGCGGAAGCGCGCCAGCTCCCCGCGGACGTCGGCCGGCAGCTCGCAGCGCAGGATCTCTCCCGCGAACGGCTGCCAGTCGGTGAGTCGCACGCCTCCGCTGAGGATCGGCTCCTCACCGGGGTAGGCCGCGTACGCAACCGGGCAGCCGGCGCTGCCGCTGTCCGTGGGGCCGAGCATCAAGGGCTCTCGCAGGTAGTACCTGCCGGCCCGCACCTCGACGCGGATCTCTCCTTCGGGAGTGGCGTCCCGGCTGCGGATCCGCGCCGTGAGCTCCCGCACGGCGTCGCGCGCCCTCGTCAGCGTCGCGAAGGGGCCGTCCGTGGCGTCCGCGACGGGCTGAGCATGCCGGCCCGACCAAGCATCGCTGCCGGTCGTGGCCACGTAGAAGCGAGCCTGCAACGACTCCGTCATCGGTCCTCCCCCGGTCCATGTACCATAGCAGCATGGCGCTCGGGCGATCCGTGGCCGTCGCCGTGCTGCTGCTGGCCGCCCACTTGGCCGCAGGCGGCGGACTCCTGGAAGGCGCCCCGGTCGAGCGGCGCATCGAGCTCTCCGGGGTCGACGCGATCGACATCGACGCCGCCCACTTCACGGTCGAGGTGCTCGGCGCTCCCGATCAGGACACGATCACCGTGGTCAGCAGCATGTCCACGCGCTTCCACCGGTTCCACGACGGGCACATCGCGGTCGAGCGGAACGACGGCACCGCTTCCGTCGCGGTCCGCTATGATGGGCGTCCGCTGTCGCAGGCTGCGGTGACCTGGGGACCGCGGCTGCTCCTGCAGGTGCCGGAGCGCACCGCGCTGGCGGTCACCACAACGGCCGGTGATGTGCGGATCCACGACGTGACGGCGCCGAACGTGACGATCACCACGACCGCGGGCGACCTCTACCTGAGCGACGTCACCGCCACGGTCACCATCGCGGCCGTCGCCGGCTTCATCGTGCTGGAGCGCGTCCACGGCCCGAAGCGCATCACCGCCGACTCCGGTTCGATCGAGGTGTCCGATTCACGCGGACCGCTCTTCACCGATACCGGCGGCGAGCAGCGCCTGCGCCGCATCGACGGCGACATCAGCGTCGCGTCCGCTGACGGGCTCACCCTGAGCGACCACCGCGGGACCCTCACGGTACACGGGCCGCACGACGCAGAGCGGGGCGGTTCTTCCAATGATCGGCATGCGCCGAACTGACGGTGGGGCAAACCCGATACCGCCTACCGATCGAAGTCGGCCTTGGCGTCGGACAGTGAGAACCCGTCCGGTTTCCAGTCGCCCACCCACTCGGCCAGCTCTCCGTCATCGTCCTCCCAGGGGTCGTCGCCGGTCTCCAGAAACTCCACGAGACGCGCGTAACCCGAGATGCCGCCGCAGTCTTCCGGCGGGCACGTGCGGCGACCGGCAAGCAGCCGCCTGAAGAAGCGATCTTCCAACGACACTCGCTGCCGCAGCTTCACCCTGTGCAGCCAATCGTCACCGAAGTCGTACCAGTACACGCACTGATCGGCTTGCCCGAAGTAGCGGGTCAGTCTGATCTCGCCCGCATCGGGTGCCTGGTCCTCGTCAGACCACATCAGGGAATCGGGCGGCATCCCCGCCAGCACCTCGCGGGACCGTCCGGGGGTATGAAACTCCCACAGGTGAGAGTACTCCCATCCGAAACTGTCTTGAATTGCCGCATGCAGGTCCAGGAACGTCGCGTTGACGGTGATCTGGAAGCGGCGCCAGATACGCGGCGTTATGGACTGCAGCGACACGACGAACTCCAGGTAGGAACGCATGAGGAACACCTACCACGACGAAGCGGCTCCGTCTAACCTTCGTCTAACCTGATATGCTCGCTCGGGCGCCGGTCACCGATCGGTGTGCGCAAGCGCGGCAAGGAAGCCCTCCTGGTCCGTGCAGGCGAGCGCCGCCGAAAGGAGCGCGGCCTCGGACGCCGCCGCGAATACCGCCGCGCCGGCGGGGAACTCCTCAGAGACCTCGATGCCCCGCGACAACAGTATCTGGCGGACCATCTGCGCGCGACCGCGCTCGAACCCCGCTCGCCGTTGCGAGCGCAGCAGCGGGTCGTCGTCCGGTCCGGTTCCTTCCCGCGCTCCCAGCGCTCCACCGACCCGCTCCAGCACCGCGCTCGTCTGCGCGGACGGCGCAGGCTCGTTCAGCGCCGCGTGAATCTCGACCGCCGTCCAGCCGGGGAACGCGCGGCTCTGCGCCGCCACCCGGTAGCGGCCGTTCTCCAACAGATGGATCGTCAGCCCCGGCCGCCGCGCCCGCGGGCGGCTCGGCGACGGCGCGTCCGGCACGTCGACCCATACTTCGGGGAACCCCCACGACTCGTACAGCGGCAGCTTGCCGCGGCGCACATCGGTGGTGTGGTCGACTTCCAGCACCACGTCGGGGAAGTCGTCCTCGCCGACCACCATGGCCGCGGCCGGCAGCTTGGCGCGGTCCGGATGCAGGTACAGGGACTCGTCGGCCTGCATGATGAGCTGCGGCTCGCCGTGCTCGTCGCGCAGCAGCAGGTCCATGGAGCCGTAGCATTCGACGTGCGAACCGCGCACCCTGGAGATCGTCTCAGCCAACCTCGTCAGCAGACGCGAAGGGCGTTCGTGGTAGGGGGTGACGGGCTCGCAGACCCAGGCGGTCTCGGTGGCCGCCTCCCAGTACTCCAGGCGCCGCTCGAAGTGTTCGAGCTCGGCGCGCGGCAGGTGGACCGGCGTGCAGCCGGGGAACGCCGGCGAGTCGGGAACGGCGCACGGTCGGACGGCCGTGCCGTCCGCGTGCCTGCCGTCCGTGTGCCTGACAGGCCGAGTTTCGGAGGCGATTTCGGTAGCGGCCATGCACCAAGGTAGCTCTCCGTTGCCGGTGCATACAAGCGTTCGGTTGCCAGTCGTCACAGAACAGAGCCGGTTTCACGGTGCCGGAGCGAGTCCACGCGTCGCTACTCCGACGCCATGCCGGCCAGCACTTTGCGGAAGCTGTCGATGCCCGCTTCCAGATTCTCGATGATCTGTGCGGCCAGCTCCTCGGGCTCGGGCAGATCGTCCAGGTCGGTCAGGCTCTTGTCCTTGAGCCAGAAAACGTCGAGGCTGGTCTTGTCGCGCGCGACGATCTCTTCGTAGTGGTAGCTTCGCCAGCGGCCGTCCGGAGCGGCACTCTCGTCCCACGTCGGCATGCGCTCGTACCGATTCTGCGGGTTGTAGCAACGGATGAAGTCGGCCAGGTGCTCGTAGCGCATCGGCTTCTTCTTGAGCGTGTGGTGAACGTTGGTGCGGTAGTCGTAGTACCAGACCCGCTTCGTCCAGGGATGCGGGCTGGCTTCCCGGTTGTCGAAGAAGATCACGTTGGCCTTGACCCCTTGCGCGTAGAAGACGCCGGTCGGCAACCGCAGGATGGTGTGCAGGTCGGTGTTGTCGAGCAACTTCCTGCGGATTGTCTCGCCGGCGCCGCCCTCGAACAGCACGTTGTCCGGCACGACGACCGCCGCGCGTCCGCTGGTCTTGAGCATCGTGCGGATGTGCTGCACGAAGTTGAGCTGTTTGTTGGAGGTGGTCGCCCAGAAGTCCTGCCGGTTGTAGGTCAGGTCATCGGTCTGCTGCTCGCCCTCTTCGTTCGTGAAGCTCAGGGCGCTCTTCTTGCCGAAGGGTGGATTCGCCAGCACGTAGTCGTAGCGCTCGCCGTCGTCGGCGACCAGCGAGTCGTTCGGCGAGATGGGCACGCCGCCGTCGATCTCGCCGATGTTGTGCAGGAACAGGTTCATCAGACACAGGCGGCGGGTGTTGGCGACGATCTCGTGGCCGTGGAACGTGTCGTGCTTGAGAAACGCCTTTTGCTCCCGGTCGAGCGTGAAGTGGTCCGGGTTGGTGATGAAGTCGTAGGCGCCCAGGAAGAACCCGCCGGTGCCGCACGCGGGGTCTGCGATGCGCTTGCCCGGCTCCGGCCGCACGCACTCGACCATGGCGCGGATCAGAGCGCGCGGCGTGAAGTACTGGCCCGCGCCCGTCTTGGTATCCTCGGCGTTGCGCTCCAGCAGGTTCTCGTAGATGTCGCCCTTGACGTCGGCGCCGAGTGTTATCCAGTCGGTGTCGTCCACCATGTCGATGAGGCGGTATAGCTTCGCCGGGTCCTGAATCTTGTTCTGCGCCTTGGTGAAGATCTGTCCCAGCATGCCCTGCCGGTTGCCGAGTTCGCGCAGCAGCCCGACGTAGTGATCTTCAAGGTCCGAGCCCCGCTTGGCTTTCAAGCTCTGCCAGCCGTACTCGTCGGGAATGCCCACGTCGCGGTCGTAGGGCGGCTTGCCGTACTCGTCGGCCATCTTGAGGAAGATGAGATAGGTGAGTTGCTCCAGGTAGTCGCCGTAGCTCACCCCGTCGTCGCGCAAGGTAGTGCAGAAGCTCCAGACTCTGGAGACGATGGGGGCGGTGTTCATGGGGAGGCGTCCTTCGCCCCGGTGTGTTGCGCCAGGGCCTTGCCGGCGGTGGTGAGCCGGTAGCGTTGGTTTCGGCTCGTTGGTTTGTCGGGGAGCGTCATCTCGACCAGCCCGGCTTCGAGGGCGGGCCGCAGGTAGGTGTTGGTGAAGTGGTTGCGGTCTCTCAGTCGCAATGCCTCCTGTAATCGAGCGCCACTCATCGCTCCGGTGAGCACAGCGACCAGTTGCCGGACATGTCCGGTGACTTGCGGGGTATCTTGCGGGGTGACTTGCGGGGTGGGCTCGACTTCATGCACGAGAGCCTTGCCCGCCGCAGTCCGCCGATAGCGTTGGTTCCCGCTGGTTGCCTTGCCGGGGAGCCTCATTTCGATCAGGCCGGCTTCGAGGGCGGGCCGCAGATAGGCGTTGGTAAAATAGTTACGGTCTCTAAGCCCTATCGCCGCCTGCATCTGGCTGCGGCTCATCTCTCCGGTGAGCGCAGTCAGCAGTTGCCGGACATGCCCGGTGACTTGCGGGGTATCTTGCGGGGTATCTTGCGGGGTGACTTGCCCGGTCTCAAGTTCGGTAGCTTGTCCGGTTGGCCCAACGCGGGCTTGTTCGTGTACCGGGAGACGGGTCAGGAACGAGGTGCGGTCGTCGTCGCTCTCGAAGACCGGTGCCGGTGACCCGTTCCCGCGCATCGCCCGCAGGATCTTGGGAATCCCCGTAGACCGCCCCTCGGCCAGGTCAAGCTCCTTCAGGAACTCGCCGATGCGGCGGTTCCGGTAGCGGCGGCTGATCGCGCGGCCGCTCTGCAGGTCTTCCATGCGGATCGACCGGTCGGCGCCGGGGAAGCTCAGGATCGTCAGTTCCTGCGGGGTGATGCGTACCTCGACCGGCTCGCGCACGTCGTACGAGCGGTGGTAGATCGCATTGACCAGGGCCTCCTCTATGGCCGCGAGGGGAACGTTCCAGAATCGCTCGGCTTCCGCCTGGTGCGGATGCTTGACGACCGTCTCCTTGAGGTAGTTCCGGGCGATGAAGTCGATCGCATCGCGCAGGATGACCGACAACGGGCCGCGGAACTCCTTCTCCTCGAAGCGATCGCCGCCGGGACCGTCGGGAAACCACACGACGTCGATCTGGGTCGCCGGAAAGAAGCGGTGCGGCGCCTCGTTGAAGAACAGCAGCCCGACGTTCTTGGGAAAGCACGCCTCGGCAGGCCCGCCGACGATGTTCATGCGCCGCCCCAGGGTCTCCGTTGCAAGCCCCGCCTCCCCAGCGAGATCGCTGCCCACGTCCCGCAGAAACCCTTCGATCAGCCGCGGGGACAAGTCCTCCAGCGACGCTGCCTGGTGGTACCGGTCGTCGAACGGCACCGTCGCTGCCAGAGACAGCAGTTCGCGCTCGTCCGCCCCTCTGGCACGCACCGTGCTGCTGTGTCGGCGAATGTAGTAGGCCCACTCCTTCGCTTCCTTCGCGAGATTGACTCTGGCCTTGTAGGGACGCGTTTCCCCGCCTGGCGCCCACAGGACGAGGATCGTCCGCCCTTCGACCTCGTAGGCACCCGTGAGCGGATGGTAATGGGGTGCCATGACGGATTGCCCCATCCGCAGCAACTCGTTCTGCACCGCCTCGATTCGTCCGGCGTCGAGGCCCTTGGGCGGCAGCAACGGCTGCCCGTCGCGCTCCTCGACACCCAGCACCACGTAGCCGCCGCCGAGGTTGTGAAAGTCGTTGGCGAACGCGCAGATGGTATGCAGCACGCTCTGCGGATTCCACCCGGCCTTGTACTCCACGCGCTCGCCCTCGATCGTGCGCTGCCGCAGCAGATCGTGAAGGTTGATCGGAAGATTGCCGGTCATGCCTTTGCGACGGACTTTCTTCGCTTCCCGATCTTCGGACGAGTCTTACCTTTCGCGGCTTGCTCTCGTTCGGTTCTGATCCTGTCCAGGAGGACGGACGCTGGTTCGTCGCTCGGGTCTTGGGGCACGAGTTGACCAGAGAACGCCTTCTTCAGGATTGCCTTCCGAAGGGTATTGGCCGTATGAAGCTGCTTGACAACCTCGGCCTCCATCTCTTCAAGGTGCGATAAGGTTCGGTCCAAGATAGTAGTTGCTTCGTGCTGTTCTTCAATCGAACAGTATGGAAAGGGGTACTCGACAAGCTTGGATCCACTGATATTCGATTGGTTGACACCGTCCGTCTTCACGCTGTTACCGTACTGGCGAGCAACGCGCGAATTGAGGAAGAGATTCACGTACTGACCGTCGACGACAGCCTCTATGTGGTTGATGCGAATGAGGTACCCGGCGAAGATAGCCGGCCGCTCGCCTCTATAGAGTGCTGTTTTCCCGACTAGCTCAGGACTGTTTGTGCGATTAAATAGAACATCTCCGTCCTTGAGCGAATATTTCTTGATCTCGTCGTGGTCCGATGTATACACAAGGTCCGACCAGTCAAGCTTCGCGTCTTGAATGTTCCCCATACGAAGAACTGGCACCTCTCCGGAGGGCGATGACTTCGATGCTGTGCCGTACTCAACGCCGCAGGTCATCAACGCCAACTTTCCCCATATCCAAGAGTCAGCGAGAGTGGGAAGTGTCGAAATCACGTCGTTGGAGATGTCGTCTACTGTTGGGGGATGTTTCGGTTTTCTTGGTTTATTACTCGGATTACCCTCTTGGTTCCATCTCCTAAGAGCAGTCTTCCACGCCAAGATGTGCCGCTTGAATTGCTCCGCCCGCTTCTGCTTGATACGGGCGATCAGTTGTTCTGGTTTCTCGATATTGTCCTTGTTCTGGTCACGCCATTGCACCGTGAGCCTGCCCTCGAACGCGTGCTTGAGCACGGCTTGGCGGTATGTCTCTAGTTGAGCGCGCGCCTTCTTCAGGTTTTCGATTCCTTGGTCCAGTTCCGAAAACAGTTCGTCGATCTTGGCGAGAATCCGCTCTTGTTCAGCAAGTGGTGGAAGATCGAATTCCATACTCTCAACGGCTCGTCTGGGGATGGCCGCGAAAGTCGATCCAGTCCCCTCGCGAGAAAGCCGTGATTCGTCACTTCTAAACATGTAAAGGACGAACTTTGGCGCGATCTCGCCACAGGGATGAATTGCTGCAAGGCCTCTGCCAATGCAACACTCTTGCTGTGCAAGATTCGTGGGTCCCACCGGAGCCCTCACAGAAAGGAGTGTAGCGCCTGGTTTAGCGATCTTCTTGGGTTGGGAGCAGTACAAACGAATCTTCGGGTAAAGGCGGCCAAACTCGCCCTTTCCCTGAAAGAAAGGAACCCCCCGACGAGAAAGATTGTAGGTTCCCGAAGAAGGAGACTGCCCCATCACAATGTGAGTAAAGTCTGGCAACGCACATCTGTGCCAACCTGACGGCAACTCCATCTGGGATTCGCAGTTCATCCTGCCAGCGCCTGATTGAGTTCATTGATCACGGAGTCCATTTGGGTGCCAAAGAGCTGGTACATGCGGCCTAGGCCGCCTTGAGCGTCGAACGGAGCCATGTCGAGGTCGTCGCGGTCCACGTGAAAGGAGCTCGCCACATGGTCGCGGATCATGCGCAGCCAGGCCATCTGCTCCTCGTTGAACTTCCGGCCGCTTCCGCTGTGGCGGGACATGATCCAAGCCTGGAAGTTGCGGCGTACGGTTTCCGCATAGGGCGACAGCGTCGTGTCGATGCCGCAGACGCGGCGGATCAGGGCGACGAGTGCCGTAAGCTCGCTGGCGGGCTGGTGACCGCGGTAGTCGTCCAGCAAGGCGTAGGCTTGCCAGACACGTAGGGGCGCCAGGAGCGGCTTGTCGTTCTTCAGTCTGTCGAAGACCGCCCGGATCATCGGGTAGGTCAACTCCCGGCGACGGTGCGGTTGGCTGTAGAAGATGGTCAGCGCTTCGATCTCGTCGCGGTTGGCTTCGAGGTAGTCTCGGAAATCCTGCACCATGGCTTGCGCGTTCTCCTGAGCGTCGCCCTCCCACTCGGCGCGCCGCACGGTGTCCAGGCTGTCGTGATCGATGGTCTGTTCCTTGTCACGGCGAATCGAGTCGATCACGTCGATCAACTCGCCCGTGAACACGCGGGAGGCGTCGGCGGCGAGCTCGTCGCGCGCCTGGTCCACCGCGTCGGGGGCCGGATCATCCTCCTGGGGTGTGCGGTCGATCAGCCGGGCCTTCGCGTCGATCCGGTCGGGATCGATGGCCGTCAGTAGATTGCCTGCGATGCCGGCGAGATCGACGCCGCCGGCTTGGTCCCGGATGCGCTGCCGCTCGGCATCGTCGAGTTGCCGGTCGAGGCGGGCGAGGCGTCCGGCCAGGGTGCTCATCGAATCCTCGTCTCGAGCTCCCATCATCACGCCCATGGCGAGATCCCTGAGCGCCACGGTGGGCTTGCTGATGAGCGCTCGGCTGGCGGTCTTGAGGGACGTGGTGACGCCGACGGCATCCACGATGACGTAGTGAGTCTTGGCGGTGGCGGCCGACGGCGTCACCTTCCTGAGGTCGTCGTGCTCGAGAGTACGGGTGCCGCGGCCCTTCATCTGCTCGAAGTAGGTGCGGCTCCGCACGTCGCGCATGAAGATGAGGCACTCGAGCGGCTTCACGTCGGTGCCCGTGGAGATCATGTCGACGGTGACGGCGATGCGCGGATGGTAGTCGTTGCGGAACTGGGCAAGGACCGATCTGGGGTCTTCGTCGGTCCGGTAGGTCACCTTCTTGCAGAAGTCGTTGCCTTGGCCGAACTCCTCGCGCGCCGTCTGGATGATGTCGTCCGCATGGCTGTCGGTCTTGGCGAAGATCAGCGTCTTGGGGACTTCGTCACGGCCCGGGAAGATCTCCGGCAGCTTGTCGCGGAACGTACGGACCACGGTGCGGATCTGATCCGGGTTCACGACGGCGCGGTCGAGCTCCTTGGCACCGTAGGTATAGTCGTCGTCCTGGACATCCCAGCGCTTGCGGCGTGTCAGCCGCTCCCGTTTCTCGACATGCCGGCCCGCTTCGATCTGCCCGCCGCGTTTTGTCCTTTCGGTGTCGATGACGTAGACCTCGTTGCCGACGTTGACACCGTCGGCAACCGCCTGTTCGTGGGAGTACTCGCTGACCACGTTCTTGCGGAAGAACCCGTAGGTGCGGCTGTCCGGGGTGGCGGTGAGGCCGATGAGCGAGGCGTCGAAGTACTCCAGCACCTGCCGCCACACGTCATAGATCGAGCGGTGGCACTCGTCGATGACGATGAAGTCGAAGAACTCGGGAGGAATCCTGGGGTTGTACACGACGGGCATCGGCTGTCTGCTCTGCACCATCTCCGCCGGATTGATCTCCTCGGCTGCCTCGTCCATCTCCTGGTCTTTGAGCAGCGAGTACATGCGCTGAATGGTGCTGATGCAGACCTGGCTGTCCTGGGCGACGTATGACGACGTGAGGCGCCGGACGTTGTAGAGCTCGGTGAACTTGCGGTTGTCGTCGCCGGGAACGTAGGCCATGAATTCCTGTTCCGCTTGCTCGCCGAGGTTCCTGGTGTCGACCAGAAATAGGATGCGCTTCGCGTCCGCGTGCTTGAGCAGCCGGTAGATCGAAGTGATGGCGGTGTAGGTCTTGCCCGAGCCGGTCGCCATCTGCATGAGAGCGCGTGGGTAGTTGCCCTTGAACGATGCTTCGAGTCCCGTGACGGCGTTGACCTGGCAGGTGCGGAGTCCCGTCGGATCCAGGTCCGGCAGACCTTGAAGCCGCGCGCCTAGCGACGCTGGCTGGGTGAGCCACTCCTGCATGGTCTCCGGTCGATGGAAGCTGAACACCTCCCGCGAGCGGGGGCGCGGATCGCGCCGGTCCGTGAAGCGTGTGAGCCCTCCGGTGCTCTCAAAGACGAACGGCCGGGGCTCCGCGCTGTTCAGCCACTTGAGATCGGCGTCGGCATAGCCGGTGGACTGTTCCTCGATCGTCGTGATCTTCTGGCCCCAGTCTTCCGGCTTGGCTTCGATCACGCCGACCGGCTTCCGGTCGATGAACAGCAGGTAGTCGGCGGGACCGACGTCGGTCTGGTACTCGCGCACCGCGACGCCGCGGCCGGCGTTGAAGTCGATCCGGTTCTTCGATTGGACCCGCCAGCCAGCCTGCTCCAGCTTCGCGTCTATGGTGTCGCGCGCTCGCTGCTCAGGGGTCCGGTTCCTTTCGGTCATCAGCAGTCAGCGTCCATCGTCGGCTACTACCGAATTTCGATTCCCTGCGCGATGCAATGCTCGAACTGCGCGTAGTCGTAGCGGTAGGGACGGACGGTGCCGTCCTGGTCCCGTTGCAGCGTGTAGCAATTGGTGGTTTCCCGAAACGCGGAAAACCGCTCGTCGCTCAGCGCCAGCCGCAGGCTCTCCAGCGGACCGATGCTGTGGGTGGTGGCGAACACCTGCATGCGTTGTTCGCGCGCCAAGGTGAGCAACGCCTGCAGTAGCGGCACCATGGCGGCGTGGTGCAGACCGTTCTCCAGCTCGTCGATCAACAGGATGCGTTCGTGGCCCAGGATGCACGGCGCGAGCATCATTGCCGCGCGCGTCACGCCGCTGCCGTACATGTTCAACGGGATCATCCGCTCCAGGCCGATGTCCACGTACGCCACGTTGCCGTTCGCGGCCACGCCCTGAACGCGAGGGTTGATCGCGCGCAGATACCGGATCAGCCGGTCCGCCTTCTTGGCGACGGTCACGTCGGCGATCACGACCCCGTCGTATTCGGTTCTCGGCCCCACGTAGCGGGCAGGAATCGTCGGCTCCGCGGCCGGCGTGCCGGACGAGGCGGCGCGCAGATCGCCGTTGCCTAACTCGATGGTCGCGGAGAACGACGTGGGGCTGCCCTGCCGGGGTTCCACCGTGGCGTCATAGCGGAGGACGCGCGCGCCGGCCGCGACCGTCGACGACTGATCGCCGCTGTGAACAGCGCTCGTCATGCTGCGCGCGCTGCCGTTATCCGTGCCGACCTGTTGTGTCTCGATGCCGCCGGCGGTCGCCGCCGAGGGCGCGGAAATCTCCAGCGTTCGCCGTTTCACGGCGCCGTTCGAGTGTGCGGTCAACGCGACCGGCGTGTCGCGGTCGAGTCCATGGAACAGCAGGCCCAGGTCATCGAAGTCCTGCACCAAGAGGTTGCGCCAGTTCTGTAGCCGGACCGGCAACTGCACGTCGGCGAATCCGGCCAGGAGGAACACCGCTTCCAGGACGGACGTCTTGCCTACGTCGTTGGCGCCCAACAGCAGGTTGAACGCCCCCAACCCATCGAGTTCGAGCTGCGCCAGGCCGCGGAAGCGGCGTATCTCTATCGTGTGCAAGCGGTCATCGTGCATGGGAACCTACACCGCGTAGGCGAACACGGTGGCCTGGAACAGGCGCAGCCTGATGCCGACCATCTCCCCGACGGGCGAGATGTCGGTGCGGCCGTTCCAGGTGACCAGCGCGTCCTCGGCGTCGCCGGTGAGCCGGCCGCAGTCGGCGAAGGTGAAGCCGGGGACCGGCTCCACGTCCGCGTGGATCCGCGACGGCACGGCGTGCAGCAGCTCGACGGAGACCCAGCCGCCGGGCCGGCAGCGGTAGTTGAGCCGCAGCTCGTCGCGCGTGCGGTACACCGTCGGGATCGTGCAGCGGCCCTCGACCGGCGCCTCCACTCCGCACAGGCGATGCGGGCGCCACGTCGCCCAGCGCAGCTCGGCCGGCGGGGCGCCCTCCGGCCGGCCGGCGTTGTGCAGCCAGGACGAGCCGGCGTAGAGCGATCCCCAGGAGCCGTCGGGCAGGTCGATCAGCCCGCAGCCCCAGGAGTACACCATGCCGCTGTCGCCCTCGCCCTGGGCGCCCAGCGGGATGATCGGGCGCCGCTCCGGGCGGTGCCAGAACAGGCCGTCGCGGCTGAAGGCGATCTGGCTGTCAACGTGGTCGGTCGCCTGGTGGTAGACCTGGATCAGCATGCAGTGCAGGTCGTCCCTAGCCCCATTCGGAGAGGCGGGGTAGGGGAAGTAGTCGCAGCCGTAGAACGACACGTCCAGGCCGTCCTGGCCGTCGGGGGCCAGGATCAGCTTGGGCGGCGGCCACGAGCGGAAGTCGCGGGTGCGGGTCAGGCCGATGGCGCGCCGCACCAGGCCCACTTCGGCGGAGCCGGCGCCGACGCCGGGCGCGGCGCCGGCCGGCAGCTCCATGCCGTGCACGCGGCAGTAAGCGAAGTAGTGCCCGGTGGCCTCGTCGTAGCCGGCGGACAGGCCGCCGTCCATGGGAAACGGCGCGATCGGCTCGTCCAGGGTCCGCCATCGCCTGCGGTCGGGCGAGGTCCAGCCGATGACCTCGCCGCCCAGCTCGACCTGCGGGCCCCGGTAGGCCGGCCCGTGGTACTCCTGCGCCTCCCAGCGGCGGCGCGCCTCCTCGTTGGCGCCGCCCTCGCCGCCGGTGTCCATGCGCTCGCCGGTGTCGGGGTCGTACCAGCCGCCGTCGCAGCCCATGCCCTTGAAGCGCTCCTCGGGCGGCGCGGTGGGATCCTCGAATACCGCCTTGAGCTGGTCGCCGCCGCGCTCGGTCACCCGCTCCACGTGCCGCCACCGGTGGCCGTCCTCGCTGCGGGCGAGCAGGATGCTGCCGTTCGCGTCGTACAGGGCGTACAGTGCGCCGTCCTCCCGCCACGCGCGGACCGGCTTCATGTGGTCCTCGCCTGAACTTCCGTCCAACAGGATCGGCGCGCTCTTGGCCGCCTGCTCGACGCGCAGGCGCACGCCGATGGGGGCGTCGTACAGCTCGAAGGTGCCGGCGCGGTTGGTGCTGCGGTTGCCGGTGTGGATCTCCTGGGTGTCCGCGATGGGCGTCCAGGCGCCCGGGTTCGCGCGCGGGCGCACCCAGTCGCCGGGGTAGTAGCCGCCGCGGGGTCGTCGGGTCTCAGCCATGGCGGCGAGCGTACCCGATCGGCCGCCCCCGCTCACGGACGCGTTACTATGGGACGGTACAGGAGGGCATCATGGCAGAGCCCGCGCGAGCACGAACCGACCTGCCCGGCGAGGGCTCGGGGAGGTCGGCCCGCGACAACCCCGGTGACTGGATACCGTTCCTGGACTGGCGGGAGGTGTTTCCCGGCAATCGCGGCGTCGACCGGCGCGGCGTCTACAACCTGTTCGACGCTCCCGTCGGCATCGCCCTGCAGGTCGAGCCGAGCGAGCCGTCCGAGCCGCTCCTGGTCGTGGAGAAATCCTGGGAGGATCCCGCCAACATGCAGCCGTCGGCGACGTGGCGGGACGCGGAGGACGGCAGCTACGGCATCATCTATGCCGGCAGGGAGGGTGCAATCTGTCTGGCGCGCAGCCCCGACGGCTACCTGTTCCACCGCCCGGCGCTCGGTCAGGTGGAGTGGAGCGGGTCGATCGCCAACAACATCCTCGCCGATGGGCCTGCCTGCGGCATCCTGTTCGACCCCAAGGCGCCGCCCGAGGAGCGCTACAAGGGGCTCGGCCAGGAGGGCGGCTACTACGACCCGCTGACCGGCGAGAAGCTGGCGAGCCGCGAGGGCGCGGCGCGGCAGAAAGCCATGGAGCAGGGCGGCCCCGGCTATAGCGGGCCGCAGGCGGAGATGCGCCACTGGGTGGTGGCCTGGGTCTCGCCCGACCGGCTGCGCTGGAAACGGGTCGAGCGGCCGGCGGCGCCGTTCCCTTCCGACGGCGGCAACCGGCCCCAGTACGACGCGGCCACCGATACCTACTTCGACTACGTGCGCGTGCACGGGCGCGACCCCGAGGAGCCGAAAGGGATCGGCACCGGGGTCCCGGAGCGCTCGATCGGGCGCCGCTCGATCGGGCTGATGCGCACCAGGGACTTCTTCGACTGGTCGCCGCCCAAGCTGGTGATCTACCCGACGCCGCAGGACGGGGCGGACGTCTCCTTCTACGGCGCCAACTACTCGCGCTACCCGGGGCGCGAGGACCTGCACCTGCTGTTCCTGCAGGTATACCACCAGAATTCCGACCAGATCGACGACCAGCTCGCGGTGAGCTGGGACGGACTGATCTGGTACCGGCACCACGATCCGATCATCCCGCGCGGACCGGTCGGCTCCGGCTACGAGGGGATGTGCCGCACCTTTGCCGGCGGCCTCGTCGAGTTGCCCGACGGCTGGTGGGCGGTCTCCCACGAGTGCAACCCCGGACTGCACAACCGCAGCGGGTACCGGCACTTCCCGGAGCTGGTCGCCAACCCTGCTGGGGCCGATGCCATCACTCTGGAGCCGCACCAGCCGGCGTCGATCCGCTGGGCGCGCTGGCGGCCGCACCGGCTGTGCGGCATCGACACGGCGCTGGAGGGCCGCTTCACCACCCAGACCATCCGCCGCAGCCGGGGCGAGCTGCGCCTCAACTACCGGTGCGGGAGCGGCGGGTTCATCGAGGTGGAGCTGGTGCGCCTGGTGGCGGGCCGGCTGCAGCCGGACATGGATGGCCTGCCGGGGTTCACCTTCGCCGACTGCGACCGTCTGACGGGCGATGACATCGACCGGGTGGTGACGTGGCGCGGCCGGCACGACATCTCCGACATCGGCGAGACCGTCGCGGTGCGGATCCGGATGTTCCGGGCGAAGGTGTTCGCCTACCGCGTCTGAGCAGGGGGAGAGGGCGATGCACTACCATCAACTCGGCGGCTCGGGGCTGCAGGTCGCGCGCATCGGACTGGGCTGCATCCCCTTCGGGAGCACGATCGACGAGGAGGCCAGCCGGCGCATGGTCGACCGCTACCTGGACGCCGGCGGCAACTACCTGGACACGGCCAACGTGTACGGCGGCGGCATGCGCGGCTCGCACGAGCGCGACGCCGGCACCTCCGAGCGCACGGTGGGGGCGGTGGTGGCCGGCCGGCGCAACCGGTTCGTGATCGGCACCAAGGGCGCCTGGACCATGACCGACGACGTGCGCCCGAACGGCTTCGGCCTGTCGCGCACCTACCTGACGCGCGCGATCGACGCCAGCCTGCGCCGGCTTGGCAGCGACTACATCGACCTGTACCAGTGCCACGTCTGGGACCCGTACACGCCGATCGAGGAGACCATGCGCGTGCTGGACGACGCGGTGCGCGCCGGCAAGATCCGTTACGTGGGCGTCAGCAACTGGGGCGGGTGGCAGGTGGTCAAGGCCAACATGCACGCGGACCGCTACGGGCTGACGCCGATCGTTTCTAACCAGATCTGGTACAATCTGGCCGACCGCACCGCCGAGTTCGCGCTGATCCCGGCCTGCCGCGACCAGCACGTGTCGATCATGGTGTGGGGCGCCTACGCGCAGGGGTTCCTGACCGGCCGCTACACGCGCGACATGGCCGAGCCGCCGCCCGGATCGCGCATCACTTCCAGCAAGCCCGAGGAGTCCAGCTCCTGGGAGCGGCTGGCGGTCGACCGGGTGTGGGACACGCAGGAGGCCATGCGAGGCATGGCCGCCCGCCACGGCCGGTCACCGGCCAACGTCGCCATGGCATGGCTGCTGCAGAGCGGCCGTTGTGACGTGGCGCTGCTCGGCGCGTTCGCTCCCGAGCAGTTGGACGACGGGCTCGGCGCCTTGGAGCTGACCCTCGACGGCGACGACCTGACCGAGCTCGACCGCGTGAGCCGGCTGCCGGCGCCGTACCCGATGAACTTCTGGAACACCTTCTGTTACCGCGACAGCGAGTGCTACGGCGGCCTGCGGTAGAGGCTATTCCGCTGGCTCGTCGACCGTCGCCAGGAGATCGAAGTCCGCATCGGCGTATTCGAGGGCGGCGCCGTGGCGGCGGGCGCAGGCGGCAATGAGCATGTCGGCCGCCGGCGTGGTCACGCCTTCCGCGCGCGCTCGCCGCGCGAGGTCATACGCTGCCTGCCAGACACCATCGTCGATGCGGAGCTCGGGGAGCGTGCGGGCGAAGTCTCGCAGGACCCTCTGTGCCTGCGCCCCGCGGGCGCCGTTCCACAGCTCGAGCCGTACCAGCGGGCACCAACACGCCTGCCCGGACCCCAGCGCGGCTTCGACACGGCTGCGGACCTCCGGGTCTCCCCGCGGGCGAAGGAAGTGTATCCAGGACGACGTATCGACGAGAATCACCGGCTCAACCCTGGCGTCGTGCAGCCTGAAGCTCCTGCGGCGTAGTCAAATCGTCGCAGGTGCCCGCGTACTTGGTGAGCTCCGCCATGCGCATGCGGCGGTTGAAGTCCGCAACGGCGTTGACGACCGCCTCACGCTTGGTCTTCGCGTTCGTGAACTTGATGGCATCCTCAAGTTCGCCGTCGGGAATATCAATGGTGGTCTTCATGATGCCATGCTGATGCTCTTGGGAAGTCATGTCAACGGATATCGCAAACCTGTCTTTCCGCTTTCTTGCATCCAAATGTGAGTCTTCCAGACAGTTCAGTGCAGCGCCATCCAGCAGCACGTGTCATCCGACTGCGTGGCAGCGCCCGACGGTTCACGGGCTGTGTTGACCGACGCGCTGCATTCCAGCAAGATCTGACCATGTCGGGGGGTCCCGCGACGCTCCCGTGGAGGAGGAAACGTGAAAAGATTCATCGGACTGATCGCGGGCCTCATGGTCATCGGTGCGAGCGCGTCCGCGCAGTACATTGAGGGCCCGTGGTTCGCGGAGCAGGTGGCGCGTGGCGAGTTGCCGCCGATCGAGGAGAGGCTCCCGGTCGAGCCGCTGGTGCTGGCGCCGGGCGCCGGGTACGCGTTCCCGGCTGACGGCACGCACACGGAGGGCTCGTACGACCGCAGCTCTACCGACATACCCAACATCCAGGGGCTGACCTCAACGCCGTTCCGCGGTCACCGGTTCGAGGTCAAGCTGCTGCCGTGGGCCTGGAAGGGCTGGGAAGGCTCGGCCGACAACATGACCTGGACGTTCTACATGCGCGAGGGCATGAAGTGGTCCGACGGCGACGACTACACCGCCGACGACCTCCTGTTCTGGTTCGAGAACGTGCAGGGCGACAACGAAGCCTCGATGCAATACCGGGAAGCCGGCGCCATGAACAGGAACGCGGTGGCCGACGCGACCGAGCGCCTGGAGAAGGTCGACGACTACACGCTGCGCTTCCATCTCAAGGCACCGGATCCCCGCTTCGAGTGGCTGGTCGGCCAGCGCTCCGAGCGTGAGCTGTTGAACGTCGACGCCCACTACCTGCCGCAGTTCCACCCGGCGGGCGGCGATGCCGAGGCGCTGGCAGGCAGGGTCGCGGCGGGCGAGTTCGACACCTGGATGCAGCTCTTCGAGGACCGGCGCGACCGCATGGGCAATACCAACCCCGACAAGCCGCACCTGATGCCGTGGGGTCCGTCGAAGCCGCCGCCGGCCAACCCGGCGGTGTTCAGCGCCAACCCGTACAACTTTGCGGTGGATGACCGCGGCCACCAGCTTCCCTACCTGGAGACGCAGCGGTACTTCCTGGTCTCCGACGGCGAGGCGCAGAAGCTGCGGTTGCTGTCCGGCGGCGACAGTTGGGGGATCATCAAGACCCTGGAGTCCCTGCCGCTGGCCAAGCGCGCGCAGGAAGACGGCAAGATCATGTTCCAGCTCACCCCCAAGGGCGACGCCTACAAGTCGACGGTGACGCTGTTCAACATGAACGCGAAAGAGGAGTGGAAGGCTGAGCTATTCCGCGACGTGCGCTTCCGCACGGCCTACTCGCTGTTCATCCCGCGGCGCAAGATCGCCGACATCATGTACGCCGGCGCGCCGCTGCCGACGCTGGGCGGCTTCATGTACGAGACCGACCATCCATGGTACCTCCCGGAGCTGGGCCAATCGCCGCTGATCGAGCAGGACCTGGACCGCGCCAACGCGCTGCTGGACGAGCTGCTGCCGAACAAGGACGCCGACGGCTTCCGTCTAGGCCCTGAGGGCAAGCCGATCACCTTTTACCTGGCGACCGTCACCCACGACGAGTGGGAGCAGGCGACCAACATCATCATGGAGGACCTGCACCTGATCGGTCTCAAGGCCAACCACCGCGCCACCGCGTGGGGCGGCTATGGCGCCATGGTCCAGTCGCGGGAGTGGGACATCATCGTCGACCAGAGCACCGAGGGCTGGAAGAGCCAGCTCCCGGAGCGGCAGTCGCTGATCGTTCCCACCGGCCGGTTCGGCCCCAACTGGGCCTACCTGTGGTGGGAGTGGCTGGACACCGACGGCCAGAAGGGCGAAGAGCCGCCGCAGCAGATCAAGGACAACTGGGATCTGTTCCACCAGATGATCCAGGAGGCGGACGCGGACAAGCTCACCGAGCTGACCCACGAGTGGTACCGCCGCCAGGCCGAGCAGGTCTGGACGCTCCCGCACCTGACGTTCCCGCCCGAGTTCGACGTGTGGCAGCCCAACTTCAAGGGCGTCCACCCCAGGACCGGCCGGCCGTTCGAGTTCGGAGGCATGTGGTACGAGTAGCGCGTTCTCGCTGACCGTGCGCACGATGGAGGGCATCCCGCGACGGGATGCCCTCCTGTCATTGACAGGGCCGTAGCCGTAGGAGGTGGAGGTGACGAGCGGCATGACCAACCGGGAGTACCTGGTCGAGCACCAGTCGATGCTCAGGAGTTGCCGTTCGAGGACGACCGGTTCGACGGGGTGATCGCCAACCACATGGAGAGGCTCAACTGAGGGTATTCGCCGAGGTCGTGATGCACCGCTATGATGACGCGTTGGAGATCACCGCAATCGAACCGCTGATCGACTATGTGCAATCCACGTCCGCCTTGGCCCTGGATCCCGAACGCCTTCCGGCATTGCGGCGAGCCGTAACCGCGGAGATAGCGCGCCACGGATGTCTGCGCCTGCCCAAGAACACGGGGATGTTCGAGGCATGGTGATCCGGCCTCCCGCACGTGCGTGTGCGGCTTGCGTAGCCCTGCTGTTGGCGGTGCCGGCGGTTCTGACGGCCCAGGAGCGGCAAGAGGAGCGGGACGCGATGGTGAGCCTCCAGATCGCCGCGCGCGGCGTGAGCGATGAGCGCGTGCTGCAGGCGATGCGCACCGTGCCGCGCCATCGGTTCGTGCCGGAGCGTCTGTCGCGCTCGGCGTACGCGGACCATCCGCTGCCGATCGGCGAGGGGCAGACCATCTCGCAGCCCTACATCGTGGCGCTGATGACCGAGACGCTGGGGGTCGAGGAGGACGACCGCGTGCTGGAGATCGGCACCGGGTCGGCCTACCAGGCGGCGGTGCTGGCAGAGCTGGTGGCGGAGGTGTACTCGATCGAGATCCGCGGGCCGCTGGCGGAGTCGGCGGCGGCGCTGCTCCAGGAGTTGGAGTACGCCAACGTGCAGGCGCAGCATGCCGACGGCTACTACGGCTGGCCGGAGGCGGCGCCGTTCGATCACATCATGATTACCGCCGCGGTCGATCACGTGCCGCCGCCGCTGCTCGAACAGCTCGCGGTCGACGGCCGGCTGATCCTGCCGCTCGGCAATCCGTTCGCGCACCAGAGCCTGGTGGTCGTCACCAAGTCGGAGGACGGCTTTCGGATGCAGGAGATCCTGGGCGTGCTGTTCGTCCCGATGACCGGTACGGCCTTGAACTGAGAGGTTGCGCTGACCCTGCTGATCGCGGCCGCGGTCGCCTCGTTCGCCGCCCTCGGGTATGAGGCGCTCCTGGTCCGGTTCTTCTCGCTTTCGCAGTGGAACCACCTGACGTTCCTGGTGCTGGGAGTCGCGCTGCTGGGATTCTCGGCCTCCGGGGTCGTGCTGGCGGCTCTGGTTTCGCGCCGGCCCGGGGCATCCGCCGCGCTGCGCCGTCCCGCGGGGGTCGCGGTGTTGCTGGCGGCGTTGTCGCTGATAGTGCTGGCGTCGTTCGTGGCGACCCGCGCCATGGAGCTCGACTATTTCCGCATCCCGCTGGAGCTGGGCCAGCTCGGGCTGTTGGCGGTGTCGTTCCTGGTTCTGTCGGTGCCATTCGCGATCGCCGGTCTGATCACCGCGCTGGCCTACGCCGACCCGGACATTCCGGCGGGGCGGACCTACGTGGCGGCGATGGTGGGCTCGGGGCTTGGCGCCGCCGCGCCGGTCGGGTTGCTGCCGGCGTTCGGCATCGCCGGCGCGGTGGCTGCGATCACGGCTGCACCGGCGCTCCTTGCGGTGGTGACCGCGGCGCGCTTCGGGAGCGGCGGGCGGCCGGCGCGGATCGGGGTGGCCGCCGGCGCGGTGGCGGCAGCGCTGGCGATCGGCTCGCTAGCCACCGGAGCGATCGGGGAGGTGACGCCGTCCTCGTACAAGCTCGGATACCAGGCGCGGCAGTTCCCGGAGACCGAGGTGGTCGAGCGCCGGACCACGATCCGCGGTCGCTACGAGCGGCTGCAGGGGCCGGCGCTGCGCTTCGCGCCGGGCCTCAGCCTGCGCTGGACCGAACGGTTTCCGCGCCAGGACGCGCTGCTGACCGACGGCGACGCGTCGCTGTTCGTCCCGCGGGATCCCGACCCGCGCTACGCCGGGGAGTTGCTCGGCTCGGTGGGTGCGGCACTGGTGAGCGAGCCTCGCAACGCGCTGGTGCTGCAGGCGAGCGGCGGCACCGCGCTGCCGATCGTCGTGCAGGCCGGCGTGCCTCGCGTGACGGTGGTGGACCCGTCGGCGTGGCGCGCCGCCGCGGTGCGCGCTGCGGTTGCCGAGCTGGGCTGGGACGCACGGGTTGCGGTCCGCCGCTCCTCGTTGCGCGGCTTCACCGCGCGCGCCGGGGAGCGCTACGACCTGATCTACCTCGACCAAGCTGGCGCGTCCGTGCCGGGGGTGGAGAGCCTGAGCCGCCAGTTCACGCTCACGACCGATGCGCTGCGGAGCTACCTCGACCTGCTCACGGAGGACGGCGTGCTGGTGTTGGGTCGCAAGCTGTCGCTGCCGCCGTCCACCAGCGTGCGCGCGGCTGCCACCGCGATGGAGGCGCTTGCCGGCCGGACGGATGCGCCGGAACGGCATATAGCGATGCTGCGCTCCTTCGAGAGCTTCGTGCTGGCCGTGTCGCGGGATCCCCTGTCGACCGAGCGGCGGGCAGCCGTGCGCTCGTTCGCGGAGGAGCGGGGCTTCGATCTGGTCTACCTGAGCGACATGAGCAGCGAGGAGGCGAACCGCTTCGCCGTCCTGGTGGAGCCGCACTACCAGGTCGCGATCGGCGGGCTGATCGCCGCCTACCGGGAGGGGCGAGCGGGTGGCTGGTTCCGCGGGCAGGTGCTGGACGTGGCGCCGCGCCGCGACGGCCGGCCGTTCTTCAGCCACACGCTGCGGTGGGGACGGATCGGCGAGCTGGCCGCAGCGCTCGGCGGCCGCTGGTTCGGGTTCCTGCTGTCTGCCGAGGTGGTGGTGGTGGCCGTGATCGGCATCTCCGCCCTGGCCGCCGCGCTGCTGCTGGCGCTGCCGGCAGCGGCAGGCCGCCGGGACGGCCGGCTCTCGCCGGGCGTGTTCGCGTACTTCCTGGCGGTGGGGGCCGGCTACATCTGGGCGGAGCTCGCCCTGATCGACCTGTTCACCCTGCTGATCGGCGATCCGGTGGTCTCGGTCGTGGTGGTGCTGTCGGCCATGCTCACCCTGTCGGGGCTGGGCGGACTGGCGTCGGCGCGCATCGGGATCGAGCGCCTGCCGGCGGTGCTGCTGCTGATCGGCGCGCTGCTGGCGGTCGCGGCGCTGACGGCCTTCCCGCTGTTCCGTTGGCTGCTCGCGCTGCCGGGGGTGCTCCGCGTCGCCGGCGCCGCGCTCCTGCTGGCCGTGGTGGCGGTCCCCCTGGGCCTGCCGTTTCCGGCCGGCATGCGGCTGCTCGCCCCGCAGCCGTATGCGACCGCGCGGGCGTGGGCGGCCAACGGCGCGGCGTCAGTGGTCGGCGCGGCCCTGGTGCCCCAGCTCGCCTGGGACCTGGGCATTCCGGCGGTCGGCGTGCTGGCCGCCGCGGTCTATGTCGGCGCGGCCCTGGCCGCGCTCCGGAACGCGGTGCGGTGATCGAGTCCTGCTTCGGCGCCGAAGCAGAACGCTCGCCGATCAGCTCACGAATGGATTGGTGATCTCCAGGCTGTCGATGCTCCATCCATGGTGCATGTCTTCCGAGTAGAGCCGCGAACACTGTGCCACCTGTGCCGCTCGTACGATCAGGGCATCCCAGAACGACACGGAATGCAGCCGTACCAAGTCGATTGCCGAGAGAATGTCATCGAGCTGGGGAACCACGACGTCCATTTTCGCGAACAGCTCCACCTTGCGCCGGGCGAGGGACGGATCCACGCCGAGCTTGCGAGTCGCGGTCACGAAGTACTCCTGGAGAACCTGCAGGGAGATAGCCGCTTCACCCCGGCGATGAGACTCTTCGTAGAGCGCCAACGCCTTTGCCTGCCTGACGCAGTCGCTGGCATCGTCGGTGTAGACCAGCACGTTGCTGTCGAAGAAGCTACGCACGCCGATGGATCTCGTCCCGGTCGAAGGTCCAGCCGGCGCGGTCGCCTCCGGCCATCTCCGAAAGGCGCCTCACTGCCGCGATCTCCTCTTCGGGCGAGTCCAGTCCTGCAAGGCGGACCAGGTAGTTCCGCACCGCCTGATTGAGACTCAGCCCCATGGCCGCGGCGGACTTCCTGGCCTCGGCGACCACCTTGGCGTCAAGTGACAGCGTGAGATTCATCTCCACAGGATACGTGCGCACGGACGCCGTGTCCGCGGGGAAGGCATCCGTCGCGGCTCGGCGGTGAGGCGGCCTCGCGTCAGCCGGCCATGCAGTTGATCATCCAGTTGATGCCGAACTTGTCGGTGCAGGTGCCGAAGTAGGAGCCCCAGAACATGTCCTGCATCGGCATCGTCACCTGGCCGCCGTCGGACAGCTTGGCGAACAGCGAGTCTGCGTCCTCCTTGCTGTCCGGGGCGACCGACAGCGAGAAGTTGTTGCCGGTCACGATCGGCGGCCCGAACGAGCCGCGGTCGCTGCCCATCAGCACGCCGGAGCCGATCGGCAGCGACACGTGCATGACCAGGTCCTGCTCCGCCTCCGGAACGCCCATGTCGGGAGGCCCGTCGCGGAAGCTCTGGATGTCGGTGAACTCGCCGCCGAACACGGAGCGGTAGAACTCGAATGCCTGGCGGCAGTTGTCTTGAAAGGTGAGATAGGTGTTGATGTGCATCGCGTCCGAAAGGTATCGCCGGTCCCGCCTGCCGCCAAACCGGCGCGCACCGGGTGATGTCGGTTGCGCGTCATCGATGTCGTTTTGTGCCAGGAAGCACCGCCTGGAGCGAGTAGCACTGCATGCCGGCAGTGGGGTAGACCTATGTGCTATCTTCTACCCTGTCGGGAGCATGCGATGAGCCTCAACATCAAGAACGAGGAGACCTGCCGGCTGGCCGGCGAACTCGCCTGCCTGACCGGCGAGACCATGACCGGGGCGATCACCGTTGCATTGCGGGACCGCCTGGAGCGTGAAAAGCGTCAACGCGGCGCGGATGCCATGGCCCGGGAGCTGCACGCGATCGGACAACGATGCGCTATTCTGCTGGGTCCAGGGCCCTCCGCGGTGGAGCACGGTGATCTGCTCTACGATGAGCGGGGCCTGCCCAGGTGATCATCGACACGTCGGCGATCCTGGCCATCCTGCTGGCGGAGTCGGACGCGGGACGCTACGAGACCGCCATAGCGGCAGCGTCGCCTCGCCGCATGTCGGCGGTCGCCTTGCTCGAAGCGGCCATGGTGGTCGAGAGCAGGGGTGGAACGGCGGCGGGGCTTGAGCTCGATGCGTTTCTGGAGCAAGCGGCGATCGAGTTGATGCCGGTCACACGTGAACAGACTGACGCAGCACGTCGAGCGTGGCGACGCTTCGGCAAGGGCAACCATCCGGCAGCGCTGAACTTCGGGGACTGCTTCGCGTACGCGCTCGCGAAAACGCACGGGGAGCCGCTTCTATTCAAGGGCGAGGATTTCTCCCGCACCGACGTCGAGGAGGTATGACCCCGCGGACGCGGCGTCAGGACTTGGTGTTACCCCAGTATCCGCCGGGCCCGGCCGCGGGCGATCAGCTCGCTGACGAGGATCCCCGGAATAGAGAAACCAGATCCGGATCGATGGTGTTCTTACTCGATCCCACTAGAAAATTGTCGAGCCAGCACTGAGCATAGCTACCCATATGCTCGCTTGCTCACTCGTAGTTTCCGGAAACGAGCGTAGACTGGTTCCGACATAGTGCCATAGACCCAAGCGCGCACTCTCCCATCAGTGGCTGCGAGATGGCGAGGGCACGCTTAGCTTATGTGTGTCTCGATATTCGTACCGTCCGTTTAGTCTTCCTTCGCCAGGACGAAGTAGCGGCCGGGGTTCCACGCCTGGCAGATCAGGTAGACCTGCCCGTCGCGTTGGTACCAGACGGCGTTGTGGATGTGGTCGGCCAGCTCGACGCCCAAGTCTTCCTTGGGCCGGATGGTCGACGCCACCTCGTAGGTGTGGCCGTCCAGGACGTAGATCGGCGCTGGCCGTCCTTCCTGCGGATCGTCCAGGCTGCCGACCACGGCGTACCAGCCGTCGCCGTGCTGCTTGAAGTCGATGCCGCACGGCTTGGAGCCGTCGGGGATCGCGTGCGAGGAGTGGAAGTGGCCGTCCAGCCCCATGAGCTGGAAGCGGGCGTGCGGGCGGTCGGCGATCGACAGGTGGTGTCCGTCGGGGGCCGGATTGAGACCGTGCGCGGTCCCGAATAGGCCGTGCGCGTGCGGATCGTCGGTCTTGCCGCCAAAGAGGCCGGTGTAGCTGTGCGTTGACGGATCGACCGAGGAGATGTAGTTGGCGCCGTAGCCGTCGGACACGTACAGCGTCCCGTCGGCGAAGGCGGTGTCGGTCGGCTTGAACAGGACCTCCTCGTCGCGGTACTCCTCGAACTCGGGGCGCGACAGGATGTAGTCGACGTTGCCGTCGAGCCCGACGACGGCCACCTTGGCGTCGTTGTTGGCCGGCAGCACCAGCCGGCGCTTGCCGTCGAACTCGATGATCTTGGTGCTGTGGAAGTTGATGGGCTTGAGATCCGACGGCAGCTCGATGATCTCCTGCGCGGTCAGATCGGCGCTGATGCGCATGATGCCGCAGCCCGGCATCCCGTAGTAGATGTAGCCCGAGGCGGCCGTATCGTCGGCGAAGCCGCCGTGCAGGTCGACCTCGTGCGGCCGCGCCCGCTCCGGCAGGGTGTACAGGTCGTCGCAGAGTGAGAACCGGAACGGCTCCTGGCCGCTCGTCTTCTTCGCCATGGATGTCTCCTTCCGTGTCGTGCGTCTCGCCGGGAGCCTACACCACGACGGGCTGGCGCCGAAGCCGCGCCGGCCGCGCGTTGACGGGCGCGTCGCCGCTGACCACCATCGGCGCATGGTCACCGACCACGACACCTACTTCTTCGACCTGCGCGGCTATCTGCATCTGGAGCGGGCGCTCACCCCGTCGGAGGTGCGGGCGTGCAACGAGGGCCTGGACGCCATCCCGCCGCTGGCGGACGGCGAGTGGCACGGCTACGTCCACGCACAGACCTTCGGCGATCACGACGGCGTCAACTACCAGCAGATCTACGAGGCGGGGGAGCCCTTCGAGGAGCTGATCGACGCCCCGGCCTGGTTCGACAAGGTACGCTACTTCGTCGGCTCCGAAGACTCCTTTGACGAGCAGCACGGCCCGCTGCTCATAGACGAGGCGTTCGCCAACGTCCGCACCGCCGGCCAGAGCATCGGCGTACACAACGGCGGCCACCTGGGCTTGAGCCGCTGCCAGTTCCGCTATCACGCCGGCCGCTTCCACTGCAATCAGATCAACGTGCTGGTCGCCCTGACCGACATCGGCGCCGGCGACGGCGGCACCGTGCTGATCCCCGGCTCGCACAAATCCAACTTCGAACACCCGTCCTTCGAGCGCTTCTGCATGGGAGAGAGACGCCCCGACGCGGCACTGATCGAGGGGGCGGTGGAGGTCCACATGCGCGCGGGCGACGCCCTGCTGTTCGTCGACTGCTGCACGCACGGCTCGGCCCGGCGCAGGAACGCCGGCGAGCGGCGCGTGGTGGTCTACCGGTACGGTCCGTCATGGGGCCGGTTGCGCCACGCCTACCAGCCGTCGACGGAGTTGCTCGCCCGGCTGACGCCGCACCGCCGTTCGATCGTCGCGCCGGCCTCCGAACGCAGGCTCGGGCCCGATCCGCACCCGACCGCACAGGGTCAGCCGGCCGCACAGGGTCAGGAGGTTGCCACATGAGCGCTCCCACGGTCCGACCGAGCCCCGGGGACACGTCGTGGTTCGTGCACGACCGCTTCGGCATGTTCATCCACTGGGGGCTGTACGCGCTGCCGGCCCGGCACGAGTGGATCAAGAACAAGGAGGAGATCCCGGACGAGGTCTACCAGCAATACTTCGACCGCTTCGATCCCGACCTCTACGATCCCGGCGTCTGGGCGGACGCTGCCGCCGACGCCGGCATGCGCTACTTCGTGGTCACCAGCAAGCATCACGAGGGCTTCTGCCTGTGGGACAGTGCGCTCACCGATTACAAGGCCACGCGCACGCCGTACGGCAAGGACCTGCTGCATCCGATGGTGGACGCCTTCCGCGGCCGAGGGCTGCGGGTCGGCTTCTACCACTCGCTGATCGACTGGCACCACCCGGACTTCGTGATCGACGACGTCCACTCGCAGCGCAACCACCCGGAGCGTGAGGCGATGAACCGCACGCGCGATCAGAGCCGCTACATCGAGTACCTGCACGGCCAGGTGCGCGAGCTGCTCACCCAATTCGGCCGGATCGACGTGCTGTGGTGCGACTTCAGCTATCCCGGCCGCGGCCGCGACGCCAAGGGCCGTGACGAGTGGGACAGCCCGCGGCTCTACCGGACCATCCGCGAGCTGCAGCCGCGCGTGCTGCTCAACGACCGCCTGGACCTGGACGACGGCTGGGACATCAAGACTCCGGAGCAGTGGCAGCCGCAGGGCTGGATCGAGGTGGACGGCATGCCGGTCACCTGGGAGGCGTGCCAGACCTTCTCCGGCTCCTGGGGCTACCATCGTGACGAAGCCTCCTGGAAGAGCGTGGGCCAGTTGATCCGCATGCTGTCGGACACCGTCAGCAAGGGCGGCAACCTGCTGCTCAACGTCGGCCCGACCGGGCGGGGCGAGCTGGACCGTCGCGCCCTGGACCGCCTGCGCGGCATGGGCGACTGGATGCGCAGTCACGGTCGCTCGATCTACGGCTGCACGCAGGCGCCGGCGGAGTTCGCGGTCCCACAGGACTGCCGGCTCACCTACAATCCGGACACGCGCAGGCTGTACGTCCACGTGTTCGCCTGGCCGTTCCGCCAACTGCACCTGCGCGGCTACCGCGGAAAGGTCGCCTACGCGCAGTTGCTGGGCGACGCATCGGAGATGGCGATCACCAGTATGTCGGACCACCAGGCTCGTATGGAGAACGCCGGAGCGGACGACCTGGTCCTGGAGCTGCCGGTGTTGCAGCCCGCTACCGAGGTGCCGGTGATCGAGCTCTATCTGACGGACGACCGGTAACTCGGTACGCGCACGGTGCGCCGCCTGCTCATCCTGGCCGGAGGCGCCGGCATCGTCCTCCTGGTCGGCGCCTATCTCCTGCTGTCGAACCGGCCGGAGCCCGGCTACGAGGGCCCGGTCGCTTCCGATCGCCAGCAGCTCTCCGACGTCGAGGAGGAGCGGATCGTGGCAATGGAGCTGGCTCCGCGCGGCGGCGAGACGATCCGGCTGGAGCGCGAGGGCGCCGTCTGGCTGGTGCGCGAGCCGTATCCGTTCCGCTGGGACTGGCCGCGCCTGCAGGAGCTGCGCGCCAGCTTCGCCAGCCTGTTCGCGCAGCGGCTGGTGGTCGAGGATCCGGAGGACCGTTCCCAGTACGGTCTGGACCCGCCGGTGGTGGTGGCCAGCGCGCGTCTGGAATCGGGTGAGACCTTCGAGTTCCGCCTGGGCAACCGCACCTCCTCGGGCGAGGCCTACTTCCTGAGCTCCCGCGACGACCGCGCCGTGTTCACCGTGCACGCGGTGCACGGCACGCGCTTCTCGTGGACGGTGGCCGACTTGCGCGATCAGACCGTGCCGGCGCTGACCGCGGACCGGGTCAACCGGATCTGGTTTCGCGACGGCGACTACGAGGTGGAGCTGGTCGCGGTGGGTGAGCAGCCCAGATACGCCCATCTGGCCAGCTCGCGGGTGATGCGCATCCCCTACCTGGCCGCGGCCGACGAGGAACGGTTCGCGTCGATCGCGCGCCGGGTGGCCGAGATGCCCATCAGCGACGCCGTCGCCGACAACCCGAGCGGTTACACGCAGTTCGGCCTGGAGCCCCCGCGCGGCGAGTTGCGGGTACGCGATTTCGAGGACGAGTTGCACCTGCTGCTCGGCGCCACCGTCGACGGGCAGGTCTACGTCAAGATGCCCGCCGCCAGAGGGGTGCACACGGTGCCGGCCGCCGCGCTGGAGTTTCTGTCGCTGACTCCCTTCGAGCTCTCGGATCCCCGCGTGCTGGACGTCCCGGTCGATCGCATGAACTCGATCCTGTTCCGGAGCGGCGAACGCGAGCATCGGATCGACCTGCGGCGCGCCACGGACGACCTCGGCGCCGAGCAGGTCACGCTGGCGGTCGATGGCCGGCCGCTCGACCCGGACGCCTTCGCCCTGCTCTCCGAGGAGATCGCCAACCTGGCGGTGGACGCTCCCGCGCCGGCCGGCCGGGACGCTCTGGCAGGTGATCCGGTGCTTACCATCACCTACCACCTGCGGGGAGGCGGACGGTACATCCTGGTGGCGCGGTTTCTCCCCTACGACCAGGACTTCAATCTGCTCGTGCTGGACGAGAGCATCGACCTGCTGGTCGACCGCCGCGCGGTGTCGGCACTGGCGGAGCGGATCGAGACCACGCTTGGTGAGTGGAGCGAACCTCACTCGAAGAGTGACTGACGCGCCGCCGGCTGTCCGCTACCGCCGTTCCTATCTGGAGGAGCAGGCGCGGCGGGCGCTGCACAGCCCCGCGGTGCGGGCGCTGGCGTTGCTGTTGTGGCTGGTCTCGGCAGCGGTAAGCACCTATCTGCTGATGCAGGCGGTGAACCACCTGGAGTGGCTGCGCGACTACTCCATGCACGTGATCCTGGTCTCGTTCGCCGCCGCGTTCCAGAACCGTTTCGTGTACGGGTTCGTGCTGCCGTTCGCGGCCGGAGGGATCTGGCTGGCTTCGCTGGTGGTGATGGCCAAGTACTACGAGGCGTACGGACTCCACACCCGCTGGTGGAGGCCATGGACGGCGACTACGCCGTTCCGCCAGCTTTCGCCCGGTTCGGGCGCCGCCGTGCTCATCGGCCGCTTTCTGTTCGTGCTGGGCATCCAGGGCTGCGCGGGGATCGTGGTGCTGGCCGCGCAGGCGCTGCTCTGGAGGGTTCCTGGATCCGGCTACGGCGCGCTGCTGGGCGCGGCCGCCGTTTACGCGGCCGTGGGAGCGGCGGCGTTCTCAGCATCGCTCCGCATGCGCGCCCGCATCGCGCGGGCGCTGTCCGCCCGCGAAGCCGCCTTCGAGCGCGGCGCCTTCGTTGGCCGACCGCCGGACATCCGCTAACGCCCCAATACCCACCTCATGAGTCTGACGGACTTGCCGCTCACGCGGCGCATCCGTCAGACTCATGGCCCATCGCAGACAAGGAAGGGCTCAAGGACTACTACCGCCGGTTGCGCGCGGGCACCGACGAGGAGCGGCGCAAGGTCGTGGTGCTGCTGTACGCGGTGGTCGCGCTGGTGGCGCTCGTCGGCGTTTCGATCAGCTCGATCAGCGGCTTGAGCGGGGACGACGGCGGCGCGGTGCAGATGCTGCTGGTGCCGCGGCTCGGCCCCACCGCATCGGAGGTGGGCGGCTTCATCCTGTTGGGCGCGGCCGTGGTCGCCGGCGGCCTCACCTTCGTCTACCTGCAGGAGCGCATCCGCCGCCAGGAAGAGGCCGAGCGTGGGCTGCAGCGCTTTCGCATCCCGCGCGCGGTCGTCATGTTCATCACGGCCCCGCTGGTGGTGGCCTGCCTGTTCATCGTGTTTCTCTCGGTGGTCAGCCAGGACCGGCAGGACCGCCTGAGCTACGCGGAGGAGCTCACCGCAAAGCTGGAAGAGGTCGACCGGCAGGCCGAGCGCGGCGAGTTGCCGTCGATCGAGGAGATCGAACGCCGCCAGGTCGCGCGGCAGCGCCGTCCGTTCTTCCTGCTGGGGGCGATCGTCGCGCTGTTCGCGGCGGTGGCGATCTTCGGAGGACGGTTGCTGCGCGAGGCACCCGAGGCGTTGGAGGACTCGTCGCCGATCACCGAGGAGTTGAAGCGCGATCTCGCGCACGCCACCGGGCTCGCCATCGACGACATCGCCGCCGAGCCGGAACACCGGCGCGCGGTCGAGATGTGCTACGCCCGGGTGGGCGAGGTGCTCGACGCGCACGGCTTCCCGCACCCGCTGCACCAGACGCCGATGGAGTACATGCACGGCGTCCTGGATGCCGGCCCCGGGCTGCCGGGCCGCGAGCTGCTGGAGCTCACCGGGCTGTTCGAGGTGGCCAAGTTCTCGACCCACCACATCGGTCCGGACCGGCGCGACCAGGCGCTCGACCTGCTGCGCTCCATTCACCGCTTCCTGCTCGCCCAGTTGGCCCAGGCCGAAAACGAAGCGCGCGCCACCTGACGGCAGGCTCTGCGGAGCGGTACGCGACCGCTACAGTGCCAGGCCGCGCAGCTCGGCCGACCAGTGCTGCCACATGCCCGCGCACGGCGGCTGTCCCTGCACGTCCTCCAGGTCCCGCTTCTTGTAGTCGTAGAGCACCGCTTGGCGGATGCGGCCGGTGTAGTTGTGGCCCGCCATGTGGCCCAGCCGGTGATGCCAGAAGACGATGTCGCCTGCCTTGCCGTGACAGTCGACGGGGGCGTCCCGGTTGACTTGGTCCCGGACCCCCTCCTGCGCCGGAGTGGTGTCGCTCTGGTAGCCGGTCGTGAACGTGTGATAGAAGCGCCGGTGGCTGCCCGGCCACACGCAGAAGCCGCCGCCGTCGGGCGCCACGTCGTCGATGTAGCCGACCACTCCCAGGTGGAAGGCGTGCCCGTCGCAGTGGCAGCCGACCGGCGGCCGCGGCCGGTCGCCGAACGGCAGGGTGCAGTAGATGCCGCGGATGCGATCGGGCGTCTGCAGCTCGCCGGCACCGAGCATCTGCTCCGCCATGGCGAAGATCGCGGGATCGGTAGCCAGCATGCGGATGATCCACGGCTCGGAGCCGATGAGCCGGTACTGCCAGCGGTACTCCTTGCGATGGTTGTCCGGGTCGGGCGAATGGTCGGACTCCGGCAGCGGTCCGACCCAGGTTCGCGGGTCGTCCGGCTTCAGCGACGACGGCGGATCGTCCCACAGGCGGCGCCGTGCCTCCGCCATCAGGTCGGGGTCCATCACCTTGCGCTTGATCAGGTACCCGTTGCGCTTGAAGAAGCGCAGATCCTCGGTGGTGAGCGCCATCCTTCCGGCAAGCGTAGTCGCTGCGGCCTGCTCCGGCAACGCACGGCTCGATGAGGACCTCCTTGCAGGTTGGATGCGGAGCCGACACAGTCGGGGCCATGGCCACCGAGCAGACACCGGACTACGCGCAGGGCGAGGCGGCGGCGATCGCCCGCGACCTGTCCACCCAGGAGTGGGTGCCGTTCATCGATTGGTCTCAGACCCACCCCGGCAACCGCGGCGTCAACCGCCAGGGCCGCTACGAGCTGTACGACGCGCCGGTCGGCGTGCGCATCCGCGTCGAGCAGGCGGCCAAGAGCGATCCAGTGCTGACCTCCAACGACCGGTGGGAAGGAGGGGGCAACATGGTGCCGCTGCGCGTCTGGCGGGACGGCGGCACCTACAAGATGCTGTACGCCGCCTACCAGCACCGCAGTGACGACAAGAGCCCCGGCTTGGGGGGCGGGCACCACCTGTGCTACGCCCAGAGCGCTGACGGCTACCACTGGCAGCGCCCCGAGCTGGGTCAGGTCGAGTGGCAGGGCTCGCGCGCCAACAACATCATCGCCAACCCCCCCACCGGCACGCCGTTCGAGGATCCCCGCGGCACGCCGGAGGAGCGCTTCAAGGCGATCGGCCAGGTAGGCGCCAGCTTCGATCCGGATACCGGCGAGAAGCTGGACACCGTTGAGGCGTACAACCGCTGGCGCCGCCAGGAGTACGAGGGAGACGCCTACACCGGACCGCGCGCGGAGTCCCGTCACTGGGTCGAGGGGTGGACCTCTCCGGACGGCGTCCGCTGGACGTCGGTGGGGCGCGTCGGCGACATGAGCTCCGACGGCGGCAGCGCCGCCCAGTACGACGAGGAGACCGGCGGCTACTACGCCTACATCCGCGTCGGCGGCATGGGCCGGCGCGCCACGGGGCTGACCCGGACGGACGACTTCTGGCAATGGCCGCCCGCCTCCCTGGTGCTGGCGCCCGACCCGCAGGACGATCCCGATCTCTCCTTCTACGGCTGCTCGTACTTCCGCTATCCCGGCAACCCCGACCTGCACTGCGCGTTCGTGGAGACCTATCACCAGGTCGGCGACTACAACGACGCGCAGATCGCCTTCAGCCGCGACATGACGCACTGGTTCCGGCCCGACCGCCGCTCGATCATCCCGTGCGGGGAGCCCGGCAACCCCGACTCCGGCGGCGCGCGGCCCTGGGGCGGCCTGATCGAGCTGCCCGACGGCTACTGGGCGACCATGTACCGCGGCCACGTCGGCCTGCACAACTACCGCGCGTCGGAGCCCGAGATCCCGCACCGCCCGGGCGTGCTGCAACTCGCCCGCTGGCTGCCGCACCGCTTCTGCGGCGTGGAGGCGGAGATGGAGGGGCGGTTCACCATCCCCACGGTGCAGCGCGGCCGGGACACGCTGCGGCTCAACTACCGCTGCCGGCCGGGCGGCCACATCCAGGTTGAGCTGATCAGCACCGTGCCGTCGCGGATTCACCCGGACGCCGACCCGATCCCCGGCTACAGCTTCGCGGACTGCGACCTGCTGAGCGGCGATCACCTAAACCGGCCGGTGTCGTGGCGCGGCAGCACCGACCTGAGCGCGGCCGGCGACCAGATCGCGGTGCGCTTGCGGATGTTCCAGGCGAAGGTGTTCGCGTACTCGGCCTGACCGCCCGATCGCGGCTCAGCGCTCGGCGGGCCTCACCCGGTCGCCGGGCCTCAGCCGCTCCGCGGCCGTCTCCCGGCAGCGGCTTCCGGCGGGGACGCCGGAGCAGGCCGAGCCCTCGACCAGGCGCAGGCGCTGCCCCGCGGGTTGAACGTGCCAGCGCACCACGCCGCCGGCCGGCCAGAACACCTCCACCATGTCGGCCTGCGTCGCGCCGCCGAGCCCGAAGTGGACGGCGAGCGAGTTCTGCGAATGGCCGCTCGATCCGCCCTTCACCTGCCGCATCAGCACGGAATCGCCCGCGTGCACCTTGATCACGGCCCCGATCGCGCTGCGGTTGCTGTCCGTGCCCACCAAGTCGAGCTGCAGCGCCGCGCCCCGCAGGTCGGTGTCGTTGCGGAAGAGTTGCAGCGAACCCTCCTGGTTGACGACCGCCACGTCGATGTCGCCGTCGCGGTCGTAGTCGGCGATGGCGCTGCCGCGCCCGTCGGGGACGCGCACGCCGGCCTGGCGGGCGACGTTCCGGAAGGTGCCGTCGCCGTCGTTGGAGAAGAACAGGTCGATCCGTGAGCCGGCCATCGTGGCGACGAACAGGTCTTCGTCGCCGTCGTGGTCGGCGTCGAGGAAGTTGACGCCCCAGGAATCGTCGCCTGCCACGCCGGCGCTCTGCGCCGAGTTGTCCGCGTACGAGCCGCGCGGGTGGCCGAGGTAGAGGACGTTCCCCCACGGCTCGTCCTCCAGGGGTGTGCCGCCGTTCTTCAGATCGGAGATGTACAGATCCCAGGTGCCGTTCCCGTCGACGTCGGCGACATCGATGCCCATGCCGGCCTGGGCGTCGTCACCGATCCAGTACCAGTCGCGGAACACCTGCGTGAACGAGCCCTCCGCGTTGCGAAAGATCTGGTCGACGTGGCTCGACCGGTTGGCGTTGTCGCCCGCCACGTTGACCACGTACAGGTCGGGCCACAGGTCGTCGTCGAGGTGGGCGCCGAGCACCAGGAAGGCGCCCCGCCAGGCGGTGACGCCCTGATACAGGCCGGCGGCGGCGGTGGCGTCGGTGAAGGTGCCGTCGCAGCCGTTGCGGTACAGGCGGTCGCGGGTGGCCGCCGTCCCGGCGGAGTTGATCACCAGGTGGGAGACGTACAGGTCGACGCACCCGTCGCGGTCGTAGTCCAGCCAAGACGCCGCCTTGGAGCGGTGGCCGGGCAGCGGTCCGTATGGGGAGGCGGCCAGGTCGTCGACGCCGGCGGCGGCTGCCGCCTCGACGAACAGCGGGCGGCGGGAGGGAACGCGGCCGCCGTTCTCCACCAGCAGGTTGCGCAGCAGCAGGTTGGGCGGACCGTCCGGAACGTTGTCGCCGTGCAGCGACCACTCGACGTTGTCGGTGTAGATGTAGATGTCCGGGTCGCCGTCGTTGTCGTAGTCGGCGAAGAGCGAGCCCGACATCTCGTAGGCCGGCAGCTCGGGAATCAGGTGGTGCGCCGCCTCGAAGCGGCCATCGCCCAGGTTGCGGTACAGCCGCGGCGGGTAGCCGGGGTCGCCGCCGACCGCGAACAGGTCGGGCCAGCCGTCGGCATCCACGTCGATCCAGTTCACGCCCAGGCCGTGCGTGGAGCTCGAGAAGAACCGCTCGCCTCCGACGCCGGCCGCGACGGCGACGTCGGTGAAGCGGATGGGCGTGTCTCCCACCACGGCCGGGTCCGGGGCGGCCCGTTCGACGTGTGTCACCGATGCAACAGCGGGCATGCGCAGGGCGGGCTCCTCCTGCGGCAGGAGCCGGCTCGCTCCCAGCACGGCCAGACCGCCGGCCATCGCGATCGCCCAGGTGCCCAGCGCGTAGGTGCCGATCCCCGTCCAGCGCAGCGCCCTCTTCAGGCCCCAGAAGGTGATCGGCCCGCCGGCCGCGGCCGCGAACAGCAGCGTCGCCGCCGGTGCGCTGCCTGCGCCGAGCAGCAGCAGCAGCGCGACCAGGGGGATCTCGAACAGCAGCGGCACGTTGATCAGCACGCCGAGCGTGGCCGCGACGGCGATGCCGGCGACGCTGTTACCCAGGTATGCGTCGACGGTTTCCGGCTGCAGGAACTGGATCGCGGCACCGCTCGCGAACCCGGCCACCACCATGATCGGGCCCATCCGGGACACCATCCGCCCGGTCGCCTGCGTCCAGCGCCACAGCCCTTCCCGCAACTCCCCGGCCCAGCCCAGGTCCGGCTCGGCCGCGGCCGGCGGGGTCAGGTCACAGGCTTCCGGCTCCGGGGACCGGCCCGCCACGCGCACCACCAGTGGGCCGAGCAGAAAGGCGGCGGCCAGCCCGAGCAGCACGCGGCTGGCGCCCAGCAGCGGCGAGAACACGACCGCGATCATCATGAGCGACGGCACGTTGAGAGTGGCCGAGCCGTGCACGAGCGCCAGGGCGCCCTCGATCCCCAGCCCGCGGCGGCGCACGGCGCTGGACACCGGGACGATGCAGGCCGAACAGAGGTTCACCACCGGCCCGAGGCCCAGGCCCTTGAGGATGCGGCCCACCGGACCGCTGGCCTCAGGGCGCGAGCCGTTCGGCGGTGCCAGGAACGCCTCGGCGATGCCGCCGGCCAGGAAGGCGAACGCCATGCCCATGGCGACGAGCTGCAGATAGGTGAGGGAGAAACGCCACCAGCGGGTGAGGAAGCTCGACTGCGGTTCCGCCTCCACGCAGAAGCCCTGGAAGCACTCCGCGGTCGGCGCCAGCGCCGCCTGCAGGTCGGCGCGCACGGTGTCGAGCTTGGGCAGGCGGTTGAACGCGGCAAACGGAAGCAGGATGGCCAGCAGCAGGACCACCCCGATGACACGCCGCTTGCCGGCCGCGGTGGCGAGGGCGGCGCGGACGCCTCCGACGATCGGCATCCGCCGCGCGCCGGTCATCCATCCGAAGGGAGGCACAGCCGCGAGCTTGCGCCACATGGCCTCTGAGCGTAGTCGAATGCCGCCATCGATCGCCAGGGCGGGAAGTTCAGGACGGTTGGAGTGAAGCGATCGAATTGGCTAAGCTTAGGCGAGCTAATCCGGTCGGAAGGAAAGTGACATGCAAGTGAACATGCACGAAGCCAAGTCTCAGCTTTCGCGGCTGGGCGAGCTGGCCTGGAAGGGCGAGGAGATCGTCATCGCCAAGGCCGGCACGCCGTATCTCGATCTCGTCCCACATCGGCCTCGGACCCCACGCAGGCTCGGGCTGTTGAAGGGGCGCATCTGGGTAGCTCCCGATTTCGACGAAACGCCGGTGGAAGTGATCGAGGCATTCGAGGGCGGGTAGCATGCGTCGCCTCCTGCTCGATACGCATGCGCTGCTGTGGGCGCTCGACGACGACGACGAGCTCGGCGAACCCGCTCGGAGTGCGATCATCGACCCGCGCAACGACGTGTTCGTGAGCGCAATCAGCATGTGGGAGATTTCCATCAAGCGCTCGCTCGGCAAGCTGAAGGCGCCGGAGGACCTGCTCTCCACCATCGAAGCGTCCGGATTTCGGGAGCTGCCGGTGACGTTCGTCCATGCCGACCAGGCCGGAGGTCTGCCGCCGCACCACCGGGACCCCTTCGATCGGATGCTCGTGGCGCAGGCGCAGGTAGAGGGGCTTACCATCGTCACCCATGACAGCGTGATCGCGAGATACGGAGTGCGCACGCTGGCCACGTGAGCTGCTGGTTAGTACGGTGTACGTATGACGCGCAAGCTGGTGCGGGTCGGCAACAGCCTCGCCGTGACCCTGCCTCACGAGCTGGTCAAGGAGTTCGCGTTGCACGCCGGGATGGAGGTGGACGCGACGGTCGACCCACGGGATGGGAGTTTCGTCGTACGCACGGGCGTCAAGTTCTTCGACGCTGGCATGGCGTCGCCACGTTTCAGGAAGATGGTCGACCAACTCGTCCAGGAGCGGCGCGAGCTGTACGAACGCCTCGCAGGCGGCGCCGGTCCCGACGACAGGACTCCTGCTCCCGGCACCGCTGATGACCGAGTATCTGAGTGAAGAACAGGTCCTGCACCTTCACCGGGTGATGATCGCCGCCACCGGCGGAACCGGCGGCGTGCGGGATCGGGGGTTGCTCCAGTCCGCGCTCGCTCGTCCCGCCGCCGCCTTCGGCGGTCAGGATCTGTACGAGTCGGTGCCGGCAAAGGCGGCGGCTTTGCTGCACTCCTTGGTGAGCGGAGCGAACCTCACTCGAAGAGTGAGCAATCACGCGTTCGTCGACGGCAACAAACGGGTCGCGATCGCGGCGGCCGAGCTGTTCCTGCTCGCCAACGGCTTCCGGCTGTCGGCCGACACCGATGCCCTGGAGGAGTTGACCATGGCGGCCGCGTCGGCTCATATCGGCGTCGAGGAGATACGCATCTGGATCGAGCAGCGCATCCGACGCGAGTGAGCGAAGCGAACCTCACTCGCAGAGTGAGCGAAGCGAACCTCACTCCCAGAGTGACGGTCGCGGCGGCGCTGGTCGCTGCGGCTGCGATCGGTCTGGCCGGCTGCGGAGGTGATACGTCGGGTAGCGATGCCGCGGCCGGTGTGGTGCCGACGGTCGAGTTCCCGCTGGCGGCGCCGGTCACGCTCACCGTCGGGGTTCCGCAGCCGCTCATTCCCGAGTCCGCTCGCCCTGCATGGGAGGTGCTCGAGCGCCGCACCAACATCACGCTGCGGCCGGTCGCCGTCGCGGGCACCAGTCCCGCCGCCCGCGGTACGCGCCTCGCGGAGCTGGCCGCGTCCGGCGAGCTGCCGGACCTGCTGGCCGAGGGGGTGGCGTCGATCGACTTCATCCGCCAGCGGGAGTGGCTGGTCAACCTGCTCGAACGGCCGGAGCTCATGCCCAATCTGCACCGCCTGCTGGCGGAGCACGAGCGCTTCCGGCAAGGCACGAACGGGCGGCTGCTGGCTCCGGGGGAGCTGTATGCGCTGGGCGTGTTCGACGAGGGCGCCAGCCCCTATCTGGGCGCCATCGCCTACCGGCAGGACCTGTTCGAAGCCCGCGGCCTCGGCGCCGACACATGGGAGGAGCTGCTCGCATCGCTCGGCGTCCTCCAGTCCGAGTTCCCGGCCAGCACGCCGTTCGCCGCCACCGGCCGGGCGCTGCTGTTCCAGGCGCCGTCGTGGTTCCGGTCCGGCGTCGACGACCAGGTCGCGGCCTACTACCATCCCGAGCGGCGTGAGTGGCGGCTCGGTCCGCTCGAACGGGAGTTCGAGGACTATCTGCGCTGGTTTCACCGCCTAATGGCGGAGGGGCTGATGTCGGCCGAGGTGCTCGACCCGCGCGCCGCTCCGAGCGACCTGGACCTGCTGCGCCTGCTCGGAGCGGAGCGGACGTTCGTGGTGCCGTGGAGCGGGCGGACCGGCCCGGAGCTGGCCGGCTCGCGCGGGTACGGCGGGCTGACCGAGGACGGCGACTGGGACGGCGCCGGGGCCTGGATGGGCCCGTTGCGGCTGCCGCAGAGCCGTGGCCGGCGCGGCTGGATCGCGCCGCGTGCGTGGAACGCCATCTCGGCGGGATGGGCCGTGACGTCGGCGTCCCCGCACGCCGAGACCGCGGTGGCGTTTCTGGACCTGCTGCTCGATGAGGAGGTGGCGGGTGAGATCGCGGCGGCGTCGGACGCCCCCGACCGCCTGGACTTCGCGCTCTGGGTGAGCGCAGCGAACCACACCCGAAGGGTGGCAGGCGAGGGCGACTCGGCAGACACTCCGGCCGCGCGTTACTTCGACCGTCACGACGCGGCGACCTACCTGGACGACGATGCGGTGATCCTGGAGCCGTGGCCGGCGATCGACACGAGCAGCCGCAACTTCGTGGACGCGCTGGCCGGTCCGTTGGTCGAGCACATCGCCGCGGAGGTCGGCAAGTTCATCACCGGAGCCCGTTCGCTTACGCAGCTCGAAACGTTCCGGGAGGAGCTGCGCGACCGCGGCGCGGAGCGGCTCCTGAACTGGCTCAACCTGGGGCGCGCGCGGTGAGCGGCCCGGCACCGGAGGGGCGGGCGACGCGTCGCTGGCTCCGGCTGATTGTGCCGGTCGCCGCGATCGCCGTGCTGATCGCCGGCTACCTGCTGCTGGCCGGCCGCGAACCCAGTCGCGAGGAGGCCGCTGACGAGCGGGCGTTTCCGCCATTCTACTCAGGCGATCCGGAGTCGGTGGCAACGATCACCATCGAGCACACGGGGCTGACCCTGCAGCGCCGCTCCATCCTGGAGACCGATGCCGGCTTCGCATGGATCTACCCGGCGGCACCCGGCGCTCCCATGCGCGAGCCGCAGGTGCTGCAGGTGGTGCAGGCGGCGATCGGCCTGCGGCCGCTACGCGTGATCGCCGAGGAGCCGGCCGACCTCTCGGCCTACGGGCTGGACGATCCGCGCGGTCGCATCGAGCTGGTGTCGGCCGACGGGGACCGTCTGACGGTGCTGCTGGGATCGGCCAGCGCCACCGGCACCAGCTACGCCATGGTGGAGGGCCGGGAGGCGGTCTACACCGTCAGCGGTGACGCCGCGTACCTCCTGAGCAGAGAGCCGGCGGCTCTGATCGACACGACGCTGCCGACCTTCGAGCCGGTGCTGGTGCGGCGGCTCCGCGTACGCGGCACCCACGGCGAGCTGGAGGTCCGGTACGACGCCTTCCATGACGCGTCGCAGCCGGCAGAGCGCGCCGCCTACCTGATCACCGCACCCTATGCCGGTCCCGTATTGGTCGACGACACGGCGCTGGGCGGGGTGCTGGCGCGGCTGCGCGACGATCTGACCGGTGACGTCGCCGACGGCATCGTCGCCGAAGCCGCGGCGGACGATCCGGCGCTGGGATTGGCCGAGCCCGCCTTCGAGCTGGAGGTCGAGGACGCCGAAGGGATCTACCGCCTCCTGGTCGGCGCGCCGGCCGGCGCCACCCATCGCTACGCCGCGCTTGCCGGCCGGCCGACGGTGTACCGGCTCGGCAACAGCCGCGTCGCCACCCTGGACCGCCTGCGGCCGTTCGACTTGGTGGCGCGGGCGGTGGCCGAGGTCGACTACGACCTGGTGCAGGAGATGGTGTTCACGGCGGGCGATGCGAGCTACCGGGTGACGATCGACCGGGAAGGGGAGTCGGGTACGCCGGTCTACCGGTTCGGCGGGACGCCGCTGGCCGCTACGGAGGCCGCCGAGCTGCTGGAGCATCTGGGCGGCTTGCGGCTGGAGGGCGACATGCCCGGCGATGCGCAGGCGGCGGGAGTCCAGCCGGTGCTGACGACCACCTGGCGGCTCGCCAAGCCCGAGCTCCCCGCATGGTCGATTCGGTTTCTACCGCACGACGCCGAGTTCTACGTAGTACGGCGAGGCCCGTCGACTACGCCGGCCCCGTTCCTGATCGACCGGCGCGCCGTGGACGGACTCCTGGACCTGCTTTCACGGCTGGCCGGCCCGGAGCCCGCGGACGGCTGACGGTCACCCTTCGGGTGAGGTTCGCTCACCCGTCCTCCGCGCCGCGCTCCCCTTCACCGGCGCCGGCGCCTGCGTGACCGTCCCGTCCAGATCCTCGATCCGGATGTCCTCGGCCGGAACGTTGGTCACCACGTCGCCCGCGACCCCGCGCAGCGTCACCCGCCCGTTGAGCGTCTGCACCCGCATGTCGCCGGCGCCGCCGTCCACGGCGATGTCGCCGTCGGAGGAGAGCAGCCACTTGGGGCCGCGGCTGTCGAACACGCGGGTCACGCCGGCGGCGTTGGTGGTGAACAGCTCGGCGGTCACGTCGCGGACTATGATGTCGCCATCGAACGTGTAGAGGTCCGCACTGGGCGCTTCCAGGTTCTGCAGGATCAGGTCGCCTGCCGCGGTGACCGCCACCGAGACGCCGTGCGGCACGCGCAGCAGAATCTGCGGGTACCAGGTCATCGACGACCGCAGCACGCTCCGGTCGTTCGTGACGACTTCCACGATCACCCGCTCCGGACCGTCGTCGGTGACGATGACCACCTCGTTGCGTCGCCGGACCCGTTCCGACATCACCACGCGACCAGCGATCGTGTCGCCGTCGTAGCCGGTGATGTCCAGGGAAAAGAAGAAACCCTTGACGATCAGCTCGGCCCGCGCCGGGACTTCGAAGCGCTCCTCGACCGCCGCGCCCTCGAACGTGCCCGCCGCGGACCCGGCAGCCGCGCTGAGCAGCGAGAACAGGCACGCGAGCGTCCCTATGCGACCAGGCACACGCCGAGATTGACAACTCTCGCGCTCCGTCTGCAACGTGGCGGACGATGACCGCGTATATCGGGCGCCGGATCCTGGTCATGATCCCGACGCTGATCCTGATCTCGATCGTCTCCTTCATTGTCATCGAGCTGCCGCCGGGAGACACGGCGAGCGCGTATGTCGGGCAGTTGGAAGACATGCGTGACCGCGTCGGCAGTAAGGAAGCGGAGGAGATGGTCGCCAACATCCGCCAGCAGCTCGGTCTGGACGATCCGGCGCCGGTGCGCTACCTCCGGTGGGGGGCGGGCTGGCTGCGCGGAGACTGGGGATGGTCGTTCCGCTGGAAGCAGCCGGTGCGCCAGGTGATCGGCGACCGCCTGGCCCTCACGGTCATGATCGGCCTGATCACCCTCCTGGTCGGCACCGCCATCTCCTGGCCGGCCGGTGTGGGGGCCGCCATCCGGCAATACTCGCTGTTCGACAACGTCTTCAGCTTCATCGCGTTCTGCATGATGGCGATCCCCAACTTCCTGTTCGCGCTGCTGTTGATGTACGCGTTCTTCAAGCTGGTCAAGTACGTGCCGGGCGGCGTGTTCTCTACGGAATACGCTCAGGCGCCATGGAGCGTCGCCAAGTTCATCGACTTCCTGAAGCACATCTGGATGCCGATCGTGATCCTGGGCTTCGAGTCGATCGGCGGTGGCGTGCGCACGATCCGCGCCAACGTGCTCGACCAGTTGCGCATGCCGTTCGTCACCACCGCGCGTGCCAAGGGTGTGCCGGAGACCCGACTGATCGTGAAGTACGCCATCCGGGCGGCCGCCAACCCGTGGGTTTCCGGCATCGGCTGGCTGCTGCCGGGGCTCGTCGGCGGTGAAGTCCTGGTCGCGCTGGTGCTGGGGCTTCCGACCATCGGCCCGTTGCTGTTCTCCGGCCTGATCAATCAGGACATGCAGGTTTCCGGCGCCATCATCATGTTGATGGCCGGCTTGACCGTGATCGGCACGCTGATCTCCGATCTCGCTCTGGCGGTGCTGGACCCGCGCATCCGGCTGACGGATTGACAACCGCCCCGGCTGTTGGCACCGTCGGGCTCAATGCTCGGGTACGTCGGGCGCCGGTTCCTGGTCATGATCCCGACGCTGGTCCTGATCTCGATCATCTCCTTCATCGTCATCGAGCTGCCGCCCGGAGACATGGCAAGCGCCTACGTTGGGCAGCTCGAGGACATGCGCGATCGCATCGGCAGTCAGGAGGCCGAGGAGATGGTGGCCAACATCCGCGCGCAGCTCGGCCTGGACGACCCGGCGCCGGTGCGCTACGTCCGCTGGGGTGCGGCCTGGTTCAAAGGGGACTGGGGCTGGTCGTTCCAGTGGCGCAAGCCGGTGCGCGAACTGATCTCGGGCCGGTTGCTCCTCACCGTGATGATCGGGCTGATCACGTTGCTGGTCGGCACCGCGATCTCCTGGCCGGCCGGGGTGGGAGCGGCCATTCGTCAGTACTCGCTCTTCGACAACGTCTTCAGCTTCATCGCCTTCTTCATGATGGCGGTGCCCAACTTCCTGTTCGCCTTGCTGCTGATGTATGCGGCATTCAAGTTGATCAAATATGTTCCGGGCGGTGTCTTTTCCACCGAGTACGCGCAGGAGCCGTGGAGCGTCGCCAAGTTCATCGACTTCCTGAAGCACATCTGGATGCCGATCGTGATCCTGGGCTTCGAGTCGATCGGCGGCGGCGTACGCACCATACGCGCCAACGTGCTCGACCAGTTGCGCATGCCGTTCGTCACCACGGCGCGGGCCAAGGGGGTGCCCGAGACCCGACTGCTCATCAAGTACCCGATCCGGATGGCCGCCAACCCGTGGATCTCCGGCATCGGCTGGCTGCTGCCGGGTCTGGTCGGTGGTGAGGTGCTGGTCGCGCTGGTTCTTGGCCTTCCGACCATGGGACCGCTCTATTTCGAAGGGCTCGTCAATCAGGACATGCAGGTGGCCGGGGCGGTGATCATGCTGCTTTCGACGCTGACGGTGATCGGTACGCTCATCTCCGATCTGGCGCTGGCCGTCCTCGACCCGCGTATCAGACTGCTGCAATGAGCATGGCGAGCGAGCGCGGCGAGCGCACGCTGCAGGAGCAGCGAGAGGCCGGCAGGGCGCCGGGGCCCCGCGACCGGGCAGCGGAGGCGCGGGAGGCCTATTTCAACGCCGGCCAGTTGAAGCTGGTCTGGCTGAAGTTCAAGAGCCATCGCTGGGCGCGTGTTGCCCTGGTGGTGCTCGCTGCGTTCTACGTCGTGGTGATCTTCAACGGCTTCTTCGAGATCAATGATCCGGTCGAGCGGCGTCCCGATTTCCGGTTCCTGCCGCCCGCTCGGATACACCTGTTCGACCAGGAAGGCCGCTTTCGGCCGGTCGTGTATGAGATCACCAGCCAGCTCAACTGGGAAACTCTGGAACGCGAGTTCACGCCCGACCCGGACACCGAGACGCCGCTGCGTCTGTTCGTCCACGGGCACGAATACGATCTGTTCGGCTTCATCCCCAGCACGCTCCACTTGGTCGGCACCGGCACTCTGGAGGTGCTCTGGTACCCGCTCGGCACCGACAGTCAGGGCCGTGACCTGTTCTCCCGGATCGTGCGCGGATCTGCCATCTCGCTCACCATCGGCCTCGTGTCCATTCTCATAAGCTGGGTGCTCGGCATCACCATCGGCAGCATCTCCGGCTACTTCGGCGGCACCGTCGACAACATCATTCAGCGCTTGATCGAAGTGTTCATGTCCTTCCCGACGCTGCCGCTGTGGATGGCCCTGAGTGCGTCGCTGCCGCTGGATTGGGGCATCATCCAGGTGTACTTGGCGATCACGATCATTCTCTCCATCTTCGGCTGGACGGGGCTGGCGCGCACGGTACGCAGCAAGTTCCTCTCTCTGCGGGAAGAGGAGTATGTCGTGGCCGCCAAGCTGGATGGCGCGCCGGTCCGTCGTCAGCTCTTCCGCCACATGCTGCCGTCGTTCGCCAGCCACCTGATCGTGGAGGGCTCGAACCGCATCCCGGCGATGATCCTGGGAGAGACGGCGCTGAGCTTCCTTGGTATCGGCATGCGCCCGCCGGCGATCAGTTGGGGCGTGCTGATCCAGGAGGCGCAGAACGTCAGCGTGGTGGCGCTGCGGCCATGGCTGCTGATCCCCGCGCTGATGGTGATCTTCACCGTGGTCGCCTTCCAGTTCCTGGGCGACGGCCTGCGCGACGCGATGGACCCGTACCGGTAGCGCCGGCTCGCATGGCCGCTTGCGAGCCGGCGCTTCGGAGGGTAGGCTCCTACGTGCAGCGCCCGGCCGGGTCCGGAGCGACGCCAGGCACGAGCGCGCAAGGAGGTTCGTTTTGAAAAGAACGCTTTGGCTCGTTTTGATCGCTGCCTTGGCAGCGGCACCCCTGTTCGGCCAGTACCAGCAGTCGCCGTACCTGGACGGCATGGACCTGCCCCCGGTTGAGGAGCGCATACCCGTGGATCCGCTGGTCATCGCTCCCGGCATGTACGGGATGACCGAGATCGGCCTGTACGGCGGGATCTTCGCAATCCAGACAAGTGACGCCCCGAATGCGCAGGGCATGACCAACGTTGCCATCCCGTTCTGGGGCGAAGCGAAGATGGAGCGGCCGGAGGTGCTGCCGCTGGCCTTCAAGAGCATCGAGGCCTCCGACGGCAACCGGGTCTACACGGTCAAGCTGCGCACCGGCCTGCGCTGGTCGGACGGACACCCGTACACGACCGAGGACTATCTGTTCTGGTGGGAGGATTTCGCTCAGAATGCCGAATTGAGCGCGACCGTCCCCGGGTGGCTCAAGCAAGGTGACACGCTCGCGGAAGTCACCGCCATCGACGACGTAACGCTGCGGATCGAGTTCCCGAACCCGTATCCAGGGTTCATTACCGCCTTCGGCGCCAACCAGGAACGGCAGGCGATGGGGATGGCCAAGCACTACCTGACCCAGTTTCACAAGGAATATGCCGACGCCACTGAACTGGCCGCCAAGGTCGATGCCGGCGGCTTCGAGGACTGGATCCAGCTCTTCCGCGCCCGATGGGACCTGTTCGTGCAGAGCAGTCCCGATACTCCGACGATGGTGCCGTGGCAGGCGTCGACCGGCATTGAGGCGACGCCGATCATCTGGACGCGCAACGCGTACTACTGGGCAGTCGACTCCGAGGGCAATCAGCTCCCGTACATGGACGAGCAGCACGCGCAGATCGTCCCCGACGCTGCGGCACGTGACCTGCGGGTCCTTGCCGGCGAGGTGACCGTGTCCAGTGTCCCGCTGCCCAAGGTGGAGATCCACAATCAGGCAGCCCAGGCGGGCGACATCCAGTTGATCTCGTTCCCGTTTCGCGGCGACCTGTCGGAGCGCACGCTCAGCTACAACTGGTTCGCTCAGGACCCGTTCAAGGCGGAGATCTTCCGCGACAAGCGTTTCCGCCTGGCGATCAGCTACTGGGCTCCCCGGCAGTTGATCAGCGACCTGGAGTTCGAAGGGCTGGCGCCGCCGAGACAGATCGGCGTCAGGGATCCGGAAAGCCCGTGGTACGTCGAGGAGTTGGCCACCCTGGCGGTGGAGCGCGACCTGGACATGGCGAACGCGCTGTTGGACGAGATGGGCCTGACCGACAAGGACGCCGACGGCTTCCGTCTCGGTCCCGACGGCCAGCCCATCACGCTGACGATCTTCTCGATCGCCACGTGGTTCGACGACACGTGGTCGTTGCTGGTCGAGGAACTGCCCAAGATCGGCTTCAAGGGCAACTTTCGCGGCGTCGGCTGGGGCGCACAGGGCGAGGTCGTCAACAACATGGACTGGGAGATCATCGGCTGGCAGAGCCTGACCGACTACGCCAACCGAGACTGGCCGTCCCGTTTCGGTGGTCCGTGGGCAAGCTTGACCCCGTCCAATTCGTGGTCTCGTCCGTGGTACCTGTGGTTGACCACCGGGGGTGCTCAGGGTGAGCAGCCGCCGGCGTTCGCTCAGGAGATGTGGGACGTGGCGCAGGCGGCCAAGTCGGCGGAGAGCGACGAGGTGCTGACCGAAAAGATCATCAGGCTGCAGCAGTTGCAGGCGGAGTACCTGATCGGCACCGACCTGGTGCAGTTCGCGCATCGCTTCCGCGCCTACGCGTCCGACGTCGGCAACGTGCAGGAATGGTTCATCCAGATGCCGACGATCTACTTCCACAGGGATCAGGCAGAGCGCGACAAGACGCTCGGCGGCTGATCCGCCCGAGCTCCGTTCCGTTCTTCAAGCCCCGGGGTCTTCTGGCTCCGGGGCTTTTTGTCGGTGCGCCTGGTTCGTTTCTGACGACTGGGCCCCGTTTGACGCCTCGCGCCGGATTCGCATGTGGTGAGCATTGCATAAAGATGCTTCAAGGGGGGCCATATGGACATCACACAGGACATCAGACCGCTCACCGAGTTCAAGCGTGATACGGCCCGCTTCGTCTCTCGCCTGAAGGATACCGGTCGACCGTCCGTGCTGACGGTCAATGGCAGGCCCGAGTTGGTCGTCATGGATGCACGTGCATGGCAGGACGTGCAGGAGCAGCTCGAGTACGTCAGCGCCGTGGCGGGCATCCGCAAGGGACTGGATGACGTCCGCGCCGGCCGGGGCGTTCGCGCGTCCTCCTCCTTCTTCACGCACGTGGGCGCTCAGAAGAGGTGAAGCGCTACGATGTCGTCATCACGCAATCTGCGGCCGACGACATCAATGCAGCATACGCATGGTTGTCCGCGAGACCCGGTGCGCTGAACGGTGGCTTGAATGCATCCGTGACGCGACCCTCAGCCTCGATACGCTGCCGGAGTCGCATGCCTTGGCGCCCGAGAATGACGCCTTCGACGATGAGATCCGACACCTGCTCGTAGGCCAAGGGACTCCGTGGCGTGTGTTCTTCACCGTCCAGGGATCGACGGTCCACGTCTTGCACGTACGTTATGGTGGTCGTGACGCATGGCGGCCGTGAGGGGTTCGGTAGTGGGCTCGTCAGCGCAGCACTTCCCCGTTCCAGAGGAGTTGCAGGAACTCCAGCGCGGGGAGAACCTGGACAGCGCCCCACGACGCCCGTCGCTCGCCTTCGTAGACGCCGTAGCAGGTGACTCGGTTCGCGCCGAGCTCTTCGCGGAGCCGGTTGAGTCCGCGGTTGTAGCGGCTGTCCCACCGCTTCGACGCCTTGACTTCCACGGCGACGAATCCGTCGCGGGTCTCGCACAGGAGATCCACCTCCACACCGTCATGGGTGCGCCAATAATGGAGCGGATATCGCAGCCTGTGGTAGGCGACGTAGGCGCGGACCTCGCCGATCAGCAGCGTCTCCAGCAGGGAGCCGCGCTCCTCCTGGGACGGCGGATAGGCGATCCTTCCTGACAGGGCGCGGGCCACGCCGCAGTCGAACAAGTAGAACTTGGGGTGCGCGACCTGCTTGGTCGCGCGCTTGAGCTTCCATGCGGGCAGCCAGGTGCCGATCAGGGTGTCGATGAGGATCTCGAAGTAGTTCTGCACCGTGGACCGGCTCACCGCGGCGTCGCGGGAGATGGCCGAGGCGTTGGTGACCTGCCCGTTCTGCCGAGCCGCGATCTCCAGGAAGCGGCTGAAGCCGCCCACGCTTCGCGTCAACGCCTCGGCCCGGATCTCTTCCTGCAGGTACGTCTCCGCATAGGCGGTCAGGTACGCGGCAGGGTCGTCGCCGATGACCGCCAGCGGAAGGGTCCCGTGGCGGAGCGCGTCGTCGACGTTCATCTGAAACGACCGTTCGGCGGACACCAGGGGGTAGAGGTGCTCGACCACCGCCCGCCCCGCAAGAAGGTTGGCGCCGCCGCGGCGCAGCTTGCGAGCGCTCGACCCGGACAGGACGAACCGAAGACGGCGTGTCTCGATCAGGCGATGGACCTCGTTCAGCAGCTCGGGGACGCGCTGGATCTCGTCGATCACCACCCATGTCCGGGGAGCGAGTCCTTCGACCTCCCGAAACAGGGTCGCCGGCTCGCGTGCCAGGCGCAGCGCCTCGGACGTGTCCAGCAGGTCGTAGGTCCGGGCGTCCGCCAAATGTTGCCCGATCCACGTCGACTTTCCGGTACCACGTGGACCGAACAGAAAGCACGACGTCCGAGGGCGCTGCAGTAGTCGTGCAAGCATCGATGGCATATTTCCGGGAAAAATGCCAAGTGTCAATGCAATTGTTCGCCGCCTCGAGAGGAGTCATCCTCTGTGAAGCCGCTCGGTCAGCCGGACGTTGCCAGCCACTCGGGGCGCAGCGGCACGCCGACCACCTCGATGCCGCTCTCGGCCGGCATCTTCCTGGCCAGCATCCGGCTGCCGATGCGGGCGAGCTCGGCCGCCTGTTCGTCGGCGAGCGGTGGGCGATCCGCAACGCCTACGTCGGCTTCGAGCTCCGCCACGTTGCGCGGCCCCGGGATCACGCAGGTCACCCGCGGGTCGTGCAGCAGGTACAACAGCGCCAGCTCGTACAGCTCAAGCCCGGTGTCACGCATCAACCGCTCCAGGATCTCGACCGCTTCGTCGAACGGGAGCGTTCCCAGGTAGGTCGCTGCGCGGTAGGTCTCCAGGCTCACCAGCCGGCCGCCGCCGATCGGGTTGGCGATGACGGTCGCCAGGCCGCGTTCTTCGGTCAGCGGAAGCAGGGTGAGTGGCGCCACGTGGCTGGTGATGTTGTAGTGGCTGGCGATCTCCACCACGTCGAGCGGGAAGCGGCGCACGGCCTCCGCCAGGAACACGGAGTTGTGGTTGGTGGCGCCGGCGTACCGGCACGCTCCCTGCTCCTTGAGCTCCAGCAGCGCCTCGAACGCCATCCCCGGCTCGTACAGGGCGCGCCACTCCGCCGTCTGGCGGGGGATGTCGCGTGGCGAGGCGAAGCCGTGGACCTGCAGCGCGAACACCTCGTCGCGGCGCAGCGCGCGCAGCGTCTGGTCGAACACCCGCAGCACCGAGTCGCGGCTGAAGTCTCCGAGGTGCTCGCCGGCCGGGCCGGACAGCTTGGCGCCGATCAGCACCTCGTCGGCGCTCAGGTGGCCGAAGGCCAGGCCGAGCAGCTCGTCGCACTCGCCGGCGCCGTACATCGGCGCGGTGTCGAAGAAGCGCACCCCCAGCTCGTAGGCGCGCTGCAGGGTGGCGAGCGCGGTGTCGCGGTCCACCCCCCGGTCGGCGGTCAGGTTGTAGCAGCCCAAGCCGATCTCCGGGATCCTCACGTCGGCTCGCCCGAAGGGGCGCGTGCGGATCATCGGCTGCCGATCACTCTTCGAGTGAGGTTCGCTTCGCTCACCGTGGGGCGACCCAGCGGACCGCGTTGGCGAGCAGGCGGCGCACCGCGGGCTGCGCGTACACCGGGCAGTCCTCGTGGCCGGGCTGCAGGTACACCACTCGCCCGGCGCCCACCTCGCGGGCCCATCCGAACGGCGAGGCGTGTCCCTGCCAGCGGCCGCGCAGCAGGTGGGTCACGTCGGACGCGATCTCGAGCGGCTCGAAGTAGATCTCGTCCCGGATCGTGAAGTCGCCGACCCCATCGGTGACCGGATGGTCGCACAGCACCTCGACGTCGATCGGTACTCCCTCCCGCACCTGGCCGATGCCGGAAACGGCGCCGATCAGCTCGGCGATCTGCGGGTAGGCGTGGTGATTCCAGACGCTGTGCAGGGCCACCAGCCCGAGCCGGCCGGCGCGGACCAGCTCGCCGACCGCCGCGTCCCACGCGGGCGGCGGGCCGCCGTGCGCCCAGGCGACGAAGACCTGGTAGCGGTCCAGGCGGTTCAGCTCCCCGATCTCGCCGGCGTCCGGGAACGCCGTCTCCAGGCGGGCGCGACCGGGATTGAGACCGAGCTGATGGCCGTCCACGTAGGTGAACCGTTTCGCATCGCTGGTCCACGTCGCCAGCGCTTCCATCTCCGACTCGCGATCGACGCCGAAGCCGTGCACGCCGGTTGACCGCACGCCGCCGATCTCGTTCAGGGCCGAGGCCAGGTAGGGGCCGATGCCGTCCGGATACAGGCGACAGTGCTCCAGCCACTGGTCGTGCCGGCGAAACCCTGACCGTCCAGACCACACGAGCGCCCGGAGCGTGCTCATCATTCGGACAGCGTAGCACACGCCAGGCGGCACTCAGCACTGCGGTTCCTGGCCGATGAGCAGCTTGTTCGAGTCGCGCCGGCTGATAGAATCGCCGTATGACCGAGTTGCTCGAAGAGGCGATTGCGAAGCTCCAAGACCTGCCCAGCGATCGTCAGAATGAGGTGGCTGAACTGCTCCTGAACATGGTGCAAGGGCGCACGGACGTGCAGCTCACTCCGGAGCAGGTTCAGGAGGTCGCTCGCCGACTCGAGGCTTCAGCGCGATATGCCACGCACGAAGAGGTTGCGGCCTTCTTCGGACACGACTCCATGGGATGAAGCTGCGATGGCAGATATCTGCCGTCCGTGACCTTGCCAGAATCCGCGATTACATCGCCGCCAACAGTCCATCAGCAGCACGGGCCGTTGTGGATCGTGTGGTTCGTTCAGTGGAGCGACTGAGGGTGTTTCCCGCGTCCGGACGTCTCGGTCAGGTCCCCGGCACGAGGGAGGTTGTCGTGCCTGCACTCCCGTATATCGTCGTCTACACGCACGACGAAGGGAGCGTCGATATCGTCGCCATCTTTCATGGTGCGCAACAGCGAGGATGACTGGCATGAGAACGCATTCGGACACCTACGTCACCTTCGTCGATCTGAGCGCCGTCGACGGCTGTCTGCTCGCGGAGCAGGTGGTCGGCCGGGCGGAGAAGCATCCGGCCAATCCGGTGCTGATCCCCGGCGACGCCGAAGCGTGGGACTCCGACCGCGCATCCAACTGGGCGGCGAGCATCGCCTGGGATCCCATGCAGCGACAGTTCACCGCCTGGTACTACGGGACCGACCGCGGCTCGACCGTATCGTTCGAGGCGGAGCACCACTCCTCGATCGGCTACGCGGTCAGCGACGACGGGGTGGTCTGGGAGAAGCCGAGGCTCGGCCTTTACGACTACCGGGGATCGAAGGACAACAACATCTGCTTCCGGCCTGACGGGGCCGACGCCAGCCACTTCTGCGTGCTGATCGACCCGGACGCCCCGGACGATCGGCGCTACCAGGCGCTGACCTGGATGCCGGTGGCGGACGGCGGCGGCGAGGCGGCGGGCAACGTGTTCGAGGGCGTGACCCGGAGGATGCGCTACGTCCTGCACTATTCCGGGGACGGCATCCACTGGCAGCGATCCGGCGACGGCGTGCACTGGCCGGACGGCGACACCGGACACCTGTTCATCGACCCGAGCGCTCCGGCCGAGGGCCGCATCAAGGCATACGGCCAGCACTCGGTCGGTGAAGGCCCGGACATCGAGCACCTGGTCAAGCGACCGCAACTACCGATCGATCCGCAGGAGGGCGCGGAGCACGAGATCCACTTCGTCTACGTGCTGCCGCAGGCGGGACGCTACGTGATGCTCTACGACTTCAACCGCTACCGGCCATTCCACGGCCACCTGGGCTACACGCACCAGGGCAACCTGAACATGACCCGCCAGGACCGGATCAAGGCGAGGGTGGCGTTGCGCCGCGGCGAGCTGCCCGACGAGCCGGTGGCCGACGCGTACGGCATCTATACCGGCGACATCCGCCTGGCGGTGAGCGCCTCCGCGCTCGGGCCGTTTCAGCGCGTGCAACCGCGCGTGCCGGTCGTCGCCCGCGGCGGCCGCGGCGAGTGGGACTCCGGCTTCCTGGTGCTGGGCGGCGGCAGCGCCATCGAGCATGAGGACCGGATCCTGCTGTTCTACACGGGAGTCAACGAGAGCTCCGCCGCGACCTTCACCGGGCCCGCGTCAGGCCGCGTCTGTACGGGACTGGCCACGCTGCGCAAGGACGGCTTCGCCAGCCTGCGCGCAGCCGATCCCATCGCCCCGGGTGAGGTGACCACGCAGCCGATCGAGGTCGTCGACGGCGGTGCGGTGCGCCTCACGGTCAACATCGATCACGCCATCCCGTGGCGGGACTGGATCGAAGTCGAGGTGCTCGACGCGCGAACCGGCCAGCCGATCTCCGGCTACACCTCCGCCGATGCGCGGCCGCTCATGGCCGATTCGATCGCGGCGCCCGTGGCGTGGCGGGAGCACCGGACGCTGGCCGGCGTCGGCGCCGGACCCATACGGTTGCGCTTCCACCTCTACGGCCGGGCGCGGCTCTACTCGTTTACCTTTACTCCGTAGCTTCCGGCTCCGCTCGCTCCAGCAGCGTGACGCTGAGCACTTGGCGGTGTGCATTTCGACCATGGTGTTTTTGAATGGCTGTTAGCCATTCAAATCATAGATGTATAAAAGATAGTCTGGACATGTTATTGAATGTATCTTATTTTGATGGTTATGAGCCATCAAAGAACCCCGAGGCTAAAAAATCTATTGAATCAAGTCCCGCCGGGCTTCATGGTCGACACGTCGTGGCTCAAGGGGCAGGGCATCGACTCAAAGTCCATCCACGGCTACGTGGCACGTGGTTGGCTGGAGCGAGTTGTCCGGGGAGTGTACCGACGCCCGCTCCCTGAAGGCGTGTGGCAGGGCTCTGATGCGGCATGGCAGGTTCCGCTGCTCTCGTTGCAGTGGATCTTGAACCATGACGTCCATCTGGGCGGCGAGAGCGCGCTTGCGCAGGCGGGTTTTGCGCATTACCTGCCTCTTGGCCATGTACCCCGCGTCCACGCGTACGGGGACGTACCCTCCTGGCTGTGGCGTCTCCCGACCGGCACGCGACTTGTCGTTCATCGCCGGGCGCTGTTCGGCGACGACCGCACCGGAATCATCGACGATCGTGAAGCGCAGTCCGACAGTTCCGAGACGGCAGGGCAAGCAATCGATGTCTGGCGGTGGCCGATCAAGACATCGGCGCCGGAGCGAGCGATCCTCGAGGCGCTCGACGAGCTGCCGAACCACGTGAGCTTCCATAATCTCGACATGATATTCGAGGGCTTGGTCTCGTTGCGGCCCAAGCAGCTCACCGTACTGCTGACCAAATGCCAAAGCGTGAAGGTCCGCCGACTGTTCTTCGTGTTCGCGGATCGTCACCGGCACGCGTGGCGCAGGCACATAGATACGTCGAAGATCGACTTTGGCTCCGGTCCTCGGGCTCTCTTCGAAGGAGGAAAACTACATCCCACGTACCGGATCTACGTGCCGGCCGAACTGCTCGCGGCACCGGATGCCGAGGAGGATGTCGATGCTTGACCGCTACGTCGACCAGGCACGCCTGCTCATCGACGTGCTGCCGCACATCGCGCAGGAGGAAGTGTTCGCGTTGAAGGGAGGTACGGCGATCAACCTGTTCTACCGCGACATGCCGCGGCTCTCCGTCGACATCGACCTCGCGCGGCGCCGTGCTGCCGCCGTTGACGATGACGGCGTGCGAGGCCGTGACTGATCGGTTCGGGTTTGTAGAGACGCGGGTCCTCGCATTCCAGGACCTGTACGGCGGCAAGCTTCACGCAGCGCTTGACCGCCAGCATCCGCGTGACCTGTTTGACGTGAAGCTTCTGTACGAGAACGAAGGGTTGACCGAGGAACTGTTCCGCGTGTTCATGGTCTATGTAGCGAGCTCCAACCGGCCCATGCACGAGCTCTTGGCGCCTGCTGCGCCCCCGCCCGACGCATGGTACAGCGAAGAGTTCACGGGAATGACGCGCGACGGTGTGAGCAAGGAGGCACTCGAAGAAACCCGGCTCCGACTCCACGCGGATATCAGACGACGCTTGACGGGAGACATTGCCTCCTTCCTGTTGTCCCTGCACGATGCCAAACCGGCCTTCGACCTGATCGGGCTTCCCGCGGCGGCAAGGCTTCCCGCGATACGCTGGAAGTTGGCCAATGTCGCGACGCTCATGCGCGACAATCCCGAGAAGCATGTCGCACAGCGGAACGCACTCAGAGGTCCTATTTCGATGACCGAAGCCGCTCCAGCAGCGCGACGATGTCGTCGTGGCCCCGGCGCCGCGCCCACGCGGCCGGCTGCGCCCATGCCGGGACCGCCGGCGTGGCGGCGTCCGCACCATCCCCGATCCCGGTAAGGTGATCCAGGAGGAACCGGACGAACTCGGTCTGACCGCAACGCGCCGCCCAGCCGAGCGGGGTGGAGCGAAACTCCTCATCCACGGCGTGGGCACTCGCGCCGTACTCCAGGAACAGCTTCGCCTGCTCGATCTGGCCACGCGCCGCCATGTGGTGCAGCGGCCGGATCTGCTGCCAGTTGGGCAGATCGGGATCCATGCCGTGCTCCAGTAACACGCGGGCGAGCGGAACGGAGCGCCACAGGTAGCTCTGGCAGTAGGTGACCACCGGCGGGACGCGCAACCCGCGTGCCAGCAGCAGGCGCAGCATCGCTTCATGGCCGGCCGACACGCAGTGGGTGAACCCCTGCTCGGCGGCGTGCTCATCGAACAGCTCCGGATTCGCGTCGAGTAGCGCCGCGATCGTGTCGACGTTGCCTTGATGGAAGTGCGAGGAGAGGCGCATACGTCCACCGTAGCGGTACAGCAGCGCACGCACCTCGCCGTCCGAAGCGGACTCGGTCGGGTTCCCGGAGGACTCGACATCGGCGTTCGGGTCGGCGCCGGATTCCAGCAGCAGCTCGGCGATCTCGCGGTGCCCCTTGCGCGCGGCCGCCCAGAGCGCGTAGCCGTGCGGGCAGAGGCTGCCCTCCGGAAGGTTGGGGTCGGCGCCGGCGGCGAGCAGCATCCGCACGATCTCCCGATGCCCGCGTTCGGCCGCCGCGGACAACGGCCGCTTGCCGGACGGCTCCGCCTCGTCTGCGCCCGCCGGATCGCCGCGCAACAGCTCGGCCACCCGCTCAGCATCGCCCAGTGCCGCGGCGATGGTGATCGAATAGTGGGCGCCCCGTTCCAGCAGATGGCGTGCCATGGCGTAATCGTTTCGCTGGCGCAGCGGATGGTCCCAGAGCGCGACCGCCACGGGACGATAGCCGTCCACGCCGATCCGGTCATCGGCGGAGAAGCCCGTGGCGTCGATGTCCGCGCCGTGCTGGAGGAGCAGGTCCACCAGATCGGCGCGCCCCGCATGCACCGCGTAATGCAGGGGGCGCCGCCCCAGGTGATCACCGACGTTCGCGGCGGACGCGTCCGCCGCCAGCCGCTCCTGCACCAACTCGACGTTGCCCGCCTCGATCGCGTCATGGATCGGGTGGCGGGATCCTGAGGAAGCTGCCCGCGCGCGGAGTTGCTCGCGCAGATAGGCGGCCACCTCCTGATGTCCGCGGTCCAGCGCCATCTGCAGCAGCGTGTCGTTGCCGTACAGCGCGTTGCGGTAGGTCAGGTCCGCGCCGGCCTCCACCAGCACACGCACGGCGTCCAGGTGCCCTTCGCGCACGGCGAAGTGGAGCGGCGTCATGTACCAGAACTCGGCGTCTGCCAGAGTCGCATCCGCCCGGCGCGCCTCCCGCAGCGCTGCAGCGTCGCCGTCCCGCGCCGCGGCGAGCATCCGCCAGATGTCCACCCCGCGCCAGCGACCGGTCCAGTCCAGGTCGATGGTGTCGAGCTCGCGGGGCCGGATGAGGTGTGGCGGCTCCATGCTGCCCATGTTACCCAGGCAGGTCTTCCCCGAGGAGGAAGGCCGCGAGCGACCGGTGCCTGACCCCCGAGAAGTCGGACGGCTGGTGCGGATCGAGCGACAGCAGCACCCTCGGGTAGGCGTCATCCAGGGTCGTGAACGCCGCCAGCTCACGTTCGATCGTGCTGCTCGACTCAAGGAGATAGGCGACCTGGATGTAGACGAGGCCACGCCGGTCCTGGGCGATGAAGTCGATCTCCCGGCCGCCGGCAGATCCCACCGTCACGGCGTAGCCGCGCCGGCGGAGCTCGAGGTATACGAGGTTTTCCAGCAAGCCGCCGATGTCGGCGTCGCGGTACCCGATGGTGCCGTTTCGCAGCCCCACGTCCCCCAGGTAGTACTTCTGGTTTACGGTCAGGCGCTTCTTCCCCTTGATGTCGAAGCGATGAGCGGTGTTCAGAAGGAAGGCTTCCTCGAGGTGGGCAAGGTAGCTGAGCACGGTGTCGACGGAGGTCGACCGCCGCTGGCTCTTCAGGAAGTCGGCGATGCGTTTGGCCGACACCAGGCTGCCGACGTTGTCCATCGCGAACCGCGTCACGGCCTCGAACAGCGAGACGTTGCGGATTCGGTGCCGGCGGATGATGTCCCTGACGGCGATGGTGCTGAAGATGTCCTGCAGCATCTGGGTCACGACCATGTCGCTGAGATCGGTATGCAAGAGTCCCGGCAGTCCTCCGTACCGGAGGTAGCGGTGCAGGAGCGCATCGGTGTCGAGGTCGTCGCCACGCAGCCGATGCAGCTCGCCCAACTCGCGCAGCGTCAGCGGGAACACCTGCAGGGTCACGTATCGGCCGGCGATGCGCGTCGCCAGCTCGCCCGCGAGCATCGAGGCGTTGGACCCGGAGATGATCACCTTGGTGCGTTCGCGGCTGTTCAGCGCTGCTGCCGCCCGTTCCCAGTCGTCGATCTGCTGCACCTCGTCGACGATCACCGCGCGCGGTTCGTCGTGCCGGGTGCGGCTGTCTACGAGGTCGACCAGGCTCCGCGCCGTGTGTATGTCATCGAACTCCAGTGACTCCTTGTCGACATAGACGACCTGCTGGTGCGGGCGCAGCGCGTCGGCGAACTGGCGCAGCAGCACGCTCTTGCCGACACGGCGCAGCCCGACGACGGCGATGATCGCAGGAGCGGTGAGAAACTGCCGCAGGCGGTCGAGATAGAAGGTCCTGGCGAGTGTCACGGAATTCGAGTGTACTCGAAATCGTCCACCAAGTCCTGTGTGTTTCGATCATATTCGAAAATATGTGCCGACTCGTGAACGGCGCGGGCTCATGTTACCGGCTCCTGATCGCGCGAAAGCGCTTCATCTGGTCGGTGATCGCCACCTCGGTCGGCAGGCGCTCGACGCTGGAGGCGCCGTAGAAGCCGTCTACTCGGTGGGTGCGCTGCAGGACGTACTCCGCATCCTCCGGCATGGCGATCGGCCCGCCGTGGCACAGCACGATGACGTCGTCCCGTGCCGCCCGCGCGGCGTCGGCGATCTCCTGGATCCGGGCCGGGCACTCGGGGAGCTCCAGCGCCGTCTCCGCGCCGACCGTTCCCTTGGTGGTCAGGCCCATGTGGGCGACCACCACGTCGGCGCCCGCCTGTGCCATGGCGGCAGCCTCTTCCGCGTCGAAGGCGTAGGGCGAGGTGAACAGCTCCAGCTCGCGTGCCAGGCGGATCATCTCCACCTCCAGCGCATAGCCCATGCCGGTCTCTTCCAGGTTGGCGCGGAACAGGCCGTCGATCAGGCCCACGGTCGGGAAGTTCTGGACGCCGGAGAAGCCGGCATCCCGGATCTGAAGCAGATAACGGTCCATCAGGCGCGTCGGGTCGGTGCCGCAGACGCCGGCCAGCACCGGCGTGCCGGGCACCACCGGCAGCACGTCGCCGGCCATCTCCATCACGATCGCGTTGGCGTCGCCGTACGGCATGCAGCCGGCCAGCGATCCGCGCCCGTTCATGCGGAAGCGGCCGGAATTGTAGATCACCAGCAGGTCGACGCCGCCGGCCTCCTGGCACTTGGCGCTGATGCCGTTGCCGGCGCCGCCGCCGATGATCGGCTGGCCGGCCGCGATACGGCCGCGCAGCTTCTCGAGTATCTGTTGCCTGGTGAATGCCATGGCAGGACTATCCCCGCCCGCGGGCGATCAGATCCAGCAGCATCGCCACCGCCCGGGCGGCGAACGCGGAATCGTTGATGTTGCAGTCGATCTCTTCAACCGCGATGTCGCCGCGCAGGCCGGCCTTGAGCGCCTGCAGCAACGCCGCGTCGGCCGCGCGGTCGCAGAACGGCTGTCCGTCGCCGTCCAGGATGGAGACGCCTCGCATCGGGACCAGGAAGGCGACCGGTCCGGAGGCGGCGTTGGCCTTGCGAGCAAACACCTCGCCCATCCGCTGGTTCTCCTCGGCGTCGGTGCGCATCAGCGTCACCGACGGATTCCACTCGTAGAAGGTGCGCTCCGCCTGCCGGTAGCGCTCGGGGACGGTGTCCATGCCGCCGAAGTTGGCCATGTCCACGCAGCCCGGCACGATCAGGTGCGGGATCCCCATCTTACCGGGCGCGTCCAGCCGCTCGGGGCCGGCGTCGAACACGCCGCCGCAGACGGTGTCCGCCCACTCGGTGGTGGTGATGTCGAGCACGGCGTCGACCAGCCCGTCGTGCACCAGGCTCTCCATCGTGCGTCCGCCGGTGCCGGTTGCGTGGAACACCAGCACCTCGTAGCCCTGTGCCGTGAGCTGCTCGCGGCATGCGTCCACGCACTCGGTGGTGTTGCCGAACATCGACGCGGCGATGACCGGCCGATCAGCCTCGTCCGCGGGCGGCGACGCCTCTGCCATCGCGCACACCGCGGCGGCTGCCCGCGTCAGCATGATGCGCGAGATGCGGTTGATCCCGGCCACGTCCACGATCGACGGGATCATGGTGATCCCGCGGGTGCCCAGGTACGGGCCCACGTCCCCGGCGGCGGCGGTGGAGACGCAAACCGTGGGTGCGGAGAGCGGCAACGCGCGCATGGCCGCGGTCACCACCGTGGTGCCGCCGGTACCGCCCATGCCGAGCACCGCGTCGATACGGCCACGCTCGTGGAGCCCCGCCACCACGGCCGGCGCCCCGGCGGTCATCACCCGCATCGCATCGCCGCGGTCGCCCCGTTCGCGCAGCCGCTCCAGGTCGGCGCCGCCGGCGCGGGCGACCTCGTCCGCTTCCACGTCGACGGCGAACAAGTCGGTGGACCCCAGCACGCCGGTGTTGACGGTAAGCGCTTGGTGGCCGCGCTCCTGGATCCGATCTCGCACGAAGGCGTACTCGGTCCCCTTGGTGTCGAACGCTCCAATCAGACAGATCGTCATTGTTGTCCTCCTTGTGCTGCTGCGATGGCTTGGCGGCGTCCGATCGCCGCTTCCACACGGGCGCGGATCGGTACCCGAGCCGCAAAGGCGATCGCTCCGCCACCCGCGTACACCAGTATCGCCCGCCACAGCTCCTCGGTGGCGACCAGCGCCGCGGGTACCGACAGAAGCCGGACCAGCACGATCAGCAGGCCGGCGCCGCCCTGGATGGCGGTCACCAGCAGAAACCGCGACAGCAGCACCAGGTACCCCGATCCCGGCGACAGCCACCAGAACGGGGTCGAGCCGGTCTGCGACATCCACCAGCGCCGGTGCAGGGCGTAGCCGGCGTAGGCGCGGCCGATGACCAGCAGCGACGTCAGCCAGCCGGCTCCGAGCACGCCGGGCAGCACAAAGCCCCAGAACAGCCGCTGCCGGTAGGCGGCGTTCAGAGTCAGCAGCGTGAACCTGCCGACCACGTCGCGCGCGTCGAGCAGGTAGTCGATCCCCTGCAGCAGCAGGTTCGAGTTCACCGCGACGGAGATGACCCCCAGGGCGAATGCCGTAAGCTGGATCGCAGGGTTCCGCAACCGACGCCGTTGGCGCGCTTCCGCGAGGGCACGGGCACGGCGCGCCGCCGTCATCGTACAACGCCGCCGCGCCGCACTCGCACCGCGGTCACGCTCAAGGCGGGTAGCTCGGCGTCGAACATCGGGCCGGAATCCGCGATCGCTACGGGTGCGGTGCTGACCCGTTGCGGGTCGTCGAACGAATTCACGGCGTTGGCGCTGCCGGCCTGCCGCGTGTCCGCCAGCAGCCACGCATCGGCCGGGCCAGGGTCGGGCGCGATCGCCGAAAGGTCGACCGTGCAGCGTCGATCGTGATCGCGGTCGTTGACCACGTGCAGGACGAGCTCTTCGCCGTCCTCGGTGAGGGCGGCGCTCACGTCCGGTGCATCGGGCGACGCCTGGCAGCGCAGCGGCAGGCGCCCGCCCAGGGTGGCGTAGAGCTGCTGGACGTAGTAGACCGGCCGGCAGTACATGCGGCTCTGGTCGGTCTCTATGGCTCCGCCGCAGAAGCTGTCGGCAAGGTTGGAGCGGATGGCGATCGGCACCAGCGCCGCGTTGCGGTGCAGCAGGTTGTGGAAGCGCGCACACGCCAGGGCGTTGCCGAGCGTCATCAGCTCGGCGCGGCCCGGTCCCCAGTCGGGGTTGGACGCGTTCCACTCGGTGATCGCCACCCGCACGGAGGCGGCGCCGGCGTGGCGGCCGATCAGCGCCTGCAGCTCGCGCAGCTCGGCCGCGCAGCGCTGCAGGTCGGCCGCGTAGTAGAGGTGCGGGCAGGTGTGGCTGAGCTGCGCGCCTGCTCCTGCCAGCACCCCCGGCGTGGGGTAGGAGGAGAGCAGCCGGATGCTCGGGTCGACCGCACGCATGGCGCGGCAGAACGCGGGGAGGCTGCGCTCATACGCCGCGCCGCGCACCTCGTTGCCGATCTGCCAGTAGCGTACGCCCCAGGGTTCGGGCCTGCCCAGCTCGGCGCGGTGGCGGCCCCAGCGGCTGTCCGCGCTGCCGTTGCAGTACTCGACCAACGCGGCGGCATCACCGGGATGCCGATCGCTGAAGCGCACGCACACGAGGGGCTCGGCATCGATCGCGCGGCAGAGCTCCAGGAACTCGTCCACGCCCACGTTCCCTGGTTGCGTGCTGCCGCCGGCGTCGGGAAAGGCGGGGCGCCGCTCGGGCGGCACAGCCAAGTCCTTCCATTCGAAGTGCTTGCGGATCGTGGTGCCGCCGAAGCGGAGCATGCCCGGTTGCAGGGAGCGCAGCGCCGCCACCACGTCGGGGCGCCAGCCCGCTTCGGTGTCCGTCCCGCGGAGCGAGGCGGCATCGAGCCACAGCGTGCCCGGACCGGCGGTGAGCAGCTCCAGGCTGGCGTCACGAACGTCCTGTTCGGCGCGCAGCTCGACCGAGAGCCGTGACCAGTCGCCGCCTACGGCATCGAACCGGTGCGCGGCCAGCACCCGGCCGGCGGCCACCAGCCGGACGGTCAGCCCGGCGGTGAGTCCCGTGGCGCGGGCGCTGACGGTGAACCGATAGCAGGCGCCGGCCCGAACGGCGATTCCCGGCTGGGCGATTCCTGCCGGGCCGGAGCCGGCACTGCGGATGGTCAGCCGTGCACAGCGCTCGCCGGCATACGGCGCTTGGTCGTCCCGGTCGAAGGTGGCCCGGTGGACGGCTCCGGTGAGCCGCCACGGCCGGGGCTGTCGGTCGGCGCCCGGAAGGAAGTGGGCGGAGCACGGCACGATGCCCTCGAAGCCCGGGTCGTCGAGCTTCTCCCCGTACAGCGACGGCACCAGCTCGCACAGATACTCGAAGAGTTGCCCGTAGTGGAACCGGCTGATCCGTCCCGGCAACCGGTCGGCGGTGACGGTGACCCGGCAGTCCGGCGTCATCGGCCGATGCGGGTGCTACGGGGCGAGGGTGAGCTCCACCACTTCATGGAGCACCACCTCCGGAACGACGACCGTCCCGTCCCTGACGGTCAGCTCGCGGCCGGAGAGCGGCAGCCGCGCGCGGACGACCTCTCCTTCGTTCATCGTGATGGCGATGTCCCGGAACGTGGTCGGCGGATCCAGGGCGCCCCAGGTCTGCACATCCGGATGCTGGCGGTCCCACGGCAGCAGCGGCAGCATGCGTTCGTACAGGTGGACCTCGATGCGCGACCCGTCGCCGCCTTCGGCTGGACCGCGCGTCCGCGCCGCAGCCAGCAGGCGCGGCGGCGCGTCGATCGTGAGGGCCAGGCCGCCCTGCCGCACGAGGTTCGCGAACAGTTCGGCCAGGCGCGGTACCGGGTGATCGCAGAAGGCCGTGCCGATGTCGCCGGAGACGTAGATGGCAAGGCCGCGGCCGTGCCGATGCGCGGTGATGCCCACGTGGCCGGAGTCGAGGCGGTCCGTATTGGCGGCATCGACGGCGCTGCCGAGCGGATGCATCATCAGCGAGCGGTACACCGAAAGCGTCGCCAGCGTCTCGGTATGGGCGCCGGGCGTCCCCACCTCCGTGTGCTGGCCGGCGAAGGCGATCCACGCGCCGTGCCGGGCCAGCCGGTCGTGCAGCACGTAGATGGTGCCGCCGTCGCCTTCCGCGTCGTAGGTGCCGCGGTACCGGAGGCCGAAGGCCTCGCATAGACCGAACCGGTCTCGACGATCCCCCCATTCGTCGGCGAGCGAGGTCTGGTAGGTGGCGACCAGCGTGCCGCCGTCAGCCACCCACGCGCTGATCGCCGCGCACTCGGCGTCCGACAGGCAGACCGAGTCGGGCAGCACCAGCACGCGGTAGCCGGACAGGCCCTCGGCGGTCAGCTCATCGTCGAACAGCACGTCGAACGGGATGTGGCTGCGCTCCAGCATCTCGGCCACGCCCGCCCACTGCTTCCAGTAGCGGTCGGAGCCCTCGCACTCCTGCGCGAGCTCGCGCAGCGCAGGCGCCATGATCGGCCCCTGCGCGAGCGCCGCCAGCTCCCGGTCGGCATCCAGCGTCTGCCGGAACCGCTCGACCAGATCGCGGCCGATCGGCGGGTGCGCGGCGTAGTGGAAATCGCGGGTCTGCTGCGACAGGTGCAGCGCGCACTGCCTGAGGCTGTCCCCGCCCACGAACTCGCGGCGCCGCGCCAGTTCCGCGAACACGAAGCGCTGCTGCTCGGGATGGTGGTAGTCGACCGGGCTCTCGGCGTGCACGCCGTTGGCCAGCGCGCCCAGCGCCACCCGCGCCATGTAGGTGGGCTCCTGGTAGGGTGCCCAGCCGACCGGGCCGATCGGCTGTGGCGCGTGGCCCCAGATCTCGCAGTCGCCCCGCGCGCGGGCCACCTTGGCGGTCAGGTGCGGGCCGAGCAGCGGGTATTCGGTCTCGATGAAGAACTGCGCCTGGCCGCGGATCGTCGCCAGCTCGTTCGCGGAGGTCCAGGGGATGTGCGGCCGCGGGTAGCTGTTGAACCGCACGGTGGCGCCTTCGCGAATCGCGCGCACGCTCGACGCGATCCGGTTCTGGAACTCGCGCAGATTCCGGTAGCGCCAGCGCACCCAGCGCTTGAAGCCCAGGCTGGCGTGATCGACCCGCTGCGGCAACTCGGCGCCGGCCTCCGCGCGGAACCGCTCCGCACACCAGCGGCAGGTGCAGCCGGCCGGAAACGGCGACGCCCCGCGCGAGCCGTAGTTGCAGTCGTCGAACCACACGCCGTCGACGTCGTAGCGAGTGACGTAGTCCTCCAGGTAGTCGATCAGGAAGTCCCCGAACGGCGAGTTGTGGCACATGAAGGAGGTGTTGGGCCGGATGCTGCGGCCGTCGGGGAGGTCGCGGATACGCCACTCCGGGTGCAGCATGCCCACGCTTTCCCAGAGGTTCATGTTGAAGGTGCAGATCGCCAGGATGCCGTGCGCGTGCGCGCGGCTCAGGAACCGCTCGGCCAGGTCGTCCGGTGCGGTGTCGAAGGTCAGCGCCGACTTGAGAGGGTCGGCGTACCAGGTGTGCAGGCGGTCGGAGGTGCGCGCGCCGATGCCGCCGGGCTGCGTGTACCACACCTCCATGCCCAGGTCGGCGACCCAGTCGACGAAGTCCTCGATCTCCATGCCGGCGAAGGTGCTCCAGTCGCCGGAGCCCAGGGTGCGCAGGATTACCAGGTGGAACTCCGCGCGGTTGACGCGCAGGTGGAGCGGCATGCCCGGCAGGTCCGGGTTGGCCGGCACGGGGATGGGCGCGCGCCGCTGATCGGCCATCGTCTCCGTCACGCGGCCGTCACGTGAACCGGTACGTGCTCACCACCTCGGGCAGCACCTCGACCCCCAGGCCGGGGGCGTCCCGGACGGCCAGCATGCCGTCCTGCTGGACCCAGGGGTCTGCAACCAGCTCGTGCTGCATCGGTGATTCGTGCGGCTTGAAGTCCATGGCCACGCCGCGGTCGGAGATCGCCATCAGGTGCACGCTGGCGGCCGTGTTCAGGGCGCTGCTCCAGGTGTGCATGCTGTAGTGCAGGTGCTCGGCCTCGACCAGCCGGATCACCTCCCGGCAGCCGGTGATCCCCTGGCAGCGGCCGGGGTCCATCTGCACCACGTCGACCCCGCCGGAGCGGATCAGGCGAGCGTAGCTCTCGCGGTCCCACTCGTCTTCGCCGGTGCCGACCGGCGTGCGCACCGCCGCCCGCAGTCGCGCGTGGCCGGCCAGATCGGAGGGCAGCAGCGGCTGCTCGATCCACTTCAGCCCGTACGGCTCCAGGTCCCGGAACCGCTGAAGCGCGGTCGGCACGTCCCACAGGTCCCAGACGCCGGGGGTGTCGACCACCAGCTCCCGCTCGTTGCCGATGATCGTGCGGATGCGCTCCACCAGCGCCAGGTCGGCGCTGCGGTCCTGGCCGAACACCGCCTCCGGACGCATGCCCCAGCCGCCCTTGACGATGCGGTAGCCCTGGTCGCACATCCAGCGGAACTCGTCATCCGTCCACGCCGTGTCCTCCATGTCGAAGATGATGGAGGCCATGGCCGGCACCTCGGTGTGGAGCTGGCTGCCGAGCAGCCGGCTCACCGGCAGGCCCAGCGCCTTGCCCTTGAGGTCCCAGAGCGCCATGTCGACGGCGCTCAAGGCGAACGCGGCGATGCCCTCCGGTCCGTACCACCAAGTGCGGCCCGTCATGGTGCGCCAGAGCGCCTCGACGTCCAGCGGGTCGGCGCCGACCAGCAACGGCGCGTAGCCGCGCTCGATGATCGTGGCCGTGGCGAGCGCCGACTCGGGAAACTGCGAGATGCACTCGCCCCAGCCGGCCGTGCCGTCGTCGGCGGTCACCTTGGCCAGCGTGATGTAGCGCAAGGTCCCCTTGTAGTGGGGTTCCGGGTATTCGAGGGGAAAGGCCTCGATCGATGCGATCTTCATCGTTGACTCCTTAGCTGTCGTCGTAGAGCGAGGCGATGCTGACCGGCTGTCCGCCGCGGCCGGCCGAGCGGTAGGCGGCGTCGAGCAGCTCCACCGAGCGCCAGCCCCAGGTGCCGGGGGAGCGGTTGCGGTCGCGCCCCAGAATCACGTCGACCAGGTTGACCGACGGCAGGTGGGCGGGGTAGGAGGCGCCGGCGCCGGGGCAGTCGGCGCCGGGCTGGCCGGCGTAGGTGGCCGGGTCGCAGGCCAGCGGCTCGATTCTGCCTTTTCCGGAGGTGCCGTCGGCGTGGTAGATCGTCCCGGTGCCCTCAATGTAGTCCAGGTCGATCCACCCCTCGGTGCCGTAGAGCTGCAGGTCCAGCTTGCCTGCCGCGTGGGTGACGCCGCCGGTCGAGCCGACGGTCGCCAGGCAGCCGTCCTCCATGCGCACCGCGATGGCGTCGGCCACGTCCACCGCGACGTCCAGGTGGTTCATCATCGCCGTCACCTGCGCCGCGCGCCCGCCGGTGAGGAAGAACATCAGCGCCGCCGAGTGGGTGATCTGCAGGTGGCCCTGGCCGCCGCCGGAGCGCTCCGGGTCGCTGTACACGTCGCCGGGGCCGACCACCGGGTAGGCGGCGGCCATCGACGGGTCGTCCGCGCGGTCGTCGCCGCGGTACAGGTACAGCGGCTCCGAGCTGAAGGTGTTGGACACGTAGTGAATCCGGCCGAGACTGCCGCCGGCCACCACGTCGTGCACGCGCAGGCTCATGTCGATGAACTGCCAAGGGTAGCTCATGATGATCTGGCGGTCGCGGCGCTCGGCCAGCCGGATCAGCTCGCGGGCGTCGGCCGCCCGCAGCACCATCGGCTTCTCCAGCAGCAGGTGCAGGCCGCGCTCCAGCACGGCGCGCGCCACCTCGTAGTGGGCGGCGTGCCAGACCGCGACGACCGCACCGTCCAGCTCGTGCCGGTCGAGCAGCTCGCGGTAGTCGGTGTAGGTGGTGCCGATGGCGTAGTGGTCCGCCGCCTTGCGCAGCACCTCCGGCCGCAGGTCGGCGATCCCCACCAGGTCGGCATCCGGGTTGCCGATCAGCGCCGGCAGGTGCGCGGCGGTGGACCACCAGCCGGTGCCGATCACCCCGATTCGCGCCTTCACCGGTCTGCCGCCTGGCTGCGTGCGGTCCAGCTTCAGGACCGAGACCGGGCGGGAATGATCGAGGCCACGTCGAGTCGCAGGTCGGGCAGCGCCGACGGCGCCAGGGCCTCTCCCGGCTCGTAGCGCCGCATCACCCGATACCTTCCCGCCTCGGGCTCCAGGTACGATTCGATCCGGTCGCGCTCCAGGTCGACGATCCATACCTCACGGATGCCGGACGTCGCGTAGAACGGCACCTTGGTGCCGCGGTCGTAGTCGAGGGAGGAGTCGGCGACCTCCACCAGCAGCAGCACCTCCTCCGGGCTCGGGTGGTCGAAATCGTAGTGGTCATCCCGGTGTGCCAGCAGCATCAGATCGGGCTGCGGTTCGGACAGCGGATCGGCGGCAACCGGGTTCTGCACCTGGAGGAACGCCCTGCCGGTGAGCCGCGAGACGTTCAGTGCGCTGGTCATCCGGAGCACGCACGCGGCATGACGATTGCCGATGGCCGCCATGACGATGATCTCACCTCCCAGCAACTCGACACGTTCGTCTTCGTCGAGGATTCCTGCCCGTCCCATGGCCTGATACTCCTCGCGCGTGAAGAGTCTCCGCCTGCCGGCGGCTGCCGTCCGCGGTGCGGGCCGCGTCGCGGTCATGGCTCCGGTCATGCCGATCCTGCTCCTGATTGCAACGTATCCGAGAGCGATCTGGATGTCGAGACGGGTCCCTCGCCTCCCGGAGCCTCCCGGTGCGCCCGGTGATGGGCGGGAGGCCTCGGTGATAGGATGAGACTCGCATGATCACCATACGGTTACCTCCCGATATCGAGCGCCGCATGGACGATCTCGTCTCTCGTGCCGGCCACACCAAGACGTTCTACATCTGCCGTCTTGGAGTACCTCGATGACCTGGAAGAGGAATACCTGGCCTTGAATCGTCTGGAACATCCCGCCAAGCGCTGGACCTGGACGAACTGGAGCAAGGCCTTGACATGGAGCGTTGAGTGCGATGATCGGGCCGCGAAAGAGCTGCGCAAGTTCGTTGTGCTTGTGCTGCACGTCGGTCATCGTAGAGATGTCTACCGGCAGTAGGTCGTTGACGAACCGCGCTCAGGTTTCTGAATACGCAGTCACTCTTGCCGGATGCATGCGTCGTGAACGGTACCGGCTGATGCTCGACGAATTGAACGAGCGGAGGCGGTAGGTCGCACATGCCTGACGTGATCAGTCTGGGCGAGGCGTTGTTCGACCTGTTCGCCGGCCCGGCGGGGACCACCCTGGGGGCGGCGCGGACCTTCACGCCGGCGCCGGGCGGGGCGCCGGCCAACGTCGCGGTGGGCTTGGCGCGCCTCGGGATCGACACCGGCTTCGTGGGGAGGGTCGGCGCCGATTCGTTCGGCAGCCGTCTGCTGGAGCTGCTGCGTCAGGAGGGGGTCGATGCCGCCCACTGCCTGCCGGTCGCCGGCGGCCAGACGACGATCGCGTTGGTGGCGACCTCCAGCCCGGTGGATCAGGACTTCGTGCTGTTCCGCGGGGCCGACACGCTGCTGCGCCCGGAGGATCTGGACCGCTCCTACCTGGCGGGCGCGCGGGTCTTCACCTACGGATCGGTGACGCTAAGCGCCGACGCGCGGGACGCGGCCTTGCAGGCCGCGCGCTGGGCGCGGGAGGACGGCGTGCTGGTGGCCTTCGACGCCAACTACCGGCCGGGCGTGTGGCCGCGAGAAGCGGCCGCCCGCGACGCCATCGTGGAGGCGCTGCGATACGCGGACATCGCCAAACTCAACGAGGTGGAGCTGAAGCTGCTGACCGGCACCGATGACCTGCGGGCCGGGTGCCGGCGCATCCTCGACCTGGGAGTGCGGCTGTGCCTGATCACACTCGGCGCCGACGGTGCCTGGTTCGACGACGGCCGCGTCTTCGGCAGCGTTCCCGGCTTCGACGCCGAAGTGGTCGACACCACCGGTTGCGGCGACGCGTTCCTGGCGGCGTTCATTGCCGGTCTGGTGGCCGAGCCGCGCACGCTGGAGGAGCTCGACCGGGGAGCGCTCCTCCGGCTGGTGGAGGCGGCCAACGCGGCCGGCGCGCGGGGCGCGATGCGCCACGGGGCGATTCCGGCCCTGCCCACCCGCGCCGAGATCGACGCGCTGCTGGCCGGCGGCAGTTAGCGTCCAACGACAGGGGACGCGAGGAGCCCGTTCGGCGTCACCGGGCATGTTCCTGGACATTCTGCACTACGAATGCATAATGTCGAGTAGTGAGTTCACCGTATCTTGAGCGCTCGCTGGAATCGATCGTCACGAAGGCGACGGCCGAGTTTCCCGCCGTTGTGCTGACCGGGCCGCGCCAGTCCGGCAAGACGACCCTGCTGCGACACCTGTTCGGGCGGCGTTGCCGCTATGTCTCTCTGGAGCCCCCAGATGTTCGTGTGGCCGCCACGGAAGACCCGCGCGGTTTCCTGAAGCTGTACCCACCGCCAACCATCTTCGACGAGGTCCAATACGCCCCCGACCTGCTTCCCTACGTCAAGGAGGCGATCGACGCGGACCGCGCACGCAACGGTCAATACCTGTTGACCGGGTCGCAGAATCTGTTGCTTGCGCAGCAGGTGACCGAATCGCTGGCGGGCCGTGCGGCCATGCTACGCCTGTTGCCGCTGTCCAGGCGGGAGGCGGAGGCGCGGCCGCGGGCGTCGCTTGCCTGGGAGCACGGACACCGGCCGTCGTCACAGTCGCCGTATGCTTTTGGGGCGCTGTGGAGGAGTTTCCTTCGAGGCGGATACCCGGAACTCGCGATCCAGCCTGACCGCGATGCTTCCCTCTGGCATGCAAGCTATATCCAGACGTATCTCGAACGCGACGTGCGTACGCTCCGGCAGGTCGGAGACCTGACCGAGTATCAGAGGTTCCTCCGGGTGCTGGCGGCTCGAAGCGCACAGCTTCTGAATCTGTCCGACGTAGCCCGCGATCTCGGGGTTGCGCTCAACACCATCAAGGCCTGGCTCTCCATACTCGAGGCCACCTACCAGGTCGTCGTGCTGCGCCCCTACTTTGCCAACATCGGGAAACGGCTCGTCAAGACTCCGAAAGTGTATTTCACCGACGTCGGCACGCTCTGCTCGCTGGCGGGTCTCAAGGACCCTGCGCATGCCGCATCCGGTCCCATGGGCGGTGCCATCATGGAAACGGCCGTGCTGTCCGAAATCGTCAGGACACTGACGCATCGGGGGACGGACTCGCAGGTCTACTTCTGGCGCACGACGGCGGGGACGGAGGTGGACTTCGTGGTCGAGTCCCCCGGCGGGCTCGTCCCCATCGAAGTGAAGCTCTCGGCCACGCCGCGCCCGGCCATGGCCGCGTCTATCAGGTCGTTCCAAAGGGATCTGGGAAGCGTGGCGATGCCCGGATACGTGGTGCATCCCGGTGATGTTCGCCTGCCCCTCGGCGCTGGTGTCACGGCGCTGCCGTTCGCCGATCTGTAGCGGTGCGGGTTCTCAGATAGGGCCGATGCGCGGTTCGCCGTGGTCGACCGCGAACACGGTGGCGTCGAAGCTGCGCAGCAGCAGATCGATCTTCAGCGCCTGCCGGTCGGGGGCGTCCCAGAGGTTGTCGTGCTCGTGGGGGTCGGCCTGCATGTCGTACAGCTCGCCCTGATCGTGTCCGTGGTAGACGACCAGCTTGTAGCGATCGTCGCGGTACATGGTCGCGTGCGTGTTGTCCGGCATGTCCACGGCGTCGTAGTACTCGCTGCGCACGAAGTCGTGGTGGTGCCCGCTCGGGGCGGCGCCGGTCAGCAGCGGCAGCAGTGACCGCCCCTGCATCCAGTGCGGGGCCTCGAGCCCGGCCGCTTCCAGCAACGTGGGCGCCAGGTCGGTGAGCTCCACCAAAGCCGGCGAGCGCAGCCCGGCCTGGAAACGTCCCGGCCAGGACAGGATCAGCGGCACGCGCACCGCGCTGTCGTAGAAGCGGCAGCCCTTCTGGATCAGGCCGTGGTCGCCGAGGGCCTCGCCGTGGTCGCTCATGAAGATCACCAGCGTGTCGTCGAGTTGGCCGGCCTCCTCGACCGCCTCCAGCATGCGCCGCGCCTGATCGTCGATCTGCTCGATCATCGCGTAGTAGGCGGCCTTCAGCGTGCGCGCATCCCGCGCCTCCAGGAACGCGGGCGCGTCGCTCGGCGGTGCCGGGTCATGCCACACGCCGCCGGGGCCCGGCGTGCGCGGCAGCACGGGACTCTTCATATCCAGCTCCTCCGGCGGCCGGGCGCGCGACTGGAAATCGACCGCGGCCAGCCGCTCCTGCTGCGCCAGGTCGCTGTCGCGGTAGGCGGGACCGGGCAGCGTCTTCGGGTCGTAGCGGTGGCGGTAGGAGAGCGGCGGATTGTACGGGGGGTGCGGGTCGTAGATATTGACGCTGGCAAGCCACGGCCCGTCGCGCTGCTCCCGGATGAAATTGATCGTCTCGTGCGCGCACCACGTGGTCTGGTGCAGCTCGGCGGGTACGCCGTTCGGGTCCTTGATCAGCTCGGCCAGGGTGGTGCCGTGGCCTTTCACCCAGTCGGCGTAGTCGTGGCCCTTCGGCCAGTCGTCGCGCGGCGCGTGGCTGTAGCGCCAGTAGCGGTAGCCGTCGTCCACGCGTGGCTCCACCTGACCGTAGGCGCTGGCCAGATGCAGCTTGCCGACCAGCGCGCAGTCGTAGCCGACGTCGGCCAGCAGACGGGTCACCAGCGGGAAGCGATCTGAGAACTGCGGCACGCCGTTGCGGCAGGCGTGCGCGGTGCTGGGATAGGTGCCGGTGAGGAAGCTGGACCGTGACGGGGTGCACATCGGGCTCTGCGTGTAGGCGCGGGTGAAGGCGACGCCTCCCTCGGCAAGCCGGTCCAGGGTCGGCGTTCGGATGTGCGGGTTGCCCAGCGCGCCGATCGTGTCCGGGCGCTGCGAGTCGGTGCAGATCCACAGGATGTTGGGCCGGGTGCCGGTGCGTGCCATGGCGCCACGGTAGCCGTGATCGGCTTGGCCGGAAACCGGCTCCGGGGTAGGCTCTGACGACATTCCCCACAAAGTGATGCTTCAGCGGGATGCACGGAGGTTGCGTACGCCATGAGACTGACACGATTTCGCTTCGCCGCACTCACAGGGCTGCTCGCCCTGGCGCCGCTGCTCGCGGGGGCTGCCGGCCAGACCTCGGCCGGAGCCGCCGCCCCGATGGAGATCTCGTTCCTGATGGAGATCCGCTCGGGCGAGGAGTCGACCTGGTTCCTGGACCAGGTGGAGGAGCGGTTCAACGTCCGCATCGTCCCCAACGGCGTCTACCACGGCGACAAGGAGAAGGTGAGCCTGCTGCTCGCCACCGGCGAGTGTCCGGACCTGTTCTGCCCCATCGACCCGTTCGACGGTCTGGCGCAGGGACTCACCCGCACGATCCCGGTGGAGATGATCCAGGAGCACGCACCCCAGTACACCGCGCTGCTCGACGACTTCTACCCGATCGGCTGGCTGCTGGGCCAGAGCCCCGACGACCCGACCGAGTACGTGGCGCTGCACATGATCGGCGAGAACGCCGACACCCTGCTGACCTTCGCCACCTTCCGCAGCGACTGGGCCGAGAACGTCGGCTTCACGGTGCCGAACCTGGATCAGGCGATGCAGATCGATCCGCTGGGCCGCGTCTTCTACCTGGACGAGGACTTCACCCTCGACCAGTTCGAGGGGCTGCTGAAGGCGTTCCGCGACCAGGATCCGGACGGCAACGGCAAGAACGACACGATCCCGTGGGGCTCCAGCAACAACATCTTCTGGACCTGGAGTCCGCTGATGGGCGCCTACGGCGTGCACTACGCCCCCAACTGGGCGCGGCCGGCGGGGGGCGGCAACTCGCTGGTCGACGGCGAGCTCTACTTCTGGGCGGTCTCTCCCCGCTACAAGGACTTCCTGCTGCACGCGAACGAGTGGTGGAACGAGGGGCTGCTGGACAGCGAGTTCGCCAGCCTGTCGGTCGGCAAGTACTGGGAGAAGGTCGGCCAGGGCATCATCGGCGCCGGCATCTCCAGTGCCTGGTACGCCGGCGGGCAGAACGAGCGCTTCTGGTCGCGGCCGCCCAACGCCTTCGCCACCGAGGAAGAAGCGGCCGCGGGCGTCAAGGTCCTGATGGTGCCGCCGCCGGTCGGACCGACCGGCGTACAGGGGGCGCCGTCCGGCAAGGACACCGGCAACATCGGCGCCAGCTACATGAACATCGGCGCCAAGGTCTCCGACGAGAAGCTGGTCAAGATCCTGGAGGTGCTGGACTGGGCGCGCTACGGCGACGACCGCGTCTGGGTGCAGGCCGAGTTCGGGCAGCCCGGCGTCCACTTCGACTGGCAGGGCGAAGAGTGGAACTCCGCGGCGATGCTGCGGCCGATGGCCGAGATCGCGGAGGGCAACTACCAGGTCGGCGGCTGGGGCGAATCCTATCCCGGCGTGCAGACCCGCACCCGCTTCAAGTACATGCTGCCGTTCCAGTTGGCCAGCTTCCTGGAGAACTACGCGATCGACGGGCGCGGCCGCGAGCTGCAGACCAACTCCTACCGGATGGACTGGCTGGCGGAAACCCGCGTCGGTGAGCTGAACCGCCGCTACGGCGACACCCTGACCACGATCGAGGATGAGTTCCTGTACAAGGCGATCCTGGGTCAGGTCGACATCGAAGCCGATTGGGACGCCTACGTGAAGAAGTGGCTGGACGCGGGCGGCCAGGAGTGGCTGGACGAGATGAAGAAGATGCCGATCCGTGCCGAATTCCTGAAGGGCAACATCGTCTACTGACCGGAACGATCTGAGTATTGGAGGCGAGGGGGTGAAGAGACTTCACCCCCTCTTTTCTTCTCTGGAGGGTTGAAAGAATGGCGAGCGCGGTAAGGGACGCGGCGCTGGCCGAGCGGCAGCGCGGCGAGAAGTGGCGCAAGGCCAGGCGCATGGCGCCGCTCTACCTGTTTCTGCTGTTCCCCATGACCGCCGTCTTCATCTTCCACTACATCCCGATCTACGGCGTGCAGATCGCCTTCAAGGAGTTCCAGATCGGGCGCGGCGTCTGGGCCAGCCCCTGGGCCGGCTTCATCCAGTTCGAGATGCTGTTCAGCAACCCGTTCTTCGGCCGGATCATGCGCAACACGGTCATCCTGAGCCTGCTCCGCATCGGCTTCGCCGTTCCCGCGCCGCTGCTGCTGGCGCTGTTGATCAACGAGGTCGGCACCATGCCGGTGAAACGGACGATCCAGTCGATCTCCTACCTCCCGCACTTCATGTCCTGGGTGGTGCTGTCCGGCATGCTGTTCGAGGTGCTGTCGCCGCAGCGCGGACTGGTGGCGCTGGCCGCAACCCTGTTCGGGACTCCGGCCGTGAACCTGTTCACCGATGAGGCGTTCTTCCGCCCGCTGCTGATCACGTCGGACATCTGGAAGGAGGCCGGCTGGGGAGCGATCATCTACCTGGCGGCGATCGCCTCGATCGATCCGGAACTGTACGAGGCGTCGTCGATCGACGGCGCCAACCGCCTGCAGCGCGCCGTGCACATCACCATCCCGTCGCTGGTGCCGGTGCTCACCATCCTGCTGCTGCTGCGCATCGGCAACATCATGGAGGCCGGCTTCGATCAGGTGCTGAACCTGTACACCCCGCTGGTATACGAGGTGGGAGACATCATCGACACCTACGAGTTCCGGGTCGGACTGATCGACCGGCGCTACGACTTCTCGACTGCCGTGGGCCTGTTCAAGAACGGCATCGGGCTGGCCCTGCTGCTCGGCGTCAACGTCATCGTGCGCCGCTACAGCGACTATGGCCTCTGGTAGCGCCGCGGCACTGAAGCCGCGGGTCCTGCGCCGGCGGAGCGGCGGCGACGTGGGCTTCGACGCCGTCAACCTGACGCTGCTCTCACTCTACTGTCTGACCATCCTCTATCCGTTCTGGTCCACCCTGGTGCTGTCGTTCGCGCCGGCCGAGGAGGCCGGCACGCTCGGCTTCCGGGTGTGGAACGAGCACTGGACCGCCGGCGCCTACCGGTTCGCGTTCTCGGAGTTCGGCAACGCCGGCGTCGCCTACTACAATTCCATCTACCGCACCGTCCTGGGCGTCGGTCTGACGCTCGCCATGACGCTGCTGGCCGCCTATCCGCTGGCCAAGCGCGACCTGCCGGGCCGCAAGTGGATCACGCTCTACTTCCTGCTGATGCTGTTTTTCTCGGGCGGCCTGATCCCGCGTTTCCTGCTGGTGCGTGGCATCGGCCTGCTCGACACGCGCTGGGCGCTGATCCTGCCGCTGATCGCGCAGGCCTACTTCGTGATCATCATGCGCAACTTCCTGATGACCATCGACGCGGCCTACGAGGAGTCGGCGTTCATCGACGGCGCCAGCTACCTGCAGGTACTGGTGCGCATCATCGTGCCGCTCGCCAAGCCGGCGATCGCGACCATCGCCCTGTGGACGGCGGTGCTGCACTGGAATTCCTGGTTCGACGCCCTCATCTACCTCACCAGCGAATCGAAGGTGGTGCTGCAGACGCTGTTGCGGCGGCTGGTGCGCGCCTGGGAGCAGGAGACCACCGACGCGCTCGACCAGTTCCTGTCCACGTACGCGACCAAGGTGCCGTCGGAGGCGGCGAAGGCGGCGGTGATCGTGATCACCATCGGCCCGATCATCGCCCTGTACCCGTTCCTGCAGCGCTACTTCATCAAAGGGATTTTTCTGGGTTCACTGAAAGGCTGACACTCGGGTCCGACGTCAGACGCGGTCGGCGTGCGGCAGGTGCGCCGGCAGCGGGAACCACGAGAGCGGTAGTGGCGGCTGCAGGGGGCCGAACAGGGACCGCATCGCCGCGATCTCGTCCATCGTGATCTGCGCCGGTTCGTCGGTGGGCATCGCGGCGGCGCCAGTGCCGTCGACGTGGAGGCGCAGCCGGTCCGTTTCGCCGATCTGCAGGACCAGGCTGCCCGGCTCGGCATCGCCTGCGCGGACGCGTTCGCGGAGCAGGGCGGTCAGCACCGCCGGCCAGTCGAACACCTGCCAGCTGTCGGCGAAGCGCACGGTCGTGCCCTCCGCGATGGCGTCGAGGCTCCGCACCAGCGCGGTGTGTGCGGGCGACACGGCGACCGTCACCGAGGGGATGTCCCGGTGGGCGCACCACGCGGCGGCGATGCGCAGCGTGGTCGGTACGTCGGCGGCCACCAGCTCGGTGACCTGCGATGCGTCGCCGCCCGCGATCAGGTAGCCGGCCAGCCCGCTGCCGGCGACCGCGGCGTACGGCCGGTTGTTCCAGCTACAGCAGATCGCGACGAACTCCGCGAGCGGACGCTCGCAGCGCATGGGCTGCCCGGCGTGCAGGCGGTGCGCGTCCGCGAGCAGCGAGTCGTCTTCGGTCATGCGCCGGAACTCGATGCCCGTGCCGTCCACGCCGGCTGCCTGCAGATCGTCCCGCTCCAGCGTGAACCGCAGCTCGGTCCCGCACTGCTCGTAGCCGAAGTGGCGGTAGCGGCGCCTGCGGCCGCTGAGCCACGAGAGGTGATGGCCGGCGGCGCGGATCTCCTCCACGCAGTGGCGCATCAGCGCGCGCATCAGGCCCCTGCCGCGATACCGGGGATGCGTCGAGACGCCGCCGATGCAGGCCCCGCGCAGCGCCGCGCCGCCTACGTGCCAGGTCAGCGGGAAGATGCCGACCGCCGCCACCAGCCGGCCGTCGCGGCGGATCGCGTAGTTGCAGCGCATGAGCTCGTCGGTGGGGCGGTAGACCTTCGGCAGCAGCGACGGGAAGTCGTGCGGGCCGTGCGAGTAGCCGAAGGCGTAGTTGAGCAGGTCCATCGCCTCGCCGAAGTCCGCCGCCCTGAGCTGGACGATCCGTTCGCTCACCGAGTCCTCCGCGTACCGGTCTGCATGCCCCGACTCCCCCCGCGAGCGCCGATCATAGCGGACGCTGCCGCTTGCGCCGAGAACTGCCTCGGCATCCCCGGCGGCGGTGCCGGCGCCGACCAACGCTGTTTCCGCTGGTGTGGATCGTCTCGTCGGCGGTGAACGCCGTCGACAACCTGAGCACCGCGCGGATCATTCCGCGGCAGCTCACCGTGGACAATTTCGTCGAGCTGTTCACCAATCCGCTGACTCCGTTCGGAGTCTGGATCTGGAACACCTGGAAGGTGGCCATCGTCGCGGCGCTCGGCAACGTCACGCTGGCCGCCCTGGCCGCGTTCGCGTTCAGCCGGCTGCACTTCCGCGGGCGGCGGGTGGGGCTGCTGAACCTGGTGCTGGTGCAGATCTTTCCCCAGTTCCTGGGCTTCATCGCCCTGTTCCTGCTGGGCCAGCAGATCGGTGACGTGGCCGACTTCGTGGGCCTCAACACGCACGGCTACCTGATCCTGGTCTACCTGGGCGGTGCGGTCGGCTTCAACGCCTTCCTGATCAAGGGCTACAGGGACACCGTCCCGGGCTCGCTGGACGAATCGGCTGCCGTCGAGGGTGCGTCGCTGTGCGCTGGGGCTGCAGCTCTTCGTGAGCAGCGACTACTCGGCGCGCTGGGGCAACCTGTCCGCAGCCGCGCTGATCGGTGCGGCGCCGATCGTGCTGACGTTCCTGTTCGCGCAGCGCAGATCATCGGCCGCCTCACCCGCGGCGCGGTCGAGGGTTGACCGCGCAGGAACGGTTTCGTAAGAGAGAATCAGGATGGATGCCAATTTCTTCCTCGGCGCGCTGATGGTGGTGTACGGAATCGTCACGCTGATCTTGCGCAAGGTTGCGCCGGACCGGTTCTGGAAGCTGGAGCCCATGAAGCAGAAGTGGGGCGAGAAAGCGGGCGTGAGGATTCATGTCATCGGCTACACGGTGCTGCCCCTGGTAGCCGGCGTCGTGCTTATCATTCGCGGCCTGGCGTAACGGGGATCGATGAGCCGCCGCCACGACGACGATCGCGGCATCTACGGCCTGCCCGGGGACGTGTCGCCCTGGGACGTGCGCTTCGACGCCGAAGACCGGGCATTCATGGACGCGGAGGGTGATGGGCGGTTTCGCCTGCGCGTCTGGACGGAGCCCGCGCTGGCGGCCGCCCGCCTGGTGGTGCGGTCGGGCCGGCAGGTGGACTCGCATGCCATGACGGCGGTCGCGGCGAGTGAGCGCTTCACCTTCTGGGAGACGGTCGCCCGGCCGTTCGCCGCCGGCTCGCGGTACTCGTTCGCGTTCCGCGCGGACGGCGGGCGGGGCCAGGGCGTCTACCTGTCACCAGCCGGCATTACCGTCGCCATCGAGCGGCTCGACCGCTGGCGGTTCCCGGATCCGGCAGCGGAGATGGCGCCGCTCGCGGTGCCCGAGTGGGCGCGCGGCGCGGTGATCTACCAGATCTTCCCCGACCGCTTCGCGAACGGCGACCGGTCCATCGATCCGCCGGACGTGCGGCCGTGGGGGACCGTGCCCGAGGCGCGCGGGTTCTGGGGCGGCGACCTGGCGGGGATCGCCTCTCGCCTGGACTACCTGACGCGGCTGGGGGTCGAGGTGCTCTACCTCAGCCGATCTTCGCCTCGCCCTCCAACCACCGCTACGACACGGTCGACTACCTGACCGTGGACCCGCTGCTGGGCGGCAACGAGGCGCTGCACGCGATGGTCGACGCGGCGCATGAGGCCGGGCTGCGCGTGGTGCTGGACGTCTCTATCAACCACGTCCACCCGCGCTTCTTCGCCTTCGCCGACCTGGTACGAAACGGCCGCCGCTCGGAGTTCCGGGACTGGTTCGTGATCGAGGAGTGGCCGCCGCGCATCCGCCATCGTCCGCACGTGAAGGCGCACCCGAGCTTGCTCGAGTGGCTGCCGGTGTGGAAGCGGGAGACCGGGCTTCCAGTCGAGCAGGCCGCCGATGCCGGCCCCGCCGTGGAGCCCACCTACGAGGCGTGGTACGGGGTGCCGACCATGCCGCGCGTGAACCTGGCCCATCCGCCGGCCCGCGCCTACATGCTGCAGCTCGAAGACCTTGCCGCGGGGGCCAAGGATCGCTATTGGGTCACCACGGAGATCCCGGCCGCGCGGCTCACCGCGGACGACAGGCGCTTCCTGCTGGAGCGCTTCTTCGACGTGAATCCCAAGGGTGATCGCCCGCTTCCCGCGCTACCGGGAGCTGGCCGACGACCGCGCCGGCCGCGGCATCGATGGGGCTCTGGACGCGTGGTCGGCGCAGGACTTCCGCGATCTACAGGTGCTGTTTCAATCTCGCCTGGACCGATCCGGACTTCCTGGCCGCCGCGCCGCTGGCGGAGCTGGTGGAACGCGGAAGCGGCTACGTCGAGGAGGACAAGGAGGTGGTGCTGGCCGAGCACCGGCGCATCCTCGGGCAGGTGATCCCGCTGCATGCCCGCCTGTGGGAGGAGGGCCGCATCGAGGTGACCACCACCCCGCTCGCGCACCCCATCCTGCCGCTGATCGCAGACACCGACTTCGCGGTGATCGGCGACCCCACCGCGCGGCTTCCGGTGCACCGATACCGGGAGATCATCGACGCCGACCAGCAGGTGATCCGCGGCCTGGACGTCGCCGAGCGGCTGCTCGGCCGGCGTTCCGTGGGGATGTGGCCGGCGGAGGGGGCGGTCGTGCAACTCGTCATGTCGCTGTTCTCCAAGAACGGCGTCCGCTGGGTGGCGACCGGCGAGGACGTGCTGGCGCGGAGCCTGGGCCTGTCCATCACGCGCGACGGCAGCGACACGGTCGAGCAGAGCGAGCTGTACCGTCCCTGGCAGGCGACGCTGCGGCGCAACCCGCCGGTGCCGATCTTCTTCCGCGACGTGCGGCTGTCCGACCTGATCGGCTTCGAATCGGAGCACTACGCCAACGACGGCAAGGACTTCCTGCGCGCCCTCTACCGGCGGCTGGAGGAGGCGGACTGGGTGGCGACCATCACGCCGTCTGCGTACCTGCAGCGGTTCGCGGAGCCGGAGCCGCTGGGCGAGGTGTTTCCCGCCTCCTGGTTCCAGCCCAACTTCGCCACCTGGTTCGGCGAGGAAGAGGAGGCGCTGGCCTGGGACTACCTGTGGCGGGTGCGCGACGACCTGCGGCGGGCGGAACGGTCGGGCGAGGTCGAAGACGAGGCGCTGGCCGCGGCCTACGAGCGCATGCTGTTCGCCGAGGGCTCGGACTGGTTCTGGTGGCACGGATCCGACCAGGAGTCCGGCGACGACGGCTACTTCGACCGTGCGTTCCGGGAACTGCTGGGCCAGGTGTACGACCGTTGGGCCGGGAGCGGTCGCCGTTCCTGCAGGTGCCGATCATCCCGTCGTCTCCGGTCCCGGTCGCGCGCCAGCCGGAGGAGGCGGCGGAGGTGACGGTCGATGGGGACCTCGGCGAGTTCGGCGGCGGCGCGCACTGGCGTGGCGTTCGCGGAGCCAAGCGCCCGGCTGCGGTTCGCCTTCGATCCGGAGAACCTGTACGTGGCTCTCGACGGCCCGGCGGCCGGCGAGGCGGTGGACCTGTACCTGCAGGGATCGGGCACCGCGGTCGGGCTGACCCTGGCCGGCCGGGTGCTCGGCTTCCGGGGGCCACCCACGTGGCGCGCTCCGACGGGGCCGAGGGCGCCTGCCTGGCCGCCCTGGACATGCCGGAGACCTGCGAGCCGCTGCCCGCCGCCCGCTCGGAGCAGGGCGTGGAGCTGCAGATCCCGTTCGCGCTGCTCGGTGCGATGGAGTCGGGCGCCCTGGTCAGGATGGTCGCCGAGTTTCCGCGCGCAGGCACCGAGCTCGGCGGCGGCGCCGTCCGCGCCCTGCAGGTGCCGGACATCTCGGCGATGACCGTGCTGATCGACGTGGACGGCCCGGCCGGCGACGACCACGGCCCCGGCGCCTTCACCTATCCGCTGGACGAGGTGTTCGTGCCGGGCAGCTACGACCTGACGCGCTTCCAGGTGGGCACCGACGAAGAGCACCTGATCTTCGCGTTCGAGGTGCGCGCGTCGATCGCCAATTTCTGGGGCTCACCGCGCGGCCTGTCGGTGCAGAACCTTCGACGTCTACGTCGACACCGGCCCGGACGGGGAGGGAGGAGCCCGCGTGCTGCTGCCCGGCCGCAACGCCGCGCTGCCGGCGGGCCACGGCTGGGAATACGCCCTCACCGTGGAGGGCTGGGACTCCGCGTTCTACGTCGCCGACGCGTCCGGTGCGCTGGAAGAGCGCCAGCCGTCGTTCGACCTCGTGGTGTTCCCCGCCAAGGGCCGGGTAGTCGTCCGGCTGCCGCGGGAGCTGTTCCCTGAGGGAGATCCGGCGGAGTGGGGACACGCCGCCGCGCTGATGTCGCAGGAGGGGTTCCCGTCGGCCGGCGTGCGCCGCATCCGCGACGTGGAGCCGTCCGCGGCACAGTGGCGGATAGGCGGCGGCTCGTCGGCCGTCAACCAGACCGGGATCCTGGATGCCGCGTGGCCCGAGGCCGGCGTGCAGGAGGAGATGCTCGCCAGCAATCCGGCCGCCACCGGCTCGATCGACGGCCTGACGGCGGACGACTTCGGCCGCATCCCACTACTCACCCGACACTGAGGTCGGGCGACCGACCAATAATCCTCGCCCGCAGCCCGAGTTGGTCGCTCAGCTTCGGGCAGGCTACCATGAGACTCCCATGCGCCTGACTCATCTCACCCTGAAGAACTGGCGGAACTTCAAGCATGCGGATTTCGACCTGCAGGACCGGATGTTCGTCATCGGTCCCAACGCCTCAGGCAAGTCGAACCTGCTCGATGCGCTGCGGTTCCTCAAGCAGATCGCTTCCACCGGCGGCGGATTCCAGGATGCTGTCGAACGCAGAGGCGGGATGCCCCGGATCCGGTGTCTCGCCGCGCGGAACTTCAACCACGGCCACGCAACGCTGGGGATCAAGATTGGCGATGACGATCAACCCTGCCGCTGGTCATACGAGGTGACGTTCACCGCCGAGTCGCGAGGCCGCCACCGCCCGATTCTCAAGACCGAAGTCGTCAAGACGCAGGACCAGATCGTGTTGGAGCGACCTACGCCGGAAGACGGAGCAGATCCGGAACGGATGACCCAGACGTACCTGGAGCAGGTAAACGTCAACCGGGAGTTCCGTGAGATCGTCGACTTTCTCGGATCGATCCGGTATCTCCATCTGGTGCCCCATCTGATCCGGGAGCCGGAGCGCGGGGCTCACAGATTGGACGACCCGTACGGCGCTGACTTTCTGCTCAGGATCGCCAAGACACCCGAGAAGACTCGCAGCCGGCGTTTGGGTCGAATCAATCAGGCGCTGAAAGTGGCTGTTCCCCAGCTCGACCGACTTGAGCTTGTGCAGGATGAGATTGGGGGCTGGCACCTGGAGGCCCGCTACCGGCATTGGAGGCCGCAACCCGCTCGTCAGAACGAGCGCGAGTTCTCGGACGGCACGCTCCGACTGGTAGGTCTGTTGTGGGCTTTGCTGGAAGGGAACAGATCCGGCGGACCGGTGCTGCTCGAGGAGCCCGAACTGTCACTCCACCTGTCGGTCGTGAGGCAACTCCCCGCGATCCTCAGCCGTGTTCGACGAGCCGGCGGCCCGCAGGTATTGCTCACTACCCATTCAGAGGAGGTGCTGCAAGACCCCGGTCTGGGAAAGGACGAGGTCGTGATCCTTCGTCCCGGCGACGAAGGCACGGAAGCCGAGACGGCGGCCTCGGTCCGGGACATCCAGCCGCTCCTGGATACCGGGCTGAGTCTGGCCGAGATTCTTGGCCCGAAGACCGAACCTGGCGAGATCGGGGATCTACCGAACCGGCTCGTGAGGTGACCATCGTGTACTTCGCGGTCGAGGGCGAAACCGATGTCCCGATCGCCGAGCGGATGCTCCGTCTGATTGGCGTGGAGCCCGTGCGGACGCTCGTAGCAGGAGGCAAGTCCAAACTCGACTCGAAGATTCCTGGTCTGAATCGGTCCGGGGCGAACCTGAACTGGTTGATTATGCGCGATCTCGACGATGACGAGGCGTGCCCGCCGGAGCCGATTCGACATCTCCTATCCGGCAATAGCCCCGCTTCACGGGTTAGCATACGCGTTCCTGTTCGATCTGTTGAGAGCTGGATCCTCGCCGACGTCGACGGATTCAGCCAGGAGTTTTCGGTCGGCCGGAACCATGTCCCCGGCAGACCGGACGACTTGGAGAGTCCCAAGCGGGAGCTGGTGAACGTGTGTCGGCATTCGCGTCGATCAGAGGTCAAGGAGACGATGGTTCCTCGGGCCGGCGGCGGCCGACTGGTCGGTCCGGAGTATGCGAACCGGATCATCGCGTTCGCTCAGGGACGGTGGGATCCGCAGCGCGCAGCGTGCCGGTCTCCAAGTCTTCACAGAGCCATAGCTTCCTTGAAGACGTTCGTCGACCGAGGAGTCTGGGCGTAGGAGCGGCTGCCTCCTTGGGGACCTCAACCGACCGAACCATCGCCGCGGCGATAGCCGCTCGGCAGTCAGCCTACGCGCCCTATTCGGGATTCCACGTTGGTGCTGCGGTGCGTGCCGCAAGCGGCGCCCTCTACACCGGCTGCAATGTCGAGAACGCGGCTTATCCCGAAGGGATCTGCGCCGAGGCGTCGGCGATTGCCGCCATGGTCACGGCCGGCGAGCGCCGCATCGCGGAGATCGCCGTGGCCGGCGGTGGCGACCATCTGTGCACCCCCTGCGGCGGATGCCGGCAGAAGATCCGGGAGTTCGCCGCCGAAAGCACCCCGGTGCTCGTGTGCGGCCCCGACGGACTCCGGCGGCGCTTCACGCTCGGCGACCTGCTCCCGTCGTCCTTCGGGCCGAACAACCTCGCTTGAGTTGCGCTCTCGCCATGGTGGCGTCGCGCGGGGAGTCTCCGTCGAGATTGTCCATCATGTGTCATCCCCGCTCTCTCACCGGTCGTGGACTCGCGGCATCGTAGCTCCAGGGACCACCCGCGGACCACGCGCCGGTGATCGGGGAGCCTTGTGCGAGTGCGCGCCATGGGCCGACAAGAAACGCCTGGATGAGGTCACCAACAAATCGGAAGTCGTCGGGCGCACCGGGAAGAGAGCTGCGGATCAGGTACGCGCGCCACTGATCGGCGCGATCAGGTTCGGCATAGAACGGCGGCGTGAGAGGTTGAGGAAGATCAGCGGAGATCGCAGTATGGCGTCGGTCAAAGGTCGTGCTGATAGACCGTGTCAGCCTCTCAGCCGTGAAGGAGACGTGCTTGGCAATGGAGTAGATGTCGTAGAAGTCCTTGTAGCGACTGTTCTGCTCCCCCAGCAAAACCATCGCATGGAGCTTTTCGGCAACGACGGCTTCGGGCGGATAGGCGCGGATCCATGGCCGCGGTGATCCTTCCAGAAGGGTCGGATAATGAGCATCGATAGGAGACGGCTGAATCGCGTCTCCGAATCCGATATCGATGTGCATTCGTATTCGGGCGCTGCCAACTCTGGACCAGAAGTGGACGCGAACCCCGGAATACTCAACGTGCTCATGGAATGGTTCCACGCTCATCGTGTCGGCATCGAACACGACTCCATCATCGACAACCGGCGCCGAGCAAATGGCACGAATGACCGAATCTACGCTGCCCTGCCGAGAGTCCCCGTGCCCGGTAAAGTCGAGATCGCGGGTTGGGCGGTAGGTCGACTCACCCCACAGCGCGAGAAGCATCGCACCTTTCAGGACAAGCCTGCTGCGATGGTCAGACTCGCCAAGGCGGTGCAGGAATCGCTCGGCCGCGTATCGCTGCAACAGGAACTGAAAGTCCTCACCCTTTTCGCGGCTCCTGTTCAGCAGTCTGGTGCGGACCGATGCGGCGACGTCTCTGAGTGGCCTGCGCCTCATGAGACCAGCGCCTGCAGGTACGCGCCGATGACGGACCGCGCCCGACAGGCGTCGGCCGTGCGCATGATCTCGTCGACCGTCGCCACGCGAAGGCTCAACGCGTCGCGCAGAGCCTCGAGTGCGATGTCGAGGCCGAGCTTGTTGCGATAGCGAAAGCAGTCCACGACCGTACGGGCTGGGGAAGTGACCCGAACCGGCACCCCAAGGAGCGAGTGAACGACCACGCCGTAGGTGAGCATGGCGCCGGAGAAACGCACGATACGCACCCGCGCAGGAGCACGCGTGGGCTTGCGCGCCTTGCGATCGAGACCGATCCACACTTCATGAGGCGCCTGCGTACCGATGTTGTGGAAGTGAAGCGCAGTGAGCAGGCAGATGATGGCGTTCGGGACGGCGGCGGCCACCATTGCTTGCGTTTCGACCTCCGTGGGCTCCACCTCGGCGAGCCGATAGAGCCCGTTCCCCAGATTCTCGACCACGCCCTCGGTGACCAAGCCCTGCAACCGGCGATGCGAGACGCCGAGCGACGCGATGTCCCGCGGATGGAAAAATACACTTAGGCCGGCTTCTTGCAGCCGCGTCGTATCCAGGGTCTCGGCCATTTCGAGATCATGATAATGTATGTCGGCACTTACGCACAACTGCCGACATTTGGAGCTGGGCCTGGAAAATGTCGGCACAGCGCGGCAACGTGCCTACATATTCTGGGCAGGTCGCTCGCGGGCTATGATCAACGCCCAGGCGAGCGGCCCATGGCTTCAGAGACGGTACTCATCGGCTATCTTCCCAAGCAGTTCACTGAAGCAACGGGGGACATCCACGCGCCAGTCTACGCCGGAGTCGAGGAGATCTGCAGCGTCAGCGAGTGCTTCGCCAAGTCGCCGCCTGACTGGGTGGAGCAGTGGGTCCACAACACGGATACGTGGTTGTTCGACACGGCGGAGGCGGCATGGTCGGTGGTGCCGGCTGCGGAGCGGGAGCGGTACCGGCTCTACGCGTACCGTCTACTGCCGACGTTGTTCCACGAGTCGGGCCACGAGACAGAGCATCCGTTGCCGGAACTCACGGCAGTTCCCATACCGGCGGGCTTCTCTTTCCTGGGCTACGACGCCGTCGTGCGCCATGTCGGTACGACGCACAGTGGAGGCAATGAAACGCCCGCGTTCTTCTGCTCGCCGCTGTCGTGCAACGGCATGGCTGCGGAGTACCCCGTGAACCGGTATTGCCTGGTCGACGATCTGGATGCCGCCATCCCGATGGCTCGCGACTTCGCTACCGGCAACTGCGAGCCCGGCGCGTACTGCGTTGTCGAGGTCTGGGGGCGCGAGCCGTAGCGGCCGTCAGCCGGCCCCGGGGCTCGTTTCGCCGCGGCGATAGCGGCTGGCCAGGTACTCGTCGACCCAGTTGCGGGAGCTGCGCCAATGACCGTCGGATCTTCGCGTGGCGCGGAGCCGGCCGCGGTCGGCCGCCGCGCGTAGCGCCGACGCCTTCATGTCAGGGGTCTCCAGCGCGGCCAGCGGGACGAGCCTGTCCCGATCCGCGACGGCCGGGATGACGAAGCGGTGAAGGCTGTCGAGAATCGCCCGAGCGAGCATCTCTCCGAGGGCGTTTGCGTCTCCCGTGTCCGCTCTCTGCAGAGCGCGCAGGTACCGTGCGCGGTCGCGCTTGTAGATGATGGCGGGAGGATAGCCGTGCCTGACCAGAATGAGGTTGAGGATCAGCCTCCCGGTTCGGCCGTTGCCGTCGAGAAACGGGTGGATCTGCTCGAAACGGCAATGGAGCGCGGCGAGCGCCTCGGGGAAGGCCGCTCTGCTCGGGTCGAAGGCGTTCACATGATCAACCCAGCTCGCCATCTCCGCGGGGACGAAGGGCCAGGAGACGGGGCTCATGCCGCCGGGGAAGGGGTTGATGTCGTGTTCTCGAAAGCTCCCGGGCGCTTCGCGCGGCGTCGCGTCGGGATGCGGCGCAATGTTCCAGGCGGGTCCCATGGCCGTCCGGTGCACCTGTCGGACCTCCGCGAGGGTCAGGACGCTTCCGGGGTGCGTGAGCCCGGTCGGGGTGATGGCCTGTCGATAGACCCAGTCGGAGGCATCGGCGTAGCCCTGCACCTGCAGATACTCACGAAGCTCCTTGTTGCCGACCGCCCGGCCTTCCCGGAGTAGCTCCGCGACCTGCTTCAGCACGAGGGTGTTGCCTTCGATGGCGGTGGAGTGATGAGCCTCCTCGTACCGGATGTCCCGCCAGATGTCGGCGGCGTCCGCGGGATCAGGCAGGCCTCCCATGCGCTCCCGGAGCTCGGCGATCTGGGCGTCGAGCCGGCGATACACGTCCGCCCGCAGCGGCCGGCCTCGTCCGCGGGGAATGTGTTCGCTCATGGCTATGCAAAGTTATCGAACATATTTTGTTGAGTCCATGGGAAACTAAATCAACCGAACAGATTGAGGCAGTCCGCGGTGTAGCGCCGCACGGACCTACCTCGGCGGGTCACGGTCTCGTACACTCGCCCGGTGATGATGCCCGCCCGTGCACGGGCAGCCTTGGCCGCGGCCGCGGCGCTCGCCATGCTCGGCTGCTTCCTGCTGCCGGACGAGGAGGAGGTGCTCTCGCCCGATCTCCTGCAGGCGCCGCAGATCACCTTCCGCACGGTGGTCGCCGAGTTCGGTGCCATCGAGCGCAAGACCATCGTCACCGGGCAATTCGTCTACCGGGAGCAGCACCCGGTCTTCTTCCGGGACCGCGCCGGCCCGCTGCGGGCGCTGCACGTGGACTGGGGCGATACGGTCGAGGCCGGACAGCTCCTGGCCGAGCTCGACACCGCGGCGCTGCTCGACCGGATCGCGCTGCAGGAGCTGGATCTGCGGCGCGCCGAGCTGCTCCACCAGCGGGCGGTGGCGACTGACGCGGACCGGTTCTCCCTGGCGCTTGCCGCGCTCGACCTGGAGCGCGCCCGGCTGCTCCTCACGCAGCTTCAGGACGAGCTGGCCCGGTCGCGGCTGTTCGCCCCGATCGCCGGCCGCGTCGTGTACCTCGCAACGATGCAGCCGGGGCAGGAGGTCGCCGCCTTCCGCACCGTGGTGCAGGTGGCCGACCCGAGCGACCTGGTGCTCAGCTACCGCGGCCAACAGCGGCGTGACTTCATAGCCGGCGCGGCCGTCAGCGTGCAGATGGCCGGCGCCACCTACCCGGGCGAGGTGATCGCCACGCCGGCGTCGGCCCCGCCGGACGCCACCGAGGAGGAGGCCGGCCGCGTGCTGTTCCGGGTCGACGGGCTGCCGCCGCGCGTCACGGCAGGCGCCAGCGCGGTCGTCCACCTGGTGCTGGAGCGCCGGGAGGGGGTGATGGTGGTGCCGCGCTCGGTGGTGGAGACCTACGTGAACCGCACCTACGTCCAGGTGCTGGAGGACGGCCTACCGGTGGAGCGGGACGTGGAGGTCGGCATCGAGACGCCGACCCGCGCGGAGATCAGGACCGGCCTGAGCGCGGGCGAGGCCGTGATCCTGAGGTAGGCTGGCCACGCTCTCGCTGCTGATCCGCAAGACGCTGGCCTCCGGCTGGCTCGCCCTGGCCCTGCTCGGCAGCGCGATCATGTCCGCGGGCCTGCTCGCCGCGATCCCGATCTACACCGACGCGGTCCTGCAGCGCCTGCTAATGCAGGAGCTGGAATCCCGGCAGCGCGAGCGCGGCCGCCATCCGGGACGCACCAGCGCGATGATCAACCTGTTTCGGGCAGCTCCGGCCGAACAGCGCAGCGAGCGCTTCCGCGAGCTGGATGCCGCCATCGGCGGTCAGGCGATCCCCTCGCTCGGCCTGCCGGTCCTGGCGCACACCACGCAGCTCACGCTCTCCTATCTGCGCCAGGACAACGAGCGCGACGGAGCGAAGCTGTTCCTGGCGGTCGAGGCGGTCGACGGCCTGCTCGACGAGGTGGAGGTCGTGCACGGCCGCGCCTTCGGCGCCCGCGACGACGGCGCCCGCGACGACGGCGCGTTGGAGGCGATCATCTCCGAGTACGCGCTGCGCGATCATCCCGTGCTGCTCGGCGACGAGCTGCAGGTGAGCTCGGTCACGTCCGGCGGACCGGCCTTCACGGTGCGGATCGTGGGCGTCTACCGCCCGGCCGCCGACTCCAGGCTGTTCTGGCCCTACGGCCTGCGCCAGTACGACGACAGCCTGCTGGTCGACTACGGCGAGTTCCGCAGGCGATTCCTGGACCGGCCGGTCTCCCACGTCGCGCAGGTCCGTTGGCACTACGCGCTGGACTACCACGCGCTGCGCGTCGGCGCGCTGGGCGAGGTGCTGCAGCGGCATCACGAGTTCCTGCGCATGGCGGAGCCGTCGCGCGTGGAGGTGCAGTTCCCGCTTCAGCAGGTGATCGGCAGCTACCTGGCGCGCGCCGGGCAGCTCCGCCTGACGCTGACGCTGCTGCTGGTCCCGGTGGCGCTGTTGCTCAGCTTCTTCACCTACCTGGTCGCGCGGCTGCTGGTCGAGTCGGAGCGTGACGCCATCGCCACGCTGCGCAGCCGCGGCGCCCGCGCCGAACAGGTCGTCGGCATCTACGTGGGGCAGGCGGCGGCGCTGGGCGTGCTGGCGCTGGCGGCGGGGCCGCCGGTGGGACTGTTCATCTCGGCGGTGATCGGCGCCGCGGACGGTTTTCTGGTCTTCGTGGACCGCACCTCGCTGCCGGTGGCGCTGTCGCTTCGCGCGTGGCTGTTCGCCGCGGCCGGGGTGGTGCTGTTCGTGCTCACCACCGTGGCGGCCGCGTTCGCCGCGCGCGGCTCGATCGTCGAGCGCAAGGCGGCGCGCGCCCGCGACGAGTCGCGCGCGCCGTTCTGGCACCGCTACTACCTGGACGCCGCCCTGCTGGCGGTCGCGGCCTACGGGTATCTGCGCTTCACGGGCGGCGGCGAGGCGCTGTCGCTGACGGGGATGCAGGGGAGCGAGGCGCCGCTGGACCCGCTCCTGTTCGGGCTGTCGGTGGCCTTCATCCTGGGCTGCGGCCTGGCGCTGCTGCGCCTCCTGCCGCCGGCGGTGCGCGGGCTGGCGGCGCTGGGCGGTGGCCGCTGGCCGGCGCCGCTGTACGCCGCGCTCATCCAGGTGGGCCGCGCTCCCGCGAGCGGGCAGCTCGTCGCCCTGTTCCTGCTGCTGGCGGTCGCGCTCGGCATCTTCAACAGCCAGACGGCGCGCACGATCAACGCCAGCCTGGTGGACCGCATCGCCTACCGCGTGGGCGCCGACATCGTCGTGGAGCCCTACTTCCCGAGCGCCGCGCCGGCCACGGTCGCGCCGATCGACGCCCCGCCGTCCTCGGCCGTCGCGAGCGTCGTGTCCGGAGCGCTGCGCGAGCCTCCCTATCACGCCTTCGGCCGCCTGGACGGGGTGGAGCGGGCCACGCGGGTGTTCCGCCGCGCCCGCGCCACGGTGCGCCTGCCGGACGGCGCGACCGCACACGCGCAGGTGCTGGGGGTGGTGGCGCCGGAGTTCGCGCAGGTCGCCTACTTTCCCCCCGGCCTGTTGCCGCGGCACCACTACCGCTACGCTCAGGCGCTCGCCTCCAACCCGCTGGCGGTGCTGGCCGGCAGCGCCCTGCGCGACCGTCACGGCGTGCGCCTCGGCGATCGCATCGAGGTGCGCTGGACCGGTCAGCCGCCCCTCGCCGGTTTCGTCGTCGGCTTCGTCGAGTACTGGCCGACCTTCAATCCGCGCGGAGAGGAGCGCTGGTTGTCCGGCCTCCCGGACCGCCGGGGACCGACGAACCTGATCGTCGCCAACCTCGCCTACCTGCACGCCAAGCTGGCGCTGGAGCCGTACGAGATCTGGCTCGACACGCGCGACGGCGTGTCGAGCGCGGCGGTGTACGCCGCCATGCAGGCCGAGGGGCTCGTGGTCGAGCGGCTCTACGACACCTCGCAGGTGCTGCTCGGCGCCCGCAACGACGCCATGGTGCAGTCCACCAACGGCGCGCTCACCCTGGGTTTCGCGATCGCCATGCTGACCAGCATCGCCGGCTTCATCGTCTTCTGGGTCATGGCGCTGCGCACGCGCACGCTGCAGTTCGGCGTGCTGCGGGCGATGGGGCTGCGTCCCCGTCAGGTGACGGCAATGCTGGTCACCGAGCTGCTGGTGCTGGCGGCGGGCGCCGCGCTGATCGGCTTCGCCGCCGGCCGGCTGGCGGCCGACCTGTTCATACCGCTGGTGCAGGTGGCGGAGGGCGCCGCACAGGTTCCGCCGTTTCGCGTCACCGCGCTGCGTGCCGACTTCCTGCGCGTGTACGCGGTGGTGGCCGCCTCCCTGGTGGCGCAGTCGATCGTGTTCCAGCTCTACGTGGCGCGCGTGTCGGTCCACCAAGCGCTCAAGCTCGGCGAGGAGTGATCCGGGCCGTTCGCGGTATGATTCTGGCGGGGGAACTGATGAGCGACCTGGAATTCACCGACACGCACGTTCATTTCTACGATCTGCGCGATCCCGGCCTGCACTACGGGTGGCTGGTGCCCGATGCCGAGGAGGACTCCGACCTGGGCAATCATGACGCGCTCAAGGCGGTCCGCTACTGGGCGGACGACTTCATCGCGGAGTCGCGGTTTGCCGGGACCACCAAGGCCGTGCACGTGCAGGCGGCGATCGGGATCGAGGACCCGGTGGAGGAGACCCGCTTCGTGCAGGGGTTCGCCGACCGCCTGGGGTTCCCGCTCACCATCGTCGCCTTCTGCGATCTGACCTCCGACGATGCGGAGCGCGTGATCGAGCGTCATCTGGAGTATCCGGGGGTGTGCGGGATCCGCGATCTGCGCTACGACGACTATCTGACCGATCCGCGCTGGGAACGCGGCTACGCGCTGCTGGAGCGGCACGGGCTGGTCTGCTGCGACGACCCGCTGGTGCCGGTCATGGGCGACGCTGTGGAGTTGGTCAAGCGCTACCCCGGCATCACCTACTGCATCGATCACACCGGCTTTCCGCGGCGGCGCGATCCCGAGTACTTCGAGGCGTGGAAGCGCGGCATGCGCTCGCTGGCCGCCCTCGACCACACCGTGGTCAAGATCTCCGGGCTGGGGATGTGCGATCACCGCTGGACCGTCGACTCGATCCGGCCCTGGGTGCTTGAGTGCATCGACGCGTGGGGCGTGGAGCGCTCGTTCTTCGGCACCAACTGGCCGGTTGACCGGCTGTTCTCGTCCTACACCGACGTCATCCAGGCGTACCGGCAGATCATCGCCGACTTCAGCCGCGACGAGCAGGTGGCGCTGTTCTCCGGCAACGCCGACCGCATCTTCCGGCTGGACGCGGGGGCGTGAGCGTAGCGAACCTCACTCGAAGAGTGAGCGCGCTGCGCGCCGGCGTGGCGCGGCGGGTGATCAACCCGCCCCTCGGCATCAAGCGGCCGGGGATACGGCTGTTCGCCGACCCGATCCAGGCGATCGAGAGCGACCTGACCGCGACCGTCCTGGTGCTCGCGGCCGGCGGCCGCCGCGCGGCCATCGTCGCCTGCGATCTGTGCGCGATCCCGGTGTCGGTGGTCGATCGCTTGCGGCGACGGATCGCCGCCGTGCTCGACACGACCGTCGAGCACGTCCTGGTCAACGAGAGCCACACGCATTCGGGGCCGGCGCTGCCGGAGTTCATCCCCGAGCCGGCGGAGCAGGCCGCCGTGCAGCAGGCGTATCAGGACCAGATGGAGGAGGCCGTGGTGCAGGCGGCCCAGGAGGCTCAGGGCACCCTGCAGGCGGCGCGCATCGGCGCCGGCTGGGGCGAGTGCGCGATCGCCGCCTACCGGCGTGAGCGCGGTCCCGACGGGACCGATCACCTGGGCGAGGTGCCCGGCGCGCCGACCGACCCGTCGGTGGGCGTGGTGCGCGTCGACGACCTCGGCGGCCGGCCGATCGCCACCTTGTTCAGCTACGGCTGCCACCCTGTGACGATGGGCCCGCACTCGCACGTGGCCTCCTCGGAGTTCCCCGGGGCCGCGCGGGCAGTGGTCGAAGGGGCGCTCGGCGGCACGGCGCTGTTCCTGCAGGCGTGCGGCGGCAACATCAATCCGGTCACGGGCATCGGCGCAGAGGTCGACTGCCGCGACAACAAGGACCGGATCGGCGCCATGCTCGGCGGCGAGGTGGTCAAGGTGGCGGCCGGCATCCGCACGCACGTGCGGCGCGGCGCGAAGCGGCCGATCGATACGCTGGCTTCGGTGTCGGTATGGCCGTGGAAGCCGGTGCGCGGCGAAGCGGAGAGCACCGTGGCCGCGGCCGAGCGCACGCTGGACCTGGATTTCGTCGACCTGCCGTCGCCGGAGAAGGCGCAGGCGATCCACGAGCGCTGGCACCGGGAGCTGGCGGAGGCGGAGTCGGGCGGCGGGCATCACTGGGACGTGGCGATCGCTCGGCGGTTCGCCCACTGGTCGCAACGGCTGGTGGCGGCGGTGCGCGATGGCGCCCCCCGGTTCCCGATGCCCGTGCAGGTGTTGCGCGTCGACGACATCGCCTGGTTGGGGATCGGCGCGGAGGTGTTCTTCGAGACCGGCCTTGCCATCAAGCAGCGATCGCCGCTCGCGCATACGCAGGTGCTCGGCTACAGCGCCGGCTTGCGCTGCTACCTGCCGCGCGCGGATGACTATCCGGACGGCGGCTGGGACATCGATGCCCGCTACGCGGTCCCGGACCTGTTCTTCCAGGCGTACAGCATGCCGGTAGCGTTGCGCCCCGACTCCGCCGATCGCGTCACCGCGGCGTCGCTGGAGCTGCTGCAAGAGATCGCCGGCGGCTGACTCCGCGGAGATCCCACCCATGGCCGGCGCACGCACCTGGAGAGTCGCCAGGGCGTGTGTGGAGCACCTGCGGCGCGAGCTACCTCGAGCCCAACCGCGTACACGCGAAGGACGTCCTGCCCTGGTCCACGGACTTCTATCGCAATCTGATGGCCGGATGTGAGCGATCGTTACCGTCTGAGCCGAGCGTGTCCTGCTGATGAAGCGCCTTCAGCGCCACTCCGCGCCGACCGTGCGGCCGACTAATTCAGGCCCGGGACAGACGGCGGTGGGGGGATGATTCCTTTCTGCATCAACCACTCGTCGATCAGCTTGTAGGTTTCCGCGATCTCTTCGTCTGAACGTCCGTGAGCATGCATCCAATCCTCGAAAGGGCGTTCACCAGCAATCATGCGGCTGAGCAGATCCCGAAAGTCGGTCTCCGACACGCCGCACGCATCGATCCGCACCTGTCCGCTGGCAGGGATGACACCATCGGCGCTCAAGTCCAGTAGCGCACGTCGATTCTCTCGTACCAATTGATGAAGGCACTCGTTGACAGCCGCCGTTCGGGATGGGCTGAACCGGCGCATTTCCATCTGCCTGTTGAGATGCTCCGTGACCCTGGCGACCCCACCCCGAGCAAGCCAGCTTCTCAGATCGTCCACGGAACTGCCGACCGAACGGAAGCGGTCGTGCTTCATGACTTCGAGTGCATACCGGAAACTACCCCGAAAGAACTCCTCCCAACCGTCACGTTCCAGATGCTCGATAAGGGCCATGTACCTCTCCTATGGCCGCCCTGCGCGCGGACACATCCGATCGCACGATACAGGACGGAGTCCAGATCGCCTACTGATCAACGCCGGTATTGGAGCCGTTCATTCAGCTCCCACAGCGCTACTTGGTTGGACTGCCAATAAAGTCGCTCATGGCACTCTTCAAATGACAGCCATTCGACGCGAGTGTGTTCGTTCGACAACGCAATTGTCAGTCCGTTCGTATTCACCGCGAAACAATACTCGGGAATCACGTATAGATCCTGCGGCCAGTAGATTCGCGCTCGAAAGCAGTGTGTCGGAACAGACGTAACTGTCTGGAGCTCAAGGAACGTGACGCTCTGCGGAATGCCTGCTTCTTCCTCGGCTTCTCGACGGGCGGCCTGGATCTTGTCCTCGCCTCTGTTGCCACCGCCGGCAATGAACTGCCAATAATTGGAGTCTTCACGGAAAAACGCCGCGTATTGAATCGGTGCAGTATTTCGAAAGGGTATAATCAACACCTGAAACGGCTGCCTATTGCGTTCGCTAAGGTCGTCATCTTGTTCCAGCATAGGGGTCCTCTCTGTTCTGCGTAAGGCGATCAGCAAGCGGCTGCCACGAAGCTACACCGCGCATGGAGCAGCGCGCGGGCGATGCAGCCGACGCGGTCCTTACGTATCGGGTGCCGGCCACATCGTACGTGGAAGATCACTGGACTGTAGCAGTCCGGTGCGCCCGCGTGCCATGGGCCGGATGAGGTGCGGATTGCGCTCATGGTGCGATGACGACGGCGGGTAAGGCAACGCGCTGCCGCAACGCCAGCAGCTCGGTGGCGTCGGGTCGGGCAGGTGCGTCACCGGCTTTCGGCAGGTCTCGACGGGGGCTCGCTCGGGGAGCACTGCGCCGCGAGTCTCGGCACGTGAGCCGCGCCGCATAAGAGCTGCCCGTTGGCCAGCCCGTGCGCCCACCCATGGCGGGCGCACGCATGTGGTCTGAGTCCGTGGTCGTTTCCGGGTGCTCGCCGATCCGTCATCGCCCCGGGGGCTCGGCCAAGCGCCGCTGCAGATCGGGACTTGCGGTGAAGTGCCACCGATTCCTGACCTTGCGTGCGTCCAACAGCTCCAGATCGGTCAGTTCGAGCAGATCGGCGCGGGCCGTCTGGTATACGACGCCATGCGACATCCGATGCTCCTCGATCGTGTAGCGGTAGTTCGGGTGGCGCAGGGCGTGACCGAGCAGTGCGCGTTGGCGGTGGTTGAGATCTGCGAGTCCCAGCACTACCGACTCCAGATGCCGTCGCTGCTCGGTCTTGCGTGCGACGTACTCGTTCAGCGCCTCCAGCGCGCGGTCGAGGACTTCCAGGTGGTACCGGATGAAGTACGTGAGGTCGTTGTCGTCGGTCTCGGTATGGAGGAACGCGCGGGCATACTTCGCGGGTGCGCGGCGGATGATCTGCGAGATCGTGAGGAACTCGACGAGCCAGTATCCGCGCCGCAGCATCGACCAGTAGAACAAGGCACGTGCGGTGCGCCCATTGCCGTCGACGAACGGATGGTCGTAGGCCAGCCAGAAGTGGAGGATGATGGAGCGCAGCACGGGATGGAGAAACGGCTTTGCGTCGCCGCCTGCGTCATTGGCAAAGTCGCACATCGCTTTCACGCGTTCGGGAAGCTCTCCGGCAGGTGGCGGGACGTGCAGCACGATGCCATCGCGTTGGTCCACCACGTTGATGCGCTCGTCGGGGTGACGTAACCGCCCGGCGGCGCTGTCGTCGTCGAGTGTGTCATGGGTTACCGAATGGTGAATCTCGAAGAGGAGATCCGGGGACAGCGGTGCATCCTTGTGACGACGTATCGCCTGCATGGCCCGGTAGTTGTTGAGGATCATGCGCTCGCTTCTGTCGGTAGGAGCTCGCCCGGTGCGGAGCATCTCCTTGGCGACTTGGCGGGTGGTGGAAGCACCCTCCAACTGGCTCGAGGTGATCGCCTCTTCGATCAGTGAAGCGACGTAGTACTGATCCCGTGTTTCCGGCGAGGTAATCTGCGCCGGCATCCCGACCCGCCCGCCGGCGCCCAGATCGATCCGGTGCAGCAACTCCTGAACGGTCGCAGGCATGCTGTAGCGAAATGGCGCTTGTGAGGCATCCCGGAGAGGGATCGGTTGTGCCGAAGCCATCCGGCTGAGTTTCTCCGCTACCCACCACTCTTCATGGGTGAGGCCATGTGGCGCCTTGCGGTGACGCAGTTCGTCCCAGTGCAGATACCGGTCGCTTGCGCGGCCAGCGGTGATCGTTACGAACCGGTGCAGTCGCTCCTGATCGGCAGTGATCCGTTGCATCAGGGACACGAGATCAGGGGGCTTCCAGGGGACCTTCATTGTCAACATATTACTAATGATTGATATATTAGTAAAGCAAGGTGAGCGAGCCGGTCACGTGGCGTGGAGGGCTCAGCGGCGCCGGGCAGCACGCAACGGGAGCGTCGGCCGAGCCTGTCGAGCCTGCCTGAGCCATGACGGACTGACCGATCGGTGTCATGCTGCCAGATCACTCTTCGAGTGAGGTTCGCTTCGCTCACCCGCAGGAGGGCCAACAGCCGCATGATCGACTTCCCGAGGTCGCTGTTCACGCGCAAGTCGCAGCCGTGGTATCCGGACCGGTACTATCGCTATGCGGGCGGGTTCGTGGGCACGCCGGGGCAGGCGTACCACGTGCGGTTCACGCTGGAGGCCGCTTGCACGGTCGAGCACCACGCCTCCGGCGCCACGGCCGAGCTGTTCCTGGGCGCCCCGTGCCGGACCGAGTACACCATCGCCAGCCGCAACCTGTTCCAGGTGCCGAGCGGCGAGTACCGCATGGCGTTCAGCCGCACCGCGAAGCTGCACTTGGCCAAGGGACCCTCGACCGAGCCGGAGCCGGTGAGCACCGAGCCGCTCGGCACGGGCTATCAGGACCACAGCATCGACATCCGCGCGTTCGCGCACGCCACTCGCCTCACCGACGCGGCGGCGGTGGTCGAGGCGACCCTGCGGCACGACCTGCTCAACGCGCAGAGCCGCTACGTCCGCGACGGCTTCATCGTGACGGTCGAGTACCCGGTCAACCTGATCAACCTCAACGAGGACGACGCGGAGTTCCAGGTCTGCACCGGTCCCGTGCTGCTGCCCGACCTGGCCACCTGGGACGGCCGACAGCCGGCGCGCGTGTTCCTGGCGCACGCCGCCTTCTCCGCGTTCGACCACGTGGAGTTCATCCTGCGCCGGCAGGTGGAGGCCGCTCCGGAGGAGCGGCGCTGGCTCGATCAGCCGCGCGGCCGCGACCGCTTCGAGCTGACCGACCCCGCGGTGGCGCCGCCGGGCCACCCGCCGCGGCGGCCCCGGCCGTACGCCTTCAACGAGACCTGGGAGCTGCCCGCGGAGAACGCCATCCTGGCCGCGGCCAACGACGCCCCGCGTCGCTGAGAACCGGCCCGCGCGAGCGGAGTGCGACCCGCGGCGTGATGGAGGCCACGTGCGGGAGTCGCGTCAGCGCGACGCCGGGCATCCGCGGCTACTGCCGATCCGACACCAGCCGCAGCAGGTGCTCCTCGTCCCGGCACTCCAGAGCGGCCTGCATCAGCGCCGCGGTGGAGACGCCCTCCAATTCCGCCAAGCGCCGCGGCAGCGCCGCCGACACCGGCAGCCCTCGCGCCTTGAACACCTGCATCACCGCTGCGCGATGCGTCTCCAACCGACCTGCTTCGTGGCCTTCCGCCCGGCCTTCTTGCCGGCCCGCCAATCGGCTCCCCATGCGCTCTGCGCGCAGGAACGGATCATCATCCGGCCCCGTGCCCTCCGCCGCGCCCAGCGTCCGCCCGATCCGGCGCAACGCCGCCGTGGTGGCGTCCGACAGCTCGGCCTCGTTCAGCGCCCGGTGAATCTCCTGCGCCGTCCACCCCGGAAACGCCCGGCTGCTGGGCGCCGTGCGATAGCCGCGATCCCCCGGCACGTGGATCGTCAGGCCGGGACGCAGCCCCGGCGGACGGCTCGGCGACGACTCGTCCGGCACCTCTACCCAGACCTCCGGGAAGCCCCACGACTCGTAGAGCGAGAGCTTGCCGCGGCGTACGTCGGTGGTGTTGTCCACCTCCAGCACGATGTCCGGCAGCACGTCGCTGCCTACCTCGATCGCGGGACCCGCCGGCCGCGTCGCGCGCGGGTGCAGATACACCGTCTGGTCAGCCTCCAGGATGCGCAGATAGGCGCCCTGCGCGTCGCGCATCAGAAGGTCGGCCGCCCCGAGGGTGCCGATCGGCGATCCGCGCGTCTGGGCGATCAGTGTCAGCAGCTCGCGGAGGCGTTGCCCCGGGTGTTCGTGGTAGATGCTGACCGGCTCGCACACCATGGCGATTTCCGTCGCGGCGTCCCAGTATTCGATGCGGCGATCGCAGTCGGCGATTTCGGCACGGGAAATGCGCACTGGCCGACAGCCCGGAAACTCCAGCGACGCCGGCTCGCCGTGCTCCGCCGGACGCGGGACCGTGGCAGCGCGGGTTTCAGCCATCATTACCTATCATAGCGCAACGCAGGGCGCCCGCGCATTCGGGAAGCAATTCGGGGGCCCTGCGCCTCTGAGCCGGCGTGTGCACCGGGTTTGACCTGCGGCCGGCGGCGGTGTCTGATTTCCGTGCCATGGCAGATGATCAGACCACCCTCAAGCAAAAGGTCCGCTCCGGCGCTCCGCTCCTCGGCGCCGCGGTGCCGATGTTTTCCGACCGCGCGCGGCTGGCCCAGATAGCCGCCCGCCACCGGTACGATTGGTTCCAGGTCGACGCCCAGCACTCGGCGTTCGCGGAGGTCAGGCTGCGCGACTTCTGCGCGATCGCCGGCGAGCTGTCGATGCCGGTGGTGCTGCGCATCAAGCACACGCGCCACACCTATCTGATCGGCAACCTGCTCGACCTGGGCCCGGTCGGCATCGAGGTGCCGCAGGTGGAGCTGGAGTCCACGGTGGACGAGGCGGTGGCCAACTTCCACTACCCGCCGGATGGCGTGCGTAGCTGGGGCGGCCAGGACCGCTACGGCTTCGCCGACCAGCCGCTCGACGAGTACATCGAGCTCTGGCACCGCACCGGCGTGCTGGCCATGCAGATCGAGTCGATCACCGCGGCCACCGCCGCGCGCCGCCTCGTCAGGCCCGGGGTCGACTTCGTCACCTTCGGTCCCGCCGACCTCACGCTCAACATCCGCCGCTACCCCAACCACGCCCTCAAGACGGTCGAGGACTGCGTCGCCTACGTGGCTGAGGACCTGCGCGGCAGCGGCGTGCGCGCCTGCATGCGCGTGCCGGCGGGCTCCGATACCTCGCACTTCCGCGACATGGGAGTGACCATGTTCCTGGAGAATCAGATCCCGTGAAGCAGGGGGCGGGGGGCGAGGGGGAACGCGCGAGCAGCAGCCCCGTGACGGTCCGGCGCGCCGATCTGGTCGACGGCTTCGAGCGTCTGGGGATCGAGCCGCGCGCGACCGTGCTGGTGCACTCGGCCATGCGCACCCTGGGGTACGTGGAGGGCGGCGGCGACGCGGTGGTCGATGCACTGCTCGCGGGGATCGGCCCCGACGGGACGTTGGTGGTGCCGACGTTCACCTTCGCGCACGAGGCCTCCGAGCAGCCGGTGATCGATCCGGCAGCCGACCCGTCGGAGATGGGAACGATCACCGAGGCATTGCGCACGCGCCCGGAGGCGCGGCGCAGCACCGCCTACCGGCACAGCGTCGCCGCCATCGGGGCTCATGCGGAGGTCATCACCGCCGTCGACCCGACGCTGTCGCCGTTCGACCTGCGCTCCGCCTTCGGCGTGATGCTCGCGCTCGACACCCAGGTCGTGCTGCTGGGCATGACCTACTCAAGCTCCACCAGCCACCACCTGGCCGAGTTCATCTGTCAGGTGCCGTACCGGCAGATCATCATGCGCGACGTGCGCGTGCGCGGCGCCGACGGCACGCTCATGCCGGCACGCATGACCGACTATCAACCGATCAGCGAAGGCGGCTCCTACTACGGATCGCGCGGGCCGGACTTCAGCCGCCTGGGGTGGATGCTGGAGGAGCGCGGCGCGGCCGGCCGGCAGTTCATCGGCAACGCCGCGGTGCGCCGCTACGGGATGCGCGACCTGTTCGATCTGGCCCGCGCCGAGGCGGCGCGCGACTACAACATCTTCCGCACGCCCGACGGGCAGCCGGATCTGCACACTCCGCTCGACTTCGGGGTCACGGTGCCGAGCCCGGAGCTCACCGACGGCGCCGGCCGCACGCACGCGGTGGAGTGGTGCGTGCGCGACCCGACCCTGCTCGTGGTATGAGCCCCCCACGATTCGCCGCGGCCGACACTGCGGGCTGAACCCGTCATGAGTGCCGACCCGACTGAGCGCTACGTCGCGATCGACAACGCCTGCGCCTGGCCCAACCTGACGCTGCTGGCCGACGGCTCGATCGCCGCGACCATCTACAACCAGCCCGTGCACGGCCGCTGGTACGGCGACGTCGAGTGCTGGGCTTCCACGGACGGCGGCCGGCTGTGGACACGGCGCAGCGTGCCGGCGCGCGGCGAGCCGCCGGGCAACCGGATGAACGTCGCCGCCGGACGCACCGCCGCCGGCACCTTCCTGGTGCTGGCTTCCGGCTGGACGCCGGTTCTGGAGCCGGGCGCCGAGGGTCTCGGGAAGCCGCCCGAGCACGGCGTGCTGCGCGCGGTGGTGTGCCGCTCCGAGGACCACGGCCACGTGTGGACCCTTGAGGGCACCTTCGCGCTGCCGGACGAGTCGGCGCCGGCGCCGCTCCCGTTCGGGGACGTGGTGGAGGGCGACGGCGGCCTGCTCGCCGCCTCCGCCTATCACCGCTACCAACCTGGACGGAACACCGCCTACTTCTACGTCAGCACCGACAACGGTGCCTCGTGGCGGCCCCGCGCGCGGATCGGAGCGGACGACTGCAATGAGACGGCGCTGCTCCACATGGGCTCAGGCGAGTGGCTGGCCGCGTGCCGGACGCTTCGAGATGCCCACCTGCAGCTCTTCCGTTCACGCGACGACGGGCACGCCTGGAGCGACGAAGGCCCGCTCACGCTGCCGCGGCAGCATCCCGCGCACCTGCTGCGGCTGGCCGACGGACGGATCCTCCTCGTCTATGGGATACGCAATCAGGGACTGTACGGCATAGGCTCACGGCTCAGCGCGGATGACGGCGCCACCTGGGGGCCGCCTCGGCTGCTGGTCGACCTGGATGACGCCACCGACGGCGGCTATCCGTCCAGCGTGCAGATGCCGGACGGGACGATCGTCACCGCCTACTACGCGAACCGCATCGCCGGTCACCGGCGCTACCACATGGGCGTCGTGCGCTGGAGCGCCGGCGAGTAGCCCCTACGCAGGTCGAACCGGCTCGAGCCCCGAGGGGGTGACGCGGATCCGCTGCGCGCGGGCCAGGGTCTGGAAGGTGTCCCAGTACACGTAGAGGACCTCGTCCGGGGCGACCTCGACCATCGACCCCATCGCCCACAGGCCGGTGTCGATCATCGTGCCCTGATCCCAGGTCAGCCCGTCGTCGTGGCTGCAGTGCAGGGTCAGGCCGGGCATGCGGTGGGCGATCAGCAGCGCGCCGGAGGCGGTCCGAACCATGTTGGGCGAGGCGTAGCCCGCGAACGGCCCGCGCACCGCCGGTCCCCAGCTCCGGCCGCCGTCATCCGACCAGCTCTCCCACATCACGTGCGAGTAGATCGGCCGCATGTAGGCCACGACGCGGCCGCCGCCGAGCTGTACCGCCGTGCATTCGGTGAGATCCAGGTTGCCCTCCATCGGCGTGCCGTCGTCGTGGAAGCCGGGAGTGTCCACGTTCACTGCCGCGTTCCAGGTGGCGCCGTCGTCGTCTGAGCGCGCGCAGAACGCCTGGCAGTGCCAGGAACCCCAGGTGTGGAGCGACAGCGGGTTGTCGTGCATGTCCTTGCCGAGCAGCAGAAAGGACAGGATCGCGCCGTCGGCCAGGTTGAGGAATCCCATCGGCGCCAAGCTCTGCACCGGCGGCTCCTTGGGAGGCCCGACGTGCAGGTTGGTGGTGCCGCCTTCGGTCCAGGTGCGGCCGCGGTCGCTCGATTCGTACACCAGCTTGTGATCGGTGCCCGGCAGCATGGCGATCAGACGCCCCCGCGGGGTGAGGTGCATGCGCGCCGGCGACCAGGAGCTGGCAAGCTCGCCCAGACCGAGGGGCTGCAGCTCCGACCAGGTGCCGCCGTCGTCGGCCGAGCGGGTCAGGAACGGCTGCGCGTGCGCGGTCAGGGCGGCCGAGGTGTCGTCCTGCACGTTCACCAGCAACAGCAGCTCGCCGTCGTCGAACCGCTTCATGTCGATCGGCTGTTGCCAGTACCCGGGTCCGGCCGGCAGCGGGTGCCACCAGTTGGCGGGATGCACGAAACCGGACCGCCAGCTCGTCGCGGTGGCCTGCCCCTGGACCCGCACGTTGGCGAGCTCCGCCTTCCCGAACAGGTACGCGCCGGCGGCGCCGGGGCCGCGGTAGGTGCCGTCGCACGCCTCGAAGCGGCCGTAGTCGCCGACCCGGACGATGAACCGGTCGCCCTGCAACGTGATCTCGCAGTGCAGCGGGATCCCGTTGGTGCTCGGCACGCGCGGGACCATCTCCAGCTTGATCAGCGTGAGGTAGCCGGCGTCGTCCATCTTCGACAGCGCCACCCAGAAGTGCTGCGCACGCGACGCCTGACCGCAGTTGGGGAAGTGCACGAGATAGAAGTGGGACTCGTCGCGGGCGCGCAGGATGACGCCGGCGTCGCTGTGGCCGCGCAGCAGGAAGTCGAAGCTGAGCCGGCAGTCCTGGTAGGCGCGGGTCCGATCGAACGCGAAGTGAGCACCTTGCAGGGGAGCCATCTCGGCATTCACCAGATCGGGCGGCACCTTCAGCGCGCCGCCGTCGCCGTCTGTCCAGGCGCCGTTCACGAAGTGCCAGCCCGAGCCGTCGCCGATCGTGAGAGGGGTGGTCGACATGAGGGCAGTGTATGTCAGGAGGCTGGGCGCGGACAGCGCGTGAGACGCTGGATGCCATGCCGTCGGCCCGGCGCATCATTTGCAAGTGGGCGATCCATCGGGAGGATGAGCGGGGCCGGGTGGTGCTCGCCGCCGATCGGGCGCTCGCCGCGCTGCGCGACGCCAAGGAGCTGGCGCGGCAGGACCCCCGGATCGAGGCTTACCTCATCGACGATTTCAGTTCCGTGAGCCTGACTGCTGGCGTGGGCCCGGAACATCTGGCGCGGATGCAGTACCTGAACGCCGTGGAGCCCCCGCAGCTTCCCTTCATGGGGACGATCTACACCATGACCCTGGACAAGCCGGAGCTGGCCGATCTCCTGCCGCACTTCGCGGGGTACCTGACCCCGCTCTGGCACGCGGCCGATATCGACGGTCTGCCTGCCGACGTGCGCCGGCTGGCAGCGATGAGCGGCGGCAAGCCTCAGCTCCTGTGCATCTACCTGTACGATTTCGGCAACAACGAGGTGGTCGGCTACGAGCTGATGCGGCGCCAGCTCGACGTGGCGGAGGCGTTGCTGCGGGAGGAAGCGGTCTACGGCGTGGTCATCCTGGGCACCTGCATGATGGACCTGGACTGGGAGTCGAATGCCTGTCTGGCCGACTGGCTGCGGGAGAAGGGCGACCAGGCCGTTTAGCCGCGTTTAGCGCTCGCTGACGGCCGGCACGTGGTGGCGGATCACCGCGCCGGCCAGCAGGTCGCGGAAGCGCTCGTACGGGCTGCTGCAGCCGACGACGTAGCAGGTCATTTCCGGGTACTTGCGGATGCCCGACAGCACCGGCACCGCCAGCCGGCCGTCACGCTCGGCCAGGGGACCGTCGCCGCCCGGCTCGAGCACGCGGTCGCGCATGTCCCGTACCTCCAGCACCTCGCCGCCAGCGTGGACGTGGGCGGCGTAGTGCGGGTCGCCGAGCCGGCAACGCGCCCGCGCGTAGAAGCCGAGCTGCAGCTCGTTCGGCAGCTCCCACAGGAACAGCCGGACGTCATGGTCCAGGGCAAGGCGCTCCACGAAGCGCGCGCCCCACAGGACCGGCGCGCCGCTCACCGACAGGTCGTAGTCGTTCTCCACCGGATGCCGCCAGCCCAGGATGTGCGGGATCATCGACTTCCAGGTCATCGCGCACTGCTCGAACCCCTCGCCGAACGCCACGGCGGTGACCGTGCTCGGATCGCAGGTGAAGCCCCGCGCCGCCATCTCGGTCTCCAGGAAGCGGGCGTACAGGTAGTTGTTCGCGATCACCTTCAGCGCGCCGGTCCCCCATCCGTAGCCGTCGCACACGCATGCGGCCTCGATCTCGGCCCGGATCGGCGCGCGCAGATCCGCCGGGATGCTCGCCCAGTACGCCGCGCAGCCGGCACGTTGCGGGTCATCCAGCACGTGACGGATCGGCTCCGGCACGCCGGCGAGGCCGGCCGGCTCGGTGATCCCAGCGGCGCGCTCGACCAGGCACCGGTCGCCCAGCGTGGCGAGCGCGTGCCGCTCCAGGTCCCGCATCAGGTCGCTGTCGCCGATGGGGTGAAGGTAGAGCAGCTCGTTCGGCCGCATGGCGGCGATGAACTCCTTCTGCATGGCGACGACCCGGCGTTCCCGGTTGCGCGCCGCGTACCACCAGGAACGGCGCACGCCGTACGTCGCCAGATACTCGGGATCGGGCGTCTCGGCCATGGCCCAGCAGGCCGGATGGAACAGGAAGACGATCCGTTCGATCACGTGGGTGCGCGCCACGACCGGCATGATAGCCTGTCCGACCGATGACCGGCGGAAGCGAGGAGCACCCGTGCGTCTCCATCATCTTTCTGATCCACCCGTGCTGCTACGAGGTGCTGTCGGCTGAGCAGGTGCGCGCTGACAACCTGGAGCTCTTCGTACGGATCGAACGGGACGTGAAGGAGCGCTGGCTCGCGGATCTGCGGAACCGGGCGGAGCCGACACTGTTCGTGCAGCTCGGCGGCCCGGAGTACCTGACCGAAGCGGCGGTCGATGCGCTGGGCGCCCCGTATGCGCTGCGGTTCACCACCGAGTTTCACGGATCGCTCACCCGTTTCTACGAGGGGCTGGCCGCCGAGTTCCATCGCCACGTCGCGGCGAACCGCCTGGCGCTCGACCTGGACACGGCGCAGTCCGAGCTCTGGGGCGAGTCTTTCGAGGGCTGCGTGCCAGGCTACGGCGGCGCCTTCGTCCAGTACCTGCCGCTCGGGCGGGCGCCGCGCATGCGGTTCGAGATGACCGTGCACGACTCCCGAATCCTGTACGGCCACCGTGGGTACGAGGTCATCCCGTTGCCCGGCACCGATGTCGAGGCGTGGCTGTTCGAGCTGCCGGACGGCACCGGCGCCGCCATGTTCCAGGCGCGGCGGCACGCGCAGTGGATCGACCGGCGGCGCATCGGCCTGCGGCTCGACGACCGGCGCATCCAGGTGTGCACCAAGCTCGGCCACACCGTGTGGCCACCCGAGCCGTGGGAGAAAGGCAAGCCGGAGCTGATCTGCGACTACAGCATGGAGCTGCAGGAGTGCATCTGGCGCTGGGTCCGCTCGGTCGGCATGCCGCTCGACCGTTTCCGGGAGGTCATTGCGGCCGCGGTGCTGCACGAGGGCAGCGAAGCTCAAGGTGGCGGTTGAGCGCGTTTACCACCGCCTTGCCGTCGCGCGCCGACAGCGTTCCGAGCCGGCGCAATGTGCGGGAGTTGTCGAGCGTGAACACCTTGCAGCGAACCCGGCACGCGGTGTTGAGCCCTGCCCCCTGCCAATCGTCGATCGACACGTCGCTCGCCCACCGATCCCGCGTGGTCGACGTGATCATGGCGAGTATCGAGTGCTGATGCGCCTTGTTGAACGCCGCTGACGAGATGACCAGTGCGGGCCGCCGTTTCGTCGCCTGCCGATCCGTGAACGGAAACGGCACGACGACGACGTCCAGTGGATCAAAGGTCACGCCAAGCATCCTCGTCTTCCGGGGTTGCCCATTCGTCCATCGTTTCCGAGACGCCGTGCAGGTAATCATCCCGTTCCGGGTACACCTTGCGTATGACCACATGGTCGCCGGCGAGCTCAAAGGCGATCATGTCGCCTTCGTGCAACGCCGCCGCATCGCGGATCGGCTTCGGAATCGTGGTTTGGCCGCGGCTCGTGATCTTCGCGAACTCCATGTCTTGGCCTCCGCAATTCTGCAAAGTAAGAATAGCCGAGAACGATCTCTCCCGCAACAGCGTCGCCGCTACTATTGAACGATCGCGGCGGCCGGTGTACACTGTGCCGATCGGGAAACGTCCCGACACTCTGAGAGGAGGAGACTCGAATGAAGAGAGTGCTATTCATCGTCGCATTGCTCGCGCTCGCGGGCGTTCTGGGCTGGGCCGCCGGCGAAACGGAAGGCGCAACCATGGAAGAGGCTGGTCCCATCACCTTCCCGCTGGAAGAGCAGATCACCATCACCCTGGCCATGACCGAGCATTCCAGCGAGGGGGCCTACGAGTTCGCGGATACCGGCCATCTGGGCTTTCAGTGGCTGCAGGAGCAGACCAACATCGTGCTCGACGTCAACCAGATCCCGATGGGCTCCAGAGAGGCCAAGTACAATCTGATGCTGCAAAGCGGCGATCTGCCGGACATGCTGTTCCCGCAGGGCTCGCAGTGGGCACAGTCGGACATCGAGGCGGCCGGCGACAAGGGCATATTCGTCGACATCATGCAGTACCAGGATCTGATGCCCAACTACCTGGCGCTCATGGAGAAGTACGAAGGCGCCTTCAGCAAGTTCCTGTACGACGGCAAGCTGTACGGCTTCTACCACGTCAACGAGACCTATTTCCCGTTCAACCAGTTCCTGCCGTATCGCCATGACCTGTGGGAGAAGTACGGTTTTCAACCGGAGACGTGGGACGACATGTACGAGGCCTTCAAGGTCCTCAAGAGCGAATTCCCCAACTCGTTTCCGGTCGGCCCCTTCACGCAGGGTGGCACCGTCACGATGATTACCCTGGCTACTCCCACGTTTCGGACCGGCCCTTCGATCTACTTCAACCACGACGTGAACGAGTGGGTATACGGCCCGACGGAGGACAACTACAAGTTCTATCTGGAGTACATGGCCAAGCTCTACCGGGAAGGGCTGCTCAATCCTGATGCCGTCACCACTTCGTACGAGCAGTGGACGCAGGACTGGATCAACGACAAGAGCTTCTTCGCCTGGTGGTGGTCGGCGACCGGCAACTGGTTCATCGAGAACCCCGCCAACAACCCCAACTACGGGCCGGGCAAGCACTGGGTGGAAGCGCACCCGGTGCCGCGCATCTCAGCCGACGGGCCGCGAGGCTGGACCGGCAACAAGGCGCCGTCAAACGTCTCCGGACCTCCGTGGTTGATCAACGCCCAGTCCGACTACATCCGCGAGATCATCGCGCTCAAGGGGCAATTCCTCTCTGACGACGCGAACAGCATCCAGATGACCCTGGGTGCTCCGGGGGAGGAATGGGACATCGTCGACGGCAAGTACCGCTTCATCCATCCGGACATCAAGACGCCGTACAACCCGGACGGCAAGTGGTCGTCGATCGACTACTACCGCAACGTGCACAATTTCTTCCGGTCGGAGAACAACGTCAGCTCGATCAGCGTGGACGGCATCTTCATGGAGTTGCACGACGCTTTGTCGGACTCGGATTACGATCAGTTTATCCGCGAGAGCGGGATGTACGTGGAACAGGGCAGCACACAGCAAGAGCCGCAGCCGGCGGTGCGTTTCAGCGCCGAAGCGCAGGAGCAGGCGTCACAGCTCAAGACGATCCTGGACACCTACGCGCATGAGATGACCATCAACTTCATCTTCGGCGAGGAGCCGCTGTCCAACTACGACACCTACAAGGCGCGGATCGAAGAGTTGGGCTCGGGCGATCTGATCGCACTGTACGCGGAGGCGTCCGGCACGTAGTCGAACGACGACCGCGCGACGATCGAGGCGAGGCTCCGTCACCGCGGAGCCTCGCCGTGTTATTCAGGCCAGCAGCGAAGTCGGGTGGTTGTAGTCACCGCGCGGATGGCGGCAGTCGGTCCAGTACATGAAGTGCAGCACGTATCCGTCCACCGCCCCGTCGCGCACCGCGGCGATCTCTGCCTGCTTGTCCGCGGGAAGATCGGGATCGGAGGCGATGATCTTGCGCCACACCAGCACCGGCACGCCGGCCGCCACACGCATCGAGGCAGCGGCGTCCAGGCCGTGCGGATGCGGCGGCGGCAATGCCACCAGCGCGTCGACCAACCCCTCGCGCCCCCACCGTTCGTACTCGACGTGAAGACCGGCCGCCGGTTGGTCGCTCGAGCGCCCGGAGCGGGCGTCGAAGCGATGCACGCCGCCGCTGGCCATACCTTGCGAAATCACGGGAGTACGGGGACCGGCCCAGCCATGGATCCCGTCGGTGCGCGCATATCCCAGCAGAACGCGTCCGCGGCGTTTCGTCTCGGCGCTCACCGCCTGCACGAATCGGGTAAAATGCTCGCCGTGGAGGGCGTACCAGGCAGCGGTGTCGAACGGCTCACGCAGCACGTCGACGCCGTGGCGTTCCCCGAACTCCTCCACCACGCACGGGTTGAAGCCGAAGCGGTGCGGTTCGTCGCCGGCGGCAGCGTCGCAGTGGCTGAAGAAGCCCAGGGCGATGCCGTCTATCCCGTAGTCGAGCGCCTCACGGACTTCCGCGAGGCGCAGCTCGCGCAGGCGCGGATCGGCGTAGCAGGGGATCCCCTCCAGCCGCGTCTGCTGATCACGCGACCACAGCCACAGGTCGCGGTCGAACAACGGCGCCCCGTCCGGCCAGCTCTCCGCGTTGCACCAGACGCCGGGCAGGTCGAACACGCTGAAGTTGAGGATCAGGGCGATGCCGTGCCGGTGCGCGGAGCTCACGGCCGCCTCCAGCGTGTTGAAGTTCCGGCACTGCTCGCCCAGCCACGTCCAGTCCCTCGTCCTCCAGCCCTGTTCGTGCAGCTCGGTGCCGATGCGGAACCGCGCCGGCAGCGGCGGGTCTCCGGCCAGCGGCGCATACGCGCTGGGGTAGGTCAGGGTGCCCCCGCAGTTGGCCTGCCACAGCACCGCCGCCACGCCGTGGCGGGCGCAGTCCTCGAACCATGCGTCGATGTGGCCTTCGGTGAGCGGCGTCGCGCCCGTGGCCGGCCCGTCGTCCGGCCAGCAGCCGGTGGTGTACAGGATGCTGCCGTAGACGCGAATCACGACCATCCATACCGGAGGAACCCACACCGGAGGAGCAGGGAGCGCTGAGATGGCGTCAGACATGACCGCACCGAGTGTAGCAGCGGCAGGCAGGGTAACCAAGGGCCCCGCCAGGTTCGACCGGATCGTTCGCAGTTTCGGGCGCGAGAAGTACCTTTATCTGATGACGGCCGTGGGCGTGGCCTGGGTGTTCGTCTTCAGCTACCTGCCGATGTACGGCATCATGATCGCCTTCAAGCGTTACGACTTCACGGCCGGCATCCTGGGAAGCCCTTGGGTCGGCTTGCACAACTTCGAGTTGTTCTTCAAGAACCCGTTCTTCTGGCGCCTGATCCGCAACACGACGGTGCTGGGCGCCCTGTCGATCGTCTGGGGATTCTGGCCGCCGATCCTGCTGGCACTATTGCTCAACGAGGTGCGTTCCAGCGGCTACAAGCGGGCCATCCAGACGATCAGCTTTCTGCCCTATTTCATCGCCATCGTCGTCATCGTGGGAATGCTCAAGGAGATATTGTCCTACGACGGCGTGGTCAATCGCCTGGTGGCCGCACTGGGAGGCGAGCAGGTCAGTTACTTCGCCAAGGCGGGCTGGTTTCGCGCGATCTACGTGGGCTCGGGCGTCTGGCAGGGCGTCGGCTTCGGCACGATCATCTACCTGGCGGCGCTCTCCGGCGTCGATCCCGAGCTGTACGAGTGCGCCATCGTCGAGGGGGCGGGCCGCCTGCAGCTTTCTCGCTTCATTACCCTGCCGCACCTGCTGCCCTTCATCATGGTGCTGCTGATCCTGAGCACCGTAGGCATCATCAACGTCGGTTTCGAGAAGGTGTACCTGATGTACTCGCCTGCCACCTATGAGACCGCCGACGTGATCCAGACCTTCGTCTACCGGCTGGGTCTGGAGGGCGGCCAATTCGCCTTTGGCACGGCGGTGGGGCTGTTCAACTCGCTCATCTCCCTGATCTTTCTGGTGGTGGTCAACGCGCTCGCCCGACGCGTCACCAGCCACAGCCTCTGGTAGGGGATGGCGGCGTGAGAGAGAAACACTTGGCGCTGTTTCCGGTCAACTGGTTCGACTACTTCAACGTCACGCTGCTGTCCCTGTTGGCTGCCCTGACCGTGTACCCCTTCATTCACATCGTGTCCGTCTCGTTGAGCGACGCCGCGGGGATCGCCAGCGGCGCGGTGGCGTTGTATCCGTCGGGGTTCAACATCGACGCCTACCGGTTCGTGTTCAGCAACGACGACCTGGTGACCGCCTACTACAACTCGGTGCGCTACGCAGCGATCGGCACCGTCATCTTCGTCCTGGTGACCTCCATCGTCGCCTATCCCCTGGCGGTGCGAAGCTTCTGGCTCAATAAGGGCGTGATGATATTCCACGTGCTGACCTTGTTCTTCTCCGGCGGACTCATCCCCACCTATTTGGTGTACCGGTCGTTGGGGCTGGTGGACACGATGTGGGTGATCGTGCTGCCGCCCGCGGTCGCAGTGTTCACAACCGTCATCTTTCGCACCTATTTTCTGGGCTTGGGCACCGAGCTGCGCGAGGCCGCCCACATCGACGGCGCCAACGACATCTACATCCTGTTTCGCATCTACCTGCCGCTGTCCAAGCCGGTGGTGGCGGCCTGGTCGCTGTTTCAGATCGTCGCCATCTGGAACGACTTCTTCAGGCCGCTGCTGTTCATCAACGAGGAGGAGTTGAAGCCGCTTACTCTGTTTCTGCGGCGGCTGCTGGTGCAGGTGGACGTGCAGTCGCTTCGGGAGCAACTGGACCGCAGCATCAGCGAACGGGGTCGCCGCGCGGTGGTGCCGGTGCAGGCGTTCCAGGCGGCGTCGATCATCGTGTCGATCGTGCCGATCATCTGCATCTATCCGTTCATTCAGCGCTATTTCGTCAAGGGAGCGTTGATCGGATCGCTGAAGTAGGGGCTGCCGGTCAGGGAGCGTCCGGAACCCACCCCTGCGGGCAGTCCTTGCGGATCGACAGCCTGAGGCCGGCCGAGCAGCGGTCCAACTCCGCGGCCGCCTCCGCGGGCAGTTCCCAGTCGGCGTCGCGGAAGTTCTGCCGGACTTGCTCCGGCGTGTCGGTGCCGATGATGGCGGCGTTCACGACCGGCAGGCGCAGGCACCAGGCGGTGGCGACGCGCGTGGGTGAGGTGCCGTAGCGGCGGGCGATGTCCAGCACCGCGTCGATCACGCGGCCGGCCGCCGGGGTCATGGCGGCGCGGAAGTTGTACGGCCCGCGGTGCCAGGAGGTGCCGGCCGGCGGCGGCTGGCCGTAGCGGTAGCGGCCGGCCAGCAGGCCGATGGCGGTGGTCGCGTAGGCGGTGACGCCGACGCCGGCCGGCTCGATCGCCGGCAGCAGCTCATCCTCGATGCGCCGGTCGAGCAGGCTGTAGCCCACCTGGTTGCAGACGTAGCTCGCCCAGCCGCGCCGGCGGCTGATGTCCGCCGATTCCAGCACCTGCGCCGCGCCGAAGTTGCTCACCCCCGGGTAGCGCACCTTGCCCTCGGTCACCAGGCGGTCGAAGGCCGACAGCGTCTCTTCGAGCGGCGTGTCCGGATCGGGGAAGTGGCACAGGTAGCAGTCGATCCAGTCGGTGTCGAGCCGCCGCAGGCTCGCCTCGCAGGCGCGCAGGATGTAGTTGCGCTGCAGGCCGCCGGCCGGCGCGTCCGGCATCGGCGAGCCCACCTTCGTGGTGATGACGAACCGATCGCGCTGACCCTTGACCGCCGCGCCGACGATCCGCTCGGAGCGGCCGGTGCCGTAGAAGTCGGCGCAGTCCAGGAAGTTGCAGCCGTGCTCGGCGGCGGCGTGGATGGCGGCGATGCAGGTCGCCTCCTCGGGCTCGCTACGGAACACGGTGCCCAGGCAGAGCCGGGAGACACGCAGGTCCGAGGTGCCCAGGCGGGCGTACCGCACGGCGCGCCGTTCCTGCCCGTCAGCCCGCCAGGCCGGCCGCGCGCAGCGCCGGCGCGATCCAGTCGACACAGCGGGCGGGCGCCTCGGCGTAGTTGTAGAACCCCACCGCGTGGGCGCCGGCATCGGCGACGGCGCGGACGCTGTCGACCATCGCCTGCTCGGTCACGATAGACGTGCCGTACTGCGGGCCGCCGTAGAAGCCCATGCGAAGCAGCACGATCAGCTCCTGGCCGTCGCCGAGCCCCGCGCGGGCGGCACGGGCGATCGCCGCGGTCCGCTCCGGCGGCTGGCCGTACGCGCCGCCCATCACCAATTGAACAGCCGGATCGGCCGAGCCCATCAGCCGCACGCCGTGCGGCTCGGCCTCCTGCCTGAACTCCTGCAGGAGCCGCGCCTCGTTGGCCTGCAGCGAACGCTCGTAGTCGTTCAGCTCCGGGTGCAGGCGGCGAAACGCCTCCACGGAGCCGGGCAGATCGCCCGGCACGTCGGGCGCGACCGCCAGATACGCCTCCAGGTGCGCGCGCACCGTCGCTCGCAGCGCGGCCGCGTCGACGCCGGTCCGCTCCGCGCCGGCCATGTCCGCCGGGTTGAAGGAAACGTCCAGCAGGGCGGTCTCCAGCTCGCGCAGGTACGTCCCCTGCCGCTCGTGGTGGTGGCCGCCGACCCAGGCGCCGCCGTGGGCGCGGGAACGGTAGTCGGCCGCCTCCAGCATGATCGTGTCCAGCGGATAGCGGGACGCCAGGTCGCGGATCACGCCGCGGGCGTACGCCGCCGTCGTGGGATGGCCAGGGGTGAGCGCGTGCGGGTAGCTGTCGCCGAACGCGTTGTGCATGGTCAGCTCCGGGTGGGCCAGTCCCATGCGCGAGTTGTGCAGCAGCACCGTCCACGAGCACATCTTCAGGCCGGCGCGCGAGGCCTGCTCGCAGATGTCGCCGAACAGGTCCCGGTCGCGGCTGACGGCGGCCACCTGCGGCGCGAGCCCCGCGGGGTAGCACTCCGGGTCCGGATGGTAGTAGGCAACCCCGTCCTCCAGCATGTGCACCTTGCGGCGCGGGTTGTGGGGGTAGAAGAAGAAGCCGGCGTGGTAGAGGCTGGCGACCGCCAGGTGCGTGACGCCAAGGTCGCGCGCACGGCCGACGAGCTGCTCGACCCCTTCGTCGGCGAAGTCCCACGGATAGCAGAACAGGTACGCGGCCCGCAGATTAGCCGAGCTCATGCCGTGGCTCCCTCGACCGGCCCGCGGCCGACCGGCACGCCGTAGTGGGCCAGCGCGTCCCGGTCCAGCTCCACGCCCAGGCCGGGCGCGTCGGGCACCACCAGCAGGCCGTCCTCGAACGGGATCGGATCGACGATCAGGTCGTCCTCGCGCAGCAGGCTGCCGATGATGTCGCACGGCAGCTCGCACCCGGCGGCCGCCGCGGCATGCACGCTCGACATGTCGCGCACCCCCAGGTCGACGCCGGTGCCCCGCCACGTCGGCAGCCCGTACTTGCGCGTGAGGGTCGCCCACTCGACGAACTCCTTGAGCGGGCCGAGCAGGTTGTAGCAGTCGGCCGCCTCCGCGCGCACCGCCGGCAGCAGGTCGGTGATCGAGGTCAGATGCAGCGCCACGAGCTGCGGGATGGTGCCGCGCACCTGCACGTACCAGTCCAGGCGGTCTTGCGGCATGGGACTCTCGAAGGTGACGCGGTCGAGGCCGTCGAGGGAGCGGGACACCTCGCGCGTCCCCTCCGGATGGAAGAACCGTTCGTTGGGGTCGAGCACGATCGGGAAGTGGGGGGCCACCTCGCGCACCGCCGCCACGCGCTCCGCGATCGGGTCGCCGAGCATGCACTTCATCTTCATGCCCCGGAAGCCCAGATCGAGTCCCGTCTGCGCCCGCGCGGCGGTGTCCGCAGGCGTCCCCCGGCCCATCCAGAAGTCCACCGGCACGCGGTCGATCTTCTTGCCGCCCAGCAGGTGGTGGACCGGCACGCCCAGGTGCTTGCCGAGCAGGTCGAACCACGCCATCTCGTACGCTTCGTAGATGAAGTAGGAGTCGTAGTCGTCGGTGTGCGGCAGCGGCAGGTTGCCGATCGGCAGGTCGATCAGCTCCTTGCCGATGATCAGGTCGGCGTGCTCGCGCAGCGGGCCGTACAGGTCGCCGCGCCGAGGCTCACCCAGCCCGATCAGGCCGTTGTCGGCCTCCAGCTCGATGATCCACTTGGGAAACTCCCAGAAGTTCAGCGAACGGCCGGTCACCGGATCGGGGGCGCACAGCTTGTCCTCGACCCCTTCGGAGTGCACGACGCCCGGCCGCATCGGCACGATCACCTGGTGGATCCTGACGTCGACGATCTTCATTCGGTCAGCCTCCCGTTGCCATCGTCACCATCGCGGCGGTGCAACTCCGCGATCAGCTCGAAGTGGCGGTCGCAGTGCAGAAGCGGTACGTCGTGATGTCGGGCACACGATGCTACCAGCAGGTCGGTCGCAGGGACGGTGATGCCTTGTGTACGGGCGTCGGAAGCGAGTGCCACCGCGTCGCTCCAGACCGCGATCATGAGCTTACGTTGCCGATTTCGTTCATCTCTGCTTCCTCGATCGACGCGTTGCTGTCGAAGTCGCAGGTTCCCGAGAATCGGATCAAGCGCTCCATCCGGTATCTCCGGTTGAGCTCCCGCAACGCCGTGACCACGGCTTCGCGCTTGGACTTGGCGTTCAAGAACCGTATCGCATCCTCAAGCTCGTTCTCGGGAATATCTATGGTGGTCTTCATGCATCCATGACCGTCAAGGCGACACCGGCGTCTGCCAGGTGCCGTCGAAGTCGGGCGATCCGAGGATCCGGTAGCGCTCGCCGGGCACGTCGAACTCCGCGGCGATGCCGCAGGCGAACTCGGTGCGCTGCAGCGCGCCGTCCGGTGACAGCAGCCGGTGGCCGGTCATCTCCGACGTGGCGATCGAGCGATAGAACGCGCTCCAGGTCCGCAGCCACTCGATCGCGCGCGTCGTGCGCGTGCTCTGCCAATCGGCGACCGGCACCGGGTATCCGTCGCGCGGCGACAGGATCCAGTTGTAGGCGGGCGGCGCACCGTACAGCAGCTCGTAGAGCCGGTGCGGGCGGCTCGGAAACCAGTCGTAGAATGCTCCCTGACCGGGGTCGCCGGAGAACCCGGACATGCAGCAGTCGTGGAATACGAGCTGGCACAGCGGGATCGGCTCGCCGACCGGCCGGTGCTCCGCCTCCTCGCCGTCCACAAGGGCGCTCAGCCGATGGCCGCTCCAGTCCGTGAAGAAGAAGTGATCGCAGTGCGGGATGGCCCAGAACTGGCGCAGCTCGCCGGCCGGGATGATCCCCCGCCTGCGCGTCTCGTCGAAGCAGGCGTTCTGGTGCTCGAAGACCTGCCGGCGCGTCACCGGATGGGCGGGCGAGAAGTTGCGCGGAGGAGTGTTCGCCGCAGCATAGCCGTCGAAGTAGAGCACGTCGAAGCGGAGGCCGCGCGACTCCAGGCCGTCCAGCGCCGCCGAGGTTACTTCCAGCGCCGCGTGCGTGCTGAGATGATCCGAGCGGGTGCCGTCCGGGCCTACCGCCCAATACGATTCGTCATAGCCGGTCACGCCGGGGCTCTGCTCGCACGGGCGAATGAACCCCTGCGTGAGGCAGCCCAGCTCGCGCGCCCGGTCCGCGAAGTCGACCAGCGGCGTCCAGCCGCCGTCCCCCGGCTCGTCGACCAGAAAGGCCTGATGGTTCTGGATCGGCGGCCGGCCGTGCGGCCCGCCCCACTTGGGATAGAACAGGTTGGCGCCGATGCCCAGCTCCCGCAGCCGGCGGAGGTCGCCGAGCACTCGCTCCGAGTCCGCGCCGCTCCACTCGGTCCAGCGGAACAGGATGTTGTCCGCGTACGCGCGGATCCGTGGCGAATCGTCCGCTTTCTCCTCCAGGGTTCGCAGCAGCCCCTGCTCCCGCGCGACGGCTCGGTAGCGCTTGGCCATCGCCACGTAGTCCAGGTCGCGGGCGAAGTGGACGAGCAGCCGGCGGGGGTAGGCGAGGGTGCCCAGCTCGTCGGCCCAGGAGAAGTCCAGGATCGATCGGTCGCCCGGCAGGTGGTGGGCGCGGACCTCGGCGTCCCACCACGTGTCGACCGTGGCGGACAGCCCCGCGCCGTCGCGGGTCAGGCCGAACATCGGCAGCGACCAGCGGCCGCCGACCTGGATCGGCTCCGGCCCGCGCCCGGGCAGCGCGTCCGGACAGTCGGCGGGGACCAGATACCCGGAGCCGTGCGGCAGCACCAGATGACCGCCCTGCGCGACGGGCCGCTCGAATCGGTACAGATGATCGACGCGCTGCACCGCGTGCTCGCCGCCCGCCTGCTCGATCCCGATCAGCAACTCGTCGTCGTCCGCGTCGAGCGCGATGGTCAGCGCGATCGTGACGTCGGCATCGGCGTAGCCGGCAAGCAGGATGCGATAGCCCGCGTGCCGGCCGCAGCCGGACGACTGCACGGATCGTTCCTGCGCATCGGCAAGTCCGACCGTGCGGGATCCGCCCGCGCCGACTGCGACCCGCACGGCGGGCGGCAGGCTCCGCGAGCTCTCCCACAACGGCTCGCCGTCGCGCGCCGCCACCGTGAGCCGCAGCGCGTCATCGATCCCGACCGTGACGGTGCGGCCGTGCAGGGTCACCAGCATCGCCGTAGCCTCACCCGGCGGCCTCCAGCGCGTCCAGCAGACCTCGCAGGTACCCGATCGCGAACAGGCGTCCCTTCATCATGTAGCCGGGGTGGTCGTTGGGCTCGCCGGCCATGGTCGGCACGTGATCGGGACGGACCGGGCCGTCGAAGCCGACCTCCCGGTAGGCGCGCAGGGCCGCGACCATGTCGGTCGGGCCGTCGTCCTGGAAGGTCTCCACGAATCGCGACGCAGTGCCGCGTACGTCCCGGAAGTGCACGAAGAAGACCTTCCGCTCCGCGCCGAAGCGGCGGATCGCCGCCGGCACGTCGGCTCCCATGGCGGTGAAGTTGCCCTGGCAGAAGGTGATGCCGTTGCACGGGCTCGGCACCAGTTGGATCGCGCGTTCCATGTTGTCGACGCTGCGCATGATCCGCCCCACGCGGCGGATCGGGGACAGGGGCGGGTCGTCGGGATGCAGCGCCAGCTTCACGCCGCTGGCCTCCGCCACCGGCACGACCCGCGAGCTGAAGTAGGCGAAGTTCTCCCAGAGTTGCTCCTCGCCGATCAGCATCCCGTCCGGTCCCGGTGTCAGGCCTTCGGCCGCGGCCGGCCCGCGCGCCTCCATCTGCGCGTGGTCGTAGCCCGACGACAGCGCCCCGCCGCGGACCGGCACCGCCAGGTCGGTGCGCAGCCAGCCGAACACCGCCATGAAGTTGTAGCAGACCGCCTCCACGCCCGCGGCGCCCAAGTGCTCGAGCATCCGGCAGAAGCGATCGATCTCGCGGTCCCGCCCCGGCAGCCCGAGCTTGGCGTCCTCCATCGGCGTGGGTCCCTCGACCACCGACAGACGCAGTCCGGCGTCGGCGGCCCGGTCGCACAACCTGTTCAGTGCCTCGCGGTCCGACGCCGGCGTCCCGTCGGCGCCCAGCGGCACTCCGCACACCAGGTCGGTGACGCCGATCTGGCAGGCCAGGGTCCAGCGTTCGCCCGGCTCGCCCGGCATGTGCAGCGCCAGTCTCATCCCGTCATCCCTTGATGGACCCGATCATCACGCCCTTGGCGAAATGCTTCTGGATGAACGGATAGAGGATCATCATCGGCGCGCTGGCAACCACGATAAGCGCGAACTTGAGCGTCTGCAAGATCTCCGTGCTCTCCATCAGCGTGCGGATGTCGATGTCCCCGCCCGCCATGGCCTGCGCGATGATGCTCTCGTTGATGATGAGGATCCGCGCCAGCACGAGCTGCAGCGGAAACAGCGACTCGTCGAACAGGTACAGCAGGGCGTTGAAGTAGGTGTTCCAGTGGTCGATGGCGTACCAGAGCACCAGCACCGCCAGGATCGGCCGCGACAACGGCAGCACCACCTGGGCGAAGAAGCGGAAGTCCGAGCAACCGTCGATCTCGGACGCCTCGGTGAGCTCCCGCGGGAGGTTGGCGAAGTAGGTGCGCGCGACGATGGTGTTCCATATCGAGAGGCCGGCCGGAAGGATGACCGCCCAGCGCGTGTTGACCAGACCCAGCGAGTTGACCAGCAGGAAGGTGGGCACGATGCCGCCCCGGAAGAACATCGGTATGAGCACGAAGATGCCGATGATCGCGAGCCCGCGCAGATCCTTCCGCGACAGCGGATATGCCAGGAACACGGTCAGCAGCAGGTTGAGCGAGGTCCCGGCGACCACGTAGAACAGGCTGTTGAGAAAGCCGGAGAGGACCAGCTTGTAGCGGAAGATGCGCTCGTAGCTCACCAGCGTGAAGCCGCGCGGATAGACGCTGACGTCGCCGGCCAGAACGTGGTCGGAGCTCGAGAACGAGGAGGCGATCACGTTCAGGACCGGGACGACGATGATCAGGCCGACCGTGACCAGCAGCAGCGTGCTGAGGATGTCGAACACGTGGTCGCCGGCGCTCGCGCTGCGCACCGTGCGGCGCAGGCCGGCTACCACAGGCTTATCTCCGACAGCCGTCTGCTGAGCAGATTGGCCGAGACGATGAGCACCAGGTTCAGCACGCCGTTGAACAGGTCGACGGCCGCACCGAGGCTGTAGTTGGCGTTCTCCACCCCGATCTTGTAGACGTAGGTGGCGATGATCTCCGAGGAGACCAGGTTGAGGGGGTTCTGCAGCAGATACACCTTCTCGAATCCCAGGGTCATCACGTTGCCGATCTCCAGGATCAGCAGGATGACGATGGTGGCGCGGATGCCGGGGATGTCGACGTTGACGATCTTCTGCAGCTTCGACGCGCCGTCGATCCGCGCCGCGTCGTAGAGCTCGACGTCGACGGCGGACAGGGCGGCGAGGTAGATCACCGCCGCGAAGCCCATGTGCTGCCACACCTCGGAGAGGGCGTAGATGATCGCGAAGTACGAGGGATCGGCGATCAGGATCACCGTCTCGATCCCGAACAGATCGAAGAAGAAGCCGATGAACCCGAACCGCGGATCCAGGAACGTCAGGATCATCCCGGCCATCACCACGGTCGAGATGAAGTGCGGGGCGAACGCGATCGTCTGAATCGAGCGCTGCAGCTTCACCCAGCGCATCTCGTTCAACGCGAGCGCAAGGATGATCGGCGCCGGAAACGCGAAGCCGACTCGCACGAACGCGATGACGATGGTATTGCGGACGATGTTCCAGAACTGGAACGATCCCAGCAACCGCTCGAATTCCCGAAAGCCCACCCAGGGGCTGCCGTGGATGCCCTTGAGCACGCTGAAGTTCTTGAAGGCGATCACCACGCCGTACATCGGTGCGTACAGAAACACCAGTATCCAGGCGATGGGGATCGCCATCAGCAGGTAGAGCTGCCAGTGCTTTCGGAAAACCGTTGAAAATGGCCTCTTGTCGATGCGAGGCCTTCCCAGGGCGGGACGCCGCTCAGATAGCGTCATGGACCGCTCTCGGCGCGGCTGGCAGGTGAGGAAGGGAGCCGCCGCCGTCGGCGGCTCCCCTGAATCCGTTCGAAGGGCTCTCGAACGGTTACTGCAGGGTCGCCTGCAGCATCGTGGTGACCTCGGCCAAGCCGATCTTGACCAGATCGTTCACGTAGGCGTCCCAGTCGCTGTCCAGGTCGCGCTCTCCGGTCACGAACAGGGCGGCGTGCTGCTCGACGAAGGTGCGCAGCTCCGCGGAGATCTGCGCGACCCGGCGCGCGTCATCCGGATCCAGGTAGACGAAGTCCGAGAACATGCTCATGCCGGTCGCGTCCTTGACCGGCTCGTACACGTCCCTGGTCGACACGTTCAGGAGCCGCTCCAGGACGTTCACCTCGCCTTCGAATCCGATCCCGAAGCCGAAGTCCGGGGTGGGGAAGAAGACCGGGAACTCCCACTTGACGTCTCCCGTTCCCGGGCGTTCCAGGGCCACGACCGCGGCCTGTCCGCCCAGTACGTTTTCCTCGCCCGCTTCGGCCTTGCGCCACAGATTGGCGCCGTGGGTGACGTGATTGGAGCCCTCGAAGGAGAAGGCCCAGTCGATGATCTGCATGGCGACGCCGATCTCCGCGTCTGAGGCCTTGTCGGTGATGGAGAAGGTGCCGGCCTCACCGCCAAGCCGGCGGGTGCCGAACGGATAGCCGGCCGCCGTCCGGATCCCGGTGGGTCCCGTGAGCGGCGGAAGCGGGGAATAATCCTCGGCCCGCTTGTTGCCCGACCCGAAGGCGACCATCGGGCCGCCGGCCGGGAAGGAACCGATGACGACGTCCTTGGGATCATCGCTGGAGCCGCCCATGGCGCTGAGCTGGTCGCCGGTCTGCACGAACGCGTTGAGGTCGAGCGACCCTTCCTCGAACAGTCCGTTCAGGAAGCGCAACGCATCGCGCCAACGGCCGTCGCTATACGGAAAAAAGACGCTGGTGCCGTTCACCCCGAACAGCTTGGTGCCGGAGCCGGCGGCGGCGTAGGGGACGAACGCCTGGCCGATGAAGTAGATCGGGTTCGTGTACCAGCCGTTGGTGGCGCCGGTGAGCGGCACCTCATCCTGCTTGCCGTTGCCGTTCGGATCCTGCGTCTTGAACGCGCGCAGCACGTCCCGGTACTCGTCGGGAGTCGCCGGCATGTCCAGTCCCAGCGCGTCCAGCCAGGCCTGGTTGATCCAGAACTTCTGATAGATCGAGCAGTGATAGCAGCAGCCCGAACCGCCGCCCGTCAGGACGTAGATGTTGCCGTCCGGAGTCGTGATCTCGTCCCGGAGCTTGGGGAACTCCCTGAACCCGCTGAGGATATGCGGGGTCTGCTGCTCGGTAAGGTAGGCGTTGAGCGGGATCAGGACCTTGCCTTCGACCCCGAACTCCAGCTCGTCGGCCGGCACGAACGGCGCGTTCATGAACACCGAGGGATACCGGCCGCTGGTCAACAGCAGGTTGATCTGCTGCTTGGCTCCCTCCAGCGGGACGATGGTGAAATCGAACTCAAAGTTGAAGGTCTCCTCGAGCAGGTCGGTGAGTCGGTTGTCCTCGATGGACGCGATCCAGGGCGGCTGAGTCGCGGCCGCGCTGAGCACGACCGTGCCGCCATCGGTGGAATCGGTCTCGGTCGTCGCGGTCGCGAACAGCAGGGCCGTGACCGACAGCAGGACCGGAAGGAGAAGGATTCTCTTCACGTACGTACTCCTGAGATGGAAATGGGTGGTCCGGACCGTCCTCAGATGGCGTGACCACCGAGTAAGCGATCCTGCATCATCTTCTCACAACGCGGCGTCTGATGCAAAACGCCGGCCGAAGGCCGCCCGCCGGCCCGTTTGACCGGTGATCGGCCTCCGTTGTAGGAACCCCGCTCGATGGCTCCGATCCACTACGAACCCACGTGGCGCAGCCTGCGCGAGCATCCGACGCCGCAGTGGTTCCGCGACGCGAAGTTCGGGATCTACACCCACTGGGGGGTCTATTCGGTCCCCGGATTCGGCAGCTCCGGCGCCGCCAGCAACGCCACCTGGTATCCGCACCGCATGTACGTCGACGGCAGCCCGCACCAGAAGCACCACCTGGACACCTACGGGCCGCTGGATCGGTTCGGCTACAAGGACTTCGTGCCCCTGTTCACGGCGCCGAGGTTCGACCCGGACGAGTGGGCGGAGCTGTTCAAGGCCGCCGGTGCGCGCTTCGCCGGCCCGGTGGGCGAGCATCACGACGGGTTCTCCCTGTGGGCGACCGCTCAGACCGGGTGGCATGCCGGGCGGCTGGGGCCGAAGCGCGACGTCGTCGCCGAACTGGAGCGTTCGATCCGCGGTACGGGGATGCGATACATGGTCGCACTGCACCACGCCGAGCACTGGTGGTTCTATCCGCACTGGCGGTGGGACTACGACACCGGCGCACCGGACGCGTCGAGCCTCTACGGCGAGCCGCACAATCTGGAGTTCGCCGACGGCGTGCCGAAAGTGGAATTCGAGCGCTCGGCCGGCGACCTGATGGCGCACTGGTGGGTGCAGGATCAGCCCAGCGCGGCGTTCTGTGACCAGTGGATCGGCAAGACCCGGGAGGTGATCGACCGCTTCAGCCCGGACCTGCTCTGGTTCGACTTCGGCATCAACTGGATCCGCGAGCGCTACCTGCTCGACCTGCTGGCCTACTACTACAACCGCGCGGGCGATTGGGGCAGAGAGGTGGCGGTCACCTACAAGCACCACCACCTGGTGCCGGGAAGCGCCGTGGTCGACCTGGAGCTGGGCCGGTTCGCCGGGCTTACCTACCACGACTGGCTGACCGACACCTCGATCGACGCGCAGGGCATGTGGGCGTACGTGGAAGGCGTGCCGTTCAAGACAACCGCGCAGATCATCCACAACTTGGTCGACAACGTGGCCAAGAACGGCTACCTGCTGCTCAACGTCGGCCCGCGCGCGGACGGCAGCATTCCTGAGGACGCGCAGGCCGTCCTGCGCGGTATCGGTCGCTGGCTTCAGGTCAACGGCGAGGCGATCTTCGACACCACGCCCTGGAAGGTGTTCGGGGAGGGCCCGAACGCCGCGCAGGGTGGGGAGCGTATCAGCGAGAAGAGGAGCTCCATCACCTACACCGCCCAGGACGTGCGCTACACGTGCAAGGGGAACGAGCTGTACGCCATCTGTCTGGGCCGACCGACCGCAGAGGTGGTGCTCCGTGACGCAGCCGAATACCTGCACCCGGGAGAGGTGGCCGGCGTCGTCGCACTTGGCTCGGACGACCCGCTGGCGTTCGAGCAGACTCGACGCGAGCTGCGCATCCGCGCCCCGCGCCAAGCCCCGGTCGCAGAGGCGGTGGCGTTCAGGATCACCCGGCGCTGACGGCACCGGAGCCTTGACATACTCGAGCCCCATGAACGCCTCCTCACCCGCGGACATCCCCCGGCCGGAGCATCCCCGCCCGCAGTTCCGGCGCTCCGTGTGGATCAACCTCAACGGCGCGTGGACCTGTCGGAGCGAGCCGGTACGGCCCGGTCAGCTCCAGCCGGACAAGCACCGCGACATGGCGGCGCGCGGCGGATTCGAGTCCCCGATCACGGTCCCGTTCTGTCCCGAGAGCCCGCTGTCGGGCGTGAGAGACCGCGACTTCATCGGCGTGATCTGGTATCACCGCGTGATCGAGGTGCCCGCAGAATGGGCCGGACGGCGGGTGCTCCTGCACTTCGGGGCGGTGTTCTACCGCGCTGAGATCTACGTCGACGGCGCCTACGCCGGCCAGCACGTGGGCGGCAGCGTCTCCTTCGCGGTGGACGTCACGCGGTTCGTGGAGCCGGGCGGCAGCCACCACCTGATGGTCGCCGTCACGAGCGACCTGTGGAGCGGGGCGCAGCCCTCCGGCAAGCAGTCGTGGAAGTACCGCTCCTACGGCTGCCATTACACCCGCACCACCGGGATCTGGCAGACGGTCTGGTTGGAAGCCGTCGACCCCTGCGGCCTGGCGGACGTGCACATCGTCGCCGACATCGAGGCGGGGCGGCTCCTCGTCACGCCTTCGTTCCACGGCATCGCCGCCGGTCAGCGCTTCGAGATCTCGGCCAGCCTCGACGGCCGGGAAGTTGGCAGTGCGGGTCGGGCCGCGCGCGACGGCATTCCCCTGTCGCTGGAGATCGCCGATCCCGAGCTTTGGGAACCGGAGTCGCCGGTGCTCTACGACCTGGAGCTGCGCGTCACGGGCGGCGACGGTGCCGAAGCCGATCGCGTGTCCAGCTACGCGGGGCTGCGGGAGACCCACATCGAGGGCAACCGGGTGTTCCTCAACGGCACGCCCCGCTATCTCAAGCTGGTGCTCGACCAGGGCTTCTATCCGGACGGCATCTGGACCGCTCCGTCGGACCAGGCGCTGCGGCGCGACGTCGAGCTGGCCCTGGCGGCCGGCTTCAACGGCGCCCGGCTGCACCAGAAGGTGTTCGAGGAGCGATACCTCTACTGGGCGGACCGCCTCGGCTATCTGCTCTGGGGCGAGTCGCCGAGCTGGGGGCTCGACCATCTGGACGAGGGGGCGCCGCACCGCAACTTCCTGGCCGAGTGGCGGGAGATCGTCCGTCGCGACCGCAACCACCCCAGCATCATCGCCTGGACCCCGTTCAACGAGACCCATGACGTGCGCGAGCCGCGGGCGCACCAACGGGTCCACGAGGACGCCTACGCGGTCTGCAAGAGCCTGGATCCGACCCGGCCGGTCAACGACGCGTCGGGCTACGTCCACCACGTCACCGACCTGTACACCGTGCACAGCTACGAGCAGGACCCCGCGAAGCTGAGCGAGCAGCTCGCTCACCGGCCGGACCGCGGCGTCTTCCGCAACCATCCGGACCGGGACGCACCCTATGAGGGGCAGCCCTACCTCATCGACGAGTTCGGCGGCATCAAGTGGGACCCGGCGACCCAGGCCGACGCCGCCTCGGGCGAAGGCCAGAATCCCGTCTCATGGGGCTACGGGGAGGCACCGGCGTCCCTGGAGGAGTTCTACCGGCGGCTGGAGGGCTTGGTGCGGGCCGTGATGGCGCACGGCCACATCTGCGGCTGGTGCTACACGCAGCTCACCGACGTCGAGCAGGAACGGAACGGGATCTACTTGTACGACCGCACGGAGAAGTTCGACATGGAGCGCATCAGGGGAATCTTCTCGATCGAGCCGTAGCTCACCGCTCGGACGCGCGGCGCGCCTTCCACGCCTCGTACTCGGCTTGGGCGTCTCCGGTGAGCGGGTAGTAGCGGCGCAGATCGCCGCCTTCGCTGAGGCGTTCGCGGCTGAAGTCCTCCCACTCGGCGTGCTCGTTGGCGCGCTCGGCGAGCTCCTCCGCCATCTGGATCGGCACCACCACCGCGCCGTCGTCGTCGGCGACGATCAGGTCGCCCGGCATCACCAGCGTGTCGCCGCAGGCGATCGGGACGTTGACCGCGAACGGGACGATATTGGTCTGGGTGTGGAAGTTGGGTGTCGTGCCGCGCAGCCACAGGCCGATGCCGAGGGTGCGGGCGAAGGGAAAGTCGCGGATGCAGCCGTCGATCACCGCGCCGATGCCGCCGCGTCCCTTGAAGAAGGTGAGCATCATCTCCCCGAACACGCCGCTCTGCTCATCGCCGCGGGCGTCCACGACCACCACGTCGCCGGGCTGCGCGTGGTACAGGCAGTGGCGGTGGAGTTGTTGCTCGGGGTCGTCGTAGGCGCCCTTGGCGTACTGGTCCTCGCGCTTGGGCATGAACTGCAGGGTCAGCGCGGGGCCGACGATCCGGGCGCCGGGGGTGCGGGGCGTGGGGCCACGCAGATACGGGTCGCGGATCCCCAGCTCGTTGAGGTCGCCGGCGGCGGTGGCCGCCGACACACAGGCGTAACGCTCGATGAGCGCGCGCGGCGGTCGCTCGATGTCCGGCGTGCGGCCGGGCGTATGCGGATCGGTCTGCATGGCTGCCTCTCAACGGTACCCGCGTTCGAGGGGACGCTCGGTCTCCTGGAACAGGGAGGGAAAGTGGCGGTGCGGGTCGGCCGGCTCGCGGAACAGGATCTTCTGCGGCTCGGTGAGCTCCGTGGCAGGCGGCGGCGCCACCCGGTTCGCGGTCCAGGCGATGTGCGACACGCAGTACTTGTAGAGCAGCGAGCGGCGTTCGTGGGGGCCCTGCCACGCCGCCGTGCCGTGCGTCAGCGCCTCGGTGAACAGGATCGCGGAGCCTGCCGGCACCTCCGGCACCACCACGAACGGGCAGGTTTCGGGGGAATCGGCGATCCCCCGCGGCAGCCGGAAGTGGCTCTTGTGGCTGCCGGGAATGCAGCAAAACCCGCCGTGGTCCGGCCCGGCGTCGGTGAGGTTGAAGGTGACCACCACGAACCCCTCGGCGATCCGGTTCTCCCGGAACGGAAAGTAGGTCCCGGGCGAGGCTCCGCCCACGGGAGCGCTGGCGCCGTAATCGGCATGCAGTACGCCGCGTGACATCCCCTGGCGCATGCAGATCCCGTAGATGCGGTCCAGGCGAAAGCAGTCGCCGAGCCGGAAGCGCAGGATCGGCATGATGCGCGGGTGGGTGAGCAGGGCGCAGAACGGGTCGCCCCACTCGAGAAAACCGGATCCCGCCGGGGCGGCGCCGAAGCGGACCATGTGGTCACCGAGCACCTCGCCCTCAGCCGCCAGCCGCTGGTCGACGGACCGCTTGAGCGCCGCCACCTCCTCCGCACCGAGCACGTCCTCGACCACCAGGTAGCCGTTGAGGTCGAACAGGTACTCGAGGAGCTGCAGCTCCTCCGTCGAATGCGTGCGGTCGGGACTTGAAGATTCCATCATCACATCGCTAACGAGGACCGAGCACTGCGTCCGGCAAGGTCCGACTCAGGGTGCGCGCTCTACGGGTGCGGTTTCAATCACCTGCGCACGTGCATGTTTGAGGAACCGCTCGGCGTGCTCGCTATTGACGCTCGGGAACCCGTCGAGGAACTGTTCCAGCGAGTCGCCGGCCTTCAGGTGCGCGATGAGGCAGTCGACGGGGACTCGGGTACCCGTGAACACGACGGCACCGCCCATGATGTTCGGATCGGAGTGGTAGATCTGGTTCGGTTCCATCGTCTGCGGACTATTCGTCGCGGCGCCCGAATCGCCGTGGACGGAAGTCCTCGCGGTTGACGATGCTGGCGCTGCTGCCGGTGGCGCGAATCACGTACAGCCCCTTTCGTTCCGCATAGGCCGCCGACGATTCATCGGCTTTCAGATAGGCCACCGCTCCGTACGCCTCCCGGTCGCGATACTCCCGGAGCAACTCCGGAAAGTCTTGCAGCAGCGCCAGCAGGTGGTCGACGTGGCGCACCTTGAGGGTGGTCTTCACTTCGACCACCACCACCTCGTCGCCGTTGACGGCGAGAATGTCGATCTCCCACCGCGGTTCACCGTGGTCCTTCTTCAGATTGGTCATCGTGTGCTCGACCCGGATTCCGCGTCGGTTGAGCAAGGAGACGAGGTCGCCCTCGACCAGGGCTTCCATCAGCTTGCCCCATTGGCCGTTGAACAGGTCATCGAGCTTCCGCATGCGCCGATCGGTCTCCTGCGCCTGCCGGGTGATCAGCCGGTCGGTCTCCTGCAAGCGACGGTCGGTTTCCTTCTGGCTTTCGGACACCGAGCGCAGGATGTTCCAGATCTCCTGCGGGGTCGCCGGTTCTCGCTGCCCGTCTCGGTCGGCCATGATGTCGCTCACTCTCCGATCCTAACAGCCGGCGTGAGCACCCGGCAAATTCGTAGGCGGTCCAGGAGACACGGCCGGGGGCGGGAGTTCTCGTGCTGAGGAGCTGAGTTCAGTCCGGTAGGTCAGGTGCCGGGTACCGGGATGGTGCTCATCATGCCGCCGTCGACGTTGAGCGCCGATCCGGTGAGGAACGCGGCCTCGTCGCTGAGGAAGAAGAGGATCGCTTGCACGATGTCCTCCTCCGTGGCGTTGCGGCCGAGCGGGATGCCGGCGGCCGTGGCCTGTTGGATCTCCTCCGGGGCCGAGCCGGTGGCCTGCATCTTCCAGCGCAGCACCTGCTGCCCCATGCCGGTGGTGGGCACGCCGACCGGACAGACGCAGTTCACCGTGACCTTGCCGGGCGCCAGCTCGCCGGCCAGCGCCTTGGTGAGCCCGATCACGCCGTGCTTGGCGGCGCAGTAGTGGGGGATCAGCGGGAAGCCGACATGCGAGGCGTCCGAGCCGATGTTGACGATCCGGCCCCGGCCGCTCGCGGTCAGGTGCGGCGCCGCCGCCTGCGAGCACAGGAACGTGCCCTTCAGATCGACGTCGATCGTCCGGTCCCAGTCCGCCTCGGTGATCTCCGCCAGCGGCGCCAGGTGGATGACGCCGGCGCAGTTGACCAGGCAGTCGAGGCCGCCGTGGGCGGCCAGATGCGCCCGCACGGCATCCCGCACCGAGTCCGGCCGGGTGACGTCCACTTCCACCGCGTGCAGCCCGTCTTCCGGGAGGGTGGCGCGCGCCGTGTCGAGCAGCCGGCCGTCGATGTCGGCAATGGTCGCCCGATCGCCGCGCCCGAGCAGCGCCGCCGCCGTGGCCAGCCCGAAGCCGTTGGCGCCGCCGGTGATCAGCGCCCTGAGCGGCGGCCGGCCTTCGGTCACAGACCGAGATCCGCGAGCAGCTCGCCGAACCCGGCCACCAGGGTGTCGGCCGCGTCCTCGGTGGGCGGCGCCGGCAGGTCGTACGTGCGCACTGCGGAAGAGACCGACATGCCGCCCTGGCGTACCGTCTGCGCGGTCGGCACGTAGCCGAGCACGCCGTTGACGTAGCCGGCGAACATCGTGTGCGCGGCCTTCGAGCGCTGCTTGGCGCCCAGACCGATCTCCACGAACGGCTCGCCCTGCATGCCGAGCAGCACGCAGTCGTCGATGCGATGACCGATCAGGTCGTAGTCGACCGAGCACTGCGTCTCGCCCGCGCGGACCCGGTCCAGGACGGTGTGCGCCCAGCAGACCTCGATCTCCTGCGGGGCGGTGAGCACGGTGGAGGCGCCCTCGTCGCGCAGCCGCTGCAGCGTCCCCTCCGCGGCGGCGACGTGCCGCTCGGCTTCCGCGAGCGGGGGCAAGGGCTGCAGCGCCACCGTCCCCTTGCGCTCGGCGCTGCGCAGGATCCCGTGCGTGGGGCCGTCCTCGAACTCCTTGCGGTACAGCGCCACGGAGGAGCTCGACTTGCCTTCCTCGCGGACTTCCCGGTGCGGGCGGGTCTCGATACCGTAGAACGCCTGCAGGGCGGCGCCGGCCACCTGGCCGCCGGTGCGCTCCTTCTCTCCCCAGTCGCTCTGCAGGAACGACCAGCACGCCTGGTTGCCGGCGGCGCCGGTCAGGTACAGGCAGGTGGCGCCGGTCGCGCCTTCGACGACGCGCCGCACCACGCCCGGGAAGTCCGGGCTGAGCTCGTAGGTCTGGTAGCCCATCACCACCGGGTGGGCGGCGTAGCCGACGATCGCGGCGATCGGCGTGCCGTCCAGGTCGTCTACGCGCAGCACGTCCACGGCGTGATCGCTGACCCCGTCGGGGTTGCGGCCGACCAGCACCCGTCCGTCGCCGGCCGCCTCCTCGCGGTTGATGGCCACCGCGGCGTGGCCGTGGCCGCCTCCCACCCGCGCGGGCTGCCGGGCGCCGTTGGCCATGGCGCTGACGCCCACCAGTTGCTGGACCAGCACCTCGATGTAGTGGTCCAGCGCATCGATCTCGCCCTCGCGGGGCGCGACGTGGTGTGGGCCGCCGAGGGTGTGGCGCGCCGTGCAGGGACCGTTGTGGGTATGCGTGCAGCCCAGGGTCACCTGCGCGGTGGTGGTGCCGACGCGGTCGGCGATCCGGCGGCGGATCGTCTCCGCCAGCGGGATGTCGAAGCCGATCAGGTCGCAGTCCAGGATCACCACCTTGTGGTCGTCGTCGGCCAGCACCAGGGCGGTCGCGGTCAGGGGCTGCTCGACCCCCACGGCGCCTTCGATGCGGCGCATCGCCCCCTGCATGCGGAAGCCGAGAGGAGGAGTGATGTCGATCCGGGAGGTCCCGGCGGTCAGGGTGTTGTCGGCCACGGGTCTGCTCCTGCGCGTGTCGCCCGGTCGTCGGTCTGGGCGGGCGCTGCTACGGGGACATGGTACCCGATCTACGCCGCGATCGCGTCGCAGAACACCGTCTCCCAACCGTGGAAGACGGTGACGAGGCCGATGAAGCGCACCTGCGGGTACTGGCGCTGCAGCCGCTCGTCGGCCAGGTAGCGGGTCAGTTGCGCGGTCGCATCCGCGACGGCCGCCGCGACGCGATCCTCGCCGGCGGACTCGCTGCGCTGAAGGCGCTCAGAGCGCTTCAGGTACTTGAGCTCGATCAGATAGCCGCGGCGCAGGTGCGGATAGCGGGCGATCAGGGGTTCCAGGCAGATGTCCGCGTTGCCCGAGCCGAGCTCGGCCTCCGACCGGAACACGAAGTAGTTGGTCACGCTGAGATAGGCGGCCAGAAAGCCCTGCACCACCTTTTCGCCGACGATGTAGTCCCGGATGCCGGTCTGGGCCGCGACGGCGTCGGCCAGGAAGGTCAGCGCCGGTCGCCACTCCCCTTCGTTGGCCATCCGGTTCATGAGCTGCCCGAACCGGAACAGGTTGACGGCGAACACTCCCACGTCCCGGTAGGCGTCGCGCAGGTACCCGTACATCAGCCGCTTGACGGTCTGGTTGGGGATGCCGAGGCGCGGGACGCCGTGGACCACGTCGCGGATGCTCAGCAGGCCGAAGTAGTGGAGCAGCGAGAGGAAGTTCTCCGGCTCGGCGAGCTCCGCGAGGGGGAAGCCGGGCTGAATCTCGACATCCACCTGTTCCTCGCCGATGATATCGCGCAGCAGATCGAAGTTGCCGTTCAGGCGGGTGGCCGTGGAGCCGTCGGCGAGTTGCCGGTTGACCACCAGGAGATGACGCAGCTTGCCGTAGTCGATGCGGACGTTGGTGTCGATGAGGTAGTCCGGCACCGGTTTGCGCGGGACGGAGTGCATCAGGTAGTAGAGCACCATGTCGGTGTTGTAGACATCGGCGCCGGCGTCCTTGGCGAACCGATAACCGTCGTACCACTCGCGCATCAGCGCCATGGCATCGTCGACGTCCTGACTGAACGCGCCAAGGTCGCGGTAGATCTCCAGCAGGCGGCGCACCTCGGCCTCGGTGAAGCCGAGCATCTCGTTGAACTGCGGGTTCAGGCTGAGGTTCGTGCCGATGTTGAAGCCGCTGGTCACGTCGTCCAGGGTGATCGGCGAGACGCCGGTGATGAACAGCCGCTCGATGCCGCCGCCGCTTCGCGCCGTCCCCGCCTTCAGCGTGGCGAAGAAGTTGCGGTAGAAGCCGCCGCCGTGGGTGAAGGCGTGGTATGCCTCCTCGCCGTGGACGCTGAGCACGGTGTTGGCGAAGTTGTCGTACTCGTCGATGAGCACGTACAGCGGTATGCCCTCGTCTCCGGCGTACCGGAACAGCTCGGCGAGCTTGGCGGCAGTCGACGGCGGCGTGAGGATGTCCTGCGCGGCCGCAGCGGGGAACAGGTCCGGATGGCGCCGCAGCGTCCCGCGCAGTTCGATGTGGCAGTAGGCATCGAACTCCCGCTCCAGAGTCTCCGGAGCGTCGTTGACCGCGGAGAAGTCGAAGCGCAGTACGACGTAGCGGTGGCGTTCCCCGGTCGGTCTGCGGCCGATGTCGGTGCCGCTGAAGACAGCATCGAATTCGTGGCCCCAATAGCGGTCGTAGTAGTTCTCAAGCAGCGACACCCAGCAGGATTTGCCGAAGCGGCGGGGACGGATGAAGCAGACGTAGCGCTCCTGCTCCAGGCGGCGCAGGAAGCGAGTCTTGTCCACGTACAGCCAGCGGTTCAGGCGGATGCGCCGGAAGTCGGCCTCGCCGTAAGGAATGCGCGGGTAGGGGGCTGCGGCCTCCTCCGTCCGGTTCGTGGACACGCTCGACTCTACCGCTCCGGCAATCCGATGTCGACAACATGAGTTGCCGCAGCGGCAACCCTGTATCGAATGCCGGATTTCGCTACCATGACGCAGATGGAGACCGACAGCATGCCGGCGATGAAGGTCGTGCTCTGTGGCGTGGGCGGCGTCGGGCGCAACGTGACCCGCCTGCTGCGCGCGCGCCCGGACTACCGGATCGTGGCTGCCTGTTCACGCAACCCGACCCTGGTGGGCCGGGACGTCGGCGAGCTGGCCGGCGGCTCGTCTCTCGGCGTCGCGGTGAGCCGCGACCTCGCCACGGCCCTGAGCGAGCCGGCCGACCTGCTGCTGGTGGCCACCACCTCCTTCCTGGGCGAGGTGGCCTGCGACGTGCGCACCGGGCTCGAACGCGGCCTGAACGTGATCACCACCGCCGAAGAGGCGGCGTTCCCCTGGATCATCGACGCCGACCTGGCCGCGGAGTTGGACGAGTTGGCTCGCGATCGCGGCGTGTCGGTGATCGGCGTGGGGCTGAATCCGGGATTCATCTTCGACGCGCTGCTGCTGACCGCCAGCGGCATCGCCTGGGACGTGCGCGAGATCCGCATCCGCCGCGTGGTCGACGTGTCGCGCTTCAGCGCCACGATCCAGCGTCGGCTGGGGATCGGCTTCACCGCCGAGCGCTTCGCGGACGGCGTCTCCGGCGGATCGATCACCGGGCACATCGGCTTCCCGCAGTCATTCCACCTGGCGGCGCGCTGCCTGGGCGTCAGCATCGACCGCATCGAGAGCGGCTTCGAGCCGCTCGTCGCCGACCGGGCATACGACGGCGAACATCTGCGCGTGGAAGCGGGCACCACCGCCGGCTTCGTGCAGCGCTACCGCGCCATTTGCTGCGGCCGTTCGTGGATGTCCGCCGAGTTCATCGCCCACGTGGACCCGCCGGCCGCCGGCTACGAGCCGTCCGACTCGATCCGGATCGACGGCTACAACGCGGTCAACCTCGACATCAATCCCGGCTGCCAGCCGCAGCTCGGCACCGCCGCCATGATCGCCAACGTGATGCCGCGCCTGGTGGAGGCGCGGCCGGGCTACCTGACCGTGGCCGACCTGGCGCTGCCGCACGCCCGGCCGACGGCCGACTCGTTCACGTGAGACGCCGATGAAACTGGCGATCGTGCAGATGGAGAGCGTCATGGGGGAGGTGAGCCGCAACATCGACTCCGCCCTGGGGCTGCTCGACGAGGCCGCCGCGTCGGGGGCGGAGGTGGCGCTGCTGCCCGAGTACTGGAGCACCGGCTTCTTCCCGGCCAGCCGCGACTACCGCCGCTACGACCTGGCGGCGGCCGACGATGGGCCGGCGATGATGGCGATCCGCGGCAAGGCGGTCGAGCTGGGCATGCACGTGGTAGCGACCATCTTCGAGCGCGACGGCAGCGACCTCTGCTACGACACCGCGATGCTGGTCGGACCGGACGGCCGCATCGCCGGCAAGTACCGCAAGACCCATATCGCCGGCGAGCGCCACATCGTCGTGGACGGCGAGCTGGTCACCGACCTGGGCATCGAGTCCATCTACTTCCGCACCGGCATGCGCTTCCCGGTGTTCGGCATCGGCGAGTGGCGGGTCGGGATCATGCTCTGCTACGACACCTACTTCCCGGAGGCGGCGCGCTGCCTGGCGCTGGGCGGGGCCGAGGTCATCCTGGCGCCGTTCGGGATCTCCGACACGAAGAAGACGATCTGGAAGGAACTGCTCGCGGCGCGCGCGTTCGAGAACATCGTCTACCTGGCCGCCGCCAACAACACCGGCTACGTGCCGGCCCCGGACATGCCGATCGTGATGGGCGGACACAGCATCGCCATCGACCCCTACGGCGAGGAGCTGGCGATGGCCAGCTACGACCGCGACGAGGTGTTGCGCGTGGACCTGGACCGCGACCACCTGCTGCGTGCCCGCCGCATGCACTTCATGTTCCGCGACCGGCGCCCGGAGGCGTACGGGATCATCAGCACGCCCACCGACGACATCCGCCGCGACTGACGGTGCCATGTCCGGGATTGTCTGGGATGACACGGACAGAAATTGACCGACCAAAGATGGCAGGATCGCCGGATCATCGGGCACCCGCGCGTCGGATTCTCGAACAGGGATCCGGAGAACACTCGAAGCGCTGGAGCGTGCTCTCTCGACCCCAACCTGGAAATCGCCCGAGTCGGCAGGCGGGCTGTGCGCGACGCTCTGGCGCAACGAGATCGGTAGCCGTCCTGAGAGCCCGACGCAAGGCTCACGGCTACTGGGCTACTGGGCCTCCGCTGGCTTCTTGCCTACGTCGACGGATTTCACCGGCGCGGACTGGGGAACCAGCCGCACGGCGCGCAACGTGACCGCGTTCGAGATGGAGGCCGGCTGACGGCATCCGTGCGCTGCACTTCGCCCCTTCGCGGTTGCCATTCACGTATGGCCTGCCCGGCGCGCGGCAGCCACTCGCGTATCTCCTCCGTCATTCAAGCAATTGATCGTTCGTCCACGAACGCCCCCGTAGCCCGGCCCGCCTGCGAGCGGTAGGTCCATGACATGGACCGCGGCCGACACACCCGCTCACGGACCGATCCGATCGCAGGCACGTGTCGCCTCGCGTCCGAGACCACGGCGAGGGAGGTACCGATCGCCATGACACTTCCATTCTCACTTCCATCTCTCTTCCGCCCGCTGCCACGGGTGGTATACGGCGGGCTCCGGGCCGGGGCGGCGCTGCTTGCCGGACTGGCCGCGCTGGTTGGCGCCGCGACTGCGTCCGCGCAGGAGTACGATGCGCCGATCGCCACGCTGGTCAAGAACATGGACCAGCCTTTGCGAGCCGGTTCGGTGGTTCTGTCCGACATCCAGGACGGGCTGGCACAGGGGTTCAGGACCGGAGCGGTTCCCGGTGGGTATGAACTGGAGAGTATCTGGCTGGACGAGCGAGAGGCGCACGAGAGCCGGTACATGACGATAAACGCCTACTTGTACCGCGGCCCGGGGTTGGACGAGAAGGTCGCCACCCTCACCGGAGGTCGCTTGAACTACTTCGCCCACAATGAGTGGAGGGCACCGGCCAACACGTTCCTGGAGCCGAATACGGACTACTACGTCATGCTCGATTGCGTCGCCGGCTGCGCCAATGACAATTGGATCCAATTCGGTGACACGTCCTGCAATGTCGAGGATGGGGGTGGCCAGCCCGGATGGTCCATTCAAGATGAGCTGCTGTTTCGGCCTCCCGGCGGGGACTGGATTTGGGCACCGGAAAGGTCGCTCAGGATCCGGGTCCGGGGGCGCCCGAGCCCCTACCGCGCCCATAAGACGGAGATCGTGTCCACGCCGCGCGACGGCAGCACCTACCACTACGGAGAGAACATCGACGTCGCACTGACCTTCAATGCCGCGGTGTACGTGCCGCCGGGTGGTTCGGTCATCGCGATCCGCGTCGGCGACACGGCCGACGGTTCCACCTACCGCGCGGCGGAGTACCACTCCGGCTCGCAGACGAACCGGCTGGTGTACCGCTACCAGGTGCAGCTTGACGATGCCGACCCGGACGGCATCGGCGTCGACGTCGGCGGCCCCGACAGCGGCTTCGGCGGCGTGGTGCCCACCATCGTCGCCAGCCTCGGCATTCTGCCGGTCCACGACTACTACCCCGGCCTGGCGGACGATCACCACCACCGGGTGGACGGGTCGTTCCACGTCGCCGACGTACAGATCACGTCGAGCCCGGAGCACGAGGACGGCTATCGCGTCGGGGAGGACATGGACGTCACGCTGAACTTCACCGCCGATGCCTATGCGTCGGACGACTCGGTCGTCGCCATCCGGGTCGGCGACGACGGCCCCGGTTACCGTCGGGCTGCTTACGTATCCGGCTCCGGCACGAACCGGCTGACCTACCGCTATCGGGTGCAGCTCGCCGACTACGACGCGGACGGCATCAGCGTCCCCTCCTCCGGGCTTGTACGTGAGCTGCCGACGACCAGCGCTGCGCTGGGCTCGATCCCGGTCTCCCGGGACTACACCGGCCTGGACGAGGACGCCGGCCACAAGGTGGACGGCTCATTCCGCGTCACCGGCGTGGCGATCACCTCGACTCCCGCGCACGGAGACACCTACCGCGTCGGGGAGGACATCGACGTCACGATGAACTTCAGCGCCGACGCATACACCTCGGGCTCCGTCGTCGCGATCCGCGTCGGCGACTCCGCGCCCGGCAACTACCGCCCGGCGCGCTACGTGTCCGGCTCAGGTACGGACAAGCTGATGTATCGCTATCGGGTGCAGCTCACCGACCACGACGCGGACGGCATCAGCGTCGACGTGGGTGGCCCGCCCTCCGGCTTCGGCGAGCGGGTGCCCACCACCAGCCCCGAGCTGGGCTCGGTCCCGGTCGCCCGGACGTACTCCGGCGTACCCGACGACGCCGGCCACAAGGTCGATGGTGCGGTGACCGTCGCATTCGGCGCACCCGCCTTCGTGATCTCCGAAGATGGGACTACCGCAGCCGTCACCGTGATGCTGCACGACGATCCGCACCGCGAGGTGATCATCCCGATCACGGCGACGCCGGGCGGGGGTGCGACCGCTGCCGACTACACCGTGGCACCGGCCAGCGTGGTCTTCGCGGCCGGCGAGACGAGGCACAGCGTCACCGTGACCGCGATCGACGACCGCGACGTCGACGGCGGCGAGAGCGTCATGCTCGGCTTCGGGACACTGCCTCCCGGGATACGCGCCGGCGTCCAGGACTCCGCCTTCGTGGTCATCGACGACAACGATGGATTCGCCCCGATCGTGAGCATCACCGACGTCGAAGGCGGCAGCGAGCCGGGCAGCGTCGGATTCACCGTGACCCTGACCGGGCCCAGCGACCACGACATCACGGTGGACTGGTGTATCAGCGACAACGCCGCGAGCCCGGGAACCGGCTGTGCGGCGACGGGCACCCTCACCATCCCGGTCGGCGATACGACCACGACGGTCAGCGTGCCGGTGGGCGAGGATGCGATCGGCGATCCCGATCGCACCTTCACCGTCACCCTGAGCAACCCCGTGAACGCGGTGTTCTCGGCCGGCGCGGACATCATCGAGGCGCAACTCCTGGTCCGGGTCCCGTCGATCGTCGAGCCGTCCGCAGCGGTCGTGACAGCCGTTCCCGACACCGCTGGCAACCTGATCGTGAGCTGGGAGCCTCCCGAGGACCCGGCACCGAGCGGCTACGAGGTGCAGTACCGGGTACGCGGCACGGAACCCTGGGAGCCGAGCGTGTCCGCCGGCCCCGAAACGCACGTCCCCATTCTGTTCCTCGATGCGGACACCGAGTACGAGGCGCGGGTGCGGCCGTTTCACGACGGCGCCGATGACGTCGGCGCCCGCTCGTACGGCCCGTGGTCGGAGCCGGGCTACGGACGCACCGGGACGCACCAGCCTGACAGCAAGCCGGTGGTGACGGTCGTGCTCGCCGACTCCGGTCCCGTCACGGAAGGCGAGCGTGTGCAGCTCCACATCGTCGTGTCGGAGCTGCGCAACTCCTACCGGTGGCACGAATTCTCCACCGGGATCTCGGTCGGTCTGGAATACGGCTGGCGGGAGGGCGGCAGCGGGCTGCCGGCCAGCTCGCGGTTCGGAGTCGTGCCGGGAGTGTTCACGGTCGACCACGGCCTCGGCGGCCATCGCGATTTCCGCGTATCGCTGCCCGACTATGCTGCCGACCACGGCCCGCTGACGATCACGCTGCAGCCGGGAGACGGCTACCGGGTAGGCGAGATCGCGTCGGTGTGCGTGAGCATCGCCGACAGCGAGACGCTGGAGGCGACACCCTGCCCGGATGACGAGGAGGACACCACCGGATCCGACTCACAAGCCGGCGACGCGCCGCTGAGTATCGCGGTGCAGGACGCCCGGGCGACCGAAGGCGTCGACGAGGTCATCTCCTTCGAGGTGAGCCTCAGCGCCGCCGCCGGCGAGCCGGTGACCGTGGACTGGTCGACGGCCGACGGAACGGCCACGGCCGGCCAGGACTACGTGGCGTCCACCGGGCCGCTCACCTTCGCGGCCGGGGAGACGGCGCACACCATCGAGGTGACCGTGCTCGACGACGCCCACGACGAGGGGGAAGAGACGTTCGCGCTGCGGCTGAGCAACGCGGCCGGCGCGGAGCTGGCGGATGGGGAGGCGACGGGAACGATCGTCAACAGCGACCCGATGCCGCGGGCGTGGCTGGGCCGCTTCGGGCGCACGGCATGGGAGCACACGCTCGACGCGGTCGATCAGCGGTTGCGCAGCGCGCGGACCCCGGCGACCCGAGCGGCGGTCGCGGGCCGGGAGATAACGGCCGCGGGCACGGATCGCGTCGCCGGCGAGAAGGAGATCGCCGCCCTGGCGGCGTGGATCGACAACGGCAACAGAGATCCGCAGGCGCGGACCATGAGCGGGCAGGAGCTGCTCGCGGGCAGCGAGTTCCAGGTGGCGACGGCGGCCAGCGAGGACGGCAGCGTGCTGACCGTCTGGGGGCAGGGCGCCTACGGGCACTTCGGCGGCCGCGACGGCGACCTTGCGGTAGACGGCGACGTGGCTACCGGGACGCTGGGCGTGGACTACGCGACCGGGCCGTGGATGGCCGGACTGGCGCTGTCGCACAGCTCCGGCTGGGGCAGCTATGCGCAGCCGATGACGAGCGGCGGCGAGGTGACCAGCTCGCTGACGGGCGCATATCCCTACGTCGGCTTCGAGGTGGTGCCCGAGCGGCTGTCGCTGTGGGTGGCCGGCGGCTACGGCCTCGGAGGACTGCGATTGAGCCCCGCCGATGGCGAGCCGATGGAGACCCGCATCAACCTGCTGGCGAGCGCCGCGGGTGTGCGCGGCACGGTGGTGCCGGCGTCCGTGACCGGCGGCTTCTCGCTGGGCCTGAACGCGGACGGGATGCTGCTGCGGGCGGCCTCGGAGGCAGCGTCTGGCGTGGCCGCGACCACGGCCGACGTGAACCGGATCCGGCTGGGCCTGGAAGGGTCATACGAGGTGGCGCTGGGCGGCAGCTCGCGGCTGACGCCGTCGGTCGAGGTCGGCGTCCGGCGCGACGGCGGAACGGCGGAGACGGGCTTCGGCATGGACGTGGGAAGCGGCCTGAGCTACACGCATCCGGGGCTGGGCCTGTCGCTGGGGCTGAACGGGCGAGCGCTGGTGCTGCACGAGAGCGCGGACGTGTCGGAGTGGGGCGCGAGCGGCTGGCTGGCGTGGGACCCGAACCCGGGCTCGGAGCTGGGACCGGCGCTGACGGTGTCCCCGTCGATCGGCGCGAGCTCGGAAGGCGGAGCAGCGCAACTGTGGAGCCGGGAGACGCTGGCCGGGCTGGACACCGATCCGACCGGCGCGAACGGTACCGGACGTGTCGACGCCAGGTTCGGCTACGGCATGCCGCTCGCCGGAGGCGCAGGAGTACCGTGGGCCGGTATCGGTCTCGCGGAGCGCGAACGCGAATACCGCTTGGGCTACGCCTTCCACGCCGGCGACCCGTCGGCCACCGATCTGCGGATCGAGCTGGTGGCAGCCCGCCGCGAGCCCGCCAACGCCGAGCCCGAGCACACGCTCTCCGTCCAGTCGACGGTGAGCTGGTAGACGTACCGAGAGCGACGCGCGGTCGCTCGCCGGCTGGTCCAACCGACGCCAGCCCGGCGGGCGGCCGCCGCATCGGGTCAAGATGCGCCATGGCTCGGCGCAGTCTGCGGTTGGGCTCGGCGCCGCGACGGTGGCGGCGTCGCTCGTGGCGGGATTGCTCGGCCCGCTCGCCGTCGGGTTGTATGCGGCGGTCCTCAGTCTGCCCGCGTGGATGGCCGGGTGGCACCTGGGGCGGCGGGCTTGAAGGCGGCGGGCGTGGAGCGATATCGTCAGCCCGGGGAGCGTTCATGAGCGGACGCCGTCGCATAACGTGGGCCGGTATCAGGCTGACACTGGTCATCTGGAGCGTGCCTTTGCTGATCATCGGTGCGGTAATCGTGACGCTGGTGGTGTTGCTCTGACCTTCGGCTCGGCCTCCATTCGACGGCCAGTGACGTGATCGCCTCAGGCGGCCGCATTCAGCCGCTGAGCGGGAAGGCGCCGGCAAGGGCACCACCATGCGCGTGCTGCTGCCGCTGTCCTCGGTGGTACCGCCTCCGCCGTAGGGGCAGCGACAGCGTGACCCCAGGTGAGAAACCGGCCTGACTCGCGGTGTCTTTGTGTCGGCGAGCGCTTGGCGTGGCGCTTCTCATCCGTGCGGACCAACACACTCTCGCCCATCGTCCCGACACACGTACGGGATCGTCAGCACGCCCACCGACGACATCCAGCGCGGCTGACGTTACACTCGCGCCCTCAGGAGGCTGACGATGAGGCTGGCGATTTCGGGACCGCTGACCGACGAGGTCCTGGCCTTCGGCGCTCAGATCGGCGCGACCGACTATGTGGGCGACCCGCCCGACATCTCGCAGGAGAGGGGCCACTACGGCTTCCAGGAGCTGATGATCGCCCGCAACCGCGTCGAGGACGCGGGCCTGAAGTGGACGGTGGCCGGCATACCCGAGGAGTGGACGCACCGGATCAAGTTGGGACTGCCGGGCCGCGACGAGCAGCTCACGAGCTGGTGCAGGTCCATCGAGCACTTGGGCGCGGCCGGCGTGCCGGTCATCTGCTACTGCTTCGCGCTGCGCAGCTCCATCGGCCACTACGGCCTGCGCACTTCGCGCAGCACGCCGGGCAGGGGCGGCGCCAAGGTGACCAGCTTCGACTACGAACAGATCAGGTCGGCAACCCAGGACTTCTGGGATCCGGCGGTCGACCGGTCGCTGGAGGTGACCGACGAGCAGGTCTGGGACAACCTGACCTGGTTCCTGGAAAGGGTCGTCCCGGTCGCCGAGGAGGCGGGCGTCAGGCTGGCCCTCCATCCGGACGACCCGCCGGTGTCGCCGATCGGCGGCGTGGCGCGGGTGCTCCGCGATCACGCCGCGCTGAGACGCGTGGTCGACATCGTGCCCAGCGACGCCAACGGACTCACCTTCTGCGTGGGAACGATCGGGGCCATGCCGGGCGACGTGTTCGACGCGATCGAGTACTTCGGCACTCGCAACAAGATCCACCACGTGCACTTCAGGAACGTGACGGGCACCGTGCCCGCGTTCGCCGAGACCTTCATCGATGAAGGGTACGTGGACATGGTGAAGGCGATGCGAGCCTGTCGCGCCGCCGGCTTCGACGGCCCCATGGTCGAGGACCACGTGCCGGAGATGGCCGTCGGCCGCGACCAGTGGCCGGCCAAGGCGTTCGCGCTGGGCTACATGAAGGCCGCCATTCAGGCGGCGGGCGCGGACTGAGCGCGAGCGCCTCGGAGCGAGCCGGACTGGATCACCACGATCCAGTCCTGGCGTATCGGCGGTATCCCCCGGATCGTGTCGGCGAGACGCCAATCGCCTTCGCGGTCGGGTCGGATCTCGCCGATGTCATGCTCGGCTCCGGTCCGCGGGTCGAAGAAGAACGCATCGTAGGCGACGTCGCGCTCGAGTCCCTTCACCGTCACCTGGTCCGCCCGCTGTGACGAGATCCCCTTCGGGGCATAGATGATCCGTACTTCGCGCGGGATCCCCGCAACGTACGGGTTGAAGTAGTCGTCCTCGCTCCGGTGAGGCTCGACCCACTCCGGGTGCGGCTCGAAGCGCCACCACTCGTAGCGCTCCAGCAGGGCCTTGCCTATGCCGACCTGTCCGGAACCCGCGAACCGGTAGGAATCCTCCCATGGATGCGCGCTGTATGCCTGACCGGGCGACCCATAGGCCTCGTCCCACGGGATGTCCGCCCAGCGCTCACCCATCAACTGCGGCGAGTGACCGTAGGGCTGCGCTCTGGTGCTGACCTCCCAGACGCCGCTCGCGCCGTAATTGTGGCCGGCCGCGCCGCTCAGCACGCTCGTCCAGAACATCAGGCGCTGCTGGTATTCCCAGTTGCCGCCCAGGATCCCCTCGTAGTTGGTCTCGCCGATCAGGGCCGGCATGCGCGGGGTCCTGGCGACCGCCTTCGCCAACGCGCTCACGGTCGCGGGTACGCTTTCGCTCTGCACCGGGCTGTGCGAGCCGGACAGGAGCTCCAGGTCGACGATCGACGGGTCGTCGACCAACTCCTCGACGAATCCCGCATGGATCGTCACCGGGTGATCGTAGGGATCGATCGCCTGCAGATAGCGCGCGACGTCCGACCAGCCCGCGCGAGCCTTCGCGGCGAAGCGCTCGTCGTTCCCCCCATAGAACCGATACCGCACGTCGGGGTTCTTCGGGCTGATCGCCTCTCCGGCCACGCACCACACCACCGGCCAGGCTCCGTAGCGAGCGACGAGATTCCTGAAGTGCCGCTTCATCACCTGCTCGCCGGCGTACTCGATGAAGTAGCCCCAGGCGCCGACGATGCACGGCACCAGTCCGCGGGCGACCAGCCGGCCGATACGGCGATCCGCCAAGTCGAAGTAGGCCGGATTCAGTCGCGAGTAGTCCTCCTCCCACGGGAAGCCGGCCTCGTTGGCGCCGCGCGGGTCGAACGGGAACATGTCGGGATAGAGGCCGGCGACGATCAGGACCGCGGAGAATCCCTTGGCAACCCGGTCCTCGGTCAGCGTGTCGAATCCGGCCGGCCAGGTGAGCCGTTTCGTGAGGCCCATCCACCAGGTGTCGGCCAGCCAGAAGAACGGGGTCCCGTCGCGATGCCGGAGGTGCGTGCGGTCCGGGCTCACCGTCAGCGGACCGTGCCGAAGCAGAGGGTTGTCCCCCCGATAGGGCGTTACCTCCAGGAGTTCCCTGCGTCCGTGCAGGTCGGCGTTGGTCTCATCCGAGCAGGTCGTCTCCAGCACGTGCCTGCCGATCAGGGACGAGGAGTAGCGGACACCCCAGAAGCTGCCGCCGGCCCAGAACGCGGGAACGACCGACTCCTTCCCGTCGGGATCGGTGACGACGGCGGACAGCTCGACCTCATCAAACGGATCGGCGTACTCCCGTGCGGACGGGAAGGACCACTCCGCCACGCAGTTCTGCATCGTGCGCTTCATGGCCCCGAGGATGATAGGTTCGGCCGACTCTGCCTACCGGACCGAGCCGGCGCCGTTACGGAGGGCCGGGGAAGAAGTCGGCGCCCTGCATCATCATGTCCTGCTGCCTGACCACCAGGCCCTTCACGCGCGGCAGGTATTCGTTGATCCAGCGGGGATCGTTGCGGACCTTCTCGCGCGCTTCCTGGAAGTGCGCGTAGTCCTGGTAGGCCCAGATGTGCACGATGCGGTTGAGCGGGCCGATGTCGGTGTAGTACCAGCCGGCCAGCTTCACGCCGTGGTCCTCCCGGATCTTCAGGGCGATGTCCCGGACCGCCTCCATGTAGGTTGGCACGGCGCCCGGCTGCACGTCGTAGATCCTCATGTCGAAGATCATCGCGGTCCTCCTGTCGTGTCGTCGGCGTAGAGCCAGGGCACCTCGACGCTGGTGACCTGCAGCGTGGCCAGCCCGTTGCGGCGGGAGTCGCCGGCGCAGTACGCCAGCAGGACCCGCTCCGGGTCGCCTGGCACGAAGTGAATGGCCGTGTAGCAGTAGTGCCCGTTCGGATCGTCCTCCAGCACCCGGCGGTGCCGCCAGGTGCGGCCGTCGTCCGCGGAGATCGCCGTGGTCAGCGGGGTGCGGCGGCCGTGGCCGCGGTGACCGGGATCGTAGCTGTCGTTCCACGCCAGCAGCAGGTCGCCCGTCGACGGGATACGCTTGATCGACGCCGGCGAGCGGGGCGAACGGATGTCGCTGGGCACCGGCTGCGTCCAGGTCTCGCCGTCGTCGTCCGAATGGCACAGGTACTGGCTTCCCAGCACGGTGCGGCTGAACATGAGCAGCCGTCCGTCGCGGAGCTGCACGACGCCCGGCTCCTGCAGCCCGGTGCCGGTAGGGTCGTCGGCCACGGCCGCCTCGCCGCGTCCGCGGCGCCAGCTCCGGCCCTGGTCGTCGGACAGGTAGCACACCGCTTCGCCGGTTGCCACGGGGTCGTTCGTCCACGCGGGTCCATGGTCAGCGATCGGGGCGATCAGGCGCCCGCTCGCGGACACCACGACGCGGTCGGCGATGAGGATGAGGTAGCCGTCGTCGTCGGTGATCATGTCAACCGGGTCGCGCCAAGTCGCGCCGTCGTCGCTCGACCGCCTGACCACCGGCTTGCAGTCGGAGAGCGCGTTCTTCAGCAGGTAGAACAGCAGCAGGTCGCCGTTGCCGAGCCGCAGTAGGCTCACCGACATCACATTCAGGCCGGCTTCGTTGCCGAGGACGGTCTCGTCACGCTCGGACCAAGTGAGCCCGCCGTCGGCCGAGAAGCGCGCGGCCAGCTCCGCCGGATCGTGGTCGCCGCCGCGGCCCGCGGAGAACCGCGAGTAGATCAGCATGAGCCGCCCGTCGCGCAACTCGACGAAGGCCCCCTCGCTGTTGCGCGTGTTGCCCGGCCCGGGCTCCAGCCGCAGCGCCCGCCGCACGCCGGACCGATCGCTGTCGCTCATCAGTCGGCATCATCCGCGGCGCCGCCGGCGAATGCAAGGAGCTCGCCTCTTTTGTAACCCGAGGGGTGACAGGTTACGCTCACCCGAGTGATAGTCGGCTTCCGCCACAAGGGCCTCCAGCTTCTCTATGAGAAGGAGGACCGGCGGCGCGTGCCGCCGGCATACGTTGCCAAGATCGAACGGATTCTGGCACGCCTCGACGAGGCGGCTCGGCCTGCCGACATGGATCTGCCGGGATTCCGGCTTCACCCGATGAAGGGGGATCTCGTCGGTTACTGGTCGGTCACCGTGTCCCGAAACTGGCGTATCGTGTTCCGCTTCGAAGGCGTGCATGCCTGTGATGTGAGGTTGGTCGACTATCACTAGCCGGCGAAGGATTTGGACGATTGATGAATCTGACGAACTGATGGAGGGTTGTACGATGCCGATGAAGAGTCCGCCCCACCCGGGCCTTTCCGTGCGCCACGATTGTCTGGAGCCTCTCGGGCTGAGCGTGACGGAAGCCGCACACAAGCTGGGAGTCAGCCGCAAGCAGCTGTCCGATGTGGTGAATGGCCGCTCGGGCATCTCGCCCACTATGGCGATCCGCCTCGACAAGGCCTTCGGTGGTGGAGCGGCGACATGGTATCGGTTGCAGGCTGCCTACGACGTGGCTCAGGCCATGAAGCAGGCGGACCGGATCAAGATCGAGCGGTTGGCGCCCGCGGGAGTCGAGTGATGGGCGACATCCTGGATTACGGGCTCTCCTTCATCTCCGGCAGGGCCGCGGAGAACCGGGTGCGGTTCTGGGTCGAATCGCGGACCCGCATCTTCGACAGCGTCACCGGCAGGAGCGATCACTTCTACCAGTGCGCCTCCTGCAAGAGCGAGCACACCTTCGCGGAGCGCGGCCTGTTCGTGGAGGACAACTACGATTTCCTGCCGATCTTCGGGCAGGACCACGGCATCGTGTTCCGGCGCAAGTCCGCCCGGCACGACGGGTACCGCGAGACGCGCCCGGCCGACGAGTGGTGGGGCGGCCAGGTGTACCGCCTGGTACCTGCGGCCGACGCGCAGGAGGTGTCCACCTTCGAGGAGATCGCCGCGGCCACCCACGAGGCCAAGCCGCTGGTGGCGGTCACGGAGATCCGCAACGAGGAGACCGGCCTCGCCGCGACCATCGAGTATCCGGTGAAGACCATGAACATCCACGAGCCCAACCGGATCTACCAGGTCGACACCGGGCCGGTGGCGTGGCCGGACCTGAGCGAGGGGCGCGAGCGGCTGGCGGACCGGCTGTCGCTCGCCTTCGTCGCCTTCAACGCCCCGCACTTCGCCGACTTCGTGATCGAGGCGCCGACCACGATCGGCGAGGGCGATGCCGCGTCCGAGGTCTATCACTACTCGAAGCTGGTCTCGCTCCCGGCGGCCAATCGACTGTTCGCGATCGGTCCGGGGTTCGGGAACGCGCGGTGAAGATCAATGCCGTGACGCCGCACATCATGTGGGGCGGCGATGCCGGCGGATTCCAGTTCTCCTCCACCCTGTGGGGCCGCGGGGCGGGGCGCAACTGGCTGTTCGTCAAGGTGGAGACCGACGCCGGCGTGCACGGCTGGGGAGAGGCGTCCCTGGTCAACCAGACCCCGGCGATCGCGGCGTCGATCGAGTTGCTCGGCCGGCAGATCATGGGGCAGGATCCGGCGGCGATCGAGCGGCTCTGGCAGATCATGTACCTGCACAACCGCTACCGCGGCGGCGTGGTCATCAGCTCCGCGCTGAGCGCCATCGATCAGGCGCTCTGGGACATCAAGGGCAAGGTGCTGGACGCGCCGGTGTATCAGCTCCTCGGCGGGGCGGTGCGCGACACGATTCGCGTCTATGCCGGCGCGGGCGACCCCGAGCAGGCGCGGGAACGGATTGCCGAGGGCTTCGCCGGCGTCAAGACCGGCGGCGGCTGGCACGGCGCGGGCCACGCCGTGGACGACCGCCGGGCGCCGGAGGTGCTGCGCCGGGAGCTGCTCGCGATCCGGGAGGCGCTGCCGCCGGACGCGGAGCTGATGGTGGACAATCATGGCCACTCGCGGCCGACGGATGCGATCCGGCAGATCCGGGCGGTCGACGACCTGGGGTTGCTGTTCTTCGAGGAGCCGGTGCCGCCCGATAATCCCGACGAACTGTCGCTGGTGCGCGCCGCCGGCCTGTCCACACCGCTGGCCGCCGGCGAGCGCCTGCACAGCCGCTGGGCGTTCCGCGACCTGGTGACCCGTCAGCTCGTGGACGTGATCCAGCCCGACATCTGCCACTGCGGCGGCATCTCCGAGCTGCGCCGCATCGCCGCGCTGGCCGAGATCTACGGGATCACCGTGGCCCCGCACAACCCCAAGGGGCCGGTGTCCACGGCCGCCAGCCTGCACGTCTGCGCCACCATCCCGAACTTCCTGATCCTCGAGCACGCGCATGCCAACCCGCTGTTCGACGCCGTGCAGGTGAAGCCCATGCGGATTGGCGAGTCAGGCTACGCGCCGCCGGCGGGACCGGGGCTGGGCGTCGATCTGGACGAGGAGGTGATCGCCGCCCACCCGTACCGCCACCGGCCGGTCCTGCAGGCGTACGACGCGGACGGCACGCCCTCGCACCCATAGCGTGCGGCCGGACGAGGAGCCGCGCCGCCACGAGCTGGACGCGCTGCGCGCCTTCGCCATGCTGCTCGGCGTCGTCCTGCACGCGGCGCTGACGTTCTTCCCGGGGGTGTGGCCGGTGCAGGACCGCATGGCCGGCTATCACGGCCCGTGGGAGGCGCTTTTCTTCGCCGTGCACGGCTTCCGCATGCCGGCGTTCTTCCTGCTGAGCGGGTTCTTCACCGCCATGCTGTGGCGGCGGCGCGGGCTGCCGTCGCTGATCCGCCATCGCCTGCGCCGGGTGGCCCTGCCGCTGGCTCTGGCCATGGTGACGGTCGGACCGGCGATGGACTGGGTCGTCGCTCGCGCCCTCGCATGGGAGGCGAAGAGCTTCTCCGTCCGCGGCCTGCTGCCGAGGCTCGGCGAGTTCCATCACCTGTGGTTCCTCTGGATGCTGCTGTGGCTGCTGGCAGGGTTCCTGGTGGTGGCGTTTCTGGCAGATCGGTTCCGCGCCGTGGCTCCGAAAGGCGAGGACGCAGCACAGCCGGCATGGCTGCGATGGGGGATGTGGCTGCTGATCCCGCTGACCCTGCTTCCGCAGCTCGGCATGGCCGGTGGTGGCGCCTACCCGATGTTCGGTCCGGACACCGATACCGGTCTGTTGCCGCCGTTCCACCTGCTGGCCTACTACGCGGCGTTCTTCGCGTTCGGGGCGCTGGCGTACGGCCGCCGCGGCAGCACCGGGGCGTTCCTGGCCGACACGCTCGGCAGGCGCTGGCCGGCCGTGCTGCCGGTCACCGTGGCGGCGGTGCTCCCCGCGGGACTCGCCGTCACCTTCCTGCCGGAGATCCGGTCGTGGGCGGCATCGCAGGTCCTGCAGGTGCTTTATGCCTGGGGCATGTGCCTGGGCCAGATCGGGCTGTTCCGGGTCCTCCTGACCCGCGAACGGCCGAGCGTGCGCTACCTGGCGGATGCCTCGTACTGGATCTACCTCGTTCACCTGCCGCTGGTGATCGGGGCACAGATCGTCGTCCGAGACTGGGCCCTGCCATCGGGGATCAAGTTCCTGCTGATTACCGCCGGAGTCACCGCGGTCCTGCTGCTCAGCTACCAGGCATTTGTCCGCCACACGCCGATCGGCACCCTGCTGAACGGCCGGAAGCCGCGGTCCGAGGCGACACCGGTTGCGGCCGAGTCCGGATGATCAAGCCGAAGAGACTCAGGCCGGGTAGCCGCATAGCCGCGGTCTCCCTTTCCTGGGGCGGACCGGGCGCGGTTCCTCACGTCTACGCCACCGGGAAGCGACAGTTCGAGCGAGAGTTCGATGTCACTGTGACCGAAGCCGCACACGCCCTGCGCGATCCCGAGTGGCTTGCGCGCAATCCCGAGGCTCGGGCGGAGGACCTCATGGCCGCGTTCTCCGATCCGACGATCGACGCCATCGTCTCCACGATCGGTGGCGACGACTCGATCCGTCTGTTGCCGTATCTCGATCTTGACGTGATACGGAATAACCCGAAGGTGTTCATGGGATACTCGGACACGTCGGTGTCGCACTGCGTGTGCCACCGGGCCGGTCTGGTGTCGTTTTACGGCCCCTCTATCATGGCCGGGTTCGCTGAGAGCGGGGGACCGTTCTCCTATATGGTCGACTCGGTATACAGACACCTGTTCCGGACCGATCCGATCGGCGCAATACGACCGAATGAGGCCGGCTGGACCTCGGAATTACCGGACTGGTCCGATTCGGCCAACCCCTCCGTCAGGCGGAGGTTGCGCCCCAGCGCGGGCTGGAGATTCCATCAGGAGGTCGGCGTTGCGGAGGGCCGGCTATTTGGAGGATGCGTGGAAGTGTTGGAACGGGTGCGTGGCACTCCATACTTGCCCACCACTGACGAGCTGGACGGATCGATCCTGTTCCTGGAAACCTCCGAGGACGCTCCGCCGCCGGAGGTACTCACGGAATTCATCCGTTCGCTGGCAGCGATGGACCGCCTGCAGCGGCTGTCCGGGATTCTGCTCGGGCGTCCCGGTGGCCGGATCGACCCTTCGGTGTTCCCGGCTTACGCCGACATGCTGTGCCACACAGTGCGGGAGGAGTTCGGGCTGCGCGAGCTTCCGATCGTCAGCAACATGGACTTCGGCCACACCGACCCGATGATGGTATTGCCGATCGGGCTGCGCATGCGGATCGACTCTGAGCGACGTCAACTCTGCATCCTTGATGCAGCAGTGGTCTGACCCGGTCCATGGCGCCTGTGCACCATGTGTGCGGTAGTGCCGCGCCGGCTCCGGTCTACGGGTAGAAGTAGGCGAGCGGGTAGATGCGCAGCACGTTCTCGTGGCCGAGCACCACATCGCTGCTGCCCTCGTCTTCGAATCCGGACTTGGCCCCACCCGCGAGCTCGAACCACTCGCGCGCGTAGAGAATGAAGACCCGGTCGCCGATCACGCGCACGTTGGGGTAGCGGAACACGGCGAAGTCGTCGGGAAGCTGGCCCAGATCGGGCACCCCGATCACGGGGATGATCGGGTACTCCTCCGGGACCCGCTCGACGTCATCCATGCCCGCGCTCACCTCGATGGTGCGGAACTGCTCCCAGGTGGCGCCCGAGTCGCGCGAGATGGCGGCCGACAGCCGGCCGCGCCGGTAGCCGCGTCGGATCTCCTCCCGAGAGGTCTGGTTCCACACGCAGAGCAGGTCTCCAGTGGACGGGATCGAGGTGACCGCCGGAGGCGAGTAGGAAGCGGCCAGCGCGGTGGGGCGCACCGCCGACCAGGTGGCGCCGCCGTCACGGCTGTAGCTGCCGACCAGCCGGCCCACCGTGGAGCGCGCCAGGAACAGCACGCGCCCGTCGGCGGTCTCGACCACGCTCGGCTCGTCGCAAGCGGTGATGCCGCCGTAGCCGTTGGCGACTCCGTCGCCGTCGAACCAGCCCATGAGCTCACCGTCGCAGGCCTGCCAGGTCGCTCCCTCGTCGTCGGAGTAGCTGACCGAGGCGATGTCGACCTCCGGCCAGTGATAGTGCCCGTCCACCAGGCGCCGGATTCCCTTCCAGATGCCGTAGCTGCGGATTTGGTCCAGCGGCAGGTCGGGATGGTTCTGATTGGCGAAGCACGTCCGGTTGGGGTAGAGGAGGCGGCCGCTCGACAACTGGATCAGGGTGTCGTAGTAGGGACTGCCGAACAGTTCGATCGGCCTTCCCTCGCCCCAGCTCCTCCCGCCGTCGCCCGAGAGCCACAGCGTGTCCCGCGAGAACGCGCCCAAGGCGCCGGACTGCAGCCGCAGAAGCCCCCACGCGCAGACCGGCTCCGGAAACTCCCGCTCCTCTCCCCACGACTCGCCGCCGTCACGGGACAGGCGATAGTGGCGCTTGCGCGCCGCCAGCAACGCGCCGTCGGTCAGCTGCGCGATGCTCCACTCGCGGCCGATTCCCACCACTTCCACCACACCCTTCGGCGGCGGCTTGCGAAACGTCGGGCGACCCGCGGTCGTGCTCTCGCTCGTCGCGTCATTCATCGTCCCATTCTACTTCACGCCGTACGGGCCGTGCAGAAGACGCGACCGCCCTGGCCGCCGTGGATTCCCAACTGTTGGCGCAGCGTGAGCGAGCCGGCCGTTCACTTGGCCACAGCAGCGAACTGACAGGGAACCGATTCAGAGAGCCCATCTACGATGCCAATGCCTTCTTGGCAGGTCCGGCGATGGTCCGACCGTGAGCCAGCCTCCGCCACTCGGTGCGACGCTACCACCCCGACTGCGAGTTGAGTGTAGCTCATTGCAATGCTAGAGGCCAATTCCTGCCAATCAGACGCCTTTCCGTAGGCAACTCCCGGCGGCGAGCCCCGCCCTGAAGTGTGCTACAATGTGAGGAACATCCGACGCTTTCACGCCGATACATGATTCCCGTAGGATTCCTCCGTTGGGTGCGGCAGGTATAGCAGGTGATGTTAGAAGCTGTAAATCGCCCCCATCAGCGACCGCAATGGATCGTGACCGGCCGGCTGTCGGGCCGGTTCGTGACAGATTTAGCGCCCGATGGCAACGCCGAGTCGCCGGTTAATGTCCATAGAAGAGGCGCTGACCTGAGGAAAGGGAGACAAAGATCGCAATCATGGTTCAAGTGAAGGAATTTGAAACAGCCGATGAAATTTGGGAAGCGCTGAGTCCTACCAGGAATCTGTTTGGCGACAATCTCTGGCATGAAACGATCTTTCGTGGCCAGCCTGATGACTCGATGAAGCTGATTCCGTCAGTCTTGCGAGAGAATAATCCGTTAACCACATTGTGGCAAATGTCGCGAGGTGAAGTTCTAGTGGAAGATCAGGTATTCATGGAGCTGTATGCACTACAGACTTTCGCGGACTACTCGGACAACGCAGGGATACGGATACCTAATGATTCGATAGAATTCCGTGGTAGGCTTCATAACTATCGGCGGTACACGCTCGAATGTGAGACTTGGCCCAGCGAACATTTTCTGGAGATAATGGCTATGGCGCAACATTATGGCGTCAGCACAAGATTGCTGGATTGGACAAGGAATCCATACATTGCGCTCTATTTTGCGGCGAGCAGTGCGCTGAGTGTTTTTGATACATGGCGAGAGTATTCCATATTGGCAATTTGGGCAATGGACGAAGTAGCGTCACATAGAGGTGTCAGGATCATTAGGGCAGCAGGGTCGGTGTCGGCACGAATCGCAGCACAGGATGGGCTTTTTACGGTACATCCACACCGCGGACGTCGCGGAGAGGAACTTCGAGTGGTCGGGCTCGAGGACTACATAGACCGTTTATGGAAGTTGGTTGTGCCAGTGGGTGAAACTATACGGATATTGCATCTATGTGAAAAAATCGGGATAAACGCGGCATCAATATTCCGTGGAACAGAGGGGGTAGGGAAAGCAGTTCAGGAGCACCTTCATCTATATACCGCGGAGAAGTTGTTGCAGGAGGGAGATGTATAGGCTAACCATCCGCGCTGCTAAGACTTGAAGGGTATTGGGAGAGAGGCGAATCTACGTACTTCGACGCCGTGCGGCGGTCAGGCCCAGACGGCCAAGTCGCCGAACACCGAACGCAGGCGCGCTGCGTGCTCCTCGGGGAACTCCAGGGTCTCCATGCAGGCGACGTTGGCGTTGAGGTGCTGGAGGTTGGTGGTGCCGGTCAGCACCGTGTGGATGTCCGGATGGCGGGCGGCGAAGCGGTAGCCGGCGGTGACCACCGAGTCGACACTGCCGCCGACCAGCCATCCCAGGGGATCGTCGTCGTCCAGGGCGTCGGCGGGGATCGACTCGTCTCCCTTCAACTCGGCGATCAGCGCGCGGAGTTGGGCAGGCTGGGAGAGCTTGCTTCGCACCGCGCTCATGCAGACCACGCCGGCCCCGTGCCGCCGCGCCAGCGGCAGCGCGCGCTTGGCCGCGAACTGGTTGAGGATCCCGTATTTCAGCGAGATCACGTCCCAGGAATCGGGGTGGCGTTCGAGCGCCAGGGAGACCGCCTCGTGAGAGGGGTCGACGATGTAGCGCTCGCTGATGCCGCGGTGACGGATCTTGCCTTCGCGGCGCAGCCGGTCCAGCACCGGGATGAACCGCTCGGCCACCTCCTCGTACTGCTCGGGACGCACGCCGTGCAATTCCATGATGTCGATGACGTCGGTGCGCAGCCGCCGCAGGCTCCCCTCGACCCCGCGGGTGAGCGCCTCCGGGTCGGTCTGGATCGGCGCATCGGCGCCGCCCACGCCGGCCGCGGACCAGCGCGGCGACGGCGCCCACTTGGTCAGCAGCAGGTAGCGGTCGCGCGGCACGCCCGCCAGCGCCTCGCCGAGGAGCGCCTCGCTCTCGCCGTAGTTCTCGGAGGTGTCGAAGAGGTTGATGCCGTGGTCCAGGCAGCGGTGCACCAGCTCGGCGCGCTGCGGGCGCTCGGCCGCCTCCGGGGCGCCGAAACCGCTGGGGCCGCCGGTGCCGAAGGAGACCAGCGAAACCGAAAGGCCGGTACGGCCGAGCGTGCGGAACTCCATCCTCGCCTCCCTGCCGGCCAGCGGTCAGACGCTGGTCATGCCGGCGTCCGCCGCGGCCCGGTCCAACAGCCGCTTGTCGGCGTCTGACAGCTCCGCGATCGGTGCGCGGGCGTGCCCGCCGGCCAGCCCCCGCTGGTTGGCCAGATAGCGCAGCGCGGCAGCCGGCGTCGCCGCGGCGGTGGCGAACGCGCGCCGGATGCTGTTCACCTTGCGCTGGATCGCGCGTGCCTGCGCGAGGTCGCCGGCGCGGACGCAGTCGTACAGGCTGATGCACTCGCGCCCGAGCATCAGCGGCGAGATGCCGTAGTTGGCGTCCGCGCCCATCACCAGCGCCGGCAGCGCCCGCGGCTCCTGCCCGTTGGTGACGAAGAAGCCGTCCTGACCGTCGGTGCGGTCGATCAGGTCTATCAGCTCCGTGAGGTCCAGGCTGGATTGCTTGATGGTCACCACGTTGTCGAGCCGGCTGAGCTCGACGAGCAATGACACCGACATGTTGAGGCCGACCCGCGGCGGGTTGTTGTAGATCGTCACCGGCAGCTTGGACGCGGCGGCGATGCGGCCGAAGTGCAGCCTCAAGTCGTCGTCGGAGGGGCGCAGGTAGTGGGGGGGCGTCATCATCACCCCGTCCATCCCCACGCGGGCAGCGGCGTCGCCGAGCTCGATCACGACGTCGGTGCGCGCGTGCGCGGTGCCGGCGATCACCGTGCAGCGGCCGGCCGCCTCCTCGACGGCCACCTCGTACAGCCGGATCCGCTCCGGCTCGGTGAGCAGCGGAAACTCGCCGAACGAGCCGGTGAGGGTGATGCCGTGGATGCCTTCGCCGATCAGATAGGCGATGTTGGTGCGCATGCCCTGCTCGTCGACGCTGCCGTCGGCGTTGAACGGGGTGAGCAGGGGCATGATGTAGCCGCGCAGCGGCGCGGGACGGTCTGCGGACATGGAAACGCTCCTCGTGCGGATTCGCCAGAGCTTCGCGCAATGCGCGCGGAGCGGCAAGTTCCGCGCGGAATCCGGTCGCGGTGCCACCGCCCTTGCGGCGTAGCGACGAGTATCAGATCGTTCGCCATCTACTGGGAGGACTGGAGCGATGAGCGTTCGCAGCATACGGATCTCGGAGGACATCGAGACAGCCATCCGGTATGTCGCCGAGCGGGAACACGCTGAGCAGGCATGGTCTTTGCGCAAGCTGGCCCGCATGGGTTTCGAAGCGTACGTCGCCGCCCAGTACCGGGCGGGTGAGGTCAGCCTGCGGCAGGCCGCCGGTCTCCTGGGAGTGACACTATGGGAGATCCTCGACCGACTTGCTGCGTTGGGCGCCACCGGCAACGCCAGCGCCGAGTCGGTGCTGGCGGGGTTGGATATCCTGGAAGCACCGTAGTCGCGAGTTGTTCGCCCTCGCGCTGCCGTCAACAAGACATGACTGAATCACAAGGAAGCTACCGCGCCGCCGTGGACATCGGCGGCACCTTCACCGATCTGCTGATCCTGGACGAGGAGCGGCAGTGCTGCCACGTAGGGAAGGTGCTCACCACCGTGCCCGACCCCTCGGCCGGGGTCTTGCAGGGGATCGCGGCCCTGCTGGAGGCGAGCACGGTCGCGCCGGCGGCCGTCGGCGGCGTCATTCACGGCACTACCCTGGTGACCAACGCCCTGATCGAGCGGCGCGGCGCGCGCACCGCGCTGCTCACCACCGCCGGCTTCCGCGATGCCCTGGAGATCGGCACCGAGGGCCGCTACGACATCTACGACCTGGGGCTGGTCAAGCCGGCGCCGCTGGTGGAGCGCAGGCTGCGCTTCGAGGTGCCGGAACGGATGAACGCGGCCGGAGCGGTGCTGCGGCCCCTGGACCGGGCGGCGCTGGAACCGATCTGCGACGCGCTGCGCTCGGAGGGCATCGAGGCGGTGGCGGTGTGCTACCTGCACGCGTACGCCAACCCGGCGCACGAGGTCGCCACCGCGGAGCTGCTGCGGGAGCGGCTGCCGCGCCTGCCGGTGACCCTCTCGCACCGGGTGGCCCCGGCCCTGCGCGAGTACCAGCGCGCCTCCACGGCGGTCGCCAACGCCTACGTGCAGCCGCTCGCCACCGGCTACCTGCGCGGGCTTCAGGACGGGTTGCGCCGCGCCGGCGTGGCCGCGCCGGTGCACATCATGCTGTCCACCGGCGGGACCGCCACGGTCCAGACCGCCGCCGATGTCCCCATTCGCCTGGTGGAGTCGGGACCGGCCGGCGGCGCGCTGGCCGGCGCTTGGTGGGGCAGGCTCACCGGCCACGACGACGTGCTGGCGTTCGACATGGGCGGCACCACGGCCAAGGCGGTTTTCACCGAGCATGGCGAGTTCGCCGTGACCGCCGAGTCGGAGGTGGCGCGCGTGCACCGCTTCAAGCGCGGCAGCGGGCTGCCGCTGCTGATGCCCACCATGCAGATGATCGAGATCGGCGCGGGCGGCGGCAGCATCGCCCGGCTGGGCGATCTGGGACTGCCGGCCGTGGGTCCCGACAGCGCCGCCTCGGAGCCGGGGCCAGCCTGCTACGGGCTCGGCGGGCGCGAGCCGACCGTGACCGACGCCGATCTGCTGCTGGGCTACCTCGATCCGCACGCCTTTGCCGGCGGCAGCATGACGCTGGACGTGGACGCCGCCCGCGGCGCCTTCGGGGAGCTGGCGGCGCGCCTGGGGATGGACGCGGTGCGCGTGGCCTGGGGGATACACGACTTGGTCAACGAGAACATGGCCGCCGCCGCCCGCGTGCACGCCGCCGAGCGCGGCCTGGACACGCGGCGCTACGCCCTGGTGGCGACCGGCGGCGCCGGTCCGCTGCACGCCTGCGGCGTGGCGCGGCGCCTGGGGCTCGACACGGTGGTGATCCCGCCGCTGGCCGGGGTGGGCTCGGCGTTCGGACTGCTGCTGGCGCCGCTCTCCTTCGACATCACTCGCAGCTACGTGGCACGGCTCGACCGGATCGAGTGCTCGACCCTGGCCGCGATCCTGGAAGAGCTGGAACGGGAGGGCCGGGCACGGGTAGGTGCCGCCGGCGTGGCGGAGGAACAGATCACCGTGCGGCGCTCCGCGGACATGCGCTACGCGGGACAGGGCTACGAGATCCGGGTGGCGGTGCCGCCGGGCACGCCGGACGCCGCTCTGCTGGACGACGTGCGGCGAAGCTTCGAGCGGGGCTACACGGCGTTCTACGGCCAGCTCTGCGACGGCGTGCCGCTGGAGGCGGTGAACTGGCGGGTCTCGGTGGAGGGGCCTCGACCGGACCTGCGACAGGTGTCGGAGCGGATGGCGGCGCACGATGCCGACGCCGGTGCGGCAGCGCGTCCTGCAGCGGAGCCACGGCGCCGTCCGGCGCTGTTCGACGCTGCCTGCGGCTTCGTATCGACGCCGGTGTACCAGCGCCATCTGCTGGCCGCGGACTTCTCGACCCTCGGGCCGGCGATCATCGAGGAGGCGGAGTCCACCACCGTGGTGCCGCCGGGCTGGAGCGTCGCCGCCGGCGCGGGCGGCTGCCTGCTGGTGCGCTCCGAAGCGGCTCCGGGAGGCCCGTCATGATCGATCCGATCCTGACCGATCCGATAACGCTGGAGGTGCTGCGCAACCGGCTGATCTCCATCGTCGACGAGCAGGCGGCGGCCCTGATCCATGCCTCCTTCACCACCGTGGTGCGCGAGGCGGGCGACCTGTCCGCCGGCGTCTTCGATGCCCGCGGGCGCATGCTGGCGCAGGCGGTCACCGGCACGCCGGGACACATCAACACCATGGCCAACTGCGTGCGCGACTACGTCGTGCCCCGCCATCCGCTGGAGTCCCTGAGTCCCGGCGACACCCTGATCACCAACGATCCGTGGGCCGCCTCCGGTCACCTGTTCGACTTCACGGTGGTCACGCCGGTGTTCCACCGCGGCCGCGGCGTCGGCTGGTTCGCCAACACCTGCCACGCCACCGACATCGGCGGCCTGAGCATGGGCGCGGACGCCACCGAGGTGTTCGAGGAGGGGCTGGCCGTGCCGCTGCTGAAGCTGTTCCGCGGCGGCGAGCCCAACCGCGAGCTGCTGGACATCATCCGCGCCAACGTCCGCATGCCGGACATGGTGATCGGCGATCTGTACGCTCAGCACACCGGCAACCTGGTCGGCGCGCGCAAGCTCGTGGAGATGCTCGACGAGTACCGGCTTCCCGACGTCGAAGCCGTGGGCGAGACGATCCTGCAGCGGACCGAGGATGCGGTGAGGGCGGCGATCCGGGAGATCCCCGACGGCACCTACCGCAGCGCGGTCGCCATCGACGGCTTCGACGATCCTCTGCGGATCGAGTGCCGCCTGCAGGTGGCGGACGACACCATCGCCATCGACTACGCCGGCAGCTCGCCGCAGGTGGAGCGCGGCATCAACGTGGTGCTGAACTACACGCAGGCATACTCCACCTACACGGTGATGACGGTCGTAGCGCCGGCCGTCCCCAACAACGAGGGCGCTTTCCGGCCGATGACCATCACCGCGCCGAGCGGATCGATCCTCAATTGCCGCCGTCCGGCCGCGGTGGCCGCCCGGCACCTGATCGGGCACTTCGTGTCGCAGCCGATCCTGGCGGCGCTGGGGCAGGCGGTCCCCGACCGGGTGATGGCGGAGGGTTCCGCCGGCCTCTGGAACACCATGCTGGAGGGCAGGACCGGCGAGGACGGCGAGCTGTTCGCCTACATCTTCTTCTCCGCCGGCGGCATGGGCGCGCGGGCGCATCGCGACGGCATGTCGGCGACGGCGTTTCCGTCAGGCATCACCGGCGTGCCGGCGGAGGCGATCGAGGCGGTGGCGCCGGTGCTGATGCATCGGCGCGCCCTGATTCAGGACTCCGGCGGCGCCGGACGGCTTCGCGGCGGTCTGGGGCAGGAGATGGAGCTGGAGGTGGTTACCGGCCACGCGGCCGTCCACTCGCCGATGTACGACCGCACCCGCATGCCGGCGCACGGCTTCGCCGGCGGCGAGGCCGGCAGCGTGGGGGAGGTGGTGCACAGCGACGGCCGCGCGCTGCATCCCAAGCGCCGCTACACCCTGCAGCCGGGGGAACGGTTCATCCTGCGCCTGCCGGGGGGCGGCGGCTACCACCCGGCCTGGCAGCGCGATCCGGCGGCGGTGGTCGAGGACGTGCGCCAGGGCTACGTGTCAATTGAGGCTGCGGCGCAGCGCTACGGAGTGGTGATCGATTCCCCGACCGGCGCCGTCGACCACGCCGCCACCGCGCGCCGGCGCCGCGCTCTCAAGGGATCCGGCGGTGACCGGGGCGACACGCCGCGCGGCTGCCACTAAGGTCAGGGCATGAGTCAGGGTCGATTCTTTGCGCGCGACGAGGTGGAGCGCGATGCGATGGAGGGGTTCGAGCTCGGCTGGCACAGCCGGCCGGCGACCACGGCCGCCGAGCAACTCGTGGTCATCGAGGTGAAGCTCGAACCCGGCGGGGGCCACGACTTTCACCGTCACCCCAATCAGGAAGAGGTGATCTACGTCCTGGACGGCGAGATCGAGCAGTGGGTCGACCGCCGGCGCCGGACGCTGCGGGCGGGCGACTCGGCGTTCATCCCCGCCGCCATGGTGCACGCCTCGTTCAACGTATCGGGGGCGCCCGCCAGGTTGCTGGCGATCCTCGCGCCCAGCATCGGCGCCGAGGGGTACGAGCTGGAGGAAGTGCACGAGCAGTCCCCCTGGAGCGAGCTGCGCTCCTGAGCCGGCGCCCCGGCCTCAGCGCGGCCTGAAGCGGGCGATCACGTCGTCGGCATAGGCGTGGTTGGCATCGCGCGTGCGCCCGGCGGCGTGCGGCGTGTGCACGACGTTGTGGCGGCCGAGGAGGGGAGAGCCGAGCGGCACCGGCTCCGCGTCGAACACGTCGGCGGCCAGCGCCAGCTCGTCGTTCAGCACGCGGCGGTACAGCGCCTCGGTGTCGCACACCGCGGCCCGGGTGACCTGCACCACCAGGCCGTGCATCGGCAGGGCGTCGATCAACGCCGCGGTGATCAGCCCACGGGTCGAATCGGTGAGCGGCACCATGGGCACGAAGATCTCCGCGTCGGCTACCAGTTCCTCCGCGTGGAACCGGCGTTCGGCGCCGGCCACCACGAACGAGGCGTCCGGCGCGAACGGGTCCCAGATCGCCACGTGCGCGCCCAGCGCCGCGCACCATGAGGCGTAGCGGGCGCCGATATTGCCGACACCGACGACGCGCACGCGCTTGCCGGCCACGGTGCCGTTGCAGAACCGCGGGTCGTCTCCGAACTGGCTGCCGCGCACGCCGAACGCGCTGGCTTCCGGCGAGTAGTCCCACGGCGCCAGGCTGCTCTGCATGGCGGCGTGGTTCTGCGGAATCCGGCGCAGCCCGCAGATGGTCAGCGCCAGGGCGTACTCGGCCACCGTCTGGCCCCAGTAGACGTCGGCGCGGTGCGGGATGAAGCGCACGCCGCGCGCCTCCGCGGCGGCGACCGCCGCCTCGGAGCCGTCCTGCCGATTCAGGTAGCACTCCTCGAGAGCGGTGAAGGGGTCTAGGTCGTGAGCCCCGAGGGAGAACCCCAGCAGCACCAGGCGCTGCACCGAAGCGGAATCGGGCAACAGGTGCGCCGGGACGGCGTCTTGCGCCCCGGTGCGGATCAGCTCGCAGCCGCCGCTCTCCTCCCAGCGCCGCTGCCAGTGATCGGCCGTGTAGGGCCAACTGCGCTCGAACCGCCGGTGCACGCAGATCACCGACCGCGGCAGACTCATCCCTTGACCGATCCGGCCATCAGGCCGCGCACGAAATAGCGCTGCAGCGAGAAGAAGACGACCAACGGCATCACGATGGTCACGAACGCCCCCGAGGTCAGCACGTGCCAGTCCTGCCCGCGGGAGCCGACCAGCTCGGCGAGCCGGGTCGTGACCAGGGCAAACTCCGCCTTGGTGCCCAGGAACACCAGCGCCACGAGCAGATCGTTCCATACCCAGAGGAACTGGAAGATCGCGAAGGACGCGACCACCGGGGTGGCGAGCGGCAGCACGAGCCGCGTGAAGGTTACCCAGGGCGTCGCGCCGTCGGTGTGCGCCGACTCGATGATCTCCCCCGAGATCGAGCTGGCGATGTACCCGTAGAGCAGGTAGGTGGCCAGCGGCAGTCCGAATCCGGTGTGTGCAAGCCAGATTCCCAGAAAGGTGCCGTTCAGCCGCAGGCCGGTGTAGAGCCGCAGTATCGGGATCAGCGCCATCTGCAGCGGGACGATCAGCATGCTGACGATGAGGATGAAGATCAGATGGCGCCCCGGAAAGTCCATCCATGCGATCGCGTAGGCGGCGAACGCCGCGATCGTGATCGGGATCACCGTGGACGGGATCGTCACCAGCAGGCTGTTCAGGAAGGCGTTGCCCATGTTGTCCGCCAGGAGCACCCGTGCGTAGTTGCCCAGGGTCCACTGGCCGGACGCGAACGGCTTGGCGAAGGCCGTCCACCAGCCGGTGTTCGCGACCGCCTCCGCGGAGCGAAACGAGCTCACCAACAACCCGAGCGTCGGGGCCGTCCAGATGACCACCAGCGATCCCAGGACGATCCAGATGACCAGCCTGCCGAGCTTCATGCCGACTCACTCCGCATGCGGCGTACGGTGCGGAGCATGAACGGGATGACGATGATGAACAGCAGCACCGCCAACGCGCTGCCGCGGCCGAAGTCGAAGAAGCGAAACGCCTCCGCGTACATGCGCGACGCCACCACGTCGGTGTCGAAGTTGCCGCTGGTCATGACGAACACCACGTCGAAGACCTTCAGCACCAGGAACAGGATCGTCGTGGACACCGTGAGCAGCGTGGCTCTGATGCGCGGGATGGTGATGCGAAAGAAGACCCTGATCTCGCCGGCGCCGTCGATGCTGGCCGCCTCCAGGAGTTCCTTGGGCACGCCCTTGACGGCAGCGGACAGGATCACCATGGCGAATCCGGTCTGCAGCCAGATCATGATGAAGATCAGGAACAGGTTGTTCATCCACGGGATGCCGATCGCGTTCCAGAGGAGCTGTGTGAGCCATGCCTGCGGCTCGCCGCCGAGAGCGGTGACGATGGCGTTCAGCAGGCCGACCTGGTCGTAGCCGGCCGGCTGAAAGTAGTAGACGAAGCGCCAGATCACGCTGGCACCGACGAACGATATCGCCATCGGCAGGAAGATCAGCGCCTTGACGATGCGTTCGACGACCCGTCCCATACGGTCGATCAGGACCGCGATGAGCAGCCCCAGCACCACCGAGAAGAACGGCACCAGCAACACCCAGAGCAAGGTGTTGCGGAGCACCAGCAGCATCTCCGGGTCCGTGATGATGTAGGCGTAATTCGCAAACCCTACGAACACGCGCGACGTCCGGTCGAAGAAGCTGATCCAGATCGTGCGCACCGCCGGGAAGACGATGTAGATGCACAGGATCAGGATCGCGGGACCCACGAACAGCCAGGGGCGGGTTGCGTCGCGCAGGCGCCGCGGCAGGGCGTCGATCACGCCGTTGCCGGCGTAGAACAGCCCCCAGACGCCGCCGATGCCGATGAACAGGGCGACCACGGCGGTCAGCGCTTTGGGAGCCCCGCTGTCCCGCATGACCAGAAACGCCAGGAACAGGAGCGCCGCTACGACCGTGAACAGCCCTGCGGCGCGGAGCAGCGAGAGGAGCGCGACCTGTTCGGAGCGTACCCGACGCTCGGAGCGTACGCGACGCTCGGAGCGTGGGGGTTCGGTCATCTTGGAGCGTGCGCGACGCGCCGGCCGCGGGCAGTCATGCCACGGCCGGCGCCGAAGCGCGTCCTGCTGTCCCGATCAGCGCGGGAACGATGCGTCGATCTTGTCGAGCACCGACTCCAGCTCCTCGCCGCTAATGTAGTCGACCATGCCGGTCCAGAAGGTGCCGGCGCCGACCGCGCCCGGCATCAGATCCGAGCCGTCGAAGCGGAAGGTGTCGGCGTTCTGGATGATCTCCGCCGCTTTCTGGTCGACGTAGGAACCGTGCCACTCGATCTCGGCGTCCTTGTGGGGAGCCACGAAGCCGCCGAAGCCGGCCCATACGCGCGTGGACTCGCCGGACGAGAGCCAGCGCATCACCGCCAGCGTCGCCGGGTCGTCGTTGAAGGCGCTGAAAATGTCGCCGGCGCCAAGCGCCGCTCGTCCCTCTTCGGCGTCGATCGGCGGCAGGTAGAACACGTCGATGACCTCGCCGATCTGCTCCTGGGCGCTTTCCGGCAGAAAGCCGGCGATGAAGGTGGCCTGCCGGTGCATCAGGGCGCGCGGCGGATCCTGTACCAGCGGCGTCGCCGCGTCGCCGAACGGCACGGTCAGGATCGCGCTGCGGCCGCCCAGGACGAAGTCGTCGCGCAACCAGATGCCGCTCATGATCTCGAACGCGCGGCGTACCTCAGGCGAGTTGAACGGCAGCTCGCCGCGGGTCCAGGCGTCGTACTGCTCGCGCGTCGCCGTGCGCAGCATGATGTCCTCGATCCAGTCGGTGGCGACCCAGCCGGTGGCGCCGGAGCTCTCGATGCCGATCGACCACGGGACGTGGCCGTCGCTGACCATCTGCTCGCAGAGCGCGACCAGCTCGTCCCAGGTCTCCGGGATGGCGTAGCCCTCGGCCTCGAACACCGGTTTCGCGTACCAGACCAGGCTCTTCAGCGAAGCCCGGTACCAGACGCCGGCGATCGTGTCGTCGACGCGTGACAGGTCGATCCAGGCGTCCGAGTACTGCTGCTGCAGGTAGTCCATGCTGAACGACTCGGACAGGTCGACGATGAAGCCGCGTCGCACCAGGTCGGTCATCAGGCCGGGCTGCGGGAAGGCGGCGATGTCGGGCGGATCGCCGCCCTCGGCGCGGATCACCACCAGCGATTCGAAGTCGCCGGATCCTTCGTAGACGATGTCGATGCCGGTCTGTTCCTCGAACGGCGCCATGCTGGCGTCGAAGCGCTCCGCGTCCACGTCGACGAAGGCGCCGAAGACGTTGACCGTGGACCCGGACAGGTCCTGACCATCGGTCCACGGGTTGTCGGCGGCGGCGGAAGCCGTCGTGGCCTCTTCCTCACCGGTGGCGAACAGTGGCGCGGCTGCGAATGCGCAGAGCGCCGCTGCGATGAGCAGCATACGTGCTCGATTCATGTGTGATCCTCCTCGATAGACACTGCTATCGAAGGTGCCGACACCGCCCCGCGGCTGTCAAATCGGCGTGCCTGCCGTCCCAGCGATGCACTCGGACCTCGGTCTACCACGTGACGTAATGCGGCGACGGCCCGAGGCGTTGCAGGTGCACGGGCAGCAGCTCGTTCGGTAGCCCGTGGAGATGGTCCGCGGCAAGCCTGGAGCAGATCAGGCTGTTGCGGTACTTCCTCGCCTGTTTCAGGTCGGTCGATCGGATCTGTGCCGTCCACTTGACCTCGATCGGGCGGAACGTCGAGCCCTCGACGAAGGCGATGTCGACTTCTCCTTCGCCCTTGATGTAGTAGGTGGGGTGCATGTGGTGATGATGAGCGGCCGCACATGCCTCGGCCAGCTTGCCGGCCCACTCCGGGTTGGCGACGACCGACTCGACCTGAGCGGCGAACGGATCGTCCACCGGCTCGATCCAGCTCCGCAGGGCGTGAAAGATGAACGGGTCGGAGAACACCACCTTGCGCGCCTTCTTCGGCGCGGCTGCAAGCCGGTCTTCGCGCAGTGCGTGCTGGATGATGAGCACGTCCATCTGCGCGAGCAACTGCAGGTAATCGGCCACCGTCATCGATCAGCTCGCCGGTCAGGTACACAATCCGTTGCGGTCGCACGCCTGCGTCCATCAGGTCTGCCATCCACTGTTTGAGCACCGTGGACTTGCCTACACGCCGGCCCCCGGTGATCGAGTACACGCCGGGCCGGTCCACCGGAAGGTGCTCCAGCATGGGGTAGCGGTAGGCGACGGGGAGCCGCTGCAGTTCCCGGAGATGCGGGTCCATCGCGCGGAACACCTCGGGATCATCGAGATGGAGGTTGTGCGGCGCGAAGCGCGGGTCGCCGACCATCTGTTTTACATAATAGTTATTGTGCAAATTTACGCAATGATCGTTGAGTAAACTCAGAGTCCCGGTAGGCGGGGCGGAGCGGCTCCGCGGGGCTACGGCGCTGGTGCCGTGCGCTCCCAGAGATGCAGCAACTCGGCGGAGGTGGTCATGTCCAGGCCGATCGCCCGGAACTGCCGTAGCGCGGCCTTGTGGCCGTCGGGGCGGGGCGAGCGCAGGCAGTCCTCGACCATCACCAGGTAGTAGTCGAGGCCGTTGCCGTCCCAGGCGGTCGCCTCCACGCACCAGTCGGTCGAGCAGCCGGCCACGACGACGGTCTCGCGCTGCAAGGTGCGCAGCAGCAGATCGAAGTCGGTGCCCTTGAATGCGCTGCCGCGGTCCTTGGGGATGACGACGTCCCGTGGCTCAGGCTCCAGGCGAGGGTGCACCCGCATGCGGTCCGCGGCGGGCTCGAAACGGGTCAGCAGCTCGCCGGCCGGGTGCCCGAGGTTGGTCAGCGCGCGCAGGTAGGCCGCGGAGAAGTTGCGCAGGCCCGGGCCCCTGAAGTTGTAGAAGAAGAACACCGGCACGCCGGCATCGCGCGCCGCCTGCGTGAGCCGTTTCACCCTCTCCAGGATGGCGCGGTCGGGTCCGTCGTCCCACATCGACGAGTTCTCGATGTCGATCACGGCCAGCGCCGCGCGGCTCGGGTCGACTACCTCGGCCAGGGTCTCACAGACCCGCTTCCCGTCTATCGTCAGCATGTCGGCAACGATAGTGCTCCGGCGGGCGGCGTCAACGCACGCGGCCCGTGCATCGGGTATGCTCTCCCGCCATGGACAGGGCGCGGTTCAAGCATCACTTCACCGGCCCGCTGTGCTCCATCAACACGGCGTTTCGCGAGGACGGCGCCATCGACTACGACGGCCTGCGCCGATTCGTCGACGCCGCCATCGCCGGCGGGGCGCGCACCATCCTGTTCACCCCCGGCGACAGCCTCTACGCCGTGCTGTCGGAACAGGAGATCGCCGACCTCACCAGGGCGACGTGCGAGCACGTCGGCAGCCGCGCGATGTTCCTGGCGGCGGCGGGGCCCTGGTGGCAGGACCAGGCGGTCGCGTTCGCCCGCTACGCGGCCGAGATCGGCGCTGACGGCGTGCTCGCCTCCCCGCCGTACCGGGGCGTGACGGTGCGCGACTCCGTGGACTACTTCCTGGCCGTCTCGCGCGAGTTGCCGACGGTGATCCTGAGCGCCACGCTCGCGCCGCTCGGACTCGGCGGCGCTCTGGAGGCGGTACGGATGCTTGTGGCCGAAGGCGAACGCATCGTCGGCTTCAAGGAGGACTACGGCCCGGAGTTCGCGCGGCCGGCCTGTCTTCTGTCGCAGGGGACGTGGAGCAACTTTGCCGGCGGCCAGAAGCAGACCCACCTGGACATGCTTCCCTACGGATGCGACGGCTACATGTCGGTGCTGGTAGTCTTCAAGCCGGAGATCACCTGCGCCTACTGGGACGCCGTCGAGCGCGGCGACATCCCGGCGGCCGCAGGGGTCATCCGCGACTACGACATGCCGATGTTCGATCTGCTCGGTGCTGCCTCGCCGGCCGGGATCGACGCCGCCCAGCACGCGATGATGGAGCTTGCCGGGATCTCCGGCCGCTGGCGCCGGCCGCCGCTGTCCGACTACACCGACGCCGAGCTGGAGCGGCTGCGCGCCGGCCTGCAGGAGCTGTCGCTGCTGTGAGGCGGGGGAGCAGAGAGGGCTGATGCGCATCCTGGACACCGGGCTGGTGTACGCCAATCCCAAGCCGCACCTGCACACCAGGCACGCCTTCCATCCCACGCTGGTCGACCTGGGCGGCGGCGAGCTGCTCTGCGGTTACGACGTGGGTGTGGCGGTGGAGGGCCTGGACTACCGCACCTACCTCGCACGGTCCGGGGACGGCGGCGCCACCTGGGAGCAGGAAGGACCGCTGCTGGACGACCGCTACGCGGACGGGTACACCCACTCGGTCAGGCTGAGCGCCGCCGGCGGCGGCCTGGTCGGCTTGGGAGCGCTGCACCGGCGCGACGATCCGGGCGAGGGGATCGTCAACCACGTCACCATGGGCATGGTGCCGATGGACCTGATCCTGGTGCGCTCGGACGACCGGGGGGCGAGCTGGAGCGAACCGCAGGTGATCACGCCGCCACTGAAGGGGCCCGCGTTCGAGATCTGCCACGCGATGGTGGAGTTGCCCGACGGGCGCTGGCTGGCGCCGACGGCCACCTGGGCCGGCTGGGACGGGGAGCGTCCGGAGGGCCTCAAGACCGTGGTGCTGGAGAGCGCCGACGGCGGGCGCACGTGGCCGCGGTACGCCGTGATGTTCGACGGCACCGCCGAGGGCGTCGAGCACTGGGAGGTGTCGGTGGTGCAGCTCGCGGACGGCCGCGTGCTGGCGGTGAGCTGGGTGTTCCACTCCGAATCGGGCACGCATCGGCCGAACCGGTACGCGCTGAGCTCCGACGGCGGTCGCAGCTTCGCGCCGCCGGCGGAGCTGGGGCTGCTGGGACAGACCTGCAAGGCGCTGGCGCTGCAGGACGGCCGGGTGCTGTTCGTCTACCGCCGCGCCGACCGGCCGGGGCTGTGGGCGGCGCTGAGCACCATGAACGGAGGCGCCTGGCAGCACGAGGAGCACCTGCTGCTCTGGAACGGCGGACTGGCCGACTCGGGGATGACCGGCGCCGGCGGCGCCTCGGACGAGCTCTCGGCGCTCAAGTTCGGCTTTCCGCAGATGCTCGACCGTGGCGGCGGCGAGGTGCTGGTCGCGTTCTGGTGCTTCGAGGACTGGTCCACCCGCATCCGCTGGATCAGGCTGGACGTATCAGGCTGAGTCCTCCATGGCGCCGCCGTCGGTCACGTTTCAGCCGACGACTGACCAGTGTTCAGCCGCGCAGCTTGTCGTAGACGAGCAGCCCGATCAGAAAGGTGTCAGCTTGGGGGGTGCGCCGCACGCTGCGCCAGCACGCAAAGGCAGCCTCCGTTTGCTCGATCAGACCCAGAGCGTCGGGACGTGTCGATCGCCAAGCCGTGTTGTAGTCAGCCTCATGACGGGCCTGCTGCAGATCGACGAACGTCGCGGCGACCAGCTCGAGTTCCGGCTGGAGCGGCACTCCCTGCAATCCGGGCCTGAGCCTCGGGGCAACACTGGAGGCCGCGAACTGTTGCGCCACCCTTCTCATGGTTCCGTGATCGAAGGCGCGCCGCAGGCAATCACGGAGCGGATGGCGATGCGCGGCGACCATGCGACGGACCGCATCATCGACCAGCAAGTGATAAAGAGCATAGTAAGCAGCCGATACGGCGCGCCGCAGGCTCGCCTGTAACGGCCGCCTCGGTTCCTTGGTGGCAAGATGACGAGCCTGCCGGAGCAGTTCGTTGTGGAGGCTCACGCCCCTGCCTTTGACAACACTCCGTCGTGGAACCGCACGTATACCCAGTGCGCCTCATCCCGAATCCAGGCGCGCACCGAAGTGCGCACGAGCTCGCGCAACTCTGCCCGCTTCTCGGCCGTTACCTCGTCGAATTCGCGGTCGAGAGTGATCCACACCCACACGGCAGGCTCGTCCGTCTCGTCAGCCCCCAACTCGACGATCCACGACTTGACGGGCGTCGGCAGTTCGTGAAGCTCACTGAGTCTTGACTCGATATCTGCAACGGTCATCAGCCGCCCGTCTTGATCTCTGAATCGGGAGGCATCAGTGACCAACAGCACCGGCACACGAACGCCTTGGCCCCGGCTCATTGTCATGTTCTGAGACCCGATCAGCTCGGCGAAGTCTTGGGCGCAAGCCACGCGCCTCCATGACGTGCTCGAGTGCCGAGATCGGGTCGGGAGCCTCTATCGGCCAGTGCTTGGCTTCGTATGCCTCCACGAGAGTGACGAGCACCTCAAGCTCGTTGCTCTCCGGAGTGTCCGGCGCAGCGCCCATGAGTCTATCGATGGCATCCAATGCCATATCGTAATCGACTTCGTTCTTGATCGGCCTCATGTTCTCCATTTGCATTCCAATTATGGCCGATGACGATAGGCGTCAGGCTGAATCTTCCATGGCGCCGCCGTCGGTGAGGGTCTGCCAGAACACGACGTCGGCCTGGTGCACGATGCTCACGTGCAGGGAGCGCTGCACCAGCTCGCCCTCGCCGGAGTGGCAGCCGGCGGCGTGGCACACCTCCTCCGGGAGCCCGACGGTCAGGCAGACGTGGACGCCGTACAGGGTGTGGCGGAGCGCCGGGCGGCCGGTGGAGACGGTATTGCCGCGCCAGCGACGCTGGTTGTCGGGGTCGAACTCGAACGGCTTGCCCACGTCGTGGCAGAGCGCGCAGGCCGCCAGCAGGTCGCGGTCGATCGGCAGCTCCGGGAACCGGCTCTTCATCTCGTCGCCCATTGCCAGTGCGAGGCGCGCAACCCCGCGGATGTGGTCGAGCTGGGTGCCGCGCTTCATGCGTGGCGAGTCGGGCACGCCGGAACCGCGGATCTCGTCGATGGCGTTGAACGAGCTGTGCGCCAGCGAGTACGCCCAAGCGCGCGCTACCTTGTCGCGCAGGTCGGCGTCGCGGATCTCGGCGAGCTCGGGCAGGCTCGCGGTCACGGTCTCCAGGAGAGCGGCGTCGTCTGCGGCACTCATCGGGACACCGCCTGCGCCTGTTCCACCTTCTGCCGTTCTTCCCGTTCCTTGACCGCAGCGATGCCCCGGTACTCGAAGCGCGGCTTGGCGCCGGTGACCTCGATGATCCTGTAGTCGCGCGGCGACTCCTCCCACGCGGACTGGCACTCGAAGCCCCACAGCCGGCGCAGCGTCGGGGAGGCCGCTTCGACGATTTCGCGCGGGATCGAGCGGGTATGGTCGCAGAACGGCTTCATGCGCGCGCGGCAGTGGAAGTTCAGCACGGCGTAGCGAGCCTCGCCTGTGTTGTTGGGCGCACCGCCGTGCATCAGCCGGCCGTCGTAGACCAGGCAGGCGCCCGGCTTGCAGATGAAGCGGCGTTCGTCCTCGGCGGGGATCTTCTTCGAGTCGAGGTCCTTGACGTGCGAGCCCGGCACGAAGCGGGTCGCGCCGCTGTCGGCGGTGAACTCGGAGAGCGCGAACAGCGACTGCGCGAACGTGGGCACCACCGCGTGCACCTTGTAGGGCGGGTTCGGCATGAAGTCGTCTCCGTCACGGTGCAGGCCCTGCGCCTGCATGCCCGGCATGGGTGAGCGCGCTCCCGAGTCGCACAGGATGTAGTCGTCGCCCAGAAGGTAGGCCAGACAGGCCATCACCCGCGGCACCTGCAGCATCTCGCGGAACACCTCGGCGCGCGCCGACAGGTTGTGGGTGCGCAGGGTGCCGGGCTCGTGCTCGGTGGCGCTGTCCTCCCGGTAGGTGATCTCGATCTCCCGGATCGCTTCGTCGACCTGCCGCGGCGTGAGCGTGTCCTCGAGGATCGTGTAGCCATACTCGTCCAGTGACTCCAAATGCTTCAGCATCGCGGGGTCGGTCTTCAGATCCTGGAGCTCGGTCGTGATGTCCGTCGCCATGGCCCCGAAGTTATCATGGGAGGTTGCCCCTTGCGACGGATGCGGGCCGGAAGTACCGTCCACCGCATGGCACAGCTACGGCACCTGGCACTGCGTTGCGGCGACATGGACCGCTCACGGACCTTCTACGAGACCGTGTTCGGGTGGGAGTTCGTGGGCTATCGCCCGAGCAGGCGCGCGCTGGACCTCACCGACGGCGTGCTCAACATCACGCTGATCGACCAGGACCCGACCGACCGCCGCCAGTACGAGGAGGGCGAGGAGTTCATCCACTTCGGGGTCGTCGTCGACGACCTGGACGCGGTGTGGCGCAGGCTGCACGAGCTGGGCGTGTCGTTCTCGAAGGAGAGCGTCAAGGAGCGCAAGCCGATCGACCCCACCCAGCCGCCGCCGGTCTCCTTCAAGGTGCTCGATCCCGACGGCAACGTGGTCGACATCACCTCCAACCGCAGCGAGTGGGTCGGGGTGCGGCTGGACGACTGACGATCAGGCGCCGGCCAGCGGCTCGGAGAGCCAGCGCCAGACCGGTCGCAGCCGTATCCGGCCCTGCGTCCCATACCATTCCACGTCCTCCTCGGCGTCCGTGTCGGCCGTGAGGACGAGCAACCGGTCGCAGGAAAGGTCCCGTCCCGCCTGGAGCAGGGCGCGGATCTCGCGCTGCCGGGTGCCGGGTGCGGTCATGTCCCAGCAGACCTGGATGAGCTGAGTCACCCGGAGACCCTCCTTCACCACGAAGTCGACCTCCCGCTGCCGCGCGTCCTTCCAGTAGAAGACCTGGCACGCGCCGTCCAGCGCACGCTTGTGCAGCGCGACGGCGACCAGATTCTCCACCAGTCTGCCCAGATCGGGGCTGAACTGCGTAGCGCGGGCGGTCACCAGCCCGTTGTCGATGCAGTAGATCTTGCGGTTGGCGGTTGCCTGCTCCCTGGCCTTGAATGAAAAACGCGGGAGCGAGAAGAACAGGAATGCCTCCTGCAGGTGGTCGATGTACTTGGCTACCGTTTGGACGCTCCGGCACCGCGTCACGGTGGTCAGGCGGTTCAGCGAGTACTCCCGCCCCACATTCGCGAGCAGGTAGCCGGCCAGGTCCTCGATGCCCGCGACCGAGCGGATGCGACGGCGCCGGACGATGTCCTTGTAGAGGACGGAGTCCCACAGGGTGCGCAGGTAGAAGCCGCGGTCCACGTCATGCAGCAGGGGGCTCGGGGTAGCCGCCGTCTCGGGCGTAGCGGTGGAGGGCTGCCGCCAGCTCCGTGCCGGTGCGCGTGGCAGGGAAGGCGCTCAGGGACTCGCCGAACGAAAAGGGAAAGAGAACGATGGGGAGGTGCCGGCCGGTCAGGTGAGTGGCGAGCTCGCCGCTCAGCAGATGCGCATTGCTGCCGGTCAGCAGCAGCCGATACCCCTGGCGCTGCAGGCGATTCACGAAGAGCTCCCACTTCGGCAGGTTCTGGATCTCGTCGAGCAGCAGATGACGGGGATTCCCGTACACCGTGTTGACCGCGGCCAGGAGCCGGTCGTAGTCCTCCACTTCGACGAGGCGTTCATCGTCGAAGTTGAGGTAGCCGCGGGAGGCGTCCTGCGCCAGCAGATGCATCGCCAGAAAGGACTTCCCGCAGCGGCGCGGGCCGATGATCACCTTGATCAAGTCGTCGTCGCCGTACGGGACACCGAGTCGGCGCTCGACGTAGCGCTCGCTCAGCCGGGACTGCAGCTCCCGCCGCTGCACTTCGACCGCGTCATGGAGCATCGAGTACTCGGCGTATTTCTGCATTTCGACATCTATAATACACAAAATTTGCAAGTTTCATGTATTATAGTTCAGCGCTGTGATCAATCGTGACGCGCTGGCCGAATCGTGCCGGCCTCGTCGACGGGGATCGGCTCGGCCGCCGGGGTGGTGCCGGGCTCGGGCATGGGCGCGGGCTGCAGCGATGCACCGATCGGCTCGGATCCCGTCGGGCGGCGGACCGCGCCGGTCATCGGCGCGTAGGAGATGTCCAGGTGGGGGGTTTCGATGCGCCGGCCGCCGCGGTGGTGGGAGATCATCGCCGCCTCCAGCACGCCCGTGGTGAGCAGCGTCCGCTCCACGGGGCTCTGCGGCCGGCCGGACAGCAGGAAGTCCTCGACGCCCAGGCCGAAGTAGCTGAAGTGCGCGCGGTTGGGGCCCTCATCTCCATGGAACTCGAACGCGTCGATGCGTTCTCCCCGCCGGCCGGCGTAGGCGAACTTGCGGACGTAGCCGTCGTCGCCGAGCATCAGCACCGTCCCGCGCAGGCCGTCGGCATACTCGATCAGGAATACGTGCGGATCGCGGACACGCTCCGGCTCAAGCCGGCCGGGTCCAGGCTTCGTCGCCGCCAGTGCGGCATCGGCCAGGTCGGTGGGCCAGCGGCCGGCGCCGGCCGACCGCCAGACGTCCTCGCCTGACAGGCAGGTCACGGCCGCGACCCCGGTCTCACCGCCCGCGCGGCGCTCCACCTGGCACTGCAGGGACTCCAGCGCGTGGAACCCGTAGCGCTCAAGCATGTGGAAGCCGGTGGCGAGCGCCGCGTCGAGCCGAGCTCCGAGCGGATGCTCGAAGTTCGGCCGGCGCCAGTGGACGGGAAGCGAGGAGCCGGCCCAGAGCGGCACGCGCAGCTCGCGCGCGGTGTCGTACATCCAGCGCGCGTCGGCCCACCGGTAGGACAGGTGCTTGTCGACGAACACCGGCACGGGCCGGCCGTGCTCGGCGATCACTCCACAGATCTGCTCGAATAGCCAGCGGCGCGGCAGCATCTCCTGGCCCAGCGCGGTGCGCGGGTACTCGCCGTGCTCGCCGATCAGGAGCACCCCGTCCACGGCCAGATCGCCGGTTCCCAGCGTCAGGGCGGCGGGAATGCTCTGGAAGACCGGCACGTCGTACTGCCGGGCGGCCTGCAGTCCCACGTCGGCTCGATGGATCTGATCGATGTACAGCGAGGCCAGGCGGGTGCGCGGCGGGATCAGCCCCTGGTCGGTGGGAAAGCCGGTGAGGAACTTGGCCGCTAGCACGCCGGCGTGGCTGTTGGGAAAGAATGTGGTGACGATCGCGGCGATGCGAGCAGGTCCGGCCATCGGTGCGCTCAAGCGTAGCAGATGGGGACCCGGCGACAGACCAGGGCGTTGATGCGCGGTGTGCGAGCCGCTCCTCGTCGACTCCCACGACGAGCGCCATGACCACAGAGCGTCTCTGCGCCCGACTCGACCGTCGGGCAGCACGGAAGACTCCCGAACTCGCGCCTCGCCCCTACGGCGCAAGTTCCTCGTCAATCTGGTCAATGGCCCTTGACAGCCGCGCACGTGCGCCTATAGTGGTTTACTTTACCGCTGGACCTGCCCGCTCTCGTGCCACATCCAGCGTGAGCACGAAAGAAGGAGTCTACGATGGCGAGAACACATTGAGCGTATCCGCCGGAGCTTCGCCAGCAGACGGTCGAGCTGGTGCAGTCCGGACGAACGCCGGACGAGTTGGCGCGGCGGTACGAGTTGCTGGAGCAGATCAAGACGATCTGGCAGTCCAACCGCGAGGCGTACGGCCGGCCGCGGATCCACACCGAGCCGCTGCCCGCCGGCGAGCGGGTCAGCCCGAAGCGGGTCGGGCGGCTGATGCGGCGCGCGGGCATCGAGGGAGCCGGCCGCCCGAGGTCGACGAAGACCTCCACCGGGGACGAGCGAGCAGCTCGTGCCGTACCCGATCTGGTAGATCGGGTGCCGGTGGGCGGTGCGCCAACCCACGAGCCGTGCACAGGCCAAGAGATCGTACAAGCCAAGGCGCGAGCCTCCGCCCGGCATACGTGACGGTGATTGGCTAGTGTCGAATTCCACGCGAGTGTCTTCCCCCGTCGTCACGAAGGATCTGTCAGCAGGCAAACGGTGGCGACAAGTCAAGAGCATGTCGACCTTCTACCTCCTGTTGCTGCCCGCCGTTGGCCTCCTGATCATCTTTCACTACGTTCCGATCTGGGGCATCGCCATGGCCTTCACGGAATTCAGTTACGGCAAAGGTATACTTGGAAGCCCCTGGAACGACTTCGCTCACTTCAAGATGTTGTTCAACGACCCCTTCTTTCTCCGCGTGTTCCGAAACTCGATAATCATAAGATTCTATCATATTGTCTTCGGGTTTCCTATGCCAATCCTTCTCGCTTTGCTCGTCAACGAACTAAGAAATGTGGCGTTCAAAAAGACGTTCCAGACAATATCGTATCTTCCGCACTTTGTCTCATGGGTGGTTCTAGGCACAATAGTCACCCAGCTCTTTCACCCGTCGAGGGGTATCGTCGCCTCCGTGTTCGACTTCCTGGGAATGGAGGCGATCAACTTTCTGACCTATTCTCCCACCTTCCGAGGGCTCTTGGTCGTCACCGCCATATGGCAGGGGGTCGGATGGACCGCGATAATCTATATGGCAGCGCTGTCGTCCATCGATACCTATCTGTACGAAAGCGCAGCCATCGATGGTGCGAATCGTATCCAACAGGCGATCTATATCACGATACCTTCTCTCGTCCCGGTGATAACGATCCTCTTCATTATAAATCTGGGTCAAATGTTGGATGCTGGATTCGACCAGATATTCAATCTATACAACCCGATGGTATACGAGCGAGCTGACATCATTGATACTTACGTCTACCGGAGGGGTATTATGATGGCTCAATTCGCCTACTCTGCCGCGGTGGGATTGTTCAAGAACGTCGTAGGCGTAACGTTGGTGGTAGTGTCGAATACTATCATCAGACGCTACACGGAATACGGACTCTGGTAGGGTCGCCAGCGTATGTACATGCCGTCACGCACAATAGGAACCAGGTTCTTCGACGCGCTCCTCTATACCATGCTGGTCTTGTTGGCGTTTCTCTTTGTCTATCCGTTTTGGACCCTTCTCCTGGCGTCGTTTTCCGACGCGCTCGAGTTGCAGCATATCGGTTTGAAGTTTTGGAACAAGACCTGGACTCTAGAGCCGTATATGTGGGTTTTCACCGACCGTTCTCTGGTCATCGGCATCGGCTATCTGAATACGATATTCCGAACTGTGGTCGGCACCACGATCACGCTCCTCGTCACTCTCTGTGCTGGCTACTCCCTATCGAAAAGATACCTTCCGGGGCGGACGTATATCATGTTCTTCTTCGTATTTACCATGTTTTTCGGGGGCGGCCTCATCCCCACATATCTGCTGGTATTGCGTCTGGGTTTTCTGGACTCTCGCTGGGTGTATGTTATTCCGACCGCGGCCAACGCGTTCTACGTCATCATCGCCAGGAACTTTCTGATGGCTTTGGATCCGGGGATGGAAGAATCGGCCTTGATGGATGGAGCGACGCGTACCACGGTTCTGTTTAGAATAGTCGCACCTCTGTCGAAACCGATGATGGCTATCATAGGACTATGGACAGCAGTGTCGCACTGGAATTCATGGTTCGATTCTTTGATCTATATCAAGAGTCCAAATAAGCGCGTCCTGCAATTGATCCTGCACAAGATGCGGAACTTGCTGGAAAACTTTCGAGAGTTCGAGATGTACAATTTGCAGCTTCCCGTGGTTATACCGCCGGAGTCGGTGCAGGCAGTGATCGTCCTTATAACGATCGGACCGATCGTGTTGGCATATCCGTTTGCGCAGAGATATTTCGTGCGGGGTATTATGCTTGGCGCGTTTAGATAGATCGATGGGTCATATGGACACGACGCTCGATACTACTATTGAGGAAAGGAGGTGATTTCTGGGTGATTAGAAATGGTCTGACGTCATGTCAGACATCGTAGCGACGAGTCTAAGGAGAGGATAACCGTTATGAAAGGAACGGGACTTTGGACGATGGCTCCAATCGTAGCTGTACTCCTGGCATTGCCGATGGTGGGATTCGCGGCTCCTGAAGCGGAAGAGACCGAAGGGTCTGCGCTCATCGAGATCATTTGGTCGGGACCAGGAGTCGCAGACGCCCCTGAAGGCAACTGGATGCAGCGCCAGATAGAAGAGAAGTTCGGTGTCAAGATCATCAACCACACCGTCCACATCAACGACCGGGCTGCCAGAGAACTGATGATCACGTCAGGGGTAGACCTGCCCGATGTGGGGCAGTTCGAAACGAACCCGATGCGGCTGTATCGGGATGGCGTGACGCGCAGCATTCCGAAAGAGATGGTGAGAGAACATGCGCCCAATTTTGCGCAGTTTCTTACCGACAATCCACCGATGTGGGACGTGAAGGTTGCACCCGACGATCCAGATGCCTTCTATACGATTACCGGATATGCGGGGCACGGCATCGGCGCTGGTGACTTTCCGTACATTCGATTGGATTGGCTCGAACGAGTTGGAATGGCGCCGGCGGCCGAGGACGTGATCCAATTGGATAGAGCGGGTTATGAACAGTATGCTGGCCAGGCTTTTGCGCACAAGAAGGGGTACAGCTTAGATCAGCTCGAGGAGATGATGTACGCTTTCCGGGATGCGGATTTGGACGGCAACGGCAAGGCTGACACCATCGCGTACTACATGGTCAGGAACCACCGGGGATCTCGTCCGATTTCCGGAATGTGGTATGTGGATGGAGTGAATCTTCAGTTTACCAAGGTTGAGGACGGGGTTGAAAGGCTTGGTATACTTTCGGAGGGATGGAGATCCTATCTTCGATATATGCAGAAATGGTATGCGGACAAACTCATCAACCAGGAGCTTCCCGCTGGAGCATACGGGGACATGCACCCGTTGATGGGTGGCGGTTTGGTAGGAATCACCGCTGACTGTTTCATATGCTGGGATGAAACGACGAGGCCGCCAAAGAACCTCTGGGATCGAGATCCGAATTCGAAGGTGATGGTGGTTCCGCACTGGACAGGGCCCGATGGTTTTGCCGGCGGTCCAACGGATTATCCTCCATTTCGCTACGGTTGGGGTTGGGCTGTGAATAAGACGGTGGACGACGCGAAACTGGCCAAAGCTCTGGAGATCATGGATTGGCTCAACTGGGATAGAGAGGGTCAGGTACAGTCGATCTTTGGTGTTGAGGGAAAGCACTACACCTGGGGCGGCGAGCCGTACAACTCCAACATCGTCATCACGCCTCAATGGAAGACCGGTGGCGGTCATCCCGATGGCTTGGGGGTGTACAAGTACCAGAACGTGCCTCCTAAGATGGCCTTCTATAGATGGGATCCTGCGTGGAGCGAGTGGACCGAGCTTACTCAACCGCCAGGGGCGCTGTCCAACCGAGTATTCATTCCGCTGAGATTCGACGCACTAGGCGAAGCGGTGAACTACCAGTTGCCGAAGGCGGTGCAGCAGTATGCCACGGCGTTGAGCACCATACGAGACGAGTTCAAGTGGAAAGCGATCGGTGGCCAGGTGAACCTCGAAGAGGATTGGGACGCGTACGTGACAAAGTTCATGAACTCTGGAGGTGAAGAGCTCTTCGCGGCGATACAGGAGGCGCCGATCAGTTTGAAGCCCTATCCGGGAGTTCCGTATTTTCATCTCGAGGGATTGCCGGCATCTGTCCGTGAGCGGGTTGAAAACGGCGAGTTCGTGTACGATTGGTAGGGTACTACTGTCGATGAGAACGCCGCTGAGAGGGGAGGGCTTCAAAGCTCTCCCCTCTTTGGTGTTGCTGAGCCCGGCAGGGGCTCGCCGGGAGGTGAGGCGTGCGCGGAGCAGTCAAGTCCTCTACCTGGGGATAGTAGGCCGGCTCGACGCGGCGGAAGGCGAACACGGAGCGGTGGTTGGCGCCCGAACCTCGATGACGAACCAGACGCTGGATAGTATGGCTGATATGCCCGAGTCCGCTACGGGAGGGAGCCGACGGAATCGGCGAGGTAGGGCGATGTCGGGTCTGATGAGAAACGCCAATATGCGCAGTAAGATCCTTTTTGCGGCTGTTGTGCTTGTGCTGGCGAGCTGTGCCAAACCGGCTGATATGGATCTATCCGAGACTCTTGATTTTCTCGATTTCGGATTCAGCATGGATTATCCGGGAAGGTGGTCCACCGCAGAAATCGACGAAAAGGTAGTCGCTGTTGCTGAAAACGAGTGGGAAAGCGAACGACTGTCTTTCCGGTTCGATGATACTGGATTCACCTGGATCTATGGACAGAGCCCTTTGTCCGCGAAAACCGGCGACGATGCTCCTGTGGCATCTATACAAACCAAGGTTTCCGGCTACCAGGTAATATTCACGATGAGTGAGACACGGTACTTGGCGGACAAGGTCAATGGGAGTCTTATCCGATCGGATATTGCCGCCGAGCCGCTGCGGGAGTTCTTCGAAGCTGCTGTTGTGTTGTACGGATATGCGACGCCGAAGAAAAGCAAGATTTCGGAGATCGAGATCTTCGGAGTTCCGGCGATAAGCGGGACCCTGCGGAACAGATATAGCGCGGCGATTCTCATTTTGGGTCACAAAGCCGATGTTACATTCAGCCTTCGAGTTCTTGCTCGGTCGAATCGCTTCCTCAAGGCGTTCATGCCGACGTGGGAAAAAATGCTCGAAAGCATAGAGTTGTTGGAAGAATAGAGTGCGCTATGGCGCCGGTTCCAGAGCGGAATGTCATCGGCGCGAACGGGGTCGCCGCTTGGGCACTCATCGCAGCCGTTCAAGAGGGGGCTGGCTTGGCGACTCTCGCCTTGCCACGCGATCCTTTGGTGGGGGATGATCAAATTGAGAACAATCGCCGAGGTCAAACGGTCTAAGGAAAAGTTCAGGGAGGATTGACGTGGATAGCATCCTGTATTGGCACGAATCTCGTTATTCGAGTTTTCCGAGCGTGGTAAGAGGCGATGCGGATTCGCTCTGGGTGAGCTTCAACTGGAACTCTCATACCCCAAACGCTCGTGGTAGCGGAGGGGCGGCGCACTCCCATATGGGTGGATTGGCCGGAGGAGAGACCGGTCATGTCGAGCTCTTCTCTCCAGACGGGGGTGAGAGTTGGTTCGAGGAAGGGAAGGATCAAGGCTACCGTGTATGCCCCGAGAAGCTTAGAAGCGCGGTGCTCAGTGACGAGACGCAAGTCCGGATCTCCCGACCAGCGGACGCATTTCCTGGGGAGCGAAAGGAGGAATTCGTAGGACGTGGTTTCTCAGTGGAGGACCTGCCGGACGGGCGCATACACGTCGGGCACCGACTGGTGATGGAGCGAAAGAAGGCGGGGCAGGATAGGTGGGAGAGTAGAGAGCTGAGAAGCGGGGAAGAGCTACCGTTTGTTGCGCTCATTCACGGAGCCGACCTCCAGTTCAGAGGTTGCGTGCTTCCGGACGACACGATCGTGCAGCAGGTCTACGGAAACACCGTGGCGGGGGGGCCCTATCGGGCATGGGTACTGCGTTCGGAAGACCGGGGGGAGACCTGGGAAATGGTGAACATGGCCTATGATGGGGGGGTGCATCCGTTCAATGAGTCCAGCTTGTTGTATCTGCCGGAGGGGCGTATCATCGCGATGGTTCGAACCGCCAGCGGCAGCAAGAGAATTCCGGAGGAAGAGAAGTATCTATGGCAGACTCACTCGGATGATGGCGGCAAGACGTGGAGTGAGCCGAAGAAGACGGGGATGTGGGGGTATCCGGCGCATCTGTTGATGTTGCGGAACGGAGAGGTGCTCTGCAGCTACGGGCACCGGCGGCCCCCGTATGGGGTACGTGCGTGTTTTTCGTACGACGGCGGCAGGACATGGGATGTCGAGCGAAAGATCGTTCTCCGCAATGACGGGCTTACTACCGATGGCGTCGTAGCCGGTAGGGGTAGTCCCAGTGATCTGGGCTATCCAAAGACGGTCGAGCTGACAGACGGCTCGCTGTTCACAGTCTACTATTTTACGCTCGGCGACGGTGTGACTCACATAGCGGCAACGAAGTGGCTTCAGGGGAACGACTGATGCCCTCGCAACAACACGATGGCATGCAACTGCTCGCGATCGTGGCCCATCCGCATGACCTGTGTCACATGGGTGGCACCTGCGCCCATCACGTGGAACGGGGTGATCGTGTCACGGTGGTAGCGATCACGGGGGGGCAGACCACGCACGATGAGGAACTGGCAGACGAGCTGCGCAAGTCGCCGGATCAGAGGGACATGACCATCGTTGGTCGATCACAGGAGGAATACGCAGCGAGCAAGGCACGGGAATTCGTGAACGTGTGTGAACTCTTCGGCATAGCCGATGTGCGGATTCTCCCCTTTTCCGACAATCCTATCGAGGTGACCGAGGAAATCGTGCGAGCCCTGGCCGAGATTCTGTACGATGTCCGACCACAGATGGTGCTGACCCATGCACCGTACACGCTACCGGATCGACGCAATCACTTCGCGTGGATCAACGACCATACGGCTGCCGGCATAGCGGTTCAAAGAGCACTGAACCAAGTAAGCATCCCCGACAGGGATCGGGGACACGCTCCTCACAAGGTGGCTTCGGTATACTATACGGGTGTCGATTACGCCTTTCATGAAGTGGACGTCTGTATCGACATTTCCGATCAGGTTGAGAACCGGAAGAGAGCGGAAATATTGTTTGAGTCCCAGGGGCACACTCCGGAGTTGGCAGAAAAGCGGATAGAATCCAGTGCCGGGTTTCAAGGTTGGAAGGCTAACATCGGCTACGCTGAGACGTTTATCCGGGGGCACCGCGAAATATCTCGATGTTTGTCTGTAACTGAAGAGAACTTGCTCCATGCGGAGATGTCACACGAGGAGCGCCTGCGCTGGCAGACCGGCAGCGGCGCGGATACCGAGAGGTAAAGTCGCCAAGCGACCACAAGCAGCGCAGGCGGACTACGCGTTGTCGCGCGACTCCGTTGTGACGTCGACTCGGCCGGGTCCGGTCCCTCGGGCAGCTTCGGCAGACAGGTCGCGCGCTCTGCCCGTTCGGTCCATGCCGCGGTCCGGCTGCGGGGTCCGCTATTCAACGGGAAGGTGCGCGGTCAGACATGAATTGAAACGCGTACAGTTTGCAGTCGCTCATGATAAAACGTATCTTTATCGGCTTTCCCGCGAGCTCACTCACATCCTGCCTTTCCCCCCAGCACACCGGCATTCGAACCGAGTTGCCGCAGATGAACGTGGCTTCTTGTTCGGTGTAGCCCGGTACAGGCTGACCGTTATCGTGCTGCAGTTCTACCAGGACCGAGCCTCCTGCGGCGGTGTCCACATTCAGTTCCAGCCGCCTGCCTGAAAATCGAATCGGCGGGGTCAGGAGCTCACCGCCGCTGTAATCGGCGTCCGCCGACACAAATCCATCCAATCTCATAACGGCGCGGTCGATGCCGCTGAGACGGCTTTGCGCCGAAGGATCGACAGTTCCGTTCTCATCCCAGTTAACGCCGGCGTAGTAGATCCACAGCTCGTCGCCGACACGAATGGGATTGGGCATTTCCCAGGTCATTCGGGAAGAAAAGCTTCCCTCAGGCCCGGGTCTCATGAAAGGCTTGCGCCCACCGCAGCGCTGAAAACTCTTTCCGTCGCGGCTCACTGACAGTCGCGTGTCGAAGCGGCTGGGCAACTGCAGCGTTCGCGTTTCCTGGCGTTCCACCGCCAAGTCGTCGCGCACGGAAGTCACCACCAGCTCACTGTCGTACCAGCACCAGTTCGCATGGGCGAGCATGATATACACGCCCGTCTCGGCATCGGGATACTTGAACACCAAGGCGCCATAGTAGTCCATCGCCACTCTTCCCTGCGGAGAATCGGGTCCCGTCGGTCGCAACGGCACACTTGTCTCATAGGTGGCCATATCCACCTCGTCCGGCCACATCACGATGCTCTGGTTGTCCCATCGGCGCAGGTCATCCGACTCGAGCCGCCGCACCGTACGGTAGCTCTCGTTGCCCTCAGCAGTCCCGTGTCGTTTGGCGACCCAGTAGCGGGTGTACAATACGTAGCGCCCGATCCGCGGGTCCCAGAAGACGATGCTCTGGGTATCCCATCCGCCCCGGCCGATCCGGATATTCTCAAACAGCTTCCAACGGATCCCGTCGGGGGAGGTGTGCATGTGGAACTGGCCCCACACCTCGGGTGAGTAGACCTTCGCCTGCGTCTTGTAGCGCTCCTCGGGTGGCGCATTCGGATCGATCCACACCGAGCTTCCACCAATCTGGCTGGGTATTACGGCGTTGTTGGCGGTGGTTCCACTGACGTCGATGAGATCGAGTACAGGCTTGGTGAAGTGGATGCCGTCGCTGGACTCGGCATAACTGACATATCGCTCATCATTACCCGGGTCGTCAACGGAATACCAGATTCGGATGCTGCCGTCATCCTCCTTCACTACGCTGTTGCCGGTACGTCCGAGACGAGCTTCAGGCTGCGTTTCCCAGGATTCATCTAGAACGAGCACCGGCTCCCTCGTCTGATAGGGCGGATTCATCACGAGCTCCACACCCGTGCTGGACTCCATGAACAGCCTATCCACGAAGAGCTGCTTACTCGATCCCACGTGGATTACATGATGGTCCATGATGCACCTCTTTCACGGAATGGTCGAGGCATGACGTTCTCCATCATTCAAAACCTTTCGATCGGAGCGCAGGTCGATTACTCACGGGAATCTGCGTGGTCAGAGATGAATTGAAACGCGTACAGTTTGCAGTCGCGCATGACGAAGCGTATCTTTATCGGCTTTCCCGCGAGCTCGCTCACATCCTGCCTCTCCCCCCAGCGCACCGGCATTCGAACCGAGTTGCCGCAGATGAACGAGGCTTCGTTTGCGGTGAAGCCTTGTACGGGTTGACCGTTATCGTGCTGCAGTTCTACCAGTACCGAGCCTCCTGCGCCGGTGTCCACATTCAGTTCCAGCCGACTGCCTGAAAACTGAATCGACGGGGTCCGGACCTCACCACCGCTGTAATCGGCATCCGCCGACACAAATCCATCCAATCTCATAACGGCGCGGTCGATGCCGCTGAGGCGGCTTTGCGCCGAAGGATCGACAGTTCCGTTCTCATCCCAGTTAGCCCCGGTGTAGTAGATCCACAGCTCGTCGCCGACACGAATGGGATTGGGCATTTCCCATATCGATCGGGAAGAAAAGCTTCCCTCCGGCCCGGGTCCCATGAAAGGCTTGCGCCCACCGCAGCGCTGAAAACTCTTGCCGTCGCGGCTCACTGCCAGGCGCGTATCGAAGCGGCTGGGCAACGGGAGCCTTCGCGTTTCCTGCCGTTCCACCTCTAAGTCGTCGCGCACGGAAGTCACCACCAGGTCACTGTCGTACCAGCACCAGTTCGCATGGGCGAGCATGATATACACGCCCGTCTCGGCGTCGGGATACTTGAACACCAAGGCGCCATAGTAGTCGATCGGCACTCTTCCGTGCGGAGAATCGGGTCCCGTCGATCGCAACGGCACACTTGTCTCATAGGTGGCCATATCCACCTCGTCCGGCCACATCACGATGCTCTGGTTGTCCCATCGGCGCAAGTCATCCGACTCGAGCCGCCGCACCGTACGGTAGCTCTCGTTGCCCTCAGCAGTCCCGTGTCGTTTGGCGACCCAGTAGCGGGTGTACAATACGTAGCGCGCGATCCGCGGGTCCCAGAAGACGATGCTCTGGGTATCCCATCCGCCCCGGCCGATCCGGATATTCTCAAACAGCTTCCAACGGATCCCGTCGGGTGAGCTGTGCATGTGGAACTGGCCCCACACCTCCGGTGAGTAGACCTTCGTCTGCGTCTTGTAGCGCTCCTCAGGTGGCGCATTCGGATCGATCCACACCGCGCTCCCACCAATCATGCTGGGCAGAACGGCGTTGTTGGCGGTGGTTCCTCCGACGTCGACGAGATTGAGCACAGGCTTGGTGAAATGGATCCCGTCGCTGGACTCGGCATAGCTGACGTATCGTTCATCATTGTCCGGGTCGTCGACGGAATACCAGATTCGGATGGTGCCGTCATCCTCCTTCAATACGCAGTTGTAGGTACGTCCGAGACGAGCCTCAGGCTGCTTTTCCCAGGATTCATCTAGAACGACCACCGGCTGCCCCGTCGGATAAGGCGGATTCATCACGAGCTCCACACCGGTGCTGGAGTCGATGAACATCCTATCCACGAAGAGCTGTTTACTCGATCCGACGTCGATTACATGATGGTCCATGATGCTCCTCTTTCACAGAAACCTATCTACTGAGGATGCAGCAAATCGCGCAAGGCTGTCAAGCGCGAGACCGGCAGCTACGAGCTGCCGGTCGCCTTCGAGGTCACCGAGGCCTCGGCGGCCGAGCAGCCGGTGGCGCTACGGCTGGTCGATCAGGTCGAACAGCGCCACGACACCCTGCTGGAGCGCTGTGAACACCTGAGCGCCGACAAGGGCTACGACGACGGCAAGCTCATCAAGCGCCTGTGGGACCAGCATGAGATCAAGCCGGTGATCGACATTCGCAACTGCTGGCAGGACGGCGAGACCAGCAAGGTGGTCGAGGGGCAACTGAATGTGATCTACACCTTCGATGGCGAGGTCTCTTGTGTCTGCCCCCGGACCGGCACTGAGCACAGCATGAGCTACGGCGGCTTCGAGCGCGATCGCAACACCTTGAAGTACCGCTGCCCGGCGCGCGCGTTGGGAATCGAGTGCAAGGGGATGGAGCAGTGTCCGGTGGGCACGGCAGTGCGCATACCGCTGAGCGAGGACCGGCGCGTGTTCACTCCGGTGGCGCGATCCAGCTACGTCTGGAAGGAGCACTTGTAAACCGGCAAGGTTAGCGACCCCCCCTCGGCATTCTTAGCGACCCCGGGGTCGGCATCGAAAACGACCCCCGGTCGGCATTCAAAACGACCCCCCTACTCGGCACTGAAAACGACCCCCCTCACGACCGACGGTTCGGGTGAACAACCAACGAACCGCGTGAGGGGGGTCAAATGGCGAGGAGGACGTCGACGATGGATCTGCAAGAGATCGTGCGGCGACTGAGAATGAACCAGTCGATCAAGGCGATCAAGCGCGAGACCGGCAAGCACCGCAGCGTGATCCGCAGGGTGCGGGAGCTGGCCGAGCAGGAAGGCTGGCTGGTAGCCGCAGAGCTGCCCAGCGAGCGGCAGCTCCGAGAGCGGTACCACGAACAGCAGCAGGCCGAGCGCGGCGCCGCACACCCGTTGGATGCCCACCGCGAGAAGATCGCCGGGTGGCTCGATGAGCCAGAGCCGTACAGCTTCCTGGTGATCCACAAACTGTTGACGGGGCTGGGGGTGGAGTACTCGGAGACCACCGTGCGCCGCTACATCCACCGGCACTTCCCGAAGGCGGTGCGGCCGGTGATGCGGCGCGAGACCAAGCCCGGCGAGGTCATGGAGGTCGACTTCGGTCATCTCGGGCCGCCTGCGCCATTCGCGCCTCGCGTACCGGGAGGTGGTGTTCAACCAGAAGCAGCAGACGTTCTTCGCCTGCCACATCCACGCCTTCGAGTCCTTCGGCGGAGTGTCCGAGAAAGTGACTCCCGACAACCTGAAGGCGGCGATCATCGTCGCCTCCTTCGAGGACCCGCTGGTCAACCGCTCCTATCGGGAGTTGGCCGAGCACTATGGGTTCCTCATCTCCCCCTGTCTGCCTGGGCGGCCCGAACACAAGGGAGGCGTTGAAAACGACGTCAAGTACGTCAAGAGAAACTTCCTGCCGCTGTTCCGCGAGGAACAGAAACAGCGCGGTCACGACGTACCCTACGCACAGGAGATGATCGAGGCGCTCGAACGCTGGAACCGCGACAGCTACGAGCCGCACGTGATCCAGAAAGTCGGCCGCACGCCGCGGGAGCTGTTCGAGACCGAGGAAGCGACCGCGTTGCGGGCGCTGCCGCTGCGGCGATGGGACCAGGTGACATGCAAGGAGCTCACCGTCGGGCCGGACTGGCGCGTGCAGTTCGAGAAGGCCTTCTACAGCGTCCCGCACCGGCTGATCGGCACGCGGGTGCTGGCGATGGGCAACTCGCACACGGTGCGCATCTTCCTGGACTTCGAGGAGGTCACCTCGCACCAGCGCGCCAGCCGGCCGTGGGAGATCAAGCGCAAGTCCGAGCATGCCCCGCCGGAGCTGGAGCGGTACCTGAACCTCACCAGCGAGGGGCTGGTGCAGTGGGCGCAGCGTCTGGGGCCGTCGGTGGGCTTGGTCGCCGAGCTGATCCTCGCCGACCGGGCGGTCGACGGACTGCGGCCGGTGCGCGCGCTGATCAGACTGGCCGACACCTATACCACGGCACGGTTGGAGGTCGCCTGCCGGCGGGCGGTGCGCTTCGCCACGCCCAGCTACCGCAGCGTCAAGGATATCCTCGTCAACGAACTGGACCGGCTGCCGGAGGAACTGCCCGCCGAACCGACCAACGGGCAGATGCAGTTCCGGTTCGCGCGTCAGTTCGGCTACTTCGACGTCCCGGCGCAGGCCAACCACACCGCCACAGCCGCCGCGCAGGAGCCGCGTCATGGATGAGCTCGCCCTGCTGAAACCCAAGCTGACCCGCCTCAAGCTCGCCGGCATGCTCGACACCCTCACCGAACGCCTGCAGCAGGCGATGGCCGAGAAGTGGAGCTACACCCAGTTGCTCGACACGCTGCTCACCGACGAGGTGGAGCGGCGCGAGTTCAAGCAGCTCGCCCGCCGGCTCACCAAGAGCGGCTTGGCGCCAGACAAGACCCTGGAGACCTTCGACTTCTCCTTCAACCCGACCATCCACGCGCCGACGCTGCGCGAACTGGCCACCTGCCGGTTCGTCGAGCGCGCCGAGAACGTGTTCCTGGTCGGTCCGTCCGGCGTCGGCAAGAGCCACGCCGCTCAGGCGCTCGGCCACGTCGCGTGTCGCAAGGGGTACGAGGTCACCTACGAGCGCACCGGCGTCCTGTTCGATTGGCTGCACGCCGGTCGCGGCGACGGCAGCCATGAGCGCCGGCTGCGCCAAGTGGCCACCGTGGCGCTGCTGGTCCTGGACTTATCCTGACCCTGCGATTATCCCGATGGAGTCCGCGGCGTTGACGGCCCGTCGAGAGTTGGCTGCCGCGGAGGTCGGGATAATCCCGCTGCATTCCTGAATCCTCTGACCGGCGGAGCAGTGTGCTCCGGCCGAAGGAGGACTGATGGGAACGCAGTCATGGAAGAAAGGTCGTGGGCCGCTGGTCCCGTTTGCGGACGGGTTCCGGGTTCGGGTCTTGGGGATGGGTCATTCTCAGGGCTCAGTGAAGCGCTACCTGGTGTTGATGGGCCAGTTGAATCGCTGGCTTACGGCCGCGGGTCTCGGCGTCGAAGAGCTCACGTGGGAAGTTGCCCAGCGGTTCCTGGGTCATCGCCGCGCGGCTGGCCAACGGCACGTGCCGACGCTCGCGTCATTGACGCCGCTGTTCGACTACCTGCGGGAGTCGAATGTTCTTGCAGCGGAAGCGGCAGCTGAACCGACGCCGCGTGATGAGCTGCTCGCGGGCTATCGCCACCACCTCATCCACGACCGTGGCCTGAGCGCAACCACGGTCCGGCGATACGACAACTTCGCCAGGCGCTTCCTCGTCGAGCGGGCGCGGCGGACCGGCGCCGAGACGGGAACCGAGGAGCTCACGAGTGCCGAGGTGAACGCCTACCTGCTGGAGGTGAGCACTCGCCTCACCGTCGAGTCGGCAAAGCGAGAGGCGGCCGATCTGCGGGCGCTGCTGCGCTACTTGCATGTAGCTGGCGTCCTCGAAGCCGACCTCGGCACGGCCATGCCTCCCGTCGCCACTTGGAGAGGCGCTGCGCTGCCGCCGACGATGAGCCGCACCGACGTCGAGAGGCTGCTCGCCAGCTGTGACCGCTCAACGACGAGCGGCCGGCGTGACTTGGCTGTGCTGGTGCTGCTCGCTCGCCTCGGGTTTCGAGCCGCTGAGGTCGCAGCTCTTGAGCTCGGCGATGTCGACTGGCGGGGCGGGGAGATCCTCGTGCGGGGGAAGGCAGGTCGGAAGGACCATCTCCCGCTTCCCGTCGAAGTGGGCAAGGCGCTCGTGGACTACCTGCGCCACGATCGTCCGTCCTGTGAGTGTCGCTGCCTCATCCTGACGCTCTACGCGCCACCCCGGCCCATACACCCCAGCTCGATCACCAACCTCGTCTATCGGGCGTGTCAACGTGCCGGGTTGGCGCGAGTGGGCGCCCACCGGTTGCGTCATGCGCTCGCGACCGAGATGCTCCGGCAGGGCGGCGACCTGCTGGAAATCGCCCAGGTGCTGCGTCAGTCGGACCTCGGCACCACAGCCGGCTACGCGAAGGTCGACCGCGTTGCGCTGCGCAGCGTCGCCGCTGGCTGGCCGGGGACCACGGCATGAGCGTCTTCGCCCAACACCTCGAGGACTACCTGCGTCTGCGCCGGGCACTGGGTCACCAGTTGGCCGCCGCCGGCCGCCTTCTGCCCGACTTCGTGGCCCATCTGGACGCCACCGGCGCCTCGACGATCACCATCAAGGCTGCCTTGGCCTGGGTGCAGCGGCCCGACGCCGACCCGTCGAGTTCGGTGTGGATGCGGCGAATGACCGCCGTGCGGGGCTTCGCCCGGCACATGACGGGCTTCGACCCAGCGACAGAGATCCCACCGCTCGGGCTGGTGACGTACCGACAACGGTGGCGACCGCCGTTCATCTTCTCGGAAGCCGACGTTATCGACCTGATGGCCGCGGTTCCTCAGCTCATCCCCACACCTCTGCGAGCAGCGACCTTCCAGACGATGATTGGCTTGTTGGCCGCCACCGGCATGCGCGTGGGCGAGGCCATCGCGCTTGTGCAATCCGCCGTCGACTGGGTCGACGGCGTGGCCATCGTGAGGGCCTCGAAGTTCAACAAGAGCCGAGAGCTCCCCCTCGCCCCGACCACAGTCGATGCCCTCGCCGCCTACGCGGCGCTGCGCGATCGGCTCGTGCCGGAGCCGTCGGGGCCGACCTTCTTTGTCTCCCGCAAAGGCACGGCGGTGATCTACACCGACTTCTCGGAGAAGTTCCGCGAGTTGGTGCGCTCCTCGGGTGTCGGAGCCGGCTCTGCGTCCCGCCCGCGCATTCACGATCTCAGGCATTCCTTCGCGGTCAACACCTTGGTCCGTTGGCATCGGGCCGGCGAGGACGTGGGTGCCTTATTGCCGAGGCTGTCGACCTACCTGGGCCACCTGACGCCGGGCTACACGTACTGGTATCTGTCGGCGGCCCCGGAGCTGCTGGCGCTGGCTGCGGCTCGCCTCGAGAGGAGGTCGCGAGGATGAGCCTCATCGCCCCGACCCTGCAGTTGTTTTTCACCGAGCGGCTGATCAAGCAGCGCCAGGGGAGTCCGGCCACTGTCCGCTCCTACCGCAGCGCTCTGACTCTCCTGCTGCGCTTCGTGCAGGAGCGCACCGGGAAAGCCCCCTCCGCCCTCGAGTGGGACGACCTCGGTGTCGAGACAATTTCGGCGTTCCTGGAGCATCTCCAGACCGACCGCCACAACAGTGCCCGGAGCACCAACGCCCGGCTTGCCGCGCTGCGGTCGCTGTTCCATTACGCGGCGCTGCGTCATCCCGAGCACGCTCAGCTCATCGCGCAGGTGTTGGCCATCCCGCAGAAGCGCTTCGACAAGGGCCAGGTGTCGTTCCTCGAGCCCGAGGAGGTTGAAGCCCTCCTGGCCGCCCCGGACCTCGATCGGTGGGAGGGGCGTCGAGATCACGCGCTGATCGCGCTGGCGCTGCAGACCGGTCTGCGGCTGGCGGAACTGACCGGGCTCCGCTGCGGCGACGTCGAGCTACGCACCGGAGCCCACGTCCGATGCACGGGCAAAGGCCGCAAGGAGCGCTGCGTCCCGCTGACCTCGGCCAACGTCGCCATCCTGCACACCTGGTGTCGCGAGCGCGGCGGTTCTTGGGATGACCCGCTGTTCCCCATCCGCACCGGACGCCGTCTCAGCGACGACGCGGTAGCGGCAAGGCTCGCCCTCTACAGAGATGTCGCTGCCCAAGGGTGTCCGTCACTCCAGGGGAAGCGGTTGACGCCGCACGTTCTGCGGCACACCTGTGCCATGACGCTGTTGCGGGCGGGAGTCGATGTCGCCGTGATCGCCCTGTGGCTCGGGCACGCCGACGTACGCTCAACCAACGCCTACTTGCATGCCGACATGAGGATCAAAGAGCGGGCGCTCGCGCGAACGACACCACCCACGACGAGAGTCGGCCGGTTCCGTCCGCCCGATCGGCTACTGGCCTTCCTTGAAGGTCTGTGATTATCCCGACCAACTGCACCGTGACCGGCTGCCGGGGTCCTCCGCTACAGGGCGGCCCTGCTCCAGCGCTTCCGCGCATCGGGATAATCGCAGGGTCGGGATAAATCCAGTTACTCCGATGTCGGAGTAACTGGACGATTTCGGACTCAAGCCGCTGCCGGAGCACCAGCAGCAGGATCTGTACGAGGTGATCTGCCAGCGCTACGAGCGGCATGCCACGGTGATCACCAGCAACCGCGACTTCAGCGAGTGGCCGCTGGTGTTCGCCAACCCGCTGATGGCCTCCGCCTGCATGGACCGCCTGGTGCATCGCGCCACGAAGCTGGTCATCGAAGGCAAGAGCTACCGCATGGACAGCTTCGTGCGCAGGTCACGAGAACTGTCGCAGACCGACTCGCCATGATGAGCCAGCCGGACACGTCCCTGCGGCGGCTATCGACCCTGTTTCGGCCAGTCGTGACTGCCTGCGGTCCGCTGCGCCGGCACGACCCTGGCGGCGCGCCCGGTGCGGCTGGCCCGGAGAGCTCGGCATCGCAGCCGCCTCCGGGCCGTCGACCGAACGCAGCCACGCTCGACGGTGGCGAACGGCCGGCCCGACAGAGCTGCCCGACCGGCTGCGAGGCCGCTCGGGGCGGGGCGCCAGCATGAGTGCGGCCACGGTGGCGCTCTCGCCGGCGAAGCTCCTCATGTGCGGCCGATCGGCCATCTGCGGGCCGACCGGCCTCCCCGAGTGAGCCTCAACTGGCCCGCTACGGCCCCGTGCCAACGGTCAGGGGTCTCCTCGGCATCCCCACCAAGCTTGAGATGGCCCCCAGTGAGTGACGGCTCGCGGCGTAGCAGGACGCCCGCCGCGAGCGGTGCTGGCGCCACGTGCGACATCAAGCGTCCGCGCCAGCGTCACGGTCGGTCAGTGCGGGCCGCTCCGGGGGGTGTCGGGATACCACCCTGCCGCAGAACACGCCGTGACGGCGATCCTCGCAAGCCGTTTCCCGGATCGCTCACGCTGTGGTTGCTCTGGCGCCGGATTCGCCGTGTGAGGGCGCTCCATGGCTGCCGCCGAGCGCGGACCTGCCCAGGCGATGACGAGCGTGGCCGCTGCGGCGTGACGATCGCGGCTGCGGTGTGCGGCCCCGCCGGCGGCATGCACCGGGTGACTATCGGCATCGTTTCGGCGGCGCACGCACCGCAGCCGCGTCCCTGCCGGTGCGCGCCTGCGCGGCCCTCGGGCTCGGCTCCGCCAGCACGTGCTCGCTCAGCGACCGATGTCGGCACGCTCGCCGCGCCGACCGCACGCACGTATCCACACATCCACAGGCACATGCGCCCCCTCTCGTCGCCTGATTCGGAGCTTCAGCCCCGCCGCCTTCCCGGGGTTCAGCACGGCTACCGCTCGCCTCGCCGACCGCAAGGCTCACCGCGGCACCGCACCATGAGCGCTGCCATCGTGACGATCCGCGCCGGCAGGTTCCCGCTCGGCATCGTCGAGGCCGGCCAGTTCGTCCGCTACCGCCATTCGGCCATCTGCCGGCCAATCGGCCTCCGAGTGAGCCTCTCGTACTGGCCCGCTGCGGCCCTTGCCAACGCTCAGGGGTGGCGCGCCCTCCCCCTGGGGCGCCTATCCGATCCCGTCTCGGCCAGCCGCGCAGCTCTGCATGCGGTCGGCTCCACGCGCACGCCCCCGGGCGGTCTGCCGGTGACTGGCCCAGAGATCTCGGCATCGCAGCCACCCCCTGACCATCGACCGAACGCGCCCATGCTCTCCGTCGCCGGACCGCGTGGCACTCCCAAGCCGCATCGTCCCGGCCCGACACACCCCGGAGGCGAATGCGCACGGCGCAGCTTGAGCCCACCGGCTTGCCGGGCCTCAGCACGGCTACCGCTCGCCCCGCCGACTGCGGAGGCTCACAGCGGCACGGCACCATGAGCGCTGCCATGGTGACGTGCCGCGCCGGCAGGTTCCCGCTCGGCATCGTCGAGGCCGGCCAGTTCGTCAGTTACCGCCATTCGGCCATCTGTCGGCCGATCGGCCTCCGAGTGAGCCTCTCGTACTGGCCCGCTGCGGCCCTTGCCAACGCTCAGGGGTGGCGCGCCCTCCCCCTGGGGCGCCTATCCGATCCCGTCTCGGCCAGCCGCGCAGCTCTGCATGCGCTCCCAACCCGCGTACCCGCATCGACCGGCGTTGACTTCACACTCCGCCGATGATACGAGTATCTCCCAACCCGAGCAGGGGGGTCGTCTTGAATGCCGACCGGGGGTCACTTTGCCTGCCGATTCGCAGCACTACGACACGCGCAGCGCCGTGGAGCGGGTCAACAGCCGCTTGGCCGGCCCGTTCGGGTTCGACGATCCGTTCATCCGTGGGCTGGCCAAGATGCGGCTGCGCTGCACGATGGCGCTGTCGATCATGCTGGCGATGGCGCTCGGGCGCATCGAAGCCGGCCAGCGCGAACACCTGCGCAGCTTGACCAAGAGCGCCTGAGGGCGCCGCCGAACAATAGTCGCACGGTACAGCGCCGGCAGTGGTGCGCCCTGCGCCCCGGCCATGACCACCCGTGGCACCGTCGAAGAGGGCTCCGCTGAGGCGTTCGGACGGTCTGACCGCCGATCAAGCCACGACCGGACGCTGTCGAGCCTCGACGGGGCACCTCTGGTTCCGGCCGTCAGGTCAATTTCCCGCCTCTGTATCCCAGAAAACCCCCACAGCGCAATTTCCTCCCGGCAGTGTCAGACAGCCTGGCTCGCAGAATGCTGAGCGGTGTCCGAGCAAGAGTACCGGCTGGACGGGGAGCAGGTGCTTGCATCCGCGTAGAACCTCGCTAGTTCCTGTCCGTAAACTCGCAAGTTGTTGAGTGGGAGTGAATTGAGTTCGAAAAGGGCTGGACAAAGAAACGGTGTTTCGGCTATCGTCGCTGCTACTAACCGCAACCGACAACCGAAACACCGGAGGTCACGATGCGCATCAACCGCACCGCTCAGCCCAGCGTATTCCAACCGGACGAAATTGTCCATCCGCGCGGCAGCCAACTGGAACGCGCTTCCGAATGGCTTGACGAACATCCCGAACTGCTCGATATGGTCGGCGCCTGCGTGGCCGGTTCTCCCTCCTGCGGTCGCCGCGGGCTGACCTGCGAGACCATCCTGCGCTGCGCGGTGCTCATCCATCTGGTGGGCTACTCGTATCGGGATCTGGAGTTCAAGCTGATCGATTCGGCGTCCACGCGGCGCTTCGCGCGGATCGATCCGTTCAACCCGCCGAAGAAATCGGCGTTGCAGAGCGCCATCAGCGCGATCGACGCTGACACGTGGCAAGCGATCAACGGCGTGCTGGTGCAGGACGCCAAGCAGCGGGGGATCGAGTCGGGAACGCAGGTGCGCATCGATTCGACTGCCACCGACGCGGACATCCTGGAGCCTCAGGACAGCCGCCTGTTGTTCGACGGGGTGCGGGTGCTGACCGAGCTGCTGCGCCAGGCGCGACAGCGGCTGGCGAAGGTGTCGTTTCGCGATCACTGCCGCGCCGCCAAGCGGCGGCACCGTGAGATCGGCTCGCAGCGCGACGGCAAGCGGCGAGCAGCCACCTACCGGCGGCTGCTGCGCTTGGTGGGGCGGACGATCGGCTACGCGCAGGATGCGCTGCTTGCGGTCACGTGCGGCGTATCTGAGCCGTGGGCCGAGAGTTGGTGTGCTGAGACACGCTCGTGTCTGGATCTGATCGAGCGCGTGGTGCAGCAGACCGAACGGCGGGTGTTCGACGGCGAAACGGTGCCTGCGGGCGAGAAGGTGGTGAGTCTGTTCGAGCCGCACGTCGACATCATCGTCAAGGGCGGGCGCCGCACGCACTACGGGCACAAGATCAACCTGAGTACCGGGCGCAGTGCGCTGGTGCTCGATGTGGTGGTCGAAGACGGCAACCCTGCCGATAGCACGCGCTGCCTGCCGATGCTCAAGCGCCATGTGGAGACCTACGGGGAGCCGCCGCAACGGGTGGCGTTCGATGGCGGCTATGCGTCGCGGGAGAATCTGGATGACGCGAAGAAGCTGGGTGTGGAGCACGTGATGTTCCACAAGAAGCGGGGGATGGAGCAGACCGAGATGACGCCGTCGGCGTGGATCTACGGGGAACTGAGACGCTTTCGGGCGGGCGTGGAAGCGGGCATCTCGTATCTGAAGCGCTGCTTTGGGTTGGATCGCTGCCGGTGGTCCGGCCGCGAAGGCTTCCACGCGTACGTGCACTCGGCGGTCTTCGCACACAACCTGATAAGGCTGGCTCGCTTACTGCCGACCTGACGACCGCCAGCGGCGGTTCTGACATTATCGGTTGCCTGTCTCACGGAACGATCTGCAGGACAGGTGCGTATTTATCTCCCAATAGAGCCCACATATCGGGACACTCAGACCACCAATAGCGTCTCGGGTGTGGTCATTTCCAAGCTGTCTGCGACCGATTCGCGATCCGTCACGGGCTCCGTACAGGCACTCCAGGACCCTCTGCTGCCGACATCGGTCCAAATCGGGTATTCCCGGACAGGAACTCGCTATTGAGTGTTCGCACGCGATGCGGTTGAATGACGGCGAAGGACAGCGAAAGGGAGGACTTCGGATGGCCAAGACGCCTGGAGAACCCTATTGACCGCGAATGATCGAGCGCGAGAGCTCGGACGATGCTTGAATGACGATCTTCAACTTTACTGGGGCGACATGCACCTCAACCTCCATCCTCACCAGGTACCGATGATAGAACGCACGTATGCCGCTGCCCGATCGCATCTGGATTTCTTTCCGATAGCCTACTATCCTTTCAACAGCTACAAATCTCCGGAAGGTCTCAGTTTGGAAACTGAAGGTCAGGGCGACGTCTTCCTGAAAGACTGGCCGGCGATCCTATCTGCGGTTAGAAGACACAATGATCCAGGCCGGTTCGTGACGTTTGCCGGCTATGAGTGGCACGGAGACCGGCGCAGATTTGGCGATCATAATGTCTTCTATTTTGATGAAGGACCCCTCGATGCCGCAGAGACGCTGCCCGAGATCTTTGCGAATCTGCGAAGGAACAAGGGAATTGCGATTCCTCACCACACCGGTTATCAGGTCGGCCAGCGAGGCAAACACTGGGACTATTACGATGAGGAGCTTTCGCCATTCGTGGAGATCTTCTCCGATCACGGCTCCAGTGAGGGATGCAACACCCCATTCACCATGGACCGCGTGGCGTCGATGGGTCCTCGGGTCTCGGGAGGGACCGTGCAGGATGGACTCGCCCGAGGATATCGGGTGGGTATCATCGCATCGGGCGACAATCACAGCGGCTTTCCTGGGGTCTGGGGTAACGGGCTGGTGGGTGTGTGGGCCGCGGAGCTAACGCGCGAAGGCTTGTGGCAGGCGTTTCGGAGTCGCCGGGTGTACGGCGTCACGGGCGATCGGATCAGCTTGGCGTTCGAGGTAAATGGGCTCGGCATGGGCAGCGTGGGGAAGACTGAGGGAATAGCGGACATACGGGCTCACATCGTCGGTTGCCACGCCATAGATCGAGTGGAGTTATTGCGTAACGAGCGGGTGTTGTACACCTATTGCCATTCCGGCACATGGGATGTGCCCGGTGGCGATGGTCAGATCCGCCTGAAGATGAGGATCGATTGTGGCTGGGGTCCTAGCGAGTTCTACGGTCTGAAGACGGCCAACAAGATTTGGCGGGGGCAGCTCAGGATCGATCGAGGACGGCTGGTGAATGTACAAGGATGCCTGAGCAGCTTCGGCCAGCGAATCGAGAAACCCACCGAACGTGAATGCAGCTGGCAGCTCGAGACAGAGCCCCGGCCGTATCATGGTGCAAGGGTCAGCGAGGTAGGCTGGGCCGGTGGTACGAGCTGGACGAACAGGCAAGCGCTGATCTTCGAGATCGAGGCGTCTCCGACCGATCGTATTCATCTGACGGTAAATGGGGAAAGCGCCGTCTTTTCGGTTCAGGAGGCGTTGCGGCGCTCCCGCGTCCTGGCTGCGACGGACGAATCCTACGATACGATATCGCAGCAGTTGCGGCTATCACCAAGTGATCTGGACAAGGAGGATGAAGTCGTCTGGCACAACGCGTACAAGACCAAGGTACACGTTGCGATCCCGGAGTCGGGGTATACCGTACCTTTCCATTTCGTCGATGAATCGCCACCGGCGGGATGGAATTGGTACCGGCTGCGCGTCAGCCAGTTGAATGGCCAGATGGCGTGGTCATCGCCGATATGGCTGAAACGAGCTGCTCGTGGCGAGTGATGGTGAACGCCAACACGCCACGGCGAAAGGAGATCCGAGCGCGAACAAATCGAATCCATGACAGAGACTTTGGGGGTGACGGCGCCGCGATCCGTTCAGGATCCTCGATGGCTGCGTCAGCCGCGTGTCACAACACCGGGCAGATCGGCGCCGCGCTAACAGTTTGAGATGAAACGGTCGGCATGAGGATCGGCACGGCCCCGGCTTCATGGGGCGTCTGGTTTGCAGACGATCCCAAACAACCCCCGTGGCCGCGGTATCTGGATGAAGTTGTGGAGGCCGGCTACCGGTGGATCGAATTGGGGCCGTACGGATATCTGCCCACCGAAGTTTCCACGCTGCAGGCCGAGCTCGCCAGGCGTCGCTTGAAGGTGTCCTCCGCGCAGGTGACGGACGCCCTGGAAGAACCGTCGGTATGGCCGGCGCTGCAAGAAAAGGTGCTTCGCGTGGGTGAGTTGCTGGCCGGTTTGGGAGGCGAGTATCTGATACTCCTTGACAAAACCTACACCGACCCGGCGACATACCAGCGGACGGCACCGATTCGCCTCGACGAGTGTGCTTGGCGGCGGTTGATCGATAACACGCACAAGGTGGCTGATATTGCGCGTGCTGAATTTGGACTCAAGCTTCTCTTCGAACCGCACACCGCCAGCCATGTCGAATATGTGGACCAGATCGAGACGCTGCTGTATCAAACTGACTCCGACCGGGTGTCGCTCTGTCTGGACATCGGTCACTGTGCCTACCGGGGCGGTGAGCCTGTCAGCATTGTGCGCGAGCATTCCCGGCGCATTCGCTATCTGCATGTGAAGAACGTTGACCCGGAGGTGAAGCGGAAGGTCGAAGCTGAAGGTTTCCCATTCCAAAGGGCCGTCGGAATGGGTGTATTCTGCGAATTGTCTCAGGGCAGCGTGGACTTTGTCGCTTTGCGTAGTCTGCTGCGTGAGATTGACTACGATGGCTGGGTAATTGTCGAACAGGGCATGTATCCGGCGCCGTTCGACAAACCGTTGCCCATCGCCAAGCGAAACCTTGCCTACCTTCGCAAACTCGGCTTTGAGTAATTACTCCGGAGCAGCGTAGGCCCGCGGCACTGCAGCGACGCCACTCTCGGTCCGCAGCCGTAGTCCACCACGGTGCTGCCTGCGGTCATACCGAGGCTGCCAAGCATGTGCCCCGGATCGGTGTCGCCACAGCGCTTGTCGCCGTCCAGCAGGCCCGCCAATTGCGGAAGTCGGGAGAGGATGGAGTATAGTGCGTTAGCACCTGCACGGGTTGCGCGAGGTGTCGGCGTTGGCGCGGGAAGGTGGTCGTCCAGACCGCATCGCCGCCGTCGTCGGGGCGCGTGACTGGAACAGAGTCGGGCTGAATGCCCGTTCGCCCTGTGGATCGACCGGGGCATCCCGCACGAGCTGCGGGATCCGTCGCGCCACGACCGGACGCCTGCTGCCAACCCGGCGGGTGTGAGGGAGATCCGGGCGCCTGGGTGACGTTCGTGGATCGCTGGATCGGCCGTCTGCTGGCGGCGCTGGGTGCCCTCGGGATGAGAGGCAATACGGTAACGATGTTGATCAGCGACCACGTTGGCGCTGGTGCTGGACGGCAGCGGCTTCGTGCGCCGCAGCGAGGTGCTGGCCGGCAACGTGAAGGAACAGAAGGTCCTGGCGGCGACGTTGAAGCGTCTGGAGGTGCCCGCCGATGCGCTGATCGTGATGGACTGCGGGGCGGCCACCGAGGAGAATCTGAAGTGGATGCGCCAGCACGGCTACCGCTATCTGGCGGTGAGCCGTGAGCGAACGCGGCGGTTTGATGCCGACTCGGCACAGTGCCTGCGGACCGCCTCCGGGCAACAGGTCCATGTCCAGTTGGTGAGCAGCGAGGACGGCGCCGAGGTACGCCTGTATTGCTACTCGGAGGCTCGCCAAGCGAAGGAGCAGGCGATGGTGCAGCGGGCCGTCAGGCGCTTCGAGCAGGCGCTGAAGGACCTGCACGAGGGGCTGTCGCGGCCGCGGACGCACAAGAAGCTGGAGCGTATCTGGCAGCGGATCGGGCGCTTGGTGGCCGCCAGCGGGGGCGTGGGGCAGCACTACCAGATCGAGGTGCAGGCCGATGCGAGCGCCACGAAGGCGGTCGCGGTCAGGTGGGAACAACAGCCGGTGGCCGGCTCGAAGCTGACCGATCCGGGGGTGTACTGCCTGCGCAGCAATCAGACCGACTGGGATGCTGAGAGGATGTGGCGCACCTACATCATGTTGACGGACCTGGAGGCGGTGTTTCGTTGTAAGCGACCGGCGAAACCAGCCTCTATGAAGCCGGCGGCGGTGGACGAGCAGTGGGCAGGAGTGTGAGGTAGTCAGCGCGGGTCCGCGCATGGGGCAGTTTCTCGAACAGCTCGCGCAGATACCAGTACGGCTCGCGCCGGTTGGCCTTGGCGGTCTCGATCAGGCTGTACAGCGTTGCGCTCGCCTTGGCTCCGCGCGGGCTTCCCGAAAACAGCCAGTTCTTGCGCCCCACCACGAATGGCCGGATCGCCTGTTCGCAGGCGTTGTTGTCCGGCGTCAGCTGCGGGTGTTCCAGATAGCGGATCAGCTTCGGCCACTCGCCCAGCGCAAAGGCCACCGCCTTGCCGAGCGCCGAGCCGGGCAGCACCTGATCGCGTTTGTCCTGCAGCCAGCCGTGGAACGTGTCGAGCACCGGCTGCACCTGCGCGCGCCGCGCGGCCACGAACCCCGCCGGATCCTCCTCGCGGTGCTTGGCTAGCTGCGACTCGGCGCGGTACAGCTTGGCGATGAACCCCAGCGCTTGCAGCGCCGATCCGGAGCGGCTCGATACCTTGCCCAGCGCCTCGGCGGCCTCTTTGAACGCTCGCCGCACGTGCGCCCAACAGCCCACGTGCACGATGCCGGGCTGCGCACACGGACGCGTGTAGCCGTCATACCCGTCGGTCTGCACGTAGCCTTGGTAGTCGCCGATGATCTGGAAGGCCACCCGCGCGGCGCGGCTGGGCTCATAGCGGTACACCACCACCGGCTCACCAAGTGGGCCGCCGCGCGCCACCCATACGTAGCTGATGTCGGTGTTGGCGCGGCCCTCCTCCTTGAGCACCTGCACGGTGGTCTCGTCGATCTGCAGCGTCGGGCCACAGCGCAGCTTGTCGAGCAACGCCTCCATCAGCGCCTGGCAGGCACCGGCGGCCGCGATCATCCAGTCCGACATCGTGCGCCGCGACAGCTCGACCCCGAGGCGCGCGAACTGCCGCTCCTGCCGATACAGCGGCAGCGCGTCGCAGAACTTCGCCGCGGCGATGAACGCCAACAGTCCCTCTGAGGCCAGTCCCTTCGGGATCAGCGCCGCTGGCGGCGGCGCCACCCGGACCGCCGGATGCCCTTCGTCGCCGGAGCCCTCGCAGTGATGGCAGGCGTACTTGGGCCGCACCGTGCGGATCACCCGCACCTGCGGCGGGATCACGTCGAGCTTCTCCGAGCAGTCCTCGCCGATGCGCACCAGTTGCTGGCCGCACTCACACTGCTTGTCCTGCTCGGGCAGGTCGATGACCTGCTCGACCCGTGGCAGCGCCTGCGGCAGCGGTCTGCGCCGCGGGCGGCTGGGGGTCCGCTCAAGCACTTCGGCGGCCGCCTGATCCGGGGGCGGCTCATCGGGCGCTTGGTCCTCTGGCGGGTCGTTGTCGGCGGCGTGTTCGATCTCATCGAACACGCCGGATCTGCTGCAGCTCGGCGGCGGTGAGTTGTTCGCTACCGCGCCCGTACAGCTTGTTCTTGAACCACGCCACCTGTTCTTCGTAGAGATCCAGCTTCTTGTTCAGTTCCGCCAGCTTCGCGTCCAGCTCATCGTTCCTGGTGACGAGCTGACCGTTGTGCACGGTCAACTCGGTCGTTTTCACCGTCAGCTCGTCCTTTTCCAGGATCAGGCGGCGATTCTCTTCATGCAACTCATCGCGTTGTTCGGCGACCGACAGCGCGCTGGACATGTCGATACCATAGCACGAAATACGCTAACAATGTCAACCCCTGTCAGGCGATTTCTCGGTACCTGAGCTCCTCGTGCGTGTTCCAGAAATCGATGCCGATCAGTAGCATCCGAAGCTCCTCGACGCCGATCTCCCGGCGCGCCTCGGCCGCCGTTCGCGGCCACGGAAAACGCCCCTTCTCCAGCCGCTTCATCCACAGGCAGAACCCCGTGCGGTCCCAGTACACCGCCTCGAACGGACTGAGCTGCATCTGCTCCTGCACCAGCAATACCAGCCCGTTGATCTGCTTGCGCAGATCGGTGGCCCCAGGCCGCACGAAGATCCGCGCCGTCCCCAGTTCCAGATGAATCATCGCTGGCTCTCCAGCACCGCCAGCACCTCGCGCAGCTGTTCCGCCCGCAGATTCGGCCACAGCCTCAGCACGTACCGGTCGCCCACCACCAATTCGATGGCCGCTCGCTGCTCGGCGTTCTCGACTCCGCCGCCGATCGGCCCCAGTTCCACCAACTGGTCCCCCGGCGGCGTCTGCGACGGCGACAGCTTGCCCGCCCAGCGGCACAGCGACCAATACGGCACGCCGTGCTGCTCGCAGTACGCCTTCTTCGACAGCCCGCTGCCCCGCCACTCCGCTACCGGCCGGCTCCAGTACTCCCGTCCTTGTTGCATCGTTCGTCCCTCCTACCGGGGACGATCGCCCGTTCCTATCGTCTTCGTAAGGTGGAGTTCAGCGGACGCTTACGTTTCGTTCGCTGAAGTCGGAGTTGGGGCTACGACCGATCTTCCACCAGAAGCAGCATCGCTCCAACGGGCACCTGTTCATCACGGTGTTGGCCTATCAGTTGGTGCAGGTGATCCGCCGGCGGCTGCGTGAGCGCGGCGAACACGGCTCGTGGGCGACGCTGCGCAGCATCCTGGCCGCCCAGCAACGGGTCACCTGCACGTTTCGCTGTGCTGACGGCCGCACTCTGCACGTGCGCAAAGCCACCAAGGCCGAGCCTCAGTAGCAGGCGATCTACGACGCGTTGGGCGTCGACCCGGCTCCTGGTGGCGTCAGGAAGCTGCTGGCAGAGTAGTGGTACTCACCAGTTGTGCAGAGATTGTAGTGCCACACGCCGATTTCCGATCACCTAAATCACTTACCCATAACAGGATCATCATTAGCCCGTTAAACTTGGGCTAGCGTGCTGCTGCGCCACCTGTCGCTGCGGCTGGATGTGTTCGTGCTCAACGGTCTGCGCGCCTTGCTGGGCGCTGCGGTGGTGGTGGCCTGGTTCCTGGCGGCCGGCGCTCCCGGCGGCGCGACGCTCACGTCCGGGAAGATGCTGGTGATCGTAGCCTCCATCGTGGTGGGTGGGCTGCTCGGAGACACCTGCAATGTGGTGGCGCTGCGGCTCGTCGGCGTATCCCGCGCCGTGCCCCTGACCAGCAGCTTCCCGGTCTTCACCGTGCTGTTCGCGTTCCTGCTGTGGGGCGATGCGCCATCACCGCTGGCGATCCTCGGCGCCTTGCTGGTCGTGGGGGGCGCAGCGTTGCTGTCGGCGTCCGAACGCGACCCGGGACCGGCGCGGCCACGGGAGGGCCGATCGGCGGTCCGGGTCGAGGTGGCGCGCCGGCACCGCTCCCTGGGACTGCTGCTCGCCGCTGCCACGGCCGCCGCCTGGGGGCTTGAGACGGTCCTGACCGCCATCGCCGCCGAGGGCACGACCACCCTGGCCGTGAGCGCCGTGCGCGTGCCGGCCGCCGCGCTCCTCTCGCTCACCGTCGCGTTGCGGCGCCCGGGTGCCTTCGACGCCGCCCAAAGGGCGCTTCGCAATCGCAACACGATGTGGTGGCTCATCCTGGCGAGTCTGCTGGGTTGGGTGGTGGCCAGCACGCTCTACGTGGAGTCGATCAAGCTGGTCGGGGTGACGCTCACGGCCACCATCGGTGCCACGGCACCGCTCTACGCCGCGCCTCTGAGCGCGCTGCTGCTGCGGGAACCGCCGAGTCCGCTGACCGCCGTCGGCACGCTGCTGGCGGTGGCCGGCGTGATCCTGGTGATCGCCGTCTGATCGCCGTCTGAAGGCCGGTCGGCCCGGCCCGCGGTTTCAGTCTCCGGGTGGCGTGCGGGCCAGTGTGCGGTACAGCTCATCGGTCACCGCATGGGCGCCGTCGGTGATCAGCCCTGCGTCGCGCATGATGCCGGCCAGCGCGCGGTAGGAGATCCCCGTGTCCCCGCGCTCGGGGCTCCACTGCATGACGATGACGCGTCCCTCTGACTTCAGCAGGCGCCGGAGGTCGCGGGCGACCGCCACCCGGTCCTTGCGCTTCGCGTGGTAGTGCATGATCTGAACGCAGAGGATGAAGTCCGCCACGCCGTCGGGCAGCGCCGCCCGCACGCCGTCCGACGAGACGGCACGGACGTTGACGAGGCCCGCCTCCGCCGCCCGCCTGCGCGCCAGCTCGACCATGCGCGGCTCCAGGTCGACGGCGTAGACCGTTCCGCTCGGTCCCACCAGCCGGGCGGCTGCCGACGCGAACAGCCCCGGCCCACAACCGTAGTCCACCACGGTGCTGCCGGCGGTCACACCGAGCTCGCCGAGCATCTGCCCCGGATCGGCATCGCCGAACCGCTTCTTCCCGTCCAGCAGGTTCGCGACCCATTCGTCGGTGTAGCGCTCCCGCGCAGGCTGTCCTGTCACGGGGTGGATACGTGCTTCATTTGACGCTGGAGACAGCATGCAGGCCGGCGCCGGTCGCGTCCACGGGTGTGGCGCTCGGGTTGACGCGGCCGGGCCGCGGGTCCTCAATAGCGGAGTGGGTATGTTCCAGGTCCGTGTGACGGTCTCCAACGTGGGAGAACCTGCCAGGAGCTTCACCGAGCGCTTCTGGGTCGACACCGGGGCGCTCTACACGTTCATACCGGAGGACCGGCTGCACGCGATCGGTGTCGCGCCCTTACGGAGCCGAGAGTTGCTCCTTGCCGACGGTCGTCGCGACCGCCGCCTCCTGGGCGAGGCGAAGTTGACGATCGATGGTCTCGAAGACGCCCTGACCTGTCAGATCATCTTCGCTCCGGCGGGTTCACTGTGCCTGCTGGGCGCGACGGCGCTGGAGGCGTTCGGCGTGGACGCCGATCCGGTCTCCAGGCGGCTGAAGCCCATCCTCGCCATCATCGGCGGCTTCCTCGGCAGCAGGCCGCGCGAGACGGACGAACCGGTCGGCTGACGGACTTCACCCGCATGCCGCAGGACTTCAAGGCGGCCGGCTTGCATCGGCTGCGGGACGGGACGACGGTCACGCTGCGCAGGGTACAGGCGGTCGACGCCGACCGGTTCGTCGAGTACTTCGACGGGCTGTCCGAGCGCAGCCGCTACTTCTTCCATCCGTTCGCGTTCGAGCGGGCGAGCGCCGAAACGGTCACCTCCGACCTCGATTCGGAGGACTCGTTCCGGATCGTCGCCACCGCCGAGCGCGGCGGACGGGAAGCGATCGTCGGCTACGCGTGGCTCCAGGGCCTGAGCGGGCCCGATGTGCCCATGCTTGGCATCGGTCTCGTCGACGCCTACCACGAGCGCGGCATCGGCCGGTTGCTGCTCCGAGCGCTGCTGGACGTGGGCCGGGCCATGGGCCTGAAGGCGATCCGGCTGGGCGTCAACGACGACAATCCGCGCGCCATTCACGTCTACGAATCGGTCGGCTTCCGGCACGATCCGTCCAAGCCGCCGCAGGACCGCGGCTCGCACCAACAGATCTACATGATCTGCGGTCTGTGAGCGGCGACCACGCCGTCGACGAAATCCGGTTACAGTCTGCTCCAGGAGGATGCGATGAGCAACGCGATCCTGGTCGAGAACGGCATCCCGCGCGGCGCGATTCACCTGGACGCCGCGGCCAACGACGTTCACCGGTTCGTGGCGGAGGAGATCCAGCGCTACGTCGAGCTGCTGAGCGGCGGACGGCTGCCGATCGTCACGGAACCCGCGGCGGCGCCGCGGGGCGGTTTGATCCTGGTCGGCGGGCCGCGGGCGAACGACACCGTGCGCGGGCTGGTGGATCGGGGCGCGGTCGACCCCGGTCGGCATACGGCTGACGGGGCGTATCTGCTCAGGTCGGTCGATCTCGACGGGCGCGGCTGCGTGGTCGTGGCAGGACGGGACGGCACCGGGACCATGTACGCGGCGTACGAGCTCCTGGAACGGCTGGGCGTCGTATTCCAGCTCACCGGCGACATCATCCCCGAGCGGAAGGCGACTCTGGAGCTGCCGGAGCTGGACGTGGTGGCGGCGCCGGCGCGCAAGTTCCGCGGCGTGCACGTCTGGCACGCCTACACCTGGAACATGGGCATGCAGGACTACCGCCGCCTGATCGACCAGATCGCCAAGATGAAGATGAACGTCCTGGAGTTCTACTGGGGGATGGGGGCGCCGTGGGTGGAGGTCTTCCACGACGGCGTGCGCGGCGAGCTGACCACCACGCCGGAGTCGGGCTACCTGGCGGTCGGCAGGGACAGCCGCTCCTGGGGCCGCAGCGTGCACACCACCACCGGCACCCGTTCCGAGGTCCGCGTGGGCCGGGAGTGCTTCCCGCACGAGCGGCTGTGCGGGGAGGAGTTCCAGGAGGTCGGCTCCGAGGACGAGGCGTTTGCCGTCGCCGTCCCGTTCCTGCGCGAGATCATCCGCTACGCCCACCGGCGGTGCGTGCAGGTCTGGCTGGTCTTCGGCGAGTTGCCGTTCGTCTCGCCCAACCTGGCCCCGCAGAGCGCCAAGGTCGACCATGGCGTGGCGCCGAGCGAGAGTCACAGCTACCAGCGCTACTGCGGGGTGGCGGTGCCGACCGGCGATCCGGCGGCGCTGGACATCTGGGAGGCCGCGCTGTGCGCGGTGATCGAGACCTATCCGGAGGCCGACTCCTACGGGGTCTGGGCGCCCGAGCACAGCCCGGACTTCGACGACGATGAGGCAACCCGAGCGCTGCGGCAGCGCGCCACGGCGATCCGGGAGCACATGCCCTCGCTCGGGGAGATCCACGCGGGCGGCAACTTCACCCCCAATACCGACAAGGACCTGGAGTTCGACGCCATGCAGATCCACCTGGCGTCCGAGCTGATCGGCCGGGTGAAACGGCGCCACCCCGACGCGCGGCTGGGCCTGACGCTGCTGTTCCGCGGCTACCTGATGCGCGCACTCGACCGGCTGCTGCCCAAGGACGTGTGGATCGCCAACATGGAGAACTGCGGCAACGGCGGCCCGCAGATGGGCTACTACCGCGGCATCGCCGGCCGCGACCTGATCGTCATCCCGCGCATCGTCGACGACGGCTGCGAGCTGCACATGCAGATGAACGCCACCATGTACGACCGGGACGAGATCGTCACCGGGGCCGAAGCGGCCGGCGCGGCGGGCATCATCGGCCAGCTCGACAAGGAGCGCGGCGGCGAGTGCAGCACCCGCTTCCTGGCCGACGGCTGCTGGGACGCCGGGGTCGACGCGCAGTCGTTCTACACCGGCTACCTGCCGCGGCTCTACGGAACGGACGCGGCGCCGCTCGTGGTCGATGCGTACCGTCTCCTGGAGGCTGCCGAGCGCGACCTGGTGTGGTGGGGGCGGAGCGAGATCTTCATCTCCTACCATGACTTCTCGCCCTGCAAGCTGCGCACCGGCGTCGAGCTCCGCGACGGCCGGCCGGACATCGACCGCGCCGAGCTGGAGCGGGCCATCGAGGCGTCGTGGGACGACAGCGACTTCTGGTTCTGGCGCCGGACGGCGGTGGGCGACCAGCACGGGCACGATCGGCCGCTGCGGCCCGATGCGCTGTGGCGGCGGCGCGCCGGGCAGTACCGGGCCGTGGTCGACCTGCTCCGGCAGGCGCGGCCGCAGGTGCCGGCCGGCTCACTCGCCGAGCTGGACTACGTGATCTTCAAGACCGAAAGCTTTGCCTGCTACTTCGACGTGCTGCAGGCATGCGAGGAGGCGCGGATCGAGCTCGACCGGACGTGGCTTGCCCGCCTGGACGGCGACGAGGCCGCGGCGGGAGACCGGCTGGAGCGCTGCCGCGCCGCGTGTGAGCGCGCCGAGCGCGGCGCGCGCGCCGTGGCCGGACAGATGATCGCCTACGCGGACGACGGGACCGAGCGCCACCTGCTGTTCCGCTTCAACCAGAACGTGATCTCCTCCATCGAGGCCGGCCGCGCGTTCGTCGAGGGGATGAGCGAGCGTTGAAATGGGGATCGACTCTCCGGCACGTACCGATGGCGGTGATTGGCTGCGCACAGGAGTCTTCCGGCACGATCCGTCCAAGGCCGCAGCAGGACTGCGGCTCGCACGAACAGATCTACATGATCTGCGATCTGTGCGTGGCGGTCACGCCGTCGACGAACTCCCGTCCCGATTCGATCGAGGCGATGACGTTCTGGTTGAACCGGAACAAGAGGTGGCGCTCCGCCTTCTCGTCGCTGTAGGCGAGCATCTGCCCCGCCGCGCCCCGCGCGTGGCGGTCGGCGCGCTGCAGCGCCGCCCGGCATTGCTCCAGGCGGTCGCCCGCGGCCGCCCGGTTCCGATCCAGCCGGGCCAGGTAGGCGCGGTCCAGCTCGATCCGGGCCTCCTCGCACGAGCGCAGCACGTCGAAGTAGGCGGCGAAGTTCTCCGTCTTGAAGATCACGTAGTCCAGCTCGTTGCGTGACCCGGGAAGCACCTGCGGCCGGGCGGATCGGAGCAGGCCGACCACGGCCCGATACTGGGCGGCGCGACGCTGCCAGAGCAGGTCCGGGCGCAGCGCGCGGTCCTCTTCGTGGTGCGCGCCCACCGCGTTGCGGCGCCAGAACCAGAACGTTCCGGACTGGTCCCAGGAGGCGGCGATGTCGCGCTCCAACTCCTCCCTGCCGACCTCCAGGGGCTCGCGCCCGTAGTCGATGTCCGTGCGCAGCCGGCACGGGGAGAACCCGTGGAACGACACGAAGATCTCGCTGCGGCCCCACCAGACCAGCGCGCGTTCGTGCTCCTCCAGCAGCAGGTACGCCTCGACGAGCTGATCGGCGGCATCGCGCCCGTAGAGGCGCTCGAGGTAGTCCCGATAGAAGGACTCGCAGTCCAGGCCGGGGTCCCAGCAGCCGTCGGCGAGGAAGCGGGTCGTGCACTCCTGTCCCCGCTCCTTGCCGAGCTGGCCGATGATCCCGGTGGCCCCGAACCGTTCGGCACCGGTAACGATCTGATCGCGGTCGAACATGGTTGCGTGCATCTGCATGTGCAGTTCGCAGCCGTCGTCGACGATGCGCGGCACCACCACCAGGTCGCGGCCGGGCATTCCTTCGTATCGCTCCATGAGGGGGCCGGCGTTCCCGCAGTTCTCCATGTTCGCGATCCATGCATCTGCGGGCAGCACCGCGTCGAGCGCGCGCATCAGGTAGCCACGGAAGAGAACGCCCACGCCGATCTGAGCCTCCGGGTGATGGCGTTTCAGGCGCCGGATCAGCTCGGCGGCCAGGTACATCTGCAGCGCGTCGCACTCCAGGTCGCGGGGCGTCCGGGGGATCAGGTTGCCCGTGGCGTGGATCTCTTCCAGGGGAGGGATGTGCTCCAGAATCGCCGCCGACTCGCCGAGCAGTGCCCGCGTGCGCGGGTCGTCGAAGTCCGGGCTGTGCTCCGGCGCCCAGAAGCCGTAGGAATCGGCCTCGGGGTAGGTCTCGATGATCGCGCGCATGGCCAGCTCCCAGATGTCGAGTGCGGCCGGATCGCCGGGCGCCACCGCGACGCCGCAGTAGCGCTGGAAGCTGTAGCTCTCGCTCGGCGCCAGGCCGTGATCGACCTTGGCGCTCTGCGGGGCCAGGTTGGGCGGGACGAAGGGGAGCTCGCCGGTGACCAGGCGCACCTGCACCTGCCGCCTGTGCGCGTGGCGGATGATCTCCCGCAGGAACGGAATGGCGACGCGGTAGGCGTCCTCTTCCGACTGGACATCGCGGAACTCCGGCGCGCACAGCCGTTCGTGGTCGTAGCAGTCGGCGCCGATACGCAGGTCGGCGCGGGTGCCGGTGGTGGTGTGCACGCTGCGGCCCCAGGAGCGCGAGTCCTTGCCGATCGCCAGGTGCCCGGACTCGGGTGTGGTGGTGAGCTCGCCCTGCACCCCCTGGTAGGAGAGCCGGATCCAGGCCGCCCCCATGCCCCACGCGAACTGCAGGACGTTCAACTTCAGCTTGGCGAGCTGGTCGATCAGGTGCCGGTATTCATCCAGGCCCATGTACCACGAGTAGCCGTGCCAGACGTGCACGCCACGGTACTTCCTCGCGGGGTTGACCGCCACATCCAGCTCCGGGAGGTCGAGGGTGGGCTTGCGCTCCGGGACGACGTCGTTCGAGAGCTGAAACACGATGCCCAGCCGCTCCAGCAGCTCGTACGCGGCGTACATGGTGCCCGTGGGATCTTTGCCTCCCGCGACGATCGCCGCGCGGCCGTCGATCGCCAGCGTCTTCAGCAGGTAGCCGCCTTCGGCCTTCAGCACCGTGAAATCGACCGCGCCCTGATCGGCCAGCCGCTGCACCGCGGCGTTGGCATCGGGGCCGCCCACCAGGATCAGGCTGGCCGGGCCGTGCTCGGCGTCCGGGGGCAGCTCGGCGTCGGTGACGATCGGCAGCCGCCCCCCGCTCAGCCGTTGCAGGTGCGCCTGCACCTCCTCCGCCACGAAGCGGTGAAACTCGTCGGCATCCGCGCCCACGACCACCGCCGCGCGCGGAACGCCGTTCTCGAACAATCGGTTCCCCATGACTAGAATCCTCGGATTTCGTCGAAGCGATCGGGCCACAGGCCCATGAACACCGCATCCGCGAGATAGGTGTTGCTGAACATCAGCACTCCCTGAAACATCGGTTGGTGGTCGGCGCCCCAGCTTCCGTGCAGCACGATGCCGCCCGGCGTGATGTAGAAATCCAGCAGCTCGCGCAGCGTGGCCTCGGCCACGTCGCGAAAGCGGGATTCCAGCGATGGATCGACCCGGCACACGCGCAGCATCGAATTGAGCGCGATCACCGCCGAGCATACGTCGCGCGGGACGTGCGGCACGGCCGGGTCGCTCATGTCGTAGAACGGGATCAGGTCGTCCGGCAGGTGGGCGATCCAGTAGTCGGCGCAACGCAGGTAGGTGTCCAGAAAGCGCCGCTCGCCGGTGGCCTCGAACGCCTGCGCGTATCCCATCAGCATCCACGCCTGCCCGCGTGACCAGGCGGTGTCGGCCGAGTACGCCTGATTGGAGTGGAACTCCAGCGGCTCGCCGGTGTGCTCGTCGAAGCTCAGGCCGTGATGGGAGGAGCCGTCCGGCCGCTGGAATCCCAGCCGCAGGTAGGCGTCACAGTGGCGGCGCGCCTGGTCGCTGAAGCGCGGCTCGAATCGCCCGCCCCACCACAGCACCTCGAACCAGAACCCCGACCAGTCGATGTGGGTGGCGCGCGCGGGCGTGTTCGCGGGCGCGTGCACGCTGTGAAACCGATGCTTGACGCCGCCGGCGGGGAAGACGGCCTCCGCACGTGCGCCGGGGTGGCGGCCGAAGACCTCGTTCTGCGGGTCGAAGAACCGGCTCATGGTGGCGGCGGCGCGCAACCCCTGCCGCTTGAGATCCTCTTCGCCGGTGAGCTGGTAACCCCATACGGCGCTCCGGTAGGCGGCTATGCCGCAGTGGCTGGCAAGGACCTCGGCCAGAGGCGAGAAGATATGCGCACCGCGTTGCGCGTGATCCCGGTACTCCGGGTCATCGGTCGCGGCATACAGCAGCCACAACAGGCCCACGGCGCCGTAGCCGTCGAAGCTGGAGTCGCCCGCGAACACGGCGCCGTTGTTCTGATTGAAGATCAGGTATTCGCCCGGCTTCGCGTCCGGCCATTCCCGTATGATGCTCCGGCCGCGCGACTCCAACCGGCCCCATGTTCTTTCGAGCAACGCCCTGTCCAGCAGTGCCATCGCGATCCTCCTGTGCGGCGCCCCGGCAACGTCGCCCGCCGGCCCGAACGCATGTCGATTATAGTGGAGGACCGGCGGGAGGCAGGCGTTTGAGAGATCTATCGCTCGGCGAGACCGGAGGGCCGGGGTTCATCCTGGCCAATGGCCGGCAGCTTGCGCGCACCGGCGACGGCCGCTGGCTTGCGGTCGCCGACGTCAAGCAGCGCGTGACCGGCAGGGCCTCGGTCCTGATCCGGGTCAGCACGGGAGCCGAGCCCCTCGAAGACGAGCACTTCCAGGCGCCGGTCGAGCTGGCCGGAAACCTGACCGCGGGTCTGCTCGGCGACCCCACCGGCCCGGCCGATCAGGGCAGCATCGCCGTCGATTCCCGCGACGTCCTGCACGCGGTGTGGCGCCGCACGGCGCGCGACGGCAAGGGGGAGCTGTGGTATGCGCGCTGCCCGCTGCGCGGCGGCGACCCGGCCGACCCGGCGAGCTGGCGCGGCCCCGACGGCGCCGGCGCGGGTCCCAGCCGCGTGGACGGGGAGGGGCACGGCCCGGCAGGTCTTGGCGACATCGTGGTGACGGCCGACGGTTCGGTCTGCATCGCCTACAGCCAGGGGGAGATGGACGCGCGCCGCGTCGTGCTGGCTCGCCCCGCCGCGGGCGGCTGGCGCCGCACCCCCATGACCGAGCGCTGGGATTACGGCGATCCGGTGCTGGACGTGGACGAGAGCGGCACCATCCACCTCGCCTACGGCCCGGACCCGCGGGACTACGCGGACAAGATCTGCTCGGTCGACTTCGGCGAGTTCGAGGAGGAGTTCCTGCAGGATCCGGCCGAGGTTGCCGAGCGCTACGGCATCTACTACTCGCAGAGCCGGGACGGGGAGACCTGGACCCGCGCCGACGGGCGCACCCCCGGCGCCGAGCTGGTCGCCTACGCGAGCGACCACCCGACGATCGCCGCCGCGCGAGGCACGATCCTGATCGGCTACATGGCCCGCGGCAACTGGCCGGGCATGGTCGATCGGGTGTTCTACTCGTCGTACCGGAACCCGACTGCCGCTCCGGGCCGCTGGAAGATGCACGTCAATCTGAACCGGGACGAGTCGCAGGAGGTGGGCTCGCCGATCGCATTCGTGGACGGCTACGGCCAGCCTCGGCTGGCATGGGTGAACCGGGATCGTCATCACGTCTTCATGAGCCGGTGGATGGGCGGCGGCGTGGCCGCGCCGCAGGGAATCCGCTGGGCGTGGGAGCTGGCGCCGGCGCTGAGCGTGGAGAAACGGATGCCGGCGGGCGGCGGCGTCTTCGGGCTGCTCTACCTGACGGCGGGCGGCGAAATCCGTTTCGGACGGGTGGAGGTGCCGGCGATCGACCCGCGGCGGACGGGCAGCGTGCTGTTCCTGGACCTGTGGGAGCTCGCCGAGCGCCGCCACGTGGATCTCGTCGTCAACACCGCCAAGAAGGATCCGCGCAATCCGGTGCTGCAGGGGGAGCCGGGATCGTGGGACGCGCAGGCTATCTGCTACGGAACCGTCCTCCACGACGAAGGCCGCTACCGGATGTGGTATACGGCGCGCTCCGGCACCACCGACTGCGCCGTGTGCTGCTACGCGGTCAGCGACGACGGCATCACCTGGGAGCGTCCCAACCTGGGCCTGTTCGAGTATCACGGCAGCCGGGACAACAACATCTGCGCGCTCGGCGAGATCCCGCCGCGGGAGCTGCCGATCCGCAGCGGCCGGCCGACCCCCAATCCGTCGGTCGTCAAGGACGAACGCGAGCCGGATCCCGCCAGGCGCTACAAGATGATGCTCAACTCCCAGTACGTGCATGACGTGAAGCTGTTCTGCCTGATGCTCCATTCGCCCGACGGCATCCACTGGACCCCCGCCGATCCGCACCCGGAGGTCACCGGCCGCACCCCGTTCATGCGCGCCGAGCGCGGGACCGTCGAGCTGATGGAGGCCAACGCGTTCTTCCGCGACGAGCTGGAGCCCGACGCCGCCCGCCGCTGGAAGGTGTACGGCCAGGCGGCGGGCCGTACCGGGCCGGGCGGCGAGGTACGCGTCGGCGTGGTCGCGCACAGCCCGGACGGCGAGCACTGGACCGTCGAGTGGGACCGGCCGGTGCTCGACCCGCGCGGCGGCAGCTACGTGGGAGACCACCTGCTGAGCGTCTGGCCGTACCGGGAGTACTACCTGGGCGTCCCCGACGTCTGGCCGGAGAGCCGTTCCTGCGACGACGAGCTGACCGTCAGCCGCGACGGCTACCACTTCGTGCGCGTGGCCGACGGCCAGAAGCTCATCGCGCGCGGCGAGATGGGCGAGTGGGACGCGCAGTTCGTCTCCAACGCCAACACGCTGGTCACGGCCGGCGATCAGATCCTCATCTACTACGCCGGCACCCGGCAGCCGAACCTGATCGGTCACCCGGCCACCCATTACGTCATCGAGGACGCCACCCATGGACAGACGGGGCTGGCGCGCGTGCCGGTCGACGGCTGGACCTACCTGCGCGTGCGCGCGGACCGGTCGGCCGGCTCCGTCACCACCAACCCGATCGCCGGGTCCGATCTGGCCGGGCTCGACCTGACCGTGAAGGCCGACCACCTGCGCCCCGGCCGCGACTACCTGGTGGCGGAGCTGATCCGCGAACCGGACGGCGCGGTCCTGCCCGGCTTCGCCGCCGCGGACTGTACGCCGGTCGACACCGATGCCGATGCCGCGGTCGTGCGCTGGAAAGGTAATGGCGTAGGCGTCCGTCGGATTGGCGCGTTAGCGGCACATCCGACGGGCTCCGTAGCCGACAGGCGGGGATGGGCCAAGAGCGGAGCCGCAGGCGACGGTCTTGGGGCGGGCGAGGCCGCCGCGGCGGCGGCCGTCCGCATTCGCTTCCACCTCATGGGCGACGGCGCCCGCTTCTACTGCTTCGGGTTCCGGCCGTCGTGATCCGGATCGCGATCGGACCACGCCGATTGACGGTCAGTCCGGGATTTGCCGCCAATGCGCTGATCCTGACCGGGGTCGCGTTCGTGACGCTGTTCCCGTTCCTGTACATCCTGGCGGTTTCCTTGAGCGACCCGGGCGCCGTCATGCTGCGCGAGGTCGTGCTGTGGCCGGTGCGTCCGACCCTCGAGACCTATGAGCGCGCGTTCGGTGACCCGCGCATCTGGATCGGTTTCAGGAACTCCGTCCTCTACGCAAGCGTGAAGGTCACGCTGAGCGTGTCGCTGACCATGATGGCCGCCTATCCGCTGGCGCATCGCAGGTTCCGCTACCGCGGCTTCTTCATGCGCATGATCGTGTTCACGATGCTGTTTCAGGGCGGCTTGATCCCGCTCTACCTGGTGGTCCGCAATCTCGGGCTCATCGACACGATCTGGGCGATAGTGCTGCCCACGGCGATCTTTGCGTTCCACCTGATCCTGGCCAAGAGCTTCGTCCAGCAACTCCCGTGGGAGCTCTGCGAGGCCGCGCTGATCGACGGCGCCAACGAGCTGGGCATCTTCGCGCGCGTGATCGTGCCGCTGTCCAAGCCGATCATCGCCACCCTCACCCTGTACTACGCGGTGGAGATATGGAACTCGTACTTCTATCCACTGCTGTTCCTGATCGATGCGAAGAAGTTCCCGCTGCAGGTGTACCTGCGCGAGCTGGTCCTCGGTGCCGAGCTGGCGGAGCTGCGCCTGGTGCAGGAGGGGGCCAGCATGGATGCGCTCATGCGGCCGCTGCCGAGCCCGGAGGCGCTCAAGGCGGCGATCCTGGTGATCTCCACCGTGCCGATACTGATTCTCTACCCCTTCCTGCAGCGCTACTTCGTAAAGGGGATCACCCTGGGCGGCGTCAAGGGCTGACGGCCGGACGTCCTCGCGGTTGACCACCGCACCGAGCCGGGAGTACCGTGCGACGTTCTCTCAGTTTGCTGAGAGGAGACCCAAGGAGTTAAGGAGAACTACATGAAACGAACGATTGCGTGCATCGCGATCCTGGCGCTCGTCGCCGGATTCGGATTCGCGGCACCCACGCAGGAGAGCATGGACACCGGTCCCACGAAGCTGACGGTCGGGTACCGAGCCCACCCGGACGACACCCTGGACTTCGAGCTTCCCTGGTACGTGGAGTGGCAGGAGAGGACCAACACCGAGATCGAGTTCATCGTGTTCCCGGCCGACACGTACGAGGAGAAGCGCAATCTGGTGCTGGCATCCGGTGACATCCCCGACATCGTCAGCGTCGAATCCGCCATCGCCAACACCTACGGCCCCGACGGCCTGTTTCAGGCGCTCGACGAACTGGCGCTGGAGGTGGTGCAGTCGAACATGCTGCTCGACTACTACTCGGATGCGGCCAAGAACTACCATCACCGCGCACCGGACGGACACCTCTACATGATCCCGCGCTTCAACGAGTTGGCCGGATCGCCGGAGAACGGCATCGCCTACCGCGTCGACGTCATGCAAGAGCTTGGCTTGACCGAGCCTGACAACATCGAGGGCTGGTACGAGGTGCTGAAGGCGGTCAAGGAGGGCCGGCCGGAATTGCTGCCGCTCAGCACCAACGCGGCGTGGTTCGAGGGCGGCTATCAGATGATGTTCGGCCCCTCCTATGACATGGGCTTCGGGCTCTATCAGAACTACTGGGGCTTCCTGATCAGCGAGATGGACGCCGGCCAGGTGAGCTTCCTGCCGGGAACCGACAACTACCGGCAGCTCATGGCGTTCATGAACCGGCTGCACGCGGACGGGCTGCTCGACCAGGAGTACATCACCAACAACTACAACGACTGGTGGAACGGCAAGGTGGCGGCCGGCAAGGAGTTCATGCAGCTCACCAACACGTGGCGCGCGAACGCCGCCAACATCACCGCCGAGAATGCCGGGGTCTCCGTCGACTACGACACGGCGGAGTTCCCGATCAATCTGGCCACGGGAGCGCGCGCCATGACCCGCGTCGCCAACCCCTGGAGCGATTTCGCCATGGCGATATCCGCCGAGTCGGACCACCAGCGCGAGGCGATGGCGCTGCTCGACTACTTCTATACCGATGAAGGGGCGGAGTTCTACGTGTACGGGATCGAGGGGGTGAGCTACGGCCGTGACGATGACGGCAACCCGACCGTGCACGGCTGGGACAACCGCCTGATCGGCACCAAGCGCTACGAGATCGGTTATCCCAGCATGTTCGTGAGCCCGATCTTCCTGTCGCGGTTCCTGCAGGGACCGCGCGCGGTCCTCATGAAGGACCACTTCGAGCGCACCCTCCCGATCATGATCGGCTATCCCAGCCTGCAGACCAGCGGGCCGGAGTTCGAGGAGATGACCAACCTGTTTGCGGACCTGCAGACTTACGTGCAGGAGTCCAGCAACAAGTTCATCACCGGTGATCTCTCGGTCGATTCGGACTGGGACGGCTATGTGGCGCAGCTCAAGCGCATCGGCGCGGACCGCGGCACGGAGATCGTGCAGGGCTGGTACGAGAACTACCAGGCGTTCGTAGGAAGCTGACGAGGAACTACACCGGAAGGGGTCGGGACGTGCGGCAACGCTCCGACCCCTTCCCCTTTTCCGTACCAACGACAGCGGCGCCGGGTCGATGACGCGACTCGTCGAAGCGCGGCCCGCAGGCCGGCTTGCCGAGCGGCTGTTCGGCGGATTCTTCGCCGAGGTACGCAGGAACAGATACCTGTTCCTGCTGCTGCTGCCGGCCATCGTCTACTTCGTCACCTTCCATTACCTGCCGATGATCGGCGTGATCATCGCCTTTCAGAAATACCGTGTGTCGCTGGGGTTTTTCCGCAGTCCCTGGGTCGGTCTGGAGCAGTTCAGGCAATTCTGGTCGTCCATCTATTCCTTCCGGCTCGTCAGAAACACGTTTCTGCTCAGCTTCTACAGTCTGCTGTTCGGCTTCCCGATCCCGATCATCTTCGCCATCGCTCTCAACGAGGTGCGCAGCAAGCTGCACAAGCGCTCCATCCAGACCGTCAGTTATCTGCCGTTCTTCATCTCCAACGTCATCGCCATCGGGATCGTCAACATGATGGTGAATCCGCAGACGGGGGTCATCAATCTGATCCTGGAGGAGGTGTTCGGCCTCGCCAAGGTTTTCTTTCTGGTCGAGCCCGAGTACTTCCGCGGGATCTACGTGACCACGGTGATCTGGAAGAGCTTCGGCTTTACCGCGGTGATCTATCTGGCTGCGATCGCCGGCATCAGCCCGGAGCTGTTCGAGGCCGCCACGGTCGACGGCGCCTCCAAGATGCAGCGGATCCGCCACGTCACCGTCCCGGGGATCAAGAACACGATGGTGGTGCTGCTGCTGATCGAGATCGGCAACATGATGAACGTCGGCTTCGAGCTGGTGTACCTGCTGTACAACCCGCTCACCTACGAGACCGGCGACGTGATCGCCACCTACGTCTACCGCAAGGGGATCGCCGCGTCCGTGGGCCTTCCCAATCTCAGTTCTGCGGCGGCGGTGGGCCTGTTCAATTCCGTGGTCAACACCACGCTGCTGCTGTCCGCCAACGCCATCGCCCGGCGATGGCTCGGCTACAGCCTGTTTTAGGAGGGTGCGATGAGGAACGCGGTCCTGGTCGAGAACGGAGTCCCGCGCGGTGCGATTCACCTGGACGCCGCGGCCGACGACTTCCACCGGTTCGTGGCGGAAGAGATCCAGCGCTACATCGAGCTTTTGACCGGCGGCCGGCTGCCGGTCGTCACGGAACCCGACAGCGCGCCGTCGGGCGGCTTGATCCTGGTCTGCGGGCCGCAGGCGAACGACGCGGTGGGCGGTTTGGCAGAGCGGGGTGCGGTCGACCTCGGTGGGCTGACGGCCGACGGGGCGTATCTGCTGAAGTCGGTCGAGATCGACGGCCGCGGCGGCATGGTCGTGGCGGGCGCGGACGACGCCGGCACGATGTACGCGGCCTACGAGCTCCTGGAGCGGCTGGGCGTCGTGTTCCAGCTTACCGGCGACATCATTCCCGAGCGGAAACCGGACCTGGTCCTGCCGGAGCTGGATGTGGTCGAAGAGCCGGCTCGGAAGTTCCGGGGGGTGCACGTCTGGCACGCGTACTCCTGGTACATGGGTTTGGCGGATTACCGCCGACTGATCGATCAGCTCGCCAAGATGAAGATGAACGTCCTGCAGTTCTTCTGGGGGATGGGAGCGCCGTGGGTGGAGGTATTCCATGAAGGGGTACGCGGCGAGCTGACCACGACGCCGGAATCCGGTTACCTGGCGATCGGCAAGGACACGCGATCCTGGGGCCGCAGCGTGCACACCACGACCGGCAACCGCTCCGACGTGCGCGTCGGCAGGGAGTGCTTTCCGCACGAGCGGCTGTGCGCGCCGGAGTTCCGGGACGTGAACTCGGAGGACGAGGCGTACGCCGTCGCCGTCCCGTTCCTGCGCGAGATCATCCGTTACGCGCACCAGCGCCGCGTGCAGCTCTGGCTGGTCTCAGGCGAGCTGCCGTTCGTCGCGCCCAATCTGGCCCCGCGAAGCGCCAAGGTCGATCACGGCGTGGCGGCCAGCGAAAGCTACAGCTACCAGCGCTACTGCGGGGTGGCGGTGCCGACCGGCGACCCGGCGGCGCTGGACATCTGGGAACAGGCGCTGTGCGCGGTGATCGAGACCTATCCGGAGGCCGATGCCTACGGCGTCTGGGCGCCCGAGCACAGCCCCGATTTCGACGACGACCCGGCCACCCAGGCGCTCCGGCAGCGTGCGGTGGCCATCAGGGAGCACATGCCGTCGCTCGACGAGATCCATGCGGCCGGCAACCTCATCCCCAAGAGCGACAAGGACCTGGAGTTCGACGCCTTGCAGATGCACTTGGCTGCGGAGTTGATCGATCGGGTGAAGCGGCGCCACCCAGAGGCACGTCTGGGCGTGTCGCTGCTGTTTCGCGGCTACCTGATGCGGGCGCTCGACACGCTGCTGCCCAAGGAGGCGTGGATCGCCAACATGGAGAACTGCGGCAATGCAGGCTCGCAGATGCAGTACTACGACGGCATCGCGGACCGCGACCTGATCGTCATCCCGCGCATCGTCGACGACGGCTGCGAGCTGCACATGCAGATGAACGCCTCCATGTACGACCGCGACCAGATCGTCACCGGCGCCGAGCGGGCCGGCCTGGCGGGCATTATCGGCCAGCTCGACAAGGAGCGCGGCGTGGAGTGCAACACCCGGTTCCTGGCCGACGGCTGTTGGAGCCCCGAGGTCGACGCGGAGTCGTTCTACGCGCGCTACCTGCCACGGCTCTACGGAGCGGACGCCGCGCCGCTGCTGACGGAGGGGTACCGGCTCCTGGAGGAGCGCGAGCGCGACCTGGTGTGGTGGGGACGGAGCGAGGTCTTCGTCTCGTTCCACGACTTCTCGCCCTGCAAGTTGCGCACCGACATCGAGCTCCGCGACGGCCGGCCGGACATCGACCGCGCCGAGCTGGAGCGCGCCATCGAGGCGCCATGGGACGACGGCAGCTTCTGGTTTTGGCGCCGCGAGGCGGTCGGCGACCAGCACGAGCACGATCGGACGCTGCGTGCCGATGTGCTCTGGCAGCTCCGCGCCGGGCAGTACCGGGCCGTGGTGGACCTGCTCCGCCAAGCGCGGCCGAAGGTGCCGGCGGGCTCACGCGCCGAGCTGGACTACGTGACCTTCAAGACCGAGAGCTTCGCCGCCTACTTCGACGTGCTGCAGGCGTGCGAGGAGGCGCGGATCGAGCTGGACCGGACCTGGCTGGCGCGGCTGGACGGCGACGAGGCCGCGGCCGGCGACCGGCTTGATCGCTGCCGCGCCGCGCTGGAGCGTGCCGACCGCGGCGCACGCGGCGTGGCCGGACAGATGATCGCCTACGGCGACGACAAGACCGAGCGCCACCTGCTGTTCCGCTTCAACCAGAACGTGATCGCCTCCATCGAGGCCGGCCGCGAATTCGTCGAGGGCATGATCGGGCGCTGACGCGCTTCCTGCGAGTCGGCCCCGCGAACGAAGTCCGCTTCGTCGTCGGGACCCAAGAGAACCACGAACCGCAAGCGCGAGCAGTGGCGGCTACCGCCCGCGCTATCACTACGCCGCGGTATGGGCGATCGACAGGTTGGTCGGTTGGTCATGGGCAACGTGGTGTCTGATATCCTACTGCTCCTGATGCGTCCGTTTCAGACATTCTCACTCCTGTTAGACTAACGCCGTCTAAGTTAGTGCCTGATAGCCGGGCGCCGCTCAAATCCGCGCCGTAAATGAGGCCGCCAAGATTCACGCCGCGCAAGTCTGCTCCCTCTAAATTGGCATTCACCATAATCGCCTCACTCAGGTCCGCATCCTGCAGATTCGCGCCGCGCAAGTCCGCCCCCTCCAATGTTACTCGCTTCAGATCTGCGAATCTCAGATCAGCTTCTCTAAGGTCGGCATCAGTAAAGTCTATCCTTGGCTCGGAACTGTCTATCAGCACATCGGTCAGTATCAATCTCGTTCCGACAAGACTAGCTCCATAGAGATTGGCCCTATAAAGATTAGCGCCGATCAGATTAGCTCCCGTCAGGACTGCATTGCTGAGGTTTGCCCCAGATAGGTTTGTCGCGGTGAGGTTAGCTCCGGAAAGATCAGCGTTGGACAAGTCGGCATTCTTCAAGTTTGATTCGGAGAGATCGGCTCCTGTGAGGTTGGTTCCTGACAACGGTTTACCTGTCATGTCTTGGTTTCGCATATCGAGGGACAGATTCGCTCTCTGTGCTCTGCGCATCTTGGCGCCAGACAAGTCCGCCCGAGAGAGATTTGCTCCAGTTACGTCTGAACGGCGCAAGTCGACATTAGCCAATATTGCGGTGGAAAATGTTGCGCCTCTCAGGATTGCTCTATTCATGGTTGCGCCCTCCAAGTCTACACGCCGGAGATGCGCGGCTGACAAGTTTGCGCCAGTCAGATCAGCGTTGCGCAGATTCACGTTGTTTAGGAATGCGCCCGTCAGATCCGTATTCCTCAAGTCGGCGCCTTGGAGATCAATTCTATTTAGGGTCGCATGTGCAAGAGAAACGCCATTCAATGACGCTGATCTCATATCTATTTTGTCGATCTCGGCTCCTGTCATGTCAGACGTGTCGAATACAGCGTTCTGTACATCCGCATCGTATAGGTAAGCTGCTGTGAAGTTGACACCGGTCATGTCAGCGCTCTTGAGGGTTACGCGGGGCATGTCAGAGCGAGACAAGTTGGCTTCCTTCAAGTCAGCACCTTCGAGATTTGCATCACTGAGGGATGCGTCTGTGAGGTCTGCTCCTGGCAGGGCCGCATCACCTAGATTGGCGTGAGTCAAATTGGCTCTAATCAATAGTGCTCCGGTCATGTTGGCGCTGCGCAAATCAGCAGCCCGCAGATTTGCGCAGACGAGATCGGCTCCGACAAGGTCTTCGCCGCGTAGATTCGCGGCTTCGAAGTTCTTTCCATCGGCAGCAAGCTCCGACGCTGGAGCAATGGTGAGCCATATCAGAACGCCGATGTACATAACATGCTTGCCTATTTTCATATCAAGGTCTCCTTTCCGGGGCTTTGCCATCAGCATTGGTGATCGATGATCGCTAACTTCGCGTCTTGCTTGTGCAAGCTCGAGCAGGTGTCCTTGCCGCTCGAAAGCCAACTTGCGGCTGCTTACTTCCGTCGGCAATCTCAACCTGTCGTACAATGGGATCCGAGTTTCTTTAGTCGTCTCTCTGATAGACATCTACACCATCGTGTTGGTCCGCCATATCAAGCTATGATTATGAGCGTAGCGTCATTACAATCATCGCCGATGCTCCTATTCATCGGGGCTCGGTCAGTGAGTGCTTCTTTGGAGGAATCCGCTCGGGGATCGATGAGCTTGCCGCGAACAGCACGTTGAATAGGTCCGAGCCATTCAGTGATCACAGTCGTTGGGGCCTCCTCCGGTACTTTCCATCCAGGTGAGGTGGGGCATCTTGTCGACCACGGTCAACGATGCCGCGCTCGCGTCTCTTATTATACCCGTCCTTCCAGTCCTTGTTGCGTCTGGTCGTAATAGGACTCTTGTTGTGTCTCGCGTCACAGTAACCTTTGGCCCATCCGAGACGCCACGAGGTCTCTCGATCGCATATGGTGCAGCACATGGCAGTCGAAGATAGTAGATTGGCATGTCAAGAAGAGTCAATGGGGAAGAAGCCCTGTAAGCCCTGTACCGTGGTGTAAGGGTTGCGACGACGTGATTCGCGGCAGGGTAATGCGGGGTGAGGAGTTGTCGAGGGAGCAATCCCGTGGTTCATCCAAGGGTCCGATGGGCGGCAGCGACTTGAGGTCGTCGACGCGCGCGGTTGCGGCCACTGCCACGTCGTTCTGCGGAATCAGCGCTCCCTGCGCGGACAACTCCGCGTAGATGTCCGCGTAGTGCTCGGCGATTTCCGCAGTGAACGGCTCGATGGCGGTCCGCAGTCGGATCGCTTCGAGATAGGCGCGGCGCCTGGCTGCCCGAGCTGCTGAATCGGCCATCCTGACGCCGATGAGCGCCTCTGCCCATACCACCGCCGGCAACACGACCTCACTGTCCAAGGGAAGGTCTTGGGCGCGTCCTGCGGACCGGGCACGTTCCAGCGCGATCAGCGCGGAGGTGTCGAGGACGAATCCCACGGGTTGTCCAGGGGTTGATCGGCGGCGTTCACCGACTGCAGGTCGGAGGCGAAGTCCTCGTCGACGGGGACGGCCGCGAGCGCGTCCCACAGTTCGCGCAGCGTCGCCCTGCGTGCGCCGGGCAGGGGTACCAGCTCCGCGACCGGCTTGTCGTTCTTGAGGAGCACGTACACATCACCCGCGTGCCGGACGCGCGCCAGACACTCACCGAGGTTGCGTGCCGCCCAGGTCGGCGACACCGATATCTTCATAGCGCAAATACGTAAATTACGTGTTTACGCATGTCAAGCGACGTCAGCGAAGCTCAAATGCGAACAGGGTGGCGCAGCGCAGCCGGAAGCGGACCGTTAGCGGCGCTGCCCGATCGCGCGCGATCTCGGCGCGGCCGTTCCAGCGGATCGTGTGCAAGACCGAGCGCCACCTGCTGTTCCGCTTCAACCAGAACGTGATCGCCTCCATCGAGGCCGGCCGCGCCTTCGTCGAGGGTCTGGTAGAGCGCTGACAGCTCAGCCGCGCCGGCCGGTCAGCGAAGCTGAAGGCGAACAGGCATCAGCACCCTCAAGTCTCAGGCGACTGACGATCCTAACCGATGAGCCGGATGCCGAGATGGTTTCGAGCGCACTCCTCAATCTGAAGCATCCTCGCCATGCTGCGGACGAGCCCCCGTTCGACCGGGTAGTCCGTGGGCTTCCCGTGTGGGCCCTTGGGTAGCTTGCGGTACGTCTTCGAGTTGTAGGTCACCCATACATGGTGGAGCTTAGGCGAACGAGTGTACCCGGGGGCGCACTCGTCCAGCATCTCGTAAGTGGAGTTGATCTTGATCACATGATCAGGCTGCCAGCAGGCTCGCTTCTGGCGGAGCCGGGATCGCCATGAGGGGTTTGTGGTCTTGCGTCTCCCTTGCGTCCTCCACGACCGCGAAGTCCGACCAGTCCGAAGCGTCGTACTTCCGCAGATCCGGCGCCCCCTCTTCCTGGCCCGACCTCACCCTGTCGAGGGCCTTCTTCCACGACGCCACAGTGACCTCGTCCGTTGTCTGCATGAAGTCCTCGATGTGAGCCCTGTACTCCGCCACGTTCCTGCTGGACACCATGACGTCTTCCAGGATCTTCGAGATATCCGAGCGAATGTTGTCGTTCGCCTCAGTGAGGCTGGCGCCCTCGGCGAACAGGGACCCGGGGTAGACCCCGTCGATCGTGCAGGAGTCGGTCTTGGGGTCGATGGTAGCCAGTAGCCGGCCCATCATCACCACGCAGACCTTGAAGTCCTTTCCCCGCACCTCCTCGAAATGCTTGAACAGCAACGGCCACTCCTGTCCCGGAGGGTCCCACTCGGCGCGGCCCACGTTCTTCATCGGTTACCCCTCTTCCGGTAGCAGGCACAGGATGCGCGTGCAACCGAGTGTACCGGAGTGGTACTGACCGTGTGAGAACATGTCAAGTAAACGACGTTGAGTCCGTTGAGTCAGTGCCGAGGTGTCGAGGGCGAGTCCCATGGGTTGTCGAGAGGCCGGTCGGCATCATTCACCGCCTTCAGGTCGGCAGCGAACTGTGCGTCGACGGGAACGGCCGCCATCGCATCGCACACCTCTCGCAAGGTCGCTGTGCGACTGCCGGCCAAGGGCACCAATTCGGCGACTGCCTTGTCGCCCTCGTACAGCACGAACCCATCGCCGCCGCCCTTGATCTGCGCCAAGCACTCATCGAAGTTCCCGGCCGCCCAAGTGATGGGCACGCGTTTCTTCATCGGCTCGGTCAGTGTAGCTCGAAGGCGAACAGGGTGGCGCAGCGCAGCCGGAAGCGGATCGTCAGGGGCTGAGCCGGATCGCGCGCGATCTCGGCGCGGCCGTTCCAGCGGATCGTGTGGTCGAGGGAGTCGCCGAGCACCGGGTCGGCGTCGGCGAAGCTGTGCCCGGGCAGGGGTTGGCGGTCGCGGCCGGCGAGCTCGACCAGGACGTGGCCGGCGGCCCTGACGCGGGCGTTGAGGCGCAGCGTCGAGCCGTCGGCGATGAGCGGCAGCGTGGCGAAGGCGCCCTCGTCGTCGGCCCGGATGCCTCCCAGGCGCTCGCGCGGCCAGATCGCCAGCGCGTTGGTGCGCCGGAACGAGTGGCGGTTGCGTGGGTACTTGTGGGGCTGCGGATAGCCGCCGTAGGGGAGGGCGACCTCATCGGCCCCCAGCGGGATCAGGTCGGTGCCGCCGAACACGCAGCCGGCGTCCCACGGCTCCGGGCCGGCGTCGAGCACGGCGCCGCCGGGGACCTCGTTCCAGACGATGCCGTCGGGGCTTGAGTACAGCAGCAGCTCCGAGGTGTCGTCGTGATGGTGGTACAGGGACGGGAACATCAGGTGCTGGTCCACCGTGCCCGGATAGATGGTCTTGGAGTTGGTGTACCAGTCGTCGGAGGGGCGCCGCTCGCTGGTCGGCCAGACCAGCATCTCCGGTCCCGGCCAGCGGCGGAAGTCGTCGGTCTCCGCGCGGCCGATGCAGCGCCGGCCGTAGAACCAGTTGCAGCGCGCGTACCAGACGTAACGCTGCAGGCGCTGGTCGTAGTACACGACGTTGGTCGTGTCGCTGTAGTGGATGACCAGCGGGCCCGGCAGCGCCGTCCAGGCGATGCCGTCCGGCGAGACGGCGCCCCACATGCCGGACAGGTGGCTCAGATCGTTGCCCAGCGGGTAGAAGGCGTCGGACCGCTCGCGCAGGAAGCGCTCGGCCACGGCGCGCCGCTCCTGCTCCGTGCCCGGAATCCCGCCGCGGAAGAACATCTTGAACCGCTCGGCGTCGGGCGCCGACGGATCCAGGAAGATCTCGGAGCGCTCCAGCCCGGCGACGCCGGGCGCAGCGCTGAAGTCGAACGTGCACGGGGTGTCGCCGTGCCACTCGTAGCCGTCGGCGGACTCGGCGTAGTGGATCGGTCGCGACGCCTCGTTCTCGCCCGTGGAGAACCAGGTGCGGTACCGCCCGCCGTCATGGATGATCCGCCCGCCCGGCGCCGCCCCCTGCGGCAGCGGGTCGCTCTTGCGGGCCGGCTCGCGCACGATGCGGATGCCGTGCGGGGTGTCGCGCGGCACGAAGCGAGCCGTGAACGGCGTGTCGGCACGGGCAGCGTCCTTCCAGAGCCGGAGCTGCATCGGCGTGCCGTCCGGCTCGGCCCAGTACGGCCCGATCGCTCCCACCTCGCCCGGCAGCACGTAGCGCCAGTCCAGGAGCATCTGCGGCCCCGGCGCGAGCCGCAACTCGTCGCCCGCCATCCACGGCGTTCCGGCCCGCCGGGCCACCGCCTGTGCCTTCGTTCCGAGCTCGATCCGGTCGTCCATCGTGGCACCTCCACCGTGCTGTCTCGTGGTCAGCATGGCGTGGCTTCCCCGCCGCGGCAAACCTTCGGAATCGCCTGACTCTTTGACACCTCTTCTTTGACACCTCGCCCATGCGGTGCCAGCATTGGGCATCCTATTCCGCTCGCCTGCGGGCGAGCCTCAAGGGGAATACTCGTGAAACGCATCCTGCCCATGATTCCGCTGCTGTTGCTGGCCGCCGGTCTCGCGACCGCCCAGGAACGGCCCGACAAACTGGTCTACCTGACACCGCCGTGGGGCGCCCCCTCCGATGAGGTCGTGGCCCTCTTCGAGGAGCGGTCCGGCATCGACCTGGAGGTCGCCACGGTAGACATCAACACCTCCCGCGACCGCGTGCTGACCGCGACGGCGGGCAGGACCAGTCCCGCCGACGTGATCTTCGTGAGCGCGGACACCTTCGCCGCGTTTCAGAGCGCAGGAGCGATCCGTGCCCTGGACGACCTGGCTCCCGCCGACATGCTCGGCGGCCTGGCCGGCGTCGACCAGTTCGTGCTGGGCGGCGTCCTGTGGGCCGTGCCGCTCTACCAGCAGATGGTGATGATCGACTACGACACCACCTCGCTCGACGCGATCGGCCTGTCCGCCGCGGACATCGCCACCTGGGACGACTTCGAAGCGGCGATGCTGGCCATGAAGGCGCAGGGGTTGTACGAGTATCCCTACGCTGCCGGTATCCGTCCGTGGACCTGGTACCTGATCGCCCTGTCCTCGGGGTCCGAGCTGTTCGACGCGGACGACGATCCCGTGTTCGACGACCCGTCCGATCCCGGCTACGCCGCGTTCGTGCGGGTGACCCAGTGGTTCGAGAAGGGCCTGATCTCGCCGGAGCGGCTGAGCTCTGCCAATCCCCATCCCAGCTTCTGGGCGGGGCAGGCGGCGTTCCACCAGGCGTGGCAGGGCTCCCTGGGGCTCGCCAACAATCCCGAAACCTCCCAGGTGGCCCCGAACGCCGACTATCTGCTCCTGCCCGAGCAGCACTCCACGTGGCTGCTGCCGGCGGGCCTCACCGTGAGCGCGTTCACGGACTATCCGGAGGCCGCGCTGGAGCTGATCGAGTTCTTCGCCGGCGAGGAGATGCAGCGGTTCCTGTTCGATGCCAACGGTCTGTTCCCGGCGAGCACGGCGGTGTTCCAGGCGCTGGGCGATGCCGATGCCATCGACGGCTTCGAGGCGATGGACGAACAAGCCAAGTACATCGTCACGATTCCCTATGACCAGCCGTGGTACATCGAGTTCGAGAAGGAAGCGGAGCAGCTCATGCTGCGCGCCGCGCGCGGTGAGCAGGCGCCCGCGGACGCGCTGGCCGAGCTGGCGGCATTCGCCCGCGAGCTGAAGGCGGAGTACGAATAGCGGACTCGGGCGAGGTCGCCCGCGCGACGCGCGGGCGACCGTGGGCCGGGCTTCAGGTGCTTGGAGCCCGGCTTTCTCGTGCCCTCGACCGGCCGCGGATCCTGGCCTGCGCGGTGCTGGCGCCGACGCTGACCCTGGTGGTCATATTCGGCCACGTCCCTGCGCTCTCTTCCCTGCGGCTGGCCTTCACGCGCTACAACATCAAGCAACCGGCTCGGCGCGGCTTCGTCGGCCTGGACAACTTCATCCACGTCCTCACCGACGATGCCTTTCACGCCGCGCTGGGGCGAGTGGCCTACTTCATGGCCGTCGCCGTCGTCGCGGTACTGGTCGTCGGGCTGGTCTTCGCACTGGTGCTCAACCGCGACTTCCGCGGGCGTGCGCTGCTGCGGACCGTGATCATCGTCCCCTGGGCGATCCCGCCGGTCGTATCCGGGCACGCGTGGCGCTGGATCTTCAACGGCGAGTACGGCGCGCTGAACGGATTGCTGCTGCAACTCGGCATCATCGGCGAGTACCGGTTCTGGCTCACCGAGCCGCTCACGGCGCTGAGCGCCGCGGTGCTGGTGTTCGTGTGGCGTTTCGTGCCCTTCGTGGCCGTGCTGTTTCTGGGCGCACTGCAGACCATTCCCGCCGAGCTGCATGAGAGCGCCGCCGTCGACGGCGCCGGCCCGCTGCGCCGCTTCCGACACGTCACCGTACCCGCGGTGACGACCATCGCCGCGATCGCCCTGGTCCTCACCGGCATCACCGCCTTCAACGTGTTCGACGAGATCTATGCGCTCACCGGCGCGCAGGAGATCACGCGCACGCCGATGATCTACAACTACGAGACGACGTTCGTGCGCGGCCGCTTCGGACGGGGGGCGGCGATGGCATACCTCTCGGGTTTGGTGCTGTTCGCCATGTCCATCGTCTACATGCGGCTGGCGCTCCGCGAGCGGGACGTGTAGGGGACGGCGTGGCCGCCTCTTCACTGTCGATCGCCGGCGCCCCGCCGGTCCGCCGCGCGCTGTCGCGCGGCCTGCTCTGGGCGCTGGTGGCGCTGATGGCGGCCTGGAGCCTGGGTCCGATCGTCTGGATCTTCATCTCCTCGATCTCGGTTCGCGCGGAGCTGTACTCGGTGCCGCCGCACTGGATCCCGCGGGAACCCACCCTGGCGCCGTACCGGACGGTGCTGTTCGAGGGGGAGGGCTTCCGCGGCGCCGCCGGGCAGGCGGCGGCGGAGCTCATCCGCGCGGGGCTGATCAACTCGCTGATCATCAGCACGTCGACGACGCTGCTGGTGATGGCGCTGGCGCCGCTGCTGGGCTACGTCTTCGGGCGGCTCGAGTTCCCCGGCCGCCGCGCCCTGTTCTACTTCGTGCTGGCGCTGATCGCGCTGCCCGGCTGGCCGATCATCATCGGCCTGTTTCCGATGATGTCGTCGCTGCGGCTCCTCGATACGCGGCTCGGGCTCGTCATCCTGCTGTTCACGTACCGGATCCCGTTCGAGATGTGGTTCATGACCGGCTACTTCCGCGCCGTCCCCGCGGAGATCGAGGACGCGGCCCGCGTCGACGGCTGCACGCGCCTGCAGGCGCTGTATCGGGTCACCATCCACATGGTCCGGCCCGGCATCGTTGCGGTCTCCATCATCTCGTTCCTGCACTCCTGGAACTTCTTTCTGATACCGCTGATCATGGCGTATACGCTGCGCTCCAAGCCCCTGACCGTCACGATCACGGAGTTCGTCGGCCAGTATTACGTGCACTGGGACCTGATGTCGGCGGCCACCATCCTGGCCATCGTCCCGCCGGTGGTGATGGTCATTCTGTTTCAGCGTCACATCGTCCGGGGGCTGTCGGCGGGAGCCATCCGGTGAGGCCGGCGGTCCGGTTCGGCGCCGACGTGCTGCTGCATCGTCCCGAGGGCGCCGCGTTCCGGGAGCGATTGCGCGGGCGGCGCGTGGCGTTGCTGGCGCACCCGGCCAGCGTCGACGCCCGCCTGCGGCCGGTCTGGGAGCTGATCGGTGCGCTCCCGGACGTGCGCCTTACCGCGTTGCTGTCGCCTCAGCATGGCTTCGCCGGCGAGAAGCAGGACGACATGGTGGAGAGCGCCGACGCCTGCCATGCCGCGCTGGGGGTGCCGATCCTCAGTCTCTACGGCGATACGCGGCGCCTCCGTCCGGAGTGGATCGACCGGTTCGACGTGTTGCTGTTCGACCTGCAGGACGTGGGCGTCCGCGTCTACACTTTCCTGACGACCCTGGGCTACCTGCTGGAGGACCTGGCCGGACGCGCGGACCGCGAGCTGTGGGTGCTGGACCGGCCCAACCCCGCGGGCCGCTGCGTGGAGGGGCTGGCGCTGCAGCCCGGCCGGGAGAGCTTCGTCGGCCTGGCGCCCATGCCCATGCAGCACGGCCTGACGATGGGGGAGTGCGCGTGCTGGTATCGCCGCTTCGCCGATCTGGACGTGGGGCTGGAGGTGGTGCCGATGCTCGGCTGGGATCCGCACGCGCCATGGCCGGCGGAGCGCGTCTGGTTGCAGCCGAGTCCCAACATGCCGGCGTTGTCAACGGCGCGGGCCTACCCGGGCACGGTGCTGCTGGAGGGCACGACGCTGAGCGAGGGCCGCGGCACCACTCGTCCGCTGTCGCTGGTGGGACACCCACGGGTGGACTGGACCGCGGTGAGGCGGCGCCTCCAGGATCGCTTCCCGGAGCTCCTTGCCGGTCTGGTGCTGCGTGACGTCTCCTTCGAGCCGACGTTCCACAAGCACGTCGGGCAGCCGTGCCCCGGCTTCGAGCTGGTGACCGCCGATCCCGTCTACGACCCGGTCCGGTGCCGCCCGTATCGGCTGATCGCCTCCATCCTCAGGATCGTTCGGGAGCTGCATCCCGAGCTGCCGCTGTGGCGAGACCCGCCATACGAGTACGAGCGCGACCGCCTGCCGATCGACGTGATCGCCGGCGGCCCCGCCCTGCGGCGTTGGGCGGACGGTGCGGACGGCGCATCGTGGGACGCCTGGGATGACCGGCTGCGAGCGGACGAACGTGGGTGGGAGCGGCTGACCGCGCCCTTCAGGAGGTATTGATCGGCGCTCAGGATCCGCTGCGCGGCAGGGGCAGGTCGACGCGGTTGTGGCCGTTCTGCTCCGAGGCCAGGATTCCCAGCAGGATCTCCAGCGTCCAGCGCGCGTCGGTGCCGGGCGACACCAAGGAGCCGTCGCCGCCGTCCAGCGCCGCCACCAGCTCGTCGACCGCGCCGAGCTGGTTCACGTAGAGGTAGTCGCCGGGTGCCAGCTCCGCCGAGCGCAGCTCCCGTTGGCCGCCGCTTGAGTCGCTGGTGAGGACCCGGCCGTGCTCGTTGTGGAACTCCACGCGGCCGCGGTCACAGGTGACGGAGAGGACGCCGGCGTTGAAGCCGGTCTTGTACGCGGTATAGGTCGCGCGGATGTCGTCTTCGAAGCCGATCAGCGCCGAGGCGTACGGATCCTGGGCCGGGTCCTTGCCGCCGTCGCCCCGGTAGCGGTCGAAGTGGTCGAACCCGGGCTCGAGCTTCGCGGCGACCCAGCGCGGCTCCGCTTGCGAGAAGAAGCAGAGCAGATCGACCATGTGGGTGCCGTTGCGGAACATCATCGCACGGGGGCCATAGTGCTCGACCGACACGGTGCGCACCGCGCCCAGCGCGCCTGAGGCCACCAGGCGCTGCGCGTCGGAATACGCCGCACCCCAGCGGCGGGTGTGGTCGACCGACAACCGCACGCCTGCGCGCTCGCAGGCCGCGATCATGCGGTCCGCGTCCTCCAGCGTGGTGGCGATCGGCTTCTCGCAGAAGATCGCGCGGGCTCCCGACTCGGCGGCGGCCACGGTCAGGTCGGCATGGACGTGGTCGCCGGTGACGACGCTGACGAGGTCCGGCTGCTCCTTGGCCAGCAGCTCCGCGAAGTCGGTATACAGCGCGACGTCGGAGAGTTCCGGCCACGTCTCCCGGAACTCGTCGAGCGCTTCGCTGCGAATGTCGCACACCGCCACCAGCTCGGTGCGCGGGTGCTCGACGTAGCACGACACGTGGGAACGCCCCATGGGCCGGCGCAGTCCGCCCGTGGCGATGGGCGGGCGCCTGGCGCCGATCCCGGTGAGGCCGACGACTGCGGCCCGATACTGTTTGTTCGTCATTGCGGAAACTCCCTTCCGGAGATTAGTGAGGATACCCGAAACCGCGTCACTTGATGTCCATGGCTTCGACGGCTCGAGCGATGGCAAAGAAGCCGGGCAGCGGCGTGACCCACAGCACGGGTACGCTCAGCACGAGACCCGGCAGCAACGGCGTGGTGTAGGTTCCGTTCCCGTCCGGCTCATGCCGCGCATACGCGCCGTCATCGCTCAGCCGATGGAACCGCGCTTGCGTGCGGAAGGGGTCGATCAGCCAGTACTCGCGCACGCCGGCCTGCTCGTACTCGGCCAGCTTCTCGCGATAGTCGCGCGTCACGCTCTCAGGGGAGACGACCTCCACGCACAGGTCCGCCGGGCCCAGCATCACCGTTTCGGTCAGCTCGCCCGGGTTGGTCTCGAGGATGAGCTGCAGGTCCGGCAGTCGCCCGGACGGAGCGACATCGGTCCGCATGACGAACGGTGTGCCGACCAGGACGCCGATCGGTTTGCGATCGAGCCAGGCGTTCAACAGCATTCTCAGGTAGTCGACGATCTGCTCGTGCCGCAGGGCTACCGGTGACATCTCGATCACGTACCCCCGTACCCACTCGTGGTAGTCCTCGGCGTAGTGCTGCAGGTAGTCGTCGAAGGTGACTGCCTCGGCGACGATCCGGCCGACCGGTCTGGCGGGTGCGGCAACGGCGGGCTCAGCCATGGGTGGCAGCGATCATAGCCGCTACGGCGCCGCCCCGGCCACCACGTCGCCGGCGCGGACGGTGAGGCGCGGCACCCAGCGCACGCCGGGCCGCTCCACCCCGTCGACGTCGCGCAGCGGCCCGGCGTCGTCCCCCGCGGCCTGCTCCAGCACGGCCTGCTCCAGCACGGCCAGGTCCGCGCACGTCCCGGCCCGTAGCGAGCCGATCTCGCCGTCCAGTCGCAGCACCTCGGCGGGGCGCAGGGTCGCGCGGCGGAACGCCTCGCGTTCCGGCATGCCGGCGGCGATCACCTTGGAGACGGTGTGCGCCAGATCGTGCTGCGGGCGCGAGCCCACGTGGCGGCGGTACTGATCGCTGGAGATCGTGTCGGGCCAGAACCCCTCGCCTATGGCCGCCTCCGCGACCGGGAAGCTGAACGAGGCCATGCCGTGGCCGATGTCGAACAGCACCCCGCGGCGCCGCGCCTCCCGGACGCAGGCGCGCACGCGGCCGTCCCACAGCAGGCCCTCGGCCAGCGGGTTGAAGCAGTAGGTGACCACGTCGCCGGCGCGCAGCAGCGGGAGCTGCTGGTCGTACGGCCAGTCGGGCTGCATGCGCGTGCCGAACAGCAGCGGGCGGCCGGAACGTTCGGCGGCCTGCAGCGCGCGGTCGAGCACGGCGTGCGGGTCCATGCCGATCGAGATGCCGGTGTTCACGGCGATCCCCCAGATCAGCGCGCCGCCGTCTTCGATGGCAGCGACGCACGCGTCCACGTCGGCGTCGGCCAGCGAGCCGTACGGGCAGTCGGGATCGGACTCGCCGCGCCGCGACAGGTGGATGGCCAGGCGCACCCGCGTGCGGCTGGCGGCGATCACCCGGTCGCGGTAGTCGGGCCAGTTGCCGGCGCCGGCGTCGCCCTGCGAGAGCACCGTGGTCACGCCCCGCGGCAACAGATGCTCGTCCGGGTCGATGCCGTAGCGCGACCCGCCGCGCGCCGGATGGGCGTGCAGGTCCACCAGGCCGGGGAGCAGCAACCCGTCCGGGAAGTCCAGCCGCGTCCGCGCCGGTCCGCTCACGTCCGGCCCCGCCGCGGCGATGCGGCCGCCGCGCACGGCGACCGCTCCCGGGCCGTCCAGCCCGGTGGCGGCGCACAGCAGGCGGCCGGCGCTGATCAAGAGATCGTACGGGGCGGAGTCGTCCATTGGAGTCAGGGCCATCGGCCTCAGAGCGTGAAGAAGAAGGTGTCGGACCGCATGGTGGCCAGGCCGATCTGGGAGATGCCGCCGCGGCCGCGGCCGCCCGGACGGGTGTCGGCGATGTGGCGCGGTTCGCCGCTGCTGCGTCCTTCGTACCACATGTAGTACACCCCATCCACCTTGACGGTGGTGCCGTACCAGATGCCGCAGTCGTCCCAGGTCCCCTCGGGGCCGCGTTCGAAGATGGGATTGCCGGGGTAGCGGGTCCAGGTGATCAGATCGTGCGAGGCCGCGACGCCGAAGTGCCACGGGGTGTCCTCGTGCCGGTCGCTGCCCGCGTACACCATGTACCACAGGCCGTTGTCGCGGAAGATGCGGTGAGTGGTCACCGTGAGCCCCTCCCAGCTTCCCTCTACGCCTGTGCTCAGCACGATCTGCCGCCGGGTATGGTCGAACCGGTAGGGGTCGGGCGAACGCACCACGCAGATGTCGGTGCCGCCGCGGGGGTCCAGCGCGGAGTAGAACAGCCAGTACTCGCCGGCGTGGAAGACGACCTCCGGCGCGGCCGCGAACGCCGGGAGCAGCGGCTGGTCACCCCAGCGCTCGAAGCGCAGTCCGTCGTCCGATACCGCCACGCCGATGCTCTTGACGGAGTGGCCCCAACCGCGTCCCACGGCGCCCGGCCGTTCCTGCGGGACTGCCGTGTAGTAGAGCAGGAATCTGCCGTCCGCCACCACGATCGCGGGGTCGAGGGCGCCCAGGTCGTCGAAGCTGCCGGGGGCGCCCGGCCGGGTCACGGGGTTGCCGGCGTATTCCTGCCAGGTCACCCCGTCGAACCGGTCCACCGGGCAGGTGAGCAGCCCGATCGCCGCGTTGACCGTGCCGTTCTCCTGCTTGGCGTTGCCCCGGAAGTAGAGCCGCCACTCGTCGCCGACGCGGATCACGTCGGCATTGGCGGTCACGAAGTTGTGCCAGGTGCCCGGCACCACGGGGATGATCGGATTCGCCGGGTGGCGACGCAGACTCATGCCGAAGCCGCCGGGCGATAGCGGATCGAGAGCTCCAGCTCGCGCAGGTACACGGCCGGCTGCACCTGGTGGTTCTTGTGCGTCAGCTCGACCGTGAACACGTTGACCCCGCGCCGTGGCGCATATCGGCGCAGATCATAGACCAGATCGACGAAGGCGCTGTTGGGTCCGGTCGGCGCTCCCGGTTGCAGGGTCGGGGCGTCCCGCAGCCGGTCGATGACGTGGCCGTTGAGTTGCACGCGCAGCCGGTCGACCGGCGTCAGGTTCACCAGCAACAGGTGCAGGCGCACCTCCTCCAGCTCGTCCGCCGGCACCTCCGCCAGCGCGTCGGCCACCTTCAGGCGCAGCTCGACCGGCTCGCCCTCCGTCAGCACCAGCGGCAGCGAAGCCGGCTGCGCCAGATGCGCCTCCGGGTGGCCGACCCCGGTGCCGGCGATGTCGAAGTCCAGCGCGTACAGCTTGTCGCAGCGGGCCAGCGCTTCCGGAGAGCGCCCGTCCCGCAGGATCGCTCCATCCAGATGGCGGCCGTGGCGGGCGATCTGGTCCCACAGGTTGAACACGTAGATGCCGTCCGCCTTATCCAGGTAGGCGTTGGCCGCAAGCGCCCGCCACAGGTTGAGGGGCATCCCCTCCAGCACGCCGCGTTTGCCCTCGACCCTGTGCCGGCTCGTCTCCAGCAGGCGGTACTCGTCGTCCGCGTCCGCGGCCGGGTCCGCGGCCGGGGGCGTTCCCGGTCGATCCTCCGCCTGCAGCGCGCGGACCTGTTCCCACGTCTGATTGGGCATCACCGTGTCCACGCCGGCAAGCACCTGACAGTCCGTGCCGCGGTTGATGGCGGCCAGCGGGCGCAGGTCGGTTTCGAACTTGTTGGTGCGCGTCGGACTGGGGATCAGCACGTCGACCAGGCCGTCGCGCACCCAGGTCTCGACGTCGAGACCGATGGTGTCGCAGCCGACCAGGGAGGTGGGGCAGCGCGCCGCCAGGCCCAGGTGCCGGCCGCGCCGCCGCCCGGCTTCGTCCAGCACCTCGCGTACCTCGCGCACGAACGCGGTCATGAGGGGGCGGCCCGCGGGAGCCCGAGCGGGGTGGAAGAAGAACGGGTTGCGCATGAAGTCGAGCTCCACCCCGTCGACCTCGAAGCGGGTGACGATATCGGTGACGATACCCAGCCACCAAGCCCTGACCTCGGCATGGGCGTAGTCGAGCAGGTCGGCGGAGAACGCGCTCCCCGACCAATTCTCGCCGATGCGGTACTCCGGATGGCGGCGCCAGAGCTCCGAGGTGAGCGGACTGGCCTGTGCTCCGCGCTGATGGTTCCACAACTGGTCGGGATGGGGCACGCCGAAGTCGGGCGCTCCCGGCGCGGGCTGGTCCGCCGGCGGCGGGAAGGAGAAGTGGCCGTCGTTCATGCGCAGCGATGCGTACAGATGCATCCCGTGCCGGTGGCAGCGCCGGCACACCAGCGCCAGCGGCTCCTGGCCCGAGGCGCGCAGGCTGCGCAGCGTCGTGTGCGCCATCCACTCCTGCACGGTGGGGAATACCTGCTGCCCGGTATCCAGGTCCTCGGCCACGTCGGAGCCGTACCAGAAGCGGGTGTTGCCCACGCCCCAGCACAGCAGGTCCGCGCCGGCCATGCGGTCTACCGCGGCGCGCAGGAACCGCTCCGCGCTCAGCGGCACCTGCCGGTACTGCCACAGCGATGCGCCGTCGTCATTCACGGCCACGCTATAGCGGCGCCCGACCCGATTCACGGCGTCTTCAGCCACGCGCGCCTCAGTCCACGGAGAACAGGGCCGCTTCGATGTAGCGCACCGTATCTCCCGCATCGCCCCAGTAGTAGACGGTAATGATCCGGCCGTCGGCGAGCTGGGCGGTGCACGGCTCGCCGATGTCGGAGTAGGTGCCCCCGAACACGGAGCCGTCGTGCGCCCACGCCTGCAGCATCGGACGCGAACCGGGGATGTGCTCGCCGTCGCGCACCGACCACCCTTCCGGGTCGCTCCAACTGCGCCCGTCGTCGTCGCTCACGGCAACGCGGATGCTGGGGATGTGGCGGTCGCTCCAGGTGAACAGCAGGCGCCCGTCCTGCAGCCGGATCGTGCTGGTAGCGGAGCCGGTCACGCGAAACGGCAGCGACTCCAGCTCGCTCCAGGTGCGCCCCGCATCGCGGGAACGGGTCAGCCAGGCGTTCACCTCGCGCGCTTCGCGGCCGTCGGGCAGGTCGAGGGTCTTTTCGCTGTGCATCAGCGCCAGGATCGCGCCATCCGGCAGCGGCACCAGCGAGGCCTGGTGATAGCGCCGCCGGCCGCTCGGGTCGAGGGCCACGATCGAGCCGTCGCCCCAGGTCGACCCACGGTCGTGGGAGCGCACCACGCACTGCGGATGCTGCTGCGGCGCCGCCGGATCGGAGCCCAGGCTGCCGCACAGGGGAGCCAGCAGGGTGCCGTCTTCGAGCTCGATCATCGGCGCGTGAATCGCCGCGTGGCTGAGCGGAGACGGGGTCAGCGGCGTGGCCTGGTCCCACGTCCGGCCCCCGTCCCGGGAGCGGCGCGCCAGGTCGATGTAGGTCCGCTCTGCGCGCCACCCGGAGTCGCCGTGCACCGTGGCCGTCAAGGGCTGCGTCTGCAGGACGTTGAGGGCGTAGATGAACAGCACCAAGTCGTCGCTCGCGGCGCTCACCGAGCACTGTTCCATGGGGAAGGTGCCGGTGAGCTGCTGATAGCCGGCCAGCGGCCACGTCTGTCCGCCGTCAGTCGACCGGATCAGCGAGCCGCGGCACCCCGGTTCGCTGTGATTGTGACCGGCGCCGGCCGCAGGCGTCCCGTAACGCGCCTCGCGGAACGACACCAGCAGATCGCCGTTGGCCAGTCGCGTGAGCTCCGGGAACGCAGCGTTCCATGCGCCTGTGGGGTCGCGATAGACGGTGACATGCTGCAGATCTCGTACCATTTCATTCCTCCTTGGTTCACCCTTCCTGGGTTCACTTTTCCTCGGTTGTTGGTTCACTCCCCGCCGGTTGCGGCGGGGTGATCCCGTTGAGCCGGAGCCGCTCCGCGAAGTGACACGCCACGTGGTGTCGCCCGTCTCCGTCCGTGGGAACCAGCGGCGGTACCTCACGCTGGCAGATGCTCTCCGCGTAGCGGCAGCGCGGATGGAAACGGCAGCCCGGCGCGGGATTGGCGGGTGACGGCACGTCCCCTTCCAGCAGCACCCGCTCCTGGGCGGCCGCCGCCGGACGGTAGCGCGGGATGGCCGCGAGCAGCGCCTCTGTGTAGGGGTGGCGGGGACGCCGGTAGAGGCTCTCGGCCGGCCCGTATTCCACCAGCTTGCCGACGTACATCACCGCCACCCGATCGCTGAGGTGGTGCACGACCGTCAGGTCGTGGGAGATGAACAGGAAGGTGAGTCCCAACTCGCGTTGCAGGTTGCGCAGCAGGCGAATGATCTGCGCCTGCACCGAAACGTCGAGCGCGGAGACCGGCTCGTCGCACACCACGAACTCCGGCTCCAGGCTCAGCGCCCTGGCAATGCCGATGCGCTGCCGCTGGCCGCCCGAGAACTCGTGAGGATAGCGGTACAGGTAGTCGCTGCCCATGCCCACGGATTCCATCAGCGCCTCGATGCGCTGCTGGCGGTTCGGGAGCTTGTGAATCAGCAGGTACTCGCCCACCACCTCGCCCACCGGCATGCGCGGGTTCAGCGATGAGAACGGATCCTGAAAGATCATCTGCACCCGGCGCCGCATCTCGAACATGCGGTCGCGCGGCAGTGCCAGCAGGTCCGTCATCGATCCGTCCACGCGGTAGCGCACGGCCCCACCGGTGGCGCGTTCCAGGCGAATGAGCGTGCGTCCCAGGGTGCTCTTGCCGCAGCCGCTCTCGCCCACCAGGCCGAGCGTCTCGCCGCGGCGGATGGCCAGGTCGACGCCGTCCACCGCCTTGATCTGACCCACCACGCGCTGCAGGAAGCCTCGCTTGATGGGAAACCAGGTACGCAGGTCCTGCGTCTCCAGCAGGTTCGATCCGGTGGATCGGGCGGCCGATTCAGGCATAGAGCCAGCACCGCACCTTGCTGCGGCCGTGCGTCACCTCAGGCGGGGTTTCCCGGCACTGGTCCCACGCCCGCGGGCAGCGCGCCGCATACGGGCAGCCGGCGACCTGCTCGAACGGCCCGGGGACGCTGCCGGCTATCGGGTCCACATCCTGGCCGGCGCCTTCCCCGATGATGAACGAGCACGCCAGCAGACCCTGGGTATAGGGATGCTTGGGCTCCTCGAAGATGGCCGCTACCGGAGCATCCTCGACTACCTGCCCCAGATACATCACCAGCACGCGTTCACACAGCTCACCCACCACGCCCAGGTCGTGGGTGATCCACAGAATCGCCATCCCCAACTTGTCGCGGCCCTGTTCCACCAGGTCCAGGATCTGCGCCTGGACCGTGACGTCGAGAGCGGTGGTCGGTTCGTCCGCGATCAGCAGGCGCGGGTTGCACACCATCGCCATGGCCAGCATCACCCGCTGGCGCATGCCGCCCGAGAGTTGGTGGGGGTAGCGGTCGATCATGTCGTCGGGATCCGGCATGTTGACGCCGCGCAACGCGGCAACTGCGAGTTCACGGGCGCGCAGCTTGGAGACCGGCTGGTGGTGCAGGACGGTCTCCATGATCTGGAAACCGACGGAATAGGAGGGGTTCAGAGATGTCATCGGCTCCTGGAACACCATGGTCACGTCGCCGCCGCGGATGGAGCGCATCCGGCGGCTGTCGAAGCCCAGGGTGGTGACATCGGTTGCCGTGCCCTGCTCGTCGTGGAGCCAGATGTGGCCCTCGCTGATGCGCCCGTTGGGGCGCGCCACCAGGCGCATGATCGACAGCGCCGTGACGCTCTTGCCGCAGCCGCTCTCGCCCACCACTCCCACGGTCTCGCCGCGGGCCACGGTGAAGTCCACCCCGCGCACGGCGCGCACGACGCCCAGATGGGTGCTGAACTCCACGTGCAGGTTCTCCACCTTCAGCAGGGGCGCCGCGTCACTCATGGGAGGTGCCGTCATCGGTGGCCACCATCAACTGTAGGGGTCCGCGGCATCCCGCAGCCCGTCGCCGAGGAAGTTGAAGGCCGCCACGGTGAGGATGATCGCCAGTCCCGGCACCATGATCCAGGTTGACAGCAGGACGGCGTTGAGGTTCTGTGCGTCCCGGATCAACAGTCCCCAACTGGTCAGCGGCGGCTGGATCCCCAGGCCCAGAAAGCTGATCGCGCTCTCGCCCAGGATCATCCCCGGCAGGGCGATGGTGGCGACCACGATCAGATGGCTCATCACGTTGGGCACCACGTGCTTGCCCATGATGAAGCGGGCGCCGGCGCCGCCGGCAACGGAGGCGCGGATGTAGTCGCGCTCGCGGATGCTCAGCACCATGCCGCGGATCTGGCGCGCCAGCCCGGTCCATCCGATCAGCGCCAGCACCGTCACGATGCCGAAGAACCTCCAGGTGGAGGGCCAGTCGAGGGGCAGGATGGCGGCCAGCGCCAGCCACAGCGGCAGGGTGGGGATGGAGCTGATCATCTCGATGAGGCGCTGGATGAGCATGTCCATGCGGCCGCCGTAGTACCCGGAGATGGTGCCGATGATCAGGCCGAGCAGGGTGCTCAGGGCTACGCCGAACACGCCCACGCTGAGGGTGATGCGCCCGCCGTGGATGATGCGGCTCAGCATGTCGCGGCCGCGGTAGTCGGTGCCGAGCAGGTTGACGTAGGCACCCTCGCCCTCGACGCCGAACAGCTTGGTGCGCAGGCGCTGCGCACCAAGGCCGAATTGGGCGCGCGGGCGTTTCACGAAAAGGCGGATCGGGTAGCGCGTGGTTTCATCGCGCGTGTAGACGAGCTGGAAGTCCTGGTTGGCGGTCTGCCGCATGGCGTACACGAACGGGCCCCGAAGCCGGCCTTCGTTATCGAAGAAGTGGATCGGCTGCGGCCGCATGTACACGCGCGGCGAGGACTCCGCCGGTGGATACGGTGCGAAGAAGCCGGCGAAGATGTAGACCATGTAGCTGAGGAGCAGGAATGTCAGCGCCACGAGCGCCAGCTTGTGCTTGCGGAACTTTCGCCACGCCAGGGTGCGCCCGGTCACTCTTCGAGTGAGGTGCGCTCCGCTCACCCGCCGCGCGCGTCGCGAGGGTGGCGCCTGCCCCCCCGGGATCGGCTCCATCGTTTCCGCCGACGTTTCCGCTACGGTGCTTTTCATCTACTCGAACCTGCTCATCTACTCGACCCTGCTCACTTACTCGAACCGGACCGTGGGGTCGAGCCACGCCAGCACGATGTCGGCCAGCAGGGTGCCCACCTGCAGCATCAGCGTCGCCATCAGCAGGAAGGTGCCGGCCACGTAGCTGTCCTGATGGGTCAGGGCGTCGTAGAACATGAGGCCGACGGTGGGCAGCACCAACACGATGCTCAGAATGGTATCGCCTGAGATCAAATCGGAGAGCGTGTTGCTCATCCCCATCACCCACGGGTGCAGGGCATTCCTGAGGGCGTGACGGTACACGACCAAGTTCTCCGGCAGCCCCTTGGCGCGCGCGGTCTGCACGTAGGGTTGGTTGAGCTTGTCCAGCAGGTTGCCGCGGATGATGCGCATCCCGGCCCCGGCGCCGGTGACCAGACCCACGCCCAGCGGTATGCTGAGATGTTTCAGCAGATCGATCACCTTGCCCAAGCTCCATGCGGCGGCCACATAATTGGACGAGAACAGGCCGCCCACTTGCTCGTTGAACACGAACACCATGACCGTCATGAAGATCAGCGCCAGGAAGAACCCGGGCGTCGCCATCCCCAGAAAGGCCACGATATTGGTGACGTAGTCGAACAGCGAGTACTGATGGCGGGCGGAGTAGATCCCCAGCGTGAAGCTGGCGGTAAGGCCCACCATCAGGCCGAGCAGGCTCATCAGAATGGTCCAGCCCAGGCGCTCCAGAATCAGCGTATGCACCGGTCGCGCCACCTGGAACGAGTAGCCGAAGTCGCCGCGGGTGACGATGTTGAACATCCAGGCGGCATAGCGCACCAGGACCGGGCGGTCGAGTCCGTACTGCACCCTCAGTTCCCCCAGCGCATCGAGCTGGACCTTCTTCTCCTGCTCCGTCAGGTCCAGGTTGGAGCGGATGCTCGACTCGTAGACGCTGACGAAGTCGCCCGGCGCCAGATCGATCACCAGAAAACAGACGAACGACAGCACCAGGGTCACCGGCAGCATGTAGAACAAACGCCGGACGATGTAGCGCGCCATGGTGTTTTAGAAGCGGTGGGGGCGAGCCGCCCCCACCGCCGATAGACGCCTTAGCAGCGGTCTATTTTTCGAACCACTGCCACATGCGCATCGCTATGTATTGATCCCAGCTCTGCCGCATGATGCCGCCGCTCTTGAGCTCCGGCACGTAGAAGTACGGAACGTTGCCGAGCGCGTTGTCGACGACCACGGTCTCGGTCACGCCGCCGCGGGCGAACGCCTGCCGCGGCGCGTTTGCCGCGCCCCAGGCGACGAACTGATCCATCGCCGTCTCCAGATCCAGGTCGCCGGCGACGTAGGCGTCACGGATCTTCATGCCATCGATCTGCCAGTCGAACAGCTCCGTCGACCCGGTGCGTGGCAGCATCGGGTTGGGGTCGCCGTCGTTCTCCGGGAACAGCCCGCCGCCGTTGCGCAGCGTGGACTCGAAGCCCGCCTGGTCGCTCCAGCCGCCCCACAGGAACGAACTGTTGCCGCGCATCTCGTACAACCCGGGCACGGTCAGGGTTTCGTTCATCACCACTTCGTTCATCGGGTTGACCGCCACCTTGAAGCCCATCTGGTTGAACTGCTCGCCGGCGCCTTCGATCCAGCGGACGCGCATCCAGTCGTGGGCCGGGGCGACGATCATCCAGCCGATAGTCTTGCCCGCCTTGGGCGACCCGGCCGGAAACTCGCGGTAGCCGTCGCCGTCGCTGTCGTTCAGGCCCAGCTCGTCGAACGCCGCCAGCGCGGCGTCGCGGTCGAAGGTCTCCACGTGGCTGTCCGCGTACTGCGGATAGGCTTTGAGCATGGCCGGCGAATGCAGCGGCTTCCAGGCCGGACAGACGATGCAGGTGTGGGCACCCATGGCGTCGGTATCCAGGCCCGTGCTCAACGCCATGACGAAGTCGGGATTCTGAAACAGCGCCCGCAGACTGTCGTCCGGGGTGTCCAGATTGAGGCGTATGCCCTGGTAGATGCCCACCTTGTCCAAGGGCAGCAGCGAGTAGTTGCCGCGTTCCTCGTTCTGGCGGATGACGCCTGCCTCCTGGGTGCTGGCCTTGGTGAAGTCGCCCCACAGCTCGTTGGAGGCCAAGCCCAGCGCGATGTCGGAACCGGTGGTCTGGTACTTCATCACCACGGTGTCGAAGTACGGCAACTGCTGTCCGTCGCTGTCCACCTTCCAGTAGTAGGGGTTGCGCTCGAAGATCAGCTTGTCGCCGACCACTCCGGTGGGCTGAAACGCACTGAGCACCGGCGGGCGATCACGCGGAAAGCGGGCCGAGTTCCAGTCCTCCATGGTGGCATCCGAGTTGTACGTGGGATGCAGTTTCTCCATCTGGTGCTTGGGCAGCCAGGGGATGGAGATCGACGGCCAGATGGCCGGCGAGAAGAACATCGGGACGATCTCCGGGTACGAGTTCTGCATCGTCACCTTGAAGGTGTACGTGTCGATCTTCTCGAACTCGGGAAGCCCGCCGGCGCCGGCCAGAATGCCGCCCTCTGCGAAGTAGAAACCCTCGATGCTCGGGATCTGGGTGCTGGCGATCACTCCGCCGCGCACCACGTCGTCCCAGGTGAACATGATGTCGTCGACCGTGAATTCCACGCCGTCGGACCACTTCACGCCCTTGCGCAGGTGGAACGTCACTTCCTTGCCGTCGTCGGAGATCTCCCAGCTCTCGGCCAGGTTGGGCTCGAGGCTGATGTCCTTGTGGATGCCGACGGGATTGCCGATCGTCTCGTCCACCTTCCACTGCACGAGCTGCTCCTGCCAGTGGAGCACGCTGCGGGCGTACTGACCGGTGACCCAGTAGTTCACCGGGAGGTCGAGGTCGGACTCGTGCGGCAGGGTCATCACCGTGGTGGTATAGGTGCCCACCTCGGGTGCGTCGACGTTGACGTAGGGATTGGGCGGCAGCCGTTCCTCCACCGGGGGCAGGTCTCCTGACGCTACCATCGCCGCAAGTATCGGCGACTCCGAGTACTGCTGGCTGACCGCGGCCCATGGCAGCGCAAGCGCCACCGCCGCGAGCACGACGTACGAAACAATTCTCTTCATGTATTGCTCCTGAGGGGGTTGATCGGCCACTGGAATGTAGCCGTCGGTATCGTAGCAGCCGGGGGTGCCTGCCGCAACACGGGTGCCGCGCCCATCACGGGCCGGGGCTTCCGGCGGCTTTCCTGAGGCGGTCGATGTCCTCGACGACCGTGTACCGCAGGCGCAACTCGCCGGCGAGCTGCGCGTGGTGGCGGATCTCCTCGGCTATTCCCCAGGGTTCGCACGCGCGCCGGTGACGCTCGCAGAACAGCCGTTTCTCCTTCACCAGGGGGATGGACTTCCAGACCTCGGGGGAAGCGATGGCGGGTAGGCGGTCCTTGAGGTAGTAGTCGGCCGCGCGGTACTGCAGCTTCAGCGTCGGCAGGATGAGCAGGAACAACCCGGCGTACACGGCGATGTAGACCGCCCGGTCGAACCGGAACGACAAAGCCATCGCCCGGCCGGCTCTCTCGAAGACAGGCACGAGCAGGTTCACCAACGGGACCGTGAGGATCTTGTCGTAGTAGGGCGGAAGATCCAGGGAGCGCAGCCCGACGTAGCAGCACCAGATGGCTACTCCCCACGTCACCCCGAACAGGAACTTGCCCATCGGCGACTTGGGCGAGGTCGCCGGGTCGGTGGCAAGCAGATTCAGGCCCAGGAACACGCTGATGTGGAACACGTTGAACAGCGGCCACGCGCCCAGCAGCAGGGTGCCTCCGTAATGGATGAGCGCGAGCGCCAGGACCGCGCCGAAAGTGACCAGCGTGGTGGCGAAAAAGATCTGCAGGAGGATCCCGCACACGAACATGAGCTCGAAGAAGCTCGGCGGCAGCTCGAAGGCCAGGATGTGATTGATGCCCGTGGTCGCCGTGGTCGTGTCCGTGGCCATCAGGAACACGCCGGCCGCGGCCAGGGCTATCGCCGACGGGTTGAAGATGTGGGAAGAGCGGCCGTTGCGGCGCCAGCGCACGAACTCCCTGGAGGCGAGGGCGCCCGCCACCAGCAGGAGCTGGCCGACGAAGTACGCAGGCTCGAACCACAGGAAGAGGTTGATACTCCCCACCACCGGCAGGGGGCCGAAGCCGGCCCGCCAGTTCCTGCCCCGCGACCACTGCAGGAGCATCTCCAGCGCGTAGAAGACGACGATCTGGATCGCGATGAGCGGCAGATGCTCCTGGACCGCCGGGTAGTAGAGCCCCAGATACAGGTAATGGCACGCCTGCACGCCGGCCTGGAGGTAGTGGGGAAGCCGGATGTTGCGTTCAATCCCCAGAGCCAGTGCGCCGCGCCTCGCTCGGAGAAACACCGCCACCTGCCAGCAGACAAGGCACACGCAGGCGGCGACGAGCGCGATGAGGACTCCGCGCTCGCTCGACAGCGCCGCGTAGGTCACGGCGCCGGCCAAAAGGATGTCGATCACCACCATCCAGCGGACCGCCGGCGAACGAAGCCAGGACGCCGCCCTTCGTGGTGTCGGGTCAGGGGAGTGCGGCGTACGCTCCGGAGGCGCGCTGCTCACACCATGCCTCTGCCGAGAAAGAGGGCCGTCAATGAAAAAGGCCGCCGGACCGGCATAGCCGGCCGACGGCCCAAGAAACCAAAGCGTCTATCGCGCGAGCGACAGGATCTACTTCAGCCGCGCGTAGGCAGCGTTGTAGATGTCCTCGAGCTGCTTGGCGCCGACGCGCTCCAACTGCGCCACGAAGTCCCCCCACTCGCTCATCGCCTTGCTGCCGCGGATGAAGGTGGCGGCGCCCTCCAGGGCGGCCGCGTCGGCGTCGGCCCTGATCTGCTTGATCTGGTCGAGCTCGTCCACGGTGAAGGTGAGCACGGGCTCCGGCGGGCGCACGGAGTCGTTGCTGATGTACAACTCGGCCACTTCGTCGGTGAATATCTTCTCCGCCGCGCTGCCGGCCTTGCTCGGGTTGAGCTCCCACAGGGAGTGGGCGACGTTGTAGCGGAAGAAGTGGAAGCCCTGCTCCCACATCCACTCCGTGCGCTGGCCCTCCGGGAAGTGTGCGTAGTAGCCGAATCCGAGGTCGTCGAGCTCGCTGGTCATACCGACCTCGCCAAAGTAGATGTAGTAGACGCCCTCGTCGCTGTACAGCCAGTCGATCAGCCGGGCAGCATTCTCCGCGACTTGGGTCTTGGCGCCCAGCGTCCACTTGCTCGAGTCCAGCACGCGCGGATTCTGAATCGTCGACCAGTAGCGCGTGCCGTTGAACTCGGGCGCCAGGATCGGAATCCACCAAGTGTTGGGGTCCGCGCGGTCGGTGCCCTGCCAGGAGATCTGGCTGTACGCACCGGTCGTGAAGTAGGCCTTGCCCTGCGACATGATCTCACGCCACGGATCCTCGCCCATGGACATGAAGTCGGGGTGCATGAGCCCGTCGGCCCAGGCTTGCCGCAGGATCTCGATCATGCCGCGGTAGTTCTCCTCCAGCTCGCCGTAGGTCCACCGGTCGGTCTCCGGATTGAGGTAGACGGAGTGGTTGGTGCCGAACATCACGTGGTACCCGTCCCGGATCCCGCGGCGGGTGACCCACGGATGGTTCTCCGGCCACCGGGCCTTGAACTGGCCCAGCACGTCGAGCAGGTCGTCCATGGTCTGGATGTCCGCCCGCGGGTCGACGCCCAGGTCGTGCACGCTCGGCGAGATCGACGGCGCGCGGCGGAGCTGCGTGTAGTTGTACACCGACGTGGTCGAGTACTGGTGCCCGTCGGGTGCTGTCATGGCGGCGTCGTACTCCGGGTACTTCTCCCGCCATGTAGCCAGGTTGGGCATCATGTCGGAGAGGGTGTCGATCGGGTACAGCGCGCCCTTGGTGCCGAAGTCCATGGCCTCCAGGCGAGTGAAACCGCCCCACATCGTGTCGGGCAGGTCGCCGCTCGCCACCAGGGTCTTGAGCTTCTGCGCATCACCGGTCACCAGCTCGATGTCGGCGCCGGCGATCTCCGCGAACTTCGCAAGGACGAGGGTCTCCGGCGACCAGTTGGGATTGCGGTCCCAGTAGTTCGCGTAGATCTGCATGGTCGGCGGACCGGTCGCGGCTGCTTCCTCTTCACCGGATCCGAAGACCGGCGTCACGGCGAGGGCCAGGATCGCCACTACGGCGATCAGCGTGCTTCTTTTCATTGCGAGCCTCCTTCTGCGCTGCTGCGCAGGGCTTGTACGCTGAGCCTCGGCGTTATCGGTAACGGTGTCAACAATCCGGCCAATCCGGTCGGGCCATCCCAGTCGGGCCAATCCGGCCAGGTCAGTCCTTGACCGATCCGACCAGGATCCCCTTCACGAAAAACCTCTGCACGAACGGGTAGGCGACGATGATCGGCCAGACCGTGATCACGACCGCCGCGAACTTGAACGACTTGAAGAAGCCGATGCCGACGTACCCCGGCACGCCCTGGTCCTCCCAGAGCTGGGCCATGCCCCCACCGCTGTACTTGCCGATCTCGCCTTCCAGCAGGATGCGCTGCAGGATGAGGGTCAGAGGGTGCTTGTCGCGGTCGTGCAGGTAGATCAGCGGCAGAAAGAAGTTGTTCCAGCTTGCCACGACCGTGAACAGGCCGATCGTGGCCAGGATGGGCTTGATCAGGGGCAGCACCAGCCAGACGAAGATCTGCAGGTGGTTGGCACTGTCGATCAGCGCCGCCTCCTGCAGCTCGCGCGTGACGACGGTGCGGATGTTGGCGCGCATCACCAGGATGTACCAGGCGCCGAAGCTGGGCAGCAGCATGACGATCAGCCGGGTGTCCACCAGCCCGAGCTCGTTGACCAGCAGGTACGTGGGAATGAAGAACCCGGGCAGGAACATGGTCAGCACGACGAACAGGATCAGCGCTTTGCGGAACGGGAGCGTGCGCTGCTCCAGCACGTAGGCTGCCAGGCTGGTGACCACCAGGGTGATGGTCACCGTGCCGAGCGCGTAGTAGATGCTGTTCAGGTAGCTGTTCAGGATGCCGGTGCCCAGCAGGACGTTGTACGCCTTGGTCTGCAGCGGGCCGACCGGCAGCAGCTTCACCTGGTTGAAGGTGATCGCCTCGAAATCGCTGACCGACACCGAGATGACGAACACGAACGGGTACACCATGGAGATCATCAGCAGGATGATCGCCGCGTGGTTCGCCACGTCGACCGCCAGCGACCCGGGCGTCGCCCTATACTTGATCATGGGGGTACCTGATCACCGGCCTGCCACCTTCGTGACTGCGCCTTGATGACCGCCGCCTTCACCACAGGCTGTGCTCGTTGAACAGCCTGCTCAGGTAGTTGGCGCTCAGCACCAGCAGCAGCCCGACGACCGAGTTGAGCAGGCCGACGGCGGCCGCGAACGAGAAGTCCAGGCCGATGATGCCCCGCCGGTAGATGTAGATCGCGAACACGTCGGAGGTGCTCATGTTCGCGGGGTTCTGCATCAGGAATGCTTTCTCGAAGCCGACCTCGATGATGTTCTGCATGCCCAGGATCAGCAGAATGGTGATCGTCGGGGCGATGCCCGGCAGCGTCACGTGCCAGGCGCGGCGCACGCGGTTGGCGCCGTCCAGGTAGGCGGACTCGTACAGCTCCGGGTTGACGCCGCCGAGGGCGGCCAGGTAGAGGATCGACCCCCAGCCGATCCCCTGCCAGATGCCGGAACCGATGTACAGCGGCCGGAACCAGCGCGGATCGCCCTGGAAGTCGATGGGATCGAGGTTGAAGACGCCGAGGAAGTTGTTGACGTACCCGTCGTAGGCGAACCAGGAGTACATCAGGCCGACCACCACCACCACCGAGATGAAGTGGGGGAGATAGGTGATGGTCTGGGCGAACCGCTTGAACGGCTGGCTCCTGATCTCGTTGAGCGACAGCGCCAGCAGGATCGGCATGGGGAAGCCGATCACCATCCCCAGGAAGCCGAGCAGGAAGGTGTTCCTGAGCAGGCGCGGGAAGAACCCGCCGGAAAGGAAGGAAATGAACCACTTCAGCCCGACCCACTCCGACCCGAAGAAGCCGTCGACGATGCTGTAGCGGGTGAACGGGATGGTCAACGCGCCGATGGCCGGGATGTACTTGAACAGCAGGAAGCCCAGGATCGCCGGCGCGATCATCACGTACAGCATCCAGTGGCGGCGCACACGCGCCCACAGATCCCGCTTGGGTCCGGCGACGGCGCGCGCCGGGGCGGTCACGGGAGTCGCTGGCGCCGAGCTCGCAACCTGGCTCCGCTCGCTCATGGTACCCCTACCGTCCGGATGTGCTACTACGCCAGCGCCCGCCGGTCAACCGGCCGGGCCCTGCGGCGGTATCCCGAACAGCCGGTTGGTCGCCGGGCGCGAGAACGGGGCGGAGAAATGGTGCACGGTCACGCCATCTCGTGGCGGAGGAAGCGGCGTGGGCCGCTCCAGGACGAAGTCGGCGGCGTCCGGCTGCCGGCTCACGACGGCGACGAAGCCGAGCGAGAACGCCGCTACCGGCGGGTCGTAGCGGCGCGACAGGTCGGGCACCCCGACCGGACCGGTGTCGGTCTGCCACACGCTGCCGTCGCCGTCGGTGGCGAATCCCGCGCGGCTGACGTTCATGGTCTTCACCGGGTACTCGATCACGGCGCGCATGCCGGTGCCGGCGTCGGCGATCTCCGTCCGCGCGACGATGCCGTGGCCGGCATCCGTGGCGGCGGCGACGGCAGCGAAGTCGCCGACCGGGATCTCGTACGTGCCGGCGGCCGGCGTGAGCTGCAGGCGCAGCGGCCCCCACGTCCGGCTGGTGTCCGCACGCACCTCCCGGTAGCGGCCGGGCGCCCCGGCCGGGCTCGACGTATCGGGCAGCGCGCGGCGGAAGATCACGGCGCTGCCGCTGCCGAGGATCCAGGTGAAGTCGTAGTTGGGGTCCAGGAACAGGGTGCGCGCCCCGGCGTGGAAGCCCATCGGGCCGTACTGCTTGCGGACGCCGTAGGTGTCCTCGCCCTTGCAGGAGGCTCCCAGGTAGTAGGGGGTGCCGGTCCCGTGGGGGCCGCCTGCGAGCAGCGTGCGACTCTCGATGAGGACGCGCACCGAGTCGCGCGGCCGATCGTACGGCCACAGATAGGAGTGCCCGTAGTCCAGGCAGTCGACGCCATCGGCAGCGGCTAACATTGGCTGCCTACCATGCTGAAGCGAGCCGCGCCGCGTCTCAAGCCACGGGACGAGGCGCGCTGGAACCTCGCCGTCGAGCTGTGCTATACCGCCGCTCTTTATCACAGGAGCAGTGACGTGAAGGACTACACCGCGGCGACCTACGGCGACCGCATCGCGGAGATCTACGACCGGATGGTGACCGGCACCGCCCCCGTGGAGACGCTGGCCCGGCTGGCGGGCGGCGGCCGCGCACTGGAGCTGGGCATCGGCACCGGCCGGGTGGCCCTGCCCTTGGCCGCCCGCGGCGTGGAGGTGCACGGCATCGACTCCTCCGAGGCGATGGTGGCACGGCTGCGCGCCAAGCCGGGCGGCGACGCGATCCCGGTGAGCATCGGCGACTTCGCCGATTTTCGCGTCGACGGCACGTTCGAGCTGGTGTTCGTGGTGTTCAATACCTTCTTCATGCTCACCACCCAGGAGCAGCAGGTGCAATGTTTCGCCCGTGTGGCCGAGCATCTCAGCGTCGGCGGAGTCTTTCTGATCGAGGCGTTCGTGCCCGACCCGACGCGTTTCGCGAACGGCCAGAACGTCGGCATCTCGCACCTGGAGTCCGACGCGGTGCAGCTCCACCTGGCCCGCCACGACGCCGCCGGCCAGCGGGTGACCTGCCAGCACGTCGTGATCGGTGAAACCGGAACCCGGCTCTACCCGGCGGAGCTGCGCTACGCCTGGCCCTCGGAGCTGGACCTGATGGCGCGCCTGGCCGGCCTCCGCCTGCGCGAGCGATGGAGCGGCTGGGCCGGCTCCCGGTTCACCTCGTCCAGCACCAGCCATGTCTCCCTGTACGAGCACGCCCCGGCCTGACGCCACTGACGCTCCGGTCGACCGGCTGTGTGTTTTTCCTTATACAGTCACGCTGATGAACCCACATCCCGCATCGACCGCCGCGGTCGTCTTTCCCGCGCGCGGCGAGGTGGAGCTGCGTGAGGTGCCGCTGCCGTCGCTGGGGCCGGCCGACGTGCTGGTCGAGGTCGAGCACACGACGATCAGCGCCGGCACCGAGCTGCACTGCCTGCACGGGACCATCCGCCTGGGCGCCGGGCCGATCCGCTTCCCGTTCACGCCCGGCTACCAGGCGGCCGGCTGCGTGCGCGCCGCCGGCGCTGCGGTGACCGGGATCGCCGTCGGGGACCAGGTGTTCAGCGCCCGCTGCAAACAGCCGCCGGGCTGGGCGGGTGGCTGGTGGGCCGGCCACTGCGCGTGGCACGTCGCTGCGGCGGCCGACGTGATTGCCCTGCCGGCCGCGGTCGGCACGCGCAGCGCCTCGGCCCTGCTGCTGGCGCAGGTGGGCTACAACGGCGGCGCGCGGCCGCCGGTCGCCGCGGGCGATGCGGCGCTGGTCATCGGCGACGGTCTGGTGGGGCAGTGGGCGGCGCAGGTGCTGCGCCACCGCGGCGCACGGGTGCTCCTGGCCGGGCACCGCCGCCGCCGGCTGGAGATCGCTGCCGCGCACAGCGCCGACGAGGTGGTCGACACGCATGCCGCGGACCTGGGCGAGTGGGTTCGGAGCCACGTCCCGTCGGGGCTGCGGATCGCGGCCGAGACCACGGGCAAGACCGGCCTCATCCGCCAAGCGGCGGATTTGCTGGGGCGCCACGGCCATCTGGTCGTGCTGGGTTATTATCCGCCCGGGGCATGTCAGGTGGACATCCACTGGCTGCGGGCGCGGGAGACCACCACCCACTTCCCGAACGGGCAGGAGCGGCAGCGGATGGAACGGACGCTCTCCCTGATCGAGCAGGGAGTGATCGAGGTGGAGGAGCTCGTCACGCATCGATTCGCGCCCGGTGAGGCCGCGACGGCCTACCGGATGCTGCAGCACGATGCGGACGTGCTGGGCGTGACGATCGACTGGAGCCGATAAGAGATACGACGGATGAAGGCGGACCCAACGAACGCGGACCCAACGCACGCGGACAGGGCCGACATCGAGCGGTTGAACGCGGTCGCCGCCGGCGGCGCCGAGGCGCTGCTCGGCGCCCTGGTCGAGCGCCACGGCCGCGCGGTGAAGCTGGCGTCCTCGCTGGGTGCCGAGGACCAGGTGCTGAGCCACATGCTGCTCGGCATCGACCCGCGGGCATCCATCTTCGTGCTGGACACCGGACGCCTGCACCAGGAGACCTACGACCTGATGGCGCGCATGATGAGCCACTACCGGATGCACTACGAGGTGCTGTTTCCCTCAGCCGGCGCGGTCCAGGAGATGGTGAGCGACGCCGGTCCCAACCTGTTCTATGCCAGCGTGGAGGACCGGCACCGCTGCTGCGGGGTCCGCAAGGTGGAGCCGCTGCGCCGCGCGCTCGGCGGGGCCGCGGCGTGGATCACCGGGCTGCGCCGTGCGCAGAGCCCGGAGCGCTCCGACACCCCGTTCGTGGAATGGGATCACGCGCACGGCGCGATCAAGGCCAATCCGCTGGCTGACTGGTCGGACGACCGGGTCTGGGACTACCTGCGTGCCCACCGCGTGCCCTACAACGTGCTGCACGACCGCGGCTTCGTGAGCATCGGCTGCGCTCCCTGCACGCGCGCCGTCGAGCCGGGCGAGGACCCGCGCGCCGGGCGCTGGTGGTGGGAGCAGGACGCGGCCAAGGAGTGCGGGCTGCACGTGTCCGCAAATGTCGTATGAGGGCCGCCTCGTGACCGCGCTTGCGCGCCTGGAGGCGCAGAGCGTCTACATCCTGCGCGAGGCGTACCGGGAGTTCCCGCGCCTCTGCATGCTCTGGTCGATCGGCAAGGACTCGACCGTGCTGCTGTGGCTGACCCGCAAGGCGTTCTTCGGGGAGGTGCCGTTCCCGCTGGTGCACATCGACACCTCGTTCAAGATCCCGGAGATGATCGCCTACCGCGACCGGCTGGTGCGCGACTGGAAGCTCAACCTGATCTATGGCGAGAATCGCGCCGCCCTGGATGCCAGGCGGACCTTTCCGGCGGGCGCGCTGTCGCGCATCGCCTGCTGCAAGGCGCTGAAGACCGACGCGCTGGTCAACACGCTGTCCGGCGCCTGGCCGCGCTACCGGTTCGATCACGAGCAGGACCGCTACGTCGAGGACGCCAGCACCGAGCCGTACACCGGGGTGATCGTGGGCGCCCGCGCGGACGAGGAAGGCAGCCGCTCCAAGGAGCGCTACTTCTCCCCCCGCGACCAGCACAGCGACTGGGACATCGGCGACCAGCCCCCGGAGCTGTGGAATCAGTTCAAGACCGACTTCGCGCCCGGCACCCACGTCCGCATCCATCCGTTGCTGGACTGGACCGAGCTCAACATCTGGGAGTACATCGAAGCGGAGCGGATCCCGGTGGTGCCGCTCTACTTCGACCAGGGCGACGGCACCCGCTACCGGTCGCTGGGCTGCTACCCCTGCACGACGCCGGTCGAATCCACCGCGTCCACGGTCGGCGAGATCGTGGAAGAGCTGCGCACCGGCAAGTTCTCGCACGTGGCCGAACGGGCCGGCCGCGAGCAGGACAAGGAGGGCGACGGCACGCTCGAGACCCTGCGCCGCGAGGGGTACATGTAATGGCCGGTCCCGCTTCCGAACCGGTGAGCACCCTCGCCGCGGAGACCGCAGCGCCCCCGCCGGCGGATCTGGGGGCGATGAACATCGTCATCGTCGGCCACGTCGACCACGGCAAGAGCACCGTGGTGGGGCGCCTGCTGCACGACACCGGCTCGCTCCCGGACGGCAGGATCGAGCAGGTGCGGCGCAACTGCGAGCGCTCGGGCAAGCCGTTCGAGTACGCGTTCCTGATCGACGCGCTCCGCGACGAGCAGGCGCAGGGCATCACCATCGACGCGGCGCGGGTGTTCTTCCGCTCCGCGCGCCGCCGCTACATCATCATCGACGCGCCCGGGCACGTGGAGTTCCTGAAGAACATGATCTCCGGCGCCGCCCGCGCCGAGGCGGCGATCCTGGTGATCGACGCCCGCGAAGGGGTGCGCGAGAACTCCCGCCGCCATGGTTTCATGACCGCGATGCTGGGCATCCGGCAGATCCTGGTGGTGGTGAACAAGATGGACCTGGTCGGCTACGACCAGTCGGTCTTCGCGGCCATTCACGAGGAGTACGCGGCGTTTCTCGCAGAGATCCAGGCCACGCCGCTCGGGTTCGTCCCGGTGAGCGGGCGCCATGGCGACAACCTCGTGGCGCCCTCGCCCCGCACCCCCTGGTACGACGGGCCGCCGCTGCTGGAGCGGATCGACGCCCTGGACTCCGCCGGTCCGGAGACCGAGCACGCGCTGCGGCTGCCGGTGCAGGACGTCTACAAGTTCCCGGTGCGGGGAGACGACGCGCGCATCATCGCCGGCACCATCACCAGCGGAACGGTGGCCGTCGGCGACACGGTGGAGTTCCTGCCTTCGGGCAAGCGGTCGCGGGTGCGCAGCATCGAAGGCTTCGAGATTCCGCCGACGCGCGAGGCGGCGGCCGGCGCCGCCACCGGCGTCACCCTGACCGAGGAGCTGTACGTGCGGCCGGGGGAGGTGATGTACCGGGTGGGCGAGGCGATGCCCCGGGTGGGCACCACCTTTCGCGCCAACCTGTTCTGGCTGGACCGCAACCCGCTGGTGCGCGGCCGGCGCTACCTGCTGAAGCTGGCCAGCACGCGGGTGACCGTGCACGTGAAGGAGATCGTGCAGGTCCTCGACGCCGACACCCTGGAGCGCAGCAACGCGAAGCAGCACGTCGGCCGCCATGAGGTGGCCGAGTGCGTGCTGGAGACCCACAAGCCGATCGCCTTCGACCTGGGCATCGACGCCGATCTGGTCGCCACCGGCCGCTTCGTGCTGGTCGACCAGTACGAGATCGCCGGCGGCGGCATCATCACCGAGTACCTGTCGGACCTGAGCGAGTCGCTGCGCGAGCATGTCCGGCGCCGCGACTACGCCTGGGTGGACGGCGCCATCAGCGGCGGCGAACGCGCCGACCGCTACGGCCAGCGGCCGCGGCTGGTGGTGCTCACCGGCTCGGTGCATCCCCTGCTGGTCCGGGTTGCGCGGGACGTGGAGCGCGAGCTGTTTCACGGCGGCAACAACGTCTACTACTTCGGCCTCTCCAATCTCGCCGGCGGGCTGGACGCCGACATCGAGCGCGAGCACCAGTCATCCAGCGGTGAGACGCGCGACGAGAACATCCGCAATCTTGGTGAGATTGCCCACTTCCTGACCGATTCGGGCCAGATCGTGATCACCACGGTCGCCGATCTCGACGGGTACGAAGCGGAGACGCTGCGCATCCTCAATCAACCCAACGACATGCTGATCGTGCGCGCGGGCGACGACCGGCACGGCGTGCAGGCCGATCTGGTCCTGCCGCCGGAGTTGTCACCGGAGGCGGCGGCGGCGGCGGTGTGCCGCAGGCTGCGCGCGGAAGACCAAAGCGAAAGCGAGGAGGCAGACGCATGAGACTGAAGGTAGGCATGATCGGCTGCGGGCGGATCGCCAGCACCATCGACGACGAACGGACGCCGCCGTGGCGCGGCGGGGTGGTGCCGCCGCTCGCGCACGCCGGCGGCTACGCGGAGACCACCGACGTGACCGAGCTCGTCGCGGCCTGTGATGTCGACGACGCGAAGCTCGCGGAGTTTCGGCGGCGCTGGAACGTGCCGCGCGGGTACCGGGACTTCCGGGAGCTGATCGACGCCGAGCAGCCGGAGATCCTGAGCATCTGCACGCGGCCCGAGCAGCACGCGGAGGCGATGATCTACGGCGCCGAGCACGGCGTGAAGGGCATGTTCGCGGAGAAGCCGCTGTGCTGCACCCTGCGGGAGGCGGACGCCATCCGGGAAGCGTTCGAGCGCGCCGGGGTGATGCTGGAGTTCGGTCCGCCGCGGCGCAACTGGACGGTCTACCAGCAGGCACGGGCCATCGCGGCGAGCGGCGAGCTGGGGCGCGTGCAGCGTGTGGTCGGCTTCTGGGGGAACAGCGTGGGCGGCCACGGGCTGGACACGGTGCTGTACCTGGCCGGCGATCCGGAGGAGGTCACCTCGATCCGCGGCACGCTGGACACGCTCAACCCGGCGCCGGGGGACACCTCGCACATGAACTTCGTCAAGGACCCGTCGATCCGCAGCGCGCTGATCGAGTTCGCCGACGGCCCGGACATCGCCGTGGTCGGCACCGGCAACCTGGAGTTCGAGCTGGTCTGCGAAGGCGGCCTGATCCGCGTCCACAACGACGGCGAGGAGCTTGCGGTGCGCAGAAAGGAAACGCGGGCCGGCTTCGACCCGGTCCCGGTAGAGCCGGTCGAGCACTGGAGCGGCACGGTGCGCAAGATCCGCGACCTGGTGCAGGCAATCCGCACCGGCCAGCCGGCCGTGAGCAACCTGCGGATCGCCATGCTCTCCACCGAGATCGGCTTCGGCCTCTACGAGTCGCACCTGCGCGGCGGCACCGCCGTGCGCGCCCCGATCCCCAACCGCGACCGCATCGTGTCGAGCTGGTAGACCGGCGGCTATCCCTCCACGTAGAGGGCGTAGAGCCGGGACCCCCCGGTGAGGCGTACCCGGATGCGAAAGGCGCCGGCGGGCAGCGTCGGCCGGCCGCGCCACGTGATACGCTGCTTGAAGCCTGACTCGGTCAACGCCCGGCTTGCGTCGAGCGCGTAGCCGGGGAGCTCGGCCAGCCCGTCGGGGTCGGTGAGCGCGGCTTCGAGCCGGCCTCCCGGCGGAATCTCCACGTTCGCGTAGAGCTGCGCCGCCGATCCTGCCTCGGTCGTATCGGTGACCGCTTGGCCGTAGGCGGCGCCGTCCACCGGGGTCAGGCTGCCGAACCGCTCGCGGGGCAGCGTGGCCATGCCGATGTTGCTCATCGATCCCATCAGGTTGCCGTGCGGCGTGCAGGCCGTGTAGTAGAGGACGGTCCGGTCGCCGATGTTGAGCAGCGGCCCTTGCTCCAGCAGCATCCGGTCACGGGTCGTGTTGTCGCGCCAGTCGCGGTCCCACGACAGCTCCTGGTCGCGGCCGATGAAGGTGAACCCCGGCGCCGGCTCTCGGAAGTGCACGCCGTCGTTGCTGAGGATGAATCCCAGGTCGACGGCCACCTCCTCGCCTTGATAGTCCGGCCTCTCGGGCGGCGCATCGGTGATCGGGTGGTGCCACTGCCCGCAGACGCCCAGGCAGACGTTGGGGTAGGGCGTTACGTAGGCTCCCATGTGCACCTCCTCGCGGTCCCAGCCGGTCCGGTAGGGCGAGGAGGACTGCATCGGCTTGAAGAAGGCGTGGCAGGTCTCCAGCGGCCAGCGATCCACGTCCGGCGACCGCCAGACCACCATGGTGCGCGGGCCGCAGTACGGCAGGGCGCGGTGACGCTGCAAAGGCAGGTACAGCAGTGGTGATGCCTGGTGACCGGCGATGTGGTAGCGATCCCGGTACCGGTACAGGCAGAACACCTCGTGGTGTTGGCCGACGACGCCCGGCTCCTCCTGCAGCATCGTCCAGCGGTAGCCGTCCGGGCTGGCGGCGAAGCGGGTGATCGAGGGCATCTCCAGCGGCGGCGGCTTCTTGAGGTGCCGCCACGCGGTGAACTCGATGACCATCAGGTAGCGCCGCTCCGGCGGCGCGTCGGGCTGGAACAGCACGTCCATGGACCCGGTGCCGGGCTCGAGATCGCAGATGTTGTTGTGGGTGCTGCCGCGGTACTCCACGATCCCCAGGTCGGGCTTGTGCCAGTGGTAGCCGTCGTCGCTCTCGGCACAGCAGATGCGGCCGGTGTCGTAGGAATGGACAATGTCGCTCGTCGTGCCTATTTCGCTGATGCCGTCGCGGCCTCCTCGCGATGCTTCGTAGCACTCGCGCTCGCCGGGAGCGGTCTTACCGGCGCCGTCGTCGCGGGCGATGTACCACATCCTGAACCGCTCGCCGTCGTGCACGACCGGGCTGTTCTGGGCGCGGCGCTCGTCGACTGTGCTCATCGGGCCGCGCGCGATGATGGGGTTGCCGTCGTACTTCTCGGGCCGGTGCATCTCCAGCCGGACGCGATAGCGCCACGGGATGCTCTGGTCGTCGAACGCGAACAGCACCGCCCTCCCTCCGGGCTCGATCCGGGTCATCTGGTTCCTCCGTCACAGAAGCGCAGCGAGTACAGGTCAGCGTCGCGCATGGTGATGCGCAGTCGCACGGGCGTGCCGGCCAACCGGCCGAGGTCCGCGGCGCCCTGCCAGCGCACTCCATGCTCGATGTCGTCGCCGAACACCTCGACGCAGTCATCCGCCCCGAACCCTTCGATCGCGCGATCTTCCCGGTCCCGGATCTCCACGCGCAGCCATCCCAGCGCCGAGGTGGAGACGTTCAGCGCCAGCCGGTCGCCGTCGAAGATCAACGGCCTGGTCAGCACCTCGCCGCCGGCCGCTCCCGCGCGCATCGATGCGAAGCCGTCGACCCGCAGGGTGTAGCGACGGAGCTGCGACGGGACGTCCCAGCCGCCCTCCTTGACGTAGAGCGACAGCTCCGGGGCGCCGGCCTCATCAACCGTCTCCAGGATGCCCAGGGCCGCGCTGTTGGCTCCGTAGTGCCAGCGTCCCTTTTGCACCGGACCGGGGCGGATGAACGCCTCGCCCCACAGGTCGAAGGTGCGGCCGTCACGGCTCGTCATCAGCGCCGTGTCGGTATAGCTGGTGCCGAACCGCTCCTCCGAACGGGAGATGCGCTCGTTGAGCTCGGTCACGTAGCCGTGGCCGGTGACGTAGCGCATCGGCAGGCCGACGAACAGGTGCGGTGCGCGGTAGTAGGGGTTGATCTGGTTGGTGTAGATCTCCGCGAACCGTTCCGGCTCGTATGACAGCCACTCCGGCTCGGTCCAGGCGAGGAAGTCGGGGGAGGTGCAGGTCCGGACGTCGCGCAGGGCGACCTCGCGGGCGGCCGCGTCGCGGCTGCCGTGGAAGTCGCGCACGTAGGCCCGGTACTCGCCGCGGGTGGCGTCCCAGAAGGCGAGGTTCTGGGAGTCGAAGTAGCCGGTGGTGATCAGCGGCCGGTCGCCGATCTGCGACCAGCGGATGCCGTCGGCCGAGGCGAAGCCGTACAGCGCGCGCGGCGGCGGGTCGTACCTGAGCGCCAGCGCCTTGTAGCGCTGGTCGGCGGCGCAGTCGGGGTTGGTGTCCAGGAACGGCGTGAAGGTGAGGGCCGGCTGGCCTGACAGGATGATGTTGTTGGCTTGCGCCTCTTCCAGCGCATGCATGCCCAGATCGGGGCGGGTCCAGGCCAAGCCGTCGTCACTCTCCGCATAGCAGGTGTAGTTGTGGGGAATCGAGTAGCCGCTGGCGTGCCGGTCCAGGCGGGATCCGCGGTAGTACATGCGGACGATCGGGCCGTCGCGGAAGATCGTGGACGAGCCGGATCGGTTGCCTTCCCAGGGGCGGTCGTGGACGAACACCACCTCGCGCTCGACCGGCCGGCCGAGTCGGAGGTCGACCGCGCCGCGGGTCTCCTCGATCAGACATCGGTCCAGCATGGGCTCCAGCCGAGAACCGATGCGAAGCGGTTCGGTCGTGCCGGATGCGGCGCTCACGCTTCAGGATGGCGCACGGGACCGCATCGCGCTACCGGGAGCATCAGCGAAAGCGCAGCGAATAGAGATCGGCGTCCTTGAGCGCGAACCGCAGCGTGATCGGCGCGCCGGGGTCAGCGGCCGGCGTGACGAGCAGGCCGTAGTAGAGCGTGCGGCCCTCCCGATCCTGGACCTCCACGCGCAGCCACCCCAGCGCCGAGGTGGAGACGTTCAGCACCAGCCGGTCGCCGGCGAAGATCAACGGCCGGGTCAGCACTTCGCCGCCGGCGGCGCCCGCGCGCAGCGAGGCGAAGCCGTCGACCCGCAGCGCGTACCGGCGCAGCCGTGACGGGTGGTCCCAGCCGCCCTCGTCGACGAACAGCGAGAGCTCGGTGGTGCCGCCATCGCCCGGCGTCTGAAGCATCCCCAGCGCGGTGCCGTTGGCGCCGTAGTGCCAGCGGCCTTTCGCCACCGGCCCGGGGCGGATGAACGCCTCGCCCCACAGGTCGAAGGTGCTCCCGTCACGGCTCGTCATAAGCGCGGTGTCGGTGTAGATGGTGCTGCGGTCTATGAAGTGTGAGGAATTGGAGCATCGGTGCGATCTGGGAGAAGACATCACACCGTATCTGGAAATGCCCGGAGCCAGGAGGCCCGGGCAGAGCGTGAAGCGCGTGAACGTGGACTTTCCGGTGTGGATGATTGCGTCGTTGGACAAGGAAGCTCGGCGACTCGGCGTGCCGCGTCAATCGATCATCAAGGTGTAGGTCGCCGAGCGGTGGAACGGGCCGGCTATCCCTCCACGTAGAGGGCGTAGAGCCGGGACCCTGCGGTGAGGCGTATGCGGATGCGGAAGGCGCCGGCGGGCAGCGCCGGCCGGTCACGCCAAGTGAGGCGTTGCGCCAAGCCGGATTCGGTCAGCGCCCGGCTGGCGTCGAGCTCGTAGCCGGGCAGCTCGGCCAGCCCGTCCGGATCGGTGAGCGCGGCTTCCAGTCGGCCGCCCGGCGGCAGTTCCACGTTCGCGCAGAGCTGCGCCGCCGACGCTGCTTGAATCGTGTCGGTGACCGCCTGGCCGTAAGCCGCGCCGTCCACCGGGGTCAGGCTGCCGAACCGCTCGCGCGGCAGCGTGGCCATGCCGATGTTGCTCATCGATCCCATCAGGTTGCCGTGCGGCGTGCAGGCCGTGTAGTAGAGGACCGTCCGGTCGCCGATGTTGAGCAGCGGCCCTTGCTCCATGAGCACCGGCCCCTGCTCCAGCATCCGGTCACGGGTCGTGTTGTCGCGCCAGTCGCGGTCCCACGACAGCTCCTGGTCGCGGCCGACGAAGGTGAAGCCGGGAGCGGGCTCGCGGAAGTGCACGCCGTCGTTGCTGAGGATGAATCCCAAGTCGACGGCGACCTCCTCGCCCCGGTAGTCCGGCCGCTCGGGCGCGCCGGTGATCGGGTGGTGCCACTGCCCGCAGACGCCCAGGCAGACGTTGGGGTACGGCGTCACGTAGGCGCCCATGTGCACCTCCTCGCGGTCCCAGCCGGTCCGGTAGGGCGAGGAGGACTGCATCGGCTTGAAGAAGGCGTGGCAGGTTTCGAGCGGCCAGCGGTCCACGTCCGGCGATCGCCATACGACCATGGTGCGTGGGCCGCAGTACGGAAGGGCGCGGTGACGCTGCAGGGGCAGGTACAGCAGGGGTGATGCCTGGTGACCGGCGATGTGGTAGCGGTCCCGGTACCGGTACAGGCAGAACACCTCGTGGTGTTGGCCGACGACGCCCGGATCCTCCTGCAGCATGGTCCAGCGGTAGCCGTCCGGGCTGGCGGCGAAGCGGGTGATCGAGGGCATCTCCAGCGGCGGCGGCTTCTTCAGGTGCCGCCAGGCGGTGAATTCGATCACCATCAGGTAGCGCCGCGCAGGCGGGGCGTCGGGCTGGAACAGGACGTCCATCGACCCGGTGCCGGGCTCGAGGTCGCAGATATTGTTGTGGGTGCTGCCGCGGTATTCGACGATCCCCAGGTCGGGCTTGTGCCAGTGGTACCCGTCGTCGCTTTCGGCACAGCAGATGCGGCCGGTATCGTAGGAGTGGACGATGTCGCCGGTCGTGCCGATCTCGCTGATGCCGCCCCGGCCGCCGCGTGACGCGTTGTAGCGCTCGCGCTCGCCGGGCGCGGTCTCACCGGCGCCGTCGTCGCGGGCGATGTACCACATCCTGAAGCGCTCGCCGTCGTGAATGACCGGGCTGTTCTCGGCGCGCCGCTCGTCGGCCGCGCCACTCGGGCCGCGCGCGATGACCGGGTTGCCGTCGTACTTCTCGGGCCGGTGCATCTCCAGCCGGAGGCGATAGCGCCACGGGATGCTCCGGTCGTCGAAGGCGAACAGCACCGCCCTCCCGCCGGGCTCGATGCGCGTGACCTCTGTCACCCGGCTCCTCCGTCGCGAAACCGCAGTGAGTACAGGTCGGCGTCGCGCATGGTGAAGCGCAGCCGGACCGGCGTGCCGGCCAGGCGGCCCAGGTCCGGGGCGCCCTGCCAGCGCACCTCCTGCTCGATGTCGTCGCCGAACACCTCGACGCAGTCATCCTCCGCGAACCCGTCGAGCGTGCGGCCCTCCCGATCCCGGACCTCCACGCGCAGCCACCCCAGGGCCGAGGTGGAGACGTTCAGCACCAGCCGGTCGCCGGCGAAGATCAACGGCCGGGTCAGCACCTCGCCGCCGGCCGCTCCCGCGCGCATCGATGCGAAGCCGTCGACCCGCAGCGCGTACCGGCGCAGCCGTGACGGGTGGTCCCAGCCGCCCTCGTCGACGAACAGCGAGAGCTCGGTGGTGCCGCCCTCGCCCGGCGTCTGAAGCATCCCCAGCGCGGTGCCGTTGGCGCCGTAGTGCCAGCGGCCCTTCGCTACCGGCCCGGGGCGGATGAACGCCTCGCCCCACAGGTCGAAGGCGCTCCCGTCGCGGCTCGTCATAAGCGCCGTGTCGGTGTAGCTGGTGCCGAACCGCTCCTGTGACCGGGAGATGCGCTCGTTGAGCTCCGTCACGTGGCCGTGGCCGGTGACGTAGCGCATGGGCAGGCCGACGAACAGGTGCGGTGCGCGGTAGTAGGGGTTGATCTGGTTGGTGTAGATCTCCGCGAACCGTTCCGGTTCGTACGACAGCCACTGCGGCTCGGTCCAGGCCAGGAAGTCGGGCGAGGTGCAGGTGCGGACATCGCGCACGGCGACCTCGCGGGCGGCCGCGTCGCGGCTGCCGTGGAAATCGCGCACGTAGGCCCGGTACTCGCCGCGGGTGGCGTCCCAGAACGCGATGTTCTGGGAGTCGAAGTAGCCGGTGGTGATCAGCGGCTGTTCGCCGATCTGCGACCAGTGGATGCCGTCCGCGGAGGCGAAGCCGTACAGCGCCCGCGGCGGCGGGTCGTACTTGAGCGCCAGCGCCTTGAAACGCTGATCGGGCGCGCAGTCGGGGTTGGTGTCCAGGAACGGCGTGAAGGTGAGGGGAGGCTGGCCGGTCAGGATCGCGTTGTTCGGCTCCCCGCCCGGCAGGTCGACCAGCCCGAGGTCCGGGCGGTGCCAGGTCAGGCCGTCGGCGCTCTGTGCGTAGCAGGTGTAGTTGTGCGGGATGCGATAGCCGCCGTCGTGCAGATCGAGTTGCGACCCGCAGTAGTACATGCGGCAGACCGCGCCGTCGCGGATGATCGTGGTGAGCCCCGAGCGGTTCCCTTCCCAGGGCCGGTCATGGACGAACACCAGCTCGCGCTCGACCGGCGTGCCAAGCTCCAGCCGCACCGCGCCGCGGGTCTCCTCGATGAGGAAGCGATCGACCAAAGGCTCCAGCCGCGACCCGATCACGACCGCGCCGCCGCTGCCGAACCGGCTGCTCATACCTCAGAGTGCCGCGGATCCCGCTGACCGCGCCACCCATCGCCGGCGCGTCGGCGCGTCGCGCCCAACCGCCCGAGAGCACGGCCCGAAAATGGGGGCCGTCCCAGCCAAGACATGCCACTCACTCGGCCGGCTCTCGCGGTGGTGCGTGCTCCTTGTGGCAGGCTAACGCTTAGCGCCTCAAGCGGGCACGTGGGGCCGGTCGCCGACGGCGGCCTGCAGCTCGTGCAGGAGATCGGTCAGCTCCGCGGTGAGCGCCGCGTAGCGCGGGTCGCCGTACACGGAGTGCATCTCGCACGGGTCACACTGCAGGTCGAACAGCTCCCATTCCGGCTCCTCGCGGCGGCCGGTGTTGCCGGGTATGGCGAGCGGATCGGCGTAGTAGTAGACCAGCTTGTGGGTGTGCGTGCGCACCCCGTAGTGCGCCCACACGTTGTGATCGGAGCCGTGCATCCAGTAGCGGTAGTACATGGCGGTGCGCCAGTCGGCAGGAGTGGTGCCCTCCAGCAGCGGACGCAATGACCGTCCCTGCATGTCGTCCGGGATCGCCACCCCGGCGTAGTCGAGGAAGGTTTCCGCGAAGTCGACGTTGAGGATCATGTCGCCGTTGACGGTGCCCGGCTGCACGGCGCGCGGGTAGCGCACGATGAACGGCATGCGCAGCGACTCCTCGTACATGAAGCGCTTGTCGTACCAGCCGTGGTCGCCGAGAAAGAAGCCTTGGTCGGAGGTGTAGACGACGATGGTGTCGTCCGCGATCCCGTCGTCGTCGAGGTAGTCGAGCAGCCGCCCTACGCCCTCGTCGATCGCGTCCACGCAGCGCAGGTAGTCCTTGATATAGCGCTGGTAGAGCCAGCGCTTGCGCTCGTGGGGCGCTGCAAAATCCACCGGCGCGCCGCCGATGGGCGTGAGCGGCGCGCCGCCGGCGCCGAGGCGGCGGTCGGGATGGTCGGGATCGGGGGGCGCGACCTTCACGTCCCCGGCCACGAAGTCGCGTTCGATCCGCATCTCTGCGGCGGCGGCGGCGCGGGCCCGGTGCTCATAGTCGTCGTCGAAGGTCTCCGGATAGGGGATCTCCTCGTCCGCGTAGCGCTGCGCGTGCCGGGGATGCGGGTCCCACGGCCGGTGCGGGGCCTTGTGGTGGCACATCAGCAGGAACGGTCGCGACCGGTCGCGCTGCCGGAGCCAGCGCAGCGAGTGGTCGGTCACGATGTCGGTGGCGTAGCCGGGGATCACCCCGGGTTGGGTCATCTCCACCATCTCGGGGTCGAAGTAGCGCCCCTGGCTGGGGAACACGGTCCAGTAGTCGAAGCCGGTAGGCCAGTGCGCCGGTCCCTGGCCCAGGTGCCACTTGCCGACGTGCGCGGTTTGGTAGCCGGCGGCCTGCAGCAGCTTCGGGAAGGTCTGCAGGCGGTTGTCCATCATGGTGGCCAGCGTGGTGACGCCGTTCACGTGGTTGTAGGTGCCGGTCAGGATCGTGGCCCGGCTCGGCGTGCAGATCGAGTTGGTGCAGAAGCAGTTGTCGAACCGCATCCCGCCGGCGGCGATGCGGTCGAGCTGCGGCGTGCGGTTGATGCGGCTGCCGTAGCAGCTCATGGCATGCGACGCGTGGTCGTCGCTCATGATGAACAGAATGTTGGGCGCGCGGCTCATGGTCTGGTCCAGACTTCCTGCCACGCCTCGAACTCGGACGGCCTGACCCGGTAGCGCGCGAAATTGCCCTCGTGCAGACTCAGCAATTCTCTCTCGGCGACTTCCTGAAACCGCTCGCGTTGCGGCTGATCGATGTGCTCCTGGGTCCACGCGGCGACGTGGGCGGTGGCTCGCTTCTTGTTCATGCGCTCGCGAATGACCGCACCGACCACCTCGCGCAGCGCCGAGCGGTGCTGCAACCGAAACGGATCGGGCTCGCCCAGGGACTGCCTCACCGCGGCGTAGCGGTCGGCGGATCGCCCATAGGCCCAGATGAACACGTCGCGCAGCAATTCGATGCGCTTCATCTCGTACATGCCGAGTATCGCTTCGGTATACAGTTCCCGCGGTACGTCCTCGAAGGACAGCGGCACCAGATTTGCCTTGATCAGTGGAATGTTGGCAGCGAGCCGCGATACACGCTTGTTCACATCATCGAACGGCTGCAGATAGGGAAGTTGCACCATCACAAAGAAGGCCTGCTCGAACGGATCACTGATCGCGGCGGCGGTGTCAAGAATCTGATCGAAGCAATCTTCGATCAGGGCCGGCGTCTTCAGCGGATGAAAGACCGAGCCGTCGATACCGACGGCGATATGCCGGAGCCGCCCCAGCGCACGCGAATCGGCAAGCAGGTTGTCCGCCAGCAGTGCGTGGAGACTGAGGATGGTATGCCGATTGAAGTCGATCTCCTCTGCCTCGTCCACCAGAAACTCGATCGCTTCCTTGTGGTTGAGGATCATCTGCGCTTCGAGTCGCTGCTTTCCTTCCGATTCTTCGCCAAGTTCGAGCAGGAGCGTGGTATCGAGCAGCGAATAGGTGTTGCCCTCGAGGCGGCTCGAGTTCCAGGACAGATCAATCAGCAGCGTGTTCAGGATTGTCTGGCGTAGGTGCCGGCGGGTTGGTCGGCGATCACCGGTCGGCCCACTTCCCGGAGGTGCTCTCGTTCCGCTTGCGAGAGGTAGAAGGTCTCGTTGGGCCAGTACGAATCGAGGAACGTTCGGTCATAACCGCCCGGGCGGCGCGCCGCCACGGCTGGCGGACATACTCCCGGATCTCAGCGCCGGGCGTCGACAACGGCGGCAGGACTTCAAGGCGAAAACTGGCGGTTGGGGACCCCGCGACCGCTTGAAAAGCCAGTGAGATCGGTCGTGGCAGGCGGTAGCGCGCCCAGCGAGCCGTGCCCTCCATGATCAGGCGCTTGCTGTCGACGAGGGACTTCAGGCGGTATTGCAGGGTCCGGTGTGGCGGCGCAGAGGTCAGAGCGTCATGGATCTGCGATGCGGTCCTGCCCTCCGGGTGTTCTCGCAAGACATCTTCGATTGCCAGAAGATGCTCTTCCCGCACATGCCGTGCCATGTGGTCCCCTCTGAAATTGCGCGAAAGTCTCTACGCGCAACTATAGTGGCTGAGCGCGCAACTTTCAAATCTACGCGCAACCATTCCCGCGCATAGGCTGTTTCCGCCAGTCTCATCGGGCAGGGACGGCCGGTCGGGAACCGAGTCTACGCCAGTTGCGGAGTGGTCGGTGTGTTCAGCGGGTCGCCGCGGCGCAGCCCGTCGGTGCCGAAGCCGTGCGTGTCCTCGGCACGCGCATCCCAGTCCGGCAAGTCGTAGGTCGTACCGCGCCTTGACGTCGGTCTGCGCAACGGAAACCATTCGACATGAAGCCCACGTTCACCATCGGCGTCTTCGCGATCATTCAGGACGACGACCGCCGGGTGCTGCTGTGTCACCGCCGCGATCACGATCTCTGGAACCTGCCCGGCGGGGCCTTGGAGCACGGCGAGGCGCCGTGGGACGGCGTGATACGAGAGGTCAAGGAAGAGACCGAGCTCGACGTCGAGGTCGCCAGACTGGCCGGGGTCTACAGCAAACCCGAGGCCGACGACTTGGTGTTCTCGTTCCTCTGCAGACGGGTAGGCGGCGAGATCGCGCTGAGCGACGAAGCGGACCGGATCGAGTTCTTCCGTGCGGATGCATTGCCGCCGAACACGATTCCCAAGCAGGTCGAACGCCTCGCCGACTCCGTTCGCAACACCGAAACCGTCGTCTGCCGCATCCAGAGAGGCGCGCCGTCAATCCAGCTCAGCAAGGCCGGGAAGCTGTAGCGCGGCCGCCGGCTTAGCGACTCCGGCGACTCAGAACTTCCCGACGCCGGCGGTGAGCCCGGAGATGATCTGCTTCTGGAAGACGATGCCGATCACGAGCGGTACGATAGCGCCCACCACGCCCAGCGCCATTATGGCCGACCAGAAGAAGGTGCTGCCCGTGAAACTCGTCAGAGCCAACTGCAGGAGAAGCGGAAACGTGATCGAGTAGTTATCCCACAGCAGTGCCGATGCGAAGAAGTATTCTCCCCAGGAAAAGATGAAGATCAGGATCCCCATGCCGAAGATCGCCGGAAGCACGACGGGCGCCACCAGTCCCCACAGGATCCGGACTTCGCTCGCCCCGTCCACCTTGCCGGAATCGAGCATCGCGGCTGGAATGGACTGCATGTATCCTCTGCAGAACCAGATGAACAGGGGCAGGAATATGATCGTGTGGACGATGATCAGGCTCGGAATCTTGTTTATCATTCTGAGCTGTGCGAACAGCAAATAGAACGGGACGATCAGGGAGATAAGGGGAAACATCCTGCCTATGATTATCGACGTGTAGAGCAGTCTCTTCCCCCAGAAGTCGAACCGATGAAACGCGTAAGCCGCGTTGAGACCAAGGAATATGGTGAGCGCAGTGGCGCTGATCGCCACGAATCCACTGTTCAGTATGATCCTCAGCACCGGATACTGGGAAATGGATCCGAGCCCTTCGAGGGCACCCACGTCCTTCCCGAGGAACAGCAGGCCCACATAGTTGCGAACCGAGAAATCGCTCATCCCCACGGGAGGAGGGAACTTCGGTGTCCTAAGCTCTGGCAGGAACGACAGAAACACCATCCACACGACCGGGAAGAGCGCCAGGAACAGACTGGCGGCGATAATCACGGTCTTCAGGCTGATGACCAGGTATTTCTTGGGATCGATGGACGTCATGACGCGATCTCCTTGACTCGATTCCCGCGGCTCATTCCAGCGACGCCTCGTAGGTCTTGGAGGACCAGAGGTAGAGGACTATCAGGACCAGTATGAACATAAACACGATCAGGGACATGGACGCTGCCGAACCGAGCTGAAACCTCACGAACGCTTCCCGGTAAATCATGATCGACCACACCCTCGTATCCCGCGTGACGGCGGTTCCGGTCGCCGTGGACATCATGAGGTAGATGGTGGTGAATGCCTGCATCAAGTCCATCATCCTGAATATGACGATGAAGGTGATGGTGGGCTTCAGCAGGGGCAGGGTTATCTTGAAGAACTGTTGGGTGGCGCCGGCTCCGTCTATACGGGACGCTTCATAATATTCGTCCTTTATGCTCTGCATCCCGGCGATCAGGAGGAACATGACGACGAACACCACCCACGTCGTCTGCGCTACCACTATCGAGATAAGAGACCTGTCGGGATCGGTCAGATAGATGGGCTGGCCGGTGAAGCCCAGGCTTTGCAGGAAGCCGTTGAGCAGTCCGTACTGAGGGTTGTAGATGTACTGCCAGATGGCGGCGAAGATCGGGATCGGGATGACCAGCGGGATGATGAGGATGCCGCGCAAGTACCTGGTGGCCTTGAGGCGGCTGTAGGTCAGGGCGAAGACGAAGCCGCCGACGAGCTCCAGGACCAGGGCCGAGACGGCATAGCGTAGCGTGATGTAGCCGGCATGCCAAAAGGATTGGTCCGTCAGGATCGCCGCGTAATTGGACAAGCCGGAGAAAATGAGGTCTCGGCCCACGCTGTAGTCGAAGAACGAGATGTAGACGGACCTGAGGATAGGGTAGACGAAGAACGCGAACAGAAACAGAAGGCTGGGCAGCACGAACAGCAAACCCATGATCTTCATCTTCGTTGACAGTGCGAATTTCATGATTACCCAGCGTTCCGATCGGGCTCAGCCAAGTGGCTGAGCCCGATCGGCCATGGCTGTCAAGCGTCTACTGCCCGGCCAGTCGGTCTTTCCAGTACGTGCCGATATTGAACCCTCCGAAATTGACCGTATTCAGGTCCGGAGGTACGCTCGCCTCGGCTTCCTTAAGCGCCTCGAGGGGTTCCTTGCCCCCTTGCACGACATCGATGAATGCCTGCGTCAACGCGCCGGCCATTTCCTCGCCGGGCCGGGACGTGATCTCGCGGGTCCTCATCAGGTCGAGGATGACCTGCCACTCGGGGTGCTGAGCCCGCAGCTCGTCGTCGAGCAGCATGGACAGGTAGGGCGGACCGATCGCGAAGATCGTGGAGTAGTAACGGTGGGCTTCCGGACCCTGGAACCACTTGATCCACTCGACCGCCAGGTCCTGTGTCTCCTGGGAGGCAAATCCGTTGATGAAGTACGCGTGACCGGTCATGGCGACACCGCCGCCGTTGTTGGGAACGACGTTGTAGCCCAGGTTCGGCTTGCCGAATTGCTCCTTCCCGAAGTGCGGGAAGTAGGGCCAGCTCCAGCAGCTCGCTGCCTGCCCGTCGAGGAAGAAGGTGTGCACCGTCGTGTTCGGCGCATCCTGAGCCATGATGCCGGCCTTGAACATGTCGGTCATGTACTTCAAGCCGGCGGCGGCTTCCGGCGTACCGATGTTGGCGGTGCCGTCATCGTTGTACAGCTTGCCGGCTCCGAAGGCGCTGAAGAACTGGTAGTAGTGGTCCAGGGCGCCGGACTGGAAGCAGAAGCCGGCTACCGTCGTGTTGCCCGCCTCGTCTCTCTGGGTCAAGGCCTCGGCAAGGTCCCACAGCTCATCGAGCGTGGTGAGGGGAAGGACCTGGTCGGGATCCAGGCCCGCCTCGCGCATCATGTCCAGGCGCAGGTACATGACGTTGGTGTCACTTACCCAGTTCCATCCGTAGTGCTTGCCATCCAACGTGTAGAATTCCCATTGAATCAGGTCGTCGGTCAGCTCCTCGGGGAACAGACCGTCGAGCGGCAGCAACAATCCGGTCTCCGCGAACAGCGGTACCAGGGGCTCGAACGATACCAGGACTCCGTGTTCCGTATCCCGTGATACCAGAAGCTGATTGAAGCGCGCGATGTGCTCCGTCAAGCTGCCGGTGGTCGCTACGTACTCGATGTCGACGTTGAATTGCTTGCCGAATTCACCATCGGTGACTCCGTCGTACGCCTTGATGCTGGGGATCTGGTCCGGGTACATCATGACCTTCAGAGTACGCCTGCCGTCTCCGCCCTCCTCGTCGCCGCTGGCGAACGAGTAGACGGTTGCCAACAGGGTTAGCGCGAGTGCGATGACTAAGGTTTTTCTCACTTGTTGTCTCTCCTCTACATCGTGGTGGACGATGTAGAAAGTGTCTGGGCGATATCGATTCCCGGATGCCGTCGCGCCGCTGTGCGGGGAGCCAGGATGGCTGTGCGGGCAACCAGGATGAGAGCTTAGGTTTTCACGGCACCTCCTCGTGTCGGATCTTCGGTGATTCGGGTTCATCATCAGGGTCAGCCGGGTAAGCGCTCTTCGGCATAGGCCTTCAGGGGCACGTCGTCCCATTTGGCACTCGCCGGGATCCAGTATGCCGACTCCGGGTGGAACTGTGGGTCGTCGCCCAGCGGGTCGCTGTCGGTGGCCATCTCGCCGAGCAACTGGCGTCGGATCGGCGAGCTGCGGGCGACCAGGTCCGGATCCTGGCGCACGTAGTCGGTGGGGCGGAGCCATCGGTAATGGTAGCCGACGTGCATGACCTTCCGGGTCTTGTCGGACAGGTTGGGACCCACGCAGTGCCACGTGGCGGTGCGCCACAGCACGGCCGCCCCTGGCGGCAGCCGGAGCTCCACGGCCTCGTCGGGATCCACCTGGTTGTCCAGGTCGCGGAGCTCCTGCGGGCGGCGCCGGTGGCTGCCCGGCATCAGCCACAGGTTGCCGGAGTTGGACTCGGTGAGGTCCGAGAGCACGTAGAACACCTTGACTTCCATGAAGGGCAGCCGCCCGTCGAGCGACGGCGCTTCCAGGAGGTAGTCGCCGGCCAGGTCGGGGTGCCAGACCACGTTCCGGTACCCGGCTTCGTGGTCGGCACCCGTGCCGCTTCCCAGCGCGCCGGCGCGCAGATCGCGCGGGTACGGTGGGCGGTAGTCGAGGTGCGAGGTGCGGATCTGGATGTTCCAGCCGATGGCGTCGACGACCAGCGGCAGCATCCCGGGGTGGTCGATCAGGTCGAGGAACGCCTCGTGGTGGGCCAGCGCGTTGCGGACGGCGAAGGGGTCGCCGGGCCCCAGGCCCTTTGCACTCCGAACCTTCGCGCCCACCTCATCGACCGCCGACAGTAGCCGGTCCAACTCGTCCGGGGTGAGAAAGTCCTCAAGGACTATGAATCCGTTCTCGTCGAAGTCGTTCTTCTGCTGTTCGGTCATCGCCACCGCCCGTCCCTCCGCTCGACGATGGGGGCGGGTGACGCCGCCCCAAGACCGTCGCCTGCGGCTCCGCTCTTGGCCCATCCCCACCGGTCTGCTATGGAGTCTGTCGGATATGCCGCTGACGCGCCAATCCGACAGACTCCGAGCGGGCACCCGCTCCGCTTCGCGTCAGTAGGTCATGCGTCCCTGCAGGTACTCGTCCACGATCGGCCACTGATCGGCGATGGCGATGATCTCGTCGCCGCCGTTGGCCTTCCAGCGGGCGACGTACTCGTCCCAATCGCCTTCAAGGTCGGCCTGGCCGGTGACCGCCTTGAGGTAGTACTCGTTGAACATCGTGTTCAGCGTCTCGCCGTAGCGCTCGTTGATCGTCGGCATGTCGGTCTCGCGGAAGTTGTCCCACCGGTAGGTGCGCTTCTGCAGCTCTGGCCCTCTGCCGCCGACGACGTAGTGGCTGTAGAACCGGACCATCTCCCTTCTCATGCTGACCTGCGAGTCCGTCCACGGGCCGATGCCCGGGTACATCGCGAACTGGCCGTCTTCAGGCCAGTCGCCTTCGGGAACCTCCGCCTTGGGCGTGCGGGTCACTCCGGACTTGAACGGCTCTCCCTGCCACGTGAAGTGGACGTCGGGGATCCCATACTGGCCCAGGAAGCGGCCCTCGGAATCGAGCTTGTAGTAGTCCAGGATCTGCAGGATCTTGGCCAGCTTCTCATCGCTCACCGAACTGTGGATGAACAGGCCGCCGCCGAAGCCGACCCCGTCGTGGCTGGTCAGGTAGTTGCCGCCGCCCTGGATGCCGGCCGGACCGATCGGCGGCGGCACGACCACCACCTCGGCGCCGGTGCCGAAGTCTTCCTCACGCACGAAGGCGGTGGGCGGGCGGTTCTTGATGCTGGGATTGCCGGCATACGCCGCGGAGGTCCCGAACGTCAGCCCGACCTGTCCCGCATGGATCTTCTCCCACGCCTTCTGCAGCGTCAGGCTGGGAAACTCGGTGTCGATCAGGCCCATCTCGTACCACTTGGCCGCATTGCGCAGGAAATCCCGGTAGCGGTCCGAGATCGGCTGCAGGTGGGTCTGGCCGTCGGCGAAGTAGTTGGTCACGCCGTTGGCGCCAACGTTGAAGTTGTGGTGCAGCCCGAACGCCCCCAGCACCGGGGGCCACATCCAGCCCATGCGCTCGTGGCCGCTCATGGGGATCGTGTCGGCGCGGCCGTTGCCGTCGACGTCACCGTCCCGGAAGGCAACCAGCAGGTCCTCGAACCAGCTCAGCGGCAGGTCGATGTCGTACGAGTACGCGGCGCCCCAGGTGTCGAGCGCCACCTTGCCCTCCTGGTAGCCCGGCAGACCCATGCCCAGGCTTTCCGCGTGGTCCGCCCGGAACGACGTCCAGATCAGGATGCCGTTGGCGTTCTCCAGAAAGCCGTTGATTCGCATCATTTCGTCCGGGTTGTCCGGGTTGCGGCTCAGCAGCCAGCCGAGCGGGCGCTCGTCCATCAGCGCCGTGTAGCGGGGCATGTTCTCCCGAATTATCGTAATGGGAATCGGCCGGATGTGGCCGTCCGCCACCAACTGGTCGAGCTGGCCGATCGGAAACGCGTCAGGCAGCTCGCCGGTGGCCAGCAGGATGTCCTCCTTCTCCCGCTCGTGGAACGGCCAGACGCCGTTGCTCTCGATGTTGACTCCGAACCGCTCCTCCAGGTGCTGCTCACCGGCGGAGTCCGGGAACCGGGACATCCAGGTGACGGTCATCACCTCGTCGGCCATCCCTTCCTCCTGACCGGCGGCGGTCACCAGCGCGGCCGGGACGAGCGCGACGAGCAGTGCGAACAGCATCGTCGTGATCTTCTTCATCGGCTTCTCCTCCTTGCGGGACGCAGTGCGAGCGACGACCACGTGATCGTGCTCGCACGACCTCCTCACAGTCCGATGCGGGAGTCTAACCCTTTAGCGATCCGACCAGAATCCCCCGGATGAAGTAGCGCTGCACGAACGGGTAGACCAGGACGATGGGGCCGATCGTGAGCAGCGTGACGGCGCTCTTCACCGACACCATAGGCAGCTCGTCCACATCCTCCTCGATCTGGATGAACCCCTCCAGCATGCGTCGAAACCGCTCCTCCGCATCGAACACGATCTTGCGCAGGAGCAGTTGCAGCACCCGCAGTTCGTTGCTGGTCGTATAGATGAGCGCATCGAGCCAGGCGTTCCAGTGGCTGACCGCTGCCCACAGCGCCACGGTCGCGACCACCGGCTTGGCGATCGGCAGGATGATGTGCACGAGGATCTGCGCATAGTTGGCCCCGTCGATGAACGCCGAGTCCTCCAGCGCCTGATCGAGCGCCATCAGGAAGTTGCGCATGATGATGATGTAGAAGCCGCTGGTGGCGATCGGCAGAATCAGGGCCAGACGCGAGTCGATCAGGCCCAGGGAGCGGATCAGCAGGAAATTCGGGATCAGGCCTCCCGAGAAGAACATGGTGACCAGGATGTAGATCGTCACGAAGGTGCGTCCCGGCAGGTCGCGCTTGGACAGCGGGTAGGCGGCGCACAGCGTGAGGACGATGATCAGAGCGGTGCCGATCGTGGTGCGGTGGATGGAGTTGAGGTACGCCCGCCCCACGTCGTCGCGGGTGAAGACGAACCGGTAGGCGCTGGTGTTCCATTCGTCGATCCAGATCGTGAAGCCGAGGGAGGTGACCTCGGTGTTGCCGGAAAACGACAGGATGATCGTGTTCCAGAACGGGTAGACGATGGTCAGCGCGAACAGCACCAGCAGCAGGTGGTTGGCCACCTCGAAGGCCGTGCCGAGCGGCGTCCTCGAGCGCCGCAGCGTCATGGGCTCACCCTTCGGGTGTGGTTCGCTGCGCTCACCACAGTCCGTACTCGCTGTGCCGCCGGATGATCAGGTTGGCGCCCACGATCAGGATCACGCCGACACCGCTCTTGAACAGGCCGACGGCGGTGGCGAAGTCGTATTTCCGGTCCTCGAAGCCTTTGCGGTACACGTAGGTGTCGATGATGTCGGCCACCTCGTAGACCAGCGGGTTGTACAGGTTGAAGATCTGGTCGAACCCGGCGTTCAGGAGCTGGCCGAGCTGCAGGATGAACAGGATGACCATCACGTACAGCAGCGACGGCACGGTGATGTGCCACGCCGCCTGCAGCCGGCTGGCCCCGTCGATGGCCGCCGACTCGTACAGCTCCGGGTCGATCGACGACATCGCGGCCAGGTAGATGATCGAGCTCCATCCCACGCCCTGCCAGATGCCCGTGGAGATCAGCATGGGCAGGAACAGCGCAGGGTCCGTGAACACGTTGGGGACCGGTTGGATGTCGAGCAGCCGGTAGAGGTAGGCGGGCAGTCCGCGCTGCGGCGAGAATACCTCGATGACGATCGAGGCCAGCACTACCCACGACATGAAGTGCGGCAGGTAGGAGATCGTCTGCACCGACTTCTTGAGCGCGGTGCTGCGGACCTCGTTCAGCAGGATCGCCAGGATGATCGGCGCGGGAAAGCCGAAGCCCAGCCGCAGCAGGCTGATGGCGATCGTGTTTCGCAGGATGCGCCCGAAGTAGAAGTCCTGGAAGAGGATCCTGAAGTGCCAGAAGTCGTTCCAGGGGCTTCCTATGACTCCCTTGGAGAGGCGGTAGTCCTTGAAGGCGATGGTGACTCCGTAGATCGGGATGTAGTCGAAAATGAACAGGTTGACCAGCGGAAAGAGGAGCAGCAGATACAGCAGCCGGTAGCGCTTGGCCTTGCGCCAGCGCTGCTGTCCGACGCTCAGGGACTCGCCCGGAGCCGACGCGGATTGCCGGAAGACGAGCTGACGCATGGCGAGTAACCTTATCAGATGGTAGCGACGGGCGGGGCCGGAGGGGTCCCATCCGGCAGGAGGCCAGAGTGAGCACTTCGGTAAGCGATCGCACACGGCTCGGCGCCGGGGACCGGGCGGTGCTGTTCGCCTTCGACGATCACGCCATGCCGTGGCGCTACCGCGTCCGGCTGCAGATGCACCGGCCGGAGAAGCACGCCGGCAACCCGATCCTGCCCCGCGGGCCGGCCGGCGCGGTCGACTCCCGCCGGATGCAGTGCTGCCCGGTGGTGCACGACGGCGAGCGGTTCCGGATGTGGTACATCGCCCGCGACGACGGCGGCGGCCGCGGCCGCGCCGCGGGGGGCTACTACGCGGACGTCGACCCGCAGCTCGTGCACTCCTACGACACGGGACGGATCTGCTACGCGGAGAGCGACGACGGGCTGACGTGGACCAGACCCGAGCTGGGACTGGTGGAGTACGGCGGATCCCGCCGCAACAACATCGTCGATCTGCCGCCGGGCTCCGGCAACATGGACATCCTGTATCAGCCGGATGCCCCCGAGGAGCGCCGCTATCTGATGGTAAACGAGTATATGGCGTGGCGGCACCAGACCGGATCGGCCCTCGAACGGCCGTCCATCACCCTGTTCGCGGCCAGCCCGGACGGCTTTCGCTGGACCATGCTCCAGGACGAACCGGGAGCGATCCGTCAGCACTTCGAGTGCTTCTGTCTGTATCGATACCGCGGCAACTATCACGTCGCCGGCCACATCGCGCCGCCCATGGCGTACGCTCCACTGCAGCGGCACACCGCGATCTGGATGGTCGGCGCCAAGATGATGGCGGTGTGGCGGTCGCCGACGATCGATTCCTGGCCGCTGGAGATGTGCGTGGGCTTCTTCAAGCCGATGCGCTCATCCTCTCCGTACCGGACCGGCTGGGACCGGGAGGAGAACCACCTGGGCGCCTACGTCATCCCGTACCCGAACGTCTGCCTGGCGGTCACCGGTCAGTGGCACCACCCGATCACCGATGCGCCGCCGGAGCACCCGGACTACCTGGCCGAGCAGGCATCCGCCGATCTGGGGTTCGCCTACAGCGAGGACGGGGTGCACTTCAAGGAGCCGGCGCCGGGCTTTACCTTCGTCCCACGCGATCAGGAGATGGGCTGGGATCGCGACTTCAGGGGGAATAGCTCCAACGACCACCTGCTGATGATCCAGGGCCCGATGGTCAACGCCGGCGAGGAGACCTTCGTCTATTACACCGCATTCACGCCGACCGGCGATCGCATGGAAGGACGCAGCAATCTGGGGATCGCCCGCATGCCGCGCGAGCGCTTCGGCAGCTTGGTCACCGTGCCGGACGCCCCGTTCGGACAGGTGGTGACGGCCGTGCTGCGCGCCGGGCCGGCGACCTCGCTCGCAGCCAACGCCGTCATCGATGCGGGCGGGCAACTGCAGGCGGCCCTGCTGGACTCGGACGGGCTGACCGAGCTGCCCGGCTTCACGCTCGCCGACAGCGTGCCGATCCGCGCGTCCGGGCTCGCGCAGCCGATCGTCTGGAAGGGACGCGAGCGGCTTCCGGACAGCGCCTTCCGGCTGCGCCTGCGCCTGACCGGGGCGCGGCTGTTCGCCGTGGAGTTGCACCGGGGGACCGTCGATACCGCGGGGTAACGTGCGCTTGAGGTGTGGATGCGTGGGTCACGGCGGGGGAAGCAGGTCCCGCTCGCTCACCCGGATCCGCAGGAAGCCCTGCATGGTCGTGATCCACAGCTCTCCGGGACGCCGCTCGAACACAAACGGGTAGCTGACCCGCTGCCCCGGCTCGTTGCGGGCGATCACCACCGGCGCGCTCCACGACGTCCCATCGTCGTCGGAGAAGGCGATGCTCAGCTCGGCGCGCTGCGTGCTGGCGGGAACGATGGAGGCGTGGTCCTCCGTGCAGGCGGCGGTCCGCTCCCCGGCCGGAAGCCGGCGGTTCCAGACCAGGCACAGCCGGCCGCTGACCAGGCGCAGCAGCCAGCCGGGCGAGCCCGACGCATCGATCGCGGTCGGCCCGAACCCGTGCCACGTGCGTCCGTCGTCGGCGGAGAACGCCTGGTAAAAGAACCCGAACGCGGTGCGCAGCAGGATCCACAGGCGGCCGTCGCGGAGCTCGGCGAGCGTCCCCTCGACCGAGCCGTCGTGGTGGCCGTGGCCGCCTACGTCCAGGGGTGCCGAACGGGTCCAGGACTGCCCCGCGTCGGTGGACGTATAGGTGTAGGACACGTGGCGTGACGGCTTGCGGCGCAGATCCTGTGCGGTCAGGACCAGCGCGCCCGATCGGGTGTGGATCAGCCCGCGCACCGCGCCGCAGTAGCCGCGCTGCACCAGCACCGGCCGCTCCCAGGTACGGCCGCCGTCGGTGCTGCGCACCGCGTAGACGTCGGCGCGGACGTGCGGCACCGCCTCGCGCAGCGTGCGGTCCCAATCCCAGTACCGGGTGGCGTTGTCGACGAACGCCACCACCAGCACCCCGTCGGGCGTGCGGGCGATCACTCGCTCCTGCGCCAGCACGTGGTCGAGCTCGGGCGGAAACAGTGCCGTCTCGGTCCACGTGCGGCCTTCGTCAGCGCTGATGAGGGCGCTGCCGTGGTTGGCGGTGAAGATCGTATCGTCGTCGAGCGCGACGAACGGTCCCTGGTGAACCGCAGGCAGCCAGGAGCAGCTCGGATGCACCCAGACCCGCTCCGGGGTGTTGCGCTGCCAGCCGCGATCGCCCCCGCTGAGGATGCGGCACACCTGCGCGGTCAGCAGCCGCGCGATCAGCGCGTGGCCGCGATCGTTGGGGTGCAACCCGTCCAGCAGGAAGGCGTCGATCGGGTCGCGCTGAGCGCGGATGGCGGCGTCCAGATCGATGAACGGCACCCCCTCGGTCGCGGCGACCCGGCGCATCTGATCGGCGTAGCGTGCGGCGATCCAGCCGAACCCGTCCACATCGTCAGGCCGGTAGGGCGGGCCGTCGTACAGCTCGCGGGTGCGGGGCGCCCAGCGCAACGGTGGCGAGCCGATGCAGATTGCGAGGACGCCCCTCGCCTTGGCCCCGCGCAGCAGGTCCTCGAGGTTCGCGGCGAACGCCGTCAACTCCACCTGCGGGCGGGTACGCGGCGGCTGCTCGAAGATGCGCACGCTGGCGTCGTTGGCGCCGAACTGCAGGATCACGATCTCCGGGTCGTGGGACAGCACGTCGGCCGGGAAGCGCTCGCGCGCGTCGTTGGTGGTGTTGCCGCCGACGCCGGCGTTCACCACGGTGGCGTGAATCCCCAGCGCGTCCAGCTCGTCGACCAGCCGTTCGCCGTAGACCCGCTGGACCTGCCCCGGCCGGGGCGCGGTCATGGAGTCGCCGAACGCCACGATCGTCACCGTGGACGCGCCGGCTTGCTCCGTCGGGGCCATCATCCCGGCGTGGCGTACGACAGATCCCATCCCGCCAGCTTCCTCACCGGCACCGGCCCCACGCCCAGCTCCGGCTCGCCGGCCCCAGCCCAGGCCAGCACCTCGTCGCGGTGACCCAGCCGCCGGAGCGCCGACCAGGCGCTGGTGCCGTCCGCGCGGAGCTCCGGCGTGCAGTCCCAGAAGGCGAACCGCTCGGCGCCGATGCCGTACAGCCCCGCCGCTCGCCGGCGGTAGGTCTCCGCGCTCATCTGCCGGGGCAGGAGGTTGAAGGCGACCTCGCATGCGGTCCCCTCGGTGATCGACACGAACCAGGCGCCGTCCTGCGGGTCGATCCACGAGTCCTGGGTGCTGTCCAGCGCCGGCACGGAGGTGTACGGGATGATCGTGTCGATGAGCCCCTGCTCGATCCAGGCCGGCAGGTCCATGCCCATCTGCAGGTTCTCCTCCTCGCTCGCCATCACGATCGCGGAGACGGAGATGCGCCGGCGGCCCTGCTCCCGCGCGAGCGAGTCCATCGCCTCGCGCACCTCCTGCATGAAGCCGGTGAGGACACCGGCTCGGTAGGCGAGCCAGCGGCGGTCGGCGGGGTCCAGGTCGAACGGGTCGAGCCCCAACTCGGCCTTGAAGCCGCCCACCACGGGCGGCTCGTACTCGACCAGCGGAGGCCGACGGTTGTAGGCCAGACTGACGCCGTCGACGTCGTAGGTGGAGGCGACCTCGCGCAGCAGATCGACCGCGAAGCGGCGGGTCTCGGCGTAGGCATGGGAGAGCCGCGGCGTCGCCTCACCGCTTCGCGCGGTGCCGCGCAGCTCGGGGTGCCGGTCGTAGAACGAGTCGCCGTGGTCGAAGTGGTCGTGATCGGAGGGGAACTTGAAGCCGGCGACCCGATAGCCGGCATGAAACTCCATGCCGATCTCGCGTGCGTAATCGCGTGCGATCCGAAACGGGTCGAGCCCCTGCTCGCGGAAGATCCGCCAGCACTCACAGTGGTAGCGCGCGTTGGCCGAGTGGAAGTCGGTGAGCCCGTCGAAGGTCGGGATCCGGCCGGCGTTGCCCGGGTAGTACAGCAGGTCGCCCATGCCGCATTCCCAGTAGATGCGCCCGAAATCGGTGTCGCGGAACGGCTCCAGCTCGCGGCGGATCGCCTCCGGCGTGGTGGCGCGGAAGTTGGCATGCAGCCCGTGGGCGTCGTTGACCGCGTACAGGCGGCGCGTGCCACGTTCGGCCCGCTCCCGCTGCACGATCCGCACCTCGTCCGCGCTGAGCGGCACCAGCTTCACGTAGGCGACCCGCGCCCGCGGGCAGCTCATCGCGCCCGCGGCGTCGCCGGGGGCGGTGCGGCGGTGGAGCTGCGCCAGCACCAGGTCGTGCCCGGTCAGGTCGGCGATTCGCCAGAAGAGCTCCTTGATGTGCCCTTGCTCCTCCCTCCTCGCCTCGAACAGGGCCAGCTTGGTGAAGGTCTCCTCGCCAGACAGGCGAACCAGCACGATCACCTGCTCGCCGGCGTGCACGGCGTACAGGCCCACCGAGACCGCATGCCACCCGGACACCCCGAGCGGGCAGGTGACAAGGGGCGCCGCCGTCTCCGGATCGGCCCTCAGCATCACGCCGCTCAGCGTGTCGGTCTCATACGGCAGCATGCGCCACTTCCCCGCCGTCGCCCGGTCGCCGAGTGCGCTCTGCGGGGTGCAGCGGCTCAGGTCGGTGACGTAGGACGGCGCGGCGCGGAGCCAGGTATCGGCGAAGCGATCGGAGGCGGCAGGCGGTTCCATGCGCTATTGTGGACCCGCAGGGGACACCGGAACAATGAAGAACCGCTTCGCGGGTGTGGGAGCGTGATCGCACCCCTCCGGATCGGTACGACCCGGCAGTTGTTCGTCGACGGATTCATCGTCGAGGAGATGCAGGGCGTGACGCGTTGCCTGCACCAGCCGGCGAAGTACGCGGGCAACCCGGTCCTGAGCCCGCTGTACCCGTGGGAGGGCAGGGTCGCGCTGTACGGGACGGTCATGCGCGACCCGCGCGACGGCGCGTTTCGGATGTGGTACCAGGGCTACGGCGGCATGGGCATCCCGGCGCTGGACTTCGACCAGACGAGCTCCCACTGGACGGGGTTCGACCCCCGGAACCTGCTGTACACCATCGGCTACGCCACCTCGGCCGACGGCGTGTTCTGGGAGCGGCCCAACCTGGGGCTGGTCGAGTACGACGGGTCGCGGGTCAACAACCTGGTGCTCCTCGACGCCGCCTACGCCAACGTCATCGAAGACGCGCGGGAAGAGGATCCCGAGCGCCGCTACAAGTCGCTGTTCTTCGAGGCGCGAGACCCCGCAGGGACGCCGAACATGGGCGACGGCGTGTCGGTGGCCTTCTCCCCGGACGGCCTGCGCTGGACCAAGTACGCCGGCAATCCGGTGATCCGGCGCTCCAGCGACACCCACGCGCTGCTGGGCTGGGACGAACGCCACGGCTGCTTCGTCGGTTACTGCCGCCCGTCGGTGCACGAGGGCAACCGGACGCGGCGCATCGGGCGCGCGGTGAGCCCCGACTTCGTCACCTGGAGCGATCCGCAGGAGGTGCTTCAGCCCGACGCGCAGGATCCGCCGGGAACCGAGTTCTACGGCATGCCCGTGTTCATCCATGAGGGGCTCTACCTCGGCCAGCTCCTGGTGCTGCACGCCCCCTCGGAGGAACCGCAGATCCGGTTCGCCGGCCGGATGGACGTCCAGCTCACCGTGAGCCGTGACGGCGTGCACTGGCAGCGTGCCTGCGACCGCCAGCCGTTCCTCCCCAACGGCCCCCCCGGCAGCATCGACGCCGGCGAGATCTACGCCGCGCGCGCCCCGGTCGCCGTGGGGGACGAGCTCTGGTTCTACTACTCGGCGTGCGCCCAGGAGCACGGCATCACCGGCCGCAGCGGGCCGATCTGCCTGGCCAAGCTGCGCCGGGACGGATTCGTGTCGCTCTCCGCGGAGGCGGACGGCGGCACGGTGGTCACCAAGCCGTTTCGGTGCGAAGGCGGCGCGCTGTACGTCAACGCGGCGGCGCGGGGAGGGGCGATCTCCGTGGCTGTGCTAGGCGCGGACGGCGTGCAGAAGCCCGGTCTGGGTCGGGCGGACTGCGCCGTGATCGACGGCGACTCGGTGCGGCAGCGGGTCACCTGGCGCCAGCACGTCCGGCTGGACGAGCTGCGCGGTCAGGCGATCCGCTTGAAGTTCTCCCTCGACCGCGCGCGGTTGTACTCGTTCATGCAGGCAGGAGGATCAGGCGAGGGGGCTCCGGCGGACCGAGAGCCGCAGGGCGCCGCCGGACGGTGATCGAGATTCAGACCAATCCGGCGATCGGGGAGCGCGGCGTCGTCAGCGTGCGGTTGCCCGCGGGCGCCGGGCCGCATCCGGTCGTGGTGGGCATTCACGGCGGCGGCTGGGAGAACGGCGACCGCCGCTCCTACGACTGGTGCTGGGAGCGCCTGCGCCCGCTCGGGGTGGGGATGGTGCTCTGCTCGTATCGGCCGTCGACCACGGCGCGGTTTCCGGCCGCGTACCGGGACGTGGTGCACCTGCTCCGCTGGCTGCATGATGGGGGCGCCGAGCACGGGCTGGACCGGCGGCGGTGCGCGTTGTTCGGCTGCTCCTCGGGAGGCCACCTGGTGTCGCTGCTGGCCACGCGGGCGACCGGGGAGGAGCGCGGGATCTGCTCGATTCGGGCGGCGGTTTCCTACGCGGGAGTGATGGACCTGGCCGCCTGGTATCATGAGCTGGCGCGTCTGATCCCGCACAGCAGCACGGCAGTCGCCTTCATGGGCGGCGCTCCGGACGAGGATCCTGACGCCTATCGAGCCGCGTCTCCGCTCCACCACGTGCATGCCCGCGTGCCGCCGATGCTGTTGGTCCACGGCACGGAGGACGCGGTGGTGCCGGTGACCCAGTCGCGGGGCATGTTCGCGGCGCTCCGGCGTGCAGGCCATACGCCCGAGCTGCTGGAGGTGTCCGACGGCCATTTCGCCATGAACGCCGCCTACCCCGGCGAGCGCAAGGAGCTCGTCCGGGAGGCGGACGTGCTGCGGTTTCTGCGGGCACTCCTGTAACGGGCATCGTGCCCCGGATGTTGCTGATAACCGAAGAGCGAAGGTAGCCGCGCTTGCCCTGTCCGGGCTGGAGGATAAACAATATATGGATTGTGGCAGCAGCCTCTGGAGAGCGTGGCATGAACCGTTACGTGGCTCCGAGGGAGCGTCCTGCGCTGCCGCGGACGAGTCTGAGCCGGCGGAAGCCTCGGGCGTACGACGAGTGGAAAGCGTTGCGCAGATGGGGAAGAGTCCCGTACTGGGAAACCGATCCTCCGGGTTATCTGCTGCGCGAGGCGCGAGAGGCCGCTGGCTTCACCCAGAACACGCTCGCGGCTCGCCTCGGTCGCACCCAGCAGGCGATCGCCCAGGCCGAGCGCTTCACCAGCAACCCGACAATCAAGTTCGTACGCGAGTGGGCCAGGGCTCTCGGACAGAACGCGGTTCTGCAGTTCACCATTGAAGAAGAGGCCGCGACTGTCGCCGTGGCTTCGCCGGAATAAGCTACGAAGCGTTGTAACTACGAATCATTGCAACTACGAAGCGTTGCAAGTAATGGGATGATGGGGTACGGTCCCGTATGCTCGCACCGCTCGTGAATCGGGCCGAGGAGCTCGGCCGGCTCGATCACGCGTGGCAACTCGCCACCGAAGGGATTCCCCAGCTCCTCGTCGTGTGGGGCCGCCGGCGGGTTGGCAAGACGTTCCTGCTCTCCCACTTCTCGGAGGGCAAGCGGGCCGTGTTCTTCGGCGCAACCCAGCAAGCGGAGGCTGTCGAACTGCGGCGGTTTACCGAGGCGATCCGCCGGGACCTTGGTGACCAGGCCGCACATCTGGCAGGCGGTGGATTCCCGAGCTGGGAGGCGGCGCTACAGTTCCTCTCCGCGGTGGCCATGGAGCGGCCCCTCCTCGTGGTGTTGGATGAAGTCCCGTATCTCGCCCGCTCGACCCCCGGGTTCGCGAGCATCGTGCAGGTGGTGTGGGACCACCTGCCCCCCGGGACCAAGCTGGTACTGGTCCTGACGGGCTCCGCCGTCGGAGTGATGGAGAAGATTCTGGGCGCCGGTGGAGCGCTGCGTGGACGGCCGACGTTGTCGCTGCCGCTTCCGCCGGTGGACGTGCTCGCAGCTCGCGAGTTCCTTTCGGATCTTCCGGCTGCAGACCTGCTGCAGGCGTATGCGGCCTGCGGCGGATACCCGCTTCACCTCCGTCAATGGGACGCCAGCGTACCGACGCGAGAGAACCTGCGCCGACTGGCGTTCACGCCGGGCAGCGTTCTCCTCGAGGATGCCCAGGGCATGCTCCGCGAGGAGCTCTCTTCGACCGGCGGCTACTCCCAGATCCTGGCGGCAATCGGACGCGGCCGGACCCGGTTCTCCCACATAGCCGGCGAGGTCGGCCAGCGTATCGACCATGCCCTGGACGTGCTGATCAGAACCGGATTCGTGGGCAAGGTCTTTCCCGTGGGAGCGCCGCGCGGCGCGCGCGGCACATACGAGATCCCAGATCCCTACCTGCGCTTCTGGTTCCAAGTGCTCTACACCGAAACCGCGCTCATCGAAGGGGGACAGGGTGACGCGGTGCTCGAACGGGTGATGCCACGGTGGCAGACGCACGTCGGCTTGGTCTTCGAGGAGCACGCTCGCGCCCACGCGCGGCGGCTCGTGCAGCGGGGTGAGCTACCGGCGGACCTGGTCGTCGGACGATGGTGGTCGTCGCGCGGCGTGAGCGTGGAGGTCGACGTGCTCGGTCTTCGCGGCAGCCGGGCGGCGCTTCTCGGTGAGGCACGCTGGCAGGCGGAGCCGCTCGGCAGGCGAGATCTGGAGGCGCTACGGAGGAAGGTGCCGTTCGTTCCCAACCCTGTGGACGAACCGACGCTGGCGCTCTGGGGGCGTGGCGGAGTCGATACGGAGGTTCGGCGCGCAGGTGCGCTGGGCTTCAGCGTGGACGATGTGGTGACCTGAACGGAAGCGCCTGTGTGGCGGCCGCGTTGGGGTTGGTCATCGACGATCGTTCATGAAATCGCCTGTTTGGCCATGCTGCCCGCGTGCGCTCCCACCCCGTCGCGGCGGTGGTACGCGAGCGATGCGGAAGCCGCGTCCACGAGCTGCCACCCTGACTTGGCGATCGCGTCCAGTTCGCAGTCGTCGCGCTGGTATGCATGGCCCGAAGGCGCAACGTAACAAAGGAGGCGTGACTATGGCTCTGGGGCGATGGATGAGTAGTCGGTCCAGTCGCACATGTTTAGTGCTGTTGCTGGCGGTCGGATCTTGGACGCCAGCGTCGGGCGAGTCGGCGGCCTTGCCTCGTGTCGATCATAAGCGAAGCGTAGATGTGCCGGCGTCGGCTTCGGGCTGGAACGCGGCCGAGGCCTGGGCGTGGGGTCAGATTGCCGAGGGCCGGGTTGCCGACTTCGATGCCCTCCTGGGAACCACCAGGGGTTCGGGACAGCAGACCGACGAGCGGTTCGGCGATACCCGGCGCGTGCTGGGTGCCACCTTCCTACGCGCTGTGCTTACCCGTGAGCAGCACGGTGCTACCGTGCCTCCGGAAGGGGTCCGGATTCGGGGCGCAGTCTTCAACGGCGTCCTGGATGTCCGCGACGCGGAGCTGACTCGTGTTCTCGGGATTAACGATTCATTGCTTGCAGGAAAGGTGATCTTCAACCGGCTTCGGACGTCAACCTCGGTGTCGTTCGACGGCTCGACATTCGAAGACGAACTGTGGCTGGACTCGGTCAGAATCGGGGGGAATCTCAACATGACCAACGGCGAGTTCGGTCACGTCGTGCTGAAGACGGCCCACATCGACGGAGACTTCGCCATGAGTCGCTCAAGTGTCAGAGGTGAAGTGAATCTGAACGGATCCACGGTAGGCGGGAGCCTCTTTCTGAAGAGCGGTACGTTTGCCGGCGTCGAACTGACGAACGCCACCGTCGGCCGACAGTTGATTACGAGCGGCTCGACGTTCAAGGGAACGTTCGAGGGCGGCGGCCTTTCGACCGGCGGCAGTCTCCGTATGGCCGACGGGTCCAAGTTCGGGGACGTGGTTCTGCGAGGTGCACGGATCGGCGATCAACTCATCTTGTCAGGTTCCGCGTTCGGGGGTCGGCTCGACGGGGAGTCCATGATCGTCGACCAAGACTTGCACATGGTGGATTCCAGGGTCGCCGGCCCTACCCACCTTCCATTCATCAGGGTTGGCGGCAGCGTCGATGTCGGCGGTGCGACCTTGACCGCACTGAATCTGTCGGGGGCGACTGTCGGGAAGGACTTCGCACTTGGGGGAGGGGGCAACCCCGTTCGGTGGGTCGGTTCCACAGACTCCGATGGGCGGACTCGCGGTCCCTGGATGTCGCTCTGGAACGCGTCGGTCGGGGGGCTGGTCGACGACACCGAGTCCTGGCCCGACAGCCTTCAGACCGTGATGCGGGACTTCACTTACGAGCGCCTCACGCCGTTGGGCAACGACGGGCAAGGGATCGGGCAGGTGCGAGACGCCGATTGGTACGTGGACTGGCTCGCGCGCGACAGCTCCGGTTCGTTCCAGCCGTACCGGCAGCTCGCGCGGGTCCTGGCGTCCTACGGAGCAGACGGCGAGGCTCGCACGGTCTTGGTTGCTGGGCGCGAGCGGCACCGCAAGCAGATGCCCTGGTGGTCCCTCGAGCGGTGGGGCCTTTTCGTACTGCGCTGGACCATCCGTTACGGCTATGGTCCCGGAGAGTTTCGTGCGTTACTGTGGGCGCTACTCTTTGCGTTGATCGGGGGCACGATCGCGTGGCATAAAGGCATGCCGTGGTGCCATGGCCTGTGGTACAGCATCGATATGCTGCTCCCCGGCATCCAGTTCAGCGAAGGGCACCGGGAATTACCCGGCTGGCCGCGGTACTACTTTCGCGCTCACCGGCTCGTCGGGTACGGACTCTTACTTCTCATCGTGGCTGGCTTGACCGGGCTGACTGACCCGCCGGTTCCATAGAGGAGAAGTCTGTGAGGTCAGGAAGCGACTGATTCGTATCCGGCTCGTGGACGGTGGAGAGACGCCTCGGCGTCGTCAGTAGTGACCCGTCATCCTTGGTCGTTCCAGAAGGCGGTGATCAGGCGGTTGACTTCGGAGGCGCGCTCCATCTGAACCATGTGGCCGGTGTCGTCGAGGATGTGTACGCGGTCCTGATTGGGCAGGTTGCGGGCGTGGCCGGCCGGGATGATGCGGTCGTCGGCGCCCCAGATCACCAGGGTCGGGACGGCGTCGATGATGCGGCGGGCGTGTTCGGCCCGATCGCCGGTGTCGGTGAGCCGGCCTGCCAGCGTCTCCAGGCACTCCTGCACCCCGTCGAGCCGCTTGTACTTGAGCAGGTCCTCGACCAGTTGGCGGGTGACCAGCGATGCATCGCCGAAGAGCTGCCCGACGTGCGGCTTGAGCTCCCGGCGGCTGCGGCTGCGGGTGAACCCCTGCAGGTACTCCGTGTTGATCTCCGGGCCGAGACCGGCGCTGGCGAGCAGGGTCAGCGAGCAGACGAGCCGCGGCTGCGCTCGGGCCAGTTGCAGGGCGACCGCCCCTCCCATGGAATGCCCGACCAGGTCCGCCTCCGTCACGCCCAGCTCCCGCAACGTGTCGTGCACGACCTCCGCCATGGACGCGAAGCTGCCGTCGCCCACCGCCTTCGTGGAGCGTCCGTGTCCGGGCAGGTCCAGCGCGATGACCGTACGGTTCGAGCTCAGCGCGGGGTGGTTGAACAGCCAGTTGTCGAGATCGCCGCCGAAGCCGTGCAGCAGGACGGCCGTCCGGGCTGCGGACCCCTGGCGCGCGAAGGCGATCGACAGCTCGCCGATCTGGACCGTCTCGATCTGGTCGCCGGCTTCTTCGGCGCCCGTCTCCTCGGGCACGAAGTTCTCCTGAAACTGCTGAACGAAGGCGTCGACATCCGCGTCGGCTATCTCGTCGCCGGCGACCACGCCCAGCAGGGCGCCCACCGGCAGGGTGTCGCCGGTCGCTGCCACGGCGCGGCGCAGGGTGCCGACATCGGTCGCCTCCACGGCACCGGAGATCTTCTCCGTATCGACCAGCACCACCTCGGCGCCGGATGCCAGCGCATCGCCCTCCGCCACCAGCCAGTCGCCTACCACGCCCTCGGTCATGCTCAGCCCCCACTTGGGCATGGTGATCGCCTTGATCATGCGACGGTCTCGCGCACGCACGCGGCGATCTTGTCGGCCGACGGCACGAAATGCTTCTCCAGCTCGGGCGAGAACGGCACCGGGGTGTGCGGCGCCGTCACCATCCCGACCGGAGCCTGCAGGTCTCCGAATCCCTCGCGCGCGACGGAGGCGGCCACGTCGGCGGCGATGCTGCAGCGCGGGCTCGCCTCGTCCACCACCACCAGCCGGCCGGTGTTCTCCACGCTTTCGAGGATGGTATCGGTGTCGATGGGGGACAACGTGCGCAGGTCGATGACCTCGCACTCGATGCCGTCGGCGGCCAGGTGCTCGGCGGCCTCGGCCGCCCGGTGCACCATCATGCCGTAGCCGACGACCGTGCAGTCGTCCCCGTCGCGCACGATGCTCGCCTCGCCGAAGGGGATGGTGTACAGCTCCTCGGGCACGTCGCCGGTGACGTCGTAGATCTTCTTGTGCCCGCAGAAGACCACGGGGTCGTCGTCCCGGATCGACTCGATCATCAGCCCTTTCGCGTCATAGGGCGAGGAGGGGCATACCACCTTGATGCCGGGGACGTGGGTGAACAGGGAGGTCAACGTCTGCGAGTGCTGCGCGGCGGCGGAGAGTCCCGCGCCGTACATGGTGAGGATCACCACCGGCGTCTCCGCCTTGCCCCCGAACATGTAGCGGAACTTCGCCGCCTGGTTGAAGATCTGATCGAAGCAGACGCCCATGAAGTCGATGAACATCAGCTCCGCGACCGGGCGCATGCCGCAGGTGGCCGCGCCGACCGCGGCGCCGACGTACGCGGCCTCCGACAGCGGCGTATCGAGCACGCGGTCGCCGTATTTCTTGTAGAGGCCCTTGTAGAGCCCGAAGGCTCCGGCCCACGCTTCCTGCTCGCCGCCGCCGCCGGCCCCGCCGGCGATGTCCTCGCCCATCAGGATGACGGTGGGATCCCGTTCCATTTCCTGGTCGAATGCCTGGTTGACCGCGTCGCGTATCGAGAGCTGTGCCATGGTGTCCTCGCTTCAGTAGCTGACGTAGACGTCGGTGAGAAGGTCTTCCGCGGTGGGCTGCGGCGCCTGCTGCGCTTCCGCCACCGCCTGATCGATCAGTGCCGCGACCTCCCGGTCGATGCCGTCCAGGTCGCCCTGCTCGACCGTCGCGGCCTGTGTGACCTGCTGCACGAACTTCGTCAGGCAGTCCCGGTTGGCGCGGATCTCCTCCACCTCGCCCGGGGTGCGGTAGGTCTGCGCGTCGCCCTCGAAGTGACCGTAGAACCGGATCATGCTGCACTCCAGCAGCGCCGGACCGCCTCCGGAGCGGGCGCGGGCGATCATCTCGCCGGCAGCCTCGTGAACGGCGAAGAAGTCGGTGCCGTCCACGGTGACCCCCGGCATCCCGAAGCCGGAGGCGCGGTCCACGTAACTGTCCACCGCCACGGCGTAGTCGCGCGAGGTGGACTGGGCGTAGGCGTTGTTCTCCACCACGAAGATGGCCGGCAGGTCCCACACGGCGGCCAGGTTCAGGCTTTCCAGGAAGTTGCCGGCGTTGGAGGCGCCGTCGCCGACGAAGCTGACCGCCACCGTGCCGTCCTTCTTGAACTTGGAGGCCAGCGCGGCGCCGCACACCAGGGGCGCGCCGGCGCCGAGGATGCCGTTGGCGCCCATCATGCCCAGGTTCAGGTCGGCGATGTGCATGGAGCCGCCCTTGCCGCCGCAGGTGCCGGTGGCCCGGCCGTACAGCTCCGCGAACATGCCGCCGACGTCGACCCCCTTGGCGATGCAGTGGCCGTGCCCGCGGTGGGTGCTGGCGATGTGGTCGTCCTTGCGCAGGTGCATCATGATGCCGGTGGCGGCGGCTTCCTCGCCCGCGTAGAGGTGCACGAAGCCGGGCAGGTCGCCGGTGGCGAACTCCACGTGCACGCGTTCCTCGAACTCCCGGATCGTTTTCATGCTCCGGTAGGCCTGGAGCAGCTCCTCCCGGCCGAGGGGAAAGTCGTGGTTGCTCATCGGGTCTCCTGTGACTGCTCCATCCGAAGCAGGTGGTGTTCGGCGGCGTAGCGCATCACCGCTCCCACGTCCAGCGTGTGGAACGCGTTCCGGAGGAGGGTGATTTCGGCCCGGTCGTCAGACTGGACATACAGCTCTCGCTCCCCGTCCAGAGATATCATGCCCGACTGGTGGTGCATGGGAATGGTCTGGTCCGCGGCCAGCGTCTCATGGTGCCCGATGCCGACCGGTGCGATCAATCCGGGTGCGATCGGAACCCGCATCACCGTGCCCGCGCCGGCCGGGGACCGGAGCTGCACCCGCAGGCCGAACGGTTCGCGCCGGCCCACCGGCTGCAGGAGTCCGGCGACCGCGGACAGGCCGATCGCCTCGGGATCGGCGAAGGTGACGAAGATCTCGCGCAGGTGCTCGCTGCGCCAGAGCGCGCGGGCGCCCGCGTACCGTTCGGCGGTCACGGACACGTCGACGAGCGCGATGTCCGAGTGCTGCCCGCCGTTGATGGACACCCTGAGGAGCTTGTTGGGAAGCAGCGCCGTCTCCGCCGGAACCTGTCCGGTCACGGCCAGCCCCACCGCCAGCCCGGTGACGGTCGGTTCCCGGTGTTCGGGAAAGGCGTTGTTGGTTCCGGTCGAGATGCCGGCGATCCACGCTTCGCCGCAGAACCTGGCCACCGCCCGGTGCGTCCCGTCGCCGCCGAGCACGACGATCGCGGCAACCCCCGCCGCAACCATGGCGCGGGTGGCGGCGAAGGTGTCTTCGACCGTGCCGGTGACCGGCGTGTCGGTGAAGTGGAGGGCCGGCAGGTCGTGGCGACCGAGGTTTCGCTCGCGCTTCAGGCTGCGTGTCAGGTGCCTGCGGATGCCTCCGTCCTCGGGCATCATCAGCACTCTCGATACCCCGCAGGCGCCCAGCGCGGCCATGACCCGCAGCACCGTGTTGGCGCGGTCCGCGATCGGCATGCTGGTCGCGTTGGCGATCACCCTCCGGATATCGGTGGCCGCTGCCGGGTTGGCGATCACGCCGACCGTGGCCGTCGGATCGGGCATCATGCGGGCCTGTATGCGCCGTCCCGGTTCCAGCCCGGGTACTGTTCCTCCAGCGCCTGCAGCGTCTGCGCCGTGTAGTACGGATGGCCGGCGGGCGGAAAGCGGAACAGCTCGCGGTCGCGGGAGCCGAGGCCGCCGATGAAGGCGCGAAAGTGGGGATCCCGGCCTACCTGCGTATAGTGGGCCGTGCCTTCCCAGTAGTGGTCGGCCCGGCCGAAAGCGAACTTCCAGACGTAGCGCTGGCCGCTCGGCCGCGTATAGGCCGTGGCCGCGTGCCAGGTGTAGTTGTGAAAGATGGCCACGGAGCCGCCGGGCGCCACCATCGGCACCGCGCGGCTCGTGTCCTGCCCGTCGGCCGTGGCCAGGAAGCGGGTGGGCGCCTGGTCCTCGTCCACGTCCTCGAGATAGAACCAGAAGATGATCTGGCCGTGGCCGCGGTCTTCCAGGGTCGGCGGCAGCAGGGAGTTGTTGCCGTTGTCGATGTGGGCGCGGTCGCTGTCGCCGCGAAACCCCGGGTAGGTGACCAAGCCCAGGCCAGGCCGGTACTGGATCCGGTCGGTGCCTAGCCAGCGGCCGGCAAAGGCGATGGCCTCGCGGTCGACGATGGCGCTATTGAGCACCTGTTCCGGATAGGGAAAGAAGTAGCTGTCGCGGCGGTTGGCCGGCGGGTCGTGCCTCACCTGATCCCACGGCTTGAGCAGACGGCGCAGGGCCGCTGCCATGGCAGCCCGTTGTTCTTCGGGGAAGTAGCGCGGGACGATGGCGTAGCCCTGCGTGCAGAGCTGGGCAAAGACCTCGTCGGTCAACCGCGGTCCCATGCTCGCCTCCTCGCGTCGCGACTCTAACCTCAATCCCATGCGCAAGTCCGCACCGGAGAGGAGCAACAGCCGTTGCCCCCGTGGAGGAGGGTGCGATGCGTCCGAGCAATTCCGAGCGTGAGGAGAAACGGGAGAATGAGAACGAAAATACTGGCTGTATCTGCAGTCCTTGCACTGGCCGGGCGAGCAGCCACGCCGCCGGTGAACCTCAGCCCTTCACCGCGCCGATCATGACGCCCTTGGTGAAGTGCTTCTGCAGCAGCGGGTAGACCATGATGATCGGTAGCGTGGAGACCGTGATGGTCGCGTACTTCAGGGAGTCGATGATGACCATCCCCTCCACCCCGACAGTGGTGGTCACCGCCATCTCGAAGTTGTCCATGATGACCAGGTTGCGCAGGATCACTTGCAGCGGGAACAGGTCTGACTCCCGCAGATACAGCAGCGGCAGCAGGAAGTTGTTCCACAAGGCCACCGCATAGAACAGGCCAATGGCAGCCAGCGCCGCCCGCGACAGCGGCAGCACGATGTAGACGAAAATGCCGAAGTCGCGCAGCCCGTCGATCCGTGCCGCATCTTCCATTTCCTCCGGCAGACCGCTCACGTAGGTGCGCATCACCCACAGCAACCATGCGCTGACGGCCTGCGGCAGCACCATTGCCCAGATGGAATCCATAATCCCCAGCGAGCGAACTACGAGGAAAGTCGGGATCATCCCGCCGTTGAAGAACATGGTGAACACGATGAACATCGTGAAGCCCTTGTTGAACGGCAGGTGGCGCTTCGACAGAGCGTACGCAGCCATGGAAGTGATCACCAGCGAGATGGCCGTGCCCAGCACAACGTAGATGATGGTATTCAGATACGCGCGGGGAATGCGCGGGTCCGTGAGCGCGATCTTGTACATGCCCAGGTTGAAGCCGCGGGGAAACCAGGTAACCTGTCCGCGCATCACATGCAAGCTGCTGCTCAACGATACCGAGATCATGTAGACAAACGGGTACACGGTGACGAACACCACCACCAGCAGCAGGATGGAGTTAACAATCGAGAACGCCGGCACGGGCCTGGTCCTGCCCGTGGCGCGCAGACTTACCACAGGCTTGAGCCCGCAAACTTCCGGCTCATGGCGTTTGCCATCAGGAGGAAGGTCATGGCCACCACGCTGGTGAACATGTCGATGGCCGCGGCGTAGCTGAAGTTGCCCCCCAACAATCCGATCCGGTACACGTAGGTGTTCAGAATGTCGGCGGTCTCGTAGATCGCCGGGTTGTACAGCAGGAACACCTTTTCGAACCCAATGGTCATCAGCGTCCCGGTGTTCAGAATGAACAGCATGACGATGGTCTCAGAGATGCCCGGCAGGGTGACATGCCAGAGGCGCTGCAGCCTGTCGGCGCCGTCGATTTCGGCCGCCTCGTACAGCTCCGGTGGGATGGATGACAGCGCGGCCAGATAGATGATCGCGGCAAAGCCCATCTGCTGCCAGATTCCGGAGATCACGTAGATCGGCCGGAACAGCCCCGGCTTCACCATGAAGTTCACCGCCTCCATCCCAAGCGCCTCGATCATCTTGTTGACCAGCCCGCTGGACGGTGACAGGAACATGATCACCATGCTGGCCACGATCACGTTCGACAGAAAGTGCGGCAGATAGCTGACGGTCTGCACAAGGCGCTTGAAGCGGGGGCGACGCACCTCGTTCAGCGACAGTGCCAGCAGGATGGGCGCCGGGAACCCGAACACCAGAGAGTAGAAGCCGAGCAGGAAGGTGTTGCGCACCAGGATCCACATATCCCGGCTCTGAAAGAACGTCCGGTAGTGTTTGAGCCCCACCCAGTCGCTGTCGAACACGCCCCTGAACAGGTTGTAGTCCTTGAACGAGATGACGACGCCGAACATCGGCAAGTAGTGAAAGATCGCAAAAAACGCCAGGCACGGCAGAAGCATCAGCAGCAGCGTCCTGCTCTTGACCAGTCTCCTGCTCAGCGACTGCATGTGGCCTGACCGTCCTCCCTCCGACGTTACAGGTAGCTGGTGGTGACGATGCGCCGGTACTGATTGCACCGCTCGTCGAAGAACAGGCGTTCCTGCTCCAGCTCCTCGATCACGTCCACCTCCCCTCGCAGGTACGCGGAGAGGCGCTCGATCGCCGCTTCCACCCTGGCCCGGGCGCCGCCGTAGCGCAGATCAAGCACCTCCCAGCCGAACGGCTTGTAGGTCCGCATCCACAGCTCCCGGTGCGCGGCGTGCAGCGCGGCAAAGGCGTCGCGCAGCGCCGGCAGCGTCTCTTCAGCAAGGACGCGCAACGCGTCACGCTGTCCTGCATCATACGCGGCCTTCGCACGCAACCCAACGTCCCCCTTCAGGCTCAGCACGGTGGCCAGACGCCCGTAGACCTCCAACAGGTCGTGCCACCCCTGCGCTGCGGCCGCCGCGGCGCGCAGGTCCGCGGCCAGCGCCGCGTAGTGCTTCGCGACGGCGCGGTCCTGCACGTTCAGGTCGAACTGTCCCAGGAGAATGTCCTGCCACAGCAGGTACTTGGACGGGTTTGGCGGGTGCAGCTTGAAGGTCCGCTCGTCGGCGTGGGGCGGGTCCGCGGCCCCCACGTTGTTGTCCATCCGGTCCAGCGTGAGTAAGCCGTCATAGCCGCCGTCGCCGCACACGGAGAACCGCTGCCGCAACCAGCCGTCAGTGGGCTCGTGGCCGTACGCGTACTCCGCGAACAGCTGCAGCCCCGGGAGGGACGTGAAGAGGTTCGCCTCCGCGCCATCGTCCGCCCACATGCAAGCAAACACCTCCTGCACCCCTTCCTGCCGACAGGCGCTCAGCGCCGCGTTCGTTGCGGCCCACGTCTTTGTGTAGTTGGGCGCCGGCCCGTTCCAGGTCCACACTCCGCCGGCAAACACCGGCTGGATCCCCAGCTTCCGGTGCTTGCGGATGAAGAACGCGTAGTCCTCCTGGCGCTCGTGGTAGTAGTCCCAGTACACCAACTGCACGTCCTGGGGCTGGTCGATGACGGCCTCCGGAGAGACGCTGGTGTCAAAGTCGTAGTAGTCGCCGGTGGCGGAGGCCAGCCGAAAGTACATGTCGCTCCAGATCATCGGGCGCAGGTCGTGGCGGCGGCTGATCTCCAGTACGCGGCTCAAATGCTCGTTCATGACCTGAAAGCGGCCGCGGTACCCGTGACGTGCCAGGTAGCTGCCCAACCCCAGCCGGTGCGCCTCATCCATCCCAATGTGGATGCGCTGGCTGCGCATGGGACCTGACACGGCTCGGATCATGGCCTCGAGCATGCGGTAGGTTTCCGGCTCGCCCACCAGGAAGATGTCACTGGTGTCCCGGAGCGCGCTGACGTTGTCCCATTTGAGGATCTGCTCGACGTGGCCCAGCGTCTGGATGCAGGGAATCATCTCGATCCCGAGCTCAGCAGCGTAGGCGTCGCACTCCGTAAGCTCGTCCTGGCTGTAGCGACCACGGAAATAACCCTGGTACGGGTTCTGCGCAACCGCGTAGGTGTCCTCCGTGTAGAGCATGAACGCGTTGAACCCCATCAACGCCAGGCTGCGCAGCAGGCGCTTGATACTGCTGACGGTCAGGACCGCGTTCCGCGAGGCGTCGAACATCGCCCCGACCATGCTGAAATGCGGAGTCTCCTGCAGGTCGCACGGGCGGCCAGCGCGCAACGCATCCAGCAGCAGGCCCAGGCCGCGGAAGAACTGCGCAGTTGTCTGGCACGCGATGGATGCCCGGGCACCGTCCAGGCGCACCTGCAGCGCCCCCGGCCGCCGGCTGACCCCTACGGCCATGCCGTTTGCCGAAAGCTCGAAGTCCAGGTGTGCAGACAGAACCCGGGCCCCCGCCTCGATGGCCTGGGTGTCACCCTGGAGGTTCAGTAGATGCACGCGACGCACTCGGTGTGACAGGCCCCAGTATGCAACGAGGCCGGTAGACGCTCAGGTCGTCCCCCGGCCTCGTACGTGAGTTGTTGAGGCTGCTTTGACTATTGCGCGTTAGCGCGGCTGTAGGCCCGCTCCGCCAGCGCGATCATGTCATCCAGACCCCGGTCGTTGAGCTCGCGGACATAGGCTGACCACTCGCTGAGGCTGCGGTCGCCTGTGATGAACTTCACAATGTTCGCCTCAGCGTGCTTGAGAATCGCCTCCTGGGTCACCACCGAATCCCGCTGCTCCTCAGCCGTCAGGCGCGGGGGTGTGCGCGGCTCCTCGTCGTAGCCTCCGTCCCAGGCCTTCTGGTACGCGTCCTCCATCTCAGGCACGGATGGAACCAGCCAGGCGTTGAAGTCGTACCAGATGTAGGCGCCGTTGGTGGACCATCCCGTCTGTGCCCGAACGGCAGAGACATCCGGGTATGTGGGATTGATGATCCGGCTGCCATCGCCGCCATCCACGAACAGCGCATCACCCCGGCCCCAGCTCACCAACTGCCGGGCGTCCTCAGAGTAGAACCAGTCGTAGGCCTGCATGATCTGCGGCACGTGATCCGACTGGGATGAAACCGAGAGACCCTGCTTCAGGATCGTGAAGTAGATGTTGCGATTTGAGCCCGGGATGCCGGCCGGAGGCGGTGTGAACCGCATCGAGAAGCTGGGGTTCTCCTGCTGCAACGGCGGCAGCAGTACGCCAATCATCGCCAGGAAGTCAACGGTGATGAACGTATTGTCCGTGGCCACCAAGTTCTGGTACTGCGGCTGGCTTAAGGTCAGCCAGTCCGGCGGCATCAGATCCTCTTCATGGAAGCGGTTGAACTGCCGCAGCAACTCCCTGAAGTTGTCCGTCGCGGGGCCGTACTGCACCACGCCCGCCGAGTCACGGTAGAAGCCGTTGCCGTCGTACCAGTACGGTGATGTGGTGTCGAACTGCGGGGTGGTCCACAGCAGCATGTGGTCGAGGCCGCCCCAGACGGTGAACGGATAGCTCTCCGGATAGATCCCCTTCAGCGTCTTGGCCACCTCATACAGCTCATCGTAGGTGTCAGGGGTGGACAGTCCGTGCTGCTCGAAGATGTCGTCACGGTACATCCAGATGATCCGGTTGGCCTCTCCGAAGCCTTCGTTGGGATACATGTAGAGGCCGCCGTCCGCTGCCAGGAACGCATCCACCACTCCTGGATAGCGGCTCATCCAGGTGCTGAAGTTCGGCATCTGGTCCGTGTAGTCCAGGATGTTGGCCAGCACACCGTCCTGCCCGAACTTCTTGGCATCCCGTGTCTGCGTGAAGTAAGTCAGGTCCGGCATGCTGCCTGCGGCGACGTTCAAGTTGATCGTTTCCACCATCGTGGCCCACGACGAAGTCTGGACGTCGAACTCGACGTTCATCTCCTCCTCGATCCATTCCCACATCGGCCAGTCTTCCTGATACGGCCAGGACTCGTGGATCGCCAGGAGCATGGTGAGTCGAAGCGGTTCCTCAGTTCCGCTGGTCTCCTGAGTGCCGGTGGCGGCCGCGGAAGCGATAGTCACCAGTGCCATGCCCAACGGCAACAGTCTCTTGAGTGCTGTCATCTGCGATTACCTCCCTTCGTGTCAGCCATGAAAGCCTCTATTATGAGAGAGGCCCGGCGCCGGTTCTTTAGCTATTTGCTAGAGATTTGTCGCAGAAATCGTCACGACTGGCGGGCGACCTGAGCACGGCGCCGCAGACCCGTCGGCGGCGTGCCAAAGCGCTTGTGGAAGTCCCGGCTGAACTCATGGACCCGCCGGTATCCGATACGTGACGCGATGTCGCTCATGGCAAGGTCGGAGTTGGCGACCAGGCCGCGCGCCAGGCTCAGGCGGATCTCCTTGATCCTGCGCATGGGCGTCGTACCGACAGCCGACGCGCAGGACCGCGCGATCGTGGGGGCGCTGCGACCGCTCCAGTCCACGAACGTCTCCAGACGCAGGCACGTCTCCAGAACGCGCCTGGCGCGGGTCTCGATCTGCCACCAGAGTGCTGCCTGCGGATCCATCGCGTACCGCTGCCCAGGCGCTGGGACCAGGGAGGCCAGGAGCGTCAGCAGGCGAGCTTGCACGCACATCTCCCGTCTGGCGGGATCCCGGTCTGTCGTCCGCCACTCGCGCAGCAGCTTGTGGAACTGGCGCTGGATGGCGGGACCACCCTTTCGAACTCTGCCTTCAAACGGTGGCGGGGGCAGCCCCGGAGCAATGAAGTTCAGGGTATAGAAGGCCCACCGCTCCCTGACGTCCACGCGGACCAGCTCATCCTCGTGGAACCACACCAGGTCACCAGTACCGATAACGTAGCGACGGCCCTCGATCTCGTGCACCACCACTCCCATTGTCGTGAGCTGCAACAGGTGACCCGGGAGGGTGGTCTGGGCGTTCTGGTGGCCAGGTTCGTGCGGCCCGTAGAGGTCGCACAACAGAATGCGCTCAATCACGGGGGGCCCCACCGGTCCGACTTCACACCCGTCCATTCTCGACCTTCGCCTTGGCCGATCGTACGTCAGCGGGAGTCGCTTAACCAGATGGTGCACGGTGGTGGTGCTACGCTGCATGCATGACGGTCGAGCAGTTACGCGCAGCGGCGGCCGACGGCAGTATTGACACCGTCGTGGTCGCGTTCCCTGATTTGTATGGCCGTCTTGTCGGCAAGCGTCTCGAGGCGGACTTCTTCCTGGAGGAGCACCGCCACGGTTCTACGGACGTCCTACACGCGCGCCGCGCGACGGGGCTACTCCCGTCTGCAGTCGTCCGGCACCTATATCGAGGACTACCACATCCTCCAGGGGACCCGGCACGAGGAGCTCATTGGTTCCGTGCGCAGACATCTGCGGGGGTCTGACTGGGTTGTCCCGGTTTGATGGACAGGTAACTTCTGCGTTTCGTGACGCTGTTCGGGCAGTGAACAGTCCTGCCGACAGAGCCGGTGCGTCAAGCGAATGGTAGACGGTGCGGGCCGTCTCCGTGGCGCTGACGGCGTCGAGCACGGGGCCGCTGCGCCGGTGCGCCCGGTGGCAGGAGGAAGCGGCCGCCGCGGCCAAGCGCCATGAAGGCCGATTCAGGGGGTATCCCAGGGTACCAATGGGGCGCTTTGGCGAGGCCGCGGAGATGGCCCGGGCGGCCCTCTTCCTGGCGTCCGAGGACTCGTCCTACATCACCGGCTCAGAGCTGATGGTCGATGGCGGGATCACCACGACGTACGTGACGCCGGAGTAGCCCCTGCGCCGAGCGGTGATGATTTCTGCGACACATCCAGGCCAATCAGCTATAGCCGCCGTGACAGCGCTGCAATAGGATGCGCGCATGGTGCATCAGCCGCAGCAATGGCGGGAACGCTTTGAGACCGACGGGTATCTGGTCGTTCCGGATATGCTGCCGCGTCAACGCGTGGTGGACCTGCGCAGACGGCTTGAGGAGCTTGACGTCAGTCGCGATTCGCTGCCGGAGTCGCTGCGCCGTCACATCCACCTGGAGCGGGACTACGGGATGCAGGACTCAGACGTAGCTGGCGAGTCCGGGCGTCATGCAGCCGATGCAATCAATAACATCATGGAGCTGCCGCTGATGCACCAGGACTTCGCGGATCTGATCCTGCAGCCCGAGCTTCTGGACGTCCTGGAAGTCCTGTTTGAGTCCCGTGAGTTTCGTTTCCACAACTACAAGTGCATCGTCAAGGCCGCGCGGATCTCCAGCCCCGTCGACTGGCATCGGGATTTCCGTACCTGCAGCACAGCAACGCCAACCTCATTACTGCGATGTTCTGCCTGGATGGTATGACCGAGGAGAGCGGGGCAACCGTGGTGATTCCCGGCACCCACCATCTGGAGCCGGAGGACGTCGACCCGGCCGATCAGGACATCCCAGCGGATCAGCTTCCCCCGGAGAGCACCCACCCCAGGGTGACGGTCGAGTGCCCGAGCGGCTCCGCCGTTCTGTTTCACGTCAACCTGCTGCACGGCGGCGGCGCCAACCGCTCCGACTCAACCCGCCGCAACGTGATCAGCATCTGGGCTGGCCCTGGTACCTCCACCACAACCGCTACGCGCTATGCGTACCAGGGGCTGTATCCGCGCAGCGCAGATCCTGACCGTCAGCGGCAGGTGCAGCTGACATTCCCCAACCTCTTTCCTGAGAGCGGGCCCCGGGCCAACGGAGGGCAATTGTGAACCTGCACGTACTCTCAGAGGACCAGGTCGAGTTCTACCGCCGCAACGACTACCTGCACGCACAGGGCGTGCTGCCGGGCGACCTGCTGCAGCTTGGCAGGAAGATCCTGGCACGCTGGGCGGATGACCAAATTGCCAAGTGGTATGAGGAAGGCCTCCTGACCGATACGCTGCACACCATCGACTTCGAGCACCGGCTGGTACAGGCGTGGAACCAGGCGGGACGGCCACGTGACTACGCCAGCCCGCGGCGGGACCTGCTGAGTCCGTATATGTACGAGTTCGTCACGCACCCCTCGCTGCTGGACGTCGCGTCTGACCTGTTGGGTACCGAAGAGGTCTCTGTGCATGGGATATTCAACGCCCGTCCCAAGCTGCCGGACCAGTCCTGGTCGACCACACCATGGCATCAGGACGGGCAGTACTACCGTGACTCCGCCGGCGCAGAGGTGATCTCGATGTGGATTCCCATGCAGCCGGTCAACAAGCAAAGCAGCTGCCTGCAGGTCGCCCCGGGCACGTTCAGCCGGGAGTTGCGCGAGGCGGTCATGGACGACGTGTACCGCAACATTGGCCTATCAGAAGCCGACTCCGAGTCGCTGCAGCCGATCACGGTCGAGATGGAACCCGGGGACGTGCTGTGCTTCAACCAGTTCGTACCGCACCGAGCGCTGCCCAACACCTCGGACGCTGTGCGCTGGTCGCTGGACGTCCGGTACGAGCCCACGGATCGTGCGACCGAAACCGGCAAGAAGCAGGGGTTTCGCGCTCGCAGCCGCGACCCACGCAACGTCGTCATCTATCAGCAGTGGTTGCAGCAGTGGGAGGGGATCCCGCCGGGAGCGTACTGACCTACGCTTCCGCGTCCGGCTCGTCCGCTCGTCCAGCCCCAGACGCGCGGCGTAGGCGGCCGCTTCCGCCCGGTTCGTGGAAGCGGTCTTGGGCGCCATCGACAGGTACCCGCCGATCTCGCGGTCCGTGTAGCCTCGGCACACCAGTGCCAGCACCTCCAGCTCCCGCGGGGTGAGCCCGTCGGGCGTAGCCGAACGAGTTGGCCGCGGTGCATCCAGAGCGGCCAGCCGTTCCTGCAGGGGCAGCATGCCCAGGGCGCTCGGCCAGTTCTGCCGCCTCCGTGCACATCGCGGCGGCCGCCTCCCGATGGTCACGCCCGCCCCGGTCCATCAGGAGGTGCTCGTAGTCGTGGCAGGTCCAGGCCCGCTCGGGGAGGCAGCCGCCATCCCGGCACTCCTGCAGCGATGCTTCGAAGTGCTCCTGCGCCTCGTCAGGCCCAGGATGCGCGGGCGCGACACGGGACAGAACACGTTGGGGAAGGGCCGAGGGTGCGCCTCGATCAGGGGCAGCGCCTCCCGGACGAGCGTTCGGTCACCGAGCGCCAGGCCCGTCAGTCCCAGACTCAGCCCGGAGCCCAGATACTCCATGGGCAGGTCGTGCCACGTCTCCAGCGTCGCACGGATCAGATCCGTGGCTGCCTCGAGATCTTCATCCGTGGCCGCGCCAGCCATCAACCGAGCTGTCGGAACGCTCGCGATGATCCGCCCGCGCAGCTTCCTGGCACGTGCGCCCTCCACCATGAGGGGCACCAGCCGGTCCACCTCGACCATGTCACCGCGGTAGGTGGCGGCCAGCAGCAGGCGAGCCCGCGGGCCCGGCGTGTCGGTCCATGATCTGGTTTCACGATCCGTGCCAAAGCGATCCTGGCGATCTATGCCAAAGCTGTCCGGTGCCGATCCTGCTGGTGTACCCATGGCTGCAGCGGTACTTCATCCGCGGGGTGATGATCGGCGCGATCAAGGGGTGACGGCCAGGCTGGATCAGATGGACAAGGCAAAGCGCAAGCTGCTGACCGACGGCTTCTGTCAGGCCCCGGCTGTGCTGTACACAGGATGTCTATCGGCCCAGCGCCGCCATCCGGGCCGGCAGATCGAGTGCCTGGAGATCCCGGCCGACGAAGGTGATGCGCGAGTCCGCCGGCGGCTCCGGCCAATCCTCGATCTCCACCCCCGCGAGGGTGAGTTGCACCAGCTTCGGGCCGGCGTCGGTGTGCACCACTCCTTTGGCCCGCTCCACTCCGCCGGCCAGCCCCTGCAGGAGTTTCCGTAACGCCGCCAGCGGCACCCGACGCGCGGGTTCGACCGTCAGGCTCTGAAACTCCTGGTGGTGGCCGGCGCGGTGGCCGCCGCCGGCGAAGTAGAACGGACGTTCGTCGTATATCACGCGCGGGTCGACGGCGCAGCGCTCGGCGGCCAGCAGCAACGTCCCCGGAGGGCAGGTCGCCAGCAGACGCCGCCGCACCGCATCTCGCGTGGCCGCGTCGGTCAGGTCGACCTTGTTCATGATGACGGTGTTGGCCTGCTCCACTTGGCGCGGCAGCACCAGCAGGTGGTCGGCGTAGCGAAGATAGGTGCTGGCGTCCACCACGCACACCACGTTTCCCAGGTGGATGTCGGCGGCCAGCTCCGGTGCCGCGAACAGCGCCGGAAACGCAGCCGGTTCGGCGAGGCCGGTGGTCTCCATGAGGATCGTGTCCGGCCACTCCTCGTCCAGCAGTGCGCTCAGCGCCTCCTGCAGCGGCGCGCTCAAGGTGCAGCACACGCATCCCGAGGCCAACTCCGCGACCGCGTAGCGATCGCGGTCCACCAGGACGCCGTCCACTGTCACGGCGCCGAAGTCGTTCACCACGATGGCGGGCCGCGTGCCTGCCGGAAGCGCCGCCAGCAACCGGTTCAACAACGTGGTCTTGCCGGAACCGAGAAACCCCGACAGCACGTGTACCGGCACCGTGGCGGTCGACCGCATCAGCGCCATGCGCAGAGCCTCATCAGGTCACCGTCATCTTTATACCGTGCTGGCCCTGGGATGACCATTGCCGGCGCCTATCCGCTATCGAAGCGGCGCTTGGTCGGACGCGGGTTCTTCCTGATGCTGCCCGCTGCAGATGAAAGCTGTCGTCCCTGGTGCTCAACGCGTCGGCCCGTGCGATCATTGAGCAGGAGCGGTCCCTGGGGCGGCCAGGCTGGATCAGATGGACAAGGCAAAGCGCACGCAGTTGCTGACCGACGGCTTCTGTCAGGCCCCGGCTGTGCTGTCCGACGACATGCTCCGTCGCCTGCGAGCGGCCACGGATCTGATGCTGGACAAGCAGACGGAGGAGCACAAGGGGTACAACGAGCTGCACGACCTCATCGCCGAGCCGCATAGCGAGGAGCTTGGCCAGGCGACGGATCTGGACCGTGCGGAGTTCAAACCACGTCCCGACGAGGTCGATGTCCCGGTGCGAGCGGGGGACCTCGTCATCGGTGACGCGCGGCTTCTGCACGCCGCACATCCGAATCGGAGTGATCAGCGGCGGACCGTGCTCACCCTCTGGTACCAGCCCGACTACCCCGCCCTGCCGGAGCGGGTGCAGGCGCAGATGGTCGCCAAGACGCAGCCACTGTCGGAGGCGAGGTCGGCGGAGGGAAGGGAGTTGGCGGTCCGACTCCATCCCGTGTATGAGGGAGACGCCGAGCCACACGGGCGCATGCTGCGTCCCAGGCTATCGGCCTGAGGCCGGCATGGGAAAGACCTCGGCGGCTACCGCCGCCAACAGCACGATCAAGCGCCACTTCGAGCTGGCCGCTGACGGGTTGGAGCCCGCGCTCCGGTGGGCGGCAGGGTCACCGGCGGAGCATGCCGAGTGGCGCAGAGCCTTCTCGGGACGGCTGAAACGACTGGTCGGAGAGCGGCCCGAGCGAGTGCCGCTGGAGGTCAGATGGGACGAGGTCGTGGACCTCGGGACCGTCGTGCGGCGCAAGATCTACGTGCGCTCGGAGGCCCACTACTGGGTGCCCGCGTACTACTTCGTCCCCAAGGACGTGCGGGGCAAGACGCCGGCGATCCTCTGCCTGCACGGCCACAGCGGCATCGTTCCCTACATCCGCGAGGGCGACGCGGCCCAGCGCCGCAAGAGCCGGGAGCTGGACCTGGACTACGCCGTCCATCTGGCCGAGCACGGATACATCACGCTGGCGGCGGTGCAGCGCGGCTGGAACGAGACCGCACTGCCGGAGGACCAGGCCAAGGGCACCCACAGTTGCCACCGCGTCACCATGGACGCCTTCCTGCTCGGCATGACCCCGGTCGGGCTGCGGTGCTGGGACGCCTCGCGCCTGCTGGACTTCCTGGAGACCCAGGAGCCGGTCGACCGCGAGCGGATCGGCGTCGCCGGGCTATCGGGCGGCGGGACGACCGGCCTCTACCTGGCCGCCCTGGAGCCGCGGATCGGGCTCGCCATGATCGGCGGCTACTACTGCACCTTCCGCGACTCGATCTTTTCCATCTACCACTGCATCTGCAACTGCGTGCCCGAGGTGATGCGGTGGGGGGAGATGCGGGAGATCGCGGCCGTGTTCGCGCCCAAGCCGATGCTGATCATCGCAGGCACCCGCGACGAGATCTTTCCGATCGCGGCCACCAGGCGAGCCTATCGGGAGCTGGCCGAGGTCTACGGGCTGCTCGGCGCGCCCGCGAACCTCGATCGCGATTTCTTCGACGGCCCGCACGCATGGAACCACCGCAAGACGGTCCCGTTCCTGCGCCGGCACTGGGGCCGGCTGTGAGCGGCGAGGCGGCGAATCGGTGCATCCTTTCGCGGACCGGCCGTCCCGGCAGCAGGAGTAGTCTTGGGAGTCAGTGAGGTTTCCCCATCCTCGCTCGCGAGCCGACACCACGTCCAGACCACACTCACGGAGAAAGTGAATCACTGGATCAGCGATGTTCATGTCTGCTACGAACGACGGTAGCATCCCACGGCCCTATACGGCGTGGTCTACCTCGATGAGCACATCATTCCGTAACGCGTCCGCCGCGTATTGGACGACGATGTTGACGTCGTCGACGGACAATTCGGGGTAGGAATCGACGATCTCGTTCTGCGACATGCCATGAGCAAGCAGGCCGAGAATCTGCTCGACACTGAGCCGAGTGCCCTCCAGGATTGGCTTACCGCCAAGAATCTCCGGATTAGCAACTATCCGACGCATCGCGCCACCTCTCGTGCGATCAGCCATCAAGACCAAATCCTAAGCCGGGAGGCCTTCGCCAGCAACATCGGTCTGGGATTCATAGTGCACCAGCAGTCGACGGACGCGCGCCTCGTCCCATCCGGGCGGGAAGCCGGAGTCTTCCTTCATCTCTCGCACCATCGAACGTAGTCCCAGGAGAAGGGAGGATCAAGACGGAGCGGGCAGACATCAGAAGGCTCCGTCTATGATCTCAACCGAGGAGAGACCACTCAAGTGAGCATGCGCCGGCCGCATCGGCTGATCCTGTGCAACGACGGCAACGCCATCGCCGGCCCGACGCGCGAGGCGCCGCTCGGCGAGCAGGGTCTGGTGGAGCTGGCGATCGATCCGCTGCGGGACACGCTGGTCGACACGCTGTACTGGCAGCTCGGCACCGACCCGTACTTCGGCACGCCCACGCACCGCCTCACCGAGCACTACAGCCACGACACGGCCGTCGGTCCGCGCTGGGGCGCCGGCACGGAGCGCTTCGCGACGGCGTCGCAGTGGCGGGTGTACGAGAACACGCGGGAACTGATCGAAGCCGGCACCGACCCGCCGGCGGTGCTGATCGAGCACGGGCACCGCGCCGGCCTGCAGGTGTTCCTGTCGATGCGGGTCAACGACGTGCACGACCGCAACCTGCCGGGAGGGCTGGACGACCCGCTGATGTCGCCGGTGAAGCGGGACAATCGGGACTGGATCCTGGGCGGCGAGGGCATGCGCCGGACCGCCTGCGACTTCGCGGTGCCGGCGGTGCGCGACTACAAGCTGGCGCTGGCCGAGGAGGCGATCGACCGCTACGACCTGGACGGCCTGGACTGGGACTTCTGCCGCGTGCCGGTTTTCTTCCAGCCCGGCGAGGTGGGGCGCGGGACCGCGCTGATGACCGACTTGGTGCGCCGGCTCAAGGCGGCGCTCGCGCGCAAGAGCGAGCGGGCGGGGCGCCCGGTGCTGTTCTCCGCGCGGGTGCCGGGATCGCTCGATGCGGCGCTGGCCGCCGGGCTGGACGTGCGCACCTGGATCGAGCGGGGGCTGATCGACGTGGTGGTCGTGGGCCACGCCACCGGCTCCCGGTTCCGGCTGCCGGTGGAGGAGTACGTGGCCGCGGCGCGCGGCACCGACGTGGAGGTGATCGCCCAGAACCTGGGCCTGTTCATGCAGCCGCGCCCGCGCTGGGCCGGGCTGCTGTTCGGCGAGCGCGACTACTACTCCACGGAGATGTGCCGGGCGGTGGCCGCCGTGCATCACCGCGCGGGGGCGCACGGCCTCTACCTGTTCAACAACCACTATCTCTCAGTCACCCGCGACGTCGGCTACGACCGGCAGCCGTGGCGGGAGATCGCGGACCCGGCGCTCATCGCCCGCCGCGACAAGCACTACCTGGTCGATCAGCGGGAGACGGCCGGCGGGCCGCTGCCGATCGCCCTGGACGGGCCGGGCGACCGTGCCGAGTTGCGGCTCGACGTCGCCGACGACCCTCGCGACGGCGGACAGGCCACGCTGCGCCTGTTGATCGAGCAGCTCACGGCGCGGGACGAGGTCGCCATCGAGCTGAACGGCGCCGTGCTCGACCCGGATCGGGCGCGGCGGCGCATCCACTTCAACGACACCTGGCTGGACCTGGAGGTCACCGGGCACCTGCGCCAGGGGTGGAACGCGCTGTCCGTGCGGGTGATCGCCCGGAACGACCGCGTCGGCTGCCCGCTCAACCTGTCCAGCGTGGAGGTGCTGGTGCGGTACTGAGCGCGCCGCTCCCCGCGGGAACTAGATACGATGTTACCCATATCCGGCACATCATTGACTTCCCCGTGAGCAAGGCTCGAACCCGTTGCTCACGGGGAGCTTAGAAGACCAGGGTACACATCCGTCAGCGCCACAAGCATACTCAGCGCCGTAGCAACTTCCAAATCGTCTTCCCGGCTATATCCGTATATCCCCGAATGAGTATGGTCGTCGGCTTCCGGCAAATGGTCGATGCGAATTCTATTGGCGATCCGCGCCTTCACTGATCCGACATTCAAGACTGCAAATCTTCCTCCCTTCTTCACACCGTAGCCTTTCCCGATCAGCACCTCGCGAACACAAGCAACTGCGTCATCGCGGCGCCTCTGTCCGCTCTTCTCCAGCCAATTCACAGAAAGGTGATCCTCTCTCTCGCGACGCATGAATGAACCTACGGTAGGCATGCCGCACTCAACGGTAGACGGCTTGCAGTAGCGAGCTATGTGATCTTCGTCGGGAACCGGTGTGGGTGTGCCGTTCAACGTATTCCAAAGAACGGCTGCAGATCGGAAAGTGCAGCATCTGTTCTTTTTGTTCCTTTTTTCCTCGACGCTGCACCGAACGCTACGAACCGAACCCAGTCGTGTCGCAGGAACTCGATGGCGACAGCTCCCGATTCTGACGCGTTCGGGAGTCTCGTCTTCCACTCGGCTACCAATAATCCGTCTGGACTCACGGAAATCCTCGGTGCTGGAAGAGTTGCGTCATGATCAGCGAAGAAGCCCGCCAACGTAGATAGCGACTCTACCTCGATGTCTGGCTCATCCGGATCGTGCATGCAGATCTCGTATAGCTCAAGCAGGCGGTTGGCGATCTTGCCTAGCCCCTTGCCTTCTAGTATCTTGACTATCTCTGCCGTGGCGGTACGCTCATACGGTTCAACAACATCTGTTTCGATACAGCTTGCCACCGTATCCCACATCGAATGGTTGTCTTGTGCAGATTGTGTGACAGCCTCGGTCAGCGACTCGGATATGGAAAACGCACCGGCGAACGGGTTGCTATTGCCAGCGCCTCCTGCTTTTTCCAACGCATCTTGTGCCATGATCATTCACTCGCTACTCAGTTCGCCGGACGGCCCATCCACCACCACTATAGAATTGGCCCACCGCAAATAGTACAGTGGATAGCCTTGGCTATCCTTGCTTGATGGAAACCGAGCAGCCTCGAAGATATCGAACGTGACTCGAATTCTTGACCCGTCGGACAAAGAAACCAATATAGGCCGGTTCTCAATGCCGACAATGTCGACCACGAGTGCGTCCTCAAGATCCCCAGTTACAGGGTTCCGGAGTTCCCTCGTTGCTGGCTCCGGTTCCGGTTCCGGTTGCTGTTGGTGTTCCATGGACGCAGGGTACCGGAACCCAGCGCCGGAGGCAAGAACGCAGGAACCCACTCGCGAATAACGGGTTACTGGTACCGTGCCCCGGACCATTCGCCGATCTGCTGATTGCCATCTGACGAGCAGGACCGTCCCGGCGTCGTGCGTCTTGGGTAACTACGTATATAGTCCCCCTCGCGGCGGGTCAGTCGCCGATGACCGAGCGGAAGAGCCGGATCAGGTTGCCGCCCAGGATCTTGCGGATCTCCTCGTCGCGGAACCCGCGCCGGCAGAGCTCGCGGGTAACGTTGATCAGCTTGTCGTAGCTGTCGAGTTCCTCCGGGATGCCCAGGTAGCCGCTCGCCGGGAGGCCGTGGGCGCGGCGGAAGTCGTCGGTGAGGTAGAGGTAGTCGCAGCCGAGCGCGATGCGCTCCACGCCGATCGCTTCGGCCAGGTACTCGACGTGCGTGACCAAGTCGGCGGCCGTCGCCGTTCGCGCCGGATGCAGGTAGTGGCTGAAGAAGTGCAGTCCGACCACGCCGCCGGTCGCGGCGACGGCCCGGAGCTGATCGTCGTCGAGATCGCCCGCCCCCGGGATGGCACCGCGCGGAGTCCCGTGCAGGAACGCCACCGGCCGCGAGCTCAACTCTATGACCTGAAAGAAGGTCTTCCTGCTGCAGTGACCGGGATCGATCAGGACGCCCATCCGGTTCATCTCGCGCACGGCTTCCCTGCCGAAGTCGGTCAGGCCCTCGCACACCGGCGGGTCGCGCCGGTCGCAGATGTCGTTGCCGCCGGCCCAGGTGAGCTGCAGCACCCGCAGTCCCAGTCCGTAGGCCTCGTGCAGGAGCCCCAGGTCGCGTTCGATGGGCTTGCCGCCCTCGAAGCCCAGCAGCACCGCGGATCGACCCGTGTCGTGGGCGCGCACGATGTCGCCGGCGCCCCGCGCCAGCAGGAGCGCGTCGGGGTGGGCGTCGACGATCGCGCGGATGCTCCTCATCTCCCGCCACGCCGGTTCCGTGAAACCGGTGTACTCGTGGAGGGAGCGCTCGCGGTCCTCGATATCCCCAAAGACGCGGGCGTCCACGGAGGCCAGCGTCACCTTGCCGGCCAGGCCGGCGCGGTGCATGGCGAGCAGAGACCCCTCGTCGCAGTAGTGGTCGTGCCCGACGAACACCGGCGAGGACCGGTGCAGAGCATCGGCGCGCGCCGCCTCGCTCATCGCCGCGGGGTCAGCCCCGGCGGGCCGCCCTTCATGAAGTCGAGGGCGTTGCCGCCGAGGATGCGTGCCGCCGTTTTGGGGCTGAACCTGCCGGGCGTCCGCACGGCGGCGATCCGCGCCGCCATGTCCTGGCCCTGTGCGAAGTGAGGCCAGTCGGTTCCGAACATGACCCGGTCCACGCCGGCCGCCTCGACCAGCGCCTCCAGGGCCGGAGACCCGGGGTCCAGCGCTCCCAGGTCGGCGTACACGTGCGGATACTCGCCGATCAGGGCGCCGGCCTCGGCCGCATGCTCGGGCGTGAAGGTGCGCGCGCCGGCGTGCGCAAGCGAGATGTTGATCGACGGGAAGGCTTCGAAGGTCCGGCGCAGGTGGCCGGCGTAGTCCTCCCAGTCGCGCACACGTGGCCGCACGTCACGGTGTCCCGGCGCGATCGCCTCAAGCGGCTCCGGCTCGTCTATCCCCAGGTACCAGAACGAGGTGTCGATGATCACCGGAGCATCGAACTCCGCGGCCAGGGAGATGATCTGCCGGCAGCGGGGATCGTCGGGCAGCTCGCCCCAGAATGAGGTGACTAGTTTCAGCCCGGCCGCGCCGGCCTCCAGGTTCCTGCGCGCCTGCGCCAGGTGGTCCGGCACGGCCGGCCCCAGGTGACAGGGAAACCAGTAGAACCGCTCCCCGCAGCGCTGCATGGCGTCGAGCGGGTACGTCACGTTCATCGTGTCCCGGACGCTCACCGGATCGATTCCCTTGCGCGACAGGTCCGACGGGATGTCCTCCGGGCTCCAGCTTATGTAGAACGCCTGGTCGATACCGGATGTGTCCATCAGCGCGATGAGGTCCTCCGCGCTGGTCGGCTTGGCGGTACCGTCCTCCTTCCACACGCTGTAGCCCTGCGGCCTGCCGGCCGAGTCGAACGGCTGGATGAGATGGATGTGGGCGTCGATCACGGGTGGCATGGGGCGGGATCCTCCTGCTGCTTGCTCGATCAGGATACAGGCTCGACCGGGGTCAGGGTTCGATCAAGGTGAACGCGTACAGCTCCGCCTCGCGCAGGCGAAACTCCAGCCGCACGACCCGGCCGCGAAGCGACGCCGGCGTGCCGGTCCAGCGCACCTCCTGGGTCACGCCGTCGCCGGTCAGAGGCCGGCAGTCGCGGAAGAAGTGCCCGGGCAGCGGCAGGCCGGCCTCGTCCAGCAGGCGCACGCGCAGCTCGCCGCGGATATGGGCGTTGACCGTCAGCCGCGAGGCGTTCCAGGCGAACGGCCGCGTGCGCAGCGTGCCGGGCTCCCCGGCTCCCGCGTCGTAGGAGACGAACCCGTCGCGGCGCAGGGTCGCCACGCCGAGCTGGCGGTCGCCGTCCCAGATGCCCATCTTGTGGCCGCGCGCGTAGCCGCTGTAGTAGATCAGCTCGCGGTCGCCGACGGTCACGCACTCGCCCGCCCACGCCATGGCGTGGGCCCAGCTCCCCGGCCGATGGTCGCGATCCAGCAGCACGCCGTCCTGCCGGGTCCAATGCTCGCCGTCGCGGCTGGTGCAGAGCTCCGTCCAGCCGATGCCGTGCACGGGTCCGCCCGGATCGGCCGGCAGGTCGTCGCGCAGCACGCGCAGGAAGCCCAGGTAGAGCGACCCGCGCACGACCGGCTGCATGCCGTAGAACTCCCGCATCGGCCCCTCCTCCTCGGGGTCGGAGACCACGATCGGGCGAAACGGCGTCCAGCGGCGCAGGTCCGTGCTGGTGGTCTGGGCGACCAGGCGGCGGTAGCCGTCGCGGTGGAAGGGCGGCTTGCCGGTGAAGCCGTCGTCGGGCCGCCCGGAGTAGCCGGCGGTGACCAGGTAGCGGTTCCGCAGCGGGTCCCAGCAGCCGTTCAGCCGGTCCTCCATGCGGTTCTCGGTGTCCAGGTAGACGGGGTTGTCGGGGTCGTCGGTCCAGTGGAATCCGTCGGGCGACCAGGCGGCGGAGAAACGGTCGCCGCCGGTGTAGAGCAGCACGAAGCGCCGCTCCGGGTCGGCGGCCCCGCGCCCGTGCCGGGCATGGTCGACCAGGCACATGCAGTAGGCGCCCCGGCGCACGACGTTGTTGGCGCGCGATCCGGCGATCTCGACGATGCCCAGCTCCGGGAAGCGCCAGGTGAGACCGTCGTCCGACTCGGCGTAGCCGTAGCTGCGGCGCTCGGAGCCGGTGAAGCCGGCGTCGTACCACATCCGGAACGGCGCGGCGCGGTTGCCGGGATCGTGGAACACCCTGGGGAAGAACAGCACCTGCGTGTGCCGCGTCCCGGGCCCCGACTCCAGGACGGGCCGCGGCAGCGTGCGCGCCCGGTGCGCGGCGCGGGTGAGGGCGCTCGTCCATTCGATCAGGTAGTCGTCGATGAACAGGTGGGTTCCACCGGCCAGCTCGATCGGCTGCCCCGGCAGTCCACGCCGTGGGTCATCCATCAGATCCTCCTTCCGGCGGCCGCCCGCACGTTGCCATGCCCGGCCCGCGCCGGTTAGCGTAACCTACTCGACGGCTCGTCCCGAGGGAGGCGGGGCGCGGCAAGGAAGGCAAGGCATGGCAGGTATTTCCGCGGCAGCGCGATCGCGCGCGACCAGGCTGCGGGAGTCGTCCGTGTTCCGGCGCTTCTACCGCGACCGCTACTACCTGGCGCTGCTGCTGCCCGGCATCGCCTACTTCATCATCTTCCAGTACATCCCGATCTACGGCCTGCAGGTCGCCTTCAAGGATTTCTCGTTCCGCGGGGGCATCCTCGGCAGCCCCTGGGCCGACCAGTTCGGTATGGCCAACTTCATCCGCTTCTTTTCGGTCTACAACGTCGGCCGGCTGATCGCGAACACCTTTCTGCTCAACCTCTACTCGCTGATCTTCGCCTTTCCGGTGCCGATCGTGCTGGCGATCATGCTGCACGAGTCGCCGAGCGCGCCGTTCCGGCGCAGCATCCAGACGGTCACCTATCTCCCGAACTTCATCTCGATCGTGGCGATCATCGGCATCATGCGGATGATGCTGTCGCCGGGCTCGGGCAGCGTGAATCGTCTGCTCGGGCTGGTCGGCGTCGAGCCGATCTACTTCATGATCGAGCCGGGCTGGTTCCGGCCGCTGTACGTGATGTCCGGGATCTGGCAGACGGCCGGGTTCGGGGCGATCGTGTACCTGGCCGCCCTTTCCTCGATCAATCCCGAGCTGTACGAGGCGGCGATCATCGACGGCACGGGGCGCATCCAGCGGATCTGGCACGTCTCCATCCCCGGCATCCTGCCGGTGGTGGCCATCCTGTTCATCTTCAACATGGGCAACATGCTGAGCAGCGGCTTCGAGAAGGTGCTGCTCATGCAGCACGGCACCAACATGGAGGTCTCCGACGTCATCGGCACGTTCATCTATCGCGTCGGTCTGACGACCGTGGGGAATTACGATCTGGCTACCGCGGTCGGCCTGTTCAACACCATGATCAATTTCACGCTGCTGGTCACCGTCAATGCGGTGGTCAGGCGCGTCGCCGGGACCGGCCTGTGGTAACGCGCGCGGGCGTGCGGCGCCTGCAGGCGTTCGACGTGCTCAACCACGTCCTGCTGCTGCTGATCGGCCTTGCCTGCTTCTATCCGCTGATGCACGTCCTGTCGCTGTCGCTGTCGAGCGAGCGGGCGATCGTGCAGGGCATCACCTGGTTTCCGCGCGACATCGACCTGATCTCCTACAAGTTCATGCTGACCCATCACCGCATTCTCGGCGGCTACGCCAACACGATCCTGTACACCGCCACCGGCACCTTCATCAGCGTGGTGTTGACCGCGATGACCGCCTATCCGCTGTCGAGGCGCCGGCTGTTCGCCCGCGTGCCGATCACGTTCATGATGGTGTTCACCATGCTCTTCTCCGGCGGCCTGATCCCGACCTATCTGCTGGTACGGGCGCTGGGGCTCCTGGACACCATGTGGGCGCTGGTCCTGCCGCCGGCGATCGCGGTCTGGAACCTGATCATCCTGCGCACCTTCTTCCAGAACCTGCCGGAGGAGATGGAGGAGGCGGCCCGGATCGACGGCGCGGGCGTGCTCCGCACCCTGCGGACCGTGATCATGCCCCTCTCCAAGGCGGCGCTGGCCACCATCGGCCTGTTCTACGCCATCGGCCTCTGGAACCAGTACTTCGCGCCGCTGGTCTATCTGCGCGACATCGACAAGATGCCGCTGCAGATCATCGTGCGCGACATGATCTGGGGGGACGTCATGCGGCAGCGGTCCATCTCCAACAACAACCCGTTCGCCGACGAATTGCTGGACTTTTCGGTCATGCTGCAACTCGAGAAGCTGAAGTGGACGGCGCTGTTCGTCTCGATCGTGCCGATGCTGCTGGTCTATCCGTTCATTCAGAGATACTTCGCAAGGGGGGTGATCATCGGAGCACTGAAATAGACTTGAAATGACTGCAAGCGAAAACCCGATAGGATCGATGTTTCGATCCGAAAAAACTCACAAGGAGAAACGATGACAGCGATATTCAGAAGACTGCTGCCGATTGCGGCGCTATTGGCGCTGCTGGCGGCTCCGGCCGTCGCACAGACCGTGACCTACACGATCGTCAGCGACAGCCTCCAAAAGACCTTCGAGGAACCGATGTTCGTCGAGCTGGAGAAGATCACCGGCGTGCGCCTGGAGCCGCGGCTGTTCCCGGAGGACGACATTCCCCAGCACTACGCGCTGATGGCCGCCGCCGACGACATGCCCGATCTCGCCGCCCGGTTGCCGGGCAACCTGTCGCTGCAGCTCGGCCTGGAAGGACTGCTGATGGGGCTGCGCGATCTCGAGGAGCACCGGCCCAACTTCGTCAACACCATCGAACGGTACAAGTTCGACTTCGACACGTTCCTGGCCCGCGCCGGCACGGCGGACGGCGACTACTTCGTGTCGCCGACGCTGGGCGGCTGGTACAAGAACATCAAGAACGCGATCATCTACCGGAGCGACATCTTCGCCGAGCACGGCATCGAGGTGCCCACGACCAGCGAGGAGCTCGCCGACGTGCTGAAGCAGCTCAAGGATCTCTATCCGGACAGCATTCCGTACATGACGTTCCGCGACTGGTGGTGGCCGTTCTTCGTGATGTTCGGCGTGTACGACTATCCGCAGGGAGAGGACTACTACCACCAGACCGCCTACCAGGACGCGCTGCGCTACATCGCCGACCTGTACGAGGCGGGCGCCGTCGACCAGGAGTTCCCGACCCGGCAGTACGCGGAGTGGAACAAGGCGCTCAACGAGGAGGCGACGACGTTCATGGAGGGCACGCACGGCTATTCCTTCCATGGCAACGCGCCGACGCTGCTCGGCATCAGCAGCGAGGAGAACGCGGCAGCCGGGGCCGATCCCTTCGGCCCGGCCGGCCAGGTCGTGCTGGACAAGCTCAACGCGAAGTTCGCGTTCATGAGCATCCCCACGCACGGCAGCGCCAAGCGCGTGAGCCCGCCGTCCAGCAACGTGAACCCCTTCGGCATCGGCTTCAACGCCAACATCGAGATGCCCGAGGTGGCCGCCAAGTGGCTGGACTTCTTCTACTCCGAGTACGGAGCCGCGTGGACGGGAATCTCCTCGCCTGAAGGGGTCAAGTGGGTCAACACCAACGCCGCTGCCGGCGACGTCATGTGGCCGTCGTTCGGGGACGCAATGGTCGAGCGCCGGCCGGCGACCGCGGAGGAGCTGGAAGCTTCCTACAGCACGTACGAGCGCGCGCTCCTGCTGTTCCGCAGGTTCAACCACGACTTCCCGACCCTGCCGCAGGTCATGGAGCACAGCGGCCAGACCGCGGTGCGGCGCGTGGACGTGTTCGCCATGGACGACTCCCAGAAGGAGCGGGAGGCGACCCTGGTCGCGCAGATCAATCCGGTCGTCCAGGAATGGGAGGACAACTTCATCCTTGGCAGACGGAACGTGGACGACGACTGGGGCGACTACCTGGCCGCGCTTGACCGCGCCGGCCTGCAGGAGCTGCTGGCGCTGCGTGCCGACACGCTGAAGCGCGCGGACAGCCACATCATCGAGCCCGTACCCAACAAGGACGGCCGCTCGACCCTGGCGCCGTAGCGCCGAATCGCCGCTCCGAGCGGCGGTGTCATCATGGGACGCCCGGGCGGAGCCGGCACGGCCGGCTCCGCATCGGGCTCCCGATTCTTTTCACGGAACAATCCATGACCCTCATCACCGACTTCTCGATCGCGCAGCCGACCGACCGGCTGATCATCGACGACTCCACGACCTTCGGCCCGATCTCCAGGCCGAAGCCGGGCGCATGGCGCCTGATCGAATATGAGACCGAGCTGTTCAGCGGCCGCTTCCTGCAGGCATCCGACCGGCAGGCCGCCGTGTTGACGGTGCCGCTCGACTGCGACGGGTGGCACGCGGTGTCGATCGGCATCGCCGGCACCGGCGTCAAGCAGGGGCCGGCCTCGATCGAGGTGCGGCTCGAAGGCGACGAGCACTGGCAGCACCTGCGCGCCGACGGCTGGATCGACTACGTCGAGGAGCCGTGGATCATCGCCGACCTCACCGGCCGGTCGTTGCAGGTGCGCTTCCCGCAACAGGCGCAGGGGCCGGTGCTGGCCCGCCTGTGCTCGGTGCGGGTGGTACCCGTCAGCGACGAGCACGTGCGCGAGCTCCAGGCCGACTCGCCGCGCCCGCTGGTGTTCTCGAACGACGGCAACATGTTCAACGGCGCCGAGCCGGGCAGGGAGGTGGTCGAGCAGGCGTTCCGCACGTTCGCGGGCAGTCGGTGGACCATGGGCTGCTACGGTGTCGGCGGCGCGGATATTGTCCACTACGACACCAAGGTGGGGAACATCATCGGCCAGGACGCCTGGGATTCCGAGGAGGGTTACCTGGGCAGCTACGACGTGGTCACCGCCATGATCGACATGGGCCTCGACCCCTTGCAGGTGGCGATCGACGGCGCGCACCGCATGGGCCTGGGGATCGTCGCCTACCTGCGCGTGCAGTGCTGGATCTGCGAGCCGCCGCTGGACCAGCAGTTCCGCTCCAGCTTCTACGCCGCGCACCCCGAGTACTGCTGCGTGGAGGCCGACGGGGTCGTCGACCACAGCAAGCTGAGCGTCGCGTTTCCCGAGGTGCGCGGGCAGCTCAACGGCATCATGCGCGAGTGCCTGGAGCGCGGCGCCGACGGTGTGTGCCTGTGCTTCGCGCGCGGCTTTCCACTCGTGCGCTACGAGCAGCCGGTGCTGGACCGCTACCGGGAGCGCTACGGCGGTGACGCGCGCGAGCTCGACGACCGCGACGAGCGGCTGCGGGCCGTGTGGGCCGAGATCACGACCGAGTGGATCCGGGAGATCCGCGAGCTGCTGGACGGGTTCGGCCCGTCGGAGCGGTACGAACGCCGCAAGCTGGCGCTGATCGCCGGTCCCGACATGGAGTGGTGCCTTGGCTACGGGATCGACGTGGGCGCCTGGGGCCGGGCGGGGCTGGTCGACGTGGTCGCGCCGTACCCGCGCGGCATCGAGAAGCGGAAGGACATCGGCGAACTGCTGACCGCAGGAGTGGGCCAGTACGCGAAGGCGCTGCAAGGGACGGAGGTGGAGCTGGTGCCGTCACTGGGCAGCTTCGCCGACCACGCCATGACGGTCCGGGAGGTGCGCACGCGCGCCGACGGCTGCTACCGCCAGGGCGCCACCGGCCTGAGCCGCTGGGACACCGATCCCTGGATGGCCCACCTGGGACTGGAGAGCGCCGTCGCGCAGCGCCTTTGGGTCGAGCACTACATGCCGCCCGCCGCCAATGCGGTGGTGTCCACGGCCGGACTGAACCGGGTCCGCTTCAACCCACGCATCGGCGTGTGACCCCGTGACCCTCATCAGCGACCTTGCGATCGCGCAGCCGGCCGACCGACTGATCACGGACGACAGCACGACGTTCGGCCCGATCTCCAAGCCGAAGCCGGGCGCGTGGCGCTTGATCGACTACGAGACCGAGCTGTTCAGCGGCCGGTTCCTGCAGGCATCCGACCGGCAGGCCGCCGTGCTGACGGTGCCGCTCGACTGCGACGGGTGGCACGCGGTGTCGATCGGCATCGCCGGCACCGGCGTCAAGCAGGGCCCGGCCTCGATCGAGGTGCGGCTGGAGGGCGACGAGCACTGGCAATACCTGCGCGCCGAGGGGTGGATCGACTACGTGGAGGAGCCGTGGATCATCGCCGACCTCACCGGTCGGTCGCTGCAGGTGCGCTTCCCGCAGCAGGGGCGTGGGCCGGTGCTAGCGCGCCTGTGCTCGGTGCGGGCCGTTCCCGTGCGCGACGAGCACGTGCGGGAGCTTGCGGCCGAGCAGCCGCGGCCGCCGATGTTCATCCACGACAGCGCCGTCGCCGAGCCGGGTGCCGAGGCCATCGAACGGTTGTTCCGGCCGTATGCCGGCAGCGCGTGGACGGCGGGCTGCTACGGCGTGTGCGGCGCCGACTGCGTCGACTACCCCACCGAGGTGGGAAACATCAACGGCCAGGACGCCTGGGATGCCGAGGAGGGCTACCTGGGCAGCTACGACGTGATCACCAGGATGATGGCCATGGGGCTCGACCCCTTGCAGGTGGCGATCGACAGCGCGCACCGCACGGGGTTGGCGCTGATCGTCTACCTGCGCGTGCAGCTCTGGACCTGCGAGCCGCCGCTGGACCACCAGTTCCGCTCCCGCTTCTACGCCGCCCACCCGGAGTACTGCTGCGTGGAGGCCGACGGGGTCGCCGACCACAGCAAGCTGAGCGTCGCCTTTCCCGAGGTGCGCGGGCAGCTCAACGGCATCATGCGCGAGTCCCTGGAGCGCGGCGCCGACGGCGTGTCCCTGTGCTTCGCGCGCGGCTTCCCGCTGGTGCGCTACGAGCAGCCGGTGCTGGACCGCTACCGGGAGCGCTACGGCGGCGACGCGCGGGAGCTGGACGACCGCGACGAGCGGCTGCGCAGCGTGTGGGCGGAGATCACGACGGAGTGGATCCGGGAGATCCGCGAGCTGCTGGACGGGTTCGGTCCGTCGGAGCGGTACGAGCGCCGCAAGCTGGCGCTGATCGCCGGCCCTGACATGGAGTGGTGCCTCGGCTACGGGATCGACGTGGGCGCCTGGGGCCGGGCGGGACTGGTCGACGTCGTCGCGCCGTACCCGCGCGGCATTGAGCGGCAGGAGGACGTCGGGGAGCTCCTGGTCGACGGAGTGGGGCAGTACGCGAACGCGCTGCAAGGGACGGACGTGGAGCTGGTTCCGTCAATTGGCAGCTTCGCCGACCACGCCATGACCGTCCGGGAGGTGCGGACGCGCGCCGACGGCTGCTACCGGCAGGGCGCCACCGGCCTGAGCCGCTGGGACACCGACCACTGGATGATCCACTTGGGACTGGAGAGCGCCGTCGCGCAGCGGCTGTGGGTCGATCACTACATGCCGCCGGCCGCCAACGCCGTGGTCTCCACCGCCGGCCTGAACCGCATCCGCTTCAACCCCCGCATCGGCGTCTGACCCCTGGCGAGACCCCGGCCGAACCGCTGATCAATCCCCGTCTCGGTTGCCGCCATGACGGTAATTCAGGCCGATATCGCCAGAAACCTGCCTCGCTCTGCTCCAAAACACTGCTATACCGGTAATTTGCACGGCAATCGCTTGACCTTGCGCAATTGAAGCCAGAATATGCCGCTATACCAGTAAGAGAGATCTGAAAGATGAAGATCCGCACTGCTCAGTCGATCGGCGACGTGCTGAGGTATCACCGTCGGCGCAGCGGACTGAGCCAGCATGCACTGGCCGATCTTGCAGGCATCGGCAAGACCTCGGTCTTCGACATCGAGAAAGGGAAGCCCACGGTACGCCTCGCGACGCTCATGGCGGTCCTGCGCGTCCTCAATGTCGATCTGCTGCTGGATGGACCGCTGATGGCTGAGTGCCGCGCCATGCTGGACGCCGGGCCCCGTAACCGGGGCGGGGCGAACGAGCCGTGAGGAGAGCCACGGTCCACGTGATGGCCGCGCCGGCGGGAGTGCTCGAGGAGCGCGAGCCGGGGCGGTTCGTGTTCCGCTACCTGGATGCCTACGACGGCCCGCCGGTCTCGCTCACCATGCCGGTTGCGAGGCAGGAGCACTCGTTCGACCGGTTCCCCCCGTTCTTCGAGGGGTTGCTGCCGGAAGGCGAGATGCTGGAGGGGCTGCTGCGCCAGCGCAAGCTCGATCGCGACGACCTGTTCGCGCAGCTTCTGGCGGTGGGCGAGGAGGTGGTCGGGGCGGTAACGGTGGTCGAGGCAACGGCTTGAACCGCTGCCCCATCACCTACGAACCGTGCGGCGACGACCGGTACTCCCGTGCGGGGCTGCGCTCGCTGTCGCCCAATCTGAAGTCCCTGCACGACTTTCCCTACGCAGCCGAACGGCAGCGGCAGGAGGCCGTGATCCGCGCCGGCCGGATGTCGATCCAGGGCGTGCAGCCGAAGCTGAGCGTGCGGCTCGACGCCACGGCGGGCATGTTTCGGGTCGTCGATCGGGGCGGACGGTACGTCCTCAAGCCGCAGCACCACGTGTACCCGAACCTGCCGGAGAACGAGGGCCTGACCATGCATCTGGCAGGACTGTGCGGAATCGAGGTGCCGGTGAGCGGGATGGTGCGCTGTGCCGACGGAACCTGGTCGTACTTCGTTCGCCGCTTCGACCGCACCGGGCACAACCGCAAGGTCCCGCTGGAGGACTTCGCGCAGCTTGCCGGCCGGAACCGGGACACGAAGTACGACTTCAGCATGGAGCGGCTGGTGGATCTGCTCGATGCCCATTGCACGTTCCCGGCGATCGAGAAGGTGAGGCTGCTGAAGCGGAGCCTGTTCAACTTCCTGGTAGGGAACGAGGACATGCACCTCAAGAACCACTCGCTGATCACCCGGCAGGGCAAGGTCGAGCTGGCGCCCGCGTACGACTTCCTCAATTCCACGGTCGCCTATCTGGCTCTCGGCAAGCGACTCGATACCATCATGGAGACCGCTCTGCCTCTCGGAGGCAAACAGCGAGGCCTGACCCGCAGGTCATGGACAGCGTACTTCGGCAGGGAGCGCCTCGGGCTTCCCGACAAGATCATCGGCAGAGTCCTGGCGGAGTTGGCGGGGGCCGCTCCGGCGTGGCGGCGACGTATAGGCGACTCCTTCCTGCCGCCGGAGCACCAGGAGCTCTATCTCGCGCTCCTCGGCAAACGCCTGGCGGTCCTTGAACTGAACGGATGAGCGGTTCCTCCCGCTCGACCGTACACGTCCGCGGGGTCGTGCTACTCTTACGGTCCGGTGTCGTCTCCCCGCGAGGATCGGGGTCACGGATACCCCGACCTGAAACCGCTGCTCGACGTGTACCTGGCCGAGGTGCGCGACAGGCTCGGGGCAGACGTGTCCGCGGTGGCCCTCTACGGGTCGGTTGCCCGCGGCCAGGCGCGCGCGGCCAGCGACATCGACCTGTTCGTGGTCCATCGCGGCGAGCGTGCTGCCGTGTTCGAGGTTTTCCTTGATGTGGCGCTCCGGTTGCGGGACCATCCGCTGGTAGCGGAGTTGCAGGCGCGCGACGCCCCGACCGAGCCGTATCCCGTGTTTCGTTCCGAGGAAGAATTGGCGGATACGCCATGGCTCCTGCTGGACGTCTGCGACCACGGCATCATCCTGTTCGACCCGCGCGAGGTTCTGGCGCGCAAGCTGGCGAGCCTGAGCGCACGCCTGCGCGAGCTCGGCTCTCGCCGCATAGAGCTGGCCGACGGCTCCTGGTATTGGGACCTGAAGCCCGATATGCGCCCCGGCGAGGTCATCGCCCTGTAGCGTCGGCTGCTACCAGGTGCGATCGGTCAGCGGCGCAGACCATCCCGCGAACCGGCAGCTCAAGCTGGACATGGGGTTCGCCGTGGAACCGATCGAGCGTGACAAGCCGACGCTGGCTTTCATCATGCCCCTCAAGCCGACGTAGCGGGTCTAATCGTCCGCATTCAGGTCGGACAACAGATCGTCGACACCGCCCATGGTGACGAGATCGCCGGCTCTGGCTGCCTTCATCGCCTCGATCGTCTCGGCATTGGGAACCAGGGGCTCGAAAGGAAGCCGCTTCTCCGCGGCGATCCGCATCATCATCATGCGGAACGCATCGGACGCCGTCAGGCCGATGGACGCGAGCACGGCCCCGGCCTCGTCCTTGATCTGCTGGTCGATGCGCGCACGCACGACGGTGTTCATCGTTCTCCCTCCACGATTGAGCTACAACGTAGCCCAACTCCGTCAGGGAGTCCAGACCAACGCGTCCCGCTGGTGAGGAGCCCGTCAGCACAGACGCGATCGTCGTATGATGGGGGCGATCATGGGACGTACTCACCTTGCACCTGAACTGTTCGAGACGATCGACTGGCGCTGCATCGGACCGCACCGCGGCGGCCGCGTGGTGGCCGTCGCCGGGGACCCCTCGCATGCCCAGACCTTCTACTTCGGCGCCTGCGCGGGCGGCGTGTGGAAGACCAACGACGGCGGCACCTACTGGGAGAACGTCTCCGACGGGTACTTCGGGACGGCCGCCGTGGGCGCGATCGCAGTCGCCGAGGCCGACCCCAACGTCGTCTACGCCGGCACGGGCGAGGCATGCATCCGCTTGGACGTCTCGCACGGCGACGGCGTCTACCGGTCGACCGACGGCGGCGCGACCTGGAGCAACGTCGGCCTGGCCGACTCGCGCCACATCGGCCGCATCCGCATCCATCCGGAGGACCCCGACTTGGTCTACGTGGCAGCGCTCGGCCACGCCTTCGGACCCAACGAGCAGCGCGGCGTGTTCCGCTCGCGCGACGGCGGCGCGAACTGGGAGCGGGTGCTTCACCGCAACGCCGAGACCGGCGCCATCGACCTCTGCATCGATCCCACCAACCCCCGCGTCCTGTACGCCGCCCTTTGGCAGGTGATCCGCCGGCCGTGGATCCTCGAATCCGGCGGCCCCGGCAGCGGCATCTTCAAGTCGACCGACGGCGGCGACTCCTGGACGGAGATCTCCGGCAACCCCGGCCTGCCGGAGGGCATCAAGGGCCGCATCGGCATCGCCTGCTCGCCTGCCAAGTCGGGCCGGGTGTGGGCGATCGTCGAGGCGGAGAAGGGCGCGTTGCTGCGCTCCGAGGACGGCGGCGCCAATTGGGAGGTGGCGAGCGCGGAGCGCGACCTGCGCCAGCGCCCCTGGTACTACCACCACGTGTTCGCCGACCCGCAGGACGCAGACACCGTCTGGGTGCTCAACCTGCAAGCGTGGAAGTCCACCGACGCCGGCAAGACCTTCACCGGGGTGTCGACCCCGCACGGCGACAACCATGACCTGTGGATCGACCCCGCCGACCCTCGCCGCATGATCGAGGGCAACGACGGCGGCGCCTGCGTCTCCTTCAACGGCGGCGACACCTGGTCGACGATCTACAACCAGCCGACCTCGCAGTTCTACCACGTCACCACCGACACCCGGTTCCCGTACCGAGTGTACGGCACGCAGCAGGACAACTCGGCGATCAGCGTGCCCAGCCACTCGGACAAGGGCATCATCCGCATGAGCGACTGCTACACGGTCGGCAGCTCGGAGAGCGGCCACATCCAGGTGCGCCCCGACAATCCGGACATCGTCTATTCCGGCGCCATCGGCAGCGCCCCCGGCGGCGGCGTGCTGCTGCGCTACGACCATGCCACCGCGCAGATCAGGATCATCACCGCCTGGCCGGAGGAGTTCAGCGGCTATGGGCCCAAGGACCTCAAGTACCGCTTCCAGTGGACCTACCCGATCCTGATCTCGCCCCATGACCCCGACGTGCTCTACATCGCCGGCAACGTGCTGTTCCGCTCCACGGACGACGGCGCGAGCTGGGAGGTGATCAGCCCCGACCTGACCCGCGACGACAAGAGCAAGCAGGAGCCGTCCGGCGGCCCGATCACCAAGGACACCACCGGCGCCGAGCACTACTGCACCATCTTCGCCTTCGTCGAGTCCCCGCACCGGCAGGGGCTGTTCTGGGCCGGCTCCGACGACGGCCTGATGCACCTCTCGCGCGACGGCGGCGCCACCTGGCAGGAGATCACGCCGCCCGGCCTGCCCGAATGGGCGACCGTGGCCACCATCGAGCTGTCCCCGCACGACCCGGCGACCGCCTACGTGGCCGCCTTCCGCTACAAGCTCGACGACTACCGCCCGTACCTGTTCAAGACCGCCGACTACGGCGCGACCTGGACGCAGATCACTGGCAACCTGCCCGACGACGACTTCACGCGGGTCATACGCGAGGATCCCGTGCGTCCGGGTCTGCTGTACGCCGGCACCGAGCGCGGCCTGTTTGTCTCCGGCGACGACGGCGCGTCCTGGCAGCCGTTCAACCGCAACCTGCCGGTCGCCCCCATCCACGACCTGGCGATCCGCGGCGACGACCTGATCGCCGCCACCCACGGCAGGTCGTTCTGGATCAGCGACGGCCTGGCGCTGGTGCGGCAGTTGGCGGCAGGCGAGGTCGCCCCGGTGCACCTGTTCGAGCCTGCCCTCACCCTGCGCATGGCGGGTGACACCGACCCCACCGCGGCCTCGCGCAAGCAGTACGCGGTCGGGCTCGGCATACCGGGCACCCTCTACGTCGCCCAGAAACCCGACGGCGGCTTCGAGCGCCGCATGCTCGACGCCGGCGCCAATCCTCGGGCCGGCGTGGTCCTGCACTACCACTTCCAGGAGGAGCCGGAAGGCGAGGTCACCCTGTCCTTCCACGACGCGGACGGCCAGGAGATCCGCAGCTTCTCCAGCGTCAAGCCGGAACCGCCCGAGCAGGAGGGCAAAGAGAAGGAGCAGCCTCCCAAGGACCCGGTGGTGCCGGCCAAGGCCGGCATGAACCGCTTCGCGTGGGACATGCGCTACCCCGGCTCGCGCCCGATCACCGGCACCACCGACCGCCCGGTTGGGCCGCTCGCCGCGCCGGGCCGCTACGAGGCGCGCCTCACCGTGGCCGACACCACCCACCGGCAGGCGTTCGAGATCCGCCAGGACCCGCGCATCGCCGTGACGCAGGAGGAGCTGCAGGCGCAGTTCGAGCTGGCCATGCGCATCCGCGACAAGGTTTCCGAGGCCAACGACGGGGTCAGTGAGCTGCGCAGCGTCTGCCGGCAGGTGGACGAGTGGGCGGGACGCGCCAAGGACGGCCCCGGCGAGCAGCCGGTGGCCGACGCGGCCCGCACGCTCAAGGAGGAGCTGACCGCGATCGAGGAGGAGATGGTCGAGCCGCGCGCCGAGGGCGCGCTGAACCGCCTCAACCACCCGGTCAAGCTGGTCGTCAAGCTGAGCGCCCTCACCAGCGTGGTAACCAACGCCGACGCGCCGCCGCCCCGGCAGGCGTACGACGTGCACGACCACCTGGCCGGCCAGATCGACGCGCAGCTCGCCCGGCTCAAGGAGACCCTGGACAGCCGCCTGCCCCCCTTCGCGGACCTGCTGCGCGAGCACCAGGTGCCGGCGGTGGTGCCCGGCAGCGAGCCGGCGTCGGCCGCGCCGGTTGCCCCTCCCTCGGTCTGAGGAGTCGAGGACGCCCGCGGATCGATGTCGGGCAGGCAGCGACGACGAAGCCGCAAACAGAAGAAGCGGACCCAGCAGCGAGGCCCCGATCCCGAGCGCGCGCTGGCCGAGGCGCGCCGGAGCCTGGACGACGGCGACCCCCGCAAGGCCCTGGAGTTGCTCCGGCGGGTGTCACGGCAGGACGGCGCGCCGGCAGTGCCGCCGCCGTGGATCTTCTGTGCCTGCGTCGAACGCGCGCGGCAATTGGACCGCAAGGGATCGGCGAAAGAGGCCGCGGCGCTGCGGAGCCGCGCCATGCAGCATCGCGCGGCGATCGACGTCGGGACCCTCGCGGAAGAGGACCTGATCCGCTATCTGCGCTGTCTGGAGGCGGGCGACGCCGTGGCGGTCTACGCGGAGCACCTCGCCGTCGGGCCGCCGCTACCTGCGGCCGAGCGGGCGGTGGCCGATTGTCTGGTGATCGACCGCGGCTGGGATGGCATTGAGCACCTCGCTGAGGATCACCCGCTCCGGCGGGACGCCGATCCGGTACGGCGCAGCCTGGACGCCATGGACGCCGGTGACTGGGAGGGCGCCGCACGTCTCCTTGCAGGCGTGGCGCGCCGCTCACCGTTCGCTCCCTGGCGGCTGTTCTGCAAGGCCATGGGATGCTTCGCCGCCGGTGACGAGCACGGTCTGCGGCGCACCGTCGACCTGCTGCCGGAAGACTTCGCGCTGCGCGGCACGGTTGCCGAGCTCAGGCGCTCCGCCACCGGTGCCGGGCCGGGGGGACCGGACGCGGTGCGGCGGGCACTCGGCACCGAGACCGCGCCGGTTGCGGCTACCGCCGTCAGCCTGAGCCAGGCGATCCACGCCGGTACCCCGCATGAGATCGAGCGGCACCTGGTCAGCCTGGCCGACGCCGTCTACCCGGAGGACCCCGTCCAGGCGAGGATCGACCTGCTGATGATCGCCTGCGGAGCGACGATCCAGGGCCCGCTGGCGATCGACTCGTTCGCTCGCATGGTCGACAGCATCATGCCCCGCGACCGCTCCTTCAGTGTCATGGCGCAGGCCGTCCTGCTGACGCAGGAACTGGAATCCGGCGACGTGTGGGATCCTTCGATTGCCGAGGACTACCTCGACGAGCTGCCGGTCGCGTTCCCCCGCCGGGCCGATCAGGCGATGGCGCGTTCCTGCGTGCTGGAATCGCTCGCCCGCGCCGGAGTCAGCTCGGGAATCGGCCCTCACCTCCTCGATCCCGAAGCGGTGGAGTCGCTCACGATCCTGCTGGGAACGCGCCCCGAAGACCCGGCGACGGCGCTGGTCGACCTGATGACGGCCAGCCTGGCCGCCGATCCGGAGTCGCCGACCGCATACCGTTTTCTGCTCGATCTGCTGCGCAGTCACTCGCTCGGCAGCGCCGGCCGGGTGCGCGGCATCCTCGAGGATCTGGCGAACAGCCACCCCGACGACCCCGATCCGTGGCTGGAAATGGCCACCCTGGACTACTCCCGGAATGCGTACCGGCGCGCGGAGACGGCGTTGGCCGAGGCGCGGCGGCGCGCCCCCTACGACGAGCGGATTCTCGACCTGCAGGCGACCGGGTTTCTCAAGTCCGCCGATCAGAGTTGCAAGCGAGGTCGGTTCGCGCTCGCGGAGCGGGACCTGGAGCGCGCCGCGAACCTGCGGCGCCGGCGGCTGGAGCCGATCCTGCGCGTGAAGCGCCTGCTGTTCGACGTAATCCGGGATGGCAAGAACGTCGCCGCGGCAGCCGAGCCGCACCTGCGGGCGCTGCCGCCCGGTGAGCGACTGAGAACGCTGGCCGTGGCGATCCACGATCTGGCGGAGAACAGCAACGTGTCGAACGTCGATCCCGCGATGGCGTCCGCGCTGCGGCAGGTTCTGGCGCGCGGTGCGCGCGCCATCAAGAAGCTCGAACCCGCTGAGGCGCTCGGTCTGATCTCCGACCTGCCGTCCGATTATCGCGTGCTCTACGGGAGTCTGCGGATCGCTCCTGTGCTGACCGACTGGTGGGGAGCGGTGATGACCCGGCTCGACGGCGACCGCCTCCTCGCATGCTTCGACACGCTGCTCGCCTGCGGCGGGCGAAAAGCGGTGCGGGCGGAACTGTACCGCCGCATGCCCGGCAGCCGCACGACTCGACGCGACTCCCTGCTGCAGTTCTACCTGGCGGTAATCCGCTACCAGGAAGGGGAGGACCACGGCTCCCTGCTCTTTGCCGAGGTCCTGGAGCGGGCCGACCCCGGCGAGCACCAGCGCATGCGGGCCGCGGCGTCGAGACTCGCACAGGTCGTCGACGGGCCGTTGCGGCTTGCGTTGCAGCGCTTCGACTTCGCCATTCTGGACATTGACGTGCCGTGGTTGCCGGCGATGCTGGACGAGATCATCAACCGGACGCAGCCGCCCGCGAGTCCGGCCCGGATCGCGTCTCCCGAACCGGTGGAACCCGACGAACCGGCGGAACCCGAGTCGCCGGTCCCGGAGCTGGTGGCGGCGCTGCGCAAGGCCGCGCGGGACGGACGGTTGGACCCGTCGGCGCAGGGGCTGCTCTTCGCGGACGAGGCGATCATGGTCATCGTCGACCGCCTGGAGTCCATGATCGACGGCGCCGACCTGCGCGGAGCCCCGCCGGAGGTCATGCAAGAGGCCGCCGGCGCCGCGCGCGCCGATCCGGAAATGGGTCGCATGCTGGACGAATTGGCCGACTGGTGCACGGCCGGACGGCGCGAAGTGTCGCCGGAGCTGGCCGCCATGCTGTATATCACCCGGACCGGCGCCGACGCCGGCAAGGAGCGACGCTGATGTTGGCTCACTACCTGACGCTGGACCTGTCTCTCGACGCTTCGCAGGAGGAGATACGCCGGCGGTACCTGGAACTGACCCGCGCCCATCCGCCGAGCCGCGATCCCGATCGCTTCCGGCGCATTGCCGCCGCCTACGAAGCGCTGCAGGACGATCGTACGCGCGTGCGGACGGCCATCTTCGGGATGGCGTCCTACAGTGACTGGGAGCTGGCGCTGGACGCGCTGGTGGAGGCTCGGCAGGGATCGCGCACGGCACCCGGCCTCAAGACGCTGTTGGCAGCGGAAGGGCTGGCAGCGGAAGGGCTGTCGCGATGAGGCCGGCCGACATCCTCGCGACCGGCGCCGACCGAAGTCGGGACGGGAATCGTGATCAGGACGTCGCCCGCACCTGGAAGGAACGGGCGCTGGACGACTTCAGGCGGTGGCTGGACGAGCTGGACGAGATCCCGCCGGCCGTCGCGGAACAGGAGCCGCCATCCTGCGATCTGCACGATCTGTTCGCCGAGCTGGCCGCTCTGCGCCAGGAGGTGCGGCTGCAGAATCGGGAGCAGTCGCGGGCCGGCCGGGAGCTGGCCAACGCCGCGGCGCGCTACGACGCGATCGACCGCACGACGCGGCGGCGTGACGAGGAGCTGGCGGCGCTCGAACGACGCGTCTCACGGGCGGCCGAGGACCGCTGCCTGCTGTCGGTGCTCGACCTGCGTGACGCCCTGGTGCGCGGCCGCGAGGCCGCGCGGCGGCTGCGCAAAGAGGGGAAGAAGGCCGGCAAGACCGCCGGGAAGAAGGCCGGACGAAAGAAGACGCTCCCGCGCAAGCCGTTTCGCCGCCTGCAGCCGGCGATCGCCGGAGTCGTGGACGGCTACGAGCTTGCGCTCAGGCGCTGCGATCGAACGCTGTCCCGGTTCGGCGTGCGTGGCGTGACCGCCGTCGGGGGGCGGTTCGATGCCCGCACCATGCACGCCGTGGAGACGCGGCGGGTGGCGGATCGTGAGGACGGCGTGGTCGTGGACGAGTTCGTCAGCGGTTTCGTGCGCGACGGCGAGGTGTTGCGCCTGGCCGAGGTCGCGGTGAATCGTGTGCAAGGAGGGGAGTGATGGCGTTGGATCGGGAGCCGGTCATCGGCATCGACCTGGGAACCACCAACTCGGAGGTGACGATCATCGACGGCGGAACGCCGCGCATCGTCGGCAGCGGCGACGAAGCGATCCTGCCCTCGTGCGTGGGGCTGGACGAGTCGGGCGACGTCATCGTCGGGCGCGAAGCGCGCAACCAGCATGCCGTCGCCCCGGATCGCACCGTGCTGTCCATCAAGCGTCTGATGGGCACCGACACCCGCGTGCGGATGGGGCCGGAAGAGTACCGTCCCCAGGAGATCTCCGCGTTCATCCTGAAAGCGCTCAGGGAGCGGGCGGCCGGCGCCCTGGGACGGCCCGTGAGCAAGGCGGTGATCACCGTACCGGCGTACTTCACGGACGCCCAGCGTCAGGCCACGCGCGAGGCGGGACAGATCGCCGGCCTGGAGGTCGTGCGGATCATCAACGAACCCACCGCTGCCGCCTTGGCATACCATGCCGGCGACGAAGGGCAGCGCAAGATTCTGGTTTACGACCTTGGCGGCGGCACGTTCGACGTCTCGGTGGTGAAGATCGAAAGCGGGGTCGTCGAAGTGCTCGCTACCAGCGGGGACAACCACCTGGGCGGCGACGACTTCGACGCGATCGTCCTGGATCGCCTGAACGGTCACCTGGAAACCGAGATGGGTCTTGGCGACGCCGGTCGGGACCGCCTGCTGCAGGCCCGGCTGCGACGGACGGCGGAGCGGGCCAAGGTCGAGCTGTCCCGTCAGCCGTACGCGCTCATCGAAGAAGACCACCTGGCCACGGTGGACGGCGCGGCGAAGCATCTCTCCTGGGAGTTGAGTCGCGCCGACTTCGAGGGCGCGATCGAGGAGTTGCTGGGCCGGACCATGCAGGCGGTGACCACCGCGCTCAACGACGCTGCGGTCCGCCCGAGCGATCTCGATCGCGTGCTGCTGGTCGGCGGATCGACGCGCATTCCGCGCATCACGCAACTCCTCGCCGAGCGTCTGGGACAGGAGCCGCATGGGGAAGTGGACCCGGATCTGTGCGTGGCGCTCGGAGCCGGCATCCAGGCGGGTATCGAAATGGGACACGACATGCCGGCCGTGCTGGTCGACATCACCCCGTACACGTTCGGCACCGGCGCCATTGGCGAGCTCGACGGGCGTCCGTACCCGGACATGTTCGTTCCCCTGATCCGGCGCAACGCGAAGCTGCCGGCCATGCACACCGAGACGTTCTACACGGTGTTCGAAGACCAGGACACCGTGAAGCACAAGGTATATCAGGGCGAGGATCCCGACGCCTTGAAGAACGTGGAGATCGGGACCTTCCTGTTCGAGGGCCTGAACCAGCGGCAAGGGGCTCGCGAGCGCGGCATCCAGTTCACTTACCACCTGGACCTCGACGGCATGCTGAACGTCCATGCCGTGGAACGGGCAACCGGCCGCGAGCTCAGAGGCGTGATCGAGCGGGCCATCGGAGGAGCCACCGAGGAGGCGTTCAGCGCCTCGAAGGAGCGGGTTGCCGCCCGCTGGGGCGCAGAGGAGGAGGACACCGAGGTGCCCGCGCAGGCCGACGACCTGCAGGCGCCGCCGGAGGTCCGGGAGACCCTGAAACGGGCCGGATCCGCCCTCGCTACGGCCCCGGAAGAAGACCGGGAAGAGATCGTCGACCTGATGGAAAACCTGCGCGAAGCCGTGAAGGCCGGGGATGCGGAGCGGGCGGCCAAGGTCAGGCAGGAGTTGGACGAGATCCTGTTCTACCTGGAGTAGCCGGAGTGACGCGTTGCCCGACGTGCGGCGCCCGCTACCGAGGAGGGGCGCGGTGCCACCGCTGCCAGACAGACGTGGGACAGGTGTTGCTGATCGAGCGCGCCGCCGCCGCCCTGCGGACTCGGGCGCGCCAAGCGCTCAAGGGTGGCCGCGGAGGTCAGGCCCGCGACGACGCCGAGCGCGCCTGCGCCCTGCATCGCTGCTCCGAGTCCCTGGCCGTACGCGCCGTCGTCGCGTTGCGCGAGCGCGACTATCCGCTGGCGCTCCGGCTCTGGTTCGAGTACACGGCGCGGTCGAGCGAGTGACTCCGCATCGGAGCGATGATGGTCGCTCCCGGCGTTGCGGCGGTATAGTTCGTCGTATGGCAGCGCAGGCGCAGCGGGAGGTCCACGGGTTCTCCGTGCGTTCAGCTTCGTGGGATCCGGCGGGGTTGCTGAAACTCAACCCAGCGGCTTCTTCGTAGAAGGAGCGTCATTATGCTTCGAAATCTGAAGTTGGAGAAATACCGCAGTTTCGAGTCATACGAGTTGAGTGGGTTGACGCGCGTAAACCTGCTTGTCGGAAAGAACAACTGCGGCAAGACGTCGATTCTCGAGGCGGTCAACCTCCTCGTCTCGGAGGGAAGTCCCGCAGTGATCGAGCAATGCGCCGATCGTCGCGGAGAAATGAACTTGCGGGAGGATGCTGAGTCTTCTTACAACCTGGATATGGTGCCCGACGTGTCACACCTCTTCCTTGGCCGTGTCATCGAGCCTGAGGTCGGGTTTCATCTTTCCTCAGACGATGCCATTCGATCACTGTCGATCGAGGTCGCAGACGTAGAGGATGTGACGGAAAACGCTGACCACCAAGACATCGGTGAGATGCTCTCTCTTTTCGACGAGGATGAGGGCGAAGCGCTGGCTCTGGTAACAAGGATAAATGGACGATCCGTGACGCCCTTCCTGCCGGTCGATCAAGATGGATCAGTGTTGGCGATGCCTCGTCCTCGCCGCATGCGACCCAAGAAAACTTCTGCTACGCCGCCTGTGCAGTTCGTTACGGCGGAGTCGCTCTATCCCGCGTCCATGCGCAGCGCCTGGGACAGCGTCCTGGCCGACGGGCGCGAGTCAGACGTCATCGACGCGATGAGGATCATCGATGAGGAACTCGACACCATTCATTTCCTGACGCGGGGCGTGTTTCGTGGTTCTTCGGAGCGGGCCGGCGTCCTGATCGGACTACGTACCGGCGGACAGCGAGTGCCGCTTGGAAGCTGCGGAGATGGCATGCGCAGATTGCTCGCTCTTACCCTTTCTCTCGTTCGAGCGGCAGACGGGTTCTTGCTGATTGACGAGATCGACTCCGGTTTGCACTGGACGGCCATGGAAGAGACATGGCGTTTGATCGTCACCGCGGCACGGCGATCCAACGTGCAGGTCTTCGCTACGACCCACAGCTACGATTGTGTTCGGGGACTTGCTTCCCTCGTGGAGTCCCTTCCAGACCTGGCTGCCGACGTTTCCATTCAAAAAATCGATCGACTATTGAACGAGGCCGTAAGTCTGGACGCCGAGAAGATAAGGATAGCCGTAGCTCAGGATATGGAAGTCCGATGAGCGCGACCCTGGAGCGTTCTCTCCTTCACGTGGAGCGGAACTGCATGCGTGGCTTGCTTGGCAAGAGGATCCAGGATTGCCGTATGGATCTGCCATTCGCGCACGATACTTCAGCCACGACAGCCAAGCGGCAAAGAGTTTCGTCATCTGGTTCTGTCGCCTGTTCGGCATCGCCCGGCCGCAGATCGACATCCGATCGATTTGAACACATGGGAGGCTCGAAGCACGGTCGAGTCGGCAATGGCGGGATCTCGTGGCCGGCAGCGAGCTGGCGTCGGACATCGAGGACCGACTGATGGGCCGGCCCCTCGGCGTCCCGGAGGTACGCTGGGAGCGCATGTTCCCGGATGAGCTGGAAGAGGCGTTCGAGCGCTGCCCGGTCCTCTACCTGCCCTACGGGCTGTGTGAGCCGCACGGTCCGCAGAGCGCCCTGGGCTGCGACGGGTTGCGCGCGCACGCGATCTGCCGCAGGGCCGCCACCGCTCATGGCGGCGTGGTCGCCCCGCCGCACTACTGGCACATCCACGAGAGCGGCGGCTTCGGCATCTGGGCGAGCCGCAAGGTGGGCGAGGTGGCGCATCCGTGGCTGACGGCCGTGCCGCCGTGGCTGTTCTTCAAGACCCTCTGCTACCACGTGCGCGCGGCCGACCAGCTTGGGTTCCGGGCCGCCGTCCTCTATTCCGGTCACGGCGGCCCGCACGCGGAGGACGCCGTGCGCTTCCTTGAGCTGATCCGGCCGCGCGTCGGCGCGCGCCTTGCGTTCGTGGTCGAGGGCGACGACCTGAAGGATCCGTCGAGCCCGTTCGCATACGCCGAGTGGGCCGACCACGCCGGCAAGGGCGAGACCTCGCAGCTCTGGGCGGTCGAGCCGGACGCGGTCGACCTGTCGCGCCTGCCCGCGCCTGATGAGCCCGGGCCGCACTTCGCCATGGATCCCAGCGCCGCCGAGTCCGCCCGGCGCAGCGGCGAGGCGCTGCTCCGCCACAAGACCGCCTACCTCGGCCGCGTGGCCGCCGGCCTGCTGGCCGAGCACGAGCGGCTCGCCCCGAAGGCCAGACTCCTCACCTACGCTGACGTCGAGTCGCTCTGGTCCGAGGTGATCGCCCCGGAGTTCCCGACCTTCTCCTGCATGCAGGACGGCGACGGCACGGTCCCGCCCGACTCCCGCTGGCACGCCAACTGGCGCGTCCCGGAGGCGGGGCGCGCGGGTTACGATCGAGGTCGGTAGGTCCTCCGACGGGAGCTCGGCTATCAGGCCGGCTGGGTCACGTCAGCGCCGCGTACTCGAAGACTGGGGTTTCGATCACACGAACCGGTCGACATCGTTCCCATACCGCTTGCTGCAACCGTTCGACCGTTTCGGGAGAGAAGTGTCGCTCACCGGTCTGGACGTTGACGCGTGCGGGCACGTTTTCGACGAGCACGAGCCGTCCTTCGATTTCGAGGTGGTAGGTCACCGTCTGCTCAGTCAGGGTTTCGTTCCAAGGCTCGTCACGCATTGCGGCTCCTCCGCTCCCTGGAGTCGATCCACTTCGAAGGATCGGGCGCATACAGAGTAATGACCTTGATCAGGGCTCTCGATGGATGGCTGCACTGGACGTGTAGCGGCCTTCCCAATCTCGTATGCCCCAGGATCAGGCAACTCGGACCATACTTGTCATCCGGATCGTACTCGATGATCTCGCCGTCTTCCATTGCGTCTCGAAGCTCCTGAACGCTGATCCGACGAAGGATGGTCTGGTCGGCGGCATGCTGCGAGAACTCGAATTGTCCGTTGCTGACCTTGCCGCGGACTTCGTCGAGGATCTTCACGGCGGTTGCGGAGCGGCCGGGTGAAATGCAGCCGAGCGGATGATGGCGAGGTCCGCTCCGCCGGCAGACACTTCAACGGCCCGTTCGAGGATCTGCTGCAGACGCGCCGCGCCGATCTGCGCGCGGACATTGACGAGCACGTAGAGGCGGCGGTCGCTGAGCCGGTCGAGTTGGCCGAGCTCATCGCGCAGCGCCTGCTCGGGTGACTCGTCTGCGGCGGTGTGGCTGACCTTGACGTCGTACAGGTGATCCCGGATCAGGAACTTCACGTGGCCGATCGCCTCCGACTCGCCGCGGACCTCGGCGACGACTGTGGCGCGACAATCAGGATGAGAACCGGGCGACAATCAGGATGAGAATGGATGTCGCGGCGCCGACAGGATGGCGGAAGGCGGCTGGGGCTGCAAGAGGCCGCATTGAGTGATCCGGAATCCACTCGAACGGAAGCTGATGGCGCATCGAAACAGCCTGCTGGCACGACCGTCGCCAGAGTGGCGCGGCGGAGGTCAGAGGAGATTGGGGCTACCATGGATCAGCAGAAGGCGTCGCCAGGCAGATGACCAAGCGCTACCGAGCGGCGTCCAAGAAGAAGAAGGTCATCGAGGAGTCCCTGGGGTTGACCGGCTTGTCCGCTGCGCTGCGTCGTGCGACGTTGTCCGACCGCGTGGTCGGCGGCGCGACCTCGACCGGCTGGTCTGCGCGGCCATCAAGCTCCTCACCAGCCCCGCAGGTCCCACCGGCTCCAGGTCATGGGAGCGGTCGCACACGACGAATCCGGCCCCGGAGCGCCACAACGATCGTGATCGGCGAACATCGGCGTGCGAGGATCGCCGTCACGGGCTTTTCGCAGGCCAGGTGGTATCGCGGGTACCCCCTGATAGCGCCTCATGCCGGCGAGCGTTTGACCGATGGTCGGCATCTGCCGCGATGCCGCCGCTGACTGCGGTCGGGCTGTCCTGTTCGTCAGGGGCGACATCGGTACCTACCTCACCGGCGCTGCCGGTTCGCTCAGTCGCGTCCGAACCCCCGCGGCGGCTCGACACTGTCCAGTTCGGCAAGATCAAGGCCGCAGATCGCCTCCAGCTTGTGGGCGAGCGCGGACGCGCCGAGATTGTCGGGCAGGTTGTCGAGCCACCCTTGATATTCATCCTGGAGGTCCAGCAGGGTGCGTACCGCCTCGTGCCAGCGCTGCGGTCGCGACCGGCGGTCGTGCGGCCTTCGGTACCGCACCTGCGGTTGCTGCGCCTTGTGGCGCTGGCGATAGCGCCGCTGTCGTTGCGCGTTGGTCAACGCCATGGTCTTCTGCACACCGTTACGTAACGGGTCGGGATCTGACGGCTCATGGCGTCGCCTGCGTGGTGGGGGGCTCAGCTGCTGAGGCTCCTCGGCGGCGCTTGTTCTCGATGGCGGTGCGCCGGCGGTAGCTGTCGACGTTGAGCTCGAAGATGGTGGCGCGGTGCACCAGCCGGTCGATGGCCGCCACGGTCATGGCGTGGTCGGGGAAGATCGACTCCCACTGCCCGAACGGCTGGTTGGCGGTGATGAGCATCGAGCGCTGCTCATACCGAGCGCTGATGAGCTCGAACAGCACGCTGGTCTCGGCCTGATCCTTGGTGACGTAGGCGAAATCGTCCAGTTACTCCGACATCGGAGTAACTGGACTTATCCTGACCCTGCGATTATCCCGATGGAGTCCGCGGCGTTGACGGCCCGTCGAGAGTTGGCTGCCGCGGAGGTCGGGATAATCCCGCTGCATTCCTGAATCCTCTGACCGGCGGAGCAGTGTGCTCCGGCCGAAGGAGGACTGATGGGAACGCAGTCATGGAAGAAAGGTCGTGGGCCGCTGGTCCCGTTTGCGGACGGGTTCCGGGTTCGGGTCTTGGGGATGGGTCATTCTCAGGGCTCAGTGAAGCGCTACCTGGTGTTGATGGGCCAGTTGAATCGCTGGCTTACGGCCGCGGGTCTCGGCGTCGAAGAGCTCACGTGGGAAGTTGCCCAGCGGTTCCTGGGTCATCGCCGCGCGGCTGGCCAACGGCACGTGCCGACGCTCGCGTCATTGACGCCGCTGTTCGACTACCTGCGGGAGTCGAATGTTCTTGCAGCGGAAGCGGCAGCTGAACCGACGCCGCGTGATGAGCTGCTCGCGGGCTATCGCCACCACCTCATCCACGACCGTGGCCTGAGCGCAACCACGGTCCGGCGATACGACAACTTCGCCAGGCGCTTCCTCGCCGAGCGGGCGCGGCGGACCGGCGCCGAGACGGGAACCGAGGAGCTCACGAGTGCCGAGGTGAACGCCTACCTGCTGGAGGTGAGCACTCGCCTCACCGTCGAGTCGGCAAAGCGAGAGGCGGCCGATCTGCGGGCGCTGCTGCGCTACTTGCATGTAGCTGGCGTCCTCGAAGCCGACCTCGGCACGGCCATGCCTCCCGTCGCCACTTGGAGAGGCGCTGCGCTGCCGCCGACGATGAGCCGCACCGACGTCGAGAGGCTGCTCGCCAGCTGTGACCGCTCAACGACGAGCGGCCGGCGTGACTTGGCTGTGCTGGTGCTGCTCGCTCGCCTCGGGTTTCGAGCCGCTGAGGTCGCAGCTCTTGAGCTCGGCGATGTCGACTGGCGGGTCGGGGAGATCCTCGTGCGGGGGAAGGCAGGTCGGAAGGACCATCTCCCGCTTCCCGTCGAAGTGGGCAAGGCGCTCGTGGACTACCTGCGCCACGATCGTCCGTCCTGTGAGTGTCGCTGCCTCATCCTGACGCTCTACGCGCCACCCCGGCCCATACACCCCAGCTCGATCACCAACCTCGTCTATCGGGCGTGTCAACGTGCCGGGTTGGCGCGAGTGGGCGCCCACCGGTTGCGTCATGCGCTCGCGACCGAGATGCTCCGGCAGGGCGGCGACCTGCTGGAAATCGCCCAGGTGCTGCGTCAGTCGGACCTCGGCACCACAGCCGGCTACGCGAAGGTCGACCGCGTTGCGCTGCGCAGCGTCGCCGCTGGCTGGCCGGGGACCACGGCATGAGCGTCTTCGCCCAACACCTCGAGGACTACCTGCGTCTGCGCCGGGCACTGGGTCACCAGTTGGCCGCCGCCGGCCGCCTTCTGCCCGACTTCGTGGCCCATCTGGACGCCACCGGCGCCTCGACGATCACCATCAAGGCTGCCTTGGCCTGGGTGCAGCGGCCCGACGCCGACCCGTCGAGTTCGGTGTGGATGCGGCGAATGACCGCCGTGCGGGGCTTCGCCCGGCACATGACGGGCTTCGACCCAGCGACAGAGATCCCACCGCTCGGGCTGGTGACGTACCGACAACGGTGGCGACCGCCGTTCATCTTCTCGGAAGCCGACGTTATCGACCTGATGGCCGCGGTTCCTCAGCTCATCCCCACACCTCTGCGAGCAGCGACCTTCCAGACGATGATCGGCTTGTTGGCCGCCACCGGCATGCGCGTGGGCGAGGCCATCGCGCTTGTGCAATCCGCCGTCGACTGGGTCGACGGCGTGGCCATCGTGAGGGCCTCGAAGTTCAACAAGAGCCGAGAGCTCCCCCTCGCCCCGACCACAGTCGATGCCCTCGCCGCCTACGCGGCGCTGCGCGATCGGCTCGTGCCGGAGCCGTCGGGGCCGACCTTCTTTGTCTCCCGCAAAGGCACGGCGGTGATCTACACCGACTTCTCGGAGAAGTTCCGCGAGTTGGTGCGCTCCTCGGGTGTCGGAGCCGGCTCTGCGTCCCGCCCGCGCATTCACGATCTCAGGCATTCCTTCGCGGTCAACACCTTGGTCCGTTGGCATCGGGCCGGCGAGGACGTGGGTGCCTTATTGCCGAGGCTGTCGACCTACCTGGGCCACCTGACGCCGGGCTACACGTACTGGTATCTGTCGGCGGCCCCGGAGCTGCTGGCGCTGGCTGCGGCTCGCCTCGAGAGGAGGTCGCGAGGATGAGCCTCATCGCCCCGACCCTGCAGTTGTTTTTCACCGAGCGGCTGATCAAGCAGCGCCAGGGGAGTCCGGCCACTGTCCGCTCCTACCGCAGCGCTCTGACTCTCCTGCTGCGCTTCGTGCAGGAGCGCACCAGGAAAGCCCCCTCCGCCCTCGAGTGGGACGACCTCGGTGTCGAGACAATTTCGGCGTTCCTGGAGCATCTCCAGACCGACCGCCACAACAGTGCCCGGAGCACCAACGCCCGGCTTGCCGCGCTGCGGTCGCTGTTCCATTACGCGGCGCTGCGTCATCCCGAGCACGCTCAGCTCATCGCGCAGGTGTTGGCCATCCCGCAGAAGCGCTTCGACAAGGGCCAGGTGTCGTTCCTCGAGCCCGAGGAGGTTGAAGCCCTCCTGGCCGCCCCGGACCTCGATCGGTGGGAGGGGCGTCGAGATCACGCGCTGATCGCGCTGGCGCTGCAGACCGGTCTGCGGCTGGCGGAGCTGACCGGGCTCCGCTGCGGCGACGTCGAGCTACGCACCGGAGCCCACGTCCGATGCACGGGCAAAGGCCGCAAGGAGCGCTGCGTCCCGCTGACCTCGGCCAACGTCGCCATCCTGCACACCTGGTGTCGCGAGCGCGGCGGTTCTTGGGATGACCCGCTGTTCCCCATCCGCACCGGACGCCGTCTCAGCGACGACGCGGTAGCGGCAAGGCTCGCCCTCTACAGAGATGTCGCTGCCCAAGGGTGTCCGTCACTCCAGGGGAAGCGGTTGACGCCGCACGTTCTGCGGCACACCTGTGCCATGACGCTGTTGCGGGCGGGAGTCGATGTCGCCGTGATCGCCCTGTGGCTCGGGCACGCCGACGTACGCTCAACCAACGCCTACTTGCATGCCGACATGAGGATCAAAGAGCGGGCGCTCGCGCGAACGACACCACCCACGACGAGAGTCGGCCGGTTCCGTCCGCCCGATCGGCTACTGGCCTTCCTTGAAGGTCTGTGATTATCCCGACCAACTGCACCGTGACCGGCTGCCGGGGTCCTCCGCTACAGGGCGGCCCTGCTCCAGCGCTTCCGCGCATCGGGATAATCGCAGGGTCGGGATAAGTCGAGGACCAGCAAGTGGAACTTGTCCAGCTTGCTGATGGCCGCTTCCAGGGCCAACTCCCGCCGCGCCACCTGCAGGCGCTGCGCCAAGTCAGTGGTGCGGCAGAACAGCACGCGGTAGCCGTTCTCGACGAGCCCCAGAGCGATGGCGGCCGACAGGTGGCTCTTGCCGGTGCCGGGCGGACCGATCAGCAGCAGGTTCGCTCCCTCATCGAGCCACCGATCGCCTGCGCTCAGCGCCGTCACGTGCGCCTTGGAGACCATCGGCACGACCGAGAAGTCGAAGCTGTCCAGGGTCTTGCCGCTCGGCAGCCGCGCCTCGCTCAGACGCCGCTGGAAGCGGCGCCTGGCGCGGTCGGCGATTTCATGCTCGGTCAGGGCGCTCAGCAGCCGTGCGGCCGGCCAGCCCTCGCGGTCGGCCTCCGCGGTGAACTGCGGCCACAGCGATTTGATGGTCGGCAGGCGCAGTTCGCCGAGCATCAGGTTGAGTGCAGCCGCATCGAAGGGGGCAGGCGTGTTCATGCGGCACCCTCCTGCGGATCGCCTTGCTCGGCGGGGTAGTCGAGCAACTCGTCGTAGTCGCTCAGCGCCCCCTGCCGGACCGTGAGCTGCGGCAGCGAGTGCGCAGCGGGCGCGAAGCGCTCCTGCAGGTCGGCCAGCTCGGGCACCGCGCCGGCGTCCAGGAGGTGCTCCAGCCGTGCGGCCAAGGCCGCCTCGCAGCCGCGATCATGCGCCAGGGCCAGCAGCCCGACCATCCGCCGGCACGCCTCGCGCTCGTCGAGCCGCTCCAGGAGCACATCGAAGGTGCGCCGGTAGGCGGCGCGCGGAAACAGTTGATCGCGGTAGACCAAATGGAGTAGCGCCATCGGCTTGCGCCGCAGCGAGTGGATGAGGTGATGGTAGTTGACCACGTGGCCGCGCCGACCGTCCGCATGCGCCCTGCCGCGCGGCAGGCTCATCAGCGCCGTGGCGCCGAGGAACACCTCCAGCCGATCATCGTAGAGGTGCACGCGCAGGCTGTGGCCGATCAGGCGCGAGGGCACCGAGTAGAACACCTTGCGCACGGTGAACCCGCAGTGGGAGGTGACCCGCACGCGCTCGATCTCGAAGTCCTGCGTGCGCTGCGCAGGCAGCGGTTGCAGCGCGGCGCGCTCGGCCTCGATGCGCTGGTGGTTGCGGGCGTTGTGGCGGCTGACGATGTCGGCGATGAAGGCGCGGTAGTCCTCAAGACGATCGAAGTCGCCAGACCCGCGCAGCAACAGGGCTTGCTCGATGGCGCGCTTGAGGTGGCCGTGGGCGCTTTCGATGCTGCCGTTCTCATGGGCCACGCCGCGGTTGTTGCGCGTCGGGCGCATACCGTAATGGCGGCACAGCTCTTCGTAGCGGTTGGTCAGATCGTCCTGGGCGGCTTCGTCGAGGTTGCGGAACGCCGCTGACAGGCTATCGGTGCGGTGCTCCTGCGGCGAGCCGCCGAGCGTCCAGAGCGCCTCTTGCAGGCCACCGCTCAAGGCGACGTAGCTTTCGCCGCCGAGCACCACGTCGGCGTACTCGAACCCCGAGTAGGGCAGACGGAAGTGGTACAGCAAGTGCCACAGCGCCTCGCCGGCGATGGTGATGCCCAGGTGTTTCGTAGGCGTGAAGTCCGACAGGCCCATGCGTCCGGGAGGATGGAGCTGGGCGAACATGACCTCCTGGTCCGGGCCATGCACGGCGCGCCACACCCGCACGCGGCGTTCCAGGGTGCGCCGCACGCTCGGAGGCAACTGCGGACGACGGCGGCACAGCTCCTCGAAGATCGTCACCGCGCGCAGATGCGGGCACTCGACGAGCAGCGGCACGACCTCCTCATCGAAGATGCCGGCCAGCGGGTCGGGTCGCCGGCGGGTGCGTGCGGTCTGCTTCTGGGACGGCGGTCGCGGATCGGACTCGATGCGATAGGCGGCGGCGGTGCTGAATGACGCCTTGGCGGCGGCCACCGAGGGGGTGTCAGTGCGGCGCAAGTTCATGTAGAGCCTCGCTTGGCGATCGGTTATGTGTCGGCCCGGCATCGGGTGCTCCTCGATTGGTACTCAAGGGCACCCTACCCACGCCGGGTCGGCCGCGATCACCAGGCCGGCAGCCCTCGGGCTGCGCGGCCGCCTCTGACTCCGGTCGGGCTACGCCCTCCCTCCGTCAGAGGCGGCCAACTTCCCCTCCATCAGAGCAGAGCCGGCCTCCTCGGCATTCTCATCTTGATTGTCGCTGCGTTCTCACCTTGATTGTCGCTGGCCAGCGACGACCGCGCGAACCAAGCGGCCGGCGGCTTCGCGGGCGCCTCCCTCGGCTGCGTCCACCCGCACCTCGGCGTCGAGCCAGGCGAGCGCTTCCTCGCCCGCGCCGTAGCGCGCGTAGTCGATGCCGAGCTCGCACGCGCCGGCATCAGCGGTGGCCGTATGACCGGGATCGCAGAGCGCATCGACCCATCGGGCCACCCCGGCTGGCGTGCGCCCGTCCTGACAGAGCACGGTCTGCCCCGGCACGGGGATGCCGTACCCCTCGGTCACCAGATCCCACTTGCTCGCCACCAGCAGCGGCGCCTCGCGGAGCTGTTCCAGGAACAGATACGCGACATCGCCGGACCACGGCAGCGGCTCGCCCGCCAGGAGCCGGATCAGGAGCCGAGCGTCCACCATCGCCGTGAACGACACCCGATCGACCGGGCCGGAGGCAGAGCGGAGCAGTGGCCGCACCACGGTGGCCACCAGATCGGCGCAGGAACCCACCGCCTCGGCGAACACGTGCTGCGCGCCGTCGCGGCGCGCCTCGGCAAGCAGCTCGACCAGTTCATCGTAGCGGCAGCAGAAGCAGCCGCCCGTCACCTCGCGGGTGGGATGCGAGCCCTGCAGGAACGCCGTGTCGACCAGCAGCGTGCCCTGGTCGTTGGTGATCACGGACGCCGCGTTGCCTCGCTGCCGCAACAGCTCGCAGGCACTGCGGATGGCCGTGGTCTTGCCACTACCCAGAAACCCTCCGACCAAGTGGACCGTCATGGTTGGTATGGTACAACTACCGAACGTGATTGACGGACAGTTTGGCTGGTGCTCTTGGACCTATCAGCGCTGCATCGCATACGTGAACCCCCTTGGCGTACGAGACGCCGAAGTAGTGGTCGATAGTCCAACATGGCGTCTGCAAGAGATCTGAGCGATGCGGCCGGAGCACCTGACCGGCTCCGACGACTCCTCGGCGCGGGAGTGGAGATGCTTGGCAACTCCGGTTCGGCGGTTACGAGTGCAGCGATAGGGTTATTGCTTGGCGGTCCTCCAGGTGCCGCGATTGGCGGTGCAGCAGGTGCTGCGGTCTCGATGTTCCTTAGGAAGATAGGCACCGAACTCACGGACCGATTGCTAAGCCCACGAGAAGAGGCTCGCGTAGGCTATGTGCTGGCATCGGCATCCGCTCAGATTCGAGAACGAATCGAAAAGGGCGAGCCTCTCCGAGCGGACGGATTCTTTGACGAAACCGGTTCGGTACGATCTGACGCGGAGGAAGTCGCGGAGAGCGTGCTTCTAAAGAGCCAGCGGGAGCCCGAAGAGAAGAAGCTGCCGTACATGGCTCACTTGCTGGCCAACGTCGCGTTCGACCCACAGATAAGCGCACAGTTGGCACATCAGGTCACGAAAACCGCTGAGCAACTTACATATCGGCAACTCTGCATTCTAAACGTCGCTGCCGGAAAGCAGCTATTTAGTCTCCGGAACGCCAACTATAGAGGCCAAGAGTCATTCTCAAAAGAGCTGTATTCACCCCTTTACGAGTGCCTTGATCTCTATCACCGAGGACTCATCAACTTTGGTGGTGACGTTGCATTCGGTCCCACTGATGTCATACCCGATGGCATGACCGTTCAGGGCGTGGGAGCAGACATTTTCAATCTAATGAGACTCGCGGCGATACCGTACAGAGATGCGGAGATCGTTGCTAATCATCTTGGATGAGGTCAGATGAGCCGACGTTAGAGCGACTCACCCCGCCGTCGGGGCATCAGACGCTTGGACGTCAATAACGGGTGATCCCGATACTCCGAAGTCCTTCTGCGGGGTCAAAGTTCTCAATCTCCGCCCTCTTGTCCACAGCAGGCGTCGAGGCGTCCTCTGGAATCTTCGCAAAATAGGCCCATTGGCGATTTCCTTTGAATTGAAGTAGATCGCAGCGCTCACGATAGTCTGGTCCCCACAGGACTTCCAGGCGATCACCAAGCTGATCCCATTCATGAGACTTCATTCGGACCATGAGCCAGTAGCGGTACTTGCGTTTGCGATCCTCTCGCAAACGCAGGCTACGCGTGAAACTCGATGGGTTCCCATGGCCAACCATCGCGCACTCGACGATACGAGTACACCCGTACACTACTTCGTGCATGTAGTCTACACTGACCAACGGCATTATTTCGCTGCGTTGTTCCTCGATGAGGAAGTATCGCCAATCGAAGGAGCCGAGATGCGTCCCATGTTGATTCTTGTCGCCGTCAAGGTTGGCGAGGAAGGAGTCGAGGTCTTCGAACGGATACTGACCCATGTTCCCTCCGATTGTCGCCTTGTAGTCGACATAGTACTCCCGGATTACCGTCTTGTCGTTCTGATCGCATTTTTCGAAGAGTGTCGACAACGAGTGTATTTGGGGCACTTGCTTGTTCCGAACATATAGAAGTGCCTTGAGTGATTGTTCGAGAAGAAAGTAGCCGGCGACAACGTAGCCCCATCCCTGAGCGGCTTCCTGACCCGGAACGCAGTCAGGCGTTACCGGGCACCTCTTGTACTTCTCCTTCTCTTTCTTTAGTGCTGCGTCCAGCCATGCCGTGATCCCCATCTGATCTTTGAAGTTGATAGGCTTTTTCGCCATCGTGATGATCTCCTTGTTCTTCTGGACCCGCGATAGGGCAGTAGGCGACGGACACGCTATGTCGACGACGGCGTTTCGCGTCCCGCGTATGCCTTATGTCTCTGATCGACTATACGACAAGCCTTGGCTGAGGAGGTGCTGGGTGAAATGACACGGAGCGTATGATCGAGAGGTTCGTTCCGCCGAACGGCGCCGCGACGGCTTGCTTGAGGATCCTCTGCAAACGCTCCGCGCCGATCTCTGCACGTGCGTTGACGACCACGTAGAGCTGACGGTGGCTGAGCCGCTCGAGCTGGCCCAACTCATTGAGCAGTGCCTGCTCCGGTGCCTCGTCCGCGGCGGTGTGGCTGACCTTGACGTCGTACAGGTGATCCCGGATCAGGAACTTCACGTGGCCGATCGCCTCCGCCTCATCGCGGACCTCGGCGACGACCGCGCACACCAGGCGGCCGGCCGCTTCGCGGGCGCCTCCCTCGGCTGCGTCCACCCGCACCTCGGCGTCGAGCCAGGCGAGCGCTTCCTCGCCCGCGCCGTAGCGCGCGTAGTCGATGCCGAGCTCGCACGCGCCGGCATCAGCGGTGGCCGTATGACCGGGATCGCAGAGCGCATCGACCCATCGGGCCACCCCGGCTGGCGTGCGCCCGTCCTGACAGAGCACGGTCTGCCCCGGCACGGGGATGCCGTACCCCTCGGTCACCAGATCCCACTTGCTCGCCACCAGCAGCGGCGCCTCGCGGAGCTGTTCGCCGAACAGATACGCGACATCGCCGGACCACGGCAGCGGCTCGCCTGCCAGGAGCCGGATCAGGAGCCGGGCGTCCACCATCGCCGTGAACGACACCCGATCGACCGGGCCGGAGGCAGAGCGGAGCAGTGGCCGCACCACGGTGGCCACCAGATCGGCGCAGGAACCCACCGCCTCGGCGAACACGTGCTGCGCGCCGTCGCGGCGCGCCTCGGCAAGCAGCTCGACCAGTTCATCGTAGCGGCAGCAGAAGCAGCCACCGGTCACCTCGCGGGTCGGATGCGAGCCCCGCAGGAACGCCGTGTCGACCAGGAGCGTGCCCTGGTCGTTGGTGATCACGGACGCCGCCTCGCCACGCTGCCGCAACAGCTCGCAGGCGCTGCGGATGGCCGTGGTCTTGCCGCTGCCCAGGAAGCCGCCGACCAGATGCACTGTCACCACTACCATGGTATCAATTGATGAGTGTGATCGACGGAGGACCCACCAGTGGTTGATTCGGCGTCCGGGTCCTCGTGTAGACATCGAGCATGGTCCGTCGCCTGCGGGCACACACTCTCGCCAACGTGCGGCGACGCGTACGCGCAGCCGAGCGCGAGATGGATAGGATGTTGAGGTTCTATTGCTGTTGGTTTCCCGCACTGTCCTCAGCGCTTGCACGCTCGTTCGAGCGGTGTGCCGAGGTGTCGGGGCGGACGCACGCTGGCACAGAGCGGGCCGCGTACGGTGAGGAACCGGAGCTGACCCGCGCAGCCGATGATCTTTGCGCGGCGACCCTCTGCCGCGTACGGCGGTCGGGTGGTACGGTACCACGTACGCCGAACGGTTCGGCGGCACAGATCGCGGTGACCCGGCTAGTACTACGCAAGATGAAGCTACCCCTTGATGCGATCAACGCGGCGTGTACCAGGGAGAGGCCGATCTGCGACAGGCACCCAATCACGCTGTGCTTCCGGGGCCGCGGCGCCTATTGACGGGAGCGGGAAGTGACTTTCGCACACATGGTGGACGATCAGTCCAGTTGGCCGGAGCTGTCGCCCACGTGTGCGCCTAAGGACCAGGAGCAGTATACCTGTGGATAGATTCGAGAAGGCGTTCTATCATTTGAAATTCCGCGAGGCGTTTCTCGAAAAGAAGGGAACAGAATTTCAAAACTGGTTCGTCAAACTTGCCTCCAAGGCATTCGGAGCGGACTTTGAGGCTGTTCGCTCCTACGGCAATCGAGGAGACTTCAAGTGCGACGGCCGGCGGATCAGTACTGGCACCATCTTTCAGTGTTACGCTCCCGACAGGATGGGCCAGGCTCGCTTGCACGCGAAAATCAACGAGGACTTCTACGGAGCACTCATGCACTGGGGCAGTACCATGGCCGAGTGGATCCTTGTTCACAATGATGGTCGTGGACTACCGCCCCAGACGGAGCAACTGCTTGACGAGCTTCGGAAGAAACACGCGGAAATCAGCGTACAGGTGTGGCTGGAGGCTCAGTTGCAGAGGCTCGCTAACGGCCTGTCGTTGACCGAACTGCAAGCGTTGTTTGGGTATGCTCCATCGACGGCCGGGTTCGAAAGCATGGTGCTGGAGGACATCAAGCCGATTATTGACGAACTCGAGCGGATGGATCCCGATCCTGGTCAGGAGCCGCTCACGCCACCATCGGTGGATAAGCTCGTGAAGAACGCGCTCTCGGATGATGCGGCGACTCTGCTCCTTGCGGGTCGTCGCAAGGAATCGCTGGTCGATACGTGGTTTCGGAAGAACCCAAGGCCCGAGTTGGGGGAACGTATCGCCGAGGCGTTTCGCCAGCGCTATGCCCATCTGAGCGAGACTGAGAGATCGCCCGATCAGATCTTTGCCAAGCTGCAACAGTACGCCGGCATGGGTGGTAGTCCCCGGCGTCAGGCCGCGGCGCTGGCGGTGCTTTCCTATTTCTTCGCGCGCTGCGACATCTTCGAGGATCCCGAGATTACGCTATGATCCTGCCGACCAAGCACATCCGGCCTGAGCGCGCACTGCTCGGCGTTGGCGCCGAGCTTCTCGAGGTGCTTGACCGCCCCTTCACGATGTCGAGGCTGTGGGACGAAATCCGCTCCCGACGATCTACGGAGAGTTCCAGTCCGGTCATCGACTATCGCTGGTTCGTGCTCGCCCTCGACTTGCTCTATCTCATCGGTGCGATCGATCTCGAGCGTGGTCTGATCTGCAGGACCAATCGATGATCCATCAGTTGACCAGTGACCTCACCTCGTTCAAGCCGTTGTCCTTTGGGCCGGGGCTGAATGTGATTCTTGCCGATAAGAGCCCGGGCGCCAGCGATTTGCAGTCGCGCAACGGTGCGGGCAAGACGAGTCTTGTGGAATTGGTCCATTTTCTGTTCGGCGCCGACGCCCGGCCGAGCAGCATTTTTCGGTCGGCGGATTTGCGAGACTGGACGTTTACCGTATCGGTGGACATCGGAGATACGATCTGCTCGGTGTCGCGGAGCGGGAGGAGGCCGAGCCGAATCCGAGTCGATGCCGACCTGAGGGCGCCGTTGCCGGGACGGAACGGCGGATCGCGTACCGTACAACGGGAGCTGTCGCTTGAACTCGATCAGCCCATGATCTCCAATGAACAGTGGAAAGATGTCCTCAGCGCACGGTGGTTCGGACTTCCACAGGACGGCGACGAGCGGTTTCAGCCGACGTTCCGGTCGCTGTTCTCGTTTTGGGCCCGGCGACAAGAGGGTGGCGGATTCCAGCATCCAACGCAGCACACCGCGATGCAGCAACTATGGGACAGGCAGGGTTCAATCAGTTACGCGCTTGGCTTGGATTGGACGATTCCGTGCCGATTTCAGGAGTTGCGAGGCCAGGATAAGATTGCGAAGGACCTGCGTAGAGCGGCCCGGTCAGGCGATCTCGGTCGCTACTTCGGAAAGGCCGCAGAGCTGCGGACCAAGCTCACCGTCATCGAACACCGGGCCGATGGTCTGCGCACACAATTGGAGGCGTTTCGCGTTGTGCCGCAGTACCGCGAGCTGGAGAGAGAGGCGAGCGAGATTACCGGTAGGATCAACGCGCTGAATACCGAGAATATTGTAGATCTGGATCTGCTTCGGGAACTGCGATCCACCTTGCAGGAGGAAGGTCCGCCGAATTCTCGGGATTTGAACAAGTTGTACCGCGAGGCGGGGATCGTGTTGCCGGGACTGTCCCGCCGCAGGATCGAGGAGGTGGCGCGGTTTCACGACACCATCGTCGAGAACAGACGCTCGCATCTGGCAGACGAAGTCGAGGCGGCCGAGCGACGGCTGGCCGAACGGGATCAGCGGAAGGAGGAACTGGATCAGCGGCGGCGTCAGATCATGGAAGTGTTGAAATCAGGCGGAGCACTGGAGCACTACACCCGGTTGCGGGAGGAGCTGGGAAGAGCCGAAGCGGAGGTCGAAATGTTGAGACAACGGCTCACGGTTGCTGAGCGTCTCGATAGCACGCGGACGGAGCTGGAGATGGAGCGTACGCGTCTGGTGAAGGCACTGCGGAACGACATCCACGAGCGCGACCGGATCGTGCGAGACGCCATCCTCACCTTTGAGGACCTGTCCCAGTCGCTCTACGAACGGGCAGGAAGTCTCACCATCTCCGACACGCCGAACGGTCCGCACTTCGAGGTGCACATCGCCGGAGAACGGAGCAGAGGAATCACCAACATGCAGATCTTCTGCTTCGACCTAATGCTGACCGAGACTGGCGCGCGGCGCGGCCAAGGGCCTGGGTTCTTGATCCACGACAGTCATCTGTTTGATGGCGTTGACGAGCGGCAGGTAGCCAAAGCGTTGCAACTGGGGGCGGCACGGGCGGCAGCCGGCGGCTTCCAATACATCGTGACTCTGAACTCGGACGCGGTACCGCAGGACGGGTTCACGGATGGATTTGATCTGCGCGACTACTGTGTCGCCACTCGGCTGACGGATGCAACAGAGACGGGCGGTCTATTCGGCTTCAGGTTCAATTGAGATGTCCGTACGAGATTGGATGCAGACAACTCCAGGTCCAACGGCATGGTGGCGGGGAGAAGAGAACGAATCACCAGAGCTTCGACCTAGTCATCAGTGGGCACGGCAATGCCCGAGTCCCCACGTGACGCACCAATCTCGATCGCGTCCCGTTTCGGCGGCGACGGCACCAGACCGCCCATGACCGCTCCGCTTATGCGCAAGAAGCTGATTGAGGTGGCCCTGCCGCTGGATGCCATCAACGCTGCGGCGGCGCGGGAGAAGTCGATTCGGCACGGGCATCCGAGCACGTTGCACCTGTGGTGGGCACGGCGCCCGCTGGCGGCGGCGCGGGCGGTGCTCTTCGCGCAGATGGTGGACGATCCGGCCAGCCGGCCGGAGCTGTTCGCCACCGTCGAGGAACAGGATCGCGAGCGCGAGCGGCTGTTCCGCCTGATCGAGGAGTTGGTGAAGTGGGAGAACACGACCAACGAGACGGTGTTGCAGGCGGCTCGCGACGAGATCCGGGAGAGCTGGCGGCGGACGTGTACGGACAACGCGGACCATCCACGCGCCGCCGAGATCTTCGACCGGGAGCGCCTGCCGGCGTTCCATGACCCGTTTGCCGGCGGCGGGGCGCTGGCGCTGGAGGCCCAACGTCTGGGGCTGGAAGCGCATGCGAGCGACCTGAACCCGGTGGCGGTGCTGATCAACAAGGCGATGATCGAGATCCCGCTGAAGTTCGCCGGGCGGCCTCCGGTGAACGCGAGGGCGGGGGCGGACTGCGGACTGCTGTCCCGAGAGTGGCGAGGGGCGCAGGGGCTGGCGGAGGACGTGCGCTTCTACGGGCGGTGGATGCGGGACGAGGCCGAGAAGCGGATCGGGCACCTGTATCCGAAGATTGAGATCACGGCGGAGATGGTGCGGGAACGCCCGGATCTGAAGCCGTACGAGGGGCGGAAGCTGACGGTGATCGCGTGGCTGTGGGCGCGCACGGTGAAGAGTCCGAACCCGGCGTTCGCGGATGTGGACGTGCCGCTGGCGTCGACGTTCATGCTGTCGACGAAGAAGGACAAGGAGGCGTACGTCGAGCCGGTGATCGAGGCGTACGGCTACCGTTTCGCCGTTCAGGCTGGTGCCCCGCGAGACGCGGTGGCTGCCAGAGCCGGAACCAAACTGTCGCGGGGGGCGAACTTTCGCTGCTTGATGTCCGGCGCGCCAATCGCTTCGGACTATATCAAGGCTGAGGCTAAGGCTGGCCGCATGAGTGCCCGGTTGATGGCGATCGTGGCGGAGGGTGCACGGAGCCGGGTCTACCTGTCGCCGACGCCGGAGCATGAAGCGATCGCCCATGAGGTGCACGCGGAGTGGACGCCGGATGTGGCGTTCTATCCGCAGGCGCTTGGTTTCCGCGTCGGCAACTACGGCATGACGCAATGGAGCGACCTTTTCAATCCGCGCCAACTTGCGATGCTCTCAATCCTTTCCGGGCTAGTTGATGAAGCGCGCCTACAGATCAAGGAGGACGCGGCCGTCGCCGGTGTGCTCGATGACGAAGAGCCGTTGTGCCGCGGCGGATCGGGCGCCATGGCCTACGCTGAAGCCGTGAGTGTCTATCTAGGATTTGCCGTGAGCAAGCAGGCCGATCTCGGGAACAGCCTTTGCAGATGGGAGCCTATTGCGCAGTGCCCGCGGCAGTTATTCGGACGGCAGGCGATCCCGATGGTCTGGGATTACGCCGAGGGCAATCCTGTCGGCAATAGCTCCGGTGGCTGGACGGTTTTCGTCGACGGGATCGTAAAGGCGTTCGCGAAAGCGTTCGAGCGCGTTACAGCGAGCGCCTCGGGGCATGCGCGACAAGCGGACGCTGGAATGCAGGGTATCTCTCGCGACAAAGTCGTCTCCACCGACCCGCCGTATTACGACAACATCGGCTACGCTGACCTGTCGGACTTCTTCTACGTCTGGCTGCGCCGATCGCTTCAATCCGCGTTTCCGGATCTCTTCACGACGGTTGCCGTGCCCAAGACGGAGGAGCTGGTTGCTACACCCGGCCGGCACGGCGGCAGGGAGGACGCGGAGAGATTCTTTCTCAACGGCATGACCAAGGCGATGAACCGGCTCGCCGAGCAGGCACATCACGGTTTTCCCGTAAGCATCTATTATGCCTTCAAGCAATCGGAGAGTACCGTCCACGCAAGGCAGGCAAGCACCGGTTGGGCGACCTTCCTCGACGCGGTGATCCAGGCGGGCTTCATGGTCACGGGCACGTGGCCAATGCGAACGGAGAACAGCAGTCGCATGCGCGGCATGAACTCCAATGCGCTCGCCACCAGTATCGTCCTGATCTGCCGCAAGCGACCCGCCGAGGCCCCGATTGCTACGCGTCGCGACGTTATTTCCTGCCTAAAAGAGGAGCTGCCCTCAGCAATTGCTCAGTTGCAGCGTGGCAACATCGCGCCGGTTGACCTCGCGCAAGCTGCCATCGGCCCCGGCATGGCGGTATACACCCGCTACGCGAAGGTGCTCGACGCTTCGGGTAGCCGTGTGTCGGTGGGGGATGCGCTGGCGCTGATCAACCAGACCCTCGACGAAGTGCTCGCCGAGCAGGAGGGGGACTTCGACGCCGACAGTCGCTGGGCGCTGGCGTGGTTTGGGCAGTACGGCTTCGACGCCGGCGACTACGGGGTCGCCGAGACTTTGTCCAAGGCCAAGAACACCAGCGTGGCGGGCATGGTGGAGGCAGGTATCCTCCGCTCGGGGGCTGGCAAGGTGCGGCTGCTGCGCCCGCAGGAATTGCCTTCGAACTGGGATCCTGCGCGAGATGACCGCCTCACCGCATGGGAGACCGTCCATCACGTGATCCGCGTACTGGAGAGCGGCGAGGAGGCCGCTGCCGGGCTGGTGCGCAAGCTGGGCGGCTTCGCGGAGGTCGTCCGCGAGCTGTGCTATCGCCTTTACACCGTGTGCGAGCGCAAGAAGCGCGCGGCGGAGGCGCTGGCGTACAACGGGCTGGTGCAGAGCTGGCCGGAGATCAACCGGCTCGCGCGATCGGAAGCAACACCCGACAGGCTGAAATGTTTACGGACGGTGGCCGGGTGGGGACAGGATGATGATGTCAGCCGCTTCGAGATCCGCCGTACGCGAAGACGCTGCCCGCGCGAATTGAGGAAGTGTCGCTGATCGCCAGGGAGCTGCAGGACGTTTGGGACGCGTTGGGTGCGGGCAACGGCCACCGCGACGACACGCTGGCGGAAGTCCGAATCAGGAACCTGCGTGGCATCCCGGATCTGCGGGTGCCCTTCGACTATCCCGTCTGCGTGCTTGCCGGCCCCAATGGTTGCGGCAAGTCGACGGTCCTCCTGGCGTGCGCGTGCGCCTACCGCGTTCCCGGTCGTGGACCGCGGGAATTCGTTCCCAGTACGCTCTTTCCGAACTTCACCAATCGGCAGCAGCCCGCACTTTCCGACAGCACGCCGCGGACCGAGCTCGAATTCCATTACCTCCACCGAGGCGACCGCGTCTCCATGGCGTGGCGGCGCGGCAAGTCCTGGAGCCGAAGCTTCCTGGGCCGCGCGGGTGGCACGCAGCCGGAGCGTGCGGTCTACCTGCGGACGCTCGCCAATCTGACCAATCCGTCGGAGGTGCGGAGCATCCTGCAGCTTGCCAGAAAGCAGTTCCAGACCCGGACGCTCAGCCCGGAGATGCTGATCTTCGCCCATCGTATCCTGCCGTGGCGCTACCGCAGCCTGTCCGTCATCACCGCCAGCGCCGCGAACGATCTTCTGTTCGCGGCACTGGACGATGCCGCGAACACCGGCTACTCCGAGTTCCACATGTCGTCCGGGGAACGAAGCATCCTGCGTATCTCCAAGGACATCTCCCTCCTCCGGAACGGGCTGGTCCTCATCGACGAGGTGGACACAGGCCTCCATCCCTATACCCAGCAGCAGACCATGCTCGAGTTGCAGCGCAGCGCTCTGCGCAACGACTTGCAGATCGTCGTCGCCTCGCACAGTCCCGTAATCTTGGACAGCGTGCCTCCCCGCGCTCGCATCTTTCTGGAACGCGACGAGACCGCGGGGCAGGTTCGCCGTGCACCCCTGTACCGCGACATCTTTCAGAAGGCTCTCTACGGGCAATCGCGGGACCAACTGTCGGTGCTCTGTGAGGACGAGGTAGCGGAGGGCGTGATACGCGGCGTGCTCGACATGCTGAACGTCAAGCTGGGACTCCGCCACGAGGACGTGATCATCGGCAGGAATACCGGCCGGAACGAGTTCGCGGGCCACGTCCGCACGCTGGGCAAGTTTGCCAAGCTCCGAGACTTCATCCTGGTGCTGGACGGCGACTCCCGTGACCTGGAGCGTACGCTGCAGGCAATCGCCGAGGAGTATGGGCACCACGTGCAGCCGCTGTTTCTTCCCGGCGATGCTCCTCCCGAGCGGTGGCTTTGGGAGACGATCGGCCGGCGACGGGACGACTATGCGAGCAGACTCGGTCTGACCGGGTCCGACCTGGAGCGCGCGATGCATGACCTGGAGCAACTCGTGGAGGGATCGGTGCGGCAGCGCGACGCCGCGAAAGCGACTGTCGGAGCACTGGCTTCCGATCTGGGCCGAACCGTTCCCGACCTCGCCCGGATCGTCGGCCAGCGGGAAGCCGAGGCGAACGCCATTCCCGAACTGCTGGCGGCCCTGACCGAACAGATCAACGCCTGGAGACGTCTATAGGCTATGCGACGACTTCGGCCAACGATGCACCGCACGGGATGGTCTCGATCGTGTACAGGGAATTCCGGAATCTGATCCGCTTCTTGGCCAACTCCTGAAACGCTCGTCGATGCGGTCTGCGGCCATGGGCGGCTACGGCGACGAACCGGACCGACGCGCTGGTCGATCCGCGCGAGCACCGAGTTCACTCGACGCCTGCCCTGATCGCTTCAATCCGGTTGGCTATCCTTGCCCAGTCGTTGTAGAGGGACTCGGTGATCTCGCCGTAGCCCGCCGGGAAGTTGCCCGCCTCCGTGTCCAGAACCATTTCCTCGACGGTGGATCCCGCGCCGTCGTCGGACGGCGTGAACATCCATGCACCCACTTCGGCTGACGAGAGGGCGACATCAGATCCCGCGATCCCCTTCCGCGTACTCTCGGGAAGCTCCGACAGCCGGACGAGGTTGGCGAGAGCCTCCAATATCCACTCACTGTGCGTCGTCAGCATCACGCGCACGCCGGAGCGAACCAAGCGGGCCAACTCGCGGGCGAACGCTGCCTGCATCGCGGGATGCAGATGCGACTCCGGCTCCTCAATGATCAGGACGTCCTTGGGACGAACCAGATACCTCAGATACAGCACCACAGGAGCCAGTTCGGAAATCATGGAAGAGGTACGCATCAGCGGCAGGTCGGTGTCCCAATCGGTTGGACGATAGGCGAACGACGGATAGCCGGTCTCGGACTGCTTCAGCCGAATGGCTCCCGCCAAGAGGTTCTTTTCCAGACGACGTGCCATCCCGTCCGGCACCTCCTTTTTGCGTTGGCCCATCGCGATGAGATTATTCAGGAAGTCGGCCAGTACTCCGGACAGCATGGGCACGCGGGTCGAACGACGCAGCCCGGTGGTCGTTGCGCCCTGGATCAGTGTGCTGACGAGTACCTGGTGACTGTGCATCATCCCGGCGATCGGCCGGCAGGTAGTACGCGCTTCGAAGCAGGGGACCCATCACCGAATTGCACATGACATCCAGGAGTCCGTACAGCAGGAATAGTCCACCTCGTTCCTCATCGGGGATACTGCTGGTCGTCGCCGGAAGCGCCGGAACGTGTCCCAATAGCCGTGCAGGTCCCCGGCCGAATTCGAAGGTGTATTGCGTCCGCTCATCGTCGACCGACGCCGGGATGCTGATGGTCGCCGTGGATCTTTCCTCGGCGCTTCCGCGACGGACCAGATCGTCTATGTCATCGACGCCGAAGCAGCGGCTCACTTCCCGCGCCAAGTGCTCCTCGGCGCCGGTAAGCTCCTCCAGCGCCGTGCGAATGGCTCTCGCCAAGTCCTCGGGCAGCGGCCGGCGTTGTTCCTTGCCGCCGATAGACCACCACTCGGCGATCCGGGTAGCAAGCTTCTCTTCGTCCGGCAGCGGGTTGACCGATGCATCGGAGAACCAATAGGTGCGCCCCTGAAGACCGAATCCGGACCGAACGGGCGGGCCGAAGCACCGATGCAAGGCATACACCAGCATCGCCAAGTAGGACTTGCCGGTGTTGCTTGGTCCGGCGAACACGGTGAGCGGGCGCACGTCAACGCTCGCACGCACGATGGGACCAAAGTCGGATACATCGATCCGGTAGTCGCCTTCGTGGGCGCGAGCTTCGTTTCGATTCACTTGGGAACTCCGAGCGCTCTGAGCGCCCGCGTCACCGAACGACGGCCACGAGCGGCATCGGGCGCCGGTGCGCAGTTTCCTACACCGGGGCGATGGTGCGCTACCCCGGTGGTGCGCGCCGATGCCGGGGTGTTCGTGCGGCGCGTGATGACGGGTCCGGCCTACGACGCGTGTGGACATTGCGACCTCGAAGGATGCTGCACGCCCTTCGCGAGCGACCATCCCAGAAACGTGTGGCGATGGCTGGCGATTAGCCGGGATGCTCGGCACGTGAGCGGGTATCATCGCGGGCGTGAAGCTGGAAGACCTGCAAGCGCCAGCCGCAGTGCGCGGCATGGTGGCCGATTCCCTGGTCACGGTGGTGAGCGCCCGCTGGATCGGCGCGGACGCGGTGGAGCTCGTCTACCGGACGGCTGGCGGCGAGCTAGGCAGCCAGATCCTCTACCGCGACGACGAAGCGCGGTTGGAGGTCGCCGAGCAGGGGCGACCGTGGAGCTTCGACGGCGACGGCGACCTCTTTCGGCTGGTGTCGGAGGCCCTGCGCATCCACCTCGCCCATCTGTTCGACCCCGCGCTGGCGGTGCACACCTCCCTGGTGGAACCGCTCCCGCATCAGATTACCGCCGTCTACGAGGCGATGCTGCCGCGGCAGCCGCTGCGGTTCCTGCTCGCCGACGATCCCGGCGCCGGCAAGACGATCATGACCGGCCTGCTGATGAAGGAGCTGATCGCCCGTGGCGACCTGCAGCGCTGTCTGGTGGTCTGTCCCGGCAGCTTGGCCGAGCAATGGCAGGATGAGCTGTACCGGCGCTTCCACCTCGGCTTCGAGATCCTCACCAACGACAAGCTGGCCGCGGCGCGCACCGGCAACTGGTTCCTGGAGACCGACCTCGCCATCGCCCGGCTGGACAAGCTGGCGCGCGATGCCGCGCTGCAGGAGAAGCTTCAGGCGCCCGACTGCCGCTGGGACCTGGTGGTCTGCGACGAGGCGCACAAGATGTCGGCGACCTTCACCGGCGGCGAGGTGCGCTACACCAAGCGCTACCACCTGGGGCAGTTGCTCGGCGGCCTGACCCGTCACTTTCTGCTGCTGACCGCCACCCCGCACAACGGCAAGGAGGAGGACTTCCAGCTCTTCATGGCGCTGCTGGACGGCGACCGCTTCGAGGGTCGGTTCCGGGATGGCGTGCACGTGGCGGACGTCTCCGACCTGATGCGGCGGATGGTGAAGGAGCGCCTGCTCACCTTCGAGGGCACGCCGCTGTTTCCCGAGCGCGTCGCCCACACCATCCCCTACCGGCTCTCCGATGAGGAGGCGTACCTCTACAACGAGGTCAGCAACTACGTCCGCGAGGAGTTCAACCGTGCCGAGGCGCTGGAGAACAACCAGCGCGCCGGCGCCGTGGGGTTCGCGCTGACGCTGCTGCAACGCCGCTTGGCGTCCTCGCCGGAGGCGATCTACCAGTCGTTGCGGCGGCGCCGAGAGCGGCTTGAGAGCCGCCTGCGCGAGCTGGAGCTGCTGCGCCGTGGCGGTCAGGCCGTGGCCCGCATCGGGCTGTCGCGTGACATCGAGCTGGACGCCGACGAGTTCGAGGACCTGGAGGACGCACCGGCCGACGAGCAGGAGCAGGCGGCCGAGGAGATCCTCGATCAGGCGACCGCCGCCCGGACGATCGCGGAGCTGAAGACCGAGATCGGGACGCTGCGGCACGTGGAGCAACTCGCGCTCCGCGTGCGGCGCAGCGGCACGGACGCCAAGTGGCGGCAGCTCGCCGGGTTGCTCGGGGAGATCCTGCCCTCCGATGGCACGGCGCCCTCGACCGCACCGGCGGGACATGCGCAGAAGCTGGTGATCTTCACCGAGCACCGCGACACGCTGGCGTATCTGCGCGGGCGCATCGCCACGGTGCTCGGGCGCGAGCAGGCGATCGTGGTGATCCACGGCGGCATGGGGCGGGAGGAGCGCAGGAAGGCGCAGGAGGCGTTCCGCCACGATCCCGGCGTGCAGATCCTGCTGGCCACCGACGCGGCAGGCGAGGGGATCAACCTGCAGCGCGCCCACCTGATGGTGAACTATGACCTGCCGTGGAACCCGAACCGCCTGGAGCAGCGCTTCGGCCGCATCCACCGGATCGGCCAGACCGAGGTGTGCCACCTGTGGAACCTGGTGGCGGAGGAGACGCGCGAGGGCGACGTCTACCGCCGGCTGCTGGAGAAGCTGGAGCAGGCGCGCGAGGCGCTCGGCGGGCAGGTGTTCGACGTGCTCGGCAAGCTGCAGTTCTCCGGCCGGCCGCTGCGCGACCTGCTGCTGGAGGCGATCCGCTACGGGGAGCAGCCGGAGGTACGCGCACGGCTGACCACGGTGCTGGATGCCGCCCTCGACCGAGACAAGCTGCAGGAACTGCTGGAGGATCAGGCGCTGGCGCCGGATGCCATGGACGCCACGCGCGTGCAGCGGGTGCGGGAGGAGATGGAGCGGGCGGCGGCGCGGCGGCTGCAGCCGCACTACATCGAGTCGTTCTTCCACGCGGCGTTCGCGCGCCTGGGCGGCTCGCTCCGGCAGCGGGAGCCGCGGCGCTACGAGATCACCCACGTGCCGGGCGCGGTGCGCAGCCGCGACCGGCTGATCGGCACGGGCGAGCCGGTGGTGACGCGCTACGAGCGCATCGCTTTCGAGAAGGGGCTGTTGGCTCCGCCGGGCAAGCCGCCGGCGGTGTTCCTGTGCCCGGGCCATCCGCTGCTGGACGCGGTGATCGACCTGACCGTGGAGCGCCATCGCGACCTGCTGAAGCGGGGCACGGTGCTGGTCGACGATCGGGACCAGGGAACCGCGCCGCGCGTGCTGTTCTATCTGGAGCACGCCATCCAGGACGAGAGCCGCACGCGCAGCGGCGACCGCAGGGTGGTCTCCAAGCGGTTGCTGTACGTCGAGCTAAGCCGAGGCCGAGCCGCCGCGCCACCTGCACTATGCCCCGTACCTGGACTACCGGCCGTTGGCCGAGGATGAGCCGGCCAGCGAGGCCATTCTGGAGCGGCCGGAGTGCGCGTGGGTCACCGGCGAGCTGGAGCGCCAGGCGCAGGAGCACGCGGTCATCCACGTCGTTCCCGAGCACGTGCAGGAGGTCAAGTCGGCCAGGATCGAGCTCATCGGCAAGACCGAGGCCGCGGTGAAGGACCGACTCACCAAGGAGATCGCCTACTGGGATCACCGCTTTCTGCAGCTTCAGGACCAGGAGCAGGCCGGCAAGCCCGGCGCCCGGCTGAACTCAGGCGAGGCGCGCCGCCGGGCCGAGGATCTGAGGGCGCGGCTCCGGCAACGGCTGGAGAGACTCCAGTTGGAGGCGAAGCTCTCGGCACTGCCGCCGGTGATCCTCGGCGGCGTGCTGGTCGTCCCGCGTGGCCTGATCGCGGCCATCAGCGGGAAGCCCCATGATCCCGACCGCCGAGCCATCGATACCCAGGAATCCGCCGCGCGGGCGAGGGCGATCATCATGGAGACCGAGCGCACGCTCGGCTTCGATCCCACCGATCGGGAGACCGAGAAGCTCGGCTACGACATCGAGAGCCGCATCCCCGGCACCGGCCGGCTACGCTTCATCGAGGTCAAGGGCCGCGTCCACGGCGCCGACACCATCACCGTGACCCGCAACGAGATCCTCTACTCGATGAACAAGCCGGAGGACTACCGCCTGGCCATCGTCGAGTTCCTGGACGACGGCACCCATCAGGTCCACTACCTGCGCGAGCCCTTCCGTCGCGAGCCCGACTTCGACGCCGCCAGCGTCAACTACTTCTTCAAGGACCTCCTCGCCCGCGCCGGGCCTCCCGGATGACACGCCGATGGCTGCGGAAGCGAGGCCAGAGCCTTCTGGTACCGCACGTATGTTGACTGCGACTGGCTCCAGGGCACATCATGCTCTCATGTCTTCTGAACTGAGTGAGTTCATCGGTCGCATGCGCGAGCATCCCGAGCTTGATGAGGAGTTTGCCGAGGCCGAATCAGTCGCCCGAGAATATGCTCAAATCCTCGAAGCACTTGGCGACGACGAGCCGGTGACGGACCATAGCACCAACACCGCGAACATTACCATCTCGATTGAAGCAAGCGAGGACACCAGCACTGTCTAAGCGTGGCCGGAACCGAACTCCGCAACAGCGACCGGTCCCAAGCGCTTCCCCATCTCCGGCTGACCCTCTCGATCCAAACGCGCTTGAAAAGTGGCCCGTCACTTACGCAGACTTGGAGCGCTTACTTTCCGGCAGCGGCAAGACCAATCCATGGCCTCTCCGTTGCGCAACAATGCATCGCATCCAGGAGGTCACTGGCCGCCCGCTCGTTTGCTATGTTGCAAAGACGAGTGGTGTGTCCAAGGAAGAGCGTCCCTTGACGTCCATTGATGACCAGGATATCCGTGGCTTCAATGATCTTGTCAGTACTGTTCCTCCCGATATAGCTGCATGTGACGTGTTCATTGTAAGCAATGGAGGAAGACCTGAAACGACTGAACGAATAGTCAACCTACTCCGTCAAAGGTTCCAACACATTCGTTTTATTGTTCCGTCAAATGCCTTCAGCGCGGCGACCATGATGTCACTCTCCGGTGACGAAATCGTCATGACGCCGATCGGATCGCTAGGCCCGATAGACCCACAAATGGCCGGGGTGCCGGTCGCCGCTATTCTCGGCGGATTCCGCGAGGCACAAGAAAGGCTGGCTAGCGGAGACGTCAAGGCGCTGCGAGCATACGGGCCGCTGCTACAAAAACTCGACCTTCATGTTCTCGAAATGTGTCGAATGGCTGATGAGCTGGCTCGCGATTTGGCGGTGACCTGGCTGAGCAAATACATGCTGAGGTGCGACCGCGATGATCCGCGCGTGGAAGCAATTGTGAAATTCTTCGCTGACGCCGAGATTCACAAGACGCACAGCAGAAGCGTGGATCGCCAGAGGGCTCGAGAAGTCGGGTTAAAGGTAAAGTATGTAGAGGAGGCAGGCGAGAGTCTGCCCGAGCTGATTCAAAGCCTGTACAACCAATACGAAATGGCGTTTGACAAGACAGGATTCTCAAAGTTCTTCGAGAATACCTATGGAGTCAACTGGGGCAGGATGCATATTGTCACTCCTGCGCTCCATCCTCAACTGCAATGAGAAAGGGCTACGGCGCTCTCCGCCGGTTCCGGAATTAGGAGCCGGTGAAGGGGATACATGGCAGTAACGAATCACGAGCGAGTTGGCAAGGGGCTGGAGCTTCTGCGCGCCGGGTTGAGCCCGTTTGTCGAGCGCGAGCTCAAGCGGGCGGTGCACGCGGGTGATCTCGACGAGTATCGGCTGCGACAGATTCTGAGCGATCCGAGTCAGCGGCGGCGGCCGTCAGAGTCGGACGTGCAGGTCCTGCTGAAGGTGATGTGGGACACTTGGAACGAGGTATTTCGCGAGATCCTGGGCCACTCCGACCGCAGCCTGGTCAGCGAGCTCCGCGACCACCGCAATAAATGGGCGCACCAGGAGCCATTCTCGGGCGACGACGCGTACCGTGCGCTGGACTCCGCGCATCGACTGTTGACCTCGGTATCAGCGCCGCAGGTTCGCGAGGTGGATGCGCTCAAGCAGGAACTGCTGCGGGTGCGGTTCCAGGAACAGCTACGCGACGAGCGGCGCCGGACCGCCCGGAGCCCGTCCACCGTCGGCGCGGTCGCGGGTCTGAAGCCATGGCGCGAGGTGGTGACTCCGCATCAGGACGTCGCCAGCGGCCAGTATCAGCAGGCGGAATTCGCCGCTGATCTGTGGCAGATCTACCTGAATGAAGGAACGGACGAGTACCGCGACCCGGTGGAGTTCTTCCGCCGCACTTTCCTCACCGACAGCCTGCGGCGGCTGCTGACCGGCGCCGTGCAGCGGCTGTCGGGATCGGGCGGCGACCCGGTCGTGCAGCTCCAGACCAACTTCGGCGGTGGCAAGACCCACTCGATGCTGGCGCTCTTCCACCTGTTCTCCGGAGTGCGCGCGTCCGGTCTGGCCGGCATCGACGAGGTGCTGAAGGACGCCGGCACCACCGAACTGCCCTCGGTGCGTCGTGTCGTGCTGGTCGGCAACCGCATCTCGCCCGGCAATCCGGTTACCAAGTCCGACGGCACCGTGGTACAGACCCTCTGGGGCGAGCTGGCGTGGCAGCTCGGCGGAGCCGAGGCGTTCGCGCGCGTGGCCGCTGACGACGAGCGTGCCACCAGCCCCGGCGACCGGCTGCGCGAGCTTCTCGTCGAGTACGGACCGTGTCTGGTCCTGATCGACGAGTGGGTCGCCTACGCGCGCCAACTCCACGATCAAAGCGACCTGCCGGCCGGCAGCTTCGAGACCCAGTTCACCTTCGCGCAGACGCTCACCGAGTCGGCCAAGTCGGCCGGCAACTGCCTGCTGGTCATCAGCCTTCCCGCCTCGGACACCGATGCCTCGTCCCATACCCAGGCGGATGACGCGGAGGTGGGAGGTCAGCGGGGGCGGGAGGCCCTGACCAGGCTGCGCAACGTGATCGGCCGGGTGGAGGCCGCGTGGCGGCCGGCCACCGCCGAGGAGAGCTTCGAGATCGTGCGCCGCCGCCTGTTCCAGCCGTTCCATGACGCCGAGCAGTTCAAGGCGCGCGACGTGGTGGCGCGCGAATTCTCCGAGCTCTACCGCACGCAGCAGCAGGAGTTTCCCGCCGAGTGCCGGGAAGCCGACTACGAGCAACGGCTCAAGGCGGCCTATCCGATCCACCCCGAGATCTTCGACCGGCTGTACACCGACTGGTCGGCGCTGGCGAAGTTCCAGCGCACTCGCGGCGTGCTGCGCCTCATGGCCGCGGTGATCCACCACCAGTGGGAGCAGGGGAACCGCAGTCCCCTGATTATGCCGGGCGATCTGGCGCTGGACGACGGGCGCGTGCAGTCGGAGCTGACGCGGTACCTGGACGACAACTGGGCGCCGATCATCGAGAAGGACGTCGACGGAGCGGGGTCGCTGCCGCTGCGGATCGATGCCGAGCAGCCGAACCTGGGCAAGTTCTCGGCCAGTCGCCGGGTGGCGAGGGCCATATTCCTCGGCTCCGCGCCAACCATGGGGGCCGCGCATCGGGGAATCGAGGACCGCCGCGTGAAGCTCGGCTGCGTGATGCCGGGCGAGTCGCCGGCCGTGTTCGGGGACGCGCTGCGGCGGCTGGCGACGGCTGCCACCTACCTGTACGAGGACAGCGCCCGCTACTGGTACGCCACGCAGCCGACGGTCACCAAGCTGGCGGAGGATCGAGCCGAGCAGATGCGGCGCAATCACGATCGCATCGTCCAGGAGATCGGCGAGCGCATGCGGGCCGAGCTGCGGCAGTACGGCGACTTCAGTCGCGTGCATCCGTGGCCGCACTCCGGTCATGACGTTCCCGACGATCCTGACGCACGGCTCGTCGTCTTGGGGATCGAGCATTCGTATGGCAAGGGAGGAGAGAGCGCGGCGGAGAAGCAGGCGCAAGAGATCCTGGAGTCGCGCGGCACCACCCCGCGCATCTACCGCAACACGCTGGTGTTCCTTGCCGCCGACGCGACGCGTCTGCAGGAGCTCGACGAGGCGGTGCGCCGCTTCCTGGCCTGGGAGTCGATCGTCGCCGAGCGGGAGCAGCTCAATCTGGCCCCCCAGCAGGTGCGGCAGGCGGAGACGAGGCGTGACTCGGCCGCGGCCGAGGCCGCCTCACGGATCCCGGAGACCTACCGCTGGCTGCTGGTGCCGGTGCAGAACACGCCGCAGGATCCGATCACCTGGAGCGCGCTGCAAGTTACGGGTACGGAGCCGCTGGCCGTACGCGCTGCCCGGAAGCTCAAGGGTCAGGAGGGGCTTGTCACCGCCTATTCCTCCACGCTCCTGCGCATGGAGTTGGACCGCGTTCCCCTCTGGCGGGGCGACCACGTCCCCATCGTCCAACTGATCGAGGACTACGCCCGCTATCCCTACCTGCCTCGGCTGAAGGATCCTCAAGTGCTCTTGGGCAGCATTGCCGACGGCTTGGGACTCATCACCTGGGAACACGACACGTTCGCGTACGCCGAGGGCTTCGACGAAGAAGAGGCCCGCTATCGGGGTCTGCGCTTCGCGGAGCGGATCGAGCTTCGCGACGCGAGTGCACCGGGAATGCTCGTCAAGCCCGCCGTGGCACGGCAGCAGCTCGATCAGGAAGTGACGCCGCCACCGAACGGAGGCACCGGCACGGGCCCTGAACCGCCGCCAATTGTTGGCCCGACACCACCACCACCTCCGCCACCGCGGCTGCTGAAGCGCTTCCACGGTGCCGTGACCCTGGACGCCGGCCGCGTCGGCCTCGACGCCAGCCAGATCGCCAACGAGGTGATCGCCCATCTGGAAGGCTTGGTGGGAGCCAAGCTCAACGTGACATTGGAGATCGAAGCGGAGGTACCCGACGGCTTCCCCGATCACGTCGTGCGCACCGTCAACGAGAACAGCGGCACGCTGAAGTTCACCGTCCATGGCTTCGAACACGAGTAGCTCTCGTCATCGTCTATGGACCGCGGAATCGCGTCTCCAAACGACAGCGACGCCGTACTCCATCTGTGTATGCGGCGTATGCGGCCTGCGGCGAATGGTGCCATGCGTAGGCCGGCGAGCCGTTGATCCATCCGGAGGCGAACACCATCGGGCCGGAGACCGGCGGGTCATCGCCGATCTGAGCGGCCCCGGCTGCGTCCGCCATTTCTACTGCGTGGGCAGCAGGAGCGACTCGGGCGGCGACCTGTTCAACCGCAACCGCGGCGGCCGCACGCTGCGGCCATGAAGCAGCAGCCTGCGCCGTCCACTACGTCTTGCACTTTGGACGACCGATCAAGTAATCTCGTACGGTCAGATGCCTTCGAGAGCACCCATGAAGATTCCAATCCTGATCGAGGCTACTGAGGATCAGCGATTTCGGGCGACGGGCGGCGAGCCGTTCGCCAGCGCGGTGGAAGCCGATACGCCGGAAGCGGCGCTCGACGAAATAAGAAAGGGAATAGTCGCCCGCGTCGCGCGAGGCGGCCGCATAGAGGTACTCGATCTCCCGGGCGACTCGAATCCCTGGCATGAAGGGTTCGGCATGTTCCGCGACGATCCGCTCTTCGACGACTGGCAACAGGCAATCAGCGACAACAGACGCATCGTAGACGATAGTGCCGAAGGAGCATGAGCGTCTACGTGCTCGATACCGACACGCTGTCATTGCTGCAACGCGGCAACCACATGGTAGGCGAACATTTCAGCCACTACCCCGCCGACCAAGTGGCAACGACCATCGTGAGCGTAGAAGAACAGCTCTCAGGTTGGTACACTCTGCTGAGGCGTGCCAAGACGGCACGGGAACTGGTCCCGGTGTACCAACGTATGAGCGACACGGTTCGGTTTCTGAGCTCTCTGACGGTGCTATCCTTTACGGAAGAAGCCGCGAACAGATACGAGAAGCTTCGCAGAGCGTGCCCGCGCGTGAGCCGCATGGATCTTCGCATAGGGGCCATTGCCATGTCATGCAATGCGATTCTTGTCACTCGCAACCTTCGCGACTTCGGAGCAATAGAAGCGCTCACCGTAGTAGATTGGAGCCGAAATTAGCGGTCATCGCAGGATGGCCACCTACCTTTCGCGAGCGACAATCAAGCGATATGGCGCGAGGCTGGTGGCTGGCGGGGATGCGCCGCACGTGAGCGGGTTATCATCGCCGGCGTGAAGCTGGAAGATCTGCAGACCCCGGCCGCCGTGCGCGGAATCGTGGCCGACTCCCTGGTCACGGTGGTGAGCGCGAGCTGGATCGGCGCGGACGCGGTGGAGCTGGTCTACCGGACGGCCGAGGGCGAGTTCGGCAGCCAGATCCTCTAACGCGACCCGACTTCGACGCCGCCAGCGTCAACTACTCCTTCAAAGACCTCCTCGCCCGCGCCGAGCCCCCATGCTGATGTAGTCGTCACTTAACGCATACTTCTTGACTCTGGGGCGATGTAGCATCACCGCTTCTGCTGCTGGACCGCCGTACTTCACACTGCTGGAGGAGTGGTCTATACGTCTCTATCGGCTCCTTCAGAAACACGGAGGCTACATGGTGTCCATGTTCATCAAGCGCTTTCTCGGCTGCCTGAGGCAACATCGCAACCGCGCGAGTCCAATCGTCCAGCCCGATACGATAGGCGTTGGCTGGTGCGTCCACCCGCACAATCCGATCCCTGCCAATCAGTAGACCCGCTTGTCCGATAGTATTGTGCGATTGCAAACGCATTGCTGCGTACATGATGTCATGCCACGCGAACGCTCCCCCCAGTCTGACCTTAAGACTTCGGACGGAATACGGACGGCTGCCGCAGCCCAGGCTGAGAATTCGGATGCGCTCGCGTGGAACGTCGAAGCACGAGAGTGCGTCGACCAGCGCTATCATGACGGGGTTGTTGGCCCACACGCCGCCATCGATGAACTTGTAGCCGCCATCTTCGAGTGGGGCATAGAATGTCGGAGCGGCGGCAGTGGCCGCAGCCACCTTCACCGCTGGTTCTAATCGGTCCAAGCGGTAATCAGGGTGATGAGGTGTCTTGAATATGTACGGTTCCCCATGGCGGCCGTCGAAGGATGGTATGCAGAGGCGTGTGCTGGTGTTCCCGAACGCCCGGGTCCCCAATAGCTCACGCAAGATCCGCACGAGTGCCTTTCTGTCGTAGCGGACCTTGAATAGCTGGAATAGCTTGCGCAGGTCGCGTCGCAGGTCCCCGATCCAGTTGTCTGGAATCGGCGGAAATATCTCGCATCCTCGTTCGACGTACATCCGACAAAGCTCCGCGGACGAAATACCCGATGCGAGTCCGATGGCTATGATGCCACCCGTGGAGGTTCCCGCCACTAGATCGAAGTACTGCGCAATCGACTCGCCGCCCAGATGACGCTGCTCCAGTCCTGCGAGAAATGCCGCCGGAAAGATGCCGCGAATGCCGCCGCCATCGATCGACAGAATGCGAAACTCGCGCCCTTTGGGCCATGCGAGAGGTTCGCGGCGCCGCTGCAGCGTTCCTGACGATCGCTTGTTTGGGACGTGGCCATTCGGGCCGCTGGACGTTGTCTTCCGCCTATGCATCGTGCGCCCTGCCACCACCCGTCCACTGTCCGGTGGCGAGCCAGCCTTCATAACAGGCCAACCAGTCGATGGCCCAGGGAACGATCGTCGTTGCGATCGGCCGCCTCGGATCCCACTCTCCAGCTTCAGGATCGTACAGACAGAGAAAGGGCAATTGAGGGTCTTCGTGATTCGGATAGTGATGGGGAATGGGTTCCTCCGGCTGTTCGTCCCGTCGATGCAGTAGTGGTTGTACTACGGTGACCTGTGGCGGAAAGAAAGTCGCACGGCTGGTGTGCCGTTTGAGACGGTAGTAAATGTCAATCAAGTACACTTGATTGATCGGTTGAAGTCGGCCACGCCAGTGCGCCAACCGACTCGTCCATTTCAAGACGCGAAACCCCGGCCACTTCTTCCGCATCAACTTCAAGTCGCTGTGCACCGTCATCGATCTCATCCTCGGAGTCTACTCGCCTCCTTAGAACGTGTGTTTGGGGGTTGATGCGGTTCTGACAGCGGTCGTTGCAGCTCCGACTCCGATAGCTTCTGTCGGCTGGACCACCAACGCCCCGGTCTTTGGAGGATGACGACTCCCGCCGATGACGGTGGAGCCGATATTTTCGTTGTAGTCAGAAAAGACCCGGTCGGTGGGAGCTTCGCCAAACAACGCCGTCATGATCTTCTTCATTTCGCCGAGATCACATCCTTCGTAAAGACGCTGCAGCTTTCGAACAAAATCCTTCAGGTCCTGAAGAAAGATGGCCTGCTCGTGAAGCGAACGTGGCCAGCGATCGGTCAGCACGTCTTGGTCGCAGACGGGATTCGAGATCATGATCAAACGCTGTCGGTCATGGGCAGCTTGAAATTCTCGTGCCAGATGCTCAGCCTGAACCAGCAGTTCCTCTCCAAGGCCGTCAGTCTGTTTCGCGGCATCGGCCACCAGCTTCGCGATCATGATCGAAGGCGGGCGCCGGCCGGATCTGTGTTCGAATTGTACGTTGCGCCATCGCTTCAGGAGCTGCAATACGATCGTAGCTTTCGACTTCCTGAACGGTGGTTCCTGGGCTGGTACGGGTTCAGCATCGGCCTCCGCTGCTATGAGTGCTCGTTCGTACTCGGCGGTTCGATGCCCATAGAAATCGGAAAATAATTCATCTGGAGGCGTGCACTCTTTGAACCAATCGGCGAATCCATAAGGGTTGGCGATCAGCCGACACGAAGGCTCATTCGGATCCTCTGGTCGGTCATGGAAGATCCAGCTCTCACGCTCCGGAGTGCCCCGGCGACGCACCGCCGACGTGATGTCGATGTGCGTTCCATCCTGATATTCGACAGTTACGCAGCGAGTGCGTCGCTTCGTCATCTGGTGGTATCGAGATCCCTGCTCGCCGCTAATTGCCACATAGAGCATATCAAGAGCTATGTTTGGCGGAACGTTGTCGGCTAGCAGCAGTTGTGCCACCACGTCGATGTCGAACTCATCCGTGCCCCTCGCCGCAATCGTTGCGCCGATGGCCATAGAGCCCTGCGGGTAGAACAGCTCTACGAGACCGACCAGGAGGCTGCCGTCCCGTTCGACCCAATCGCTGATGCTCTTGTAACGACGCACAGCGTTGTCGTAGTCCGTGCGGCTAAGCTGGATACGGATGGCGATGTCAGCCAGCAGGCGGTCCAGCGGTCTGACTTGGTATCGTGGGCTGGGGTCGAAACTCCTCCGATCGTGGGTTACGGTGGCCGTCGCCCGCTGGGGTCGCGCCGCAGGGGCGCTGATGTGCGATCGCATGTGTACATCTCTCTTCTTTTGTGAATCTCGCCCCGTAGGGGTCAGCGGCACCTGATGCAGCGCACTTGTGGTACTTGGAAGTTTACAGAATAGAATATATGATACCAGTATGGCAACCGTCGAGAAGGTCATGAAGAGAGGGATGCCCTTGATCGGTAACAGACTCAAGCTGGCACGTAGATCTGCCGGCCTGTCCCTCCGAGCCCTGGAGGGCCGCATCGGCGGTCGGGTGACGGCTCAGGCCATCGGCAAGTACGAACGAAACGAGTCGATGCCCAGTTCCGGCGTGCTCATCGCGCTGGCGGATGCCCTGGGCGTCTCCGTCGAGTACCTGACCAGCGACCAGGAGCTGGCGCTCGAGGCTGTCGAATTCAGGAAGAAGAGCGTTTCACGAAAGCGGGAGGAAGCGCACGTCCAGGCCAGGGTTGTCGACCTGCTGGAGCGTTATCTTGCAGTTGAGAAACTACTTGCGCTTCCAAGCGTGGAGTGGGACAAGCCTCGCGAGGCCCCCTATCCCGTGGTGGAGGACTTCGCGGAGGCTGAGCAGGCAGCTTCGAGCCTCCGCACGCACTGGGATCTCGGGCGGAATCCGATTCCGAACATGGTCGAGCTCCTGGAGGAGTGTGGAATCAAGGTTCTTGCGTTTGACCTGAGCGACGTGGGCGGTATGACCGCACATGCATGGAACGGTACGAAACGTGTGTCCTCCGTCATAGTTGTAAACTATGAGCACGCGGGAGAGCGTCAGCGGTTCACGCTCACGCACGAGCTGGGGCACTTGGTCCTGGCGGTGGACCCCAGCGCGGACTCGGAGAAGGCAGCTCATCGCTTCGCAGGGGCGTTCCTCATGCCTGCCGATGCCGTACGCATGGAGATCGGTAGACGCCGTACGTCCATAGGATGGAGCGAGCTGTTCAGTCTGAAGAGCCTGTTCGGGGTGAGCGTTCAGGCACTCGTGTATCGATGTCGGGATCTCGGCATCTTCAACGAGGCTCTGTTTCGGAGGCTGTTTCGGGACATGTCCAAGTTCGGCTGGCGGAGTCCCCCGTACGCGGAGCCTCGGTCGATACGGCGCGAGGAGCCGACGCGGTTCGAACGCCTCTGTTCTCGTGCGTTGGCCGAGAACGTGATCTCGGAGGCGAAGGCCGCAGAGTTGCTTGCCATTTCGGTCCGCGAGCTCCATCAGCGCATGGAGCAGCCCCCACCGGCTTAACAGGCAGCCGAACCGTTGCAATCCGAACACCACGAGCCTCCGCGTGTCTGCGTGTCCGATACCTCGGTGCTGATTGACTTGGATCGTGGTTCACTCATGGAAGCCGTTTTCGGTCTTCCGTTCGAGTTGGTGGTCCCGGACCTGCTGTTCGAACGCGAGTTGCGTGGCCACGGAGGCGACGATCTTGTCAGGCGCGGGCTCCGGGTCGCGGAACTGGACGGGAAGGGTGTGGCGCGGGCTCTCGGCTACCGAGATCGTGAGCCATCTCTTTCTCTCGTCGACAGATTGTCACGGTCTGCTGTGGGTGCTCGACCAGATGATCGAGGCCATCGTGGTCGATCGGCGTACTCTATACTCAGGGCTCAAGGCGATAGGCGATCATCCGCGGTGCCGGCTGCCGCGAGCCGAGGTAAACAAGCGACTTCAACATTGGGGCCCGCACGGCATGACTTGATCTCTCAGTATGTGCGCGTCGGGTTCAATCACGCGGAGGCTCTCAGGCACAACCAGTCGTTAGGAAAGGGGGGGCGCGCTGACTTTGGTGCAACGACGCTTGGTGTTTTCACCGGAGGCGATCCACCAATCGCCGTGTCGGCGCCGGGAGCGGCTGGCGGGCCGCCTGCGCGCTGGAAGCGCTGCGACGCGACGGCCAGGCCGTCGCGCGCATCGGGCTGTCGCGTGACATCGAGCTGGACGCGGACGAGTTCGAGGATCTGGAGGACGAGCCGTCCTGCGAGCAGGAGCAGCCGGCCGAGGAGATCCTCGACCAAGCGACGGCCGCCCGCTCGATCGCGGAGTGGAAGACCGAGATCGGGACGCTACGGCAAGTGGAGCAGATCGCGCTCCGGGTGCGCAACGGCAAGGGCGCCGCGCCGACACCATCCCGGTGACCCGTAACGAGATGCCTACTCGGTGACCAAGCCGGAGGACTAAGCCCTGCACTCGTCGAGTTCCTGGCCGACGGCGCCCACTGGTTGCACTTGGTGCACCACCGTTCCGCCCGGAGCCGGACTTCGACGCCGCCAGCGTCAACTACTTCTTCACGGGCCTCCTGGCCCGTGCCGAGCCAACCATCTCCTGTCGGGCATTAGTATTGACGAGATTCCGACGACGTAGAATCCTGTACAGCCATGGAGTCGTTCGACGATCCGCTGAGTGTTGAGTGCGTCCGCTGGCTTTCGGTCTGCATGCGGTCGCCATCGCCGATCACAATACGGTCGAGTGGGGAATAGAACCCCTCCAGCATGCGGCCTCGCAGGTGTAGGAGAGCCCCGTTCTCTTCCCAACGACGAACGGATCCCATGACCGACACTGATCTCTTTCGACAAATTCGTCTCGGTGAAGACGGTCGTTTGGAGTACACTCAGATCTTCTTTTCCGGGAACCGTGTTACAGAGCCCAAGGGGGCCGACATTGCCGACACACTCGCGGCTTTGGCCAACGGCCGTGGGGGGACCTTCGTCCTGGGCGTTGGCGACAAGGCCCACGAGATCCTCGGTATTCCTCTGGCACGGCTGGATGCTGCGGGACGCTGGATACGGGAGATCTGCAACGATCTGATCAAGCCTCCCTTGGACAACGCTGACATTCGGCAGGTCGAAGTGGATAGAGACGACGGAGAGCTGGTGGCGATCATTCGCGTCGATGTGCCCGGCAGTCTGTTCGTTCACGAAAGCCCGGGAGGATTCTTTCGTCGACTCGGGGACTCGACACGTCGACTTCATGCCGACTCGTTGGCGCGGCTGTTTCAGGTGCGCAGCCAGAGTCGGGTGATCAGGTTTGACGAGTCCGTGGTGCCCTGGACTACTCCGGAGCACTTGGACGGCAGTTTGACGGAGCGATTCCTGCGCGACGATGTCGCTGCGACGGAGGACACGCTAAGCAAGCTCAGGATCGTGGGAGAGGATTCGGAAGGTGTCGCGCGATTGACGCTCGCGGGCGTTCTCCTCTGTACTTCCGATCCACAGCAATGGCTGTCGCACGCTCAGATTCAAGCGGTGAGCTACGCGGGCGAACGCCACGACGTCAACTATCAGAACGACGCCCGCGACGTGAACGGGCCACTGGACACGCAGATTGCCGAGGCGCTGCACTTTGTGCGCCGGAACATGCTCGTCCGTGCCACAAAGACGACCGCGCGGGTCGAATGCCCGCAATTCAGCGAGCGAGCGGTGTTCGAGGCGTTGGTGAATGCCGTGGCTCATCGGGACTACTCGATGGCTGGGGCGCGCGTACGCCTTCATTTGTTTGCGGATCGTCTGGAACTGTATGTACCCGGAGAGCTGGCGAATACCCTGACGACCGACAGCCTGCACCTGCGGCAGGCCAATCGAAACGAGCTGATCGTCTCACTGCTGGGACGCTGCCCCGCGCCGGAAGGACTCGGGCGCTCGCGTCTGATGGACCGACGTGGGGACGGTGTGCCCATCATCCTGCGGGAGAGTCAGGAGCTGTCGGGACGGGTTCCGGACTATGCGCTGATCGATGACAGCGAACTACGTCTCATCATCTGGGCGGCAAACCTCGCTCAGCCGACCTGATCATCGAGGAATCACAGGGCAATAACGAACCACGATCGAGTTGGCAAGGGTCTGGAGTTGCTGCGCGCCGGACTGAGCCCGTTTGTCGAGCGCGAACTCAAGCGGGCCGTGCACGCGCGCGAGCTGGACGAATATCGCCTGCGGCAGATCCTGAGCGACCCTGCTCAGCGCGGGCGCCCGTCCGAGTCGGACGTGGCGATGCTGCTGAGAGTGATGTGGGACACCTGGAACGAGGTGTTTCGCGAGATCCTGGGCCACTCCGACCGGAGCCTGGTCAGTGAGTTGCGCGACCACCGCAACAAGTGGGCGCACCAGCAGCCGTTCTCCTCCGACGACGCCTACCGCGCCCTGGACTCCGCGCATCGACTGTTGACTTCGATATCGGCGCCGCAGGTCCGCGAGCTCGACGCGTTCAAGCAGGAACTGCTCCGGGTGCGCTTCCAGGACAGGTACGCGACGAGCGGCGCCGTACCGCCCGAAGCGCGGGAACCGTCGGCGCGGTCGCCGGTCTGAAGCCGTGGCGCGAGGTGGTGACTCCGCACCAGGACGTCGCCAGCGGCCAGTATCAGCAGGCGGAGTTCGCCGCCGATCTGTGGCCAGATCTACCTGGGCGAAGGGACCGACGAATACCGCGATCCGGTGGAGTTCTTCCGCCGCACCTATCTCACGGACAGCCTGCGGCGGCTCCTGACCGGCGCCGTGCAGCGTCTGTCGGGCTCGGGCGGCGACCCGGTCGTCCAGCTCCAGACCAACTTCGGCGGCGGCAAGACCCACTCGATGCTGGCGCTCTTTCACCTGTTCTCCGGCGTGCTCCCGTCCGGGCTGGCTGGCATCGACCAAGTGCTGAAGGACGCCGGCGCCAGGGCATTGCCGGCGGTGCGTCGCGTGGTGCTGGTCGGCAACCGGATCTCGCCGGGCAACCCGGTCACCAAGCCGGACGGCACCGTGGTCCGGACCCTCTGGGGCGAGCTGGCGTGGCAGCTCGGCGGAGCCGAGGCGTTCGCGCGCGTGGCCGCCGACGACGAGCATGCCACCAGCCCCGGCGACCGGCTGCGCGAGCTCCTCATCGAGCACGGCCCCTGTCTGGTGCTGATCGACGAATGGGTCGCCTACGCGCGCCAGCTCCATGATCAGAGCGACCTGCCGGCCGGCAGCTTCGAGACGCAGTTCACCTTCGCGCAGACGCTCACCGAGTCGGCCAAGTCGGCCGGCAACTGCCTGCTGGTCATCAGTCTGCCGGCCTCGGACACCGATGGCTCGTCCCACACCCAGGCGGACGACGCGGAAGTGGGCGGCCAGCGGGGACGAGAGGCCCTGACCCGGCTGCGCAACGTCATCGGCCGGGTGGAGGCCGCGTGGCGACCGGCCACCGCCGAGGAGAGCTTCGAGATCGTGCGGCGACGCCTGTTCCAGCCGCTCCATGCCGACCAGTTCAAGACGCGCGACGTGGTGGCGCGCGGCTTTTCCGAGTTCTACCGCTCGCAGCAGCAGGAGTTTCCCGCCGAGTGCCGCGAAGCCGACTACGAGCAGAGGCTCAAGGCGGCTTATCCGATCCACCCCGAGATCTTCGACCGGCTGTACACCGACTGGTCGGCGCTGGCGAAATTTCAGCGCACCCGCGGCGTGCTGCGCCTCATGGCGTCCGTGATCCATCATCAGTGGGAGCAGGGGAACCGCAGCCCCTTGATCCTGCCGGGCGATCTGGCGCTGGACGACGGGCGCGTGCAGTCGGAGTTGACGCGGTACCTGGACGACAACTGGGCGCCGATCATCGAGAGGGACGTCGACGGCGCGGACTCGCTGCCGTTGCGGATCGACGCCGAACAGCCGAACCTGGGCAAGTTCTCGGCCAGTCGCCGGGTGGCGCGGGCGATCTTCCTCGGCTCCGCCCCGACCATGGGGGCCGCGCATCGGGGAATCGAGGACCGCCGCGTGAAGCTCGGCTGCGTGATGCCGGGCGAATCGCCGGCCGTGTTCGGGGACGCGCTGCGGCGGCTGGCGACGGCTGCGACGTACCTGTACGAGGACAGCGCCCGCTACTGGTACGCCACCCAGCCGACGGTCACCAAGCTGGCGGAGGACCGGGCCGAGCAGATGCGGCGCAGTCCCGACCGCATCGTGCAGGAGATCGGCGACCGCATGCGGGCCGACTTGCGGCAATTCGGTGACTTCAGTCGGGTGCATACGTGGCCACACTCCGGTCATGACGTGCCCGACGATCCCGACGCGCGGCTCGTCGTGCTGGGGATCGAGCACCCGTACGGAAAGGGAGGGGACAGCGCGGCGGAGAAACAGGCGCTGGAGATCCTGGAGTCGCGCGGCACCACCCCGCGCATCTACCGCAACACGCTGGTGTTCCTTGCCGCCGACGCGACGCGTCTGCAGGAGCTCGACGAGGCGGTGCGCCGGTTCCTGGCGTGGGAGTCGATCGTCGCCGAGCGGGAGCAGCTCAACCTGGCGCCCCAGCAGGTGCGGCAGGCGGAGACGAGGCGTGACTCGGCCGCGGCCGAGGCCGCCTCACGGATTCCGGAGACCTACCGCTGGCTGCTGGTGCCGGTGCAGAACACGCCGCAGGATCCGATCACCTGGAGCGCGCTGCAAGTTACGGGCACGGAGCCGCTGGCCGTACGTGCTGCCCGGAAGCTCAAGGGTCAGGAGGGGCTCGTCACCGCCTATTCCTCCACGCTGCTGCGCATGGAGCTGGACCGTGTCCCCCTATGGCGGGGTGAGCATGTCCCCATCGCCCTACTGGTCGAGGACTACGCCCGCTATCCCTACCTGCCCCGGCTGAAAGATCCGCAGGTGCTGTTGGGCAGCATCAGCGACGGGCTGAGCCTCATCACCTGGGAGCAGGACACGTTCGCGTACGCCGAGAGCTTCGACGAAGGAGAGGCCCGTTATCGCGGCCTGCGCTGCGCGGAGCGGATCGAGCTTCGCGACGCGAGTGCACCGGGAATGCTCGTCAAGCCCGCGGTGGCACGGCAGCAGCTCGATGCGGAAGTGAAGCCGACACCGAACGGAGGCACCGGCCCGGGCCCTGAACCGCCGCCAATTGTCGGCCCGCTGCCGCCACCACCTCCGCCACCGCGGCTGCTGAAGCGCTTCCACGGCGCCGTGACCCTCGACGCCGGCCGCGTCGGCCTCGACGCCAGCACGATCGCCAACGAGGTGATCGCCCATCTGGAAGGCTTGGTGGGAGCCAAGCTCAGCGTGACACTGGAGATCGAAGCGGAGTTACCGGACGGCTTCCCCGATCATGTCGTGCGCACCGTCAACGAGAACAGCGGCACGCTGAAGTTCACCGTCCATGGCTTCGAACACGAGTAGCTCTCGTCATCGTCTATGGACCGCGGAATCGCGTCTCCAAACGACACCGACGCCGTACTCCACCTGTGCATGCGGCGTATGCGGCCTGCGGCGAATGGTGCCATGCGTAGGCCGGCGAGCCGTTGATCCATCCGGAGGCGAACACCATCGGCGACCGGTTTCGGCTCGTTCTCGCGGTGCACCTGTTGCTGATGGATCAAGACCGTCTGTTGATGCTGAGGCGGTCCAACACCGGCTGGCAGGATGGCAACTACAGTGTCGTGACCGGCCACGTTGAAGGCGACGAACCCGCGTCCGCAGCGATGATCCGGGAAGCGAACGAGGAGGCGGGGATCACCATCTCAGCGGTTCCCTACGTCCGAGAAGCCATCGCGCTGTCCCTGGCCGGCACACCGTACTCGGAATTCGGCTGGTAGACCCACCTCCGGGGCACCATCGGGAATCGTCACGTCCTGTTCTTGGCGCGATCGGCTTCCCTGGTGCCCGACGCCCGCAGATGCGAGATCTTGCTCAGGAGATCGAACCAGAACGGCGCGCCCAGGCTGATCGCCGCGATGGTAAGGAGCCAACCGACGATCATCTGAAAGGTGATGCTCGGGAACGGATCGGGATAGCCGATCGGGAAACCCCTGAGCTCCGTTCTCTCGTCGACTTGGGAGAAGTCGCCGTTGGCGACCGCTTGCTCGGCAGCGGTGGCGATCGCGGTGCGCAGCGCGTCGTCTTGCCAGAGCTACTCGACCATGCGAATCGAGTCGGCGTTGACCGCGACCGTGACGATTGCGGCAACGCCGATCAGGAAGTACTTCACTTGGCGCTTGTACCAGCCCGCGACTCGGTCCATCCCTGCGTCGAACCAGTCGGCCAACCGTTCTCTGAGCTCTTCCACGCTTGGATTTGCATTGTCCACCAGGCTGAGCAGCAACTCGCGTGTCGGGTTATTGGCGTCGATCTTCGCGATGAGGTCACGGACGTCTTTGGCGGCAGTGTCGATCGCGTTCTCGTCCGTCGTGTCGCGGGAGATCATGTCGATCAACACGGTGCTGAAGAGCTCCGGCTTGATGTACGACGGCAGCTTCTTCGGCTTGCGCAGGCCCTTGATAAGAGGGTGGTCGTACATAGCCTCCGCGTATTCGTTGCCGATCAAGTTCTCGATCCCTTTCTTGAGGTTCCTTGAGCGCAGGCCGAAGAGACTGGCGATGATCTCCTGGATCGAGCTGCATACCAGACTCAGGGTCACGTAGAAGAACACCAGGCCCATGGCGACGTCGACGATCGGGCTGTCCAACATCCCCCGCCCTCCTTCGAGACCATCATAGCCACGGCGTGCCAGAATGACCCGGACCCATGCAGAAGATCCTGTTTCTTGACGACTGGTGCCTGGAGACGACGCACAACGTGGTGCGGCGCCTGGGCCGGCCGAAGCCGGTGCCGGAGGGCACCTGGTCAGACCCGTACGACCTGGGGAACGCCTACCCCTCGGTCTTCCATGACGAGAACCGCGGCAAGTGGCGGGTGATCTACAGCGGCGCGCCGGACCCGGACGACTTCATCTGCAACGCGCTGTTCGGGGCGATCGGCGATGACGGCGTCCACTGGGAGATCGACCCGGTGGGGGACGATCACACCTCGTGGTCGGGCTCCTTCCCGCACTGCCTGATGGAGGCGAGGAAGAACGCGGAGAGCGGGCACGTGTACCAGGACCCGCGCGACTCCCGCTACCCGTACAAGATCCTCTACCTCGACTGGGACTGGCGGAGCGGGGCGGCGACCATGCGCAACCCGGTGGTGGTCTCGGCCGACGGCTACCACTGGCACGAGTTGCCGGAGGCGCGCTGGGGCGACTGGTCCAGCGACACCTGCCACACCGTGTTCTTCAACAAGCTCACCGGCGCTCACCAGGTGATGTGCCGCGCCAAGGACATCAAGCCGCCGTTCAGCCAGCGGCTGGTGGCGAGCATCGAGACCGAGGACTGGGTGCACTTCAGCGAGCCGGAGGTCATCGTCCGCCCCGATTCCTGCGATCCGCCGCTCTCACAGCCGTACGGCATGCCGATGTTCCCGTACGGCGACTACTTCATCGGCTTCCTGTGGCTCATGGTCGGCGACCCGAACGAGACCACCACCAAGGGCGCGGGCCCGGTGTCGAACCACCTCGTCTACAGCATCAACGGGCGCAACATCAACCGCACCTTCCGCGACCAGTTCGTGGCGCCGGCCGATCCGGGCGACTTCGGCGGCTACGGGTTCTATCCGTGCAGCCTGGTGCAGCTCGCGGACGAGCTGCGCATCTACTCCGTGGCCAGCCGCGCCGACCACAGCGGCAAGGGCCCGATTCCCGCGGGGCAGCACCGCACCGCGATGACCCTGCATACCCTGCGGCCCGACGGCTTCATGTACTTGGAGAGCCGCTCCGGCGCGGCGAGCATCCTGACCAAGGGGTTCGAGCTCACCGAGGGCAGCCTGGCGCTGAACGTCGAGGCGCCGATCGGGGAGGTTCGCGCGCAGGTGTACGTGCAGACCGATAGGGCTCCGGGCGAACCGCCGCCGGTGCAGGAGGTAGCCGAGGGGTTCTCGGCCGCGGAATGCCGGCCGTTCACGGGCGACAGCCTGCGCTGGACACCCACCTGGAGCAGCGGCCGGTCCCTGGACGAGCTGGTCGGCCGCACCGTGCGGGTGGAGGTGCTCTTCGAACGCGGACGGCTCTACTCGCTCGAGGTTGGCGGCACGCTGCTGCGGTGACCGGCCGCGCCTCGGGCCAGGCACATGGGTGACGGCATCGGCATCGAGTCTCGCCTGAACCTGCCGGAGCGCTTCCGCTACGAGCGGGTCGTCAAGAAGGCCAAGGACTACCGGGCCGGAGACCGGCGGGTCATCGCCGATCTGAGCGGCCCCGGCTGCGTCCGCCACTTCTACTGCGTGGGCAGCAGGGGCGGTTCGGGCGGCGACCTGTTCAACCGCAATCGCGCCTTCATCATCCGGTTCTACTGGGACGGCGAGGAGCAGCCGAGCGTGGAGGTGCCGCTGGCTGACCTGTTCGGCGTGCACCACAACGTCGGCTATTACCCGATCAACAGCTTCTACGTGACGGCCAAGGCCAACGCCGGGCTGGGCTGCTACTTTCCCATGCCGTTCGCGCGGTCGGCGCGCGTCGAGGTGGAGGCGCTCGTGGACGGCACCTTCATCTACACCCTGGACTGGCACCGCTACCTGGACGGCGAGCTCGAAGAGCCGCTGCGCTTCCACGCGTCGTGGCGGCGCGAGAATCCGGCGCCCGCGTGGGGTGAGGACTTCCTGGTGATGGATGCGCTAGGAAGCGGCTACTTGGCGGGATTCTCGCTCGGCGTGCGGCTGCGCAGCGACGAACAGCGCTGGTCGCACGCTGGCTCGGAGAACCTGTACCTCGACGGCGAGGCCACGGGCGAGGGGGGCGTTGTGCCCCATTACCTGCGTGCCGGCGGCGGGGAGAACACCTTCGACGCGGGCTTCGGCGGCGTCACGCATGCGCCGGACACCGGGTTGTACAGCGGCATCCCGTTCCTGGAGTACCGCGACGCCGGTCCCGCGCTGGCTCGCCACGTGCTCAGCGCCTACCGCTTCTACGTGCACGACCTGCTGCCGTTCCACCAGTCGCTGCACTTCCGGTGGGGCAGCCACTGCAACGACATGTGCGCGACCGCCTACTGGTATCAGAGCGAGCCGCACCGCCCGTTCGTGCGCATGGCCTCGGCCGAGCATCTGCGCTACGGCGACTGGGAGAACGAGGTCGAGGTCCCGCGCGGCACCTACGACCTGCTGCTGCCGTGCGGGGCATCCGGGGAGGACGCCATGGAGGCCGGCGCCGACGACGGCACCTGGTCGCTCCACCGCGGCGATCAGGCGCTGCACCGACCGCCGGAATCGCTCGGCCCCGGCATCGCCGCGCGCGCATGCCATGGCTTCATCGACTTCTCGCACGTGTTCAACGTGCGCAGCACCGGCTCCAACGAGACGTGGCCCTGCGCCGCCGCCGCCGTGGGGCGCCTGACGGTGGAGCGCGAGACCGAGGCAACCGTGCATCTGAGCTGGGACGGCGACCTGCGCCTGCGCCTCAACGACGAGCCGCCACGCCACCTCGGCCTGCGCACGACCTACGGCTATCAGGCGCAGCGGGCCACGCTCCGGCGCGGGACGAACACGCTGGTGATCCATCTGGACAACGCCGAGAGCCGCCTCAGTTGGGGCGCGTTCGCCTTCTCCTGCCGCGTCGTGAGCGACGACGGCACGGTCATCGTCCCCGCGGCCCTCACCTGATCTCTGGCCGGCTCAGAGCCAACCTCGGCGCCGACGGAGCTTGTCCCACCGTCGATCCCCGACCCGAAATCCGGAATCGCTCTCCTCGAAGCGTCGCAGGTAGAATGCGGTCGGTACGGAGGCAGGGGACATGTTGAAGCGGATTCACATCAAGGGATACAAGTCCCTCGTCGACGTCGAGCTGTGCCTTGAGCCGCTCACGGTCCTCATCGGCGCGAATGCATCCGGCAAGAGCAACTTTCTCGATGCCCTTCAGTTGCTGGCCGGACTGGCGACCAGTCGAACCGTGAAACAGGCGTTTGACCCTCCGTACCGAGGCAAGCCCCTGGAGTCGTTCAACATCGGGAAAAACGGCATCAAGGGCCTGCTCGACCAGGATCGCTTGACGTTCTCCATCGAAGCGGATTTGCAGATCTCCGACGCGGTCGTAGAAGCCGTCGACCGGCAGATACGGGAGATGCGGCGCCGGCCGGAGGACACCCGTTCCGACGACACGGGCAAGCGAGTCACTGGAGTCCGGGAAAGGAATCTCCGCTACCGCATCGAGGTGGAGATGCTGCCCAGAACGGGCATCCTGCGCGTGGCTGACGAGTACCTCGCCGCAGTGAACAGCGATGGACAACCCACTGGCAGGCGCAAGCCGTTCATCGAGCGGCAAGGAGACGAGTGTCTTCACCTGCGTCATGAAGGTCAGGCCCACCACACGTACTACGAACTCTATCTCGACCACACGATTCTCTCCCTGCCGCACTATCCGCCGCACTATCCTCACCTCATTGCGGCGAAATACGAACTCGAGCGCTGGCTGTTCTTCTACTTCGAGCCGCGCGAACGTATGCGAGCGGCGAATCCGGTCAAGGACGTGCGGCACATCGGATTGATGGGGGAGGAGCTGGGCGCGTTCCTCAACACGCTCAAGGCAGTGGACCCGGGGCAATTTGAGACCGTGCAGAAGGCGTTGCACAGCCTGCTTCCGAGTATCGACGGGGTCGAGGTCGACGTGACCGACCTCGGCGAAGTGGAGCTGCGTATCGTCGAAGGCGGCATCGCGATGCCCGCCAGCGTACTTTCGGAGGGCACCCTGCGAATGCTCGGGCTTCTCGCGCTGGCCAGCGCTGAACCGCCCGGCTTGGTTGGATTCGAGGAGCCCGAGAACGGCGTGCACCCGCGCCGAATCGAGCTGATCGCCGAGCTGCTCCGAACGCGGCGAAGCCTGGGACAAACGCAATACATCGTCACGACGCACTCCCCGCTGCTGCCGGATCTGCTGGAGGATGACTCCCTGTTCGTGGTCCGCCGTCAGAATGGCCACACGGGGATCGACCCGCTGTCCCGCTGGGGGCCGCTCGCGGAGTGGGGACGGCTGAGGCGAGAAGGTGGGATACGTGAGGCTCTCTCCGACGACCACGAGGCGACTCCCGTCTCTGAGCGGATCCTCAGAGGCGACTTCGATGCATGAGATCGCTCTGTTCGTCGAGGATCATGCCCACCGGGTGATCGTTGGCGCCACCGACGCCAACTGCCACGGGTTCCGCGAGCGCGTTCGCAGGATCGATCCCGAGAACCCGCCTGCGCCGGTGGTGCTGGCGGTTCCGGACCCGCATGTCGAACGCTGGCTGCTCCTTGACGGCGCCGCCTTCAAGGCGGTGTCGGCCAGGGATGCGAGGCTCCCGACCGGAAGTGCAGCCGGAATCGGTACAAGGACCTGCTGATCGCCGCCATCCGCGAGGCCGGCCGCACACTACCTGGAAGGATCCGGAGGATCTTCGGAACAAGCTGGAGAAGCGAATCCTGGCACTCATCGGCGAAGGACCGGGGGGCTCCTCCGGGAGTCAGGCCCGCTGACCGTGGGCCGTCTTGGATGTATGAGCGCCAAGTCGACGGCCTGCCGGACCGAATGGATCACCGCGGCGCCACCCGGTGCGCAACGACTGCTCGTCCGGCCTCCGGTGTCACCGCGGCGTGGTCCCGGAACCCGCTCGCATCCTGCAGGACTGCGTGAGAGACTGGGGAACAGGAGAGTGACTCGGTAAGCATGGGCGATACCCGGGCGCAGCGTCTTCATCTTCTCGCCACGATCGCCTACCGGGCGCGGTATGCGCTCAGGGGTGCGCCCGAGTCGTTTGGCTCGTTCCAGGCCGGCAACGAGGTGTGGACGCCGGCCGAGCTCGTGCGGCACATGACGAGCGTGCTCGGCTACGTGCGTTCGTGCTTCGAGGGAACAGAGCGGCCTCGCATCGACCCGCTGCCGGATCTGGCCGCGGAGATCACGCGGTTCCACGCGATGATCGAGGACGTGGCGCGGCACGTCAGGGTGGGTGCGGAGCCCAAGGGCATGAGCGAGGAGCAGATCCTGCAGGGTCCGTTCGCCGACGCGCTGACCCATGTCGGGCAGCTCGCCATGTTGCGCCGCCTGTCCGGCTGCCCCGTGCAGCGCGAGAGCTTCATCCAGGCCCACGTGGACCCGGCCGACCTCGGTCCGGACCAGACCGGTCGGCAGCCGTGCGAGGAGTGACGACCCTGGAACTGCGCGAGAACTGCCTGGGCTTCGAGCTCCACGACGGCGAGCGCCTCGTGGCGCTGTACCGGGCTCGGGAGGAGCTGCCGCGCAACGAGTCGCCCAAGCCGTGCTTCGCGCCGATCTACACCCGGTCCGGACGCCTGGTGACCGAGTACCGGCCTGCAGACCACGCCTGGCACACCGGGCTCTACTTCGGCTGGGTCCACGCGAACGGCGGCAACCTGTGGGGCGGCAACTGGTTCCTGCCGGAGACGGGCACGTACGAGCACGTCCCGGACAGCCACGGGGTGCAGCGGCATGACCGGTTCACCGGGGAGCGCCCGGTCGCTGACGGCGCGTCGATCGCCGAGGACCTGACGTGGCTGGACGGCGGGGACCAGCCCATCGCCACCGAGCAGCGGGAGTACACCTTCCGGTCGCTGGAGGATGGGGCAGGCTATTTCTGGACGATCGATACCCGGATCTCGGCGGCGGGGGAGCGGCTGGTGCTGGGCGCGTCGCGGGCTGCCCGCTACAGCGGCCTGGAGTTGCGCATGGGTCCGCCGTTCGCTCCGGCCCGGCATCGCAGCAGCGAGGGGCTCGCCGGCCACGAGAACATCATGGGCCAGCGGGCGCGCTGGGTTGCCGCCGCCGGGGGCGGCGGAGGCGCCGTGGTGATGATGGACCACCCGGAGAACCCCCGGCATCCCGTCACCTGGTTCACGCGCGAGAAGCTGCTCGGGGCCGGACTCCTGATGGAGGGCGATCTGGAAATAGGCCGCGAGGAGCCGCTCCGGCTGCGGTACGGCTTCGCGATCCTCGACCGGGAGCCGGAGGTGGATGAAGTCGAGGCGTTGTACGCCGGGTACGTGCGGGGGTAGGCGGTCTTCTCGCCTACGTTCCGAGCATCAGGGCTCGGCAGACCTCTGCCAACCGATTCAGCTCGTCGACCGGCATCGACTCCTGGTCGGTGTGGATGTCCACGTAGCCGACCGAGATCACCACGGTGGGCAGCCCCTTGGCGTTGAATTCGTTGGCATCGCTCACGCCGCAAGTGGTGGTGCGCCACGGCTCCAACCCCGCTGCCCGGATGGCCGCCTCGGCGCGCCGCACCGGCGCGTGGTCCCCGCCGAACCGGTAGCCCGTCATGGCGTCCAGCGACTCCACGTCGATGGTGCCGCCGAACGCGGCGGCGCCCTGCTGGCAGCACTCCAGCAGCGCGTCGCGGTGCTCGACGAACCTGCTCTGGTCCAGGCTGCGCACCTCCAGGGTCAGCGATGCCTCCGGCGGGACGATGTTCTTGGCTTCGCCGCCGGTGAGCACCCCAGCGTTGGCGACCGTCTCCCCGTCGATGCGGCCGAGCTGCATCCGCTGAATCGCGCGCGCCGCCATCTGCAGCGCGCTGCGCCCCGCCTCCGGCTCCGTGCCGGCGTGCGCGGCGCGGCCGTGGAAGGTGACGCGAAGCGTGTCCGTCCACGGACTGGCCATGACGATCCCGCCCACCGGCCCGTCGATGTCGGGGACGAATGCCATGCGCGAGCGCACCGGAGCCACGTCGAACGCCTTGGAGCCGATGTGGCCCACGTCCTCGCCCACCGTGAACAACACCTCCACCGGCGGATGCGGCGCGCCGGAGGCTGCGATCGCCTCCACCGCCTCGACGATGGCGGCCACCGCCGCCTTGTCGTCGGCGCCGAGCACGCTGGAGCCGTCGGTGTGCACGGCGCCGTCGCGGATCACCGGCTCCATGCGCGGGGTCGGACGCACGGTGTCGGTGTGCGCGCAGAGGAGTACGGGCTCCTCGCCGGCACGCGAGCCCGAGCCCGGCCAGAAGCCCAGGACGTTGCGGTGCGGGTCGGCGCGCAGCCGCACTCCGGCGCCCTCCAGCCTGGGCCGCAGGGCGTCGATGACCGGATCCTCGTTCGGGTGGTAGCTGTCGATGCGCAGGATGGTCAGGAACGTGTCGAGCAGTCGTTGGGAGTCGATCATCGACGGTCATCCTGTCTCTCGTCGCGGGAGTTCTGCACTGCGTACACCAGCATGACCGTACCGGTCTTCTCGTATGTTCTCCGCTCCATCAGCGTCAGCGGTATGCGCGCGGACGGTTCGGCAACGAGCGGGATGCCGCCACCGAGAATCATCGGCATGACCGCGACCTCGACCGTGTCGACGAAGCCCTCCGCGGCGAGGCTGCGAAACAGGGAGCCTCCGCCGAACAGCCAGATGTCCTTGCCCGGCTCCTCTCGCAGCGACCGCACCATTTCCTTCCAGTTCTCGCCGACGATGGTCACGTTCGCATGGTCGCTCCGACGCAGGGTTCGCGAGAACACGAAGGTTCGGGAGTCCGGCGACGACTGAACGCCGGTCACCTCGAATGTCCGCCGGCCGACCAGATACGTGTCGAACTGCGCGGGCAACTCCGCGAAGTCGATTTCGGGGTCCATGACGATCCAGTCGAACTCGTCGCCGTGCCCGGCGATGTATCCGTCCAGGCTGATCGCGCAACAGTAGCGGACTCTTCTCATTCGATCCCCCGAGTAGATACTGCGTCGAACCCTATTCCGGGCCGTGCTATTCCGAGTCCAGCGATAACAGCGGTTCGATCAGCTGACGGAGTCCTGAAGTCTCGTGTCCTTCAGGAACTGCTCGCGACGGACCCCTTCGACGTAGGTCGATATCAGTCTGGCCGACGCGAGGATGTCTACGAGGTATTCGGAATCACGACCCATAGATGGTTTGGGCTGATTCCAGTATCGCTCTTCGACGCACGTGGTTGGAGCTTCTCTCGATGCCCCGCCGGCTGACGAGGTCCACGTCGCGCCCGAACATCAACCTGAGGTCTTCCTGCATGTGATGGAGGTCGAACAAGGTATGTCGAGATGTCTCGTCGAGACTGATCAACACGTCCAGATCGCTCTCCGCGCCGAAATCGTCACGGAGCACTGAGCCAAACACGGCGAGTTCGGAAACGCCCCAGCGCGTGCAGAAATCGGCAATCTCGGCTTGGCGGGTCTCGATTAACGCGTTCACGCCGCAATCCTTCCGGCTGGAATCATCGTCACGAGGACTCCAACGGTCAACCGCTCGTGACGCCCTCCACCGCGCGTTCGCGTCCCCCGGCCGCCAGCAGGCAGACGATCGCCACGACGAAGACTGCGGCGATGATGAGGAAGGCGGCCGAGAACGATCCGGTGCGGTCGTGGATCCAGCCGGCCAGGAGCGGCGCCGCGGCCATCGAGCCGGTCATCGCCACCTGCACCACGCCCTGGATGCTGCCGAACTCCTTCATCCCGAACGCTTCCTGGACGATCAGCACCAGCAACGCGCCGAGTCCGCCGAAGCCCAGCCCGAACACGAAGATCCCGATCCACATCGCCGGTGCCGAGGCGGCCAGCGCCATGATCACGAGCCCCACGGTCTGCAGGCCGACCGACAGGACGCAGCAGCGGCGGGCGGTCCAGCGTTCGCTGGCCCTGCCGAAGGCGAGCTTCGAGCCGATCCCCATCGCCGCGATCACCGCCAGCCCGGTGGTGGCCAGGGCGGGCGCGAAGCCCTGCTCGGCGAAGTGCTGGCGGAGCTGGGTCAGCACCCCCTGATAGGTGAAGGTGGCGCCGAACAAGCCGCAGAGAATCAGCCAGAAGCTCCGCGCGCGCAGCGCCTGCCGCAGGGTGATGCCGCTTTCCATCAGGCGGCGCGACTCCCGTGCCGCACCGCCGCGGCGGGTGCGGTGCATCTCGCGTGTCACCAGCGCCTCGTCCTCGCGGATGATCACCGCCGCCACCACCGCCAGCAGCAGCAACAGGATCCCGAAGGCCACGTAGCCCCATTGCCAGCCGCCGGCGGCGACCAGGGCGGCTGCCAGCGCCGGCATGGTGAGGCCGCCGGCGTTGTTGCCGGAGGTCACCGCCCCCATCACCCGCCCGCGGGTGGCCGGGAACCAGAGCCCCACCAGCTTGCCTGCCGGCAGCACCGTCGCGCCGGGGAAGCCGGCGTAGACCAGGGCGCTGAACAGGTACCAGTGCCAGAGCGAGGTGATCAGCGGCCGCAGCAGAAAGCCGGCGGCGACCAGCAGCAGGGAGATCACCGTCACCGGACGCGCGCCCCAGCGGTCCAGGGCGCGACCGGCGAACGGCGCCACCAGACCGGACACGACCGCCAGGGAGAGCGACAGATTGAGGGCAGTCTGACTCCACCCGAAGGCCTCGCGCAGCGGAGCGGCGAACTCGCCGAAGGCGTACTGGCTGGTGCCGATGGTGAGCCCCGTTGAGAGGAAGGCCACCACCGCGATCGGGTAACCGCGGTACAAGGGCGCGCGCTATCCGGAGCGGATCGCGCGATCGAGGTCCGCCCCGGTCAGGGGCAGGTCGACCCAGGCCGAGCCGCGCTCGTGCGACGCGTGCAGCGCGGCGATCACCTCCAGGGTGCGGGCGGCGTCGTCGCCCGATCCCGCGACCTCGCCCCCGCCGCCGTCGAGCCATGCGACGATCTCGGTGACGGCTCGGTCCATGGAGCTCAGGCCCCCTTCGCCGATCGGCCACGAGTCGCTGCGGCCGTCGGCGTAGTCCACGGTGACGGCGTCCGGCCCGATGGTCGCCTGCGCCTCGGTGCCGTTGAGCAGGAAGCGCATCGGCGCCGCCCCGTAGTCGGGCGCGTCCAGCAGCGCGATCGTGCCGCCGGCCATGCGCAGCATTCCCCAGCCGCCCGGGTCCTGGAATTCCGGTCCGCGGCAGTCCTCGCGGCCGGAGAGGTCGAGCAGTCCCGAAACGGCCTCGACCTCCTGGCCGATCACCATGCGCAGCCCGTCGATCGTGTGCGTGCCCACGTTGCCGAGCCGGCCCTTGCCCCACTGCACGTAGGCCGAGGTCACGCTGCCCAGCCTGCCGGCCGCCACGTGCGCGGTCAGCCGCCGGTAGCCCGGCGCGAATCGGCGCTGGTGGTTGACGACCAGGAGCGCTCCCGCCTGCTCGCAGGCGCCGGCGATCCGCCGGCCGGCGGCGACCGTCTGCGCGATCGGCTTTTCGCAGTAGACGACCTTCACGCCGGCTGCCACCGCGGCCAGCGCCGCCTCCTCGTGCGCCGGCGCATAGGTGGCGATGCTCAGGATGTCCAGCCGCTCGCGGTCGAGCATCTCCGGGAGCTGCTCGTAGACGGCGGCGCCCGAGCGCGTCGCGAAGCGCTCGCGCCGGCCGGCGTCGCGGCTGCTGCCGGCCACCACGTCGACCCGCTCGTGGCCGGCCAGGGCGGCGAAGTGGGTGCCGTCCATGCCGTCCACCGACTGGCCGATCGCCTCGGCGGACACTTGGTCGGCGCCGCCGATCATGCCCAAGCCGGCGATGCCGGCTCGATAGGTCTGTGTCTTCACGTGCTCGAAGCCTCCATCGGATGCGATCCAGCGGCAGCATGGCGCACCAGGGGCGGCACCGCCAGCAGATTGCGCACGCTATCCGAGAACGGGTAGTTCACGATTCGCCACATCCTCGGCGCGGTGCCGAAACAGGGTCTGGACGGCAGCCGGCAGCGCCGCGAAGGTGGTCGCGGGGACGATCGCCCGATTGCGCCCGCCATATTCGGCGCTCAGCCACCAGGGGGCGTAGCGCACCACCATGGCGACGCGATCCTCGGAAGACGGATTGTACGCTTGGGAGTGCCAGATTCGCGAGTCCAGGACGATCACGCTTCCCGCATCGCCCTGCAGTTGCACCTCTCCCGGCAGGGGGGCGCGATCGTCGATTCCTTCGTTCGGGTTGCGCGGGTTCTTCAGGTTGCAATGGGTGCCGGGCACGACCCACGTCCCGCCGCTGTCGGGCCCGTACGGCGACAGCATCCACACCGTCGTCAGCGCCATGGTGAGATCGGGAAACGGCTGCCGGATGCAGCCGGCCCGGTCGTTGTCCTTGAGGTCGTGCGGCCAGTCGGTGTGCCAGTAACGCCACGCCGGGTCGTGGTCGCCGGCCGGCCGGAACTTGAACTCGATCTGGGCGATGCGGACTCTCGGGTCGAGCGCGCCGCGCGCGATGGCCAGGAGCCGCTCGTCTGCCAGATGGGCGGCAAACTCGGGCACGTACGCCACGACGTTCCTTCCCGGACCGCCGTCCGCTGTGCTCTGGAACGTCAGGTTGCCGCCGGTCGCCGCATATTCGCGCTTGGCGGCCTGCCGGCCCTGGACGACGTGCTCCCGCAGCGCTGCGATCCGATCGGCCGGGATCACGTCCCGGACGACGCAGCATCCGGCCGCGGCGAGCTGTGCAAGTTCGCGCTGCACATCAGCCACAGGAAGACTCCGTCTGTACCAAGTACATCTGTACTCCCCACGGCTCGAAGCCGTGTCGGCGGTAGAACCGGAGGGTTTCTTCGGTGTTCCTGGTGGCAGAAAAGACGTGGAACGCGCGCACGCCTTGCTCGCGTGCCTTCTGCAACACGGCTTCGACAAGAACGGTGCCTACTCCACGGCCACGGGCCTGCGGCCGCACATACAGTTCTTCGATTTGTAAAACCCTTTGTACTGTCGGCATCACGGCGTAGCCGGGATTGGCGATGATCCTGGCGCAGACGAATCCCACGATGCGTCGTGACTCGCGGGCTACGAAGAAAGATTCGTCGAGAAGGCCTCTCAGGTACGCGAGGTCACACGCGTCCTGGCCGATCGTGATGGCTTCCTCTTCCCATGCCCTCATCATCTGGTGGACCTCATCGCCAGCGGTCACTCTCGTGGGCGGGGCTGACGGAGAACACTCTCGTGGGCGCTGCCGACGCTCCGCCTCGATCCGCTCACGGAACTCTGCCGAAGCTGAACATCATCGCCAGCGGTGAAACAATGTGGAAATCTCGTCCGGATGCGGCGAACCGTTCAGCCTGGAATGTGCTCCCTTCAGGCATCAGTGGCAGCAACTTGACGCCCAAGTAGCCAGAGCCGCAACCAAAGTCCACGAGGCGAGTGGGGCAATGGAGTTTCCATACCGACTCGACGAGGAATCTGAGGTAGTCGTAATTGTGGTAGTGACGGCGCGTAAGACTCAGGCGCTCGAGCTTCCCGCCCCATGGATCACTCATGCTCTCTGCTCTCAGACCTCAACGATCGAAAGCGCAGTTGTCTCTCGTAGAAGGTGGCGATACCCGGATCAGCATCATGAACCGGTCCTTCAGATGCGATCCAGCGGCAGCATGGCGTAGTAGGGCCGGCACGCCGCGTTGCTCGGCTTCGTTGTGCAGCGTGCCGGTGGCGTCGTGCTGCGGACCGTAACCGAAGGCGTAGATGCGCAGCACGTCGTCGTCACCAGCACCACTCCGGACGGCTGCATGCCGCCACCGATCGTGCCCGGCTCGGTCACGCCCCCTGGTCCCAAAGCGGCATACGCGCCGGCGTCGGACGCGGGAAGCCGCGGACGATGTCCGTGTAGGCGTCCAGCATCCAGTCATCGATGAAGAGAAACAGGCGCATTGGCGCCCTTGCTATCCGAGGACGGTCACTTCCCGATTGGTCACGCCTTCGGCGCGGTGCCGAAACAGGGTCTCGACCGCAGCAGGAAGCGCTGCGTACGTATCGCGCGGAACGATCGCCTGGTTGCGGCCTCCGTACTCGGCGCTCAGCCACCACGGGGCGTAGCGCACCACCATGGTGACGCGGTCCTCGGACGATGGATTGTGCGCGTTTGAGTGCCAGAGCCGCGAATCCAGGACGACCACGCTTCCCGCATCGCCCTGCAGTTGCGTTTCTCCCGGCAGGGGACCGAACTCGTCGATGCGGTCGTCCGGTCCGCGCGGGTTCTTCGGGTTGCGATGGGTGCCGGGCACGACCCACGTCCCGCCCGTATCGGGCCCGTACGGCGACAGCATCCACAGCGTCGTCAGGGCCATGGTGAGATCCGGGAACGGCTGCCGGATGAAGCCACCCCGTTCGTTGTCCAAGAGATCGTGCGGCCAGTCGGAATGCCACGAACGCCACGCCGCGTTGTCGTCGGCAGCCGGCCGGAACTTGAACTCGATCTGAGCGATACGGACCCTCGGGTCGAGCGCGCCGCGCGCGATGGCCAGGATCCGCTCGTCTGCCAGATGAGCGGAGAACTCGGGAACGTACGCCACGACGTTCTTTCCCGGACCGCCGTCCGCCGTGCGCTGCCAGGACAGGTTGCCGCCGGTCGCCGCGTATTCGCGCTGGGCGGCCTGCCTGCCCCGGACGACGTGCTCCCGCAACGCTGCGATCCGATGGGGCGGGATGACGTCCTGGACGACGCAGTGTCCGACCGCGGCGAGCTGCTCGAGTTCCCGCTGGACATCAGCCACAGGCCTGCTCCGCGTACGACGGTTCCGTCGCTACAGGCGCCGCGAACAGGATGGTGCGGACTCCCGGAGAAGGGCCTCCGGGAGTGCGTTCCGAGGCAAGATGGTCATTGTGCGGTCGGCTTCAAGGCTCGATCGTCCACTCGTGGAACCGCAGGTCGAATGGATGGCTGTAGCGATTCAGCCACTTCACCGGCATCTTCAAGCGCTCGCTGTGGAGGATGTATTCCTTGGTCGCGTAGAGCGGAATCGTCGGCATATCGTCCATGATGATCGCCTGAATCTCGTCCCCGAGCCGCTTGCGCTCAGCGGTGTCCAGCGATGCTTCCATCTCCGCCAGCATGCGGTCGATCGTCGGATTCGAGTAGTCCGTCGGGCTGTTGCCCGCCCCGGTCGCGTATTGGTGCAGAACGCCGGTGTCGATCGAGTTGCGCGCGCCGTAGGCCAACTGCCACGACATCGTCTTGTCGTGCAGCACCCTGCCCACGTCACGCTCCACCAGCCGCGGACTCACCTTGATGCCGACCTCGGCCAGATAGCTCTGGATGAGCGCCATGAAATCGGATGTTTGCGGGTCGGTGTAGTAGTAGATGAGGGTCAGCTCGGTGTCGGGGTCCCAGCCGGCGTCGCTGAGCAGCTGTCTGGATCGGTCGGGGTCGTACGGTACCTGAGGCAGATCCCGATTCGACCAGAAGGTCGGCGGCACCACCGTATGCCACACGTTCGCGTATCCGTTGAAGAACTGCGCCGCGATCTCGGCACGATTGATCGAGTAGGCGATCGCCTGACGAAGCCGCAGGTCCCCCATCGTCCCATCTTCCATGTTCGACCAGAGCTCCCGCTTGTAAGCGCCGTTCTCCACCGGGTATCCGGTCATGCCGGGCGTCTGCAGGAGCTGGTCGATCTGCGCAGGATCCCGCCCCCACATGAAGTCCAGCTTGCCGTCTTCGGCAGCGATGATCGGGTCCCGTTCCCAGATGATCACCTTGTCGATCTGGGGCCGGCCAAGAAAGTAGTCGTCGTAGGCCAGCAACTCGGCGAAGTCGCCGGGAACGCTTCGTGAGAACTTGAACGGGCCGGTGGCGATGGGGTGCTGCCAATACTCGCTCTGGAAGATCAGCGTGCGGTTGTCGCGCAGATCTTCGCTGAGCAGATGCTCCGGCATGATCGGCTGTGCGGCGATGGCGGCGAGGAACGTATAGGAGGGCTCGGTGAGCGTGAACTGAACGGTGAAGTCATCGACGATCTCGATGCCGGTGATGCTGTCGGCGGCCCCTTCGCGATAGTCCAGAGCGCCTTCGAGCTTTGCGAGCTGTGCCACGGTCCGGCCGGCCGTCTTGCCGGTGCCGAGACCGAGGTGCACGCTGGTCACCAGGTCATCGGCGTGCATCTGCTCGCCATCGTGAAAGAACACGTCCTGGCGCAGGTGGAACGTGTACACGAGGTTATCGTCGGACGCCTCCCACCGTTCGGCGATGTGCGGTCGCAGCTCGCTGTAGGTCGGATCGAACAGCAGGAGCGTGTCGAACGGCAGCGACTCCTCGAGGCTATTGGTGACGGCCATGCCGAAGTTGCCGCCCCGTGCCCAGCCGGTCAGACCGCGTTCCTGACCGTGCGACACCAGGTTGAGGACCGTCTCCCGAGCTTCGGTGGCCGAGTCCGTCTGGCCTTCTCCGAACGCGGTCGCGCTCAGCGCCACCGCGAGCAGGGCGACGAGCGTCTTCGTCACGATTCTGGGTACCATGTTCGCACCTCCAAGATGTACGGTATCCGAAGAGCATCCCGTTCCCGACCGGCGGGGTCAAGGCACAGCAGGGAGGAGGGAGGGAGGAGGCGAGGCATTCTCGGACAGGTGTCGGTATCGTCCGATCCGGCACCCGCTGCACCGCCGCTATCGGTTTGCTCCGACATGGCGACCCGCTCCCTCGGGCCTGGGCAGCTTGCCATGGCGCGACAGCAGCGGTGCAAGCAGGGCTTTGACCGAGGCTTCCGGCGGGCAGCTCCGGCGGGTCTTCAGGTCGACATGTACCAGGAGGTGCTCGCCGGTAGCGGCGAGGCGGCCTGCGCCGTTTTCCAGCCGATGGAAGAGGTGCAGCTTCCTGCCGTCGGCGCCCACGAGTTGCGTCGTGACGCGGATCCCGTCACCGCCTCGGACCTCGGCCAGGTAGCGGAGATGGGTCTCCACGGTAAAGTAGCTCCTGCCCGCGGCGACATAGTCGGCATCGGCGCCGATCAACTCCATGATCCGGTCGCTGGCCTGCGCGAAGACGTCCAGATAGCGCGCTTCGTTCATGTGACCGTTGTAGTCGGTCCAGCTCTGCGGAATCTGGCGCGACACCGTGACCGGCAGGGTGTCGAGGCCGGCCTCCGGCTGCATCAGGCTGCGTTCGTGGGCGGCGATCGTCCTGCCTGCGCCGCGGTCGTTCTTCTTCAGTGCGCGCATGATGGCGACCAGATTGTCGTCGCGAATTCGCTCCAGCCGACGAATGTCGTACGCGCCTGATTGTCGGTCGGATTGCTCGGCGATCCGGTCGATCAGGTCGTCCGTCAATTCCGGGACGTCCGTGAGCCGGCTCCAGTTCCACTCCAGAGCCGGCCCGAACTGGGCGATGAAGTGCTTCATGCCCGCTTCGCCGCCGGCGATCCGATAGGTTTCGAACAGCCCCATCTGCGCCCAGCGCAGACCGAAGCCGAAACGGATCGCGTCATCGATCTCCGCCGTGGTGGCGATGCCGTCGCGTACCAGCCACAGCGCCTCGCGCCACGCCGCTTCCAATAGCCGGTCGGCGACGTGCGCGTCGATCTCCTTGCGGATCGGCAGCGGGTGCATGCCGATCCCGGTCAGCAACTCGATGCTGCGATCGCGGATCGACGGGTCCGTGGCGGGGGAGGGCACCACCTCCACCAGCGGCAGCAGATACACCGGATTGAACGGGTGGCAGACCAGGATCTGTCCCGGGCGCCGCGCGTCGCGCTGCAGGTCGGACGGCTTGAACCCGGAGGTGGAGGAAGCGAGCACGGCGTGCTCCGGTGCATGCCGTTGGATCTCGCCGAACACCTCGTGCTTCAGATCCAGCCGCTCGGGCACGCTCTCCTGGATCCAATCGGCGCCGGCGACCGCCGCGGCGATCGTATCGCAGAAGGTCAGCGCGCCCTCGGCCGGGAGGGCGCGGTCGTACAGGGCGGGCAGGCTGTGGCGGGCGTTGTCCACAACCGCGTTCACCCGGCGTTCGGGGTCGATGCCCGGATCGAACACCGCCACGTCCCAGCCGTTGAGCAGGAACCGCGCCGCCCAGCCGCTGCCGATCACGCCGCCGCCGATGATGGCGGCTGTCACCGCGGGGCTCGTTTGCTCAGCTTCAGCCGCTCGCGTACGCGGTCCGGTCCGATCACGGTCGCTCCCATGGCTTCGATGATCGTCACGGCTCGCTCCACGAGCTGGGCGTTGGTCGCCAGCACGCCTCGCCTGAGATAGAGATTGTCCTCCAGCCCGACGCGCACGTTGGCGCCGGCCAGCACCGCGGCTGCGACGTAAGGCATTTCGTTGCGTCCCAGGGCGAAGGCGGAGAGCACCCAGTCGCGCGGCACGTTGTTGACCATCGCCATGAAGGTGTTCAGGTCGTCCGGCGCGCCCCAGGGGATCCCCATGCAGAGCTGGACCAGTACCGGGGTCGGCAGGAGGCCCTCGTCGACCAGCGATTTGGCGAACCACAAGTGACCGGTATCGAAGGCCTCGATCTCCACCCTGACGCCAAGCTCCGTCATCATGGCGGTCATCGCGCGAAGCATGGCGGGGGTGTTGGTCATCACATAGTCGGCCTCGGCGAAGTTCATGGTGCCGCAGTCGAGGGTGCAGATCTCCGGCAGGCACTCCCGGATATGGGCCATGCGCTCGCCGGCGCTCGCCATGTCGGTGCCCTCCCGCGGCGGCAGCGGCCGTTCGGGGCTGCCGAACACCATGTCGCCGCCCATGCCGGTCGTCAGGTTCAGCACCACGTCGACGTCGGCGCCGCGGATCCGGTCGGTAACCTCGCGATAGTACTCGGCCTTGCGGCTGGGAGCGCCCGTCTCGGGGTCGCGGACATGGCAGTGGACGATCGCTGCGCCGGCCTTGGCGGCTTCGATCGCGCTTGCGGCGATCTGCCGCGAACTGCGGGGAACATGGGGGCTGCGGTCCTGGGTAGCGCCGGCACCGGTAACCGCCGCGGTGATGAAGACTTCCTTTGACATTGCAAGAGGCATCTGCGTACTCCTCGGCGTGCGCCCCGTGTCAGGAGACCGCTTTCGCTTCAGGCCGGGCGCCGTGCTCGATCAGCCGCGCCCGCCTCGCTCGCGCCAACATCCGCAGCCCGGATTCAAGCTCCTCCCGCTCGCTGTAGCAGCCGCGCAGCCAGCGGCGGCCCGAGGAGGGGTCGAAGGCGGTGCGGCCGTGCAGCACGCGCCGGTTGTCAAAGCCGGCCAGATCGCCCGGGCGCAACCGCATCTGAAGCTGATTGCCGGGGTCGTTCGCCAGGCGCTGGAAGCGCTTGAAGGCAGCGTAGAACCTCTTGATCGTCGCCGCATCGCCGGTCATGGGGTTGCGCAGCCACCACGTGTAGCGGACCGATGCGACCTCCCCCGCGGCGTCGAGCTCCAGCACCGGGGCGCAGAAGCGGTGATCGGAATCGCGATTGCGGGTGCCGAACGGCGCGGCAACGGTGGCCAGTACCTGGAAGGATTCCGGGGATTCGGCCCTGAGCTGCTCGGCCACGGAGCAGGCGTCCACGAACAGACTGTCGCCGCCCTCGCAGGAGTTGTGCAGACAGAACAGAAACTGCAGTCCCGGCACATACTCCCGCGTGCACAGATCGTTGTGCACGGGCAAGGAGACGCTGGTGTAGGCGTTGCTGTCCGCATCCGGGCGGCTGTGCACCTCCCACACCTCGCCGAAGTTCGAGTTTCGCAGGCAGCCGATGCGTCCCGGAATCTCCGGCACGATGTCGGGGTCGTGGGGAAGCTTCTCGATGAAACCGAGGCCGTCGACGTGGATGGCCGTCAACCAGTTGCCGAACGCTGCATCATCCCCGGAGCGGATGGCGGCGCCGTCCACCCAGGTGAGCTGCGTGTGCTGAGCCTGGCCCTGTACCCACAGGCGTCGGGATGGCAGGCCCGCAGCGTCTGCCGATTCGGGCCGGTGCGCCCACAGCCAGCCGGGATGGTAGAGGCTGACCAAACGCTCGGGATGCCAGATCACCTTGAGGCGGCCGTCCGGCAGCACGTCCGCCGCCGCGGCGCAGAGATCTTCCGGAAGGTCGATGAGCATGATCACCTGCTCGCGGGTGACCGGGTGAATCGTGCCGAGGTCCGGGCTGAACTCCCGCAGCCACAGGCCTGGCAGGACGCTGGCGCTGCCATCGGCCCAGCGGACCTCTACGTCGCCGTTCACGATGCGCGCGCCGCTGAGAGAATGGGTGACGGGATAGGCATCGAAATCCGGAACCGATAGCGTCTGGGTCATGGCACCCTCCAACCAGCGTTGCACCGCATTTGTATAGGTACGGCTGCCGGCTTGGCAAGCGAGGGACCTGCGTTGTGCGTACATCGAAACGGAAGAGCGAGATTCAGCTCATTGATGTTCGTAATGGTGACACGCCGCGCGGTGGCCCTGGGCGACTTGGCGCCACCGCGGCTCCTCATCGACGCACCGCTGGCCGTCCGCCTGCACGCGGCCGCTGAGGATCGCCTGCCTGAGCGGACAGCGCGGATGGAATCGACACCCCGGCGGCGGATCGGCGGGGTCCGGCACCTCGCCGGTGAGGATGATCTTCGCCCCGCGCCGCGTGGGGTCCGCGACCGGAATGGCCGAAATCAGTGCGCGGGTGTAGGGGTGGACGGCCCGGCTCAACACGTCGGCCGGAAACCGTTCCACGATCTTGCCGAGATACATCACGGCAACCATGTCGCTTACATATTCGACCACTTTGAGGTCGTGCGCGATAAAGACCATCGTCAGGCGGCGTTCCCGCTGGATCCTCCGAAGCAGGTTGAGAACCTGGGTCTGCACCGACACGTCAAGCGCCGAGACCGGTTCGTCGCAGAGCAGAAAGATCGGATCGACGGTCAGGCTCCGGGCCAACGCGATGCGCTGCCGCTGCCCGCCGCTGAACTGATGGGGATAGCGGGTCATGTACTCGGGTCTGAGATTGACCGCCTGCAGCAGCTCGGCGATGCGGTCCTGCCGCTGCTGTCTGAGCCTCATCCCGAACACCTTGAGCGGTTCGTCCAGCGTCTGAAACACGGTCTTGGTCGGGTTGAGGGAGCCGTACGGATTCTGGAACACGATCTGCGCCTGGCTGCGGAATCGGTGCATCTGTGCGCGGCTCAGCTCATCGATGCCGAGCATGCGCCCATCGAGGCGGTAGCGGATCCGGCCCGATGTCGGTGCGACCAGGCGCAGCAGGCTGCGGCCAAGCGTGGTCTTGCCGCAGCCGCTCTCCCCGACCAGCCCCAAAGTCTCCCCGCGCGCCACGGTCAGGTCGACGCCGTCTACCGCGCGCACATGCCCCGCCACCCTGCGGAAGATGCCCTTCCTGATGGGGAAGTAGGTGCGCAGTGCCTCGACGGTGAACAGGATATCGCGCTTCATACCGGAGGCCACGGTCAATAGTCCGATCCGTCGAAGCGATAGCACTTGACGAAGTGATCCGGCTCCACCTCGATGAGCGGCGGCTCGTTCCCTTCGGCTTTCTGCTTCCTGAGCGGACAGCGGGAGTAGAACTTGCATCCCGGATTCAGCGTCGTCGGGTCTGGGATGCTGCCCTCGATCGGCTGCAGCTCCATTCCACGCGAGCCCAACTCGATGATCGACTCCAGCAGCTTGACGGTATAGGGATGCTGCGGGCGTTCGAAGATCGTCGACACGTCGCCGTACTCGATGATGTCGCCCATGTACATCACCGTCACCTCATCGACGGTCTGCGCGATCACGCCCATGTCGTGCGTGATCAGGATCAAGCCCATCCCATGTTGCTTCTGCAACCCGGTGATCAACTCCAGGATCTGCGCTTCCACGGTGACGTCCAGCGCCGTGGTCGGCTCATCGGCGATGAGCAGCCGCGGCTGTGCCGCGAGCGCGATCGCGATGAGGGCGCGTTGCCGCATGCCCCCTGAGAGCTCATGGGGAAACTGCTTGTTCCGTCGCTCCGGCGCGCTCATCCCCACCTCGGCCAGGAGCTCGGTCGCCCGGTCCTTCACGCGGGCGCGCGTCAACGCCGTGTTGTTGCGGAGGTTCTCGGCGATTTGAAAGCCGATGGTGTGGACGGGATTCAGGGCGCTCAGCGAATCCTGAAAGATCAGGGCGATCTCCCGGCCCCGCAATCGGCGCATGTCAGCGCCAAACGGCTCCAGGGTGGCGATATCGATCTCCTTGCCTGCAGCCGTCGTGTAGTCGATGGCGCCGCTGACGATGCGTGCGGTCCTGGCCGGCAGTAGCCGCATGATGGAATACGCGGTCATGCTCTTGCCTGAGCCGGTCTCGCCGACGATTCCGAGTGAGCGGCCTCTACGGACCGAGAACGAAACCCCGTCCACCGCCTTGACCATGCCGCGCTTGGTGTGCAGATGGGTCTTGAGGTCGCGAACCGACAGCAGCTCGGAGGACTGGTCGGCATTCCGGTCCGGCTTGGTCGCCACCTGATGCTGCCTCACTCCGCCGTGCGCGGGTCGGTCACGTCGCGCAGCCAGTCGCCGATGAAATTGACGCACAGCGTCGACGCCGCGATCGTGATGCCCGGCGCCATCCACAGCCAGATGAAGCTGCGCAGGATGCGGATGTCCTGAGCGGAGCTCAGCAGGTTGCCGAGTGACGGGGTCGGCGCCTGAATTCCCAGGCCGATGAAGCTCAAGCCGGCCTCCTGGATGATTCCCGTGGCCACTTCGAGCGTAAACCAGACCGTGATCGGTCCAAGCATGTTCGGCAGCATGTGCTTGAAGATGATCGAGGCATCGCCGATGTCGAGGGCGCGCAGCGCCTCCACGAACTCCTCCTCGCGCAGCGAATAGAACTGCGCCCGGACCAGGCGATAGAGCGTGGCCCACTTGGTGATCGCGAAGATGATGATGATGTTCTCCAGGCTGGGCCCGACGACCGCCACCATGACCAGCAGGATGACGTGGGCCGGGAACGCCATGAATATCTCCGACACACGCAACCAGATCTGATCGAACGCCCCCCCGTAGTAGCCGGATAGCGTGCCCAGCAGCAGTCCGGCCGCGCCGGCCAGCGCCGCGCCGCTGATCGCCACGAACAGCGAGATACGCGTCCCCAACAGCAGGCGCGCCAACACGTCGCGTCCCAGGTTGTCGGTCCCCAGCACGTGCGACGCCGAAGGGGCATCGAGGCGCTCGCTCAGATTCACCGTCTCGGGTCGGTGCGGCAGCAGGGCGGGCCCGATCAGAGCGGCGCAGACGATCAGCAGGAAGACGATGATGCTGGTCGCCGTAATCCAGTTGAGGCTCTGCGCGTACTTGCTCGCTCGAAATCGGTGGAGGAGCGAAGGCCGCGGCGGTCCGCCCGGAGCGGCGGCCGCTGTCGCGCCCTGGCGCCGGGAGCCGGCCATCACCGCAGCCGAACGCGCGGATCGATAATCGCCAGCAGCACGTCGGCCAGCAGGCTGGAGAACAGCAGCACCGTGCCGATCAGCAGCGCGACGGTCACCACCACCGGAAAATCCTGGGCGCGCGAGGCGTTGATCAGCATCGTGCCCATACCCGGCCAGGAGAACACCTGCTCGACGATGACCGATCCGCCGACCAACACCGGAAGTCTCAGTATGATGATGGTGGCCACCGGTATCAGCGCGGTGCGCAGGCCGTGGACGACGGTGACGCGGCGGACGGTGAGGCCCTTGCTCTTGGCCAGCGCCATGTAGTCGCGGTTCAGCGCGTCGAGCATCGCGCCGCGGGTGTAGCGGAGAAACTCGGACCCTGATCGAAACGCCAGCACGCCGGCCGGCAGCAGGGCGTGCTGTATGGCGACCAGGATTCCGGGCTCGGTCCCCGCGCCGCCGATCGGCAACAGCTTCCACCGCAGGGACAACAGCAGGATGCCCAGCATGCCGGTGAAGAACGCCGGCGTGGAGATCCCCAGCAGACCCACGAAGGTGAGCGCGTGGTCGATGACGGAATACTGGTAGAGCGCGCTGATCACGCCCAGCACGACCCCGAACGTGACCGCCAGCACGATCGAGAACGCCATGAGCGACAGCGTGCGGGGTACCCGGGCCGCGAGCAGGTCCCTCACCGCCTTGCCATCGAGCATGCTGTAGCCCAGGTTCCCTGCCAGCAGCTCCCTGACCCAGCTCACGTATCTGATCGGGAGAGGTTGGTTGAGGCCGAGCTCCTCGCGGATGCGCTCCACCTGATCCGAGGGGGATTCCGGATTGATCAGGAAGCTGGCGGCGTCGCCCGGTCCTGCCTCCAGTCCCAGGAACAGCAGCATGCTGAGCAGGATCAGCGTCGGGATGAATATGAGGAATCGTCTGCTGATGTAGCCTAGCATGGGCAGGCTCGCATCATCGTGAGGGCGCCGCCGTCGGTAGCGCGTCAGGGATCGGGCCGCCGATGTGGACGACCATGTCGCCGTTCTCGACGGTGACGGGATAGGTCGTCAGCTTGCGACTGGGATCGATCAGGTTGCGGCCGGTGGTGATGTCGTACTCCCAGCCGTGCCAGGGACAGCGCAGCACCCGGCCGTCGAGACCTCTTCGGTACTGGCCCGGCTCCGACGGCAGATAGGTGGCGCCGACCTCGCCCAGACACACGGGCGCCTGGTTGTGCAGGCAGGAGTTGCGCAGCGCATGGAAGCGGCCCTCCACGTTGAAGATGCCGATGCTGCGGCCGGCCACGGTCACCACGCGCCGCCCGCCGGGCGGGATCGCGTCCGCCGGGCCGACCACGTGGCGCGCCATCAGAGCCCGAACAGCCGCTCGGCGTTGCGCTGGAAGATGTTGGGCTGGTAGTCGGCCGGAAGGGCGTTCAGCACGTGCACGGCGTCGTAGTCCCAGTGCGGGTAGTCGCTGGAATACAGCAGGCAGTTGCGGCCGTCGATCATCTCCAGGATCTGCACGAGCAGCCGCGGGTCGGGCGGCTCCTCCAGCGGTTGCGTCGTGAAGAAGCAGTGCTCGCGGATCACCTCGCTGGGCGGACGCTTGACCCAGGGGACCTCGCGGCGCAACGCCCGCCACTCCTTGTCCAGGCGCCACGTCACGTGCGGGAGCCAGGCGACGCCGCCCTCGATGAACAGCCACCGCAGGCGCGGGTACTTCTCGAATACCCCCTCCGCGATCAGGCTGATCAACTGCGTGATGTAGATGCGCGGCAGGCCCGAGTGGTACTCGAAGAAGGTGCGCGGCGTGCCCACCGCGCTCACGGCAGGCGCCAGCCCGGTGCCGGCCGCGGAGACGTGGATGCCGACCGGCAGGTCGTGACGGACCGCCGCCTCGTAGATCGGGTGGTAGAACTTCTGCCCGTACGGGGCGGTCGAGGTGCCGCCGATGATCGCCATCACCATGTCGTCGCGTTCGCCCAGGCGGTCGATCTCGGCCGCTGCCGCCTCCGGATCGTTGGAGTTGACGGTGATGCAGCCCCGGAACTGCGTGTGCGGGGTGAGCCAGTGATCGATGGTCCAGTCGTTGAAGGCGGCCATCACCGCGTTGGCGTACTCGGGGTTGGGATGGACGTTCCAGCCGTAGACATTGCCGGTCAGCACGGCGAGGTCGATGTGGTTTTCGACGATGAGCTGCCGGATGGTGAACTCGGGGTCGGAGGCCGGCTTGCCGCCGTCCGGGGTCACGCTGTCGAGGCGGTTGCGGCCCGCTCCCAGCCCCAGGCCGCCCACGATCGAGTTGGCCTCCAGGATCTTCGAGCGCCACGGCTCCTGCAGGTAGGGCTGCAGCGTTTCCCAGTCCGGCAGCGCGTGATGGACGTCGCTGTCGATGACCCGGTAGGGCCTCCGGGGATTCGCGGTCGGCGTCCCGGACGATCCGTGGCGCGACATCATGCCGCTACCCTACCCCTTTTCTCCCGGCATTGTCGGTTCCGCACCGGCTCCCGGCTCCTCTTCGTCGCCGTCGCGGTCAAGCCACGGGTTGATCAGCTCCAGGTCGCAGTCCTCGAAGTCGGTGACGTTGCGTGTCACCAGCGCGCAACCGCGGGAGCGCGCGACGGCGGCGATCTGACCGTCGACGACACTCATCGGACGGCCGATCTCCCTGCGCAAGGCCATGATCTCTGACCACGGAGGCCTCCGGAGCGGCACGCATCAGCTCCGACACCACGTTGGTGTCGACCAGAATCATGGCAGGTTCCCCATCCTCAGCCTCCGCGTGGAATGTCCACGGGATGCTATCATCTGCCTTCAACGCACTCAAACGCTGGCATCAGCTCCACGGCGCCGGCGCGCCGCGCTGTCGGTGCCGTCATTCGCGTTTCCGCCTTGGGATCAGCGTTGGTCGGCGAGGCCTCCCGGCGTATACTTCATGCAAGCGGTTAAGGCTGAGTCGATGATGCAAGGTCTGTTTTGGTTCACCGCGATCTTCGGCGTCGGGGTGACGGTGATCGACCTGCTAGGGCTCATCGGCTCAGGTGGTCAGGCAGACGGCGGTTCCGCCGCGGAGGCCGCGGACGACGGCTCCGGAGAGGAGGGGGGTGGCGAGGATGGCGGCGGCGCTCCGGTCCTCTCCTTCCTGCGCTACGTCCGTACGGCGATCTACTTCTGTCTGGGATTCGGGCCGTTCGGTCTCGCCTCGACCGCATTCGGATCGGGACCGGCAGGCAGCCTGATCTGGGCGTTGGCAGGAGGAACCGCGGTCGCGACGCTGGCGCGTCTGTTCTTCCGTCTGCAGCGCACCGAGCTGGATTCCAGCATCAAAGAAGAGGAGCTTCTGTTCGAGCAGGCCACCGTGATCGCCCCGATCGCCGATGGCGGCATGGGCAAGGTACGCATCCGCCTGGGCCAGTCGGTGGCGGAGCGCTACGCGCTGGCCGAGAACCCCGAGGAGCGCTTTTCCGTCGACGCCCGCGTGCAGGTGGCGCAGGTCACCGATCGGTGCGTGTACGTGCGCGGACTCGAAGCTTCGCAAGAGCTTTCGTGACGACGGATGAAGCGCTGGCGCCGATCGCACCGATTCTAGAACTGGAGGAAGCATGGAACCAAGCGGGTTTGTAGGCGGCGCGATCGCCGCGGTCGCAGTATTCTTCGTGATCATGGGGGGGCTCAAGTCCCTCATCAAGGTCTGTCCACCCAACCAGGTGATGGTCGTGACCGGCACCAAGACGCAGGTGGGCGGCAAGCGGTACGGCTTCCGATTGCAGCGCGGCGGCTGGACGTTCGTGATCCCCTTCTTTCAGAGCGCCCAGGGACTGGAGTTGAGCACGATCCCGATTGACGTTCGGGTGGAGGGGGTGAACGCCGCGAACGGCATCACCGTCGGCGCTGACGCGACCGCCTGCGTCTGCGTGGACCATGAGGACGACGTGCTGCTGTATTCCGCCGTCGAGCGGCTGATGGGCAAGACCCGCGGAGAGATACAGGAGCAGATCCAGCAGACCATGGTGGGCAACTTCCGCGGCGCGCTCAACAAGACCACGCCGCTGCAGGCGATCGGGATGATGGATAGCGTCGATGAGGAGGCCCGCGTCGGCGAGGGAGATGCGCGGACCGACGCCGATAACGGCGCTGACGCTGACGCTGACGGCGAGCGCGCGCAGTTCCGTGCGGAGCTGCTGCGCGACAGCAATCAGGACCTGGCCACCTTCGGCATGCGCGTCGTGTCGGTGTCGCTGCAGAAGATCTGGGATACCTCCAACTACATCGCCAACCTGGCCAACAAGACGCTGTCCCGCAAGCGCCAGGAGGTGGAGATCGAGGAAGCTCGCCTCAAGGCGCAGGCGGAGCGCGCGGAATCGGACGCCAAGCGGCGTGAGACCGTGGCCGAGAGCACCGCAAATGAGAAGATCATCGCGGCCGAGCAGGAGCTCGAAGTGCTCAGGCGTACCGCTGAGGCGGAGGTGGAACAGGCCCGTCTGGAGGCCGAAAGCGCGATCGAGCGGGCCGACAGCGAAGGCGAACGGTCCGTTCAGGAGATCGCCGTGGATCTGCGCAAGCTGAAGAACGTGTCCGACGTCACCCTGGAGGCGGACACGAAGCGGCAGGCGGCGGAGATCCTGTCGGACGGCCAGAATCAGGCCGTGCAGATCGTCGAATCGACCCAGAACCACCTGCTCGAACAGAAGGCCACGATGGTTGCGGACGCCGACGTGGGCAGGATCGCGCTGTTCGTCCAGCAGCAGCTTCCGGGGTTATTCGCGGCATACGAGCGCTACGCGGGGGAGCTGACGATCGACAACGTGGTGATCATGGATAACGAGGGGGGCATGAACGGGCTGCTGAACCGCGGCCCGGAGGCCTTCGTCGACTTCCTGCACAAGTTCGAGGAGGGCTTCGGCATCAGCGTCAAGGAGTTGCTGACCCAGGGCGGCGCTGACCGCGCCAAGGCGGACGCATCGGAGGGGCAGGCATGACCGTTTTCATCATCGTCTTCATTCTTCTGATCCTCATCACGCTGGTGATCCAACTGGTCACCAAGATGAAGATCGTCGGCGCCGACGAGCTGGCCATCGTCGCCGGCAAGGGCAAGGCCTTCTCGTGGCTGCGCGGTGGACGCGTGTTCGTGTTTCCGCTCATCCATCGCTTTTTCCGGATGGACATGCGGCCCCGCACCACCAGCGTGCGCGTGGAGTCGGCGATCGCGGCCGGCATCGTGCCGCTCACCGTGGTGGCGACCGTGAGCTTCGCGGTGGCCTCTTCGGGCGAAGGGCTGCGCAACGCCATCCGGCGGATCCTGCTGATGACGCGCGACTGGACCGAGCTCACCAGTATTGCCACCGGCATCATCGAAGGGCATCTGCGCGACTCGATCGCGACGATGACGCCCGAAGAGGTGATGACGGACAAGGATCGGCTGGTGCAGAACATGATCCGCGTCTGCAAGAGCGATCTGGAGGGCATCGGTCTGGAGATCACGGCTATGAACATCGCCGACGTGGACGATCACCGCCTGGCGGGGGTACGCGAGCCGGAGCTCTACATCGCCCTGCTGAAGCGCATCCAGTCCGCGAACGCCGAGACGCAGTCGCGCGCGGCGCAGGCGCAGGCGCATGCGGCGGCCAAGGAGGAGTCGGAGGGGCGGCGCGCGGAAGTCGCGGTGCGCCAGGCGCAGAACTCCAAGGAGAGCCTGCTGGCGGAGATTCGCGTCAAGGTGGCGCAGGAAACCCAACGCAGCGCCATCGGCGTGCGCCGGGCCGAGCGCGACGCGCAGGCCAAGGTCGCCGGCATCAAGGCGCAGATCGGCGCCGAGCAGCAGCGCATCGCGATGCTCCGTGAGCGTTATCGGGCGGAGATTCTGATCCCGGCGGAGGCGGAGCAGGAGCGCATGACGCTGCAGGCCAAGGCGGAAGCGGCCGAGCGACGGGGCCGCGCGCAAGGGGAGATCGATCAGCTCAATCGAACCATAGAAATCCTGCGCCAGGGAGGTCAGGCCGCCCTGGCGGCCTACGTCATCGAGAACTTCGAGAAGTTCATCGAGCCGTTCTCGAAGACGCTGTCGCTGTTCCCGGCCAAGCACGCCACGGTCATCTCCGGGGCAGGGGGGACGCACGCGCCGATCTCCGGCGTCCATCCACACCCGGTGGAGGAGCAGAAGGCGCGTCTGACCCTGCAGGCGCTGGGCGCGATCTCGACCGCGCAAGGAGCTGAGAGCGCTCCGGAGAACGGGTAGTGCCAGGGGCGCGCGGCATCCGCCGCGCGCCCTCACTCGATGATCTTGTTCAGCGGATACTCGACGATTCCGCTGGCGCCCGCTTCCTTGAGGCGCGGGATAATGTCGCGCACCACCGACTCTTCGATGATCGTGTCGACGGCGACCCAGTCGCCGTTCGCGAGCGGGGCGACGGTCGGTTTCTGCAGCGCCGGCAGGGCCTCCAGGATGGCATCCAGGTTCTTCTCCGGCACGTTCATCATCAGCCCGACCTTGCCCTCGGCTGCCATGGCGCCGCGCAACATGAGGGTGATGTTCTCGATCTTCTTGCGCTTCCAGGGGTCCTGCCAGGACGCCTGGTTGGCGATCAGGCGCGGGGTGCTGGTCAGAATGGTGTCGACGATGCGGAGGTTGTTGGCGCGTAGCGAGCTGCCGGTCTCGGTGACCTCCACGATCGCGTCGGCAAGTTGCGGGGGCTTGACCTCGGTCGCCCCCCACGAGAACTCGACGTGCGCCTCCACGCCGTGGCCCTTGAGGTAGTCGGTGGTGAGATTCACGACCTCGGTCGCGATGTGCTTGCCCTGCAGGTCCTTCGGGCTCCGAATGGGCGAATCCTCGGGAACGGCCAGGACCCAGCGCACCGGCCTGCGGCTCACCTTGGCAAAGACCAACTCGGCGACCTCGACCACCTGGGCGCGGTTCTCGACGATCCAGTCGTGGCCGGTCAGGCCGGCATCCATCACGCCGTCCTGCACGTAGCGGGCGATCTCCTGCGCACGGATCAGGATGCACTGGATCTCCGGGTCGTCGATGTCGGGATAGTAGGAGCGCGAGCGGAAGGTGATCTGATAGCCGGCCTGCCGGAACAGCCCGGCGGTCGCCTCCTGCAGGCTGCCGGCGGGGATACCGAGCTTGAGTATGTTCGGAGCCATGGACGCGGACGGCTACGACTTGCTGGCGTACACGTCAGTAGGGGTCGCACACGCGCGCCGCGACGACCTGCAGCTCGTCGTCTGCGACGCGGCGGAAGAAACAGCTCCGGTAGCCTTCGTGACACGCCGCGCCGCCGATCTGGCGCACCTTGACCAGCAGCGTGTCGGCGTCGCAGTCCACGTACACCCCGTGCACCTCCTGCACGTTGCCGCTCTCCTCGCCCTTGCGCCAGAGGCGGTTGCGGCTGCGCGAGAAGTAGCATACGCGGCCGGTGCGCAGCGTTTCCGCGAACGCCTCCTGGTTCATGTACGCCATCATGAGCACCTCGCCGGTCTCATGGTCCTGGGCGATCACCGGGACCATGCCGCCGAGCTTCTCGAAGTCGACCACGCGGCCGGCGGCGGAACCCTCCCCATTTCCCGTATCGGAGTTCATGGCGGCACTCTATCACGCAGGCGGGGCCGCTGGTTCAACGCCGGGCAGGCGCGGCATACTCGCATCGTCCAAGGAGGCACCATGCTCACCGACAAGCAATTCCAGCATTTCCGGACGTTCGGGTTCGTCGTCCTGCGCGACCTGTTCACCCCGCAGGAGGTGGAGACCCTGCGCGCCGAGTACGAGGCGGAGCTCGACCGAGTCTACGCGCACGCGCCGTTCACCGGCGAGACCCGCTACTGGACCACGATGCTGCACCCGCGCACGCCGCTGTACTCAAGCGTCCTGGAGGACGAGCGCTTCTGCAGCGTGACCGAGCAGCTCTACGGCGACGACGTGATCGGCATCGCCACGGACGCCTTCCGCTACGTTGGCGACACGCGCTGGCATCCCGACCACCGCGCCGATCCCGAGGAGGACTGCTACGGGGTGAAGTTCGCGTTCTACCTGGATCCGGTGGACGCGGACACGGGCGCCCTGCGGGTGATCCCCGGATCGCACAACCGCGTCTTCCACGACCAGATCCGCGACTCCCTGGAGTCGCTGGAGCTGGGGGTGGCCGGCGTGCCGGCCTACGTGTGCGCCTCCAACCCGGGCGACGTGGTCGCCTTCGACATGCGCTGCTGGCACGCCAGCCACGGCGGCGCCACCGGGCGCCGCATGTCCACCTGCGTCTACTACAACAATCCGCGCGGGGCGGTGGAGGAAGCGGCTACCCGCAAGCGCGCCGACAAGGCGCGGCAGAGCCCGGCCCAGTACGGACGCGAGGGGCAGCCGATGTATCCGGCGGAGTGGCTGGCCAACCCCGGCGGCAGCGCGAAGCGGCAGCGCTGGCTGAACCGCATGGCGGAGCTCGGCTACTTCGAGTTGCCGGCGGGAAGCGCGGCATGAAGCGGTATCGCGTCGGCATCATCGGCCTGGGCCGCATGGGCAGCACCATCGACGACGAGGGTCACAGCACGCAGCCGTATGCGATCGCCGCCTGCTGCCGCGCCAGCGACCGCCTGGAGGTGGCGACCGCCGCCGACCTGCGGCCGGAGCGGCGGGAGGCGTTCCGCGAGCGCTGGGGGGTCGAGGCGGTGTACGAGGACTACCGCCAGATGGTCGCCGAGCAGCGCCCCGACCTGGTGGCGGTCTGCACCACCGCCTCGGGACTGCAGAAGCCGGCCAACCAGGCCCCCGATGCCAGCTTCCGCGGCGACTCGCATGCGGAGCTCACGGTGGCGCTGGCGGAGCTCGGGGTGCCGATGCTGTACGTGGAGAAGGCGATGGCAAGCTCGCCGCGCATGGCCGATGCCGCGCGCGACGCGTGCATCGCCGCCGGCACGCTGTTCAACACCGGCGTGCTGCGCCGCTTCGACAACCGCTACGACGCCGTGCGTCAGGCGATCGCCGACGGCGCGATCGGCACGCCGCAGGCGGCGGTCCAGTACGCCAGGAGCAACCTCATGCACGGCCACGTGCACTCGATCGACACGTTGTCGTTCCTGCTCGGCGACCCGACCATCGAGGCGATCCGCGGCGAGCTGTTGCCGCGCGAGGCGGGCGGCGGACCGCGGCCGGTGGAGGGAGATCACATCCCCAGCGACCCGGACGCGACCTTTCAGCTTCGCTTCGCCGGCGGCGTGGAGGCGTGGTCGGTGCCGGCCGGCAACTGGGAGTTCGAGGTGTTCGGCAGCGAGGGGGTGATCCGCTCCGAGAACAACGGCGCCGGCATCACGCTGCGCACGGCAGCCGGACCGGGACGCCGCCCGGACCTGGTGCCGGCTCCGATCGAGGTTCCCGAGGCGCTGAGCCCGGTGGTGGCGTGCCTGGAGGACCTGGTCGAGGCGTACGAGTCAGGCCGGCCGACCCGGAGCCCGGTCGACCTGAGCGCCCGCATCGTCGACGCCTGCGTGGCCGTCGCCGACAGCCATCGGCGCGGCGGCGCCTGGGTTGAGCTGCCGCTGGCTGAGCGCGACCTGTACATCTTTCACGTGTAGACCGCAACGATCAGCGCTGCTGCGCGGCGGTCAGCTCGGCGAAGCGGAAGCAGACGGTATCGGCCGGTTCCTCCGAGATCAGGAGGAAGGCCACGTCTGCGTCAAGAAATCGTTCTGCGAGACTCTCGATGGACGGCATTTCCTCCTCGCATGGCGCGCACCACGTTGCCCAGTAGTTGACAAAGAGGATCTTGTGCTGAAACTCAGACAGAGAAACCTCGCTGCCATCCAGGCGTAGCAGGCGCTGATTCAGGATGCCGACCGGAGGCCGTTCCGGGAATCGTGGGACAGGGAGGCCGGCACGCTCCCACCCGTGCAGGCGGAAGGCATAGGCAAGGACCCGGCTGGCGGAGAAGGGGAACGTGAGGACTGCGCCGGCGGCGATCGCGAGGCCGAGCAACAGGCCGACGAAGAAGAACCGGTTGGGTAACTGGCGTCGGCGGCGCTGGCCGACCACGATCTTGACCAGCTGCCCATCGTGGCGGTCCCAGACCGTAGTGCCCCAGCACCGCAGCAGCCACGCTGCGTGATGGCGGGTGCAGCCGGTCAGTCCCATGTACTCCTCGATGATCTGACCCTTCTTCTTCTTGGACGCCTGCCGGTAGCGCCTGGCCATCTGGCTGGCGACCGCCTTCTGCTGCTCGATGGTGAGCCCCATCTCCTCTGACCTCCGCCGCCACCGTGGCGACGTCGTTCGAGTGGATCTTTCGATGAGGCATCAGCTTGCGTTCGAGTGGATCTTGGATGAGTCAATGCGGGGGGTTGACAATCGTCTTATAGTCTCATATGCTGCTTCTGAAAGGAAAGGAGGTGAGCTACTTGGCTCCGGAGTTGGTCACCGGTGGGCTCAGTCTGATCCTGAAGGGCAAGAGCGGTCGCGGCAAAACCCATCTGGCCATCGCCATCGCCATCGCCTACCGTGCCATTCAACAGGGGTTCACCGCGCGCTTCGTGACCGCCGCGGCGCTCATCGAGGAGTTGTCCGCAGCGTCGCGGCAGGAAGCTGCAGGCGGTGCTCACGGGCTACCTGCATCCGCACGTGCTAGTCGTGGACGAAGTCTCGAACGCGGTAGACTGATGCTCCTCGACGGCCCGTCTTGCCGCACCCAACACCTCGATATAGATGTTGACGGCGCCGAGTTCGCACACGATGAACCGGGACCCACAGACCACATCCCTCGCGTCATGGTAGGAACCAAATTCGTCGACGGTGAGCTGATGGAGGCAGCTGCATAAGGAGCGGATGAGGACGCGCGATCCAACTCATCCACAACACTTGACAGTATCCCCACTGGGCGCTGTTGCCGGTAGAGAAGATAAAGACACGCGGAATGCTTCACTACTCAGAAAACGTGCGGGAAGAGCCTTCCTCAAGTACAAAGAGAGATACTTTCTTCTAATTCCGGGAATTGCGCTCTTTATCATCTTCCGATACGTACCTATGGCAGGCATCGTGCTGGCTTGGAAGGAGTTCACCGTCACCGGTGGACTCTTCGGCGGTGCCTGGGAAGGCTGGAAGTACTTCGAGAGGCTCTTCACTGCGCCGGACTTCGGCCGAGTGCTGCGGAATACCGTATTCATCAACGGCGTCCTGCGAATGGGCATCGGGTTTCCCATGCCGATCGTCTTCGCGCTGCTGCTCAACGAGGTCTACGCGATGCGCTACAAGCGGGTTGTGCAGACCATCAGCTATCTTCCCCACTTCCTGTCATGGGTGGTGGTGGCCGGATTGATCCGACCGCTGGCCGCGAGCAGCGGGCCGCTGAACCTGATGGTTGGAGCGGCAGGGTTCGAAACGCCCATACTGTTCCTCCAGCATCCCGGGTGGTTTCTGGTAATCGTTACCGTGAGCGACATATGGAAAAGTGTCGGATGGGGCTCGATCATCTACCTCGCGGCGATCACCGGTATCGATCCCTCTTTGTACGAATCCGCCGAGATCGACGGAGCCGGACGCTTCCAGAAAATGCGCTACATCACCCTGCCATCCATCACCTTCGTAATCGTCATCTTGTTCCTTCTGAGTCTCGGGAACATCCTCGAGCTGGGATTCGACCAGATCTTCAACCTGTACAATCCTCTGGTCTATGAGGTGGGAGATGTCATCGGCACGTACGTATATCGAATGGGACTTCAAGATTTCCGCTATAGCTTTGCGACGGCCGTCGGACTGTTCCAGAATGTGGTCGGCCTCCTCGCGCTCGTCGGTGCGAACTGGATCGTCAAGAGGCTCGGCCAAGCCGGGAGCTACACCCTGACATGAGCGAAGCTGCCGTTACTCCGCGGACTTCTGCATCGCCGTCCGTCAGGCGCGTTGGCAGGTGGACCTTCGAGGATAGGCTTTTCACCATGGTCGTCTACCTCGCTATGGCACTGTTTTCGCTCACGATCATCTATCCGTTTTGGTACCTCTTGGTCGACTCCTTCAATACGCCTGTAGCCTCGATTCAGGACAGGGTGAAACTCTGGCCGCGGGATCTCACCCTCGAAAACTACCGGAAGGTGTTCGACGGCGGAATCATCGGAACTGCGTATCTGAACTCGTTGTTCAAGACGGTTGCCGGTACCGGGTTGATACTGCTGGTGAACTTCACTTCTGCGTTCGGTTTGACGGATCGCTCGTTGCCCGGCATAAAGGTTGTCACGCTCTTCATGATATTCACGATGTTCTTCAGTGGCGGACTCATTCCGACCTACCTGTGGTACAAGCAGCTTGGGCTGGTCAACTCGCGATTGGCATGGATTCTCCCTGGACTGGCAAACGCATACTACATCATCATCATGCGGAACTTCTTCCGCGAGATACCCCAAGAGCTGACGGAAAGTGCGACGATCGACGGAGCAACTCTCGTGCAGGTGCTGTTTCGAATCGTCGTGCCGCTGTCCGCGCCGGTAGTCGCGACCGTAGCGCTGTGGGCGGCCGTCGCCCACTGGAACGAGTGGTTCTACCCGCTCATATTCACTCCGCGCAGAGATCTGACCGTTCTGCAAGTGCTCCTGCGCCGGGTCTTGATCGAGAATCAGACCTCGGAGCTGGACATACTCGAGGAAGCTGAAGTACGCCTCATCACCGCGGAGACGATCAAGGCAGCCTTGCTGTTCATTTCCATCGGACCTATAGTAGCAGTTTACCCGTTCATCCAGCGCTACTTTGTTAGAGGCATCACGTTGGGCGCCGTGAAGGGATGAAAGGAGGCTCCCTGGAGGTATTCGATTCAGCATTCATCGCCCTGGATTCAGGGCGAAAACCCCGGTAGGATGGGGAAACCACATTTCCCAAGGAGGGAAAGATGAAAACGGTAGTGAGACTGCTGGCAGTGACGACGCTGCTGGCCCTGGCCACGGGACTCCTGTTCGGGGCCGGTCAAGAAGAGCCGGCCGCGGCGGACGAGAGACTGGTGATCACGTTGATACCGTTCACCAATCAGGGCACGACCCTGGCGGCGGACAGCTGGGTCGAGCTGTACCTCGAAGAGACGTACAACGTTGACCTGCAGCCCTGGTACGACAGCGATTCGTACGACGCGGACGCGAGAGCCGTGCGAATCGCGGCGGGGGATATCCCGGATTATCTAGGGGTCTGGGGGGGGCACTACGATGAGTGGATAGACCAGGGCATCGTGAGACCATTGTCCCAGGATCTCATCATGGAGCACATGCCCAACTGGATGCAAATCGTAGATGACTACCTCGGAGACAACAAGTGGAACCGCTGCGTTTTCGACGGCGTGAACTACAGGATACCGACCATATTTTCCGGGGCTACGACCGGGATGGTGATGGGTATCCGCGGGGACTGGCTGAGAGCTGTCGGCTACGAACCCGAGCCGGTTCCGGGAAAGGACTTTTTCAAGGGCCCGGACAGCCTCGAAGAGATCGAGGACCTCTTCCTCAAGTTCCGGAACGATGACCCTGACGGGAACGGAAAGAAGGACACCTACGCCTACATGATCTGGAAAAACAGCCCCAACCTCGGTGATGAGGCCTTCCCAAATGTGTTCGGGGCCTTCGGTATCCGGCTGAAAACCTGGGACGTGACGGACGGCGAGGGCTACTATTCGATGGTGGACCCGAACTACCGGGAGGCGCTCAAGTACATCAACTCGTGGTGGGAAATGGAGATCATCCATCCGGATACGGTTGCCTTCGTGCGCCCCGACATTCTCCGCGCGATGGCCAACGACGAGTTCGGCGCGTGGTCTGACTGGGATGGTTGGCACGCGACTCGTACCGGCGGTCCCTGGGGAGCGTACTTCGAGAACTATCCTGACGCCGATATCGCGGTCACCATCACCCCAGAGGGACCGACCGGAGGACGCGGTGGCTATTTTCGCCCCGCGGCCGCTTCGAGATTGGCTTTCGGCAAAGATGCCAGCGATGAAGTCGTCATCAAGGTCATGCAGATGCTCGAAGATATCAACCTGGACATAGACAAGTTCGCCAGGGCCCACTTCGGCGGAGACGAGGGCGAGACCTGGGAGGTGAACCCAAACGGCTACCGAATCGGGATTCCCGGCACCGGCGTCCTTAAGGACCCCGCCACAGCTACCCAGCTAGGAGTTCGCATATTCACCTTTGGTGCGCAGATTGTTCCGCCGATTGACATAGCCTACTTCGCTCCGGAGCGACACGCTCTCATGAGCTACCTGCAGGAACACCAGACCGTTTCTCCGGGTACAGGCATCAGGCCCCCGTGGACGGACGACGAGCGTGCGCTGGTCTCCAACGTGGCTACCGTCGAGCAGGAGTTCGGCTGGAAGGCGATCACGGGACGGATCGATATCGACGCCGAGTGGGACAGCTACGTGCAAGCAATGATGGACGCTGGACTCGACACGCTCCTGGCGGTGGTGGCCAAGCAGGGCATGTAACTCTGCTTCATCCCGTCAGCCCAGATGGAGCCCGCCACAAAGGCGGGCTCCATCTGCTTCGGCGATGCCTGGGGCTGCACAGAGACCACTCGCCACGTGGTATCGGCTAGCAGCCTGTGGCAAAGGCAGCGCACAGCGTCGATCGTCCATTGAAGCGCGACCATAGGCCATGAGAAGATGAACCGAGCCCGCTGCGAGCGGTTGCCGATATGGCGATGGGGCGTCGGAAGCGGTCGTTTCAAGGGCTGTATTTTCGGATGCTCCTCATCGGCTATTTCGAAGGCATGGACTCCGAGCGAGGGATTGCGTGGCGCAGTTCCGATTCGCTTGCGCTGCGGGAGTGTCTGGGCTTGGAGTTGTGGCGGAGGGCCGCCGGATCATTCCAGCGTCTCGCGGACGGGGCGCCGGCTGGATGTGGAGACGCATGCTGCGGTGTTTCAGTGAGAGGGATTTAGTATGAATGTTCCGAATATTGTGTTTCTTCATGTTGATCAGATGGACCCCAATGCCATTGCTGCATATGGGCAGAATCGGGATGTGTATACGCCATGTATGGATCGTTTGGCGAAACAAGGGCATTCATTTATGAAATCATATACAACAAGCCCGTTGTGCGCGCCTGCGCGTACGAGTTGGTTTACCGGCAGAATGCCTTTGGAGCACGGCTGTATTCGCAACAATTTCTGTGCATCCCCTGATATACCTGACCTGGGTCAGTGGCTGTCGAGTCAAGGTGGGTACGAGTGCTTCCTTATTGGGAAATGGCATGTCAATGGCCGGCCACAAGAAAAAAGCTTCAAAGTACTCTCCCAGCCAGAAGCACCACTTGCGTCAGACATGTTTCTAGGCGATTCGTACCAAACGCAATCAGCGGTGTCGTTCTTGCAAAACTATACGGGCCCTAAACCATTCTTCTTGACTATTGGTCTGCTGAATCCTCACGATTGCCAGGGCTATAGCCTCAGAAGTGGTTTAAACCTCTTGGCTGAGAGAACTAGAGACCAATTGCCAGAATTACCCAAGAATTTCAATTATGATTATAGGCGGAATCCCGTCGCAAGTGACCAAAAGGCGGGTATTAGAACCATGCATGATTGGTACGATGATTGGACTCTGCAGGATTGGCAGTATTATCGTTATGAGTACCATCGAATGGTCGAGATGGTTGACGCGGAAATCGGCCGCATATGGGATGCACTACAAAGCTCACCATTTGCTGAAAACACCCTGGTTATCTTTACCGCAGATCATGGAGAAGGCGCGACCCACCATGCAACAATCACCAAGGGGCTTCTGTATGATGAGTCATGGCGCGTGCCAGCAATTGCCGTTTGGCCCGGTCACATTCAGGGAAACGTCCAAGATCATAGTCACCTTGTGTCAGGCGTTGATATTTCTGCTACCATTTGTGATTATGCTGATGTGGCAATGTTACCCAAAATGACCGTTGGGAAGAGTCTGCGTCCTGTACTGGAAAACAAGAAAACTGAGTGGAGGGACTATGTTGTTGGCGAAACCCTGAATTTCGAGAGAGGTACAGCCATCCGGGATGTACGCTACAAAACGACGTTTTTCATAGATGGAGCAGTGCGAGTATTCGACATGGATCGGGATCCAGGTGAGACAGAAGATATCTCAAGTCAAGACATTGGAAGAGAGGTTACTAAGAACCATTGGAAGTATTTGCGAGATTATGTTGACCAGATCGAACCCTATCATGGTCGCACAATCGGGTTCCGCAAAAGCGCATATATAAAGTGTACTGCTGAAGAAAGAGAGCAAGAGGCATTACAACTCGCAGGCTATCTCCAATGGTACACAAATATAGCCTCAGGGGAGGTGGATTATGCCCAAACATAAACAAGCTCCATATCCGATTGGTGATTTGTTTTTGGAATATCTCAGCACCTTTTCGCCAGTTGTGCCTTCTGTGAGTGAGGCACATCAAAAAGCATGTCACACCTATAGAGTATTAGGCTTGGAAGGCGGGCAGGTGCTGACCATCAAACCATCAGGACATCTGGTCATTTGCAGTAAAAAGGCGACCGCAGGAAAACACTTTTTTGTTTCATTTAGAAAGCGCCCGGCAGATATAGCCACGATTCAGGCTACGCTGACTATGTCAGATGAGCCCTTGAAGGGAGTGATGCATTGGTATGTGAAAGTCACCTTCCCCCCCTTGCATCCAGAGTTTCTTGCTTGCAGTAAAACACATGAAACGGGCCGTATCGCAGACAATACCATTGTTATTCAACAGCGAGACAAAGAAATCACATACGAACGCACGAATTGTGTGCATACCCAATGGACTCTGCCGGATGTGTTTTCTGCAGTCAAAGCAAAGGGAAGGGCCTTCGAGTTTGATCTGCTTCAGAATGCGCAGGTTTTCAAACCTAATCAGGTATTGACCTATGAGGGGGAGTCGGAAGTCTCAGTAAAAGAAGGGCAAAGAGTGACATGGGAACATTATCTCCATTCGGGATATGGAACTTTGCCCACAAGCTATTTCGTTGACTCAAGTGGTGTGGTTCAAATCGTGACAGGTGGTGTCAATACATTGGCCTTGATAGCCACGGATCTATTTTGAAAACTGGTGTGTTCGGTTATGCAGATGAAAAGCGGGTTACTTCGCTCTTTGCCCGGCTTCCTGCCTAACGTGCCAGGGCTTATTTCCATGCGCTCTGTAAGGCATCGATCACGCGAAGACCGTTCTTCTTGATGGTAGAGATATGAATCCCCATCCGACAGAAAGATAGACCACTCTGGGCGCTGCGGAAGGTACCGGATATCTTCTGCTGCAGTTTGCTCATCCGTAGGTTGCGTTCGGCCTGGTTGATCGAGAACGGCACACGGAAGTCGAACATGAACGCAAGTGTCTCTGTGCGACGGTTCTTCAGCCGCTCGAGCAAGTGGCGCGGCTCGCTCTGCTTGCGTGGTGGGCGTTTGGCCCCTCAGGGGGATCAGGAGGTGGCGGGTTCGCTCGCAACCCTGCGGCGACAAGCTTGCGGTACCGGTGATCGTAGGCGGCGCACGTGCGCGCGCTGAAGCCATGCTGGCCCCTCGGTACTGCCCTATCTACCGCCTCCTGTTCTCAAGCAACAGTTCGATCATCCTCTTCGCCGATCTTTGTCGATGCTCTTCAAACACGAAGGTGAGCTCGCGCAGGTCGAGGCGATGAGTCAACGAGTGTCGATCTCCGCGGCCCGACGGTACGGGCTGGCTCGGGTGTGTCGGGTGTGGGGGATCGCGCGCTCGAGCGCCTACTTCATGCGTGAGCGGCAGCGTCGTCGAGGTGGCCAGGCACGACAGCGTCCCGGTCCGCAGGGTCCGCCTTGCGGGCCAGGAGTCACCGCGGGCGCGTGTGCGATATACTGAGGCACTGCTAAGGAGACGCCATGCGCGATAATGAACAGCATCTCGAACATTTCGCCCCGAAGTGCGTTTCAGACGACCCGCAGCGGCCGGTCTATCATTTCCTGCCGCCGGCCAACTGGATGAACGACCCGAACGGGGCGATCTACTGGAATGGACTCTATCATCTCTTCTACCAGCACAACCCGAACGACGCGGCGCACGACACGATCCACTGGGGACATGCCGTCTCCGAGGATCTCGTGCATTGGCGGCACCTGCCGATTGCCCTGGCTCCTACGCCGGGCGGTCCCGACCGTGACGGGTGTTACTCGGGGGTGGCGGTCGATCATGACGGCATACCGACGCTCGTTTATCACGGCGTCCCGGACGGCATCTGCCTCGCCACAAGTCGCGACGACCTGCGGACATGGGAGAAGTCTCCCCAGAACCCTGTCATCGGTCAGCCGAGCCCCGGCGATCCCTGGTCACCGCATGCCTGCGGCGTGTGGAGGGAAGGTGACACCTGGTACCTGCTCTCGGGATTCGGCGTCGGTGCGGCACGCAAAGCGCTGGGAGTTTCTCGGGACGCCTGCTTCATGTTCCGCTCCAAAGACTTGGTGCACTGGGAGTACATGCATCTGCTTTACGAGCCGGGCGAGGAGAGCGACTGCGCCTGTCCCGATTTCTTTCCGCTCGGCGACAAGCACATGCTGTTGTTCACCAGTCACCGACGCGGCGTCCAGTACTATCTCGGAACCTATGCGAATCACCGCTTCGCGATCGAGCAACACGGCCGTATGCAGCATTCGGTATGGCAGCATAGAGATTACTTGCACTGCGGGGATTTGATCTGCCCCATTTCCTGGGGCGCCCCGGACGGAAGACGGATCATGATCGGCTGGATCACCGAGGGCCGGCCGGAGGCCGCGCAGCGGGCGGCCGGTTGGGCGGGAATCATGTCCCTGCCCCGGGTGCTTTCGTTGGGCGACGACGGCGTGCTTCGCATCGAGCCGCTCCCCGAACTGCGCCGGTTGCGATCGAATCACCGGCGTCTTCGAGACATACCGGGCGGACCGGGACGGCGGACTTCCCTGATGCGGCCGGACGAGATGCGGCTTCTCGAAGGTGTGCGAGGGGACTGCCTGGAGATCAGCGCCGTGATCGATCCCGGCAGCGCGACCGACGTGGGTATGGCCTTTCGTCGGTCGGCGGACGGCAATCGGCAGACCCTAGTGCATTACAGCCGCGACCGACGTCACCTGGCCATTAACCTGGAACGGTCTCATGCACCCGGTGTCGAAGCGGATCTCCACGCCGAGATCGCGCCGCTCGATCTCCCGCCGGAGCGGCCCTTGGAGTTGCGCGTCTTTCTCGACCGCTCGGTGATCGAAGTCTTCGCCAATGGTCGGCAATGCCTGACCAAACGGATCTACCCCGATCCGCAGGACCTGGACGCGGCCTTCTACTGCTGGGGCGGAGCAGCCACGCTGCGAGTGCTGGACGTCTGGAATATGACGCCGCCCGCATAGAAGATGCATCCGATTCCACGAACCGTACCGTGTGGGCAAAATCACCATCTTTGTTGACTTTGCGTTCGCAAGCTCGACCAGCAGGAGGCCGAGATGCTCTACGTGTTGGGCGAGGAACGGCTGGACGCAGCTCCACGGTGATGACCTCCAACCGGCCGCCCGACGACTGATACGCGACGTTCCCCGACCCGGTGGTTCGGTGGCGCGATCCTCGATCGGCTGGTCTCGTCGGCCATCAAGATCCTCACCACCGCCGGCAAGTCTTACCGGCGCGAGGTCATGGGAGCTGTCCCACACGGCACATCCGGCCTCGGAGCACCAAAACGACCGTGATCCGAACAAATCGGCACGCGAGGATCGCCGTCACGGCCTTTTCTTCAGCGACGTGGTATCCCCACACCCCTCCAACGAAGCCATGCGCCGGCCGCCGTGGCGGATGGACTCGATGATCGGCATCTGCTCCGGAAGTGATCCGACCCCGTTCGCCGCGGCCTCTGACTCCGGTCGGGCTTCGCCCTCGCTCCGTCAGAGGCGCCTACCTCCCTTCGTCACCGGCCCCGACCTCGCGCATTCTCATCCTGATTGTCGCTGGCCATCCACCACACCCAAGCCGATCCCAACGGTGACGACTCTCAGAGCCGCGCCTTCCTGCACCGCGACAGGGGGTGGGGAATCTTCAGGCCCCTGGCCCTGGGGAATGAGCTGACCCTTGACAAAGCGGGACCTCCGGGTAAAATAGCCCGGGCGTCTACAGCGTTTACCGGTTCTAATATTGGACCGACACCGGTGATGGCGCGCACGGAGGTGAAACGACCCTTGAGCAAGAAGACGATCGAAACTGAAGCCGATTCGACGTTACGCATATTGACGATCGGCGCGCATCCGGCCGATGTGTTTGACCAATGCGCGGGAACCCTGGCGCATCATGCCGCGCGCGGCGACTATATCGCCTGCCTGTCGTTGACGCACGGGGCGCGTGTACACGATGCAGTGATCAGCGACGGGATGCAGCGCGCCGCCTCGATTCCCGAGGGGCCGGAGCTCCTCAAGCTCATTTCGGAACGGACAGACGTCAAGGCCGAGGAAATCCGGGCCGCGGGAAAGATAATCGGGTTTGAAGACATCTACTTCATTGGGCTCGATGACGATGTCCTGACGGTAACCAAGGAGGCGGTCTACGAGGTCTCGCGCATCATGCGGCAGATTAGACCGGATGTCATCCTGACACACTGGCCGCAGGAGAAGGATGGCATGGCGAACCCGCACGCAGTTACGGGCCAGATTGTCCTGCATGCACTGCGCTATGCGAACGCGGTCGATCCGGGTGATCGCAATCCTCCGGTTCGCGTTGCGCAGGTGTTCTTCTTTGGCGCCGGTGCGACCAGCATTCCCAAGACCGTTTTCGACGCGAACCGCGGGTGCTATAACGACGTGTTCGTCGACATTACCGATGTGATCGAACAGAAGCTTGCAGCTTTGGAGTGCTTGGTCAGCCAAGGCTACGCGGGCAAGTACGCTCGCAAACGCCTGGAAGTCACGGACGGAGCCTTCGGCGTCGGGGGCGGGTACGCTTACGCGGAAGGGTTTATCAGGTCCGGGGCGGAATCGCACTACCTTTTGCCCGTGCCGGAACGTTCGCTCGAAACAGCCAGGTTGTCGGACCACGAAAAGATGGATCGGTATTCCTGGCGACTGCCGTTGGAGTAGTTATGCAGAGGAACAAATGTGAACGGCGCAGCAATTTCAGTCTTGAGGCCCTCTCGGATTTCCCGGACGACGCCATGACCGCGGAAGGCCCTATCTCTGCCGAGCAGGTTGGTTCCATGATGGCCACCCTGGCCGGGTGTGGGGTCAGGCGCGTCAGCTGGAGCTACTACGGCGACGGTCGTGGGGGGCATATGGCGCGCGATACCAGCGTGAAAAGCGAGAAGCTATGCAGCACCTATAACCTGCTGGGTAATCCTTTGGGCGTTGCAGTGGAGGCCGCACATGAAGAAGGTTTGAAGTTGCATGCCTGTTTCAAGCCCTATGAGACCGGCGCCGCGCATCTGTGCCCTGAAGGATCTGTCGAGGCGGCCATGGTGGGCAGGCTGAGCCATCTGGGAGGACGCTTGTCCTGGCTCGATCGCTTCGTGGTGGATAATCCGCATCTCCGCATCAAACGTCGCAGCGAAGATCTGCGCCCGGACATCAGGACGGCGCCGATCTGTGGTCTCAAGCTCGTCAAGAAGGACGATTCCCCCACCCGGGTTAGCAAGCAACATCTGCAGATCTGGACGAGCGCGCTGAACAGTCGTTACCAGCGGCTGGATATCGACTTTGATGTCACCGAGAACGTGGAGCCTGCGAAAAAGGATGTCTACGATGTCAGCGATGAGTTGCTGACCAGGAAGGGCGATCCGGTACGGACGTTGACCCTTTCCGGATTTGAGTTGGACGATCCCTTTGTCCTGGTCACGACGGACTTCACGGACGGTCCTCCCGATTTTGAGAACACTTCCAATGAGATGCTGGTGGCCCTGGACGTCGATGGACGGGAAGTTCTGGGCGTGTTTGCCAATGGAAGGGGCATCTGGGCGCCGGAGATGGTGGACTTTCGTGACTGGGGGCTGGTCTTCGATCATGGCTGGGGTAGCGAAAAGAAACATTTGGACATCAACAATCAGGATGGGCAAAGCGGCCTGGTCGCCTACACGCGCGGTCGCAACGAATACCTGCCCGGCGCACTGTGCGAGACCGAGCCGCAGGTGCGCGACTTCTGGCTCTCGTGCATCGAAGAGATGTTGGACGCGGGTGTGGATGGCATCGACTTTCGCGAGGAAAACCACAGCACGCACACCGATTACCCCGAGGACTACGGATTCAATCCGGCTGTGCTCGAGGCGTGCGAACAGCGGGGAGGCGTCGACTTGGCGACCATGGCGGAGGTCCGTGGCGAAGCGTATACTGAGTTTTTGCGGCAGGCGAAGCAGATGATCGCTGCACGTGGCAAGCGCATGCGAATCAACTTCCAGGTGGATTGGTATCGACCGTGTCCAGCGGCCACCAGGCGGCTGGCCTATCCCGCGAACCTGAACTTCGAGTGGCTGCGTTGGATCGAAGAGGGATTATGCGACGAGGGGATCATACGTTTCTACCATCTGCCCTTCGACTGCATCTTCAACGATGAAGTTACGCAGGAGGTGATTGCCGCATGCGAGCGGCACAACATTCCCCTTGCGGTCAACCGATACGTCAGGAGACTCGAGCCCGAAACCCTTATGGATGAATACCGTTCAGTGCGGGATGACGGTCGTTTCAGTGGTTTCATCATGTACGAAACACGACACTTCGTGCGAAACCATCGCGATGGGAGCTGTACCGTCACCAAGGATGGAGTCGATCGCCTGAAGGATCTGTAGCAAAGGCACGAATAAGGATAGCTTCTAGGCCGCCTGAGTCGTTCAGAGATGAGACTCTACAACGAGGTCCGCCCGCACTCGTCGCTTGTCGGCCGCACGCCGGCCGAAGCGTACCGAGATCGCGGGCATAGCCGACATGGACATCAGGCGGCGCGAGCGGGTTACGAGGGTATCCGGGGCCGATGTGGGGCACGCGAGGTCGGGGGTTCTTTGTCGACATTCACAACTACACGGGCACCTCACAGAACATCAAGCCCAAGGGAGGCGTTTTCATCAAGGACCAGGGCTACTATGACATCCCGTATCGCTGCTTCCTCCCGCGGGGCGTCGAGAACCTCCTGGTCGCCGGCCGAAGCCTGTCGGCGACTCACGAGGCACATGCATCGGCGCGCGTGACATCAGGCGGCGCGAGCGGGATCCGGGGCCGATGTGGGGCACGACATTCACAACTACACGGGCACCTCACAGAACATCAAGCCCAAGGGAGGCGCATCAAGGACCAGGGCTACTATGACATCCCGTATCGCTGCTTCCTCCCGCGGGGCGTCGAGAACCTCCTGGTCGCCGGCCGAAGCCTGTCGGCGACTCACGAGGCACATGCATCGGCGCGCGTGATGGGAACGTGCATGGGAATGGGACACGCCGTCGGCGCGGCGGCCGCGATGGCAGTCCAGGGCGGTATGACGCCACGGCAGCTTGACGTGCAGAGACTGCAGCAAGAACTGCTCGACCAGGGCGCATACCTGGGAGCACGCGAAGTCGTTCCCGCGTAGAACGACCCGACAGTCATCTGGCTCCCGCTGCGGCCCGGGTCGAGTCTGGACCCGAGTCGGTCCACAAGCCGGATCGAGGAGAATCAATGACCATCGCATACCGTTGGAATTGTGTGAGCGCGGAGGTGACATGGTCGCCTCGCGACGGGGCACAGCTCGTCTCCTTCCGGGACAAACTCTTTCTCCTGGGTGGCTGGAACCAGTACGCGGGCGAGAGGCCCGATCTCGCCGGCGTTGGCGCTGGCTCTTTCGAGTCGGACGTGTGCTCGGAGGTGTGGTGCTCGGATGACGGCGGTGGCAGCTGGTCCCTGGCGGCCACCGCGCCATGGAGCGGCCGGCACATGCACGGGGCCGTCGTGCACGATGATTACATCTAGATTGTCGGGGCCGAGAACGGGACCCCCGACGACGTGTGGAATCGAAAGATGGCGTGAATTGGGAACTCGTCGCGTCAACCGTACCCTGGCAGGAGCGCGGCAACCAGATGGTCACTGTCTTCGACGGCTCGATCTGGGTCATGGGTGGCCAGGCCAGCGCACCCGCCCAGACCAACTTCGTGGCGGACTTGAAGGCTGGGAAACCCTTTCCGCCGGCGCCTCCACCGTTGCGCGACGTCTGGCGGACACAGGACGGTCTGAGCTGGGAGCTGGTGACGGACAGCGCGCCATGGGCCCCCAGGGGTATGATCACCGGCGCGAATGGCGGCGTGCCTGTCCTCCACGATCGAATGTGGATCCTGGGCGGGGGATACGTTGGGACGGGCGGGACCACGGTGAGTTCACTGCGATACGACCTCGAGCAGCAGCCAAGACTGAAGACGCGCCTCTACCACAACGATGTGTGGTCGTCGGCAGACGGACGCGAATGGACCTGTCACCTGGCGCAGGGAGAAGCTCCCTGGCCGGCACGATCCTATCACGATACCGCGGCGTGGGACGGTAAGCTCTGGGTGTTAGGAGGGCACCGAGGGGTGGCGGACCACCCAGCTGAGGTTTGGACCAAAGGCAATCGCAATGGGTGCTATCGGCAGGGTTGCCGTCTTCGACCACCACATCCAGCACCAGCGCACTGCGCCCGGTACTCAGGTTGATCTTGTGCCCGTAGTGCGTCTGGCGCCCGCCCTTGACGATGATGTCGGCGTGCGACTCGAACAGACTCACCACCTTCTGTGCGGCAGGCACCGTTTCGCCGTCGAACACCCGCCGCTCGGTCTGCTGGACCACCCGCTCGATCAACGCCAGATACGAGCGCGCCTGCGTACACCAACTCTTGGCCCACGGCTCAGATACGCACCGCACATCAGCCAGCGCATCCTCCGCGTAGCCGACCGTCTTGCCCACCAGGGGCGCAGCAGCCGCCGGTAGCCGGCGGCACGCCGCTTGGGGTCGCGCTGCGAACCGATCTCCCGCTCCCGCCGCTTGGCCGCACGGCAGTGATCGCGCACAACCACGTGCGCCAACCGCTTGTGCGCCTCTCGCAGCAGCCCCGTCAGCACCCGCACCCCGTCGTACAGCAGGCGGCTGTCCGACGGCTCCAGGATGTCCGCGTCGGTGGCCGTGGAGTCGATGCGCACCTGCGTTCCCGACTCGATCCCCCGCTGCTTGGCGTCCTGCACCAGCAGGCCGTTGAGCGCTTGCCAGGTGGCCGCGTCGAGCGCGCCGATGGCGCTCTGCAGCGCCGACTTCTTCGGCGGGTGCCACGGATCGACCCGCGCGGACGCCGAGTCGGCCAGCGCAAACTCCAACTGCCGATACGAGTAGCCCCTCAGATGCATGAGCACCGCGCAGCGCAGGATGGTCTCGCAGGTCAGCCCGTGGCGACCGCAGGAGAGGGAGCCGGCCACGCAGGCGCCGACCATATCGAGCAGTTCGGGGTGTTCATCGAGCCATTCGGAGGCGCGTTCCAGCGGCTCGGCGAACATATGGACAACTTCGTGCGGTTGGAATACGCGGGGCTGAGCGGTGCGATTGAGACGCATCGTGACCTCCGGTGTTTCGGTTGTTGTTGGTTTAGTATCACGATGATAACCGAAGCACCGTTTCTTCTCCACCCCTCTGCGGACCTCAATTCACACCCGTTCAACAAGTTGCGAGTTTACGGACAGGAACTAGATAGAGGCGGCAGAAGTCGCGCTGGCGATGCGCCAGCGGCCCTCCAGATCACAGGCTTCATAGAACAGGCGGAAGCGGCCATCGGCCAGGTCGATCACGCAGGGCTCGGACGCCTTGGCGGTATCCCAGCGCCCCCCGTTGTCGAGGCAAATGCCCGGGTCTTTGCGCCAATTGAGCCCATCGCGCGAAAAGGCGCTGAAGATTCTGCCGTGATACTTCGATCCTGCCGGAACTTCCGGGGCTGCCACCCATCCGGCATAATACATCCGGTATCCCCCTTCACTCATACGTAATACTTCCGGCGCATAGACGGAAAATGACTCCAGCTCGCTTTCCTGTGCGACTCGGACGCCCGGCTCCAACTCGAAGTGCAGACCGTCACCGGACACCGCACTGACGATATTGCGCCCATTGAAAGCCCCTGGCGGCGGGGCACTATCGGGAAAAGGCGAAGCGCTGGCATAGAGGCGGTAGCGGGATGGTTGGGCGTCTGGACACGGGTCGAGATAAAGGCATCTCGGGGCGCCATACGAGGTGTGCTCGCCGCCCAGACGAACGCCTTGTTCGCGTTCCCAAACGAGTCCGTCATCCGAGAGAGCGCTGATGATGGCGCTGCGGACCGCACCTCCCGCCTGCTCGGTCCGCCCCTCGACATACATCCGATAGCCGCCGTCCGGCAAAGGGATCACCTCGGGACTCCAGATATAATGCGCCGCCCCCTCGCCGCCGGCATCCAACCGCACACCCGGCTCCTTCTGCCATTGCTCGGCGTCGGTGGAAAAAGAGCTCAAAATATATCCTTTTGAGTTGGGATTTGGGCGTTCCGGTCCAAAGCCGTGATAGTACATCCGGTATCCCCGGCCCACTCTTATCACGTTCGGGGTAAGGACCCGCTTGGCGTCGAGCGGACCATCCGAGTCGACCGCGATATCGGCATCCTTGATCCACCTGGTACCGGGATCTGCCATCTGGTAATGGACAGCTCTGGTCATTTTGTCGCTGGCCATCGCTCTTTACCTCCTCAGCATCCATGGACAGCCATAAAAAGTTATATCTTTCTCAAATTGAGCTTCTATGGGCTGTTTCTGCTTGCAATGCGTCATGCGATTGTTCATCACGTGATCGAAGTCTTTGTTGCATTTGCTATGTCTCGACGCGTCTTTCTAATCAGAACGTTCCTCGGGCTTTGTCTGGAATCGCAGCAACACGCTCTCTCCGCCGCCGAGGGGCAGGCTGCATACAGCATCGGGTGCTTCGAGCGGTTTCCACGCGGCTGCGTGCGCGAAAAAGCGTGACCCCTGCAGGGGAGGCTTCTCAGTCAGGGGGCGTACCTTGGGGCACTCTTGGGTCCAGCTCTTCAAGCGTAAACCTTACGCTCACAATCGAATGTCTCTCTTCACCCGGCCGGTATTTGATGTAGGTGGTCGCCACGAATGTGCCGTTCGGGAGCAGCTCGATGGCTGGATATGAAGCGTCTCCCCCGGCGTGACTCCGAAGTAGTTGCGCTCTATATTGACCTTCACGGCCCATGACTATGTCGTCGTATGTTCCGATCCAGGCTACAAAGTCGCCAATTTCCGGACATCCTGGGGCGGTGTTGCGCATGACTACGACCAGCCGGCCGTCATGCGCACGCTGGTGCTTCGGCCTGTCTCCGGTGAGGCCGAGTGGAAGCTCCACCGGCTTGGACCAGCTAGCTCCCTCGTCGTCTGAGGTCATAAATAGACCCCGACGGGTTGTCTCCCATCGCCCGGCCTTGTTCCCTAGCAGGCACAGCAGCTGCTTGCGGTCGGGCGACCGGATGAGCTCGGGGTTGACGGGGATATTGGCAGGGTTGTCCAGCACGGTGTCCCACGGGCGGCTCCAAGTAGAGCCGCCGTCCGAAGACACGCTCTGAACAATGCGGTTGCCTTTATGGCCGGCCGGTGTTAGAGGCTTATGCGGGTCCACCGCCGTGCGGATATTGGCCATACCGAGGAGGCGTGACCCGCCGTGAATAGGCTCGATCGAGCAGAATGGCATGCCGCTTGCGAGCCCGTTGGACTCCATCGGTGACCAGGTCTCGCCGTCGTCTTCTGAAAAAGACTGGTGCATGGTATTCTCCGGCGGTGGATCTTCTCCTCGCGGGCCCCAGCCTCCGGCAGAGACAAACAGCCGTGCACTGCCAACCGGATCCACGAGTCGATAGATGGTCGGACAGTTCCGTACGCTGCTCCAGTTCTCGGGAACCGGCAGCAGCTCGCTCCACGTGAGACCGCCGTCGGTGCTCCTCTTCATCGGGCCACACCAGCCGCCATGCTCGTAGGTCCAGACGGCAAGCATTGTCTTGTTATCCGGAAACAATACCGTGGTAGGGTGGGCGTGATAGACCTCCTCTGTTCCACGGGCTATGAACACGTGCCGTGCTGTCTCCCTCGAAATATCAATAAGTGGAATTGGTAAGGTCATTCCAGTTTCCTCCCTCAACTAAATGGTAGGAACGACTAAATTCAATCTGGGACTGTTGCGTAGCGCCCCTGGTTGGGTGGACACTTGAGCAGCCTTGATCATCCGGCCGCCGCAAGGGCTGGGCAGCCTGCTCGGCCACTTGGCGTGGCGTGCGGCACCGGTGGCTCTCGAGGGTCCAGCAGTCGTTGTACCTCTGCTTGAACTCGAGGAGGGCCTGACGCAGTTCCTCGATCGTCTCAAACGTCGTGACCCAGAGCAGGTTCTCCTTCTGGATACGGATGAACCGCTCGGCGCAGCCGTTGCCCCGTTGCCCTCCGGCTCGCGGGCTCGCGGATGAACGCTGGCGAGCTCCATCCCGAAGAACTTCAGTTCCCGCTGGATGTCATCGGACATGTAGGCCGAACCGTGGTCGTGGCGGACCTGAAGACCATCGCCGACCCTGGTGGTCATAGCCCATCAGCCTCCGCCAGGTCTTCTGTGCTTCGAACGCAAGCCTCCAAACCATCGTCGGCGTGGCGCTGCGGGAGCCGCATCCCCTTGGTGTGTCGCGTGCGGTGTCGCACCGTCGCATAGGTGGACTCAATCGGATTGGTGGTGCGGATGTGCCCCACTGCGCGGCCGGGAAGTCATAGAAACTGAACAACGACGCCTCGTCCTTGCGCATACACCCCACGGCCCTTAGTCTACTTCTGCTCCCAGGCGGTGCAGAAATGCCGGTAGGCCTCGAGGGCTTTCTCCCGCGATGGGGCCTACCACATGTCATGGATCGTCGCCTTGGCCTTACTCTGCACCGCCTTGGGCATCTTGTCCAGCACGTTGCCTGACTTGTGGAACCAACAGGTCTGTTCCTCACAGCCGGGATAGACCTCCCGCAGCGCAGCCCAGAACCCCAGAGCTCCGTCGGCGGTCGACAACTTGGGACCTTCTTTGAGGCCGCGGCGGTCGGGGTCCAGAAGCATCTCTCGCAAGAGGCCTTGCTCTCCCGGTAGCCGTCACTGACGGCCAGTGATTCTTTGTGACCACCCTCATTAGCACCCATGATCACCAGTATGCAGCTGCGCTCCTCGTCGAGCTGCACGTTCACGTGCAACCCGTGCGGTCCCAAGACCGCCTACAACCCCTACCTCCAGGAGAACTTCAAGCTGTTGGGCGCCCTGGACTTCATCGCCGAGCTCACTCAGCACATTCCGGCCCGCGGGCTGCGCACCATCCGCTACTACGGACTGTACTCCTCGCGCTCCCGGGCCAAGGGGCCACAGTGGCAGCATGTCGTTGCTCACGCGCCAGCGGGCTGGCGCCAGGGTGCCGGTCTACCCAGCGACGCCCAGGCCGCCAGCACGGATGCTGGCACCTCGGTCCCCTCCTCCCGCGCAGTACACCTCGATCGCGTTCGGTCAGCATACGTGACCCGGCACCGATCGGGTAGGAGCGCCCGTCTGCATTGATCGGATGCTGGCCGAGTTCGCGCTGACGGACCATACTCGTCTCCTCAGACGCCACTGAGGAGGCCCAATGCTCACCGACACGCAATTCCAGCACTACCGGACGTTCGGTTTCGTCGTCCTGCGCGACCTGTTCACGCCGCAGGAGGTCGAGACCCTGCGCTCCGAGTACGGGGAGGAGCTCGACCGCGTCTACGCGCACGCGCCGTTCACGGGCGAGAAGCGCTACTGGACCACGATGCTGCACCCGCGCACGCCGCTGTACTCAAGCCTCCTGGAGGACGAGCGCTTCTGCAGCGTGGCCGAGCAGCTCTACGGCGACGACGTGATCGGCATCGCCACGGACGCCAACCGCTACGTGGGTGACACGCGCTGGCATCCCGACCACCGCGCCGATCCCGAGGAGGACTGCTATGGGGTGAAGCTCGCGTTCTACCTCGACCCGGTCGACGCCGACACGGGCGCCCTGCGGGTGATCCCCGGATCGCACAACCGCGTCTTCCACGACCAGATCCGCGACTCCCTGGAGTCGCTGGAGCTGGGGGTGGCCGGCGTTCCGGCCTACGTGTGCGCCTCCAACCCCGGCGACGTGGTCGCCTTCGACATGCGCTGCTGGCACGCCAGCCACGGCGGGGCCGCCGGGCGGCGCATGTCCACCTGCGTCTACTACAACAATCCGCGCGGGGCGGTGGAGGAAGCGGCTACCCGCAAGCGCGCCGACAAGGCGCGGCAAACCCCGGTCCAGTACGGACGCGAAGGGCAGCCGATGTTTCCGGCGGAGTGGCTGGCCAATCCCGGCGGCAGTCCGAAGCGGCAGCGCTGGCTGAACCGCATGGCGGAGCTCGGCTACTTCGAGCTGCCCGTGGGGAGCGCGGCATGAAGCGGTATCGCGTCGGCATCATAGGCCTGGGTCGCATGGGCAGCACCATCGACGACGAGGGTCACAGCAGGCAGCCGTATTCGATCGCCGCGTCGTGCCGCGCAAGCGACCGCCTGGAGGTGGCGACCGCCGCCGACTTGCGGCCCGAGCGGCGGGAGGCGTTTCGGGAGCGCTGGGGGATCGAGGCGGTGTACGAGGACTACCGGCAGATGGTCGCCGAGCAGCGCCCCGACTTGGTGGCGGTCTGCACCACCGCCTCGGGGCTGCAGAAGCCGGCCAACCAGGCCCCGGATGCGAGCTTCCGCGGCGACTCGCACGCGGAGCTCACCGCGGCGCTGGCGGAGCTCGGGGTGCCGATGCTGTACGTGGAGAAGGCGATGGCGAGCTCGCCGCGCATGGCCAATGCCGCGCGCGACGCCTGCACCGCCGCCGGCACGCTGTTCAACACCGGCGTGCTGCGCCGCTTCGACAACCGCTACGACGCCGTGCGTCAGGCGATCGCCGACGGCGCGATCGGCACGCCGCAGGCGGCGGTCCAGTACGCCAGGAGCAACCTCATGCACGGCCACGTGCACTCGATCGACACGCTGTCGTTCCTGCTCGGCGATCCGCCGATCGAGGCGATCCGCGGCGAGCTGCTGCCGCGCGACGCGGGCGGCGCACCCCGGCCGGTGGAGGGAGACCACATCCCCAGCGACCCGGACGCGACCTTTCAGCTTCGCTTCGCCGGCGGCGTGGAGGCGTGGTCGGTGCCGGCCGGCAACTGGGAGTTCGAGGTGTTCGGCAGCGAGGGGGTGATCCGCTCCGAGAACAACGGCGCCGGCATCACGCTGCGCACGGCAGCCGGACCCGGACGCCGCCCGGACCTGGTGCCGGCTCCGATCGAGGTTCCCGACGCGCGGAGCCCGGTGGTGGCGTGCCTGGAGGACCTGGTCGAGGCGTACGAGTCAGGCCGGCCGACGCTCAGCCCGGTCGACCTGAGCGCCCGCGTCGTCGACGCCTGCGTGGCCGTCGCCGACAGCCATCGCCGCGGCGGCGCCTGGGTCGAGTTGCCGCTGGCCGCCCGCGACCTGTACATCTTCCACGTGTAGACCGGAACGATCAGCGCTGCTGCGTGGCGGTCAGCTCGGCGAAGCGGAAGCAATCGGTCACGTGGTCGTTTACCACGCCCACCGCCTGCAGGTGGGAGTAGACGATGGTCGGACCCACGAAGCGGAAGCCCCGCGACTTGAGGTCTCGGCTCACGTTCCGCGACAGCTCGGTTTCCGCCGGCATGTCGGCCTGATCGCGCCAGCCGCCGACAATTGGGTGGCCCTCGACGTATCGCCAGAGATAGGCGCAGAAGCTCCCAAACTCCTCCTGAACGGCCAGGAAGGCGCGCGCATTGTCGATCGAGGAGGCCACCTTCAGCCGGTTGCGCACGATCTCCGGGTTGGCCAGGAGCGCATCGCGCTCGGCGTCGCCGAACCGGGCGATGCGGGCCGGATCGAAGCCCTGGTACGCGCGCCGGTAGCCGGCCCGCTTGTGCAGGATGGTCCGCCAGCTCAGGCCCGCCTGCGCCCCTTCGAGGACCAGGAACTCGAACTGCGTGCGGTCGTCGTCGCGGATCGGCGTGCCCCACTCCCGGTCGTGGTAGGCCTGCATCAACTCGTCGCCCGCGCACCACGCGCAGCGGCGGCGCTCCATCATGGCGCGACGGTACCACGGCCCGTTGACAACGTCCGGGGCAGCGGCAATTCTCATGAACTGCCATGCCGGCACCGGCACTGACCGCTGACGGCGCCGCGGCCGCGCCTCCTCACCGGCCGCTCGACGAAGTGCGCCGGACGTTCCGCGTCCGGTGGTACCGCAGCCCCATAGACCCGGCGGTACTGCGCAAGCTCATGCAGCGCAGCGACCTCAAGGGACTGGCGCAGGTCCTGGGTTCGCTCGGCCTGGTCGCGGCCAGCGGCGTGCTGACCTGGGTCCTGTTCGAGCGGCAGGTGTGGGTCGGCTTCGCCGCGGCGCTCTTCCTGCACGGCACCATGGCCGGCCTGTACGGCTCCGCCAACCACGAGCTGACCCACGGCACGGTGTTCCGCACGAAGTGGCTGGGCCGCCTGTTCCTGCGGGTGTTCGCCCTGCTCAACTGGTTCAACCACTACGACTACGCGCTCAGCCACACCTACCACCACCGCTACACCCTGCACCCCATGGGCGACCGGGAGGAGGTGCTGCCGCACGCGCCCGCCTTCCGGGTCCTGTACGTCCTGCAGCTCCTGACCCTCAACTTCACCGGCGGGCCGCACACCGGCGGGATGGTGCCCCTGCTGCGCATGACCATCCGGACGGCGCTCGGCAGACCCCTGTCCCGCTACGCCGGCACGAACGTCAGGAAGGACAAGCTGGAGTGGATTGCGGCCGTCTACGCCGGCCATCCGGAGGAACGGCGCAAGTCCATCCGCTGGGCGCGCGCGGTGCTGCTGCTCCACGGCGCGGTGCTGGCGGTCGCGATCGTCTTCGGGCTCTGGCTGCTGCCGGTGGTGATCAGCCTGGCGCCGTTCATCGCCAACTGGTGGCGCTACCTCACCCACCTGCCCATGCATTGCGGGCTGCGGACCAACGTCCCGGACTTCCGCAAGTGCACGCGCAGCATCAAGCTCGATCCGGTGAGCAGCCTGCTGTACTCGCACATGAACTGGCACCTGGAGCACCACATGTACGCCGGCGTGCCATGCTACAACCTGCGCAAGCTCAACAAGGTGATCGCCGCCGACCTCCCGGAGCGCACGTCGCTGCTCGGCGCGTGGCGGGAGATGCGCGCCATCTGGCGGCGGCAGTTGACCGATCCCGACTACCAGTACGACGTGCCGCTACCGCCGACCGCGAACCGGCTCGACGGCTCCGCCCCCGCACGCGGCAGGCCCTCCCGCACGAACGGCAAGGGCGAGGAGCTGGGCGCATCGATCGGCGACCTGGCGCCCGCGGCGATCGCGGACTGATCCCCGGGCGGGCCGGGGCTCAGAGGATGAAGCCCAAGGCGTACAGATGGAACGGATACCAGGCGAGCGTGATAGCGACGAAGCTGTAATGCACGCGCTCGAGCCCGGTCCACCACGTCTCGCGCCATGATCGAAACGCCAGGTACAGGACGTACACCGTTGCGGCGGCGGTGACGTACGGGATGTAGAACAGCGGCAGGACCAACGGGTGGTATCCGCAGTTCCGCACCACCTCGTCCCCCAGCCATCGCAACTGGCCGGCTGCCAGCCAGTCCATCTGACCCGATGGGTGCAGATCGGAAAAGAGCATCCGGCTGACCATGGGCGGCAACCGGAGCGTCAACAAGGCAAGCATGATGTCGTGCGACGCCCGTACCCACCACCAGAAGCCCACGCTGAGCGTGATGACTGCGCCGGCCGTCAGCCTCGGGAAGCCCCTCGGTGCCGCCGCGGCCGAACGGGGGCCGGCGCGGCGAATCATGGCTGCCACCGGCCAGACGATCAGCGCGGACAGATGAAGCATCAGGATCAGCAGCACTCCCAGGACCAGCGTCGTGCGCGGCACGAGATGAATGACCGTGGGGTCGGCCGCGTCCCCGGTGTCGGGCCGCAACAGAACTCGGTGCCACCTGGCCGGGAAGCAGGGCGGCGACGGATCGGCGCTTGACGCGTTCGGGAATTCTTCGGCCGGGTCGTTACCTCGTGGGGGCTCCGCGTCCACGCCGTGACCGGCCATCGGTACCGCGGCCGAGTGACTGCGGGTCTGTGGCTCCTGCTGAGCCTGCGCCACCCATGCCAGCAGGAGCAGGGCTGTTCCGGCCAGTGCAGCCGCGCTACGGCGACACATCATGTCGAGAGTCAGCTCGCGCGAGCGGCCGACGATGTCGCGGCCCTGCGAGCCGGAGCTCACGGGATGAAACCCGCGTAGACCATATGGAACGGATACCAGGCGAGCGTGATCGCGACGATGCTGTAGTGCACGCGGCCGAGCCGGGTCCACCATTTCTCCCGCCATGATCGGAACGCCAGATACAGGACGAACAGCGTGGCGGCGGCGGTGAGATACGGGATGACGAACAGCGGCCGAACCCAGGGGTAGAAACCAAAGTTGCGCGCCACCTCGTCCGTCAGCCACTTCAGGTCGTCCGGTCCGTTGAGAACGGTAACCACCAGCCAGGGCACCGGCTGGGACGCAAGCTCCCAGAACGCATGCAGGAATTCGGTCGCCGCCCCGACCGACACGGAGAACCCCATGCTGACCACGATGACGGCGGCGGCCGTCAGCCGCGGGTGCCCGATCCGCCGCGCCGCCGCTTCCGCGCCGGTGCCGAAGCGGCGGATCACGGCGGCGACCGGCCAGAGGATCAGCGCCGAGACATGCAGCGCCAGGATCAGCAGCACGCCCAGTGCCAGCAGATCCGCGAGCGGGGCGTCACGGAACCACACGATCGGACGTGGCATGCCCGCGGCAGGTTGGAGGTAGATCGTTCGAAAACCGGATCTCTGCTGGTCTGCCGTCGGAGAGCATGCGGGTGAGGCATCGGCGCCTGGCGAGTTCAGGAACGCGCCGATCAGCGTGCGTCCACAGGGCGTGTCCATGCCAACGCCCGGACCGGTCATGGGCACCACGACCGAGTGACTGCGGCGGAGCGTTTCCGCCGCCACATCGGCCCACCGCGGCGGGGTGTCCGGGTCGAGCTCACCGGACAGCAGCAGGGTAGGGATGTCGCTGGCGACCGGGGTCTTGTCCATCAACTCGACGGTCGGGTCATGCCAGGCCGCGCAGAGCGCGGGAGATCCGGCGCCTCGGGATCGACGATGCGGGGGTACGCGGCGCGATCCGCGAGGACCCCCGCGCGGTCGGCGAAGCGGCCCTCGGCGTGGCAGAGCAGCGACGCCCACGCTGCCGAGTCGTCGATCGATGCGTGCAAACGATATGACGGTTCGATGAATGCTACGGCGACATCGCGGTCTCCGCGGCGGATCTCGTGCAGCAGGAACGGCATGTATGGAATCCACGAATGGCCGCTCAGCGATCGGCTGCGAAGCGATTCCAGGACCCTCCTCAGAATGAAATGGCCGTCGACCTTCTCCTCGAAAGGCTCGGATGAGTCGTGGTCGAATATCCAGCTTTTAGTCGGCTGTATTTCATAACGGTCGACCACCTGCCAGAGATCCTGTGCCAGATCCGGATACCGTTGGGCGCAGTCCGGATCCGCTTCGCAGTGGCGAAAGAGCGCATGGAGCGCGGAGGCCGCGTTCGCATGCCGGGCTTCTCCGGGAAGTCGCGCATGACGGTGAGCGCCAGCATGGTGCCGAACCCCCTGCCGTAGAGGTTGTATGTCTCGTAGCCCATCGCTGCTGCAAGATCGGCCACGTCCGCCGCGACCGCTTGCGGCGAGTAGGCGCTCACGTCGATGCCCTCTTCCGAGAGGGTGCGCTTGCAGGCCAGCAGCGCGTCCACCTCCCGCCGCAGCGCTTCGCCCGGATCCAGATCGAGCTTCCGTCGCTCCGCTTTCCGGCCTTGGTAGTCCGGGCATTCCAGCCGCGGCTCGGAGCGGCCGACGCCCCGTGGGTCCAGGAGGATGAGGTCTCGCTCCTCCCAGATGAACCGCGCGTCGTGGACGAACCGGTGCGTTCTCTGCACCACGCTCTCGCCCGGGCCGCCCGCCAGGTAGATCACCGGATCGGGATGCCGAGAGCGGACCGATCCGCGCAGCCGGGCCACCGCCAGCCTGATCACGTTGCCGCTGGGCTTGGCGCGGTCTTCCAGCACCGACAGGTAGCCGCAATCGATCTGCGCGCCGTGTGCCCGGTCGGGCCACGGACACGGGGATTCGACGAACTCGGGCTGAGTGAAGGGCTCGGCCGTGCCTGGCTCCTGCTGGGCCTGCGCCATCCATGCCACCAGTAGCAGGGCCGCTCCGGCCGGGCCCGTCGCGCCCGCGAGCCGACGGCGATCGACCATGCGATAGCTTAGCAGCCTGCGCACGAGTCTGACCGCGCGTCACGGCACTGCGGGTCTCGACTACAAGATGAATCCCCAGTAGACAAGATGGAACGGATACCAGGCGAGCGTGATCGCGACGACGCTGTAGTGCACGCGGCCGAACCGGTTCCACCACTTCTCCCGCCACGACCGTAGTGCCAGATACAGGACGTACAGGGTGGCGGCAGCCGTCACGTAGGGGATGACGAACAGCGGGCGGACCCACGGGTAATAGCCGAAATTCCGAAGTACATCGTCACTCATCAGTCCCAGCTCTCGTGGTGCGGTGAAGACGAAGAAGAACTCGACGACCCAGTGCGGCAACCACGCGCCCCAAAGGAACACCACGGGGAACAGCACGTCTTCCGCTGCACTCACCGACCACCAAAAGCCGACACTGACCGCGATGAGCGCGGCAGCGGTCGTCCGCGAGCGGACCGAGGGCGGCGTCGTGTCAGGGAGGTTCCGGAAGCGCCGGAGCGCGGCCCCCAGCAACCAACCGATCAACGCCGACAGGTGGATCGCCAGAATCGCCAACGCTCCGTGCCCCAGCGCCAAGTTCTTCACTCCGGGTTCGCGCTTGTTCATCCGCATGCCGCGGTTGAGGTAAATCGTTCGGAATCCGTGCTTCTTCCCTTCCGCGATTCGAGTGCACGCCGGCGATGGATCGTGACGTGGCGTGTCCAGGAACGCTTCGACCAACTGCCGTCCGCACGGGGTATCCATGCCCACGCCGTGACCGGCCATCGGTACCACGAACGAGTGACTGCGGCTCAGCGTTTCCGCCGCCAGCTCGGCCCACCGCGGCGGGGTGGTCGGATCGAACTGACCGGACAGCAGGAGGGTAGGGACGTCGCTGGTCACCGGCGTCCTGTCGACGGGTTGGACGGTCGGGTCGTGCCACCGTGCGCACAGGGACGGAACCAGACCCCGGTTCTCGGGGTCGACCAGCCGGGGGTGGGCAGCTCGGTCGGCGAGAATCTCCGTCCGGTCGGTAGAGCGGCCCTCGGAGTAGCACCACAGAGATGCCCAGGCCGCGGCGTTGTCGATCGCTGATCTGCGCCCTCGAGACGTCGGGGCAATGAACGCGCCGGCGACCACTTCATTCCCGCTGGCAATGTGGTGTAACAGAAACGGCACATACGGAATCCACGAAGCGCTGCGCAGCGATCCCAACACCCTCCACAGAACGAAATAGCCGTTGACGTCCGCCTCGAAGGACTCGTTCAGGTACGTGTCGAAATACGAGGTCGTGGTCGGGTGTGCCGCATAGCGGTCGACCACCTGCCAGAGCTCCTGTTCCAGAGCGGGATAGCGTTGGGCGCACGCTCGGTCCGCTTCGCAGTGGCGAAGGAACGCCTTTAGAGCGGAGGCCGCGTTGGCGTAGGTGGTCTCGGTAAACCTCACCTGCGGCGGCAGCACACCATCCAGAATCACGCCACGAAGATTGTCCGGAAAGTCGCGCATCACGGTGAGCGCCAGCGTGGTCCCATAGGAGCTGCCGTAGAGGCTATACGCCCGATAGCCCATCGCCCCCGCAACAGAGACGATGTCCGCCGCGACCGCCTCCGGCGAGTAGGCGCTCATGTCGATGCCCTGTTCCGACAGGTTGCGCTTGCACGCTAGCAGCGCGTCCACCTGCCGTTGCAGATCTTCGTCCGGGTCCAGGTCGAGCTCGCGCAACTCCGCATTCTGGCGGCGGTAGTCCGGGCACTCCAGCCGCGGCTCGGAATGGCCGATGCCGCGCTGGTCCAGCAGGATGAGATCCCGCTCCTTCCAGATGAACCGCGCGTCGTCGATGAACCGTTCGATCTGCTCCAGGGCGCTCGCGCCCGGGCCGCCTGCCAAGTAGATCACCGGATCGGGATGCGGAGAGGGCGTCGATCCCCGCAGCCTGGCCACCGCAAGCCTGATCACGTTGCCGTCGGGCTTGACGCGGTCTTCCAGCACCGACAGGTAGCCGCAATCGACGTGCACGCCGCGCGGGCGGTCGAACCACATCGGACAGTCGGCTTCGACGAACTCCGGCCCGCTGAACGGCGTGGATGACGGTGGCTCCTGGGCGTGCCCCATCCATCCCAGCAGGAGCAGGGCCGCCACGGCCGGCACCGCCACGCGCGCGAGCCGGCGGCGATCGATCATGCGATAGCTTAGCAGCCGCGTACGTTGACTGGATCGCATCCAGATCCGACTCGCGGCCGCATGGAACGGTTCCCGGCGGGCCAACACGTCCAGCAGGACGTTCGTGTCGATCCCGGTCTCCTCTTCGGCCTGCATGGACTCGATCAGACGTGAGAAGAGAGCCGACACGCTCGTGTTTCTGGCCGCGGCCAAGCGTTGTGCGTCAACACGCTATGCTGTGGGCTGCTTGCCTTCGGTTGCGACCGGGGCATGATCACGCCACGGAGGAGGAGCCGTCATGCCCACGATCCGTACCATCGACCATCACACCGTCTACGAAAACCCGGTGCCGAGCCTGCGCAGCCGGCACGCCTACTTTCCCGGGCTGGTGGCGCTGCCGTCAGGGGACCTGCTCGCCCTGTTCATGCTGGGCGAGGCGTTGGAGGCCACCAACGGCACGACCATGGTGTCCCGCTCGGCCGATGGCGGCCGCACCTGGGAGCTGCAGGGGCCGCTCCACGAGCGGCCGGCGAGCGGCGCCCACGCCCACCACTCCGATTACCTCAAGGCGACGGTCCTGGCCGACGGCCGGCTGATCGCCGCCGGCTACCATTTCCACCGTAGCGGCCCGGACGAGGTGCTGACCAACGCGGCCACCGACGGCGTGCGCGGCGGCGACAACCTGGTGTCGTTCTCCGACGACGACGGCAGGACCTGGACGCAGCCGGCGGTGATCCCCCGAACCCGCCCCGAGCTGATCGAGCTGTCCGGGCCGACCATCCAGCTCGCCGGCGGCACGATCCTGGGCGCAGGCTCCCTGTTCCCGCGCTGGGACGGGAGCAACCCGTCCGGCTGCGTGGGCGCCCTGGTGCGCAGCGACGACGGCGGCGGGACCTGGGATGACAGGACCGACTTTTTTGTCGACCCGGCCGGCCGCTACGCCCCGTCCGAGCCCCGGCTGTGCGAGCTGCCGGACGGCCGGATCGTGGCCCTGTCCTGGATCATGGACCACGTCGGCGGCACCAACCTGACCAACCACGTCACGATCTCCCACGACGGCGGCGCCACCTGGTCCGCGCCGATCGACACCGGCGTGCGGGCGCAGGCCTCGAACCTGATCTCCTGGGACGGGGACGTGGTGCTCTCCGTCCACTCGCAACGCGAGGGCACGGAGATCGGCGTCTACGCGCGGCTGGTCGATCTGGCCGGCGACCGCTGGCGGACGATCGCGGAATTCTGCTTGTGGGAGAACGCGCCGGCCATGCGGGTCGCGGCGTACGCGACCATGGCGGTCAGTCTCAAGTTCGGCCAGCCGTCGCTGCTGCGCCTGTCGGAGACCGAGGTGCTGGCCACCCACTGGGCGGTCGAGGACGGGCAGGGGCGCATCCTCACGCACCGCCTGCACGTGGAGGCGTAGGCGGCGCGATGCCGGCGGAAGTGGGTCTGCGCGAGCCCGTCGAGCGCGCCATGGGCTACGTCGAGCGCTGGGCGGGGCCGCTGGGGGAGCTGGACGCGGCCGCCGCGGTCGCCCATGGCGATGACCGATACATCGCGGAGGATCTCACCCACAACGTCGGCCGCGCCCTCGACGGCCTGCTGAAGGGGCGGGAGGTCACCGGCCGCGCGGTCGACGGCGCGGTCCTCGGGGCGCTGCGCGCCGTCCTGTTCGCCACCCTGGACAACCCGGCCGGCTTCCCGGCCGCCTGGTGCCGCCTGACCGACTTCTATCACGACGGCCAGCAGCCCGGCATGACCTGTTCCTCCCACAACCTTCGGGAGGCGGTGCAAGCGCTCCTGGAGCTGTACCGCGTCGACGGCGACCCGGAGGCTCGGCGCCGGCTCGGCACGCTGCTCGACACCCTGCTGGCCATCACCGACGACGGCGGTTTGTACCACGCCGACCGGATCGCTGGAGAGCCGCTCCTGAGCGGCCCGCTGCCGTTCGCCGACCACCGCGTGATCGGCACATTCTTCAAGTCCTGCACGCAGGACCGCGGCCGGCTGATCATGGCGCTCACCCAGGCGTACCGGGCGCTCGGCGACCCGCGTGCGCTGGAGCTGGCGCAGCGCTTCGTCCGCCTGGTCCGCGCGGAGGCGTTCACGGAAGACGGCCACCTGACCCACTTCGCCGGCAATCACACGCACTCGATCACCGGCACCGTGCACGGACTGGCCGACTGGGGGTTGCTGGCCGGCGACCTCGACACCCTCGACCACGCCCGCCGCATCATGGAGGTGGGACTGCCGCCGACCTGCTCCAGCTTCGGCTGGTCGATCGAAGGCGCGTGGAGGGAGGTCATCCCCGGACGGGGCGAGGTCAACAACACCGGCGACATGGTGCAGGCCGCGCTGATCCTGGGCCGCGCCGGCTGGCCTCGTTTCTTCGAGTCGGCCGAGCGCATGATCCGCAGCCACGTGCTGCCGTCGCAGTGGCGGATCGGCCAACCCTACCTCCGGCCGCCCGACGACCCGAAGAACCCGCCGCCGCGTGTGCCGGACGGGGAGGACGGAGGCTGGGGATGCCCGGCGGTCAACGACCGCTACGGCCGCTCGCGCTTCGGCGTCCTGGACATCACCCAGGGAGGCATCCAGTGCCTGTGGGCCGCCATCCGCGCCGGTATCGCCGAGGATCACCTCGGCATGGCCGTGAACCTGCTGTTCTCGAACCGGGTCCCGTCGCTGCAGGTGGACAGCGGCCTGCCGGAGCGGGGCCGCCTGCGCATCGCCACGCGGCGGGCGGACCGGGAGCCGGCCACGCTCCGGATCCGCCGGCCGAGCTGGCTGGACGCCGGCCGTCTCGCCGTGCGGCGCGACGGCGTAGCGGAGCAACCGTGTCTGACCGACCACTGGCTGATCGTCCCGCACGCCGTCCCCGACACCCTCGAGATCACCTTCCCCGTGCCGCGCCGCGGTGGCGCCGAGTGGGTGAATCACCGGCCGTATCACGTCGTCTGCGACGGCGATCAGGTGGTGGCCATGGATCCGAAGGGGGAGTGGGCGCCGATGTATCCGAGCGTCGCGGAACTGAACGGGGAGAAGGCAGCCTTCACCGGCGCAGACCGCGCGTGATACGTACGGGACGCGCGAGCGGCGGTGCTAATATGCGCCGCGACCCGGGAAGCACGATGACCAGTGAACTGCCGCAGGCGTTGATCGAGGCCGAGGACATCACCAGGGTGTTCCGTGTCGGCGTGGAGGAGGTGAATGCGCTCAGGGGCGTGTCCATCTCGATCCGCGCCGGCTGCTTCGTGCTGCTCCGCGGCCGCTCGGGGTCCGGCAAGACCACGCTGCTGAACGTGCTCGGCGGGCTCGACCGCCCCACCAGCGGCAGCGTGAAGGTGAACGGCCGCGACCTGCACGGCATGAGCGGCGGGCAACGCAACCGATGGCGGCGCGACACCGCGGCGTTCGTGTTCCAGGCGCTTGCCCTGCTGCCGGGGCTCACGGCGCTGGAGAACGTCGATCTGCCGCTGCGCATCGGGGGGGTGGATCCCCGCACCGCCGCAGGCCGAGCGCGCGAGCAGCTCGAGCAGGTAGGCCTCGGGCCGCGCGCCCATCACCGCGTGTTCGAGCTGTCCGGCGGCGAGCAGCAGCGCGTCGCCGTGGCGCGGGCGCTGGTGAAGCAGCCGACCGTGCTGTTCGCGGACGAGCCGACCGGCGAGCTCGACCAGCGTTCCGGCGCCACGGTCCTTCAGCTTCTCCGCTCGGCGGTCGAGGAGCGCCGCATGACCGCCGTGGTCACCAGCCACGATCACGCGGCGACCGGGTACGCCGATTTGGTGTACGCGATGACGGACGGCACGCTGCAGCGGGTCGAGCGGGTCGCGGACGGGGCGTCATGAGGATCCGTACGGCGTTCGCGGCGATCGGCCTGACGGTCCTGGTTCTCCTGGCGGCCTGCGAACGGCCGGCCGACGATCTGGAGTTGCCGGCCGAGCTGTCGGAGCTCGGCGCCCGCACCTCGGCCCCCACCTACCCGGTGGAGCGGCGTGATCTCGCGGTCGAGATCGAGCGGGTGGCGCGCGTGCAGTCGGTACGGCTGCTGGAACTGTACTTCCAGGAGGGCGGCCGGCTGGCGGAGCTGAACGTCGGGACGGGCGACCGGGTGACGCAGGGGCAGATCCTGGCGCGGATTGCCAGCGGCCCGATCCAGCACAACCTGCGCCTGGCCGAGATCGACCTGGAGATCGACCGCCTGCGGGCCACGTCGCAGAATCCGGGCTCCTCGAACGTCGACCGGCAGATCCGCCAACTGGAGCTGTCCAAGCGCGAGGAGTCGGTCGACTTCCTGCGCCGGCGTCTGGAAGCGCACACCATCCGCGCGCCCTACGACGGGGTGATCACGCGGGTGAACCCCGAGGTGGACGAGGTGGTCGAGGGCTACCGCACCATCATCGAGATCGCCGACCCCTCGGACCTGGAGCTGCAGATGGAGGTCAGCGTGGACCAGTTCGACCGCGTGGAGGTCGGGCAATCGGCGCAGGTCCAGATCACCTCGGGCACCTGGGCGCCGGGCACGGTGTCGCGGCTCACCAACCGCACCTCGGGCCGCGACGCCGCCCTCCGGCGTGAGGAGTACGTCGTGCACCTGCGGCTCGACCAGGCCGACGCGGTGTCGTTCCGCATGGGGGCCCGCCACGCGGCGCGCGTGCTGGTCGACTTCCGCCGCGACACCTTGCTGATTCCCGTTGCCGCCCTGCGCGCGTTCCAGGGACGCACCTACGTGCGGGTCCTGGAGGGCGTGCAGCGGCGCGAGGTCGACGTGAAGGTGGGTGTCCGCACCGACACGCGCGTCGAGATTCTGGAGGGCCTGGAGTCCGGACAGACCGTCATCGGCAAATGAGGGTGCATTTCCCCGTGTGGCGACGGCGCCAACGAGTACCTGGCGTGGTGACGCCTGGACGGTTTGTGTCATGTGGCTACTCCAGCCGGGAAATGCACCCTCAAATGAGGGTGCATTGATCCTGCAACCGGCCAGCGTCGGCCGTTTGGGCCGCTATGTGCTGGCGCTCTTGTGGATCACCCTCAAGCGCATCGCCAAGAACTGGCGCCTGGTGACGCCGCTGCTGCTGGGGCTCGTCCTGGCGTCCGCGTTCGTGGCGGCCGTGCCGATCTACTCCGCGGCCAGCCTGCAGCGCAGCTTCATCCAGCACTGGCGAGAGCAGGACAGCTTTCGCGCCCCGTTCGCGGTGATCCCGTCACACCGCAACCCGCGCCGCAAGCTTGCGGTGGAGCCCGCGCAGATCGCGCGACTCGAGCGCTACCTGGGGAACGCGCTGCAGGCAGCCGTGGGTCAGCCCGCGCAGAGCTTCTCTTCCTACAAGACGTTCGGGGTCGATTTCCTGCTGCTCTCCGCGGCGGCGGAGCCGGGGGGCCGCGTCACCCGTGCGGAGCTCGGCGTCATGGGCAAGCTGCAGGATCACGCGGACCTGAGCGACGGCCGCTGGTTCCGGGACCGTGACGACGGGGTGGTCGAGGTGGTGGTCGGCGGGCGCACCCTGGACGAGCTGGAGCTGCTGGTGGGGTCGCGCTACTGGTGGGCGTACAGCCTGAGACAGGACGAGGAGATCGACGCCGCGGCAGCGGGCGCGGCCGGCATCGACGTGCGCACTCTGCAGGGGCAGCGCTTCGCCATAGTCGCGATCGAGGTGGTGGGGCTGGTGCGCCCGCGGCCGGGGCTGACCTCCCGCGAGTGGATCTACCCGCTGCTGCCCGACCGCCTGTTCATCCGCGACGAGCCGTTCGCGCGCATGCAGCAGGCCGGCCTGCGCGTCGACCGGGCCGACTGGCAATGGGTGTTCGACGACCGGCGGGTGCAGGTGGCCGACGTGGGCCACCTGATCTCGCAACTGGAGGCCATCGAAGCCCGCATGGCCGGGATGGTCCCCGGCACGGAGTTCTGGCTGTCGCCCCTGGAGTTCTTTCACCGTTTCAAGCGGATCCTGGACCAGGTGTCGCTGTTCCTGCTGTCCCTGGCGGCGCCGACGCTCGCCATGATCGTCGCCTACGTCATGCTGATGGCGGCGCTCAGCGTCGAGCAGCGCATCGCGGAGGTCGCCACGCTGCACAGCCGTGGCGCCGGCCGCCTGCAGGTGCTGGCCAGCTTCGCGCTGGAGTGGGCGGTGCTGGCCGGCGTGGCGGCGCTCGTCGGGCCGCACGTGGGTCTGATCGCCGCGCGCTCGGTGGGCTCGACCGAGGGGTTCCTGGGTTTCGCGGCGCTCGCCGGCGCTGCCGGCAGCGACGCCGGCTCGGCCCTGCCGCTGGCGGTCACGCGCCAGTCCCGCTGGTTCGCGGCGCTGGCGAGCTTCCTGGCGGTGGCCGCCGCGGTGGGCCCGGCCGCCGCCGGCGGGCGGCTGTCGGTGGTGACGCTCAGGCAGCTCCGCGCGCGCGGCATGCGCCGCTCGTTCTGGCACCGCTACTTCATCGACGTCATCGTGCTGGGGGTCGGCTTCTACGGCTACTCGAGCCTGCGCTGGCAGTCGATCCGGCTGGCGCCCGACGCCACCGTCGACGCGGACCCGTTGCTGTTCGTGGTCCCGGTGCTCTTTTTTTTGGGCTTCGGGCTGGTGGTGTTGCGGCTGTTTCCGCTCGCCATGGCGGCAATGAGCCGGCTCACCACCATCGTGCGCGGGGTGGTGTGGCAGCTCAGCTTCCGCCGGCTGGCCCGCAACACCGGCCCGTTCGTGTCCGTGGTAGTGCTGCTGATCGTCACGGTGGCGATGGGCATCTACAACGGCTCGGCGGCGCGCACGCTGCAGCTCAACATCGCCGACCGGATCCGCTACCTGGTGGGGGCGGAGGTGGTGGTGATCGAGTCGTGGGTCCCGCCGGATCCCAGCGACCCGGCGCCCCCGCGGCGGCGCGAGGACCCGCGGCCGGTCGCGGCGAGCGAGCCACCGTGGCTGGCGCGGGCGGAGATCCCCGGCGTGGAGGCGATGGCGCGGGTGCTCTACCGCCGTGCGGAGGGGAGCAAGGGATCGCGTCAGCTCGGGTCCTTCAACCTGCTGGCGCTGGTCCCGGAAGAGTTCGTTCGCGCGGCGTGGCAACGGGACGATCTGCTGCCGTACCCGTTCACGGACTACCTGGTGGCCCTGGCCCGCCACCGGGAGGGGGTGCTGATCAGCGGGGCGCTGGCCAACCGCTACACCCTGGGACCGGGGGACGCCTTCACCATCGAGTACCAGAACCAGCCGATCGAGGTGTACGTCGTGGGCGTGATCCCCTACTGGCCGGCGCTCGATCCTTACGAGCGCGCGTTCGTGGTGGCCAACCTCGCGCACGTGCAGGACTTCACCGTGCTGGAACCCTATGAGAGCTGGTACTCGCTGAACGAGCAGGAAATGAACGCCGCGGATGGCGCGACCGGAGTGGATCTCCTGGTGGAGGAGCTCGCCTCGCTCGGCGTGGTCGCCGAGCGGGTGCTGGACACGCGGCAACAGCTCGCCGAGCTGCAGCGTGAGCCGTACCGTAGGGGCTTCTTCGGCGTGCTGTCGCTGGGCTTCGTCGCGGCGGCGGCGGTGACCGTGCTGGCGCTGCTGGTGTCCACCATCTCCGCCACGCGGGAGCAGTCGGTGCAGCTCGCCGCGCTGCGCGCCAACGGCCTGTCGGCGGTACAGACCACCGGCGTGCTGGCGGTGGAACGGCTGCTGACCGTCGGCGTGGGGGTGGGGCTGGGTGTCGCGGGCGCACGGATCGCGTCGCTGCTGTTCCTGCCGCTCCTGCGCGACCGAGCCTCGGAGGTGTCGACCGTGCCGCCGTACCTGGTGGTGACCGACGTGGCTGACCTCACCACGCTGCTGCTGGTGGTGGCCGCCGCGTTGGCGGCCGCGGTGGTGGCGGTGGCGATGTTCATCAGCCGCCGTCAGGTGGCTGGTGCCGTCCGGTTGGGAGAGGAGCCGTGAGCGATCCGACGGTGTCCAGGGCGATCCGCTGCGCCGGCCTGATCAAGATTTACAAGATCGAGGACATCGAGGTGGTCGCCCTGCAGGGGCTGGACCTGGAGGTGCAGCGCGGCGAGTTGATGGGGATCATCGGCCCGAGCGGCAGCGGCAAGACCACCCTGATGAGCGTGCTGGGCGGATTGGATACCCCGTCGGCCGGCAGGGCATGGGTGTCCGGCATCGACCTGGTGGCGCTCAACGACCGCCAGCGGCTTCGCTACCGGCGCCAGGATGTCGGCTTCGTCTGGCAGAACACCGCACGCAATCTGATCCCGTATCTTACGGCCGTCGAGAACATCGAGCTGGCGATGATGGTGGCCGGCCGCTTCGATCGGCCGCGGGCGCTGGAGCTGCTGCGTCTGGTCGGATTGGGGCACCGCACCCGGCACCGGCCGCAGGCGATGTCCACCGGCGAGCAGCAGCGCGTGGCGGTCGCCATCGCGCTGGCCAACGCGCCGCAGGTGCTGCTGGCCGACGAGCCGACCGGATCGCTGGATGACGAGAACGCCGCCCGGCTGTTGACCCTGTTCGACACCGTCCGCCGCGAGCTCGGCGTGACGGTGGTGATCGTCACCCACGACACCAACGTGGCCGGATCCCTGGACCGCTACGTGGCGATCCGCGACGGCAAGACCGCCACCGAGGCGGTGCGACTGACCGACCCCCGTGCCCCGGCTGGCGCGCACGCCGATGCCCGTGAAGAAGGCGCTGTCGCTACGGAAGCGGCGGCAGATCCCGGCACGCCGGCGGACACCGATTCGCCGAGCCACGACCACTTCGTGCTGCTGGATTCCGCCGGCCGCATGCAGGTCCCGGAGGAGCTGCGCGACCGGTACGGCATCGGCGGACGGGTGCGCCTGGTGGAGGAAGCCGGCCGCCTGGTGATCGAACCGCCCGAAGACTGATCCGGGCATGCCGCCAGCAGCGGGTTGCTCGGCCGCCCCGGAAAGGGTACCATCTCCTGTTGAACGACAATCCCACCGGAGGTTCCACCATGCTCGGACGATACTCTGGAGGTAGAAACCGTGCGTTTCTACTCATCGCAGCGACCGCATTGCTTCTGACGCCGCTCGCGGCATCCGCCGACGGCTTCGCACAGATCTACGAGCTGAGCGCCTGGGAGGCGGAGTCCGGGCCGCTGACCCTGTCGGAGTCGCCGATGACTCAGGCGATGGTCGACGCCGGTGACCTGCCACCGCTCGCCGAGCGCATCCCGGCCGAACCGGTCGTGATCGTGCCCGAGGAGGTAGGCAGCTACGGCGGCACGATGAACTTCCTCACCGACGGCGGCAGCGGCTGGACCGACAACTGGTTCCTGTACGAGTTCCCGGCCGTCCTGACCCCCGACCTCGCACGGATCGTGCCCAACACGCTGGCCGGCTGGGAGGCGAGCGACGACGCGAGCACCTGGACCCTCTACCTGCGCGAGGGCATCCGCTGGAGCGACGGCACGCCGCACACCGCCGACGACTGGCTGTTCTACTGGAACGACGTGGCCCTCAACAAGGACATGTTCGCCGGCGGCACGTCCTTCGTGGATGGCGCCGAGGCGCCGGGCGAGATCCGCAAGATCGACGACTACACCATTCAGATATCCTTCGACGCGCCGCGCGGCACGCTCATCGAGCAGATGACCTTCCTGCGGCCCACGCCCTACCTGCCAGCGCACTACCTGAAGCAGTTCCACCCCACCTACACCGACATGAGCGAGATCGAGAAGGAGATCGAAGCGCGCGGCCTGGAGACCTGGACCGACGTGATGAGGCAGGAATATTCGCAGGAGAGCCTGTCGGTGAACCGGCCGTACCTGACGTCCTGGGTGCCGGCCAACTCCTACAAGGACCCGATCTTCACCCTGAAGCGCAACCCCTACTACTTCAAGGTGGACTCGGCCGGCAACCAACTCCCGTACATCGACCAGATCGACATGGAGAGCATCCAGGGCGCCGGCGAGGCGTTCTTCCTCAAGTCCATCTCCGGCGACGTCGACTGGTTCCTCACCGGCGGATTCGGCGGCCTGGACAGCCTGCCGCTGGCCGTGCACAAGGGGATCGAGAACGACTTCCGCATCATCGAGCCGATTCCGAACTGCGCCAACTCGGTCGGCACGACCTGGTTCAACCTGTTCCACCCCGACCCCGGGATGCGCGAGGTGCTCCGCAACAAGGACTTCCGCCTGGGACTCTCCCACTCGGTCAACCGCGACGAGGTCAACCAGCTCCTGTTCAAGGGCGCGGGAACCGTCGCCAACCCGACGTTCGTGTTCGGGCCTCCCTACCACGGCGAGCGCTTCGGGCAGGTCGGCCTGGAGTACGACGTGGAGCTGGCCAACAGCCTGCTCGACCGGGCGGGGCTGGACAAGCGCGACTCCGACGGCTTCCGCCTGCGTCCGGACGGCGAACGGATGCGCATCCTGCTCTCCATCCCGAACAAGTGGTCGCTCCTGGCCAGCGAGGCGGCGGAGCTGTACGACGGCTACTGGGAGGCGGTCGGCGTCGAGGTGCAGCCCACCGTCGTCGAGTGGTCGACCTTCTGGTCACAGCTCGACAACAGCGAGCACGAAGTGGCCATACACGCCAACTGCATGGGCGGCCGCGTCGTCAATCCGCTGTTCCGGGCCGACTTCGGCGCCGTCCACCGCTGGCGCTTCGCTCAGGAGTGGTACAAGTGGATCGCCAGCGGCGGAGCCGAGGGCGAGGAGCCGCCGGAGGCGTTCAAGCGCTACCGGGCGATCCGCGACCAGGCGGTGCAGGAGCCGGATGAGGCCACGCGCATCGCGGCCGTGCAGGAGATGATAGGGATCCTCTACGACGAGCTGTTCGTCACCTTCGGCACCGTGGTGCCGCCGAACCTGCGCGGCTACCAGATCGCCACGAACCGCCTGCGCAACGTGCCGAATCCGCAGCAGGCGACCGGCATCTTCAACATTCCGGCGCAGTTCTACCTGCGCATGTAGCCGCGCGGCTCACGGATAGGCGAGAAGGAGGGGCGCGCGCCCCTCCTTCGCTTTCTCACGGCGGATGCTGCCGTTCATCGCCCGCCGCACGGCGCTCATGGTGCCGGTGCTGCTGGCCGTCTCGCTCCTCAGCTTCATCATCATCGAGTTGCCGCCGGGCGACTACTTCAGCTACTACATTGAGCGGCTCTACGCCCAGGGCGAGGTGGTCGACGAGGCGCTGATCGAGTCGCTGCGCCTGCAGTACGGCGTCGATGGGCCGCTCGCCGTCCAGTACCTGAAGTGGCTGAGCAAGATCGTGCGCGGCGACCTGGGCCGCTCGCTCTCAGGCGAGCTCGTGATCGTGATCGTGCGCGAGCGCCTGCCCTGGAGTATCCTGATCACGGCGGTCTCGTTCGTGTTCGTGCACGTGGTCGGCATCCCCATCGGTGTGCTGTCGGCCACGAAGCAATACTCGATCCGCGATTACGTCGCGACCTTCATCGGCTTCATCGGCTTGGCGGTGCCCAACTTCCTGCTGGCCCTGGTGCTGGTGTGGGCGTGGTTCGCCTGGACCGGCCAAGTGCAGATCGGCCTGTTCTCACGCGAGTACGCGATGGCGCCGTGGAGCTTGGCGCGGATGTGGGACCTGCTCAAGCACCTGATCATCCCCGCGGTCGTGATCGGCACCGCCGGCACGGCAGGCACGATCCGCAGCATCCGTGCCAACCTGCTGGACGAGCTGCAGAAGACGTACGTCACCGTGGCCCGCTCGAAGGGCCTGTCGGAGGCGCGGGTGCTGTACAAGTACCCGTTCCGGATCGCGGTCAACCCGTGGGCCAGCACCATCGGCTGGCTGCTCCCCAGCCTGGTGAGCGGCGAGGTGCTGGTCTCGCTGGTGATCGGCCTTCCGACCCTGGGACCGATCCTGCTGGAGGCGTTGCTGGCGCAGGACCTGTTTCTGGCGTCCAGCATCATCATGATCCTGAGCACGCTGACCGTGATCGGCACGCTGGTGTCGGACATCGTCCTGGCGTGGGTCGACCCGCGCATTCGGCAGTCGGTATGAGTGCCGTGACTCGTCCCGCCTCGGCCGCATCCGGAGCCGCCGACGAGCAGGTGTCGGTCGCCTCGCAGTGGCAGCTCATGCGCTGGCGCTTCACCCGGCACAAGGGTGCGGTGATCGCGCTGGTGGTGCTGGGCGTGATGTACCTGGTGGCGGCGTTCGCGGATTTCGTGGGGCCCTACGATCCGCGAAGCCACGACGCCGCCTTCGTCTACGCGCCGCCCACCGGCATCCATTTCGTCGATGAGGAGGGTCGCTTCCATCTGCGCCCGTTCGTGTATCCGTACCATTCCGAGCTGATCCTTGCGGAGTTCCGTACGGTGTACTCCGAGGATCGGAGCCGCATGGTGCCGATCCGGCTCTTCGCCCGCGGCGACTCGTACGTGTTGTGGGGCCTGTTCGAGACCGATCTGCACCTGTTCGGGCTCGACGATCCGGAGGCGCGCATCTTCCTCTTCGGGACCGATCGGTTGGGCCGGGACCTGTTCACCCGCATCCTTATCGGCAGCCGCATCTCCCTGACCATCGGCCTGGTCGGCATCGCCGTGACCTTCGTGCTCGGCATCACCATCGGAGGGATCTCCGGGTACTTCGGCGGCGCGGTCGACCTGGTCATCCAGCGGGTCATCGAGTTCGTGCAGTCGCTGCCGACGCTGCCGCTGTGGATGGGGCTGAGCGCGGCGCTGCCCAAATGGTGGTCGATGACGATGCGCTACTTCGCCATCGTCGTGATCCTGTCCCTGATCGACTGGACCGGCCTGGCGCGGGTGGTACGGGGCAAGTTCATGGCGCTCAGGGAGGAGGACTACGTGGCCGCGGCGCGCCTCAACGGCGCCAGCCGCAAGCGGATCATCTTCCGGCACCTGCTGCCGGGCTTTCTCAGCCACATCATCGCGTCGCTGACGCTGTCCATTCCGGCCATGATCCTGGGGGAGAGCGCGTTGAGCTTCATCGGCCTGGGGCTGCAGGCGCCGGCCATAAGCTGGGGCGTGCTGCTGGCGGAGGCGCAGAAGACCCACGTGCTGGCGCTGTCGCCGTGGCTGCTGATTCCGGGGCTGTTCATCATCGTCGTGGTGCTGGCGTTCAACTTCGTCGGCGACGGCGTGCGCGACGCCGCCGACCCGTACGCGCACGTATGAGCGGCCCGGATATGAGCGGCCCGGATATGAGTGGCAGGGAGGCCCGGCGCACCGGCGAGCTGCTGCTCGGCGTGAGCGAGCTGCGCACCTGGTTCGAGTCCCGCGAGGGGACGGTGCGCGCCGTGGACGGGGTGAGCTTCGACCTGCACCGTGGGGAGACCCTGGGCATCGCCGGCGAGAGCGGCTGCGGCAAGAGCGTGACCGCCCAGTCGATCATGCGGATCGTCCCCCGCAACGGCCGCATCGTCTCGGGCAGCATCGTGCTGTATCGCCCCGGCGGCCCGGTCGAGCTGACCGGTCTGGCCGCCGGCGGGCGGGAGATCCGCGCCATCCGCGGCGCGGAGATAGCGCTGGTCTTCCAGGAACCGATGGCCGCCTTCAGCCCGGTGTACACCATCGGCAACCAGGTCACGGAGGTGATCCGCCTGCACCAGCGCTGCTCGGCGCGCGAGGCGCGGCAGCGCGCCGTCGACATGCTCGGGCAGGTCGGCATGCCGAAGCCGGAGCAGACCATCGACGCCTATCCGTGGGCGGTCTCGGGCGGCATGCGGCAGCGCGCGATGATCGCCATGGCGTTGGCCTGCCGGCCCGGCCTGCTGATCGCCGACGAGCCGACCACGGCGGTGGACGTGACGATCCAGGCGCAGGTGCTGGAGCTGATGAAGGCGCTGCAGGAACAACTGCAGATGGGGCTGATCATCATCACCCACGACCTGGCGGTGATCGCCGAGCTGTGCGACCGGGTGATGGTGATGTATCTCGGTCGGGACGTGGAGTCGGGGGCGGTGCAGCAGGTGTTCCGGGCGCCGAAGCATCCCTACACGGTGGCGCTGCTGAACTCGGTGCCCGTGCTGGGCGAAGGGCACGACCAGCGGATCGAGGCGATCGGCGGCAGCGTGCCGTCGCCGTTGTCCGCGCCGCCGGGATGCCCGTTCTATCCCCGTTGCACGCACGCCATGGCGGGGGTGTGCGACGGGGTCTATCCGCAGGCTCGCCACGTCGAGCCGGGGCACCTGGTGAGCTGCTACCTGTATGAGTGAGCGCCAAGCGAGCCGAGGAGCGGCCCCATCTCCCGCCAAGCCCATTCTCGAGGTGCGCGACCTGGCCAAGCGTTTCCCGATCACGCGTGGCCTGATGCGCCGCCATGTCGGCGACGTGCGGGCGGTGGACGGGATCAGCTTCTCCATTCAGCCGGGCGAGGTCCTGGCGCTGGTCGGGGAGAGCGGCTGCGGCAAGACCACCACCGGCCGCTGCGTGCTGCGCGCGATCGACCCGACGGCCGGCAGCGTGGTCTACCGCTTCGAGGGAGAGGAGCCGCTGGACGTCACCACGCTGAACGAGCGGGAGCTCAAGTCGTTCTGGCGGCGCGCCGGCATGGTGTTCCAGGATCCGTACTCGTCGCTGAACCCCAGGCTCAACGTGCTGGAGTCGGTCGGCGAGCCGCTGATCACCCACGGCGTGGTCACCTCGCGGCAGGACCTGCAGGAGCGCGTGGCGGCGCTCCTGGAGGACGTGGGGCTGGATGCGGCCTACCTCCGCCGCTACCCGCACGCCTTCTCCGGCGGCCAGCGGCAGCGCATCGCCATCGCCCGCGCGCTCGCGTTGGGGCCGCGGTTTCTGGTCGCAGACGAGCCGCTGTCGGCGCTGGACGTGTCGGTGCAGGCGCAGGTGCTGGAACTGATGCAGGAGCTGCGCCGGCGGCACGACCTGACCTACCTGTTCGTGTCGCACAACCTGGCGGTGGTCGAGTACCTGGCCGACCGCGTCGCGGTGATGTACGTGGGGCGGATCGTCGAGCTGGCGCGCACGGAGACGCTGTTCTTCGATCCGAAGCATCCGTATACCGAAGCGCTCCTGTCCGCGGTCCCCTCTGCCGATCTGGAACGGCGCGGCCGGACGCGCATCGTGCTGCCGGGCGACGTGGCGGATCCCGCCGATCCGCCGCCAGGGTGTCTGTTCCACCCGCGCTGCCCCTACGCGCAGGCGGTGTGCTCCGCGGAAGAGCCGCCCCTGGTCGACGTGGGTGACGGGTCGGAGCAGCATTTGGTGTCATGCCACTTCGCCGACACGCTGGACCTCACGGGCATCGAGCGCGGTGCGCGGCGCGGCACCTTTCGGCTCGACGTCTGAGGCGCAGGCGGTGTGCGCCGTCCGTTGACCGAGCGCACGGTACGCCCTTAGCCTGTCGAGACCGAACGGGATCGAGGGGCTGGTAAACTGCGGCATATGGCGGACGCTGACGGCATCGCCGTCCTGGCCCTGAACGGGCATCTGGGCGAGCGCGTGCGCGCCCTCTGGGAGGGCAATCTCAGCCGGCTGGACTGGGAGCGGGACTTTCTGGCGCCGTTCCGGGAGCGCCGGGCCGCGGTCGGTTACATCGGCATGGGCAAGACGCTGTCCGCCCTGAACGGCGTCGCCCGGCTCTACGGCGGCGCGGCGGCGGAGCTGCGGGAGCGGATCACGGCCGAGCTGCTCGCGGCGCAGGAGGACTCCGGGTACCTGGGGATTCTCGCTGGCGAGGATCGCACCTATCGATTCTGGGACGCGCACGAGCAGGGCTACCTGCTGCAGGCGCTGACCGAGGCGTGGAGGTGGTTCGGCGACGCCGGCGCCCGCGATGGTGCGTGCCGCCTTGCGGCGTGGCTGCTGCCGCGGCTGGCTGACGGACGCTGGCGGCAGGTCGCCGATGGGACCATCTGGTATCCGATCGTGCTGCTCGGCGTCGACCGCGGCATGTTGAGGGTGGCGGAAGTGACCGGAGATCCAGCCTATCGCCGCTTCGTGGAGGACGACCTGGGCGTCCGCGACTGGTGTGCTCCGATCGTCGAGGGGCGCGAGGGCGCTGTCGAAGGCCATGCCTACGCCTATCTTGGACGCTGCCTGGCGCAGCTCGAGCTGAATCGGGACAGTTCGGCAGGAGCGCTGCCCCGGGCCAGCGCCATCGCGCTCAGTTACCTGCGCGTCGGCGGTGGGCTGACGGTGAGCGGCGCCTGCGGGCAGGGGGAGTGCTGGCACTCGGATCAGCAGGTGGACGGCAAGCTGGGCGAAACCTGTGCGACCGCCTACCTGATCCGCTGGGCCGACCACCTCCTGCGGCGCACGGGCGACTCGTACTACGCCGATCTCATCGAGCGGGCGATGTACAATGCCCTGTTCGCCGCCAACAGCCTCGACGGCCGCAAGATCCGCTACTACTCTCCCGCCTCGGGCCCGCGGCTCTGGCATCCTGCGGACACCTACTGCTGCCCCGGGAATTATCGGCGCATCGTCGCCGAGTTGCCGTCGCTGATCGCGCATCGGACCGACGACGGTCTGGCGCTCGCTCTCTACGAAACGTGCCGGCTGCGTGCCTTCGTCGGCGCGGTGGCGGTGGAGCTGGACGTGGAGAGCGGTCTGCCGTGGAGCGGTACGGTCGCGATCGAGGTTGATGCGCCCGAGCCGGTGCGCTTCACGCTGCGGCTGCGCCGGCCCGGCTGGGCAGAGTCGGCCGTCGTGGCGGTGAACGGCTCCGAGCGGGCGGCGGCGGACGCCTCCGGCTGGTTCGCGATCGACCGCACCTGGGCGCGGGGCGATCGTGTGGAGATCGCGCTGCACATGCCGTGGCGCCTGGTGCGCGGGTTCCGCCGACAGCGCGGCCGCGTGGCGGTCATGCGCGGACCGGTGGTGTATGCGACGACCGAAGCGGGCCTCGGCGCGGGCGGCACGTCTCCTGCGGATGCCGCCCCGCGTGTGGCGAGCTGCAGGATGCAGGACGGCTCGGGTCACGGTTCGATCGACGCCGAGCTGCCGGACGGCCAGCTCGTACCGCTGACGCTCGTGCCGTTCAGCGACCCGCGGGTGACGGAGACCTACTTCCGCGGCGTCGCCGGGGCGGGCGACCGTCGGGATTCCCTGCTGGACGTCGAGGTCCCTGCGGTGGGAACGCCGCCGGCGCCGGGAGCCTGATCCTGGTCCCCCGGTTGGCTGATCATCATCCGTCGCGCATGATCGGTTCGTCATGAGCGTGCTGAGCGATGCGGACCTGACCTTCTTCCGCGAGCAGGGCTACGTGGTGGTGCCGGAGGCGGTGCCGCCCGCGAACCTGCAGGCGGTGATCGACGTGATCTGGGAGTTTCTGGGCGCCGACCCCGGCGACCCTGAGAGCTGGTACCGGATCCCGCCGCGCGAGACGACCGGCGGGGTAGGGCCGCTGTCGCAGTCCGGGATGGTGGAGGTCTACCAGCACCAGGCGCTGTGGAACAACCGCCAGCACCCGCGGGTGTACCAGGCGTTCGTGGACATCTGGGGCACGCCGCATCTCTGGGTGAGCCTGGACCGCGCCAACATGAAACCGCCGGTGCGCGGGGACGATCCGGCGTGGCAGCATCCCGGCTTCATCCACTGGGACCTCGACACCAGTCTGGACCCCGTGCCGTTCCGGGTGCAGGGCGTGCTCTACCTGACCGATACGGCCGCCGACCAGGGCGGATTCCAGTGCGTGCCCGGCTTTCCGGTGCGCTTCGCCGAGTGGGTGCGCACGCAGCCGGACGATCGCGATTCGCGCGTTCCAGACCTGACCGGACTGGAGGTGCGGTCGATCCCCGGCCGCGCCGGCGACCTCTTGATCTGGAACTCGCTGCTGCCGCACGGCAACGGCCGCAACACCTCCGACCGCCCCCGTCTGGCGCAGTACATCACCATGAGCCCCGCGAGATCCGCCGAGGAGCAGCAACGGCAGGAGCGCATCGCCACGTGGCGCACCCGCAAGCCGGCACCGAGCTGGCCCGGCGATCCGCGTGGCTGGGAGCTCCGGCAGCCGGGTCCGGCGACGCTGACCGAGCTGGGACGCCGCCTGCTGGGACTGGAACCGTGGCCCGGCGCCGCGGCGCTCGGCTGAGCGCCAGGACGACCGGCATGGCCCGGCAGCCGAACATCCTGCTGTTCATCAGCGACCAGCAGCGGACCGACACCATGGCCTGCTACGGCAACCGGTGGATCCGCTCCCCGCACCAGGATGCGCTGGCCGCGCGCAGCTTCCTGTTCGAAAACACCTACGTCACCCAGCCGGTGTGCACGCCGGCGCGCGGGTCGCTGATCACCGGCCTCTACCCGCACACCCACGGCTGCCTGGTGAACCGCGACAAGCTGGCCGACCGGCTCGCGTCCCTGGCCGAGATGCTGCCGGACGGCTATCGCACCGCCCACTTCGGCAAGTGGCACCTGGGCGACGACTCGTTGCGCCGGCACGGGTTCGACGAATGGGTGAGCACCGAGGACGACCACCGCAACCGCTACACGCGGCCGGGCCTGCCGTTCAGCAGCTACTACCACTGGATGCGCGAGCAGGGCATCGAGCCGGAGGATCGCTGCGCAACCGGGGAGCTGATCTTCTCGCCTGCCCAACGCTCCACGCTCGGCCCCGAGCACCAGATGGCAGCCTTCGTGGCCGGCCACGCCGAGCGCTTCATCCGCGCCAACGACGACCGGCCCTGGCTGCTGGTGTTCAGCACCTTCGAGCCGCACCCGCCGCATCACGGCCCTTACAACGGCATGTACGACGCGGAGGCGATCCCCGACCGCCCCACGTTCCGGGCGTTCCCCGAGGGTCACTCCCTGTTCAGCCGCTCGCGCGCCGCCCACCACCCCAACCCGCGGGCGCCGGACGAATCGTGGCGCGACCACGCACATCTGTTGGAGCAGCGCGCCAACTACTACGGCAACGTGAAGATCATCGATGACGCCGTGGGCCGCATGGTGCGGGCGCTGGAGGAAAGCGGGCAGATGGAGCGGACGATCTTCGCCTTCACCAGCGACCACGGCGAGATGCTCGGCGACCACCAAATGATGGGCAAGCGCGCGTTCTACGAGGAGTCGGCGCGGGTGCCGTTCCTGCTGTCGGTGCCGTGGCTGACGCGGACGCCGCGGCGTGTCGACGGCGTGTTCGGCCACGTCGATCTGGTACCGACGCTGCTGGACCTGGCAGGCGTGCCGCGGCCCGACACGCTTCAGGGCCGCAGCCTGGCCGGCGCCCTGACCGGCGAGCTCGACCTGCGGAAGCACAGCGCCTTCATGGAGTGGAACGGTGTCGGCGACCGCGATCTGGGCAACCCGGTGACCAACCTCATGGCCACGGTGCCGTGGCGCAGCGTCGTCACCGGCGACCGCTGGAAGCTGAACCTGTGCGCCGGCGACCAGTCGGAGTTGTTCGACCTGAATGCCGATCCCTACGAGCAGACCAACCGCTTCGACGATCCCGCGCATCGCGACCGGGTCCGCGAGCTGGCGGCGCGCATCCGTCTGTGGCAGGTGGAGACCGGCGACGACGCCCCGCTCCCCGGCGTGTGAGCGCTATCGCCGCAGCGTGAACGCGGCGCTGAGCTGCGGGACGCCCAGCGCCCGCGCGCGGCGGCCCGGCGCGCTGGCGGCCACGTACAGGGTGTAGCGGCCGGGGCGCGGCGCTCGGCTGCCGTCCGCATCCACCAGCGCCAGCTCGCCGGTCGGGATCGTGCGTTGGAAGCGCTTCGTTTCGCGGGCCGCGAAGTGGCATCGCTCGAAGCCGACAAGCTGGCACTGCGGCGCATCGATGCCGGCGTCCTGCGCCGAGAAGTAGATCTGGATCACCTCGTCCCCGGGGATGTCGCTGTCGTTGACGACCTCGAAGGAGAAGGTGAGCTCGCCACCGATCGCGATGGCGTCCTCGCCTGATTCCAGACCTCGATAGGTGAAACTGCTGTAGCTCAATCCGAAGCCGAACGGGAAGACCGGCTCCCCGGTGAAGTAGCGGTAGGTGCGGCCCGCCATGCGGTAATCGTCGAACGGCGGCAGGTCGGAGGTTGCGCCGTAGAAGGTCACCGGCAGACGGCCCGCCGGATTGGCGTCGCCGTACAACACGTCGGCGACCGCGTGGCCGCCCGCCTGGCCGGGGTACCACATGCACAGCACCGCGTCGGCGTAGCGGGCGGCCCAGCTCAGTGCCAGCGCGCTGCCGGTGCCCACCACCACGACCAGCGGCCTGCCGCTCTCGTGGAGCTCGGCAAGGAGCTCCTGCTGCGCCGCCGGCAGGTCGATGTCGGCCCGGTCGCCGTTTGCCTGCGAGCCCATCGCCGCGCCTTCCTCGCCTTCCAGCGTGCTGTTGATGCCGACCACCGCCACCACCACGTCGACGTTGGCGGCAACCCGCCGCGCCGCGGCGATTCCCGCCCTGGTGTCGCCGTGCAGCTCGCAGCCGGGTTGGTACTGCACCGCGGCGGCGTGACCGACCGCGCCGGCGATCCCTTCCAGGACCGTGGCGAGCGTGGGACTGATCCCGTGGTAGTTGCCGAGCAGCACCGGCACGTCGGCGGCGAGCGGTCCGGTGACCAGCAGCCGGGCATCACGCTGCAGCGGCAGGAGGCCGTCGTTCTTCAGAAGGGCGATCGCGCCGGCCGCGGCGCGGCGGCTGAGCGCCGCGTGCGCGTCGAAGTCGACCGTGCCGGGGGTGGCGGTCGTTTCGCTCAGCACGCCCAGGCGATCGCGGAGTGCCAGCACGCGGGTGAGCGATCGATCGACGTCGGCCTCGTCGATCAGGTTCCGATGCAGCGCGTCGGTGAGCGATCGGTAGGTGCGGCCGATCTCCAGATCGCATCCGGCGCGCAGCGCGGCCGCCGCCGACTCGGGTTCATCCGACGTGTAGCCGTGTCCCTGATGGCAATCGGCGATGGAGAATGCATCGCTCATCACCAAGCCCTGGAAACCCCAGGCGGCTCGGAGCGTCCGCTGCAGCAGCTCGCCGCTGGCGCAGCACGGTACGCCGTTGACGGCGTTGTACGCCGGCATGACCGCGGCGACTCCCGCGTCGACGCTGGCCTTGAACGCCGGCAGGTAAGTCTCCTGCAGGTCCTTCGGCGTGACCGGCACGTCGAAGCCGTGCCGGAGCGCCTCGGGCCCGCTATGGACGGCGAAGTGCTTGGCGCAGGCGGCGACGCGGGGGGCTGCGGGCTCCGGCCCCTGCAGGCCGCGGATGGTGGCTCGCGCCATGGCGCTGGTCAGAAACGGATCCTCGCCGAAGGTCTCGTGCCCGCGGCCCCAGCGCGGGTCGCGGAAGATGTTGACGTTGGGCGTGCAGAACGTGAGGCCCCAGTAGCGCTCGCGGCGGCCCGAGAGCCGGTGCTTGTAGAGCGCCTCGGCGGCGACCGCCTCGTACACCTCTGCGACCAGATCGGCGTCGAAGGTGGCGGCCAGGGCGATCGCCTGCGGGAAGACGGTGGCGACGCCGGCGCGCGCCACGCCGTGCAGGCACTCGCTCCACCAGTCGTAGGCGGCGATGCCCAGCCGCGGGATGGCAGGCGACTCGTGCATCAGGAGCGCCACCTTCTCCTCCGGCCGCAGGGCGGCGACCAGGTCAGCTATGCGACGGCTCGTTGCCATCTTCCTCTATCGTCACGCAGCCGGAGCGCCTCAGGCGGTTTGGTGCCTGGTCCGTCCTTGTCTGACTCACCTGTCACGCGTTATCGTCCCTGGGTACAGGGAATCTTCTGATGGCGCTTGCACCGGCGGACCTCCAGCAGGTCGTCGACCACATAAAGATCAACTTGAACCAGATGTTGATCGAGGCTGCTCCGCAGTTCATCGCGCCAACGCAACTGCTGGAGCGCATTGCCCGAGTGGAAGAGGCGCTCAAGAACCAACGCGAGGCCATGGAGCAGCGCTTCGACGCCCAACAAGAGCTGATGGAGGCGCGCTTCGCAGCCGTCGATAGGCGCTTCGAAGCCGTTGACAAGCGCTTCGAGGACATCAACACACGCTTCGAGGCCGTCGATAAGCGCTTCGAGGCCGTCGATAAGCGCTTCGAAGCCGTTGACAAGCGCTTCGAGGACATCAACACACGCTTCGAGGACGTCAACAAACGCTTCGACGACGTCAACAAACGCTTCGAGGACGTCAACAAACGCTTCGACGAGACGAACGCGAACATCAACAAGCGCTTCGAGGCGGTCGACAAACGTTTTGAAGACATGAACGCGGCTGCAAGTAAGCGCTTCGAAGACATGATCACGAACATGAACAGACGATTCAGCACGTTACAGTGGATGGTCCTCGTGGGGTTCGTATTCCTAGGGACCATCATGTCGATCATCGGGCTCACTTCCTCCTGAATCGGTTCCAGGAACTCGGCAGTCTATCGTGTCAGGATCTGGCGACTTCGGATAGAGGAACCCTCCAATTCCACGTGCAGGAACCAGCCGTCGACCTGGCAGAACAGCAGGTTGGGCTCCACCTCGATGATCGTCGCATAGGTCGAGCCCAGCCCGGATGGCAGGGTCGCCACCCGCCACGCGTCCCAGTCGCCGCCGCCGGCGTCGCTGATGGCCAGCTTGAGCAGCGAATGGTCCTGCCAGCGCGGCCCGCGCTGGTCGATGCGGGAGCCCGGCGGCCAGCGCACCCCGTAGTGCAGGAGGATACGGCCGTCGGAGAGCCGGGTCAGCTTCGGGCAGCAGCCTCGGTCGAACCCGGTATACACCGGCGTGCTCCACGTGCTGCCGCCGTCGGCGCTCCAGCAGGCATGGAGCGGCGAAAAATGCCCCGTGCGCATCACGCACAGGATCCGGCCGTCGGCCAGCCGCTCGATGGTCGGCTCGTCAAAACCCTCGCCGACCGGATCGCCGGCGACGGGGGCTGCCACGGTCGACAGGTAGCGCCATGACCGTCCGTCATCGGTGGAGGAGACCACGATCGATCGATTCTGGTATTTGCTTTCCAGGGCGCTCTGCCGATCCGCCGGCGGCAGGGTGTCGTCCTCGAAGTTGGCGGTCATCGCCGTGAGCCACGTGCCGTCGGGCATGGTCAGGATGCGGCGGCTGGAGGAGAAGTAGACGCCATGCCACGCGTGGTCGTGGGTGGGGCGGGCTCCGTCCGGCACCTCCAACTCGACTGTCTCCTTCTCGAGCGTCTCCAAGTCGTCGGACGACCGCCAGGCGGTGGCCGCGTACCGTCCCGGCGACAGGTACCGAGGGTCGCCGGCCGCCGCGTAGAACAATCCGTCTCGCACCAGGGTCGCGCCCTCGGGTCGTCGGGTGATGGGCGCAAGCGAGGGGCCCGTGTGGGCCAGCACGGCGCTGCCGTCCGGGCTGCACTTCCGGTCGCCGTGCAGGTGGATCCACCCGTCGGCCCCCCGGAAGCAGTAGCTCCACGCGCCGGCGCCTTCGCGATCCTCGGCACCGAAGCTCCGCCGCCCGCTCACCCGTCGGACGAACCCTCCGTATGACTCCACGCGCGCGCTCAGCGAACGCCGGTCACGGTCATGCCCGGCAGGGCCAGCCGCCGAAAATCGGCGATGCGATGAAAGGTCGCATAGTCGGCGTTGTGCATGCCGTCCGCCCCGCTTGAGGTGCGCGAAGCGACGAGCAGGTCGTCACCGTCCACGACGCAGTGACCGTACATGAACGACTGCTCAAGCGCGGCCGCTGCGGCGATGCGACCGGCATGCAACCAGTTCAGCCCATCCAGGCTGTGCAGCAGCATGAGGTATCGTCGATCGGCGTATTTCGTTCCCGGATTGGCCGGCGTCCAGAACAGGCGAGAAACCGGATCGTAGGCGATGCTGAACTTCAGGTGTCCGCCCGGCATCGGATGGAACTGGGTGAAGTTGAGGTCGAGCGACGTGCCGTCATCCTCCAGATCCAACAGGGCGCACAGGTCCATCAACGCCGTGCCGTTCTTGACGCGGCACATGACCCGCAGGCGGCCTTCGACCTCGATCACGTTCTGCTCCAACCACGGCTCGCGGAAGCCGTTGCCGCCCTGCCCGAGGAACATTTCGGGAATCCCGGGAAACTCCGGCCGGTTCGACATACGCCATGATGTCGCGTCAAGAGGACCGCTCAGATCGCCTGCGATCACGCGTGGTGCGCGCGGGCTCGTTCCCGCAGAACCGTAGAACTCGCACAGCGCCCAATAGATGCGACCGTCCCGTATGACCATCCCGGTGGGGCAGTTCCAGTAGTGGCCGGAGAACAGCAGGGTAGGTTCCGTCCAGGAGGTGCCGCCGTCCTCACTACGAAGCAGGAACAAGTCGTCGTTGCGGTAGGCGGTCCCGGCGGAGGACGCGAACAGGTACAGGGCGCCGTCGTGCACCCACGGTGTCGCGGTGTAGAATGGCAGGTCGTAGACTTGGTTCCACGTCCGCCCTTTGTCGGTGCTCTGCATGATACGGGTGGTGCTGGGGCGTGCCGCCCATCCGCCCTTGGTCGCGCTGGGCACCACGGGCACGACCGCTATCAGCGCGCCTTCGGGCAGCTTCGCCAGTCCGCATCCTTCCACGTACAGGTTCCGATCGTCGTTGTGATAAATGACGGTGTAATCCGGATCCAGCAGCCCCCCGCCGCCCGGTATTTTTGTTCTCTCCTCGACCATGGGACTCCTCACATAGGTGTTGACAGCGGAAATGCGAGGTCGGGATCGCGGCGGCCCGCGATCCCGACCAATACGTCATGTTAGCGGTGAGCGGACCTCACCAGCCCATTTCCTGTTTCACCTCCGTTCGCCACTCGATCTTGTGCAGTTGGGCCGTGTCGTCGCCGTTGGCCTCCATCCACTCGCGCCACTGCTGGTTGAGGGTTGCATAGATGGTTCCCCAGTCGGTTATCTCCAGCAGTGAGCCGAGAAACGCTGCATAGGCGGACTCGAAGTCGGAGGCGTCAGCGCTGATGAGCCCCGGCAGCCCTTCGGTCCAACGTTGCATGACCGTGACCAGTGCGTTTTCGCTGCGAGGGTCGAGCCTGGGGATGAAATTGACATATGACGGTCGGGCAGAGGTGTACGCTAACGTTCCCTCTTCCCACCCTGCGCCGGTGTGCAGAAAGTTGTACTTGCTTCCCGTCAATCGTCCCATCGGCTGGCGGTGTTTGCCCCACCGATCATCGATCCATCCGTTCGAGTAGGCCCATTCGTAGTAGTTCGACTTGCTCGGCGTGCCTACATAGGGGATGCCGGGGAGCACTTGCGGGAGACCGTCCTTTTCCACGTCTTCGGGGGGGCGATACGTGCCGAGCAGATACGTCCGCTGGTACTCCTCTCCCGCCTCGGCGTCGATCCGTATCCATTCCAAGGTGTCGCGGTCGACCCATCGCCAATCCACGCCCTCGAAGCCGACGCCCGCTCTGGTCGTCAATATCCCTTCGGGGCTCGCGGCAAAGTTATGCAGCTTCGCAAAAGCATCCGGGTTCTGGCAGTCCGATGACACCACCCACGGGTTCGCGAGTCCCGGATAGAAAACGCCAACCTTGCCGTCTTCCTCAAGCACGGGGTGGTACATCATCACGTACATCTTCGGGCGGAATGCGTTCGCCTGCGGGCTGTCGGTGCCGTGCTGATTGACCAGCTTGTACAGAACCTGAGAGGCAGCCAGATTCGAGTATCCGCTTCGCCCGATGCCGATGCCGGCGCGAACGTCGATCAGACGCTGCCTGAACGCTTCCTCGGGGATGGTGAACAGCGCCGGGTCGATCAAACCCTCACTCCACATCGTGTTGACGAGCTGCAGAGACTCATGCATCTCCTCTGAGCCCCAGAACGGCCCATAGTTCAGCTCGCTGTCGACTTGCCAGCCGGCCCCCTTGAGCTGCTTCAGAAAGCCGGTGAGGTTGGCCAGCTCGTCGTCCGGCGCCAAGCTTGCCGCCCAGATCGGGTTTCCGTCCTCGCCGACGAAGCCGGCGGCGTCGATCCGTTGCAGGTACTCGTGGAAGTCGCCGGAGCTCTTCGGAAACGCCTCCGGTCCGCCCATCGCCTCGGCGACGTCCATGCGGATGAAGTAGTACGGGTCCGACAGCGCAGCATCGTCCTTGTTGATCTTCCAGGTATAGCCGGGAAACGCGTATATCTCGCCGTTGAATGTATAAGCCTTGAGATAGTCGCGGTCGGCGTTGTAGAGCATTTCGAGCTCCGGATCGTTGAAATACCGGTCGACCGACTGGATCTTCCCCTGCTCGATCAAGCTCTCTATGAGCGTCTTGATCGCCACGCCTTCCATGCCGCCGCTGCCGCTCAGATTGACAGCGCACGGAAACTCTCCTTCCGCCATGAGCAGGTTGAGGCTCTGGATGGCGGTCGAGCCATCAGGCAAGCCGGTGATCCTGAAGGTCGCCCCGAACATCTCGCTCGCCCACTCATTGGCTTCTGCCAGATACTCCTCCGGGTACTCGCCGTACGATGACGGGAGTCCCCAGATCCAAACCGGCTGCTCCTCCTGGACGGCGGCAGCCCCTTGGCCTGCGCCGATCGCGGCGAACGGCGCCGCGACGCAGATCACGCTCAGTACGATCAGTTTTCTCATGATTCCCTCCGGAATAGAAAACGGCCCCGTGCTATCTCCTCAGCCCTCGACGTTGGGGCGGGGGAGCCTCGATCTCATCGCTACTCTCGAACGGCACCAACCAGCACCCCTTTGACGAAGTGCCTCTGCAGGAATGGATACAGCACGATGAGTGGTGCGGTCGTGACGACCAGGTACGCGGACTTGAGCGACAGCGGAGTGATGTTCAACAGATCATCCACAAAGTCCGGATCGAGCCCCAGGCGCTTGTAGGTCTCCGGGTCCGCCGTACGAACGTTCCACCAGAGCTGGCTGACGCCACCCTCCAATACCTTGGTGCGCAGGAAGGTCTGCAGCGGCTTCAGCCGGAAGTCGGTGATGAAGAAGGCGCCGGCAAACCAGTCGTTCCAGACGCTGACGGCCCGGAACAACCCCAGCGCCGCCAGGGTGGCTGTCGACAGCGGCAGCATGATCCGCAGAAAGATCAGACGATAATCGGCGCCGTCGATCACCGCAGCGTCGACCAGGCTCTCCGGTATCGACTGAAAGGAGGTCTTCATGACGATCAGCGTAAAGACGCTGAACGCTTCGGGAAGCACCAGCACCCAGAAGGTGTTGAGCAGCCCGACGCGTTGCAGCACGAGGTACAGCGGGATCAAGCCGCCGGTGAAGTAGATGGTGACCAGGTAGTAGATGATGATCGGCACCCGGAATCGCATGCGTTTGCGGGTGAGGGAAAAGGCGGCCCCGCCGGTGACCAGGAGCATCAGTGGAACGTTGCAGGCGGCCGCCAGCACCGTGACCAGATAGGCTCGTCCCAATCCTCCGGTCGTGAACACGATCCAGTAGTTCACCGTATAGATCTCTTTGATCCACAGGTACGAACCGCGGCCGCCGACCGGATCGGAAAGGGACGTGATCACGATGTAGTAGAAGGGATAGAGCGTTATCAGGCACAGGAGACCGATGACGATCATGTTCGCCACGGCGAATACCCGATCGCCGATTCCGGTAGGCATGCGTGTGCAGCCCGGTTAGCCTGTAGCTACCATAGGCCGTAACCGGTGGAGCGCCTGGTCAGTCCGTTCGCCACGAAGACCAGGGAGAGCTGCACGGCGCCGAAGACCAGCCCGAGCGCGGTGGCGTAGGCGTACTGGCCCTGCAGCAATCCGACCCTCAAGACGTAGATGTCGGTAACATTTGCGACCTTGAGGGTCGCCGGATTCATCAGATTGTAGATCTGATCGAGGCCCGCATAGAGGATTCCCGGCAGGAGCAGGATGAACAGCACCGATATGGTCGGCAGGATGCATGGGACGGTGACGTGCCATGTCTGCTTCCAGCGGCGTGCGCCGTCCACCACTGCCGCTTCGTAGAGCTCCGGGTTGATACCGGATATGGCCGCCAGGTAGATGATCGAGCTGTAACCCATGTTGCGGAGCATGTCGGAAACGACGACCAGCGGGACGAACGCATTGGGGTTCCCCATCAGATTGATAGGCTCCAATCCGACCAGGCCGCGCAGCACGTTGAACGGGCTGCCGGGCTCCAGGTCGAAGATCGCATAGATTATCCCCGCCAGGATCACCCATGACACGAAGTGGGGTAGATAGGTGATAGTCTGCGCTACCCGCTTGTAGGCTTGTCCGCGCAGCTCGTTGAGCAGGATCGCCAGGATGATGGGCGCCGGGAACCCGAAGATGATCTTCGCCGACGTGATCCGCAACGTGTTCACCAGTACGCGCCAGAACTCGGGATCCTGCAGGAACCAGAAATTGTACGTGAGCGGCTGTGCCCAGGGACTGCCGAACACCCCTCGGCCGGGGTCGTAGACCCTGAACGCCAGGGTGACGCCGTAGATCGGCAGGTACCTGAACACGAACACCAGGACCAGCGATGGGAGTATCAGATAATACAGCCACCGATCCGCCCACAAGGTGGATAACTCCTTGGAGAGCGATGCTTTGATCGGAAGGTGGCGACCTTCCGTCAGCGCCTTGGTCCGTGCAGCCTTCAGCATGGCATGACGCGTGGCGTCGATGCCGACCGTAGCGTCATGCAGCGACGGGGTCAACCACCGCTTGCAGTGGCGCCCACCTTCATGTAGGATATCGGGATTCAGGGAGGGTGAGGCGTTGGCTACGACGGCTCTCGGACAGTCTCCAGCACGTTCCGCTGTCTCCCTGGCGATACCCCTCAAGAAGCAAATCTACAAGAACAGGTATTACTACCTGTTGCTGATCCCGGCGATCGCCTACTTCATCCTGTTCCACTACAAGCCGATGTACGGCGTGCTCATCGCCTTCAAAGACTACCGGATGATGGATGGGATCCTGGGGAGCCCGTGGGCGGGGTTCCACTACTTCGAACGGCTGTTCAGCAGCCCGTTGTTCTATCGTGTGTTCCGCAACACCGTCATCATCAGCGTGCTCAGGATCGTATTCGCGTTCCCGGCACCGATACTGCTCGCCCTGCTCCTGAACGAGATTCGCCACGTACGCTACAAGAAGATCGTGCAGACCATCTCCTACCTTCCCCATTTCATATCGTGGGTCGTGATCGGTGGCATGCTGCGCGAAATCCTGTCACCCAGCTATGGCGCGGTGAACTCCGTGCTCGGTCTGTTCGGTATCGAGCCGATTTACTTCCTGGCCAGCCCGGAGTACTTCCGCGCCATCCTGGTCGGTTCCGGCATCTGGCAGGAGATCGGGTGGGGTTCGATCGTCTACCTCGCCGCCATCTCGGGCATCGACGTGCAGCAGTACGAAGCCGCTCACGTGGACGGAGCAAACCGGCTCCAGCAGGCGGCATACATCACTATCCCGGGGATAGCACCGGTCATAGTCATTCTCTTCCTGCTGAGCCTGTCGAACATCATGAACGCCGGATTCGAACAGATCTTCAACCTCTACAATCCACAGGTCTACGCAGTCGCCGACATCATCGACACGTACGTCTACCGGGTAGGTGTGCTCTCCGCGGAGTTCAGCTTCGGTGCGGCGGTCGGGCTGTTCAAGAACGTGATCGGGCTCGTGCTGCTTCTGTTGGTGAACGCCCTTGCGCGCCGCTTCAGCGAGCATGCGCTCTGGTAGGCGGGGCCGCGCCCGGCAGGCGGCGATGGGCGGCGCGACGCGCCGCGCGATCGGTAGGAAACGTAGCGGAGGGACTCTCGGGATTCGACCCGCAAGGTCCTCCGGAGGGTGGCGTTGCCACCACAGAGAAAGTCTCCTCGGAAGAGGAGGCGCACCAATCACAAGGGGGATTCTCATGAAGAATCTCAAGTTACTCATGCTGCTGCCGATCGGGTTGTTCCTGGTCGGTGGCTGGGCGTTCGCTGCGCCCACGGAGGAGGCCGCGGCAGCGGACGGTCCTCTGGAGATCGTCTGGCAAGGGGTTGCCGGACCGATGGGTTGGGGTCCCGAGGATGGCAATCCGGTCGAGCTGCTGATCGAGGAACGCTTCGACGTGAGCATCACGCCGCTTGCCTTCCCCTCGATCGAGGCCCGGGACCTGTACTACTCGTCGGGGAACACGGCGGACAAGATCACCATCTTCCCGCGCGAGACGCTCTACAAGTTCATCGATCAGGGAATCATCAGAGAGTTCCCGGAGGAGTGGCTGTGGGAATACATGCCGGCATGGATGGATCGGATGGTCTTTCTGTTCGGCAGAGACCTGGTCGTCGACCAGGCGCACTACAAGGGCAAGGTGTACGGAGCTCCGTACGGCAACTACGGTGACTTCCTTCCCAGCTTTCCCGGTCGTGCGCAAGGACTGGATGGACAACCTGGGGGTGGAAGGGGCACCGCAGACCCTGGACGAGTTCCGCGACTTGGCGGTCAGGTTCACGCGCGACGATCCTGACGGCAACGGCCGGAACGATACGTACGGAGTGCACTCCCGCAGCGATAGAGATCGGGCGAGATTCACGTACATATTCGCTGCCCACGGCGTCAACTACTTTGGCTACGAGCTCATCGATGGGAAGGTCACGTTCCCGCCGCAAACGGACAACTGGAAGGAGGCGCTGCGGTTCGTGAGGGACCTGTACGCGGCCGGGGCCGTCGACCCGGAGTCTTTGACAGACAAGCGGGATCAGCAGCGCAAGAAGTGGGCCACAGGCATGTTCGGCATACTCTTGGACAACGCCTGGTGGATGGTATCGTCGACGACGGGGAACGTCCTGGACTTGGTGCGCGCCCAGAACCCGCAGGCCGAATTCGCCTATATAGGGCACCTGCAGGGACCGGATCACGGCCGCGGTCCTCTGACGTCACAGCCGTTTGGGCTGTACACCGAGGGCAGCGCCCACTTCGGGGCCAAGACCAGCGATGAGAAGGTCCAGCGGATCATGCAGATCCAGGATGCGTTTTCCTCGGAACGGGACTTCTGGCTCAGAGGCGACTGGGGCGAAGAGGGAGTCCACTGGGACTGGCAGGACGGCGTTCTCACGCGCAGGGACGTATCGCGCGAAGAGCTGGGAAAACAGGGTATTGGGGTGTTTTACTCGTGGCTTCCGGCGCTGCTGGACGAGGCGTACCTGACGCTCGACAAGCCGTCGCAGGGGATCTACGCCCACGCATTCTCCCTCAATACCGATCCGAATGAGGCTGTTGGTGTAAAGCTCTCGTATCCGAGCACCAACCAGTACGCGATCGAGAGAGGGGCCGATGTTCTGACGATCAAGTCGGAGTTCTACTTCAACGTGGTCCTTGGCAAGGTCGATCTGGATGCCGAATGGCCGAATTTCCAGCAGCGGCTCAAGGATGCCGGAGTGGAAGAGATCAAGGCCGAGTATGAGCGGATGCACGCCGGCGGGTGAGCGTGATCACACCGTGACGCGCTGAATCGGGGAGCGCGGGTTGGACCACTCCGATCCGCGCTCCCTCATCTTTCGAGGTAACTTCGTAAAGGGGATCCTCATCGGCTCTCTCAAGGGCTGAGGGGCAGGTCAAGGAGAGGATTAGATGAGCGAGAAGAGCATCCCGGAACGGGTCGTCGCCAATTACTTCGCCGCGCCGGACCCGCACCGCGATTACGTGCACTGGCGCAACTTCCTGCGTCAGTGGTTCGTGCTGGGGCCATTCTCGTTCGCCGATCGTGAGTATGCCAAGTCCGAGCCGGCCCGAGCGCTGGATGAGGCCTTCCTGGATGACGAGGCGGACCTGGTGCCGCACGAGGACCAGGAGGTGGCCGGGCGCACCTGGCGGCGCTATTCAGCGGTGGCGGTGATGAGCAAGTGGTGGGAACTGGCCCCGGAGCGGGTGCTGCTGAAGCAGCATCACGGGCTGCGGATGCGCAGCACCGATCCCGTGCTGGAACCGCCCGGCGGCGTGCACGTGACGATCGATCGGTTCACGGTCGACGACGAGTTGATGCCGTGCTGGAGCTCGGACCTGGAAGGCACGCCGCGGGAGCCGTACTGCCCGCGCTGTGAAACAGCCATACCGGAGCGGCCGCAACGCTGCCGCGCGTGCGGTCAGCGCATCGGCTCCTACACCTCCTACAGCTCCTGGGGGTTTCCCCGCCGGGCGTGGGCGCGGCCGTCGTATCCGTACGACTACTCGGTGACCTATCTGGCGGCCCTGGTGCACGCGCAGGAAGGGGGAGACTACGCCCTGCGCTGGAGCTCCACCACGCCCTGCCGCATCTGGGTCAACGGCGCGGATGCGGCCCGCTTCGACGGTCCCTTTCTCTTCCTCGGCACGAACCGGACCCGCAAGTGGGACCTGTTCTCCGATCCGGTGCACCTGCGGGCCGGCTGGAATCACGTGGTGACCAAGACGGTCCTGTCGACTTCCCATGACGGTGACCATTGCTTCTGCGCCAGGCTGGAGAAGCCGGACCGCTCCAGGGTTTCCGTGCACAACACGCGCGGCGAGCAGGTCGCTCCGGAGCGCAGGCTGCACGTGAGCGTGAGCGAACCGATCTACATCGGCGTAAGCGACTTCTCACCGGCGCTGATGCGGTGCTCCGATGGGACGCTGCTGGTCAGCGACTATATCAGCCGGGACGACGGAGCGACCTGGACGAAATCAGGTCCGAAGCACCTTGCATCGATCGGGGGGGCGGCCGTGAACCTCCCGGGCGGACCGGACCTCGTCGTCAGCTCCACGGGAACGGCGGCCGGAGAGGGAGTGGCGACATGCGCGGCGTATCGATCTGCGGACGGGTGGCGCACCGTGGAGGACATCGAGCTGACGTTCCATCTCGGCGCGCATGTTCCGTCGATGGGTGAGGACGGGGTGGTGCGGATCAACACGCTGCATCGCGGCGCGGTCGTCATGCCTGACGGCAGCATGGTGGGAATGTGCTACGGCTTCTGCGACCACGACCTGGTCTACACCGACATCATGTCCGACGGGTGGGACAAGTACCCGCACGCGTTCAAGATATACAAGTATTCGAGCTGGTGCCTGCGCTCCGAGGACCGCGGCATGACTTGGCGCTATGCCGGCTGCGTGCCGCCGTTGCCCGAGATGGGCGACGAAGGCTGGGCCGAACCCGGCCTCACGCTGCTGCCCGACGGTGAGCTGTTGACCATCTTGCGCAACGGGGAGGGCAACGCCCCGCTGTACCTGTCGCGCTCGGCGGACGGCGGCAGGACCTGGAGCGACCCGGTCCGCAGCCGTCTGAATGGCCAGTGGCCGGGCCTGTTGACCATGTCGAACGGCATGATCGTCGCCATCTACGGCCGGCCGGACAACCGCATCGCGGTGTGCCTGGACGGACGCGGCGAGGGATGGCCGTATGAGATCATCGTCTCGACCGCATCGGGTTGGCAGGGCGTGTCAGCGGTGGAGATCGCGCCCGATGAGCTGCTGGTCGTCTGCGAGGACCTGCTGTGGCGTCCGGAACGCGACGACATGCGCAGCCAATCGTACCGCCACCTGGTAGCGCACAAGGTGCGGCTGGAGCTGTTGCGGTGACAACGGGCGCCTGGGATCACATCCACATCAGTTCCACCCAGGTCTTGTCGGCGGCGATCATCGTTTCCCCATGGTGTTTGGGTACGTCGATGTCCCTGGCGGCAGCGAGGACTCGCCGCTGCGCTCGGGAGAGCTGCTCGGACTCTTCGGTCAGCCCCGCCGCTTCGAGCGCCTGTCGTGCCTGATGGATCTTGAAGAGCTCCCGCATCCGCACGGTGTGCTCGAACACGTTGCGCTCGGCTTGCACGCGGTGCTTGTGGAGGTCCCGTCGGGCGCGGCGATGCGCTCGTTGCAGCAGTTCGCGTGCGCCGGCGATCAGCTCCTCGGTCAATAGGTCAAGAGGCACTTCCCAGCCCGGTCTGCAGCGGATGTGCGATCCGCCCCACACGTCGTAGAAGTCCGCGGTGGGCTCTGAGCGCCCCCACGCCTCGTAGCGTTCGACGATCCGTCCATAGTGCTCGGCGATCAACGCTCCGGCTGCCGGGCCGAACCGGGCTTCGGCATAATCGCGATACAGTTCCTTGAGGGATGCCGTGGACCTCCAGCCCAGCCGGCTCATCGCGAGGTAGTTCACGCCGCAGGCCGAGAACAGGTAATGGTCGGTCATGTCGCCGCGCACGGACCGATCGTCGGCTTCGCCGATCTCCAGACAGGTCGTAACGGCCTGCCCGCCGATCTGCCGAATGAACTCGACGTTTCGCTTTATCAACCAGGCGAAAGGGTACTCCGCCATCACGGCCGTGAACGCCGTCCCCGCGAAGATCCAGCCGAGGCTGACATTCTCCGTTGCGGCCCATTGTATCAGCGCCTCGGGGTGAACATGTCGATTCAGGCAGTTGTCGGAATCCAGCGGATGCGCGTAGCACGGCACGAGAAAGTGATCGCACTGAAATCGCCCCTCCGGCGTGACGTTCTGCGGCGCAGGCTCGGTCGTGCACCAGCCCCAGCTCAGCACGCGAACCTGTGGATGCGATTCTTCGATCGCACGCGCGACCTGACCGATCAGGTGAACGAGGTGGTCCGACGTCGCACGCCACCGGTTCGCATGGTACGGAATGTTGCTCCACATTCGATCCGGCTGAGCCAGTTTCCGACACTCAGGGCACTCGCACCCTTCCCACTTGGTATCCGGAGGCCAAAGTCCCATCACATCGATCTCGGGGTGCTCATCGAGGAAGCTCTGCAGGTTGCGAATCACCGTCGCCACGGCGTGCGGGTTGGAAACGCACAGGCTCATCCCGCTGCCGGTCAAGGCCGGGACCGCGTCCGGGCCGTAGCGGGTCGGCGGACCATACGGCCCGGACTGCTGCCGTTCGCCGCCGCGGAGCGGGAAGTATTCCGGATGCGTTTCGAACAGGTCGCGGTCTTCGTACATCAGCAAGGCGGGCCAGGCGAGGTGGGAGCCGAGCGCGAATTCACACCCGCGCTGATGGACGTAGTCCGCTACCGCATACCAGAGCTCGTCGAACCCGGTGAGAGTCGGGGTGTCTCCGCGCAACAGGGAGTGCAGGTTGCAGCGCTGTCGTGTGAACCACTCGATCATGTCGATGGTGATCTGCAGGTCGTGCGCATTCGTCGGGCAGTAGCAGTTGTTGCCGCGAATCGGGAAGTCAGGGTTGTCGACGCCGGCCTCAGGCTCGGCAGGAAGATCGAACGTCCGCTGAGTCAGCTCTGCCGGTTGGCCGGGCTCCGGCCAGCGGACGCCCAGGGACTCCAGGTAGCAATAGCACCCGAACAGGGTTCCGCGCGGCAGGTTCGCGGCGATGTGGATCGTGTCGTTCCTCCCATAGAGCAGAAATCCGTCGTCGCGAACACGGGACAGGGCATCCATGGCGTTGGCGGGCAACAGCGCCGCGCCAAGGCAGACCGATCCGCCGGGTACGCTCTCGTCGTGGTGCAACTCGGTCACCGGGGCATCCGCGCCCAAGAGCCTGAAGTGTTCCTGCAGCTCGCTAGCGGCCAGTCGTTCCGGCGTCGAGCATCCCGCGTTGAGAAGAATGCGGCGCGGCATCGCACGCCTGTCAACGTCACTCACGTCAACTCCTCGCTTCGTCGATCGGCACGACCCGACGGCGGATCGGATCGGATCGGATGGGAGGATAGTTGCCTCGGTGGCGCATCGGCGTCCAAACGCATCTGGACGTGCACGCTCCGATTCGCGAACTCGGACGGCGCGGCGGCATGATCGTCATGATCGGCGTCGGGCTGACTCGAATGACCGCCCTGCATCTTCGGACGACATCTGACCCTGAACGCCATATATCAGGATCATCTGATGGAAATGCATAGACGCTGGTCGTGCCGCCGGATGGCGCGCGCGCCTGCAGCAGCGTCACAACCTGCGGGTCGACGACCACGTCCGCGACGGGCACGACGCGCTGCGAATCTCCACGCACTACTTCGTCTTACCCGGCCAGATCGACCGGCTGATCGCAGCCACAACCCCGAGGCCCGGTAGCAGTATCAGGAAGAGCAGCGATGGAAGACGCCGCGGTGGCCGATCGGCGGAGATCAATGCGCTCGGGCGTCGAACACCTCCGTCAGGCTTTGCGCGTCAAGCAGCGCATCGAGCCAGGCATCGATCTCCGCCGCCGACCCGACCGCCACCCGTGCCCGAGCGCTCTCCGGAACGGGACCGAATCGCCGCTGCAGAAGACGAAGCAGCGTCTCGGCCTTGCCCTCGGCCTTGCCCTCGGCTCTGCCCTGGACCTTGCCCTCCCGCACCCATGCTTCCGCGACGGTTGACATCAGCGCCTCCCAGCGTTCCGGCTTCGCTGCCCGCGCCGCCGTCTCCAGCACCGCGGGCGTCAGCTCGTAGGTCCTCACAATATACGAGAGCACCTGCATCTCCAACTCGCTCCCGTCCGGCAACCCCGACAGGATCCGCCGTAGCACCCCTTCCTCCGGCTGCCCGCGGAACGCCGCCACCAAGGCCGCCAGCCCAGACCATACCGCCGGGTCCCGCGACAGCGCGGCCAGCGGTCGCTCACCCAGATCATGCAGCACGCAGCACAGCCGGCGCGCAAACGCCACCAACGCCCCGTCGCCCGCGATCATTTCCGCTACCGACAGCGCCCCGCTCCAGCGCTTGTGGCCATGATAGAAGATCAGCGGCACGATCGGCGGCAGCGCCCGCAGGCGCGATGCACGGTCCCCGGCATAGCGCTGCCAGATGCGCACCATGTAGCCGAGCATCTGCAACGGGGTGCCCGGATCGGGCGCCGCCTTGTGCTCCAGCAGCACGTAGACAAACGCGGTGCCGCCGCCCTTCAGTCGCGCCTCGAACAGCCGGTCGCTGTGGCTCTGGTGCAGGACGGCATCCACGAAGCTCGCATCGACCAGGCGGATCGGGGCGTCCGACAGTTCCTCAGCGACTGCGGGAGGCAGATACTCTCGTACCAGCGTCTCGGCCCGTCCGGGGTCTCCGAGCAGCGCACGGAACAGCGCATCATGTGGCGCGGCAGGTGGCAGATCGGGCATCGGCTCCGGGTCGAAGATACCCCGTCGGGGGCCGACCGTGCCGTAGGCCCCGACCGCCACGAAGCGAGTGACGCCGGCCGTGATGATTGCTCGTCAAGGTGCGCCACTTCTCCTCCGGTCGCCGGGGGTGCGATCAGGTCAGCTACGCGCCGGCTCGTTGCCGTCTACGGGCTCCCCTCCACCCGCGCATCTGATTCGTCGGGTCGCGTCGTCAACTCGTCGGTGGCGGAGCGAAGGTCCGTGCGCGAGAAGTCATCGCCTTTGAACAGCAGTGGGGCGTCCAAGTGCTTGGCCAGGGCGTAGGAGAAACAGTCCCCGTAGTTCAGCGACGCTCCATGCCCGGTCCCTTTGCCGTACTTTCGGTAGGCGTCGAATGCGATGTCGGCGATGCGAGGTGAGACCTCCATGACCTGCATGCGGCTCTTGAGCAGGAAAGCGTCCAACGCCAGGACGGCGGCGTCGCCCGATCGGGCATACAGCACGATCCGAGTCTCCAGGAGGCTCGCGGCACTGACACAGGTCGCGGTCGCCGCCTCGATCATCCGATTGAAGACCCGGCGTTCCGGCTCATCGTCCAGGATTGCGATGAGAGCTGACGTGTCGATCACCATCACGCCGGCAGGCCGCGTTCGTCATAGCCGATGATCTCCTCGGCGCTCTGCCGGTCGAGTCGTGGCAGACTGGCGCAGTGCAGGGCGATGTGATCCAGTTCATCGGCGAGTCGGATTCCGTCGCGTGCCGTTTCCACCTGCGCCAGTCGCTGCTCGATCGCGCGCTTGACGGCCTTGGCCATGGACTCGCCGGTAAGGCTGGCGAGCCGTTTCGCCAAGGCGTGCGTATCGGCGTCTTTGATGTTCAACGGCATGGACATCCTCCAAGGTTGATCTTATGGAGGAATACTGGAAACATCAAGCGAGTTTCCGCCACCGGCGTCGGGGTGCTCAGTAGGTTAGCTCGAGTTGGATGCGGTCGATGGTCAGGATGGCCGAGGCGGCGGGTGAGGTGGAGCTGACGAACACCCGGATCTCGTTCCTGCCAATGCGGAACGCTTGCAGGCCGTCGTGGAACTCGATCCAGGCGGCGACCGGATCGTCGGTGAGGAGCTGCAGCGCGGCCGGCCTCCACCTGTCGAGGCGCGCGCCGTTCACGGTCAGCCACACGTGGTGGTGCCGGGTGAGGCCGCCGGTGACGTGCACGCAGAGCGCGGCGTGCCGCTTCGCCGTGCCGGCGGGCGGAGGCACGACCTGCTCACCTACGAACAGCGGCAGAGGCTCGGTGCCATCGGCGTCCGCTTGTACCGGCCAGCGGTCGCGGGTCAGGCGGAGGTCCGCGAAAGTGCGGCAGCCGCCCCGCTGTGAGGGCAGGAAGTCCCACTCGTACACGGTGTCCTTGCCCGCCATCGTCTCCTCCTCGCCCATCTGCCACCACTGCGGGCGCGTGGGGTTGAAGAAGTTGAAGAGCTGAAACCCGTCGGCGCCCTGCGCGCGCAGCGCTCTGGCCACCCCGCGCCACGCCGGCAGGTTCCCGTAGTGCTCGAACTTCTGGGCATGCTCGACGCCGATCGCGGAGGGCTGCGTCTTGCGGTGCGGAGCGAGGATCGGATAGAGCGGGGTGCCGTAGCGATGGGCCAGCGTCGCCAGCGGGCCGATCGGCGGGATGTGGTTGGTGCCGTACGCCAGCGACAGCAGGTCGACCAGACCCTCCTGCAGCCACGCCTCCACGTCCAGACCGGCGTTGCATGAGATCTCCTGATCGGCGACGCACCTGCCGGCCAGCAGGATCGGGCGGCCGCGGCGGTCGGCCTCCTCGTCCACCGCCTGACGGATGCGGCGGACCAGATCGGTCATCAGTTCACGATGTGCCGGCGTCACAGGCTCGTGCCGGATGCTCTCAGGGAAGTAGCAGGTGAATCGCCAGAAGTCGAGCTCGATGCCGTCGATGTCGTAGGTCCGGCACACCTCGCGCATCGCCTCCACGGTCAGGTCGCGGATCGCGTCGACCTCGAAGTTCCACGCCGTCCACAGCGAGCGGATCTCCGGGTAGCGGTGCTTGCGGCCTTGCTCGCGCGTGGACAACGACCACTCGGGGTGCTGGCGGCGGATGTGGTAGAGGATCGAGTCGTCGAACGCGTCGTGGCAGTCGTTCATGCGGTTGGAGTAGAAGATCTCCACGCCGTGTTGCCGGCAGGCGTCGATCATCACCTCCAGGGCGTCGGCGCCCTCGGCCAGCAGGCGGCGGTAGTTGGCGGTGGCGGTGCCGTCCGGATCGGGGCAGCCGTACAGGCGGCCGAGCGGGCCGCCCGAGTGGTGCAGCCGCATGCCGTGGGTCGAGTAGTACCAGATCGAGTCGACCTGGGATCCCCACAGAGCCGTGGTGCGCTCCCACAGGAGCGCGTCGGCGGCGCTGTCGTGTTCGTCCGGGCGCATCGAGAACAGGTCGTCGCCGTCGTTGTTGAAGATCAGGCGCCGGCGGCGCTGCGCGAGCGTCTTTCGTTCAGCGGTTCGTTCAACGGTCATCGTTACCTCCGCGTTCATTCATCGTCGTCGGGGCGCTCGGAGCGCCGGCGCTTGATGGCGCCTCTCTGTGCCTTCTCCTGGAGGCGCCGCTCACGGGCGGAGCGGGTCGGACGGGTAGGGCGCCTCTGCCGGGGCTCCTGAGTCGCCCGCGCGATGAGCGCGGCCAGTCGCGCCCGCGCATCGCGCCGGTTCGCCTCCTGGGTACGAAAGCGGCGCGCCGTGATGATCAGCGCGCCGTCGGCGGTCATTCTCGACCCGGCCGCACGCACCAAGCGTTCGCGCACCTCCGGGGGCAGCGCTCGCGAGCGCGCCGCCTGGAAGCGGAGCTGGACCGCCGTGGCCACCTTGTTCACGTTCTGCCCGCCCGGCCCGCTGGCCTGGATGAAGCGCTCGTCGAGCTCGTCGTCGGGGATGGTGATGTCGGGAGTGATCTCCAGCATGTGGTTTCGGTCGTCGCCGGGGTGAGGACCCGCCGCGTCCCGGCGCTACGAAGCCGGAGCCGGGCGCTCGCCAACGCGGTCGAGCCGCCGCTGCGCCTCGGCGTAGGTGTCCTCCGGCAGGGGTCCGCGTAGCGAGGCGGCGATGTTCTCCTGCAGGTGCTCCAGCCGAGTGGTGCCGACGATGGTGGTGTGGGCGTGCGGATGGGTCAGGGTATAGCGCAGCACGAACGCCGAGCGGCTCTCGCCGGCTTCGCGCAGCTCGTCGAGCCCGGCGCGCTCGAAGGTCGCCCAGCGCTCGGCCGATCCCCGGCCGCTGCCCGGCTCGCCCTGCGCCACGCCCCCGCGGATGACGATGCCCACGCCGGCTTCCCCCGCGCGGGTGATCCACTCCTCGTGCCCCCGCTCCAGCGCCGAGTAGGGGATCTGCATCACGTCGAACACTCCCCATTCGAGGTACGTGGGCAGGTCCGGCAGCATGGTGGAGACGCCGATAAAGCGGACTTGGCCGTTGCGGCGCATCTCCTGCAGGGCGTCCACCAGGCCGCCGGCCTCGCATTCGGCGACGCCGGGGTTGTGGAGCTGCATCACGTCGACGCTTTCGCGGTGCAGCCGCTTCAGGCTGACCTCCAGACCGCGAAACAGGTTGTCCCGCGTCCACTCGTGCGTGGACGCGTTCAGGCCGGGCAGGGTGTCGGTGCAGCCGCACTTGGTGGCAAGGGTGAACTCGCCGTACCGGCTGTCCACGAACGCGCCGATGCGGCGCTCGGCATCGACGTAGTCGTAGGCGGTGTCGATGAAATCGATGCCGGCGTCCAGCACCTGGTTGAGCAGCCGGTCCGCGGTTTCATCGGTCCAGTGCGGCTTGGCGGCGCCCGCCAACGCGGTGCCGAAGCCGAGCCGAGTCACGTTCAGACCGGTGTTGCCGAAGGCAGCGGTGGGGAGCGGTTTCATGCGCCCATGATACACCCTGCCAACATCTCCTCGATCTCCGGCTGCGTCGGCGGAGGCAACGCATACGTGGCCGGGATCGACACCGCCCGCATCGCCGTCAACTCCGTCGCTCTCGGTGTAATCCTCGCGGAAATCCACAAGCGCACCAACACGCCGGAGACGCTGGAGGCGCTGCGCCTCACCAACGGCCGCCAAGCGGCTCGGCCAGCCCGCCGACTGCGCCGGCGCGGTGCTGTTCCTGGCCTCGGAAGCCGCCTCCTACGTCACCGGCAGCACCCTGGCCGTCAACGGCGGCATGCGCATGGACTGATCACCCAAGCGATGACCCTCGGCGCCATCAACTGCAGAACTCAAACCCTCCCAAGCGACTGCCGCCCACGCTCAGCGTATCCTCCAGGCCCGCTGGTATACACCCCGTCAGCTGCGGGTTTCCGTCTATCCCCAGGTACATCAAGCTCTCGAGCTCGCCGATCTCACTCGGGATCGGTCCGGACAGGCTGTTGTCCGAGAGCCAGATTCTCTCCAGACTCGCAAGACCTCCAAGCTCACCCGGAATCGGGCCCGACAGGTTGTTGTTCGCGAGATGGAGTGTCTTCAGATTCGTAAGACTCCCAAGCTCCCCAGGAATCGGTCCCGACAGGTTGTTGCGATAGAGCCAGATTCCCTCCAGACTCGCAAGACCCCCAAGCTCACCCGGAATCGGGCCCGACAGGTTGTTCCTTCCGAGATCCAATTCCACCAAGCTGCTGAGTCTCCCCAGATCCCGGGGAATCTCTCCACTCAGTTCATTGAGACCCAAGTACATGACTTCCAAGCTCGCGAGGTCCCCGAGTTCCCCGGGGATAGGTCCATCAAGCTTGTTGAACGAGATTGAAAGCAACGTCAGTCTACCGAGTTTTCCCAGTTCGGGTGGTATTTGGCCGCTTAGCTCGTTACCCCACAGGTTCAACCTCTCCAAGTTCGCGAGGTCACCGAGCTCTGCTGGTATCGACCCTGTTAGGTTGTTCTCTGACAGAAACAGCGTAGCCAGATTGCTGAGCTGGCCGAGTTCGGTTGGAATCGTGCCGGTCAACTGGTTCTCCCACAGTGCCAAGTACCGCAGACTCCCTAGTCTTCCCAGTTCCGGCGGTATCTGCCCCGATAGGTTGTTCATCGGAAGGTCCAACTCGCGCAGGTTCTGCAGTGTCCCCAGTTCCGCGGGAATGCTGCCGCTCAATTGGTTCTCACCCAAGTGCACCCACTCAAGGCTTTCGAGCTGACCCAGTTGTGGCGGGATGCTGCCGCTCAGTCCTTTGACCTTCAGGTTCAGGGCCACGACTCGCTCCGGAGTACCGCCCAGAACAACGCCTTCCCATTTCTTGATGTGGATGTCCCCAGACCAGTTGAGCGAGCCTCTACCCGCCAACATGTCTCTCGCTGACAACAGCGTATTGCAGTCGGCTAACAAGCCATCGTCGGCTGCCGCGGGCACGGTGGATCCACGCGAGCAGTTGTCTATGGGCTTTGTCGTGGGGGGCATGCCCTCACACGCCATCACCGCTGCGATGACCGCCCCGACGATTGAGCAACGAACAATCGTCAGGGAGAGCCTCCGACACATCGACAAGCCGCCGCCCTGGTGTCCTTGGCCCTCGGTGAGGGCCGCATTATGGTGTCTCATCGCATGTGCCTCCTTTCTTGTTCTCTTCGTTTCTGCAGTTGATCATCTGGCCGTTACGGACTCACGAGGATGGTTCCGTTCGATCCGACCGCCACCAGACGCGTACCATTCCAAGCAATGTCGTAGAGATGGTTCGAGGTTCCGCTGGTGGCTGCGCTCCAGGAAACGCCATCGCTGCTGTATACGATGGTTCCGTCTTCGCCAACCGCCACAAATCGCGTGCCGTTCCAGACGATCGTTGTGAGATCTTCATCAGCGGCGTCAGCTACCAAGGTCCAAGCTTGCCCGTCGGTGCTATACGCCGCGGTACCGGCGTTGCCAACCGCCACAAGTCGCGTGCCGTTCCAGGCGATACCGCGGAGGTTCTCCGAGGTTACGGTCGCGGCTGCGGTCCATGAGATTCCGTCGGCGCTATGCACGATGGTGCCTTCATTACCAACCGCCACAAATCGCGTGCCGTTCCACACCACCGCCCTGAGCTGGTTGAGAGTGGCGCTGGCACTTACACGCATCAAGTCGTGCGCGTCACTGCCATAGACGATCGCCCCTTCGAATTGGTCGTCCAGGTACTCATATCCGACCCCGACGAATCGCCCGCCATCGAAGGAGTCCTTGCCGCTATAGGCAACGCCGTTGAGGGTGATAGGCGATCCCTGGTTGGTCCAGTCATTGCCATTGCTGCTAGTCTCGATAGCGTAGCCGACGGAAACGAAATGGGTTCCGGTCCAGATGATGTCGTGTGTTTGGGAACGATCCCTTCCCTCCGTCCACTCAAGGCCATCGCTGCTGAGCAGCGTCGCGCCGCCCGTCACAAAGAGCGATCCGCCCCAAGCTACTGCGGTCAGCGACGGAAGAGGAGGATCGGCTGGGCTGTCGGTCGCCTCGGTCCAGGTGTCTCCGTCGCCGCTGTGCACGATGGCGCTTGAAACCGCCACGAAGCGGTCGCCACCCCAGGCGACGGCTGTGAGCGATCTCGAGGTCGCGCTGTCAGCCGCCACGCTCCAGTGGTCGCCGTCAGTGCTATGCACGATGTGCGACCCGACGGCCACAAACCGTTCGCCATTCCAGGTGACGCTCTGGAGTAAATCGGCACTGCTACTTGTAAGGGTCCAGTTGTCTCCATCGCTGCTATGCAGAATCGTCCCCTGGCTACTGACGGCCACATATCGCCCGCCGCCCCAGGCGATGCCATAGAGCCAGTTGGAAGTCGCCAGACTGCTCGCCGCCGTCCAGTGGTCCCCATCGCTGCTGTGGACGATGGTGCCGTCACCTCCGACCGCCACGAAGCGGTCGCCGCCCCATGCTACAGAATAGAGCCATTCCGAGGTGGCAGTGGCGCTCGCCGCCGTCCACTGGTCCCCGTCGCTGCTGTGGACGATGGTGCCGTCACCTCCGACCGCCACGAAGCGGTCGCCGCCCCATGCTACAGAATAGAGCCATTCCGAGGTGGCAGTGGCGCTCGCCCTCGTCCAATCGTCCCCATCACTGCTGTACACGATCCTGCCACCGGACCCTACGGCGACAAACCGCTCGCCATTCCAGGTGACGCCACGAAAGTGTCGGATAGTTGTGCTATCGGTCGCAGCCATCCAGCGATCCCCGTCGGCACTGTGCAGCACCGTACCTCGGTCGCCGACTGTGACGAATTTCCCGGCGCCCCAGGCGACATCCTGCAGGGACTGCCCCGTGTGTCCGTCTGGCGACGTAAAGCCACCGCCTTGCCGTATCAGCCTCCACTCCAGGCCGGCTTCAGCCGCGGGATCGGGCGGCGTCGACGGGGTCGTTGGTCCGCCCTCGCAGCCGGCGAAGATCAACCCCGCGACTGCAGCCAGTGCCACCAAGACCGCTCCGCTGCGTCCGTTACGCTTCGTCATGGTTCAACTCCTTTCCGTTGTCTTGTCTCCAGGTGCGCATGTGCGCACCCTGGATGGCTTCAGTGCGAATTTCACAGCTCGCCGCATCAGCCGGCCCGAGCGACCGCGGCGCCCTCGCCCTGAGCGACGGAGGGCTGTGGCTTGGGCGTCTCCACGGGCCATGGCAGCTCGGACGGCCAATGGTCGGAGAACCACTGGAGGACTCGACTGTAGGTGTCGGTCTGGCAGTGTCGGCGCTCCTCTCTGAGGTCTACAAAGAAGGAGCCGCGATTGGCAGCGAGATGACCGACACGCCAGAGGCTGACGCCACGCCAACGCGCATAGCCCTGCGCAAGCGTAACCAGTGCCGCATCAAGGGCATTCATGCCTCAATCAGGGCAGATGCGCCTTGACCTGTCAATAGGGAATATGTACTCCAGGGTAGGGTATCTATGCCCTGTGTGACAGCCGGTCACCCTGAATCGCATCCGTGCGATGCGTCCCACGCCCTGGGCGACGCCGCCGGCGTCTGCGCGGTAGCCGCTGGCGTCCTCGCGAGGTAGCCGTTGGCGTCCGGCGCAGTTGCACTACACTGGCAGGGCACAAATGACCTACTCGGACGCCATACTGGCTGCCCTCGCCCGCAGCGGACGTGCGGGTCGGGAGGTGTCGATCGCCGCGGTGGGCCATGAGAGCGCCATTCGAAGCATCAAGCGCGGTATGGATGTCCGTGCATCGACGCTCCGGGCTCTGTGCGAGGAGTTGGGATTGGAATTCTACGTGGGCCCGCCGCGGCTCAAGCCGGCTGCTGGCGGATCTCACGGTACCATTCGAGAGCGCGAGCCTCCGCCGGCATGGGTGGCACAGCTCATGGGTGACCTTCGCGCCGAAGTCCGGCACCTCGCTGCCCGGGACCGGAGTGCCGTCCGCGCTGCGCAGTCCGGGTACCGGGAGGAGAGCCTCGCCGCCGACTTGGCGTGGTCGGTGGAACCATGGGAGAGCTCCGGCCTGAGCTGGGTCGAATGCTACGAGGTTCAGTCTGCAGGGGGAGGCGACGCGCTGCTCGACGGCTCTACGCGGGTCGGTTGCCTCGCGATCCACCGGATGTGGCTGGACCGGCATCGACTCGACGCCAGGCAGTGCGCCATCGTGCGCATGCGGGGGGAGTCGATGGAACCGACGCTGAACGACGGCTCCACGGTCCTGGTCAACCGCGCGCAACGCCGCCGCCGGTCAGGCCGCCTGTTCGCGGTGCGGACCGACGAGGGACTGGTCGTCAGGCGGCTGCGCAAGGATCCGGGCGGCGGCTGGCTGCTGGTCAGCGACCACGCTGACGGGGAGCCGCGACCGTGGCCGGCGAGCGCCGAGATCGTCGGGCAGGTTCGCTGGGCCACGAGGACGTTCGAATGACGTACGCATACCACCTCGGCGAGCCCGACGATCCCGGCCACCAGGCCCACCTGTTCCTGGACGACTTCTCGATCGAGGACCGCTGGGACGCCGAGCGGGTGCAGAACGAGCCGGTCAAGCACCCGCGCAACCCGGTCGTGCTCGCCGACCTGCCGTGGGAGGTGTCCGTAAACGCTCCGTCGGTGCTGTACGACGACGAGGCGGGGCTGTTCCGCATGTGGTACAGCCTGCCGAGCAACGCTGCCTGGACGCGCGAGTCCAGCGGGCTGGCGCGCAAACCGCGCGAATACGGCCCCTACGTCATGTCGTATGCCGAGAGCGAGGACGGCGTGACGTGGCACAAGCCGCTGTTCGACCGCTTCCCGTTCGCGGAGTGGAGCCGGACCAACATCGTCTACACCGGGGTCGGCGGCGGCAAGGGACGGGTCGCCGGCTTCGTCGTCAAGGCGAGCCCAGGGCCGCTGGCGCGGCACGGCCGCTTCATGTGCAGCTACAAGGACGACAGGTTCGACTGCCGCTTCCAGCAGGAAGACCTGAACGACTACCTCGCCGCCGGGCACACCTGTCTGGCGTTCAGCGATGACGGCGTGGCGTGGCGTCCGTACGAGGGCAACCCGCTGTGCCCCTGCCTGGATACCATTCAGGACCTCCACTGGGACGAGCGCCTCGGCATGTACGTCCTGGCCAGCGCGCGGCCGTTCGCGCGGGCGGCGACCGAGGACCTGTACCGCGAGCTGGGCGGCGCGATCCGCGCCGGCCGGGCGCTCAGCCTGACCCGCGGCGCGGTCGGCAGCGGGGGAACGCTGGCCGGCATCGGGCGCGCCGGCAGCGTCGAGAACGTGCGCACGCGGATCGCCGTGACGCTGAGTCCCGACCTGAAGACGTGGCATCCCCCGCGGGAGGTGCTGATGCCCGACGCCGCCGACGATGCCGAGCAGATGTTCTTCGACCACATGACGATGGACCGCTGCGGCGACCAGTACGTCGGGTTCCTGTCCGTCGCCGCCCGCGACGGCCATGGCAAGGGGCGGCTGGAGTTGACCGGCAGCCCCGACGGCATTCGCTGGCACCGGCCGCGGGATCGAAAGCCCCTGCTCACGCCGGGCGAGAACGGCGAGTGGGACGGCGGCCACGTGTGGTCGATCAAGAACGCGGTGCCGTACGGCGAGTGGCTGTACCTCTACTACGCCGGCTCGTCGCGGCCGTGGCGCTACCGGTACCCGGACAACACCCGCGCCATCGGCCTGGCCCGCATTCGGCGCGACCGCTTCGTCGGCTACTACGGCGGCGTCGAGGGCGGCCACCTGATCAGCCGCGAAACCCTGGTCACCGGCCCGCAGCTCCTGGTGAACTGCTCTGCGCAGCACCGCGCATTCAGCCGCGAGTGGCACGGCTCCCTGCACACCGAGCTGGTGGAGCGGACCGGCCGCGCCATCGACGGCTACACCTACGCCGACTGCGATCCCAACCTCATGGACGACACCGCCGTCCCCCTCACGTGGCGCGGCAGGAACGTCTCGGCGCTGATGGGGCGCAGCGTCTACATCCGCTTCTTCATGCGCAACATGTTCGTGTTCGGCTTCCGGTTCGCCCCGGCGTAGTCGGAGTCGCACGGATTTGCGCGTCAGCGGATCCGACAGATTCCGCAGCGGGGAAATGTGGATGGACGATCGCCGAACTCAGAGGTTCAATTCCGTCTTCAGGGTCGACCACGGGACGCGGCACGGCTCCTCGCGAGCCTCGGTGGCGGCCTCGTTGTCGAGCATGTCCTCCATCGGCACGATCGCCGCGACACTCTTCCCGCTCCTGTCGAGTACGATGCGCTCGCCGTAGACGGCCACGCGCTCAAGGGTTCCGAAAAGCTCTTTGCTGACCTCGTCTGTAGTGAGCCTCGTCATGCTGGGAACGTACCTCGTCGGACCTTGACGTACCACATTCGGCTACGGATCGCAGCTCAAGCCAGACAGAACCGCCGGTAACCGGAACGACACCTTGACCTTGACCCCGGCGCTCCCGGCCGCGGCCCGGCGCTCAGCCGCAACCTCCGCAGCGGGAGGTGGGGATGGGCCACTGGATGGGCCACCCGCTTCGCGGCCCTTCGGGCGGAGCCGCAGGCGACGGTCTCGGGCGCTCGTAGCGCCAGCCGCGCTGGCCCAGCAGGTCCGCGTATCGGGGGTTCCTCGAAGGGGCGATCGAGCTCCCCGACCAGGCGGCCGTCGTCGACCCAGTCGAGGTCGCTGCCGTAGCAGTGGTCGACCAGCAGCGCGGCGAGCCGGTCCCGAGCCTCTGCATGCTGGGGCTGAATCCTACCATCCCTCCCGCGCGGACCGCCGGCCGCACGACCAGACTTGAACGGCTCATCACCACGGTCCATCATGCCGTCATAGGAGGTGGTCTATGAAGAAAGTGACCACGTTTGCTCTGGGGCTGCTGGTTCTGCCCGTGATCTGGTTGGGTGCGGCCGGCCAGCAGGCCGCAACCACGGCGGAGCCGATGGAGATCTCCTGGTTCGGACTCTACGGGGCCGAGATCCAGGACGGCAACGAGGTGCAACAGCATCTGGAAGAACTGTTCGACGTCACGCTCGTCAACAAGCAGATCGACTTCAAGGATCGGGAGAAGATCAATCTGATGATCGCTTCCGGCGAGCACACGGACTACACGTACGCCTTCGTGAACATGGTGGACTTCTACACGAAGGGCGCCTTCCGCACCATTCCGCAGGCGATGATCCGTGAGCACGCGCCCGGCTACACCGCGTGGCTGGATGCCAGCGGGCCGCTGGCGTGGCGCATGGGCCTGGTGCCCGGATCCGAGGACGAGTACATGGGGCTGGTGCGCGCGCTGGACTACAAGGTCGGCACCACCTATGAGCCGTTCTTCCGCCTGGACTACCTGGAGGCGGTGGGAGTCGAGGTTCCGGGGCTGATTGCGGTCGGCGCCCGGCACTGCGAAGGCGCCTGTTTCTGGACCAAGGAGGCATTCACCGCCGATCAGGTGGAGGAGATCCTGTACCTGTTCCGCGACGGCGATCCGTCGGGCGGCGTGCACGACGTGATCCCGCTGGGCATCTCCAACGAGTCCAATGCCTTCGGGCTGCACTACGTCCTCTCGCTGCACGGCCTCAACGGCGTCGACAACTACAACGACGGCGGCAAGACCGTGAAGCAGGCGGTGCACTCGCAGTTCCGGGCGGCGCTGAAGACCGCGCAGCGCTGGTTCCAGGACGGCCTGATGGACAACGAGCTGCCGGCGGTGAACCGCAAGCCGACGATGTACGACAAGATCATCGCCGGCATCTACGGCACCTACACCTTCGCCTACGGCAACATCGGGCTGAGCGGCGATCCGAGCCGCGACCACGAGATCCCGCAGGCGATCATCGCCCGCTACCCGGACGCCAAGGTGGTGGTGACGCCGCCGACCATCGCCTACGACGGCAAGCAGTACGCGGCCGCCGCGGTCGCGGCGTTCCCGATCGACGCCAACGGCATCAGCGCCGTGCACGTCAGCGCCTCCGACGAGAAGCTGGCCAAGATCCTGCAGATCTACGACTACGTCAACTTCGACGACTACGGCATGCTGTACACGCAGTACGGCACCGTGGGGGTGAACTTCGAGTGGGACGGCGAGGCCGGCAACTCCTATCCGACGGCGATCGAAGGACAGCGCGGGTTCGGCGGCCAGTGGGGCTTCGGCTACTACAACGCCAACACCCGCCATACGGAGCTGTACAGCCGCTACCAGATCCCGGTGCTCAACAAGGAGCTGGAGCAGTACTTCCGGTTCGGGCAGGGCGCCGACTGGGCGGTGCCGCAGTATCGCCAGGACGTGCTGGGCGAGACCGACTACATCGAGCTGTCCGCGAAGCACCGGGGAGCGCTGAACACGATCCGCGACGAGTTCACCTGGGAGGCGGTGACCGCCGACCTGGACATCGACGCCGCGTGGGACGCCTACGTGGAGCGCTGGCTGTCCGCGGGCGGGCAGGAACTGCTGGACGAGCTGGAGAAGATGCCGCAGGTGCTGCCGCTCCGCGAGGGGAAGTTCGTGTACTGATCGAGCTCGGTTCCTGACGTGAACCAGGAGACCGACACGGGAAGCCCGGCTCGTTTGCGGCCGGGCTTCCCCCATTGAGGCCGGCGATGTCGGACCCGGCGCCCGCCGCGGCCCCGCCGACCGCGCCCGCGGAGCATCACCGCGGGGCGCTGCGGCGCCAGAAGGTCGCGCGGGCGATCCGCATGCGCCACGTCTACTCGCTGCTGGCGCTGTCCCTCGGCTTGCTGGTGGTGTTCAAGTACATCCCGATCTACGGGGTGCTGATCGCCTTCAAGGACTTCACCATTCACCGGGGCATCATCGCCAGCCCCTGGAACGACTTCGAGCACTTCCGCTGGCTGTTCCGCGATCCGTTCTTCTTCCGGGTGCTGTTCAACACCTTCTGGATCAGCGTCCTGAGGATCATCTTCTCCTTTCCCATGCCGATCATCCTGGCGCTGATGCTCAACGAGGTGCGATCGACGTTGTACAAACGCACCTCACAGACCATTTCGTACCTCCCGCACTTCATTTCCTGGGTGATCCTGGGCGGGATCCTGACCGAGGTGCTGTCACCGCAGCGCGGCATCGCCGGCTATATCTGGACGCAGCTCGGCATGGAGCCGGTCAACTGGCTGGCGCGCAAGGAGACGTTTCGCGGACTGCTGGTGGTGACCGGCATCTGGCAGGGGGTGGGGTGGGGCAGCATCATCTACCTGGCCGCGCTCAGCTCGGTCGATCCGACGCTCTATGAGGCGGCCGCCATCGACGGCGCCAACCGCTACCATCAGGCCCGGTACGTCTCCCTCCCGTCGCTGATTCCGGCGATCGTGATCCTGTTGCTGCTGCAGGTGGGCAACATCCTGGAGGAGTCGTTTCAGCAGATCTTCAATTTGTACAATCCGGCGGTCTATAAGGTGGCCGACGTGTTCAGCACCTACATCTACCGCTCGGGCATCGAGCAGGCGCGCTACTCCTACTCCACGGCGGTCGGTCTGTTTCAGAACACGGTCGGCGTGGTGGTGCTGATCGGGGTGAACTGGATCCTGCGCCGCTTCAGCGAGTACGCGATATGGTAGCGACGGCGCTGGGGCGCCGCTCGGCGCTCGGCATGGCCTTCGACACCTGCAACTACGCGCTGCTGCTGGTGCTGTCGCTGTCGATCATCTACCCGTTCTGGAATCTTTTCCTGACCTCCTTTTCGCGGGTCGAGGAGGTGACCTCGCTCGGAATGCACCTCTGGATCGACCGCTGGACCGTCTCTTCCTGGGGCTTCGTGCTGCAGGAGAACGACGTCCTGCAGGCCTATCTGAACACCATCCACCGCGTCGTGTTCGGGACGCTGACCACGCTGCTGGTGACCTTCAGCGCCGGCTACGCGCTTGCGAAGCGCGACCTGCCGGGCCGCGGCACCATCACCACCCTGTTCATCTTCACCCTCTGGTTCGGGGGAGGGCTGATCCCCACCTATCTGCTGATCCGCTCGCTGGGGATGATCAACACCCGCTGGGTGCTCATCATCCCGGTGGCGCTGAACGTCTACTACATCGTCATCGCCCGCAACTTCATGATGACCATCGACCAGTCGCTGGAGGACTCGGCGATCATCGACGGCGCCGGCTACTGGACCATCCTGTTCCGCATCGTCCTGCCGGTCTCCAAGCCGGTGCTGGCGACGATCGCGCTGTGGGCGGCGGTGTCGCACTGGAACGCGTGGTTCGACGCGCTGATCTACATCAACGACGCCGACAAGCGGGTGCTGCAGATGCTGGTGCGCGACATGATCCAGCTCGTCACCTTCGACGAGTTGCTCGACTACGTCGAGGACCTGCCGGTCAAGGAGCACATCCCGCCGCAATCCGTGCGCGCGGTGACCATCCTGATCACCATCGGCCCGATCGTGATGGTCTACCCGTTCATCCAGAAGTACTTCGTCAAGGGCGTGATGCTCGGATCGCTCAAGGGCTGAGCCGCGCGCGGCAGTTCAGAGGTTGTCAGGTATAGTCTGACTAGTCACACTCATGCCGTGAGCACAGTGTACTCGACGTACGAGGCCAAGGCGCGCTTCTCGGCGGTGCTGCGGCTGGTGCGCTCCGGCACGCCGGTCACCGTCACCCATCATGGAGAGCCAGTGGCGGAGATTCGTCCCATCGCACGGAAGCCCCAGACCATCGATGAGCGGCTCGACGAGTTGGAGCGCCAGCGCATTCTGGTGCGGTCGCGCGGACCGCAACGGCCTCTCGCGACCGTGGCGCGCAGCAGAGCGGGCGCGCTCGATCGGTTCCTTGCCGAGCGCCAGGGCGGATCTCCGGTCAACTGACAGGGCAGTTGTCGTTCGAGATTGTAGTCAGAAAGCGGCACAGGCCGCGATACACTGAAGCGAGAACATCAGGGGCATCGAATTCGAGGGCTTCGCGGTCCGCCGCAGATGGGTCGTGGCCGAGTTTAGCGACATGAAAGACCGAGTTCCGAAAACGACGGAACGCGACACAAAGGGTGCGATCTCGTAGTAATTCGTCGAGATCGGGCACCGCAGCCCACGGGTTCTTTGCCGCAACATCCACGTAGTATTGAAGGTAATTGCAAAGTAGCGCGAATGCCGCTTTCGGCAGTGCCGCCATCACCATCTGTTCATCCACCGTTGGCGTCCGATCGGCCGCCTGCGTGCGGGCGTGCTCCAGCTCATTGAACAGCACGCCAACCACGATCAGATTGCGCTTGTAGTGACCGATATTGGCATACACATGCCTAATCCTCTGCCCTTGCGACAAGTGCGGCACTCCGCCGCCGGTATTCAGCAACGGGGCAAGATGGTCGACCGTAAAGGGAGGCAGCCTTGCTCCGAAGTCCGGCAGCGGGTTATCAGGGACAAACGGCATCAAGGAGGATACGAGATCGGACATCTTCTTCGCGACGCGTGCTTCTTCAGCGCCAGGAGACCATAGTAGATCGGCGTCGGCTGCCCGTTCAATTCGGGCCCTCAGGGCATCCCCTTCACGTTGCCGATCGTGGTCGGACCACGAATACGCCGCATCCAGCCAGCATGAGAGGGGGATACTGGAGAATTGACGGAGAAGATAGCACTGTTGAGCAAGCGGTAATCCGTTGAAAATGGCGAACATGCGACCGCCTATTGTCGCCCGCACGCGGATCAAGGCCGTATCGAGCTCCCGCTGCAAGCCGGGTATTCGGTTGTGCAATCCGCTGTGGAGCAAAGCCTGCTCCGCGCTAGCCGTCGCGGACTGCGGGTGGATGAACGTATCTCGGAAACCCTTGAGTAATCTGATATCTCCATTTCGGGACCTCAGCCACTGAGCGAGAGTCGGATCTCGCATGGATGTGATGCCCCGGGAGCATGATTCTATGGCGTCGATTTCGGCAAAGAGGAGGGAAAAATACAGCCTGACCGGTGAGAAGGTGGCCTGTTCGATCAGAAACCGGTTCAGCTCGTTGTCATCCTGGCCCTGGTCGGCCAGCATCATGGCCTGAGTGCGCTCGATCCATTCCTTTGCGAGACCGCTGCCGAGGTCTGCTGATGGACGGGGTCCGGCTCGTAGAATCGCGTCGTCCAGGTGGCGCATGTTTCGGAACGCGATCCGCCGGATGCCTTCGAGAATCTCGTGTCTATGAACGGCAAGGTTGCGATAACACGCCGCGGCGGGCGCCAAGTCGTCAAGTCGAGTGTCGAGGAAATCGGCGGTCATGTGAGTTGCCGTCGTCGTACCGTTGAGCGCGTTTGCGTGGGTGCTGATCGCGCGCACCGGACAGCATGGCCTGCATCCGTTGCGGGTCAGCCGGCCTCGGCGAAGCGGAAGCCGAACACGTAGCTGTTGCGCATGAAGAAGCGGATGTAGACCGCCTGCCCGACCAGCGCGCTCAGGTCCTTGCCGCGCCAGGTGATCGGCGTGGCGGTGTCGTCTATGTGGTTGGGGTCGCACTCCGCGTAGGTGTAGCCGGGGATGGCGCGGCCGGCCCGGTCGACCAGCTCGGTGTGCAGCGACCCGTGCCACTCGCGGCTGAAGGCGCGGTGCTCGGCGGAGCAGTTCACCAGCAGCCGCGGACCTCCAACCTTCACTTCGCGTGACAGCAGGTGGCCGCCTGAGACGCCCCCGTGGTAGCCGACGAAGCGGTCGCGCCGGATGCGGGCCAGCCCGATCGAGCGGTTGTTGTCCGGGAAGCGGTAGCGCCACGGACGCGACGATCCGGAGTAGTACATATAGAGCCACTCGCCGTAGGGGATCGCGGCGCGGATCGCCCAGACGTGGCCGGCGTCCCAGCTTCCTTCCGGCCCGCGCGGCAGGAACGGTTTGCGGTCGCGCGGCCGGTACCACTGCATGCCGTCCGGGCTGGCGGTGAGCTCGATCCAGGAGTGCCCGGTGCCGTCGCGCGGCTGCACGCCCAGGTAGCCCAGGTACTGCGAGCCGTACGGCTGCATGGTCATGTGGTCGAAGAACATCTGCTCGGAGTCGTCCGCGGCGTCCGGCATCAGCACCTCGCGCGGCGGGTACCAGGTCTTCAGGTCGGGGCTGACGTGGATGCTGATGCGGGTGCGCACGTTCTCCACCGCGCCGGCGCGGCCGATGCCGGCGATGCCGGCCTCCGCGGTGCCGGGCACCTCCTCGCCTGCGCCGATACCGCCGGCCAGGGTCAGTGCCTGACCGCTCCGCAACGCCCGGCCGATGAGCTGCTGGAGCTGCTCGGTGGCGGCGCGCGCGAACGGCCGGCCGCTCATGATCCAGTGCTCCAGGCGCGCGTCATAGTAGAGGTTGTACTTGCTGTCGAGCGCCGGATGGATCGGGTTGCCCTCGTAGATGCGCCAGTCGACGCCGTCGTCGCTGAACGCCAGGCAGACCGCGTCCTTGACCGGGTAGTCGTTGAGGTCGGCCTGCGCGTACTCGCGGTGGCCGACGTCCTTGTAGACGCACATGAAGCGGCCGCGGTCGGCCATCGGCGCGGGCGTCCAGGTGACCGAGAACTCCTGGCAGCGCTCGCGGCCGGTCAGCACGATGTTGGTGCGGTCGTAGCCGCGGTAGGGGAAGCGGTCGGTGAGCGGCTTGCGCCAGTGCACGCCGTCGTCGCTCTCCGCGTAGGACATCAGGTAGGCGCCGTATTCGTCGGCCGCCAGTGCCCTGCCGGAGAGCCCCTTGGTCCAGACGCTGGAGCTGGCCAGCACGTACCACATGCGGAACAGGTTCCCCTCTTCGTCGTAGAGGACGTTGGGGCCGGCCGCGGTCCGCTCCCACGGCAGGTCGGCCACCAGCACTGGATTGTGCGGATGGCGGACCGCCTCGTTCTGGACGCGCGTCGCGTCCCAGCGGTCCTCGATGGCGAAGTCGTCCAGGAACAGGTGCAGGTCGTGTCCCGGATCGTCGGGCGTGCCGCGAAAGTAGGCAGGAATCATGGCTCCTCCTCGAGTGGGCTGCCGCCATGTTCGCGGGTTGGACGCCGCGAGTCCAACAGCATGGCAGGAGCGAGACACGCACCGTTTGATAGGATGCTCGCATGCCCTCACCGGATGCCCCGGCCGGCGATCTCGCGCACTTCCCTGCGATCCCCTACGGGCGCGCCTACTTCAAGGGCATCCGCCTGGAGGGCTGCCTGTACGTCGACAAGACGCGCTTCCTGCACCCGCTGGAGCAGGAGCGCTTCGTCTTCTTCATCCGCCCGCGGCGCTTCGGCAAGACGTGCTGGCTGTCGATGCTGGAGAGCTACTACGACCGCAACCAGGCGGACGACTTCGAGCGGGTGTTCGGCGGCCTGGACATCTGCCGGCAGCCTACCGCGAACCGCGGCCGCTACGTGGTGGTGCGCTTCAACTTCTCCACCTTCGGCAACGACCCGGCCAAACTGGAACGGGAGTTCGACGAGTACTGCCGCAGGCACGTACGCGACGCCGTGGAGGACAATCCCGACCTCTTCCCCGATGCGGCGTTCGACCGCATCCAGGCCCCGCCCACCATCAACGGCCAGCTCGACGAGCTGTTCCTGCACGCCCGGCGGGAGGGGATTCCGCTCTACGTCCTGATCGACGAGTACGACAACTTCGCCAACACGATCCTCGCTGGCGTTGGAGCGGAGGCGTACCACGCGTTCACCCACGGCGGCGGCTTCTACCGCAGCTTCTTCGCGACGCTCAAGGCGGGCACCGAGAACGGCAGCGTGGAGCGGCTGTTCGTCACGGGGGTCTCGCCGGTGACCATGGACGACGTGACGAGCGGCTTCAACATCGGCGCCAACCTGAGCCTCCGGGCCGAGTTCAACGAGATGCTCGGTTTCACCGAGGACGAGGTGCGGCGCATGCTGGGGACGTACCGGGATCTGGGCGTGTTCGACCAGGACGTCGAGACGGCGCTGGGCACCATGCGCGAGTGGTACAACGGCTACCGGTTCTCGGAAGAGGCGGAGGGCATCGTCTACAACACCGACATGGTGCTCCACTACGTGAAGCACTCCGTGCCCAACAAGGCCGGCCCGCGGCAGCTGATCGACACCAACGTGCGCATCGACTACGGCAAGCTGCGCCACCTGCTGCTCACCGGGCGGCAGTTGAACGGCAACTTCGACCTGCTGCGCGGGGTGATCGCCGAGGGACGGGCGGACAGCGAGATCGTGGAGACGTTCCCGCAGGCGCAGTTGACGCGGCCGGAGAACTTCCTCTCCCTGATGCATTACTTCGGCCTGCTGAGCATCCGCGACGGGGCCGCCGGCGTGCCGCGTCTGGGCATCCCCAACCAGACCGTGCGGCGGCTGATGTACGGCTACCTGCGCGAAGCCTACGAGGAGGTGGGGGTGTTCGCGCTGAACCTCGTGGAGCTCGACCGGCTCACGCGGCGGATGGCGCTGGAGGGCGACTGGCGGCCGGCCGTCGAGCGGCTGTGCAAGGCGGTGACCGAGCACACCGGCATTCGCGACTTCATTCAGGGAGAGAAGGTCCTGCAAGGATTCCTCGCGGCGTACCTGGGCGCGTCGGAGTACTTCGTCTTCCACACGGAGCAGGAACTGGCGAAGGGCTACGCGGACATCGTGCTGGAGCCGCTCGTCGCGCGCTATCCGGGCATGCGGTACGGCTTCGTGATCGAGCTGAAGTACCTGAGCCGCGGTCCCGAAACCGAAACCGAGGCACGGGTGACAGCGGTGGCCGATGATGCCCTCGCACAGTTGCGCGCCTATCTGGCGGACGGTCGGCTGGCGCGGCAGTACCCGGACGTGGAATTCAAGGGCGTGGTGCTGGTGTTCCGCGGCTGGGAGCTCGTGTATAGCGAAGAGGTGGCGGTCGTCGACGCCGGCTAGCAGGATCTACGCAGCCAACGCGCTTGTCGGTCAGCCTCGCGCCGTGGACTGGTCGGCGAACAGGCGCCGGTACGCGGCGTTCGTACGCATAAGCTCGCCGGGGTGGCCGGTGCCGGCGATGACTCCGCCTTCGAGCACGAGCACGTGGTCGGCGAGCTCTATGGTCGACAGCCGGTGCGCCATGATGATCACCGTGCGACGGTCCGCCAGCTCGCGGATGGTGCTCCGGAGCCTGGCCTCGGTTGCCGAGTCGACCTGCGAGGTCGCTTCATCGAGCACGACGATCGGCGCGTCCTTGAGGAGCGCCCTGGCGATGACGATTCGCTGCTTCTGACCACCCGAGAGCTTGATCCCGCGCTCGCCGATGAGCGTGTCCCAGCGGTCAGGCAGGGACTCGATGAAATCCAGGATCGCCGCGCGCCGGCAGGCGTCGGAGAGGGCTGCGTCGTCTGCCGTCGGATCGGCGAGCGTCAGGTTCTCCCGGATGGTGAGATTGAACAGAATGCTCTCCTGCCACGCTACCGCGTACGACTGCAGCAACTCGCGCCGGTCGATGCCGTGCACGTCCCGTCCGGCAAGCGTGACCGTGCCCGAGGTCGGGCGCTCCATCCCGGTCATGAGCTTCGCCATCGTCGACTTGCCGCTGCCGCTTCGGCCCACGATCGCGGTCACCGCTCCTTGCCGTAGGGCAGCGCTCACGTCGTGGAGTACCGGTTCGTCGGCGCGATAGGCGAAGCTGACGTCATGAAGCCGGAGCGCGCCGGATTTCACGTGCTCGACCGGCGGTTGGTGCACGCCGTGCCGGCCGCGCAGGTGGAGAATCACCCGCCGTAGACCGGGGTACGAGTCCTGAGTCCGCACCGTGATTTCCGCCAGCATCTGCGTCGCCTCGATCAGATTGGTATAGAGGCGGAGAAACCCCAGGAGCGCCCCGACCGACATCTGACCGGCGAGCACGAACAGCCCGCCGACGAAGTAGGTTGCGCCGCGCGTGACGAGGTTGTCCTTGATCTCCGCAAGACCCTGTTGGGCGGAGTTCACCAGCGCCTGGACGACGCGATAGTACGTCTGCTCCTTATTCAGCTCTTGAAACTCCTGCTTCTGGCGCGCCTCCGCCGCCATCGTGCGGAGCTCCCGCCATCCCTGGATGCGCTCATGCAGCCAGTCGACATACTGGTAGTACCGCGGCCAACGCACCTCCGCGTTGGCGCGCATCCGCCGGCTCAGCAAGCGGGCCAAACCGAAGGATGCCGCCCCGAGCGCCAGGCTGATCAAGGCCAACTGCCAACTGATGATCATGATGACCACGGCGGTGACGACCGCTCGTGTCGCCTGGAATCCCGTCTCGGTGACGTGCCCGTTGAGGAACGACTCGATCCGTTCGACATCCTCGTCGACGACCGTGCGCTTCTCCCCGGCGGACGCGCTCGGCACGTCTCCCGGAGCGGCAAGGTAGGAACTCCAGATGAGTCGTCTCACGTCCAGAGCCACCCGGTTGTAGACACGATTGGCCTGCCGTGCCGAGAGCGTGTGCAGCAACGTCTCCAGCGCAAATGCAGCGATGTAGCCGGCGAGCAACGGGACGAAGAAGCCGATCCTGCCACCCACCAGAACCTCGTCGACGAACGCCCGGAACAGGAACGCCGGCACCAGGCCAAGCGGAACGAGGAGGAACTTGAACAGCAGCGCCAGCGCGAGTCCCAGCCGGTAGGGTCTGACGTAGGGCGCAAGGGAGCGCAGCACCACACGCCGGTTCATCGTGTCCGGGTCCACGCCGTTCACCCGGCAGCCCGAATCATTCGGCAGCCCGCATCATTCGACAGCCCCGAAGTGGATGCGATATTCCGGGCAGGTTGCATGGAGTTCCTCATGGAGCCCGACGGCTGCGACGCGCCCGCCTGCAATGAAAGCGATGCGCTCGCTCGACCGTATCGTCGACTGCCGGTGCGCGATGACGATGGTCGTGCGCCCCGCACTGGCGTGCGAGAGGGCGGCATGGATAGCCGTCTCCGCCTGGTGATCGATCGCCGACGTGGCTTCGTCGAACACCAGAATCCGGGAGTCGCGGAGCAGCACGCGAGCGATCGCCAGGCGCTGCCTCTGTCCGCCTGACATCTGCCGGCCGCCGGCGCCTACCACCGTGTCCAGCCGGTGGGGAAGCGAGCGGACGAAGTCATCGATCTTCGCGGCTTCGCACGCCTCCCACAGAGCCTCGTCGGGCTGGTCGATCTCGATCCCCAGGCAGAGATTCGACCGAAGCGTCCCCGTGAAGAGAATGGGCTCCTGTCGCACCACGCCGATGTCCCGGCGCAGCGCCGGCAGCGGGTACGATGCGATGTCGCTGCCGTCGAGCTCTATCCTGCCGGCGCTCGGGTGATAGAACCGGAGCAGCAGGCTTATGATCGTCGACTTGCCGGCGCCGCTTGCCCCGACGAGCGCGATGTTCTCGCCGGCCGTCACGTCCAGGCTGAGTCCGGTCAGTACGTCGTTGCGTCCCGCGTAGCCGAACCTGACCTCGTCGAACCGGATCGCCCCGCGTTCGACCCGCCGGCCCACCGCGGTGCCATCGACCTCGGTGGGCAGCTCCAGTGTCTTCAGATACCGGTCGATCCCGGCGACTCGCTGCTGACTCATCACGCCGGCGAAGTTGATCGTGACCAGGACGGCCTTGGTCATCGCAAAGTACTCGACCAACGCTACGAAACCACCGACGGTGAGCTCTCCGCTGCCGATGAGCAGGACGCCCAATCCCAACAGGGCGAGATGAGCGATCAGGGAGATGACCTCCGTCCATCGCTCCGAGGTGAACGTCGCTCGGGCGACTCCCACCTTGAAACGGATGAGCTGCATCCAGTGGCGGACGAATCGCCGGTTGACGGTGGCTTCGGCGCTGAGCAGCCGGATCTCCGGCAGCCCGGTGATGATCTCGTAGATCCATGAGCCCACGACTCCATAGCGGCTGCGGAGCTCGCGCGCCTGCGTGCCGGCTTTCCCGCCGAAGCGGCGCGTGGCATACGCTGACGCCGGGAGGGTCACGGCCATCAGGACGAGCGCATGCCAACTGATGGTCGCCACGGCGGCAGTGCACACGGCGATCAGCACGCATCCGGCGATGATCCGGATGATCTCCCCCAGCATCCGATGCGCATGACCCGAGTCATGGTGGATAGTGGTGAACAGGTCACTCGTCCTGGAGGTGTCGAGGATATGGGATTCGAGCCGCAGGACGACATCGTGAATCCGGAGTCGTGACCGATACCAGAAGTCCCGCTGCAGGGAGACCTGCGTCAGTCGTTCCAGCAGGAAGAGCACCTGATCCGCGACGAAGAGCATGAGAAACCCCACGGCGATCGCGCCGAGCAACTCCACCTGGCGGTGCAGGATCACCTCGTCGATGATCAACCCGAAGACATACGGGTAGGCGCCGCGCAGAAAGGAGGCTGCCACCATCGCCACGAACAGGTTCACGAAGGTGAACAGCGCTGGCCGGACCCATCTCCAGACTCCGCGGATCCGCCAGAGACGGCCCTGGCTCGCCGGCAGTTCCGGCATCAGAGCCTTCGCGTTCGCAGCGCCTGCAGAACCGAGGTGGTTCCGACCGCGACGTCGATTTCGGTTGCGGTGTCGACGTTCGGCAGGCTGGCGCTGTCGAGGTCGATCGAGGCGAGGATCCTGGCGGACCACATGACGCCCTCGCGGGCGACGTCCATCACGGACGCGTCGATGACCCTGCCGTCATGGCGCCATACGGCTTCCGTCCCGACCTCGACGGATGCGGAGACGATCGCGACGATCTCGACGGTACCGTCGGACTCGACGCGGGTGATCCTGGCTGAAGCGGTCTCGAAGTCCGTGAGCGCCGCCCTGGTTGCCAAGGCGTAGAGCCCATACGAGGCTCCGATGGTCACCGCAAGCGCCAGGAGCGGTGTCCGGATGCCGATGAACCGGCCGAGTCTGCGGAGGATACCCAGGCGCTGTGAGTCCATGTAGGAGGATGGCCGACCGGTCACGCACCGCTCCGGTCAACTGCGCGAGCGCCCCAAGGATGTGCGACGCTCAAGCCTCAGGCACTGCGGCGGGCTGTATCAGCTCGAGCTGTTCCTGCAGCACCTTCTCGGCGTACCACAAATCATGGTGCTGCTGCATTCGTAGCCATATGCCCGGTCCGTTGCCAGCCAACCTGCCGATTCTGAGCGCCATCTCCACCGTGATCGGGTGAGTACAACTCAGTATCCGATGAAGTTGCTGACGAGATACCCCCAGCCTGCGTGCGGCTTCGCTTACGGACAGCTTCAACTCGGGGAGAACATCCTCACGGAGAATTTCTCCTGGGTGCGTCGGCGCGCGCCGCGGCGGCCTGCTTACGTGATGTTCCATCATGGTCCTGCCCTCAATGATACTGCTCGAAGTCGACCCGAACCGCTCGTCCGTCCTGCCATTCGAACGTGACGCACCACGGTCCGTTTACGTGTAACGAATAACGTCGAGGTTTGCCGCGCAACGTGTGGAAGTCGAACCCTGGGACATTCAGCTCCAACAACGACTCCGCCTGGTCCAGCGCGTCAAGGCGGCGGAGGCACCGAGCGTGCAGCTCTCGACTGATTCGGCGGCTACGGCCGTGCGCGAACAGCTCAGCCAAGCCCTTGTGCCGAAAGCTGACGATCACCGCTCAAGTGTAACACGTTATGAGACAGACGTCTTTGGAGCTGAGGCGGCATCCGGTGCGTTCGGACGCCGGTCTGGAAGGCGGGACGATCCCAGGGGCGAAGTCGGGTAGGGTTCACGCGATGGCTTCGTTCTCCGTGGACTCCGTCGGCGAGATCCGGCATACGCTCGGCCAGCACACCGCGGTCACGCGAGCCGGCAACGGCGACATCCTGGCGATGTACGGCGACTTCACCGACCAGATGGAGGGCCAGACCGGCTACCTGGTCCGTTCCCGCGACGGCGGTGAGAGCTGGGGCGAGCCGGAGCTGGCGCTGCGGCCGCGCTGGTGGCGCGGCGGGACCCATACCTCGCTCGGCATGCAGACGCTCGGTGACGGCCGCATCCTGCTGCCGTGGACCCACGGGGAGAGCCTCAAGCACAACCCCACGGGCCGCACTCGCTTCGTGTGCCTGCGCTCCGATGACCACGGCCGGAGCTGGCAGGGGTGGGACGAGCAGGCGCTGCCGTTCCACCGCGTGTCGCCCTACGGCACGATCGTGGAGCTTGCCGACGGCACGCTGCTCTGTCCGGCCTGCGGCCAGCCTGGCGGTGACGACGGCTATCTCGGCACGTGCTTCGTGCTGCGCTCGTCCGATCGCGGCGTTACCTGGGGCGACTACAGCTTCATCTGCCACGGGCACCCCAACGGCGCGAGCGAGACCGACGTGACGCTGCTGCCTGACGGCCGGCTGTTGGCGCTGATCCGGACGGTAGGATTTCCCGACGAACGGCCGTCCTCCGCAGGCGAGCTGCCCGCGCCGAAGGTGCACTGGGTCGACTACGCTCACTCCGAGGACGGCGGCCGCACCTGGAGTGAGCCGCGCCACACCGACGTGGTCGGTCAGAACATGAATGCCTGGGTCACGGCGCAGGGGACGTTGATCGCCGCCTGCCGCGGGATCGACGGCACCAGCCTGTTGCGGGAGGAGCAGATCCGGCTCGCGAGCCGCCGGTACAGCGACCAGGTCGGCTACGGGATCCACTTCTTCACGGCGGAGGCTCCCGCCGACGGATCCCGCTGGCGCTACCGGTTCACGCTGCCCGATCCGAACGGGCTGCGCTACAGCGCCCACCATCAGTCGGGAGAGCCGTCGATGTGCAACCTGCACGACGGCCGCGTCATGGTGGTGTATTACTCCTATGACGAGTCGATCTTCTGCGGGCTCGGCGACGAGAACTGCCTGAATCCGCTGATCCGGTCGGAGATGGAGCGCATTCCGCACGTGTTCAAGCGCCGCCCCTGCCGAGCGATGCTCACCGAAACCGGCGACGCCGACTAAGGCGGCGTCGCCGTACTTCCAGGGGAACGCGGAGCGGGGCTCAGACGGCGATGGTCGGCCAGGGCGCCGAGGTGGCGCCCATGATACTCCGCTAGCGCATCGGCCACGTCCATGCGTTCACGGTGGGGCAGACCGCGCTGGAGATCGACCCGCGGTCGAAGGCCGCTGCGGAGCTGCAGGCCCTGTACGACTGGCTGCAGGAGGGGCGCCCATTGAGCAAAGACGACCTGACGACCGCATTGTCCCGAGCTGCAGACGCGGATACGCACTTGCGGCCCGCGCACTTCGTCACCCGTTCCGATGCCCTGGTGGTAGACGTGCGCCGGAATCGAGCCGGATCGACGGGCGACGCTCCCACCCGAAAGCCCCGCCTACCGGGCATGGAGCCGTCCGCCGCGGCCGAACTCCGCGGAGCTACTGCAGGGCCTGGACATTCGCCGATCGGTTGGAGCCGTGCCCGCAGAACACTACCAGAGAGAGGCGATGTTCCCCACCGGGGCGCCGATCAGCCGAGTGGGCTTGGGCGCCTCGACGGCCGGCGCTGGTAGTGCACCGTACCGCCCCGGAAAGGAGGGCCGTACCGAGGGCGCCGCTACGTGCCGGAGAGTTGACAGCGCGACTGGTGCCACGGCCCCAGACGAAGTTGGCTCCCAGCATGAGTGCCGACGAACTCCGCGATCAGTTGATGGCGGAACTCGATACCGCCGGCAGCGCCGCCGACGTGTGCGCGGCCTTGGCCCGCGTCGAATGGTACAACGCGAATAGCGAGCCCGGTCGAGCTGGCCGAATGGTTACCGCAGTGCCCGGCGATCGTCCGCGAAGAAGCGGCCGGATTGATGGACGAGGTAGCGCACAACGTCGCCCGGCACAAGCCGCCCCCCCTCCAGTTGCTGCGACTGACCCTGGGCGCCCTGGCTGACGAGATAGACCGCCCGGTCGCGGACCGGAGGGCCGACGAAGCCACCGCTCGGCAGCACGACCTGCTGGACAAGGACGCAATTCTGAACCCACCGCACCGGCCCGACCCGGACCCGGACACCCTGGAGCGCATCTTGGACCCGTCGAGCGCCCCCCCGGCGCTGCACCGAGCATTGGTTCCGGTCGCCGCGCTTGGCGCCTTGATGGTGACGCTCGGTTCCCCCGGCGGGTCGGCCCTGACCATGGCCGACATTTGGCGGCGCTGGATAACCGACCCGGAGCGTGAAGGCGACGATCAGACCCTCCTTGGCGTCGAGCGCGTACACGCCCTGTGGCTGGAAGCGCGTAAGCATAGCCCCGACCTGCTCCACCCGCTCGCCCCGGTCGTGGCCGCGTGGCAAGCACAGCTTGCACAACCGCCGTCAAGGTCCCACGCAATCGTCATGACACGAGCTCTGAGCGCACCTATCGAGACCGCGTAGACGCATTCATCCAGGCCGGCTACTTGGTGCCACGTCCGAAAGGTCGGCCCAGCATGCAGCCGGCCTCGGCCGGCGACACATGGGAGATCGTCGAGCAACGGCGCGGACTCTTGATCGTGCGCGCAAGCGCCCGTTACTGCGAAGCCGTGAGGCTGTCGCAGCGGCCGGCGAACTTCACGCCGGTGACTCTGGCCCGCCTGTTGCAGCCGCCGACGGCTGCGGCTGTCGACGGTGAGCTGCCGCGGGCGACCCCGTGAATGCCCGCCGTGCCCTGACGCGTCGGCGGGTGCTGGTGGCCGCACTGTTGAACGCCGCGGCCGTGTGGCTGCCGGCGCGGAACCGCTGCTGGTTCGCGGCCACCATCGTGGCCGTCCGCCGGGAGTCCGACCTCACCATCGACCGGAGAGAAGTGGCAGCCCTCGATGCGGTGCTCAAGGGGTGTGCTGATCGTTGAAGCGCCAGCGCCGGGGCCGCTGTCTTGGCGCCTGCGGGCCGCACCCGCAGCCGAGTTCGGCCTGCGCGGCGTGAGGCCCCTTGACCCTCAAGGCCATCGGTGCTGACTATCCGCCCAATGGAAGGAGAGACGATCACCGCCTGCCGCGTCGCCGCCCCTCGAAGGCCCCTCTGATTCGGGCCAGCAGCCCCACACCGCTGAGGCCTTCCGTGGGGCACCATCCCTCTTCTACGACGCCCCGCCGCCCTTCCGTGGGAGCCTTGCGTTTGAGGCTGCGGCACCTATAGTGTAAGTCACACAAGGAGCTTTATCTGATGGCCAAAGATGCCCCGACGAGCGTTCAATTTCATTACACTAAATCAAACCATTTCCGGGTCGTTCACGGAGACGGCGTTTGGGGAGGAGCAACTCCCAAAGGCACCATCGCCATTACCTTTTTTTCCGAGCGAGTCCCCATCCCCCGCGTTCTAAAGCACTCGATAAATCCTGACGGTGGCCTTGGAGAAGAGATGAAGGAAGGCCGGGACTCTCTGGAAGGCGTCGTGAGGGAGGTCGAAGTAACAGTTGTGCTGGATGTGTCCGTAGCTAAGAGCCTGATTCCATGGCTGTACTCGCATATCCAAGCTCTTGAGAAAGGGCAATCCGCAAAGGATGAGAAAGAATGAAAACTGAACTTCCGCCAGCGGCCGCTCGTCCAAGGCCTGCGGCATCGATCGACGACTTGTGGAAGCTCCCCGAAGCATCTGCCGATCCCTACAACATGTTCTATCCAAAAGACTTGGATGAATTTGTTGTGCTACTCGGACTGTCCGAGGAGCCCGAGCAGGGGGCCCCGTCGTACGAGAATACTGGGGCGCAGGTAATAGCTGTGATGGATGCGTCGTGGACGTGGTCTGTTGAGGATAGCTCAGATGCGGCTATCGCGCATTATGAGAGTCTGCTCGAAGATATCGAAGAGTTCATGATCGCACAAGAAGCGTACGGACACTATCAACAGACCCCATTTGAAGACACGATATCGTTCGCAGAGTATGCTGAGCAGTGGCTCTCCGAGGACTAGCGGATACGACGTTCGATTGACACCTCATGCCAAACGACATCTGGACAAGGTAGATCGACGATATAGGCAGTCTATCGCAACGGACATATTCGCATTGGGAGCTACGCCTCGACCGCCGAATACGAAGAAGATCACAGACGAAGTGTATCGTGTAAGGTCGGGGGTATGGAGAATATTGTACGTGCCCGTGGATGCCAAGAAGACAGTGGTAGTTATCGATGTTCGACGTCGCGACCGGCCGCCTGCATCCAGCGTTCACGGCGTCGAGCGTCGGCGGCCGGCGCACGTGCCCGCGCCCGTCCTGGTCCGTCTTCGAGCTGAGCACGTTGACCGTGCCGGATCCGTCCGGCTGCACATGGACGTCGGACGGTGAGCGTCGCGAGCTCCGACTCCCGCAAGGTCCTCCCGTAGTACAACAGGTCAAAGGCATGGCCGACGATCGATACTGAATCCGCTGATCCGCTCGGAGATGGAGCGCATTCCGCACGTGTTCAAGCGGCGCCCCTGCCGAGCGATACTCACCGAAACCGGCGACGCCGGCTGAGGCGCGGTCGACGGCCCTAAAAAAAGGCTGCCCCCGAGGCAGGAGAACCCCGGGGACAACCCGGTCAGAAGCCGCCCTCGTCGGCGGTCGACCGTTTTAGCGCTTGACCTTGAAGTTGTAGGTGCGGTTGTAGAGCACCTCCAGGTCGGTGGCGCCGGCGCTCTTCACCTCCTTGATGAAGGCGTCCCACTCATCCATCGGCCGCCGGCCGGTGATGAACAGGTCGACGTTCTTCAGCACCGTGTCCAGCGTGTTGGTCTTGAGATCGGCCACCTTGCGCTGCTCGTCGACCGAGAACGGCAGCGGGTACTTGCCGACGACGTTGCTCGTCTGCTCCAGCTCGGCGATCTTCGCCGTGGTAAAGGGAAAGGCCGGTGACGGCCAGCGCTGCGTATCGCCGTCGAACAGGTGGATCTGGTACAGCGCCCAGCGCGGCCACACCTGGTACAGGCTGTAGTACTGCACCGCGCGCTTCTCGTCCGTCGTGACCTTGGTGACGTCCCCCTTTACGTCGTCGCGATCGCGCACGGCCTTCCAGCGCTCGTCCCGCTCGTAGAACTCGGGCGTATTGCCGGTGTATTCCGGTCGTACATCGAGGTTACCGCCCACCATGTCGTAGTGCTCGCCTTCCAGGCCGTAGTTGGTCCACCGCACCCCCTCCTCGGAGTAGAGCCAGTCGACGAACGCCAGCGTCTTGGCCAGCTTCGTGGGGTCGGACTCCAGCCTCTTGCTCACGGCCAGGCCGTCCGGATCCAGCGTGCTTCCCGACAGCGGCTGCGCCAGCGGCAGGCTGATGCGGTCGCCCAGGAACAGCGGATGGGTCTCCGGCCACCACTGCTCGCGCAGGCCGTTCACGGACCATTCGTGCCAGCGCAGGATGTTCGCGTGGCGGTTGATCTGGTAGGCCGAGAAGGGCGCCAGGGTGTGGCGGGCGTCCTTGTTGGGAGCCGCCTCGAACAGCTTCTGCCAGTCCCGGTAGTTCTCGGTGATGTAAGTCGGCGAGATGAGCTGCTCGTCATACAGTCCCTTCACGTACTCGACCGCCTCCTTGAAGCGCGGATGCAGCGCCGTGTAGAGGAACTGATCCTCGTCGCGGAAGTAGTTGATGTCGATGTCGCCGATGCCCATCGAATTCATGGTCGCCTGAAGCGTGGTATAGGCACCGTTCGCGATCCCCGGCCAGTACAGGCCGACGATCGGGTAGATGTTCGGCTCCTTGTCTCTGAACTGCTTGGCAACGTCGGCCAGCTCTTCCAGCGTGCCCGGCACCGGCAGGCCGCTGCGCTCCACGAGCATGTCCTCGTTGTAGCCCCACTGGATGTCCTTGTCGTTCTGGGTGGAGAATTTCGGAGCCATGTACAGCGATCCGTCGAGCACGGTGTACGCGAAGCGATACTGCTCGTAGCGGTCCAGCCATCCCCGCAGGTTCGGCATCCAGTCGAGATAGTCGGCCAGATTCAGAAAGCCGCCGACCGACCCGTACTCGAAGCTCTCGCTGGCGGTGACCTGCGCCAGGTCCGGGATGTTGCCCATGGCCAGCGTGATCTGCTTCTTCTCCGGATACGGCACCTCGTTGAAGGTGATCTGGACGTTCAACGCTTCCTGTACGTCGATCCATACGAGCTGGCCGCCGGAGGCGTACCAGTACTTCGGACCCAGCATCGTGAGCTCGAGCGTCTCGTCGAACGGAATCGAGACGTCCGCCAGGTCCACGCCCATGCCGGCGGCCGCCTCCGTGGCGGCCTCGCCCTGGCCGTCGGCCCAGGCGCCTGCGCCGGCGAGCACGAGTCCCGCGGCGATCAGTACGAGAATTCGGAATCGGGGAGCGATCATGTCGCACCTCCTGTCATGTGGTTTGGAGTGGAGTCGAGGTCGGTCGCGCTACCGCGGAGGCCCCCTCGGCCATCCGGGTGACGTCATCGCGTGCACCCCTGCATGGTCATCCGCGTATGGCACCGATCATGGTGCCCTTGATCAGGTACTTCTGGGCGAACGGATAGATGAGGACGATCGGGATGATGGTGAGCATCATGATCGAAGCGCCCAGGATCCTCTGCACCGGCGGTTCGCTCAGGTAATAGCCCTTGTAGAAACCGATGCCGGTGATCTCGTAGGCCGCCTCCCCCTCGATGATGAAATCGCGCAGCACGAGCTGGATCGGGTACTTGGCCGCATCGTCGAAGTATATCAGTGCCGCGAACCAGGCGTTCCAGTTCATGATGAAGAAGTAGACGGTCATCGTCGCGAACAACGCCGAGCACAGGGGCAGGTAGATCCGGACCAGGACCACCAGGTCGTTGGCGCCGTCGATCTGCGCCGACTCCTCCATCTCGTTCGGGATCTGCTGGAAGAAGGTGCGCATCATGATCATGTGCCAGGCGGAGAACCCGGTCGGCAGCACGATCGCCCACACGGTGTTGACCAGCCCCAGGTTGAGCACCAGCAGGTAGGTGGGAATCAGGCCGCCCGAGAAGAACATCGTCAGCGCGATGTAGACGACCACCGGGCCCTTGAAGCGCAGGCGCCGCTTCGACAGCGGATAGGCCGCCAGCGTGTTGAGGACGAGCGCGACGCATATCCCCGTCGCGGTGTAGTAGATGCTGTAGCCGAAGCCGCGGAGCGTCCTGCTCCACCCCAGGATGAAGCCGTAGATGTCGAAGCTGGCGGTCTTCGCCCACGCGGCCAGGGCGTAGCGGTACTCCGGCTCGACCTGCGCGGGGTGGGAGAGCGAGATCTGCAGGATCTCCACGAACGGGTAGACGGTGAGGAGCGCGAAGATGCCGAGGAACGTGGCGTTGAGCACCTCGAACCCGCGGGAGAGGAGCCGCGATCTGGTCTCAGTCCGCACGCGCTCTCTCCTTCACCACAGCCGGTATTCGCTGACCCGGCGGCTCACCGTGTTGGCCGTGATCAGCAGGATCAGGTTCAGAATGGCCAGAAAGAATCCGCTGGCGGTGCCGAAGGTCCAGTCGGCGCCCAGCAGTCCCTTGCGGTAGATGTAGGTCTGGATGACGTCGGCCACATCGTAGGTGATGGGCCGATACAGCAGCAGGATCTTCTCGAAGTTGGCGTGCACGATGCCGGGGATGCGCAGGATCAGGAGGATCGCGATGGTGGCCCTAATGCCGGGGAGGGTGATGTGCCACGCGCGCCGTAGCCGGTGGGCTCCATCGATGGTGGCCGCCTCGTAGAGCTGCTGGTCGATGCCGGACATCGCCGCCAGATAGATGATCATCCCGAAGCCGGTCGTCTGCCAGATCTCTGATCCGATGTAGATGGGCAGAAACCACGGCGGCTCGACCATGAAGTAGATCGGCTGGCCGCCGGCCAGCACGATGAGCCGGTTGACGAGACCGGTGTTCGGATCGAGCAGATCGATGATGATGCCCGCGATCACCACCATCGATATGAAGTTCGGGATGTACAGGAGCGTCTGCACCGTGCCCTTGTAGACCTTGTGCCGCAACTCGTTCAGGAGCAGCGCGAACAGGATCGGCGCCGGGAAGCCGAAGATCAGGCTGCTGATCCCGAACTTCAGGGTGTTGAGGAACACGACCCAGAAGTGGTCGTCCTCGAACACCCGGATGAAGTGCTTGAGCCCCACCCACGGGCTGCGCCAATAACCCAGGAACGCGTTGAACTCCTTGAACGCGATGGTGATCCCGTACATCGGGATGTACAGGAACACCAGGATGTGCACCAGCGGCACGAGCAGCATCAGGTAGAGCCAGCGGTCGCGGATCAGGTCCGCCCGCAGGCTCGCGCCCTTGGTGGTACGGATGCCGAGCTCGACGAGTCCCGTCCGGCGCGCATCCATACCGCGTAACGTCACGATCGCGCCGGAATCTCCAGCAGGCTCACGCTCTGAGCCGGCAGCCGCAGGGTGAGATGCCGCCGGGCGCCGCCGGTCTCCACGCCGATGCCGCCTGCATGCCGCCGCGGCCGTTCGAGACTCCGCAGCTCCGCGAGCTGCTCCGGCGCGAGCCGCCGCGGCCGTCCCATCGCCTCCCACGCCCGGAAGGTGTTGCCGTGCTCGCGGTCCAGCAGGTGCCAGCAGGCCTCGCCGGGGCGCAGCGCGCCGGGCGCGTCGAGCCGGACCCGTATCTCCTCCGCTGCGCCTGCCGGCTCGGGCCCTTCGGCGAAGTTGTAGAGCAGGATGCGGAGCGAGCCGTCGGCGTGGCGGGTGGCGAGCCCCGCCACGCGATCGCCCGCGCCGGCGCCGCCGAGGTCGAGGCGCTCGTCACCGAGGCGTGCCAGCATCTCGTACACCGCCCAGATCGGCTTCAGCACCGGGCCCCCGGTCAGCACCGAGCGGTTGCCCAGGAACGAGCCGCGGCTCGCCTCGTAGGCGAAGCCCCAGTACAGGATCAGGTCCGGCGTCTTGCCGCGTTCCGGGCCGAGCTCCGGCCGCCAGTGCTCCAGCGCCACCAGACCGGTGACGAGCTTGGCCAGGAACAGCCCCGCGTACTCGGTGTCGCGCAGCTCCATCGCCCGGAAGTGGCGGGTGCCCCAGGCGTAGCGGCCGATCAGGCCCCATTCGTTGAGATGGAACGGCACCTCCAGGATCCGCGGGAAGGTGCGCGCGTACGCCCAGTACTCCTCGACCCAGCGCACCAAGTCTCCCACGTAGGGGAACACCAGGGGATAGTTGCGGGCTTCGTCGGCGCTCATGGCGTAGCGGTGAGAGGAGACGTAGTCGATGCGGACCGGGCCGCCGCTCACCTGGTCGCAGCCGCGTCCGACGTGCTCCAGGAACTGGCCGAGGGCGGCGGTCCACATCGCCGGGCCGCCCACGCGCAGCCGCGGGTGCACGCGCGTGACCGCGGCGACGAAGTGGTCGTAGAGCAGGTTGTGCACCCAGCTCGGCATGCGGTCCGGCTCGTTGAAGCACTCGAAGTACCACGACAGGACCTCGTCCTCTCCGTAGCGCTCCAGCAGGTGCTCGGCAAAGGCGCTGATGAGGGCCGTCCACCTGGCGAAGTCGTTCACGGGAACCGGGCCCGACGGGGCGCGCAGCAGCGCCGGCACCCGGTCCATCTCCACGATCGGCCTGATGCCGGCGGCGACCCAGCGATCGTAGACCTGGTCCATGATGGAGAAGTCGTAGAGCGGGCGGCCGGCGTCGTCCTCGTGGTAGATGCCGCCGCCCATCGGGATGCGCTCCGTCTCGCGCTCGCCCACCGGGGCGAAGTCGGCCATCTCGTCGGAGAGGGCGTGATGGTTGCGCAGGTAGCGGATGGCGCCGGTCTCGCCGATGCGCTCGAACAGGTGCTCGGCGGCGCCCGATCGCGTGTCCTGGTAGAGGTGGTCGCAGCCGAGGGCCTGCCAGAACTTCGGCAACGGCGTGCCGGGGCCCGCCGCGTCGATCGACAGCTCCCGCATCGAGCCTCCTTCGGCGCTATCCGGTGGTGAGGATCAGTCTGCGAACCGGTACGCGTACACCGTAGCACGGTTCACGGCGAGCCTGAGCGCCACGCGCTGTCCCTGCAGGCGGGACAGGTCCCCGCCGCCTTCCCAGGACACCGGATGGCGCACGGCATCGCCGTAGAACGGCTCGCATGCCGCGAGCCCGAAGCCGTCGATCTCCCGGCCGTCGCCGTCGAGCAGGGCCACGCGCACGGTCCCGCCCATCTCCAGCCCGGCCTGCCAGCGGTACCCGTAGTAGCTGCGGGCGTTGAGGTACAGGCGCCTGCCGGAGACGGTCACCGGCGTGGTCACGATCTCCCCTTCGCGCAGCTCCGGACCTCCGCCGCCGGCGCCGTAGGAGAATGCCGAGCCCCCGCCGAGACCGGCGAACCGGTCGCGCTTGATGGTCGTCACCCCCATGGCGCCGAACTTGCCGTCGGCCGGCGTCCACCGGCCGGTGTAGTAGAGCAGCATGTCGTCGCCCACGAAGATCGGGCTGTTGACGGCCATGTCGATCTGGTCCTCGTCGAACGCTCCTTCCTCGCCACGGGCGAGCCACGGCTCTGAGCGCCGCGGGCGCTCCCACAGGGTTCCGTCGCGGCTTGCCAGCAGGTAGGCCTGACACCATCCCTCGCGCGTGCTGACGCTTGAGTAGATGCCCGCGTGCTGGTTTCCGTACGTGAAGCAGTTCATGAAGTGGGCCTGCATGGCCGAGCCGTAGTCGTCCCCCTGGTCCAGGGGAAAGGGCTTCCACGGCACGCTCCAGTGCACGAGGTCCGGGCTGGAGGTGAGGTACGGGGTGCGCACCCGCAGCCCGTGGCGATTGGTCTGTCCGCGCATGCAGGTGAGCAGCCAGCGGGAGTTGATGGCATCCCGGCGCAGGCAGGTCGCGTCGTTGATCCCTTCCAGGACCTTCGTGGGGGGAGCGGTCCAGCGGATGCCGTCCGGGCTGGTCAGCAGGACGTGGACGTGGCGGCTCTCGCCGCGCCGCCAGGCACAGGTGAGCAGCTTGTAGCGGCGCTCGGGATCGGGTTCGCTCGGGTCGATGACGACGTTGGGGCTGTCGAAGTGGGTGATTTCCTGCGTCGCAGGCGTATCCGGCCCGAGGTAACGGCCGCCCCGCTCCGCGATCAGGCCGGCCCGCGATGGGCCGCCGTAGACGTGCGAGACGTCGCCGTCCACCATCAGGACGATGTTGGTGGCGGCGTGCTCGCCGAGCGCCCACATGCCCAGGTCGGGCTTCTCCCAGGCGATGCCGTCGCGCGACTCCGCGTAGCACAGCGTCACGGGAATCGACTCGTCCTTCGTCATGTAGCCGGTGCTGTACCAGAGCTGCAGCACGCCGTCCTCGGGGCGGCGCAGCACCGTGCCCCAGGCGTTTATCTGATCGCCCTCCCAGGGACGGTCGGGACGGACCACCGGCTCCGGCCGGCGGCGCGGGCGGCCGCTGACCGGCGTGAGGTTGGTGACGCTCGCCACCTCGTGGTCGTCCAGGAACAGGTGCAGCCCCGGGTCGTGCGTGCGGTCGTCGATCGGCGGGCGGTTCTCCGAAGTCATCGTTTCAGCCTCCCATCGCATCGATGCAGTCGTACAGGGCCGCCATCCGATCCGTCCGGAACGACCCCAGGTCGGGACCGGTGCACAGCTCCGAGATGAGCGCCTCGGCCGGCCCCGACCACTCGGTCAGCCGCCGGCGCAGGCCGGCCACGTCGGGCACGCCGCCCGCCGCCTGCGAGCGGGCCGCCTCCCACAGAGCGTCGCGCAACGCCAGCTCCCGGCACGCGCTCGACCAGGCACGCCGTTCCAGGCCGCTCGCCGAGCCTTCGCCGTCGATCAGGGCCGTCAGCTCGTCGAGCGCCGCGCGCCGGTCGCCGACCTGGCGGGCTACCGGGTGGCCGTCCTGGAGGTGCTGCAGCGACGGTCGCGCCCGCTCCGGGCGCTGCGGGAGCGCCGGCGTCGGCCGGAAGCGCCGCTGCTGCGCGTCGTACCGCACCGGCCGAGCCTCGTTGGACCAGTTCGGCAGGCCGGGCATCCGCCGGGACAGGTCCGTAGCGCGGCGCCAGCCGTCGCCCGTGAGGTCGCGCCATATCCGCTCGTGCAGCTCCCCCGTGGAGGCGTCCTCACCGCGCCGGCAGGCCGTGACGAAGGCACGCCCGAGGGCGCGGCTCACGGGCAGGAGCTGGCCGCGCAGCGACCAACAGGTGCAGCACAGGCCGAGCAGGCCGCATTCCCGCGCGGCGGCCGCCCACGCCGTGCAGTTGCCCAGGTGCAGGCGCACGTCGGGCAGGCACATCGTGTCGTGCCCGCACTGGATCGACGGCGCGCCGATCACGTCGAAGCCCTGGTCGCGCAGGAAGGGCGCCGTGGCCAGGGCGTCCAGATAGGCCGAGGGGGGACGGCGCCGGATCCCCGGGAAGGGCGGCGCCAGCGGTGCGGCGCGCAGGTAGGGGACCAACCGGGCGTCCTCCGCGGTGAGATCGTGCAGCGAGGTCTCGTCCACCACCGTTCTCGACGGCAGCTTCACCACCGGCTGAAACCGGTTCAGCACCAGATAGGACCAGTCCATCAGCACCAACTCGCGCGGCAGTTCCGCCAGCGCGTGGGTATGCCGCAGGGCCATGTCGCTCCAGATGATCGGGCGTCTGCCGCTGCGGATCGTCATCTCGATGAACGGCTCCAGGTGCCGCGCGAACACCGCGCCGGCACCGTCACGAGCAGCGCTGCATTCGGGCCGGTCGACGCGCTCCAGCCCGCCGGCCTCGTCGGCGCCCAGGTGCACGAACGGGCTCTGCGGATGGGCGTCGATGAGCTCCTGGACCATGGCGCCGAGCAGTTCCCAGCTCGCCGGGTCGCAGATTCGGATCAGGGCGTCGCGTTCCGGGAACTCGCGTTGCGCCCGGTACCGGTCGACGTTCAGCAGCCACTGCAGGTGCCCGAGCGTCTGCACCAGGGGCACGGCGGTCAGGCCGAGGGTCGCGCACTCGCCGACGATGCGCTCCACTTCGGAGCGCCGGTAGGCGTTCGCGGACAGCGCCTCCGGCACCGTGCGAAAGGGGAACATGTTCTCCCACTCGATGAGGACTCCATCGAAGCCGGCGGACGCGGCGAACCGCAGGTGATCGATGAGGATCGGGGCCGGTGGCGGATTGACCTTGAGGTCGACGTGCAGCCAGCACAGCGTGTTCCCGCCCATCAGCGCAACTCCTCGGACCTGCCGTCTGCGCGGATAGGGCCGTTCGGGGAGCGGCTCCGCGGTTGAAGCGCGGCCCTGAACGTGTAGCGTAGCGCGGGCTCAGACTCCGTCCAGCGCTCAGGAGGCTCGGGAAGCGCTGACCATCGACTCATGATATCGCGATATGGCACCATACTAAGACGTGCGGACGAAACACCGCAGCACGTTGCGCTTGGTGTTCGCGAGGCCGACACCGGCCAACATCAGGTGGGTGGACGTTATGGCCATGCTGGCGTCGATTGGTGTAGAGGTGTCCGAGGGCTCGGGATCACGAGTACGTCTCGTCAAGGATGCCAAGGCGATGGTCATTCATCGTCCTCATCCACGACCGGAGATGGGCCAAGCCACGGTCAGGGATCTGGCAAGATTCCTCGCTTCAATGGGAGTTGAGCCATGATGGAGTACAAGGGCTACGTGGCCAAGGTTGAATACGACGACTCCATCGGCATGCTGCACGGGAGTGTGATCAATAGCGGCGACTACCCCATCGCGACCTGCGAAGCGAAGGACGTAGATACGCTACGGAGAGAGTTTCGTCTGTCAATCGACGACTACCTGACGACGTGCAAGGAATCCGGGATCGCACCTAGAGAGCCGCTTTCCGGAACGCTCCATCTCAGACTCGGTCCGGAGTTGCATCAGCGCGTTTCGATTTCAGCCGCACGCAACGGGATGAGCATCGACAGTTGGATTACCGAGGTGCTTGACGAGGCCGCCGCTCGGCGGTGAGCCAGTAGGTGTCCTCGCCGACGCCGCCGGGTCCGGCGCGAGGTGGTCTGATCATGTCAATCCCTTGTGTTTTTTGGCATTGCCACCCGGAAGGAGGCACCGGAAAGGGGGCATGGGCCATCGTGGGAGCAGGATGAGAGCGGTGGGGGCACGCCATCTCTACAGCCACGCGGACGGGTATCAGTGCGAGCTTGCGGCGACCGGCGGAGGGTGGGTGATGATCGCCGCCGGCCTGCCGGCGGTCGACGAACGGTTCGTGGCCAACATGGACGCGGCCGATCGCGAATGGGAGTCGTACAAGGCCATTCCACGGGCGGGCGTGTCGGTGCCCGAGTGGATCGACGCCTACGCCGCGGCGCGCGAGCGCGTGTGGCTGATCGCGAGCGACGGGCAGCGGATCCGCGTGGTGCACGAAACGGAAGCCGCGGCCGTGTCCGGGATAGCCGTGGCCGGCGGCGACCGGCCCGCCGGGGCTTGGACGCGCCGGGTCGGCGACGCGTGGCGGGTGGAGCTGTTCGAGGAGGGCAGGGCGGTCGTGGTGGCGACCTCGCCCGACCCGTTGCTGAGCCCGTCCCTGGCCCGTGACGATCGCGGCGACCTGCTCTGCGCGTGGTCCGCGCGGCGTGCGAGCGGGCAGACCATCTGCGCCGCCCTGCGCCCCGCCGAGGGCTGCCAAGTCGTCGAGGGCCCCGCCGGCCGGCTGCCGGCGGTGGTCGGGCTGGCGGACGGCTTCGCGGTGCTGTACGAACGCCCCGAAGGCGCCGCGTCGCACGTCGACCTGAGCGTCGTTCAGGGCGGGCGCTTCGGCCCGAGCGTGCGGCTGTCGGGGCGGCACGCGGTGAACATGGCGCCGCGGGCCGTGCGCGACGGCGACCGGGTGCACGTGGTCTGGTGCTCGGCGCCGGCGTGGCGGCTGCACCAGCGGGTGGATCAGATGCGCTGGATCGAGCTCCGCACCATGGACCCGGCGACCGGCGCGGTGACCGACGGGCCCGGCACCGACGGCGGCCGGCTGCCGATCGCCACCCGCGCCGCGCCGCGCCCCAAGACCGGCATGCTGATGAACGTCACGCCGTCCAACCCGCGGATCGCCGCGGACGGAACCGGCAACCTCGCCTGCACCGTGCGCGTCCACGATCCGGACCACCCGCAAGACGCGGTCCGGAACCCGGGGCGCGGCATGGCGCTGCCGCTCTGGATCACGGCGCTGCTGCTCTGGGACGGTCGCGCGTGGTCGGCCCCGCGGGTGGTGAGCGCGTCCGGCGGCCATCCGGAGACGGCCTACGGCCTCGCCTGCGCCGCCGATGGCCCGATCCTCGCCGAGCCGGTGCTGGACACGATCGACCGCCACCCGCCCCGCATGCACCGCATCGAGGTGCATGCCGCCGACGGTGCGCTGTCACCGCTGCACGTGAGCGAGGCGGTCGCCGACGCCTTTCCCGTGCTGCCGTCAAACCCGATCACGCATGCCCCGGAGTTGCAGGATGCACCCGAGGGGCTGACGCTGGTGTACGGCGACCTGCACGAGCACAGCTCGCTGTCGAGCTGCTACGCGATGAACGACGGCCCGCCGACCGACAACCTGCGCTGGCGCGGCGACGCGCTCGGCGACCGGGTGCTCACCTTCACCGAGCACATCCGCATGTCCGACGCCGACTTCAGCTATCACCTGGACCTGCTGGAGCAGTCCGCGCCGGCGCACGTGCCGATCTACGCCACCGAATGGGCGAAGAGCTACATCCACAACATCATCTTCTACAGCTACGACAAGGAGGTGATGAAGCGGCTGCGGGTGGTGCTGCTGGCGGAGCTGGACTTCACCCGCATCTGCGAGTGGATCGTCGCCGAGACCCCGCCGGGCTCCGTGGCGGTGGTCCGCCACTACCACGGCAGCGGGCGGCGCGGCGACGGCGGCCCGCACGACACCACCATGGGCTTCTTTCCCGAGCTGGAGTGGTCGATGGAGGTGGCCAGCGGCCGCGGCGACTGCCTTGCCGACGAGGAGTGGATGCTGGGCCGGCCGCTCGACCTGTACTTTCCGGTCAACTTCATCCACGAACGGGGAGCGCGCATCGGCTTCTGTGGCGGCAGCGACCACGCCGGCAACTCTCCCTGCTCGACCGGGTTCTGGGTGCGCGAGGTGAGCGGCCCGGGGGTGTTCGAGGCGCTGCGCGCGCGCCGCACGATCGCCTGCTGCCGCGGCAAGGTCGCCCTCTGGGCGCGCGTGGCCGGGCAGCCGATGGGCTCGGTGGTCGAGGCCGGCGGGCCGGTCACCATAGAGGCGCAGATCGCCTCGCCCGTGCCGATCGCGACCGTGTCGCTCTGGCGCGACGACCGCTGGCTGGAGCACCGCGGCGTGACGGGAGACCGCATCGACGCCCGCTTCACCGATGCCGACGCCGGACCGGGGGAGCACCACTACGTGGTGCGCGCCCAGTCGATCGCGGACGAGCTGCCGGTCGGGCCGCTGGTGGCGTACTCGTCTCCGACCTACGTAATATCGGGTTCCGGAGGAAACGGCGGCACATGACGGATCGATCGAGCAGGGTGACCGATCAGGACATCTCGTTCTTTCAGGAGCAGGGGTACCTCCGGTGCGAGAGGTTCTTCTCCGCCGCCGAGATGAGCGAGCTGCGCGAGGCGCTCGATCTGGCGATCGCTGAGAAGCGCGAGCGCATCAGGGGTGCGGAGAGCGGCGGGCGCGTCTCGGAAGAGTACGAGCGCGTGTTCAACCAGATGGTCAACCTGTGGACGGACTATCCGGCCGCGAAGGCGTTCGCGTTCCATCCGGAGCTCGCCGATGCCGGACGGCGCCTGTCCGGCTGCCGGCACGTCCGCATCTACCACGACCACGCCATGGTCAAGCCGCCCGGCCAGACCAGCCGGGCGACCAACTGGCACCAGGACGCGCCGTATTGGCGTATGGACCCGGTCGGATCGTTCTCGGCCTGGATTGCGGTGGACGACGTCGACGTGGACAACGGCTGCCTGCACTTCGTGCCGGGATCGCACCGCTACGGCCGCCAGGAGCCGATCTCGCTCACGGTGGAAGGGGAGAGCATCATCGACCGGATGCACGCGCGGGGGTTCTCGGTGGCCGAGCCGGTCTCCATGGAGATGGCCGCCGGCGGCGTCACCTTCCACCACGGCTGCACCTTCCACTACGCCGGGCCCAATCGCAGCGGCAATCCGCGGCGAGCCTTCGCCATCATCTACATACCGGATTACGTGAGGTTCACCGGTGGCAACGACGCTGCCGGTGCGGCCGACGAGATGACGGCCGGCGGCCCGTGGGACCATCCGGTCCATCCGATCCTCGCGGGCGATCGGTGAGGAGGAGCCGAAGATGTACTTCGATGCGAGCCTGGACCCCTTCAAGATCGAGTTCCTGCGGCCGGACGAGCTGCGCCGGCGGATCGATGCCTGTCCGGTGGCGTTCGTCCCCCTGGGCACCCTGGAGTGGCACGGCCATCACAACCCGATCGGGCTGGATGCGCTGAAGGCGCACGGCGTCTGCCTGCACGCTGCCAGGCGGCTGGGCGGCGGCGTGGTGCTGCCGCCGTGCTACGACACCGGGCTGGTCACCCCGCTCTACCAGAAGGAGCCGCAGCACTTCGGCAGCCTGATGACCATGCACCTGACCTCGCGCGCGGTGATCGAGGACACGCTGGTCAACCTGGAGCGCACCGGCTTCAAGGTCGTGCTCATCTACGGAGGCCACTACCCCGCGGCGCGGCTGGCGGAACGGATCGCGGAGGAGTACGCCACGGAGATGGAGGTGCGCTCGTTCATGGAGCGCACGGTGGAGGCGACCGACCGGGTCGGCGACCATGCCGGATTCATCGAGACGTCGCTGATGATGGCCCTGCTCCCGGACCACGTGGACCTGGACCGCATCCGCCGAAGGCATCCCGAGAACCTGTACGACGATCCGCTGGAGGGCATCTCGGAGAGCGAACGCCCGGTGGTGACCGCGACCGTGGAGGAGGGGCACGTATTGCTTGCGGCGATCACCGGGGAGCTCGCCTCGATCTGCCGCGACCTTCTCGCGAAACAGGGTGGCCGGCCGACCCGTGTCAACTACGTCGGCTGCACGTGAGCCGCCCGGCGCGTATCATGCAACCCCATGGCAGCATCCAAGTTTCTCGTTGACCTCAGTCCCGACGAAAACGGCGATCGCATCGCGCTGGTGCGCGACGGCCAGGTGTCGTACCTGCCCGCGAACCGCGTCGACATCGGCTTCACCCACGAGGGCTCCTCGGGGAGCTGCCGGTACGTCCGCCGCGCGAGCAACGGCGACCTCTACGTCACCGGTCCGAGCCTGCGGCGCACGATGTTCCGCTCCAGCGACGGCGGCAGGTCGTGGTCTGCCACGCCCTACGACCTGGGCATGGAGCGGTTCGAGCTCCGCCAGATGGAACGGGATAGCGAGTACGGCTGGATCGGCGCCTTCACGATCCTCCGGGACGACACGTTCCTGATCTTCGTGGCGCCATCCAACCACCGGCGCAGCACCGAGGCGTACCTCTCCCGCTCCACGGACCTGGGCGCGACCTGGTCGACCGAGCCGGTCGACCTGCCGCTGGGGCGCTATCGCTCGATCTCGGCCGGCAACGCCGACATGATCGAGCTCACCGACGGCACTGTGCTGCTGACGCTGCACTACTACTACTACGTGGAGATGGACGAGGAGGCTGCCCTGCCGTTCGACCAGCAGGGGTCGTTCGGCTACGTGCTGCGCTCCACCGACGGCGGCCGCACGTGGCCGGAGGCGCACTGCCATCTGCTCTACGGCGGCGAAGCGCACCTGCTGGAGCTGCCGTCCGGGAGGATCCTGGTCGCCAGCCGCAAGCAGCGCAACGCCCGGCTGCCGGGCGATCCCGAGGAGGTCGTGGTCACGATGCGTGCCAACGGCTACGACCCGGAGTACACCGGCTTCCACGAGCCGATCGCGGAGGGGACCGCGTGCTGCAAGCACATGGCGGTGTCGGAGTCGAACGACGGCGGTCGCACCTGGGTGAACGAGCAGCGGGTATCAGGTTACGAGCAGTGCTCGGGCGAGCTGACCCTGCTGGGTGACGGCTCCACCGTGGTGCTCACCTACGACTACCGCTATCCCGACCGGTTCGCGTGGTCGGGCGTGCGCGCTCGGGTGAGCTACGATGCGGGCCGCACCTGGGAGCCGGAGGAGTACGTGCTCGGCGAGGGTGAGAACTACCCCGGCGGGATCGCCATGGACGGCGGTGGCATGATCACCGTCTGCCCCTACCGCAACCGCGGCCCGATCCAGGCCGTGCACTGGCGGCCCCGGCCTCAGGACGCCCGCTGAGCCGAACCACCCGGAAGGAGTGTTGCGGATGAGTGCCGACATGTCGGGCCTGCGTTACACGGCAGCGGTCGACAAGCGCTTCAAGAGCCCCGGTCCCCAGCCGAACGGCATCCAGGCGGCGGGCGCCGGGCTGTGGTGCATCGATCAGGTCGATCTCAAGGTGTACCTGCTGGACTGGGCTACCGGCGCGACGCTGCAGGAGTTCCAGACCGCCACCGAGCACTCCAGCGGTATCACGCAGGACGGCGACGGGAATCTGTGGATCACCTCGACCTGGCAGCTCGAGGTGGTGAAGATCGATCCCCGGACCGGCATGGAGCTGGCCCGCTTTCCGGATCCGGGGGCCGGCCTCACCGCGCAGGCCGAGCAGGCAGGTGGCAACGGCAAGCCGTCGGGGTCGCACGGCATCGAGTGGCGCGCCGGCAAGATCTACCTGGCGGCGCCCCCGACGCAGCGCCTGCACGTGATGGACGCGGCCACCTGGGAGCAACTGCGGACGTTGCCGGTGCCGGGCCTGAGGCCGCATGGGCTGGGCTGGAACCACGACGGCCGGCTGTGGATCGCGGATACCTCCGCGGGAACCGTCCACGCCATGGACCCGGAGACGGGACGCATCCACGACGCGTTCCGCGTCGCCGAGCCGGACGAGGTGCACGGCCTGACGGTGCGCGACGGGCACGAGATCTGGTACTGCGACGCCGGCACTCGCGACGTGGGCGTGCTGGTCAGGTAGCCGGCGTCAGCCGGTTACCGGCAGGTGAGCTCCGCCCCGCAGATCGAGGCTTCGAGATTCGAGACGGCACACCGCCCTACCGCGAAGCGGTTTAGTTCAACGGTTCAACGCGCAATGGCGAGACGCAATACCTGGCGGAGGCCGACGCCCACCCGCTCCAGTACCTGCTCGTCAGCTTCGGTCGGCGTATCGGAAATCGCAGGGCCGCTCGCACGCCGCATGGCCTACCGCAGAACCGGGTGGCCCTGCTGCTGCGCGCCGTTTCGCAAAGGGAGGCGCTCACGCCCCTGGCGCTGACCGTGCTGGCGGCGGTCAGCTACGTCCCGGCGCTCTACGGCGGCTTCGTCTGGGACGACGCGATCTTCGCCGAGGAACCGGTGATCCACGCCGCCAGCGGTCTGCGCAGCATCTGGTTCTCGCCGGCCGACATCAAGAACGAGGGGCACTACTGGCCGCTCGTGTATTCCAGCTTCTGGCTGGAGCTCGACCCGCACGACACGGAGGTGATCGACCGGCTTGCCGCGCTGCGTTTCGCACGGCGGAGGCGACCGATCGGACCGGCGACCACGCGGGATTCGTCGAGACGTCGCTGATGATGGCCCGGCTCCCCGATCACGTGGACCTGGAGCGTATCCGCCACCGGCATCCCGACAACCTGTACGACGATCCGCTTGAGGGCATCTCGGAGAGCGAGCGGCCGGTGGTGACCGCGGACGTGGAGGACGGGCGCACCCTGCTCGCGAAACAGGGCGGCCGGCCGACCCGGGTGAACTACGTCGGCTGCACGTGAGCCGCCCGGCGCGTATCATGCAGCCAAGTGGCGCCATCCAGGTTTCTCGTTGACCTCAGTTCCGACGAACACGGCGATCGCATCGCGCTGGTGCGCGACGGCCAGGTGTCGTACCTTCCCGCGACCCGCGTCGACATCGGCCACACCCACGAGGGCGCATCGGGGAGTTGCCGGTACATCCGCCGCGCGAGCAACGGCGACCTCTACGTCACCGGTCCGAGCCTGCGGCGCACGATGTTCCGCTCCTCTCTCCCGCTCAACGGACCTGGGCGCGACCTGGTCGACCGAGCCGCAGAACGGCAGTGAGTGAAGAGGCGATTGATGTGCGTCATATCCCTGTAGACTCGGAGGTAAGCATGCCCAGAGACACACGCGTGAGCCTCGGCGAGCATTTCGCCGGTTTCGTCGAAGCGCAGGTCAGGGAAGGACGGTTCAAGAACGCGAGCGACGTGGTACGAGCCGGGCTGCGCCTCCTGGAGGACGAGGAGGCGCAGCGCGCAGCGCTGCGCGAGGCGTTGCTGGAGGGCGAAGCCTCAGGACCGGCGATACCGCTGGATTGGGATGAGTTGCTAGCGCGAAAGCGGGCGAAGCATCGGTGAATTGAGAGCCCTCCACCGCCCTGCCGCTCGCGATGACCTGGAACAGATCTACGATGTCACTTCGGAGATTTGGGGCACCGCCCAGGCGCAGCGTTACCTGTCACAGTTGCGATCTGCCGTCGAGCGCGTTCTCCGATTTCCACGCAGCGGTCAGGTGTATCGTCTTGCCGGCAAGGAGTATCGCTCGGCGTCTGACAACATCGATCAACTCCTCCTGCTCATCCTGAGACAACTGATCAATGGCCTCGATCACATCCGACAAAGTCATGTCTCAGCATCCTCCCTATGAAATGACGAGGCCGGCGGCTACCGACCGACCTGTATTGCGGTAATCTTACCAGCTTGCCGAAGCGACGGACTGCGCGCGGGGCGAACTATCTGCCGTGTGAAGACTACCGGCAGGTGAGCTCCGCCCCGCAGATCGAGGTTTCGCCCGCTCCGGAGTAGAGCAGAAGGGTCCTGCCGGCTTCCCGGTAGATCGCAGGGTCGCGCAGCTCGTGTACCGGTTCATGCACGGCTCCGGACTTCGAGGGTCGCAGTGGCTGGCTGCTGCCCTCGTAGGGCAACTCGGGACGCAGCACCTCGACCGCTTCGGAGGCATGCCAGCGGCGCCAATCGCCTTCGAGGTGAATGCTGGAGGCCACGATGCGCTCCGGGCAGTCGGCCACGCGGCTGTAGAACACCCGCAACGTGGCACCGTCCTTGACGACGGCGGCGTGGCGCATCCTCGGGAGCACGGCCGGGCCGGGCTCGAAACGGCCACGCCCGTCGGGCGAACGTAGGAGAAGCCCGCCACCGCTCGGCTCGGGCACTCTGGCGATGGCGAACCATGCGCCATCGCGGCGGAACACCCGGAAGTAGGAGGGACCGAGCGCGGTGTGGTCGGCCTCGAAGTGCAGGCCGTCCGCCGATGACGCCCTGAACGAGAGTTGCCCTTCCGGCGTTACGCCGTGGAAGTACAGGACGATGCGCCGGCGTTCTTCGAGCACGTGAACGTCGGGGGAGGCGATGTGTCGCTGGCAGGCGGTCTGATCCAGGTCCAGTACGCCTGGGCCGTACACCGTCCATGGGCCGCGCACGTCGTCGGCGTACGCCATGCGGATAAAGGTGCCCTGGTGGTGCGCGAAGTAGAGGTAGTAGCGCCCAAGGCGATCGCGCACCCAGTCGGGAACCCGGATCAGCGACGGACCGTTGAGGTTGGCCCCGATGCGCGGATCCATGCCGGCATGGATGAGGGGATTCTCGCTGAAGCGAAGCGCGTGATACATCCGAGCGAGTTCGGCGCTCAGGCGACTCTCAACGACACGTCAGCGGCTACTCGTCGGAGAAGTAGTCGGCGTCGATTCTCTTCACCGCGTAGGTAGCGTCCGTGCTCACGCCGACACCATGATCGAACATGAGCTCGGCGAGCTGCTCTCCCCCGATGAGAATGATCTTCGTTTCGATCTTGGCTGCGTACTGAGTCGCTTCACGAGAGAACGTGGACGTTGTGATGAAGACGCCCTTTCGCGCCCGCTGTCCCTGCAACGCTCCTGCGAATTTCTGAACCTCCGGTCTGCCGACTACGCTCTCCCATCGTTTCGCCTGGATGTAGATGATATCCAGTCCCAAGCGATCTTCCTTGATGATGCCGTCGATCCCTTCGTCTCCCGACTTGCCGATGGCTTGGCCGGCTTCCTGGTGCGAGCCTCCGTAGCCCATCCGTACGAGCACGTCAACAACGAGTTTCTCGAAGAACGTCGGCGGTGACTTTCTGACGGCATCCAGCACTTCAGCGACGAGACTCGATCGAAGCGTCTGATAGGCATCCTGTAGTGCTTCGTCCGGAGTGTTGGTCGGAGAAATGACTGGCTGCACGCCGCTGCGATCGATCCGCGAAGGATCCTTGGGACGTTGCGTTCGAGAGTCGACGAATTCATCGAACTGGTCGAGGAACTTGACGTCGATCTTCGGCGGAGAGTCGGCGAGAACACTGCGACCACGGTCGGTAATGCGGTAATGAGCTCTCTTCGGGGACTCCAGCAGCCCGGCCTTCTTGAGGTAGTGGGCAGCCCAGCTGACGCGGTCCCGGAATCTCGGCTTCTTGCCGCTTGGCAAGAGCTCGTTCATTTCGGCGTCTGTCAACGAAAAACCAAGAGCGAGCGTGTCGACCGCCGCGCTTACGTGACGGATCTCGCCGTTGCCGGACAGCTCGAGCAGGGGCAGCATGATGGATTGGAAGTCGGGGATGGCCACGAATGCTCACTCCCGGATCTCACGAACCAGCTCGTGAGGAGTAACGGTTCGACACTGACCGGAAGCATACTCCTTCCGCGCCTCCGCAACCCCTGCCGCCAGGCGTCTTCGCCCGGCGGCGGCCAGACGGTGTCGGACGACATCGATCAACTCCTCCTGCTCGTCCTGAGATAGCTTATCGATCGCGTCGATGACATCGGCAAACGTCATTCCTTACCTTACCTCCCCGTAATCCTTGAGGCCGGCCAATCCGCCTCTACACCACGCACTTTACCAGCTTGCGGAAGCTGCGGACCTCGCGCGGCGGGGTCTGCTTGCTGCCGTACGCGGCCCAGGAGACCTCGCCGACGTAGATGTCCCCGTGCGAGTCGACCGTCAGCCCGTGCGGGGCGATGAACTGACCGGGGCCTTCGCCGTGGCGGACGTCGCCGAGGCGTGCCAGCCGCCGTCCGGAGAGGTCGTGGACGCTGACGCAGCAGCCCAGATTGGGGTAGGCGGCGTTGACCGTCAGCTCGGTGACGATCTGGCCGATGTAGACCAGACCGCCGTCGATGTGCAGTCCGCAGGGGCGGTGCAGGTCGTTCCACTGGTCCAGGTAGGTGCCCCGGTCGTCGAAGATCTGCACGCGGTGGCTCTCCCGATCGGCGACGTACACGTTGCCGTCGTCGTCGGTGCAGACGCTGTGCACGAGGTTGAACTGGCCGGGGTCGGTGCCGTACTCGCCCCAGGAGAACAGGAGCTCGCCGTCGACCGTGAACTTGTGCACTCGGGCGTTGCCGTAGCCGTCCGAGATGTAGAGATCGCCGCTTCGCGGGTCGAACGCCGCCTTGGTCGGGCGGTTGAACGGCCGGCCGCCGTGCAGCGGCGCGGGCTGCCCCGGCGTGCCGTAGGTGGCCTCAAGCTCGCCGTCGGCCGTGCAGCGCCGCACGCAGTGCCCGTCGTCGTCGACGCAGTAAAGCATCCCGTCGGGGCCGATCGTGAGCCCGTGCGGGCGTGTGAACAGCTCCTCTCCCCATGAGGTGACGAACGTGCCGTCCCGCTCGAATACCATCATCGGATGGTCGCTGCGGTTGAAGACGTAGACGCGGTCGTCCTCGTCCACGGCCACATCCGCCACCTCCTTGAAGCTCCAGCCGTCGGGGAGCTGTGCCCAATCGTCGATCTCTTCGTACCGGTAGTCACCGTCGCCGAGAATGGTCCTCATACCTCACCTTCCGTCATTGTGCGTCGCGCTCCGTGTCATCCGGGATACCAGATCTTGCGCGGTTCGTCGTCGGCGCGGCGATAGCTCCACGCCTCCTCGATCAGCCGTTGCAGGTCGTAGCGCGGCCGCCAGCCGAGCAGGAACTTTGCCTTGCTGTTGTCCAGCCACGTGCCGTGGAATTCGGTCGGGATCTCGACGCTCCGCAGCCCACGCGTTTCCTGCAGATAGCGCGCCACCTCGCGGTAGTCGACCGGCTCGTCCATGCAGATGTTGAAGAGCTGCTGGCGGGCCGCCGGGTGGTCCAGCGCGGTGACGATCGCCGTCACCAGATCGTCGGCGTGGACGAAGTTGCGCAGCACCGGCCTGCCCTGCGGGTCGAGCATCACCGGCACCGTCCCCGCCGCCCGGTACGCCTCGGCCTTCTCCGGATCTACCAGGTCGCGCCACCGCGGGCCGCCGAACACGTCCTCGCCGAAGGAGAGCGAGTGCCGGAAGTCGTCCTTCTCCATGATCCACGGGGCGCGCAGGCAGCAGCCGTCCAGGTCGTACTGGATGTAGTACTGCTCCAACATCGCCTCCTCCAGCACCTTGGACAGCGCATAGCAGCCGGCGTAGGCGGAGTGCTTCTGCGTTTCGGTCACCGGAATCGGATGGGGATAGACGAAGTGGCCGATGCCGGCATCGCCGCCGACCAGGACGAAACGCTCGAAGGCCGGCGATTGGCGGCACTCCTCCAGCAGCCAGAACAGCCCCCTGACGGTCACGTCGATGACGTCGTCCGGCGTCTCCTTGCAGGTAGCCAGGTGCACGACGTGGGTGACGCCGTCCGCGGCCCGTACCACGTCCGAGCGTTCGGCCATCGATCCGCGCACCGGGTCCAGCCGCTCGCCGGCCGTGAGCTGCCGGTTGTGGCACAGGGCGCGCAACCGGGCTCCGTCCCAGGCCGGATCGGCCAGGAAGCGTCCGATGAAGTGCTGCCCGACCTTGCCGGTGGCCCCGGTCACCAGGACGAGCTTCTCCGACCGGTTCTCCACGCTACTCGTCCTTCAGGCGCAGCAGCATGCTCCCCTCATTGCGCTCGTCGAAGCGCCGCTTCAGCGGCCGCCGATCGAAGAACCGGGTGGAGTCGTAGACGTGCCGGTAGCGGCCGCCGCGGTCGCAGCCCTGCCGAAGCGCCTCCCGATTGACCTCTTCCACGGTGCCGTACGCCGGCCAGAGGACGCCGTGCTGGCAGTAGGAGACGTCGATGAAGTAGCGCGAACGATCCTCGCCACCCGGCTTGGGGCGCCGCGCGTGCCAGACCGCCGAATGCACGATCACCGCAGACCCGGGCGGCAGGCGGTCGACGCAGACCGAGCCGGGCAGGTCCTCCGTGCCGAACAGGCCGAGGCTCGTCTGGACCACGACCGTCTGCGACCCCGGCAGCACCAGAAGGTCGCCGATCTCACCGTTGAGGCCGTTGAGGTAGTAGAAGACGTGCACCATGACGTGCGAACGGTTGGTGTGCGGCTCCTGCTCGTAGTCCTGATGCCAGTGGACGCCGCTGTGGCCGGCGTCGTGCCGGGACGAATGGATGTGATGCATGGCGAAACGCGGCCCCATCAGCGACTCGATCATGGCCATCATCGGCGGGTGCGAGGTGAGCAGTCCCATCTCCCGGAAGGAGGTGAGCAGCGGCCTCGCGCCGTTCGCGCGGTCGGCCGTCAGCCCGTCCACCTCCGCGATCAGGCGGTCGTTGGACTCACGCTCCAGGAAGCCCTCCAGGATCACGTACCCCTCGTGCTGAAAGTGCTCCGTCTGCTGCGCCGAAAGGCCGGCAGCGGCCGGTTCGGCGCTCATCGCTCTGCCTCCGCCGTTACCGCCGCGTGCCGCCGCGTCCACGCGGCGAGCATCTCCGGGTCCGGCTCCGGCAGATCGGTACCGAACGGACGGAACGTGTGCGGCGCGTCGTATTCCAGCGGCGGTGCGGCGAGGTCCCGCGTGTAGAAGCGGGACGACGGGAACAGGTCACCGGGGTAGGTGACGTTGTCGAGGGTGGCGAGCTCGACGCAGACGGCGCCGCCCACCGAGCTCTCCAGCATCCCGCCGATCCAGACCGGAATGCCGGCATCGCGCGCCATGTCGTGGATGGCCAGCGCGTTCTGCAGACCGCCCACGCGCGCCGGCTTGATGTTGATGTACCGGCAGGCGCCGATGCGGATCGCCTGCTCGGCGGTCCGCGGGTCGACGATGGTCTCGTCCAGGCAGATCGGCGTGCCGATCCGTTTGGCCAGCTCGGCGTGGTCCAGGATGTCGGTGTAGTGCAGCGGTTGCTCGATGAACGCCAACCCCAGGTCGTCGATCGCCCGGAAGAACGGCAGGTCGTCGAGCGTGTAGCCGGCGTTGCAGTCGATGTGGAACGTCATGTCCGGGAACGTCGAGGTGACCTGATGGAGCATCTCCAGGTCCCATCCCCTGGCAACCTTGAGCTTGATGCGCGGGAACCCGGCGTCGACCGCCTGCCCGATGTTGCCGAGCAGCATCTCGATCGAATCCTGGATGCCGAAGTCGGCTCCGGCGACCACGTCCCGCGTGGTTCCGCCGAGCAGCCGGTGCAGAGGCGTGCTGGTGATGCGGCTCTCGAGCGTCCACCAGCCGATCTCGATCGCGGCCTTGGCGAACGAGTTGCCCTTGAACGGGCCGAGCCGCTCGTTGATCTCCGCGGCCGTGTCGAACTCGCGGCCGACCACGTGCGGCCCGAACACCTCGGTGACGTGGTAGAAGACCGAGCCGGCCGACTCGCTCAGGTAGTGCGGGGCGAAGAACGGCGTGCTCTCGGACCAAGCCGTGTGCTCGCCGCTCGAGAGCTTCACCAGTACCGAGTGGATGTCGGCATCCACGCCGTAGGCGGTGCGCCACGGGTAGATGAGCGGCATCACCACGTAGTGCACGTCCAGTCGATCGATGCGCATGGTGACGGGACGATACCCGATCCCGCCGTGGCGAATGAAGCGCCGCGGATCACCGGGTATTCACTCACGAGGCGCGATCAGGGATAGAATCGTGACTGCCATGACTGGGAGGGAGGCGCTGGGGTTTCGTACGTTCGGATTCCTGCAGTGCCGGCAGATGCTGTCGTCACGGGAGATTGATGCGCTCGCCGACGCCTTCGACCTCGCCATGGAGCGGGCCGGGCGCCACCGGCCGACGCCATCCGGCGAACGGCAGCAGGTGGTGCCCTTCTTCGACTACGATCCCGACGCGTTCTACCCGTTGCTGGACGACGAACGATTGCTCGGGGTCTTCGAGACGCTCCTGGGCGAGGACTTCATCCTCGTCGCTACCGAGGGGATCATCCACGCGGGCGGCAGCCCGTGGCACCGCGACGCCTGTGCCCCCGAGGGCATGTTCAGCATGAGGGCGGCGATCTACCTGGACCCGCTCGGCCCGGACGACGGCTGTCTCAGCGTCATTCCCGGCAGCCATTTCACTCCGTTCCGCGAGGCGCTGGAGACGTCCGCCGATCGGTTGGGACTGGCTCCCGAGGAGCTGCCGGGACGGTATCCGCTCGTGAACGAGCCGGGCGACGTGATCTTCATGAACCACAAGACCTTTCACGCCGCGATCGGCGATCGCCCGGGGAGGCGGGCGATCCACATCAACGCCGTGCAGAACGCGACGGACCGGGAGGAGCACATCGAGTGGCTCACCGGCTTCCTGGGCCGCGAGACCGAAGCCTGGGGCCGGCTCTACAGCGATCGGCTGGTGGCCACCGCGACTCCGCGCCGGCAGCGGATGCTGGCCCGTACCATCGAGCTGGGCTTCGGCACCACCGGCCGCATCACCCACCTGCAGGACCTGCGGTAGACGTTTGTGGCGCCACCGGCACCGGTCGTCGGCGTGACCCGTCAGCACGATGGCTCTGCGCCCGGCGGCACCGCAGAGTGGGCACGGTGCCTGCATCTGGAGTTCCGCATTCGGGGTCACGTGGTGATCGCCGTTCTGTCGCTGGCGGTCCTCACCGGCATCGGGACGCTGCCGGCCGACGCGCAGAGTGACCCCGTGCCCTGGGGCGGGACCGTCGAGGTGAGGGGGGGCCCGTTGTCCGTCAAGGCGGGAGAGTCCGTCACCTACTTCCTGAGACTGAGTGAGCCGCCGACTGCCGACGGATGGTGGGTCATGGTGCACGTCGACGGTGTGGTGTGGGGCGACGTCGGGTACAAGGGCCTGAGCTGGGTACCGTCGGTCGGCTGGGGGTTCGATCAGGACGACTGGAACGTATGGCGAGGCATAACGATACGTGCTGACGAGAACGCTGCCCTGAGTACTCAAGTCACGTTCACCCACGAGGTGTGGGATCACACGGCCGAGTGCCCGGTACACAATGTCGGCTCGGTGACGGTCCAGGTCACGGAGACGACCGACCCTCCGCTGCCACCACCGCCGCCCGACCTTCCGGAGCTGGAGATCGACGACGTGGAGGTGAATGAGGACGGCGGGAGCGCGATGTTCAGCGTGATGCTGCGCGGGCAGAGCACTGAGACGGTGACGGTGCGGTATACGACGGCGGACGGGACGGCGAGGGCCGAATTTGACTACACGACCACGAATGGGACGCTGACGTTTGGGGTCGGAGAGACGGCAAAGACGATCTCGGTGGAGGTGGTGGATGACGGCGATCCGGAAGGGGACGAGACCTTCACGGTAAGCCTGAGCATGCCCCAGAACGCGACGCTACGGGACGATGTAGGGATAGCGACGATCACGGCCAATGACGGTGGCGCACCACCACCACCGCCACCTGACCTGCCGAGGCTGGAGATCGACGATGTGGAGGTGGATGAGGACGGCGGGAGCGCGGTGTTCAGCGTGATACTGCGCGGGCAGAGCACTGCGACGGTGACGGTGGACTATGCGACGTCGGACGGGACGGCGGAAGCGGGTTCGGACTACACGCCCACGAACGGGACGTTGGCGTTTCTGCCGAACGAGACGGGCAAGACGATTGCCGTGCGGGTGGACGATGACAGCGCGGTGGAAGGGGACGAGACGTTCAAGGTGACGCTGACCAGACCTCAGAACGCGACGCTGCAGGACGACGAGGGAAGGGCGACGATCACGGACGATGACGACCTGCCGACGCTGGCGATCGACGATGTGACGGTGAGTGAGGGCGGCGGGAACGCGGTATTCAGTGTGATCCTGCGCGGGCAGAGCACTGAGACGGTGACGGTGGAGTATGAGACGTTGGACGGAACGGCGAGTGCTGGATCGGACTACAGGACCAAGAATGGGACGCTGAGGTTTCTGGCGAACGAGACGAGCAAGACGATCGAGGTGGTGGTGCTGGATGACAGCGATGTGGAAGGGGACGAGACGTTCAGGGTGACGCTGACCGACCCGCAGAACGCGACGCTGCTGGACGATGTAGGGATAGCGAGGATCCGGGACGATGAGGGCGTCGAACCTCTACAACCCGGCGTGCCGACGCTGGCGATCAACAACGTGACGGTGAGCGAGGGCGACGGGAGCGCGGTGTTCAGCGTGATTCTGCGCGGGCAGAGCACTGGGACGGTCACGGTACCGTATAAGACGTCGAACGGGTCGGCGATTGCCGACTCGGACTACACGGCCACAAGTGGAACGCTGCTATTTCAACCCGGCCAGCAGGCGAAGACGATCGCGGTGGAGGTGGTGGATGACAGCGCTGCGGAAGGGGACGAGACATTCACGGTGAGCTTGAGCGAACCCCCGAACGCAACGCTGCTGAAGGGAGTGGGGACGGCGACGATCGTGGACAACGACGATACTCAACCGCCACCGGGCCTGCCGACGCTGGCGATCGACGATGTGACGGTGAGCGAGGGCGGCGGGAGCGCGGTGTTCAGCGTGAGGCTGAGCGAGCAGAGCAACGTGGCGGTGACGGTAGCGTATGGCACGTCGAACGGGACGGCGAGTGCCGGATCGGACTACACGGGCACAGATGGAACGCTGGTATTTGGACCCGGCCAGCAGGAGAAGACGATTGCCGTGTCGGTGAGTGATGACACGCTGCAGGAAGGGAACGAGACATTCACGGTGAGCTTGAGCAACCCGCAGAACGCGACGCTGCTGAAGGGAGTGGGGACGGCGACGATCGTGGACAATGACGGTCCCCAACCGCCGCCCGGGCTGCCGACGCTGGCGATCAATGACGTGACGGTGAGCGAGGACGGCGCGAGCGCTGTATTCAGCGTGCGGCTGAGCGAGCAGAGCAACGTGGCGGTGACGGTAGCGTATGGCACGTCGAACGGGACGGCGAGTGCCGGATCGGACTACACGGCGACGAATGGAACGCTGGTATTTGGACCCGGCCAGCAGGAGAAGACGATTGCCGTGTCGGTGAGTGATGACACGCTGCAGGAAGGGAACGAGACATTCACGGTGGGCTTGAGCAACCCGCAGAACGCGACGCTGCTGAAGGGAGTGGGGACGGCGACGATCGTGGACAATGACGGTCCCCAACCGCCGCCCGGGCTGCCGACGTTGTCGATATTTGACGTGGCGGTGACCGAGGGCTCCGGGAGCGCCGTGTTCAGGGTAGGTCTGAACAAGCAGAGCGGCGACGTGGTGACGGTGGAGTATGCGACATCGGACGGCACGGCCGCTGCCGGATTGGACTACACGTCCACGAGCGCGACGCTGACTTTCGAGCCCGACGACACGCGCAAGACGGTCGCGGTGCCGGTGCTGGATGACCGCGCGGTGGAAGGGAACGAGACGTTCACGGTGAGGTTGAGCGGGCCCCAGAACGCGACGCTGCGCGACTCGGAGGCGACGGGGACGATCAGAGACGATGACGGCGACGAAACGCTTCCTCCGTCCGGCCTGCCGGCCCTGGCCATCTACGACGTGGCGGTATCCGAGAACGCGGGGAGCGCGGTGTTCAGGGTGGGCCTGAGCGGGGAGAGCGACCAGGCGGTGACCGTCGCGTATCGGACGTCGGACTGGACGGCGACTGCCGGTGATGACTACACGGTCACGAATGGGACGCTGGTCTTCCAGCCCGGCGAGACCCGGAAGGCGATCGCGGTGCCGGTGCTGGATGACGACGAGCAGGAAGGGGACGAGACGTTCACGGTGAGGTTGAGCGACGTACGCAACGCGACGCTGGGCGACCCGGAGGGGACGGGGACGATCCGGGACGATGACACCGACGACGATGACCCCGACGATGGCGCCGATGGGCCCTCTTCCCCCTCCGGGCTGCCGGCTCTGGTCATCGACGACGTGACGGTGGCCGAGGATGGAGGGAGCGCGCCGTTCACCGTGAGCCTCAGCCGACCGAGCAGTGCAGCGGTGACGGTGGCGTACGAGACGGCGGACTGGACGGCGACTGCAGGCTCGGACTACACGGCCGCCAGTGGGACGCTGACCTTCGCGCGCGGCGAGACGCGGAAGACGATCGAGGTCCGGGTGCTCGCCGACGACGAGGAGGAAGAGGACGAGATCTTCACGGTCAGGTTGAGCGATGCGCGCAATGCGGCGCTGGCCGACCATGAGGGTACCGGGACCATCAGGGACGACGAGCACTCCGGCCTCGAGCCGATGGATCGAGTGACGACGGACTGGATCGGGCACTTCGGCCGTACGGCTGCGGCTCAGGTCGTGGATGCACTCGACGAGCGGATGCGGTGCGCGCGGGACCGCCGGTCGGCGGAAGGGACTCCGGACCATCCGTCTCCACGCTGGCGGTGTACGCGCTCCACGGTTGGCGTCGTTCCGGCCGGGGATCCCTTCGATGTCTCGTCCACTGAACAGCACGACACGCCGGGGTGGAGCCTCTGGGGCCGGGGCTCGTTCTCCCGATTCGACGTTGCAGGTGAAGATGCCCGCGTACTGGGCGGCGGTGTCGGCACCGCCACCTTCGGTGCGGATCTTGCGACAGGCCAGGTGCTCCTCGGCATCGCGCTGTCCCACAGCCGGGGTGGCGGCACCGTCTCGCTTGACGACGTCGCGGCGCAGTTGACCTCGGCACTGACCGGTTTTCATCCTTATCTGCGTCTGGGCGTGAACGACCGCCTGTCGCTGTGGGGGACGGTGGGCATCGGTACCGGAACGCTGACGCGTACCATGGACGACGACCGGACGATGGAGACCGGAATCACGCTGAGGATGGCGTCCGTCGGCGGCCTTGCGCAGATCCTCTCTCCCACCGAGGATCATCGAGTGTCGGTGTCGATCAAGGCCGATGGGTTGCTCCTGGCGATCGACGCCAACGCGTCCGCTTCCTTCGCGGCCGCGTCGGTGGACGCGTCGCGGCTCCGCCTGGTGCTGGAGGGCGCCTACGATTTCGTCCTTGGCGACGGACACTGGATCGCGCCGTTCGTCGACGTCGGTGGACGGCTCGACGGGGGCGGCGTGGAGACCGGATGGGGAATGGAGATCGGCGGCGGGGTTCGCTATGCCCATCCGGAGCAGCACCTGACGGCCGAGCTCTACACGCGTGCCCTGCCGGTGCATGGAGCCGAGGGTTTCAGGAAGTGGAGCCTGTCGGGGTCGGTGCGCTATGACCCGAACGCGGGCTCGGAGCTCGGTCCCTATTTCACGTTGTCCTCGTCGCGTGGATTGGAGGACGACGGCCGGCACGTGAGCTGGGGAATCGAGACCGGCGCCGCGGCCGGTTGGGACATCGATACCGAGCTCGGCTACGGACTTTCCGCTCTCGGCGGCACCGCTACGGGCACGCCGTGGGCCGGCGTGTCCGTGTCCGAGGGCACCCCCGAGTACCGGCTCGGTTACCGGCTGGCATTCGGCTCCGATCTGCGCGTGGGACTGGCGGGCAGGCTCCGGGACAACGCGACCGCGACCGAGCCGCCGGACTATCAGGTCACGCTGAGGCTCTCGACACACTGATGGAGGAGATGCGGTTGCCTGACGGAAAGTTCAGTTTCGACCTCGACGAGCACTTCGGGAGTCTCATGCGCACGTGCGACGGGGAGTTCCGCTTCCGTGGCGGTACGGAGGCGGAGATCCGGCAGTGGCAGACCGCGTTCCGGGACCGTCTGCGAGCACACCTGGGACTGGCAAACCTCGATGAGGACTTGGCCGGATTCGTGCCCACCGCGGAGCTGTTCGGCAGCGAGGACCTTGGCTCCTACACGCGGGAGTCGTGGCGCATCCTCACCGAGCCGACCGTTCCGTTGCCCTTCTATCTGCTGCGGCCAAAGGCGGCGGCCGGAACGCTCCCGCTCGTGCTCACCCCGCACGGGCACGGCCATCCGCACATCTACGTCGGGCTTTTCGACAGCCCGGAGGAGGAGGCGCAGATCCGCGAGGGGGAGCGCGACATCGCCGTGCAGGCGGTCGACCAAGGGTATGTGGTGATCGCGCCGACCACGCGGGCCTTCGGCGAGACCCGAGCCGCGGCCGACAAGACGAAGAATGCAACATCGTCGTGCCGGCTGCAGCTCATGCACGACCTGCTGGTCGGGCGGACGCCGATCGGTGACCGCGTGTGGGACATGTCCCGGCTCATCGACTGGGCGATCGCGCACCAGGGCGTGGATGCCACGCGCATCGCCATCACCGGCAACTCCGGCGGCGGCACGGTATCGCTGTTCGCCGCCGCCTGCGACACACGGATCTCCGTCTCCGTTCCCGGCAGCTACTTCAACACCTTCGCCGGCAGCCTCGGCACGATCCCCCACTGCGACTGCAACTACGTGCCCGGCATCCTGCGCCTCGGCGAGATGCATGACGTGGCCGGCCTCATCGCGCCCCGCCATTTTCTGGCCGTCACCGGCAGGGAAGATACGATCTTCCCCATCGCCCACACGGAGGCGGCCTTCGCTCAACTCGCGAAGGTCTACCAGGCGCTGGCGGTCCCGGAACGGTGCGAGCTGTACGTCGGCGACGGCGGCCACCGCTACTACAAGGAACGGGTGTGGAGCTTCGTGGCGGAGGGATTCGCCCGGCGCTCCGCGGAGGTCCAGCGCAGCAATGGGCCCTATCCGCGATCCGCCAACCGAGCGAGCTGAATCTCATCCTCCCGGATGGCGGAGCCCGTGTTGTCGACCAGCCACGACCACCAGCCGCCCGGCTCCTTCAAAACGTGGGCAAGCCGCAGACGCGACCACGGATCGGCCCAGCCGGGTGCGCTGCCAACCACGATCTCCAAGGGAACGCCGCGTCGATGGGCCTGATCCTTGAGGTTGTGGAGCTTGACCTCGTCGCGATGCACCCACGGAGCGGGGAGGCGCTCGTCCAGAAATCCCCAACGCAGCCGCACGGTGCCGTGTAGCCGTCCAAATTGATAGATGGCATACAGCGACTTGGCGTCGGCTTCGAGCCGCCGTCGCAGCTTCGTCAGTTCGCCGGCGGCGAGGTACTCCCGCATCTTCGTTTCGTCCCCGAACGGGCGACTGATGCCGCACGAGCCCTGCACCAGCAGACCCGTCGTGATCTTGAGCGTCCGCCCGCGCTTGTTGATCGTGCGTGTCCTCTGCGGAGGTCCCAACTCAGCGAGGCGACGATTCCCCGGGTCGAAGCGCAGCGTTCGCAGTAGCGTGCGCACGTCGATCGATGCAATGAGGTCGTACGCGGCGAGCTTCTCCACGGCGCGTACGATCTCGTCTCCCACGAAGGTGTCGAGAGCGCGCTCGGCGACGTCGACCAGCACCAGCGCCTGAGGCTTTCTGGCCGGAAACGCGTGGATCAGGACTCGTCGCATGCGGCCGAGCTCCTCGGCGTGCGCTTCGCGCTCACGTTCGAACCGTTCTCGATTGGCGGCAAGCACCGCCGGATCGGGTTGCCGGAGTGCCGAACTCCTGCGCGCCTTGATCCTGTCGATGACAGCTTGCCGCGCAGATCGAAGCGCATCGTGGTCGGGGTCGAGTTCCCAACGGCCGTCCGCGCGTACGCGAGTCGCAGAGCCGCGCCGCCAGTAATCGGCCGACTTGGCCGAGACGGGACTCCACCGACTGCGAGCCGACACGAACGAGATCACGTCCTGCGGCTCCATGGCCCCGCCGTGCGCATCCAGGATGCAGAGAGCCACGCGCTGCGCCGACCAGTTGCTTGAGAGTCCGTCTCGCCACGCCTCGTCGAGATGCGTCGTCCTCAGCGGAGCATCGACGGTGGGCAGTGGTCCTTCCGCGGGGCGGTCCGCAGGGAGCGACGCTGCCTTCGGTGGTCGCAGGCCAAGGCGAAAGACCCAGAGATCGGCTTGGTCGTCGTGCGGGTCGAGCGCATACCAGTCGCCATCTCGGTAGATCGGAGCCCGTCCAGGCTTGCACCGCTTCAGCGAGGCCAGGGCTTGCGCGGCAGACGCCACGCCGGCCTCCTCGAAGCGAGCCGCGGCTTGCTGCAAGGTGACCGGTTCGCCCCGCTCCAGGAGGACCACGAGCAGGAGACCGTAGTAGCTGGCGTCCCGGTGGTCCTTGGCCGCCTCGAGCTTCGGAATCCCGATCCCGAGCGCGTCGCAATACGGATTGGACCCGTCCGTCATCGTTGCATCGTGTCTTGTCGCGCCGCTCGTGATCGGGTCGACTTCCGACGGTGGAGCAGTTCCCCGAAGCGCAGAGATGAGGGTGCGATCACGCGGTTCTGATCGCGGCGCTGCTGAGCGTTTTTCCGGCTTCGGCGCGGCGCAGCAAGAACAGAAATCAGCCGCGTCGCTCGCGGAGGAGTCTCTCCAACTCCGCCACCCGCGCCTCGGCAGCGCGGCGGGCGGCAGCCTCCTGGTCGTAAGTCAGCAGTTCCTCGCCCGTCACCGGGTCGCGGAACCGGAGATCGCCTTCCCCGTTGACGAACAACTCCAGCTTCAGGACCTCGCTGGCCAGCGTCGGTTCGCCAGCCTCGATGCGCTCTGCCGCCTGCTCTCGGTATCGGCCCCCCGACAGCCGCGCTCCCTTCAACCGCGTCCCCAGGTACTCCCCCGTCGGGTCGTACTGAAAGTACTCGGTCACTCCCAGCCGCTCGTACACCTTCCGCTTCGCTCCCTCGTCTTCGCGCCACGTGTTCGGCGACGCTACCTCCAGCACGAAGTCCGGTGCCTTGCGCTCTTCCCACAACAGGTACGTCATCCGCCGCCGTTTCGCCACGCCATATACCACGAACACATCGGGCGCGATAGAGACCTTCGGATTGCCTTCCTCGTAGTAGATCAGCAGGTCGCCCGACACGTACACGTCCTGGCGCTTGGCGAACCACGCTGCCAACGCGTTTCGGGCGTAGATCATCGTCAGCCCCTGCGCATCGCTCTCGGCCATCGGCTTGCCGTCCGAACTCGGGTACTCAATTGCGGCGGGCGCCGCGCGCGTCACAACCGACGTACTCATAAGTCATCCCTCTCGCCAGCGCGCCGCTCGGGGCATGCTCGTCATGAACGACTGATCCTATCCCCGTCCTTCGACTCTGACCAGCAGCGTGTGACGCGCTGAAGCGCTGTGTCGTAGTCGGAGATCGGCTTGATGCCGGCTGCGTCGCCGCCGTCGGTCTTCAGATCGTCCTGCCACTCTTCGGGGCTGGGATGGTAGGCGGTTACGATTCGGCGCCTATCCCAGGGTCATCCGGGCGCTGACACTCCCCGGCAGCGACGACAGCGCCGCCACCAGGGCGCCGGTTTCCCCACGGAGGGTGCCCACGGGGTTCACCGGCGAGGCGGCCCGCGGCTCCGTGCCGGCGCTGGCAGGGGTAGGGCCGAAGAATACGCAGAGCGCGCGTCCCGGCGGCCAGTACGCGACCTCGCCGATCTCCATGACCTCGCTCGCGTCCGGCTCGGCGCCCGCGGCCACGCCGCAGTCGCCGTAGTACTCGTCCCCCCAGCGCGAGAGCCGGATGTCGAGGGGACAGGCGGCGGCGATGGAGGCGGCCGTCGCCGAGTCGTTGAACCGTCCCTCAAGGGCCATGTCGCCGAGCTTGAGAAGGAACGTCTGCGATGCCACGGCGCGGAGGATAAGCCGGCGATCATCGGTGGACAACATCTCGGCGGTGCCGATACGCTCGGAGCATGGCTGAAGCCGACCTCCAGCAACGCGACCGCCGGGGCGAGTGGCTGCCCGACTCGTTGCCGCAGCCATCCCCGCTGTTCTCCTGGCCGCTCCGGCTGCGCCCGGCGCTGAAGTCCGTGATCAATTTCTACTGGCCGTACAATCTCTTCTATGCGGCGCTCGCGGTGGCGTGCTGGCTGTGGTTCACGCCCGACCTGAGCCGCACCGGTTCCTTCTCGGTCGGTTGGATCGCCGAGATCTATGCCCGCAACGCGGTGCTGATCATCGTCCTCTACGGCGCCGCGCACGTGCGGCTCTACATCCAGCGGGCGCAGGGCGACCGCTACAAGTACAACAACCGCTGGCCGAGTGCCGACAACCGCACGTTCCTGTTCCGCAACCAGACGCGGGACAACGTGTTCTGGACCCTGGTGAGCGGCGGCCTGATCTGGACCGGGTACGAGGCGGTCACGCTGTGGCTGTACGCCAAAGGCGCGCTGCCGATGGTGGGTTTCGCGGCCAGCCCCGTCTATTTCGTGCTGTTGATGTTGGCGGTCCCGTGGCTGCGCACGATCCACTTCTACTGGACGCACCGGCTCACCCACTGGAAGCCGCTGTACAAGCTCGCGCACTACCTGCATCACAAGAACGTCAATCCCGGCCCGTGGTCGGGACTGTCGATGCATCCCATCGAGCACCTGCTGTACTTCAGCGGCGTGCTGCTGCACTGGATCATCCCTTCGCATCCGCTGCACGGGATCTTCCACCTCATGCACGCCGGCATCGCACCCGTTCCCGCCCATGCCGGCTTCTTCAAGATGGAGGTCGGTGACGAGCACGCGATCAAGCAGGGCGGCTACTTTCACTACCTCCACCACAAGTACTTCGACTGCAACTACGGCGGTGAGAACATCCCGATCGACAAGTGGTTCGGGAGCTTCTGCGACGGCTCGCCCGAATCCGAGGCGCAGATGCGCGCCCGCCGCAGGCGTCTGAGAGGCGTCTCGACCTAGCGCTCCGAGCGCGGCGTTTCAATCGCGTTCGCTGCGGGTCGCGGGGAGGCCCGCCTCACGCAGCCAACAAACAGTTCTTGCGGCCACCACGAACGGGCGGATCCGCCTGGTGACAGTGCGGCCGCGAGCAGCCGGTAGGCGCGCTCGCCTGCCGGCCACGCGGGCGCGGAACACCACATCGAGCAGATCGGCAGATCGGCGATCGCCACGCCGAGCATGACGCCGGAGATGCCGGCCGGGATCCCTCCGAGCATGTAGTGGCCGCCCCAGCCTTCGAGAACGCCCACGGCGTCGCCGAGCCGCTCGCGGATGGCCATCACCTTGTCGACCATCAAGGGCTCTGTAGTGCGTCAGTTTGAAATCAAGGGGTGACTCTCTGGAGCACCCACGCGCAGCGGTCCCCGGCGTACTCCAGACACACGTTGTTGGCGTCTACGAAACCGCCGGTGCCGCCCGATCTCCAGTCGGAGCCGCCGATCCCTACCTCAAACGCGCCGGCTTGAACCCGCCAGTGCGTCGTGTCGGCGTATCGGGAATGCGCGACATGCCATACCACCCGCCCGTTCGTCCCGAGGGTTACCACGGCTTCGGCGTGCGGCCAGTTCGCCACATCGACCAACCGCCAGGACGAACCCGCGAGATGGGACTCCTGAAGCGGTCCCGTTATCTGCACGGTCGTCGGTGCCGCCCCAATCGCCACAGTGGCTTGGGCCAGCCGTTCGCTTGCTTGGTCGATGTGGCTCTGGGTGATGTCGCAGGCCAGCAAGACGCAGGCGGCCAGTAGTGCGGGTGCGGTTCGTATCATCTTCGTGCTCCTTCCGACCCGAAAGGGGCCGGGCCGTTTGCACGAACCGCTGTACCTCTGGTACACGCTGTTTCATCCGATCTGTTCACCCTGACCGCTGGGAGCTACCCTGCGGCCGTTCGCGGGCTGTTGTATTCGACCAGTGACCCGGCATCAGTCCGAGGTCAGCGGTTCGTGCTTAGGCTGAGGGTAGCACGCGGCGCATACTGCGCGCACTCGGAGGTAGGTTGCGTCCCATGATTGGTCCACACGGAGAGAAGCGACCGGCCGATCCGATCGCCAACGCCGTCCACGTGATACGCGTGCCACTGGGAGGCCGAAGACGAGTACGTCGACCGGGGCAAGCGCCGCGGCGGTCCGAACGGCGGCCGAGCTGAGCTCGCGCCGACACACTCACACCAGAGCAGCGCCAACGGATCTTCCAGCTTGACGTAGCGGACGTTGCCGTGCTGCCGGTGCAGGACGGCGATGAACTCGGCGCCGATGCTCCCGTGGCTCAACGTCAACCGTAAATCGGAATGAACCGGCCGTGGCGGCGAAATACCGCGCGGAGCTTGCAGAGGAAGAGACCTTGATTGCGAAGTCTCGCAAGGCGCGACAAGCAGAGGAGCGTAGCTGCAACAAGCGGTGAGGCTGCCTGTAGTCCTGTAGTCCTGTAGTGCGTTGAGACGGTGCCTGTCGGCTTGACGGCGCGCTATGAGCGCCTGCTACGCTCCGGCGCATGGCTATGGCTAATGAGAAGCTGACGATCGATGAAACGCCCGGGGGGATCGCCAACATACGGGCAGCTTACGACAGGCCACGTTACCTGAGTGACGATGCGTGGAATCGACACGCGCATCATCGGCCAAGCAAAGATCCGAACGAACAGAGTTGAGGTGGTCCCGATCCGTTGGACAGCTCGAGGGGTAGGTTAAGGTGTAATCCGTTGGTTGTCAACCCACCCCTCCGTCGCGTCCGTCGCGAGAAACAGGCGGCGGTAAGAGGGGGAGGGGGCGCGGGGGAGGGGGTGAACGAGCCTGTGAACTTTGTGGATTACTCTCCGCTATTCGTGCTGGCCGTTCGCCCCCCGGACCTCGCAGCCTCCTCGTGCCGCCTTCCAATCATCGTCGTTATGCCACCTCCTGTGCGAAGTCTGTCACGCCGCCCCGGTACGCCTCATCCGGCGTGTGCCCTGCCAGCGCCGAGTGCGGGCGCACTTCGTTGTAGTAGTCGATCCAGTCGGCGATCACCCGCTGCGCCGCCAAGCCGTCGGCCAGCTCGTGCAGGTACACCGCTTCGTACTTCAGCGATCGCCACAGCCGCTCGATGAACACGTTGTCCAGACACCGACCGCGGCCGTCCATCGAACACCGTATGCCAGCGTCCTCCAGCGCTGCCGTGAAGGCGATGCTGGTGAACTGGCTGCCCTGATCGGTATTGAAGATCTCCGGCGTGCCGTGCAGCGCCAGGGCCTCGGTCAACGCTTGCAGACAGAATTCGGTGTCCATCGTGTTGCTCAGCCGCCACGCCAGCACCCGCCGGCTCGCCCAGTCCATGATCGCCACCAGGTACAGGAACCCGCCCTGCACCGGGATGTAGGTGATGTCGGCACACCACACGTGATTCGGCCGCTCGATCGTAAGCCCCCTCAGCAGATAGGGATACACTCGGTGCTCCGGGTTCGCCACGGTGGTGCGCGGCTTGCGGTAGATCGCCTCCAGGCCCAGCAGCCGCATCAGCCGCCGCACCCGGTGCCGACCGACCGTCACCCCTTCGCGCGCCAGATGGCGCATCATCTGGCGGCTGCCGTAGAACGGATAGCTCAGGTACAGCTCGTCGATGCGCCGCATCAGCGCCAGGGTTTCTGGGCTCTCGCCCACCGCCTGATAGTACAGCGCAGAGCGGCTCAGCTCAAGCAGCCGGCACTGACGGCTCACGCTCAGGCTCGGGTGATCGCGGTCGACCATCATCCGTCGCTGGTCTCCGTTCAGCTCCCGAGCCCGCGCGACAAAAAATCGCGCTCCACGGTCAACTCGCCGATCTTCGCGTGCAGGTCATGCACGATCGTCTCATGGTCGGCCTCCCGGCGGTTCGTGCCGCTGGCGAACACCTCCTGCAGCCCCTCCTGGGCTTGGCGCTTCCAGCCGGTGACCTGGTTCGGATGCACTGCGTGCTTGGCCGCGATCGCCTGGATCGTGCGGTCGCCGCGCAGCGCCTCCAGGGCCACCCCCGCCTTGAACTCCGCTGTGAATCGACGCCGTTTCGTCGCCATCTCGTTGGCCCTCCTCTTGGCCAGGATTACACCTTAACCACCTGTCCAATTTTTCAGGACCACCTCAAGTACAGCGCGCGAGTGGGAGCGCTTGTACATTGAAGCGCGGGCAACGCTTCTGCGGGAAATGAAGGAACTTGACGACGACAAGTAGGAGGAACCTATTCTTCGCAACTGCTAAACATCTGTAGGCATGTTGACGGCGGACTCAGGGTTTGTCAGTTTGGAAAGGATTATGGCAGAACAACCTCCTGATATTCGGTTGCTTGAACAAAGCTCGCAGTTGACCGCTCTTATGGACGAGTTCCATGATGACATCCGTTCTGAGGAACTTGTCGTCGAACGTGTACAACGGGATGAACCTCCGGTATATATGGCAATAGAATTGCCAACACTCATCGTGATTTGGATTTCCGCCCCGTTCCTGAAGAGAGTCGGAGAAGAACTGTGCGTCATATTGGAACCAGCACTGAGGCGGCTATCCGAAAAGTTGTTTCACAGAGAAAAAGACACTGCTTTTGTCGGATCGACGGGGATTCAACGGCCAGAGGAGTATTCCATACTCTTTTCTATATTGACTGAGGCCGGGAATTGTAGAGTCAAATTTGCCTTTACAACTCAACGTTCCAAGAGCAATTATGTCTCTACGCCCAGAGTCATTTTGGAGTTTCTCTCAACATTTCATGCCGGCCGCTATCCGAGGCGGTATAGAGCAATTATTGACGCAATTAATACGCGCTCCCGAGTGACTATCGCGTATGATGGTGACAAGGACTCACTCTTTGTTGTAGATTGATCGCGCTGAGCTTGTTTGAGCGCTTTGCCGACGTGGGGTCGTACCGTCGGGCATGACCGGCTTGCGGACGCTTGCTCCAAGGCTGGCTCAAGGACGGGACTTCATGCTCCCTTGGTGCGGCCCCACCTGTGCGCGCGAGGTTGGTTTGTACGTGTCGCGCGGTGGAATGGACGTGGTGAGCCGCTATCAGCCTGTCACGCGTGTTCGGCCGCACGGCCGAGCGGCCAGCGCGACGGCGCACATGACGTAGGACCATACTGTTTCGGTTGCGGTCATGGATCAGGACCGGCACGGACAGAAGCGCCGGCGAACCGGAACAGGTCCGACTCGCCGGTTGCAAACTGCCGCGACAGCGCGAACGACCAGGTCGGCGCCCATACGCTGATACGTGCGCGCCAGCTCGCAGGCGATGCTGGACGAGCCGTGGTTGGCTTGAGCGACGAGCGGGACGCCCGCCGTTGGTCTCGACCGCAACGTCTCACCGGCGCCTGCGCGGCCTCGGTAAGCTTGTAGAACTCGGCCGGCAGGCACAGGCCGCCGAGCCCGGTGTGCGCCACCTATTCGACCACCGTCCGGAGGGACCGCTCGTCGATCGACTCGTCCTCCGCGAACGGCGTCGGGATCACCGGCACGATGCCGGCGAGCGCTCTCATCAATCAGGATGCAGGCGAGGGAGGCTGCCGTCGGGAGGCCAAGTCGCGCTCGCTGCGCCGCAGCGCTTCGATCACGACCGGCACCTCCCGCGGCTCCATGCACATCGGCGCCACCGTCACCTCGCCGGGGGACTCGCTGCCGCACACCACCGGCGGGTCCTGGGCGCGCAGGTGGTCGAGCACCTGCTGCTCGCCGATCCCGCCGAGCAGACGCATCCTGGCGCGGGCGATCGGCTGTCCCGCCTCGCTGTACGGGTCGCGCTCGACCTCGAAGAGCCGGCTGCCGGCCAGCGCGCCGCAGATCTCCGCCACGGCCTCGTCGGCCCAGGCGAGCCGTGCGTCCTCGTCGGCTTCCAGGTACTCCTTGACCGCCCAGTAGAGGCCGACGATCTCCTCGCGTCCGGTCTTCATCATCCGGCCGTGGCCGTAGTTCGGGAAGCCGATGCGGGTGACGATCTCCAGGAACCACTGCTCGCCTACCAGCAGGCCGCTCGACTGCGGGCCGCGCAGGTCCTTGCCGCCCGAGAACAGCGCCGCGGTCGCACCGCCCTGCGTGAACTTCCAGAGGTTCTCCTTCGGCGGGAGCTGCGCCGCGCAGTCGATCACCAGCGGCAGCCCGTGCATGCGCGCCACCGCGGCCGTGTCCTCGAAGGGCAGCCCGCCCTGCGTCGTCCAGCCGTGCTCGGCCTGGAAGAAGAAGATGGCGGCGGTGCGGTCGGTGATGTTGTGGGTGAGCGCCTCGCGCGTGATCGGCTCGATGAAGTTCGCGTAGCCCAGGGTCTTCGTCTGCACGCCGAGCTGCTGCAGCACGAAGTCGTACGGGTTGTGGTGGGCGGTGAATACGATCACCTCGTAGCGGCCGATCTCCTCGGCGCTCAGGTAGCGGATCGGCCGCCCGGCGCGGCGCTCCACGGCCGCGGCCGCGCACAGGTAGAGGCCGGTGTCGGCCCCGTTGGAGACGAAGGCCGCCTCGTTGCGGGTCAGCTCGGCCAGGCGCCGGTGCACGGCGGCCTGCAGCGCCCTGATGTCGGTGTAGCTCCGCGCCGCCTCGTTCATGCGCCGCAGCGTCGACTCCCGCATGCGGGACCCGCCGAAGGCGGTGAAGCCACCTGCGGCGTTCACCAGCCGCGCGACGCCGAGGTGATCGTAAATGTCTTCCGCCACCGCTCTCTCCTTCCCGACCCGTTACCCCATCGCGAGGAGCGCGAACAACGCCTTGTGTGCTTGGTTCTGAGCATCACCAAGCCGCTTACGCGCGAGTCTGGCGTTTTCACATGCCTCGACGAGATCCGATTTGGTGAACTGGGCGTTGTGGTCGTAGTCAGCCGAGTAGCGCTGCTCCTGCAGTTGGTTGAATGTTCGCATACTGTCGACGAGGTCCGCGTCCGTCGCTGCGATGTCGAGCATCCGTCCATACTTCTTGAGATTCGCCGGCAGCGTAGCGTCGGGTTCGCGGTTCAAGGTGTTGGACCGGTCGACCACGTGCTTGGCAAGTCGAGCGATCTCGCTATGCGACCACGTGCGGCGAATCTCGTTCTGAGTCTCCTGAGGAAATGAACCGACCAGATGACGCGCCCCGCGTCCGGTCAGGTCATGGAACACCGCATAGTATGCCGCACTGATGCCGCGCCTGATGTCCGCGTCCCGCGGGCGGCCCGGTCGGGCGACCGCAAGCTGTGCGGCATGCTCAAGAAGGCCCTCGGGCTTAATCATCGAGCAGCGGTCTGGGTCGTGCCGTCACGGTGACCACCCACACGTCCCAGGCGTCGACCTCGGTGCCACCGATCCGCTCCCGGAGATCGGCGGTGAGGTGGTTCACTGCGTCACGCGGGTACTCGCGTACATCGAAGTCCTCCGCGAGGTCGATCACTACCGAGAACACGAAGATCAAGCGGTCCTCGCTGCCATACCGGAGCTCCCATTCGAGGTCGTACGCCGGGGAGCACGGAGACAGGCTGGCAACGAAATCCGACCTGATCTGTTTGGCCGCGCGCATTGCGGCAGTCAACGTCTCCATGTACTCATCAGCGCTCCGCCGGTCTTGCGCGCTGGTAATAAGGGGGCTCATGGTCGTCAGCGTACGGAATTCCGCCTCCGAAGTTCAAGTGGCTCCTTCCTCTTGACATTGAACCAGAATTGACCCGTACCCTGGCGACGTGCCAGCATTCGTTCATGCTGCCGGAGGGCTACGTACAGGAGACTCCTCTTCCCGAACACTTGCAAAGGTTTCCTCGTATGCAACCATGGATCGGCGTCCATTATCAGGATGACCGCCACAAGCGCTTATTGATTATCGGTGAGAGCCACTACCTGCCAGAGGGATCCACCATTCACCACGATTCCGACGTGTGGTACACAGGCAGTCAGAAGGATCTCAGTGACGAGGAACGGAAGTGGATTTGCACGGCAGGAAACATCAGGGGAGAATGGAATCGGGCTCACACCATCTACCGAGAGATCGCGCGTGAGCTGTCACGCATACTGGATGAACGCGGTCTGGCAGACGATGATTTCGTCTTTCAGCACATCGCATACTGCAATTACTTTCTCCGTCCGGCGCCGGTCGAAGGGGGGAGCATGTCAGTGGACGTGCGCCCACGCGACCTTGCCGTGGCGGAAGAGGTGCTGAACTGGTTCATACGACACCATCGACCGGAACTCGTCGCTGTCGCGTCCAAAGCTGCCGGCAGAAATGCGGAGAAGGTGCTTATGAGATGCGGCATCCCGTACCTTATCACCTATTATGCGGGAAGTCCTTTCTGGATGACTCGTTTCAGAGATGATTTTTCGGACTTCCTGACAGACCACCAGTGGCTGAACGCCACGTCGTAGAGGCTTGGATCAGGGAGGCAGGAGTCCGGGGAATCCCGATGCGGTGATGCCGAACTCGGCGTCGTGGAAGCAGCTTTCGCCGGCGGTGCGGCGGCCGATGCGGTCCAGTTGGCCCAGGCCGGATACGGGAAAGCGCGTTCCGTCGACGCGGGGATCGACGTAGCGGTCGAACCAGCGGGTCAGGCGGTCCCGCATCTCGTCGACCAGCGCTCGGCGCGAGCGCTCGTCGACGAGGTTGTTCCGTTCGTCCGGGTCGGCGCTCAGGTCATAGAGCTCGTGCGCGCCGTACGGGTAGCGGTGCACGTACTTCCACTCCCGGGTGCGGATCATGCGCACGGGGCCGTACTCGTCGTGGACGACGATGTCCTCCCGCGCCTCTTCGGCCTCGCCTTCCAGCACGGGCACGAAGCTGGTGCCGGGCAGCTCCGGTTGGCCTGCGGCGCACGGGGGCTCCTCGATGCCGAGGTAGTCGAGCAGCGTCGGCATGACGTCGTACTGGCTCACCAGCGCGCCGGCGCTTCCGCCGTGCGGCAACCGGGCGGGGTGGCTCATGATCATCGGTACCTTCACGGAGTTGTCGTACATGTTCAGGGGAAAGGTGCCGTTGCCCTTGCCCCAGAAGCCGTGGTGGCCGCAGGAGAAGCCGTTGTCGCTGGTGAAGACGATCAGCGTGTCGTCCCGCAGGCCGCGCTCCTCCAGGCGGTCCAGGATCCTGCCGACGTTCAGGTCCATGGCGGTGACGGCGGCGAAGTAGCCCTTCAGCTTCTCCCGGTTGCCCTGACACTGCCGGGTCAGCGACGTCGCCCACGGGTGCATCGGCTCCTGCGGGCAGGACCGGAAGGGGCAGTCGTCGTAGGAGTCCACGATGTCCTGCGGATGGCCCTCCCAGGGGCTGTGCGGAGCGGTGTAGTGCATGCCGAGGTAGAACGGCGCATCGCCCGCGCCCTCCTGGCCGGCCCGGTCGATGAAGCGCAGCGCGTCGTCGGTGATGACGTCGGTGACGTAGCCGGGCGCGGTCACGGCGCGGCCGTCGGCGACCATGGGCGCGTCGTGGTACGGCCCGCCCCCCTGCTGATGGACGAACCAGTGGGTGAAGCCGGCCGGCGGGGTCAGGCTGTCGCCCAGGTGCCACTTGCCGCTCAGCCCGAGCCGGTAGCCGTGCCCGGCGAGGACCTCGGTATAGGTCCGCTGCCCCTCCAGGTAGCTCACCGCGTCGGGCGGCATGTTGCGGTCACGGATCCAGTCGTGCACGCCGTGCTGGGAGGGAATCTTGCCGGTCAGCAGGCTGGCCCGCGCCGGTGAGCAGACGGGCGAGGCGCAGAAGAAGTTGTCGAAGCGCACGCCGGTGGCTGCCAGCCGGTCGATGTTGGGCGTGCGGATCTCCGGGTTGCCGTAGCAGCCGGCGGCCCACGGCCCCTGGTCGTCGGTGAGGATGAAGACGACGTTCGGACTCATCCGCCCGGGATGTACAGGCTGCGATCGGCCACCGGCAGGGCGACGCGGGATCCGCCCTGCAGATGCGAGCAGGCGACTCCGAACTGCACTTCGACCGACTGCATGGTGATGTCGATGCGGCCGGCGGTCGGCTCGCCCGTCTCCAACTCGCGGATGATGTCCCGGATCGTGCAGATCGTCGGGCTCTCCCCGCGCGGCCGGATGAACCTCTGTTCGACGTCATCGCCTCCCGTGCGGTGCAGGAAAATCAGCTCGCCGTTGTCCCACGCGTGGGCGTGCCCGCCGGTGCCCTGCACGTCCAGGTCGAATCCGGGGCGCGGGACGAAGTGCCCTTCGGCTCCGCCGCGATACCCGACCCGGTAGAAGCCGACCATCGGATCACCGATCTCGCCGTCCGGCGGGCGTTCGAAGCGGTGAGCGGCCGCGTCGTATCGCGGATGCTGTTTGGTAGACGGGCCGCCGGGGTCTTCCGGTTCCTCGAGCCGGCCCTCGACCCACTCCGGCACCGGATCTCCCAGCATCATCGCCACCAGGTCGAGCGTGTGCGGGTGATGCTTGATCAGGTCGGTGCGGGCATGCAGCGTCGCGAACCGGGGCTCGCCGATCTCGCCGCGCCCGATCGCCGCGCGCAGCCGCTTGAAGCCGTCGTGATGGCGGCGCATGGCCCCCCAGTTGAATGCGACGCCGTTGGCCTGCAGCGCGTCGCGGACGCGGTCGGCCTCGGCCAGCGATGCGCAGAGCCCCTTCTCGGCGTAGATGCCGCGAACGCCGTGCTCGGCGGCGAAGACGATCGGCTCCGCGCGGGCGAAGCTGGGGGTGGTGACGCTGACGAGATCGGGCTTCTCCCGCTCGATCATCGTCCGGTAGTCGAGGTAGGTGTTGGTGACGCCGAAGCGCTTCACGAACCGCTCCAGCCGCTCCGCGCCGCGGTTGGCGACGGCAACGACCTCCACCCCGTCGATGGCTTCGTAGGCGCTGAAGTGGCCGTACGGCCGGCTGAAGCTGTCCGGCGGAATCTCGTCCTCGATCAGTCCGCCCATGCGGCCGGTGCCGATGATCGCTGCGCGGTAGGTCGTTCCCATTATTCGCTCCTTGCCGGATCGAGTCGCCGCCAACCCCGTGGCACGCTCGGCGCTGCGTCAGTATGCTGACAGGCCATGCAGGACACGTACCGGGCCGTCCTCATCGGCTGCAGCCGCATGGGCGCTTTCATCGACCACGAGATCGGCGACCGCGAGTATATCCTGCGTCCGTATTCGCATGCTGCCTCCTACCGCGCGTGTGAGCGCACGGAGCTGGTGGCGTGCTCGGACCTGCGGCCCGAGGTGATGGCGGAGGTCGGCCGGCAGTACGGCATCCCTCCCGAGAAGCAGTACCTGGACTACCGGCGGATGATCGACGTCGAGCGGCCGGACATCGTCAGCATCGCGACCCAGCCGGAGGGCCGGGCGGAGATCGCCGTCCATGCAGCCGAGCACGGCGCGCGGGCGATCTACTGCGAGAAGGCGATGGCGGCCTCCCTGGCGGAGGCGCAGGCGATGGTGGACGCGTGCGAGCGCCACGGCGTGGCCTTCAACCTGGGCACGCAGCGGCGCTGGCATCCCGGTTTCCGCACGATGCGGGACGTGATCGGCGGCGGGCGGTTGGGTGCCCTCCTCTCGGTCATCATCCAGGAGACCGCCGTGTTCGACGGGGCCAGCCACTACTTCGACAACCTGTTGTTCCTCAACGGCGACCGCCGCGCGTGCTGGGTGCAGATGCAGCTTCGGGACGGCGACTGGACCTTGGAGGGGGACCGGCTCACCGGGGACCCCGCCGCGCACGGGGGGATCGGGTTCGAAAACGGGGTCGTGGCCTACGCGGTCCCGTCGGCGCAGGACGTGGCGTTCGAGGCGCGCTGCGCCGACGGAACCGTGCGCTGCACCCAACAACACGGGTACTCGATGCGCCGCCGGGAGCACCCCGGCCAGCCGCGCAGTCCGTTCGCCGACGTGCCGTTCCCGGAGTGGCAGCCGGTCAGCCCCACCCTGCGGCTGGTGCAGGACCTGGTCCGCTCGCTCGACACCGGCGAGCCGCCGGCCGGCGGCGTGCGGGTCGCGTACGCCGCCACCGAGCTGACCTTCGCGGCGATCGAGTCCCACCTGCGGGGAGGAGCGCGCGTGGACCTGCCGCTCACCGGCAGCACGGTTCGGCTCGAGCGCGACCGGATGCCCAGACAGCCTCGCTTCCAGCCGCCCCAATAATCGTCGCCTCCGGCTCCGCTCATTCCCATCCCCACCTTCCGCCAGTGGTCTGTCCGATTGCCGCTGACGCGCCAAATCGGACAGACTCCTGGCGACGACTGGCCGCCGGCGGCAGTCCACCGGGAGAGCGAAACATCGGGAGAGCGAAACATCGGGAGAGCGAAACATGAAGGACACATACCGGGCCGTCCTCATCGGCTGCAGCCGCATGGGCGCATTCATCGACCACGAAGTCGTCGACATGAAGTACATCGTCCATCCCTACTCGCACGCCGCGGTCTACACCGTGTGCGATCGCACCGACTTGGTGGCGTGCTCGGACCTGCGCCCAGACGTGATGGCGGAGGTCGGCAGGCAGTACGGGGTCCCGCCGGGCAAGCAGTACCTGGACTACCGGGAGATGATCGAGGCCGAGCGGCCGGACATCGTCAGCATCGCCACGCAACCGGAGGGCCGGGCGGAGATCGCCGTCCATGCCGCCGAGCACGGGGCCAGGGCGATCTACGCGGAGAAGGCGATGGCCGCCTCCATGGCGGAGGCGGACGCGATCGTGGAGGCGTGCGAGCGCAACGGCGTGGTCTTCAACCTGGGCACGCAGCGGCGCTGGCATCCCGGCTTCCACGCGATGCGGGGCGTGATCGATAGCGGCCAACTGGGTGAGCTCCGCTCGGTCATCCTCCAGTCGAATCCCCTGTTCAACGGGGCCAGCCACTACTTCGACAACCTGCTGTTCCTCAACGGCGACCGCCGCGCCTGCTGGGTGCAGATGCAGCTCCTGGACGGCGACTGGACCGTGGAGGGAGACCGGCTCACCGACGATCCCACCGCGCACGGCGGGATCGGGTTCGAGAACGGGGTCGTGGCATACGCGATCCCGTCGGCGCGCGACGTGGAGTTCGAGGCGCGCTGCGCGGACGGAACGCTCCGCGTCACGAACCACCAGGTCTTCTCCATGCGCCGCCGGGAGCACCTCGACCAGACGCGCAGTCCGTTCGTCGAGGTGCCGTTCCCGGAGTGGCAGCCGTTCAGCGCCAACCTGCGGCTGGTGCAGGACCTGGTCCGCTCGCTCGACACGGGCGAGCCGCCGATCGGCGGCTCGCGCGCCGCCCGCGCCGGCACCGAGCTGATCTTCGCCGCGATCGAGTCCCACCTGCGCGGTGGAGCCCGCGTGGACCTGCCGCTGACCGGCAGCACGGTGCGGCTGGAACGCGACCGGGAGCCCAGGCAGCCTCGCTTCCAGCCTTAGACGAAGGAGAATACGACATGCCCACCACCGACACCGGGGCCGCAGACCGGCTCCTGCCCCACGACGTGGAGTTCTACGAGCGGGAGCTCGCCTCGTTCCTGCCCGACCGCGTCTTCGACGCGCACACGCACCTGTGGCGACGCCGGGACACGGGCTGGGACCTGCCCGGCTGTCCGGACGACGTGGGACTCCCGGAGTACCGGCAGTTGATGGACGACCTGCACCCGCGGCGGCGCACGGCCGCGATGTTCATTCCGTCCGTGAGTCCGAGCGGGGACGGATCGTTCACCGACCAGAACGAGTGGGTAGCGCGGGCGGTCGCCGCCGACACGTCGTTCCGGGGCATCTTCTTCATCCGCCCCGAGGACGATCCGGAGTGGGTGCGCCAGGAGGTGCGCCGCCTCGGCCTGCACGGCCTGAAGTGCTACCACACCATGGCGTCCGTGAAGCCCACCTGGGAGGCGGAGATCCCGGACTTCCTGCCGGAGCGGCTGGTCCGCGTCGCGCACGAGGAGGGGTGGGTGATCACCCTGCACATGGTGCGCTCGCGGGCGGCGGCCGATGCGACCAACATCCGCTGGATCCGCCACTACTGCGAGCGCTACCCGGACATGAAGCTGATCCTGGCCCACTCGGCGCGCGGCTTCCAGCCGGCGCACAACCTGGAAGGGCTGCCGCACCTGACGGGGCTCGACAACCTCTACTTCGACACCAGCGCCAACTGCGAGCCCATCGCCCACCAGGCGATCATCCGCATCATCGGCCACGACAAGCTCATGTACGGCACCGACCTTCCGGTCAGCCACGGGCGCGGCCGGCATGCCGGAGCGGCCGACGCCTTCCTCTGGCTCTACGAGGACTCGCCGGTCTGGGACGAGAAGCACATCGGCATCCGGCCGGTGCTGATCGGGCTGGAGCACCTGCGATCGATCAAGTGGGCGTGCTGGTCGGAGCGGCTCGGCGACCGCGCCGTCGAGGACATCTTCTGGAACAACGCCGCGCGCCTGTTCGGCGTCGACTGAGAGAGGCACGCGCGTGAGGTACCGCACGCTGGGCCGGACCGGCATGTCCGTCAGCGAGGTCAGCCTGGGCGGCGCCTACCTGAAGGGGCCCGATCCGGAGCGTTATCAGGAGAACGCGGCGGCGGTCGTGCGGCGCGCGGCTGAGCTCGGCATCAACTACCTGGACACGGCGCCGGGATACGGTCCCAGCGAGGAGCTGCTGGGACCGGCCCTGGAGCGGGCGGGCCGGCCGTTCCTGGTGGCGACCAAGGTCGGATTCGTCCCGGAGGACATCGACTTCCGGCGCGACAGCGTGGTGGCCAGCCTGGAGGCGAGCCTGCGCAAGCTGCGCATCGACCGCTTGGCCGTGGCGCAGATCCACGAGGTCAACCTGGTCGGCTGGGAGCGCATCATGGAGCCGGGCGGGGCGCTCGACGGCCTGCGCGCGGCACGCGACGCCGGGCTCTGCGAGGCGATCGGCATCACCGGGCGGGCGATCCCGCTGCTGGCCGGGCTGGCGGAGACCGGCGAGTTCGACACCGTGCTGGTCTACCACGACTACCATCCGGCCTGTCAGAAGGCGAGGGAGGAGGTCATTCCCGCCGCGGCGAAGCAGGACATGGGCATCGTCGTCGGCACGCCGCTGGGGGCGCTGTTCGGCCACGAGGCGAAGCGCCGGCAGACGCTGGCGGCGCTCTCCGACCGTGAGCGGGGTTCCGCCGAGCGCGTGATCGAGAGGCTGCGGCGGGAGCCGGGGACGCTCGCCCGCAACGCCTTTCGCTATATCATGGCCGACAAGGCGGTGAGCACGGTGTCGAGCGGGGCGGCGGACGTAGAGCAACTCGAGGACGTGGCGGAGGCCTCGGCGATGGGGGCGATGCCGGCGGAGCTGGTCGCGGAGCTGGAGCGCATGGGGGCCGACGGATGAGTCAGGACGAGGTCACCCGCGACGAGATCTACCGGGGTCTCTGGGACACCGGCCTGCACGACGGCGACGTGGTGCTCGTCCACTCGGCCATGCGGACGCTGGGCCGGGTCCAGGGAGGCGCCGACACCGTGGTCTCGGCGCTGCTGGAGGTGATCGGCGAGCGCGGCACGCTGGTGGTGCCCACCTTCACGTTCATTCACGAAGTGGAGGACGACCCGATCATCGACCCGCGGAGCGACGCGTCCGAGATGGGGGCCATCACGGAGGCGGCCCGCACCCACCCGCGGGCGCTGCGAAGCACCGCGTACCGGCACAGCTTCGCCGCCATCGGACGCCATGCCGAGGTACTCGCCGGGGTCGACCCGGCGCTGTCCGTCTTCGATCTGCGCTCTGCCTTCGGGGTGATGCTCGCCCTGAACGCGCAGGTCCTGATGCTGGGCATGACCTATGGGAGCTGCACGAGCTTCCACTTCGCCGAGTGGCTGTGCGAGGTGCCCTACCGGCGCGTCATCCCGCTCGACGTCAAGGTCCGGCGGGCCGACGGCACGGTGGTGCCGCAGGCCATGACCGACTATCAGCCGCACAGCTATACCGGGACGCGTCGCCCCGACTTCAACCGCATGGGCCGCATGCTGGAGGAGCGCCGGCTGGTCGGGATCGCCGCGGTCGGCAACGCCGTCGCCCGGCGCTTCGCCATGCGCGACCTGATCGACCTGGCGCAGGCCGAGGCGGAGAAGGACTACAACGTGTTCCGCACCCCCGAGGGCGGCACGACCCACGGCACGCCCCTCGATTCCGGTACGACCGTGCTCAGCCCGGAGATGCCCGACGCTGCCGGACGGCCCGACCGCTATCAGTGGAGCGTGGTGGACGAGTCGAGGCTAACGCTTCCTGGCGGCTGACGGGCGGAGGTCACATGTCTACGATCACCTTTGAATGTCCTGATGATATTCTGCGAAGCCTGAGGGAAACACCCGAACACTTCGCTGACGAGTGCCGTCTGCTGATAGCCGCAAAACTGTTTGAACTCGGACACTTGTCGTCGGGACAGGCCGCCCGTTTTGCTGGTATGGAACGGGTGCAATTCCTGGATGCCTTGAAGTCCTACAAGGTATCAGCCATCAATCTTTCCGCAGAAGAGCTGGCACAAGATCTCTCCCATGCCAGGAATCTGTAGCGTCGATGCTTCCCCGCTACTTTACCTCTACCGAATCGGCCAACTGACTCTGCTTCGCTTCCACTACGAACGCTTCCATTACGAAAGGGTGCTGGTGCCGGAAGCGGTAGTCATTGGCTTCTGCCAAGCAGAAGAACAGAATCGCATCCGTAGGTCCCTTTCTTCGTGCTCTTGAGACCGCCGGCATGTGGTTGTCGGAGGATCTGAAGCGAACAGTCCTGGAATCGGTTGATGAACTCTGAACTGAATGGCCCGGAACGGGTTCCAGCACGCTGACCGGAATCTGTCTCGGGGCTGATGATGCCGGACGGCTGACGGCCGAACGCCCGTTCAGCCGTCAGCTCAGTCGTGGTCGTGGCGGTGGTCGTGGTCGTGGCGGTGGTGCACGTCGGGCACGTGCGGGTGCGCATGCTCCAGCTCGTCGTGCGTATGGCGGTGCACGTGTCCGATCCAGGCCAGGCGCCCCGGATGGGCGTGCCCGTGGTGGCCGTCGGTGTGGCGGTGCCAGTGCTCGTGCTCGGCGGCTGGGTGGTGGTGCCGGTGCGCGTGCCCCTCGCGCAACAGCACGCCCAATCCCGCCAGGAGCACCGCTGCCGCGATGATCTGCATCGCGGTCATCCGTTCGCCGAGCACGACCAGGGCGATCAGCACGCCGAAGAACGGCGCCGCGGAGAACACCAGTTGTCCGCGCGTGGCGCCGATGTTCTGGGCGGCGGCGATGTACAGCACGATGCTCGCCCCGTAGGCGGCCGACCCCAGCAGCAGCGCGCCGGCAACCGTGAGCGGCGCCGCGCTCCACGGCGCGACGGCAAGACCGATCACGAGGTTCGTGGTTCCCGCGGCGGCGCCCTTCCAGAACGTGGTCTCCTGTGGGGTGAGGCCGTCGATCAGCGACGTGAAGTGGTTGTCGAAGCCCCAGCAGATGCAGGCCAGCGCCACCAGCAGTCCGGGAAGGAAGCCTGCCGGTCCGCCATCCCAGGACAGCAGCACGGCCGATGTCACCACAAGGCCGGCGCCCAGCCACGCACGGCCTGAGAGCTGGTCGCGAAACAGAAGGACGCCCAGCACAGCCGTGGCGACCAGCTCCAGGTTGAGCCACAGCGAGACGGACGCCGCCGCGGCGGCTCGCAGGCCGAACAGCAGCAGCACCGGCCCGGCGATGCCGCCCAGGAGCACGGCCCCCAGCAGCCTGCCGGCGTTGCCGCGATCGAGGCCCCTGACCCGCGGCACGAGCCGCCGGCGCACGGCGAACGGCGCCACGCCCGCGGCGGCCCCCAGGTAGAGCAGGCCGGCGAGCTGAAAGGGGCTGACGTGATCGAGGAGCAGCTTGCTCAGCGGTGTCGACGCTCCGAACAGCAGCGCCGAGGCGAGCGCGATCCCCACCCAGAGTGCCATGTAGCGGACGCAACTTTACACGACGACTGGAGCAAGCCTCAGCGCGGGTCCCTGCTACGCACGATCGGAAGCCGACGCACTCGGATGCGGCTCGCATCGAACACCACCAGGGAACCGGTGAGGAGGTCGTTCTCTACTGTGCGCAGGTTGTTCAGAAGTATCCTGGTCAGCCTCGTCGCGCTGCGATCCGACATGTGCCGGAAGAGGATCACGGAGGGTTTTCAGACTCGCGCGTAGCGAGCAGCGTGCCGAAGTCGGTGTCCTCCGAGACGAGTGTTCGATCGTCGCTCGCCGCGATCTCGAAGATTGCCTCGTCGGGGGCAGACTGCAGCCCGAGTTCCCGAACGTGGAGCGCGTCGTGTCCCGCTGAGCGGAGGCCAGTAGCGAGCCCGGGCGCCAGCGCGTTGTCTACCAGAAACCTCAAGTGCTGGTGAGCAGCGGCAACTGACGCTCATCGACTGCAGCCGCGGCATACGCAAGCGCTTGGCGGATATCGTTGATTTCGAGATCGGGGTATTCCTGGACGATCTGAGTCTCGGTCATTCCTTGAGCGACGAGACCGACGACCGTTGCGACTGGAATTCGCAGGCCGCGAATGCACGGCACTCCCCCCATTTGCGCCGGATTGATGGTGATTCGATCGAGACGCATGGGAGAGCAAGATACCACAGATCGGTCCCGACATGCCGGCCGCGCAAGGACCGAGGCGCGTTGTCCTTTGCCGGTCATGTCTCTGCCGTCCCCCAACGATCGTCGGTGTGCCATGCTGGGAGCGACCCGTTCGCGCGCAGAGGAGCAGAGCGATGCAGGGGTGGGCGCAGAGGACATTCGCGGGCATGACCCGGGAGCAGAAGCTCGGTCAGCTCATGGTCTCCTTTCTGGACGACGAAACCGACATCCGCGAGCTGGCCCGCGCGGGGGCGCTTGGTGGACTGTACGGCGTGGCGGGCAGGACGGTCCGGGAGACGGCCGAGTCGATCGCGGACCTGCAGCGGGAAGCCGCCATACCACTGCTGCTCTGCTCGGACTTCGAGACCGGAAGCATCTTCGCCGACGGAACGCAGTTGCCGTCGGCGATGGCGGTCGGCGCGACCGGCGACGCGGAGCTTGCCCGTGCGGCGGGGAGGGTGACCGCCCGCGAGGTCGGCGCGATCGGCTTTCGCTTCATGGGCTCGCCGGTGGTGGACGTCAACCGTCCGGACAACCCGATCGTCTCGACGCGCGCCTTCGGCGAGGAGCCTGACGTGGTGACCAGGATGGCCCTGGCGTACGCGGAGGGTGTGCAGGGCGAAGGCGTCATCGCCTGCCTCAAGCACTTTCCCGGCACGGGAGACATCGACTCCGACACGCACATGGTGCTGCCGACGCTGCCGTTCGACCTGGAGCGCATGGAGCGCGTGGAGCTCGTCCCGTATCGGGCCGGCATCCGCGCCGGCGTGCGGGCCATCATGACCACGCACATCATCTTCTCGCACTTCGACGCCGAGCATCCGGCGACCCTGTCCCGCGCCGTGCTCACCGGTCTTCTCCGGGAACGGATGGGGTTTGAGGGCATCGTCATCAGCGATGCCATGGCCATGCACGCGATCGCCGACAACTACGACTTCGACACCGCCGTGGCGCTGGCCGTGGAGGCAGGATGCGACGCGATCATCCCGAACGAGTCGATGCGGACGTTCGACGCCCTGAAGAAGGGCGTCGCCGACGGGACGATCAGCGAGGCGCGGGTCGATGCATCGGTCATTCGGATGCTGGCGGCCAAGGAGGAGCTGGGGCTGCCGGGCTCCATCCCCGATCCGGATCAAGCCGAGTCGGCGGCCCGGAGGCCGGAGCACAAGGAGCTGGCTCGCCGCATCGCGGAGGCGTCGATCGCCCGGCTATCCGATCCGGACGGACTGCTGCCGTTGCGCGGGAAGGGGAGCGGCAGCGTCGGCGTCGTCATCCTGTCGAACTACGACGAGGGGCGGAGCGAAGAGTGGAACCACCTGGAGCGGATGCTCCGCGAGCGATTCTCCGTTCGCGCGGTGGTTCGCATCTCCCCGTCCGAGAGGCCGCGGATCGATCCGGCTGAGTTCGACACGCTGATCTGCGCCGTGTTCGTCCGCCACATCGCGGGGAGCGACGCGGGAGGGTTGCTCCCCGATCGCCAGAAAACGACCCTGAAGGAGTTGCTGGCGCGCAACGGCGCGGCGTTCATCCTTTCCTTCGGCAGTCCGTACCCGGTGGTCGACCTGTCGGATCGGTGGGGATGCCTGTGCGCGTACAGCGAAAGCGTCGACTCGGTGGAAGCGGCGGTGCGGGTGCTTGCCGGTGAGCTTCCGGCCAAGGGGCGACTGCTCCCCAGCCTCGCGGGCTCCGGGATCAGAGATCAGCGGTCATGACACCACCAGGAAGTCAGGAGTCCAGATGAAACCGGATCCACTGCCACCCGCGGCGACTGCCCCTCCTTCACCCCATTTGACGCCTTCGATGTAGACCACCAGAGACGAGAACAATTCGTCCGCTGTGTTCGCAAACGAATCCTGCACTTGATGAAGCAGGTCTTCCGCTGAGGCCGGCTCGGCTTGCGGCTCGGAAGAAACCAGGATGGCCGTCAGGGTCAGCCCCGCGATGATTGCGGCACGCACAGTTCGGCCTATGGCGTGAGCAACTGGTAATTCACCTCGACCCGCTGTCCGGGCCGCCACGTGAAGTCGAAAGCGAAGCTGTCGCCAGATGACGGCGACCTCAACACGTCCGGTTCCGGTCCCGTCGCCCTCAGTGACGGCAACGCGGTCGCGGCCGGCGCATGGGCGACCGTCAGACGTACGGGAATGACGTCGCCGACGTTCCAGTTCAGCCCCGGATCGGCCCAGTGATGCTGGGTTCCGCGGCCATACTGATGCTTTTCAAGATAGAACCCGGTGGTTCCAATTTCGAGAACCATGCCCCGGTTGTGGTTTCCGAGAGCCGCAGCACCGGTTACGTTCGTTCCGAACCATAGTGGACCGTCGACGGCCCGGGTGAGGTTCACAACGGTATAGGTGACCCCGTTGTGCCTGAAACGGTCTTCACTGAGACTTCCGCTATGGCGGCTTGCGTCGTAGCCTCGAAAGAAGAAACCGACCGTGGAGTGTTCCCCGACCGTGAGGGTTGCCGACCAGATTACCGTCTGCGCATGCGCAGGTACATGGAAGCCGAACAGGGCGGCGACCACGAGCACCGCGAGAGCGCGGCAGGTGGGGCTGTGGAGACCGCCGCGTGGATCGGAGATAGTCGGACGCTGGAAGCCGCGATGCGCGTTGGCGATCATGTTGCATCCTCCCTCGCTGTGGGCGCCCTGGGTCCGAGAGGAGCTAGAGCGCTGGCAAGTCACGGTATACGGTCCTCGAACGATGGGTCAACCAAAACTGAGGTAGGTGGATGCACGTCCCGAATCGGGTAGCCGTCATTGCCTTCCCGCGAAAAACACTTGGACCGTCGTGCTCGTGAACAGCGAGCCATCGGCCTCGTTGACGTCCCGGACCTCGATGCGGACGGGGCCGGCGGCATGGGCGCTCGCCAGGGTGATCGACTTCGCGAACGTACCGTGAGCCCCGAGATCTCCCTCTACCGTGATCCATCCCCGCTCGATCACGACGCCTCCCTCGCTGTAGACGCGATAGGTCAGATTGTTCTCGAACGGTACCGTGCTGATCCACCCACGCACCTCGACGCCCGTGCCCACGGGAGCGCCGCTGAGCGGCGTCTCAAGCACGATCTGCCGCGGGACCGTTCGGCGAGCCGCCTGCGTCGCTTCGAGCAGGACCTGCACCGAAGCTCGAGCCAGCGCAGAACCATTGCCCTGGTCCAGGTCAACGATCTCGATGCGCCCTGGTCCAGCGTCGCCCGCCAGGAAGTTGACGGGCGCGGCGAACGTCCCGAGAGTGCCCGAGTCCGCGTCGACGGGGATCCTCCCCAGGCCGATCACACCGCCGCGAGCGTCATACACCAGGTAGGCCAGGCCATCGGCGGACGGGTGCGTTGTACTTCCCCGAACCTCGACGCCCGTCGCGATCGTCTCCCCTGGCAGCGGAGAAGCGATCACGAGGGCCCGAGTCGGCACCAGCCGGCGCCCGTGCAGCGTGAACGCGTGGCTGGTTGCGATCGATGGGCAGCACAACCCGTCGCCTGGACCGTGTGCGTCCATCGTCACGAAGATGTGGCCGCCCGAGATGGCGATGTTCCTCACGTTTACGCGATCACCCAGGAACTGGCGTCCCGCCTGAACCGGCGTGCCTTCGCGGTCGCGCACCGCGAGCAAGTGGATGAACGTGCCGCTCCCGCCGGTGTTGACGAAGGCGACCACAGCCGCATCGGCGACATCGTCGCCGTCCAGGTCGCCAAAGGCGACAAGGTCGCCGACCAAGCCGGCTTCCACCCGCTCCGTCGCACCCACGCCATACCTGATCGATCTCTGCCCCCCGCGGAATCGAATCGGGGTCTCCTCGTCGCCGAGCAGCGGCAGCTGGTAGTGGCCATCACGAAGCTGTTCGAGCGTGAGCCGACGCGGCTCACCGTCCGCGGGCGCGGTGGTGGGCTGCTGAGCCCAGGCCTGCGCTGAGACCACGAGCGATCCGAGCGTGAGAACCGCGAGCGCGAATCCCGTCGGCAAGCGTGCGAATCCGGTGTTCACCGCTCAGATCAGCCAGGGGCGGCGATGAGCTCGAAGGCGAACAGGCTGGCCGATCTCATCCTGAAGCGCAGGGTGACCGGCTGTCCGTCGCGGTGGCCCAGGTCTTCGCCGGTCTTCCAGGCCACGATGCGGTCGGTCTCGTCTCCGGCCAACGGAACGCTGTCGGCGAAGCTGCGGCCCGGCAAGGGCTTGCTGTGGCCTCCTGACCTGCGGCTCTCGGCGGCCTCCACCCGGATCTCTCCCCCCTGGGTCGTGCGGTAGTTGAGGCGGAGCCTGCGGCCGTCGAACAGCAGCGGCAGCGTCGTGAACCGGCCGGCCTCGTCGGCGATGAGCGCCGTGATCCTCTCCTTCGTCCATAGCGCATAGGCCTTCTTCATCTCGTTCCAGGTGTGACGGTTCCTGGGGAACTTGTGCGGGTACCGGGCGCCACCGTAGGGCAGGCCGACCTTGCCGCCCGGCAACGGGACCAGGTCGACGCTGGCCGTCACGAAACCGGCGTCCCAGGACCTCGGATCGGCCGCCGGCAGGATGGCACCGCCGGGAATCCGGGTCCAGCTCACCGTGTCGACGCTGCTGAATGCGCGGATGTCGGACGAGTCGTCGGCGTGATGGTAGAGGGCGGGAAACAGGAAATGGTGGTCGGTGGTTCCGGGATACCGGGTCTTGCCGTTCGTGTACCAGTCGTCCGACGGATGCAGGTCGGCACCGGGATGGATGATCGTCTCGGCGAGCGGCCAGTGCCGGAAGTCCCTGGTTTCGGAACGGCCGATGCTCCTCCTGCCGTCGTACCATTGGGTCTTCAGGAACCAGACGTAGCTCTGGCGGTTCGTGTCGTAATAGACGACGTTCTGGGAGTCGCTGTAGAGGATCATGAGCGGTTGACGCAGCACGTTCCAGCGGATGCCGTCCGGAGATACGGCCCCGTACCGGGCGAGCCGAATGACAGGCGTCCGGTTCGGTCCGTCGAAGGACAGCGCCGTCGGATCGAAGCCGCTTTCGTGACTCTCCATGAACTCGTCCAACACTTCTTGGCGGTGGCGGGCGAACTCCGCTCTGATGGAACGCCCTTGAAACACCATCTTGAATCTCTCGCGTTCCGGGGCGACGGGATCCTCGAACACTCCCGGAAAGGGGCCCCATGCCTCGACGTCGGGGCAGTCGGACAGGTCGAACGTGCATGCCGTTCTGTTCCGCCACGAATACCCGTCGTCCGACTCCGCGTGAAACACGCCTCCGTCGAGCAGGCTCGCGTAGGGTTGCCCGAGAGGAATCGGACGGTACCAGGTCCGATAGAAGCCTTGTGAATGGCAGATCTGGCCCGGCGGTTCATGATTCGGCACGGGGTCGCTGCGTTCCGCCTTGCAGACCGAGATGCGGACACCCTCCGGTACGTCGTAGGGGACCATCACGGCATCGATCGGCTCGGTGGTGTGCTCGCCGTGCTCGTCGCTGACTCGTACCGGCTCTCCCGTTTCCCGCGTGACCCAGGTAAACCCTCCCGATACTTCCGAGGACAGGACGTAGCGCCAGTCGGTAAACAGGTGAGGTCCCGGCGCGAGCGGCAGGCTCGACTGCCTCTCCTTGAAGGAGCCGCGCGTATCCCGGGCCGGGTTGTAGAAGCGCCCCAGTATTTCGCGGCCCCTAAGTCCGCCGTCCAGGTCCTGCATGGGCTTGCCTCCGCGAGCGCTACGGTAGCGCAGGCGCCGGGAGATCCTCCAGCCTCCTACAACCGGAACCGGTAGCCGTTCACGTAGCAGTTGTGGCCCCGGTCGGGCTGCAGCCAGGCGAGCGCGTCGGAGCCGACCGGCATGCCGTTGCCGAAGTAGTCGACGGCGAAGCACTCGCCGTCTTCGAACGCCACGGGGATCGGCTTGCCCCAGTCGCCGGCGTCGCGGCAGGACTCCAGCTCCAGCAGGTCGTGCTCCTGGAAGGCGTCCGGCAGCCCGTCGCGATCGTGGCGCCACCGGTAGCGGTAGTCGGGCAGCCAGCGGTTGCCGGTGATGTCGAGCCGCACCGAGCGCCAGACGCTGCGGCCGGCGTTGCCCGGACGCACGTAGGTGGGCAGCCGCACCCGCATCGGGTAGTGCTCCGGGCGTGGCAGCTCGCGGTAATCGAACTTGCAGCCGAAGGCGTTGCACGGGACGTGGCTCACCGGCGCCAGGTCGATCGCCGGGTAGTGCAGGACCTGCGTGCCGTCGACCGAGACGCGCAGCGTCCCTCGCTCCAGCTCCATGCGGTAGCGGTGCCACGATCTGCCGTCGACCGGTACGCGGCTGTGGCCGGGACTGTGCTCCAGGTCGAGGTGGTCGGGGAAGATGCGCAGCCAGCCGGCGCCGCGCAGGCCGATGCTGCACGCCTGTCCGGCGTTGGCCAGACAGCGCAGCTCTGCTTCGACGACCACGTGCGCGGCCTGATCGTCGGCCGGCATGAGGGAGAACTGGACGAACGAGCCCGGCCGGCGCTCGGTGTCCAGCACCAGCCCGTCGCCGGTGAGCTCCGCCGCCGGGCCGTCGTCCCCGTAGCGGCACGACGACACGCGGTACTCCGGCATCGCGCCCAAGTCGCCCCGCCACGCCACGCTGTTCGCGCGCCCGCCGACGTTGCGGTAGGCCAGCAGGTGCGTCCCGTCGCCGATATCGAACGCGGCCGGCCAGTGCCCGATGAACGGGGTGGGGCGAGGACGGCTCCAGGTGCGTCCGCCATCCTCGGAAACGGCGGTGAACATCGGGAAGTTGGCGTAGTGGTTCTCGCGCATGAGGATGATCAGGCGGCCGTCGGCCAGCTCTGCCAGACACGATTCGGCGAGCTGCAGCGGACAGTCGTCCGGCACGACCGGGTCGCCGTACGGCTCCCACGTCTCGCCCCGATCGACCGAGCGCAGCAGCCGGTTCAGGCCGCTGTAGACCACCAGGTCGCCGGCGCGCCGCTCCAGGATGGCGCCGTCCTGACGGAACTCCAGGTCCCGCGTCATGCGCATGGGCCCGGACCAGGTGATGCCGGCGTCATCGCTGACGTGGATCACCGGCGTGGTGGGCTTGCGCTCGGGCCAATCCTCGGTGAAGTAGTGCATGAGCACCCGGCCATCGCGCAGCGCGGTGAGGTACAGGCCGCCGGTGGCCACGAAAGGCAGCTCACGGTCGAAGTCGCCCTCCACCAGGGTGGCCGGTGCGGTCCAGGTACGGCCGCGGTCGTCGCTCACCATCGTCACCACCCGCTGCCAGCGCGACGCGCCGTGGCCGTATGCCTGCTTGACGCCGAGCACCAGCCTGCCGCCCGGGGTCAGGCACATGCCGGGGAATCCCTGCCACGTGCCCGGATCACGCGCCACGAATGCGGTCTGGCTCTGCGGAACGCTTTTCATCTCGCCTCCCGAGTTCTTGTAGACGAGACGGACCGGACCCGTCGGGCCCGGTCCGTCGTCAGGTCAGTGCGACCGTCGGGTCGCCGCGAACGGACTACAGCTTCGTCCCGGTCTGCTCCAGGAAGCGGTCGAGCGCGGTGTTGTAGATCTCCACCAGCCGGTCGGCACCGGCGTTGATGAGCTCCTGCTGGAACTGGCCCCACTCGCTCATCGGCCGCTGCCCGTGGGTGAACTTGACCACGTTCTCGTCCACCAGCGTGGACAGGACCCCTTCGAGCTGGATCCGTTCATCGAGCTCGTCCGCCGTGAACGGGAACTTCGGCTCGGGCGTGTCGTTCCATGCGCCGAACTCCCGCAGCTTGTCGATCCAGATCGCGTCGATGAACTCCCCGGTGTAGGTCGGCAGGGTATGGTCGCGATACACGATCAGGTCCGACTTGCCCCACATGATGCGCGGAGAGGTGCGCCACAGCCGGCCGAAGCCGTACTCCGTCGCGCGCGTGCCATCCGGGTCGGCCTGGCGCACGTCTTCCGGCCATCCCACCAGGTTCATCAGCCAGATGCCGCCCCAAGGGGAGCTGTCGTCGGCCGCATGGGCAACGCCTTCCTCGCCGAAGCGCAGCATGTTCGCGCCCTCATCGGTGTAGGCCCAATCGGAAGCCCGCACCGCCGCGTCCTTGTTATCCGAGGTCGCGCTGATCACGAACGAGCCGCTGGAGCGCGAAGGCGTGCGGATCCGCCCGCGGGTGCCGAAGATCACCGGCGGCATGACGTGGAAGTCGCCGGCGTCCTGGTACGCGGGGCGTTGCCCGTTGTTGTACCAGCCGATCCAGCTTCCGTGCATGCTGCCGATGAAGGCGCCGGCGCGCTCCTCCTCCAGCCAGATGCGCTTCTGATCCTCCTCGCGCATCGTCGCCCAGGTCGGGAACAGGATGCCGCTGGCCTGCAGTTGCCGGATGAAGTCGATCGCGACCAGGAACCGGTCCATGGTCGGGCCGTACTCGTAGCGGTTGTCCTCGTTGAAGTAGATGCGGTTGTAGGTGCCGAACTGCAGCGCGATCGGCGAGACGATCCAGCCGCGCGGGCCGATGCCGCGGCGGTTGGTGAGGATCGGCTCGGAGCCGCCGTTCATGGCCAGATGGCTGGCCCGGAACAGCTCGAACAGGCCGCCCGGCGTTCGGGCCACGTCGTCGAGCGTGTCCACGTCGTAGCCGGCCTTGGCCAGCAGGTCGGTGCGCAGCAGGATGTTCGAGTTGGCGGCGCGGAGCCCCATGTTCACGAACGGCTGCGTGTAGACGCGGCCGTCGCTCGCGTACCGCAGGATGCCCGGAATCTCGTCCACCAGGGCACCGAGCCCCGGCATGGCGCCGGCCTCGATCTCCGCCAGCGTGTCGACGAACAGGGCGCCCTTGAACTGGTCGACGGCGTTGGTCAGCGTCTCATCCAGTACGCTCGCGATTTCCGGCATGTCGCCCGAGGCCAGGAAGGTGGCCATCTTGGCGTCGTAGTCGCTGCGCGGGATGTTGATGGGCACGAAGTTGGTGCCGCTCAATTCCCCCCAGAGTTCCGCCAATCGGGTCTCGGCGACGCCGTCGTAGGCGAAGTCGTTGACGAATTCCACCAGCGGCAGTTCATCCGCCGCTGCGTCCGTTTCGCCCGACGCCCAGGCGCCGAGCGCGCCGCCGTACAACAGGGTGACGGCGACGGCGATGCGTAGCGTTGTCGCTCTCATCAGGTTTCTCCTTGAGATATCGCGGTCGAAAGACATGGTCGAGGTCCGGAAATCACCTCCTGTCGGCTCAGCCACGGAGCGAGCCTATGAGTATCCCGCGCACGAAGTACCGCTGCGCGAACGGGTAGATCAGCAGTATCGGGATGACCGTGATCATGGTCATCGCCATCTTGATCGACTTCAGGAAGCCGAACGTGAACAGCCCGTAGTCGGTGACCTCGCGCGCCGCTTCCGTGTAGAAATTCTCGTCCGTGAAGTTCTGCAGATCGCCGCCGAAGTCGGACAGCACGACGAAGCGACGCAATATGAGGGTCAGCGGCTGCTTTTTGAGATCGTTGAGATAGATCAGCGGGCGGAAGAACTCGTTCCACATCGATACGGCCGCGAACAGGCCGATGGTGGCGATGATCGGCTTGATCAGCGGCAGGACGATGCGAGAGTAGACGACCAGCTCGTTGCCGCCGTCCAGGTGCACGGACTCCTTGAGCTCGTCGGGAACATTCTCCTTGATGTAGACACGGAACAGGAAGATGTAGAACGGCACCACCGCGGTCGGCAGCACGAGCGCCCAGATCGAATCCAGCAGCCCGAGTTGCCGGACCCACAGGAACGTCGGGATCATGCCGCCCTCGAAGAACATCATCACGAGCAGCAGCACGGTCACGACCCCGTGCAGGCGAAAGCGGCGGTCGGCCAGCACGTAGCCGGCCACCGAGGACAGCACGATGACCAGCATCGAGTAGGTCGCCGTGTACAGGATGGAGTTCCAGTACGCGCGCAGGATGATGGTGTTGCGCAGCACATTCTGATACGAGCGGATGTGGAAGCCGATCGGAAAGGCGCGCACGTTGCCGTAGGAGATCTGGATGTAGTCGCTGGTAGACAGCGCGAACATGTACAGGAACGGGTAGAGGGCGGCGACGGCGATGAGGGAGCAGAGCAGGTAGTTGCAGCCGTCGAACAGGCGCGAGGAGATCGCCTGACGGCCATGTAGCTGCCGGACTCGCGCTTGCACTGTCGCCTGCTCCCTTACCAGAGTCCCTCGCCGCGCAGCCGCTGCACGATCTTGTGGGTCGAGAGGACGATCGCGAACGCCACCAGGCTGTTGAGCAGGCCGACCGCGGTGGCGTAGCTGAACTGCAGCCCTTCGATGCCGCGCCGGTAGACGTAGGTGGCGATGATGTCGCCGGTCTCGTAGGTGCCGGGATTCTGCAGCAGGAACGCCTTCTCGAAGCCGACCTGCACCAGGTTCCGGGTGTTGAGGATGAAGAGGATGGTGATGGTCGGGATCAGGGCCGGAACGGTGACGTGCAACGCCTGCTGCCAGCGCCCGGCGCCGTCCACGCGCGCTGCCTCGTAGAGCTCGGCGTTGACGCCGGCCAGCGCCGCCAGGTAGATGATGGTCCCCCAGCCGAGCTCCTGCCAGACCGTCGACACGACATAGAGCGGCCGAAACCAGCGCGGATCGATGAACACGTTGAGCCGCTCGCCGGTGAACACTTCGATGATGTCGGTGGCGATGCCGCGTTCCCACTCGAAGAGCTGGAAGATGATGCCGACGATGACCACCGCCGATACGAAGTGCGGCAGGTAGGTGAGCGTCTGGATCGATCGCTTGAAGGCGGAGCTGCCGATCTCGTTGAGCAGCAGGGCGAAGACGATCGGCGCCGGAAAGGTGAAGACAATGCTCCAGAATCCCAGCAGGATCGTGTTCCTGATGATCCGGATCGCGAACGGATCGCTCACGAACTGGGCGAAGTACTTGAGTCCGACCCAGTCGGCGCTCCAGAAGCCGCTGATCAGGTTGAAGCGCCGGAAGGCGAAGCTGATGCCCCAGATGGGGATGAAATGGAACAGGATCGCCCATGCCATGACGACCGAGATCATCAGGTAAAGCAGCGGGGCCGCCCTGATCGAGGGGATCAACTCCGGCAGGCGCCCTGCACGCCGCACGGTACCGACCGCAGGCCGTCGATCCTGTGTCAGCGTTCCATGGTCAGCCATAGGCGGGTATCATCGGAGCCGATACGGTACCCGTTCGCGTTATCGGGAGCAAATCACGAGGCGCAGAACCGAGGAGCCTGAACAGCACGCGGGCCGCATTACCACTCGATGCGCGAGGCACGCGGCAGGCGCGAAGCGCGGCGGCTTGCGTCGCGCGGGTAACGCTCCCCCGCTTCCTCCGGCGTGCGCCGGTACAGCGGTCCGACCCGCCCAGGCGGGTCGATGGCCATCACCGTATCGCCCCGCCACGAGACGAGGTACTCGTCTTCGAGCACGCCGACGTGCTCGTCATGCTCCCGGAGCGGAAAGCGGACGGTAACCACCTGCCCCGGCGCCAGGCCGCCGACGTGCACGTAGCCGTCGTTCCAGCTCCAACGGCCGGGCGCCTCCACCGCAACCTCGTCTGAGGCAACGTCGTCGGGGGTGCGTACGGAGAGCGATCCGCCTTGACGCATGACCACTTCGACCGTGCCCTCGCTCGGAATAAGGCTGCGCACGTCGGCCCACGGGGTCGAGCGGTCGAACAGCATGTTGACGCGGACCGCGGTTCGTGTCGCACGCACCGCGTGATGCCACAGGAGGAACAGGCCGTGTACTCCGTGCGCGTTACAGCAGCCCATCCACCAGTGGCCGCGCCGCGTGTCGACGACGCTGTTGGGTGCGCTGCCACCGGAGAACGCCCCGGGAAGCACGTCGCGGACGCCTGCGCGCTTGAGCTGCGGCGGCGGACATGCGGCGATGAAATCGGCGGCCTCGGATGAGGTCCGCTTGGGCACCTGTCGCTCCCAGGCGGCGTCGATGAACTGGGATTCGACCAAGTGGTTGCGCCCGAAGCGCTCGGCGTCGCCCCAGAATTCGTGCCGCCCGGACCGGGCGAGCTGAATGGCCACGTCGATCATGTCGGTGATGCCACAGGTCTCGCAGGCGTGCAGGCCGACGAACTCCGGGAACCACCCGAACCGGGTGCCGATGGTGCAGGCGAACCGGTAGACGCGGTGTGCCCACCGCACCAGGTCGGGCTGTCCCGAGAACCGGCCCCATTGCAGCACGCCGGCGGCGGTTGCCACCCGGCTGTGGAAGTGCCCGCGGAAGCTCCCGTCCCGTCCGAAGTCACCGGCGCGCTCGACCACGTAGCGCGCGATCCCGTCACAGAGAGTCACCGCTTCGTCGTTGCGAGCGCCGGTCGTCAGGTATTGCACGATCGGGCGCAGGATCGGGGCAGCCGCGCACATCGCGCCGGTGCCGATCGGTTCGTCGTCACCGTCCCACCCGTCCCGCCGGTAGAACAGCTCATCGGCATCCGTCGGGCGATCGCGCGCCGCCACCGGGTAGTAGCAGTAGCCGTCACGCCACACCGCGATGCTCGCCAGTCCGTGGATGAGCGCGTCGATCCGCCGGCGCAGGCCGGCACGCTCCGCGGCGTCCGTGCTCTGCTGGTAGCAGGTCACGAACGCCATCAAGCAGGCGCGTTGGCCCCAGAATTCGGCCACCGGCGGACGCGGTCGCTTCGTGGCACGGGGCGGGAAGTCGGGCTCGGGTATCCAGCACAGCCCCTGCTCCCCCTGATACGAGGAGACCAGTTCCTTGAGGTGGACATCGATCCCGCTTCCCAGATCGCATCCGGTCATGTCGCGGGCCAACACCAGCGCGTCGACGGCGCGGCCCGCGCCGTCGCAATGGTCCCAGTAGGTGTGATGACTCAGTACCGGAGGATCGAGCTGCAGCCGGCAGTCGAAATAGGGGGTGAAGCGCAACGCGGGGTCGACGTTGCGCGTCAGCGCATTGAGGGCGAGCTCGGCGCGTTCCGCCAGGTCGAGCGGAGCCGGCCCATCTTGCGCGCGTGGCATGCAGCGCACCGTACGTCGCGCGTCGATCCTGGTCGAGCGACCGCCGGTGACATCGCCGGCACCGTATGATGGGTATGTTCCGAGGAAGGAGCTCACCGTGGCAAAGCACCTGTTCATCGACGACCGCTTCGTCGCGGATGCGTCCGGTCTGACCCGGCGCTTCCATCAGGCGCGGAAGTGCGATCGGAATCCGGTCATCCGCGCCGACCGGCCGTGGGAGAAGGACGCCGCCTTCATCGACTCGGCGATGGTCGTCTACGACGAAACGGCCGGCCGCTTCCTCGCCTGGTATCAGGGCGGCGCCTGCTACGGCGCGGACGACGGCTCCAACATGTGCTACGCCACTTCCCCGGACGGCGTCGACTGGCACAAGCCGTCGCTCGGCGTCGTCGCGTTCGAAGGGAGCACCGACAACAACATCGTGCTGGCGGCGACCTGCATGATGCACGACCCGGCGCCGATCATCGATCAGGCCGACCCGGATCCGAAACGCCGCTACAAGGCGGTGTGGTGGGGCGGGCGGCGCGATGCCTCGCAGGAGGACGGTTGGCTGCTCGGCCACTGCGTGGGCTTCTCGGCGGACGGCATCCGCTGGCAGGAGCATCCCGACAACCCGGTCTGGGTGGGCGACGCCGAGGTCGCGGTCCCCTTCGGCCTGGAACGCACCGCCGGGCGGCTGGTGATGTACTCGAGCGCCGACGGCTACGGCATGCGCGTCACGGCCCGCAGCGAGAGCGACGACTTCGTCCGCTGGGATCTTCCGCCCGCGCCGGTGTTCGAGCCGGACGACGACGATCCGCCGGGGAGCGAGGCGGCCGGCCTCGCGGCCACCGACTACGAGGGGACCCACATCGGCATGCTCTGGGTCGCGCGCAACCTGCCCGAGCCCGGACGGGAGGAGTGGCAGCGGATCATCGAGCGCAACAGGCGGCAGGGCTTCTTCGGGCCTCCCATCGAGATGAACAACGTCCGCTGCCGGGAGATGCACACCGAGCTGGTGGCCAGCCGGGACGGCGTCCGCTGGGAACGCATCCACCGCGAGCCGCTGATCCCGCTGGGGCCCGTGGGGAGCTGGGACGAGACCTTGCTGCTCGCCGCCCGCCCCCTGGTGCACGGCGACGAGATATACCTCTACTACACCGGCTACGGCCGCGCCACGCCGACGCCCGGCGCGAGCAGGCCGGAGCGGATCCAGCCGTGGAACATCGAGACCGGTTTGGCGACGCTGCGGCTGGACGGCTTCGCCTCGCTTTCCGCCGAAGGCGCAGGCGTCCTGGTCACCGAGCCGTTCACCGCCGAAGGGACGGCAATCGCCGTCAACGCCGACGCCGGCCGCGGGTCGTTGCGGGTGGAGGTGCTCGACGAGGAAGGCCGGGCCGTGCCCGATCTGGCCCGCGAGCGGGCGCGGCCGATCACCGGTGACCACCTGCGGGCGCGGCCGGCGTGGTCATCCGGGTCGGATCTGGCCGCCATGCGCGGGCGCACCGTCCGCCTGAAGGTGTACGTCGAGCACTGTGACCTGTACTCGCTGTCCATCGGCGACGACGCTATTTCACGGCGAGATTGAGCGCCCGGCGTGGGTGTTGACCCGCGGTCAACTCTGGAGAACCTCGTTCGGGATGTCGATGTCGTCGATCACCACGACGTCGATGTCGCGGACGGACCCGAATGCGCGGTCAGTGGTCACGAGATGATCGGACCTGAGGCGTAGCGCGGTCGCAAGGATGACGGAGTCGGTCGTCAACAGGCCGTGCTCCGATTGCAGGTCGAGCGCTCTGGCAAAGTCCGCGCTGCTGTGCGGTTCGATCCGCATTCCCATGTCGATCAGGGCCTCCAGTTTGGTCCTGTAGATGTGCAGGCGCTGCACGAGCTCGGGGCGCGAAGCGAGCTTGCGCGTGGGGTTGGATCCGGTGAGCTTCCCGGTCGCTCGCGCCTCGATGAGCATCAGTCGATGGCACACCTCCAGGAGCGCCGCAAAGGGAAGGATGCCGACGATCGTCGCCCGGCTGCAGCGAGCCAGCAGTTCCTTTGCCTGTTCGGAGTAGCCCGCTTCCGCATAGATCAGGATGTTCGCGTCGATGCAGCACCGCGAACCCGTGGGGATCGCCTCTACCGTCACGGGGCCAGCATGTCGTCGTCGAGGATGATCTGCAGATCCGCCGGGTCTACCGGCATCGGGCTCTCGCAGAACACGCGGTATGCCCTCATCGCCCGTTGCTGGTCCGGTCGCCTCTCCGCGAGGTAACCGACCAGCGCTTCGGCAAACACGTCGCTCATGCGCTTGCCCTCCTCGGCCGCGACGCGCCTGACCTCTTTGACGAGCTCTGCTTCGAGCAGCGTCCCGACCTTCTGTTTCATGGTTCGAGAGTCCGGAAGATTTCTGCCGTTGTCAAGAACGCGCTCATCGTCGCACATCGCCACGACCTGCAATCAGCGTTGATCCCGTCGTCGCTCCCGGCGTACGCCAGGCGGTACGCCGCTACTGGGCTACTGGGGCGTTCGGTCGTCCAGCGCGGGGGGCCGCGCTACGCTTGTCCGAGCAGCACGAGCTATGCCTTCTTCGATCGCCCTTCAAGTAGTCCGCGCCCCACCGAGGCGGCCGGTCTCGCGGCCACCGCCTGAAGGTGGACGTCGAGCATGGCGACCTGTACTCGCTGTCGATCGTCGACGACACCGGTTGACCAGCGCACACATACTCTCATAAGATTCGTGAGAAGAAAAGTATTACCATGGCGAAGGTGAGGATAGCGGTGTCCGTCGAGCATTCGCTGGCGCAGCGCGCCGATGAGGTAGCGCGAAGGTCGGGAACACCTCGCAGCCGCGTCTACGCGCGGGCGCTGGAGGAGTTCCTGACCAGATGGGAGAATCAGGCGCTCCTGCAGGGCATCAACGAGGCGTATGCCGACTTTCCCGACGAGGAAGAGGCGGCGACCCTGCGGAGGATCGGACCCCGGGAGGAACGTGCGCTCGACTCGTGGTAATCAGTCAGGGTGACCTGTTCTGGGTAGATCTCGGCGAGCCGTCGGGCTCACGACCGGGCTTCCGCCGGCCGTTCGTCGTGGTTCAGAACGACCTGTTCAACCGCAGCCGGCTATCGACGGTCATCGTCTGTGCCTTGACGTCGAACCTGCGCCGGGCCGAGGCGCCGGGCAACGTGCTGCTGCCACAGGGAGCAGGCAACCTTCCCCAGGACAGCGTCGCCAACGTGACGCAGCTCTTCACGATCGACAAGGGTGAGCTGACCGATCGGATCGGGCGGCTCGGAGGGGATCTCGTGGCCGACATTCTGCGGGGCATCGATTTGGTCCTTGATCCCCGAAGAACGTTGGATGGCGGAACGGCCGTACCTTGAGCTCCGGCGCCGGGGTAAGATCAGGCGGTGACCCGCGCAGACTGCCGATCGGCATGCAGACCTTCCGCAAGCACCTGACCGTATGACGAACGTCTACGCGAACGAGAAGCCGATCGAACGGGTCGTGATGACGCCACTGCGGTCGTAGCGGTCGCCGACCTCGGCCTCGAGTGTATCTTTATGCCTTCAACAATTGACAGCACTCGGCGAGACATTCCAACATCCCGATAGAGCGAGCATACCCCAACCGAACGGTTCTGAGGCTTCTGGCGATGAGAACGGTGAAATTCGTGTACTGGCAAGAGGACGGCGTGTGGATCGGCTATCTGCAGGACTATCCCGACTACTGGACGCAGGGTGAGACTATGGACGACCTCAAGGACCACTTGCGGGATCTCTATCGTGACTTGAGCGCCGGTGTCGTGACTGGTATTCGCAAGGTAGAAGAACTCGTCGTGTCGTGAAGCGGCGCGATCTGATTCGAGCAATAGAGCGCGCTGGGTGCGTTCTCGTGAGACATGGCGCCAAGCACGATTGGTACCGCAATCCGGAGACGGGAGTTCCCCAGCCGGTTCCACGGCATCGCGAGATCTCAGAGCATCTAGCCGAGCATATCATCCGAATGTTGCGCAATCCCCAAGACACATCACGGTAAACGCGATGGCGTGGGTCTGGCTCGGAGAGCCGATCCACCTGATCGGGGTGGAGTTCAGCCCGCCTTCGACGAATTCGATGTTTTGCCGGCGCGGCCGTCGCCGGATGGTTGGGCCTGGCTTCCGCGGCGGGCATCCTTACCGCCGCCGAGGCCGACATCTACTCGTGCGTGACCCTGAACGAAAAGAGCCCCATGTTGACGATCTCGAAGCGCAGGTAGACCGGCTTGCCGACCAGCGCCGACAGGTCGGGGCTGCCGTTCCAGGTCACGGGCATGTCGGTCCTGGTGCCGCGCAGCACGTCCGAATCCTCCAGGCTGAAGCCGGGGTAGGGCTGGGACGATCCGTAGTGCCCGCCCAGCGGCGCGTGGCGGGCGATCTCCACCCGGATGAGCTGCTCGTGCCAGGGCTTCTGCGGCATCGCGGTGTTCAGCGTGAGCCGGTTGCCCTCCAGCACGAACTCCCGCGTCAGCAGGTAGCCGGGCCGGTCGCCGGCGCGCTGCTCGACGAACCGGTCGATCTTGGCCATCGCCACGGCGATCCCGGCGTGGGTGGTGGTCTGGTACTGGGGGTTGGGAGTGCCCGAGTAGTAGACGAGCATGTCCTCGCCCCGGATGACCGGCGGGCAGGAGACGATCACCTGTCCCGCGTCCCAGTCGCCCTCTCGTCCGCGGGCGAGGTAGGGCTCGCGGGTATGGAACCGCTCCCAGTTCACGCCGTCCCTGCTGGTCGCCAGCCGGACCTCGTTCGCTCCGGTGACGTCGCCCTCCATCGCCGCGTAGAGCATCAGGAACATGCCTCCATGCCGGAAAACCGTGCGGGAGTCGTAGTCGGGGGTGTCCAGCTCGTCCGGGAACAGGCACGTCCGCGGGTAGGACCAGTGCTCGAAGTCGGTGCTGGTCATCACCGCCACCCGCCGGCGCTGATGGCGCTCACCGGTCTGACCGCCCCTGAGCTCGCGGCGGCCGGAGCCGTACAGGTGGATGGGCCGGCAGTAGAGCAGCCACTGCCGCGCACGGGGATCGTACACGACGTGATTCATGCAGTCGCTGTGGTAGTCCAGGATGTGCTTCGGAGGATCGGGCAGGCTCCAGCGCAACCCGTCGGGCGAGTAGGCACTTGAAGAGGACCAGCAGGCTGAAGGAGAGCGACAGCAGCACGTAGAACCGTCCGCATCCGGTAGGCACGGGCGAACGTCTGCCGCCGCAGGATGACGTCGTACTGTCGGGACAGCTCTTCCGACGCCGTCTGTCTCACGGGTCGAGAATGAGATAGATTGCTACCGCTAGCAAAGCAAGGATCGCGTGGCGTGTCCGTGCATGAGGGCGATGGAGCCATTGCCGGGCGAGCCCGCAGGGAGCGAACCATGAGCCAAACCATCGACATCGGCACGCGCCTGGAACCGATCGTCGACCGCTATCTGATCGACCGACTGGACGGCACGTGCCTGGCGCTGCAGCAGCCGCGTGACGAGGGGCCGGTCCTCCGGAGCGACAGGCCGTGGGAGGGCCTGATCGGCTACTTCACGGTGCTCAAGGACGGCGACACGTACCGCGCCTACTACCGCGGGAAGCGCCGCGACGGCCCCGACGGCGGAACCGACGAGAGCACCTGCTACGCCGAGTCGATTGACGGCCGCCGCTGGACCAAGCCCGACCTCGGTCTGGTGGAGATCGACGGCTCGCGCGCCAACAACGTCATCCTGGGTCCGGAAGCGCCCGCGGTACGCCACAACTTCGGCCCGTTCCTCGACACCGGCCCCGCGGCCGGCACCTTCCGGCTCAAGGCGCTGGCAGGCCTGTTCGATCACGACAAGCGCGACGCCACCACCGGCGGCATGCTGCTGTTCGGCTCCGAGGACGGCATTCGCTGGCAGCAGCTCCGCGACGCGCCGGTGATCGATCAGTCGCACCGCGGCCCGACGCTCAGCGACACCACGTCCGTGCCGACGTTCTGGTCGCAGGTCGAAGGATGCTACGTCGCCTACCTGCGCGACTGGGTCGGTCCGCCCAAGCGCCCCGGCCACGCCGGCTCCATCCGGTGGATCGCCCGATCCACCTCGCCTGACCTCCTCGCCTGGACGCCGCTGGAGAAGGTGCGCGCGGAACCGGTGGAGCACCTCTACACCAGCAACGTGCAGGCGTACTTCCGGGCGCCGCACCTGTCGATCGCCTTCCCGGCGCGCTTTCAGTTGGGGCGGCAGGTGGTGACGTCCGAGGAGTGCCGGAGGCTCGGCCTGACCCCCGACTACGTCGAGGATTGCTCGGATGCGGTGTTCATGACCTCGCGCGGCGGCCTGGATTTCGACCGCACCTTTCCGGAGAGTTTCATCCGCCCCGGCATCGGTCCCAACAACTGGATCACGCGTACCAACTATCCGGCGACCGGGCTGGTGCCGACCGGCCCGTACGAGATGTCGCTGTACCTGATGCAGGACAACGCCCAGGCGACCGCGCACCTGCGCCGCTATTCGCTGCGCATGGACGGCTTCGCCTCGGTGCACGCCCCCTACGCGGGCGGGGAGATGGTCACCAAGCCGCTGACCTTCGCGGGGACGCGGCTGCTGCTCAACTTCTCCACCTCGTCCGCCGGCAGCATTCGCGTCGAGCTGCAGGACGCCGAGGGCCGGCCCCTTCCGGGCTACACTCTGGGCGACTCGCGCGAGCTGATCGGCAATCACATCGATCGAGAGGTAAGCTGGGCTGCCGGAGCCGGCGTGGCCGCGCTGGCCGGACGGACGGTGCGGTTGCGCCTGCTCATGCAGGACGCCGACCTGTTCGCGCTATGCTTCCGGTAGGCCGGGACGGACCGGCGCGAACTCTGAAGGAGGAATCGACCATGCACGAACTGAACGGCGACCTGATGGTCTGTAGCTGGGGCGACACGCTGAACGCCGAGCGTCCCGAGCACGTGCTCGACTCGCCGGAACGCATTCGCGACGCGCTCATAAGCTGGAAAGAGACGTACGGCGTCGTCGGGGTGCTGTGGCGCCAGGAGCGCTGGCTGGCCCGGTTCGCCCGCATCACCGACGCCGCCCGCCGGAAGGAACCCCAGGTCTACGACGTGGTGCAGGAGGTGGACGACGCCAAGGCGGCCACCGAGGCGGCCCGCGATGCCGGCGTCAAGATCTACTGCTACGTCGATCTGTATGACGAGGGGCAGCCGCCGCACTCCGACGCGTACACCCACGACTCGTTCTCCTGGGAGTCGGAGTTCTTCGCCAACCATCCGGAGTACTACGCGTGCGACCGCACCTGGGACAAGCGCCACTGGGGCGTGCCCGAGTACTGGTACCCGGAGGTGCGCGACTACAAGTGCCGGCAGGAGCTGGCGTGGCTGGTCGACAACTACCGCTGGGACGGCGTCTACGTCTCGACGCGCGGCCACCGCATGAACGCCGATCACGGCGACCAGTACGGGTTCAACCTGCCGGTGGCCGAGGCGTTCCGGGAGCGCTACGGCGTGGACATCCTGACCGAGAACTTCGACCTTGAGGCGTGGCGGCGCCTGCGCGGCGAGTCCATCACCCAATACCTGCGCGAGGTCCGGGCGCTGTGCGACGAGCGCGGCCTCACGCTCGGGATCGGCGTGCCGCCCGGCGATCACTTCGGCCGGCCGGTCGGCAATATCCACCTGGACTGGCGCACGTGGATCGCGGAGAAGATCATCGACGGCATCAACGTCGGCCACGCCAACGTGGTGGGCCGCCACCTGCGGACTGGCTACGGCTACGTGCAGAGTTACTTCGACGGCGAATTCGGCCTGCAGCCGTTGCCGGAGATGCTCGGCGAGCAGTATGGCCCGCTTTGCGCCAGCCACGGTGTCGGGCTCTGGGCCAGCCTGATGATCCGCGAGCGGCTGGCCAAGATCTACGGCAGGAGGTACACCAACGAGATGCTGCGCGGGGTTCCGGGCGTCAACGGCCTGTCGTGGAGCTGGGCCAGCAAGGGCGACCGCATGCTGACGCTCGATCTGGACGAAGGACCGATGCCGTCGGCGCTGGCAGCCGAGGGGGTCTGAGCGCGGCCGGGCTCACTTCGTCACGGCTGCTCGGCGCCCGTATTTACGGGTAGGCTGGGTCGCGATGAAGACGACCGTGGAGTTGCCCGACCATCTGCTCCGTGACGCGAAGGCAACCGCGGCAGCGCGCGGCCAGACCCTGCGCGCATTCGTCGGTGACGCCATCGCCGATCGGGTGCGGCTGCTGCGGGACGGCGGCGACGAGAAGCCCTGGATGAGGCATCTCGGAGCGTGCCTTGACCATGCAGAGGAGCTCGACAGCATCGAGCGCATAATCGAGGAAGAGTTCGAGACGGTGGATCCGTCTCAGTGGCGGTGATCCTCGACACCAACGGAGTATCAGGCGGTCACGAACTGAAAGGCGTACAGCTTCGCCGAGCGCATGCGCACGTGCAGCCGGACCGGCCGGCCGCGCAGTGCGCCGAGGTCCTCGCTGCCGCGCCAGCGCACGCGGGCGGCCACGTCGTTGCACGTCAGCCGGTCGCAGTCGGCGGCGCCGAAGCCGTCGATGGGCCGGCCCTCCCGGTCGCGCAGCTCGACCCGCGCCTCGCCCATCGCCGCCATGTCGATGTTGAGCTCCAGCCGGTCGCCGTCGAAGGTGAGCGGCGGCGTCAGCAGCGCTCCGCCCTCGTAGGCGGCGTCGGCCGACACGAAGCCGTCCAGCCGCTGCACGGCCACGCAGCTTCGGCCGCGGGCCCAGTTGGCGCGGTCGCGCCGCTCTTGGTCGCTCAGACGGCGGTACTGGCCGTGCGTCCACGGCTCGCCGCCGTAGTGCTGGTAGAGCTCGGCGCCGCGCCGGATCAGGTAGGGACTGCCGTGGATCCCGCCGCCGTCGAACTCGCCCTGGATCCCTCGGCCGATGTAGGGACGGCGGTCGTAGCGCATCCAGTGGATGCCGTCGCGACTGGCGCAGAACTGGCAGTCGTTGATGCCGTCGTTCCTGACGACGGGGCTCTCGGCCGGCGTGAAGTGGTGGTAGGTGAGGGGGAACATGAAGTAGGCGTCGGCCGCGTAGGGATAGGGGTACACGCCGGCGTGGTAGATGTCGGACCCGGGCGGGTCGTCCTGGTCCGCGCACAGCACGGTGCGGATCTCGTCGTCCGGCCACGGCGCGGTGAGGTCGTCGGTCTCCAGGCGGCCGATCGCCCGGATCGGCCTCGCTAGCGTGGGCTGCACCACGGGCGGGTCGCTGTCGATCGGGCCGGCGAACGGGTAGGGAAGCTCGTTCTCCTCCTCGATCTGCACGCGCAGGTAGACGACGTAGCGGCCGATGCGCTCGTCCCACCACGCCTGCTTGGCGGTGTCCCAGCCCGGCGGCAGGTCGCTCACCGGCCGGTCGGGCAAGTCCCAGCGGATGCCGTCGGGCGAGGTACCCACCTTGGTCTTCTCCGGGAAGCCCCGGATCATCTTGAAGCGCTCCTCCGGCCGGCCGTGCGGGCCGCAGGCATGCGGGTCACGGAAGGTGTAGGTGAGCTTCTCGCCGTCGATCAGGATGTTGTTGTCGCGGGAGCCGCCGTACTCGACCAGGCCCAGCTCGGGTTTCTCCCAGGCCAGCCCGTCGGGCGACTCCGCGTAGCAGAGCCGCCAGCGGCCGCCGGCCCACTGGTCGCCGTCGCAGGCGGCGTACCACTTCTTGTAGCGCCGCGCCTCCGGGTCCCAGTCGATGCTGTACCACCCGGTGGTGAACGCTTCCCACGGCTTGTCGCGGGGAAAACGGTCCACGGTGTCCTTGCGCGGTGGGTTGACGCGCAGCGTCACCTGCTCGGATCGCTCGATGAATCGGTGGTCGATGAAGAGCTGCTTGTCGCCGCCGACGTGGATCGGTTCGCTACCCATGGGCTTCCTCCCTCGTACTGATGGCCGGTCGTGGAAGTCGTATCATACGTGCGTCATGAAGGCGACGGCGCAACGCCTGTTCACGCCGGGGACGGGTGCGGCTCCGCCGGCGCTGACCGGTCGCGAGCGCGAACAGGCGGTGCTCAGGCAGTGTCTGGCGGATCTGCTTGGCGGCGAGGCTCCGCCGCACGACGTGGCGCTGATGGGGCCGCGCGGCAACGGCAAGACCGTGCTGCTCAACTGGTTCGAGGGCGCCTGCCGCGAAGCCGGCCGGATAGATATCGCGCGCCTGTCGCCAAGCCGGACTCGGACCGGGCAGGCGCTGGTCGACGCGTTATTGCCGGCGACGATCATCAGGAAGATCCTGCCCAGAAAGCTCGGCGTCACGGGCGTCGGTCACGCCGAGTGGGCGGCGCCGACTCCGTCGGTGCAGAACCTGACCGCGCGGCTGACCGCCCGCTGTCGCAAGAGCCCCCTTGTCGTCCTGGTCGACGAAGCGCACACGCTCGATCGTGACGTCGGTGAACTGCTGCTGAACGTCAGCCAGGAAGTGCGCGCCAACGCGCCGTTTCTGCTGGTGCTTGCCGGCACGCCGGGTCTGCCGGCGCATTTGAGTACCATGAACGCGTCCTTCTGGAGCCGCTTGGGCAAGGGGCGCTTGGGCATCGGCCTGCTCAGCGACGCCGCCGCGCGCGCCGCCCTGGTCGAGCCGCTGGCCGCCCACGGCGTGGGCATCGACGCCGGTGCCCTCGACGCGTTCGTGGAGCGCAGCCAGCGTTACCCGTACTTCATCCAACTCTGGGGCGAGGCGCTGTGGGACCGGCGCCTGGCCACGGGCGCAACCCGGCTGACCGTCGCTCACGCTGACGCGGCGCAGCCCGACGTGGCCGTCAGGATCGCGGACTACTACCAGGACCGCTATCGGGAACTGGAGTCCCGCGGCCTGCTGGCCGCGGCGGTGGCGACGGCACGGCTGTTTCAGGCTGTCCCCACGGCGTCCGACCACGCGATCGACGCCGCGCTCGCCACGACCGGCGCCGACGCCGCGGCTCGGCTGGCGGCGCGTGAGGAGCTGAACCTGTTGGGCTACGTCTGGAGCCCGCCGGGCCAACTGCCGCCGGTCGTCTGGAGCGTCGGCATCCCGTCGCTGACGACGTACGTGCTCGACTGCGCTCCACCTGCTCTCGGTGGCGTTCAACCGGGAAAGTAGCAGCGTAGCGGCGTACAAGGTGGCTGGTGCGCCGCTACGCACGAGTGGCGCGGCGTGCTCACGCGTGCTGTTGGCCGGCCGTGGAAGTCCGTATCATGAGCGCGTCATGCGAGCCATTCAAATCACGGAACCGGGGCGCTTCCGGATCGTCGACACGCCGGAGCCTGCGGCCGGGCCGGGCGAGGTGCTGATCGCGGTGCAGGCGTGCGTGACCTGCCCGCACTGGGACACCACGATCTTCCGCGGCGTCGACATCTTCGATCGGCCGGGCCACCCCAAGTACCCGATCCCCGTGGGCTACCCCGGGCACGAGGTGTCGGGCAGGGTCGAGGCGGTGGGCGAGGGCGTCACGTCGCTGCAGGTGGGGGACCGCGTGGCCACCCTGAAGGCCGGTGGCGAGAGCAACCCCGGGTTCTACAGCGAGCTCATCAGCCGGCCTGCGGAGATGGTCACCCGCATCCCGGACAACACCTCGTACGAGGCGGCGGCTTCGATGGAGATGGCCTACCACATGTCGCCCTACGTGCGGGCGCTCGGCGACGTTGCCGGCAAGCGGGTGGGCATCGTCGGCCTGGGGCCGGCCGGCATCATCGCGATGCAGATGGTCCGGGCCGAGGGGGCGGGCGCCGTGGTGGCGATCGATCTGGTCCCGGAGCGCCTTGAGCTGGCGGACACGCTGGGCGCGGACCAGGTGGTCCGCATCGAGCCGGGCGCGCCGTCCGCGGAGCTGGAACGGGAGCCGCTGCAGGCCAGCATCGACTGCACCGGCGCGGCGCCGGGCATGCAGGTGGCGCTGGACCACACCGTCGACGGACCGGTGTCGCCGTTCGGGGTAATTCATGGCGAGGCGATCTACACCACCCGTCACTGGCGCAACCGCACCGCGATCGCCCCGCGCGTGGCGCCGGCGGCGCCGGACGCCGCCTACGTGACCGGGCTGTGGGCCGCGGAGAAGCTCAACACCGAGGTGCTGATCGGCGCGCGCCTGCCCTTCGAGCGCTACGACGAGGGCGTGCACCTCCTGCTCGCCAAGCAGGCGCTCAAGATCTGCTACCTGCCGCAAGGCGCCTGACCCGTCCGCTCCGGATCAGCGGAACTGGCAGGCGTAGAGCTTGGCCGAGCGCATGCTGAAGTGCAGGCGGATCGGCCGGCCGGCGTGGCTGCCGAGCGAGGGGGACCCGGCCCAGCTCACGGCGTGGCGTACGTCGTTCACCATGACGCGCCGGCAGCGGTCCAGCTCGAACCCGGGGAGTGGCCGGCCGGCCTCGTCCTGCACCTCGACCTGCGCCTGCCCCATGGCGGCCACGTCGATGTTCAGCTCCAGCCGTTCGCCTGAGAAGCGCATCGGCGGCGTGGTCAGCATGCCTCCGGTGTAGGCGGCGTCAGCCGACACGAAGCCGTCCAGGCGCTGCTCGACCAAGCCGATGCCGTTGTCGTAGCCGCGGTCGCGCCGCTCTTCGTCGCTGAGCGCGCGGAAGCCGCCGTGCGTCCACGGGCTGCCGGTGTACATCTGCAGGAACCGGTCGCCGCTCCGCAGGTGAGCGGGCGACGCGTGGATCGTGCCGCCGTCGAAGGTGCCGGGCATGCCGCGGCCGATGTAGGGCCGTCGGTCGTAGCGCATCCAGTGGATGCTGTCGCGGCTGGCGGCGAACTGCGCGTCGTTGAGCCCGTCGTTGCGCACGGTGGTCTCGTCCTCGCCGAAGTGCTGGTAGGTCATCGGGAACATGAAGTAGGCGTCCTCGGCCTCGGTGTAGGGCAGCACGTCGGGGTGGTAGATGTCTGAGTCGTGCGGATCGTGCTCGTCGGCGGCCAGCACCGTGCGGACGTTCTCTTCCGGCCACGGCGCGGTGAGGTCGTCCACCTCTATGCGGCCGATCGATCGGCCGCGACGCAGGACCGTTGGCGCGATCACCGGAGGATCGCTGGCGATCGGGTCCACGAAGGGGAACATCGGCGTGCCGTCGTCGGCGACCATGAGCTTCAGCCACGCCACGTAGCGGCCGATGCGCGCATCCCAGTACGCCTGCTTGGGCGTGTCGGGCTTCAGGGTGCTCACCAGCCGGTCCGGCATGTCCCAGGTGAGCCCGTCCGTCGAGGTGCCGACCCGGATGCCCTCACCCAGCACCTGTTCGACCATCTTGTAGCGGTCCGACTCCCCGCCGTTGGGATCGATGAAGATGTAGGCGAGCTTGCACGCGGCGCGCACGATGTTGTTGCGCTTCGAGCCGTCGTACTCGACCAAGCCAAGCTCCGGCTTCTCCCAGGTGAGCCCGTCCCGGGAAATCGCGTAGCACAGGTACCAGGGGCCGCCGGTCCACTGGTCGGCGCCGCACGCGCTGTACCAGAGCTTGAACAGGCCGTCGTCCTCCAGCACGCAGCTCCAGCCGATGGAGAACGCCTCCCACGGATGCTCGGAGCGCAGCACCGGTCCGGGCAGCTTGACCGGCGGGTTGACGGTCAGCTCGACGTTCTCGGCCGTGTCGATGAAGCGGTGGTCGATGAAGAGCTGCTTGCGGTCGGCGATGTCCAGCATGGTCTTCCTCCAGATGTCGTACCGTACCGCACGGTGGCGGGAATTGCGTCCACTACCACATCCACAGTCGCCTGATCGGCACGGCAAGGATGCGCTCGCCGCGCAACGGCAGCAGGTCCCGGCCGTCGTACAGAACGATGCCGCGCTGGAAGTCGTCGCCGCAGCGCTCCGCCAGGCGGAGCAGCCCGCGGCCATCCCCCCGCCGTGACGGTGGCGGATGCCTTCACCTCGACGCCCCACGTGCGCGCGCCGCGCGTGATTACCAGATCCACCTCAACCTGATCCTTGTCCCGGTAGTGCCAGAAATGCAGGTCGGGATCGGTCCATGCAGCTTGGGCGATGAGTTGCTGGACGACGAAGGACTCCAGCAGGTGTCCCATACGGCCGCGTTGTGCGAGCCAATCGGCGGCCGTCAGGCCGGCCATCGTCGCCGCCAGTCCGCTGTCTATCAGGTGTACCTTCGGCGATCGGACGAGTCGTCTGGCGGGGTTGCGGTGCCATGCCCGCAGGCGCCGCAACCAGGAACAGCCGCTCCAGAACCGTGATGTAGCGATCTACGGTCTCCCGCCGGAGGCCGAGCGCGTCGCCGAGAGCGCTGACGTTGAGCAACTCCGCGCTGCGCAGGGCAAGCAGTTCCAGGAGGCGGGCGAGCTCGTTCGCATCGCGTACCCGTGCCACGTCTCGGACATCGCGATCGATGATGCTCCGCAGGTACTGCCGGTGCCACTGTCGGGCACGGCGCGGCGCGCGGGCAAGCGGCTCCGGATAGCCGCCGGCTACCAGCCGATCCGCGAGCGTCGGCCCTTCCGCTCCGGACGCACCTGAGATGTGCGGCTTGAGGTCGCCGTCCGTCAGCGCACGCAGGAAACCACCGGGCCGGCGTTCCTTCTCCGCCTCCGTGAGCGGGTTGAGCTGTACCGTCTCCATCCGCCCGGCCAGTGACTCGCTCACGGTGGGCGCGAACAGCAGGTTCGCCGATCCGGTCAGGAGAAAGCGTCCGGGGTGGCGATTCCGGTCCACGGCGACCTTGATGGCGGAGAGCAACGCCGGCGCTCGCTGCACCTCGTCAATTGCCGCCGCAGCGGGCAGGCTGGTCACGAAGCCGGTCGGGTCAAGACTGGCGGCCTGGTGGTAGTTGTACTCATCCAGGCTCACATACGCGCGCTCCGGTGCGATCCGTTGCACCAGCGTCGTCTTGCCGCTCTGCCGCGGCCCCACGAGGCACACCACGGGAGTGTCGGCGAGCGCCTCACGGATGACCGGCTCCAGTGCGCGCGGGTAGTAGGGCGATCCTGCGGCCATGTGCCGGTTATCCTAGCGTCTGATTGCTGCTTATACCAGCGTCCGATTGCTTGCTAAAGATTCGTCCAATTGCCGTTCTGGTTTCCTCGGCTCCGTCGGCGAGGGAGCTTCGTCACCGTTCGGGAGCGCGGAAGATTGTGGCGGCGATGTGCGTCTGCGGCCGTTCGGCGGTGCACCAGAAGTAGGCGGTCACCAGCCGGCCGTCGGGGCGCTGGAACAGCCGCGGGTAGCCCAGGTCGGGGAAGCCGTTGGCCGACTGGAAGTCGTCGCGAAGCACCTGACGAGCGCTCCAGGTCGCCCCGCCGTCGGCGCTGTAGCGGGCCTGCATCTGGCGGTCGGTGCGGTTGCCGTAGACCGCGCACAGCCTGCCGTCGCCCATGCGGAGCAGGGCCGGCGGGTTGCCGTTCCACTCGTTGCCCACCTCGGTGCGGGTGATCTGCGACCGGTACGACCAAGTGGCACCGTCGTCCGCGGAGTGGAAGCAGTCGAGCCAGTTGTGCTCCTCGGACTTGCGGCGCACGGCCACGATCAGGTGGCTGTCGGACAGCCGTGCCACTGCCGGCATCGCCGCCCGGTAGGGATCCTCCCACGGTACGGCCCAGGCGACGAACCGGAAGCTGACGCCGCCGTCGTTGGTGCGCGCCAGGAAGGTCTTCTCCTGGAGGGAGATGCCGAGCTCGTGCGGCTCCTTGCGGCGTCGCACCGTCAGGAACAGCGACAGCTCACTCGGGCCGTCGACGAGGTAGGCGGTGCGCGCGGTGAACTCCTTGCCGGCGAGCTCGGGGTGGTCGAGCAGGCCCGTGAACGCGTGCGGCCCGTGCCAGGAGGCTCCCCGGTCGTCGGAGTGGAACCACCGCGCCGCGCGGTTGCCGTGGTAGCCGGCGCCTTCGGCGCGGAGCACGAACCCCTCGCCCGAGAAATCGAGCCCGCTTCGGAGCGGCTGCGCTTCGGCCGGGTTCAGATTGCCCGCGTACCCGGACGGGTGCCAGGTCGTCCACGACTCGCCGCCGTCGGTGCTGCGCGCCAAGTGCGACTCGAACGGCTGGTCGTAGGTGCACTGATGGCCTTTGTCGGCCCGCAGGAACGTGCCGCGCGTGAAGCCGATCAAGAGCTCGTCTCCCCACTGCCACGTGGGACCGTTGCCGCCGTTGTTGGCCGGCGTCGCCGCCCAGAAGCCGGGGTCGTGGTAGACGAGAGAGTGATGTGCCACGGAGCGCTCCTTCAATAGAACCTGCGGCCGAAGATCGGCCGATCGACCGGCGGCCGGCGGAAGAACGGCCGGGGATCCGCGGCGGCGAGGTCGTCGCCCTCAAGCATGCCATGGTCTCCGTGGCGCCGGCACCAGTCGATGAGAAAGGCGCGCATCGAACGGCGCGTCGAAGCGGCCGGCTCGGACGCCGATCCGGACAGGTCGCACAACTCGTGCGGGTCGGCGTCCAGGTCGAAGAGCTCCTCGACCGCACCGTCCTGATGGTAGATGTACTTCCAGCGCCGGTCGCGCACCATGTACTGCTGCCGGGGGGCGTGGCATTGGGCCACCAGCGCGTCCCGCACCGGACCGCCGCCGCGCAGCATCGCCGACAGGTCGAGGCCGTCGATCCCCGCCGGCACCGGCGCCCCGGCCGCCGACAGAAGGGTCGGCATCAGGTCGTGCAGCCCCACCGGCCCCTCCTCACGGCGGCCCTCGGGCAGCGTCCCCGGATGGCTGGCGATCAGCGGCACCCGCGCCGAGCCCTCATAGAAGATCTCCTTCAGGTACTGGCCGAAGTCGCCCAGCATCTCGCCGTGATCCGCGGTGAACACCACCAGCGTGTCCTCGCGCAGGCCGCGCTGCTCCAGGAAGGCCAGCAGCCGGCCCACCTGCAGGTCCTGGAAGGTCACCAGCCCGTAGTAGTGCGCCTTGATCGTGCGCTTCGCCTCCGGTGAGAACTCGTTCCACTCGTACTCTGCCGGCCGGCTGGCGAACGCCGTCAGGCCGCGCTTGGCCAGCAGTTCGACGCTGCCGACCGGATCGGGCATCTGCCGCGGGTCGTAACGCGCGTCGAACGGCCGCGGCGGATCGAAGGCGGTGTGCGGCTTGGGAAAGGACGCGAACAGGAAGAACGGCTGGTCGCGGTGCTCGTCCAGGTGCCGGTCCAGGTGGTGGATGGCTCGCGTGGCCACCCATGCGTCGACGTAGTGCTCGGCCGGCATGGCGCTGGCCGACGCGAACACATCGTTGTTGCCCAGGCCGTTGGCGCGTGAATAGCCGCCCCAGCCGACCTCGTGCAGGTAGTCGAGATAGTCCTCCAGGCCGCGCAGCCGTCCCTCGGGATCCCACTTGCGCAGGGCACGGCCCGATTCCGCCACCTCGGACACCTGGAAGCCGTGCGTGACGCGCGGCTCGCCGGGCGGCCGGTAGGGCAGGTAGTGCAGCTTGCCGGTGGCGTACGTGCGGTAGCCGGCAGCGGCCAGCTCGGCCGGCAGCAGCGGGAGGCCGGGGAGGATGGTGCCCTCGTTGTTCTTGGTGCCGGTGCAGCGGTGCGGGTAGCAACCGGTGGCCAGCGCCGCCCGCGCCGGGACGCAGATCGGTGCCGGCGTGTAGCAGGCGGTGCAGTTGACGCCCGTGCGCGCCAGCCGGTCCAGGTTCGGCGTGTCGATCACGGGGTTGCCGTTGCAGGCCAGCGCGTCGGCGCGGAGCTGGTCGGCCATGATCAGCAGGATGTTCGTGGGCATGGTTGCAATTCCCTTGAGAAGGCTATCCCTTCAGCGATCCGAGTGTGAGCCCCTTGATGAAGTAGCGCTGCAGGAACGGATAGGCGAGGGTGATCGGCAGCACGGCCACCACCATCGTCGCCAGCTTGATGCCTTCGGGGTTCTGCATCTGGTACGCCTCGGGGTCGCGCAGGAAGTCCTCGACCTCTCCCCCTTTGACCACCCGGACCAGCAGCGCGGGCAGCGTCATCAAGCGTGGCGAGTTGGTGAAGTACACGGAGTCGAACCAGGCGTTCCACTGGGCGACTCCCTCGAACAGGGAGATGGTGGCCAGGATGGGCAACGCCAGCGGAAGGTAGATGCGGGCGAAGATCGTGAAGTAGCCGGCCCCGTCCATCTTGGCCGACTCCTCCAGCGAGTCGGGAATGTCGTCGAAGCCGGACATGAAGATGACCAGATAGAAGAAGGCGAAGAGCTGCGGGATGATGAACACCAGGAAGCTGTCGAGCAGCCCCAGGCGCCGGTAGTTGAGATAGGTGGGGATCAGGCCACCCTGGAAGAACACGGGAATCAGCAGGATCGCCAGATAGAGCTTCCGGAACGTCAGGCGTTTCTTGCGCAGGGCGAAGCCGGCCATGGCGCAGTTGCAGGTGACCAGCGCGACCCCGACGAGCGTGCGGGCGACGGTCACGGAGAAGGCGCCGGCCAGGTTGGGGTCACGGAATACGACGCGGTAGTTGGTCAGCGTCCAGCGTGTCGGCCAGAGAAAGGCCGGACCGAACGGCAGATTCGCATTCAGTGAGTTGATCACGGTATAGAAGAATGGATACAGGACGGCGATGCAGAACGCGGTGATCGCCGCGTAGATCATGGCATCGCCGGCGCGCTCGTTGCGGGCGGGCCGAACGCCGGCCGAGGGGCTCGACACGGTGCCGAAGGCGGAGCGAGCGTGGCCGGCCATCAGAACAGCGACTTCTCGGTCAGCCGCTTGCTGAGGTAGTTGGCGGCCAACAGCAGTCCCAGGTTGAGCACGGACTTGAACAGGTTTACGGCGGTCGCGAACGAGAAGCGCAGGTTCTCCAGGCCGATGCGGAGCACGTAGGTGTCCAGAATATCGGAGACGCGACGGTTGCTCACGTTGCCGAGCACGTACACCTGGTCGAATGTGTCGCCGTACCCGGACATGATCTTGCCGCTGTGCAGGATGAACAGGATCATGAAGATGCCCGTCAGGTGCGGCCAGGTGATCCACCTGATCTTCGCCCTGCGCCCGGCTCCGTCGATCTCGGCGGCCTCGAACAGACTGGGGTCGATGGTGGCGATGACCGCCAGGTAGAGGATCGACGCCCAGCCGACCTCCTTCCACAGATGCGACAGGACGATCAGGGGCCAGAAGTACAGATCGGTGGAGATGAAGTCGATCGGCGCTTCGATGATGCCGGCGCCCAGGAGGAGGTGGTTGAGCAGCCCACGCGACGGGTTCAGCAGGTCGTAGATGATCCCGCCGATCACGACCCAGGAGATGAAGTGGGGCAGGTAGGAGATGGTCTGGCTGATGCGCTTGAACGCCATGACCCGGATCTCGTTCAGCAGGATGGCCAGTATCATCGGCGGCAGCGACAGAAACGCCAGCTTGAGCAGCGCGATGGCCACCGTGTTGCGCAGCACGCGGAACGCGTTGGGGGCGCGGAAGAAGTCGATGAAGTGCTCGAACCCGCCGTGTGATGCCCAGGGGCTGGCCAGGATGCCCTGAAAGATGTCGTAGCGCTTGAAGGCGATGATCAGCCCGTACATCGCCAGGTAGTGGATGACGACGGCGACCGCGATCGACGGTAGCACCATCAGGTGCAGGGTGCGCTCCCGTGCAAGCCGATCGCGCAACGCCCGCAGGCCGCTGCCCGCCCGCAGGCCGCTCGCCCGAAGGTCCGTGTCCGCCGGCGGCCGGTACGCGGGCGCGCTCACCGGCCTCTGACCCGGTTGCCGTCGATCTGGGTCCGCGACCCCTTAGAAGTCCGCGCCGTACCGCTCCTGCACCGCCAGCTTGCCGGAGAACAGCTCGGTCCAGTAGGCGTTCAGCACGCCGAGCCCGAGGTCGTGCATCGACTCGACCATCGCTGCGTAGCGGGACTCGACCTGATCAGGCGGTCCGGTGATCACCTCCATGATCTCCGTCGCATAGAAGTCCTTGATCACCGAGAATGCCTTTACCTCCTCGGAGTTGGACGGGAAGTTCTCCGCTCCGCGGTAGAACGAGAGGTCGTCGTAGGTGGCGTTCGTCATCGCCAGGATGGCCCGCAGATCCGGAGATGCGTTGGTGAACGTGCGCACGCCGCTCCAGTACGCATCCCGCCAGATGTTGTACGCAAAGATGCCGAAGTCCGGGGCGTTGGTAGCGGCGTCGATCGATTCCTGCGCCGGCTGCGTATAGCGGGGGATGCCGTCCTCCATCGTGTGCCCGTGGCCCTCGATGCCGAAGGCGATCATCCGCTGGATGTCGTCCTGATACAGGTAGTCGATGAAGCGGATCGCCCGGTCGGGATGTTTCGACGACGTCGACACCATCATGCCGCTGCCGCCGGTCCCTCCGCCCAGCGCGTCGGTCGTGTAGCGCATCGTGGCCGGGTCGACCGTGAAATGCGGCAGCATGACGTAGCTCCGGTCCGGGTGGACCTCCTGCATCTTGGTGGTCCAGCGCGGCATGTTGTCGGCGTCCTGCGAGAGCTCGGAGAACACCTGTCCCGTGAAGCCCTTGGCCTTCAGGGCGCTCTTGGAGTCGGTGAACTCCGTCGGGTCGAGCAGTCGCTCCGTATAGAGCGTATTGGCGAATCTGAGGAGCGCGACGAAGTTCGGATGCTCCCAGTACTTGACCCAGGTGCCGTCGATGTCGAAGTAGCGCTGGCTCAGTCCGGCGATGGACAGGGCGGCCTGCACGAGCTGTGGATCGCCGTCGCGGCTCGGGCTGGCATTGCGCATGGACTGCACCGGGATGAGCTCCGGATGCGCCGCCTTGACCGTGCGGAGCAGGTCGACGTAATCGGCGGTGCTCGCCACCTTGGGGTTGCCGGCGTTGTCGAGAATCACGTCCTGGGCGGTGGTCCCCTGATACGCGCGGATCGCATATGGGCTGTCGACGTAGTCCTGCGGCAGGTGCTGGAACGGCACCATGAAGATGTCCATCGAGTCGAACAGGGTGCGAAAGTGCACGATGACGTGCTTGTTGCGGTTCCAGAGGTAGTCCCAGACGCCGGGAGCGTGGCTTTCCGAAAGTTCTCTGACGTTCCAGACCAGCCCGTTGTCGGCGAGCAGGCGGATCTGCGGCAGCTCCTGGCTGAGGTGGATGAGATCGGGAAGGTCACCGGATGCGAGCAGGACGTTGAGCTTGGCCTGCGAGTCGTCCGGGGCGATGACCCATTCCAGGTCGATGCCGGTGTCCTCTTGCCAGCGCAGGCTCACCGGATCGATGCCCCAGAACGTGGTCAGGCGTAGCTGGGTAGGCGAGTCGACGTAGACCGAGAGGGTCACGGGACTGGTGTCGGTCTCCCAACTGTTCGCGGCTAGAGTGCCGGCGGTCGCCGTCTGCGGCGTCTCCGCCGAGGGGTTGGCCAGCGCCAAGGTGGGGAGGGCGAGGGCGGTCAGTACGACCGCCGCGACGTACGGGAAGGAGCGGATGCGCATGCAATTACCTCCAGACTCGGACGAGTGTTTACCCTATCTCCCATGCGCGTGGCCGACAAGCGCGAACGGTGCTCGTCGGCCGGGACCGGTAAGGAGTCACTCCATCGGCCAGCGAAAGCGGCGCAGGCCGGCCAGGAAGTGACGCGGGCCCGACTCGTAGGTACCGATCAGGTCAGGTCCGCGCGGATCGGCGCTGCGGGCGGCGAGCCAGCGCAGGAACACGCCGAAGACGTCGCCTTCCAGCCACGCTCCGTCCGCATCGAGGGGGGCGCCACGATAGGGGTAGAAGTGGCCGCCGACCGAGAACGGCCACACCGCCTGCTCGATGGCGATCCGGCCCCAGCGGATGAGCGCATCGCGCAGCACGCCGTACGCCTGCCCGTACGCTTGCGCTGCCTCCGCCCACGCCCCACGGATCAGATAGAGCTCTTCGCCGCGGTAGAGCAGGTCAAGGCCGTCAAGAAATCGGCGCTCGACCCGAAACCACTCGGACAGAGCGCTCAGGCGTTCGCGGTCGATCTCCGCAACGCCTGACCGCAGGAGTGTCTCCAGCTCGGCGACGTTGCGGTCGAGCCAAGCCAGCGCGTCGGCGATGTCGCGCTGAAACCGCGGATACTCCTGGTAGTTGTAGACGAACTCGCGGTGCATGAACGCGGGGTTGGCCAGGAACTTGTGGGTGAGCTTGTCGTTCAGGAGCAGCATGTCGAAGCCGAACGGGTAGAGGAACCCGGCGTCGCCGGCCACCCCGTCCGCCTTGGCCGCATATCCTTGGTAGTCCCGGTAGGTGGGGTCGCCGGCAACGGCAACCTCGGGGCCGAGCCGGTAGATCCGCCCGGCCCGGTCCAGGCAGCGGCCGACCACCTCGCGTGCTCCGGCGCCGTAGGTCCGTGCCAACCAGCGCGACTTGAGGCGGTCCACGTCGTCCCGGAACGGATTCCAGAGCAGTTTCCAGTGGAGGTCGAGATTGATCCCGAAGCCGATGTTGTCCTCCATCGCCGCGTAGTCCCCGAACCGCTCACCCGGCAACCAGCCGCCGTGCAGGACGACGCCGTGCACGCCAGCTTGGCCCCAGTCACGGTAGAAGCGACCGACGCGATCCACCATGTCGTTGGGAAAGCACCCGGAACGCGGATGCAGCTCGACCAACTGGCACATCTTGGGGACGACCCGCCGGCCCCGCCCGGTCCAGAGGGTGATCTGCGGGTTGGGATCCTCGCGCAGGTTGGTGTCGGTCGACACGGTATAGGGCATGAAGATCACGTCCGGCGCGGTCTGGCGATCGACGTACTCGGTTGCCAGCGGCGACTTCACGGGCTGGAAGTCCCAGACGTTGCGCACCACCTCGGCGTCCGGCCGCACGGCCTTTACCGCGTCGTAGACCAGATCGAACGCCCAGGTGTGAAAGAACCTCACGGCGGAGCTGCCGCGCTCGGACCGTGGGCCGCCGATGCGGAAACCGGGCGGCAGTTCCGCTTCGTAGCGCTGCAGGGCGGCCGTGCATCGCTCGCATCCGCACGGCGATCCGAAGCCACCCTCCGCGGAAGTGTAGACGACGACCCCCGATAGCTCGGGGAACAGCTCGAAGGTGCGCGCGTAGGTCAGGCGCACGATCTGGCGCATCCGCTCGGAGGACAGACAGAGCGAGATCTCCTTGGTGGCGTCGATCCCGCTGGTCACCACCTCGTCGGCGAAGTACGCCCGTGCCAGCGTCAGGATCGGGAAGCCCCATTCGTAGCGGCTGAGAAACACCCGTACTCCCAGCTCGCGTAGCTCGGCCAGGCGGCTTCGATACGCGTCCACCTGACGTTCGATCTCGGCCTGTGGCTGCTGCAGGTGCGGGAATCGGCCGCGGTAGCTGCGCTGCTCCCACCATTGCAGCTCCGGCCAGTCCTCCGGTGTGACGCCGGCAAGCTCTGCCATCACCTGCAGGCCGGCGTGGATGCCGGCGAAGTCGGTGCCCAGCGGCATCCAGGTCGGCAGGTAAACCGCATTCAGACGGCGCGAAGCGATGTAATCGTCGCGGAGCGGAGGCACCATCTTGAACGCGCGCAGGGCGAAGTGCGGCCCGTCGCGCTCATCCAGCCGCTCCAGGGCGGCAAGGTCGGACGTGCCGGCCTCGGCGATGCGTGCGGCCAGCTCGTCAGCGCCGTAGAGCACGCCCAACGTTCCGGTGCCGGCCACGGCCAGCAACCGCCTGCCGCCTTCCCGGCACAGGCGCAGGTGGAACCCCTCCTCAGGGGTGGACGGCCGCACCGGAGACGTATCGACGGCGCCGCTCCGCGCCAGATCGGCGATCCACGGATTGCTGGCCGCGGTGCCGGCGACGATCACGTCTCCCGTGGGCCGGCCTCCGACGGCCACGCGGCCGGCCGCTCCCGCGGCGGCGAGCGCCGTGTCGATCAGCTCCGCGGCGCTACGGTCCGCACGCGTGGCGCGCGGACCCAGGTGGATGGTCCAGTTGGTCAGGGCTCGCTGCCTGTTACGGGCTGCCGGCCGTTGTCAGTTGGCCCCGGCGGCTGTCATGACCGGCGTCGGCGAGGGCCGAAGTGAACATGCCTCGATTGGCGAACAGGGCGGAGGTGCCGCCGGTGTGCAGGAACACCACGGTCTGACCGGCCTGCAGCTCCCCGCCGCGGATCATGCCGATCAGGCCGGCCATCGCCTTGCCCGTGTACACCGGGTCCAGGACGATGCCTTGCGTCCGGGCAACGGTGGTGACCGCCTCCAGCATGTCCGCGGAGGGCAGGGAGTAGCCGGGGCCGAGCCACTCGTCCCTGCAGGTCACGCGACCCGCCGCGGCCGCGGCGTCGACCCCCAGAAAGGCCAGGATCGCCTCGGTGAGCGCCGCGACGTGGGGCTCCTGCTCGGCCCGTTGCCGGCTCACGTTGATGCCGGTGACCTCGACGTCGGAGCCGGCGGCAATCAGTCCGGCCACCAGGCCGGCATGGGTGCCGCCGCTGCCGGAGGCGCAGACGATCCGGTCCGCGGTCAGGTCCATCTCCTCGAGCTGGTCCAGCAGTTCCACGGCGCACGACGCGTAGCCGCAACTCCCCAGCGGATTGGAGGCGCCGCCCGGTATCAGGTAGGGCGTGCGGCCCTCAGCGCGGGCAGCGGCTTCCGCGCGCCGCATGGCGTCCGCCGAACCGCCACGTTCGACGACATCGATGCGCTCGGCTCCCAGCAGCCGGTACAGGAAGTTGTTGCCACTCGCCTCCGGGTTGTAGGTGCCCGGGACCCGCTCCTCCAGCACCAAGCGGCAGGCGAGGCCTTCGCGGTTGGCGGCGGCCAGCGTCAGCAGGCAGTGGTTGGACTGGATGGCGCCGGTGGTGATCAGCGTGTCGGCACCCTGCGCCAGGGCGTCCGCCACCACGTACGTCAGCTTGCGCACCTTGTTGCCGCCCAGCGCCAGCGGCAGGGTGTCGTCGCGCTTGATCAGCAGGTCTGGTCCGCCGAGCAGCTCCGACAGCCGCTCCATCCGCTGCAGCGGCGACGGAGCGGAGAGATAGGGACGCTGCGGCAAGGCGTTCAGGCGCTCGATTCCAGACGTGCTCATCATGCTCATCGGTCCCATCTTGCGCATCACTATAGCGCGGCAGGCCGCGAGCCTCATCGATCATCCGGTGATACGGTGTTCGGCAGCTCCCATGATCAACCTTGATGCGCACGTGGGTCGCTACGACCTGGTGCCGCCCGTGAGCACGTTCGCGATGGCGGCGTCGGGGACGAACAACGAGACGCTGGGCGTACAGACCGGAAACGGCGAGTACGTGCTCAAGCGTTACGCCGCATCGCACGGTCCGGGAAGGTTGCGCTACGAGCACGACCTGATGATGTGGTTGGCGGGGCGCGGCCTGTCCTTTGCCGTCCCGACGCCGGTTGCCACTCCCACCGGTGCGACGTGGCTGGACGAAGGCGGCGGCTTCTGCGTGCTGTTGCCGCTGCTTGGAGGACGCCGCCCTGACCCCCGGAGCGCAGCCCACATGGAAGCGGTCGGTGCTGCCCTCGGCGAGCTGCACTGCGTGCTGTGCCGGTACCCCACCACGACTCGCCCCGGAATGCCTGCGTTCGGCGACCTGCCCGGTATCCATCCACGCATTCCGCACCCCGAGGCGCTCGCACCTTCGGACCTGGGGTGGGCGCCAACGTCGGATAGCGCGGAACTCTGCTCCTGGTGGCGCGTCGAGTATCAGTACACGCTCAGGTTCGCTGCCGAGGCGTATCCGGTGCTACCTGGGCAGGTGATCCACGGGGACTTCGTTCCGAGCAATACGCTCCATGATGGGCAGCGTACCAGCGCCGTTCTGGACTTTGAATTCGCCGCTCCCGACGCGCGCGCGATGGATGTCGCGTCGGGCATGAAGTCCTGCATGCGCATCTGGGAGAACGAGGATCCCTGGACAAGTGGAGCCCATTTCTGCCGCGGCTACGCCCGCTTCGTGACCCTCACGGACCCTGAGATCGCCGCGCTGGTGGAGGCGACGATCCTGCTCGAGGCGGTTTCGCTGCTCTGGCACTTCGGAAGAGCCATCGACGAGGGCCGACGGCCCCAGCAACAGCGCTTGCACGATGCGCGGGAGTCCGCATCCTGGCTGAAGACCCACCGCTCGGAGGTCGAGGCTCTGTTGGTCCAAGCCTCCACGGGGTGACCGCTGTGAACGTCGTCTGTATCGTCTCCGACCAGCACAACGCCGAGTTCACCGGCTGCTACGGAGGCCGGACCCGGACGCCCAACCTGGACTGGACTCTCGTTCATGACGTCGTTGGCATCGCTTGACATCGACTGACTTCGGATGTGAAGTACGAGAGGACGAACAGCCGTGAGCCAGATTACCGCACGGTTGCCGGATGCCCTTGTGGGAGCGCTGGATGCTGCCGCACGAGAGCTCAACCGAAGCCGAGCCGACCTCGTCCGTCAGGCGATCGAACGCTATCTTGAGGACTTCCACGATCTCACGACAGCGCTGGAGCGGCTCCGCGATCCCACGGATCCGGTGTTGGACTGGGATGACGTCAGACGTGACGTACTCGGTCCGGATTAAAGGGAGCGCCGCCAAGGAGCTCTCCCGGATTCCGAATCCGATGCGGAAGCGGATCGCTCTGGCGATCGATGCCTTGGCCGGGCAACCATTCCGAGGGAGTGTGTTGAAGGGCGAGTTCCGTGGGCTTCGCCGGGTGCGCGTTGGCGACTACCGCATCGTGTACGAGCTGATGGACGAGGTGCTTGTCGTGCTGGTCGTTGCGATCCCGCACCGGCAGGACGCGTATCGGCGACGACAGGCGCTGCCGGTTCGGTCAGTGAGTCACCTGTGAACGTCGTCTGCATCGTCTCCGACCAGCACAACGCCGAGTTCATCGGCTGCTACGGGGGTCGGACCCGGACGCCCAACCTGGACAGGCTTGCCGCGGAGGGGACCCGGTTCGACGCTTGCTGGTGCACGTACCCGATCTGCGCGCCGTCGCGGGCGAGCTGGTTCGCGGGCCGCTACGCGCACGAGATCGGCTGCTGGGACAACGCGACCCCGTACGACGGCGGCCGGCCGGACTGGGGCACGTACCTGCGGGAGTGCGGCGTGCTGCATGCGGTGACCGGCAAGCTGGACTTCACCGAACGCGGCACCGCAAGTGTCGAGCGGCCGATGACGGTCAAGGTCAGGCGGAACTGGGACGTGACCGGCCTGTTTCGCGACAGCCCGCCGGTGACCCGTCCCGGCTCCGTCGAGCAGTTCTGGCAGGTGCGGCCGGCCGACGCGCCGGGCGAACCGCACGGCACCGAGGAACGGATCACGCGGGAAGCGGTGCGGTTCCTGGAGTCCGGCCGCCCCGCGGAACGCCCGTGGGTGCTGTCCGTGCACTACTACAAGCCGCATCCGCCGTGGCGCCCCGATCCCGAGCGCTTCCGGCACCACCTGGACCGGGTCACGCCGCTGGCTCCCAAGTACCTGCAGCCCCTGGCGGACCTGTCCGAAGCCGAACGGGTACGCAGCCGGTGGACGGCCGGCTATGCGGGCGGGCCGGATGGGATCGCGCGGGCGCACTGCGCCTACCACGCGGAGATCGAGGAGGTGGACCGCCACGTCGGCCGCGTGCTCGACGCCGTGCACGCCAACGGCCTGGCCGGCGACACGCTGGTGATCTATACCTCCGACCACGGCGAGCAGGCGCGCGCGCACGGCGCGTGGGGGAAGATCTCGATGTACGAGGACAGCCTGCGGGTGCCCCTGCTGATCCGTGGTCCCGGCGTGGCCGCCGGCCTCGTCTGCCGACAGCCGGTGTCGCTGCTGGACCTGTACCCCACGATCGGCGAGGCGGTAGGGCTGCGCCCGCCCGGCTTTGCGCGCGGCGCGTCGTTGCTCGCCCTGGCGGGCGGCCATGGCGACGGCGCTTCGCGGCCGGATCACGCGATCGCGGAGTGCCATATGTCTCCCCGCGCCGCCTCGTTCGCGGTCCGGCTGGGGGACTGGAAGCTCATCGACACCCTGGGATCCGGGCCGCTGCTCTTCAATCTCACCGAGGACCCGGGCGAGATGAACGACTTGGCCGCCTCCGGTGGAGCCGCTGCGGCCGCGCTCGCTCGCCTGCGGCAGCGGCTCCACGGCCTGTGCGACCCGCACGCCGTGGACCGGCGTGCCCGCCGGGACCAGCGGGCGCGCATCGAGCAGCTCGCCGCGAGCGGCCGGCTGCAGCAGGAGTTGGCCAAACGGGGGTTTCTCATGTCTACTTCTCGCCTGATCCCGGATCCGCACGCGTCGTCGGCAACATGACCGCTGAACGCCGCCGGTCTGATCGCATCTTGTCCGTGACTTGAGATTCCGGTGTGTGGGGGTGCAACGATGAGATCGTGGGCCGACAAGGCGGCCGTCTGATGGCCGAACGCATCTACGCAAAGAGAGCAGGCAAGGGGGGCTTTGAGCCACTGGAAGAAAAGGCGTTTTCGAACGAGGACGAACTCCAGGAACTGATCGACAAGCATCCGGAGTTGTTGGATGGGAAACAGATACGACCGGACAACCCGCGGCGGTGGGTCGTCGTCACTCGCGAGAAGGGAATCGCCGAGACCGAGGACTCGGGAGCTCGCTGGGCGGTCGACCTCCTCATCGTCGATCAGGATGCAGTGCCGACGCTGGCCGAGGTGAAACTGGGCTCGAGTCGCGAGAACCGCCGCACCGTCGTCGGGCAGATGCTGGAGTATGCGGCGCACGCCGCGCAGACCTGGACAGCGGACGAGCTGCGCAGGGCGTTCGAGGAGTCATGCAGCGCACGGGAACGCGATCCCGACGACGAGCTTGCGTGGCTGCTTCCGGAAGAAGCCCCGGATGGCGACAGATTCTGGAAGCAGGTGGTCACGAACCTTGCGGACGGACGGCTCCGGCTGCTGTTCATCTCGGACGACATCCCCGAACCCCTCATACGGGTGGTCGAGTTCCTCAACGCGCACATGCCGGAGATCGAAGTGCTCGCCGTGGAAGTCAAGCAGTTTGGGAGCGCGCCGGCGCAGACGCTCGTGCCGCGGGTCATCGGGAGGACCGCAGCGGCGCCAGCCGCCACCACCGGCCAGGCCGGGAAGTTGGATCTCAAGTCGTTCCTGGCAGCGCTGCCCACCGAAAAGGCTCGCGATGTCGCCGACCGACTCCTGACCGCGGCGAAGGGGCAAGGCGCCGTTCTGAAATGGGGAACGGGCACTGTCAGCGCTCGGGTGCATGTGGAGGGCAGATTCGTGCCGGTATGGAAGACGGTTGCCCAGCTCGCCGTGCCTGGGAGGCTGCGGAGGCCCGGTTTTCCCGCCTCTGACATCCATTTCAGCAAGGAGGACGAGTCACTTGACTATGACGCTGCCGCGCAGAATATCGACCTGCTGGAAGCTCGACTGGCCAAGGCTGTGTCGGAGATGAGGTCACCGTGAGCATCCTCTACCTGAGTACGCGACTGCCCCCACGGCAGCCGGCGAAGCCAGGTTGGCCGTGCTGAACGATACGGGAGTTGCAGCGCGCGTTCGTGGATTGAATGCGGCAGATGATGCTGTCCCCCTTCATCCCTTTGGAACTTCGGTCTGATGCGTACCAGACACCTGCCGATGACGATTGACGAGTTTCACGTCATGGCGAGAAAGCCAGGATGGAAGTATGAGTATTGGGACGGTAAAGCGCATATCTCGCCGGCACACCGAACGGTTGCGACGTCCCTCGATACCGAGCCGCGTTCATACCAATCTCCTTGTCGGATCAGGACAGTGGAAAGCAGGTATCAGCCGAGCATGATTGACGCTTTCATGGCCGCTTTCAGAGATACCATCGAGTATTGTGACTGGGAGGATGAGAAAATCCTCGATTCGGCCAGAAAGAACGTTATCGGATTCTTTTCCGGCGAACGCGGAAATCCTCTTCCGGCGTCGCGCTTGGCTTTGGTTTCCCAGCCCGAAGGCGAACGGGAATCAGTTGTTGGTGCTTCCCTCGTGGTCGGGATGCGAGGCGGCTCCGCGCTGTTGGATGTACTCTTCGTTACTCCGGAATGGCAGCGAAGGGGTGTAGCGACAGCCCTTGTATCATCCGTTATCGATCGATTACGTGATGGCGGGAATAGTACGTTGAAGAGTCGATACAACCTCGGTAACGACGAGAGCCGAGCTTGGCACCGAAAGTTCGGGTTCGTAGAAGATTCTGACCTGTTCTTGGCAGAATCGTATTATCGCCATGCCGAACATGAGCTCTGGCGTAGAGAGAAACTCGGCAATTTCACACGGGAAGAGCGCCAGAAGCTAGTGCTGGAAGTCGATCGATGGAGAGTCCAGGCTGACGACTTGTCCGCTATTGCGGACCGCGTCAGCCACGCACGACACTGACGACGGGGGCTCCCGTGGCGAGTACGGTCGCACGCACTGACGGTGCCCTCTTTGAGGGTGGCAGTCGCTTTGGGGGTGGCACTCGCTTTGAAGGTGGCAATCGGCACCACGTCACGAGTCGTCGTCGATCGATTGTCAGCTATGTCGGTCTACTGCAGGGGTGTGGTACGCTGAGTGAAAGCAATGACCGCGATGGTTTCGAGGAGCAGCACGATCGCCCGTCCACGATCACTGGGCGACCGGGTATGCCCGGGGCTCGTGTTGCCCCTTCCTCGATCTGGCGACCGCCGTTCTGAACGATGCCGGGCGGCACGCTGACCGAGTCTCAGCTCGAGCGGTTCCGGACCGAGGGGTTCCTGCGGATCGGGGCGCTGCTCGACGGCGAGCTGGTCGACAGCCTGCGGGAGGAGTACGACCGCGTCTTCGCCGAGTCGCGTGCCACCGACCGCTACCGCGACCTGGCCGAGCCGGACGACGATGACGAGATGCTGCAGATCGTGCAGATGTGCGAGCGCAGCCTGCCGTTCCGTAGCCTGCTCTACCACGACGCCATCCTGGACCTCGTGCAGGACCTGATCGGACCCACCATCCAGCTCTTCCACGACCAGGCGCTCTTCAAGCCGGCGCATACCGGCGGCCCCATCCACTGGCACCAGGACAACGGCTACTGGAAGTGCGAGCCGGCCGATCTGGTGAGCTGCTGGCTCACCCTGGACGACGTCGACGTGGCCAATGGCGCCATGCACGTGCTGCCCGGATCGCACCGGCAGGCGGTCGAGCACCCGCAGCGGGGCGGGATCCTGCTCGACGCCGGCGACGTGATCGATACCTCCGGCGCCGTGGCCGTGGAGCTGCCGGCGGGCGGCGTGATGTTCCATCACTGCCAGACGTTCCACTACACGCCCCCCAACCGTACGGACCGACAGCGGCGCGCATTCGCCATGCACTACATGCGTCCCGGAACCCGGTCGCATCGCGTCGGCGCGATGCCGGTGAGCTTCGGGCGGCCTCTGTTGCGGCTGGAGCCCACGGGAGCATGAGCGGCGTCGGCACCGACGCCGGCCTGCCGCCGCTCCTGGCCAACGAGCGCTGGCGCCGCGCGAAGCGTATGCGCCTGCTCTACCTGTTCCTGCTGTTTCCGGTCGCCGCGCTGTTCATCTTCAACTACCTGCCGATCTATGGGGTCCTGATCGCCTTCAAGGACTTCAAGATCATCAAGGGCGCCTGGGGCAGCCCGTGGAACGACTTCGAGCACTTCCGGCTGGCCTTCGAGTCGCCGCTGTTCAGCCGCATCCTGCGCAACACCGTCATCATCAGCGCCCTGCGCATCCTGTTCGGGTTCCCGGCGCCGATCGTGCTGGCGCTGCTGATCAACGAGGTGGGATCGCAGCCGTACAAGCGCGTGGTGCAGTCGGTCTCCTACCTGCCGCACTTCATGTCGTGGGTGATCCTGGCCGGCATCCTGTTCGAGATCCTGTCGCCGCAACGCGGCGTGGTCGCCGCGGCCTACGGCCTGTTCGGGCAGGAGGCACCCAATCTGTTCGGCACCTCCCGTTTCTTCCGTCCGCTGCTGGTGGCCACCGACATCTGGAAGGAGATCGGCTGGGGCACGATCATCTATCTGGCCGCGATCTCGGCTATCAATCCCGAGCTGCACGAGTCGGCGCTGATCGACGGCGCGAACCGGCTGCAGCGGGCCGTGCACATCACCGTGCCTTCGATCCTCGCCGTGGTCACGATCATGTTCATCCTGCGCCTGGGATCGATCCTGGACGCCGGTTTCGATCAGGTGTTCAACCTGTACAACCCGGGCGTATACGAGGTGGCGGACATCATCGACACCTACGTCTATCGGGTGGGCCTGGTCGACCTGCGGTTCGACTTCGCCACGGCGATCGGCCTGTTCAAGAACGGCGTCGGCGTGGTGCTGATCGTCGGCGTCAATCTGATCATCCGCCGCTACAGCGACTATGCGATCTGGTGAGGCCCTGGGGTCCGGCGGCCTATCCTCGAGTGAGATCGGACCGGCGGAGGTCGATCTGACGCGCAGGCGGCTGCCGCGCCACCTGCGCCGCAAGAGCGTCGGCGACGTGATCTTCGACGCCTGCAACTACCTGATCCTGGCCGCCTTCAGCGTCACCATCCTGTATCCCTACTGGTACGTGCTGCTGCTCTCCCTGGCCGACGCCGAGAACGCCTCCAGCCTCGGCCTGCGCCTGTGGAACAGCGGCTGGAGCCTGCACTCGTACGAGTTCGCCCTGTCCAAGTACGGCAACGTCGTGCGCGCCTACGGCAATTCCATGTTCCGCACCGTCGCCGGCACGTCCCTGGGCCTGGTCTTCACGCTGCTGGCCGCCTATCCGCTGTCCAAGAAGAACCTGCCCGGCCGCAGCCTCGTCACCATCTACATCCTGATCACCATGTTCTTCTCCGGAGGCATCGTTCCGGAGTTTCTGCTGGTAAGGAATCTGGGACTGTTCAATACGCGCTGGGCGTTGATCCTGCCCCGCCTGGCGGTCGGCTTCTACATCATCATCGCCCGCAACTTCCTGATGACCATCGACGACGCCTACGAGGAGTCGGCGTTCATGGACGGCGCCAACTACTTTCAGGTGCTCGTCAGGATCATCATGCCCCTGGCCAAGCCGCTGCTCGCCACGATCGCCCTGTGGCTGGCGGTGCTGCACTGGAACGAGTGGTTCCAGGCGATGATCTACACGCGCGACGAATCGAAGATCGTGCTGCAGCTCCTGGTGCGGCGGATGATCCAGGACCTGTTCTTCATCGACGAGGCGGTCCGCCAGTTCCAGACCGCGCGGGAGGCGACGTTGCCGTCGCAGAGCGTCCGTGCGGCCATCACGGTGCTGACCATCGGCCCGATCGTGCTGGTGTATCCTTTCCTGCAGCGACACTTCATCAAGGGCGTTTTCGCGGGCTCGCTGAAGGGATAGCGCGCGCGTTGTGAGGCGCTACGCCTCCGTGCGACGATCGCAGCGTCACTACCCGCCATACCATTGAGGAGGAACGGATGAAGAAGCTACTCGCCACCCTGATCATGCTGCCCATGGCGCTCGGCGCCTTCGCGGCTGGGCAGGACGATGCATCGGGAGCCGCCGCCGACGATTTCATGGAGATCGAGTGGCTCATGCGCATCAGGTCTGAAGAGGACACGACCTGGTTCATGGAGGTGCTCGAGGACACGTTCAACGTCGACATCATCCCCACGGGCGTCAGCGCCTACGACAACGAGAAGATGCAGGTGATGATCGCCGCCGGCGACTGGCCCGACTTCGGCTACTGGGGCAGCGATCGGGTGAGCCCGGTCGACATGTACGAGAACGGCCTCATCCGCGGCATTCCCAAGGCGATGATCGCCGAGCACATGCCGTTCTTCACCGAGCTGCTGGACGAGCGGTATCCGCACGTCTGGCCGATCCTCTACACCAACCTCGATAACGAGGACGAGTACCTGAACATCACCCGGATCACGCCGGGCAAGGACATTCCGCCCTACGGGGTGACCACGCGCGTCGACTGGGCGCGCAGCGTGGGCATCGAGTTTCCTGACTACGAAGAGACCAAGATCTCGTTGAGCCAGACCGGCAAGATCTTCTTCTACCCGGTCGATCAGACGATTGAGGACTTGGAGCGGCTGCTGGTCGCCTACCGCGACGGCGACCCGGACGGCAACGGCAAGAACGATACCGTTCCGTTCGGCGGCTCCCAGGAATTCTACTGGGCCAACCTCGGCTTCGAGGGGGTCTACGGGTGGATCTGGGGCCCGGTCGTGGAGAACGGCCAGCTCACTTCGGGTGAGATCTCCGAGAACTTCAGAAACTGGCTGCGGCTGCAGGCGAGTTGGTACGACATGGGGCTGATCGACAAGGAGTTCGCCACCATCAATCGCACCAAGCTGTTCGAGAAGGTCGAGGCCGGGATAGTCGCCGCTACCGGCACCAACATGGGCTACATCGATCAGGGCTGGGCGGCCGCGCGGCCTCCCAACACGCTGGTGGTCGAAGAGGGAGCCGAGGCGCTCATGTTCCCGTCCATCGTCGGTCCGACCGGAGAGCGTGGCTTCAAGACCGAGAACCCGATTCCCGGTTCGCCTGATAACGTGGCCATGGCCGGTCGGCAGGTGAGCGACGCCAAACTGGTGCGCATCCTGCAGATCATCGACTACATGGGCTTCAATCCGGATACGTGGGTCGAGTCCAACTTCGGGCTGGCGGGAGTGCACTTCGATTGGGAAGGCGAGCCCGGCGAGTCCCGCATCCTGCTGCGCGACTTCGAGAACGTGCCGGACGGCTATCCCAAGGTCGGCAAATTCGAGCCGGCGGTGCCGAAGGCTATGCGGGTCGAGGACCTCAAGTACACCACGCCGCCTCTGATCGCCGAGTTCCATGCGAACTACACCTTCGGGCCGGATGCACCGGCGCGGCAGATTCCGGTGCGCTACGACCTGTTCAACGACGCGGAATTCGCGGAGATCAAGAGCCGGGTCGGCGCCTCGATGAGTCAGTTCTGGCGGCGCGGACCGGGGATCGACACCATGGTGCAGGAGTACTACGCCAAGGTGCTGGTCGGAGAGCTTGATGTCGATGCAAGCTGGGACGACTGGGTCAAGCGCTGGAGCGAGGCGGGAGGCGCCGAGTTGATCGAGGGCTACAAGCTGCTGCCGTTGCTGGAGCCGGCGCTCCGTGGCGAGATCGTCTATTGACGCGGCCGATCGCATGGCCGGCGGCCCGTTTCACCTGACGGACCAGGAGCGGTACGGCTTCGACCTGCAGGGCTACGTGGTGGTCCCCGGTGCGCTCGGCGCCGCGGAGGTCGATGCCTGCAATCGAGCTATCGACGCGGTCGCCGGGACGCCGGCGGCTGCCGACGGCATGCTCGGCTGGCCCGAGCCCCACCGGGAGCCGTTTCGCCGCCTGCTGGTCCATCCGGCCGTGGTCGCGCGGCTGAACGAGCTGTGCGGCACCCGGTTCCGGCTGGACCACGGCCCGCGGTTGCTCGCCGGCGACGAAGGGACCGAGGCGGAACTGCAGGGAGGCGGGGAGCCGTTCTCGCCTTCCGAGTGGTACCACCAGCAGAACGGCCGCATCTTCGCGAGCGCCGTGACCGCGGCGTGGCAGTTGGCCGGCGCCGGGGGCGTGTGCGTGGTGCCGGGCAGCCACAAGAGCGTCGAGCCTGCGCCTGTGGGGGTGCGGGCCGGCGGCGATCGGGACGCCGTCATGGACGTGGTCCGAGAGCTACCGACGAGAGCCGGGGATCTCGTGCTGTTCGCCGAAACCATCACGCACGGCCCGCGGCCCGGGAGCGGAGCGGGCGGTCGGCGGGTCGTGCTGTACACCTACGCCGCCCGCGCGGTGGTTGGGCACGCGGGCCGGGCCTTCCTGCCGGAGGAAGTCTGGGGCGACTGGACTCGGGAACTGACCCCGGAGCAACGCGCCGTGCTATACGGGCCGGGCGTGGATGCGCCCGGCCGCCGGCCGAACCTGGATTCGGACGGCGCTACGGTGCGGGTGCGCGGCGCCGCCGACACTCTGCACGGCGGAACGGCGTGACCGACCAGGAGCGCTACCTCTGGGACTTGTCGGGCTACCTGATCCTGCGGGGCGTGCTCGACCCGGCGGAGATCGATGCGGCCAACGCCGCGATCGACCACTACGCCCACACCATCGAGCACGGGGCGGACAACCGGCTCGCCAAGGACTCGCACAGCCTGCGCGGCACCGGCCGGCCGACCCTGCACGGGCTGCTCCGGCTCGATCCCCCGCACTGCGAGCCGTTCCGCCGCATGCTGGCCCACCCGGCGGTGGTGATGCGCCTGAACGCGATGTGCCGGCCGGGGTTCCGGCTCGACCACGGGCCGCTGCTGATCGCGGGGGTGAAGGGCACCGAGGGGTTCACCCTGCACGGCGCGGGCGAGCCGTTCCTGCTGTCGGTCGGCTATCGCGGCCGGAACGGCACGAGCTACTGCGCGGGGGTGACCGTCCAGTGGCAGCTCCGCGACGTGGCCGCCGGCGACGGTGGCTTCGCCTGCGTGCCGGGCAGCCACAAGTCCCGCTATCCGAAGCCGGACGGCGTACGCACCGCCGACGACCACCGCGGCACCGTCGTGCAGCCGGCGATGCGTGCCGGCGACGTGCTGTTCTTCATGGACGGCGCGCTCACGCACGGCACGCTGCCGTGGCGCGGCTCGGGCGAGCGGCGCTCGATCCTGTTCAAGTACGCGTCCCGGTGCGCGGTCCGCCAATGGCCGGACCCGGCGCAGGCCGAGCCCGAGTCCTTCTGGGACCCCGCGATCGTCGAGGGGATGACCCCGGAGCAGCGCGCGGTCATGTACGGGCCCAACTCGGGCAATGCCGCGTCGGTTCCCGCCCTGACCGTCGACGCCGGCGGCACGGTCCGCGCGGATCTCCCTCAGACGTAAGCAATCACCAGCTCGATCCCCTCGATGCGCAGGCAGTCCGGTCCCTCCAGCCGGTCGAGCGCCACCTCGATCCGGTTCTCTCCCTGCGCGACCGGAATGTCGCGCCAGGTCAGGGTGGTGGTGGCGGGCAGCTCCAGGCGATGTCCTCCGTCGAGAACCTGGCCGTTCAGCGACACCGAGGCCGTTCCGTCCGGGACGCTCCCCGCGCAGGTGACCCGCAGCCACGTGTCCGCCAGCGCCCGGTCGCGTCGGGCCGTCTCCACATCGTCGCCCACGTGCAGGGTGAACGACCGGCTCTGCCCGGCAGCGTCCAGCTCGCACGGAAGCGGCAACTCGCCGCGCTGCTCCGGGGTCCTGAGGAGCATGTCCACGTTCACGGTGTAGCGCTTGTTCCTGCGCTCGATCAGGCGCGGGTCGTGGATCTCGCGCAGGAGCTGGACCTCGTCGGGCGTATACGACTCGCTGCCGCGCGGCAGCCGATGGCAGTCGTAGTTGAACAGGTAGATGCAGCTCGCCCCCTGGTGCCAGAAGCTCGATGCGGCCGCGTACAGCATGTCGTTGCCGGCGTAGCCGTATCCCTTGGCCAGCCGCTCCAGGCCGCCGCCGATCCGGCACGAGGTGCCGGCGGCGATCTCGTTGAACGCCGCGATCTCGGAGCCCATGTTCAGGTAGCCGCCGTCCATGGGGATGAACAGGTCGGCCAGCTCCTCGCGTATCCAGGTGGGGACGTCGAGCCCGATGCGCCGGCAGCCCTCGCGGGTCGACGGAACCCGCAGCATCAGCGTGAACGGCCGCCCCTTGCGGCGCATGATCTCCGCCGTTTCCGCCCTGACCTTGCGCATGAAGTCGGTCATCAGCGGCATGCCGGAGGCTTCCTGCCCCTGCTTGAAGAACCAGCGCCCGCGCTGGAAGTCCATCTCGAAGCCGTCGATGTCGTAACGCTCGCAGGTCTCCAGGATCAGGCCGAGCTTGCGCTCGCGCACCTCCGGCCGCGCGAAGTCGAACGCCCAGGTGAAGTCGTCCTGGTCATAGCCGTAGCCGGCCACGGTGGGGTAGGGCGACCCGATCAGCAGCTCCGGATGCTCCTTCTTGAAGGTGCTGCGGAACGCGCCGAAGCGCTCGGTGTCGTCCTCGTGGATGTCGTTCATGCGCAGCGCGGGCCAGAACTGCAGGCCGCGCTCGTGCGCCCTTGCAGCCAGCAGCTCGACGATGTCGATCCCCTGGTCAAGCAGCGCCTTGGTGCTGTCGGCCATCCACTTGACCCACTCCAGCCCTTCGCCTTCAGGCCACTCGGACACGTTGGAGCCGTAGACCTCCGCGAACTCGCTGCGGTGAGAGAAGGTCTCGTCGCCACGGCCCATCGAGTTGGTGAACACCTCGACCGCGGTGTCCGCGACCTCCTCGACGTCCCGGCACGCCTGCTCGGGCGTCATCGGCGGCGGAAAGGTGATGAAGGTCGTCGAGTCGCCATCGGAATTGTAGATCAGTCGCGGAACGCCGTGCGTTCCTTCGGAGTGGCTCTGGTCGCTCATCGCAATGCTCCTTGCACCTCAGCTCATCCCCGCATGGCCCGGCGCCCATGCCGCAGGTTTTCGAATCGCAGCGTCCCGGTGGGTGCGGTCAGTGGCAACATGTCCTTCGGGTTGTCGTGGACGGGTCTGTTTCGTTCTCGCGTCGGACGCTTTTCGATTCGGATGTTCCGGACGCTGACAAAACGTTCATGGTAGTCTTGTAGAAACCGGCGGCCATGCCAGAATTCCTCAACGATCGCTCGACAGTAGGCAACGACACACCGGGCGCCACGCAGTTGCCGCTCGATATCGACCCGCTCACCGGCGCCACGTTTCATCTCGACGTAAACTATCCAACGCTCTTTCTCGTCGCTGGAGATGATCACATAGTCAGCTCTCTTGCATTCCCCTTTACGGTTATTGAAAACGCTTGTCGGCGCGGGAAACCGATCTGTCTTGAACGCGATGGTGTCATAGGGGGCACCCGTTATGCTCAGTTCATATGGCGGATCTTCGGACTCCTCCAGGACGACAGTCGCTTGGCGACTGCTCGATTGAGCAATGGTTGCCAGCGTGTCCTCCCTGAACAGATCTCGCAACACATCCACGTCATTCATCGACGCCCCACACGATCGCCTCCTGGATCTCATTCATCTTGTTGATGGTTTCGTCGAAGCTGCGCGCTTCGATCCCCAGTTCCTGGTCTATCGGAGCACGTGCGAGCGTATGGGCCTGCACGCTTCGATCGTCTCTTCCAGTTTTCGCGCGCTCTGCGATGTATACCCGGAGCTGATCGGGAGTCAGGAGTTCCTCGCGTTGGTAGCCTTCTTCCTCCGCGATTCGGCGAAGATGCGGCTTGTCTTGATTCAGCATGATGAGAGTATTCAATTCCTTGACGATATAGTCGCTGTGAGTGGTCGCGAACACGCGGATGCCGAGATTCGCCAGCCGGGCGAGCAGCCGCGCGATACGGCGCTGATTCTGCGGATGCAGGTTGAGCTCCGGCTCATCCACCATCAGCAGATCTCCGGGTCTTGCGACATGCCGCAGATAGAGGCCGATGTCCAGCAGGGCGCGTACCGCGCTGGAACTCTCGTTCATGGTCAGCGACAGCTGCTGGTGCGTCGGTTGGAAACGGATGTCGTCGTTTTCATCAACGATGTAATCACCGCCGATAACGTCAGAGAAATCGCACAGTACACGCCGATGATTGTCTGCCAGAAAACTGGACTGTTTGACGACGCTGCCAACCCTTCGGGCGAAGTCTACATTGGCTGTAACCGGCAGAGGATAGTCTGGAACATGGTCGAAGAACGCGTCGACCTCAAACGAGGAGACATCCAACCCATCGCGAAACATCGTAGCCCCGGTGCGCTCGGCGCTTGCGATAAAGGGCCGTGGGAAAAGGCTCTCGAAGAGCAGGTCGATGACCGTGTCGGCGATCACGTCCCGGATGGTCTCGGCAGGCCACGCATTCCTCTCGCTTGTCAACAGGGAGATCGTGAGGCAGGAGTCCCCTCTCGACTTGATGAAGGAGAAGATCGTGTCATTCTCGAACCCAGATCGCTTTCGTTCGAAGGACCGCTTGGCGGCGGAGATGACCGCATGATCGTCAAGGAATATGCGGAACCGCGTGCGCTCGAAATGATCGCGCTTCGAGGCAAAGATGCTGGACAGATCGCGCTGATATTCTTCGCAGCCTATTCGGATGATCTCTTTCGCCCGCTCAGCATAGGATCCGACGTCGATCCGTGTCAAACCATGCTTCAAGAGCGCGTCGATCGTCGGCTCTGGAATTGCGACGGACAGCAGGCTCCTCCAGCGGGACAGGAAGCCGTATAGTGCGTAGGTCGCATAGGTCTTGCCGGTATTGTTGTCTCCGCAGATCAGGGTCAAGTCGCCGAGCTCGAACTCGCCCTGCTGAAGGACGCCAAGACTCCTTATACTGATTGTCATGTCTTCAGATCCGGTTGTGCCGGGTGGTTGTTCGACGGATGGCAACGCGCGCACCGGAAACCGTTCTTCTGCATACCTCGATGCGGGACACGCGGACGACGGAGTGAACGTTGCGGGTGGGCGCTACCTGGAGGGGTGACGCGGAGCGCCATACGTCGTGCAGCGCGGCGGCGTGTTCAGCAGGCTGCATGGCATCGGTTGTAGCGCACGCGGTTGTGACCGTCAAACCGTGGCGGCGATGCGTGTCTCATGGTGTGCGCGTGGGTGGCGGAAACTACCGCGACTGAGCTGAGTCCACGGGGTTGGTCGAGCGCGGGGTACGATGGCACTGCGAACGACCGATGAGGCAGGGGACGACGAAGGCGAGGATCGCGGACATCAGCGTCGCCGGTAGTCGCTATCAGGCGGAGGTGCCCGACACCCTGGACCTGGCGGACCGCGCCCGGCTGGCGGTCCCGGCGCTGACCCGGCACCTGAGCCCGGAAGCCGACTACGGCGTCGGCGACGACGCCGGCAGCCTCTACCTGGCCGCGAAGTTCGCCGAGGCGCTGCCGATGGTGCGGGCGATGTGCGGGGACGACTCCGACCTGGACGTCGAGCAGGCGATGATGGCGTCGCTGGTCTCTCTCATCGACGAGGACGGGCTGCTCTACACGCCGCCGAACACCCCGGCGCGGCGCGGCGGAGCGGCCGACGGCAGGGAGTACGCGGAAACGGACCAGGCGCACACCAGCGCGTACGGCAACGCGCGGATGATGCAGGCCATGCTGTTCTGGCATCAGCGGGACGGCGATCCGGCATGGCTCCAGCGGGTGCGGCGCATGGCCGACGGCTTGCGCAAGGTGGCCGTCTTCAAGGACGACTACGCCTACTACCCGGACGGCGGCGTGGCCTTCGACTTCAGCTACCTCAAGGAGTCCGGCTACCGCAATACCGAGGAGCCGTCCACGGCGGGCGAGGGGTTCGAGGGGGCGGCGCTGTTCTACAACAGCAACCAGATCGGCGCGCTGTGCCTCTGGCACGCCACGAGCGGCGACCAACGGGCGCTCGACCTGGCGCGCAGGATCACCCGTTTCGTCCTGCAGCCGCGCTTCTGGCACGCGGGGGAGTCACCGGACGTCGCCGGCGCGGAGCGCGGCCACTGGCAGGGCCACTTCCACGAACGCATGATCACGCTGCGCGCGCTGCTGTCGTTCGCGATGGCCACCGGCGACTGGCACCTCAAGGAGTTCGTCCGCTCCAGCTACGAGCACTCGCGCAACTACGGCCTGGCTCGCATCGGCTGGAATCCCGGCTGGACCGGCCCGCATCCCCTGCACCGGAACGAACGCACCTGCGAGTCGTGCGGCATCGCCGGCCAAGTCGGCTTGGCCGTGCGCCTCTCCCAGGCGGGGCTGGGCGACTACTGGGACGACGTCGACGGGTACGTACGCAACCACCTGGTCGAGCAACAGTTCGCCGACCCGGAGTTGATCGAGCGGGCGCGCAGCACCTGCTATCCCGATTCACGCAACTGGCTGGGCGGGTTCTGCGGACCGGGCCGGGTGACCTCGCTCAACAACGGCTACCCGGCGCGCTGCTGCCGCGGCAACGGGGCGCAGGGCCTGTACCGCGCGTGGGACGGGATCGTGAGCTGCACGGAGGGCGCCGCGCAGGTGAACCTCTTGCTCAACCGCGCGTCGCCGTGGCTGGACGTCGACAGCCACCTGCCGTACGAGGGCAGGGTGGTCATCCGCAACAAGCGGGCGCGGACCGTGGCGGTGCGCCTGCCCGGCTGGGTGGACCGGGGAGCGGTCGAGAGCCGCGTCGGCGGCCGGCGCGCGGCGCCGGGCCGCGTGGCCAACTACCTGGTGTTCTCCGGCGTGCGCGAAGGGGACGAGTTGACCGTGGAGTTCCCGATGATGGAGGAGACGGTCGAGTACACGGTGGCCGACGGCGTGTACGCGGAGGGGCCGGAGTGCCCCGCGCTGCCGGCCACCCGCTACCGGTGCCAATTCAAGGGCAACACCCTGATGGACATCGCGCCGCGCGACGGCAGGAAGCACCTGAGCCGCCCGGAGCAGGAGCCGTACCCGATCTACCTGCGCGATCACTACCGGGCCGACCGCGCTCCGATTCGGCGCGCTACGCGCTACGTTGCGCCATTTACGATCCGCTGGTGACGGCCGCGTCAGGTTCCGAGCGGAGTTGGAGCGGCGCGCCGTTCGCGCTGCTTCGAAACACCATGCGGATGTCGCCGCCAAGGGCTTCGGCATAGGCTCGTAGCGTCGACAGCCGGATGTCCCGTCGGCGCTCCAGCTTGGACAGGTCGGATTGTGAGATGCCCATCCGCTCGGCCAGCTCCACTTGGGTAAGGCCGTGGCTCCGGCGGAGCGCAGCCAGTCCCCCGATGACCGGTAGCGAATCGATCTCCAGCCGGCTGCGGCAGCGGTCGATCCAGGCGCGCCACAGCGGCGAGGTCCCATAGGTCGGGTACGCGGCGAGCAGTCGCAGCACCCGCTCCGCGAACTGCCCGGCGGGATTACGCCTGATCGCCTGGGCGATTGGTTTCCAGTCATCCAGGTCACCGCGCTGCAGGAGATCGACGATGCTCGCCAGTGGTTGAGCTTCCGGGGGCGTGGTGTCCGGCACCTCCAGGTGTCGGTGGATCATTCGGCTTCCTCCACCAGTCGGTCGAGCACCCGCACGGCAACTCGCCGGCACACGTCGGCCACGGTCGGCCAGTCGTGCCAACGCCGATCGAGTCTGCGATAGGAGATCAGATCTACCTCGCCGAGGTCGTCGGGCCGCGGCTCGGCCAACTGCCGCGCCACCTGCGTGGCGATCCGCCGGCCGCCGGCACCGAGCTGATCGGCGTAGTAGCGATCCATCGTCGCGACCACGGCCGCAGCACGTCGATCGCCGAGCCGATCCGCCAGGGCGGCGAAGTCGAGATAGTCGCGGGTAGCATTGCGGAGCAGACACAGCCACGCTTTGATGCGCGCGATCTCGGGGAGCGTCGGGACCCGCAGATCGCGATTCCCGACGACAACCACTTCGACTTCGAGCGGCGTCCGGCGGATCAGATTCCGAACCCCCGTTTCCACCCCATCCAGCTTTCCGAGGATCAGCACGGGCCGCTGTACCCGCGAGGTCACCCAGCCGCTGGTCTCCTCCAGTGCGGCGAGCACGTCATCGAACCGCTCGCGCAAGTCCGCTACGACATGGTCATCGTCAAGCGACACGCGATGCCCGGCGTGGTGGACGGCACCGGCGTGCTGGACGGCGGCGGTACCGCCAACCAGCACGGCCTCCGGCACCAGCTCCTGGAGCCGTGCCGCTGCGGCGAACACGGCATTCATCTCAGAGGCTCTCATGTGATAGTGATTATAATCACTATCAGGCGTCTGCTCAAGACTACCCGGTCCTTGGCAGCGGGGATGGCAGCCGGCCATAATCGCGAATCTTCCCGAACAGGAGATTTGCCATGAAGAACAGGACGGTCGTGGGGGTGCTCGCGGCCCTTGCGTTGCTGGCGCTGCCGTTCGCCGTCGGCGCCGACGGGATCGATCTGGACGGAGCGACGCTGCGGCTCCAGAACCACTGGGGCTGGACCTACCAGGACTACGTCGACGGCGGTTCCCAGCAGGAGTGGCGCGAGTGGGTCGAGCAGGAGTTCAACGTCAAGATCGAGTTCTCGGAGAGGAACTTCGCGACCTTCGCGGATGATCTCACGGCGAGCGTCCTGAACGGCGATCCGATCGTCGACATCTTCCGCAACGGCGGCATCGGTGAGACGATCCAGCTCGCCCGTGCCGACGTGATCCTGCCGGTCGACGACGTGCTGCCGGCCGACTACCTCGACAGGATTCCCAGCTTTTCCCGCAATTACGCGGCAGTGATGGGCAGCTACGACGGCAGGATCTATGGGGTCAACATGAACCACGAGTCCATCTTCCTGGGCGTCGTGTTCAACAAGACGCTGCTCGAGCGCGAGGGCCTGCCTTCTCCGTACGACCTGATGGACGCAGGCGAGTGGGACTTCGACGCGTTCAAGGAGATCGTCCTGCAGGCCACCAGGGATGCCGACGGCGACGGGGAGATCGATCAGTGGGGCCTGACCTTCGGCCAATGGGGACATCCCGAGCCCCACATCCTGCAGCGGCAGGCCATCTGGTTCGCGATGGCGAACGGCGCGTCCGTGGTCGAGGATCAGGACGGCAGCAAGGTGTTCGCCCTCAACGATTCGCGCGCCGTGGAGGCGGTCGACCTGCTGGCGGAGCTCAACGCCGCGGGCGCGGTCCGTGGGGCAAGCTACGACCAGGTCCAGCTCTTCTTCGAGAACAACGTCGCCATGGGGGTCATCGACTCCGGCTGGATGGAGCACTTCGTCAGTCCCGAGAAGATGTCCGAGCCGGTCGGGCTGGTCCCGCTGCCCATGGGGCCGCAGGCCGACGGCCACGTCTATCAACGCGTGATCGGCGAGACATTCCTGATTCCCCGCAACTCCGAGCTCGATCCGGCGGCGGTCGTCGAGGTGTTCTCCGCCCTCTACAAGGTGATGGCTCCCTACGCCGACATCGACGAGATGGAAGCCGCCTACTACGCCAACTGGGACGAAAGGCGCGCCGGGGACGAGCGGACCTCGCAGTTCCTCCGTGACGCCGAGGCGAACCAGGTCCTCATCCCGGGCGCCGAGATGATCGGCAGGGAAGGGTACGAGTTGCTGCTGGAGACGCTGGGCAAGGCGATCGGCGGCGAGGTGTCGGCATCGACGGCCCTGGCCGAGATCACGCCCGCCATGCAGGCGCTCGTGGACGACCTCTGGGAGCAGTAGCCGTCTGGCGGACCTGCTGCGTCGCGCGGCAGGTCCGCCAGACCCCGTAACGGCCAGACCCCTGAACGGAGGGTGGGACTGCGGTTCCGGAGCGTGGCCCGCGGCGGTCGGACGGCGGGATCACACGCGAGTGAGGGCATCTGCGTTCGGGGTCCCACGCGGCGTACCTGAGGTGGGCGATTCCCGAGGCGCCGGATCCTGACGTGACGGCCGTCCGGTATCCCCACCTGCGCGCGCGCTACTTGGCGCTCGCGCTGCTCGCGCTCGCCGTTCCGGGCGCGTGGGCTGATAGCGCGTACCGCTACGACAGCCGCGACCGGGTGGTCCGCACGCCGTCCCTGTACCACGTCGACCGGGTCGTGCACTTCAGCGACCTGGGGATCGCCCTCGACGATCCCCGCGACTTCGCCGTCACCGGCGACGGGGCGGTCGTGCTGGACTCCGGGAACAGCCGCCTCGTCTGGCTCGATGCCGAGTACCGGCTGAAACGGGTTCAGGAGGAGTTCACCGACGGCGCGCGGACCGAGACGCTGAACCAACCCCAGGGCGTCTTCGTCACCGGGGACGGCACGATCTACGTTGCCGACACCGACAACCAGCGGATCGTCGTGCTCGATTCCGCCGGCGGCCTCGTCAGGATCCTGGACGAGCCCGCGAACGCCTCCTTCCGGATCATGTCCGCGGACTACGAGTACCGGCCGGTGAAGGTCGGCGTGAACGCCCTGGGCACGGTCTACGTGATCGTCAGGAACCTCTTCGAGGGGTTCATGCAGCTCGACGAGCAGGGACGGTTCGAGGGCTTCGTCGGCGCGCCCCGCGTGGTGGTCAGCCCGGTGGACCTCATCTGGGCGCGCATCTTCAGCCCCGAGCAGCGCAGCCGGATGACCCTGTCTCTGCCCATCGACTACCGCACCATCGACTTCACCTGGGACGGCTACCTCCTCACCACGGTCGCGGCGGGCGAAACCTACAGCACCGAGCCGATCAGGAAGCTGAGCAACTCCGGGTTCAACGTGCCCATCGCATCGGGCGACCGCACGCCGCCGCGGGGCGACCTGCTCCATTCCCTCCACGAGGGCCCCTCGGTGCTCGTCGACGTGACCGGGCAGCCGTGGGGGGTATTCAGCGCCCTGGACCAGAGGCGCGGCCGGATCTTCACCTACGACGGCTCGGGCTCCCTGCTGGCGATCATGGGCGGGCTCGGCAACCGGGTCGGCCAGTTCCGTACGCCGGTGAGCATCGATGCGCGAGGCAACGACCTGGTCGTTCTCGACACCGGCACCAGGAGCCTGGTCGTGATGAAGCCGACGGCCCACGGCCGGTACGTGTTCTCCGCCCTGGCGCTGGAGGCCAACGGATTCCACGACGAGGCGGTGCGGCTGTGGGACAAGGTCCTGGCCTACGACAGCGAGTTCGAGGTGGCCTATGCCGCGATCGGACGGTCCCGGCTCGCCGCCGGCGACTACCGGGCGGCGCTGCGCTCGTTTCGCCGCGCCAACGACCGGGAGGGGTACTCGCAGGCGTTCGTGGAGCTGCGGAGCGACGTGGCCAGGCGCATCTTCCTGCCGGTGGTCCTGTTCGCCGTGATCCTTGCGGCGCTGCTCGCGGTCCTGATGAAGCTCGGCCTCGGCGAGCGCTGCCGGGCGCTCATGGTCCGGCTCGGCCGGACGGCCGCCATGACCCGGGCGCTGCCGCTGGCGCGTGTGAGCGGCGGCGACCTGGTGCGCGACCTCCGCTTCTCCCTGCACACGTCCATCCACCCGATCCGGGGCTTCCGCGAGCTGAAAAGCGGTCACTTGGCGGCCATCCCGGCTGCCACCGTGATCCTGGCCGCCCTCTGCTTCGTCTACGTGCTGTTCCGGCAGGGCACGGGGTTCGTGTTCAACACCACGACGGGCGGATTCGACCCTGCCCGGTTCGATCTGGTCCGGGTCGTCCCGACGATCCTGGTGCCGCTGGCGCTCTGGTGTGTGGTGAGCTGGGCTCTGACGACGATCCTGCAGGGCAAGGGCAGTCTGGCACAGGTGTACGTCGCCACGGTCTTCGCCACCGTACCCGTGGTCCTTGCCATGGTCGTGCTGATTCCCTTCAGCCACGTGCTGGTGCGCGAGGAGGCCGGCTTCTACCAGGGTGTGCTCTCCCTGGCGTTCGTCTGGAGCGGGTTCCTGCTGCTGACGTCCACGATGATGACGCACGACTACGACCGGCTCTTCAGGAGCATCCTCGTCATCCTGCTGATCCTGGCCGGCATCGGCGTGACCGTGTTCGTGGTCCTGGTGCTGTTCGGCGTCGGCAACACCATCGTCAGGTTCGCGGCCGGGGTCTGGCGGGAGTACCTGTTCACCCGATGACGTTGGCACCTGTTGCGCGGCGCGTCCGGACGCTTGCCGTGGCGACCGTCGCGCTGGCCATGACCGCCGTGCCGCTGTCGGCACGCGTCAGCGACTCCGTCGCCGTGCCCGGCTCCTTCGCCATGGTGGCCGAGAACGCCTACCTGCGCCTCTACGTCGACCCGGCGACCGCCAACTTCGCGCTGGAGGACAAGGAGAGCGGCGCGCTCTGGCACTCGAACCCGCAGGACGCCGGCCGCTACGACCGGATCGCGGCTGGCAAGGAACGGAACCGCCTGCGCGCGCTGCTCGGCATGTCGTACGTCCGGGGCAACGGCGCCAGGGTCTCGTACGACAGCCACACCGACAGCGTGCTGCACGATCAGCACGAGATCCGCCGGATCGACGGCGGGTTCCGGGTGGAGTTCCGGCTGGGAAGGAAGTGGCTGGAGTCCGGGCTCATGCCCAAGATCGTCGAGGGCGAGCGGTTCGCGTCGACCGTGCTGGCGGCGGCCACCGAAGCGGAGCGTGAGACGCTGCTCACCTACTACGTGCCGGCGACGCTGATCCCTGTCGAGGACGAGCCCTTCCCGATCGAGATCAGCGTGCCGGGGCCGCTCGGCGAGGTGTTCACGGAGCGGATCGAGGCGCTGCTCGCGGGACACACGCTGCTCATCCGGGACGACGCGTACCTGAGCGGGCTCGACCAGCTCGCCGAGTTGAGCCGGAAGGCAGAGAGCGCGGCCGGCGAGAATCAGCAGGAGTTGCGCGGCCAGATGCTCAAGCTGAAGGGCTCCCTGGTGAAGAGGAAGACCGACTACGCCAAGGCGCTCGTGGACATGATCGTCGCCGACCGGGAGGATTACGTCGACATCAGGTCGCTGAAACCCGAGGTCATGGAGCCCTTCCTGGGGCGGACGTTCTACCTGAAGTTCAAGCATCCGCGTTTCAAGACGGAGGCGTTGCTCGCGGCCCTGGCCGACAACGGCTACGCGCCGGAAGACATCGTCGCCGACCACGGCACCTTCGGGATGACCGCGCCGGAAGAGAACCACGAGCGGTTCGTCATACCGTTGGAGGTCGTGCTCGACGGGCGCGGCTTCATCGTCCGGGTGCCCGGACGGGAGATCGAGTACGGCGTGGACGTGCCGTACCGCGCCGGCCCGACCTACACGACCGTGTCGTATCCGGTGCTGTCGCTGGAGCTGCTGCCGTTCTTCTTCGCGGCGCGCCGTGAGGCTTCCGGCTACCTGTTCGTGCCGTCCGGGTCGGGCGCCCTCATCGACCTGGCCGAGCGCAAGGCCGGCGCCCGGTCGCTGACCGTTCCGGTCTACGGCGGGGACTTCAGCCTCGAACCGAAGCCGGGCGCAGGCGACCACGGCTACCTGCCCGTGTTCGGCGCGGTGCGGGAGGACACCGGCTTTCTGGCGATCATCGAGTCCGGCGCCTCGATCGCGTCGGTCTCCGTGCTCAAGGCCGGCGTCTACCACTCGTACCACACCGTCTTCGCCGACTTCACGATCACCGAAGGGCGGACCGAGGCGCGGGAAACCGGCGACGCCCTGTTCGGGGCCTACGCGATCTATGCCCCCGAGTCGTATGCGGGTGACCTGGTGGCGCGCTACCACCTGCTGCCGGCCGGCAGCGCGGACTACTCGTCCATGGCGCGCATCTACCGCGAGCACCTGCTCGAGAGGGGCTTGCCGCGGCAGGCGAGCGGCGCCGGGCAGCCGTTGTTCCTGGACGTCACGGCGTCCGTGCCCACGACGGCCACCGTCGCCGGCATCCCGTACCGTTCGACGGCGGTGGCGACCGGCTACCGCGACGCGCGGCGGATCCTCTCCGACCTGGACAACCCCGACGGGTTGATCGTCCGCTACGCCGGATGGCTGGCCGGCGGCACCGCCCATCGCTTTCCCGGCCGCGTCTCCCTGAACGGCAAGCTGGGCAGCCGGCGGGCGTTCCTGAACCTGCTCGACTTCTGCCGGCAGCACGGGATCGGCTTCTATCCCGCCGTCGACTTCCTGGCCGTCAACGAGCGGGGCCTCTTCGACGGGTTCGGCGCAAGCCGCGAGGCGGCGCGCGGACTGGACCGGGCTCCGGTCAGGCTGCTCGACCGCAACCCCGCCCTCACGGAGGACGTGCCCACGGGCGCGTACCTGATCTCGCCGGCCGCGCTGCCGGGCCTGGCCGCCTCCTTCGCCGGCCGCTACGGGCGCATGGACCACCCCTACCTGGGGCTCGACCGGTTCGGGGCCATGAGCTTCAGCGACTACCGGCGAGGGGCCGATCCGGAGCGGATCTTCAACCCCGAGGAGACGCTGCACGTGTTGGACGAGACGGCATCGCAGCTCGCCGACAGCGGCTTCAGGCTGCTGATCGAGGGGGCCAACGCCCACCTGATCCCGCACGCGGCCGCCGTCATGAACGTCCCCTATCGCGAACCGGACTACGACATCGTCACCCGCACGATCCCCTTCATGCAGATGGTCCTGCACGGGTCCGTGCCGTACTCGTCCGAGCCGATCAACTACCAGGCCGACCCGCGCACGGCGCTGCTGCGGGCGATCGAATCGGGAAGCAGCCTGGCGTTCGCCGTGATCCACGACGCGCCGGAATTGCCGGAGCCGCTCCACGACGTCGACCTGTACGCCTCGGTCTACGCACGCTGGAAGGACACCATGCTCGCGATGCACGGCACCCTCAACCGGGCCCTTTCGGGCCTTGCGGCGGTGCCGATCCGCGCGCATGCGACGCTGGCCGACGGCGTGCGCGTGACCCGCTACGAGAACGGCGTGGACGTCGTGGTCAACTACCGCGACGAGCCGTATACCCATGCCGGCATCACGGTCGGCCCGAGGGACTACCTGCGGGTGACGGAGCGAGTGGCGTGGTAGGCCCTGCCATGGTAGGAGGGGTCGACCTGGCCAGGAAGAAGGCGCGCATGGGCTACCTGTTCACGCTGCCGCTGATGGCCGGCATCGTCTTCTTCCTGATCATGCCGATCGTGCAGTCCATCTCGTTCAGCATGGGTGAGATCGAGATCACCGACGAGGGCTACCTCCTGCATCCGGTCGGACTGGCCAACTTCCACCACGTGCTGCGCGTGGACACCTTCTTTCCGCGGCACCTGGCGGCGGCCGTGGTGAAGCTGGTCTCGGAGGTGCCGATCGTGCTGGTGTTCAGCCTGATTTGTGCCTCCCTCCTGAACCGTCCGTTCCGGGGGCGGGGCGTGATGCGAACGGTGCTCTTTCTCCCGGTGATCCTGTCGTCGGGCGTGCTGGTGACCCTGCAGCAGTCGTACCTGTTGACCCAGGAGCTGAGCATCGGATCGCTGTTCGAGCGCTTCACCCAGCAGATGGTGAGCGGCTGGGTGGTCGATTCACCGGCCGTCGACGGCGCGCTCGCCTACATCGTCGACGCCACCGCCCGCCTCCCCGCCATCGCCGCGGCCGCGGGCATCCCCATCCTGATCTTCCTGGCCGGGCTGCAGGGGATTCCCGATTCCATGTACGAGGTGGCCAGGATCGAGGGCGCCAACGCCTGGGAGACCTTCTTCTACATCACCCTGCCGCTGGCGGCGCCGCTGATCTTCCCGATCGTCGTCTACATGATCGTGGACTCGTTCACGGCCGCCGACAGCGAGCTGCTGCGGTACATCTTCGAGAGCATGCGGAGCGGCGCGGGATACGGAACCGCCACGGCGATGGCGTGGGTGTTCTTCCTCACCATGGCCGTCATCCTGGCAATCGTCGGAGCGATCGTGGCGCGCGGCACGCGCAACAGCGGAGTGGCAGTATGAGCACCGCACTGGCGAAGTGGGCGATTTCCGCGTACCGGATCGACTGGCGGATCCTGCTCTTCCGGGTCTTCCGGCTCGCGTTCCTGGCCGGGGTGTCGTTCATCGTCCTCTTCCCCGTGCTGCACAAGCTCGTCCAGTCGTTCATGTCCGAGGCCGACATCATGGACGTCAATCGCGTGTGGATCCCGTCGAAGCTGTCGCTGTTGAACTACCGGATCGTCGTGGTCTCGCTCGATTACTTCCACAACGCGCTGCGTTCGCTCGGCCTGACGCTGCTGGTGTGCGTGTCGCAGATGGCCTCGTCGACGTTCGTGGCCTACGGCCTGGCACGTTTCAGGAACCGGCTCACGAACGTCCTGTTCGCGATCGCCGTGTTCAGCATGGTCATTCCGCCGCAGTTGCTGATGGTTCCGCTGCTCTTCAACTTTCGCTACTTCAGCTTCTTCGGGCTGTTTCCGGAAGGCCTGAACCTGACGGGCAGCATCCTGCCGTTCGTGCTCACCTCGCTGACCTGCATGGGTTACAAGAACGGCATCTTCATCTACATCATGCGGCAGGTGTTCAAGGGCATCCCGCGCGACCTGGAGGACGCGGCCTACGTGGACGGATCGGGCTATCTCAACACGTTCGTGCGCATCGTCCTGCCGTCTGCCACCTCCGGACTGCTCGTCGTGTTCCTGCTGGCGTTCGTCTGGCAGTGGAGCGACCTGACCTTCACGGAGCTGTTCCTGCCGAACCGGGACCTGCTGTCGGGGGTGATGGTGGGGTTCGGCTTTCAGTACGAGGACTGGTACGTCGCGTTCAACGCCGGCGCCCGGCCGCATCCCGGCTTCGTGGCCGCGATCGTCAACACCGCCATGCTGGTGTTCATCCTGCCGGTGCTCGTGCTCTACCTGTTCGTGCAGCGCTGGTTCATCAAGAGCGTCGACCGCGTGGGACTGGTCGGCTGAAGGAGTGAAACGACCATGATCGAGAGATTCGTCACCGGCAACTACGAGCTGACGGTATCGGTCGCGACCGACGGGCCGCTTCCGGGCAGCGACGTGAGGATCTGGTTCTCCTCGGACGCCGACCGGGAGAACTGCGCGTTTCTGAACGTCGGCAGCGGGCGCACCTACCTGGGGCGCCGCAGGCAGGGGAGCGAGGAGATCCTGCGAACCTACGCGGACGCCGGCCATCCGCCGTGGCGGATCCGGCTCCGGAAGCGCGGCGCCTTCTTCCGCTTCAGCATCAACGATGGGCCGCACGGCTACATCAAGGGGCCGACCGGGCAGTGGGACATGCTCTTCGAGCCGACGGAGGCGCACGTCTTCATCGACTGCGAGGAGGAGCACTACCGGATCGACGAGTGCCGGCTGACCCCGCTGACCTGGTTCGCGGAGACCACGCTGGCCATCCCCACGGGCGAGGCAGGAAGCTGGACCGCCGGGCACGTGCTGCCGGGCGGCATCATCGAGTACGAAGGCCGCTACTACCTGTACGTCATGGGCTCCCGCCCCGGCCAGCAGGAGGGAGGGCTGGAGCGCGTGATCGGGGTGGCGATGAGCGACGACCTGGAGCGCTGGGAGCTGCACCCGGAGCCGGTGGTGACCAAGTCGAACGTGCCCTACGACAACCTGTATCCGAACGGCGCCATCGTCACCGGCGAAGGCAAGGTGGCGCTGCTGTACTCGTCACAGATGTTCCCGAAGTGGAACGGGTTCTGCCTCACGATCGCCGACCATCCCCTGGGGCCGTTCGTCGACCATCCCGGGAACCCGGTGTTCGACCACGGCGACGCCGCGCACGAGTTCGACGTGGTCACCCTGGAGGGCGGGCGCTACAGGTATCTGCTGATGTACGCCGGCTTCACGCCGAACCCTCCGCGCGGGCCGGCCGGGGACCGGGGCTACGCGCTGTACAGCGACGACCTCGTCCACTGGGTGCCCGACGAGGACAACCCCGTGTTCGGTCCGGAAACGCTGGACGACTGGGACGCCATCCACGTGCGCACCCGGTCGCTGACGAAGATCGGCGACACCTGGTACCTGTGGTACGAGGGCTGCAACACCTGGAAGCCGCACGGCAAGCAGCATCACGGCTGGTGGGACACCGTCGGGCTGGCGCGCTCGAAGGACCTGAAGAACTGGGAGTACCATCCGCGCAATCCCGCCCTGGAATCGGGCCGGAGTCACTGGATCGGCTGGCCGCGCATGGTGATCAGGAACGGGATCGGCTACGTGTTCATGATCGAGAACTCCCGGATCGTGCACAAGAAGATCCCGATCGAGCAGCTCACCGATTGGGAGAGCGACCCGGGTGAGACGGTCGACCTGCTGCAGGAAGAGCGCGCATGAAGGACGTCACGATCAACCTCGATCACATCCCGTTCAGCCGTTACGGCGCCTACGTCTCGGTCAACCGCGACCGCGAGAAGGGGCTGTTCGTCATCCACAACGTCGAGCGGCGTTTCGGCGAGGACGAGGCGTTCACGCTGCAGTTCACCCGCGGCGGGAACAGCGTCGACTACACCTACGCGATGCGGCCCGACCGGATCACCGTGTCCGGCGACGGGGGAAGCGCCACCATCTTCGTCAGGGACGACCATACGCTGGCCTTCGACTCGCACGGCCTGGACCTGGAGTTCCGGGCGATCACTCAGCACGGCTACGGCACCGAGTACGGGCCGGACGACTTCTGCGTGATCTCCGTGAACCAGCGCACGACCTCGCGGTTCCACGTGTTTCGCGGCGCAGGCGTACTCCGCGGGCCGATCCGGCGGTTCCAGAGCACCGAGAACCTCGACTGGAAACGGGACCTGACCGTGCGTGCCGACAAGGCCGGCGCCGCCGGCCCGGGCTCGGCGACCGTCACCCTCACCATCATGAACGTGGAGCGCAAGCTCCGGCACGAGCCGGTCGACGTGAAGGGGGAGAGCGCGACGGTCAGGGAGGAGTGGGAGCGGTTCCTCGCCAGGATGCCGCCGGCGCCCGAGGGCCGCTACGACTTCGCCGTTGCCACCTGGTACACGCTGTGGTCCTGCTTCGTGCGGGCGCGGGACGTCTACCGCTACGACGCGATGCTCATGTCCAAGAAGTTCATGAGCTCGGTGTGGACGTGGGACCACTGCTTCAACGCCCTGGCGATGATGAAGGTGAGCCGCCAGACCGCCCTCGAGCAGTTCCTGCTCCCCTTCGAGCTGCAGGCGGAGTCCGGGACCCTGTTCGACATGACCAACCCGAACCAGGAAGTGATCTGGGCGGTGACCAAGCCGCCGATTCACGGCTGGTGCTTCGGCCGCATGATGGACGCCTTCGACTTCGAGGCCGAGGTCCTGGAGAAGGTGCTGGGCCACCTGGCCGCGTGGACGAGCTGGTGGATGGACTACCGGGACTCCGACGGCGACGGCATCCCCGAGTACCCGCAGGGGTGTGACAGCGGCTGGGACAACTCGACGCTGTTCGACGACGGCTTCTTCCTGGAGTCGCCGGACCTGTCGGCGTTCCTGGTCCTGCAGATGCACACCTGCGCGCGAATCGCCGAGCGGCTCGGCAGAACGGAGGAGGCGGACAGGTGGCGGCGCTCCGCGCAAGAGCTGCTGGAGCGGCTCTACGACCACAGTTGGGCGGGCGGCCGGTTCGTCGCCAGGCGGTCGGGGAGCCACGCGTACGACCCCCAGCCGACCTCGCTGCTGGCGCTGATGCCGATCGCGCTCGGGGAGCACCTGGACCGGGACAGGATGGCGGCGCTCGCGGCCATCCTGGAGGAGCGGTTCCTGACCGAGCACGGCCCGGCCACGGAGGCGCCCGACAGCCCGCGCTACGAGAGCGACGGCTACTGGCGCGGGCCGATCTGGGCGCCGAGCACGTACCTGATCGTGGACGGCCTCAGGCGCGGGGGCCGCGACGAGTTGGCGCGGCGGATCGCCGCGTCGTTCTGCCGGATGGCCGAGCACAGGGCCATGGGGCAGTACGAGAACTTCGACGCGCTGACCGGGGTGGGGCTGCGCGCTCCCGGCTACACCTGGACGGCCAGCGTCTTCATGCTCCTGACTTGGGAGTACCTGCAAGAGCGGTGAACGGCTCTTGACCGGCAGGGCCGCGCGGCGCGTTCTGGCACTCCTGCTGCTGGCGGCGGGCCTGCCCGCCGGCGCTGAAACGTACCGCGACTATCTCCGCCGGCACGGGGAGTGGCCGGAGGTGCGGCTTGACCGGCCGATCGTCGTGCCGGGAACGGACTTCACGGTGGCCGACGGAGAGCCGCGCACGGGCGAGATCGGCGGGGTGGCGGCGCTGCTGACCGCGGAGCGGGGATCGGTGAGCTGGGCCGTCGCCGTGCCGCGGTCCGGGCTCTACCGGATGCAGGTCACCTGGCACCCGCTGCCCGGCAGGCGCATGCCCGCCGTGCGGGAGATCGCGATCGACGGGCAGGTGCCGTTCGAGGAGGCTCGGCGCCTGAGCTTCCCGCGCACTTGGGACGACAGCGGCGGGGTGCGGGCCGACGTCCGCGGCAACCAGATCCGGCCCCGCATCGAGGAGCGGCCGCGCTGGACCACGGCGTATCTCCGCGACCGGGGCGGCGATCACGCCGAGCCGTTCGCGTTCTTTCTGCGCCGCGGGGTCAACACGGTGACGCTCACCGGGATCGCGGAGCCGCTGGCGATCGCGGCGCTGATCGTGACGCAGGGCGAGCGACCGCCGTCCTACGCGGAGTACCGCGACGCGACAGCCGCTTCCCCGGAGGCGTCCGGCTTCCTGCTCAAGATCCAGGGCGAGGATGCGGGGCCGCGCTCGTCTTCGACCCTCTTCCCCGTGCACGACAAGGGCGATCCGTCGATCGAGCCCTACCACCCCCATCAGGTCCGGATGAACTCGATCGGCGGCTACCGCTGGGCGAAGGCCGGGGACTGGATCGAGTGGACCCTCGCGGTGCCGACGAGCGGACGCTACAGGATCGCGGTCAAGGCCAAGCAGGACATCAACCGCGGCTCCCGATCCTGGCGGCGGATCTCGATCGACGGCCGCGTCCCGTTCCGGGAAGTGGACGCCGTGGCGTTTCCCTATTCCTCGGCCTACCGGGTGACATCCCTGGGCGGTGACGAGCCCTACCTGTTCCACCTGGAGGCCGGCGAGCACACGATCCGGATGGAGGCGGTGCTGGGCGAGTTCGCCTCCGCGGTGGCCGAGGTGGATGCGATCGTGGACGATCTTCTCGTCTTCTACCGCGACGTGATCATGATCACGTCGTCCAATCCCGACCCGTTCCGGAGCTACCAGCTCGAGCAGCGCATTCCGCGCGAGATCGGCGAGCTGCCCGCGTTCCGGGAGCGGCTGGTGTCCGCGGCCGGACGGGTGGAGGGCATGGCCGGCGCGGGCGGCATGTCATCGAGCGTGCAGGAGCTGGCCGTCCTGCTCGACCGGATGGCGCAGCGCCCGGCGGTCATCCCGTTCGTCCTGAACGAGCTGCAGAACGGCATCACGGCGCTCAGCGTGTGGGCGGCCCGCAACCGGGAGCAGCCGCTGCAGGTCGACTACCTGGTGGTCGCCTCGCCGGACCGGGAGCTCCCGCGCACCCGCGTCAACCTGCTCGTGCGGTGGTTCAGGAAACTGCAGGCATTCGTGGCGTCGTTCTCCCCGAATTACCTCCAGCCGTTCCCGGTCGCCGGCAGCGAATCCGCGGACGGATCAGGCGCGTCGGTCACCGTCTGGATGGGCACGGGCCGTGACCAGAGCCAGATCCTCCGGCAGATCATCGACGATCTATTCACACCTGCGACCGGCATCCCGGTCGAGCTGGAGCTGGTGCGGAGCATCCAGTCCATCCTGATACCGGCCAACCTGGCCGGCACCGCGCCGGACGCCGTCATCGGCCACGCGAACATGGAGCTGGCCTTCCGCGGCATGCTCGCGGACCTGTCCGCGATGGACGGCTACGCGGAGGTGGCGGACCGCTTCGCACCCGGCGCGCTGGCGCCGTTCAGCCATCGCGACGGCGTCTACGCCCTGCCGGAGACGATGAGCTTCCCGGTTCTGTTCTACCGCACGGACATCCTCGACTCCCTGGGGATCGGGATCCCCGCGACCTGGGACGACGTTCGGGCCCTGCTGCCGACGCTGCGCGCGCACCACCTGGACTTCGGGCTCGCCATGGATCCGGGCTCGCTGCTGATGATGGTGAACCAGCGCGGCGTCCCGGTGATGAAGGAGGACAGCATCGAGACGAACCTCGACTCACAGACCGTGATCGGCACGGTCGATGAGTTCACGGACCTGTTCATCCGCTACGACGTGCCGTATGCCTACAACTTCTTCAACCGGTTCCGGTTCGGCGAGATGCCGCTGGCCATCCAGCCGTTCAGCTTCTACAACACGCTGGTCGTCTTCGCGCCGGAGCTCAGCGGGCGGTGGGGGATGGCAGTGGTCCCCGGCACGCGGACGGCCGACGGAACCGTCAACCGGACCGTTACCGTCCTGCCGAGCATCATTCCGGAGCCGGTCGCCGGTCCGGGAGCGGTGCAGAACACGTGGGACGTGTCGTCGCTGACGGCGGTCGGCGTCACCGGATCGTCCATCGTGCGCGGCTCGGCGAACCCGGACGGCGCATGGGAGTTCCTGAAGTGGTGGTCGGGGAGGGAAGCGCAGGTGTTGTACGGCACCGAGCTGGAGTCGCTGCTCGGCGAGGCGGCGCGCTACGCACCGGCCAACCTGCAGGCCCTCGCGGAGATCCCGTGGAGCCCGGCCGAGCGGCGCGTGCTGTTCGAGCAGGCGGACTGGGTCGAGGGATTGCCGCCGATCGTCGGCAGCTACTACGTGTTCCGCAACCTGAACTGGATGATCCGCGCCATCGTCGTCGACGGAGAGGGGGTGCGGGAGTCGGTGCGGCGCTACGACGGTGCGATCAACCGGGAGCTGGCGCGCAAGCGGGCCGAGTTCGGGCTGGAGACGGACCATGCCGCGCTCCCGGCGGAGCACCGCGACCGGTACTGGGAGCGGTTCGTCCGCATCGATCGCCTGCAGGGTGCCTACGTTCCGGACGTCGGCGACTTCGTGCCGGCAGAGATCGTGCGCGAGCTGGCGGCGGCGGAGTAAGGGTGATGTCGGCGGTGCACGTTCCCGGCATGACCTTCGGCGAGCGGTTGCGGGTCACCGGCGCGAAGCTCTGGCAGGCACGGGTTTCCTACGCGATGCTGGCGCCGTTTCTCATCGCGTTCTCGGTGTTCGTGGTGGTGCCGGTCCTGTTCTCCTTCGTGCTGAGCCTCACGCAGTTCAACATGGTGCAGCGCCCGACCTGGGTGGGGGTCGAGAACTATCTGCGCATGTTCCTGGACGACAGGATCTTCCTGATCGCCCTGCAGAACACGCTGGTCTACGCGGCGATCACCGGCCCGGTCGGCTACCTGCTCTCCTTTCTGTTCGCCTGGCTCATCAACGAGATGCGGCACCGCCTCCGCATCGTGCTGACGCTGCTCTTCTACGCGCCGGCGATCGCCGGCAACGCCTTCATGATATGGGTGCTGCTCTTCAGCCCTGACGCGCACGGCTACATCAACGGCACGCTGATCGCCCTGGGCATGATCACCAAACCGATCCAGTGGTTGATCGATCCCGACTACATGATGCCGATCGTGATCGGGGTCGTGCTCTGGATGAGCCTGGGGACCAGCTTCCTGGTCTTCATCGCCGGCCTCAAGGGCATCGACGAGTTCCTGTATGAGGCGGCGGCCATCGACGGCATCGACAACCGCTGGCAGGAGCTGTGGTACATCACCCTGCCGGCCATGCGCGGGTACCTGCTGTTCGGGGCGATCCTCGCCATCACGGAGTCGATGACCAACACGACCGTCATCTCGGCGCTGACCGGCGACGAACCGACCGATTGGGCTACCTGGACGATCGTCCAGCACTCCAACGACCACGCGCTGGTGCGCTTCGAGCTGGGGTACTCCTCGGCGATCATCTTCCTGCTGTTCCTGGCCATGGTGGTGGCGCAGAAGATCGTGCAGCGGCTGTTGGCGAAGGTGGGGTGAGGGCATGAGGCGGAACGTCGCCACCATCCTGCGCAATCGCAACCTGTCGCGCTCGCTGGCGGGCGACATCGTCATCCTGCTGTTCCTGTGCGGCGGGGGCATCTTCATGGCGCTGCCGCTGGTCTACGCCGCCGGCAACGCCTTCAAGCCGCTGGACGAGCTGTTCCTGTTTCCGCCCCGCTTCGTCCCGCGCCGGCCCACGTTCCAGAACTTCACCGACCTGTTCCTGCTGATGGAGCAGTCCTGGATTCCCCTGTCCCGCTACTTCTTCAACTCCGTGTTCATCGTGACCTTCGCGCTGGCCGGCAACCTGGCGATCTGCTCGATCGCCGCCTACGTGCTCTCCAAGCACGACTTTCCCGGCAAGAAGCTCGTCAACGAGGTGGTCATCCTCAGCCTCATGTTCTCGGGAGCGGTGACCGTCATCCCGAACTATCTGACGCTGTCGTGGCTGGGGTTCATCGACAGCTATTGGGCGATCGTCGTGCCCGCGTGGGCGCAGACGCTGGGCCTCTACCTGATGAAGAAGTTCATCGACTCCATGGTGCACGACTCGTTGATCCAGGCGGCCCGCATCGACGGCGCGGGCGAGCTGACGATCTTCGCGCGCGTCGTCATGCCGATCGTCAAGCCGGCCTGGCTGACCCTGATCATCATCAACTTCCAGGTGATGTGGCGGAACACCGGCGATGTCTTCATCTACTCCGAGCAGTTGAAGCCGCTTCCCTACGCCCTGTCGCAGGTCGCCGGCGGCGGCATCGCCCGCGTGGGCGCCGCGTCGGTGGTCACCCTCTTCATCATGGCGGTGCCGATCGGCGTGTTCATCTTCAACCAGAGCAGGATCGTGGAGACGATGGGCACCTCCGGCATGACGGGAGAGTAGGCCGGCGCATGTTGACACCCGATGTGCGGACGGACTACGTTGCGGGACCGGCCGCATGGACCTGACACGCCGCGAGATACACCACTTGGTGGATGCCTTGCCGGAGCGCGAGCTCACTGCCGCAAAAAGATATCTGCAGTTTCTTCAGGGAGTGGAGAACGATCCCTTGAACACTGCGCTGATGACGGCACCCTGGGACGATGAGCCGGAGTCTCCTGAAGAAATCGAGGCGATGCAGGAGGCATACCAGGATGTGGAACAGGGCGCTGTCGTAGACGACGAAGAGCTCGATTCTCTCTTACAGAAGTAGCTCTCCGAAGGACAGTACGTGCCCGTTCGATGGACGCGCCGCGCGGTGTCGGATCTTCATGGGCTGGACGCGGCGGTTCGCGAGGGAATCCGTAACGCGATTGTCCGATATGCAGTGCATCAACAAGGAGATGTACGCAGGCTACGCGGCTACGACCGTGAGTGGCGACTGAGTCGGATCGTGGCGTGTCAGATTTACGCTCGATGACTCCGCTGACCCACCGGCCATCCTGGTGCTGCGAGTACTGCACCGGAGGGAAGCGTATAGAGGTTGAAGCGCGTGGAACGGGCGCGCGCGAATCGCAGCGCGCATCCATCCCGGTGGTACGCACGCCGTCGGGCGCGCTGAATGCTGTCCCGGACCGCTACGGCGACGGCTCTGGAAGCAGCGCAGCACCATGCCATCGCCATCCGTCCGTCTTGACTTTGAGTCAAGCCTGAGTCGATGATCTGATCATGGACAAGCCGTCCGGTGCGACGGCACCCGGCGCGATCGACGCGGCCGTCAGGCAGACGCTGCGGAGACAGACCCGATCCCGCATCCTCCGCATGAGAGAGCTGTATTTGCTCTTTCTGATCCCGCTGGCCCTGCTGGCGATCTTCAAGTACGTCCCCATGGTCGGGGTGATGATCGCGTTCAAGGACTACAGCGCCCGAGCCGGCATACTGGGCAGTCGCTGGAACGACTTCGAGCACTTCAAGTTCTTCTTCTCCACGCCGCAGTTCCTGGAGCTGGTCTTCAACACCTTCCGGATCAGCCTGCTCAAGTTCGTGTTCGGGTTCCCGGCGCCGATCGCCTTCGCGCTGATCCTCAACGAGCTGACCAACCGCCCCTACAAGCGTCTGGTGCAGAGCATCTCCTACCTGCCCCACTTCCTCTCGTGGGTGGTGTTGGGTGCCATCTTCAAGGTGCTGTTCTCGGTGGAGCGGGGCCCGATCAACGCCGTCATCCGGGCCCTTGGCGCCGAGCCGATCTATTTCCTGGCGGAGCCCGACTGGTTCCTGTTCTCGGTGGTCATCACCCACATCTGGAAGAGCATCGGCTGGGGCAGCATCATCTTCCTGGCGTCGATCACCTCCATCGATCCCGGCCTGTACGACGCCGCCGACGTGGACGGCGCGAATCGCCTGCAGAAGGTACTGCACGTGACCCTGCCGGCAATGGTCCCGGTGATCACGATCATGCTGATCCTTACGGTGCAGAACCTGAACCAGGCGGGCTTCGACCAGATCTACAATCTCTACAACCCGCTGGTGTTCAGCGTCGCCGACATCTTCGAGACCTACGTGTACCGCGTCGGGCTGGTCGACCGGCAGTACGACTTCGGCGCCGCGGTGGGCCTCTTCCAGAACCTCGTCGCGGTGATGTTCGTGTTGATCGCCAACACCCTGGCGCGACGCTACAGCGACTACGCGCTGTGGTAGGGGGGCTGGGATCGTGACCGTTCGCAGAGGGATCGGCAGCCATGCCTTCGACGGGGTCAATGTGTTGTTGATGGCCGTGTTCTGTCTCTCCGTGCTGTACCCGTTCTGGAACCTGATCCTGGTGTCGCTGGAGGGCATCGAAGAGGCCAAGGTGCTGCGCTTCAAGCTGACCAACACCCACTGGTCGGCATCGGCGTATCAGTACCTGCTGTTCGATTCGCTGGTATTGCGGTCCTATCGCAACACGATCCTGCGCACGGCGGTGGGGACCGCCCTGGGCGTGTTCGTCGGTTCGCTGGCCGCCTACACGCTGTCCAAGCGGGATCTGCCCGGCCGCGGCCTGCTGATGGCGATCCTGCTCATCACCCTGTTCTTTTCGGGGGGATTCATCCCCACGTTTCTGCTGATCAGGTCGCTCGGGCTGTACAACACCTTCTGGGTGCTGGTGCTGCCGGGCTTGGTGAACGCCTTCAACATCATCATCATCCGCAACTTCTTCATGGCGATCGACCAGGGGGTGGAGGAGTCGGCGCTGATGGACGGCGCCACCTACCGGCGGATCCTGGTGTCGATCGTCATGCCGCTGAGCATGCCGGTGCTGGCGACGGTCACGCTCTGGACGGCCGTGAACATCTGGAACGAATGGTTCGAGGCGCTGATCTTCACGTCGGGCAACGACTGGATCGTGCTGCAGGAGTTCATCCGCCGCATGATGGAAGAGGTCTTCAACAAGCGGGAGCTCGCCGTCATCGACCGGTTCAACGACGAGTTCGCCCGGAAGATCCAGCGCGACAACGTGCAGGCGGCGGTGATCCTCATCACCATCGGGCCGATCGTGCTGGCCTATCCGTTCCTGCAGCGCTACTTCGTGCGCGGCATCATGGTGGGCTCGCTGAAGGCGTAGCCGTGACCCCTGAAGCCAGTCCGTTCCGGCCGGGACAACCGGTGCCGGCCGAGCTGTTCGTCGGGCGGCGCGACGCGATCGAACGCCTACGGGGTCTGGTGCGCGCTGCCGACCGCGGCGTGCATGAGATCGGCGATGCCGTCTGGAGCACCTCCCGATCGCCTGCCATCGCCGGGGACGAAATCAGATTGGGCGTCATGCGGGCCGCCGAAATCGTCGGCCGGAAGCTGCTGGAACCGCAGATCTTTCAGGCGATACAGAGCGACCGCTACCGCTCGATCCTGCGCAAGATGGCCGACTCACCGCAGCGGATGAGGTTTCAGCGGGGAGAGCTGGCAGCGCGGCTGGCGGAAGACGAGCGGCGCGTGCTGAACAATTTCCTGCGCCGCATGAGAACTCTCGGCGCCCTGGAGATCGATCCGGAGGTCCGTGGCGGCTATCGGTTCCCCAACCGCCTGCACGCCCTGTACTTCTGGATGGAGTCCCAACTGAAGAGCCACACCTGAGGGTCGTTACTCGACGTCAGCCTTGCGTACTAGGGTAAACGCTAACGTGCGATGACCAGAGTGATCGCTGCACCGCTTGAGCCAGCCCAGCGGAACTGGTGAAGAAACCGATTGGCGCTTCAGTTCAACCATCCTTACCTCAATCTCATTCGGCCTATGCTCTTGAGGTATAGGAGCGCATCAGTTCGGTGAGTTCTCTCCCGGGCGTGCGACCTGTGATTGCGTCGCGGGCGATTCCTCGAATGTGCTTCCGAAGAAAATCAACGCTGGCGCGGCAAGGGCGAGGCACAGCCCGATGACTCCGACAGGTATCGAGATGAGCGTTTTGATCGCGCCGATCAGTGTCGTGTTCAACTGCCGTTCCTATTGGCAAAGAGCGACCGGTGAGGCTGCAACCAGCCTCACCGGTCGTCCGGTCGGTCAGTCGGTTCGGCTCAGTATTCGAGCCTGCCGTCGAGGTAGGCGTCGACCAACGGCGACTTGGCGTACTCCTCCAGGTACCTGCTCATGCCGTTCCTGTCGAGATCGGCCAGGTAGTCGTCCCATCCTTCATCGATGTCGAGGTCGCCCAGGATGAACTTGGCGGTGTACTCCAGGGCCGTGGTGGTGAGAGCGGAGTTGTAGCGGTTGCGCATCGTGATGATGTTGGTCTCGTTCAGGAAGTCGTAGCGGTACTGATGGACATAGTGGTCCATGTAGCCATCCTTCGCCAACAAGTCGTTCTCGACCCGCTCGTACGGCTGGCCCAGCTTGCGGATGTCGTGCAGCCACGGGAGCCAGTAGCCGCCGATCAGGTTGCCGGCGTGCTTGTGCTGCTCCTCTTCGCTGAACTGGTGCGTGATGATCGCGGAGTTCCAGGGCTCGCCGGACCAGTTCCAGTTCACTCCTTCCACTCCGTACCAGTTGCGCAGGAAGCCTTCCCGGGTGGAGTGCAGCCAGTCGAAGATACGCATGGCGCGGTCGAACTTCTCATCCGAGAGATCGCTCGATGCCAACGCGGCGCGCCCCAGGGTGCCGATCTTGAATCCGGTGGGGATCGCCGACGACATCACCGCGCCGCCGGCCGAGGTCCCGTACAGGCCGGTCATGTGATTCATTTCGGTCGGCACGACCAGCACCTTGGCATCGGGGTTCGCTTGCAGCATCGCGAAGGGCACCTCGGTATCGGCAGCCTCGTAGATGTAGGAGTAGTGGTATTGCATGTAGCCGAGGTGTCCGGAGTTCCATAGATCTCTCGCGGCGGCGGCGTCCTGGGCCTCGATCACCGTCTCCTTGCTCAGGACGCCTTCCTGATAGAGCTGGTTGAACCACATGAGCGCGTCGCGGTAGGCGTTCGTGGCGTAGATGAACTTCATCTCGCCGTCTTCGAACACGTTGATGTCCACGCCGCGGCCCTCGGTGCCATACAGTGCGCCGGCTTGGCCGAAGCTGGTGAAGGTGGCGGGGAAGTAGCTGCCCAGGCCGTAGGTGCGCTCGGCGCCCGAGGCATTCTCGTCCACGAACCGCTTGAGGATCTGCCGCATCTGTTCGGTATCGAATCCCTCGGTGCTCCAGAACACCCGCGGCGCGATCTCCACCAGCTCGCCGGGCGGCTCGATGCCGAGATTCTCCAGCCAGTCCAGGCGGTAGTAGGATACCATCATCGTCAGGGGGGTGCGGAAGAGCTGCGGGATGCCCATCAGGGCGTCCTCACCCGGCACACGCAGGAAGGACCAGGCGCCGGTCTCATCCATAAGCTGGGCGGTGTTGGGCATCTTTTCGCGGATGTCCTCGAACGACCAAGTGCGGATCATGTCGTCCTGGTACAGCTCGTCCATGTTGGCCTGCAGCACTGCGGCGAACTCGGGGATGCGGCCGGTCGCGAGCTGGGCGGCTACCGCCTCGGTGTTGCTCCAGTCCCGCAGATCGGGCCAGATGAAGGTGGTGTTGAACCGCTCCGACATTTCGTTGAGATAGATGTTCTCGGAGGCCTTGTCCTCGTCGTGGAAGCGCATGGTCCAGCCGAGCCACTCGATCTCCAGGTGCTTGGCGAAGTGGTCTTGCCCGAACGCCACGCCGGTCGCCATGACCATGATGAGCCCCACCACGACGCCGGTGAGCAGCGATCTCCGTATTCGTCTCATGTGAACCCTCCTCTTAGGGCTTGGGAGTATTCGGGGAGTCTACGGGCCGCCGCCGGCCGGGGCAAGGCGCGCCGTTGTGGGAGCCGGCAGCGGATCGCGGAGAGGCGGGGCGTGGTCGAGCACGTGCGCCATCAACGACGGGATGCCGGCGATCCAGACGACCGGCGGGAGTTGGCTTGGCGGGCTCCAGATGTATCCCAGCCGGTGCAATTCCTCGCGTGCCGCCAGCCGCGCGGCGGCGTCCGCGCCGGTCGCGGCGAGGGCAGCGTCGATGGCGTGGTCGGAAGCGGTGGCTGCGGCGCCGGCCTGGAACAGCGGCGCCGTGGCCACCGCCGCAGGCAGCAGGGCGCCGGCCTCCAGTTCCCGGTAGCGGTCCTGGTAGTAGTCCGTAACGCGGGCGATCACGTTGGGGCGCGCGGCGTCTGCGTGAGCGGCGGTCAGCCGGGTCGTGCCGGTAGCGAGGCGCTGCTTCCAGAGAGCCTCGCCCCAGAGCTGGATGAAGTACGGATAGCGCTGGCTGTCCGCTACGACCGCGGCGAGGGCGTCAGCGTCGATGCCCACGCCGTAGGCCGCAAGCGGCTTGACCAGGGCGGCGCGGGCGGCGGCGTCGCTGAGCAGGCCGATGCCAAGGCGCCCCTCCCCCAAGCGGCTCCAGAAGGACGCGTTCATGGTGCTGAGATGCGCTGGCAGGCCGGGCGTGCCGGCCAGCACCAGCAGGAACGGTGCGTCCGCCCGGACCTCCTGGCTTACGTTCAGCAGGAGCTGGCCGACCTCGCGTGCGAGCGTGTGCGCTTCGTCGAGCAGGACGACGACGGGCTTCGTCTGGCACCGAGCGATCAACCGCTCCGTGAGGTTCTGCGGGGACGGGGCGTGCGTCGCCCACTGGGCTTCGCTGACGCCCACCTTCACCGGCAGCATCTTCTTGATGAGAGACGAGGGCACCAGGAGGTCGACCAGGGTCTGCTCGGTCCGTATTCGGCTGGGCGACAAGCGCGCGATGTCCACTCGGCCGGCTCGCCGACAGGCGCGTTCGAACCAGTTGAGCAGTACGGTCTTGCCGTTGCCGCGCGGCCCCATCAGCGCCACATTGTGTGGCGGCGCAGTGCCGCCGAGCAGGTCCGCAAGACACTGCAACAGCGTCTCCTCTTCCCGCTCGCGTCCGGTCAGAGCCGGCGGCGCGGCGCCGTCGCCGGGAGTGAATACCCGCTGCGCCGTTGCCTTCATGGTGGCCAGGATCGCACGGTCGACTCACCGCCGGTCGGGGAGCCGCCGTTGTGGCCGCTGGCTGACGCGGTCAGAATGGCTCCGACCACGGAGGGTGATGATGAAGGACCGGTATCGAGTGGCGGAGGTCGGCACCGCGACGCAGCTCCTGATCGACGATCACGTCGTCGACGACGTGTGGATGCTCCGCAGGGTTCCGGAGATGCCGGCCAAGCATCCGGGCAACCCGCTGCCGATCGCTCCCAGCCTGTACGACGCCGAAGAGAAGCTGTTCAAGGCGTGGTATCCGGTGTTCGAGGAGGACCCCGAGGACGACCCCGGCAACGAGCTGCTGTACGCCCGCGCGTACGCCGTGTCCGAGGACGGCTTCGAGTGGCACAAGCCGGACCTGGGCATCGTCGAGCACGACGGATCGAAGCGGAACAACCTCATCGACACCTCGGCGATGAAGGGCGAGTTCGGCGTGGCGCTGAAGGATCCGCACGATCCGGATCCCCGCAAGCGGTACAAGGGGACGATCAAGCGCTGGTACCACCACGTAGACCCCGATAGGCGCGGCGGCGGCCGGCTGTTCGCGGCGTACTCGGCCGACGGGATCGACTGGCACATGTACCCGGACGAGCGGTCCATCATCCGCGACTCCAACGACGGCAACGGCTGCTTTCTCTACGACGAACGGATCAGCCGGTACGTGAACTTCCGCCGGCCGACCATCCTGGCCGGCCCGCGCGGCGAGCGGCCCGCGGACCTGGGCTTTCCGGAGGTCGAAGGCGACGCCGGGGGCCTGTACCGGCATCCGGAAGCGGAGGACTACCTGCATCGCTACCTGCGCGCGCAGCCCTACGTGGACACCCGCGCGGCGATCGGCGCCACCGACCACACGCACGAAGGGATGGGCTGCAACCGCAGGATCGCCAGGACGGAGAGCGACGACTTCGTGAACTGGACCGACCCGGAAGTGATCATCCGCCCCGACGAGCTGGACCCGCCGCGGCTCTACGGCATCGACGTCGTCTTCTGCCAGGGCGTGTACCTGGGACTGCTGCAGGTCTTCAACAAATGGGGGCTGAAGGGGTATCTGGGCGACCCCTCGCAGGCGGATACGATGGACGTCCATTTGACCTTCAGCAGAGACGGGTTCCGCTGGGAACGGCTGGCCAACCGGCCGGTGTTCATTCCGCGCGGGGTCATCGGCAGTTGGGACGGCGGCATGATCGCCGGCGCCCGGACGATCGAGTACGGGGACGAGGTGCGCTTCTACTACAGCGGCCACTCGGGTTCCCACAACGCTGCGCAGCGGACGAGTGGGACCGGGCTGGCCACCCTTCCGAAAGACCGGTTCGTCGCACGCGCGGCCTCGGACGAGCTGGGGGTGCTGATCACCAAGCCGTTTCGCCTGGAAGGCGACAGCCTGCAGGTCAACGCGGACGCATCCCGCGGGCGGATAAAGGTCGAGGTTGCCGACCCGATCGGGACGCCGATCCCGGGACTTACGGTGCGCGACTGCCGGCCGATCGAACGGGACGGGCTGCGCCTGCCCGTGACCTGGAACGGCGACAAGACCCTGCGCGACATCGCAGGCCAGGTGGTGCGGTTGCGGTTCTACCTGTATCAGTCGAAGCTCTACTCGTTCACCGTGGAGTGACCTGCGACGTGATTCCGCGGTCACGGATCCTTTGACCCCTGACCAAAGCCAGGATAGGTTACGTGGATGACCCCGCAGGAGAGTACGGTGTCCCGAGAGGAATTGAAGAGCCTCATCGATGACCTGTCGGACTACGAGCTGGATGCTGTGAGGCAATATATCCAGTCCCTGCACCCCTCGGACGATCCGGTCGCTTCGTCTCTTGCAGATGTGCCCGTGGACGACGAACCGGTTACCGACGATGACCGCACGGCTATCGAGGAGTCAGACGAAGACATAGCCGCAGGCAGGGTCGTTTCCCTGGAACAACTCAGACGAGAGTATGGAGCTTGAGCTGGGCCGTTGTTCGTCAAGAAGATCGGACATCGGCGGGAAGTCTACAGATAGACGGATCTGGGAACTGGAAAGCGTAGAGCTTCACGTCAGTCCAGCAAAGAACGGGCCGGGCCGGAGCAAGCTCCAGCCCGGCCACGTCGTGCGCGAGGGGTTCGTCGGAGCGTCTTTAGTTCAGAGTGATACCGGCGGCCTCCAGATAGCGGTTCATGGCCGTGTTGTAGATCTCCTCCAGCCGGCCGGCGCCGAGTTGGTTGATCCGGTCGATGAATGCCGCCCAATCGCCGCTCATGTCGTTCTGTCCGTCGATGAACCGAGTCATCTGCTCGTCCACGTAGGTGTGAAGCTGCACCTCCAACTGCACCTTCTCATCAAGCTCGTCGTCGGTGAACGGGAACTGAGGAGCAGGCGGAAGGTGCCACGTCCCTTCGTCGATCCACCGCGCCGCGATCTTCGCCACCTCGCCTCGAAGGGCGATGAGCCCAGTGGGATCGGCCGGATCCATATAGAAGCTCGTCCAGTCCATCCCCCACGTGTCACTGGGGGCGTACAGGAACTGCAGTGGGTTCTCGCCGATCATCTCACCGCGGGTCTTCGACTTGTCCGGGTCGTTCTCCCGGCATTCGTCTACCGGGTACTGGCCGCTCCAGCAGAGGATCCAGCGACGCTGCCAGAGGTTGCCCGGTGTATCGTCGTACACCCATGCGTATCCCTCCGGGCCCATCAGGGTCAGCGTCGCGCCAGCGTCGGTGTAGAGGAAGTCGACGACCTTGACTGCCGCGGCCGCGTGCTCGCTGACGGCCGAGAGGATGCGCGACCCGCCGAGCCGGCTGCGCTGCCGTTTCCAGACCTCTTCGCCGTCCACGGTCGGAGCGACGACCTCTACGGTCTCCCAATCGCACGGCGGGAAATTGTCGAAGCTGGGCGAGTTTCTCGCGCAGTTCTGCTCGAACTCCAGCGGCCGCACCATGGTCACCGGCCCCCACGTACCCCAGCCGAAGTGAAACTTCCCTTCGAGCTGCATCTGCCGGAACATGTCCTCCTCCGACATCGTCAGATAGTCGGGGTGGAGCGTGCGGATCTCGTACAGGGTGCGCAGAAACTCGATGCCCTTCTTGAACCGTGAGTTGAGCGGGCCGAATCGCCAGACGTTGTCCTCCTCGAGCTGCATCGCCGTGTCCGCGGAGAACTCGTCCCGCAACAGTACGCGAGGCAGCTGACCCGTGTTGCGGATACCCCGCGCGCCAACATTGTACACGCCGTATGTGAGCCGGCCAAACAGCGCGTCGAAGTGTGGCTTGGTATCGACGATCGCCTGCAGCACGTCGTCCGAGGTGCGGAACTGCCCGGAGTCGTTCGTGTAGCCTGCGGCCTCAAGCAGGTCGGCGCGGAGAACGTAGCCCGGAACCGCGGGGTCCATGGCCCGGGTTTGGATCCTGTATGCCCGGTAGGTATGGCCGTCGGGCGCGAACAACTGTTCGTTCGCCAGATCCCAGGCATCGAGCGCAGCCTGATAGGCAGGCATGCGTCCCTCATCCCGCTCTACGTCCATCGCCACGAACATCCCCTGCGGACCGTAGACCTCGGGAGCCTCCGAGAACCCGCCTCGGACGTCGGTGATCTCGGGGAAGTCCTGCGATGCGAGCCGGGTGTTCCACCACGCACCCTCATCCGTCCGCGCTATGTGAATCGGCTCGATGATCGTGCCGGTCTCCTCGCCGACCCACTTCATGACCAGCGTCTCACTGGTCGCGTTCGGGTTGAATTCGTAAAACCCAGCGACCCTGAGCACCGGCGTTTCGGCGGCGCCTTCTTCCTCACCGCCTGCGTATGCCGTCCCGGCCGAGATCAGCGCCAAGATTATGAGCGCCGGACCCCAGCGTGTAAGTCGTTGCAACATGCAACACCTCCTGTTGGTTTCTCCATGTCGATGCCCCTCGACACGACAACGAAGTGCAAATTTCGGTGCGCTACTCACCCCTTTATCGCTCCGATCTGGATGCCTTTCACGAAGTAGCGCTGGGCGATGGGGTAGACGAACAGGATGGGAATGACCGTGATGAACGTAAACGCCATCTTCGACGCGGTGAGATATCCACCGAACCACACGGTCTCCGCCACGCCGGCTTCCACCTGCATCGCGTCGAACGCAGTCAACTCCGCTGCGCTGATGTTCGGCTGGCCGCGACTGCCGCCGCCGCTGAGGTTGCGGAGCACCACCATCTCCCGCAGGAACAGGGTCAGCGGGTACATCTTGCGGTCGCTCAGGTAGATGAGCGCGGGGAAGAACGAGTTCCACATGGTCACTGCCGCAAACAGGCCGACGGTGGCGAGCATGGGCGTGATGAGCGGCAGGACGATGCGGGAGTACGCCAACAGGTCGCCGCCGCCGTCGACGTACACCGACTCGAGAAGCTCGGTGGAGACGTTGCTGAGGATGTAGACCCGGAAGAGAAACACGTAGAAAGCGCTGACCGCCGTCGGCAGGACGATCGCCCAGATCGTGTCGAGCAGCCCGAGCTGCCGGAACCAGAGGAAGGTCGGAACCAGGCCGCCGTTGAAGAACATCGAGACCAGCAGCAACGTCCCCCAGAGACCGCGAAAGGCGAGCTTGGACTGCGCCAGCACGAACCCGCCCAGCGAGCACAACACCAACGTGAACGCGGTATTCAGGATGGTGTACAGCGTCGAGTTGAAGTAGGCGCGGAAGATGAAGGGGTTGTACTGGAACAGGTACTCGAAGACTCGCAGATGGAAGTCCACAGGCACCAGCTTGACCATGCCGAAGCCGACGGCGGTGAAGTCGCTGGTGGCGAGCGCTGCCATGTGGATGAATGGAAAGAGGGCGCTGGCGGCGATCACCAGGATGAGCACCGGATTGAGCACGTCGAACAGACGCGAGCCAAGAGACCGGCCGTAAAGATACGCCACTACCAGAGCCCTTCACCGCGCACCCGTTTCACGATCCGGTTGGTGGTATAGACGATCAGGAACGAGGCGACGCTGTTGAGCAGGCCTACCGCAGCCGCGTAGCTGTATTGCGCCCCTTGCAGCCCACGGCGGTAGACGTAGGTCTGGATGACGTCGGAGGTCTCGTACGTCGCCGCATTCTGGATGAGGAGCGCCTTCTCGAACCCGACCTCGACGATCTGTCGCGTATTCAGGATAAACAGTATCAGGATCGTCGGCAGCAGCGTCGGCAGCGTGATGAAGACGATCTTCTGGAAGCGGTTGGTCCCGTCGATGTCCGCAGACTCGTAGAGCTCGGGATTGATTCCGGTCAGGGCCGCCAGATAGATGATCGATCCCCAACCCAGGCTCTGCCATATGCCGGAGATGATGTACATCGGCCGGAAGGCGCGTGGATTGGTGAGGATGACCGGCCGCTCGCCGGTGATGTTGGCGATGATCGTGGTGAGCAGCCCATCCAAGTCGACGAACTGGAACATCAGCCCGACGATGACGACCGTCGACACGAAGTGCGGCAGATACGTCAGCGACTGCATGGTCCTCTTGAACCCTTCGTGGCGCAGCTCGTTGAGCAGGATCGCAAAGATGATCGGCGCCGGGAATCCATAGATGAGCTGCTGGCCGCCGAGCAGGACGGTGTTGCGGATGAGCCGCAGAGCGTTCGGGTCGGTGACGAACTGTCCGAAGTACTTGAACCCGACCCAGTCACCGCCCCAGAAGCCCTGCAGCGGGTTGAAGCGCTTGAACGCCAGCGTGATCCCATAGATCGGCACGTAATGGAACGCCAGCAGCCACGCGATCACGACCAGGATCATGAGGTGGCGCATCGGGTGCTGGCGGACCAGATGCAGTTGGGCCGCGAAACGGGTGCCGAGCGTGGACCGCTCCGTCTGCCCCGTCCTCGGTTCGGCGGCGTCGACCTGTGAGTCGCCGAAGCCGGGGCCGGTTAGCGAGTGGTCACCCACGGATAACCGAACAGGCTATCAGGTTTCCTGCGGGAGGGGCAACCCCCACTCGCTCCGCGGCCTGGAAATGACGGGTCGAAGCTCTCTATTCGTTCACCGTCGTGTAACGGCGTTCGCCGGACTCTGCCACGCCACGCGCGGGAGCGTGCATGGCCGCGGCTGGCTGCGACCAGGGCTTGATTCGGTCCAGCGCCGGACCCATCGCTCGTTCCGCGACTTCGATGTCGTGGGCAGCCTGTGCGCGTAGCCAGTAGCCACGAGACAGACCGAAGAACCGGCAGAGCCGCAGGTCAGTGTCCGCGGAAATCGCTCGCTTGCCTGAGACGATGGCACTGATTCGCTGGGCTGGGATGCCCACTTCCTTTGCCAGTCGGTACTGGCTCAGTCCCATGGGCTTCAGGAACTCTTCCACCAGGATCTCGCCCGGCGTAACCGGATCACACTCAGTCATGCACTCAGTCATGACTGCCTTCGCCAGCGCCTCGGTGTCCGCGCACTTGAATGACCTGACCACTCACTCTGGGGACACTAATAAGCATCGCGTGATTATCGTCAATCGCCTGCGCCGATCGCCCACACCCGAACCACGGTGGGCAGGTCCAGCTCTTCCCACCTATCGAGATGGGCCGACGTGACGGCGCGCCCGGCGCGACCTCGTCCACCGCCGCGCCCACGCCAGCGCGACGCTCGCACCGACCGCCATCGCGCTCGCGAGCAGGTTGAACAGGATGTCAATCGGGTCGAAGACGCGGCTGGGCAGAAACGCCTGGATGCACTCGTCGAGCAGGCCCAGCGCCGCCGTGGCCAGGACGGCGAGCAGGGGCAGCGCCGGGACGCGGCGACCCTGGCTGGCGCGCTCGGCGAGCGCTTCGTAGATGAAGACGCCCACCACGCCGTACTCGATGAGGTGCGAGCGCTCCTCCAGACTCGCCATCCGGAGGAACACCAGCAGGTAGGCGGCCGTGACACCCAGGGCGACGGCGATCTCCACTCCGCCCGGCCGGGCGTTCAGGCCGTGCGTGACGATGGTCGCCCCCACCAGGGATATGGCGAGGAGAAAGGAGACGAGGGGGAAGGAGGCGCCCAACAGGCCGTGCTCGCGCAGTGCCCAGGCCAGCGTCCCCGCGAGGCCGAGGGTGGAGTAGATCGCCATCACGACGGCCAGCGTCCACAGCCAGAGGCGGCGCTCCCGAGCGGAGGAGAAGAGGGCCATGGCAGGAATCTCAGTGGGCCAGGACGCAGGAAAGGCCCGGATGGGTAGTGGGCGTCGCCTCAGGCCGCTCGGAAGGAGTAGAGCTCCGCTGCACGCATGAGGAAGCGCAGCTTGATGCGTGTACCGGTTAACCGCGCGAGAGCCTGCTGGCCGGCCGGGCCCCACTCGGGCTCCCAGGTGGTGCTCTCTCGGTACAGAGGTGCGCACTCGTCCGCCGACAGCCCCGCGTGCACGCGTCCGCTCTCATCGAGCACCTCAACGCGCAACCATCCGTCCGCTTCGTCCAGGCGTTCATACCGCCAGAGGTTCCCGCCCATGACCCGGCCGTTGACCTGAAGCGTCTGCCCAGGCCAGGTGAACGGCTTGGTGGTCACCGAACCCTGCCGCCTACCGGCACGCAGCGACGCGAAGCCGTCGATCCGCAGCTTGGCGATGCCGATACAGCCGGCGTGGGTCATGTGCCGGTCGCCGTGAAAGCTCGGCCGGCCGTAGTAGTAGAAGAACAGGGCGCCGCTGCCGATCCCGCCCTTCGGCATGTCACCGATACGGAGCGGCGGACTGTTGGCGGGCGTCGCGCACGCCGCGTCGAACGCTCCGAGCTCCCGCCCGCCGGCAGGAGGCGCCAGAAACGGCCTGCGCGGACGCACGCGTCGCCACACGCGCGTATCGCGGCTCACCGTAAGCTCCATGTCGGCAAAGGGCGGCTCCGTCGTGTGGTAACGCTCGATGAGGCCGAGATACACGCTCTCGTAGCGGAAGGCGCTCATCTGGTAGAACTCGACGTACGGCCCGTCCTCCAGGTCGGGTCTCAGCACGAGCTCGGGCTGCGAACGGATCGTCTTGGCGTCGCTCAGGCCGATGCGGTAGATGCAGCGGACCTTTTGCACCGCGCGCATGTCGCGGCCGTCGCGGCTCAGGATCACGATGGGCTCCGGCGAGCCCGTGTCATGGAGAGCCGTCGTACGGTCGCCGAACTCGGGGAGCACCGGTCGCTCGTGGTCGCCGGGAATCTCCCACCTCAGTCCGTCGGGGGATGTCCCCACGAATACGCTGCCGCCTCGATAGAAGACGAGCTTCCACGGGCGTTCGGAGTCCGCCGGGTCGTGCAGAACCGTCGGCCCGTCGAGCACCTGGTCGGTGGCCCAGACGATGTTGCTGGGTCCGCCGGCCGCCTCGCGGTAGAAGTCGAGCTCGGGGCGCTGCCAGCTCACGCCGTCGTCGCTTTCCGCCACGCAGATGCAGTGGGTATAACCGCCAAGCAGCACGCCCGAGGTCGCGTACCACATGCGGTAGCCGTCGGTCTCGCCGACCCGGTAGACGCCCGCGCAGAATGCGATGCTTTCGCCCTCCCAGGGTTTCTCGGGGCAGAGGACGGGGTTGCCTCGCGGGCGGGCAGGCTGGTGGACGATGCGCTCGAGCAAGGTCTGATGCTCGATGATCTCGTCGTCGATGAACAACTGAGCTTGGGTGACATCCATCGGAACTAACCGGTGGAATCGGGGAACTGAAAGGCGTAGAGCTTCACGTCGCGCATCAGGAACCGCAGGCGGACCGGGGTGCCGGCGGCGGCGCTCACGTCACTTGATCCCTGCCAGGTGACCGTCTTGGACACGCCGTTGCCGAGCACGGCGTCCGCGTCGTCCATGCCGAAGCCCTGCAGCGGGTGCCCTTCGCGGTCGAGCATCTCGATTTTCATCCAGCCGCCGGCGCCGGCGTCGCAGTTGACCACCAGCGTGCGGCCCGTGAAGCGGACCACCGGGGTGAGCAGCTCGCCGCCGCCGTAGTCGGCGTCCGCGGAGATGAACCCGTCGCGCCGCAGCGTCGCGCGCGACAGGTGGCAGAACCTGCTCAGCTCACGCTCGGTCGCCGGGTCCTTGCCCGGGTCGTGCCGGCGCTTCATGCCCGAGTAGTAGAGCCACAGCTCGTCTCCCACCGGGATCAGCCACGGGTTGGCGAACAGCATGCCGCTGGTGGAGCTGCCGTCGAAGCCGTGGCGCAGGAACGCCTTGCGGCCGCCGGCGCGGTTCCAGCGCACGCCGTCCCGGCTGGTCAGGAGCTGCACGTCCATGGTCGCCGGGAACTCGTTCTCACCCCAGTGGTAGTAGATCGACGGCAGCATCACGTACACGTCCTGCGCCCAGGGGTACGGCATGGCGCAGCTCGTGTAGATGTCGATGTTCGGCCGTGGGTTGTCGCGCTGCCAGGGCACGGGGATGGCCAGATCCTGCGCGTCGGCCTGGAAGGTGATGGAGAGCGGCGACCACTCCCGGAAGTCCGGGGAGGTGATCCGGCCCACCGAGCGATAGGAGCGCCTGCCGGCGGCCACCGCCGCCTCGTCCAGGCGCTGCGTCTCGCGGACGCGGACATAGCCGACGTAGAGCCCCAGCCGCTCGTCCCAGAACAGCATGTTCTGCGTGTCGCAGATCACGTCCGCGGGGTTGGGCTGGTCGGGGTAGGGCTGCCAGTGGATGCCGTCCGGCGAGCGCATCGCCCACAGCCCCTGCGCGGCGCCGGCGGCGATCTCGGCGTCGGTGGGCCGGAACTTGGTCCAGAACTTGTAGCGCTCCTCAGCCGGGGCGCGGTCGTCGCGGATGACGGTGGCGCCCTGCAGGCTCTGCCGCTCGTCGTGCGGGACCAGCAGGTTGTTGCGCGTCGAGCCGCGGAACGACACCAGTCCCAGCTCCGGCTTGCGCCAGTGGATGCCGTCGTCCGACTCCGCGTAGGCCAGGCGCCGGGCGCCTTCCTGGGGCAGGCCGCCCTTCAGCAGCGCGTCGTACCACAGGCGGAACGTCCCGTCCGGCTCGCGCCACACCGTGTTGTAGGCGCCGATGCCCAGCTCCTCCCACGGCTTGTCCGGGGTGAGGACCGGCTCCGCGTGCTGCACGGGCGGGTTCATGGTCAGGGTGACCCCCGAGCGCGACTCGATGAAGCGATCGTCGATGAAGAGCTGCCGCCGGCTGCCGACGTCGATCATGACCCGTCCCCAGAGATGACGACGATCTCGCAGTCCAGCAGGGACGGCCACGGCCGGGGTGTCGAGGCCCCCTCCAGGATCAGCAGGATCGAGTTGCTGCCCTCCCGCAGCCCCGGATCGTCGAACACCAGCCACTCGTCGCCGCGGGAGTTGGTGAGCGTGCGATCGGGCGCGAACGGAATCCGGCGGCCGTTGACCGCCAGGTGCATCCGCTTCGTCGACCCCTCGTGGTCGCCGAGCCGCAGGCGCAACTCGACGCCCCGGATGCGGCCGGCGGCCAGCCCCTCGCGGAGGTCGTCCCGCACCGTGATGGAGAGCGCGTGGCCGGCGCCGGCGCCGCGTCCCCGCAGGGCGAGCTGCCGCGGCAGGACTGGCCGGTGGTCGGCGGCAGGGCCCGGCTGCGGGGGGCCGGCCAGGTAGTAGCAGCGGTCGCGCCGCGCGAGCGCATCGGGGTCGCGCAACTCGGTGAGCACGCGCAGGTGGTCCTCGGTCAGGTCGTGGTAGTCGCCGGGGACCGGACCCGCGCGGTGGCTCCCGTAGTCGTAGTTGAACACCGCGATGCCCTGCGCGCCCTCCCGGTAGCCGTTCAGGGCCGCGCCGCGCAGCACGGCGGGCGGGTTGCGCTCGTATCGCTGCTGCGGCGATGCGCCGTAGGTGGCGCCGTCGAAGCCGCGGTAGATCAGCACCGGGCCGTCACCCGCCGCGGCGGCGGCCTCGGCGACATCCGCGCGGGTAATGCAGTAGCCGGGCGAGGAGAGCACGAGGATGTCGGCCAGCCCCTCGCGGATCCACTCCAGCGTGTCCAGGCCGATGAGCAGCGACTCGCCGATGCTGGTCGGCACCCGCACGATGAGCCGCAGCTCGCGCCCGCGCTCCTGTGAGTGGCGGCCCACGATCGCGCGCGCCTGCCGCACGAACCCGGTCATGGTGGGGATGTTCCGCACCGCCTCGCCGCCCTTGAAGAACGGCGGCGCCCGCGAGAAGTCGAGCTCCAGCCCGTCGAAGTCGTAGCGGGTCAGCGCCTCGTCCATGATGCCCAGGAAGCGCTCCCGCACCTCATCCCGCGCGTAGTCCCACAGCCAACTGAAGGTCCACGGGATGCCGTGCACGGCCTCCGGCAGGTCCGAGCCGATCAGCAGGTCCGGCCGCTCGATCTTGCGGGCCGACCGTCCGAACCACATCCGGTCCTCGGAGTCGGTGTGGGCGTCGTTCATTCGCATCGAGCCGACCACGCCCATGCCGTTGGCGCGGGCGCCGTCGATGTAGATCTGCAACAGGTCGTGGCCGTCCTCGATCACCGCGACGATCGTGTTGTAGAGTTCCTGGTGGGCGTTGGTGGCCTGCGTGTTGACGGCCGGCCGGCCGTGGATGTGCACGTCGCCTTCCGTGATGGGGTGGCCGTGGATGTCGGTCGGCACCCCGTCGACGTTCCACTCGGTGACGTTGTCGCACCAGAGCTGGCCGTGCGGGCTGCCCCGCCACGACAGGTCGTCGTCGATGCCGATCAGCGCGCACAGCATGTCGACCCCTGCCGCGCGCAACGGGCCGGCGAGCCGCGTGATGTCCGCCGGCTCGTGCCGCTCCTGGTAGTTGTTGATCCAGTTGCCGTCGGTATTGAGCAGCAGGCGAGGCGGCCATGCCGCCGGCTGCGATGCCGCCGGTGGCGGCCCGGAACCCCGTACGGACATCGTCATCCTCCCTTCGGCCGCTCCCGCGGCGCCCGTCAACTCCCGAACTGGAATGCGTACAGCTTCACGTCGCGCATCACGAACCGCAGGCGCACCGGCCGGCCGGCGGCGGCGCTCACGTCGCCCGATCTCCGATCGTCCGGCCCCTGCCAGGTGACCTGCTTGCTCACCCCGTTGCCCAGCACGGCGTCGGCGGCGCCGTGCTCGAACCCCGGCAGGGGATGCCCCTCGGCATCGAGCAGCTCGACCTTCAGCCAGCCGCCGGCGCCCGCGTCGCAGTTGAGGGTGAGCGTGCGCCCGGAGAAGCGCACCTCCGGGGTGGTCAGCTCGCCGCCGCCGTAGTCCGCGTCGGCGGAAATGAACCCGTCGCGCCGCAGCGAGGCGCGGAAGATGCCGGAGTGCTTGCCCAGCCGCCGCTCTTCCTGGCTCTCCACCGGGCCGCCGTGCAGGCGTTTCATGCCGGCATAGTACACCCACAGCTCGTCCCCGACCGGGATCAGCCACGGGTTCGTGTACAGCATGCCGCTGGTGTTGGTGCCGTCCAGCCCGCGGCGCAGGAACGGCTTGCGGCCGCCCGCGCGGCTCCAGCGCACGCCGTCCCGGCTGGTCAGGAGCTGCACGTCCATGGTCGCCGGAAAGTCGTTCTCGCCCCAGTGGTAGAAGGCCGACGGCAGCATCAGGTAGACGTCCTCGGCCCACGGATACTTCATCGCGCAGTTGGTGTAGAAGTCGATGTTCGGGCGCGGATCGTCGCGCTGCCACGGCACCGGGATGCCCAGGTCCTGCGCGTCCGCCTCGAAGACGATCTCCAGCGGCGACCACTCGCGGAAGTCCGGGGAGGTGATCCGGCCGACGCACCGGTAGCTGCCCCGGCCGGCCGCCTCTGCCGCCTCATCGACCATCTGGGTGTGGCGGACGCGGATGTAACCGACGTACAGCTCCAGCCGGTCGTCCCAGAACAGCATGTTCTGCACGTCGCACATGGCGTCGCGCGGGTTGGGCTGATCGGGATAGGTCTCCCAGTGGATGCCGTCCGGCGAGTGCATGGCCCACAGCCCCTGCAGCGCGCCGGCTTCGACCTCTTCGTCGGTGGGGCGAAACTTGGTCCACAGCTTGTAGCGCTCCCCCGCGGGGGCGCGGTCGTCGCGGAACACGGTGGCGCCCTGCATGCTCTGCCGCTCGACGTGGGGCGCGACGATGTTGTTCTGCGTCGATCCGCGGAAGGAGATCAGGCCGAGCTCGGGCTTCCGCCAGTGGATGCCGTCGTCCGATTCGGCGTAGGCGAGGCGCCGGGCGCCCTCGGCGGGCAGGCCGGCCTTCATCCAGGCGTCGTACCACATGCGGAAGGCGCCGTCGGGCTCGCGCCACACGGTGTTGTAGGCGCCGATGCCCAACTCCTCCCACGGCCGGTCGGAGACCAGCACCGGCTCCGGGTGCTGGACCGGCGGGTTCATCGTCAGCGCCACGCCCTCGCTGGCATCGATGAACCGTTCGTCGATGAAGAGTTGCCGCTGCGTGCCGACGTCTATCGCGCCGTTCATGAGCAGACCACCATCGCTTCCACGCTGTGCAGCACCGGCCACGGCTTCGGCGTGGCGGCGCCGTCCAGGATCAGGAGCACCGCGTTGCTGCCGGCGCGCAGGCCGGGATCGTCGAACACCAGCCACTCGTCGCCGGCGCCGTTGGCGACCGTGCGGTCCGGCGCGAAGGGGAGGCGCCGGCCGTTGACCGCCAGATGCAGGCGCTCCTTCGACTCCTCGTAATCGGTGAGGCGCAGCCGCAGCTCCGTCCGCCGGATGCGGCCGTCGGCGCGCCCCGCGTCGAGGTCGTCGACGATCGTCACGTGCAGGGCGTGGCCATCGCCGGCACCGCGCCCGCGCAGCGCCAGCCTGCGTGGCAGCACCGGCCGGTGGTCGCCCCAGCCGGACGGCGCCGCCGGGCCTCCCAGGTAGTAGCAGCGGTCGCGCCGCGCCAGCGCCTCCGGCTCGCGCAGGTCGCGGATCGTCTGCAGGTGGTCCTCGGTCAGGTCGTGGTAGTCGCCGGGGACCGGTCCGGCCCGGTGGGTCCCGTAGTCGTAGTTGAACAGCGCGATGCCGGCGGCGCCGTCGCGGTAGCCGTTCAGACCCGCGCCGCGCAGGACCGCCGGAGCGTTGCGCTCGTAGCCCTCCTGCGGCGAGATCGCGTAGGTGCTGCCGTCGAAGCCGCGATACACCAGCACCGGGCCGTCGCCGGCCGCATCGACCGCGGCGGCCATGTCGGCCCTGGTCACACAGTAGCCGGGCGACGACACCACGACGGCGTCGGCCAGCTCTTCGCGGATCCACGCCAGCGTGTCGATGCCTATGGACAGCGACTCGCCGATGCTGGTCGGGACGCGCACGACGAACCGCAGGTCGCGCCCGCGCCGTTCCGCATGGCGCCGCACGACGTCCCGGCCCTGCCGCACGAAGTCGGTCATGACGGGGATGTTCTGCACGACCTGGCCGCCGCGGAAGTAGGGCGGTTGCCGGCAGAAGTCGAACTCCAGGCCGTCGAAGTCGTAGCGGGTCAGCGTCTCGTCCGCGATGCCCAGGAAGCGCTGGCGCACCTCGTCCTGCGCGTAGTCCCACATCCAACTGAAGGTCCACTCGGCGCCGTGCCTTGCCTCCGGCATGGCCGAACCGATCATCAGATCGGGCCGCTCGATCTTCAGCGTCGAGCGGCCGTACCACATGCGGTCCTCGGAATCGGTATGGGCGTCGTTCATCCGCATCGACGCGAACACCGGCAGTCCGTGCTCGCGCGCGCCGTCGACGTAGATCTGCATCAGGTCGTGGCCGTCGTCGATCACGGACGCGATCGTGTTGAACAGCTCCTCGTGGGCGTTGGTGGCCTTCCGGTTGGCGGTCGCTCGGCCGTGGATGTGCACGGCGCCTTCCTGGATCGGGTTGCCGTGGATGTCGGTGGGGACGCCGTCCACGTCCCACTCGGTGACGTTGTCGCACCAGAGCTGGCCGTGCGGGCTGCCTCGCCAGGACAGGTCGTCGTCGATGCCGATGAGGACCGACAGCAGGTCGACCCCGGCGTCGCGGAGCGGGCCGATCATCCGCGTGAGGTCGGATGGGTCGTGCCGCTCCTGGTAATTGTTCACCCAGTTGCCGTCGGAATTGAACATGAGGCGCGGCGGCCAGGAAGCAGACATCGCTACCCTCCGGGTCTCGGTGTAGCATGATTCGTTCCCGCGAACCACCGGCAGGTCCCGTGACCAGGAGGGATACGATGTCGCAGTCCACCGATCCTGACCGCCCGAGGCTCCTGTTCAACAGCGACGGCGGCTCAGCCGCGCTGTACGCGTTCGAGCCGCCGATCACCCGCGACCAGCTCTGCCGCGTCATCGAGTCGCTCGCCGGCACGCAGGTCGACGTGTACATCGGCTGCGTCTCCGAGGGGTCGTTCTTCTGCCACGACACGAAGATCGGCGAGGTGTACGGCTTCGACACGCCCGACGACGAGTTCGAGAACCAGAACTTCCGCCGTGGGGCGGTAAACGTCCGCGGGCTCATCCAGTCCGGCAACGATCCGGTGACCGTGTGGGCGGACCGCGCCCACGCCGCCGGCATGCAGTTCTGGCCGAGCATCCGCATGAACGACATCCACAAGGACTGGTCGGAACGCTGGCCGTCGCTGCGCACCCGCTGGGAGCTTGCGCGCCCGCACGTGCGCCTGGGCCACGACGCGCCGGAGCGCTACAAGCGGCGCTACGCGCGGCCGGGACAGCCTTCGGACGGCTTCAGTTGGGCCTTCGACTTCTCCGTGGACGAGGTCCGCCAGCTCAAGGTCGACGTGATCGAGGAGCTCTGCGCCGGCTACGACATCGACGGCTTCGAGCTCGACTTCCTCAGCCACCCCATGTACTTCAAGGAGGGACGCGAGCGTGACGGCGCGCCGTACCTGACCGAGATGATGCGCGAGGTGCGCGCGGTCGTGCGGCGGGCCGGCGCCGCCAAGGGTCGGAAACTGACGCTGCTGGCGCGGGTGCTGCCGACCGAGGAGCAGTGCCTGGCGATCGGCATGGACGTCCGCACCTGGGCGGCCGAGGGGCTGGTGGACGTGCTGGCACCGGCCACGCGCGGCTACCTGAACATGACCCCGGACGTGAGCGGCATGGTGGCGCTCGGCCACGAGCACGGGTGCGAGGTCTACGGCGGCACCTCGGACCTCTGGGTCCCGTACTACACCGCGTACCCGGACAAGGACGGCAAGCGCAATCCACGCGCCTCGGTGCCCATGTTCCGCGCGGCGGCTGCCAAGCTCTGGCATGCCGGCGTCGACGCCATCCACGTGTTCAACTACGACTGCCACTGCACGGGCATCCAGCACCACGCGGTGGAGGAGCACATCGGCCTCGACGACGTGCCGCTGTTCAACCCCGACGAGTACCGGATCCTCACCGAGATCGGCGACCGCGAAGGAATCGCGCGCAAGGACAAGCACTACGTGGTCGCGCACGACGTGGACCGCCGGAGCGGTGGAGCCGACCAGCCCCTGCCGTTCGAGCTCGGCGAGCCCGGTCACGTCGCGGAGATCGAGCTCACCGTCGCCGACGACCTGGATGGAGCCAGGGGCGAGGGTGTGCTCGCCGACGTCGTCCTCAGGATCACCCTGGACGGCTACCGCGAGGGAAGCGACCGGCTGCGCGTGGAGCTCAACGATCAGCCGCTGGCCTGCGAGGTGAGCGGCCAGCAGCTCCGCTGCGGTGACGTGCCGGCCCGCCAGGGCAGCAACCGGCTGCGAATCGTGCTGGAGGCGCGGGCCGGCGAGCCGGACTCCCCGCTACGGATCGACGGCGTGGAGCTGCTGATCACGTACGAACCGTCATGAGCGTGCCGTTGACCAGGAATTCGAGCTGGCGCGGGCCGGCAATCCTTCCTGGCGTCGAGAAGGCAGCGTCGTAGCATCCGTGACCAGACATGGGTGAGCCGGATAAGAAGCTCCATACCTATCCGGGGTATCGATGGGTCGTCTGGCATCCTGATTTGCTTGGTGGCAGGCCGACCGTGAGGGGGACGCGGCTATCCGTCTCGCAAGTCTTGGAATGCCTCTCCGCCGGAATGACGGCACACGAGATTGCCGAAGATTATCCCGGTTTCCCCGCAGCAAGCGTGCCTGAAGTTCTGAGATTCGCGTCAGAGCAAGCTCATGTCGTTGCTCTCGGGCATGAGGAGGATTGGGTAGATGCTTGACGGCACCGCCGATCTAGATCGGCTTCGAGGTGTCGGGCGACGAGGGACTGCGGATAGACGTGACGATCGACTCCTTTCCACCCGTGGTGGTGCGTGATCGCGTCGAGCACGAACGGTTGGGAATACCCGAGCCGCGGCCACCAGTTGATGGAGCCGTGCAGCTTCAACAACAGGAGGGTGGAGCCTCCGGGCGCATTCTCGTAGATGGAGACCGCGTCCAACGACGAGCGGCAGAAGAAACCGTAGCCCCAATGCGGGTTCCAGTCGCCGGTCGCCCACAGGGCTTCATCGAGAAAGTCGTCGTAATTGAAGGTGATGCAGGTGGTATTGTTCGCAGCGCAATGACTGGCGAAAGCCGCGATGTCGTTCTTGGCGACTTCGCCTTGTCTCGCTCGGGAGAGCCGCTCGAGAAACGCCCGCTTCAGTTCCGCCAGCAGAAACCCGAACTCGTCGACCGCGTTGTCGCTGTAGTCATATGGCATCAGCTCGTCGAGCCGGGTCATCAGGCGTTCGATGTCGATAAACCCCTGACGGTGCTGGTTCCGCTCCGATTCGAGCAGTTGGCTCGCCTTGGGCAGGCCGCGAACCCTCTCAACGAGGCCGTCGTTGTCGAAGTCGTCGACGAGCAGGGGCGCGTCCGGGACGAAAGCGCGGGTGAACCCGGCGCCCGTAACGAACACTTGGCGTGGCAGGTCTGCTGAAGGCACGGCCTGGAGGAGGTCGCTGGGACTGGGGCGCCGACGGTCAGGCCGCCGGAACGGAACCGCGCTGCGCTTGCTGTCTCTCCCACTCCCACGCCTCCCGATGAGACGTGGGTTCGCCGACCTGCTCGATGCGCGCACCCGGCCAACGGCGCTGATGCTCCCGTTCGCGGCGTCGCAGATCGGTGGTGATACCGTGGTGGACCACCCGGCCCTGGACCTTGAGTCGGTACCGGTACGTCGTGCCGGTTGGCATCGGAGCCTCCATGGGCGAGAGCATGGTTGGCGAGGCAAGAGAGGTCAATCGCAGAGGCCGCTGCGCTTTGCGGGATGGCCGATCCGCGGAGGGTGCGGGAGAGGCTCCCGGGCGGCGGCTGCCGCGCCGTCGCACGCGAGGGGCGAAAGCAGCAGAAAACACCATGTCGGTGTTTCAGTAGCTCGTTGGCACCGCCCGCACTGAGCGCGGTGCCGGCCACGTCGAAGCGAGGTTGTCGCGGAAACGAAGTTGACATTCACGGTACCCCACGCGGTGGTACAGCTACCGGGCTGGTAGTTCGACGCGCCCATCTCAGGACGAGACTTCCAGCCACGGGTACATGGGGCCCAGGAACGGGGTCGGCTCGCTGGGACGGGGGTAGGACAGCTTCTTCGGGTGTTTCTCGATGCCGGCCTTCCACGCCGATCTCCACTCGTCGTAGCTGGTCAGCGAGTCCGGCGCGGCGCGGCTGCACGCGATGAGGCTCGGCCACTCCGGGCGCGGTGAGGGGGTGCCCAGCGTCTGGTAGCGCAGGTCCATGCTCCAGCGGATGCCGTCGGTGCGGTTGGGGCCGGAGCCGTGCGGGCAGAGCTTGTGGATGAAGATCACGTCGCCCTTGTGCATGGGCACGGTCACCGGCTCGCACGGCGGCTGCGAGTCCAGGCTCCAGTACACCGTGCCCCGGCGGTGCAGGCCGGGACAGAGCTGCAGGCAGCCGTTGTCCGCCGTCGCCTCGTTGAGCGGGAACCAGACCGTGAGCACGAACAGCTCGCGGGCCTCCGGCGTGGTGAAGATCGCGTCCTGATGCCAGGGAGCGATGTTGGAGCCCTTGTTCTCCGCCTCATCCGACGGGAGCTTGGAGCGCACGTGGGAGATGGCGTTGCACGCGATCTCGGGACCGATGAAGCCTTCGACCAGGTCGAGCAGGTTCTGGTTGCGCATGATCTCGAACAGTCCGCGCGTGCGGGTCCGCCCGATGTCGAGGGCCGCGTCCGACTCGAAGTAGGTCGCGGAGTCCTCATCGCAGATGCGGGCGAGCCGCGTGTCGAAGGGCTCGTTCGCGTAGAGCTGCGAGATGCGTCCCTCCGCATGCAGCCGCCGCGCGATGCCGTCGACGATCGCCGCATAGTCGTCGATCACCGGCTGCAGGTCCGCGTCGGTGAGCGCCCCTTCGACGATCACGTATCCCAGCTCGACGAACTGATCGAGGTGCCACTGGCTCAGTCTCATGTGCCCGGCAGCGTACCAGACCGAGTCGCGTCGTGGTCAGGTGGGCTTCACACACCAGGATCGGAGCACGCTGGCCATCTGGCCGCAGCCTGCTACACAATGCGCGGAGGGTTTCTCTGTCCGTGCCAAGCGGGCGCACGACCCGCAAGTCATTCGCCAAGAGGCCGTAACGTTGGATCGCGTTGCAGAACTGCTACCTGACCGCGCGCCGTGCATCGGCGATCTGGTCGAGGTGCGTTCGCGCCGCTGGCTGGTCGAGGCGGTGGAGGAGCCCCCTCAGCAGTCCGCGCGGGTGAGCCTGGCCTGCGCCGATGATGATGCCCAGGGGCAGACCCTGGAGGTCTACTGGGACTTCGAGATCGACCGTCGCATCTTGAAGCAGGAAGCGTGGGGCGACCTGGGCTCCAAGGGCTTCGACCCGCCACGCCACTTCAGCGCGTTCCTGCACACCCTGCGCTGGAACTGCGTCACGGCCACCGACCCGACCCTCATCCAGTCTCCGTTCCGGGCCGGCATCAAGATCGACGCCTACCAGATGGAGCCGTTGCGCAAGGCGCTTCGCCTCGCCCGCGTGAACCTGTTCATCGCCGACGACACCGGACTGGGCAAGACCATCGAGGCCGGCCTCATCGCCCGCGAGCTGCTGCTCCGCAAGAAAGCGCGCACCGTGGTCGTCGCGGCTCCCGCCTCCGTGCTGGAGCAGTGGAAGGGGGAGATGGAGGAGCGCTTCGGCCTCCTGTTCGTGATCCTGGACCGCGCCTACCTGGCTCAGGTGCGCCGGGACCGGGGTTTCGGCGTCAACCCGTGGCGCACGCACAGCAGGTTCTTGGTCTCGCACAACCTCCTCATCGACCCGGCGTACGCCGACCCCATGCGCGAGTGGCTGGGCGACCTGTCTCCGGGCAGCCTGCTGATCCTGGACGAAGCCCATCACGCGGCGCCGTCGAGCGGCGGGCGCTACGGCATCGAGACCAAGTTCACCCGCGCCATCCGCGACCCGGGGGGGGGCTTCGAGCACCGCCTGTTCCTGTCCGTCACCCCCCACAACGGCCACTCCAACAGCTTCGCCACCCTGCTGGAGCTGCTCGACCCCTACCGCTTCACGCGCGGCGTGCCGGTACGCGGCAAGAGCGTTCTGGAAGATGTCAGGGTCCGCCGCATCAAGGAGGACATCCGCGAAGTGCAGGGCGGATTCCCCAAGCGCGAGGTGTGCCGGGTCGTGATCGACGGGCTGCCCGACGACGCGCCGGAGCTCGTTCTGTCGCGGCTGCTCGACGAGTACCGCAGCGTCCGGGAAACCCGGTTCCAAGGCGTCCCGGCTCGTACCCGCGCGGCGGCCGGACTGCTCGTGGTGGGGCTGCAACAGAAGCTGCTGTCATCGATCGAAGCGTTCGCCATCTCCCTGGCGCGGGATCGCAAGACGGCCCGCGAGCAGTGGGAGCGCTTTGCTTCCGGCGATGGCCACGCCGCGGCCGCCGGCAGCGATGCGGTCGCGTCCAAGGCCGCATCCCTGTTCGCGAAGCCCCCGACGCTGACGACGCTCGCGCGGAGCACACGGACGAGGAGAACGCGGCGGAAGAGGCAGCCCAGATCGCGGCCATCAATGCCGCGGCCGAGAGCGCGTCGGACAGGACTCCGGATGCCGAGGAGCTGTGGCGCGCCGAGCAGGACCTGCTCGACCGGATGGAGAGAGTGGCCTCCGCCGCCCGCGACCGGCCGGACGCCAAGACACGCGAGCTATGAGGCGGATCACCTCGGCGTGATCGAAAGCCCACGGGTGGCGCACAGGACCTTGAAGCGCCGATGTAGCGCGTCCGGGACCTCACGTACCTACAGGGTGGCCATGCGTTATGCTAACATTGATAACCTTGCTACCGCAAGGAGGGAGGCACGGGCACGCGAGGATGCCCTCGCGGCCCCGCTGAGGCTCAGCCGGCACGCTCGGCGGGACAACCTCAGCGCCGGCGGCATCCGCCATGATTCCAGGCGGCTGAGGCCGCCGCCGCTCACCGGCGCTTGGGTGCTGGGCCGAGCACCGCGCCAAACGCCGCCTTGATGTCGTCCACCGCGGCGAGTTCCTCCTCGATGAGGCGGATCACCTCGGCGCGGATCGAAACCCCACGGGTGGCGCACAGGACCTTGAAGCGGCGATGCAGCGCGTCCGGAACCTCACGTACATACAGGGTGGCCACACGTCATGCTAACATTGATAACCTTTCTAACTCAAGTAGGGAGGCGCGGGCACGCAAGGATGCCCTCGCGGTTGCGGCCGGTCAACGCGACGTGCTCATCCAGGATCCGGCTCTTCTGCTTCTTGCTGGCTGCCCTGTATCTCTTGGCAACCTCACTGGTTACTGCTCTGCGATGCGTCATCTTCAGCCCCATCTCCTTCGTCTGCCTCCCACCACACGATGAATGGCAGTTCAAGTAGGTGTTTCGATGAGGCACATGAGGCACTGCGTTTGCTTGACAAACGCGGGGGGGGGGGTAGACTCCGTAACTATCATGGTCCAAGAACGAGTAAGCAGGGCCAAGGAGGGAATCATGAAAGGATTACCCAGACGGGGCGTTCCTACGCTCGTGTGCGCAGTGCTGATGCTCTGCCTGGCTGCGACCGTATGGGCCTCGCCATCGGGCGAAGCGGCTGCGGGTAAGGAGGAGGCGGTCGTCCTCAGGACGATCACGCACATCGGCATGCCGATCGACCAGGAGACCGTTGTCGAGACGACGTTGGAGAAAATCCTCACGGATAAGCTCGGGTTCGTGGTCGACTTTCAGCCGATCGATACCCTGTTCGAGGGCTATCTGGAAAAGCTGAACGTCATGATCGCTGGCGATGACACGCCGGACATGTGGTACTGGTATAGCCTGCAGCGAGACCTCGTGGATCAGGGCGCGGTGGCTGCTCTGGACAAAGACAGGGTGAGAACCTCCATGCCGACGATATACCGGCACATCGAGCAGCAGATCGACCAGACCGACACGGATCTGTGGAAGTTCCAGACCCGGGACGGAGTGATCTACGGCGTGCCGGCGGACCTGTATCGGTGGAGACCGTCCCCGCGCGGTACGGCGGCGCGCAAGGACCTGTTGGAGAAGGCGGGAATCAGCTCCATGCCGGCGACAATCGACGAATGGGAGAAGGCCTTTGCGGCCGTGAAGTCAGAGCTCGGCCTGTATGGGATGTCCGCGTTCGGCGTCAAATCCAACCGGTTCTTCAACATCATATTCGGCGCGTATGGGGCCCTGCCGTTCATCTGGACGGAGAGAGACGGCAAGCTGGTGTACGGCGCTGTTCTTCCGGAGATGAAAGAGGCGCTGGAGACGCTCAATCGATGGTACGAAGAAGGGTACATCGTGAAGGACTGGGCCACCCTCGATCAGCTGACCAGTTGGGACATGGTGATCAACGGGCGCGCCGTGCTGTTTGACGACTGGCCGGTCGCCAAGCTCTACACCGGGCCCGAGGCCGCCGTGGAAAATCCTCCCCTGCTCGCCAGGAAGCTGGATCCCAATGCCGAGCTGGTTCTCATCACTCCGCCCGCTGGACCCGGAGGTATGCGGGGCAATCTCGCGTTTCCACCGGGCAGCCCCGCCTCCTACTTTGGAAGCCACCTGGAAGGCACCGAAAAGCTCAACAAGATCTTTCAGATCAAGGAGGCGATCTTCGCCGACGAGGATCTCTACACGCTCGTAGTGTTCGGCAGACAAGGCGTCGACTGGGAGTGGCAGCAGGACCATGCACAACGCATCGGTGAGGCGGCGACCAGAGAGGGACAAGCGATGATCGGAGCCACCAAGTATTTTCTGGGGCTGCACACCAACTACGACCACTACGCGAAGTACAACATGTCCGCCCGGTACGAGGCATTCCAGGGCGAGGTGGTCGGCTCATCAGACAATTGGTACATAGACGTGGCCAGAAGCAAGGGCTTGAATGTGACCGATGAGAAGGCGATCCAGGCATCCGCGGATCTCAGTGGATGGGTGATCGCTGAGTACAGCAAATTCATCAACGGGCTGCGCCCCTTAGATGAATTCGATGAGTTTGTGCGCGAGTTCTATGAGGAGCACGGCGGAAGGCTGCTGGAAGAGGCAATGAACGAGGCGAACCGGGAGTACCAGAGCCGATAGGCGGCCACTCTACCGAGAGGCGCTCGAAGAACGGTGCCTCTCGGTAGACGGCCGTAATCTCGGCTCTGACTAGATTCAACCGGAGAATCCGCACATGGGAGCAGAAGAGAAAACTGTACGTGCGGAGAAGAGCGTACTGCAGCGCGGAACGGGGTTCTTCCAAAACTATTGGAGACACAGAGACCTCGTCCTGCTGGCGCTCCCCGGTTTGCTCATTCTCATCATATTCCGCTACGTGCCGATGTACGGCGTGACCCTCGCATTCAAGGACTTCTCCCTCAAGCTCGGGGTGTTGGGCAGTCCCTGGGTCGGGCTCAAGCACTTCCAACTGTTCTTCTCAAGCGAGCAGGCGCTCAGGGTCACGCGCAATACGCTCATCATCAGCACCCTGAAGTGGGTAACGGGGGTTCCGGCGACTATCATGTTCGCCCTGCTCATCAACGAGGTGCGCTCCACCTGGTTCAAAAAGACGGCTCAGAGTATCAGCTATCTTCCGCACTTCCTGTCATGGGTGATCGTCGCGGGCATCATCCGCGAGATCACTTCGCCAACGATCGGACTGTTTGGGTACGTCGCCGATCTGCTGAGCATCAACTACAACGGAGTCCTCTCGCGTCCGGGCCCGTGGCTGGGAACCATAGTGGGCTCAGCGCTCTGGCAGGGCGTGGGGTGGGGGTCGATCATCTATCTCGCGGCCATGGCGAATATCGACCCCGAACTCTACGAGGCCGCCACGGTCGACGGCGCGCAACGGCTGAGGCAGATATGGCACATAACCATCCCGGGCATCATGCCGGTGGCAACGATCCTCATCATCCTGTCCCTCTCCGGGATTCTCGACGCTGGTTTTGAACAGATTTTCAATCTCTACCATCCACTCGTCTACGACGTGGGCGATATTATCGATACCTACGTCTACCGCATCGGATTGCTGCAGTTCGACTTCAGCTTTGCCACGGCAGTCGGTTTCTTCAAGAACGTGGCAGCCTTCCTGCTCGTGCTCGGCGCAAACGAGATCGCCAAGCGCTACAGTGACTATGCCATCTGGCCGAAGGGAGCCAAGAAGTGAGATCTCCGTTTCGCCTGAGCGTTGGAGAACGCGTGTTCGATTGGGCCAACGTCGCGTTCCTCACCGTTTTCTCGCTCACCATTCTGTACCCCTTCTTGAGAACGTTCACCATATCGGTGAGTGACCCGGTGGAGGCCCATCGCCTAGGCATCCATTTGTTTCCCCGGAGCGTCAGCTTCGCAACATACGAACGACTGCTTTCCACCGGGATGGTACGATGGGGGCTGTATAACACACTCCACCGAACGGTCCTGGGGACAGCCCTGTCAGTGCTCGTCACGTCCATGCTGGCATACAGCCTATCCAAAAGAAGATTCCCTAATAGGAATTTCTGGACATTTCTCATCGTGTTTACCCTGTTCTTCGGGGGCGGGCTGATCCCGATATACCTGCTGAACAAGTCCCTCGGACTTCTCAACAACCGGTGGGCCCTCATCCTCAATCCGCTGGTGAACCCGTTCTACTTCATTATCGCTCGCAACTACTTCATGACCGTTCCCGTCAGCCTGGAGGAGAGCGCGAGGATTGACGGCGCCGGGGAGTTCACGGTTCTTCGCAGGATCGTCATGCCCCTCGCGAAACCGGTCATCGCAACGATCGCGCTCTGGATCGCGGTCGCACACTGGAACGCCTGGTTCGACGCCCTCATCTACATGACGAGACAGAACCTTCAGGTGCTGCAAACGGTGCTCCGCCGGGTACTGATGGAGGGCCGTGAGCTGTTTGCCCACGAGTTCGCTCAAGAGAGCGGCGATCAGGAACTGGAGCTCACCCCGGCGACGGTCAAGGCGGCGATTCTGATGATCACGACGGTTCCCATCGTCTTCATCTACCCGTTCATCCAGCGATACTACGTCAAGGGGATCCTGATCGGTTCGCTGAAGGGATAGCCGGCCGGAGGACTGCCGGGGATCCGCTCTGGGACATCTTTCGCTCCGGCATCCTGCCGGCCGAACCACAAGCACCGGAGGAAGCTGCCCGTGCCGTACCGAGAAGGAGAATACGTCTCGCCCCGGGTATCCAAGGAGCTTCTCCACCCGGACTCCCTCTACGCGGCCGATGCGCCGAGCGTCGTCATCAAGGGAAAACCCAACGAGTACTTCTTCAATTACCAGGTGCAACTCTGTGCAGCGCCGGATGAAACGTACGTCGCCTGCTGGACTCAGGGATCGCATGAGTCCGACCCGGATCAGCGGGTGGTGATCTCGCGCAGCACGGACGGCATGGCGAGCTGGGGAGAGCCGTTGGTCGTCGAATCGGCCGCATCGCAATACCGCGTACCCGCGTGGATCGTGAGCTTCGTCGTCCCCCAGAGCGGCCGCGTGTACGTGTTCTACTGGTATAACATCAACGGGGTCGCTTTGCGGGATGCCGGAGATCTGTTCTACCGCTATTCGGATGACGCCGGGGTGAATTGGTCCGAGCGGTATCGTGTCGGTCTTCCCCGCAGCAGCATGGACGATGCCTACGGCGACCTGCACGGCTGGAACTTTGGGCAGCCGAGGATCCTGCCGACCGGCCAGGTGATGATGACCTACGCCAAGATCAAGCGATCCAGTCTGTATCCTGAGGGGTGGAGGCTGACCGAGGAGAACGAATGGCAGAGAACGCCGCAGGGCGATCCCGGAAGTACTGAGCCTACGGTGCAGGGTGGGCCGCCCAATAACTGGTACACGGAGATCTTCCTCCTGGAGATGTCCAACATTCTCACCGAGCCCGATCCGGCGCGGTTGACGTTTCGCGTGCTTCCGGAGGGAGCCGAAGGCCTCTGGGTGCCGTACCCCGGCAGCGATCGCCACTGGGGTCAGGAGGGCTCCTTGGCGGGCCTCTCATCAGGAAGGCTGCTCTGTGTCATGCGCACCCGGTTGGGCCACCCGTACTTCTCGGTCAGCAACGATCGTGCCGGATCGTGGTCCCGGCCGCAACCGCTTCGATTCTGCCCCGGCGGCGCGGCATTCGACCATCCCAACAGCCCCTGCCCGATATTCAAGCTGCGCGATGGGCGTTTCGTGCTGCTGTTTCACAACACCAAGCCGGAGGGGCGCGGCTGGCATCCACGAGATCCCCTGTGGATTGCGGTGGGCAGAGAGGCGCCCCGTGTCGATGAAAACGCCGGGCTGTTCTTCGGAAAGCCACGCATTCTCGTCTACAACGACGGCAAACCGGGCGGACCGTTCAAGGACTTCGAGATATGCTACCCTTCCGTCTACCAGTTCGGAGAGCGCGTGTTCGTGGCGTATGCAAACAAGACGAGTGAAATCCTCGTTCAGCAGATTCCCGAGACGCTGCTGGACGACCGCGGTCTTCCCGTCTGAACCGTCCATCCGAGCTGTCTCGTACTCGAGCGAGGCGATCAATGGAACCGATAGACACCGGCACACAATGGCAGCTTCTGTTCGATCAGCGGTTCATTGATCGGTCCAGCGGGATCGCCCTCGTAGTGAATCAACCCGTGAAAGGTGAACCCGTGCTCCAGTCGGAGATGCCGTGGGAACGATACTCGATATCGGGGCGCACGGTAATTGAGGAGAATGGCCGCTACCACATGTGGTACCGTGCCGTTGCCGGACTGGACAGGGACAAGACCAACGACCCGATCGCGTGCGACAAGTGTGGAACGGTCAACGAGCCGGGCATCATCTGCTGCAAAACCTGCGGCCACGGTCTCGGCACGGATCTCTACCATTCCTTCACCTGCTACGCGGAGTCTTCGGACGGACTCCGCTGGGAGAGACCGAAGCTCGGACTGGTCGAGTTCGAGGGCAGCACTGACAACAACATCATCATCGGAAACCCGGAGGCTCCCTTCCTAGCGCCGAAAGATTGCCCGTTCAAGTTCATCGCGGTAATTGGGGCCAAGAGGAGGCTTCTGCTGCTGAGCTCTCAAGACGGCATCAGGTGGCGTGAGGAGGGAGAGGCGCTGCCGTTCACGTGTGACTCGCAGAACCAGATCACCTGGGACGACAGACTGGGCAGATACGTGGCCTATCTCCGGGGCTTCACCAATCGCAGAATCGTTGTTCGCTGCGAGATCGACGACCTGCTCGACATGCCCTGGCCCTATGAACGCCGCGGAGAAGCCCGGCCTGACGCGGCCGGTGATGTCTACATAACGCAGGAGCTTCCCACGATTCTGCAGCCCGATGAGTGGGACCCGCCCAACAGCGACATCTACACCCCAGGCGTGCTCCAGTATAGCCGGGCAGCCGATGCGTACCTGGCGTTTCCCAGCGTCTTTCGATGGTATCCGGGTCCCAAGGGCCTGGGGGGAGCGAGCAAGCTCACTGAATATGCGTATGAAAGCGAAGAAGCGCGATCGCAGGCTCTGTCGCGGATCAAGAGACACCGCTACTACCGGAAGGGAAACGACGGCCCGCTGGAAGTGCAGATCGCAGTGAGCAGGAACGGCACGCTCTGGCAGAGACCTGCAACCCGCTCCTACATCGCTCTGGGCACGAACGAAGAGAGCGACAGCGGGCAGCTGTACATGCTCACCGGTCTGGTGAGGCGGGGCGGCGAGTTGTGGCAGTACTACACCGCAAGCAGGCAAACCCACGGGTACTTCGAGCCCGGTCGTGACGTGCATGTGAGCGTAATCAGGAGGACGGTTCAGCGGCTCGACGGGTTCGTGGCCGCGGAGGCCGGCCGCTCCGGAGGCGAGTTCGTCACACCGCCGATACGCTTCGACGGGGACACCCTGCTTCTGAACGTGGACTGCGGCGCCATGGGCGAGGCGCGAGTGGAGCTGCTGGATGAACGGGGTCTCGTCATACGCGGCTACAGCTTGCGTGATTGCGACCCGATCGACCGTAACGAGCTCAGGTATCCGGTTTCCTGGCGCGGGCAAACGGACCTTCGCAGGTTCGCCGGACATCCGATCAGGATGCGGATCGTCTTGCGGTCCGCACGCCTGTTCGCGTTCAGATTCGCCGGCGGCGGCCAGGAAGCCTCAAGCTCCGCTGAGACGACTCCATGACGGTGAATGGCTCAGCTAGGGCCAGAGCACGGCACGGACCGCATCGGCCCAACATCGTTCTCATCGTCGCCGACGATTTGGGCTACGGTGACATGGGTATCTACGGAAATAGCGTGGTGAGCACGCCCCACCTGGACCGTCTCGCCTCGCAGGGGACTCGCCTCACGCAGCACTACTCGGGTTCCCCGATGTGTGCACCGGCCCGGGCTGCACTGCTCACGGGCAAATACCCTCACCGGACGGGCGCGGTGAGCGTAGAGGAGTGTCTGGGTCTGGATCGCATCTCCCTGCGAGATCGTACCCTGGCTGATCTGCTGAGGTCGGCGGGATATGCGACAGGAATGGTAGGAAAGTGGCACAACGGCGCCGTCGATCCCCGCTACCATCCAAATGCGCGTGGATTTGAGGAGGTTGCCGGGTTCCTGGGTGGCTGGATATCGTACTGGGACTGGATACTCGACTACAACGGAACGTACCGAAGGGCTGACGGTCGCTACCTGACCGATGTCTTCACGACCGAAGCCCTCGGCTTCATCGAAAGGCACGCCCATCATCCTTTCTTTCTCTATCTCGCGTACAACGCTCCGCACACTCCTTTCGAAGCTCCTGAGGAGGAAGTCGCCCGGTTCGCTGACTGGGAGGACCTCACAGAGCCGGTCAAGACGGTGTACGCGATGGTGAGCAGGATGGACAGAGGGATCGGCGCTGTCCTGGACGCCCTTGGAGAACGCGGGTTGAAAAAACAGACGTTTGTTCTCTTCACGAGCGACAACGGGCCCGACTTCTTCGGACAGGGGGCCTCGAGCACGCATCGCTACAACGGTCAGTTCGCAGGTAGCAAAGGTCACGTGCACGAGGGAGGCATTCGAGTCCCCGCGATCGTGTCGTGGCCCGAGAATCTCGCGGATCGCAGCACGTTGCATGACCTGGTGCATTTCACCGATTGGCTGCCGACACTCTTGGATGTCGCAGATGTCTCGCCGCCGCGCGATCTTGACCTTGACGGGGCAAGCATCGTGGATGCTCTCCACGGAGCGTCCGCACCGGCCGACCGCCCGAGATTCTGGCAGTGGAACCGATACACCCCAGTGCCCAGGTGCAACGCCGCCATGCGTGATGGTGATTGGAAACTCTACCTGCCGAGCATACCCGAGGCGATGCAGAAGCGGCCGATCGATGATGAGAGGAGCAGCTTCGTCATCAACAATCCCGGCGAGGCCACCGAGATATGGCATGATCCGGTGCAGCGTGCGCTCTCCCCGCCCCGAGATCCCATGCTCTTCAATCTGGCGGACGACCCTTACGAGAAGGAAGACCTCTCGGCGCAGTTCCCCGACCGTCTTCTGCAGATGGAACGGAAACTGGAGAGATGGTTCGACAAGATGGAGGGCGAACGGCAACGGATCACTGAATAACTCCTACCCGCCTTCTGCCCCCTCTGCAAACTCGAAGGCGAACAGCTTGGCCGAGCGCATCCTGAATCTCAGCCGAACCGGCCGTCCTGCAAGCTGACTCACGTTAGGGCCTCCGCTCCACCATACTTCCTGGGCCGTGCCGTTTCGATCGATTGAGACGGCATCGTCCAGCGCATACCCCACGATGGGCCTTCCTTCCTTCCCCTGGATCTCCACCCATACCTCCCCCAGACCGCTGCATTCCACGTTGAGAAGCAGTCGTTGACCCTGGAATACGAACGGCTTCGTGAGCAGCTCGCCGCCGCCGTGATCGGCTTCTGCGCTCACAAACCCGTCCAACCGCTGTTTCACTGCGAACACTCCGGTCCCCTTCATTCCCCGTTCCATGATCTCCGCAGGTGCGCCGTGGACCCTCCGGGTCCCGGAGTAGTACTGATACACCAGGTCTCCGGCGCGGATCATGCCGACTCCCCACGAGATCAGCCCGCAATCCAGATCGCCCCGCACTCCTTCCCGGTCACCCACGAGACCGGAAGCGACGTAGGGCTTGCGGTACCGGAAGAAGTTCACGCCGTCGCCGCTCACCGCAAGATGCGTCTCGAATAGCCCGGAGTTGCTGAACTTCCCCCGATAGTCCCTTCCGCGGGATTCGATCCGGTCCCAGTGCCGAAAGAGGGGGGGAAAGGCCACATACACGTTCTGCGTCCAGGCATAGATGTCCAGGGCAGGACTGTAGAGATCGGTGCCGGGGGGATCCTCGGCATCGGTCGTCATCACGATCGGCATCTCGTCATCCAGGTACGGATAATCATGCTTGGCCGGGGCCTTGTTGTGTGAGTTCGGCGTATGCGGCCACGGCATCTCGTAAAGATCATCGAACTCCACGCGAGCCACGCAGCGCTTGTGGTGATGCGGCCCTCCCAGCGTTGGAAAGGCTCGAAGATACGCAACGTATCTGTCAATCCTCGGATCGAATACCACCTGATTCTGCGTATCGCAGAGAAACGGAACAGCCAATCCGGGCACCAGTTCCCACCGAAACCCGTCAGCGGAGCGAAACAGGAACAGACCGCCGCGCGCAGTCGCCTGGGTCTGTCCCGTCGGCACCGTATCCCCGTATGATGCCGGATCAAGACCCCACGGCTCGGGCTGTCGAATATCGAACAGGCCTTTGAAGGGGTACGCACGTTCTCTTGGATCGATGAAGACGCCACCGCTGTCGACCCCTGGCAGGGGAAGAGCACGCCCGTTCCCGAAGGCATCGGGCGGCGGCCGCTCCCACAGCACGCCGTCTCGGGACGTGTGCACCACAAGCCCCTCCCTGTTCTCCGTGCGACCATACAGGTAGTACGTCTCTTCGTGGGCGACAACGCTCACCATACCGGAAACGCCGATTCCTAGCGTCAGAGCGCCGATTTTTTCCGGACGGTTGACGGAGAAGGCGATACTCTCGGTGTTTTCTATCAGTCGTCTATCAACGAAAAGCTGTTTGTTCGATCCGATATCAATCATATCAGGGCGTTGTAATCAGGGCGGACCGGAGTTGTCAAGATCGCCGCATGCGCAGCAATTCTCGAAGTCGCCGCTCGGCGCTGAATGCAGGTGGGTGCGGCTCCTTTGCGACGACTTCTATGTTCATAACGGTACATGAGTTAGATATGGTCGGCCGTATGTGGGTGCGCGGTTTCAGGCACCCTATGCCCTTGGCGGAGCCATAGCTCCCCTGCTGCCGGGCGAGTCGCCTCCCGAGGGGCTGGACAATTCCTGCGCATGCTCGTACCGTGCCTCCATGCTCATACGGGAGGGGTAAGCGATGAGTGCCAACGGCAGCGGCTGCCTGCGGTGTGACGGCAGAACGTTCAGCGAGGCCGAGCTGCAGATCGTCGCCGAGGTGGTCGCCAACGGCGGCAGCCTCAGCCGGGCGCAGCTCATGGGGCGCGTCTGGAGTTGTCCCGCTTTCGTGGACACATCGACAGTGAGCACGAGAGGAGGGATTGACGATGGCGAGAACGCATCAAGCGTATCCACCTGAGATCCGCCAGCAGATGGTCGAGTTGGTGCAGTCCGAGGGTATCCGGGGCCGATGTGGCGCACGAGCGGCGGAACTTATCCACAGTTTCCACAGGATCGTTCACCCCCTCCCCCGCCCCCCCACCCCCTTTTACCGCCGCCTGTTTCTCACGAAGGAGGGGTAGGTTGACAACCACCGGGTTACACCTTAGGCTACCCCTCGAGCTGTCCAACCGACCGGGACCACCTCAGGAGTGGCTCAGCACCACCACCAGGGCGTAGCGAGAGCCCCACGGCAGCACGAAGCGCCCGAAGTCAACCTGTCCCTGTCGTCCGGCCGGCGTCTCGAAGCGTACGACCGGATCGAGTGGCTCCTGCGGTCGAACCGTGCGTACGTAGTCCCTGACCCGGCTGTAGCCTCCCGCGTAGCCGGCCGCTCTCACCTCGTCGAACAATCGCTGCGCCGACAGTTTCGGGAACTCCTGCAGCCGCACTTCGATGATCCCCTTGTAGGGGTCCAGCTGGCTCGCGACCGACGGTCGTGGCGAGTAGCGCGTCTGGCCAGTGGCCAGGTCGCGATCCAGCTGCCCTGAGTCGATCCAGTAGTGAATCGTGCGCCGGCTCACCCCGAAGCGTCTGGTGTTGCCCGTCAAGTGAGATTTCCGGGTTCTGCACAACCCCGCCAGAAGGCGTAGGATAGGTTCGCCTGGGAAGCGTTCCCGGAGCACAAGAGAGAGAGGGCCCCGCGCCGCCGGTACTGTTTGCCGGGTACAGCGGTGGGGGCCCCATCCCAAGAACTGGACCATCCTGCACTCGACAGCTTCGACGTTCAAGCCTACCTGCGGTCGGTGACTCAGGGAGGCGCTAAGCGGCCCTGCCTGTTGTGCGGGACGCCGCACGCGGTACAGATGCACTCCTACATCCAGCGGCTGGTGCGCTGCCCGGATGGGCGGAACCACCAGATCGTCATCGTGTCGATCATCTGTGAGACGGCGAAACAGGCGGGCAGGCAGTACACCAAGCGCATCCTGCCCTCGTTCGTGATCCCCGAGTGCACCATCAGGCTGGACTTGGTAATCCAGCTCATGGAGAAGCTGGCCGCCGGCGACGCCCCAGTCGACTATGACCAAGCCTACGCGCTGGTCGGCAGCGCCTGTGAGCGCACCATCGATCGTCATTTGGGCTGGGCGCGGCGACTGCTGGCGGCAACGGTGCTGGAGGCCATCGAGCTGCTGGCGACCCTGGCGCCGTTCGGCGTGTTGCCCGAGGTATCGGTCGGCGTTGCCGGACTGCCGCAGCTGCACCTCACGCTGGCCAACCTCAACGCTGCCCGCCGCAGCGCGCACGGTGCGGCCGCGAGGCCGATCACGGTCATCTGCTGCGTGCACTTCAGGTACGTGTACGAACGCGCCAGAAGCCCGCTGCGGATTTCATCGGATCAGGTTTTACGAAGCGGCTGCTGGTTCGATACCAGTTGAGCATCCCACCGCAAGGAGGCATCACGTGGATGCACTACTGGTTCGCCGCGACCGTTTGGCGTGGCTTGAGGAGCAACTGCTGCTCATGCGCCGCCTGTTGACCGAGCCGACGCTGCCGGCACGCCGCCGCTGCTGGCTGCTGGAGTACTGCCGGCGCACCGCCACCGACGAGCGACGGATGTGGCGGGCACTGGCGCGCTACCGCCACCAGGGCGTGGCGGGGTTGCTCACCGATGACCGTACCGGCACCACCATCTTCGACCGTCGCGGGGTGCTGGGACGGCAGCACCTTCTCAGCCTGCTCATCGACGCGCCGCCGCGGCTGCTGAGCGATTTCCAGGCACTGGCGTGGCTGCTGGAGCTGCTCGGCGACCGCTTGCAGTTCGTCTGCGGGTGGGTGTTGGAGTTCTTTCTCGACCCCAAGACGTGGTCCGACCCGCAGATCGAGCCCGCCGCCAAACGCGCCGAGCGCCGCCGCTACTGCCAGCAGCACGGGGTCGGTGAGCGCACCGTCCGCGGCTACCTGCACCGCTATCGCAAGCAGGGCGCCCGCGCTCTGCTGTTCCATCGCCGGCGGCCGACTTCGCCGCGCGTTCACGATCCGCACCTGCGCGCCAAGATCATCGCGTTGATCGACGAACTGCCGACCAGGAGCGTGCCGCAACTGCGCAAGCTCATCGCTGCCGACCACGCCCTGCACGGCGCGCTCGACCGCATCTCCGACCGCACCGTGTACCGCTTCCTGGCCGAGAACGGCCTCACCAAGAGCTCCCGCTATCGCATGCTGGCCGACGCCTCACGCAGCTCCTACCGCTCCTTCGAGGCGCCGCACTCGATGGCGCTCCTGCAGGCTGATGCTCGTGACGGCATCTGGCTCGACACCCCGCAGGGCCGCAAGAAGACCTATCTGTTCCTCTGGATCGACGACTTCTCCCGCTTGATCCTGTTCGGCAAGTATTACTTCGACGAGAAGCTGCCCGCCATGCTCGACAGCTTCCGCTACGGCGTCCTGCGCTACGGCATCCCGTTACGCGTTTACGTCGATAACGGGAAAGTCTACATCGCGCGCCAGTTCCTGGCCGTTCTGGTCGACTTGCAGGTCAAGCAAGTCCGCCACCCGCCCTATCAGGCGTACTGCAAGGGCAAGATCGAGGCGGCCAACAAGATCGTCAAGAACCAGTTCCAGCGCGAGGCGCAGCTCACCGGTATCCGCACTCTCGACGAACTCAACTCCGCCTTCTGGGCGTGGATGGACCTGGAGTACAACGCACGCGTGCACGCCGCAACCGGCCAGAGCCCCACCGACCGCTTCCGCGAAGGGTTGCCGGGCGACCACCGCCGCATCACCGATCTGGACCACTTCAACGCCCTGTTCCTGTGGCGCGAACGGCGCACCGTCAGCAGGTACGGCAGGATCAAGCTGCACGGCAACCAGTATCCGGTCACCAGCGTCCCGCACGGCAGTGTCGTCGAGGTGCGCTTCGACCCCTTCGATCTGTCACAGCTTGCCATCCACGACTCCGCCGGCGCCCATCTGGAGACCACCAGCGCCACCAAGCAGGTCAGCACACACGTGCCTGCCGTTCCCGAGGAGTCGCGCAGCAAGCCGCCCGAGGTCTCAGCCGCCGCACGCGCCTACTTCACCCGGCTGCGCGAGCAACACCACGCCCAACTCCGCGACCGCAACCAGACCTCGTTCAGCCAGTTCCGTGCCACCGACCACGACCACAAGGAGCCCCACGATGCATGACCGCGTCCTGTCGTTCTTCGGCTTCAGCCGATTGCCGTTCGGCAAACACTTCGATGCGGCCGCGACCTTCGCCTCCACCGCCCACCGCGAGGCGCTCTCGCGGCTCGCCTTCGGCGTCGCTGAGGAGGACCTCCTGCTGCTCACCGGCCCCATCGGCTGCGGCAAGTCGGTGGCCCTCGCCGCCTTCGTCGCCGAACTCGACGGCAACCGCTACAGCCCTCTCTACGTGCGCGGCTCGGGAGTCTCGGAGTCACAGTTGTTCAAGACCATCCTCGACGAGTTGAAGATCGACCCGCCGTTCTTCGCCGGCCGAGCCAAACAACTGTTCTTCAAGACCATTCCGGAGCTATCCAGAAAGCCGGTGGTCATTCTCGACGATGCTCAAGACCTCGCTGCCGGCGCCCTGCTGGCCATCAAGAGCATGGTCAACTTCCACTTCGACTCGCGCACCGCGATCACCTTCGTGCTGGCCGGGCAACCGGAGCTGCGCGAATCGCTCAAGTATGCGCCGTTCGCCTCCTTGCGCCAGCGCATCCGCATCTCCTATCAGATGCCGCCCATGGACCTGGAAGAGACCTGTCGGTATATCGACCACCACACCGCACGCTGCCAGTGCCCCTCCTCGATCTTTGCCGATGACGCCAAGGCCGACATCCACCGCCATTCCGGTGGCCTGCCGCGCTTGGTCAACGCCATCTGCTATCGCTCTATCCTGCACGCTGCCGCCAACGGCATCCGCATCATCGATTCGACCAACCTCGACACCGATGATCTGGCCGACTGACGACCAGCTGTCACACTGGGTCTCGGCGCACTACCCTGGCCGATGTCGGCATCTTCGCCTGGCGCGCTACGGCAACCCTGCGTGGCGCGGTTTGGAAGCAGACGCTGGCTGGAAACAGTCTGGACAGCTCCGCCTTCGTCAGGCCCTGGTCCAGGTAGTGTTTCAGCAGCATCCTCGTGCTCCACTCGTGCATTGCAACGCTCCATCCATGTAGCTTCGCCACCATGGTGGATCCGTGCAGATGACCAGCCCAACATCACTGCGCAATTTTCGCCGGTCACGAATGTGCAATTTACGGTTGCCGCCAACAAGGTATTCTCGCAGCATCAAGGATGCCCGTCTGAGATGGGCGCGCCTGCCACGTCCGATTGACCCCGTCCTGTGCTGTTGCTCTGTGTCCTGCAGGAAACATCGGATCAGATTGTCCCACGATAGTTCGCTGTTTCGTGCTTCTGCATACTCCTTGAGACGCATATATGCTTGCCGATAGTGATTGGTCGTTGCCGGGTCAAGACCGAACCTTCCGATCTCCTGAAGAACGCTGGCGATCAGAACGGCCCAAGACAGGTTGGTGTGCATTGAGCACCTCCTTGAATGATGTCCAGATCAGGGTCTGGCTCTCCTCATTTTGGACAGGGCCCATGGCAGTCGCAATGTTATGCCGAAGTCTGCAACGCTATCTGTTTGGCCGGAAAGAAGTTGCCGACAGACTTCGGCATTTCATTTTCTTCGGGATAATCGCAGTAGAGCCTGCCGATGCGCCCGTGAGCGGCCAGGATGTGGCGGATGCCGGCCTCGAAGGCAATCGCGCTCTCGCGCCATGCCCAGCAGGCGTAGACGATCCTGCGGGTGGCGTCATCGAGGAAGGCCAGCAGGATGGCCATGCGGCGGCGCCCGCTCGGGTCGGGCAGCTTCAGGGCGTGCATACAGTCGACCTGCACGCACTCCAGGGGGGCGAAGAAGTCGAACTTCAGCTTCTGCTCGACGCCGAGCAGAAGCTGAAGTTCACGGCGCTGCAGGCCTGCCGAGCGCACCAGACGCGACAGCGCGGACGTTGACGGGTAGCTGGTGATCCTGCCGTCGGCCTGCAGCTTGCGCAGCGTGGCCGCGGCGGTGAGCTCCGGATGGTTCTCCAGGTAGTTCAACAGGACGGCCGCCTCGGTGTCGGACATCGCGCGCGAGTGGCCGGCGTCGCGGCGGGCACGGGGGGCCAAGCCCGCTCTGCCGTGCTTGCGGTACAGCAGCAGCCATCTGTGGATGCAACTGGCCGTGTAGCGCCGGCGTCCGAGCAGCGGCACCTCGTGCTCGACGGCCGCCTTCTGCCGGATCAACTCGCGGCGTTCGGCGCCGGAGGTACGGGTTGGCCAGCTCGGCGACCAGTTGATAGCGGAACTCGGTAATCTGGCGCTCACGGTGCTCTCGTTGTTCGCGGGTCATGCTCGGCTCCTTACGGTGGTGATGATCCAGAACCTACGCAGCCGCCGGCCGTCCGGGCAGAGGTTCTATTACGTGCTGAGTTGGGCGCCATCCGAAACAGCAGGATCGAAGACCGGCAAAAGCACACGGCGTTCACCTGGTTGGCTAGACAGAAGCGGTTGAGACTCAGCAGCGGCGTGGACTCGCACAGCGGCGCGCACACCGCCCGGATCCACGCCAGCCCACCGAGATCCTGATCGGCCGCCTGCGGCCACAACGCCTTGGCGCGGTTGACCGCCACCCGCAGGCGACGATCCAGTTGCTTGCCGTCTCCCTGGTAGACGTTCTCTTGCTTCGGGGGCCACTCACCAGATCTGTCCCCCAACCCCGACCCAACGACCACGAACGCTGCTGTCAGCCACCGTGCTTCACGGCTGCCGGGGCAGCGGAGACCCGGCTGAGGGCGGACCGGGTGGACCGGGGTGGCAATGCCGAAACCGGCAGAGGGGGTTGACATGATCAGGCCGCCTTGCTCCAGACCTCCGGGCGCGGCTGGAAATAGCGTTCCAGGTTCCCGTTGAGCACGGCGAGGCGGGTACGCAGCACGCATTCGTTGTCGTGCGCGCGCCATCTCATGCCGTTGCCCTTGAAGCGCCGACCCACGACGAACTTGCACTGCCCCTCCACCGAGCCGCTGCCGATCGGCCAGTTGGCGGCTCGGTAGCGCCCGTAGTGCATACGCTCCTGATTGTTCTGAAAGTAATTGATGTGCTTGCACCCAGCGTCGGTGTCGGCGAGCTTCCACACCACGGCCTGCAGCTCGACGATCAGCTGAAGCGGCTCGCCGTTGTACAGCAGTTTCGTCCACTTCCGTAACTGCTTGTCGCGATCCGTGGCCGGCAGCAGGCGGCAGAACTCAGCCAGATGCTCAGCCGCATGGTAGTAGTCCAGGATCTGCACGGCCCCCGGAAAGTGCGTCATCGCCAACTCCCAGTTGTGGTGCGCCCCGTCGGCGATGAACAGCGTCTGCTCGGCGTCCAGAAATCCCATCTGCATCCCCGCCTGCGCGGCGTACGGCGCGAAGTCCTGGCGCGGCCCGTAGCGGGCTCCGGTCCAACGGTCGGTGATCTCGTTGCCGTCCCGCTTCTCGATCACCACCAGATTGCATTCCTTGAAGCAGGTCTGCGCGCGCAGGCTCTCGCGGCCGGTTACTCCCGGCAGCGGTGATATTTGCGGGCTTGTCGTGCCGTCCACCTCGACCACCATCAACGGGCATGGCTGCCCATGCTGTGCCTCATCGATCAGTTCGGCTGGATCGTCAGGGATGCGCTCGCCGGTCTTCTCGGTGGTGCGCTGCACCGCCGTGGAGCTCACCGCATACCCCAGCAGCGCCTCCAGCTTGGTCGCCGAGCGCTCGTAGGACTCGTCGGCTCCCAGCAGGCAGATCAGCAGCGTCATCAGCGGCGAGAACCCGAAGCACCCCCTCGATGCCCAGCTTCGCGTCCAGCGGCGCGAAGCTGCCCGGCTGGTTGAGGAACTTGTAGCACCGCCGCGGTCGTACCACGTGTTCCCCGAAACGGTTGATGAACCGCAGGTTGCGCACCTGCTCGAACACCGCTACCTCGCCGTCCACGATGAGCCGGTTCGCCCGCGTGGGCTCTTCGACGCCTTCGACCACCTCCTGGACCATCAGATCGCCGATCCAGTTCACGAACTCTACGATCTGCTGCTCGACGCCCTGGAGGCCGATCTGGCCCTTGTTCACCCGCGTTGAGAGCTCCTTGACGATCCGCTCGGCACTCGTTACAAGTTCTCCTTAGAAACCCGCCCTCTCCGCCCGTTCGTAAGGCCGTCAGGCGGCCTCCGGAACGAGCTTGAGACCGAGCGCGCGGGCGTCGTTGCGAAGGCGGCGTTCAAGGCGTTTGCGGTCTTGGCGCTGGTGGTTGTCGAGGAGGCTGTCGTCGTAGTCCACGTGGTAGGTGACGAGGTGGTAGATGATGCGCGCCATCTTGTGGGCGGTGTCGGTGATCGCCTGCGGTGTTCCGACGCGGGCACGTTTGCGGCGAAAGAACTCTCCGAGCGCCGAGTGGCTGCGGTACAGCGTCTAGGTTGCCATGCGCAGCGCCTGCGCCGCGCGGTTGACGCCGGGCCCGGTGTGAGAACTGATCACCTTGCCGCCGGTGATCTTGGTCTGCGGACAGAGGTTCAACCAGGACGCGAACTGCGAGGCGGTCGGGAAGCGCGACAGATCGGGGCCGAGTTCGCTGAACAGGACCAGCGCGGTGGTGGGGCCGATGCCGGGAATGAGGGTCAGGTCGGTGCCGAACAGCCGTGTGAGGTGGGCGGGCACGTTGAACGATTGCGCCGTCGGCTCAGGCGGCTCCGAGGGCGCCTGCGGGGATTGGGGGTCCGTGGAGGTCGCGGCCGGCGGTTCGTGCGTCTGCTCGAACGCGCGGATGCGGGCCTCGATCTCCCGGTCACACTCGCTGATGAGCTGTTGGTAGTGCGCATAGGTCTGGCGCGCGTGCCGGAGGGTGAACAGATGTTCGGATCGCCAATCGCCCTCCAGCGCCTTGATCAACGTGTCGCGGCTGGCTCTGATCCGGGGGTGGGCCAGCGCCGCCAAGCGCGCCGGGTCGCGCACCCCTTCCAGGATCGCGTCGGTAATGGCCAAACCGGTGTGGCCGCTCAGATCGGAGATGGCGTGGTGCAGATGGACGTTCATCTGGTCGTACGCCTTCTGCATATGCTGCACGCTGCGTGCGGCGGTCTTCACCAAGCCGTCGCGATGGCGCAACAAGGAGCGCACCGCGCACACTTCGTCAGCCGGTCGGAACGAGCCGCGCAGCAAGCCCACCGAGTGCAGGTAGCGCAGCCACTCGCAGTCGGACACGTCGCTCTTGCGGCCGGGCACCGAGCGCACGTGGCGGGCGTTGACCAGCACCACCTCGAAGCCGCGTGCTTCCAGGATCTGGTGCACCGGGATCCAGTAGACGCCGGTGGACTCCATGGCGACCGTGTCTACCTCGCAGGCGCTCAGCCAATCGGCCAAAGCATGCAGATCGCGGGTGAAGGTCGCAAACGATCGGATCGGCGCCTCGTCGCGCTCGGCGCGTACCGCCGCGTACACCTCGGTGGCGCCCACGTCCAAGCCTGCCGCGTTGGGGTGCACCTGCTGCGGTTGCGCCGAGCGATTGCCCTTACCGCTGCGCTTGCCTCTGCGGTTGCGTCGTGCCATCAGTCTCTCCTGTGGATGAGTGGAGCGGCCGAGGCGTGAACAAACTGAGCATTCTCCTTACCGGGATGGATCAGCACCGCGACCGCGTCGCGTGCCGACCCTCACCAATGACAACGCCACGGGCCTCGGGACCAAGCTTGACTACGGGTTCGCCCCGCAGGGCGCTACACCAGTGACGCGCCGGCCTACTTCGCGCCCCCTCAAGATTACTCGTCCCAGTCTAACGCCCGCGTCTGGGTTTCTCCCATGCCAACGCCGGTCCGCCCCGGCCGGTGGGGAAGCTTGACTCTTCATGGCCTACCTGCCTCCTGTGTGATGACTTGTGGGCAGGTAGGCCTTTCTTCCTCCTCGAGTCAAAGGGTTGCCGGTTTCGGCGTTCCCACCCGTGGACCGACCGGCGTTGACTTCACACTCGGCCGATGATACGAGTACCTACAAACCCGGGCAGGGGGGTCGTTTTGAATGCCGACTTGGGGTCACTTTCCCTGCCGATTCGCACTGGGTGAATATACGGACAAGATGGTGGCCGGGGGCGGTGCAATAATGGCGGCTCCCGGCTGCCCAGTCTCACCGTATACTTCATGGATGGAGCCGGAAACCCGAGTTGGAAGCAGAGTTGAAAATGGTCACAAAGCAAGAGCGCGAGTTTTTCCTTGAACATGGATATCTCCACGTAGAGGGCGTCCTGGCGGGCGATCATCTCACGGCGATTCAGGAGGCGTTCGACGAGGTCTGGCAGGCGGAGAAGGCACCGCCGTGCCGGCAGTATCAACTCCTGAAGTACCGGCCCTTTATTGAACTCATCGAACACCCGCCCATTCTGGATCGCCATCGCGCGATGTTCGGCAACCAGGTGCAGCTCCTTCAGTTCGACCTGCTGCGCCAGGGTCCGAAGAGCCAGTTTCTGGACCGGGCCTGGCACCGAGACTTCTCCTTTCCGGGAGACAGACCGCTCTCGATCAACACGATCCTGTTCCTGGACGATATCACGCCGGAGAAAGGCCCGACCCGGGTCGTTCCGGGGAGCCACAGGGGGGAGGCCCTGCCATCCAAAGAGGAGGCCCACCTGCCTCTGGAAGGTGAGGCCGCCGTGCAGGCCCCAGCGGGGAGCGCCATCTTCATCAACAGCGCGATCTGGCACAGTGGGGGGCGGAACGACTCGGATGGACTCAGGCGGGGGATCTACCTCTACTACGGCTACTGGTGGCTCAAGCGCTACGAGTCCGACCACGCCTTACCCTGGCAGGCCTTCGAGGGCGCTTCGGCACAGCGGCTCCGCCTCCTGGGGTTAAAGATGCCCGACCGGGACCTGCACATCTACGATCCAACCAACTAGTGGACTGTAACGAGCATTCATGCACCGATGTGTCGGGATGGATCAACGTAATGCCACTTCACGACGCGGGGTTCTTGTTGTATTCGCGGATGTATCTCATCAGCTTGCTCTTCAGATCCGCCACCGATCTGAACACTCCGCGGGTGATCACGTCGCGCGAGATCTTCGCAAACCACAGCTCCACCTGGTTCAACCACGATGAGTAGGTCGGCGTGAAGTGCAGCCGCACCGTCGGATGTTCGCTGAGAAACTCCTGCACTCGCTTCGTCTTGTGCGCCGACAAGTTGTCGGCGATCACGTGAATCTCCTGACCAGCCGGCTGATGCGCCACGATGTCGCGCAGAAACGCCACGAACTGCTCCGAGGTGTGCCGCGTCGCGGTCTTGCCAAGCACCTCACCGGTCTTCGTGTTGAACGCCGCGTACAGCGCCAGCGTGCCGTGCCGGTAGTACTCAAACCCGTGCCGTTCGGCCCGCCCCGGCGACAGCGGCAGCACCGGGTCGTTGCGATCGAGCGCTTGAATCGCCGTCTTCTCGTCCACGCAGAACACCGCCGCGTGCGTCGGCGGGTTCAGGTACAGCCCGATGATGTCGGCCGCCTTCTGCTCGAAGTCCGGATCGTTAGAGCTCATGTAGCGCTCCAACCGGTGCGGCTGCAGACGGTGCTTGCTCCACACCCGCGCCACCATCATGTGCGACACTCCCAGCTTGGCCGCCAACCGGCGTGTGCTCCAGTGCGTGGAGCCATCGGTCGGCGGCTTGCGCGTGGCGTTGAGGATCTTCGCCTCCACGCTCGGCGTGCAGCGAAACGGCTTCTGACCACGGTGCCGGCTGTACAGTCCGGCCAATCGCTCGGCCCGAAAGCGGCCAGCCCACATCGCCACGAAGCCGCGGCTGCACTCGGCTCGTTCGCACACCACGTCCCACGTGAGTCCTTCAGCGAGCAGCAGAATGACGCGGGCACGGCGCGCATCTTCGGCTCGACCGGTGCGACTCCTGGCCCGCTTGGCGAGCTCGCGATGCTCGGCTTCGGTCAATACGATTCCCTCTCCCATACCTCCGATTATAGTACGAAATCAGATGGTACGGTCCACTAGCGCCCGCTCGATGGCTGTTCGAGCCAGGCGCGGAGGTGGGCGGCTTCCCGGACGGCGGACGGGTCGAGTTCGGCCTGTTGGAGCCGGGTGCGGACCACGAATTCGTCCATCTCGTCGGGCGGTGAGTCCCGATGCACGATCTCGTGCACCTTGCGCGCGAAGAAGGTTCCCCAGTCGGGCCGGCGGCCGTCCAGGTCGGTGAAGCCGTACTCCTTCGCCAGGGCCCAGCTCGACAACAGGCCGCCGCTCTTGTCGGCAACGTGCGGGTCGGCGGCGAGCGCCGCCACGGCGCGGCCGACGTAGCAGGGGGTCTCGGACTCGGCGAAGTAGGGGTCGGCCTCGATGCCGTCCCGCCAGTTCGCCTCGGTAACGCCGAAACCGTCGAGCACCGCCTCGGAGCGCAGAAACCCGGGCGTGATCGCCAACGCGGTCACGCGTTGCGCGTGCAGGTCCGCCGCCATGGCGTAGGCGAGCCGGATCACCGCGTTCTTGGCCAGGTCGTAGAACAGGTTGCCGCGGTATCCGAGGGTGTCGCCGTCGGTCACCTCCACGATGAGGCCCGCGTTGCGTTCGACCATCAGCGGCGCGTCGTGGCGGCTGGTGATGATGTGGCTGTGCACGGCGCGCTCCAGCCCCTTGGCCGTGGACAGCTCCCAGAACGGCAATCCCCACTCGCTCAGCTCGTCGCCGCCCCAGATGTCATTCACCAGCACGTCAAGCCGGCCCTGCTCGGCGCGGACCCGTCCGAATAGCCGTTCCACCTCCGGCTCCACGGTGTGGTCGGTGCGGACGGCGATCCCGCGGCCACCCTCCGCGGTGACCAGTGCCGCCGTCTCGTCGATCGTCTCGGCGCGCCCGGCGGTCGCGGGGTTCCCGCCCACGCTGCGGCCCGTGCAGTAGACGGTCGCCCCCGCCGCCCCCAGCATGCGGGCGATGCCGCGGCCGGCGCCGCGCGTGGCCCCGGCGACCACGGCAACCTGTCCGGCAAGCGGCTGGTGTGGTGCGTTCATCCGCCGGTCCCGTCCGCCTGCGGCCAGACGGAATTCAGCTCGTGGATTGCCAGCGAGACGAGGCGCACGCTCCCGCCGTCGGCGTACAGCTCCAGCGGCATGTCGCAGGCGGCCGGCAGGAAGCAGAACGATGCCGACACCAGGCCGCCGGCGGTGAACAGCTCCAGCGAGGTACGGTCCACCAGGAGCTGCAGGCGCAGGTAGCCGTCGCCGTCGCGGGGGGCCGGGATCGTGTGGCCAAGCCAGGTAAACCGGGCGGTCGCGCCGTCGTAGCGCAGGTCGTGGCCGCGGATGATGATGCCGAACGCGGCGGCGTCACCGGGGTCGATCACCGCTTCGAGGTGGAACAGGTCCCAGGTCGTGTCGGGCGCCAGGTTGCGGTATTCGGTGGCGAGGCGGCTCTGCCAGCCGGGTCCGTGCACGTGGTACAGGTCGTGCCGGTTCAGGCCGGGGCTGAGCCAGTGGTCGTCCCAGCGCAGCGTGCGCCGGTGCAGCATCTCCAGCTCGCGCACCGGCTGCCGGCACAGGCGCACCCCCTGCGGCGTGGTGCGCAGGGTCAGCTCGACCGGGAACGACATCTGGCCGTTGAACGGCATCGCCGGGAAGTGCCCTCCGCGCAGCCATGAAATCTGGATGCGGCGGCCATCCTCGTACGGCACGTCGCTCCAGGTCTGGGCGGCGTAGCCGTTGAGGCCCAGCTCGCTGCGCAGCGCCGGCGTCTCGGAGGTGAAGACGGTGCCGTCGAAGCGGCCCAGGCGGTAGACGCCGGCCGCGCCCCAGAACACCCAGCGGGTGTCGCCTGGGTCGCCGTCCACCGGCAGCTCGAACAGGTCGGGGCACTCGCCGGTGTCCGCCACCTCCAGGTCGCTCAGGTGGCGCCACCGCTTCAGGTCGGGCGATCCGTACAGCGCGAAGTCGTTGCCGTCCAGGAACAGCGCCATGATCCACTGCCCCGTGGGTGCGTGCCGGATCACCTTGGGGTCGCGGTTGTTGGCGCGCACGTGGCCGAGCACGGGGTTGCCGGCATAGCACCGGAAGGTGCGCCCGCGGTCGGTGCTGTAGGCGATCGCCTGCACGCACGGGGTGGCGCCCGGCTGGTTGGGCCGCGGCGCTCCGAAGCCCCCGGTGGTGTAGACCGCCACCAGGGCCTGCTCACCACCGCCGTCGGCAAGGCCCGCGCTGTTGTCGGTGTCGACCACCGCCGACCCGGACCAGATGAAACCGTGTTCGTCCGGGGCTATGGCGGTGTCGAGTTCGCGCCAATGCACCAGGTCGGTGCTCACCGCGTGCCCCCAGGAGTTGGCCGCGTGGTTCATGAACCCCGGCGTGTGCTGAAAGAACAGGTGGTATTCGCCGCGATAGTAGACCAGCCCATTGGGGTCATTCATCCACGAATGCCGCGGGCTGAAGTGGTACTGCGGGCGGTGCAGCTCGTCATACATGGGGTGACCCTGCCCGAGAGTGTTCCGGCGACGGCCAGACTAGGCCTGCATCCAGGGATACATGGGGCCGAGGAAGGGAGTCGGTTCGCTGGGGCGCGAGTAGGAGAGCTTCTGCGGGTGCTTCTCGATGCCGGCCTTCCAGGCGGCGCTCCACTCGTCGTAGCTGGTCAGCGAGTCCGGCGCGGCGCGGCTGCACGCGATGAGGCTCGGCCACTCCGGGCGCGGTGAGGGGGTGCCCAGCGTCTGGTAGCGCAGGTCCATGCTCCAGCGGATGCCGTCGGTGCGGTTGGGGCCGGAGCCGTGCGGGCAGAGCTTGTGGATGAGGATCACGTCGCCCTTGTGCATGGGCACGGTCACCGGCTCGCACGGCGGCTGCGAGTCCAGGCTCCAGTACACGGTGCCGCGGCGGTGCAGGCCGGGGCAGAGCTGCAGGCAGCCGTTGTCCGCCGTCGCCTCGTTGAGCGGGAACCAGACCGTGAGCACGAACAGCTCGCGGGCCTCCGGCGTGGTGAAGATCGCGTCCTGATGCCAGGGAGCGATGTTGGAGCCCTTGTTCTCCGCCTCGTCCGACGGGAGCTTGGAGCGCACGTGGGAGATGGCGTTGCACGCGATCTCGGGACCGATGAAGCCCTCGACCAGGTCGAGCAGGTTCGGGTTGCGCATGATCTCGAACAGTCCGCGCGTGCGCGTCCGCCCGATGTCCAGGGACGCCTCCGACTCGAAGTAGGTCGCGGAATCGTCGTCGCAGATCCGCGCGAGCCGCGTGTCGAACGGTTCGTCGGCGTAGAGCTGCGAGATACGCCCCTCCGCGTGAAGCCGCCGCGCGATGCCGTCGACGATCGCCGCATAGTCGTCGATCACCGGCTGCAGGTCCGCGTCGGACAGCGCCCCTTCGACCACCACGTACCCCTGCTCGACGAACCGATCGAGGTGCTGCCGGCTCAGCTTCATGTGCTTGGTGGGCAGAGTAGCAGACGAGACACCGTCGGGTTCAGCCACCGACTCGCCGTCTGACTCCACGGAGCAACTGTCCGGCCTCAGTGGTGTACGCACGTTGGATCATACGTCCGGCACTACTTCGATATTCTCGGCGACGTGCCATCGTCGGTCGCGCCGAGCTCCGCTCATCTCCTTCCATGGGGCCAGAGCGACCGGAAAGGCGCTGCGCTCTGCCAGCACCGGATCGAGGTAGCTCGCCAGATCCGTCTCCTGTACGAGCTCCAGCAGGTAGCCGAGACGTTGGCCCCAGGCCGTCGGAGTGCGGCGGGCTTCCGCTGCCAGTAGGTCACCGCCCATCGAATCAGAGAGCTCAACCAGCACCGTGGCGACATTGTCGAGGTAGCCGCACCGCTCGGGGTAGCCCACGACCTCCAGGGCGGTCGCTTCGGGCGTTGCGATGCGGATTGTCCCGGTCGCCGTGTTCCGTTCGATGACGGGAGTCTCATGCATGTTCTGGCGGGCGACGAACTCCACCCGGACACCTCCGCATTGCAGCCCCCGTCGAGACGTGGGCACGACGACCTGACACACCATCGGCGCCTGATGCCCGGCCCCATGGTACTTCGCGGCGCTAAGTAGCCCGACGTAGTAGGGCTCTCCGAGGTGGGCCATCAGGTCGGGGATGAACTGGTCCGCCGGCAGGCAGCCCAGCATGCGATACGCAGGGGGCACAATGACATGGAACCCACGGTAAGGGTCGGCGACGAACCGCTTCCGTTTCAGCCTGCGCAGCGCAGCCCGCGCGGCGGTCACGGACGTCCCCAGCGCATCGACCGCGTCCTCCGTCGTAAAGACGTAGCGTCCAGTGGCTTGCAGATCGTCGAGGTAGTCGGCCAGAGATGTCATGGACAAAGTCTCTACCAGAGAAAAGTAGCTCCTCATGTCGCTTTATGCGAGCCAAGACTCGCTATCCCCGGAGCAGGCTGGCCATCTGACCCCATGCTGCTTCACACTGCTCATGGATTCATCGCTCCGCGCCGAGCGGATGCACGATCCGCCAATCATCCGCCACGAGGCCGTAACCTTGGATCGCGTTGCAGAACTGCTACCTGACCACGCCCCGTGCATCGGCGATCTGGTCGAGGTGCGCTCGCGCCGCTGGCTGGTCGAGGCGGTGGAGGAGCCACCCCAGCAGTCCGCTCGGGTGAGCTTGGCCTGTGCCGATGACGATGCCCAGGGGCAGACCCTGGAGGTCTACTGGGACTTCGAGATCGACCGCCGCATCCTGAAGCAGGAAGCGTGGAGCGACCTCGGCTCCAAGGGCTTCGACCCGCCGCGCCACTTCAGCGGGTTCCTGCACACCCTGCGCTGGAACTGCGTCACGGCCACCGACCCGAACCTCTTCCAGTCGCCGTTCCGGGCCGGCATCAAGATCGACGCCTACCAGATGGAGCCGTTGCGCAAGGCGCTTCGCCTCGCCCGCGTGAACCTGTTCATCGCCGACGACACCGGCCTCGGCAAGACCATCGAGGCCGGCCTCATCGCCCGCGAGCTACTGCTCCGCAAGAAGGCGCGCACCGTCGTCGTCGCGGCTCCCGCCTCCGTGCTGGAGCAGTGGAAAGGGGAGATGGAGGAGCGCTTCGGTCTCCTGTTCGTGATCCTGGACCGCGCTTACCTCGCGCAGGTGCGCCGGGAGCGAGGCTTCGGCGTCAACCCGTGGCGCACCCACAGCCGGTTTCTGATCTCGCACAACCTCCTCATCGATCCGGCGTACACCGATCCCATGCGCGAGTGGCTGGGCGACCTGTCGCCGGGCAGCCTGCTGATCCTGGACGAAGCCCACCACGCGGCGCCGTCGAGCGGCGGGCGCTACGGCATCGAGACCAAGTTCACCCGCGCCATCCGCGACCTGGGCGGGCGCTTCGAGCACCGCCTGTTCCTGTCCGCTACACCCCACAACGGCCACTCCAACAGCTTCGCCTCCCTGCTTGAGCTGCTCGATCCGCACCGCTTCACGCGTGGCGTGCCGGTACGCGGCAAGAGCGCTCTGGAAGACGTTATGGTCCGCCGCATCAAGGAGGACATCCGCGAAGTGCAGGGCGGGTTCCCCAAGCGCGAGGTATGCCGGGTCGTAATCGACGGGTTGCCCGACGATGCGCCGGAGCTCGTTCTGTCGCGGCTGCTCGACGAGTACCGCAGCGTCCGGGAGACCCGGTTCCAAGGCGTCCCGGCTCGCACCCGCGCCGCGGCCGGACTGCTCGTGGTGGGGCTGCAACAGAAACTGCTGTCGTCGATCGAGGCGTTCGCCATCTCCCTGGCGCGCCATCGCAGGACGGCTCGCGAGCAGTGGGAGCGCTTCGCATCCGGCGATGGCCAGGACGGGGCCGCCGGCAGCGATGCGTTCGCGTCCAGGGCCGCATCCCGGTTCGCTACGCCCCCCGACGCCGACGACGATCGCGCGGAGCACACGGACGAGGAGAACGCGTCGGAAGAGGCGGCTCAGATCGCGGCCATCAACGCCGCGGTCGAGAGCGCATCGGGCCGGAGTCCGGAAGTCGAGGCGCTGTGGCACGCCGAGCAGGACCTGCTCGACCGGATGGAGAAGGTGGCCTCCGCCGCCCGCGGCCGGCCGGACGCCAAGACCCGCGAGCTGATCCGCTGGATCGATGAGCACCTTTGTCCCGACCACCCGCACTGGACCGACCGGCGGGTGCTGATCTTCACCGAGAACGTGATCGGCACGAAGCGCTACCTCCGAGAGATGCTGGAGCAGGCCATCGCCGGCACCGACCTCGCCGAGGAGCGGATCGAGACCATCGACGGCCAGACCGCGGGCGCCAACCGCAAGGAGATCCAGCGCCGCTTCAACGCGGATCCCGCGGACGATCCGCTGCGCATCCTGATCGCCACCGACGCCGCCCGTGAGGGACTGAACTTCCAGGCGCACTGCACCGACCTGTTCCACTTCGACCTGCCCTGGAATCCGGGCCGGATCGAGCAGCGCAACGGCCGCATCGACCGCAAGCTGCAACCGGCGCCGGAGGTCCGCTGCCACTACTTCGCGCTCCCGCAACGCGCCGAGGATCGCGTGCTGGAAGTGCTGGTCAGGAAGACGCAGACCATCAAGCGTGAGCTCGGCAGCCTCTCCAAGGTGATCGACGACGACATCGAACGCCGCCTGCGCAAGGGCATCCGTCACCGGGACGCGCAACGCCTCGCGCGTGAGATCGAAGCCGCCGATCTGGACCAGGAGAAGAAGCGAGTCGCGGCCGAGGAGCTCGAAGCGGCCCGCGAACGGCAGGAAGCACTGAAGGAGCAGATCGAGCGCTGCCGGGGGCTCCTGGATCGGTCACGACGCTGGGTGGACTTCGAGCCGGAGCCGTTCCGTAACGCGATGTCCTGCTCGCTGGAGCTGCTGGGCGCCGAACCATTGCAGGCAGAACCCGCCGAGGATGGCTCCCCGGTCTGGACGTTCCCGCCGCTCACCGGCCAGACGCAGGCGGATGCGAGCTGGACGAGTACCTTGGACACACTGCGCGTGCCGCGCAGGAGCAACCAGAAGCTGGCCGAGTGGCGGCGCGAAGCGCCCATCCGACCGGTCGTCTTCGAGGACGCCGGCGTACTTACCGACGAAACGGTGCACCTGCACCTGGAGCAGCGCATGGCGCAGCGCCTGCTTGCCCGATTCCGCGCCCAGGGCTTCATCCATCACGACTTGTCGCGCGCCTGCCTGGTACAGGCCGCCGACTCGATTCCGCGGGTGATCCTGTTGGGCCGGCTGTGCTTGTACGGCCGCCGCGCCGAACGCCTACACGAGACCCTGACCCCCGTCGCCGCCCGCTGGATCGAGCCGTCGCGCCGTACTGGCCCACTCAGGGCGTACGCCGGGGAAGCTGAAGCGCGAACGCTCGAACGCCTGGAGTCCGCGTTGCAGGACGTCCGCGCCCCGAGTGAGACGATTCATCACCGTCTGCTCGAAACCGCCTCCCAGGACATCACAGACCTGCTGCCGCAGCTCGAAGAGCGAGCCGAGCTGGTCGCCCGAAGCGCGGCTGACGCGTTGCGCGATCGCGGCGAGAGTGAGGCGCAACAGCTCCGCGCCACCCTGGAACGCCAACGCCACCGCGTTGAAGCGGAGCTCGGCAAGCACGACGCCGAAGTCCAGCTCACCCTTGAGTTCAGCGACGAAGAGAAACGCCAGCGGCAGGCCGACGTCGCCGCGTGGCGCAGGCGTCTGACCCAGTTCGACCGCGACCTCGAAACCGAGCCGGCGCGAATCCGGGAGTTCTACGAAGTGCGGGCTCGGCGCGTGGAGCCGGTCGGTCTGGTGTATCTTTGGCCGGACACGGGATGACAGGGATCGGATGACTCAGCGACCGCTCCAGGAGCTCAGACTGCGGGACTTCCGTTGCTTTCGGGAGCAGCAGACTGCGCGCTTGGCGCCGCTGACGTTGCTGGTCGGCGAAAACAGCACCGGAAAGACCTCGTTTCTTGCGGCGGTACGGGCGATGCTGGAGGTCGGCAGCCGCCACGGCGACCCCGACTTCCGTGCCCCGCCGTATGACCTTGGCTCGTTTCGCGAGATCGCGTATCGCCAGGGTCCGAACGGCCGTGGCGGTCCTGAATCGTTCGGTCTGGGTTTCCGGTGCGCCGGAGAGAAGATTGAATCGGTCGCAGTGGACGCCACCTTCACCCTGGGTGACGGCGCCGCTCCCAAGCTCTCGACCGTGCTCTGGAGCGCCGGGGACGTGTGGGTCCGAGAGCATCGCGGCGCACCGGAGATGCTCACCGACCTGGGTTGTGCGAGCGGCTCATGGCGTTTACCGGCTTTGCGGGACCCCGATCGTCGCTATCTGTACGGCGGGGACACCTTCGCGTTCAGTCGACTCCTGGGGGCTGCGGTGGAGAGCGGGCAGCCGGGAAAGCTGCAGCCGTTGCACGGTGACGCTGACGCGGTGCCCAGCGAGTGTGACCACGTCAAGCTGATTGGGCTGTATTTCGAGAGCGCCAAGTTCAGATCGGGAGCGCTTGCCGGAGCGCCGATTCGATCCAGTCCGCTGCGCACCTACGATCCGGTACGGCTGGTGCAGGATCCGCAGGGGGTTTCGACTCCAGCGTTCCTGGCGAACATGCATGCCAGGAATCCCGATGAGTGGGAGAAGATGAAGAGTGACCTGGAGGAGTTTGGCCGCGTGTCGGGATTGTTCGACGAGATCTTCATAAGGCGGCTCGGGCGATACGAATTCGAGCCCTTTCAGTTGGAGGTGCGCAGATGGAGCAAGAGACCCAAGAGACGCAAGGGCGCAAAGCGCAACCTGATAGATGTCGGCTATGGCGTGAGTCAGGTGTTGCCCCTGCTCGTGGAGCTACTTGACCCGAACGGATCCTCGCTGCTTCTGTTGCAGCAGCCGGAGGTCCATCTCCATCCGAGCGCTCAGGCAGCTCTCGGTAGCCTGTTCTGCACGATTGCGGCGTCTGGCCGTCAACTCATCGTCGAGACGCATAGCGACTACATTCTTGACCGCATCCTGCTCGACATTCGGGACAGAAGCACCGATCTCAAGCCGGACGACGTATCGATCATATATTTGGAGCGGGAAGACTTGGCCGTCACCATTCACTCGATTCGCATTGACGACGAAGGCAACGTGCTTGATGCACCGGACGGATACCGAAGTTTCTTCAAGGACGAGCTGAATCGGGTGATCAAGTACTGATGTGCGCCATCGTCGATGCGGATGTAATGTATCAGTTGGTGGGGCGGAAACAGACTGAGCCGGGAAGGAAATTCAGAGAGTGGCTGGAGAGCGGTCGGGGAGAGCTCGTTGTTGGCGGAAAGAACATCGAAGAATTGACTCAGAACAAGAATTTTGAGAGATGGTTCCTGGAAGCTCGAAGACTTGGTAGGAGAGTTCGGCAAATACAGGAGTCCATGATCAGGGATGTAGAGGAGCAACTCGCCGACAGGGTCACATCTGATGACCCACACGTACTTGCCCTTGCATTGGTGAGCGGAGCTCGCCTTCTCTTTACCGACGATCGACGTCTCACCAATGACTTTAGGAATAGGGATGTGATTCCGGGGCCGGCGGGAAAAGTGTATACCACAAGGGGGAATGTGCAAAGACGGTTTACTTCCGCGCACCAAGCGCTACTAATGAGCGACAATCTTTGTGGTAGCGCCACGGGCTGCTAAACGAGTGCCTGCGCAAGATCCGAACACCCGTGCCCACCTCGAGTGGCTGGGGTTCATCCAGCCGAACGGATTGGTGGCTTCGGCTCCGGCGCTGGTCAAGGCGGGAGCGATCCTGAACCGTCAGGATGCGGAGGGGCAGGGGCGGCTCGCCGGCTGCGTTGACCAACGGGCGGTGGTCCCGGGACGCGATCCGGAGCCGTGCGTGCGAGACTTTCGAGATTTCGCGAGCGCGGTCCTGGGATGGGGCTTCTCGTCCAAGGGCTACGCGGGCACGGAAGAAGCTCCCGTCCCGGCCGATCTCACGGTCGTTCTCCCAGACTACGGGGAGACGCTGCGCCCGGACTTCGTGGTTCGCGAGCGCGATCCGCAGAACGGCACACCGCCGTGGCAATTGCTCGTGCAGGTGCTCGACGACGGACAAGACTTCGACAAGGCGACCACCGGCGCCGGCGGACTGGAGGCGGCTCCCCAGGGGCGGGCGGAGCGCCTGCTCCGCGGCACCGGGATCCCCTCCGGTGTGCTGTTCAACGGCGTTGCTCTCCGTCTGATCTCCGCCCCTCGCGGCGAGAGCTCCGGCTGGATGGACTTCCGCTTCGCGGATCTGATCAACACCGCCGGACGCCCGCTCTGCTCCGCGCTGCGCCTGCTGCTATCCGAACAGCGCCTGCTGGCGCTGCCCCGCGAGCAACGTCTCGCCGCCCTGCTCGAAAGCAGCCGCAAGTACCAGAACGAGGTTTCCGAGCGCCTCTCGGAGCAGGTGCTGCACGCCCTGTACGAGCTCCTCCGCGGCTTCCAGGCCGCTCACGACTCCTCCGGCGGCGAGCTCCTGCGCGAGCCGCTCTCGGAGCACGGCGACCGCAACGACATCTACCGCGGCCTGCTCTCCGTCATCCTGCGCCTGGTCTTTCTGCTCTACGCCGAGGAACGCGGCATGCTGCCGGAGGACGAGCACTTCGCGCGGTACTACTCGCTCGCCGGCCTCTACCAGCGCTTGCGCGAGGACGCCGCGCTCAACCCCGACACCATGGACCAGCGTTTCGGTGCCTGGGCGCAGCTTCTCGTGTTGTTTCGCCTCATCCACGACGGGGCACGCGCCCATCGCACCGGCGGCGCCGTCAGCCTGCCGGAGCGCCGCGGCGCCCTGTTCGACCCCGACCGGTTCCGATTCCTCGAAGGCCGTAGCGGCGGCGGTGTCCGGCAGACGATCGAACGCGTCCTACCACCCCACGTCTCGGACGGCGTTGTCTACCGCGTGCTGGAGAAGCTGCTCGTCCTCGACGGCGAGCGCATCTCATACCGCACGCTCGACGTGGAGCAGATCGGCTCCGTGTACGAGACCATCATGGGCTTTCGCCTTGAGGCCGCCACCGGCCGCTCGGTCGCCATCAAGCCCGCGAAGAAGCTGGGAGCACCGAACACGATCGATCTCGACGCGCTGCTGGCTCAGCCGGACTCCCGCCGAGGGAGATGGCTTCAGGAGCGCGCGGACCGCACCATCACGGACAAGGTCGCGAAGGGGCTCTGGGAAGCGGAAACGGTAAACGATCTGCACGCGGCGCTGGACCGCGTGCTGGACAAGGACGCGACACCCGACATCGCCCCGCCCGGCGCTCTGGTACTGCAGCCCAACGAGGAGCGGCGCCGCTCCGGCTCCCACTACACGCCCCGCGAACTGACGGAGCCGATCGTCCGCCACACCCTAGAGCCACTCCTGGATCGGCTGAGAGGAGAGGACGACCGGGCTCCGACGCCGGAGCAGGTCCTGGACCTCAAGATCTGTGATCCGGCGATGGGCTCCGGCGCTTTCCTGGTCGAGACCTGTCGCCAGCTCGCTGACGCCCTGATCGATGCGTGGGGCGCGCACGGCGCGATGCCGGTAATCCCGGCTGACGAGGACGAGGTGATCTACGCCCGGCGCCTGATCGCCCAGAAGTGCCTCTACGGCATCGACCGGAACCCGATGGCCGTTGACCTTGCCAAGGTCTCCCTCTGGCTGAGCACGCTGGCGCGAGACCATCCGCTGACCTTCGTGGACCACGCTTTCCGTCACGGCGATTCGCTGGTCGGCCTGACCCGCCGGCAGATCGAAGCGCTGCACTGGAAGCGCGGTCAGTCGCCGGTCCTGACAGGCTTCGGGGTCCAGAAGGCACTGGAAGAGGCATCCGCGCTACGGCGCCAGATTCGCGAGGCGGACGACACCGTCACCGAACTCCGGTTGCAGAACCTCTGGCGCGATGCACAGGACGCCCTCATCGACGTGCGGCTGTTCGGCGATCTGGTGCTGGCCGCGTTCTTCGAGGGCTCCAAGCCGAAGGAGCGGGAATCGCGACTTCGGGCGTACCAGGAGGCGATCGTGAATCGCGGGTCGAGGCGCCATGCGGCGGAGCTTGAGGAACGGCGGAACGCGGAGATGCCGTTCGCCCCATTCCACTGGGAGATCGAGTTTCCCGAGGCGTTCGAGCGCGAGAATCCGGGCTTCGACGGTTTCGTTGGCAACCCGCCATTTGCCGGAAAGAACACCGTCGTGGCGGGAAACGTCAGTGGCTACCCAAGCTGGCTCAAGCAGATGCATGAGGAGAGCCACGGTAATGCCGACCTCGTGGCGCACTTCTACCGGCGTACGTTCAGTTTGCTTCGCAACGGTGGCGCGTTGGGGCTGATCGCCACGAACACCATCGCTCAGGGTGACACGCGTTCCACCGGATTGCGTTGGATCTGTGAGCACGGGGGCGAGATCTATCGCGCCACCAAGCGAGTCAAGTGGCCCGGCGACGCGGCGGTGATCGTCAGCGTTTTCCATGTGGCCAGTGGGGAATATGCGGGCGATAGGATCCTTGATGGCGAAAAGGTGGACCGGATCACCGCATTCCTGTTCCATCGCGGCGGCCACGCGGATCCCGTACGGCTGGCGGCCAACGCTGGAAAGAGCTTCCAGGGCAGCATTGTGCTCGGCATGGGCTTCACTTTCGACGACACCGACAAGAAGGGCGTCGCGTCACCGCTCGCCGAGATGCACCGGCTTACTGAAGCTGACCCGAGCAATCGCCAAGTCGTCTTCCCATACGTCGGTGGCGAGGAAGTAAACACAAGCCCCACTCACGCTCATCATCGCTACGTGATCAACTTTGCCGATCGGAGTGAAGCAGAGTGCCGTCGACACTGGCCGGACCTGCTGGCGATCGTCGAGGCGCGCGTGAAACCAACACGGATGACCGACAAACGTGCGACCTATCGCAACCACTGGTGGCAGTACGCAGAAAAGAGAAAGGAGTTTTACCTTGCCATCGACGGCCTGAATCGCGTACTGACAATCTCAAGAGTGGGTCAACAGGCGTCTCTCGCGTTTCTTCCCAGCCGTATGGTGTACGCTGAGAGCGTCGTTGTGTTTCCGTTTCAAACATTCGCCGCGTTCTGCGCTTTGCAGTCCCGCCCCCATGAAATCTGGGCGCGATTCTTCGGCTCGTCAATGAAGGACGACCTGCGCTACACTCCTTCGGACTGCTTCGAGACCTTCCCGTTCCCCGAAGGCTGGGACAACGATGGCTCCCTTGAAGCCGTCGGACGGTCCTATTATGAGTACCGCTCGGCTCTCATGATCGAGAACGACGAGGGAATGACCAAGAGTTACAACCGCTTCCACGACATCTACGAGACCGACTCTCGGATCGTCGAGCTCCGCGCGATGCACGCCGCCATGGACCGAGCCGTTCTCGACGCTTACGGCTGGACCGACATTCCCATCGACTGCGAATTCCTCCTCGACTACGACATCGACGAAGCCACTTGGGGCCGCAAGAAGAAGCCGTACCGTTACCGCTGGCCGGACACCGTTCGCGACGAAGTCCTCGCCCGCCTCCTCGCCCTCAACGCCGAACGCGCTGCGGAGGAGGCCTGCCCCAGCGCATCCGACGTACGCCCAAGACGAAAGAGAGACGTCGCGGGCTGGCGTAGGCATCTGACTGAGTTCGACCGCGCTCTGACGCCGATTTCAAGGAATAGCGACGCTTCTCGAAGTCCTGAACTGGATGCTATCGTGGAACCGGATGAGTGAACCGAAATCCGCTCCCGTTCCTCCTGATCTCTATCCGTATCTGAACGAGATTGCCGAGCGCCTGTTCTCCGGTCATGCGGCCGTCATGATCGGGTCCGGCTTTAGCCGAAACGCACAACCGCGGGGTGGTTCATCTCCCCAGTTTCCAGACTGGTCTGGGCTGGGAGACCTGTTCTACGAGAAACTTCACCACAAACGGCCTGACGCTGAAGCCAAGTATCTCAGCGTCCCAACCTTGGCGAACGAGGTGGAAGCCGCCCTCGGTCGGCCAGCTCTGGATCGGATCCTGAGCTCTGCCACTCCCGATCAGGACCACGAGCCTGCGGCGTTACACATAGCGTTGCTCAATCTCCCGTGGTCGGACGTCTTCACAACCAATTACGATACGCTACTGGAGAGAGCGTGCAGATCAGTCGCTTCGCAGAAATATGACATCGTAGTCAATCAACACGATCTCGTCAACTCGGAACGGCCACGAATCGTCAAACTCCATGGCAGTTTGTCGCCCGCCTGTCGGCTCATCGTCACCGACGAAGATTACCGCCGCTATCCGGAAGATCATGCACCGTTCGTGAATACGGTTCGTCAGGCACTCCTGGAAAACACGCTATGCCTGATCGGATTCTCCGGCGACGACCCCAATTTTCTGCAGTGGATCGGATGGATCGGAGACAATCTCGGACGTCAAGGCGCTCCCAAGATGTATCTCGTCGGCGTGCACCGGTTGTCCGACTCCCAGAAGAAGCTACTTGACGAACGAAACATCGTATGCGTGGACCTTTCCCGGTTTCCGGGCATTGATCTCGATGATCACAACAAGGCGCTCCAGCGACTCTTCGATTACCTCGACTCCAGAAGGAGAGATTACAATCGGCTCCGCTGGCCATACGACGATGACGCTCACAAAGAAGAGACGGATGAGGACATAGCCGCGCAGATCTCCACCCTCATGCCAACGTGGAGAGATCAGCGGCGCTCCTATCCGGGTTGGGTTATCGTCCCCGACGACCGTCGTCCCACTCTCTGGAGGCTCACTCGCGAGTGGACTCGAAAATTGCCAGCCTCGGACAGCTTTCCGGATAGTCTCGATCTCGAGTTCGCCTTCGAGCTGATCTGGCGCATGGAGAAGTGCCTGTGCCCCATCTTCGACAATCAGATCGAGTATCTTGAGTTCACGCTGAATCGGTATCTGCCTCTGGCGCGTGCTGACGATCTGATCGACCCTGCGTCATCGGGTCCGGAGGACACGAAGGGGCGAAGCCTCCCTCGAAGCAGGGTTCGCGACATGTGTCATCACCTGCTACTTGCGGTCTTGCGGTACTACCGCGAAGAGGGGCTGCAGGAGAAATGGAACGGCACTTGCGAGAAGATCGAGGACCTCGTGACAACGATGTCCGCCGAGTATAGAGCACGATTCCATTACGAACGAGCGCTCGCCGCGCTGTTCGCTCCGGACCCGCAGGATGTCAAGAAGAAGATCGAGGAGTGGCCGGCGGACGACTCGCTACCGTTCTGGGAAGCGAAGCGCGCCGGTCTGCTCGCAGAAATCGGTCAACTGCGGGATGCCGCGAGGATTCTCGAGAGTTCCCTTGCAGCGATCCGTAGCAGGTCGAACCTCAAGCCCGTTACCACGGACTATTCTCTTGCTTCGCAGGAGTCGATCGTCATGTTCCTGCTTCGCTCCGTGCAACTGGCGTTGGTCTTCCCGGCAGGAGATCTCTCCAAATATGAGGAGACCGCCAAGGATTTCACCGACCGCTGGCATGCGCTTCGGCAATTCGGTTGCGACCCCTGGGGGGAGTTCGAAGTATTTGAACTCACCCTAGATCGACCGCCAGAGCACAAACAGAACGCCACGCGAAAGCCGACGTTCGACATCGGCAGAGTCACGGAGAGTCGCAGTTTCGGAAGCGAGGATATGGAGACGTTGACCGCGTACCGATTCTTGCGATTTTGCGAGGAAGCCGGCGTACCGTTTCGAATGCCCGGCTGTAATATCGCCACGAAGACTGCGGCGGGAGCCTTGTCGCGCGTCGCCCCTCACTCTCCATACTGGGCCATGGCGACGCTGATTCGCCTTAACGATGCGAAAGCAGTCGAACGTCTCTTCGATCGCGCGTCCTTGGCACGCATGGACGCCGCGTCGGTTGACGGTTTGGTCGACCGTTACCTTAGAGCTCTGGACCTGGCTCTCGCTGACATACAAGCCGGAACTCACTTCTGGGCCCAGAACCTTGGCATTTTACTCGCCAAAATCGTCCCGGAAATCCTGTCAAGATTGTGCTGCAAGTGCTCGCCCAGCACGAAGAATCGGCTTTTGGACTTTCTCACCGCAGTCTATCGATCCGACCGTAGAGGGTACTACCAAGGGATCAGGCACCTGACCGAGAGACTCCTGGAAGCACTTCCAGTCCGTAAACGTATCGAAGCGATTCCCCGATTGCTGGCCCTGCCGATCCTTGCGGACCTCAACGGTCTTGAAAAACTGGAGTACAAGAATCCGTTCCTGTTCCTTGAGATTGAGAGAGATTCGCTGTCCCACACGCCAGAGGTCGACGAAGGCGACCTCCAGCGACTCATCAAGAGTACGTCGTCCGATGATTCGAAGGCTAGGCGATGGGCAGCGCTTACGCTTGGAAAGCTACACGACTGGGGGCTTCTCGGTCAGTGGACCGACCAGTTCGCCGATGCGCTGTGGGATCGCCTGGACGATGCAGGAATGCCGTCGGGCACGGACTATTTTCGATTCGAGCTCCTGACGCTACCTCACCCCCCGGGGCATGATCCGGTCTCGACGTTCAAGATGTGGGTCCTCAACGCGCGGTTTCCCGTGCAGGCCGGACGTAAGTCGATTAGTGTCGAGGTGGGTGGCGGTCGCACTCCTTGCAATGAGATTGTCGGAGCCAGCGGAACTGTCACCTGGTCCTCGGAAGAAGCCGACACGATCGTGCATCGCCTCGTAGAATGGTGGGATGCCGATAAGAAATACATCAAGGACGCGCATGACTCCGACCCAATAGGAGGGTCGATTACCGAGGCACTCAGGCAGAGATTCTCGGATTTGGTGGATACTTTCGTTGCGGTGATCTCCCCTTCATTCAACCCGATCGATGGAAGCGACACGCGAGATGCCTTGGAGCGCGTAGCGCGCGAGTTGCCGAAACATGGGTTGCCAGCGCTCCGCCTTGAGAGCGCCTACGTTCACCTGGTTCCGGAAAGACGCAGCGACCTCCTGCAGCGCATCGAAGAGGCGATCGCGTCGTCGACCGAAGAAACCGTTATCGATGGACTGCGAGCCGTGTGGGTCATGGCGGAGAGGATTGACGAAGCCGCGGAAACTCGAGCGAAGCGCGACCTTTTGCGGATTCTCGGCGTGACAAGTCACGTCCTGCGCTGGCGCAGGGAGCACGGACTACCTTCAGCGATCAATACCGTATCAGGGATCACGGAGATGCATCCCTGGACGTTCGCCGCCGACATCGAGCGCTCGGTGCTTGAGGGTTTGCATCATCTGATCGAGGAAACTGCCATTCACGCGCCGAGCGGTCTGCGCCTCTACGCGGACGATGGCGGGGATGTGGCGACCAAACTCATGGTGAGACGCGCAGCGGCCGGTCTCGCGTATACGCTATCGAACCACTACCAGCAGTGCGGAGCTCCGGCTCCTGCGGTCATCGAGGAGTGGGCGGCCATATGCAGGTCGGATGATGAGTTCGCCGAGGTCAGGAATCAATGGATGGCACGGGATCTGGCGTGACGAACCGGATCCGGATTGGCAGTCACACAGCATCTGACGCTCGGAAAATCGCCTCTCGCATGCACTGGACCCATACCCCGCGAACCTGGCTACGCCCGGCGACGCCCACCCTCACGTGGAGATCGCTCGCGAAGAACCCGTTACGGAGCGACGGTCTCAGCCAGTCCCGGTGTCACGCGAGCCACCCGACGATCCCCGCAGGCACGGAGCCAACGTCCGATGACTGAGCCGGTCACGATCACACGGGTCATGGCGCTCAACTACAAGAGCGTCGCCGCGTGCGATGTTCCGCTGGGGCCGCTGGCGGTGGTCGTCGGCCGCAATGGTGCAGGGAAGAGCAATTTTCTGGACGTACTCCGTTTTACCGCGGACGCGCTGCATCTCTCGTTGGATCGCGCGTTGCACGAACGGGGCGGCTTCGGGGAAGTATGCCATCGGGCGGCAGGACCCGTGGAGCACTTCGGCATCCGTCTCGATTTTCGGTTGACCGAAGGTCGTGGCTGGTATGCGTTCACCATCGGTGGACGAGCGGACGGCAACTATGTAGTGCGGCGGGAGGAGTGCCGAGTCAGCTCCGAGGGAAGCGAGGCCGAAGCATTCTTCCAGGTGGAGAATGGCCGCTGCGTCGCTACGTCGCTCACGTACCCACCGGTGACAGACAGCGGGTTGCTCTATCTGGTACGTGCTGCCAGCGCTCCGGAGTTTCGTCCGGTATACCGAGCGCTGTGTGACATGGGATTCTACCATATCGACCCGCGCAGGCTCGGCGGATATCACGCTCCGACCGGAGAACGGATGTTGGCGGGAGACGGTAGTAATGCCGCAGGAGTGCTGGCGACCCTGAAGTCTCGGAATCCAGCGACACTCGAACGCCTTACCGAGTATCTCGGCGCGGTCGTTCCGGAGATAGCTGAGGTGGATTCCACTGTGTTCGGCAACAGACGTGCCCTCGTATTCCACTGCCGGGTGAACGGCGCCGCCGACCCGGTACGCTATTTCGCCGACAACATGTCGGATGGCACACTGCACGTCTTGGGCATTCTCTTGGCGCTCTTCCAGAGCTCCGGCGGTGCGGGCGGGGTTCGCGTGGTCGGCATCGAGGAACCCGAGACCGCACTGCATCCCGATGCTGCCGGTGTCCTGACGGACGTGCTCCTGGATGCCAGCCAGCGCGCCCAGGTCATCGTGACCACCCACAGCGCCGATCTCCTGGATCGCGAGTCCGTTCCGGTGGATTCGATCCTGCCGGTAGTAGCGGCCGCCGGGGAGTCGAAGATAGGCCCGATGGACGAGGTAGGCCGCTCGGTGCTACGGGAAGGAACCTTCACGGCGGGCGAACTGCTCCGTATCGATCAGCTCCATCCTGACCCTCAGCTCGCAGACCGGCAGCGCGTCGAGCTGTTTCGCAGGGCTTGAGCTTGGCGTCCATTCTGGCGATTGTCGAAGGCGACGGCGAAGTGCAGGCGGCGCCGGTGCTGCTTCGACGGATTGCCCTGGAAGTTGCAGCGGGCAATCCTCCCCGCATCCTGAAACCGATTCGCGTCCATCGCTCCAAAGTGATCAAAGACGGTGTATTGGAAGGCTACGTCGGCCTTGCCGCTCAGCGTGTCGGCGCCGGCGGAGGCGTCCTGATTCTCCTCGACGCCAACGGAGATTGTCCGGCGCGGCTTGGCCCCGCGCTGCTCGAGCGCGCTCGGGCGGCCCGCCCGGATCGTCGGATCGAAGTAGTGATCGCGAAGTGCGAGTACGAAGCGTGGTTCCTCGCTTCCATAGAGTCCATCGCGGGCAGCAGGACGCTCTCCCGAGACGTGGCTGCACCGCCGGCCGCAGAGTCCGTCCGCGGCGCCAAGGAGTGGCTCAGCCAGCGTATGCAGGTTTCTTACCGACCGGTTGCCGAGCAGCCGGCACTGACCGCGCGCTTCGACATGGCATTGGCGCGCCGGCGGGCGCCGTCGTTCGACAAGATGTGGCGCGCGGTCAGCGCGATGTTGTATCGAGCTTGAGGACGGCAGGACGGTGCGGTACGCTGCACGACGATGAGCCTCCCAAGTGTGTATGCATGGCAGGATGAGCTCAGTGCCGTCGAGTATCAGGCGGCGCTGGACGCGGCGAAGCAGGACGCCGAGCGGGTCAGAACGGAGTTCGTGGAGAGCTTGCCGGCAGGGTCTCCGGCCTACGACGCCGAGTGGACCACCCGGTACGGCAGCAAGGATCGACTGATCTTCGAGTTCTCGGTGGTGCTTGATCTTGACGGTGATGACTTCGATATACGCGACTACCCCTACGAAGCAGTGAGCTACGCCAAGGCTGACCTGCGCAAACGGCTGACCGGCACGAAGGTCGCTGAGTGGGGCGTCTTCGTGGTCACCGTGACTGGTCGCCCCAAACCCTCATGCGATGATTGACCCCGATGGACTCCTCGATCACGCTGAGAAACTTGCGAACGCGGAAAGAGGCCGCCCGACGGACGTGGATCTCAGGCGCGGCATCAGCGCCGCTTACTATGCGGTCTATCATGAGTTAACCGGGCAAGCGGCGAGTCATCTGGTCGTGGTCGCGAACGATGCCGCTCTGGTTGACAGCCTGCAGTCGTTCAACGATATGCAGGAGCTACGGCATGAGGCTGACTACGACCACGGCAGGAGATTCTCCAGGTTGCATCTCGTAGAGGCGTGCGAAAGTGCCCGACTCGCGCGCAGGCGGCTGGGTGATGCTTCCAGCGCCGCCCGCGAGGCGCTGTTCACGCTCCTCACGGTGCGGCGAGCCGACTTTCGCCAGCGGTGACTGTGCCGGAGTCGGCGTGGGGCAGGTAATCCAACCCGCGGACGTGCGGTCCCGCCTGCGGGAGGCGCTGGAGATCGATCTGGTCGGCCCTGGGACGGGACATTCCCTTGCGGACGAGCGGCTGCCCGGCTGGGTGCGGCCGTCGAACTGGTATCTCACGGGGTTTCTGGTCCCGAGGGGGGCGCCGGCCGAACAGCGAGCGGACGCCGATTCGGACGACGACTTCGAGCCGGAGGTCGCCGCGGAAGGCGGGCTTGGCGACGACTCCGCGGAGGACCGCCGGGCAGCCAAGAAGGGTTTCTTTCCGTCATCGATGGGGTTGAGCTTCCTGGTTGCCGAGGGCGTCGACGAGCTGGACGTGACCGTCCGCTGGGGCGACTACCGCTACGTCAAGGAAGAGTTCGCGGACGACGGAGAGGCGGACGATGACGCTGCCGCTGGAGGAGAGCGTAGCGCACCTACGTGGTGGCAACGGACGGCGCGAACGGAAGCGGTGCGGGTGATGCTTCCAGGAGTGGACGATGCGCGGTCTCATCGCGTCCCCGGCGCGCGCGGGCTGATCGTCCTGGCGGTCGCTCGCCCGGTGCATGCTGCGAGCTTTGCGGGCCGGATTCCGCCGGGGACTCGCTCCGTGTCGGTGTTCCTTGTGAACGAACGGGCGCCGGCGGCCGAGCGCGCCCGTGACGAGGCGTTCGCCTTTCAAGCCGAGCTGGACGTGCGCAGCGCGGTACCGTTCATCCCGCGTCCCGACCCGCGCGGCGTGGCGGGGGACGATCCCGACGAACGCGTGGCAGATCTGCACTACGCGGACACTCCCGAATACGCGGCCGGCCACGGCGTGGCCGCGGACTGGGAGCTGACTGACGGTGCGTGCCGTCTGCTCCGTACTGCCTGGATTCCCTCGGCCGACGTGGAGAAGACGGAAACCGTGGAGGTGTCGGGCGTGGAGCTGTCCATGACGGCGCTCGGCGATCTCTCCGACGGCGCGGCGGCCGAGCGCGCGTTGACGCCGCTGGTGACGGGTTACCGGGACTGGATCGACCAGCAGGACGCCGCGTCAACCGACCTGACGGGCGAGCGCCGCACAACCGTCGAGGAGCTTGTGTTCCACGCCCGCTCCGCCGCCAACCGCATCGAGCGGGGCATCGGCGTGCTGTCGCAGGACGCGGACGCGCTCGACGCCTTCCGCGTGGCGAACCGTGCCGTCGCCGCGGCGCTCTCGCGGCGGCTGGCCCGTGAAGGTGTGACCGAACCGCCGCGTTGGCGTGCCTTCCAACTCGCCTTTCTCCTGCTGAACCTGTCCGGCCTCGCCGACCCGGGGAATCCGGAGCGCGAGTTCGTGGACCTCCTCTTCTTCCCCACCGGCGGTGGCAAGACGGAGGCGTATCTCGGGCTCGCCGCGTTCACCATGGTGCTGCGGCGGCTGCGCAATCCCGAAGACGGTAGCCGGGCCGGAGCCGGAGTCAGCGTCATCATGCGCTACACTCTTCGACTGCTGACCCTCGATCAGCTTGGACGTGCCGCGGGGTTGGTGTGTGCACTGGAGCTGGAGCGACGCGAGGACGCCGGCCGGTACGGCGACTGGCCGTTCGAGATCGGACTGTGGGTGGGCAAGGCGGGAACGCCCAATCGACTCGGCGAGCGCGGCGACAATCGCTCGGACTCCGCGCGCAGCAAGGTCAGCCAGTACAAGAACAACCCGCAGGGCAAGCCGGCGCCCATTCCCCTGGAGGCTTGCCCCTGGTGCGGCGAGGATTTCACCCCGAATTCCTTCACGCTGCTGCCGGACGCCGACCATCCCACCGAGCTGAGCATCGTCTGCGCCAACTGGGAGTGTGACTTCTCCGGTAACACGCCGCTGCCGATCGTCGCCGTGGATGAGCCGCTGTACCGGCGGCTGCCGGCATTCCTGGTCGCCACCGTGGACAAGTTCGCCTCGCTGCCGTGGGTGGGCGAGTCCGGTGCGCTCCTCGGCGGGGCGGACCGCCATGACGGGACCGGGTTCTACGGGGCGGCCGAACCTCGCCAGGGCAATCGCCTGCCTCGTCCGATCCCGCCGCCGGACCTCGTCATCCAGGACGAGCTGCACCTGATTTCCGGGCCGCTCGGGACCATGGCCGGCCTCTACGAGGCGGCGATCGAAGCGCTGTGCGTCAGGGAAATCGACGGCAGGCGGGTGAAGCCGAAGATCGTCGCGTCAACGGCCACGGTGCGCCATGCTCGGGAACAGATTCAGGGGCTGTTCGGGCGCCCGGCGACGCACATCTTCCCGCCGCCGGGGCCGTCGCGTGACGATTCCTTCTTCGCGCGCACCATGCCCGCGTCGCAGCGGAACGCACGTCAGTACGTCGGCATCGCGTCCCAGGGCCGGAACCCGAAGGAGGCGATGCGCCGGGTCTTGCTGCCACTCATGGGTGCCGCCGAGCGGGCGTGGCGCGACGCCGGCGGTCCCCGGAACCGGGACAATCCTGCTGATCCCTACATGACCGTTCTTGGCTACTTCAACAGCCTGCGCGAGCTCGGCGGCGCGCGGCGGATCCTGGAAGAGGAGGTGCAGAACACGCTCAAGCGTTATGGAGACCGCAAGCGGCTCGGCGAGACGCAGGGATTGTTCCGCGACCGCTCCAGCTTCTCCGGCGTGGTCGAACTGACGTCGCGAGTGAGCACCGACCAGGTAGCCGAGGCGCGGCGGCGGCTGCAGACGACCTTCCACGACCGCAAGCAGCGCGTGGACTGCGCCATCGCGACCAACATGATCTCGGTCGGCCTGGACATCCAGCGGCTCGGACTCATGCTCGTGTACGGACAGCCGAAGACCAACTCCGAGTACATCCAGGCCACCAGCCGGGTCGGACGCGACGACAACCGCCCCGGACTGGTGGTGATGCTCTACAACGTGCATCGGCCGCGGGACCGGTCGCACTACGAGCGCTTCCGGCACTACCACGAGACGTTCTATCGCTCGGTCGAGGTCGCCAGCGTGACCCCGTTCGCCGCGCGCGCCCTGGACCGCGGCTTCGCGGGGGCACTGGTGACGCTCGCCCGTCACGCCCGCCCGGCGATGACGCCGCCGGCCGGGGTGGAGGCGATCGAGGCGGAGCGCGTGGAGCTCGAACGACTCCTGCTCGAAGTCTTTCGTGCCCGGATCAACGAACAGCCCCTGCAGGACGAGGCCGAACGCGAAGAGCGGCTGCGAAGCATTCAGAATCGCGTCGGGGACCTGCTCGACTCGTGGCGCGCGATCCTTGACGACTACCGCGCTGACGGGGTGCCGATGCAGTATCAGAGGTACGAGGTCGCGACCAGACGGCCGCTCCTCCGCGAGATGCTCGACACCGACTTCGAGTCGGCCCATCACAAGAAGTTCCGCGCTAACCGGTCACTGCGCGACGTCGAGCCGCAGGTGAACCTGTTCCTGCAGGACCTCTCCAGCCGGCTCAGCGGGAGCGGCGAGTGAACGGTAAGGCGCACGGCCAGTTGCGGCGCAGCCAAGTCATCACCACGTTCGGGCCGGGAGCCCTGATCGACCTGCCCGATGAATCCGCCATCGTGGGCGGGCTCGACACCTGGGGCGCCGAGACAAACCTGGAACCGATCGAAGAGCCGCGCCTCGCGTCCAAGCTGACCTCCATGACGGGGGTGCACGGTCCGCGGCTCTATTCCCCGCCGCCGGAGCCGGAGCACTGGCAGGATCGGCAACGTGGCATCGGCGCGTGGCGGTTTCCCGAGTGGTTCGTGGTCCAGGACTTCAACCCCGCCTCGGCGGGACGATCGGGCTCGCGTTCCCGGCGCATGGTGCGCCGTACGGCGCTCGACCGCGGCAGGTACGACAAGCAGCCGGTCGTGGCTACCCGTTTCGTCCGTGCCTGCTCCAGGGGCCATGTGGACGACATCGACTGGCATCGGTTCGTGCATGGGGCGGACGACCAATGCCGCCGGCAGCTCAGGCTGGACGAGCGCGGCACCAGCGGTGATCTGGCGGAGCAGATCGTGCGTTGCGAGTGCGGAAAGTCGCGCCGCATGCACGAGGCGGCGGACGTGGCGAAGTTCCCGCTCGGGACCTGCAGCGGTGCCAGACCGTGGCTGGGACGCCACGCGAACGAACCCTGTGATCAGCCCGGCCGGCTGCTGATCCGCACAGCGTCGAACGCCTGGTTTCCGCAGGTGCTCAGCGTCCTCTCTTTGCCGGACCGCGGCACGGAGGTCGATCAGGCGGTCGAAGAACTCTGGCAACACCTGCAGATCGTCACCGATGCGTCGATTCTCGGCGTCGTGAAGCGATACCCCGGCGTGGCGGATCGCTTGGCGCTGTTGTCGGACGATGAAGTGTTGAACGCGATCGATTCGCGGCGTTCGGGCGGCGGTGGGGCAGAGCGACCGATCAAGTCCGCAGAGCTCGATGCGCTGCTCGCGGTACCCGATGGCTTCGGCGACGACGTGCCCGTAGATCACGACTTCCATGCTCGGCGTCTGCCGGAGTCCGTGTGGCGCCGGTCGCCGACTGTCGACGGCATCGCGTCCGTCATCCAGGTGCACAGGCTACGCGAAGTGCTGGCGCTTGCCGGCTTCACCCGGCTGGAACCGGTGATGCCCAACGTGGACGGAGAGTACGAAGCCGAAGTCGAGCGGGCCGACATCGCGCTGGAACCGACCTGGTTCCCGGCAGTGGAGAATCGCGGGGAGGGGATCGTCCTGCAGCTCCGCGGGGGCGCCGTGATGGACTGGTTCGGCCGGGAGGCGGTGAAGAAACGGCTGAACCAACTTATCGAAGGTCATGACGCTTGGGCGCATCAGCGGAACAGCGAGAGACGCTTTCCGGGGGGACCCTACGTGCTGCTTCACACCCTGGCCCACCTTCTGATCCAGTCGCTGTCCATGCGCTGCGGCTATCCCGCCGCATCGATACGGGAACGCATCTACGCGGATTACGAGGGCGAGCGCTTCGCCCTGTTGCTGTACACCGCGAGCCCCGACGCCGAAGGCACGCTGGGTGGGCTGGTCCAGGAAGCGCGCCGCGTGGAAGATCACCTGCGATACGCCCTGGATTCCGCGGCGCTATGCTCCAACGATCCGGTCTGCGCCGAGCACGTACCGGGGCACAGCATGGAGGAACGCTGGCTGCACGGGGCGGCCTGCCACGGCTGCGCGCTGATCGCGGAAACCTCCTGCGAGATGCGCAACGAGTACCTGGACCGCGCGCTGGTCGCCCCGGCGCTGCACGCCCCGGAAGCCGCGTTCTTCGGCGCGCCATGATCGCCGCTCCGTGATCGACGCACTTCTTGCGCTGCCGGCGCACGTGCGCAGTCGATTGTCGCTCGCTTTGGAGTCCGGGCTGCTCGTCCCGCCGTACTCGACGGTTGCCGTCCGCTCCACGGTCGGCGGCGAGCATCAGGATGCGATCGTGCAGGTGCTCCGGGAGTGGGAGCGCATCGACGTCTCGCCGGAGGCGGGAGTCATCTGGTTGAACAGTCTGGCGCGCGCGGCGGATCGAGCGCCTGCGCCGGACTTCGTCTGGACCGGCCCGGAAGTCGTCGGGTTGCACGCGCGCGACACACGCCGGGTGTACGAGGAGCTGATCGGCTCGGCGCAACACTCGATCTGGGTGTGCAGCTACGCCTTCTTCGATGGGCCGCGCGCGTTCGCGACACTGGCCGCGCGCATGGACGCGAACCCAGGGCTCGAAGTGACGCTGCTGCTCAACATTGCACGTCGACGCGGCGACACCACGGCTGCCGACAGCTTGGTGCGCCGATTTGCGGACAAGTTCTGGCGTGAAGCATGGCCGGGGCAAGCGCGCCCGAGGGTGTTCTACGATCCGCGCTCTGTCGCAGGGGACGGCCCTGGCGGGGTCCTCCATGCCAAGGCCGTGGTGGCGGACGAGGTGTCGGTGTTCATCACCTCCGCGAACCTGACCGAGGCCGCATTCGAGCGCAACATCGAGCTGGGACTCCTGGTGCGGGACCGCACCCTCGCCGAGACGACGGTGATCCACTTCCGCACATTGATCGACAAGGGCCTGCTGCGGCTGCTGCCGTCCGCGTAGCTGGGAGCCGGCTGAGCCCCGGTCGAGGGTCACGCCCCTTTCCCGACGGGGCGACGCTGACGGGCTTGGCGAGCTTGAGCAGGGCAGGATGGTCCGGTAGCCTGCGGACCATGAGGTACCCGAGCGTCTATGCGTGGCACGATGAGCTGAGTGCCGTCGATTACCAGGAGGCGTTGGACGCGGCAAAGCAGGACGCCGATAGGGTAAATGCGGAGTTCATCGCCAGCCTGCCGGCAGACTCTATTGCATACGACGCCGAATGGACTACCCGGATCGGCAGCAAGGGTCGATTGATCTTCGTGTTCTCGGTCGTTCTCGACCTCGAAGAGGACCTTGAGTTCCATGACTATCCCCGCGAAGAGATGGCAAGCTCCACCGCCAATCTGCGCAAGCGGCTGGCTGACACCAAGGTCGCTCGCTGGAACGTCTTCGTGGTCACCGTGACGTGTCGCCCGCGACCCACATCCGATGACTGACTACGACCACGCTGAGAGCTTCGCCATACGCCATCTGGTCGAAGCGTGCACGAACGCCCGCCTCGCACGAACGCGGCTTCGCAACGCCTCGCACGCGGCCCGGGAGGCGCTGTTCACGCTCCTGACGGTGAGGCGCGCCGATTTCCGCCAGCGTTGACCGCGGCCGGAAACTGACGTCGCGCCCGTAACCCGGCCCGTCGACGTGCGCTCCCCGGCTGCGGGAGGCGCTCGAACTCGATCTGATCGGCCCGGGCGGCACATCCACTGGCGGGCGAGCGTAGCGCATCGAGTTGGTGGCAACGTACGGCTCGTGAAGAAGCAGTCCGAGTAGTAGTGCCGGCCGACAGTCCGAGCCAGGACCGCGTTCCGGGTTCCGACGGCTGATCCTGCACGCGGTCGCCCGCCCCGTGAACGCCGCAACCTTTGCGGAGCGTATTCAGCCAGGGACGCGCTCGGTGTCGCTGTTCCTGGTGAGCTGATCCTCCGTGGTCTCCAAGTCATACTGGCTCTGCAGACCCATCCAGAACTGGGCGGAATTCCCGAAGAAGCGAGAGAGCAGCAGGGCCGCCGTTAGACTTAGCGGTGATGGACCGCTGTCCGTGAACGATTGCGTGAATGCGGCGCGGATCGACGCCGATGGCCTCGGCCAGACGGGAGCGAGTGATGTTCATCGGGCGGAGAAACTCCTCGTTGAGAATCTCTCCCGGATGGATGGGCGGCAGCTTGTTAGAATGCGAAAGGTCTTGACCGTTCATAGTGTATGCAAAGATCCTTGTGCTTGTTCAACAACTCTTCGATATTAGATCCGATTGCGTCGCGGCTCAGTGAGGATCTCCTATTTCCACCTCCCAGGCAGCTCCGTCTCTCCAGACGAAGAAAACTCGCCATTGCTTGTTGATGCGAATGCTGTGCTGTCCACGGCGGTCTCCGGAAAGAGCCTCCAGGCGATTGCCCGGAGGGATCCGTAGATCCTTCAGAGTTGTCGCGTTGTTCAGAACCATCAGCTTTTTCTGCGCTTGACGTTGGAGGTCCATCGGCACCCGCTCTGTGTGCGAGGGCCGATCATACTCGGCGACGGACGTCTGCTACCAACGCCAGCGGCGGGCGGGGAGGAAGCAGGCGAGTCGGTCGTCGCGGCCGACTCCGGCTACGAGCCGAGCCTCCCGAGTGGCGAAGAGGCGGACGGAAGCCGGAAAGCCGGTGGCGATGCAGTGGCCGAAGCCAGCACGATTTCGGCGTCGAAGCCCCGCACTCTCCGCTGGTTCGGCGGCAATAGGTGCACTCGGTTGAGAGAACGTCGGTCGCTGACGGCGGGCAGGTCGTAGATGCCGCAAGCGCCACGTCGCGGGCAATGCCAAGAGGAACCGCCCCGGAAGCTGATTTGTACGAGCAGCAGCTCCTCTCGATGAAAGTGCGACGCCATGGGTCTTGGTCCGAAGCCGCGAAACCGCGGAGTTCGGCGTGCATGCCGGCGTCCTGTCAGGGCCACAACGTGGTCGTACGGCAGGTTGGCGACCAGCGTACGAAGATTGAGGGCCATCGATATTTCCCGGTCTTTTGCCGAACGTACGACGCTGTCGATGCCCCGGGGATCGATCATCAGACCGCGGTTTCGATATTCCCGAATGTCCTGCAGGAGCCTGAGCATTGCGCGACTGGACCTGCCGTCCTGCCATGCGAACGGGCGGTTCCAGAACACCTCGCCCGCGAGAAACCGGTCGACGCTGGTGGTGCCGGCCACGAAATCTGCCAACTCCCCATTCAGGAGATCGAGAACTTCCAGCGCCATCAGGATGCGCGCCCCATCCTTGGCAAGCTCGTACGTGACCGCGCTTACGAGTTCAGGGACTTCGTTGGTTCCGTGGATCTCGCCAAACACGATCATCCTGTGCTTCCGCAGGAGCGCGATGTTCTCGATGTCCGCTCCCATGCGGCTTCAGTGCGAGACCTTGGAGTGCGCACGACTCACAGCCGCTCTCCTCTCCCCCTACCACTTCCAACGACGATCGGGCAAGAAGCAGACGACGGGGTCGTCGCGGCCGGCCTCGCCTGCGAGGCCGGCCTCCCGCGTGGCGAACAGGCGGTGCCGGGGCTGTTGCGGGGCCGGTCCGAGAACGCCTTCCAGCGGGCGAAGGGAGCGGCCGTCGGCGTAGTCGATGGCCATGACGGTGTTGCCGCGCCATCTGGTCGGGATGCGGTGGCCGACGATGGGGTCGGCCTTGGGGCCGAAGTACGCGCCGGTGCCGCTCTCGGCGGACTGCGGGATCCGGACCACCTGATCGCCGTGGCGCTCGGGCAGCGGGTAGTCCAGCGTGACCGTGGCGCCGGCCGGGACCCGGTCGAGGGCCGCGTAGCCGTCGCGGATAGCATGGGGCACCTCGGCTCTGTCCAGCGATAGCGTTACGTCGGCGGCGAACGATGGGACGCGGATGCGCACGGGGCCGGTGCGCGCGGGGAACACTTCCAGCCGGCCGGCGAACGGCTCGTGGCAACAGACCGCCGCCAGCGGCGTCTCCAGGGTGTAGTGCAAGTTGACCGAGATGCCGGACGGCCCGTCGTCGATGACGGCGTGGTCGGCGATCTTGCCGAGCGTCCAGATCGCATGGCCGCTGCAGCAGGTCATGAGCCGGATCCGCCAGCAGAGGTACTCGTAAGGGCTGGCCCAGAAGAAGCCGCCCAGCGATCGGTTGACGATGTCGCGGGTGTCGTCCCACGGCTTGGGCTCGCCCGGCGCGTAGCCGCGGTTGAGCGCCGCCGGATCGCGGAACTGGCATTCGACCACGGTGTTGCGGAACCAGCGGTCCACGGTGTCCCAGTGGTCGCCGCGTCCCGCAGCCGTCAGCGCAAGGAGGGCGGTGGTCATTTCCATGAGGGTGCAGCACGGCTCCTCCTCCGGGGTGGCGCCGCCCTCGGCGATCAGCGACAGCACCGTCCGACACAAGCCCTCCGCCCGCTCCAGGAGCTGGTCGTCCTGCACGTGCACGGCGTAGCGGGTGAGGCCGGAAATCGCCGCCGCGCACCCGCGCAGCGAGCCGCTCAGCCGGTGCGACGAGTCCGTGAAGCCGGTTTCCGGCAGCAGCAGCGAGTGGACGATCCCGTCGCAAAGCTCCAGCGCATCCGGATCGCCGGTCAGCGCCGCGTACTTGGTCAGGCACTCCACCATCGACGCCGGCGACAGCACCGAGAAGGCCCCGTCGGTGTCGTGCGGGGCATCGATGACGCGGTGGCCTCCCTCCCGGTGGCTGATGCGCATCAGCCCCTGCACGATGCCGCGCACGTAGGTGAGCACGCGCTCGTCCTGGCTCTCCTCGAACCACGCCAGCAACGCGAACATCACCCGGCCCTGCTCCCACAGGCACAGACGGGTGCGCTCCGACCAGCCGCGCACGTAGTGCGGGTAGGCGAAGCCGTCCAGGTTGTGGAAGGCCGACAGCAGAAGCTGCCGCTGGCGGCGTTCGATCTCGGCTCCGCCCAGGTAGCCGGTGATGCGCCGCGCGGCGATGCGGCCGATGAGCGGGTAGGGAAGGACCTCGATCCAGTCCCAGCGGTGGTGGTTGAAGCAGGGCGTCGGCCAGCCTATCGACGCTCCCACGTAGGGTGCGTAGTGGTAGGCGGGGTCGCAGATCTCGTCGTAGTGACGGAGCGCCGCGCCCGCGATCTCGACCAGATTGGGCCAGCCGCGGGCCGGCATGGTTCGGCCGAAGCGGCCGGGCATCTCCACCTGCATGGCGTCCGCTATCCCGTGACGGCTGCCTCGTTGGCCTTGCAGCGCCGCAGGTACACCCTGCGCGGCGGCTCCTCGTAGCCCTTCCAGGCATACGGGTCCACGCCGGCCACGGTCTCCACGGCCCGGTGGTCGGCGTTTGCCGGCCGCTCGTTCTCCTTCGGGTGCCACGGCAGCAACGACCACGCGTTCATGTAGTGGTTGACCAGCACGCGCCGATAGGTGTGTCCGCGGTTGCGGCGCGAGCGGTGCAGCAGGTAGCCGTTGAAGAAGATCACCGAGCCCGCCTTCACCTCCACCGGCTGCTCGCCCGACTCGTCGAAGCCGTAGCTCTCCGGACCGTTGTCGAACTCGTCCCGGTTCCCGTGGTCGCGCTGCGGGTACAGGTACCCCTTGCGGTGCGACCCGGCCAGCACCCACAGGCAGCCGTTGTCGACCGTCGCGTCGTCCACGGCGATCCAGGCCCCGAGCAGGGATCGGTCCCGGGTCGGGATGTAGATCTCGTCCTGATGCCACGCCTGCCCCTGAAAGCCGGGCGGCTTGACGAAGTACATCGACTGCATGCACTTGACGCTGCCGTCCCACCACGGCAGGTGCGCGCCGGTGATCTGGGCGAGCACGCCGCAGATCCGTTCGTGCCTGACGAAGTCGAGGATCACCGGGCTCACGTGGTGCGGCTGGTGGATGCACAGGACGGTGTCGAGCACCTCCCCGTCGCCGGCGTCTCCCGGCAGCGGATTCAGCCCCTCGGCCGAGTAGTCGCCGCGCGCGACCCGCACCACGTCGCGCTTCAACTCCTCGAGCTCGTCGCCGGTGACCAGGTCCTCGACGACGAGAAACCCGTCGCGCAGGTAGCTCTGCACCTGAGCGTCGCTCACGATCCGCGGCACGGCGATGGGAGCAGCGGTCTGCTCTTCGAGCGGCGTCTGCACGGTCGCCATGGCGTGAGCCTACTTCATGACGGTCGCCGCGTATCCCCCGTCACGCCGCACCACGACACCACGAAGTGGGCCAGGGTGCGGGCCGCCGCCACGAGCTGGTCGACCGGCAGCCGTTCGAACGGCGTATGGCAGTGGGCGATGTCACCGGCGGCGAAGTAGACCCCGGGGATGCCCGCCGCGTGCAGGAGCGGTTTCTCCGACCAGTACGGAGCGCCCTCGAGGCGGGCGGCCGCGCCGGTCGTCGCCGTGATCGACCGGGCGAGCGCCGCCACGCCGGGATGATCGGGAGGCACCTCGTCGGGCGTGCCGCCAACCGGATGATCGCGCGGCGCGGTGAAGCGCACCTCCTGTGCCACACCGAACTCGTCGGCGATGCCGGCGGCGATGCCGCGCAGGGCATCGGCCGCCTCGTCCAGATCGTCGCCGGGAAGCAGCTTGCGGATCAGCGACAGCTCGAACCGCTCGGGCACCGCGATGCTCTCGCCCGAGCGGACGTGGGTGACCAGCAGGAAGCGGTCGCCGAGCAGGTCGTGCGCATCGCCCGAGCGGAGCACCCGGTCGTGCTCCCAGAGCGCCGCGAGCAGGGCGTGTCCGGCGCGCAGGGCATCGACGCCCAGCTCCGGGGTGCCGAAGTAGGCGGAGCGGCCGGTCAGGGTGATGTCCGCGATCAGGAACCCCATCTGCGCCGTATACACCGCCGCGTCGGTGGGCTCGGCGTAGATCGCGAAGTCCGGCGTCTCGCGATCGCCCTCGAACAGGTGCCGCACCGCCGCGCGCATGCCCGCGGACAAACCGCAGCCCGGCTGCCCGGACTCCTCGTCGCACACGAACAGGCCGCGCACGCGGCTGCGGAGCCGGAAGCCGGCGCGGCGGACCGCGCGCAGCACCTCGATGATGGTGCAGATCCCGCCCTTCAGGTCCGCGGCGCCGCGGCCCCAGATCTCCCCGTCGACGAGGTGGCCGGCGAACGGATCGGCGCGGTCGGTGCCCTTCCAGTGCGCGGCCCAGTCGTCGGCGTGCACGGTGTCGAGGTGGCCGGCCAGCACCAGCGAGCGGCCGTCGCCGGCTCCGCTCGCGGCGTAGACGTTGGGCCGTCCCGGCTCGGCGTCGCGGAGCTCGACCTCGTCCCAGCCGCCGCGCTCGAGCTCGTCTTTGACCCAGTGCGCGAACCGCGCTTCGTGCGGGGTGATGCTGGGCACCCCGACCGCCGCGACGACCAGGTCGACCAGGCTCCGCGCGTCGACCGCGTCCGCGACGATCGCCGCCGGGTCGGCGTCAGCCATTCACAGCGTCTCCGTGACCTTGCGCAGGTGCTCGGGCCGGTCCGGATTCTCGCCCAGCTCGGTCGAGAGCGCCTCCACGAAGCGGTAGAAGCTGGTGATCTGACAGATCGGATCGAGCAGGGGATGCGCTGCCGCGGCCACCGGCAGAGCGGACTGGCCGCGCCCCTCGGAATCCGCGACGAACACGGGCGCGCCGATGCGCCGCATGGCCGCGCACGCCTGCTCCAGGCTCGCGCGGCTTGCGTCCCTGGCCTGGAACATCAGGGCCACGAAGCAGTCGCGGGGACGGCTGCGGGCGATCGCGATCGGCCCGTGCTGGACCTCCGCGGCGCTGTAAGCCTCGGCGTGCAGGCGGCAAGTCTCCTTGAGCTTCAGCGCCGCCTCCCGCGCGATCGCGTAGCCGGGACCGCGGCCGATCACGTACAGGGAGTTCGCGCCCGCCACGGCGGGGAGGGCGTGCTCCCAGCGGCACGCCAACGACGCCGCGAGCGCTTCCGGAAGCGCTTCCAGCCCGCGCGCCAGCGCGTCGTCCTCCGTCCAGCCGGCGACGATGCCGGCGATCGCGACCAGGGAGGCGACCAGCGACTTGGTCGCCGCCACGGCCGTCTCCGGTCCCGCCATGACCGGCACGACCCGGCCCGCGGAGGACCCGACCGGCGAGTCCGGGGTGTTGAGCAGCGCCAGTGTCTCGGCGCCGCCCGCGCGCGCGTGGTCTTGCAGGGACACCAGATCGGGACTGCCCCCTGACTGCGAGATGGTCACGCAGACCGCCCGGTCGAGCGACAGCGGCGCATCGTAGACCGAGGCCACGGAAGGCCCCATCGCCGCGACCGGGATGCCGATGCGGGTCTCCACCAGGTACTTCAGGTAGACCGACGCGTTGTCGGAGCTGCCGCGGGCGCAGGTCACGATGACCGCCGGTGCGCGCCGGCGCAGGTGCGCCCCGATCGCCCGGTACTCGGTCAGTCCCCGGGACACCTGCCGGGAGGCGACCGCCGGGATCTCGGCGATCTCGCGGGCCATGGCGGTACCGCTGCCGGTCACGCTCATGCCACCCCCGTCACCATGGAGACGACCTGATTGCGGTCGGTGTCGGCGATGGCGCGCACGCCCACCCTGGTGCCGCGCCGCAGCACGCACACCTCGTCGGCGAGCCGGAACACCTGGTCGAGGTTGTGGCTGACCATCAGGATGGCCAGCTCGCGGGCGCGCAGCGCGTCGATCTGCCGCTCGACCTTGGCCGTCTCCGCTACGCCCAGCGCGGCGGTGGGCTCGTCAAGCAGGATGATCTTGCGGGCCCAGTGGGTGGCGCGGGCGATGGCGATGCCCTGCCGCTGGCCGCCGGACAGTACGCGGACCGCCGACCTGACCGACGGCACGTGCACGTCGAGCTCGTCGAGGAGCCGCCGCGTTTCGCGGATCATCCGCACGCGGTGCAGCCGCCGGACCGGTCCCGTGGTCTCCTCGCGGCCCAGGAACACGTTCATGTAGACCGACTGGCGGCTGACCAGGGCCAGGTCCTGGTGCACGACCTCCACGCCGTGCGCGCGGGCGCCGCGCGCGTCCCGGAAGGAGGCCGGTTGGCCGTCCAGCAGCATCGAGCCGGAGTCGGGGGCATGCACGCCGCAGATGACCTTGACCACCGTCGACTTGCCGGCGCCGTTGTCGCCCACCAGCGCCACGATCCGGCCCGCATGCAGGTCGAGCGAGAAGTCCTCCAGCGCCACCACGCCGCCGAAGGTCTTGCGGATGTTCCGCAGGTTGAGGACCGGGGCCGTCGCGGCAGCCGTGCTCATGCCGGCCACGGTTCCGGCCGGCCGAAGCCGTTCTCGATCGTCTCTACCACCGGGTCGCCGCGCCGCACGCCGGTGACGCCGGCGACGTAGGCGCGGGTGACGAACGCCTGCGCGCGAAACCCGAACACGACCGAGTCGCCGGGCTCAGGCCGCACGCGCCCGCCGGCATCGATCATCGCGTAGTAGTCGATGGCCGCCGGGGCCGGCATCTCCACCTCGGCGAGGGCCGCGTCGGCGACCGTCGGCTCGGCCGCCACGAGCGCACGCACCTGGTAGTCCGGGAACACCGGGTCGATGTAGAGGCCGCCGCCGAACGCGTAGGCGTGGCCGCCGTGCAGATGCGAGACCTCGGTCACGTAGAGCATGGCCGGCACTTCGGGCAGGTCCCGGATCGCGTGCAGGGGCGTGGTCCCGTGCAGCCCGTTGCCCGGCTCGCACTGCGTCGCCCCGGCTTCGGCCAGCATCTCCAACACCACCGACGACGTGGTGCCGGGCGCGTTGACCTCGATCCCGGCGTGTCCGGATTTCTCCAGGATCTCCCGCGCGCGGCTCAGGGTCGCCAGATTGGGGGTAGGCGCGACGGTGCCGGTCTCGTGGTCGAACAGCAGCGCCGGAAAGGTGGTGATCCCGGCGAAGCGCGCGCCGTCCAGGGCGTCCAGCTCGGCCGCCACCGCGGCGACGCCGGCGGCGTCGAACCCGCCCTCGTGCCCGCGGTAGAAGGTGTCTCCGGGGGCCTGGATGCGGGCGAGCAGCTTCTGGGTGCGGCCGGCGCGGAGCGCGGCGCGGGCCGCCTCGCTCGCCTTGGCGCCGCTGAACACCGTCCAGTAGTCCGGGGCGATGTCGCGGGCGGCGGCGTCCGCCTCGAAGCGCGGCACCTGGACGAGGTGCCCGAGGTGCCCGACGCGCATGCCCGCCGCCCGTAGCGCCCGAGCGCACGCCATGTCGACGGCGACCGCTCGGTCGATGCCGCCGCGGCCGAGCGCCCGGCAGAACCCGCTGTTGCGGCCGACCTGCTTGGTCATCGCGAACACCGTGAGGCCCAGCGCGTCCGCGCGCTGCCTGAACGCACGGGCGTTGTCCTCCACCGCGTCGAGGTCGAGGACGTAGCAGTTGGCGGGGATGCGGCCGGCCTGGTGCAGGGCGATCGCCGCCTCCACCAGCGCGGGATTGCGCCGCCTCAGGACGTCCAGAAACATCGCGTCCTCCCGCTGGTCACCGGCTGGTTTCCCGCAGCGACACGGCGACCGCGCCCAGGATGATCAGCCCCCGCACGATCATCTGTTCCGAGACCGAGAGCCCCATCAGGATGAGGCCGTTGTTCAGCATGCCCATGAGCAGCGACCCGACCAGCGCGCCGATGACCGATCCCTTGCCCCCGCTCAGCAGCGTGCCGCCGACGATGACCGCGGCGAGCACCGTCATCAGGTCGCTCTCGCCGAGCGTGTACTTCGCCGCCTGCAGCCGGCCGGCGTAGAGCAGCCCGGCAAGCCCCGCGCAGGCCCCGCTGATCGTCAGCACGGACAGGCGGACGCGCGGCACGTTGATGCCGGCCGCCTCGGCCGCGCGGGGGTTGTCGCCGGTCGCCAGCACGTGTGCGCCCAGGCGGGTCTCCCGGTAGACGAAATGGCCGGCGGCCACCACTGCCACCGTCCACAGCACCAGTGACGGCATGCCGGCAAGCGAACCGGAGCCGAAGAACCCGGTGAACCCATCGTTGGTCACCGGTATGGAGCGCAGGTTGGTCATCGCGCGCGCCACACCGGCGAACAGCCCGAGGGTGGCCAGCGTCACCAGGAAGGACGGCAGCCGCACGTACGCGACCAGCACGCCGTTCAACAGTCCCACCAGGATCCCTGCGCCCAGGCCGGCGATGACCCCGAACGCCAAGGGGAGCTCGCCCAGGACCACCGCGGCGGCCAGGGCCGCCACGGCGACGATCGAGCCGAACGACAGGTCGATCTCGCCGGCCGACAGCACGAACACCACCCCGACCGCCAGCACCGTCGCCGGGGCGGTCTGCAGGACGATGTTGGACAGGTTGCGGACGCTGGTGAAGCCGTACCGGCCCAGCGTCACGGTGAAGAAGAGGAAGATCGCCAGAAAGCCGAGATAGACCACGTAGTTGCGCGGATCGTAGTTGCGCAGACCGAAGGCGATCGCGCGTCGCAACCGGCCGGCCATGGTGCTCCCTGTCCTCCCGATCAACCTCGGCCTCCCCGGCCGGGCACACGGTTCGTGTCCGACCGGGGCATCGCCGGGGCGTCCTTACTTTACTGTGCCTCCATGACGCTCTTCGGTGCATCGCGGTTCAGGGACGTCTGCCAGCCCTCGGCGACGTTGTCCGCGGTGACCGTGATCGCGGGCGCGACCACGAACGGCGGTGTCTCCTCGCCGAGCAGCGCCCGCGCGCCGGCCGCCGCCATCGCCCGGCCCAACTCGTAGGCCTCGTCGGCGACGATGGCCACGACGTTGCCGCCCTGCACCATGTCGAGCGCGATCGGCTCGCTCAGGTCGAGGGTGACGATCCGGGTGGTCTCATTGCCGCCCGCGCGCAGCGATGCCAGCACCCCCTCGGCCGGGCCGGCCCAGGTGACGTAGACGCCGCCCAGGTCCGGATGGCGCAGCAGCATCGCGTTGGCGATCTCCTCGGCACGCGCCGGATCGCTGATGCCCTGCTCGGCGACGATGGTGATGTCCGGATAGTCGTTCTCGATGGTGGTCTTGAAGGCGTTGTCGCGCTGGTTGGTGACGTAGTAGGTGGCGTCGTGGAAGATCCAGCCGACCGTGCCCGCGCCGCCCATGGCCTCGGCCAGAGCGTCCGCCGCCTGCTTGCCCATCTGGAACAGGTCGTCGGTGACGATCGCGGCGTAGTCGACGCCGTGCTGGTAGCCGCTCGGGAGATTGGACAGGAACACCAGCTTCACGCCGTCGGCGACCGCTGCCCGGAACGCTTCGGCGGAGGTCACCGGATCGAGCGGCAGCGCCAGGATGATGCTGGGCTGCTTGACCAGCGCGGTCTCGATGTCGCTGCGCTGCTTGGCGGCGTCGAACGCGGCGTTGGTGGTGGCGATGACCTCGATCCCCAGGCGGTCGAACTCGTCGGTCGCGCCGGCCGTGACCGCATTCACGAAATCGGACTGGTCGTGCCACAGCAACGCGGCCGTGTGCCCGCCTCCCTTGAGCGTGGCGGCTCCTGCGTCGGAGACGGTGACGGTTTGCGATGGGGTCGCCGATTCCCCTTGCGGGCCGATGGTTTCCGCCACGGCCGGCGTCGCGGCTGCGAGGGCCGCGGCGACGGCAAGGGCCGGAAGCCTGCGTATCAACGTTCGGTACGTGGACATGTCATGGTCCTCCTTGAGGTACGTCGAGAGATGTGTCGGGCCGGCGGCGGCCCGGTTGACGTAGGGGTCAGGTGCACACGGCTCGTCCTCCTTCCTTCGAGCTGACGTTCGAAGATGGGTGGGGTCCGCCGGGCGAGCGTCATCCGAGCGCCTCGGTGCTCTTGCGGTCCCGGCCGCTGTTGTCAGCCTCATCGCGGTCGGCGTCACGCTTCGTGCCGTCCGAGCGCCCCAAAACCGTCGCCTTCGGCTCCGCTTTTGGCCCATCCCCACCGGTGGCTACGAAGTCCGTCGGCGCTGCCGCTTGCGCGGCACCTCCGGCAGACTTCGAGAAAGCGATGATGTGCGCCGGCGGCAGCGCTATGTCCGCTTCGGGTACGTCCGGCCCGAACAGGGTGTTGTGCAGGTGGCCGAGCGCGACGGCGGCCGCCCCGGCGATCGTCGCCCGTGCTCCCAGCGCGCTCGGCTCGATGCGGAGCGGAGTGGGCACGGCATCGGCGAGCAGCGCGCGCACGCGTCCGACCAGCTCGGCGCGCGCCCCGATCGAGCCGCCCAGAATGACCAGGCCGGGATCGGCTAGCGCGCAGAGCGCCACGATCGCCCGCGCCAGGTATTCGGCGGTCTCGTCGAGCACGCTCACGGCGTCCGCATCGCCGCGATCGGCGCGGTCGAAGATCTCCGGCACGGTCGCCTGACGGCCTGAACGCTCCGCGTAGCGCCTGCGGATACCGTCGGTAGCGACGATCCGTTCGAGTGCGCCGGCCGCGTCCGCGGGCTGGCTCAAGGTCCCGGTGCCGAAGGGCAGGAAGCCCAGCTCGCCCGCAGCCCCCGCGGCGCCACGCACGAGCTGGCCCCCCAGGACCAGACCGGCGCCGATACCGGTCCCGAGCGCGAGGAACGCCAGGTTGTCGGAGCCGCCCCCCGCGCCCAGCCAGTTCTCGCCCTGGACGGCGAGATTGACGTCGTTCTCGACGTAGACCTCCATCCCCAGGGCGTCCTCCAGCTCGGACGCGAAGTCGAACGTGTCGAGATCGGCGATGTTCGGCGCCATGAGAATCCGGCCCGAGTCCCGGGCGGGTACCCCAGGCACGCCGACCACGCCGACCCGCACGCGTTCGAACGGAATGTCGTGACGCTGCGCCGCGGTGCGGCACATGCGGGCGATCTGGCGCGGTACGTGCCGGCCGCCCTTGGCGGCGGTCGGCTCCACCTCCTCGGCGACGATGCGGCAGGAGAGGTCGGCGATCGCCGTACGGGCCTTGGTGCCGCCCAGGTCGACGGCCGCGAACAGGGCCGCGTCGGCCACCACCTCGTAGGTGGCGGCCATCCTGCCCACGTGGCCGCTGGTCCGCCCGGTCTCCTGTATCCAGCCGTCCGTCTCCAGGATGCGGGCGATCTCCGAAGTGGTCTGCTTGGACAGCCCGGTCTGCCTGGCGATGCTCGCGCGCGAGATCGGCCCGCCGTGGATCACGGCCTCCATGACCATGCGTAGCGAGATGCGGCGTGAGATGCGCGCGGCGCGGCTCATGCGGCCTTCCTCATAGTTCGTTCCGTGAACGAACTAATCGTTGGCTATGCGAATGAGCCTGTCAAGCTCGCACACTCGCCGAGCGCGAAGAAGCCGCGGTCGAGCGGGCACACCGCGTTTCAGCGGGCGCGGCGCTCATCCCAAGGAGGCGCTATCCGACCTGCATCGGCATGATGATGTGGAAGTAATGGATCCGACTGTTCAGACGGGCTCCGGGGGCGGCTCCATGAACGGACCTTCGCGTCGCAGGCGCTCCAGGGTGCTGCCGTGCGCAGCGCTGCCGTCGGCAACCCAGCGCTCGAACCTGATCCCGGGCTGCACTCCTTCCTCGAATCCGGTCAGGCGCGACAGATCCGGGTCACCGAACGTGTACAGCGTCGCGCCACCGGGCAGGCGGGTCACGCCGACGAACTCGGGGCGCGGTAGCGGATCGCGGCCTGCCGCGCGCTGCAGCGCCTCCTCGTCCACCTCCACACCGAGGCCGGGCGTCTCCGGGACTCGCGAGCTGCCCTCGACGACCGGGATGCGGGTGGTGGTGATGTCTTCGTCGTACTGGTCGTCGGCGGTGACGGTGTGAGCGGTGGCCGTCGGCAGGACCGCCGCCTGATGCAGCGTCAGGGCCTTCATCAGCGTGTTGCCGGTCTGCTGGATGATCACCTGCTTGTTGGCGGCCGCGTACGCGTACCCCTGCGACATCGCGCGGCCGATGCCGTGCGCGCCGATCATGTGCAGGTCGGCCGCCGCCAGCACGCTGCCTTGCGCCACCGCGAGTGGCGGGATGTGCATCACCAGCGGAATGCGGGTCCTGCTGCGCAGACTGCGCCAGCCGTCCAGATCGTCCCAGGGCAGCGGATCCTCGATGAAGCCGACGATGGCATGATGCTGCAACTCCTCCACGATCGGGAGCACGACGCCCAGCGTGCGAGTGCGGTTGAGGTCCCAGTGGAGGCGAAATCCGGGCGGGGCGACCTCCTCGGCTGCTCTGGTCTGCTCGATCACGTCATAGAGCGGGCTGCTATGCATCTTGAAGACGCGGTAGCCCTCGGTCGCAGCGCGCCGGACCTCCTCCCGGAAGACGTCCGGCGGGCACGGGCGGGTCCAGGCCGCGGCCGGCACCGCGTCGCGCACCTTCTGGCCCATCAGCTTGTAGACCGGCACGCCGAGGTGTTTGCCCATCACGTCGTAGAGGGCCATGGCCAGTGACATGCGGAGGTCGCTGTTGATGAAGTCGAACGGGCTGCGGCCGACGACGCCGGCGATCATCTCCTCGGGGATCGGACTCGCGTCGTCCTCCTCGTCCCCGTACCCGCTGAGCCCCGTGTCGGTGCGCACGCGCACGACGATGTGCTGGTCGATGTCGTGCATGCGGATCCGCGCCTGCGGATCGTCGTACCGGGACGCGAGCCGCAGTGCGACGGGTATCACGTCGACGCCGATGACCTTCATGGGTGGGGTGTCACACGATGATCGAGTTGACGCATCGCGGCAAGCGGCTGCAGGAATGCCAGGTGCCAGGGGAGTCGCGGTTGAACGAACCGGCAACGGGTTGCACTGTACGGCGATGAAGCTCATCGGCATCGAGCCGACACCCAACCCGAACAGCATGAAGCTGGTACTGGACGAAACGCTCGCGCCGGGCGTGAAGGCCACCTACCGCGCCGCGGACGAGGTCTCGGCCCCGCTGATTCGAGGCCTCTTGTCGATCGCCGGCGTCGCCAGCATCTTCCACAGCTCTGACTTCATGGCCGTCCAGCGGACGCCGGGCACGGACTGGCAGGAGATTCTCGCTCAGGCACGGACTGTGTTCGACGCTGCAACCGAGGTGAATGCCGATGTCGCCGTGCCGCGCACGGAGGGCTCCGCACAAGAGCTGCTGGTGTCGATGCAGGTGTTTCGCGACATCCCGATGCAGGTGAAAGTGACCGGCGGCGGTGCGGAGATCCGCCGCGGACTCGGGCGCCGCTTCGACGCGGCGGCGAAGCGGGCCATGCCGGCCGCCAGGAACCCACTGATGGAACGGCGTTGGGTCGAGCTCGGCACGCGCTACGGGGACGCCGAGGAGGTCGCCGCGAGCGTCGTGGCGGAGGTGCGCGCGCTGTACGACTCGGATCGGCTCGCAAGGCTGAGCGATCGGGCGCTCTCCTCGGATCAGAATGAGCCGGAGGCCAAACCCGACCGCCAGAGACTGATCGGAGATCTGGATGACCCCGATTGGCGCGCACGCTACCGTGCGCTCCGGCGGCTGGGGGCCGACGCCGGGCTGCTGCCCAGGATCATAGCGCTCGCCGGCGACGCTCACCTGTCGGTGCGGAGGCAGGCGATCGTGCTGTTGGGGTTGTTCAAGGACGAGAGGGTTCTGGCCCCGCTCCGCGACGCGTTGCGCGACCCGATCGCGGCGGTCCGTCGAACCGCCGGCGATGCGCTCAACGATCTGGGCGATCCCGAGGTCGCCGGCGCGATCGCCGAGACGTTGGCCGACAGCAGCGCTCTGGTTCGCTGGCGTGCCGCCCGGTTCCTCTTCGAGCTGGGCGACGAGCGCTCGCTGCCGAGCCTGCGGGCCGCCAGGGACGACCACGTGTTCGAGGTGCGCATGCAGATCGAGCAGGCGATCGAGCGCATCGAGAGCGGGGCGAGGCCCGAAGGGCCGGTCTGGCAGCGGATGACCGGCAGCGACCGCTAGCCGTGAACGTCTCCTTCGCCGCGCCGACGCTGCAGGCGGGGTGGTCCCCGCGCCACGGCCACACGGTCGTGCGGTTTCGGGACCGCTTCTGGCTCTACGGCGGGTGTGAGGAGCAGAGCGAGGACCCGGCGGCGATCCGGGGCGACATCTGGTCGTCCGCCGACGGCGCGGAGTGGAGGCGAGAAGCGGCATCGGCCGCGTGGCCCGACCGCTATCTGCAGGAGATGGTCGTGTACCGCGGCCGCATCTGGATGTTCGGCGGCATGCACCGCTATCGGCCGGAGCGCGTGAACCTCAACGACGTGTGGTGCTCCGCCGACGGCGTGAGCTGGGAGCAGGTGACCGAGGCGGCGCCGTGGCCGCCGCGCCACGTGTTCGCCGCCGCCGTCCACGACGGCCGGATGTGGGTGGGCTGCGGCGCGCCGGACGGCGAGGTGTATTACGACGACCTCTGGTGGTCCACGGACGGCGCCGACTGGCACCGGTGCCCGGCGGCGGGGGAGCGCTTCTCGGTCCGCAAGAGCCCGGCGTTGGTGAGCTTCCGGGGTGCGCTGTGGATCATCGGCGGCATGGAGCTCGTGCGGCCGGGGTTGTGCGCGGCGGTCAACGACGTGTGGCGCTCCGCGGACGGACGCGCGTGGACGCGGGTGACCGGCGCGGCGCCGTGGTCGCCGCGCGACTTCCCGACGGTGATCCCGTACCGGGACCGGCTCTGGCTGATCGACGGCCGCGAGGAGCGCTCCGGCCGCCACGTGCCGGAGCTGTGGTGGTCGAGCGACGGGGCGGACTGGCACCGCCACGCGGCATCGCTGCCGTGGCCGGGCCGTCATTCGGCATCGGCGCTGCCGGTGGGCGACACGGTGTGGCTGTTCGGCGGATGCGAGAGCGGCCCGCGCGAGGCACACTATGACGACGTGCGCACGATGCGCTTTCAGGAGTAGAACGATGAGCGGGACGCTGGGCTACTTTCGGGGCGAGCCGCTGGAGGTCGGGACCACCCCGCAGTTCCTGTTCGACGATCACGCGGTGGAGGACGTCTGGGCCCTGAAGCGCGTCTCGCAGGTGGCCGCCAAGTTCGCCGGCAACCCGGTGATGGTGCCGGACCAGGTCGGCGAGATGTGCTGCTACGAGGCGCACGTGCTGCGCGACCCGGACGACGGCCGCCTGCGCATGTGGTACCAGGACTCGGACGTGGAGGCGCACTACCGCGACCGCGCGGAGCCGGGCTCGGCGGAGGGCCACGCGGACTTCTGCCGGTACGCGCAGAGCGAGGACGGCGTGCACTGGCACAAGCCCAGGCTCGGGCTGCTCCGCCACCGCGGCACCGACGGCAACAACATCGTGCTGGCCGGCGTGCGCGAGTGCGACCGCGCCGCGGTGGTGCTCAACCCCGACCCGGACGACCGCGAACGCCGCTACATCATGGGCTACCTGGACCAGCCGCACGGCGTGAGCGGCGTCTGCCTGGCCTACTCGGCCGACGGCATCCACTGGCGCGAGGAGCCGACCAATCCCGTCATCCAGGGCCACTACGACAACGTGAGCACGCCGGTCTGGCACCCGCTGTCAGGCCGCTGGCTGTGCTACACCCGGCCGACCGTGCACGCATCCGGCTTCCTGAACCGCGAGCGGGTGGCGATGAACGCGGACGGGGAGCACGGCGTCGGCCGGCACCACCGCCGCCACGTGGCCGTGGCGGTGAGCCCGGACCTGCTCGACTGGGGGAAGGTGCGGACGGTGTTCTATCCGGACGAGCTCGATCCGGAATGGCCGGACATCGATCACTTCCGTCCGTTCTTCCACGAGGGGCTGCTCATGGCCAACGCCTGCTACGTGGACCCGACCGGGCGGACGCGCGGCCAGCTCCGCTACATGTGGAGCCGGGACGGGTTCCACTGGCAGCAGGCGCCGGACCGGGAGTGGCTGGTGCCACGCGGGCCGGAGGGCCACTTCGACGACGGCTGGGTGCTGGGGGCCTCAGCGCCGGTGCGGATGGGCCACCAGATGTGGTTCTACTACGGCGGCCAGCCCCTGCACACGCAGTCGGGATCGGGCGGCGGCGGCTCGGCGGTCGGCCTGGCCAAGCTGGTGTGGGACCGCTTCGTGTCGCTGCAGGCGGAAGGCGAGCCCGGCTTCCTGCTCACGCGCGAGGTGCGGATCGCCGGCAACGAGCTGCGGCTGAACTGCGCCACCGGGCAGCGCCATCCCACCCTGACCGGCATGGCGGTGCTGGGCGACATCCGCGTGGAGCTGGTGGAGTCGCTGCCGGCGCGCGAGGCGGTGGTGGGCGGCCGGCCGGTGCCGGGATTCACCATGGAGGACTGCGACGTGATCCGTACCAACCGCACCGAGCATCGTGTCACCTGGAACGGGAAGTGGGACCTGAGCGAGCTGCGCGGCCGGGCGCTGCACCTGCGCTTCCGGCTCAACGAGTCGGAGCTCTACACCTTCGCCTTCGGCGAGGCGGCGGCGTGAAGATGAGTGACGGCAGCTACTTCCGGGGCGAGCCGCTAAAGGTGGGGACCACCCCGCAGTTCCTGTTCGACGATCACGCGGTGGAGGACGTGTGGGACCTCAAGCGGGTCTCCCAGATCGCCGCCAAGTTCCCGGGCAACCCGGTGATGGTGCCGGACCAGATCGGCGAGTCCTATTGCTACGAGTCGCACGTGGTGCGCGAGGAGCGGGGCGCCTCGAACGGGAGCCGCTTCCGGATGTGGTACCAGGACTCGGACAGCCAGGCGCACTATCGAGGCGCCCCGGAGGCCGGCTCGGCCGAGGGCCACGGCGACTTCTGCCGCTACGCGGAGAGCGAGGACGGGGTGCACTGGGTCAAGCCGAAGCTCGGCCTGCTGCGCCATCGCGGCACCGACCGCAACAACATCGTGCTGGCGGGAGTAGGCGAGTGCGACCGCTCCGCCGTGGTGCTCAACCCCGATCCGGACGACCGCGAGCGGCGCTTCATCATGGGGTACCTGGACCAGCCGCGCGGCACGAGCGGCGTCTGCCTCGCCTATTCGGCGGACGGCATCCATTGGCGGGAGGAGCCGACCAATCCGGTCATCCAGGGCCACTACGACTGCGTGAACACGCCGGTCTGGGACCCCGTGTCAGGCCATTGGCTGTGCTACACCCGGCCGACGGTGCATGCGTTCGGCTACGTGCGGCCGGAGCGGGGCTGGACGGACGTGGACTGGGAGCGCGGCGTGGGACGGCACCACCGGCGGCACGTGAGCGTGGCGGTGAGCCGCGATCTGGTGCACTGGGGGAAGGTGAGGACGGTGTTCTATCCCGACGAGCTGGACGCCGACTGGCCGGACATCGACCACTTCCGGCCCTTCTTCCACAACGGCCTGTTCCTGGCCAACGCCTCCTACGTCGATCCGTCCGGCGGCCGCTTCGGGCAGCTCCGCTTCATGTGGAGCCGCGACGGCTTCCACTGGCAGCAGGCGCCGGACCGCGCCTGGTTCATCCCGCGCGGCCCCGAGGGCCACTTCGACGACGGCTGGATCCTGGGGGCGTCGGCGCCGGTCGCGGTCGGTCACCAGATGTGGTTCTACTACGGCGGCCAGCCGCTGCAGATGCAGATCGCCGTGGACCGGGGCAGCGCCGTGGGGCTGGCGAAACTGCCGCTGGACCGCTTCGTCTCGCTCAAGGCCGCAGACGAGCCCGGCTTCCTGCTGACCCGCGAGGTGCGGATCGCCGGCAACGAGCTGCGCCTGAACTGCGCGACCGGCCAGCGCTTCCCCAGCCTGACCGGCATGGCCGTGCTGGGCGACATCCGCGTGGAGCTGGTGGAGTCGCTGCCGGCTCGTCAAGCCGTGGTGGGCGGCCGGCCGGTGCCGGGCTTCACGATGGAGGACTGCGATCCGATTCGCACCAACCGCATCGACCACCGCGTGACGTGGAAGGGGAAGTGGGACCTGGGCGAGCTGCGCGGCCGGGCGCTGCACCTGCGATTCCGCCTGACCGAGTCGGAGCTGTTCACGTTCGCCTTCGGCGAAGCTGGTGAGTGAGCCTGCCGCGAGCCCCCTCGCCTGAAAAGGAACGGGCACCTCCCCGCGGTGGGGAGATGCCCGCACAGCGCGGCGAGATGCTTCGGACTAATACGGTACGAAGTCCGCCTTGCTGACGTCGCGGATCGCGCGGACCTGCTCCAGGCCGGCGCGTTCCAGGGCGGCCAGATAGTCGCTCCAGTCGCCGTCGTCGTTCGGGTCCAGGGTCCCCATCAGGAACTTCGAGCCGTACTCGTCGCGCACGTCTCGGACCACCACTTCCAGGTCGGCCAACATGTCGGAGTCGTCCGAGCTGAGGTTCCAGATGATGTGGTTGCTGTTGCGCAGGAACGGGTGCACGGACAGCGCGTTCTGCGTCGGCATCGTGTCCCCCTGTCCGGTGGCGGCCAGGGCGTACTCGCCCGGGTAGTACATACCCTTGACGAAGCCCTGCTCGTACATGCTCTGGCCCTGTGGGTTGGCCGTGGTGGCCATGTGGTCCATGAGGATCGGGACTCGCTCTCCGGACTCATCCGTGCCCCAGTTGAAGGTCACGCCCTCGACGCCGTAGTACATGAAGATGCCGCCGTCGGGTGAGGCCAGGAAGTTGGTGTACTCCAGCCAGCGCTCCACCTGTTCCTCCGTGGCGCTCGTCGCGATCGAGCCGCCTTCGCCAAACGGCCTGCCGCGCGCGACGATCGGTTCGAAGCCGGGAGCGGTGACCACGCCGTCGTGCACGATCTTGAACTGGGCGGTGGGATCGTCCTGATCCACCACGCTGTTCACGTGGCCGATGCGGCCGACGTTGAAGAACATGATGTGGTGCCTGCTCTCGGCCAGCAGCTCCGACCACTTGGTGAAGTCCTTCTGGTCCACCTCCGGGAAGACCAGGTCCTCCGCATACAGCTTGTTGATGAACTTCATGACCTCGCGGTACTTGTCGGTCTGCGGACCGTAGGTCACCGCGCTGGTGTCCGGATCGATGAACCAGTCGTCCCAGGTTCGCCACGCCAGCAGGTAACCGCCGGTCAGGGAGCGGTATCCGCGCGTCTTGGCCCATCCCTGGATCGGCCACGAGTCGGGATATTCGGCCTTGATCCGTTTCGCCGCCTCGTACAGCTCGTCGGTGTTGGAGGGGAACGAGATGCCCAGCGCGTCGAACACCTGATCGCGGTACCCCCAGCCGTTGGCCAGGTAGATGGAGTTGGCGCTGGGATAGGAGTAGATGTTGCCGTCCGGTGACGGCGCAGCCTTCATCACGTATGCCCAGGAGGCGTCGTCGAAATTGGCGCGAATGTTCGGCATCTCGTCCAGCAGGTCCTGCAGCGGCAGCAGGTATCCCTGCATGCCCCACTTGTCGGTCATCGACTTCGGCCACGGAAACAGGATGTCGGGCTCATCCCCGGCTGCCAGGCGCAGCTCCATGATCGACATGTACTCGGTCGACGGGACCATTTCGAAGGTGATGTCCAGGTCGAACCGCTCGAGCATCTGCTCCACCCACAGGTTGTCCGGCGGTGGGATGAGGTCGCGCGAGTAGCGGTACATGTAGTCGAGCTCGACGATGTCGCGCCCGGCTGCCGCCGCTGCCGGCTGCTCGGCGGTGCTGCTGGCCCACGCCAGCGAGCCCGTCATGATGAGCAGCATCGATAGGACTACGAATAATCGTTTCATCGTATGTTCTCCTTGCTGGTTGAACGTTCTGGTTTTCTCGTGAAAGCGGTCGGGTTGCTACATTCGGTACCCTCCTTCGGACGCGGAGCGGCTCACGCCTTCAGCGATCCGATCATCACGCCCTTGGCGAAGTATTTCTGAATGAACGGATACACGATCAGCATCGGCAGCATCGCCGCGATCAGCGTGGCGTGCTTGAGCTTCTCGTAGTTGATGTAGTTGTCGCGCGAAGCGACCAGTCGCATCGCCTGCATGTCGGACTCGTTGATGTCCAGTTCCTCGGCGATCATGCCCTGCTCCAGGATGATGTTGCGCAGCACGACCTGCAGGGGCTTCAAGTCGTGATCGCGGAGGAAGATCACCGCGTAGAACCACGAGTTCCAGTGGGAGACCAGGTAGAACAGGCCGATGGTGGCGAGCGCGGCCTTGGAGACCGGCATGACGATGGAGATCAGGATCCTGATGTCGTTGGCGCCGTCCAGAAAGGCGGACTCCTCCATCTCCTGGGGGACGGCCTGGAAGAAGGTGCGCAGGATGATCACGTTGTAGGCGCTGACGGCGGCCGGCAGCACGACGGCCCAGATCGTGTTCAGCATCCCCAGCTTCTGTACCAGCAGGTAGAGCGGGATCAGGCCGCCGCCGAAGAACATCGTGACGACCACCAGCACCATGTAGAAGGAGCGCAGGGTCAGCCGCCTCTTGGAGAGCGGATAGGCCATCGCGGTGGTCAGGATCAGGCTGATCGTGGTGCCCAGCGCCGCGTACATCACCTGGTTGCGGTAGCCGATCGGGATGTTCCGGGAGCTGAAGATCAGCTCGAAGGCACGCATGCTGAAACCCTTGGGGTAGAAGGTGACGGTCCTCTTGATAACGGCGTCCCCGCCGCTGATGGCCATGGAGGCGACGTGCAGCACCGGATACAGCGTGACGATCACGACCAGCAGCAGCGCGCCGTAGACAAAGACGTCGAGCAGCAGCGAGCCGGGCGAGGTGTCGCGGATCATGCCGGTCCTCACCACAGGCTGTGCTCCGTGTAGCGGCGCGCCAGCCGGTTGGCGGCGATCAGGAAGCCCAGGTTGATGACCGAGTTGAACAGCCCCACGGCCGCGCCGTAGCTGAAGTCCGCCCTGAACAGCCCGCGCCGCACCAGGAAGGTGCCGATCACGTCGGCGGTCTCGTAGGTCGCCGGGCTGTACATCAACAGCACCTTCTCGAAGCCGACGCTCAGCAGGGCTCCGACGCGCAGGATGGTCAGGATGATGATCGTGGCGGCGATGCACGGCAGGGTGACGTGGCGCATGCTCTGCAGCCGGGAGGCGCCGTCGATCGTGGCCGCCTCGTAGAGCTGCGGGTCGACCTGCGAGATCGCCGCCAGAAAGATGATCGCTCCCCAGCCGGCGTTTTGCCAGATGCCGGTGACGATGTAGAGGGGGCGGAACCACCCCGGCTCGTTCATGAAGTAGATCGGTTCGATGCCGAGGTTGACCAGGAATCGGTTGAACACCCCCTCGGAGGGGGAAAGGAACAGCGTTGCCAGCGACACCAGCGCCACCAGCGAGATGAAGTGGGGCAGGAAGCTGATGGTCTGCACCGAGCGCTTCACGGCGCCGCTGCGCACCTCGTTCAGGATCAGGGCCAGCACGATCGGCACCGGGAAGGCGAAGAGCAGATCGTAGAAGCTGAGCAGGAAGGTGTTGCGGATCAGCCGGAAGAAGTAGGGGTGGGAGAAGAAGCGGATGAAGTTCTCCAGGCCGACCCACTCGCTGCGGAACACGCCGACGCGGGAGTTGTAGTCCTGAAAGGCGACTACGACCCCGTACATGGGGACGTAGTGGAAGATGATGAACCAGGCCAGTCCGCCCAGCATCATGAACTGCAGGTACTTGGTCTTGCGCAGGCCCTTGAGGGTGGCGGCCGTCCAGGAGAGCCCCCGGTCGGCAGTCAGCCGTTCGGCGCCCGCGCGTGCCATCAGTGGCTACGCATCATCCGCGCCGCCGCGCAGGCCCGCTCTCCGGAGCCGAGAGCGCCTGCTGCAGGGCGCGGAGGTGGAACGACGGCGAACGGTCCATGCGGCGATTATACCGCATCGAGCGCTGCCGGCGTGGGAGCGCTCGTCCCATCACCGGGGCGGCACCGGCACGGACACGGAGCGGGGGGCCGGCACCGGTGATCCCAGGTTCGCCCGTCCAGCGTCCGACCGGTCCTCTTCTTGAATACGCCACCCCACTGTTTGAAGAAGAACGGCACTTGGCTAGCTACGCAGTTGTCGCGGATGTCTCGCACCCAGGTGGCTTCCATCGGTCGGGCTCCCGGTCCCGACTCACCGCCGACAATCACCCAGTCGATGCCTGCAAGCGAAAGATTCGGCAGCGGTCCCAGCAGAGGTTCCAGCGACAAGAATTTCGTTTGGGCACCGGTACCTTTCAGGCATGCCATTCGTCCAAGCCATTGTTCCGATTCGATACTCGTACCGAGCCAGATGTTCGGCGTCCAATGCAGCCGTCGACTCAGTGTGCCAACGCGGCTCGGTCGCTTGGTGAGCACCTGAAACGTGTGCCGAGATGCGCGGTTCATGACGTCGAAGACGGCCTCGATGAACGTGGACGGCACCGATTTGTGGAATAGATCAGACATGGAGTTGACGAAGACGAGGCGCGGTTGGCGCCACTTCAGTGGGTCGTCGAGAGTCGACTCGTGCACAGCCACCGAGAATCCGTCCCGATATTTTTCCACTCCCATAGCGTGGAGTCTCCTCGACAGGCGCTCCGCATAGCAGAACTTGCATCCCTGGCTGATCTTCGTGCATCCCGTCACGGGGTTCCAGGTTACCTCGGTCCATTCGATTGCGGAGCGTGTGGCCATCGCTAGAGATTCTCCAGGATGTGGAGCGCGATACGTTTCGCGGTGCGGATAGCACTGGGACTCTGACTGCCGACGCAGAACAAGAACTCGAACAGCGGGACGTTTCTGGAGTTCCTCAGAGTTCGAGACCGCGAGAGAAACCTGGCACCGAACAACCTGGCAAGTTTGGCCTTGTAGATTTCGACAAGTCCCTCAACACCGGGTGTCCTCTCGTGCTCCACAACGCCGAACAGAGTCTGCTGTGGGCTTTCGCGGTACAGTTCACGCCAGCTCTCGTCGCCAAACACCGCCGTCAGCCTATCGCCCCATCCGGGGGCGATGTCGTCCGGTCTCGTTGACGTCGGGAGCATCCGTGCAATTGCGGACACTGGAAACAGAATCCACGTGTCCAAGGCATTGAATCCGGCAATCCTTTCGATGGTTGACCATTTCACTTGCGTGGCGAACGGATCCAGAAACAGCACGCCGCGCCACTGACTCCAGTTCTGGCGAAAATTGTTCAGAAATGCGTTTGCATCCGCGTTCTCAATCCGAATATCTCTGTCGCAACGCTCTTCTCTTAGAGCCTCCAGTTCCTCGCATCGACGCGGGTCGCTTTCAACAAAAATGAGCCTGTCGAATTGCTTGTCGCGTACATGCGCTGCTCTTGCTGCGGAACCTCGCATGAAGTCCGTAGCGTCCGATCCTCGCGTATCATCTCTACGTAACCTGTGCCGGCGAAGGCGTCGATATACATCAGGTTGAACGGTTTATTCTTCAACGCCCTGGTGTAGGCGTCCAGATACTTTTCCAGGATCTCCAGTTTCTCAATCGTCCATGATCCGCCGTAGCGGGTCCTGGGTTCGGCTACTTGGTCCAACATGCCAGTTCTATGGTTTGCGCTACCGAAGAGCGAAACCAACGCGAGGGTATCGATTTGCGCCCTCTGTGTATAGGCCGCCGGAGCCGGCTAAAGGATCCCTCACTCAAGAGCAAGGCCGCGAGTCGTCTGCTGGCGCATTCGTCCCTCTATCTCGCGGCTGGCGATGGCGAACTCCAGCGTGACTGACGTCCATGGCGCCGATCATAGACCATCGGTCGAGCGGCGCGGGTCGGTGCAGCACGGAGCGGGACAGCCGGCGCTCAGCAGAACGACGCTGACCCGCTCCTCCGCCACCGCGTGCAGGATGGCGTCGCGGACCGCGCCGGTGTCGAACGGATCGGGCTCGGAGAGCTGATCGACGCCGCACGCGCGCACCAGCGCGGCCAGGGAAACCCGCGGCGCCTCGGGATCGGGGCTGGCGGGATTGGGCTGTCCGCCCTCCTCGGTTTCCGCCGTCCTGCGGTTGTCGAAGATGACGAAGGTGAGCCGCGCCCGGTTGTGCACGGCGTTCATCAGCGACTGCACGCCCGAGTGACAGAACGAGGAGTCCCCCATGACGGCCAGCAGCTCCTGGTGGTCGGTGCCGGCGTGGTACATGCCGCTCACCACCGACGGCGAGATGCCCAGGCAGCAGGGGGAGAAGAGGGTCGACAGCGGCGGCGCGCATCCCCAGGAGACCACGCCCACGCCGCCGATGCAGAGCGGGTCCTGCATGCGGTCCAGCGCCGCGCGCAGCCCGCGGTGACCGGCGGCAATGGGGCAGCCGTCCACCCAGCGCGACCGCAGCTTCGGGGCCAAATGCTCCGCCCTGCGCTCATCGAACGGACGGGGTGGCACCTCCTCACCGGCTATGCGCTGCAGGGCGATCGCCACGTCCCGTTCGTCCAGCGCTCCCTGGCCGGGCAGATCGCCGGTCAGCTTGCCGTGCCCGGCGATGCCGAAGCGGGCCAGACGCTCTTCCAGGTAGGGGGCGATCTCCTCGACCACCAGCACGCGCTCGACGCCGGCCGCGAAGGCAGCGATGGCGCGTTCCGGCAGCGGGTGGAGCGCCCGCAGGCAGAGGGTGCGCGCGGTCGTGCCGGTGGACTGGAGCGCGGCGCGGACGGCCGCGAGGGTGGGTCCGCAGGTGACGATGCCCAGCTTGGAGGTCGCATCTCCTTCGACCGTGGCGAGATCGGCCTTCTCCAGCTCCGCCGCGGCGTGGGCGAACCGGCGTTGCCGGTTGCGGTTGCTGTCCAGGATGAAGCGGCCCAGGGCGGTCCGCTCCGGGGTCGGCTCGAAGCGGAACGATCGCTCCCTGTCGTCCGCGAGCGTGATCGGCTGCGGCGGGATCGACTCGGAGATCCGCAGGAACGCGCTGGAGACGCGCAGCAACACCGGGGCGCCGGTGCGCTCGGACAGCTCGAACGCATAGCGGGTGATCCGCAGCGCGTCGGCCGGCGAGCTCGGCTCCAGCATGGGCAGCATGAACAGCTCGGCGTAGGAGCGCTCGTCCATCTCGTTCTGGGACACGCGCCCGCCCGGATCCGCGCCGGTGGCGATCACCATCGCACCGCGGATGCCCGTGAAGGCCGCCGCGGTCACCGCGTCGCTGGCGACGCTCAGGCCGACGTGCTTGACCACCGCCAGCGCGCGCCGGCCGACCAGGGCCGCGCCGAACGCTCCGGCGACGGCGTCCTTCTCGTTCGGACACCACTCCACGTGCAGGCTGGGCGAGGCTTCGGCGAAAAGGCCCGACATGATGCCGGTGATCGGCCCACCAGGATAGCCGGCGGCGAACTCGACGCCGGCTTCCAGCGCTCCACGGGCCACGCCCAGGATGCCTGAGATCTCCACCATCACCGGGAGCCTATCTCAAGGATTTGCTGACATCTTTCTGCAGACTCCCGGCGAGGTCGGCAAGATCCACGTCCCCGCGCTTGACCGCCCCGACCAGCAGATTGGTGACCTGCCGCTTTGTCAGTCGGAGATACCGATCACTGTCCAGTGCGACAAAGATCTGCTGAGCGACGTTTCCGAGGCGCACATAATCGAGCCTGAGAACATCCACATGGCGCGGGCGCAACGCTGATGCGGGGGTTTGACCTTCGGTCTCCTTCCATGTCTGACCGTCGGCCCGCAGATTCTCAACGGCAATCCAAACGACGTCCATGCGGTCGATGCGGTTTCCGGCCGCCGCCATCGCGAGAGCCGCATCCTCGATCTGAGCCCGATCCGGGGCGTCGCAACGCCAAAAGGAGAGAGCATTGTCCGTCGTGCGCAGGTCTGCGGTGACAGCGTCCGACGGGATCTCGCCCTCGGACAGCTCTGCGGTGCTCATCCACTTGGCGCGAGTGATCTTACGAGCCAGGAACACCGGTCAGTCCCGACTCGTCAATCACGGCCTGGATGTAGTCGCGGAGCCACGGCTCGGGCTCGTGATGCGAGATCAAAACGTGAGCCAAGTCCGGCTCACCCCACGACTCCGCTGCCTGCACGGCAGCGTCGCGAAGTTCCGCATTCCCCTGAGCGAGCGCATCACGTACCAGTTCAGAACGCCACGTAGCGGATCCGGGGTTCCTGAGCCGTCCCAGGCAACGCAATGTCGAAGCTGCGAAGCTTGGCCTCACCGTGTCCAGACAGATCGATTCGATCCAACCGATGACTTGTCCATTCTCATCCGGTCGCAGCGCCGCTTCGATGATCCGTTCAGCGAGATGCTCGATTCCGTCTTCGACCGGCTCCGCTTCAAAGGCCGAACCGAGCGTGTCTTCCAGTTGTTCTCGTCGAGGATGGGCAACGGCGGGTTCCCGTGTGACCGCTGGTTCGTCGTTAGCTGCTCCGCCGGCGCGGACCCACTCATCGATCTCGGAGAGCTTGAACTTCCACAGGCGGCCGACCCTGTGAGCCGGCAGCCGTTGGTGCTCGATCCAACGGTAGACAGAGTCCTTGGCGACGCTCAAATGCTTGGCTACAGCGGCGACGGCGACCCATGCTTCGGTGGACACTGACCCTAATCCTCTGAGGCAAACCGATAGGGGGAGGATAGCGTCTCGCCACCGCGATGTCCAGACAAGAGCGGATAGTTGCAGATCGGAGTCGATCATAGTCGGTAGCGATGGCGAACCTCGAGGGCCGGTGCCCGACCTGACCATTGACCGCTGCCCCTCGGCGGTGGAACCGTGCTCGCCATGGACCTTACCCGCAGCATGGAGCTTGCCGGACGCAACCTTCTCAACTGCCTGAGCCCGGCGCTCGGCTTTCACCCCTACTGGGCAATGCGCATGGACGTGGATTACCGCGCCGAGATGGTGTTCTTCGGCAACATTCACAACCTGGGGCGCTGGTGGGACGCCATGCTGCGGCTGGAAGCGGCGACCGGGTTCGAGATCCCCGCGCACCTGGAGGCGGCCATGCTGGCCAACCTCCGGGAGTCATTCGACAACCCCGACCACCTGTGCCTGTCGGCGTTCGACCATCCGTGGCTGAAGCCGGCGCTGGACTTCCACTCGCTACGGGAGAGCCTGCTGGCGCTGAACGCCCTGGTGCGGTTTCGCGGCAGTACGTGGGCACGCAGGCAGGCTCGCCTGATGCTGGCGACCCTGGCCCGCATCACGCGGGACGACGCAACCTGGGACGTGGCGGCGCTCGACTACCACCGCCGTCTCGCGCGGCCGGAGGAGACCGTGGAGCCGAACGTGAGCAATCACGGCCGGCTGATTGAGGCGCTGGTCTGGTTCTACCAGGCCACCGGCGAGCCGCTCGCCTACGAGCTAGCCGATCGGTACGCCCGCTTCCACCTCACGCATACCGTGGGTGCCGACGGGCGGTTTCCCGAATCCTCGACGGCCACGCACACACATTCCTACCTCGGCACGCTGCGCGGGCTGTGGCTGTGGGGCATGCTCACCGGCCAGCGTGAGTATCTGCAGCGGGTGGCCGACACCTGCCGCGTGACGGTGCCCGAGGCCGTGCTGGAGTCCGGGTTCGCCTGCCATGACCTGTGGAAGGACAGTCCCGGTCGTGGCGAGGTCGGATCGACCTCGGACGCCACCCAGCTCGCCCTCTGGATCGCCCGCGACGGTGGTGCCACCGAGCACCTGGACGACGTGGAGCGGCTGGTGCGGGCGCGGCTGGTACCGGCGCAGATTACCGAAAGCCCGCCGATTCGGGCTGCCGACGAGGATCGGGCAGCGCAGGGCGCAGACGAGTACGCCCGCCTCGACGAACGCATCATCGGCGCCATCGGCGGCATGCAACGCGAGCCGCACGCCGGCACGAAGCACACCACGGACGTGACCGCGGCCGCGCTGCACTGCCTCACCGACGTGTATGGCCACATCGTCGAGCACACCGGCGCCGACCTCACGTTGCGGTTGCACTTCGACTGGGAAGACGATCGCGTGCAGGTGCGCTCCGTACGTTCCGACTCAGCGGAGGGCGACGCGGCCTGCGTGACGGTACGACCGCGGGTGGAGGCAAACGTCCGCATCCGCGTGCCGCGGTGGGCGCCGCGCGAGTCCCTCCGCCTGACCGTGGGCGGCAAGCCCGCACCGCTGCGCTTGGTGGGAGACTTCGCATTCGTGCCGAGCTGCGGGCCGGGTCCCGTGGAGCTTCACTACGCGCTGCCGCGCCGCACCAGCCGCGAGCGCGTCGGCGACGTGGAAGTGGAATATCACTGGCGCGGCGACGAGATCGTCGGCGTCGCTCCGCAGAGTGCCTTCTATCCGATGTACCCGGACGCGTGAGTCGGTCAGCGGCCGAGCTCTTCCAATACGATCGACGGTCGTTTCTCGATCAGAGCCAGTAGCACGCGTGCGGCTCCTTCGGGGCGACGGCGGCCCTGTTCCCAATTCTTGAGAGTGCCGAGCGCAACGCCGATGCTCTTGGCGAACGCGGGCTGAGACAGCCCCGTCTTGCTGCGGATAGCAACGACATCAGGCTCAGGAACCTCGATCGCGTGAACCTTGAAGCCGTCGCGCTCGCCGTTCAGATAGGAATCGGCATCGGCCAGCCCGTCCATCACCTTGTCGAATGCCTTGCTCATGTTCGCCTCCGGTAATCTTCAGCTATCCGTTTCGCAGCCCTGGTCAGAGCCGCCCGCTCCCCGCGGCTCACGTGTTTTCCTGGTACTCCAGCACATCGTGCGACTCCCGATTCAGCGCGTCTGCGTGGGCAGCTATCGTGGCGAGTTCTTGTCGGTCGCGCGCGGCGCGGCGGCGCGCGCGCAGGAGTCCCCATGCCGCCTCCTCGATGAACGCCGAACGGTTCTGCTGATCCACGTGGTCGGCGATCGCTCGCAGGAGCCTATCCGAGAGCATCACGGACACCTCCACCTTCATCGCGTCAGTGTGGCAGTCGGTGACCGACGTGACCAAGCCGCGTAGTGCGCGGCGGGGACACGGGCCGATCGGGTATGGTCGACGGCGTCATGAAGCGTCCCACGCTGGTCATCCTGCTCGGCGCCCTCACCGTGGCCATCGCGATGGGAGCCCGGCAGTCGTTCGGGCTGTTCCTGCAGCCGATCACCGCCACCTTGTCCACGGGCAGAGAGACGTTCAGCCTGTCCATGGCGGTGCAGAACATCATGTTCGGGCTGCCGCTGGCCGGCATGCTCGCCGACCGCATCGGTCCGCGCTGGGTGGTCGTGGCCGGCGCCGCCCTGTACGCGTTGGGATTGGCGCTGCTGTCGCTGGCGGCCTCGACGGCCACGCTGTACCTGGGCCTGGGGGTGATGGTCGGCTTGGCGCTGAGCGCGACCTCGTACGTGGTGATCCTGGGCGCCGTGGCGCAGGTCGTTCCTGAGAAGAGCCGAGGAACGGCCTTCGGCGTCATCACCGCCGCCGGATCGTTCGGGACCTTCGCCGTGGTGCCGGGCATGCAGTGGCTGATCGGCGCCGTCCAATGGCAGGCGACGCTCCTGTATGCCGCGCTCGCGGTCGGAGTAGTCGTGCTGTTCGCGATCGGCTTCCCGGTCCGTTCGCCGGCCTCGGCGCGTTCGGACGCGCCGTCCGGGGATCCGGACGAGGTGAGCTTCGGCACCGTGCTCCGCCAGGCGGGCAGCCATTCCGGCTATCTGTTGCTGACCGCGGGGTTCTTCGTGTGCGGATTCCACGTCGCCTTCATCGCCACCCACCTGCCGTCGTTTCTGGTCGATCAGGGGGTCGCGCAGATGATCGGCGCCACGGCGCTGTCGCTGATCGGGCTGTTCAACATGATCGGCTCCTTCCTGTTCGGGCGTCTGGGAGACCGCTTCCGCAAGAAGCGGCTGCTGAGCCTGCTGTACTTCTCGCGGGCGGTGGTGATCACCTGCTTCCTGATCGTCCCGGTGACCAGTGCGACGGCGCTGGTGTTCGCGGCGCTCATCGGCTTTCTGTGGCTGGCGACCGTACCGTTGACCAGCGGCACCGTGGCGCAGATCTTCGGCACGCGCCACCTGTCGTCCCTGTACGGGATCGTCTTCCTGTCCCACCAGGTCGGCAGCTTCCTGGGCGTCTGGCTCGGCGGCCGCATCTACGACGCGACCGGCTCCTACAATCCGGTATGGATCGCCGCGATCATCCTGGGCGTCGCCGCGGCGATCGTGCACCTGCCGATCAAGGATGAGGCCCTGTCGCGCGAGGGCCGGCTGCAGGAGGCGCCTTCCACGTGATCAGGGTGCCGCGCGTACGGTAATCTGATGCGGGGAGCGACGATGGCTGTGAAAGTGCACTCTCGGGTTACTTGGCCACTGATCTTTAAGTACCGGGGCAACGTGTTCGGCCAGGGCTACATCGCTTCGGTTTCTGCGGTGAGTCGCGTTCTCGGGATTCAGGAGGAAGATGGGATCTGGCTCAGCGGGGTCCAACCGGGAGGGATTGCGGCTGGGGGACAGGATCTCTGGGAAGCGCGCGCGGCGTTCCGAAAGGCTTTCGTCGGTGTGCTGGCAGACATCGCGTCGTCCGTCGGCGACTTCTCCGCGTTCCAGACGGAAGTCGCCCAGTTCCTGGAGGAGCGCGACGACAGGGCGTTCGAGGACTGGACGGCGGCCGTGGATGCCAACCGCAGAAAGCCGCTCGATTGGGCGCAGATGAAGCAGTTGCCGATCATGCCGGCCGGCATGACGCCTTCGATGACCGTGGCCTTGCGGTCAGAGATGACGCCCGCCGACAACCTGATTGATGAGGGGCCTGAGCTTGCCACGGCTGCCTGAAGCGGATGCTCAGAGAGATAGCACTGCGGATCGTCTGGTCCATGCTTGCGGAGTGCGCCCCGGGCCATGCCGTCGAAGAGAAGCTGCATCACTATTGGGTTCGCTATCAGGGAAAGACGTATCGTGCGCTGCCGATCGGTCGGCGGGGGGCGCGCCGACCGATGGTGCAGGCGTTCCACGTCCGCAAGATGGTCACTCACCTCGGTATCGACCGGGATTGCGCGGATCGGTATCTGTCGTAAACGCTTGAAGACAAGCCGTCGTTGCAGGTAGCTGAGCAGCCGCAGCGCGGGAGCGATCAGAGAGGCAGGTGCCGGCGTTCGATGGCCTGCATCTGCGGCGCGGCGGCGACGGTGCGGCCGTCCAGGTAGCGCTCGACGGTGAGCTGATCGATCGCCAGGCGCGGCCTGCGTCCCAGGGCGAGGTCGGTCACCACCAGCGCGGTCGCCGGCATCTGCATCATGCCGGAGCTGTAGTGGCCGGTGGCCCAGAGAAAGCCGCCGGCGGCGCGCGGGTCGGGGCCGATGGTGGGAAGCGAGTCGATCGTGCCCGGCCGCAGGCCGCTCCAGATGTCGACGATCGGCTGGGAGGCGAGGACCGGCAGCACGGAGGTGACGATGCTCGACAGGGACGCCAGGCCGTCCGGCGTCACGCGCTTGGCGAACCCCCACGCCTCGTGGGTGGCGCCGACCACGATCCGCCCGTCGGGGCGCGGGGTCGCGTAGCCGTAGCCGCCGGCGCGGGACACGTTGTGGCGCAGGCCGGCCGGCGGCGCTCCGACCGCCATGATCTGGCCGTGCACGGGGAACACCGGATGCGTCAGGCGTCCGTCGATGCGTCCGGCCCAGGCGCCGGCGGCGTTCACCACCACCTCGGCGTGCAGCGGTCCCGCATCGGTCAGCACGCCGGCCACCCGGTCGCCGCTCCACTCCAGCCCCGTCACCGGCCGGCCCGGAAAGACCTCCGCGCCCAGCACCTGCGCCGCCGCAGCGGCGGTGGCCGTGTACACGCGCGCGTCCAGGTGCCGGCCGGCGGGGTTGAGCGCCGCCTCGATCACGTCCTCCGGGAGCGACGGCTCGCGCCCGCGGGCCTCCGCGCCGTCGAGGAGTTCGACCTCGACGCCGGCCGCCCGGTGCAGGTCCGCGCGATCGCGCAGCGCCGGCAACTCCGCCTCGGTGCGGGCCACCAGCAGGCTGCCGGCACCGCCGTAGCCGATGCTGCGGCCTGTCAGCTCGCGCAGCTCGGCGTCGAGCTCGTGGTACCGCTCCGCGGACAGGCGCGTGGCCGCCGCGAGCCACGGGTCGCGTTCCGGGCTCGACTCGGGTCCGACGATGCCGGCGGAGGCCCAGGACGCCTCGCGCCCGACCTCGCCTGAATCCAGCAGCGCCACCCGCGCACCTTCGCGGGCGAGCTCGTAGGCGGTCGTGCAGCCGCAGGCCCCCGCGCCGATCATCACCACGTCGAATCGCTCAGTCACGACCGTGATACAGTACCCGATCCGTAGCGGTGGCCCGCACCTTCGACGCGGGCCGCGACGAGGATCAGTGGTCCGTCGGCGCGCTGGTGGACCGCCCGCCGCTTCGGTGGGGGAACAGATGGACGCCAGAATCGCTTCGGTCGAGCGTACCCTGCACTGGGTGCCGATGGTGGACCGCATCCGCGTCGAGATGGAGCGGGCCGGCAACTACACGTGGTCGGAGGTCGAGGTGATCCGCGTGACCAGCGACTCCGGGGTCACCGGCTGGGGCGAGACGATCCAGAACTACACCTGGGGCCGTGCCGACATCGACGAGCGGGTGATCGGCTGCTCGCCGTTCGAGCTGTACTGGGATGACAGCCTGGGCGCCGGGCTGCAGATGGCGGTGCTGGACCTGGCCGGCAAGCTGGCCGGGGTGCCGGCGCATCGCCTGCTGGGCGAGCAGGTGCGCAGCCACTGCCCGGTGTCGTTCTGGGACCACGACATGTCGCCGGAGCTGTACGAGGCGGAGGCGCGCGAAGCGGTGCGCCTGGGCTACGCCTGCATGAAGATCAAGACGCGCCCATGGTGGGACGTGCACGAGACGATCGCGCGGATATCCGAGGCGACGCCGCCGTGGTTCGCGATCGATGCCGACTGGAACGACTTCCTGCTGGACGCTCCGACCGCGCTCCAGGTGCTGAGCGCGCTGGAGACGGAGTTCCCGAAGATCAAGATCTTCGAGGGGCCGATCCCGGTCGACGACATCGACGGCAACCGGCGCCTGCGCGCGGGGCTGCGCACGCAGATCGCGCACCACTACAACGAGGCGCGTCAGGGCGTGGCGCGCAGCGAGCACTGCGACGGCTACGTGATCGGCGGCGGCATCGCCGCTATCAGCCGGGCGGGGCACTTCGCCGGCGCTGGTCGCATGCCGTTCTTCCTGCAGATGGTCGGCACCGGGCTGACGACCAGTCTGTGTCTGCACCTGGGCTCCGTGCTGGCGTCGGCGCGCTGGCCGGCGGTCACCGTTCACGAGCTGTACGAGCACAACCTGCTGACGGCGCGCATCCCGGTCGCCGGCGGCTACGCCGCGGTGCCGACGGCGCCGGGGCTGGGCGTCGAGGTCGACGAGGCGGCGCTCGACCGGTATCGCGTCGATGAGGCGGACCTGGACCTGCCGCGCCGGGTGATCCGCTACCGGCGGCCCTCGGGGCTGACGGTGCACTTCGCGGCGAAGGCTGACCCCCGATCATCGATGTGGAGCTACTTCGCCGCCGGCAACCAGCCCGCCTACGAGCGCGGCGTGTTCACGGAGCTGATCGAGGACGACGGCAGCGCGGAGTTCCAGCGGCTGTACGAGCAGACGATGGTCAGCCCGGTCGTCGGCAGCGACTGAAGCGGCCGGCACACCAGCATTCGATGAGAGCGGCAGACGCGCTGGCGCGCGCCATCGTGGCCGGCGGCACGCGGCATGTCTTCACGCTCTCCGGCAACCAGATCATGTCGCTGTTCGACGCGGCGATCGACGTGCCGCTGGAGCTGATCCACGTCCGCCACGAGGCGGCGGCGGTGCACGCGGCCGACGCCATCGGCCGGCTGAGCGGCCGGCCGGGAGTGGCGATGGTCACGGCCGGTCCGGGGTTCGCCAACACGTTGTCGGCCCTGTACGTAGCGCAGTGCGCGGAGTCTCCGTTGGTGTTGCTTTCGGGCGCCTCGCCGGCCACCCGGCCGGGTGCCGGTGCGTTCCAGGAGATGGATCAGGCCGGGCTCGCTGCCAAGGTCTGCAAGGCATCCTGGACCTGCACCGACCCGGAACGGATGGCCGGCGACTTCGTGCGGGCGTGGCGATGCGCGGCATCCGGACGTCCCGGACCGGTGCACGTGGCCTTGCCGGTGGACGTGCTGGAGTCGGTCGTGCGGGCCGGAGAGCCGGCGGTCGAGCCGGATGCGGCCGCGGCGTCGCCGGCACCGGCAGATCTGGCTGCCGTCTGCCAGGCGATTCGCGATGCCGCGCGTCCGCTGGTGATCGCCGGTCCGCCGTACCGCCGCCGGCACGCCGCCGTTGCGACGCGCCTGCTGAGCGAAGCGGGCGTTGCGGCGGTTGCCATGGACAGCCCGCGGGGGCTGCGCGACCCGGCACTGGGCGCGTTCGCGGAGGCGGTGGCCGAGGCGGATCTGGTCGTGCTGCTCGGCAAGCGGCTCGATCACATGCTGGAGCTCGGGGCGTCGCCTCCGCTCGCGGCCGGTTGCCGGCTCATGCAGATCGACCCGGAGCCGGAGGCGCTACGCCAGGCCGCGGGCAACGCGGGCGACCGCGTGCTGCTGCAGGTGCAGGGCGATCCGGCGGGCTGGGCGGCCGCCATGGCGGAACGGCTGGCCGGCTGCTCGCTCGATGCCGGTTGGCGTACGGAGGTCGAAGCGGCGGTGGCCTATCGACCCGCGGAGTGGCGCATGATCGGCAGCGATTCTCCGGTCCATCCAGCGCAGCTCGGCTACGCGGTGCAGGATTTCCTGGCCGGCTCGGCCGATTCGGTGTTCGTCTCCGACGGCGGCGAGATCGGGCAGTGGGCGCAGGCCTGCGTGAGCCCCCCGCATCGGATCATCAACGGTCCGGCCGGTGCGATCGGATCGGCATTGCCGTTCGCGCTCGCCGCGCGCACGCTGTTTCCGCAGGCGCGCATCGCCGCGACCCTGGGCGACGGCACCTTCGGCTTCCACCCGCTGGAGATCGACACCGCCGTGCGCCACGACCTGCCGTTCGTGGCGGTGATCGGCAACGACGCCCGCTGGAACGCGGAGGTGCAGATCCAGCACCGGACCTACGGGGCCGATCGCGCGGTCGGCTGCGAGCTGCTCGCCAGCCGCTACGACGAGATGGCCTGCGCCCTCGACGCCCACGGCGCCGCGATCGAATCGGCCGCCAAGCTGCCTGCTGCGTTGGAGGCGGCCCACGCGTCCGGTATCCCCGCGTGCGTCAACGTCCGCCTGCAGCCGGTCGCGGCCCCGGTGATCACCCGGTCGACTTCGCCGGTCTTGCCTCCCGGCAGGCGCCCTCCGAAGCCGGAGCCGGTAGCGCCGTTGGATCAGCTACTCACGGAACTGAAGGACGATAGAGACGAACGTTGATCACGCCGCAGCCTGACAAGGGCAGACCGTCGAGCGTGGAGGTCGATCATCGCCGCGCCGTGATGCCGCAGGGCGCGTACTCCATCCTGGCGCGTCGGACACTGGCGACAAGCCACGGGCGGCTCAACGACCTGCTTCGTCCCGGCATGGCGGTGCTTGATGTCGGCTGTGGAACCGGGGCGATCACGGTCGGAATCTCGGAGGTCGTAGGCTCGCAAGGTCGCGTGGTCGGGGTCGACGCTGACAAGTCGCTGATTGCGATAGCTCGGCATTCACACCGCCGGGACGGGTTGACGTTCGAAGTTCGTGACGCGTACGACCTCGGATTCACAGGCGAGTTCGATGTCGTCACGAGCAGCAGGGTCTTGCAGTGGCTTGCGAGGCCAGGAGACGCGCTCCGTGTGCTGATCGCGGCCTGCCGTCCCGACGGAATGGTTCTGGTCTTGGACTACAATCACGAGAAGGTCGTGTTTGAGCCTCCACTACCCCTGGCTGCCACACGATTCTACGACGCCTTTCTCACGTGGCGTTCGGACGCCGGGATGTCGAACATGATCGCGGATCGCCTCGAGGCTTGGTTCCGGGAAGCCGGCCTCGATTCGGTTGCCGTGACACCGCAGCACGAGGTGACCCGTCGAGGTGACGAGGGCTTCCCTGAACAAATCCTCCTCTGGGCGAACGTCGCGCAAAGTCGAGGGGTCCAGATGGTGGCCGATGGCTACCTCTCCGAAGCCGAACGCTCTTTGGCCGAGGGGGGATTCCGGCTATGGGCGAAGGACTCCGCGAGCTATCTCCAACACTATCTTCTGTGTGTCGAAGGCAGTCTGGTCCACGAGTCCGTATCCGCATGACCACGCCGGCCTATCCGTTCTTCAAGCTTGCCTCAGCGGCGGACCGTATTGCTCCTGCGCGCGGCTCGACCTCCTGTTCGATCTGGCTGCGGACCGTGCGCTCGGCAACGTCGAGATCATAGTGGGTCTGAAGGTTGATCCAGAACTCAGGCGTCATGCTGAAATAGCGCCCAAGGCGCAGCGCGGTATCGGTCGTCACGCCGCGGCGTCCCAGCACGATATCGTTCAGCCGAGTCCGCGATATCTTGAGCGATCGGGCAAGCCCGTATACGCTCAAATTCATCGGCTTCAGAAACTCGTCGCGCAGGATCTCGCCAGGGTGCACCGGCGGCAGCCGACCGCCGGTGCTCACATCCGAGAAGTCGATCTCCTGTCGATCCACTACTTCGCGCTTGATGGTCATACTCGTTCTACCTCCTCAATGGTAGTCGATGATCTCGACATCCCACGCATCACTACCGCGCCATACAAAACAGATGCGCCATCGATCGTTGATGCGGATAATGTATTGACCGGCGCGGTCAGCCGGGAGAGCCTCAAGACGATTGCCGGGCGGCGCGCGCAGATCATCGAGCCGACTGGCCGCATCGATCGCCAGGAGCTTCGCCCGCGCCGGACGCTGTATCTGCATGGGCAGGCCGCGCACGGCGTGACCCGTGAAGATAGCCGCGGTCACCTTGTCCGCGAAGCTCTCGATCATGCGCAAACGTAACGGAGGCCGGTACGCTTGGTCAACCGTCGCCGTGTGATCGCCCGGCGAGTTGCCCGCCAGTCCGGTGGCCTCTACGATTCGGCGCATGACACGCGAAACGACGGTCGCCAAAGAGTGGCCGAGCGTCCTCAGGACTATCCCGAGGGGCTTGTTCCTGTTCTTCCGGGCTGCTCCTGGGCTGTCGTCAGCCCAGTTGGGCATAACGGCGATTCGCGCCGTCGTACCCCTGCTCGTGCTCGGTGTCGCGAAACTGTTCGTGGATGTGGCCGTTGAGGTCATCGGTGGCGGCACGCCGGTCCTTCCTGTCGTGGGGGTGCCTGCCGACTCTGCCCACGGACTCTATCTGTTGGGAGGACTGCTGCTGTCGGTCTGGCTGCTGGACAAGGCGACGGGTGCCGCGGAGGAGATCGTCCGCACGCACTCGACGAATCGCGTGGAGTCCCACGTGCACGCGCTCATCATGCGCAAGTGCAGCACGCTCGATGCGGCGTTTTACGAAAGTCCGAAGTATCTCGACATGCTGGAGCGGGCCGTGCGCGGCGCGCTGATGAACTCGCTGAGCTTCATGTGGGGGTTCTACTTTCTGATGCAGGCGGCGATCTCCCTGGTCGCGACCGTCGCGGTCCTGTCGACCATCCACTGGGCCATCCCCGTGGCGATGGTGCTGTCCGCGCTGCCGCAACTGATCGCCACGAGCCATTTCGCCAAGCAGGGATGGGCCATGGAGAACAGTCTGTCGACCCATTTCCGGCTCCTGAAGTATCTCACCGCATTGATGAGCGAGCGTCAGGCGGCGAACGAGGTGCGGCTGTTCGGCCTGTCGGACTATTTCATTCCCCGATTTCGCGAAGTCAACGAACAGCGGCTGCGGCGCGAGCAGTCCTTTACGCGGAAGAGCACCGTATGGCGCGCGAGTCTCGGTCTCCTTTCGGACGCCGCGGTGGCCGGCGTATGGGTGTTCATCGTGCTCAGGGCGCTGGCCAGAGCCATCTCGATCGGGGATGTCGTGCTGGGCACGCAGGCCGCATGGAGAGGCAAGGATGCGCTGCAGCAAACCTTCAGCTATGGCGGACAGTTCTTCGAGCAGACTCTGACGTTGGTCAACCTCTTTGCGTTTCTGGATCTCGATCCCGCGACCGTGCCGGGTTCGCTGCGACTGCAGGAGTCGACCCGCCGCATGCCGGCGACTATCGACCGTGTGGAGTTCAGGCATGTCAGCTTCGCGTACCCGTCGGTGCAACGGAAGGTGCTGGACGACGTCAGCTTCGAGATCGAAGGGGGACAGAAGATCGCACTGGTCGGGCAAAACGGGTCGGGCAAGACGACGATCGTCAAACTGCTTACGCGTCTCTACGATCCGAGCGACGGTCAGATACTGATCAACGGCGAGGATATCAGGGAGTTCGACTTGGCTGAACTGCAGCGGAGATTCGCGGTGGTATTCCAGGATTGTGTGCGGTATGCCCTGACCGCGCGGGAGAATGTCGGGTTCGGCGATGTCGCGCACGCGTCCGATATGGAGCGAATCCGGGCGGCGGCCGCTGCCGCGGTCGTGGCAGACGATCTGTCAGCACTCCCCGATGGATACGAGACGTATCTCGGCGGCCAGTTCGGGATCGGCAGGGATCTGTCAGGAGGGCAGTGGCAGAAGGTGGGGCTCGCGCGTGGCTTCATGCGGCAGGGATCGCTGTTCGTCATCGATGAGCCGACGGCGCACCTGGATGCTCTGGCGGAGTTCGAGGTTTTTCGTTCGTTCCTGGAACTGACGGGAGAGCAGACCTCGGTCATGATCTCGCACCGGTTCTCGAATGTCCGCCTTGCCGATCGCATCGTCGTGCTCGACTCCGGGCGGGTGGTCCAGCAGGGAACGCACGAAGAGCTGTCGGCGGTCAGCGGACTGTACTCGCGGATGTTCGAGACGCAGGCCCGCGGATATCGATAGCGGTCGGCAGGTCAGGTGGGCTCGGCCGACTCGCCGGTGTAGAACGCGGTCGTGCGCCGTGCCGCGGCTTGTGCGGCGTCGGGGTCGGCTCCTGCCGCGACCGCCGCTTGCCCCCACGCATCGCTGCTGCCGGTGATGAACGCCTTGCCATCGGACGAGGTGGCAAAGGCGGCTTCGTCAGGCTTTGGCTCGGCCGGTTGCGTGAGATGGATCGCCAGTCCCATGAGCCCCAGCTCCCAGCCGACGCCCGTCGCGCCAGGGCCGTACGTGCTCCAGTGTTCCGACAAGAGCACGGTGTGGGTGAGTGTGAGCCTCGCACGACCGGCTCCATCGTCCGCCAATCGCACGTCAACCCAACTGAGGTCGTCGCCGAACTCCCAGGTGAGTGCGAAATACGACGGTCGTTCGCACGCCGTGATGACGCCGCCGGCGTTGCCTGCCAACTGATAGCGGCCGCCGGGTTCGAGCTCGCCGGTGACCGGCAGAAACCAGCGCAGAATCCGCTCGCCGTTCGTGACGGCGTCCCACAAGTCCTCAACCGTCGTCGCGTAGGTGCGAGAAAGAGTGACCGCGCGAACGGGCTGTCCGGCGCGCATCGGCGACGACACGGATTGGTCTACCGCGCCAAGGTCACTCTCGGCATCGAAGCGCATGCGTCAGCTCAGCCGGTAGAACTCGACGGCGTTGTCGAAGATCGGGAAGTCCAGCATGAGGGGCTCTTACTCACCGCTACGATTGGGCGGTCAAAATCGTCGAGCATGTCAAGCGCCTCGACCGGGCGGCGCCCCGGCGAGCGCGGTGCAAGCGGTCTATGATCTGTGGCATGACTCGGCAAGAAGCGGTGCGCTTTCCGACGTTCAGGGTTCCCCGGTGACGCAGGCCGTGGACCTCCGCCCCGGAGCCGACGGCGATCGGATCGCGGTGATCCGCGGCGGTGAGGTGTCCTACCTGCCTGCCGCCCGCGTGGACATCGGCGCCACGCACGCCGGTGCATCCGGAAGCTGCCGCTATACCCGGCGATCCGCCAACGGCGACCTCTACGTCTGCGGTCCCGGCCTGAACCGCACGCTGTTCCGCTCGACCGACGGCGGGGCTACCTGGAGCGGGCGCCGCTACGACCTTGGCATGGACCGGTTCGAGCTCCGGCAGATGCCGCGGGACGTCGAGGACGGCTGGATCGGCGGGTTCACGATCCTCGGGGACGACACGTTCCTGATGAACGTGATGCCATCCAACCATCGCACCAACGCCGAGTCGTACCTGGCCCGGTCGAACGACTACGGGGCCACTTGGTCGGTGGAGCGCATGGAGCTGCCGCTCGGCGGTTACCGCGGTGTCGCGGCCGGCAACTCCGACTTGGTCGAGCTGGCCGACGGCACGCTGCTGCTGACGATGGACCTGTGGTTCTGCACGGAGGAAGAGGAGAGGAAGCACCTGCCGCCCGCCCAGCAGGGAATCGCCGCCTACGTGCTGCGCTCCACGGACGGCGGCCGGAGCTGGCCGGAGATGGACTGCGTGGCGCTGCACGCGGCCGAGGTGCACCTCCTGGAGCTGCCGTCCGGCACCATTCGGTCGGCGATCCGCAGGCAGCGCTGGGTGAGGCTGCCGGGCGACCCGACCGACCTCACGGTCGCCATGCGCGCCCACGGCTACGACCCGGAGTACCGGGGCGTCGAGGAGCCGGATATCGGGGTGACCACCTCCCTGTACAAGCACGTCGCCGTCTCCGAGTCGACCGACGGCGGCCGCACCTGGGTAAACGAGCGGCGCGTGACCGACTACGAGCAGTGCTCGGGCGAGCTGACGCTGCTCGCCGACGCGAGCACCCTCGTCCTTACCTACGACCACCGCTTCCACGACCGATTCTCGCGAGCCGGCGTGCGTGCGCGGGTCAGCCACGATCTGGGCGCTACCTGGGAGGCGGACGAGTACGTGCTGGGCGAAGGCGAGAACTACCCCGGCGGCGTGGCCATGGACGACGGCACCCTGATCACCGTCTGCCCGTACCGCGATCGCGGGCCGATCCAGGCGGTTCGCTGGCGGCCGGCGTCGTCGTGAACGCCGGTGGAAGGGTTGACGCGCATGCCGTGCGGAAGCAGGCTGACCGGCAATTTCATGCTCCTGCGAAGCGGTCGTGGCAGGTGAAAGGAGTGGTCGGATAGCGAGTATCGAATGAGCGAGGGCAGTGCCTTCAAAAGGACGCCCTCAAAAGGACTTTCCAAGGAGGGTCTTCATGACAGTGAAACGCATGGCCGCGATGGCCGCGGTCGCGGGCGCAGCGGCGATCTTCGCAATCGGCGCCTGGGGAGCGGCCGAGGCCGAGACCGCGTCCGGGCCGGTCGAGCTCAGCATCATGAACTTCTGGGAGCCGAACCCCGAGGCGACCTCGGAATCCATGACGATGGTCTGGTGGGGTGAGGCCACCGGGACCATCCTGCACCCGATCAACGTGGACAGGACCGACTACGACACGAAGCTGAGCACCATGCTGGCCTCTCGTGACATGCCGGACATCATCTCGCTGATCTTCAGCACGGAACACCGCGACATCCATACGACGTACGGTCCCTCGGGTCTGTTCGTCAACACCACCGAGCAACTGGACCAGGGCAACATGCCCGAGCTGAAGCGGTACGTCGACCGGTTTCCGTACATCGTGGAATACGCTCCGGACGGCAACAGCTACATGCAGCCCCAGCTCAGCATGTTCGGCGAGACATCGATGCGTGTAGGTTTCTCCATGAGGAGGGATCTCCTGGAACAGGCCGGCTGGGACGAGGCCAGGATGGACGCCGAGACGTCCACCGTACCCGGATTGCTGGAGGCGTTCCGAACGGTGTACCGGGAGATCAACCGGGACCGCGAGGAAGCGGTGCCCATGATCCACAATCGCGGCAATCGCGGGTTGTCGGGCGGCTGGGTGCTCCGGCCGATTCTCAAGAGCTTCGGCACCGACTACCACATCCACTTCAACCAGCATGACGAGTACGTCTTCGGCCCACTCACCGAGAATTTCCGCATCGGCATCGAGTTCATCAACGTGCTCTATGCCGAAGGGATCCTCCATCCCCAGTGGCTGACGATGCCGGAGGAGGAACAGGGACAGCTCGACTGGAGGGGCCACCGCAACGGTGTCTGGCTGCCTTCCGGTGCGGTCAGTCACTACGAAAACTGGGGGAGAGGCGGCAAGAACGCCCCCGAGACCGCCACGGGCTACATCGTCATCCCGCCGATTGTCAACGGGGAGCAGGCGGCGCACCGCGTCAGAAGCCCCAGCCGGGGTGCGTGGGTCATCAACGCGAACTCCGAGAACGTCGCGAAAGCCGTGGAGGTGTCCGACTGGGCGTACAGCGACGCAGGCGCAGAGAGCTCGAGTTGGGGTCCGGAAGGCTACGCGTGGGAACGGTACGATCCGGAAATGAACTCGTGGGGCCGCAGGTGGACGCTGAACACCAACGGCTACTATCCGGAAACGACGGAGGAGGAGCAGGCGGAGCATCAGTTCAAGACCCGCAAGCAGCTCTTTGCCGCGGCGGCACGGACGATTCCACAGGACAGTTGGGGCATCGACGTCTTTCAGACCTATTTCGATCCCGAGTTGACGCCGGATCGGTGGGCCACCATGCTGAACAACCAGAAGGTGGCCGGCAGGTTCAAGGAGCTCGGCCTGTACATAGACACCCCGCAGATCCCCGTGCAGTTCACCCAGGATGAGGATGATGAGAGGATTCAGCTCGAATCTCAACTGCACACGTATGTGGACGAGGAACTGGTGAAGTTCATCAACGGTGTCCGGTCCTTCGACACCTACGCCGACTTCGTGGCACGCGTCGGTGAGCTGGGTGCCGAGCGCCTGCAGGAGATATACAACGCCGCGTTCGCGAGGCAGCAGCAGCAACTCGGCCTGTAACCGTATCGTCGGGATTCGTCCGGGTCACCCGCGCGACTGTCGCAATGAGGAGGGGGCATGGCTGACTCGGCGCAGGTCGGCCACGGAATCGAGATAGAGCAGGGGCGGTCCGCCATCCGCGCGCAGGTGGGCGGCCAGGTCGCTCGCAAGGGGTTCGGTCAATCCGTCCGCGCGATTCGCAAGCATCCGGCGGCCCACATCATGATGGGAGCCATCGTCCTGATGGCTCTCATCTTCCACTTCGTGCCGATCTACGGCATCACCATAGCGTTCAAGCGCTATCATCCCCTCCTGGGCTTCTGGTCGGGAGAGTGGGTCGGCTTCAAGTACTTCGACCAGTTTTTCGGCGACCCGTTTCTCTTCCGCATCGTCAAGAACACGGTGGTCCTCGGGCTCCTCACCCTGGTCGTCGGCTTTCCCGGCCCGATCGTATTCGCCCTCACGCTCAACGAGATCAGACTCTCTTCGTTCAAGCGCACGATGCAGACCGTCACGTACCTGCCTCATTTCGTGTCGACCGTCGTCGTCGTCGTGCTGATTCAGCAGTTCTTCAACTGGGACGGCTTCTTCACGGAGATGACGGGGAGGATCACGGGCGTCAAACGCGACTACCTGACCGATCCACGGATGTTCCGGCCGCTGTACATCGGCTCCGGCGTTTGGCAGGGTCTGGGCTGGGGTACGATCATCTACCTGGCCACGATCGCCGGCATCAACCCCGAGCTGTACGAGTCCGCCCAGATGGACGGTGCCGGCCGGTTCCAGCAGGCGCTCTACGTCACCTTTCCTGCGCTCCTCCCGACCGTGACGATCCTGCTGATACTGAGCACGAGCAGCATCGTGACGGTGGGCTTCGAGAAGGCGTACCTGCTGCAGAATCCGGCGACCTACGACACCTCGGACGTCATCGCGACGTATGTCTTTCGCCGGGGAATCGAGAAGGCACAGTACAGCTACGCCGCAGCGGTCGGGCTGCTGGACAGCGCAGCCGCCTTCCTGATGGTCTTCGCCAGCAACAAGATCGCGCAGAAGGTCAGGGGGGAGTCCCTGTGGTAGCCACGACCTACCGCTCATCGGTGGGGTCGCGGCTGTTCGACGCCGCCAACTACGTGTTCGTCCTGGTGTTCAGCGTCACCTGCCTGATTCCTTTCCTGTACATGTTCGCGATCGCGACCAGCAGCTACACGGCGATCGCAACCAACGAGGTGTTCCTGCTCCCGGTCGATTTCCACATCGATACGTTTCGGTCGGTCTTCACCAGCGTGCCGCTCATGCTGCGCGCCTATTGGAACTCCATCCTCTACACGGCCACCTCGGTCGTGCTGGTGCTGGCTGTGAGCTCGATGGGAGGATTCGTGCTCAACCTCCGGCATCTGCAGTTCAAGAGATTCTTCACGATGATGCTGCTCGTCATGATGTTCTTCAGCGGCGGCCTGATACCGGTGTTCCTCTGGATCCGGGCACTCGGGCTGTATGACACGATCTGGGCGATCGTGCTGCCCACCGCGGTCGCTCCGTGGAACATCTTCATCTTTCGCGTCTTTACCAAGAGCAACGTTCCGGACTCGCTGTACGAGTCGGTGTACCTGGATGGCGGCGGTGACCTGACGGTCTATTCGCGGATCGTCCTGCCGCTCATCAAACCGGCTCTGGCGACCTTCGGGCTGTTCGCGGCCGTCGCCATGTGGAACTCGTTTACTCCCGCTCTGATATACCTGGAGGATCCGGAGAAGTTCCCGCTGACACTGTTCCTGCGCAGAATGGTCATGTTGAACGATCTGGGCAGGGGGTTCGGTGAGGTGATGGAGGAGCGTGAACAGCTTGAGCTTTTCGGAGACCTCGACCTGCACCTGTTCGGCAAGGGATATCGGAAGTCGGCAGGGATGGTCATGACGTTCCTCACCGTCCTGCCGATGATCGTCATCTATCCGTTCGCCCAGCGCTACTTCGTCAAGGGCGTCGTGATCGGCTCGATAAAGGGATGAGCCGGCGCGATCCCGAGGAGCGGAATCCGCGCGCCGGCGCTCGTCGCGGATTGCAGGCGCCGGCACTCGCGGTCTGCTCGATGCTGGCAACCGTGCTGATGTCAACCGTACTGACGTCGTGTGCCCCTCGGGAGCTCGAGTTGGACGCCCTGGCTCGGTATGAAGGGAAGTACGTCGCGTTCTCGCGCGACCGGCACTACGACAAGCAGGCGCGGACCATGCCGTTCGGCGTCTACATCGAACGGCGCGGCGGCGACTACGTCGTCGGTGTCTGGTACGACGACATCGCCGGTGAGCGGGTGCTGCCGCCGCACAAGATCGTCGTGTATACCGCACCGACGACCGGCGGGCGTGCGCACCAGTACTACCGCGATGACGCCAAGACGGTGAAGCTCCGGCTGCGCTCCTTCGGCAGGCTGCGGTTCGAGTTCCTGACCCAGCAGCTTGCCAACGACCTTCAGCAGTCATCCTGGAAGGCGTTCACGGTCTGGAACGCCCGGAAGCTGTCTTTCGGCGAGCTGGCGACGACCGATATGTACGAGGTGCGCGAGAGAGTCGGACGAGTCGAGGACGTCGAGGGAGCGCGCATCACGTGGGAAGGAACCGTCGCGGCCATCGATCAGCAGCAGGAGCCTCGGTTTCCGTCCCTGTATCGCGTCACGCTGCGGCCACGGAACGGCGTGTCCGTGGTACTCTTGAACATCCACAAGACGAACTTCACGTCGCGAACCGCCGGGGAAGTCGAGGTCGTGCCGTCGTTCGCGAACCTGAAAATCGGCGGCGTGATCGCGTACAAGGGTACGATCACGAGCGTCCTCCGGCCGGAGACGGCCGGTGCCCCGGTTGTGCTGGAGCTTGGCAGTGTCGTCTACCGGTGATGCGCACGGAACGCGAACAGAGGCGGTAGCGCCCCAACTCCTGGAGACCTACGTCGTCGGCAGTCTGCCGCGGCCGCGCTGGCTGTTCGACGTGATGGAGCAGGAGCGATCCGGCGCCCTGAGCACTGCCGAAGCGGCATCCTGCATGGATGAGGCGATCGTCAGCGCCATCCGTATGCAGGAGCGAGCCGGTCTCGATGTCGTGTCCGACGGCGAATGGCGCCGCCGCTACTTCTCGACCGTGGTGGCGGACCGTATCGACGGCTGTGAGTATCGGCGGATACCGGGCCGACCCGCGTTCCTGCCCGTGGTCGTCGGCCGCATCGCCGGGCGGAGGCCCATCGCGACCGCCGAGGCTGAGTATCTCAAGCGCCATGCGACCGTGCGTACCCTCGTGGCGTTGCCGGCACCGGCGACGCTGGCGCGCCACCTGTGGCACCCGGATTACTCCACGGCGGCATACCTGGAGCGGTCCGATCTCGCTTGGGCCTTCGTTCCGGTGATCCGCGAGGAGCTCCGGCGGTTGGCCGCGACGGGCATCGACGTCGTCCAGTTGGATGATCCCGTGCAGCGGTTCCTGAAAGAGGCGTCTGCAGGGCTTGGCGAGCCTCACATAGGACCGGAGATCGATCTTTCGGTGCAGACCATCAACGCCGCGGTGGAGGGCGTCACGGGGCTGGAGATCGGCCTCCATCTCTGTTCCAGCCATGCGTTCTACGCGCCGTCGGCACCGGGACACGACGCGTTCCTTCGGGCGCTGGACGCCCTGCACGTGCATCGGATCACCTTGGAGTTCGCTTCGGCTGGAGCGGATCATCTTGACGTTCTTGGCGAGTTCCCGGCCGACAAGAAACTCGGGTACGGCGCGATCTCGCGGGCGAGCGACGACACGGAGACCGTCACGGTAGTGGTGGAGCGGATCGAGCGAGCCCTCGGCTTTCTCCCGCCGGAGCGATTGACCGTCAATCCCGACTGCGGCCTGGCACCCACGGCGAAGCGAACGTCGGGTTCGACCCTGGATGATGCCTACGACAGGCTGTCGATACTGTGCGCGGCCGCGCGCGCCGTTCGAGAAACGAAGAGTTGGAGGTAGAGCAATGGCATGGAAGTGGGACACCACGCTCCTGGATATCGATTACCACGGCAGCGCGCCGTCCATCTTCAAGCTGGAGCAGGACAGGCTCGTCGCCACCGTCACCTGCTATCGGGAGCAGGGCAGCTACATAAGCGACTTCGGGAGCGACCGGCCCCCGGAACTGCATGTCCTCTGTTCCGATGATGGCGGGCTTTCCTGGTCCGATGGCTACGAAGGGCCGCTGCCGGGAGGACAGACCGTCGCCGGCGATCGGCTGATCGGTGAGCGCGGCACCGCAATGCCGGACGGGACGCTGGTGCTGGTGGAGCGTTCCTGCGAGCGGTCTCTGGAGGAGAACCGGGCGGTGATCGCAAGCGTGGGGCGCAACCCGGAGGCGGTGCGCGGAACCTGCGACTACTGGCCCGCCGACCGGCGCGAGGAGTTGGTGCGCAAGGGCTACCAAGTGTACGGCGCCTTCACCGGGACGGTAATGACGGAGACGGCGCTGGAGTTCCGGATGTCCGCCGACGGGGGGAGTTCCTGGGAGAAGCACAAGGTCGAAGGGCTGCCGCCGATGGCGCGTCGCGTGATGACCGGCGTGCCACTTTGTCTCAGTGACGGCACGATCCTGGCGCATGGGTGGGGCAACTGGAAGCCGAGCCCGCCCGATGGCGGGCATTTCGCCTACGTGCTGCGCTCCACCGACAAGGGAGAGAGCTGGGAGCTGACGCCGATCGGCGAAGACCCGAGCGGCCGCCTCGACTTCAACGAGAACGAGCTGCTGGAGCTGCCCGACGGCCGGATCATCGCCATGATGCGTTCGTACGAGGTGCCCGGCCGCTTCAACGCGTTCATGCAGCAGTGCTTCTCGGAAGACGGCGGCAGGTCCTGGAGCGCTCCCGAACCGACCTCGATCTGGGGGTATCCGCCGCACCTGACCCTCCTCGACAGCGGCGCGATCCACGGCGTCTATGCCCATCGCCGCTATCCGTACGGCGTGCGCGCGTGCTTGAGCCATGACAACGGCGCGACCTGGGACATCGAGAACGAGATCATCGTCCGCGACGATGCCGTGACCGGCCGCGTGGGATATCCCTCGTCCGTCCAGCTCGGTGACGGCACGCTGGTGACGGTCTACATGATCGAGCGAATTCCGCGCGTGCCGTACAGCCCGGAGGACCGGGTGAGCTGGGGCGGCAGGCCGACCGGGGACATCATGATTCGCGGCTGGCACAGAGACCCGGAGACGCAGGCCAGCGTCGGCGGTTGCCACACGTATGCCGGGTTGAGCCGCTACACCGAGGACTACGTGCGGCCGCGAGGTCAGACGACGAGCCGGGTCCTGTACGAACACGGTCCGTCCGACCCCACCGATTGAATGTGACTCATGGAAGCGGAGATCCGCGCGTATCTGAAAGCGTGCCTGCCGACGGGCGAAGAGTTACAGCGCCTGGTCGCAGGCACCGGTCCCGATGGTGTGCACCCGAACAGAGGCTGGGTGTACGATGCCGAGCTCGGCTTCGTGCACGCGCCGTCGATACATGGTGGAGACGGTGTGGACGGAACCAACACCTTCTACGACTACGAGGAGGACGGGGCACGAAGACTCATCAACTGCCCGGACCGGCCGTGCAGGGTCCACACCTACGGCGACAGCTTCACGCACTGCGATCAGGTGAACGACGGCGAAACGTGGCAGGAGTACCTGGCTGCACACCTGCGGGAGCCGATACGCAACTACGGGGTCGGCGGATATAGTGTCTACCAGGCGTATCGACGGATGCGCACGGTACGCGCCGCGGGACAGCGCGCGCAGTACGTCATCCTCAACATCTACGGCGACGACCACTACCGGAACCTCGTGTCGTGGCACCGGTCCCGCCCTGCTCGCATCGGTCGTTTCGGTGTGCAGACCAGGCCGCATCTGCGGGTCGATGTCCGCGCCAACACCTGCGTCGAGCACGATAACCCGATCGCCACGGCCGACGATCTGAGCCAACTGTGCCACCTCGACTTCGTGTGCGCCGAATTCGGCGAGGACCCGCTGGTGTATATCGCGCTGGCAAAGGAGGACGAGAGTGAGAAGTCGCTCGCCTATCTCGAACAGGCGTGCGAGCGCTTCGGCCTCACGGTGCCGCCCGGAGCTGCCGACGATATCGGAGCCGCTGCAGCGGCCGTGTTTACCGAGGCGGCCCTGTTCTCGACGCAATACGTCGTAGAACAGGTCGAGCGATTCTGCGCGGACAACGGAATAGCGCTGCTCTTCATGCTCTCATACGGTGAAGCGAGCATCCGCTCGGTGCTGGACGGAAGTGGCCGCTTCGACCAGGGGTTTGTCGACTGGCTCAAGCGGCGCTCCCATCCGGTGGTCGACCTGTGCGAGTCCTTCAAGGACGAGTTCGAGCACCCGACGTCCGATCTCGACACACTCATGGGGAGATACTATACCAATCACCACACGCCGCTCGGCAACGCCTTCACGGCCTGGGTGGTGATGGATGAGGTCGTCGACTGGCTGCATCCCAAGCCGGTGACCCACCGGTCGGGCGTGGGCATATGAACACTCGTGTCAAATCTGGGCAGGCCCACGGCGAAGCTCAAGTGCGTGTCGACGATCGGAAGATCAATCATGAGCGTCCCCTGGGCGGCACGGGCGCCGGGCGATGCCGGTGACGGCCAAGTGAGGGGCACGCCCGTCACCGTGCGGCGTGTCGCCGTCGTGCGAGTGCGGGATCTGCGTCCGTTCGACCGACACTATCTCGAGACCATGCAGATAGCGTCTCATCTCGCCGATGTCGATGAAGTCGGCTTCCGTGCCGAACACCCGAGTCATCGAAGCGTCGAGCTCGGCGATGATGATCGTTCCGCCTGCAGCAAGCGCATTGACCGCCATTCGCAACGCGGCCTCCCGGCCTTGATCACGGCGCGGCAGGGCGAACGCGGAGAGGATGAGGTCATACTGGGAAGGAGGCACCCAGGTGGTGATGTCCGCCACCACGAAATCCACGGCAACTCCGCGCCGTCGAGCGGCGATGCGGGCCGATGCGATGGCACGGGAGGCGACATCTACACCGGTCACTTCCCAACCGGTCTCTGCGAGCGCGATGGCAGTGCCGCCGGTGCCGCACCCGAGGTCGAGGGCGCGCCCCGGCAACGATGGCGCGGCGGACAACAACCTATGGTCGGCGACGACGGGATCGGAGCCGTCCCCGGCATACGCATCGTTCCAATCGAAGTCGACGGTCATCGGCCGGTCAGCATAGCAGCCGGCCGACAGCGCTCGCTGCATGGGGGTGTCGCGATTCCAGATCCGCCCGTGCGATGATGCCCGCTGGCAAGCGGAGGTGCAGATCCCAACAGCGCAGCTTCGGCGCCGGTCGTGCGGTCGGCTGCGAGCTGCGCGCCGGTAGTCGCCCGCCGGACGGAGCACCCAACATACCAAAGGAGCTAATCATGACATCCAGCGGCAGGACCGGTTTGGAGATCGCGTCGCGACCGTTCGTCCGCATGTTGGGGCCTGATGTCGCCGACGTGCTACGCAAATACCACACTCTGGAGCGCCTCCAGGAGGTGGGCTGCATCATCCGCTACACCGATCAGGGACTTCGCTCACGGGTTCCACCGATCGTCCCGTACGCTCCGTTCGAGCGCTCGCGCGTATACACCGCGAGCCGGGAGGCGGGATCGTGGAATATCGATTCGCAACTGGCCAAGCTCGATGGCCGCTACTACTACGGGTTCACCAACGGCCGCATGGATGAGGACACGGAGGGGCAGCAGGTGCGTATCTCGAGCTCCGACGATGCGCGTACCTGGAGCACGCCGAGGTCGGTGATCGGCGGCGAGGAGGGGACGCGCGATGCCTTCAAATGCGTGGGCCTCATCGCCCTGAACGGCAGCCTCTCTATGCTCATCCGCTGGGCGCGTCGCGTGCGGGATCCCAACTCGAACGCGGTGGGTGGCGGCTACTACGCGGACTGGCACAACGCCCGCACCTACGTATACGCCTCCTCGGACGGCACGACCTGGACCCGGGCGGCAGAGCTTTCGGAGCGGATATCGGCGACCTACGAGGCGCCGCGCCTGACCGCGGACGGCCAACTGCTCGGCGTCGCATCGATCGACCGGCGCTCCGGCCCGGCGATCCTCCTCTGGCCGGGTGACGACATCACCGAACAGCCGGAGATCCTGCCGCTGCCGCAGCCGTTCGGGTCCAAGCTGGACGGCGGTGAATCGAGCTGGTATCAGACCGACGACGGCACGATCGTGATCTTCTGGCGTGATGAGAGCCAGTCCTGCCGCGTCTGGGTGAACTACAGCAGCGACGGCGGACGCACGTTCAGCGACCCTGCGATCTCCGATATCCCGGATGCCATGTCGCGCAACTACGCTGGAAGACTGCCGGACGGCCGCTACTACTTGTGCAACAACGCCAACGCGACGCTGCATAACCGTATGAACCTGACGCTGCTGATCGGTGAGGACGGGTACACGTTCCAGCAGATCCATATCCTGGTCGACGATCCGACCGACCAGCGCTTACGCGGGCTGCTCAAGCTGCGCGGCTACATGTATCCCTGCTGCCTGGTCGACGAGGACCGACTTCTGGTCGGCTACTCGGTGAACAAGGAGGATATCGAGTGCGGTGCGGTCGACCTGCGGGCGCTGGCGTCCTGACCGGTTGACGGTGACGGGGGCGCCGCCTACGACGGCAAGCGCCAGCGTACGACCTCGCACACGTTGCGCTCCAACCCCTTGGACTCGGGCGGTTCGTTGAGATACGCGGTGATCATGTAGCAGGTGATCATCTCGCCGCGATCCTCCTGGTCATCGTCGAGCTCGACGGTGACCGGCCAGCCGGTATAGCAGTCGGCCGAAAGCGCCAGTTGCACCGGCGCATCGTGACTCCAGGTCCTGCCGTCGTCGTCTGAGACCAGGGCGCACACCCCGAACGGCAGGTGGTAGTTGGTATAGGTCGCGAGCAGCCGGCCACTCCGCAGCAAGAGCAGGTTGACCTGCACCTCGGCGAGGTTGCCCATCGGCCACGGCTCGCACCACGTGTCACCGTCGTCGTCCGACTCGGTGAGGTAGGTGACCTGCTGCCCCTCGCCGACGGTGCCGGGCGGGTTGGTACGCAACGACGCCAGTAGCCGGCCGTTGCGGAGGCGCGCGATCGACACCTCGCCGAAGGTGGTGACCCTCCACGCAACGCGCCCCGTCGTGCTGTTCCAGGTGCGGCCCCCGTCCGTGGATCGGCTGAGCTCCAGGTCCGGGCTCGGCTCGAACGGCCGGCCTCTCACGGCGTAGGGGCGGTGCAGGTACGCCGAGCACCGAGGGCGCACCATGAGCAGGCTGCCGTCCGCCTCCACCAGCACGTTGCGCGGCTTGCCCGGCCCGTCGATCGAGCCGGCCTCCCAGGTGCGTCCGCCGTCGGCCGATCGGTGGTAGCACATCCTGGTCGGATCGTCGGAGAACGTCATGGAAGGGTAGCCCGGCACGGTCGACTCCACCGTGAGCAGCAGCGAATCGTCCGGCAGCGCCGTCAGGCTCATCTCCTTGCCATAGAGCACGTCCTCACCGATCTCCTGCCACGTCAGCCCACGGTCGGCGCTCTTGTAGACGTGCACGCCGAACAGCCCGTGCTCGTCGATCCTGCGACACGCTGTCGCCACCAGCGAACCGTCGGAGAGGCGGGCGATCGCGCCCTTGAAATTGCCGCGCGGGCCCACGCGGGTGCGCACCGCCGGGCGCTGCTTCCGCACGAAGACGCGCTGCAGATTGACGCCCGTGAACCCGGTGATCGATGACGGGTAGCGGTCGTAGTCATAGCCGGCGTGCAACGGCTGGTTGCGCGCCGCCTCCTCGGGCGTGGGCCGGTCGCCGCCGGCAGCGCCTACGTTCGGCTCGGTCGCCACCGCCGCTACCCGGACGCCGCGGAGATGTGCCCCTTGAGATCGGCCATCTTCCCCTGCATGCGTGCGACCGAGTCACGGTAGCCGGCGACGGTCGGCGGGTGAGCCGATTGCAGGTAGCTGAGCACTTCCTGCTCCGCCGCGATGAAGTCGTCCGCCATCGTGGCGACCTGAACGGCAATCGCCGGCGGGATGATCACGACGCCGTTGCGGTCTCCATGGATCAGGTCGCCCGGGCGCACCGTGATTCCGCCGATCTGTACCGGGATGCCGGTGTCCACCAGGTAGCTGAACCCGTGCGAGCAGATCGTCCCGCCGGTGAACGCCGGGAAGCGCAGCTCCTGTACCTGCTCCAGGTCGCGGCCGGCGCCGGATGTCACCACGCCGCGCGCGCCGAACGCCAGGTAGCTGTTGCAGGAAACGTCGCCGAAGCAGGCGGCGGCCGGCGGCTCGTCGAGGTCCTGGATCACGACCACCGCGGGGCCCGGCAGCGACTCGAAGGTCTCCAGCAGCTCCGCGGGTCCGCACGCTTCGCCCTTTGCCGGAGCGTAGCCGGACCGATAGGTCGCGGTAGCCGCGTACCCGACCATCGGCGGCAGATCCGGGAACGCGCACTGGATACGGCGGTCCATGAAACCGGCAGCCGGTGAGCGTATGTCGAACAGCTCGATGATGTTGCAGATGGTCGGAGTATCGATTCGGGCCAGATCATCCAGGAGGGTTGTCGCCGCCGGCACTTCTGTCATGTCTCTCTCCACGGTCGGCAGCGGCGAGTCAACCTTGACGGTCGGCGACGCCCTGCCTATAGTTTATAATGTGCGCATCATGATCGACCAAACCGATGCGCACAACAAGAGAGGATCCCAAATGAGGAAAGTCGCTGCAGTTCTGATCATTCTTTCCATGGCCCTGCCGCTGTTCGCGGAGGGCGGCGGAGAGTCCGCTTCCATGGAACCGGATCGCGGTATCTGGATCTGGGGGGTGCCACACGGGCCCTTCGACGAGGAGTTGCTCGCCGTATCCAACGAATGGGCGAGCGAGAAGTTCGGCATCACCGTCAGCCGAATCGACAAGGTGCCGACCGGGCAGACCGCCGACCAGGCGCTGCAGCTCGTGATCGCGCAGGGCGAGTTCCCGGACCTGATGTGGAACATGCCGTTCACGACCATGGCCGATCTGGCGGTCGGGGGCCGATTGCTGCCGCTCGACAAGTATTTCCGCGACTCGGTGAACTACCCACTCATCGCCAGCGCCTGTCAGAGCTACATGTCGAAGTACAAGGTGAACGGGCAGATCTACGGGCTTCCCGGCTGGGAATGGGCGGTAAAGTGTGAGGACGTGTCGGTCGACGCCGTCTGGTACATCCGCAAGGACGTCTACGAGCAGTACGGCTATCCGAAGACCACCGACGAGTTGCTCGACGTGCTGAGGGCGGTCAAGGCGTCCGGCCTGACAGACCTTGCCGGCGATCCGGTGATCCCCTTTCAGTGGCGCAGCGCCTGGCCGCCGGTCAACCGCCGCATTCCCTACCAGATCAAGGGAGCCGGCTGGGAGGTCGACGCGGAGAAGCGGCTGATGCCCGAGTGGGCGTCGGTGGAGACGTACGAGGCCTTCAAGTTCCTCAACCTGCTCTGGAACGAGGGGCTGATCGGCGAGGGTCAGTTCGTCATGGACACGGGCGGATTCATCGACCGGCTGAAGACGGCGAGCTACGCGGTGTCCGCAGGCGAGCCGTGGTACTCATCGGTGATGGGCGACGACGTGATCCCCGGGTTCGTCGATCGGTACGGCCGCGACGCTCCGGAAACGCTGGCCGCCATCGACGCGCAGTTCATCATGATGGTCAATCCCATCGCGGACGCACCGGGCCGGATCGTCAACAAGCAGCCCAACCCGTCGCTGATCTCGGCGGACATCCCCAACCCGGACGGGGTGATGCAGTTCATCCAGTGGCACATGACCGACGAGGGCCGGATCTCCAACATGTTCGCCGCCGGCTATCTTGGCACCCACTGGGACTTCGTGGACGGGCCCGAGTACTGGCGCATGAAGCCGGAGCTGCAGGGCAGGCACCCGCAGGACTCGCGGCAGATCGCCAATTCGCAGGACTCAGTCGAGACGACCCGGCAGGCGGGACGGCCGCCGCTGGTGACGCCGCACGCCCACTGGTTCGGTACGCCGAACTACGCTTCGTGGCAGCAGCGGCTCCTCTACCACAGCCTGCAAGCGATGCGCGCCAACGGCGTGGCGGTCGGCGAGAGCCCGGGCGATCCCACGATGCCGTCGTGGTCGCCGGCGTTCACGATTCCGCTGGCGGACGTGGTGAGCCCGATCCCGTCGTATGCGCAACTGACGGTCGCGCTACCGCCGCGCGAGGCTTCGGCCATGGTTACGGCCACGGAGCGCCTTGATGCGGCCTTGCCGGAATTGATCACCTCCGGCAACTTCGAGGCCGACTATGACGCTGCGCTCGCCAGCCTGATCGACATCACCGACTGGCGGCCGATCTACGAGGAGCGCCAGGCGCGATGGGAGCAGTGGATGAGCGACAACAACGTCGACGACCGCGACTCGCTGATCACCGTCACGCCGCGCCCCGAGTGGGCGGCGGTGATGGGCTGGTAGCAGAGCGCCACCGAACCCGATACGAAGGCCGGAGCCCTACGAGGGCTCCGGCCTTCTCTATTCCTTGATCGAGCCGATCATGACGCCCTTGATGAAGTAGCGCTGGATGAAGGGGTAGACGAACAGGATCGGCAGCGTCGTCACCGTGATGAAGGCGAACTTGAGCGATTCCGGCGTGAGCCGGTTGAGCTGACGCAGTACGTTGGCGTTGAAGCGCAGATCGTCGCGGCTGCCGCCGCCGTGGTGCCACAGCGCCGCCAAGCGATCCGACAGCCCGCCTTCCAGGATCGCCTCCTGCAGAAAGGTCTGCAGCGGCCGCAGGTTCGGCTCGCTCACGTAGAAGGCGCCGAAGAACCAGTCGTTCCAGTGCCAGACGGCGTTGAACAATCCCATGGTGGCGATCATCGGCAGCGACAACGGGATCACGATGCGGAAGAAGATCGTCACGTAGTTCGCACCGTCGATCACCGCCGCCTCCACCATCCCTTCCGGCAGGCTGCGGAACGAGGTCTTCATGACGATCATCATCCAGACGTTGAAGACGACTGGAATGACATAGACCAGGAAGCTGTTGATCAGGCCGACGGAGCGCAGCACCATGTAGAAGGGGATCAGCCCCCCGCTGATGAACATGGTGATGAAGAACAGCAGGATCACCGCGTTGCGGCCCACGAACTCGGGCCGCGTCAACGCGAACGCTGCGCCGCCGGTTACGATCAGGGTGAGCGGCACCGCCACCGCCACCCGTGCGACGGTGATCAGATATGCCCGCCCGATCCCCGTGGCGGAGAACACCTGCTGGTAGTTGGCGTAGTAGAAACCCTTCGGCCACAGGAACGAGAGCGGAAAGGCCGGGTCGGTGAACGACCCCTGCAGGACGAACCAGAACGGATAGAGCGTCGCGAGTGCGAACAGCGTCAGGAACAGGTGATTGCCGATCCCGAACAGCCGCTCTGAAGTCGTCAAGCGATATCCGGCAACCATCGTCGTTTCCTTACAGCCATAGCACGCTACGGAGGCAATAGCCGGAGGAAGTTCTGGCCCGCGACCTTGGCCAGCGTATCGCGGTCCACGCCGCGACGGGCCACCGCCTGAAACAGGTCGTCGAGGCCGGAAACATCCGCCGGGATCGCCTCGCTCCACATCGGCAATCCGTCGAAGTCGGAGCCGATGCCTACGTGGTCGGATCCCATCACGTCGAGCGCGTGCAGCACGTGGTCCGCAAGCCGCTCCAGCGTCGGTTGCTCGCGATCGATGAAGCCAGGGTAAAAGGCGATGCCCATCACGCCGCCGCGCTCGGCCAGCGCGCGCATCATCTCATCGGTGAGCGAGCGAGAATGCGGGCAGAGCGCGTACGCCGCGCCGTGGGTATAACAGACCGGCCCTTCGGCCTCCTCCATGATCTGCCAGAACGCCGCGTCGTTGCAGTGGGCGGTGTCGACGGGCATGGCCAAGCGGGCCATCTCTGCCAGCGACTCGCGCGCGAACGGCGTCAGCCCCTTGGACTGCCGGCGCAGTGTATCCCGCTCCGCCGCGGTGATGTAGCCGAAGTAGCTGTCCGAGTACTGGAGCTCCGGCGGCCGGCCGTCACCGTGCGTCAGGCTGGCGAGCCGTACGCCCAGCCGGTGCCAGGTGCGCAGATGCCCGAGCCGTTCGCGGAACATGACCTGTCCTTCGATCGTCATCACGATCGCGACCTTGCCGGCAGCCCGCGCATCCCGCACGTCGCCGGCGGACCGACACAGCGCGTACTCGCCGTTGGGGTCCCCGCACATCCGGTACACCGCGTCGATCAGCGATACGGAGGCGTCGAGATCGCGATCTCCCACCATGCAGAACAGGCAGTCGACGCCGCCGGCGCGGAGGCGCGGCAGGTCGATCTGGTAACTCGGGTCGGGGCGCGTCAGGTCGACCGCATCGCTCTTGTTCTGGCGCCGGATCAGGGTGTCGCAGTGTGCGTCCACCACCAGGAAGGCGTCGGTCAGCCGCCCCATCGCCTCATCCCTCCGTGAACCACTCGCACGGCACCACCTTGACCTTGGTGCCGAAGTGCTTGCGTTTGCCGGTGATCGGGTCCGGCCGCCAGCCGTAGTCGTAGCAGATCACCGCGTCGCTGCCGACCAAGGTGATCGCCGAATAGGCGCAGCGCACCGCTCCGGGCGCGCGGTGGTACCGATTGCGGTCGATCGGCTGCTTGTAGCCGTCGATCGGCTGCTGATACACCTGCAGGGGCGGCACCGGCAGGTGGCACTCGTCGTCCAGCGACTCCAGGTTCCTGAAGTGCTTCCAGGTGCGCCCTTCATCCGAGGACAGCGCGCAGGACAGCCGGTGCCGGGCCAGCCCGCAGGCGATCTCGTCGGGCGACGCCTGGTTCCAGATCACCAGCAGGTCGCCCGAGCCCGGCAGGCGCGCGGTGGTGGGCGGCGCGTCGGCGGCGGCCAGGCCGCTCGGCTGCGGCTTCGACCAGCTCACGCCGCCGTCCGCCGAATAGCTCATGAACAGCGTGCCAAGCCGGCAGCGGGCCATGTTGATCAACCGGCCTTCGCGCAGCTCCTCCGCCACCGGCTCGCCGTACTTCTCGAACTCCAGATACTCGTACAGGCCGGCCGGCTCCTCCTCGACCAGGCGGAACCCCTTGCCGTCTATCAGGTCGTACTCGACGTCGTTGTGGCGGATCATGAGCTCGTTGGCGCTGCGCTGCCACGTACAGCCCTCGTCATCGGAGAAGTAGGCAAACGAGTAGGAGAGCTGCGTGCCGTCCTGCTCCGCGTCCTCCAGATGGTGGCTGATCCAGCGGTAGGCGGGGCAGAGAATGCGCCCGTCGCTTAGCACGCGCGCACAGCCGTTGCGCACAATGGCGAAATGGGGGTCCACCAGGGACTGTTCCGACCACGTCTGCCCCTCGTCGGCAGACACTCGGAACCCCAGGGGACCATCGCGGCCCGGCTGCTGGGGCAGGGTGGAGTAGAAGATGCCGAGGTTGCCGGAGGCCAGCCGCAACGGGCTGGACCGCCAGCCGGCGATCCGGTCACCCGACACCGACTTGAGCAAGAACGGTTGCTCCCAGGTGCGGCAGCGGTCGCGTGAGATCACGCCCTGCAGATACCGCACCTCCCGCAAGCTGTAGGTAAGCAGGACCGCGTCGTCGGCGAGCGTCACCACGCTCGCTTCCCAGGGGGTCAGATCTTCCGCGATCGGCATGCACTCGAATGGTTCGGCAGACATCCTCGTTTCCTCCTCGAGTCTCAGAAAATCCCGTGGCCCACCGAGCCCTTGGAGACGCGGTTGGCGATCAGCGTCAGCGCCAATCCGACGACCGAGTAGATAAGGCCGACCGCGGTGGCGAACGAATACTGTCCCTGCATGAGGCCGATGCGGATCACGTAGATGTCGGTGATGTAGGCGACCCGCCGCGTCGCTGCGTTGGCAAGATTGTAGATCTGGTCGAGGCCGGCCTGCAGGATCGCCGGGACCTGCAGCACCAGCAGGATGGCGATGATCGGCAGGATTCCCGGCAGCGTGATGTTCCACGCTTGGCGCAGCCGTCCGGCGCCGTCGATCTCGCCCTGCTCGTAGAGCTCGGGATTGATGCCGCTCATGGCGGCCAGGTAGATGATCGTGCCCCAGCCCACCTCCTTGAAGATCGCGGTGATCACTACCAGCGGCAGAAAGAACGACGATTCGCCCATCAGCGCCGCCGGCGGTTGGCCGAACAGCGCGCGCAGCAGGTTGATCGGGCTGTCCGCCTCGAATCCCAGCACGCGGTAGGTGATGCCGGCCAGGATCACCCAGGAGACGAAGTGCGGCAGGTAGCTGACGGTCTGCACGACCCGTTTGAAACCGTGGCCGCGCACCTCGTTGAGCAGCAGCGCGAGCAGGATCGGCGCCGGCCAGGAGAAGGCGAACTTGACCACGGAGATGCGGATCGTGTTGCGCAGCACGTACCAGAACTCGGAGTCCTCAAGGAACCAGAAGTTGTAGAACAGCGGCTTCGACCAGGGGCTGCGGAAGGCGCCGAGACTGGCGTTGAAGTCCCGGAACGCCAGCGTGATGCCGTAGATGGGCAGGTAGTTGAAGACGATGACCGCCGCCACCGCCGGCAGGGCCAGGAGATACAACCAGCGGTAGCGCCAGAGGTACTGGAGGGCTCCCATCTCAGCAGCGATCATAGACGCTGCGGGCCGGCCCGGCGAGCCCGTGCGGGATCGCGAGCGCCGTCGCTCCCGCGTGTCGTATCGCCGGTCGGCCGATCGGGTGTAGAGTCGGCGGGAGGCGCGTATGCTCGATCTGAGACCCGACGCGGGAGCCGAGCGGATCGCCGTGGTGCGCGGCGAGAGCGTCACCTATCTGCCGGCACGGCGCGTCGAGCTGGTGCCGGAGGTGGCGAGCGGCGGCCTCTGCCGCTCGATCCGGCGGTCGGCGAGCGGCGAGCTGTTCGTGATGGGGCCTGGAATCGGCCCGCGCGTGTTGCGCTCCGCCGACGAAGGGCTCACCTGGAGCTCCGGCGACTTCGTCCTCGATCTGGCCCCGTTCGAGCCGGACGATCCCGGACGCGAGCCGTGGATCGGCGCGTTCGCGATCCTGCGCGACGACACGTTCCTGGCCCTCTTCATGGTCGACGACCATCTGCCCACCCGGCGCGGTGTGATCGGCCGCTCCGGCGACCGCGGCAGGACGTGGTCGTTGTCCCCCTTGAACCCCGCGTTGCCGCCGCGCACGCGCATGCAGGCGGCCAACTCGGACCTGCTGCAACTCGCCGACGGATCCATCCTGCTGACGGTGGACGTCTTCAATGCGCCGGGCGGCGATCCCGCGGCCGACCCCGCCGCGCTGCCGGTCGAGTTGCAAGGGGTCTTCATCTATGCGCTGCGCTCGCTCGACGGCGGCCGCACGTGGCCGGAGAGCTCCTGCGTGGCCATGTACGCGGGCGAGGGGCACCTGCATCAGCTCCCTTCCGGCACGCTCCTGGCCTGCGTGCGCAAGCAGCGCTGGCACCGGCAGCCCGGCGATCCGCCCGCGCCGTACGACCTGAAGATCGCTTCCGGCTACCGGCCGCAGTTCGACAGCGAGGAGCGCCCGAGCGAGCGCGACGAGGGCACCAACCGCATCAAGAACACCCACCTCACCCAGTCGACCGACGGCGGCCGCACCTGGGTCGACGAGCGGCCGGTCACCTCGTTCCTGCAGTGCTCGGCCGACCTGGCGCGCCTGACCGACGGCACGCTGGTCCTGCAGTACCTGCACCGCTACCCGGACGACCTGGCCCACACTGGCATCCGCGCCCGCGCGAGCGATGACGACGGCGCCACCTGGCGGGACGAGACCTACGTGATCAGCCAGGGCGAGGGGGACGACCCCAACACCGGCTCCTCCTATCCCGGCACCATCGCCGGCGGCACGCACGGGCTCATTACCGTCTGTGCCAATTCCGTGGCCGGCCGCACCCGGCTGGAGGCCGTGCACTGGCGGCCGGAGGCCGCAGCCGCATGACCGGTTTCGTCAACTCGCTCGGCCTGCGGATGATCCCGGTGGCGGGCGGCCGGTTCGACGCCTGGACGCCGAGCATGGCGCGCTACATCGCGCAGGCGAACGCCGGCGAGCGACCCGACGTGGCGTTCGGGCAGAACCGCCCGCACGTGGCCATCCCGGTGGAGCTTGGCCCCTGCTACCTGAGCCAGTTCCCGGTGACCAACGGCCTGTACCGCCGCTTCGTGGAGGAGACCGGCCACCGGCAGCCGCGCGGCGAGCTGATCACCTTCCACTGGGAGCCGGTCGCGGAGACCGCCGCGTGGGAGCACCCCGACTTCGCCGGCGACGATCTGCCGGTTACGGGGGTCTTGGACGAGGATGCGGGCGCGTTCTGTGAGTGGCTGTCCGAACGGGAGGGCGGGACCTACCGCCTGCCGACGATCCACGAGCACGAACGCGCGACCCGCGCCGGCACCGACACGCTCTACGACTGGGGGGACTTCCCCGACGCGCGGCGTATGAACTACGGCGTGTCGATGATCGGCCACCCCACGCCGGTCGGCTCGTATCCTGCCAACCCCTGGGGGTTCCACGACCTGCTCGGCAACGTGTGGGAGATCTGCGCCGACGGCGACGGCTCGCTGACCCGCGGCGGCGCGTTCAACTCGCCGCAGCACATGACAGGCGCCGACGTGTTCGGCTCCTTCAAGTACGGGCAGCTGCGCTTGTTGAGCGTCGGCTTCCGGGTCGCCTGCGACGCTTGCGGCGTCGGCGACGCTGGCGGCGTCGGCGACGCGCAGGCCGACACGGCCAACGACGACCGTCCCTCGCTCGATCGAGCACCGATCACCGCCGCACGGCCGGCCGGTCCCGCCGTGCCGGAGCTCGACATCACCGTCGGCGATCGTATCGACCTGGGGCGGCTGCCGGGCAACGTCGGGCAACTCGTCGTGACCCGGAGCGGCACCATGATCCTGTGCGACCGGCGCTCCACCGACGGCGGCAGGACCTGGGAGCCGGCCCCCCCGCTGAGCGCCGAAGGCGCCTACGGCCAGCTCCGCGACGGCACCGTCATGCAGGTGGCCGGTCAGGCGCGCTTCGCCGATCCGCGGGCAGGCACCTCCACGCTGGAGGTGTCGGTGTCCACCGACGAGTGGCGGACGGTGGAGACCTTCAGCGCACCGCTGCACGTACCCCTCGCCACCACCTTCACACCGGTGCGCGGCTTCCGGGAGCTGCCCGACGGCAGGATCCTCATCACCCTGTACGGCAACCTGGAGGGGGACCGCGTCTGGACCGCCTCGCCCGTGGCCGCCGAGCTGATCCATCGCTACAACTGGTTCAAGAACCGCGTGATCGTCGCCGAGTCGGCCGACCGCGGCCGCAGTTGGCGCTTTCTGTCGACCGTCAGCTACCACCCGGAGCTCACGCCCATGGGCACCAACGAGTCCGACCTGATCGCGCTGGCCGACGGCCGGCTGTTCGCGGCCATGCGCTGCGGCATCCACGGCTACCGCGACCTGCACGGCCGCACGCACCTGGACCAGCCGCTCGTGACCGCGTGGTCAAACGACGGCGGCCGCACCTGGACCGACCCGCAGCGCATCTACGTGGACGGCGAGCTGATCCCCGGCATCTATCCTCGCCTGCTGCTGACCTCAGGCGGCGTGCTGGCGGTGCTGCGCGCGCGCGGGATACCGGGGGGCAGCGTGGTGTTCAGCCCGGACGGGCAGGGGAGCGTCTGGAGCGACCAAGTCGTTCACTTCGACGGCGAGAGCACGCCGGGCGAGCCGTACCACTGCGGCATGCAGGACATGGCGCTGATCGGCCCGGACACGATCCTGGTGATCGACGTGATCTCGAGGGACGGCTTCCCGCCGCGCGAATGCCACGCGGAGGGAGTGCCGATCACGGTCAGGAAGGTGAGCTCGGATGGATGAGGCTTCGGGGGGCGCAGAGACCGGCCGTTTCTGGCATCGGCCGCAGGGCGAGGGGGTGCTGATCAGCGATCTGTCGCGCTGCGAACCGCGCGCGGCGATCAGCGACGAGCTGCGCGACAGTTGCTGGTACACGCTTGCCTACGAGACCGCCGACGGGATCGCCGGCGTGATGGTCGGCATGACCGAACCGAGCCGGCCGCCCGAACTGCGCCTGAGGCTGCCGGCGGCGGGGTGGCACGCGATCTACCTGGGCCTGTACCGCGGCGGCATCGAGCCCGGTCCGCCGTTCAGCGACCCGTTCGGGCTCGACGTGCGCCTGGGAAGCGAGCCGCGCGGCGAGCTGGTGCGGCCCAGCGTGGTGGACGGCGCGCGCATGAACGCGTCGATCCCCGGCTCGGGCGGCGCGATCGAGGAGGTGTTCTGGAAGGCGAGCGATCTGGCGGACGAGGAGCTGGTCATCGCCTGTCCGGGGGTGGAAGCGCCGAGCGCCGCGCAGCTCGCCTTCGTGCGGGTGGTGCCGATGAGCGCAGCGGAGGTCGCCGAGTACACCGGCGCGGGCAGCGACCCGGCCACCAAGCTGGTCATCGCGCAGTTGGACGGGCACTCGGGATCCTCTTTCTTCGACGGTGCGCGTACCATCGACGACCTGCTGTCGATCTACGGGCCGCTCCGCGACAGCGACGTGGGGACGCTGTTCCTGGGCACCGGCGGCAGCGGCGCCGGCTCGACCTTCTATCCCAGCGCGGTGGGGGTGCCGTACGGGGAAGGCGAGGAAGCCTTCGTGTCGGAGCGGGCCGCGCGTACCGTGCGCAGCCTGCGCGGCTTCCTGGAGCGGGGGATCGATCCGGTCAAGGTGCGGGTCGAGTTCGTGCAGGCGATGGGGATCTCGGTCTTCCTGGGCTTCCGTATGGGGACGATGGCGGGGCCGCCGCCGGGCTACACCCATTCGGTGCCGTTCTGGCGCGAGCATCCGGAGCTGCGCTGCCGGGACAGCGACGGACGCACGGTGGCGCGGCTGAGCATGGCCTACCCGGAGGTTCGCCGCTTCTACGTCGATCTGCTGCTGGAGCTGGCCGCGTACGGCGTGGAGGGCGTGCAGCTCATCTACACGCGGCGGGCGCCGTTCGTGCTGTACGAGCCGCCGGTGATCGAAGCGTTTCAGGCCGCTCACGGCGTCGATCCTCGTGAGTTCCGCGGCGGGGTGGATCATCGCGGCGGCGACCCGCAATGGCAGCTCGAGTACGGCCACGACGAGCGGCTGATGGACCTGTGGGCCGGCTACGTCACCACGTTCATGCGCGAGCTGCGCGAGGCGCTGGACGGCGCGGGCGCCGGCCGCAGGGTGCGGGTGGCGGCCAACGTCTGGCCGGACCACGACACCAATCACGCGTCAGGGCTGGACCTGCGCACCTGGGCGCGCGAGGGGCTGGTGGACATCCTGGCGCCGGCGGCCGGCGACGACCAGCACGGCCGGCTGGACTTCGCCTACATGCGCGAGGTGGTGGAGGGGACCGGCTGCCTGTTCTACCCCGACCTGTACCCGCGCAACATGGCGGCTGGCGACTACCTGCGGCGCGCCGCGGACGCGTACGACGGGGGGGCGGCCGGCCTGTCGCTGTGGGACTGCGACCGCCGCATCATCACCCGCAGCCAGTGGAACACGATCCGGCGCCTCGGCCACCGCGACGACCTGCAGCGGATGGCCGCCGAGCCGTGCGACCCGCTGATGCACCGGCTGCACCTGGTCGACGGCTGGAACCCCTCGCACTACACGTAGCCTGGACGCGCTCCAGTTGGACGCTAGAGAAGCTAGAGAATGAGCTGCTGTCTATGAGAGGGAAGCTTGTGAATGCCGTTGAGGACCAGACTGACAGAGCGACGATCCGGGCCATGGCGCAACTGATTGTCGAGCGCTTTGATCCGGAACAAATCATTCTCTTCGGCAGCCATGCCCGCGGAGAGAGCAGTGAGCACAGCGATGTCGATCTGCTGGTCGTGCTGCGTTCAGATGTGGTAAAGCCACAGCGCGGCAACCCGATTCGTCGGGCGATTGCCGAGCGTTTCGTGTTGCCGGTCGACGTGATGATCCGCTCTCCGGAAGTCCTTGCAGGGCAGCGCAATGACCCGCATTCCATGATTCACAAGGTGCTGGAGGAGGGGAAAGTACTGTATGAGCGACGTGCGGCCTGAACGGAAGTGGAAAAGTAGCGGTCAAGCGCCCAAGCCGCCCTGAATCAAGCCGCCGCACGGACCTGACGGGTCCGGTCAGCCGCGGAGCGATACCATGGACGCCGTGAGCACCACTCTCCCGATCAACCTCGCCCACCTGCTCCAGGGCCGCGGCGTCGAGTCCGTGCGCGTAGAATTCAAGGCTGCCTGGCATCCTGAGACGACCGGCCCCCAGGTGCTCAAGACGATCTGCGCGTTCGCCAACGACTACCACAACCTGAACGGCGGCTACGTCGTCATCGGGGTCGCCGAACGGGACGGGCGTGCCAGCCTGCCACCGGCGGGCTTGTCCTCGGCCGAGCTGGCGGCAGCGCAGAAGTGGTTGCGCGGCAATTGCAACCGGCTCGATCCGCAGTACCAGCCGCTGCTCTCACCCGAGGTGGTGAGCGGACGGCATATCCTCGTCGTGTGGGCGCCCGCGAGTCAGGTCCGGCCGCATCGGGCGCCGGACGCCGGACGCGGAACGCTCCGGTATTGGGTGCGCCTTGGAGCGGATACCGTCGCCGCGGAGCAGCGAGGCGGACTGCTGCGAGAGCTGATCCAACAGACCGCGCGGGTGCCGTGGGACGACCGCCGGGCGCTGGACGCCGGCCTCGCCGACCTGCACGAGATGACCGTCAGGGAGCATCTGCACGAGATCGGCAGTGGGCTCACCGACGAAAGCGACGCGGTGGAGATCTACCGTCGCATGGGCATCACCACTCGGGTCAACGACCATGACGTGCCCCGCAATGTCGGGCTGCTGTTCTTCGCGGCCGAGCCGACCCGCTGGTTTCACGGCGCCTGGATCGATTGCGCGCTGTTCGCCGCGGGCGGCACCGGAGACGTCCAGGAAGAGCAGGAGTTTCGCGGCGGGCTGACGCGGCAGCTACGCAACTGCCTCCAGTACCTGCACGGGCGGTCGCCGGTCCACCTGCGCAAGGAGCCGGAGCGGATCGAGACGCGCCGCTGGCGTGCCTATCCGGCGGTGGCGCTGCGGGAGACCCTGGTAAACGCGCTGTATCACCGCAGCTACGAGCCCGACGTGCTGGAACCGACCAAGGTCTATCTGTACCCGGATCGCGTGGAGATCATCAGCTATCCGGGGCCCGTTCCGGGACTCGAACCGCAGCACTTTTCGTTGCGCTCCTCGTTCCCGACGGTGCCCGCCCGCAACCGCCGCATCGGCGAGTTTCTCAAGGAGCTCGGACTGGCCGAGGCGCGCCTGACCGGGTTGCGGAAGGTGGCCGCCGCGATGGCGAGCAACGGCTCTCCGGCGCCGCGCTACGACTTCGACGAGCAACGCACCTACTTTCGGGCCACGCTGCCGGCGCATGCGGAGTATGCCGCCCTTTCCGCGGTACGGGACGCGGCGGAGTTGCGCGCCCTGGGAGACGCGGACGCGGCGTACCGCCTGATCGAGTCCGCCTGGGAATCGAACCGGGCATCGGCGGTACTGGCAGCGGAGCTGATCCGGTTGCACGCCGGCCGCGGCGACCCGGAGCGGGCGGAGACGGTTCTGGCCGAGTTTGCGGAGCACGCGACGGCAGGCGCGACGCGCGAGGTAGCGGAGGTGCTGGCCGCGGTCCGGCGCAACGCCTGACGAGCGGCTGATGGACCTCTGGGCCGGCTACGTTGCCATCTTCATGCGAGAGCTGCGCGAGGCGCTTGACGGGCGGGCGCCGGCAGGCGAGTCCCAGCACGGCCGTCTCGAGTTCGTTTACATGCGTGGGATGGTGGAAGGGACCGGCTGCGTCTTCTATCCCGACCTGTGCCCGCGCAACATGGCGGCCGGCGACTACCTGCGGCGCGTCGCCGAGGCGTACGCCGAAGGGGCGGCCGTCCTGTCGCTTGCGGCGCGGACCACGTCGCGGCGCGGGATCGGGTCAGGGCGCGGGGGTTCGAGCGGACGGCACCGTATCCGGCGGAACGACGCGCCCACGGACCAGTTGCCACACTCCCTCGGATCGAGCGCACTGAGCCGCTTCAGCGGTAACGGCCTCGCCCGCGACCACCGGCAATACCGGCGCGACCAGCCTGCCGTAGATCTCCGCTCTGCGCTCGACCCGTTCCACGTCACCGACGCCGACTCCGTAGGAAACCTCCACAACGAGGGAAACTTCGATGGCGTCGTCGCGCCGTTTCCCGCCGACGATGAGATCCGCCCATGTCAACTCGTCAGCTTCGCGTTCCGTAATCGCGCTCCGTGCGAGCCCAATGTCCAGTTCGTCGGCGAGCTCTTCCTGAGTCAGCACGTGCGCCCGCCGGATCAGACGGCCGAAGTGGGCAAAGGCGCGCTCGCGGAAACGCCGCTCCAGGTCGGAGCCTTTCAGCTTGCCGACGTCATCGACGAGCCCGAGCACCGTGCGGGTCAGCGCACCGAGCTCTGCTACGAGCCGCTCCTGAGTCTCGGTGAGCCGAGCGATCTGCGCCGAGACTTCCTGGAAGCGCCTGTCCGTATCGAGCCGCGACTCCGCGATCTGCTCCGGTAGTGCCAGGAGGCCATCGGTAAGCACCAAGCGCCGCAACTCCGCCCGCCACTCGGGGCGTTCTTCCAGAAGGCGAGTCAGATCGTGAAAGTCGGCGACGGCAAAAGGCATGTCGGAGGCTCCGCCCATCCTATCCGGCCCTGGACGCTTCCTTCAACCGCGACCCCCACTCTCCCCCTTTCTGCCCTGTCCTCCTGGTCGCGTCCTGTGTGGCGGCCGCTTTCCTGTCGCGTGCGGCCTCAGAGCGCGCTGGCCACCATGTCGCCGATCTCGGTGGTGGAGAAGCCCATCCGGCCGGCCGAAGTCGACCCGCTCGTAGGAGATCCCATCCAGCGGGGCCACCGCCTCCAGCACCTTGCAGGCCTCGGCGGTCACCTCCGGTCCCGTGCCGTCACCGCCGATGACGGCGATCTTGATCGAATCGGACAACTGTTCCTCCCTTGTGCGGCGCGATCCTACCAGAACCGCCGCCGCGTCCACACGGAGCGTGACCGAAGCGTCCACCCCTCCCGTGGCGTCATGCCGGCTGGCACAATCGCCCGCGACCGTCTACCGTTGCCCCGGTGCAACCGCGAGAACCTGCGATGATGACCGGCGAGCAATGCGACTTGATTGATCTGCGCGCCTTTCTGCACCTGCGAAACGCACTCTCCGCCCACGAGCTGGCCGCGTCGCGGGCGGCGGCCGAGCGCTACGTCGACACGCCTCCGGAGGAGCTGCCTGAGGGATTCCGCTCCGACGGCCGGCGCCTGGAGCACGGCTTCGCCTTCGACCGCGCGCTGGAGCGTCTCGCCATGCATCCGTCGATCTGGCCTATCGTCAAGGAGTTGACTCGCGGGCGCTCGCGGCTGGTCACTGGAATGCTCTGGGGCACCCGCACCCAGCCGCCCGAGAAGCCGCGTGAGGGCGTGGCGTAGCTGTGGGTTACGAAATCTCCCTGGCAATAGCGTTCGACCGCCGCGCCGGCGCCACCAGCCCTGTGCGGGTCGAGTTGGACTTCGGCCGGCTGATCGATCCCCACACGCTGGTCGCCAAGCGGCACCGCGACGGGCGCGAGCGGACCTATCCGGTGCAGTTCGACGAGCGGCTCTACTACCAGCCGCAGGGTTGGGTCGCCTGGCTGGTCGACGAGCCGGCCGCCGGCGGCGACTGGCGGCTGGAAGCGGAACCGCGTGCGGCCGATGGCGGTCTGGCACCGGCTCCCTACCTGCCGCTGGTCGGGGTTGGTGATGAGATCCACTACAACGGCGACCGTTGGCAACCGATCGCCGCCCCGGGACGTCACGCGATGCCGCTGACGGTGGACTGGGACGGAGACGGCCTGATCGACCTCCTCTGCGCCAGCCACCACGCCAACGGCCTCGGCATGCCGTGGGGCGGCGTGTTCTTCTGGCGCAACATCGGCAGCAATCGGCAGCCGCGCTTCGCGCCGCCGATGCGTCTGTACGCCAATGGCGTGAATCTGGTCCAGCGCGAATACCGCATGTACGACATCCCGCCACAGCGGGAGTTCATCAGTGAGGACTATCTGTGCTGCGACGTGTTCGACTGGTTCTGCAGCGGACACCCCGACCTCGTCACCATCAGCCGGCGCGGCGGCATCAAGGTGTACCGCAATTCCGGCGAGCGCGACGCCGCGGGTCTGCCCGCCCTCGAGCTGGCGGCCACGGTGCCGTTTCCGCCGCAGTTGTCGGTCGGCCGCTACCTTCAGATCAAGGTACGCGACTGGGACGGCAGCGGACGACCGTCGCTGATCATCGGCAGCGTGTTCCACGACCGCGACACGCACGTCCAGCGCGAGCAGATCGTGCTCATGCGCAACACCGGTCGCGACGCCGCCACCGGCGACTGGACCTTCTCCACCACGGTGCTGCCGATATCAGGGGCGCGCATCGGGCATGACGTGCGGATCGCCGACCCGCAGTTCTCCAACTTCTCCAACCATCGCGCCCTGAGCATCGACGTGTTCGACGTCGATGGCGACGGCATGCTGGAGCTGCTGTGCTGCCACGTGCAGGACCTGCACAGCCCGATTCTCGAACTGTGGCGCAACGTCGGCTCGGTCGACGAGCCGGCCATGATGAACCAGGGACAGTTGGCGTGGAGCCGCGCCGCCATGGCGTTCGGCTTCCACTTCGTGCATGACGCGGCGTTCCAGGGGTGCCTCCGGGCGACTTGGTACGATGGCTTTGGGTTCCACTACTTCGAGCAGGTCGGGTCCGACCTGTTCGCCGCGGACAGCTTCCGCGATACCGGCGCCCTGCTCGGCGAAGCCAGCAAGGTCAAGCACGAGGGCATGGTCAAGGCGGACCCGATCGACACCCGCGGCACCGGTGCCTTCGATCTGGTCTGCGGCGACCTCGCGGGATACGTCACGTTGGTGCGCAATACCGGCACGGCCGCGGCGCCCGCCTTCGCGCCGCCGGAGCCGATCCGCGACGCCGCCGGCGAGCGGGTCCGCATCTACCGCGAGAGCATTCTGCGCGACAACAACTCCGAGCGTAACTGCGGCCAGCTCAAACCGTACGTCTGCGACTGGGACGGAGACGGCAGGCTGGACATCATCGTCGGCAACAACACCAACCGCATCCTCTGGCTCGAGGGCTACGATCCGGGAAGCAACCGGATCGCCGGCCGGCGGGAGCTGGCGGTGCGCGGCATGGCGGATCCGTTCGGCTTTCGCAAGGGTCCCGCGGCGGTCGACATTGACGGCGACGGGCGTGTGGAGCTGCTGGCGGTGGACAGCCTCGGGCGGATCAGCGTCTTCCATCAGGGAAGTGGCGCCGACGGGAAGCTGGTGCTGGAACCGCCAGTGCCGCTCACCTATCGCGACGGCGGGACGCTCCTGAACTCCGACATCGGACGGGCGCTGGCCGACACCGACGGGGTCTCGTTTCCCGGCGGGCTGCCTTCTCTGTGGCGCGAGCCCAGCATCACCCTGGCCGCGTGCGACTGGCGGCGGCGCGGGGTGTTCGACCTGTTCGTCTCCTCCAACTGGTACACGTTCTACCTGGAGAACGCCGGAACCGGGGGCACGCCCTGCTTCGAGCGACCGCGGCCGATCCGCTCTCCCGACGGCGCGGCGTTCAAGCTTTCGCAGCACGAGAGCCACGTCACCGCGTTCGACTGGAACGGCGACGGCACCCTCGACCTGATGATCGGCGGCGAGTCCGGCGGCCTCTACCTGTTCCATCACGACTGGCTGTCCGGTATCGCGCACTCGGTGCGCGTCGCCGTGCCGTGAGCGCCATAGCCGCGCGCCGAGCATGTTTCGGTAGAGGGCTGACCGCGCCGGTCAGCCCTTGATGGCGCCGAGCATGACGCCCTTGACGAAGTACTTCTGGATAAATGGATAGACCACCACGATCGGTCCGATGGTGAGCAGGATGGTAACCGACTGCACCGACTGCACCGGCACCGGCTCGCTGAGCCCCAGCACGTCTCCCGCTTCGTCCAACTCGGCGAAGTCCAGCACCTTGAGCATGTCGCGGATGAGGAGCTGCAGCACCTGCTTGTTCCTGTCGTCGATGTAGATCATGGCGTCGAACCACGCGTTCCAGTGTTCCACGGCGGCCCACAGTCCGACGGTCATGAGCACGGGCTTTGAGAGCGGTCCGATGACGCGGACCAGGATGGTCCAGTATCCGGCTCCGTCGATGATCGCGGAATCCTCCATCGCCTGATCGATCGCCATCAGGAAGTTTCGCGCCACGATGATGTAGTAGGCGTTCAGCGCGATCGGGAGGATCAGCACCCAACGCGTGTCCATCAGCCCCAGCGACCGGATCAACAGGTAGGTGGGGATCAGTCCGCCCGAGAAGAACATCGTCAGCACGTAACACACGGTAAGGAAACCGCGTCCGGGAAGATCCCGCTTGGCGAGCGCGTACGCCGCCGTGAACGTCACCAGCAGCGTCAGGAACGTGCCGAACAGGGTTCGGTGCAAGGTGTTGGCGTAGGCCACGAACAGATCGTTGTCGATGAACACGTAGCGCCACGAGTTGGCAGTCCAGCGGTCGATCCAGATGTGCAGCCCCAGCGAAGAGACCTCATCGAAAGGGGAGAACGAGCTCAGGAACAGGTACCAGAACGGATACAGGATGGTGACGCTGATCAGGAACAGTACGATCGCGTTGCCGGCGTCGAACATGCGGCCGGCAATCGAGCGCTGGACCGTGGGAGAAGCCATCTACTCTACGCTACCAGATATGATATTCGCTGAAGCGTTTGATGATGCTGTTCGCGGCCACCAGGATGATCACGCCCGCCACGTTCTTGAACATCCCCACGGCGGCCGAGTAGTCGAACCGCGCCTCCTCGATCCCCGAGCGGTAGATGTAGGTATCGAACACGTCAGCCACGGAATACACCAGCGGGTTGTAGAGGTTGAATATCTGGGCGAACGACTCGTCCAGGATGTTGCCGATCTGGATCAGGAACAGAATCGTCATCACCGGGATCAGGGAAGGGAGCGTAATGCTGAGCGTTTTCTGCCAGCGGTTCGCTCCGTCGATCGACGCGCTCTCGTAGAGCCCGGGATCGATGGACGACAGCGCCGCCAGATAGACGATGCTGCTCCAGCCGATCCCCTGCCAGATGCCGGTCACCACCAACAGGCCGCGGAAGGTGGCCTTATTGGTCAGCCAGTGCACCGGCTCCATCCCCAGCAGCGTGTAGAAGTGGGCGATGATGCCGCGCTGCGGAGAGAGAACCTCGGTCAGGATTCCCGCCAGGATCACCCACGAGATGAAGTGCGGGAGATAGGAGATGGTCTGCACCACCCGCCTGTAGAGCGACACCCTCACCTCGTTGAGCAGCAACGCCAGAATGATGGGACAGGGGAAGCCGAACACCAGTCGCAGGACGCTCAACCAGAAGGTGTTGAAGAACACGCGCAGGAAGAACGGGTCTTTGAATAGACGTTTGAAATGCGCGAAGTCGTTCCACGGGCTGCCCAGCGCGCCGTCGTAGAAGTTGTAGTCCTTGAAGGCGATGATCAGCCCGTAGATCGGACCGTACTTGAACACCACCAGCAGGGTCATGGAGAGCAGCAGCAGCAGATAGACAGGGCGCATGCGAATCGCCCGCGCGATGGTCTGCCGCTTCAGCACGCGCCGGTACGCGGCGATTGCCTGGTCGCTCGTGGTCGCTGCCGCTGCGTTCCGTCGCACGTCAGTGCATGCAGGTGTCGATGTCGTAGAGAATGTGGGGGGCCACGCAGGCCCGCTCACCGAAGTGCTTGCCGATCGGCTGCGCGGCGTGCGCCGAGCCCTCCAGCCCGGCGTAGAAGCCGTTCAGCACCGCACTCTTGAAGCGCTCGTCGCCGCTCAGCCGGTAGGCGTAGGCCGGCCCCTCGAGAATGAGGCTGTTTCTGGCGGCGCTGGTGCCGCTCTTGGGGCAACGCGTGTAGCGGAACGCCTTCTCGGCGGCGATCCAGTGCTCTCGAATCAGGAAGTCGCAGGCGCCCACGATCAGGTCTGCGGCCGCTTCATCTCCGGTGGCCTGGTGATAACGTTTCAAGCCGGACAGCAGCACCCCCACCATGAAGTCCGCGTTGCCGGAGCAGCGCGGGAGACACTCGCAGTGGCCTAGCAACAACTGATGCGGCCAGCCGTTGGGCGTGTAACGCTCGCGCACTCGCTGAACGATCAGCCTGGCGGCATTCACATAGAAGTGATCGCCGGTGGCCTGGTACAGCGCCATGGTGAGAATCAGGTGCCATCCGGGCCGGCGGCAGTTGCAGAAGTCGAAGTTGACGGTGTAGAGCTGGTCGTACTTGTCGCCGATCCTGGTCGCGATCTCGAGCGCACGCCGGTCGCCGCTCAGCAGGTGGTAGTCCAGCAGTCCCTGGACCCAGGTGTGGTCGACCTCCATCTCGATTACGCCCTGAGCGCCCCCCTTGCGGTAGTAATAGGGATAGTAGTCGCCGACGTGACCGATGCAATGGGCGTACACCCGGTCGACGAAACCGTGGTCCACGTGATGGTGGCAGGTGTCGACGTCCATGTAATGGCGTACCGCCTGCTCGCCGGCCGTGAAAAACCGGGAGTCGCCGCCGCGCGCGTAGTGGAGGAAGAATACGTGCGGCGTGTCGTACTCGATGTTGCCCCACTTCTGAACGTGGTACCAGTCGCCGAAGTTGAGCATGCCGTATTCCCTGCCGGTTTCCCTGGTTTCCAGGTAGTTGGCGATGCTGTGGTCGGCGTAGTGCTCGTACTCCGGGAACCTGCCCGGGTCGACGGCGGCCACGTCACCGAACGCCTTGCTGTCGCAGTACCAAGCCGCCGGAGCGCGGGCCCGCAACGGTTCCTGCAGATGCGGGGGCGAACTCGGAGCGGGGGCGGCGTGAAACCGGTATACCAGTTCGTGGGTCCGCGAGACGCCCTGCTTGAGCTTGTACACGCCGTCCTGCAGGTAGTAGTAGAGCTTGTCCTCCAGCTTCCCGCGGGCGCGGTAGCGGTCGTCCGGAAGCGGCGGGCAGAGCCCCACCTCCAGGCCGTTGGCCGTGGCTCCGAGGCTCTTGGGGTAGTTCTGCCAGAAGTCGCGCACGGCGATGGTAAGCCCGCGCGTGCGGTCGCTCAGATCGATCGTTCCCGATGCCCGCCCGCCGCTCTGCCCGGCGCGACCGGGCTCCGTCACCGTGTATTCGTCGTCCTCGAGCTGCGCCAGCGTCGGCTGGCCGTCGCTCCGGTATACCGCCTCATCCGCACAGAACAGCGTACAGGAAGGATCGGTCAGCCGTAGCGGTGTACGCAGCATGAGACTTCGGACGGCGGTGAAGTTGTCTGTTACGTGGTCGTTCTCCCAAGTATGCAGAATGCGCACGAAGTCCTTGCCAGCGTAGACGGTGAGTCGGGTGACGTAGGTGAACATGCGGGTGCCGTCCGCGGCCTGGAGTCGGCCCTGCAACTTCACCACGGTCCGTAGCGGACCGCTTTCCTCCACCTCGACGGAGGACACCCCCCCGTGCGTGCGGAAGATGGTGCCGTCGGCGGTCACCATCTCCATGAGCCCGGGAGAGAGAGGGTCGGTGACCTCTTCGTCCCCGGAGAACGCGCCGTCGCCGTTGGCGTCGATCCATACTCTCGCGGGGAAGCAAGGCGCCCGGCGGTCCAGCAGCACCTTGAGCGGTCCCGTACTCAACGCTACCTCGGTGCCGTGTTCGGTGATCTCAAGCGGCGTGCGCGGCCGGTCTTTCCGGCGTACCACGCCATGGCCGAATTCCAGCCGATACTCGGCGTTGCCCGCGGCCGCCACATCGGCCTGAAAGTCGATCAGCAGCCACTTGACGCTGCCGTCCGGCCATTCCGCGAGCACGGCGGTCTGCAGCGGGATCTCCGCTCCCGATCCGTTCAGCAGCCGCGTGCTCTCGGCGGCCGTGAGCGCGCCCTGCGGGAACGGAAGGCCCGACGTCACCGGCCACCCCCGCCGCTGTACCGGCGCCTGGTTGGCAACCTGGAGGGGCACGGCATCCCGTGCCACGTCACCCCGCGGCCGGCGGCGCGGAGCGGTCGAGAACGTAAAGTCCTGCGACATCACCTCGGTACCGTCCGGCGCAGTTCCCAGCAGGCGATAGTGATAGGTCCGGTCCGCCTGCAGGTCGTCGAGGATGATACGATGGTTGTTGTAGATCGACGTGACCGGTGGCACGTACACCTGCGCGTAGGTCGCCGCGGAGGACGGTAACGCCACTTCCTCGGTCTCCACGCGGCTGCCGTAGTCGGCGGACGGCCCGTACTCAAGCCGCGACCGTGTCGCCCAGTCGGTGATCCAGGTGATCCGCGCCTGCCGCTTTCCCGCGCGCTCCAGCGGGACCGCCCGCACGGAATTGAACCCATAGCTGCGCCGCTCCTGACGCGGCTTGTCCTTGAGCAGCAACAGGTTCTCGATCCGATACGAGCCTTCGCCGCTGTCCGGCGTCATCAGCGTGATCAGCGCGTTGCCGGTGAACTCGCACGCCTCCGCCAGCACGAACAGGTACGAACGGTTGTCGTGGGCGGCGGCGACCGCGACTCCCTTGCGTTTGTTACCAACGAAGTACGTCACCACCTGATCGGGGACGCCCTGCTCGTCGTACATGATGAACGCTGGGTAGTAAGTGCCGCGCGCCGGCTTGCTGATGAAGAACGCGGCACCCGGCTTGGTTCTGACAACGGAGAGCACACGGTAGTCGCTGACCAGGTCGTGCACGAATCCCTGGTAGCCGTAAGAATCCAGGTAGAACGCCTGCGGACCTACGACGATATTCTCGGGATCGGCAACGACGGCCTCCAACAGGTCGAGATCCTCACGGAATACTTCGAACCCCTGGCTCGTTCCTTGCGATGCCGGAGCTGCTGATCTCACGGATCGCACCATTGCATCGGGACCATTGCATTGGGACCATTTGCAGGGAAATGGCGCATTGGGGAATGGCGCATTTCCCTCGACGGTCGACCTCAGTAGACCACGTTGCCCTTGCGCAGCTCCGCGACGATCGGCATCTTGGCCATCTCGGCGTGTACTTCGTTGCCGCCCGCTTGCAACCACTTCTCCCGGTAGCTGTCCCACGCGGCATCGATCTCCAGGTCACCGGTAATCGCTTCCCAGATGAACTCGTCTCTGATGGTATCGAGCGCGCCCGCGTACTCGGCCCACACCGTGGCGTAGTCGGTCTCGCTGAACAGGTCCTCTCGATAGCTCGGAACGGCGATCGCGCCGCCCTCGCCGCCCTCGCCGAAGTAGGCTTGCAGTGGAGCCTGCTCAGGCGACACGTACATCAGGTGCAGCTCGCGGTAGAAGTTCATGTACGGGTAGTAGAGAATGCCGGTGGTGCCGCCACGTCCATACTCCTCCGTGTACTGCACCGGCGACTTGAACGGCTCGCCCGTCCAGTTGAAGTGGACGCCTGGCCAACCGAAGTAGGCGTAGATCCTGCCCTCCGGGTCCCAGTTGGTGTACTCGACGATGTCCAGGATCTTGGCCAGCTTTGCGTCGTCGACTCTCTTTGACACCATGAACATGATCTGGCGCGCATCGATCGGCAGGGTACCGCCGGCCTTGGCGTAGCCGGTGTGGGTGCCGTCCGGCCCGACCGGCACCGGAGTCATCACCGCCTTGGCGCCGGCGTCCCGCGCGTAGAGCGGATGCGGTAGCCAATTCTCTCCGCTGGGGTTGGCGCCGGAGGCGACGTAGACCGGGGCGCTGGTGTAGGCGCCGGCGAGGCCGCTGATGATCTTGTTGTCACGCTGCTCCTTCGATACGGTCGGCAGCTCGGAGTCGATGATCCCGTCCCGGTACCAGCGCTGGCCGGCCTTCAAGGCTTCCTTGAGGCTGGGGTGGACCGCCATCTTCACCGCGGTGCCGCCGTCATCGTAGTTGTCCACGCCGTTCAGGCCGAACATCGTCAGCAGCATGTGCAGCCCGCGGGAGCCGATGGTGCTGTCCGTGCCATAGGGAATCGTGTCGGCCATTCCGTTGCCGTCCAGGTCTTCGTTGCGGAAGGCGTACAGGATCTTCTCGAACTCTGCGAAGGTGTAGGGGGTCTTGGTCCAGTAGGTCTTGTCTTCCGAGATGCCGGCACCGGCGTGGATCAGTTCGGCGGGGGCCATGTCGATCTTCTCCAGCCAATCCAGGCGAAAGACGGGAAAGTAGGAGACGCCACCGGCATAGTCGTAGCTCCTCACGAGCCCCATATACTCGTCTTCCTTGCCCGGCACCAGCCCGTACATCCACGCTGCCGGTCCCATGGTGTCGAGCCACGCGGCCATCGACGGAACGTGCTTGACGATCATTTCCTTGGGAACGGATCGGAACACGCCCTGCAGGTAGTAGTCGCGCGGCGTAACGTACATGTAACCGGCATCGGGTTCTTCGCCGGATGCGAACAGGAGCTGGTACTTCTCCCGGTCGCGCCGCCAGAGCTGCGTGTTGACCAGCTTGACGTTGAACTTCTCCTCGATGTGCGCCTGCACCGGGTTACCGTCCTGGATCTCCCCTCCGAACGGACCGAACCAGGAGATCTCCATCGGCTCCTCTACCGCGGTCGCTTCCATGTCCGCGCCGGCCGTGGCCTGCAGAGTCACGACCACCAGCAACGTCGTGACCAAGGCAAGAAAACGGGCAGTTGTCATCACGTACCTCCTGACCTCTGCGGTCGCAGAGGATCCTCTACAATATGCAGGGTCCATGGCAGCATGAACCTGCGAAGTCGCGGCGTCAAGCATCCGCGTCCCGTGCGTCGCGTGCGCACGCCGAGAACATCCGCGCTGCGACTCGTATCAGATCAGGCTACTCTTCGACGAACCCTGAAGGACTCCGCAGGAGATAGACCCGGAAGCCTGAAGTCCGTCGCGTCGGCAGAGCTGACAAGCGATTGTCGGCGCAGGATCAAGGACGCCCGGCGCGTCAGGGGACTGACCCAGGCTCAGTTCGCAGGTCTCCTACGCGTCCGTGAACCGTCGGGAGAACGGGGAGTCCCGCGGGCTTCGATTTCCGGGTCTTCAGGAATTCGTCGGCGCCGGAGGTCGCGACACCGCACGGCGCGGCCATGCTCGAACGCGGGTTCATAGCGCGGCGGCCACCAGATCGCCGACCTCTGTGGTGGAGTAGCCCATCCTGCCGGCGGACATGCTCTGCATCTTCGGCGTGGTGGCGCGGATCGCATCCTCGACCCGCTGCGACGCGCGGGTGAGGTTGTCCAGCCCCTTCTGCTCGCCGGTCACCGACAGCAGCATCCCCATGGCGGCGATGGCCGCGATCGGGTTGATGACGTTCTTGCCGGTGTACTTCGGCGCCGAACCGCCCATGCACTCGAACATGCTGCAGCCGCCCGGGTCCGGGTTGATGTTGCCGCCGGCACTGACGCCCAGACCGCCCTGAATCATGGCGCCGATGTCGGTGATGATGTCCCCGAACATGTTGGGCACCACGACCGTGTCGTAGTACTCCGGGTTCTTCACGAACCACATGCAGGCGGCATCGATATGGTTGTAGTCGCGGGTCACGTCCGGGTACTCGGGTCCCATCGCGTGGAAGGCGCGCTCCCACAGGTTGGCGGCGTAGGTCAGTACGTTGGTCTTGTGCACCAGCGTGAGCTGCATCTTGTCCTTGCGGCGTCGGCACAGCTCGAAGGCGTAGCGCAGGCAGCGGTCGACGCCGAAACGGGTGGTGATCATCTCCTGGGTCGCCACCTCCTGTGGGGTGTTCTTGCGCAGGAAGCCGCCGCCGCCGCAGTACAGGTCCTCGGTGTTCTCGCGCACGACCTCGAAGCTGATGTCCTCCGGCCCCTTGTCCCTGAGCGGCGATTCCACGCCGGGGTAGAGCTTGATCGGCCGCAGGTTGATGTACTGGTCGAGCTGGAAGCGGATGGCCAGCAGCAGCCCCTTCTCCAGGATGCCCGGCGTCACGTCCGGGTGGCCGATGGCGCCCAGGTAGATGGCGTCGAACTGGCGCAGCTCGTCGATCTGCTGCTCGGTGATCACCTCGCCGGTGGCCAGGTAGCGCTCCCCGCCGTAGTCGAAGTCGACCCGCTCGTAGGAGATCTCCTCCAGCGGGGCCACCGCCTCCAGTACCTTGCACGCCTCGGCGGTCACCTCCGGTCCCGTGCCGTCACCACCGATGACAGCGATCTTGATCGAATCGGACAACTGTTCCCCCTCCCTCGTGTAGCGGCGATCCTACCAGAAACGTCCCTTGGGGCGAGGGGACAGCCAGCCGATGCCCGCTCGGGCAACCGTCACCGACCGACTCGATCAAGCGCGGCGAGGAAGTCCACTTCGTCCGTGCAGGCCAACGCCGCAGCAAGGATCTCAGCCTCGGATGCTGCGGCGAACGCCGGCCTGGTGGAAAATCCCTCCGAGACCTCGATGCCCCTCGACTGCAGTATCTGGCGGATCATCTCCACGCGGGCTCTCTGCACGCCCTCGTTCAGCCCTTCCGCGCGACCTTGTTCGCGGCCTTCCGCACGGCCTTCCAGGCGGCCGCGCTCGAACCCAGCTCGCCGCTGCGAGCGCAGCAACGGGTCGTCGTCCGGTCCCGTTCCTTCCCGCGCGCCCAGCACGCCACCCACCCGCTCCAGCACCGCGCTCGTCTGCTCCGACGGCTCCGGTTCGTTCAGCGCCACGTGTATCTCCGCCGCCGTCCACCCCGGAACCGCGCGGCTCTCCGCCGCCTCCCGGTAGCGACCGTCCTCCAACACATGAATCGTCAGCCCCGACCGCCGCGCACGCCGGCGGCTCGGAGACGGCGCCTCCGGCACATCGACCCATACTTCCGGGAAGCCCCACGACTCGTACAGCGACAGCTTGCCCCGCCGCGCGTCGGTGCTGTGGTCCACTTCCAGCACCACGTCGGGAAAATCGTCCTCCCCGATCACCATCGCCGCGCCCGGAAGCCTGGAGCGGTCCGGGTGCAGGTACAGCGACTCGTCGGCCTGCATGACACATTGCGGCTCGCCGCGGTCGTCGCGCAGCAGCAGGTCCATCGAGCCGTAGCATTCGATGCGCGAACCGCGTACCTGGGCGATCCGCTCGGCCAACCTGCCCAGCAGACGCGCAGGGCGTTCGTGATACGCCGTGACCGGTTCGCAGACCCAAGCGGTCTCGGTGGCCGCATCCCAGTACTCCAGGCGCCGGTCGAACCGTTCCAACTCGGCGCGCGGCAGGTGCACCGGCGTGCAGCCGGGGAACGCCGGCGCCTCGGGAGCGGCGCGCGGCTGCACGGCGGCGCCGTCGGCGTGCCTGGCGGGCAGCGTTTCGGCGGCGGTTGCGGAACCGGTCTCACCGGCGGCCATGCAACGAAGGTAGCTCATCGTCACGGGCGCAATCAACCGGGCCGGGCTTCGTGCGCCGATGCGTCTCCCGCTCCCGTGTCTTCGAGAATATAACACATGCCATACGATGCTTGACGCCTCACGCACCGCGTAGTAACGTACGCTGCTCACAGGATCTGCAAAGAACATGAGGTTGGCCGCCACTCCATCGACCTCGGCCACGGTCCCACACGACTATGCGGTCAGGATACGGAGCCTGCGCGGCGTGAGAGAGCTCACCCAGGGGCAGTTGGCGGACTTGATCGGCGTGTCGTACGCCACGGTCAACCGGTGGGAGAACGAGCAGTCCCGCCCCAACCGCCTGGCGTGGCGGCGTATCGTCGAGCTCGAAAGCCGAAACGACCAGCAGATCGCGGAACAGCCGGCCGCGTACGACGCGTCGAGCGCGCCGCCGAGCATGGACTTCTCCGCCGACTTCAACGCGGTCGCCACCGTCGCGGAGGCGCATCGCCTTGCGTACGGGCACTTGGTCAATCCCGCGTTCGCCACCGAGACCTCGTTGATCCATCCGCTGCCGCACCAGCGCATCGCCGTGTACGAGCACATGCTGCGGCAGTCTCCCCTGCGCTTCCTGCTGGCCGACGACGCCGGCGCCGGCAAGACCATCATGACCGGCCTGTACGTGCGCGAGATGCTGTCCCGGCGGCTCATCCGCCGCGTGCTCATCGTGCCGCCCGCCGGTCTGGTCGGCAACTGGGAGCGGGAGCTGCGCACCCTGTTTCGGCTCCCGTTCCGTATCGTCGGCGGCTCCGACGCCCGCTCCGGCAATCCCTTCCTCGGCCCGGACAGCGACTTGGTGATCGTCAGCATCGACACCCTGGCCGGGGAGCGCTCGTTCCGGTGTCTCGCGGACCCCGCCACGGCGGCCTACGACCTGGTCGTCTTCGACGAGGCGCACAAGCTGTCGGCCCATCGCGAGCCCGACTACCGCGTCCGGAAGACCGGCCGCTACCGGCTCGCGGAAGCCGTCGGAGGAGCGGGCTCCGACAGCGAGCGCTGGTCGCTGCCCTGGTCAGCGCAGCATCTCCTGCTGCTGACCGCCACGCCGCACATGGGCAAGGACGACCCCTACTACTTTCTGTGGCGTCTGCTGCTTCCCGACACGCTATCGACCGGCGACGCGTTCGACCGGTTCCCGCAGGAGTCGCGCCGCAGGCACTTCATCCGCCGGACGAAGGAGGAGATGGTGCGCTTCGACGGATCGCCGCTGTACCCGCAACGGAACTGCGACACCTTGAGCTACGAGCTGTCGCAGGGGCTGGGGAGCGAGCAGGAGCTCTACGACGCGACGACGGACTACATCCGCCACTACTACAACCGGGCGCGCGTCCTGAACCGGTCCGCCGCGCGCCTGGCCATGAGCGTGTTTCAGCGGCGGCTCGCCAGCTCGACGTATGCCCTGATGCGCTCGTTCGAACGACGCCACGAGAAGATCGAGGCGCTGATCGCCGAGATCCGGGAGGGGCGTCTCTCGGAGGAGCAGCTCCTGCGGAGGCAACGGCGCCTCGACGGTCTCGACGACGAGTTCGAGACGCGCACCGCTGATGAGGACGCCGGAGCAGACGGCGCCGGCGAGCGCCACGAGTCGTTCGAGGACCGCGCGTTGGGAGGCACCGTCGCGGTGAATCTCGGCGAGCTGGAGGCGGAACGGCTCAAGGTCGCGTCGCTCCTCGACAAGGCGCGGAGCCGGCTCGAAGCAGGGGACGAGTCCAAGTTCGACACGCTGCGGCAGGTGCTCCGCGATCCGCGCTTCGGGGACGAGAAGCTGATCGTCTTCACCGAGCATCGCGATACCGCCGAGTTCCTGGTGCGCCGGCTGGAAGGCCTCGGCTTCGCCGGTCGCGTTGCGCTCATTCACGGCGGCCTGCCCTATCGGGAGCGCGACCGGCAGGTGGAGTTCTTTCGCCGCCCCGTCGCGGAAGGCGGCGCCGGCTACCTGGTGGCGACCGACGCCGCGGGCGAGGGAATCAACCTGCAGTTCTGCTGGTTGATGGTGAACTACGACATCCCCTGGAACCCCGCGCGGCTGGAACAGCGGATGGGCCGCATCCACCGCTACGGCCAGGAGCACGATCCGGTCGTCATCGTCAATCTGGTGGCCGGCGGCACCCACGAGGGCCGCGTGTTGAAGACCCTGCTCGACAAGCTGGAGGCGATCCGCAGGCGGCTGCGGTCGGACAAGGTGTTCGACGTGGTGGGGCGTCTGTTCGAGGGTGTCTCCGTACGGGACTACCTGGAGCAGGCGGTCACGGCGGACGGCGACGATGCGTCCGAGCGTCTGGACGGCCGTCTCACCGAGGAGCAGGTCGTGGCCCTGACCGAACGCGAGCGGGTGCTGTACGGGCACGGCGGCGACGTGCGCGGTCGCCTTGCCGAGCTGGCCGGCGAAGCGGAGCACGAACACTACCTCCGGCTCCTGCCCGGCTACGTGCGCCGCTTCGTGGAGAAGGCCGCGCCGCTGCTCGACGTGAAAGTCGAGGGAGACCTGGAACGAACGTTTGCGCTGGCGCCCCGCCGTCCCCGTGCCGCCGACGCCCTGTTGCCTGCTCTGGAGGCATACCCGGAGGCGGCGCGGAATCGGCTGACGGTGTACAGGCCCGCGAACCGCGATGACGCGATCTGGTTGCACCCGGGCGAGCCGGTGTTCGACGGCATCTCGGCAGCGGTCGTGGGGCGGTTCGGCGGCGACGCCTTGCGCGGCGCCGTGTTCGTCGACCCCTACGCGAGCGAGGCGTACCTGTTCCACGTCGCCCTGGTATCCGTCCAACAGTGCCGCCCGGAGGATGAGGTTGCCGGCGTGTCAGCGACCGCGCGGTTGCTGGAGTCACGCCTGATCGGACTGCGTCAGGGCAGCGACGGCGCCGTGGAGGAGTCCCCGGTCGAGCGCTTGCTGCTGCTGCGCGGTGCGGAAGGCCATGCGCCGAGCCGGTCGCCGCTCGCGGCGCTCGCTCGCGGAATGCTCGGTGACGCCGCCGAATTCGCCCACGAGGACGTGAGCGAGCGACTTGCGCACGCCCATCGGCAGCGGCTGGCCGCCGACCTCCCGTCCCGCGTGGAGTTCGTCAACCGGGGGTTCGACTTCCAGGCCGCCGAGCTGGCCGCGATGCGCGCCCGCCTCACCGTCCAGGCTCGCGCCGGGGCTGGCGGTGCTCAGGAGGACCTGATCGACGTCAAGGAGCGCCAGCGCAATCTGACGGCCACCCGCGCCCGGCGCCTGGCCGAGTTGCACGCCGAAGCGGACTCCATCCAGTCGGGCGACGTGGAGTTTCTGCTTCATGCGCTCGTCGTCCCTGCCCGCGACCGCAAGGAAGCCGAGCGCTTCGACGCCGAAGTGGAAGCGCTCGCCGTACAGGTCGCGGCCGCATACGAAGAGCGATCCGGCGCCGAAGTGAAGGACGTGTCGCGGCCCGCTCAGGCGCGGCAGGCCGGGCTGTCCGACTGGCCGGGCTTCGACCTGCTGTCCGACCGTCCCGATGGCGAACGCCGCTGTATCGAGGTGAAAGGACGCGCCGCCGGCGGCAGCGTCGAGGTGAGCGACAACGAATGGGCCAAGGCCTGTAATCTCCGGGACCGGTACTGGCTCTACGTCGTCTACGACTGCGCCACCCCCCGCCCACGCCTGATGCGCGTACGCGACCCGTTCGCCACACTGCTCACGCGGAGCCGCGAATCGTTCGCGTACACCGTTACACGGGAAGCCGTCCTGGAGGCGGCCGAATAGACTCAGAGGAGAGGTGCATTGGTGCAAAGGTCCGCAACGCTGGCGGCTTACTGCAAAGATATAACGTGCGCTCTCTGCGGTGCGGAAGAAAGACTCTGGTCCACCAGAGGCACTCTCCAAGTCCGTTCAGGTTACCGTTTTACGCGCACGGCGCGAGACATTCCCGAAGACCAGGACATCACGGGTACAGTGATGTTCCGCTCACGATATCTGGATACCAGACCTCTGCCCCCAGACAGCGGCATGCTGGAGACGCGCGTGAGACGCTGCCATGAATGCGGCTACTGCGCTTCTGACTTGAGCACGTCGACACCCGGTGCCGAGGCCGTGGTCAAGAGCGAAGAGTATCGTCGACAACTGGACGACAAGACGACAGGTCCCGACACGCCGCCAGGCAAGTACGAGCCGCATCCTGATCTGGTCAATTCTTTCCTGTGCAAATCATTACTCGATATTTCGGCGAACGATCGCGCAGCCGCCACTTGGTCCCTGATCCATGCTGCATGGGCCTGCGACGACAGAGCTGACCTTGCCGATGCAGCGATGACATGCCGCAGTAAGGCGGCAGACATGCTGATGAGCGCCGAGTGCAACGGCCAGGCAGTCGGCCAAGAGGATGGGGTGAGCACCGCGATCCTCGTCGATCTCCTGCGCCGGTCGGGACGCATGGATGATGCGCGCAAGGTGATCGCCGAGCGTCGCTTGACGGCCCCCGACCAGATCATCATCAGCATTCTCGACTTCCAGGAGATGCTCATCGATCGCGGCAATACGAATCGCCAAACGGTAGCCGTAGCAGTCAGAGGTGACGTGAATCCTGATGTCTCCGGTGTCGAAAATACTACCGATCTTGAACTCGCTATCACGGGCAACTTCGGAGATACGGGGCGGGATCACATCGCGGAGACCGTTTCTTTCTACTCTATGGATATGAACCTGAAGGTCTATCAGCAGAAATGGGAGTCTGGAGAACTGGTCATTTCGGAGTTCCAAAGAGAACACGTCTGGAATATTGTCAGGGCAAGCAAGCTGATCGAGTCGTTCCTGCTGAGGCTGCCAGTGCCCGATGTGTTCCTGTACGAACGGACGAACGGCAAGCTCCTCGTAATCGACGGTCGACAACGGATTCTTTCAGCGGTTCGGTTCTTCCAGGGCCACTTCCATGAACGCGAATTCCGCTTGCGGAAAGTTGCCACCAAGTGGGAAGGAAAGACCTTTCAGGAATTGTCCGAATACGATCAAGCGCGATTGCTTGACACGGTTCTTCCGACAACGATCGTCCAACAGCCAAGTCCTGACCACAGGATGAGCCTCTTTCACATCTCCGAGCGGTTGAACAACGGCGGCGTTGAACTCAGTCCGATGGAGATCCGAAAGTGTGTCTACTCCGGCGACTATTTCAGACTGCTCGAGAAGCTGAATGGAAATCGTTCATGGCGGGCGATTGTTGGCAGCGACAGCCATGAGAAAGGACTGCGCGACGTCGAGCTGATACTTCGTTTCTTTGCCATGCGGGACGGATGGAAGACCTATGAGAAGCCAATGAAGTCGTTCCTCAACCGCTTCATCGTCGGCGCCCTGACGCTCAGCGAAGCTAGTGTGACGCAGGCGGGACGCATGTTCGAGCGGACCTGCGCTGATGTCGTGCGGCAACTCGGAGCGAGACCCTTTCATCTCAGCGAAGCGCTCAACCCGGCTCTTCTGGATAGCGTCATGGTGATGATGTCATTGGCTCCCGAGAAGGGCATCGCTGACTGCGACGAACGATACGAGGATCTGCTCGCTGACGAGGTGTTCATCTGGACGGTGACCACCCGCAGTACCAGCGACGCCCTCATGGTCAGACAGCGGTTCGAACGCGCGCAGATTATCATGCTCGGAGTAGGAGGTGATTACGGCTTCCGCCAGCGTGATTGAGCCATTGCATTCCGGATGCTGTCCACATCGATTCGACCAACTGGCGGTTGACACGACTGCCCGGAGGACAGTTCAAGAGTCAGTTCTTGAAAAGGACCATACGCATGACGACATACCCGAAGAAACATCGTTGTTCACTATGCGGAACCGAGCACGACTACCACCACATGGGAAGCGCTTACGTCTCCGGATCGCCGGATCTCGATACGAGACCTCCGGAGACCGAGAGAACCGCTATCTTCACCTTGGTGCAACGATGTCCCGGGTGCGGCTACTGCGCTTCTGACGTCAGCAATGCGCGACCAGGTGCCGAGACCGTGGTCAAGAGCGCCGCGTATCGACGACAATTGCGCGCGGACGCCTACTCGACGCTGGCAAACTCCTTCGTCTGCAAAGCTATGGTCGATCGTGCAGCGGACGAGTACGCAGATGCGACGTGGGCGCTGATCCTCGCGGCATGGGCCTGTGACGACGAAGGCCATGACGCTGAAGCGGTGACCTGCCGAGGCGATGCGGCTGACATGTTGATGATTGCCGAAGATCACGGCCAGACGGTCGGTCAGGGGGAAGGGGCAAGCACCGCGATCCTCGTCGACCTGCTGCGCAGGTTGTGCCGGCTGGACGAAGCACACAAGGCGATCGGAAGACGTCGGGACGGCCATGTCCAGGAAGTCATCGTCCGCATTCTGGAGTATCAAGAGCTTCTCATCGAGCAAGGTGATACGAATTGTCACACGATCGCCGGCGCCTTCGAGGACGAGGACGAAGGTGATCACGCCTCGCCCGGTGGATCAACCGGTCTGGCAATCGCACCCACCGAAGAGCCGGCGCATGCAGAACGGGATCTGATCACGGGCGGAATCTCCTCCCACGCTTCGGACATGACGCTGGCGGCGTATCACGACAAGTGGCGTAATGGACAAGTCACCATCCCGGAGTTTCATAGGGACTACGTCTGGGATCAGGATCGAGCTGGGAAGCTCATCGAATCGTTCCTGCTCGGGCTGCCGGTACCTGGTGTGTTTCTGTACCAGGAGCGTACGACCGACAAGCTCCTGGTGATCGATGGTCAACAGCGGATTCTTTCAGCGGTCCGGTTCTTCGAGGGCCGCTTTGGTGACCACGTGTTCCGCTTGCGGAGAGTGGCGCCCAAGTGGGAAGGAAGAGCGTTTCAGGAGCTGTCCGAATACGATCAGGTACGGCTGCGTGACACGGTTCTGCGGACGACGATCATCGAACAACCCGATACGGACGACAGGACGAGCGTCTATCATGTGTTCGAGCGATTGAACAGCGGCGCTGCGCAGCTCAATCCGATGGAGATCCGAAGGCGTGTCTACGCGGGCGAGTATTGCAGACTACTCGAAAGGCTGAATGGAAACACGTCGTGGCGCGCGATCATCGGGAGCGATCGTCCTGACAGGCGACTACACGATGAAGAGCTCATCCTTCGTTTTTTTGCGATGCGGGACGGATGGGAGACTTACGAAGAGCCGATGCGATCATTTCTCAACGAATTCATCGACGGCAAGTCACAGATCGGAGAAGCCGATATGGAACTCCTGGAGAAGATGTTCGATCGGACCTGTGCCGAGGTGCTTCGACAACTCGGAAAGAAACCATTTCATCTGCGACGGCACGGGCTCGCCCCGAGTCTTCTCGATACCGTCATGGTCATGATGTCTCTGACCCCGGAGCGGGGCATCACCGACTGCCGGGAACGGTATGAATCCTTGCTATCTGACGACGGGTTCATGCAGAGCGTGGTGGCCGGCGCCAATGATTCCGTGGCGGTCAGACGACGATTTGAACGCGCACGTCAGGTGATTCTCGGTATCGGATCGGGAAATTGATCTGCAACGACAAGCGCGTCATCGAGATCGCGTTTCCTCTGAAGCAGGTGTCGTTGGACTCGGTACACGAGAAGAACGTTCGGCACGGGCACCTCTCTACGTTGCACATCTGGCCGGCGCGGCGGCCGCTGGCGGCGTGCCGTGCGGCGTTGATTGCGACGCTGCTCGCCGACTCGGGGAGTGCCGAACGGCGAAAGGCGATCCTGGAGCGGATGGCGGGTCGGGTGGTCGAAAACGTGGAGCGCAAGCAGGTGAACGGGCGCTTGGTGGAGACGGCGAAGGAGGAGACTGCCGACGGAATCCTGCACTGGGGGCGCGAGAGCGACGACGAGTTGCGGTGGTTCCGGGAGGAGATTCGCAAGACGTACGGTGGACGGGCGCCGCGGGTGCTGGACCCGTTCGCGGGCGGTGGGGCCATACCGCTCGAAGCGATGCGTCTGGGGTGCGACGCGACCGCCGTCGACGTCAATCCCGTCGCGTGGTTCATCCTCAAGTGCACGCTCGAATACCCGCAACGACTCGCCGGCCGGACTCATCCGCTGCCCGAGTTCGCCGTGCGCGACGCGGAGTTCATGGCGGCGTTTCTGAAGGCACGGGGATTCAGGGGTGCCATGCTGCGGACCCTGCTCCAGCGGCTCGGACACGGCGACCGTGGCGAGATGCAGCTCGACCTCATCAGCCGTGACGACCCTCTGCTCGATGCTGATCTTGCGTGGCACGTGCGGGCGTGGGGGCGGTGGGTGCTTGCGCGGGCGCGCAAGGAACTGGAGCGCCACTACCCGACGTACGCTGAGTTCGTACCGCTGACGCCCGATCCCGAGTACGAGCCGCGACCCGCTCGACTCCTTGAGGCGGATGACGAGGGGGAGCCGCAACTCGATCCGTTGAACGCCGAATTCGACGCCGCGTATCTCGGGGACCCGCGCAATCCGCGCTGGGTCGTCAAGCCGACGGTCGTTTATCTGCACGCGCGCACGGTCATCTGCAAGCAGTGCCGCGCCATGCTGCCGCTGCTCAAGACCCGCTGGCTCTGCAGGAAGGACCGCAAGCGCGTTCTGCTGACGATGGAGCCCGACACCGATAACGCGGGAGTCGTCTTCGGTGTCCAGGCCGACGCGCCGCGAAGTGGCGGGAACGCGGCGCAGCGACGGGAACACGACAAGCGCATCGGAGCAGGCACCATGTCGCGCACGGGCGCAACCTGCCCGTGTTGCCGCACGATCATGACCATGCAGGATGTCCGCCTGGAAGGACGCGCAGGACGGCTGGGCTCGGTCATGACGGCGGTGGTGGTCGACGGCCCTCGGGGCAAGGAGTACCGCCTGCCGACCGCCCACGAGCGACAGGCGGCGGATGTGACCGAGGAGCAACTGCAAGCGGTGTTTGCGGACATCCCGTTTGGCTTGCCGGAGGAGCCGCTGGCGAGCAAAGAAGCTCTCGGGTTTCGTGTCCCGCTGTACGGTCTGGACACTTGGAGGAAGCTGTTCACGAATCGCCAGCTTCTGGCGCTCGGCGCCTTCATCCGTGCGTTGCGCAGCATGCCGGAGCAACTCGCCGATTATCCGCCCGTGTGGAGGGAGTCGATCGTCGCGATGTGTGCGCCCATCATCAGCCGCATGGCCGACCGGGGGAGCACGCTGGCGACGTGGACCAACGATCCCGAGAAGATCAGAAGCACGTTTGCCAGGTTCGCCTTGCCCATCACGTGGGACTTCTCGGAGTACGCGCCGCTCACAGATACCACTGGGGGCTTCCTGCAGTCTGTCGATTGGGTGTTCAAGGTCTGCGAGCATCTCCAAAACAGCGTCGACACGGCGCGCAGCGGAACCGTCGTGCTGGGGTCCGCGACCGCGTGCCGGATCGCCGACGTCGATCTGGTCGTGACCGACCCTCCCTACTACGACGCGATTCCGTATTCCGACCTGATGGACTTCTTCCACGTCTGGCTGCGGCGTGCGCTGTCCGGCTTGTCCGCCGAGATCGACTCGGCGTTCTCCGGTGCGCTTGGCCCGAAGTGGGACCACGACGCCGGAGACGGCGAGCTGATCGACGACGCGAGCCGGTTCGATGGCGACAGGAAGCGGTCCAAGCAAAACTACGAGGACGGCATGGCGCGCGCGTTCGGCTCGTGTCATGCAGCGCTGCGGCCGGAGGGACGGCTCGTCGTCGTGTTCGCCAACAAGCACCCTGACGCATGGGAGACGCTTGTGGCCGCCCTGATTCGCGCGGGATTCGTGGTCGCCGCCTCGTGGCCGATTCAGACGGAACGAGGGAACCGCAATCGCGCGATTGGTTCCGCGGCCCTGTCGTCGTCGGTGTGGATCGTCTGCAAGAAGCGCGCCGCCTCCCGCCCCGGATGGGACAGCAGCGTCCTTGACGAGATGCGGGCGAACATCACCGGGAAGCTGCGCGACTTCTGGGACGCGGGCATTCGCGGGCCGGACTTCGTGTGGGCGGCGACCGGGCCGGCCCTGGAAGCGTTCAGCAGATACCCGGTCGTGAAGAAGGCTAACGCGCCCAACCAGCTCATGACGGTCTCGGAGTTTCTCCGCGAGGTACGGCGGATGGTGGTCGATTTCGTCGTCGGACGCGTCCTCACGGACAACGACGGCGGGGAAGCCGCGACTGGCCTGGATGACGTGACCACGTACTACCTGCTCCATCGTCACGACTTCGGGATGGGGGAGGCGCCGGTGGGTGGCTGCATTCTCTACGCGCTCTCGTGCAATCTCTCTGACGCCGCTCTGGTCCACCGGTACGACCTGCTGTCTCAAGCGGGGCGTGGGCGTGCGGACGAGCCGGAAGAAGACGAGGCGGCCGAGGACGAGGAGCAGACGGGTGGCGGCTCCAAGGTCAGGCTCAAGGCGTGGAGCAGGAGGCGGGGCCGCAACCTCGGCCTGGAAGCGCCGGGCGGGCGGCCACCGCCGCTCATCGACCAAGTGCACCGGTTGATGCATCTGTGGCGCGCCGGGGATCAGGTCAAGGTCGACGAGTACCTCGACGACCGCGGCCTGCTGCGCAACGCCCTGTTCAACCGCATCCTGCAGGCCCTCATCGAGTTGGCCGACGCCGGCTCCGACGAGCGCTCGCTGCTGGAAGCTCTGAGCAACCATGCAGTAGCTCGCGGCGGTGTGGGTTATCATCAGAAGGAGTTGCTGACCAGTTGACTGTATTCACTCGACGATCGCGCACGGCTCGTGGGCGAGGTTGGACGACATCACGTTCCCAGCATGTCCACCAGTGGCTTGGTACGTTTCCCGTGCCCACGACGGACAGGAGCTATCGGGTGTAGGTATGGCTGTACCGGCAATCCACCCGGGACAACACATCGCCGAAGAACTGAAGATCCTCGGCATGCCCGTCGCCACGTTCGCGGAACGGATCGGCGTTTCTCACAACAGGATTGCCGAGATTGTCGACGGGCGCGCGTCGATTGCCGGTGATGAGGCGTTGAAGCTGGCTCGCTTCTTCGGAACCGATAGGGGATTCTGGTTCAATCTGCAGGAGATCTTCGACATGCGGACTGCAGAAAGGAGAGGGACATCGAATGGCCTTGCAACTCATGATCGGGAGTTGCGACAAGAACCTCAGGACCGGGGACAATGAGTGTGATCACGTCGATTCGCATGGTCAATTTCAAGAATTTTGTCGACGAGACGCTACGTCTCGGCCCGTTCACGGTAGTCGTGGGGACGAATGCCAGCGGCAAGAGCAACATCCGCGACGCATTTCGCTTTCTGCACGGCGTCGGCCGCGGCTACACGTTGATGGAAGTGGTCGGCGGGAAGTGGGGGACGGGCGGTCAACGCGAATGGGATCCGATCCGCGGCGCCGCGATGGAGATTGCCCGCCTGGCTCATCCCATGTCTCGGCAGGTTCCCTCGACCTTCTCGTTCCATGTCGGACTGAACCTATCCGACAAGCCCGTATCGTATTCGATTGAGATCGGGTTCAATCCACAACCTCTCGGTTTCCATGTAGTTCGGGAAGCGCTTCGCACCGAGTCGGGGACGATCTACGAAACGACGAAGATCCAGGATGGTTCGCATTGGGTGCGCTGTGGCGATGCACGGATACGGTTCAACACGGTGCAACCGGTTCTCACCCAACTTGATCCCCCGCCGAACGGCTGGCCGGCGCGAATGCTGTCTGAAGTGACGGAGCTGCGTGTACCCCAGGTCCTTGCCGACATGCGCTTTTGGGACCTGTCACCGGAACTCATGCGGAGCGCTGCGTTTCCCGGTACTCCGCTCGGGGACCGCGGCGATAGCCTGCCCGCCGTGCTGGAGGACATCTGTGCCGATCCCGCGCGCCGATCGGTGCTGGCGACGTGGCTGCGGGAGCTCACCCCCATGGACCTGTCCGATTTCGAGTTCCCCCATGATCCGAGCGGCCTCGTACATCTGATGCTCTGCGAGGCGAACGGAACGAAAGTATCTGCCGACAGCGCGTCGGACGGCACTCTGCGTTTCCTGGCGATGCTGGCGGTGTTGCTCGGGAAGGAACCGCCGGGCCTGTGTTTCTTCGAGGAGGCGGACGTCGGCATTCATGCAGCGCGCCAATCGCTGTTGCTGGAGCTGCTCGAGACGCAGGCAGTGAAACGCGGCGTTCAGGTCGTGACGACGACTCACTCGCCAGAGCTGTTGACCTACGCCAATGACAGCACGTTCGAGTCCCTGTCGGTCGTGTGCCGTACGGAAGATTCGCACGCCGCCGTCATCCGCCCGGTTGCGGAGTTGTACCACGCTCGCGAATTGCGCGTCTCCGGAGGCGGATTGGGGTCGCTTCTTGCCGAGGGCTGGATGGAAACCGCTGTGGCCTTTGCGGCAGACGAAGAGAGTGAGAACGAGCCGTCGTGAAAGTGCTCATCATTCCCGAGGATTTTCGCAAGGACCAGTACCTTCTGAGGCCTCTGTTCTCGCGACTCTTTCGGACGATTGGCAGACGGCGCGTCCATGTGGAGATCTGTCGTGCGCCGTTGCTCGGCGGTGTTGACGAAGCCTTGAAGTCGGGGCGTATTGCCGAAGTCATGCGCCGGCATGGCGGCATGGCACACATAGTCGTCTTGTGCGTGGACCGCGATGGCCGCCTTGGTCGACAGGTCCGGCTCCGCGAGATGGAGCGTGAGTTTGGAACGGCCCGGCGCGCTTTCCTGGCCGAGAACGCTTGGGAGGAAATCGAGACCTGGGTCCTTGCGGGCTTGGCGCTTCCTCGCGGCTGGCGCTGGGTAGACGTGCGTACGGAAGTTCAGGTCAAGGAACGATACTTCGACCCGCTTGCGCGGCAGCGCGGCGTCTCGGATACTCCCGGCAAAGGCAGACACCTGCTTGGTATCGAGGCGGCGCGCCGGATCGGGGCGATCCGTCAGAAGTGTCCGGAGGACTTCGATCGCCTTGCGCGGCGGCTGGAGGCCGTGGTTCACGCCCCATGAGGAGATCATCGACACCATGAGCAGCTCTCGACGAGCGCTGACGCCCTGGCATGAGGTGGTGCAGTTACGCGACGACCTGAAGTCCGGTGAGCTGGCGCTGGCGGTGTTCGCCGCCGACCTGTACGACGTGGTGATGCAGAAGGGAATACGGCCGGTGTACGAGGCCCCGGCCGAGTTCTTCGCACTCACCTATCCGACCTTCAATCTGCGCGAACTGGTCAAGGAGGTGGCGTTGCGCCTGGCCGGACGCAGCGACAAGGCGTACCGCAAACTGGCCGTCAACTACGGCGGCGGCAAGACCCACACGCTGATCGCGCTGCGTCACCTGGTTCATGACCCGGACGAGGTCTCCGCGCTGCCGGCGGTGCAGGAGTTCGAGGCGCACGTCGGCTTCAGAATGCCTCGGGCGCGTGTTGCCGCGCTGTGCTTCGACAAGATCGACCTGGAAGCGGGCGTCGAGACGCCAGGCCCGGATGGCGCCGTGCGGATGCTCAGGTATCCGTGGAGCGTGCTGGCATGGCAGCTCGCCGGGGCGGACGGGCTGCGGCTGATTCACGCGGACGGCGACGACGCCGAACGGGAGACGCCGCCCGCGGAACCGCTGCTAGCGGCGCTGCTCGCAAAGCCCCAAGACGACGGCCTCTCGACGCTGGTGCTGCTCGACGAGGTGCTGATGTATCTCCGCGCTCAGGTGGAGATCGACCCGAGTTGGCGCGGCAGGATGATCGGCTTCTTCCAGTACCTGACGCAGGCGGTGGTCAAGGTCGACCGATGCGCCATGGTGGCGTCGCTCCTGGCCTCCGATCCGCGGCAGCACGACGCCTTCGGCAACGAGTTGCTGCGCGACGTGTCGGAGGTGTTCGGCCGGCAGATGGAGGAAGACGCGAGTCCGGTCAGCAAGGAGGACGTGGCGCAGGTGTTGCGGCGTCGCTTCTTCACGCCGGAGTCGATACGCGATCCGGCCGTGTTCCGGCCGCACGTGGCGGCGGCGGTCGGCAGCATCGCCGCGCTAGACGAGCCGACCGCCAAGGAGCAGGGAGCGGCCGAGCAGCGCTATCAGCACAGCTACCCGTTCCACCCGGAGCTCACCGAGATCTTCTACACCCGGTGGACGCAGATCGACGGATTCCAGCGCACGCGCGGGATCCTGCGGACGTTCGCCATCGCCCTGCGCGATGCGGACCGGTGGGATACCAGCCCCCTGATCGGGCCGAACGTGTTTCTGAGCGCGCCGGGCGGTGACGATCTGGCGGAGGCGGCGAGCGAGCTGGCTTCGTTCGCCAGCGTGGACACCGACGCCGGAGCGCATCAGGAGTGGCGTCCCATCCTCGAAGGCGAGCTCGCCAAGGCGCGCGCGATCCAGTCCGACGCGGCGCGTCTGCACCACCGGGAGCTGGAGCAGGCGGTGATCGCCGTGTTCCTGAGCTGTCAGCCCATCGCCCAGAAGGCATCGACGCCGGAGTTGCTGGTACTGCTCGGAGCGGGGAATCCGGACCGGATCGAGCTGGAGACGGGGCTGCACCGTTGGACGGAGGTGTCGTGGTTCCTGGACGAGGCGGAGGTGGCGACGCGCGGCGCCGATGCCGGCGCGGGCCGTCAGATGCCCAAGACGTGGCGGCTGGGCAATCGCCCCAATCTGCGGCAGATGCACCACGACGCCTGCCGCAACCGGGTGCCGCCGGCGCTGGTCGAATCGCAGATCGTCGACGCCATCGAGAAACAGCGGACGCTCATCTCCGGGGCGGCCGCGGCCGGCGCGAAGGTGCACACCCTGCCGGCGCGCCCGCGGGACGTCGCCGACGACGGGGAGTTCCACTACGCCGTGCTCGGCCCGCGTGCGACCTCGGAAGCGGGCCGGCCGAGCGCCGAAGCGCGCCGCTTCATCGAGCAGACCACGGCGCCGGATCGTGAACGGGTCTACCGCAACGCGATCGTCCTCGTCGTGCCCTCGCGCGACGGTCTGGATGCCGCGCGCACGCGGGTGAGGGAGTACCTCGGCTGGGAGGAAGTCCGCGCCCAGTTGCAGGAGCAGCCGATCGACCCGCTCCGCGAGCAGATGCTCGCCACCGAGACGGCGGCGGCGAGAAGGCGCATCCCGGATGCGATCCGGTCGGCTTACTGCGTGGTGGTCACCGTCAACGAGAGTGACGCTATCCACGCTTTCCGTGTCGTGGTCGGCGATGAGCCGTTGTTCACGATCATCAAGGCCGACCGACGATCACGCATCCAGGAGACCGCGATCAGCTCGGAGGCGATGCTGCCCGGCGGCCCCTACGACCTGTGGCGTGAGGATGAGCGATCGCGCCGCGTCAAGGACCTGGTCGGCGCCTTCGCGCAGTTTCCGAAGCTGCCGAAGATGCTGCGGAGAAGAGAGATACTCGACACGGTCACGGACGGCGTCGAGGCCGGCATCTGGGTGGCTCGCCTCATGCGCCCGGATCGATCGGCACAGACGTTCTGGCGCACGGCGATCGACGAATCTGCGCTCGCCGACGCCGGTCTGGAGTTGCTGCTGCCGGAAGCCGCGGCGCTGAGTGGAATCCACCCCGACCTGCTCCAGCCGGGGAAGCTCCCGGGACTGTGGGCGTCCGAGGAAGTCAGCGTTCAACAGGTGTACGATTACTTCGCCGGCGGCCACACCGTGGCGCTCCCGCGAGAGGGCTACGAAGAGACCCTCGTCATCCCCGCGTGCGAGGCGGCTCAGATCGACGCCGCCGTGTTGCAGGCGGTCGAGCAGGGTCTGGTCTGGCTGACCAGCGGACCGGCGTCGATCCTGAGCGAGCCGGTGCCGCCCGGCGTCCTCAGCGCCGCCGCGACGCTACGACCGCCGCCCGAGCGGATTCCCGTGGACGAGATGATGGCCGAGTCGATCCCCGACGCATGGCAGGACGGCGCGACCAACGCTCTGGGCGTCGCCACGGCGCTTTCTACCAGGCACGGCGTGACCCTGCCCTGGCCGACGGTGCGCACCGTGATCGACGATGCGATCCGCGCCCACTGGGTCGAGCTCGGCGCCGACAGCTCCCCGTGGCCAAGCGATTTCGCCGGCGCGCGGCACGTGGTCCTCGTAATCCCGGCCGACGACAAGCTGCGTGAGGGGAGGCGTCAACCCGACGCCACGAAACCACCAGGGCTGCTCACCGCCGAGGCGATGCTCGAAGCCAACGGCATCCAGGACCTGGCCGACCAGATTCCCGAAATCACCAGGGCCGCCATCGGCACCGACCTGAAGTTCAACGTTCGTGTCGAGTTCGGTGGCAACGAGCCTCCCTCGGCCGAGGCCGTGGCGAGAATCAATGCGTTACTGGCCGAAGTGTCGGATCTGCTGAGACTCCATCGTATATAATTTTCTACCTCGGGTCGAAACTCGTTCGAAGACAGCCGTGTTGCCGGCCGAGCCGCGACGCGATAGAGTCGGCAGCGTGCAGGCGGCGCAGTGAGCATGCTTCCCGCTTACCCGCGCATTCCCTACGGCGAGGCCGACTTCCGGCGCATCCGCCTGAACCGGTGGCTGTACGTCGACAAGACCCGTTTCCTGCGGCGTCTGGAGCAGGAGCGCTACGCCTTTCTCATCCGCCCGCGCCGTTTCGGCAAGTCACTGTGGGCGTCGGTGCTGGAGAACTACTACGACCGCTTCTGGGCGGACGGCTTCGACGCCACCTTCGCCGGTACCGACATCGGGCGCGCGCCGACTGGGGAACAGAGCCGCTACGTCACCCTGCGGTTCGACTTTTCGACCGTCAACGACGCGCTCGACACCCTGGAGCGGGAGTTCGAAACCTATTGTCTGATAGAACTCCGGGGAACGCTGGAGCGCCATCCCGACCTGTTTCCCGAAGCGTCGCGGCAGCGCATCCTGGCGCCGCCCTCGATCGCCACCAAGCTGGCCGAGCTGTGCCGGTACGCCGGCGACCATGACATCCCACTGTACGTGATCATCGACGAGTACGACAACTTTGCGAACACGGTGCTGGCGCATCACGGCGAGCAGGCGTACCACGACGTTACCCACGGCGGCGGCTTCTACCGCAACTTCTTCGCCACCCTGAAGTCGGGGGCTGGACGCACCGGCGGCGGTGTGGAGCGACTGTTCATCACCGGCGTGTCGCCGGTGACCATGGACGACGTGACCAGCGGCTTCAACATCGGCACCAACCTCAGCCTGGAAGCGGACTTCAACGAGATGGTCGGCTTCACGGAGGCGGAAGTGCGGCGCCTGGTGGAGACGTACCGGGAGCTGGGCGTGTTCAACCAGGACGTCGCTACCGCCATGGGCATCATGGGCCAGTGGTACAACGGCTACCGGTTCGCCAAGGCAGCCGAAAGCGATCTGTACAACACCGACATGGTGCTCTATTACCTGAAGCACTCGATCCCGAACCGAGAGGTGCCGGATGAACTGATCGACACCAACGTGCGCATCGACTACGGCAAGCTGCGCCACCTGCTGGTGGTGGGCCGGCAACTGAACGGCAACTTCGACCTGCTGCGCGACGTCATCGGCGAGGAGCAGGTCGACACCCGCATCCAGCCCGGGTTCCCACTGGAGCACCTCTCCGAGCCGGAGAACTTCCTGTCCCTGCTGCACTATTTCGGACTGCTGAGTATCCGCGAGGTGGTCGACGGCATGCCGCGGCTGGCGATCCCGAACCAGACCGTGAAGCGGCTGATGTACGGCTACCTGCGCGACGCCTACCGCGACGTGGGGGTGTTCGCGGTCAACCTGTTCCGGTTCGAGCAGTTGCTGATGGGGATGGCCAACCGGGGCGAATGGCGGCCGGTGTTCGAGTTCCTCAGCGAGGCGATCGCGCGGCAGACGGGAATCCGCGACTACATCGGCGGGGAGAAGGTGATCCAGGGATTCCTGGCGGCGTATTTGAGCGTGACCGACTACTTCGTGTTCCGGTCGGAGGCGGAGCTGGGCAAGGGCCACGCGGACATCGCGCTGGAGCCGCTGGTGGCCCGTTATCCGCACCTGCGGCGCGGCTATCTGATCGAGCTCAAGTACCTGAAGCGCAGCGAGTCGGTAAACAAGGCCGGCGTGGCGGCGGCGGTCGCGGAGGCGACGGCGCAGCTCCAGCGGTACCTGGCCGACGAACGGCTGGCGCGGCAGTTTCCGGGCGTGCGGTTCGTCGGCCTGATCGCGGTGTTCCACGGCTGGGAGATGGCGTTCTGCGATGCGGCTTCGGCGTGACCGGCAGCGGCTGAGCGGCGTAGCGCGAGCGTCGCCGGTGACGGCGCACATCTTGCCGGTGGCGACCTTGATCGCGAACGGGTAGCGATGTATCAGGCCACCGAAGCGTCACCGTCCCGTACTTCGCGCACGACGCGGAGGATGGCGTGATCCGGTTCCTCGCGGAGCTGCCGGAGCAGTTCCGCGAACAGCTTCGGCCGCCGGCGAATGATCTCCTGCAGATCGCTGGACACCTTGCCACCGAGCGCCAGCAGCACGTCCGGGTCCTCTCCCAGCTCCTGTGCCAGCCGGATCGTCGTCGCCTCCGAGGGCGGCGCCACGTCCCCCCGCTCTATCTTGCTCAGATAGGCCGGTTCGACCCCGATCCGCTGCGCCACCTGGCGCAACGAGTACCGGCGGTCGTTCCGCCGCAGGCGTTCACGGGCCGTCCTGACATTGACCCCGAAGTGAGTCATGTGTCGTAAACATGACACAATAATCGGCAAGAGTCAACCCGATAGCCGCTCGTGTCTCGGACAAGGCCAAGAGGCCCTCCTGATGAGGAGACGGCAGGGACCGAAAGGTGGCATGCGTCCTATGCTCCGAGGAACCTTTGAGGACCCATAGGAGGTATCCATGGCTGACGCAGCCACCGCGACGAACAACAAGACGCCCGGCTACGAACGCTGGCCCGAGCAGCGGCGCCGGCGGCTGGTGACCGAGGAGTACGAGTACGAGTTTCCGTTCCACTACCCCAACGTCACCGTGAACCGGCGGTTCTATCGGGGAAGCGAGTTCCACGGCGTGGAGATGAACGTGGTCAACTCGCCCAACGGCGTCGAGGGCTATTCGCCCATGGCCGCCGATTCCATTGTCGTCGAAGAGACCCATCCGATCGTCCGCATCGCCGTGATCGGCAGCGCCTGCACGCCGCCCGGCTACGTGCAGATCGAGTGCGACGTGCTGCCGGAGTGGCGGCAGCCGCCCGAGCTTGAGGGCGTGATGCCGGTGCGCATGCGCGCCACCGACCTGTGGGGCGGCCACCTGCGCGTGGATCAGTGGTATTCCAAGGACGAGCGGCCCGGCGACTTCAAGGGCGTCGCCTACGATCCGCTGCCGGAGGCGACCAAGGAGCGCTATCCGTTCCTGAGCGAGGGCTCACAGAAGGCGCACTACCGGGAGTTTCCGCACACCGGCATGTCGTGCGCGATCTTCGAGACGCCGCCGAGCCGCAGGATCACCGTCATGGGCGGCAGCCAGCCGCCGGGATGGCCGACCGACAACTACCCGGACGACCAGCACTACTCGTTCCGCACGCTGCGCACCACCATCCGCCTGCCCGACGGCGGTTGACGGGGCCGCGATCGGGCATACTGCGGACGGACGTACCGATTGCCTCATGACCAAGGCACGAAGGACGGCGGAAGCGGGACGCAAGCGACGGCCGCGTGACGGCCCGCCGCCGCTGCACGGCTGGATCTCGACAGACGAGGATGAGATCCAGCGCCGCCAGTGGCGCGGCCGCACCGAGATCGACGACGTACGCCCGGTCGACGAGCACGGCCATCCCTTCGGCGACTACCAAGTCAGGTCGTCGAGCGGCAGCAGCTACGTCGTCGAGATCCGCTCGCTCCGCGAGCGCATCAACTCGTGCGAATGCCAAGACTTCCGCGTCAACCAACTGGGAAGTTGCAAGCATGTCGAAGGCGTGGTCCATCGTCTCACGGCGGGGCGGGGGCGGCACGCGCGCCGCGGCACGGCAAGCGGCCGCATCGAGATCTTCCTGGACGAGCGGGACGGGCGTACCGTGCGCATGGCCACGCCGGCGCCGATCGGGCACTCCAGACCTGCCCTGGTGCAGGATGTCGAACGACTCTACGCGAACCTGCGCCGCGGCTCGCAACGGGCACTACGGGCTCTGGAAGAACTGGCCGGCTCCCACCCGGACTGCGTGCGCGTCTCGCGCCGGCTGCAAAGCTGGGTTGCCGCGCGCCGGGCGGGCCGGCGCCGGCAGCGCGAGTACGACCGCTTCAAGGCGAGTCTGACCGACGGCGCGTCCGCCTCCGACCTGCTCAAGCAGCCGCTGCTGCCGTATCAGGTCGACGGTGTGCTGCATCTGGCGTTTCGGGAGCGCGCTCTGCTCGCCGACGACATGGGCCTCGGCAAGACCGTGCAGGCAATCGCGGCGTGCGCCCTGCTGCGCAGGCTGCGCGGCATCGAGCGCGTGCTGGTGGTGTCGCCGGCGTCAGTCAAGGCGGAGTGGGAAGAACAGATCGCCCGCTTCTCCGAGTTGCCCGCGTGCGTGGTGGCCGGCAATCGGCTCGCGCGACGCGCGGCGTACCGCAGTCGAACCTTCTTCACGCTCTGCAACTACGAGCAGATTCTGGTCGACGGCGACGAGATCCTCGATCTCCTGGAGCCGGAAGTCGTCATCCTGGACGAGGCGCAACGCATCAAGAACTGGCAGACCAAGACCGCGAACGCGGTCAAGCGGCTACACAGTCGCTATGCATTCGTCCTCACCGGTACCCCGCTGGAGAATCGGATCGACGAGATCTACTCCATCGTCGAGTTTCTCGATCCCGAGCTGCTCGGCTCGCTGTTCCGCTTCAACCGGGAGTACTACGAGCTGGACGCCAAGGGCCGCCCGGCAGGCTTCCGGAATCTCGAGCAGCTCGCCGATCGGATCGGCCCGGTGATGCTGCGGCGGCGCAAGGAAGAGGTGGAGAGCCAGCTCCCGGGCCGGACGACGAAGACCTTCTTCGTTCCCATGACCGACACGCAGCAGGCCGTGTATGACGATTACGAGTTCGGCGTGCGGCGATTGGCGGCGATCGCGCGCCGCCGGCCGCTCATCAAAGAGGAATACGAGCGGCTGCAGAAGTTCCTTGCCTGCATGCGCATGGTGTGCGACACGCCCACCATCCTCGACGGTCAACGCCACGAGTGCCCGAAGCTGGATGAGATCGAGCGCCTGCTGCCCGATCTGCTGAGCGACTCGCAGCGCAAGATCCTGGTCTTCTCGGAATGGATTCGGATGCTGGAACTGGTGCGCGAGCAGGCCGTTGCCGCCGGCGTCGAGTTCGCCTGGCACACCGGCTCCGTCCCGCAGATCCGGCGCCGTGCCGAAATCCGTCGCTTTCGCTCGATCGGCGTGGGAATCTCGCCGAGATCCGCATGCCCACGAGTCGCGCGGCGTTCATGGAGCGTTTGGACGCGGTGCTGGGTACGGCCGGCGACGATGAGCCGATCCCGGCCACTGACGCCGGACCGCGTGGCGCGGTCGATCGGTTGCGTGACGATCTGGTGACCCACCACGGCGCGGCGTTGCAGCGGATCCTGGTACGTGAGCGTGAAGGTGAAGGTGAAGATGGGGAGGCGATGCTGGTGGTGCTCGCGGTCTCGCCCGCCCGCGCCGCCGAGGAGGAGAGCCGCCTCGCGCAGGTCGCCGGCATGCCGGTGAGCGTGATCGACGCCGCAACCCATGAGTCCATGCTCCGCCTCGCGCGCAACGGAATCATCTCGATGCCGGTGGAAGGGATGCGGGAGATTCATCCCGCCCTCGGCGAGGAACAGGAGCGCGCGGCGTACGCGGCTCGGGCACGCACCCTCGTAGACCAGGCACTCCACAAGCTCAAGGCCGCAGCGTTGCTCGAAGGAGGCGGCTTCGCGGAGGAGGCGCAGGCGCCGGCGCTGGAGGCCGCGCGCCTCGCAGTCGGCGCCCTGGCCGCGACGCGCGGCGAGCCGGAGCCGGACGACGCCGAAGCGGCGGCAGCGTTCCTGCTGCGTGACGGCCCGGAGGGGTTACCTCACGGTCTGCCGCACGAGACGATACGCATCCTGTCAGGTGGTCCGCCTGCAGCCGAGGCCGTGAAGAGAGTCGATGAGTTCCTGGCCGAGGTTTCGGACCTGCTGAAATTGAGCTGAGCTGACTTGGAGTGAGCACGGCCATCCGCCTGCCGGACGGCGACTGACCGGCCCGCCCGAGCGTCGTCAGGCGGCGGAGGCATCCTCGACCGCGAAGGAATAGAGGCTGCAGTCGCGCGAGAAGAAGCGCAGCTTTGCGCCGCGGTCCAGCACGTCGCGCGGCAGCGCGGCGCGTCCCGTCCAGCGCACCGCGTGGCGTGTCGCGTCACCGTGGAACGGCAGGCAGGCGGCGCGTTCGTAGCCGGGCACGACGCGGTCCGCGGCGTCCGCAAGCTCGACCTCCAGGTAGCCCTTGGGTCCGCAGCGGGCGTTGACGATCAGCTCGGAGCCGGGGCTGGTGAAGGGGCAGGTCACGAACAGCGCCGGCCGCACGGTGGAGTCGAGCGAGCAGAACCCGTCGGGCCGCAGCGTCGCCAGCCCCAGCGCCGTCTTGTTGACGCCCGGCTCGTCGGGCATGTCCAGGCCCTCGCGCTCGCCGAACAGGTACCAGTCGTGATGGCAGGCGGCGCCGCCGTAGTAGATGCGGATCGCGTCGTCTCCCTGGATCACCGAGGCGCCCACCTCGACCATGTACGGGTCCCAGGAGTCGGGGCTCAGGCCCAGGAACGTGCGGCCGCGCTCCACGCGCGTCCAGTCGTAGGCGTTGCGGCTGTACAGGAGCTGCACGTCCATCGTGTTGTCCACGGCGTGGAAGACGTTGAGGAAGCCGACGTAGTACTCGCCGGCGCGGATCACCGGCAGGGAATAGAACGCCTCGTCCAGGTTGTCGTCGCGGTCGTCCGGCACCAGCAGCTCGCGCAGGGTCGGCCACTCGTCGAGCCGGTTGCTGTTGGTCACGAACACGCGGCGCTTGTTCATCAGCAGCGGATTGTCCGGGTAGTAGGGCGAGTTCCAGCTCCCCTGCAGGTGGACGGGCTGGTCGCGGAAGCTCAGCCGGTCGCCCATCGCCGTCTCCCGCACGGTGAGCAGGTACTGTCCGGTCTCGACGTCGGGCAGGACCATCATCTCGTCGCCCAGGCGCCGCTCGCGGATGCGGCCGACCGTGATGGGTTCGTCGCCGCCGGCCCAGGAGCGGCCGTCCGCGGAGTGCGCGACGCGAATCTGTGATTCGGTGACGCTGAGCTGCTCGGAGAGCTGGCGCCAGTGCATGGACTTGAAGCGTTTGGCCGGGTCCTGCTCCAGCTCGTCGCGGAAGAAGCAGGCCACGTAGACCTCGCCGTGGTGGCCGCCGCCCAGGCAGATGTTGGTCTTGCGGCCGTCGACCTCCAGGTAGTCCAGCTCCGGCTTGCGCCACTCGATGCCGTCCTCGGATTCGGCGTACAGCCAGCGGTTGTCGGTGGTCTCGAACTGGAACCCGGAGACCATGAACGCCTCCGACAGCGACTTCCGGGCGCCCGTCGCCGCCGCCGGCTTCGCCTTGGGTGTGTTCGCCATGAAGGTCTGGTAGTCCCACGCGTAGTCGCAGTACCAGCACTTGTAGAGCTTCTCGTCGGGATCGTGGGCGACGCACATGGTGCCGGTGCGGAAGCAGGGGTCCTGCTCCCACGGACGGTCCTTGCGGATCAGCGGATTGCACCCGTGCTTCACCGGCAGGTGCATGCGCCGGGTCATGGTCTGCACCATCTCGATGATGTGGTTGTCGAAGAAGAGCTGCCGGCGCGTGCCGATGTCGATGTTCATGGCGCACCTCGCGGATGGTGGGTTTCGCGGATGGTAGCGTAACGTCTCACGAAAGGAGGGCGCTCGTGGCGAAGCGACCGCCGAACATCCTGGTCGTCCTGACCGACGAGCAACGGCGTGACACGCTGGGCTGCTACGGCAACCCGCTGTGCGCTACGCCGGCGCTCGACGCCCTGGCAGCCGGCGGCATGCGTTTCGACGAGTGCGTGGTCCAGCACCCGCTGTGCATGCCGAGCCGGGCGACGATCATGACCGGCCAGTACCCCTCGGGCCACGGCGTGCGCGCGAACGGCGTCAACCTGGCGCCGGAGGTGCCGCTGCTGACGACGACCCTGAAGGAGGCCGGCTACCGGACCGCCTCGTTCGGCAAGATCCACCTGAACGCGTGGGGTGGCGAGCACGACGCGGCGGCCAGCCATGAGAATCAGGCGGCGCTGGCGACGCGCCGCACCGTGCCGCCCGGCTACATGGGCTTCGACACGGCCGAGGTGGTCGGCGGCCACAACGAGACCGTGTACGGTCCCGACTACACCGACTGGCTGGCGGCGCGCTGCCCGGACGGGTACGGGCTGATGCAGATCGAGCACGCCCTCGACCAACCGTCCGGCGCGTGGCGCACCTGGAACTCCGCCCTGCCGGCCGAGCTGCACTGCACCAACTGGGTCGTCGACCGGACCCTCGACTACCTGCGCCCGCCCGACGACCGTCCGTTCCTGGTGTTCTGCTCGATCCCGGACCCGCACCCCTCGTTCTGTCCGCCGGCTCCGTACTGCTACCGGTATCGGGCGGAGGAGGTGCCGGCGCCGTCGCGGCGGGACGGCGAGCTGGATCTGATGCCGCCCCACTTCAAGGCGTTCTACGAGGCGTCGGGCGGCTGGTTCGCGGAGCACTTCGCCGCGGGACCGGCCGGCGGCGGGCAGCGGACGGGGTGGAAGAACGTGCGGCCGTGCAACCGCTACAGCGAGCATCAGATGCGCGACATGGTGGCCCACTACTGGGGGATGGTGGCGCTGATCGACGATGGCGTGGGCCGGCTGCTGGCGGAGCTGGACGCGCTGGGGCGCGCCGGCGACACGGTGGTGGTCTACACTTCCGATCACGGCGACCTGATGGGCGATCACGGCCTGCTGATGAAGGGGCCGTTTCACTACGACGGGCTGCTGCGCGTGCCGTCGATCTGGCGCGGTCCGGGGATCGCCGCCGGCCGCTCGACGACGGCGCCCGTGGGTCTGGTCGATCTGGCGCCGACACTGCTGGACCTGGCCGGCGTGCAGCCGCCGGCCTCGATGCAGGGCCGGTCGCTCGCTGCGTTCCTGCACGGCGAGGCGGCGCCCGATTGGCGCGAGGGCGTCGTGACCGAGAACGACGACGAGCTGTTCGGCATCTACCTGCGCACGCTGACCACCGACCGCTGGCGGCTGAGCTGCTACGGCGGGCAGCCGTATGGCGAGCTGTTCGACCGCCGCGAGGACCCGCACGAGCTCTCCAACCTGTGGGACGACGCCGGCTACGCCGGCATCAAGCGCGACCTCAAGGAGCTGCTGCTGGACCAGCTCCTGGTGAACGCACCGCGCCGCGAGCCTCGCCTGGCTCCGTATGCGTGATTTATCGATACGTGGCGAGACTTCGATGATCACGCAGGGCCGTCAGCCGATCGTCGCGGTCCTGCTCATCGCGCTTGCTATTCGCCGGATTGTTCTCGGGCAGGAGACCGAACGTCTTCCGCAGCAATCTCGTCTGCGGCAGGAACGGCGTGGCACTTTACACTCAGCACCGCCCGACGTCGGCCCTCTGGTGTTGGCTTGACCACGATTTCGATGTCTCTGCCAAGCGCGTTGAGGAACCGGTAGAGCCGTTCCATCGAGAAATCGTCCAATCGACCCCGCACAAGTGAGGGGACCTTGGTCTTGTCGATACCCATGACATCAGCCGCTTCGGCGTCGTTCAGTCTACGGTGCTCGATGATCTGCTTGATTTCCGTCGCGAGGTCTGACTTGGCTTTGAGCTCTTCGGCGTCTGGTAGGTCGAGATCCGCGAAGACGTTACCGCTCCCAACGGTGTACTCCAGCTCGTCACTCATCGCCATCCTCCCGTTTCGCGTGGATGCTCACAGCACGCTGTAGACGCCTGTTGATCATATCAAGTTCGTGTTTCGGAGTCTTGCTGCCCTTCTTCGCCTTTTTTTGAAAGGCGTGCAGTACATAGATCCTTGGTGGCAACCGTACGGTATAGATAGCCCGATACGTGTCGCCATCGTAGTCTTCGACGAGCTCAAGCACTCCGGATCCTCTATAGCCCTTCAGCGGTTTCGCCTCTATCGGCTTTAGACCGAGCTGGGCTTGCTGCAGAGCATGTCCCAATACGCGCTGAACAGCACGCGGGAACGACTTGAGGTCGCGAAGGCTCGACCCTACCCAGATCAGGGGTTTCGACGGAGCGGACACCGTCTGCTCCGCGTCAGCCATGGCTCCTGGAAGCTGGTGTCCCTGGCGATCACCTCGAAGTCGTGCTCGTGCCAGTAGTACCGCAGGTCTTCCAAGCCGCTCCAGCCAGCATAGACCTCATCCTACGACAGCGGCCGGTGGCCCGCCAGGTGGGGTTCGAACATGTGGCCGGTGACCGGGGTGCCGAGGCGCTGGTAGCGGTTGTCCAGCGACACAGGCAGCCGGCAGGGTCGGCCAGCGCGTCGTTGGAGATACGAAATTCGCGAAAGCTCGCGATCATGGGCGGAGCTCGACGCGACGACGAGCTGTTCGGCATCTACCTGCGCACGCTGACCACCGACCGCTGGCGGCTGAGCTGTTGCGGCGGGCAGCCGTATGGCGAGCTGTTCGACCGCCGCGAGGACCCGCACGAGCTCTCCAACCTGTGGGACGACGCCGGCTACGCCGGCATCAAGCGCGACCTCAAGGAGCTGCTGCTGGACCAACTCCTGGTGAACGCACCGCGCCGCGAGCCTCGCCTGGCTCCGTACGCTTGAGCCGGCGGGGCGTGGCGCCATACTGGGATCAATGCCGTGGCAGCGAGGGGAGGAGATTGTCTTCCTTGATGTGCTTACCTTGGACAGCGTGCCGTATTTTGCACTGCGGACGTGGCCGCGGGGCCGGAAGATCCTCCATCGGGACGTCGGGGCCGGCAAGGTCGTCTTCGCCCGGTCTGTGACGGTCGTCCACGACCGAGATGACGAGGTGGCGCTGTATCAGGCATGCGGTGGGTCCGTCATGGTGGTGGATACGGCGTGGGCCGTGGACGTGATGACCCGCCAGGGGCTGAGCGGCCTCACGGACGCCGAGTGGCCGTACATCGCAAAGACCTGGACCGATACCAACGTCCTGATGCTCACGGTGCCGGACACGTGGCACAGCGTGTGGCTGATGTGGGAAGCGCAGACCTGGGAGTTCCGGTGCTGGTACGTGAACCTGCAGACACCGCTGGCCAGGACGTCGAGGGGATTCGATACGTCGGATCAGGCGCTCGACGTGGTCATCGCCCCGAACGGAGAGCACCGGTGGAAGGACGAAGACCACCTGGAGCGAGCGGTCGACGTCGGATGGATCTCCGCAGCCGACGCGCGGCGGGTCAGGATCGAAGGCGAACGAGTGATCGAGCGGGCGGCGCGGCGCGAGTATCCCTTCAACGGAGAGTGGATCTCCTGGAGACCCGATCCTGCGTGGCCGATCCCGGAACTGCCGCCGGACTGGTCCGTCGTCGCCCCGAAGCCCTCGTCGTCCTCCTGAGCCGCCGGCGCTACGCGACTGGCGACGCCTCGGCGAGGATGCGCGCGGCATTCTGCGCTTGCTCGGTGTCCGGATTCAGGTCCGCGATCCGCTGCAGGTGCAGACGGGCGAGCGGATCACCGCTGCGCGCTCGCTCGACCGCCTCGGCGAAACCCTTCTCCTGGAAGCTGGTGTCCTTGGCGATCACCTCGAAATCGTGCTCCTGCCAGTAGTACCGCAGGTCTTCCGAGCCGCTCCAGCCGGCGTAGACCTGCTCCCACGACAGCGGCCGGTGGCCCGACAGATGGGGATCGAGCATGTGGTCGGTCGCCGGGGCGCCGAGGGGCTGGTAGCGGTTGTCCAGCGACACCCGCAGCCGGTCCGGCGTCACGTTCGGCAGGGCGCCGTGGATGGTCAGGCAGTGGAAGAAGAGCACGTCGCCGATCTCGTAATCGGTGGAGACCCAGCCGTCCTCGTGTTCGGAGGGGTCGACGCTGAGGCTGCCGGCGCCGAGGGAGAAGTGGTGATCGACCACCCTGCCGACGCGGTGCGAGCCCGGCAGGACCGCCAGGCCGCCCAACTCGCGCGAGCAGTCGCCGACCGGATGCCAGCAGGAGTACACCTCCCGGCTGCTCTGAAAGTGGACGAAGTCCTGATGAAGCGGCGTCGTGTGCTCGGTGTACTGCGGGAACCAGAGCCGCGCGATCTTGTGCGGAAACGCGAACACGGGTCCGTCGATGACCTTGGCCAGCACGTCGATGACCTCCGGCCAGTGCCCGGCGCGGTGGAAGCTCTCCAGCCGGTAGAGCTGGTGGTAGACCTCGACATAGGCGAGGTCGCCTTCCGTGCAGCGCTCGTCCGGGTCGGCGATGCCGTCCACCGGATCGGTGCCGGGCACCAGCCAGCCGTTCGCGGCGATGACCTCCAGCATGTCGCGGCGCAGCGCCCGCAACCGGTCCGGGTCCAGGAGACCTCGGAAGAACAGGTAGCCTTCATCGGCCATGCGCCGCCGCAGCTCGCCGGGGTCGGTCAGCGCGTCATTGGAGACACGAAACTCGCGAAAGTCCTCGATCATGGATTCGATTATGCCACGAGTCGCGTCCTGCGCCGAAGGGCGGTCGGATCGCAGCGACGGCAGAATGCGCACGCCTTACGGCGATAGCCCCGGCAGTACCTGAACCGTGAGCCCGGGAACCCGGCCAAAGTGTCGTGTGTCGCCGGTCACGACATCATCGTCTCGGGACAACGCAGTCGCGGCGATGAGAAGATCCGACGTTGGAGTTCTCCGGCCCGCAGCTCTCAGCGTTGCGTCGATCTCTCCAAAGACACGCGCCACCGTGAGCGTTATGGGAATGACCGGCACCGCCGAAATCAGCGCTTCGACGAACTCCTCGCGTCGAGCGCGCCTCGATGGCGTGTCCGCGCGCCGGCATCCGTGGAACAGCTCCGCCGCACTCATCACCGATACCGCCATGAGCGTGTCCCCGTATCGTTCCCGCAATTCGTTGATGAGATCCGCTGGTGTCTGGCCACGCCGCTCCGCGTGGATGACAACCGTCGAATCGATCAGCAGTCCCACGGTTGCCGATGTTCGATCGGCTCGCCGGCCAGGATCTCCAGCAAGTCGTCGCCGAAGTCTCCGTCCAGAACGACGGGCGGTCGGCCGCGGAGTAGGCGCAGACACTCGGAGGCCCGCCGGCCGGTGGTCGGGGGCGCGGCCATGACGCAGATGTCCTCTCCGCGCCGTCGAACCAGGAACCGGTGCCCCCGTTCGATCTCGTCGAGCAGTCTGGAAAAAGAACGGCTGGCCTCGGTAGCGGAGATCCGGTGCATGCCGCTCAGCATCTCTGATTCGGTTCCCATAAATCTGATTCTCTCACCCGGTTGTCATCGCGTCAATCATCCCATACGCACCGCCCGACCTGTACCGTCAGGGGCACGAGCGCTACCATGGCCGTCATCGAACCAGCAGCTCCGACCAGGCGCGCCGCTCCTCCGTCGCTCGACCAGATGCGCCCGCGGCTGGCTGCGTTCTGCGCCGGCCATGCGGTCAAGAGAGCGATCGTCTTCGGTTCCTACGCGCGTGGTACGCAGACACGGAGGAGCGATCTCGATCTGCTGATCGTCATGGATACGAAGAAGCGGTTCCTCGACCGCTACGACGACGTCAAGGCGGTCCATGATCACGTGCCTGACCTGCACGTCGAGATGCTGATCTACACCGAGGACGAGTTGCGTGCGATCGCGCACCGGCCGTTCATGCGCCGCATACTGCGGGAAGGCATCGTCATCCATGAGTGAGGAAAAGAACCACGCCGAAGCGGCGCGGTGGCTGGGCACGGCGCGCGGTGACCTCGCGACGGCACGCGTCCTGCTTTCCAACGAACGCTATGCGCATTCCTGCTTCCACGCGCAGCAAGCCGCTGAGAAAGCGATGAAGAGCCTGTGGCATGCGCTGGACCGCGACCCCTGGGGCCACTCGGTGCGCAAGCTGATAGACGATTTGAAGGAGCTCCACGCGGACTGCTACGCCCGCTTGCAGGGCATGGTGCCCATGGCAGCCGAGTTGGACCGTCTGTACATCCCGACTCGATACCCGAACGGCTTGCCGGACATTCTCCCTGACCAGGCGTATTTCGAACGTGATGCTGAACGTGCGCTCGACATCGCGGAGCGACTGGTCGATCGTATAGAGCAGCTTCGCGGTCAGGCAAGCCGGCCGGTTCCACTTGGGGATCCGACGGAGCCGCCCGACGCCGCGCCGGCCAGCGACGAACCTTGACAAGGGTTCCGTTGCTTCTACGCTACGGAGAGAGGTCCCGATGACGTACGAGTACGAGGAGCTCGGCAACGGCGTGTCCGTGCCGTGCGTGCACATGGATCTGACCGGCGCGAAGGCGTCGGGGGCCGCTCGCGAGCGCAAGGACCGGATCTTCGAGATCGTCGACCGGGAAGGGGCGCTGCTGTTCCGGGATGCCGGCATCGACGGCCCGGTCCGGTACGCCGAGTTCCTGGCGTCGATCGACTTCCGCCACCACTCCTACGTGGGCGGCACGGCACCGCGGACGGACCTGGGACGCGGCGTGTACACGGCGACCGACCTGCCCCCCGACACGACCGTGATGATCCACCAGGAGATGGCTTATCTGGATGACGTGCCGGACTACATCTCCTTCTATTGCCACGAGCCGCCCGACAACGGCCAGAAGACGCACCTGATCGGCGACATGCGCCGCGTGTCCGCGGAGTTGCCGGACGAACTGAAACGAAAGTACCGGGGAGAGCGCGCCCGCCTGCGCCGCACGCTCCGGACCGAGGGGAGCGAGCCGGTCGTATCGCGCAGGGAGAAGAGCTGGCAGGAGGTGCTGGGCACCGGCGACCGGCGGGAAGCGGCGGCCATCGCCGAGCGCAAGGGCTGGGATCTGAACTGGACGGCGGACGGCTCCCTGATCTTCCTGCAGGAGCCCGCGCGGTTCTTCCGGCCGCACCCGGTGCATGGCGAGATGTGGTGCAGCCAGGGACTGCATTATCAGCCGATGGGCCGCCGCCTGGTGGCCGAGCGTGACGGCAGGATGGGGGACGCCCTGAGGATAGCCACGGCCATGAAGGAGGCGCCCGACAGCATCGACGCCATGCTCATGGAGGACGGCAGCAGGGTGCCGCCGGACGACTGCGCGGCCTGGTTCGAGCTCTGTACGGCGGCGGAGACGTCATACGCGCTCCGGCGGGGCGAGATGATCATCCTGGACAACATGCTCATGGCGCACGGCCGATCGACGTTCACCGGCACGCGCACCATGTACGCGGCCCTCGGCGATCGCGCGGATTGACCTGAACTCTCGTCACGACCCGGCGCTGAGCTGCTGCACCCGCACTTCTTCGAGCAGGACGCCCCACGTCTTGCCATGATCGCGCAGGTCGTGCACCACGAGATCGAAGGTCACCTGCGTGACCCGATCGGCGCGCACGCGAACGTCCGTGCGCACCGGGGTGAGCTCCAGCGGCACGCCCACCCGATCGCCGCCCTGCACCACGCCGCGAGCGCCGGACGCCAGAATCTCCGCGGCGTCGTATCGGCCCACGGGCACCCGTTCCCTGGCGAGTTCGACGGTCGCGCCGTCCTTGTAGAGGGTCAGGTCGATCTCCTGCGGATCGACCGTGATCGACAGCCAGCCCTCGTCGGTGCGAGCGCCGCGGCGGTGCAGGCGCGCCCCGTCGACCGTGACCACCAGCTCGGTGAAGTCGTCGATCGCCTCGCGATGGTCGGTGATCAGCACGACGACCTCGCCTGAATCCTCTTCGCCGGCGCCGGAAGCGGAGGCCAGGGCCGTACTCAGGAGAAAAACCCCGATGGCCAGGGTATACGTGCCGCACAACCAGCATGTCCGAGAGCATCGTTTCATCGTGCGGCTGCCTGGGGCGGAGTCGGTGCGCCGCGTTGCGGCGCACGCTCACGGGAAAGTATAGACTTCCCCGCATGGCATACTCAAACGGCGCGTCGGCCGGGCCGATTGGCTCAGGCGAGCGGTTCACGGAGGCCGAGACGAAACGGATCACGGAACGTCTGCAGCGCGACGGGTATTGCTTCCTGGGCACTTCGATCCTGGAGCGGGACGAGGTGGCCGCGCTCCGCGACGCGATGGAGCGCATGATCGACGATCCCGAGATGCAGGAGGACTCGCCCGGCAACCACCGGAGCAACCGCTCGCTGATGCGGATGTTCGAGTACGACCGCTCCTTCCGCGACCTGATCGTGCGCGAGCCGTTCGCCAGCCTGGCGGAGGCGGTGCTGGGCGACCAATGCCACCTCATGGGCCAGAACGCGCTGTTCACCGAACCCGATCCCGATGCCGTGGTCGACGGTCCCGGCGGCTGGCACCTCGACGACCTGGTTCAGTTTCCGCTGCCGCCGGAGATCCCTCGCCACGACCCCGAGGTGCCGCTGCCGTGCAACGTGATGCAGCTCTTCACGCCGTTGACCAGCATCGACTCGGTCGCGTGCGGCCCCACGCAGGTGGTCCCGCAGAGCCATTGCGCGGGCCGCCGCCCGGAGACCCAGGACCGCCCGCACTTCGACGGCAACGGGCCGGCGTCGATCCTGGCCGAGCCGGGCGACGCCTACATCTTCAACAACCAGGCCTGGCATCGCGGCGCGCCCAACGCCTCGGACCGCCGCCGGCTGCTCGGCGGAGCCACCTACAGCAAGCGTTTCGTCGCACAGCGCTTCTACCCGTTCATCGACTACCGCATGCCGGAGCACGTGTGGGAGGGAGCGGGGCCGCGCCTGCAGCGGATGCTCGGTCGCCACCGGCACGCCGCCTACGGCTGAGTCGCTCACATCCCCTGACGCGGCCATGACCCTGACGCGGCCATGAGGTAGCGTTGCCTCCGCTCGCCGTCGGCATCGTCCTGTTCTCGACGATCCTGCACGCCGGCTGGAATCTCGTCGCCAAGCAGCGCAGCGACTCGTGGACGACGATCCGGCAGATCCTGGTCACCATCAGCGTGCCGGCCGTCCTGCTCGCTGCCTGGGCCGAGCTGTTCATGGCGGGGATCCTGCACGTGGTATGGCCGTTCCTTCTGGGCGCGAGCTGCGCGCAGGCGGTCTACTTCCTGGGGCTCACCCTGGGCTACCGCGCCGGCGACCTGGGGGTCGTGTATCCGGTGACGAGGGCGCTGCCGGTGCTGTTCCTGGGCGGGTTCGACCTGGCTCGGAGCCTGTCGCCGAGCGCGATGGGGTGGCTCGGGCTTGCCCTGGTCGCGGCCGGCTGCCTCGTCATCTCGTTGGCCGGCAGTCCGCGCCCCGCAGGGGAGGTTGGCGTCCGGCGACCCCGCGTGCTGCATGCCACGATCGGGTGGGCGGCGGTCGCCGCCGCCGGCACCGTGGGCTACACCGCGTTCGACAAGCTGGCGGCTGAGGCGCTGCGCCGCGAGTCCGGGGGCGGGCTGATCGACGCGATCCAGTACGGACTCTGGGAGTTCGTGATCACCACGATCCTGTACGCACCGCTGCTGGTCGTGGCCATGCGGGCGAGTGCCCGCCGGCGCGCGGCGGCGCCGGTGTCGCGCGCACCGGTGTCCTGGCGGTCATTGCGGACGCTCTTCGGCGACTGGCGCATCGCCGCGGTCGGCTTCAGCATGTTCGTGGCCTATTCGCTGGTGCTGTGGGCGTACCAGCTTTCGGAGCGCGCGAGCTACGTGGTGGCGCTCCGCCAGTTCAGCATCGTCCTGGGCGTGGTCGCCGCGGCGGTGCTGATGCGGGAGCGGGCGCCGTTCGTGCGCATCGGCGCGGCGGTCGTGATCGTGGCCGGCATCGCCCTGGTGTCCGTCGCGCCGTGAGACAGGGCGTGTTGCGGGAAAACGCGAACCTCGGACTACTGAACGAATGGCAGGTCGTTGGCGGTGGCCGAAGGTCTCCGGCGCGTACGGCTCCTGGGTTGCGGGCGCGCGGATGACAGCGGCGCCGAGTCCCGCGACAATGAAGCCGTGCGCAAGTTCAACACCGAAGGCCCCGTCCGCGCGGACCGGCACTACCACATCCCGCCGCTGACGCGGATCGATCTCGACGACGTGCTCGGCCTCGTCCGCGATGAGAAGTACTTCGTGTTGCACGCGCCGCGGCAGACCGGCAAGACCTCCGCGCTGCTGGCTCTCCGCGATCTGCTCAACTCCGGGCAGGCGGGCGACTACCGCTGCGTGTACGCCAACGTCGAGGCCGGCCAGGCGATGCGGGAGAACATCGCCGAGGGCATCCGCATCGTCCTTGCCGAACTTGCGTTTCGGGCAAGCGTGACGCTGGACGACGAGACCCTGGAGAACCTCTGGCCCACCCTGCTGGAGCGCGTCGGGCCGGGGCAGGCGCTGCGCCAAGCGCTGGCGCGCTGGAGCATGGCCGACCTGCGCCCGCTGGTGCTGCTGATCGACGAGATCGACGCCCTGATCGGCGACACGTTGCTGTCGGTGCTGCGGCAGCTTCGCACCGGCTACGACCAGCGTCCGGCCGCCTTCCCACACAGCATCGTCCTGTGCGGCGTACGCGACGTGCGCGACTACCGCATTCACTCCACCGCCGAGGACCGGATGGTGCTCGGCGGCAGCGCCTTCAATATCAAGTCGGAGTCGCTGCGGCTGGGCGACTTCTCCGGGCAGGAGATACGCGCGCTGCTGGCGCAGCACACGGCGGCGACCGGGCAGGCGTTCACGGAGGGGGCGTCGGAGCTGATCGGCACGCGTACCGCCGGCCAGCCGTGGCTGGTGAACGCGCTGTGCTACGACGCCTGCTTCCGCCACAAGCCGGGACGCGACCGATCTCGGCCGATCACGGCGGACGCCGTCCTGGAGGCGCAGGAGCGGCTGATCCTGCGCCGCGACACGCACGTCGACGACTTGGCGAACAAGCTGCGCGAAGAGCGCGTGCGGCGGGTGATAGAGCCGATCCTGGCCGGCGCCGGCCAGCAGGCGTGGTCGGACGAAGACCTCGCCTACGTCCGAGACCTGGGCCTGGTCACGCAGGACGTGGGCGGCCGGCCGCGCATCGCCAACCCGATCTACGCGGAGGTGGTGCCGCGCCACCTGAACTACGCGGTGCAGGCGGGGCTGACGCAGGAGATGGCGTGGTACGTGGACGCCGCCGGCAACCTGGACGTGGCGGGGCTGATCGCGGCGTTCCAGACGTTCTTCCGGGAGCACTCCGAGCACTGGGTGCAGCGCTTCGAACGGTACCAGGAAGCCGGGCCGCAGTTGCTGCTGCAGGCGCACCTGCAGCGCATCGTCAACGGCGGCGGGCGCATCGAGCGGGAGTACGCGCTAGGGAGCGGGCGCACGGACCTGCTGATCGTATGGCCGCAGGGTGGGCGCGAACGGCGCTGGGTGGTGGAGTGCAAGGTGTGGCGCGGGGGTCTGGAGCGGACCATCGCTGAGGGGCTGGAGCAGACGCGCGCCTACATGGACCGGTGCGGGGCGGAGGCGGGTCATCTGATCGTGTTCGACCGGTCGCCGGAGCGGAGCTGGGAGGAGAAGATCTTCCGCCGTGATGCGCCGTCCGGCGCCGGCGCGGCGCGGGTCACCGTCTGGGGCATGTGACGCCACCGTCCGACGCGCCGCTTTGCCGCTGAACACTACGACGCGATCATCGCTTCCGTTGGCTGGCTGGCAGGGCTACCCGATCAGCAGCGACTCGGCTCCGTCGATCCACACCTCGGTGCCGCTGATGTGGCGGGCGTCGTCGGAGGCCAGGAACGCCACCAGCTTGCCGATCTGCGCCGGGTCGCCGGCCTTTCCGCCGGTCATCGGGATCGATCCGCGCGGGAAGTCGGACCGTTCCGGCCGCATCTCGATGCTGTCGACGTTGCGCGGGAAGGTGTTGTCGCCGATCTCGGACTCGAACCACCCCGGGCAGATCGCGTTGACCCGGATGCGCGTCGGCCCCAGCTCCACCGCCAGCTTTTTCGCGAACGTGACCTGCGCCGCCTTGGAAGCAGAGTACACGGACGAGCCCGTCACGCTGAACATGCGTGTCCCCTGCACCGAGGAGCAGATCGCGATCGAGCCGCCCGCGCGCTTGAGGTGGGGGACCGAGTACTTGACGGTGAGGAAGGTGCCCTTGAGGTTGATGTCGATGGTTGCGTCCCACTCCTCCGGGGTGATCTCCTCGACCGGCGCCCACACGCCGTTGATGCCGGCGTTGGCGAACACGATGTCCAGCCGTCCGTAGGCGGCGACGAGCGCGTCGACGGCCGCCGCCACCTGATCGGCCTGTGAGACGTCCGCGGTCAGCGCGATCGCCTGTCCTCCGTCCGCCTCGATCTCCACCACCGTCTGCTCGATCTGGGCGGTCGTCCTGGAGAGTACGCCCACACGCGCGCCCTCGCGGGCCAGCTCCAGGGCGGCGGCCTTGCCGATCCCGGAGCCGGCGCCGGTCACCAGCGCGGCCTGTCCTTCGAACTTCATCTGCTAATCTCCTTGCGGCAGCGGCTGCCAGTGCACGGCCTGAATGGGCCCCTGATTCCAGTGGGGGCAGATCGTGATCAACCCGCCGTCGTCCACGGCGATCCCGCCGGGGTAGTTCTCGCCTTCGCCCAGGACGTATTCGACCGGCTCCCAAGTGGCGCCCACATCGTAGCTGACCCGCGCCCGCACCCCCGCGCGTGCGAAGCGCCCGTGGTAGCGGCTGTCGTAGGTGAGCACCAGGGTGGTGCCGTCCGCCAGCAGCGTCAGGTCGCCGGAGCACTGCTCGTAGCCTGAGACGCGCCGCTCGTTGACCCACGTGCGGCCGCCGTCGGGCGACTGGGCGACGGCAACGTGCTTGAAGAACGCGGCTCCTTCCGCCTCGGTGGGCGTGGCATGCCCCGTGTATTCGGGCTCGTAGCCGTTGGCGCGCATCGTCACCTCGATGTCGGCCGGATCGCCGGGCAGGCGGGCGTTGCGCTGCTTGCGGATCGCCGCCAGCAGCGTGCCGGACGGCAGTTCCAGCAGGTGAACCTCGCCGCCCTGGATGGACAGGCAGTGCTTCTCGGGCCAGGTTCTGCCGCCGTCCGTGGAGCGCAGCACGTAGCCGAAGCCGCCGCGCTGCTCGACCGGGAGATCATCCTCGTCCTCCGACTCTCCGTAGTACCACGTGTCCAGCGTCAGCAACAGGGCGCCGTCGGCCAGCTCGATCAGGTCGCCGTTGCCGGCCGCCAGCGCACGATCGCTGATGGGCAGCTCCATCCTTTCCACCGACCAGGTGGCGCCGAAGTCGGTGGAACGGGCCAGGTACGCTTCATCGTTCTTGCGGTGATTGGACGGGATGACGCTCATGAGGAAGGTGTCGTCGCGCAGGATCGCGAACGCACCGATCCAGCCGATCTCGGTATCCTTGGGCATGCGTTCGAGCGCGAACCGCTCCATGCCCAACTCGTAGGGCGTGCCGGTCCAGGAGCGACCGCCGTCAGCGGAGCGAAACATCGTCCGCCCGAGCATCGGCCCGGTGACATACAGCGCGCCGTCACTCGCGCGGCGCGTGTAGCGGCACGCGCCCGCGGAGCCTTCATGCCGCACGCCCAGGTCGGCGCGCGTCGCCGGCAGGTAGGACACCTCGCCGTCGCGAACCACTGCGATGCGGTCGCCGCCGGCATCGGTGCCGAGATCGACGAGCGGTTCCGACGGTGCTGCCACGGTGTACCTCCGGGCTGATCGCCTTGTTTGCGGTATCTGCGCTGCCGCTGAGGTAGAACGAGCTAACCCCCGTTTACCTCATCATGACCAGCATACTACATCCGGACCCTGCGCAGTCAGGGACGGCGGGCCGCGCAGAGCCACGCGGGTCCGGAACCTTGACACCCCCGTAACCGCGGCGCGAGAGTTGCGGATAGCCTGAGGCGGGAGCAGGAGGAGGTTGCCCTTGTCGACTGCGACGCAACAAGCCGCTCCCCGAACGAAAGCGTACGACCCGCTGACGGGCGAGAAGTGGCGGCTCGCCAAGCGCATGTCGTCCTTCTACGTGCTGCTGATCCCGCCGGTCGTTGTGCTGTTCATCTTCCACTATATCCCGATCTACGGAGCGGTAATCGCCTTCAAGGACTTCCACTACGGCAAGGGAATACTCGCGGAACAGGAGGTCGTGGAGGGATTTCGTCATCCCCAGCGGTGTACGTACGGGGGAGATAGAGCGGAAATGGGCGAGGGATCTCGCCGAAGGTATGGATGATCGACTGATGGCAGACTACAGTGTACATACTCACTTCTCCGACAGGGAAACCCAGGAGGAGTATGAACGAGCGAAAGGGTTTCTCGACCGTATACGGAAGTACCTGATTGCGAGGGCGGTCCTGCGGATCGGGGCGAGGCCGGGAGAGACTCGGTGTTGCTAGGTGAGCGGGGACCGGTCCGCGTCGTGGATGACGTGCTGGTCGCCGGCGGCGAGGAGCGGTGGCACCGCGCATGGCCGGCCCTGGAGTCGACCTCCGACGGCGATCTGGTCGTCGCCTACAAGGAAAGCCCGGACCACCACATCACCGATCAGGGCGTGCTCTACGTGGCTCGGTCCCACGACGGCGGCAGGACGTGGCCCGACCGGCGGCCGATCGCGGCGAGACCGGGCTGGGGGAGTTGCACCCATCACGGCATGACCCGATTGACCGACGGTTCGCTGCTGCTCTGCGTAGCCCAGGGCCGTCACCCCGGCGGTAGCGCGAGCATCTACTCGCGCGGGCGGTTCGTCCGCTCCGCCGACGGCGGCGCGAACTGGGACCAGTGGAGCGCCGAGCTCGACTATCCGTTCCTGAGCCCTACCGAGCGGGGATTCTCCTACGGCAAGATCCAGGAGCTCCCGGACGGCCGGCTCATGGCGCCGTTCTACGGCGTTCCCCGCGATGCCGCGGACCCGAAATTGCGGATACTTGCGGCGGTGTTCTCGCCCAACGGAGGCAGGAACTGGGATGATCATTCCATTCTCTGTGAGGATCCTGGAGGCGAGCTCTGTCCCAGTGAGACCGACGTCACCGCGCTGCCCGACGGGCGCTACCTGGCGATCATCCGCGCCAACGCGCAGCGGCGCCTGTACCGCTCGTGGTCCGAGGACGGGGGTGACACCTGGACGCCGGCCGAACCGACGGACATGCCCGGTCAGTGCCCGGCCCTGCTGACGCTGCGGGACGGCTCCATCCTGTGCGCCTATCGCGACATGACCGACGGCCGGCCGGGCATGTCCTGCGCGGTCAGCCGCGACGCCGGCGTCGCGTGGGAGATCCTGGGCTACCTGTACCGTGGCTCGAACTGGGATTGCGCGTATCCCTCCCTGGCGCCGCTCCCGCAGGGGCGCCTCGCCTGTGCCTATTACACCTCGGCGGAGCCGGTCAGCACCGGAAGCTGCGAGATCCGCCTCATCATCATGGACGACCGCACGGAGTGATCGCGATGGAGTGGACCGAGGTACCGGGCAGCGAGGACATCAAGGACATCGGCACGCGCAAGCAGCTCTTCTTCGACGACGAGATCATCGAGACCCACCGCTTCGTGACGCCGCAGGCGCACAAGTCGGCCGCGCTGCTGGTAGAGACGCCGGCGGAGATCGAGGGCCTTTATGACGCGGAAGCGGCGCGAGGCACGGACGTCTCGCAGGGGATTCCGGGACACGTCATCGCCGCCACGCACAACATCCGGCGCACTCAGCACGAGCCGGTGCGCCATCCGGACAACCCCATCATCCGTCCGGATCGGCCGTGGGAGGGTCCGGGCGAGGAGTACTGGAGGATGAGCTTCCCCTGGGTCCTCCACGATCGGGAAGAAGGCATCTGGAAGATGTGGTACGAGACCGAGGGCGGGATCGGCCGAACGATGCCCATCAAGAAGGGCCTGGAAGACGTCTCGATCCTTACCTGCTACGCCACGTCAGAGAACGGCCTGCACTGGCACAAACCGGAGCTGGGCGTGGTGCCGTTCCTCGGCGATGGGCGCACCAACATCGTCTTCATGGAAGGCGGATACCACGCCGGATTCGACGTCCGCTTCCTGGTACCCAACGTGATCAAGGACCCGCACGACGCCGAGCCCGGCCGCTGGCGCTACAAGACGCTGCTGAAGACCAAGCCGGACCAGAGCGTCGCGGTCTCACCCGACGGACTGCACTGGGAGGTGATCGGTTCCTTCCCGCGGCTCGGAGACGAGTGGGTCGGCGTCCTGTACGACCGCGAGAACCAAGTGTACGTGATGTTCACGCGCAACCTGTACCGTCGCCCCTCCTACAACGTACAGGGGCCGAGCAAGCGCAACGTGCTGCCGCACGTGCGTACGCACCGCACCTACACGATGGCGCTCTCCAAGGACATGCTGCACTGGTCCCATCCCCGACTGGTGCTGGCCCCGGATCGCAACGACTCGCTCGATGCCGAGTTCGAATACCTGAGCCCCTTTCGCTACGAGGGCATGTACGTGGCCATCCTGGGCGTCAATCGCCGCACGGGCCCCTACGTGGACGCCTCCGACAGCGAGCTGGTCTACAGCCGAGACGGACTGAACTGGCAGCGGATGAGCGAGCGGAGGAGCTTCATGTCGCCCGGGCCGCCCGGAAGCTGGGACGACGTGAACGCGCAGGGCTTCCACGTGGTCACCCACGACGAGGGCATCCACGTCTACTACAGCGCCTATTGGAGCGGCCACCCGCAGCTCTGCGAGACGATCGGCGTCGCTACCCTGCGGCTGGATGGGTTCGTCTCCCTGGAAGCGCCGAAGCAGCGGCTGAACGCGGCGATGGGCATGACGGGGCGAACCGACGCGTTCGGATCGGTGCCGGAAGCGACGCTGTTGACCAAGCCGCTCTGGTCGAAGGGGAACCGCCTGATCGTCAACGCCGAGGCCGCCGGCCACATCACCGCCGAGCTCACGGAGCCCGACGGGCGGGTGATCACCGGGTTCGGCCACCGTGACTGCGACACCTTCACCGGCGACAGCCTGCGGCACACCTTCAGTTGGCGCGGCAGGACCGACATCGGCAGCCTGTTCCCGCTGCGCGTCCGCTTCCGGATGATCGACGCCCGCCTGTACTCGCTGCAGGCCGCCGAGGTTTGACGATGGGTGCCGGGGCCTCGGCCGTGAGCGGTCCGTTCCTGGAAAAGACCGACGTGTTCCTGCCGGGTCGGTTCGAGCCGGGAGGGGGCGAGACGCTGACGCAGACGCCGGCGTACCACTGGGAAGCGGCGGAGCATGGCGTCGGCCTCGTCTACTACAGCACCCGCGAACCGGACACGATGCTGATCCACTTCGCGGGGCTGAGCTGGGAGGAGCGCCAGCGGCTGCCGCGGACCAAGGTCGAGATCGACCGCACCGGCACGCGCTACCACGACTACGACGGCTTCGGCCTGCACCTGCCGGGGCTGATCGTCACCTCGCGCGGGACCGCCATCGCCACGTGCCAGAAGCGCCACAACTCGATGGGCGACTTCGGCAACCGGATCGATCTGGCGATCTCCCGCAGCCGTGACGCCGGCAGGACCTGGAGCGCGCCGGACGTGCTGTTCGCGGAGGAGGGCACCTCGGCGGTGCTCGGGTCGATCTTCGAGGACCGGGCCGCCGGGACGGTGTTCGTCTCGTTCTGGAAGATGCCGGTGGGGGTGGCCAACGACCTGGGCTACTTCGGTGATTACGCCGCGCAGGGAGGCGGCTTCTGGCTGATTGCCAGCACCGACGACGGAGCGACCTGGTCCGAGCCGGCTCGAGTCGTCCCGGAGCCGAACGGCGGCGGCTGGGTGGGATGGCCGAACAACTGCGTGCACGGCATCCAGCTCGCCGGCGGTCCCCGCGCCGGCCGGCTGGTCATACCCGCGTTCCTGTACAAGGAGGGCGAGCCGGGGCAGGTGCCGGGGGTGCGCGGCGGGCTGCTGTACAGCGACGACGGCGCGGCGAGCTGGCAGGCGGGCGCCGTCCTGCCGGAAGGCTCCGACGAGGTGAGCGTGGTGGAGACGGCGGCTCAGGGGGAGGGCGGCCTGTACGTCACCCACCGAATGAACACGCTGCGCACCGGCAAGCGGCACTTCGCGCGGAGCGCCAACGGCGGCCGGACGTTCTGCCAGACGGGCCAGCACGAGGATCTGGACGAACGCGACCTGCACGCGGGCCTGGTCCGCTGCACCGGCCCGGCCGGCGAAGAGGTCCTCATCTTCTCGCATCCGGGAGCAGCCGGCGCGGCACGCGAGATGACGGTCTGCCTGAGCCGGGACGGCGGCCGGACATGGCCGGTCTCCCGCGTGCTCGACCCCGGCCCGTCGCGCTACAGCGACCTGGCGGTCACCGCCGACGGGACGATCCTGTGCCTGTACACCAACGGCACGAAGCGGGACCGGGACAAGATCAGCGCCGCCTGCTTCAATCTGGCGTGGCTGGAAGGAGGTTGAGCCGAGCATGAAACGCATCGCCATCGGGCAGGTCCGCCAGGAGACCAATTCGTTCAATCCGGTTCTCACCGAGCGCTCGCACTTCGAGGACTACGGCCTGGTCCGCGGCGCCGACATCGTCGCGCGCTACGGCGACGTGGGCGAGCTGTCCGGGTTCACGGAGCTGCCGAAGATCCTCGGAAGCCCGGTGGAGTGGGTCGGCCTGTGCCGGGCGGTCACCTGGTCGGGCGGTCCGCTCGCCGCCGGCCTGCTGGCCGAGCTGATCGAGATGACCGTGCAGCCGCTGCGCGCGGGCGCGGTCGACGGCGTGCTGCTCTCCCTGCACGGGGCGCAGTCGGCGGTCGACGCCCCCGACGTGTCGGGCCGCGTCCTGGACGCGATCCGCGCGGCGGTCGGGCCCGCCACGCCGCTGGTGGCGACCCTGGACCTGCATGCCAACCTGACGCCGCTGATGGTGCGCTCGGCCGACGTGCTGGTCGGCTACCACACCCATCCGCACGTCGACGAGGACACCACCGGCGCGCGTGCCGCCGCGGTGCTGGCGCGCCTGCTGGACACCGCCGAGCGGCCGGCGGTGAGCGCCTGGAAGATGCCGATGGCGCACAACGGCGACGGCCGCGCCACCGATCGCGGCATCCAGCGCGACCTGTGGCGCCGCATCGTGGCGGCCGAGGCGGCGGCCGACGTGGCCTCGATCGGGCTGTATCCCGTGCAGCCGTGGCTCGACGCCCCGCACCTGGGCTGGACCTTCTACCAGGCCTATTGGGGCGCACAGCCGCCGATGGATCCGCAGTCGGTCGCGCGGGAGTGCTGGGCGACGCGCGCCTACTCGGAAGCGGAGCGGTTCATCACGCCCGACCGGCTCGTGGCCGCGGCGCGCGCCATCGACGGCGGGCCGGTGGCGGTGTCGGAGTTCCACGACGCCACCAACAGCGGCGCGCCCGGCGACAGCACCCACCTGCTGGCCGCCCTGCTCGCCGAGCCGATAGGCGAGGGGGGTGCGTTGGCCTTCTGCGTGGACCCGGAGTCGGTCGATTGCTGCACGCGGGCCGGCGAAGGCGCCACCGTGGATCTGAGCCTGGGCGGCAAGCGCGACCCGTACTCGGAGCCGCTGGCGGTGAGCGCGCGGGTGGAGCGGCTGGGCACGCTGGCCTACCGGCTGAGCGGCCACGGCGGCCACAACTTCCCGGTCGACATGGGCCGCATGGCGCGCATCCGCGCGGGCGAGGTCACCGTGGTGCTGGTGGAGAAGAGCGGCCCCGGCAGCTCGCCCCTTCTCTACGAGGCCGCGGGGGCCGATCCGCGGGACTTCAAGATCGTGCTGGCCAAGAGCCCGGAGGGCTTCCGCAACGACTACGAGCCCTTCGCGGCCGGCATCCTGTTCTGCGCCGCTCCCGGCTCCGCGTCGCCGTATCTGGATCGGTTCCGGTTCACGCAGACGACGCGGCCGGTGTATCCGTGGGACGACCTGACCGACATGGAGCAGGCCGGCTGGGCCGGTCCCATGGACCGGTAGCGCAGCGCCGTCCATGCGGGCGCTCTACGCGAGGTCGCCCGGCGACTACGGCCTGACGACGCAGGCCGTGCCCGAGCCCGGCGCCGGCGAGGCGCTGGTTAAGGTGGCGGCCGCCGCGCTCTGCCCCAACGAGGATCGCCTGCGGCGCGGAGTGCTCGCGACGGTCACCTATCCGGTGATCCCCGGCCATCAGCTTGCCGGCACGGTCGAGGCGCGCGGCCCCGGGGTGGAGCACGTCCGCGCGGGAGACCGGGTGGCCGTCCATCCGTACGTCGTGTGCGGGCAGTGCCCGGTCTGTCGTCGCGGTGGGCCGACGCACGACTGCGAACGGTTCGGCATGATCGGGTTCACCCGTGGCGGCGGACTCGCGGAGTATTGCGCCGTGCCTGACCGTCACCTGTACCGGTTGCCGGATCGGATCTCGTCGGCGTCGGGGGCGCTGATCGAGAACGCCGCGAACGCGGTGTCCGCCGTGCGCAACGCACGCATGCGGTGGAGCGACCGCGTCGTCGTGTTCGGCTCCTGGTCGCTGGCCATGCTGATCGTGCAGCTCGCCCGCATGCACGGCCCGCGGGCGCTGATCCTCGCCGGCACCGGAGATCGCCGATTGGCCCTGGCCGAGAGCTTCGGTGCCGATGCCACCGTGGACCTGGGCGCCGAGGACGCCGGCCGGAGGCTGCGCGACCTGCTGGACGGCAACGGCGCGGACGCCGCCATCCTCTGCGGGCCGTCGGCGGCGGACTTGGCCATCGCGGCGGACGTCGCGGCTTCCCGCGGCAGGATCGTTATCGACGGCCACGTCGATCCGCGGGCGAGCCTTCGGCTGCCGGCGGTCGGCTGGCTGATCGCGAGAGACATGACGGTGACGGCGAACCGCGGGTTCATGACCCCCGACTACACGGCGGCCCACCAGATGGTGCTGCAGGGCCGTCTGCAGCTCGATCCGCTCGTCACGCACCGGTTCTCCCTGGACGATTGGCTGCCGGCATTCGAGGCCTTCACCGACCCCGGCCGCCAGTCGGTGCAGGTCCTGATCGAGCCCTGACCGATGCCATGAATCTGCTCATCATCGGCTGCGAATACGCCGGCAAGACCACGCTGGCCCGCCGGATCTCACGCTGGATGATCGAGGCCATGGGGCTTCCGTACGTGCGCTGGCACGATCACTTCGTCGTGCCGCGGCTCGACCGGCACCTCATCGTGCACGCTGGCGCGGACGCGCCAGTGGCCGGCAAGGACGAGTCCGACCTCAACACGTCCGAGGACGAAGAGCAGATCCTGTCGCTGCGGCCGATGGTGCTCGAACAGCTTCAGCGCCACAACGTCTGGCGGCACCTGCACCCCGACCTGTTCCGCGAAGAGGACAGCCTGTTCGTCAACCACTACTACGCCGAGGCGGTGTACGCCCCGCTGTACTACGGCTACGGCGAGCCGGGCTCCTTCGCCGACCGTCCCGGCCGGGCGCGCGCGTGGGACCGGGAGCTGCTGCTGCGGGCACCCGACGCCGTGCTGGCTTTGGTCGAGTGCTCCGCGGCGCTCGTCCGGGAACGCATGAGCCGCTCCCGGCGGCCGCGCTGCATCCTGCGCGACCGGGACGTCGAACGGGTGAGCGACGCGTTTCGTCACCAGTTCGACGCCTCGCTGATCCCGCGGAAGTTCGCGCTCGACGGGGGAGAAGCCTCACCGGACGAGGTGTTCGCGTCGTTCCGCCGGCAGATCGAGCCGTACCTGTCCGACGTAGACCGCCGCCGGCTCGACTGAGGCCGCTGCCCGGTCGTCAGGCCAGTTGCCGGGCGCGCCAGCGGTCGTAGTCGGGCAGCAGGGCCGCGGGCAGGTTGGCGCGCACGTCGTCGCGCAGTCGCCAGCGCAGGCGCTCGTCGACCGGCTGCGGCTGCGCGTCGGGCTCATGCACGCTCCAGCCGGCGGACACGGTCAGCCGCTCGGTGTCCTTGCGGTTGAGTCCGCGGTGGATGGTGTCGCCCGACCAGTACACGGTCTGGCCGGCCTTGAGCCTGATGCTGTGCTGGCCGGGAGTGTCGGCATGGCGGGTCTCGATCAGGCAGCGCCGCTCGTGCGGGGTGCGGTAGCGGCGGTGGCTGCCGGGCACGATCTGCAGTGCCTGGTCGTCGACGGTGGCGAGGTGCCAGCGCCAGGTCGTGCGCGGTGTGCCGAGCACCGCCATCTCCGCGTCGTAGTCGAGGTCGCGCTCCTGCTTGCCCCAGTCGCGGTGCCAGCCGATGGAGTAGTCGGCGTGGTGGGGGTTGGTGAAGATCAGGATCGAGCCCATCGTCAGGTCGTCGCCGATGAAGGAGTGGACGTAGTCCATGACGGGCTTGGACGTCAGGTACTCGGCGAACACGGGCTCGTCGAACTCCGGCGCGAGCAGGCCGCGGATCGCCCAGGGCTCGGTGTTCTGGTCGGTTGCCCAGTGGGTGAAGACGTCGACCTGCCCGGTGCGGACCTTGTGCTTGACGCGGCGCGCGGCGGCGGCGAGCTCGTCGAACATGCCGGGCTCGACGGCGTCATCGGCGATGAAGTAGCCGTCGGTCTCGAACTGCTCGGCCTGCTGGCGAGTGGGCACGGACGCCTCCTTCGGCAACGCTGCCGGTCCCCAATCGACGGGGCCGGTCAGCCTACCACGCCGGGTGACGACGCCTGCGCCCTCTCCGCGGTCAGCGATACCCCTCGGCCTGGGTGTCGAACATCCGGGCGTAGAGGCCGCCCTCCGCCATGAGCTCCTCGTGGCTGCCTTCGCCTGCCACGCGCCCGTCGTCCAGGACGATGATGTGCTCGGCAAGGCGCACGTTGGAGAAGCGGTGCGAGATGACCACCGAGATGCGGTCGCTCATCAGTTCCGAGAACGCCTTGAAGACCTCGAATTCCGCGAACGCGTCCAGCGATGCGGTCGGCTCGTCCAGGATCAGCACGCCGGCGTCGCGCATGTACGCCCGGCTCAGCCCCACCCTCTGCCACTCGCCGCCGGACAGGTCGGTGCCGACGCCGAACTGCTTGCCGAGATAGGTCTCGTACCCCTGCTCCAGGCCGGCCAGCGTGTTGTGGACCCCGCTCTTGCGCGCCGCCGTCTCGATCGCCCGGGCGTCCGCGACCCGGTCGACGTCGCCGAAGCCCACGTTCTCGCGTGCGGTGAGCGCGTAGCGCACGAAGTCCTGGAAGATGACTCCGAACGTGCGATGCAGGCTCTCCAGGTCGTATTCCTTCAGGTCGTGTCCGTCCAGCAGGATCCGGCCTGCCGTGGGATCGTACAGGCGGGTGAGCAGCTTGACGGCCGTGGTCTTGCCGGACCCGTTCCTGCCCACCAGGGCGACCGACTCCCCGGGCCGCAGCGTGAAGCTGACGTCGTGCAGGCCGTCGGCGTCGGCTCCCGGACGCCGAGAACCCCGACGCCCTGAACACCAGGCCCAGCCCGCGCGCCATCGACCGGAACACCGTGCCTGCCTGGCTCAGCGTGGACCGGAAGCCGGAGGCTTCGGCGGCCCTGGGAGTCACGCCAATCCCGGTGGGCGAGTTGCCGACCAAGGGCGGGCCGCCTCGAACGCGGCGGATGCGGCCAGCACGGTCATCTCGTCCCGCATGGCGCCGGCGACCTGCAAGCCGATCGGCATGCCTTCCGCGTCGAAACCGCAGGGCACGGTGGCGGCGGGGTTGCCGGACAGGTTGAACAGGTAGGTGAAGGGGGTGAAGCCGAAGCGCCCGTGGGCGACCGGCTCGCCGCCGACCGTCTGTGGATACTCGCCGATCGGAAACGCCGTGGTGGCGGTGGCCGGCGTCAGCAGCAGGTCGTGGTCCGCAAAGTACCGCGCGGCGTGCGCCTTGTAGCGGCCGATCTTGTTCATGCAGGTGAGATAGTCGGTCGCCTGCGCGCGCCGGCCCCGTTCCAGGTCCTCCGTGAAGTAGTCGGTGAGTTGCGCGGCCTGCTCCGGGTCGTGAAGCTGGACGCTCCACCGCCCGTACGCTCTGATGCAGAAGAGGTCCATGAAGGTACGGAAGATCGCGGCGTGCTCGTCCGGCGCGTACTCGACCTCCTCGACGTGGGCTCCGAGCTCCTCGAGGACCCTCGCGGCGGCGGTCACCGCCTCCCGGACCTCCTGATCGCAGCCGGCTCCGCCCATGCCGCTGGTGTCCAGCCCGATGCGCAGCCCGGCCACCCCGCGCGGCAGCGTGGCCGTGAAGTCCGGCGGCTCGTCCGGAAGGGTGCCGTACTCGGCGTCGCCGGCCGGCCCGGCCAGCACGTTCAGGAAGATCGCCGCGTCGGTTACATCCCGGGTCATCGGCCCGACCGAGGAATTGTTGAAGATGCTGTAGGAGTGCTCGTCCACGTGCTTGCGCGGCACGCGGCCCTGTGTGGCCTTGATGCCGTAGATGCCCGAGAGCGAGCCGGGGATGCGGATCGAGCCGCCGCCGTCCGAGCCCTGGGCGATCGCGGTCATGCCGGCGGCTACCGCCACCGCCGAGCCGCCGCTGGAGCCTCCGGGCGTGCGCGCGGGGTCCCACGGGTTGCGCGCCGGCCCGAACACGCGGTTCTCGGTGGTGCCGTTGTGGCCGTGCTCGGGGGTGTTGGTCTTGCCGACGACGATGCCGCCGGCGGCGCGCACGCGGTCGGTGCACATCGCGTTCGACGCCGCGATCCCGTCGTCCACGAGCGACCCCTGCGAGAGCCGGAAGCCCTCGACGGCTTCCAGGTCCTTGATCGGTACCGGTATGCCGTGCAGGGGCCCCGGCTCGCGGCCCTCCATGACCGCCCGCTCGGCGGCGCGGGCCTCGGTCATGGCGTGGTCGGCCATGACGGTCACGAACGCGCCGAGCGACTCGTCGAGCCGTTCGATACGGTCAAGCGTGAACTGCATCAGCTCGACCGGCGACAATCGCCGGGCTGCGATCAGGTCGCGCAGGACGTGGGCGGGGGCATAAGCGAGATCAGGGCTGGACGCTGGCATGAAAATCGACCTCCGAATCGCGGATTGACTGGCCGGCTCTGTTGACGGGGGTTTCCCGTAGGCCGCCGTTATGCGTTATCATGCACCATGGTAGGGCTTACCCGCGGAGCGTCACCCGTCCTGCCATGACACGCTCCGTACAATGGTTGTAAATACCGTCATCGAAAGTCGAGCCATGAGATTCTCCAGCGTCCCGCCCCGTCAGGGCCTGTACGACCCCGCGTATGAACACGACGCGTGCGGGGTCGGATTCGTCGTCGACGTGCACGGCCGCCGTTCGCGCCGGCTGCTCGACAACGCCCTGGAGGTGCTGACCAACCTCAACCACCGCGGCGCCCTTGGCTGCGACCCGAATACCGGCGACGGCGCGGGCGTGCTGATCCAGATCCCGCACACGGCGCTGCAGATCCTGGCGCGCGATTCGGGTGTGGCGCTTCCGGGCGCGGGGGAGTACGGCGTCGGCATGTGCTTCCTGCCCACCGACCAGGAACAACGGCTGCGGATTCACCGCATCGTGGAGGAGGTGGCCGCCGAGCAGCGGCAGACGCTGCTGGGCTGGCGCGACGTGGCGACCGACGGGTCGCGCCTGGGCAGGGCGGCCCGCGAGCAGCAACCGCACATCAGCCAGGTGTTCATCGCCCGCGGGTCGGGCATGGACGATGGCGACGCCTTCGAGCGGCGCCTGTACGTGATCCGCAAGGTGATCGAGAACCGGGTGCGGGAGCGGGTCCCGCAGGCCGCCAACCGCTTCTACATCGCCAGTCTGTCCCACCGCACCATCGTCTTCAAGGGCATGCTGACCGCGCTGCAGCTCCGCCCGTTCTATCCGGAGCTCGACCATCCGGCGATGGAGACGGCGATCGCGCTGGTGCACTCCCGGTTCTCCACCAACACCTTCCCGAGCTGGGACCGCGCGCATCCGTATCGCTACCTCATGCACAACGGCGAGATCAACACCCTGCAGGGCAACGAGAACTGGATGCGCGCGCGCGAGCCGCTGCTGCGCTCGGAGCTGTTCGGCGACGATCTTGCCTCCACGCTGCCGGTGATCGAACCGTCGGGCAGCGACACCGCCAAGCTGGACAGCACCTTCGAGCTGATGGCGCTGAGCGGACGCTCGCTGGCGCACGCCTTCATGATGCTGATCCCGGAGCCGTGGGCGAACCACGAGAGCATGAGCGCCGAGAAGCGGGCGTTCTACGAGTACCACTCCTGCCTGATGGAGACCTGGGACGGCCCGGCTTCGATCGCCTTCACCGACGGCAGACAGGTCGGCGCGGTGCTGGACCGCAACGGCCTGCGCCCGTCGCGCTACTGCGTGACCAAGGGCGGCCTGGTGGTGCTGGCCTCGGAGGTCGGCGTGCTTGACCTGCCGCCCGACGAGATCGTGCTCAAGGACCGCCTGCGGCCGGGCCGCATGCTGCTGGTGGACACCGAGCAGGGCCGCATCATCGACGACGCCGAGCTCAAGGCCGAGATCGCCGGTGCGCAGGACTACGCGCTGTGGCTGCGCGAGCATCTGGTCGACCTCAACGACCTGCCGGCCGGTCGACAACCGCCGCGCGTGGACGGCGCCGAGCTGCTGAACAAGCAGCGCGCCTTCGGATACACGTTCGAAGAGCTGCGCATGATCCTGGCGCCCATGGCGCGCACCGCCAACGAGCCGATCGGATCGATGGGCAACGACGCGCCGCCGGCGGCCCTCTCCGACGCACCCAAGCTGCTCTACAACTACTTCAAGCAGCTCTTCGCCCAGGTCACCAATCCGCCCATCGACGCCATCCGCGAGGAGCTGGTCACCGACACGGTCACGACCATGGGACCGGAGGGAAACCTGCTGGATGCCCGGCCGGAGAGCTGCCGGCAGATCAGGCTTGGCAACCCCGTGCTGTCCATGGAGGACCTGGAGCGGCTGCGGGCGCTGGACGGCGGCCCCGGACACCGGTCCGTCACCGTTCCCATGCTGTTCTCCCCGCTGGGCGGCGGCAGCGCGCTGGAGGAAGCCCTCGACGGCATGTTCCGGAAGGCCGACGCGGCCGTCGCCGCGGGAGCGACGGTGCTGATCCTGTCCGATCGGGACGTGGACGCCCAGCACGCGCCGATCCCGGCCCTGCTCGCCACGTCGGCCGTCCACCATCACCTGATCCGAGCCGGCACCCGCACCTCGGTGGGGGTCGTGGTCGAGTCGGGAGAGCCGCGCGAGGTCCATCACATGGCCGTGTTGCTCGGCTACGGCGCCAGCGCCGTCTGTCCCTACCTGGCCTACGACAGCATCGACGCCGGCATCGACGACGGGCTGTTCATCGATCCCGAGGAGAACGGCACCAACGGAAACGGCTCCGGCCATGGCTCCGGCCACGGGCACGCAGCCGCAGCCGGAAACGGAAGCGGCGCTGGCGGCCGCGATGAGGAGTTCCACAGGAGCGCCCGCTACAACTATCGCAAGGCGCTGTTGAAGGGAATCGTCAAGGTCATCTCCAAGATGGGGATCTCGACCATCCAGGCCTACCGCGGCGCGCAGGTGTTCGAGTCGGTCGGCATCTGCCGCGACGTGGTGGACCGCTACTTCACCGGGACGGCGGCGCGCCTGTCGGGCGTGAGCCTGGAGGAGATTGCGGCCGAGGCTGCCGCCCGGCATCTGCGCGGCTACGCCGAACGCAACGCCGGGAACGGCGCCCTGGACGTGGGCGGCGACATCCAGTGGCGTGACGACGGCGAATACCACCTCAACAATCCACAGACCATCCATAAGCTGCAGCGCGCCTGCCAGTCCGGCGACTACGGGGTTTTCAAGGACTACAGCTCGCAAGTGGACGCCCAGCAGGAGAAGCTGGCGACCCTGCGCGGCCTGCTGACGCTCAGGCCGCCGGAGTCGGCCGTCCCGCTCGACGAGGTGGAGCCCGCCGCCCAGATCGTCAAGCGCTTCAAGACCGGCGCCATGTCCTACGGGTCGATCAGCAAGGAAGCGCACGAGACCCTGGCGATCGCGATGAACCGGATCGGCGGCAAGAGCAACACCGGCGAGGGTGGGGAAGACCCGGCGCGCTACGTCCTCGACGCCAACGGCGACTCCCGCAACAGCGCCATCAAGCAGGTGGCTTCGGCCCGTTTCGGCGTCACCAGCCAGTATCTCACCAGTGCCAAGGAACTGCAGATCAAGATGGCGCAGGGCGCCAAGCCGGGCGAAGGCGGGCAGCTCCCTGGCACGAAGGTGTACCCGTGGATCGCGGAGGTGCGGCACTCGACCCCCGGCGTCGGGCTCATCTCGCCGCCGCCGCACCACGACATCTACTCGATCGAGGATCTGGCGGAGCTGATCCACGACCTCAAGAACGCCAACAGCGACGCGCGCATCAACGTGAAGCTGGTCTCCGAGGTCGGCGTCGGCACCGTGGCGGCCGGCGTGGCCAAGGCGCACGCCGACGTGGTTCTGATCTCGGGCGGGGAGGGCGGCACCGGCGCCTCGCCCGTGACCAGCATCAAGCACGCGGGGCTGCCGTGGGAGCTCGGCATCGCCGAGACCCATCAGACCCTGCTGCTGAACGATCTGCGCAGTCGCATCGTCGTCGAGGCCGACGGTCAGCTCAAGACCGGGCGCGACGTGGTGATCGCGGCGCTGCTCGGGGCCGAGGAGTTCGGCTTCGCCACCGCGCCGATCATCGTCATGGGCTGCATCATGATGCGGGTCTGCCACCTGAACACCTGCCCGGTGGGGGTGGCCACCCAGGATCCCGAGTTGCGCAAGAAGTTCACCGGGGACCCCGCGCACGTGGTCAACTTCATGCACTTCGTCGCCGAGGAGGTGCGTGAGCTGATGGCATCCCTCGGCTTTCGCACCTTCAACGAGATGGTGGGCCGCGTCGACTGTCTGGAGCCGCGCCGCGCCATCGGCCACTGGAAGGCGAAGGGGATCGATTTCACCCCGCTGCTGCACCGCCCGGCGGTGGACGAGTCGGTCGGCACCTACTGTCAGGTGGCGCAGGACCACGGGCTGGAGCAGGCGCTGGACAACACGCGGCTGCGTGATCTGGTGCTGCCCAGACTGGATCGGGGTGAGCCGGTGACCGAGTCACTGCCCATCACCAACTCCGACCGGGTGGTCGGGACGATCATCGGCAGCGAGATCACCCGCCGCTACGGGGCGGAGGGGCTGCCGGAAGACACGGTCACGCTCGCGTTCAACGGATCGGCCGGTCAGAGCTTCGGCGCCTTCATCCCGCGCGGGATGACGCTGATCCTGAGCGGGGACTCGAACGACTACATCGGCAAGGGGCTGTCTGGAGGCAAGATCGCCGTCAAGCCGCCCCCGGGCGCCACCTTCGCACCGGAAGACAACATCATCATCGGCAACGTCGCCTTCTACGGCGCCACCAGCGGCGAGGCGTATGTGTCCGGCGTTGCCGGCGAGCGCTTCTGCGTCCGCAACAGCGGCGCGTACGCGGTGGTGGAGGGCGTGGGCGACCACGGCTGCGAGTACATGACCGGGGGCCGCGTCGCGGTGCTCGGCAGCACCGGTCGCAACTTCGCCGCCGGCATGAGCGGCGGCATCGCCTACGTGCTGGACATCACCGGCGACTTTCGCCTGAACTGCAACACGGAGATGGCGGACGTGCTGCCGCTCGAGGCCACGGCGGATATCGAGGACCTGCGCGGGATGGTGGAGCGCCATCTGCGCTACACCGGCAGTCCGCGCGCCGCGCAGATCCTCGAAGGTTGGGACGCCATGATCCCCCGGTTCGTCAAGATCTATCCTCGCGACTACCGGCGCATGCACGAGGCGATGGCACGGGTGCAGCGGGAAGGCCTGACGGGCGAAGCGGCGGTGATGGCGGCCTTCGAAGAGAACGTCCGCGACGTAGCGGCCCGCATCTCGGGGAACTGACCGCGCCCGCCGCGGTCGTACGGAGCCATGGGAAAACCGACAGGATTCAAGGAAGTAGAGCGTCACCTGCCGCCGGACCGCGCCCCCGAGGAACGGATCGGCGACTGGCAGGACTTCCACGGCCACGCCCCGGAGGACCAGCTCAAGTCGCAGGCGTCGCGCTGCATGGATTGCGGGACCCCGTTCTGCCACACCGGCGGGGGCCGCGCCGACACCCGGCAGACCGTGGGCTGCCCGTTGAACAACCTGATCCCGGAGTGGAACGACCTGGTCTACCGCGGGCTGTGGCAGGACGCGCTGCACCGCCTGCACAAGACCAACAACTTTCCCGAGTTCACCGGCAAAGTGTGCCCCGCTCCGTGCGAGTCGGCCTGCGTGCTGGCGATCATCGAGCCGGCGGTCACCATCAAGAACACCGAGTGGGCGATCATCGAGCGCGGCTTCGAGGAGGGGTGGGTGCGCGCCCAGCCGCCGGCGGTACGCACCGGCAAACGGGTGGCGGTGATCGGCTCCGGGCCCGCCGGGCTGGCGTGCGCGGACCAGCTCAACAAGGTCGGCCACCAGGTGACGGTCTATGAGCGCGCGGACCGCATCGGCGGCCTGCTCATGTACGGCATTCCCAACATGAAGCTGGAGAAGCACCTGGTCGACCGGCGCGTGCAGCTCATGGGTGACGAGGGCGTGCAGTTCCGCACCGGCGTGGAAGTCGGCCGCGACCTGTCCGGGGCCGAGCTGCGGACGCAGAGCGACGCGGTGGTGCTCTGCTGCGGCGCCACCAATCCGCGCGACCTGCCGATCCCGGGCCGGGAGCTCGACGGCGTCCACCAGGCGATGGAGTACCTGCCGGTCAACACCAAGTGGCTGCTGGACGGCGAGCACGGACGCCCGCGCATCGACGCGGACGGCAAGGACGTGCTGGTGATCGGCGGTGGCGACACCGGCACCGACTGCGTGGGCACGGCCATGCGCCAGGGGTGCACCTCCATGACCCAGATCGAGATCGTGCCGGAGTTCCCGCCGGAGCTGCCGTGGCCGGAGTTCGGCCGCACCTCGACCCCCGACTACGGCCAGGAGGAGGCGGCCGCCTCCTTCGGTATCGAGCCGCGCCGCTACAGCGTCACCGCGCAGCGGTTCACCGGTGACGCGGACGGCCGCGTGCAGGAGGTCCACCTGGTGGACGTGGAGTGGACGCAGGGACGCCCGACGCCGGTCGCCGGCAGCGAGCGGGCGATCCCCGCGGGCCTGGTGCTGCTGTCCATGGGCTTCCTGGGGCCGGAGAGCCCGTTGCTCGACGAGCTGCGCATCGACCGGGACGAGCGCTCCAACGCGGCCGCCGAGTATGGCCGGTTCACCACCAACATGGAGGGCGTGTTCGCCGCCGGCGACGTGCGCCGCGGCGCCAGCCTGGTCGTGTGGGCGATCATGGAAGGCCGCGGCGCCGCCCGCGAGTGCGACCGCTACCTGATGGGCTCCACCCTGCTGCCGTAAGGTCTCGCTGCGCTGAGTCTGGCGCGCACGTCATGTGCCACTTCCCTCACCTCCCGTGACACCCGAGGGTTGAGCCCCATTTCCTGTTGGAGCGCCGTTGCCAGCGGGAGCAGGAGATCCGCCGCCGGCGACGCCTGCAACTGCTCCAGAGCGTTGGCCGGTTCCAGGTGGGCGGCGAACCCGACTACGGCATGCATCACAACGGGGGGAATATCGTCTCGCCGCGGGATAATCGCCAGCAGAGCGCCGAGGTCGCGCTGGCATGCGCGCGGATCGACGTCCGAAACAGTACCATTCAGCAACAAGTTACCCTTGCAGATCAGCGCAGCCGCCACCTCGCCGATCACGTGCGGCGCGTCAGAGAAGCCGTAACGCATTACTACGTGGTCGTAGGCCTGAACCGCTTCCGGCACCCGATTCAATGTTTCCAGGGTGACGCCCTGGTACACCAGCGCGGCCGCGACTCTTGCGTCGATCTCCGCTGTGGCGTTCTCGTCGAACCGCTGCACCACGTCGCCGTAGACTTCCAATGCTTGCTCGTATCGGCCTTGCTTGCTTAGCAGGTCTCCCTGCTTCAGCAGGGCATCGGCGACCCGTTCGCCGATTACCGGGTCCCGTGAATCTCCAAACCGCCTCACCAGTTCACCGCAGACAGCTATGGCTTCAGCGTTCCGCTGCGACTCTCGGAGCAGAGCGCCCTTGAAGAGCAGCGTGGATGCCGTCCATTTGGCGCCTGCGACGTCTCGGTTGCGCCCACATCGGTGCCATGCATCATCGCATGCCGCGAGGGCATCGTCGTATCGCTTGAGGTGGCGCAAGACGACTGCTCGGCAGAGCAGTGCCTTTTCCTCAAGTCCGCCAAGGTTCTTGGCGGGACTCCGTGCGAATCCCTCCACGACAGCATCGTACAGCTCCAGTGACTCATCCCATCGATCAAGGCGGCAGAGCGCATGTGCCTTGTTCATCATGGGGACGGAGAGGAACGAGATGGGCGCTGCAACACCGGCTCGGTCAGGCAGGGCAAGCAGCGTGTCGCAGAAACCGATAGCCGCACGATAGTCACCGCGATCGAATGCATTGCTGAACTCTTTCATCACATCTGCTACGTAGGAGGTGCCGCTCGCTATCGCCTCCAATTCGTCGCGATACGTTGCCAGATCGGGCATATCAAGGAACCGATTGAATGCCTCAACGAGGAGCGCTTGATCGCGCGGCGCCGTCAGCAGTGCGTCGACGATCATCGACCTGGCGATCGACGACAACTCGGACGCGGAGTAGAACGACGCCATGAATCGCAGCAGAGCTTCCACGACGCGATCCGAGTCGCCGCGACGGAGCAGATAGTAGATGTTGTACATCCGCTCAATGAGGTAGTACTGCTTGCGGCGGGGGGTACCGCCGTCGACGGCCACCGATCCGCGCGCGGTCAGGCGCTGTAGCAGGGCGCTGCATTGGCTCGTGCCGATTCGCGCCTGATCGGCGATTTCCCGTGTGGTCGCGGGTTTCCACAAGTCGGCGAGTGAGACGAACACGCGCCGTTCCTGGGGCGACAGCTCCTCGATGTGGCGCTTGAAGTACTCGGTATGAGCGTCGACGAGGTCGAGGAGATTGGACATGAGCGTTGCGAAAGAGAACGTGCCCCCGAAGCGCGCAACGATGGTCATGAGGCGCGGGCTGCCGCCGGTGAGGATCTGCAGTGACCTGATCTGCCCACGCTCGGCGTTCGTTCCGGATACCGTCCGCCAGAGGGTGGAGCATTCCTGCTCGTCGAGCGGCCTCAGAGAGAGGACCCGAAACAGGTCGTAGAGCGCGTGCTCCGGTTCGTCGATCTCGGCGAAGCGGCTGATCGCGCTCCCCAACAACATGATTCGCGGCTCGGTCTGCAGCGTCTTCCTGAGCAGCCACCCGGCATCGGGATCCGCCATCTCTCCGAGCAGCATGGTCAGATTCTCCACGATCAGCACCAAGCGCTTGCGTCGACGGTCGGCAACATCGAGCACGGCGCCGAGGCATCGTTGGGCGAGCGTCCGTTCGTCTCGGACACGGCGCAGATCGTGGTAGGTGGCCCACAGCTTCGTCTGGCTGTCCGATTCGGGCTCTTGTCCAGCTAGACGGGAGAGGCACTCCAGCCAAAACTCGCCACAGGTGCTCACGAGGTAACTCTCTTCGGCGAACATGACGGGACTGAGGCGAGAGCAGAGCTCGGCGTCACGACGCAGCTCAATCCCTACCCGTCGGAGCAAGCTCGTCTTGCCGCTACCGCGTGGTCCGATCACTATTACATGCTGGTTCGAGTTGCCCGTGTTCTCCCGAAGCGTCTCGATGATCGATTCGAATTCGCTCGTGCGCACGGAGAAAGTGGTGGTCAAGTCGTCGTCAGTCAGAAACCCAGGATTGTACGTTCTGATGACCATCGCAAGCGTCCTACTGCGCCCGCCGCTGCTCGCGGTCTCCGAACCTCGTAAAGTTGCGTCCGTACCGAGCGCGCCACCAATCCTCGATCAACCGCGACGCGAAGCGGAACCCGTCATGACGACTCACCAAGTAGCCATCATGTTCGAGCAGGCGCAAGACGTCGTCGATCGCTACGCGATCATCGTCGTCCAGCAGGCGGGTGTACGCGTCATACTGCGCGATGGATCGTTCGGTCAGCACGCCGTCGGACACCGCCGCCTCCGTCAACAGCTCCGTGGCCGTGAGATAGGCGCGGCTGCCAAGCACCATTCGTAGCCGCGTTTCATAGTGCTCCAGGTCGATCTGTCCGCGAATCCCCAGCATGTCCGCAAAATACACGCGCTCGGCGTCTGCGACGGTAGCGGAACAACTCCGTCGGCGAAGACGTTAGCGTGGGCGCTTAGTCCCGCCTGTCGCAGGATCGGTTCGAGACTGATGCTCCCGGATAGGACCAAGCGGACATTCCGGTGTTCCTGCGCGATCCTGCGCAGCCAGCTCAGGAACTCGTCCGCTGCCTGTCTGCGTTCCGGCGTAAGGAGATAGTCGTGGCCCTTGAGTACGCGATTGATCAGGATCGACAGTTCGTCGATTGCTAGCGCAACGGGCTTCTCATGCCCATCAAACGCGGCGAACACGGCGTTCGCCTTCTGCTTCCAGGTGTCGTGGTCGATCCCACCGCGCAGCTTCGCCGTTACTTCGCCGATGCCTACCTCCTCGACGTAGTCCCCCACCTGCTGCAAATTGGCGAAGCCACGTTTGATACGATGCCACAGATGCTGTGCCGTCGTGGTCTGGGCCGCGATTGCGGCGATAGCGTCTTGCGGGTCGCGGGCGTCCTCCAGATCGACGAACAGCGGCGTGATCTCGCCTGCCTCGCGCATCCGGCGTAGGGTCTCGCGTACCAAACTGGTCTTGCCCATGCGGCGCTGCGCCGTCAGCAGGGTGTGTGCGCCGTCGCGGATCCGTTCGGTGAGCGCCTCTACTTCGGTCTCTCGGTCGAAGAACCGGTCGCCATCAACCCAGTTGCCCCCGGCTTTTCTCACGCTGTGCCTTCCACTTCGTCGTTTGCAACAATATAGTTGGCAACGAGATTGATGTCAATCGCGCTTGAGGCATCGCGTGTACGGTTCGACTCCGTATGAGCGACAGATCACGTCGAGCTTCTCCACGACCTCGGGGTGGATCTCTTCCGGCAGCATCAGACCGGCGATCTCGTGGTATCGGGTGTACGGCAACCCGTGAATGCCGGCCGCCTGCAACAGCGGTTCGAGCAGCCGCGTGCGCGCCTTGGTGGTGTTCAGAAACTCGTGGTCGCCGAGAGGATCCCTCGTCACGGCCGGCGGAAACTCGTCATGCCACCGGGCGAGCATGTCATCGACACGCGGTTGCACCGCCGTGGCACCGATCTGCGTCGCGACGAAGCGGGCAAGCGCGTCCGGGTGGAGAAGGTAACTCTCGATTTCATAACGCCGCCAGCGGATCTGCTGCAGGCCGGTCCTCGTAGTCTCGGAGTCAGGGACCATCGGTTCCGCGTCGCCGTCACGCAGCTCGAGCCCGGGCAACCCCTCTCGCACAAGCTGCATGCCGGCGAAGTGATCGCGCGCGGTGATCCCCCTGCCGGGCTGCCCCTCGCGTACCTGAAACTCGATCGGTTTCCACATCAACTCTGTCGTCAGCAGGCCCAGGGCTCGATGTTCGAGTGTATCGGCCCATGCGCGCAGGATGTTGATGTCGGTGTAGTCCTCGACGTAGAGCACCCCGCGTACGTCGAGCGCCTGCATCACGTCCGCGTTGTCGAGGACGCGCAGTGAGGTGATGAGTCGGCTACGCTCAGCGTTGTCGGCGATCACCCGCGGCTGGCTCAGCGTGACCAGGAGCTCGCGCGGCTCGACGGCGTTGATGACGACTTCGGAGTGGGTGGCGGCGATGATCTGCGAGCCGTGGCGCGCAGCGGCGCTCCGCAGCTCATGGTAGATGGCATCCTGCAGGATCACGTGCAGGTGGGCGTCCGGTTCGTCGAGCAACACCACGGCGCCGGGCCGGGTATTGAGCAGCGTCAGCAGCATCAACACCTGTTGGAATCCGCTGCCCGCGCTCGCCACGTCGAGCGTCGCTCCCTGCTCGGTCATCGCGTATTCGGCGAGAATGTGCGCGCCGGTGGTGTCCGGGGGAAGCAGCCGATAGCCGAATAGGTTGGCGATCGCTATCCGCAGGGTTTCCCACGCCGCTTCGTCGGCGTTCACGTCCGCAAGCAGGTTCCGCAGCACTTCTCCCGGACGGCCGAGTCCGAGAAGCTGTTCGACCTTTGGCGCCTGCAGCACCGGTTCGTCCGTGCCGACTCCGGTCATCGGTGATACGAACACCACGGGCAGGTCGATATCCCGTAACGTGGGCGGCGACGCGTCCCTTCCAGGTCGGACGTAGATCTGCTCGGTGCTGTCGGCGATGAGCTCCATCGTCACCGCCCACCCCGCGTCGTGGCGCAGCTCGATCTCGATCTGACCCCGATAGCGGCGGTCCGTCCACAGCAGGTCGAAATTGCGCAGCGGCACCGCGGCAAACGCCTGGCGCGTGATCGGCGCGCGCCGGTACCCGTTGCGACGCTGGAAGTCGCCGAGCTCGCGCCAGCGACGCAGGGCCAGCGCCCAGGACGCGATCGCCTGCAACAGCGTGGTCTTGCCCGTGTTGTTCGGCCCGGCGAGCACGACGTGTCCCGGCAGGCCGAACTCGACCTCCCGGAACCGCTTGAAACCGCGAATGCGGACAGACCTGATCATGCCGTCGCTTCCGTGAGTGGCTCGACCACGAGCAATTCGTTGCCTCTCCTGCTTTCGGTCGCTACGGTACCATGGCCCGCGCCAGGGTGATGGCCTGACTCTCGCTTCAGAAACAGGGCACGTATGGACATTGAAGGAGCAGACATGGAGACGATTCGGTTCGATCTGCCGCAGTCCGAGATTCCCACCTCCTGGTACAACATCCAGGCCGACCTGCCGGAGCCGCTGCCGCCGGTGATCCATCCCGGCCGCATGGACCCGATCGGTCCCGACGACCTGGCGCCGCTGTTCGCGATGGAGCTGATCAAGCAGGAGGTCAGCCAGGAGCGCGAGATCCCGATTCCGGAACCGATCCGCGAGATCTACGGCCTGTGGCGTCCGACCCCGCTGTTCCGGGCGCGGCGCCTGGAGCAGGAGCTCGATACGCCGGCGCAGCTCTACTACAAGTACGAGGGCGGCTCGCCCGTGGGCTCGCACAAGCCCAACACCGCGGTCGCGCAGGCCTTCTACAACCGCGAGGAGGGGGTGACGCAGCTCACCACCGAGACCGGCGCGGGACAGTGGGGCAGCGCGCTGGCCATGGCCGGCGCCTTCCTGGGCGTCGACTGCGAGGTGTACATGGTGCGGGTCTCCTACGACGGCAAGCCGTACCGCCGCTCGATGATGGAGGCGTACGGCGCCAGCGTCACCGCCAGTCCGTCGAACGCGACCAACGCCGGCCGGCAGGTGCTGGAGTCACAGCCCGACTCGCCGGGCTCCCTCGGCATCGCCATCTCGGAGGCGGTGGAGGCTGCGGCCACCAGCGGCGGCAGCAAGAAGTACTGCCTGGGGTCGGTGCTCAACCACGTGCTCATGCACCAGACCGTGATCGGCCGCGAGGCGCAGGCGCAGTTCGAGCGCGCCGGCGTCTACCCGGACGTCATGGTCGGCTGCACGGGAGGCGGCTCCTCGTTCGGGGGATTCATCTTCCCGTTCGTGCCGGACAAGCTGAGCGGACAGCGCGCCACGCGCTTCGTGGCGGTCGAGCCCACGGCCGCGCCCAGCCTGACCGGCGGCCAGTACCGCTACGACTTCGGGGACTCCGCGGCGACCACGCCGCTGATCAAAATGTACACCCTCGGCCACTCGTTCGTCCCGGCGCCCATCCACGCCGGCGGCCTGCGCTATCACGGCATGGCGCCGCTGATCTGCCACCTGTACGACTTGGGCGTGATCGAGGCGCAGGCCGTCCCGCAGGTGCCGGTGTTCGAGGCGGCGCAACTGTTCGCGCGTACCGAGGGGATCGTGCCGGCACCGGAGCCCGCGCACGCGGTGCGCGTGGCTATCGACGAGGCGCTGCGCTGCAAGGAGGCCGGCGAGTCGAAGGTGATCGCGATCAACCTGTGCGGCCACGGCCACTTCGACATGCAGGCGTACCGATCGTTCCTCGACGGCCAGCTCGTCAACTACGAGTACCCCCAGGAGCGCATCACCGAGGCGCTGGCGGAGCTGCCCCCGGTCGGCTGAGCGACGTCGTCGCTACTCAGGAGCCTCGGCGGACGGGGACCCGGTCATAGATCAGCTCGCCAGCCATGGAACGGTGGGCAAGGTGGAGGCACGCCCGGATGTCCTCGGGCTGCAGAAACGGGTACTCCTGGAGAATCGTCTGTTCGGTGTCTCCGGCTGCGAGCATCCCGAGGACATGCTCCACGGCGATCCGCATGTCGCGAATGATCGGCTTCCCTCCAAAGACGTCAGTTCGCACGGTGATGCGCTGGAGGAGCTCGGGTTCCGTCACGAACCGACGTTCCGTTCTACCAGTGCTTGTTCGAGCGTGGCAGCAAGATCAGCTTCGCCCACTGCCCGAAGCTGCCGCGGAAGCTCGGGACGGGACTGTGGGTGAATGCCCGCTTGCGCCAGACGTGCCCATGAACGGTGCGTCAGATATGAGACTGTAAGCTCGCGGGCTGCATCCTCGTCGCCTATGTCATGTAAGTCCTGGATTCGTTCTTGTGCCTTCCGGGCGCGTTCCAGGGATATCGATGGGTCAGGTAGAGGCAATTCATCCATCCAGCGATCCACGATGCGTCGCCAGTTTCCATCTCGGTCCAGCAGGGGATGCCCATAGCGTACGGCCCAGACCGCCAAGTCGCGTCCAGCTTGAATCTCCTGTTCGACGCTATCGACGTTCGCAGTCCGCACATCGATCTCGATGGGAGCTCGTGCTTTCAAGAGGTTTCTGTCGTGGCAAAGGACAAACAGGTCGAGATCGTCTGATGGAACCCTTGATCGTACCGCGGATCCGATGGCCACTATAGCGATTACGTTCCGATCGTAGCGCGCTTGTTTAACGAACGAGGATACCCACTCCTTGGCGCGGGCCGTCGGCCATCTATGAATGAGCCGTTCAGGCGACTGAGAGATCGTCACGCTCATTGTTCGTCCACGCGTGCGGCGACTGCATCGATGTATTCCTCGATCGTACTGGCCACCTCCGCGGCGTCCAGCTCTGGAGCTATGACGTCTCCATACGCTTCGCTCTTTCGCACTTCATTGAGATCGCGAATGAGCTCGGAGACATCGTCTAGTCCTTGTTCAGAAGCCAATTGCTTCGCTGCGTCTGCTCGATGCCAGTGTGCCGGGCGTACCTCCTTGTCAAGAAACAGGAGGACAGCATCAACAGCAGCCTCAAGGGCATACAGACCGTAGAAGGAAAGATCTGCCCAGTCGGTAGGATCCTCCCACGCATCTTGCACGCGCTGCAGATGCCGGCGGGCAAGTTCCATCTTGTCCGTGGGCGACGCCATTGCTCGAAACTCCTCCAGTTGGCTACGTTCGAGTTGGGTTGGGGGACATCGGTTTCATCAGGGAGCGTAATTCTCTGAGTTGGTGGCGTCAAACGCTATTTCGTTTCGACGCGAGTCCAATGTTCCTCGACGGCCTGCTTGTCACTACGAGTTCGCAGGCCGGCCTGACGGGCGGCGGTCTCGGTGTGGCGGCGGAACTCGTCGAATGAGCAGTTGCCGTACGCCGGCGGGCAGGCGAATGTCTGCTCGGTGCGCAGGAGCTGCGCGCGCGGCTCGTTCAGCCGCAGGTCGCGGGTGATGAACTGCCCCCAGGTCCCGAGCCCGGCCTTGCCCTCGCCGCTCAGCCGCACCAGCGACGCGGCGTAGCTCTGCGGGTATACCTGCAGGAAGTGCCGGGTGGCGTTCAGCCACGACCCGGTGCCGATGCGCGTGACATGCGGTGCCCTGGCCTCGACGTCAGAGGCCAGTTCCTGCATCCACGCCGCCAGCCGCGGGCGGTCGCCGAACGGCGAGTCCGGGGTCACGTGGTTCTGGATGTGGATCTCGGCCACGTGGTCCCGTGGCTCGGGCCAGTGCGGCGGAGCGGCCGGCTTGCCGACCGTGTAGCGGAAGCAGCCGAACCAGCCCAGCTTCCGATGCGCGGCGAGCATCGGGCGATGTCCGCGGTCGCCAAGCTCGCGGTCCTCCGCCGCTTCCTCCTCCAGATACCACGGTTCGAGCGCCTCCATCGCTTCCTTCACGAAGGACGCGGCGTCCTCGCGCGTCGCGTAGCGGGCCGCGACTCCAGTGATCAGCGCCGAGAACTCGCTCCAGAGCGGATTCGTGACGTCGTGCGGCATCTGCGGCGCCGCCCGCGCCCGCCACGGCAGGAACCGCCAGATCATCGTCCAGTCGAACAGCCCCGACTCCAGGCTCCTGATGCCCATCTGCCCCATCTGGAACACGTGCCAGAGGCAGAGCGCGGTGATGTCGCGCTTCAGGCGGCGGAGCCGCTGTCGCGTCGCCGCGTCGTGGTGATAGGACCAGCTATAGATCACCGGCGACCACGGTACACTATCCGGCCACCACGGATGTGGGTTGCAATGTGGCGGCCATGTCGCCATATTGAGTCTCAAAATGGCGTTCGTAGGTAGATTTTTCGACCCTCCCGCACAGAGTTACTACCTGTTCGGGCCGCGTGGCACCGGCAAGTCGGCCTGGACGCAACATCACTACCGGGACAGCGTGCGCATCGACCTGCTCCATCCGGCCACCCTGCAGCGCTACCGGGCGGGTCCCGAGCGCCTCTTCGACCTGGTGCGCGCTCAGCCCCACGGACAGGTGATCGTCATCGATGAGGTCCAGCGAGTCCCGGATCTGCTCAGTGCCGTCCACGCCCTTATCGAAGAGCAGCGCGGCTGGCGGTTCGTGCTGACCGGATCCAGCGCGCGCAAGCTCAGGCGCAGCGGCGTCGATCTCATGGCCGGCCGGGCCGTGGTGCGGACCATGCATCCCTTCATGGCCGCGGAGCTGGAAGCCTCGTTCGATCTGCCGGCGGCGCTGCAGCGCGGCATGCTGCCGCTGGTGCTCGGTGCAGAGGATCCCGTCGACACGTTGCAGAGCTACGTCGCCGTCTACGTGCGAGAAGAGGTGCAGATGGAGGGGTTGGTGCGCGATCTCGACGGGTTTTTCCGGTTCCTGGAGGCGGTCTCGTTCTCGCACGCACAGCTCCTGAACGTCAGCAACATCGCCCGCGACAGCGAGGTGAGCCGCAAGACCACGGAAGGCTATCTGGGCGTTCTGGAGGACCTCCTGCTGAGCTTTCGCGTGCCGGTGTTCCGCAAGCGCGCCGCCCGCGCGACGGTCGCGCACAACAAGCTGTACCTCTTCGACTGCGGGGTGTTCCGCTCCCTGCGTCCGTCCGGGCCGCTCGATCGGCGCGAGGAGATCGCGGGAGCGGCGCTGGAAGGGCTGGTGGCCCAGCACCTCCGGGCGTGGCTCGCCTACCGCGGCGGCGTCGATCGCCTGTTCTACTGGCGGACGCGGGCCGGATCGGAGGTGGACTTCGTCATCTATGGACCGGAGCAATTCACCGCTATCGAGGTCAAGCACAGCGGCACCGTGCGAGGCTCCGACCTGCGCGCATTGCGCTCGTTCCACGCCGACTACCCGGAGGCGCAGCGCCTGCTGCTCTATCTGGGTGAGGAGGAACTGTCCATCGACGGCGTCCTGTGCCTGCCGTGCGTCCGCTTTCTTCGCCGGCTGCATCCGCGAGACGCGCTGTCAACGCGCGACTACACTCGACACCGATGAGATTCAGCGCTCAACAGATCGAGCGCTTCCGCCGCGACGGCTACTTGGCCGTGCCCGGCTTCTACGGGGCGGACGAAGTGGCCGCGCTGCAGGCCGAGGTGGAGCGCTTCAAGCGCGAGGGGCTGGTGCGCAACGTGGCCACCGACGGGGACGGCGCGACCCACTCGACCACCAAGGCCAACCTCCAGCTCATCCCGCTGTTCGACAAGAGCGACCTGGTCCGGGCGCTGCCGTTCGACGCGAAGGTGGTGGAGGCGGTGGGCCAACTGATCGGCGACCCGTTTCTGCTGCACCTGGACCAGATGTTCCTCAAGCCGGCCCGCCACGGCGTCGGCACCGAATGGCACCAGGACAACGCCTACTTCAAGATCGACGATCCCCTGCGCGGCACGGCGATGTGGATCGCCATCCACGACGCCAACCTCGCCAACGGCACCCTGCACCTGATCCCCGGCAGCCACCGCGAGCGGTACGAGCATCGCCGCGATCCCGACTCCGACCATCACATCCGCGCCTGGCCGCCCGAGGAGCGCGCCGTGCCGATCGAGCTGGAAGCCGGCGGCGTCGCCTTCTTCTGTTACGGGACCGCCCACTGCACGCGCGCCAACACCACCGACCGCGAACGGGCCGGCATGGCGTTCCACTTCCTGCATGCCGACTACGCGGCCCCCGACCTGGTAGAGGGCGACCGCCGCACCCGCCCCTTCGTGACCGGCCCCCGCGCCACCGGCGGCCGCTCTGAGTACGGCGTTGAGGTCGCGGGCACCTGGGAGCGGGAAGTGCGGCGCGCTCTGGCCATGTGAGTGGGAGGCGGGCATGGCGCTCAGTGACGAGCAGGTTGCGTTCTTTCACGAATTCGGCTTCCTGATCTTCCGCCAGTTGCTCGGCGCCGATGAGGTCGAGACCATCGCTCGGGAAGCGGCAATCGCGGTTGAGGAGATCTACCAGGGGCGGGAAGGCGGCTACCGGGGCACGTGGGCGCCGCTCCAGCGCCCGTCGACCCCGTTCAGTGCCTCCCTCCTTGAGGACCCGCGCTTCTACGGCACAGCGACGGAGCTGTTCGATGAGAGCCTCATCGGCCTTTTTTCCGACATGCTGGTATGGCTTGGCGACACCGGCTGGCACCGCGACCAGGATGTGCCAGGCAACACCGGACTGAAGTTCCTCTACTATTTCGACTCGCTGGAGACGGAGACCGGCTGCCTGCGCGTCGTGCCGGGCTCTCACCTGGAGCTGAATCGGAGCGAGGTCGGCGAAGTCGAGCCCGTGCGCCTGACCTCGGGCCAGGAACACTACATGCAGATCGTGAGCGAGCTCGCGGGCCGGCGCCAATCCGAAGTGCCACCCGACCAGGCCCTGCTGCCGCCGGTGTCCATGGAGACCATCCCTGGTGATGTGATCGCCTTTGCGTTGCCGCTGCTCCACGCCAGCTTCGGCGGCGCTCCCAATCGACGCATCGGCTCGACCATCTACTGGGCTCCATCAGGAACGCCGGAGCTGGCAGAGGCCCGGCGCCGCGAAGCGCGCATCATTCACAGCAACCATCACAGGATGTTCAACTACCCGCCCGAGGCGCCGTTCACGCACCCCGACTGGATCGCCGAGTCCCAGGGCAACCCCGTGCGAGAGCGCTGGGTGCAGTGCCTGCGCGACCTGAAGTGGATCCCACGACGGGTGACGGGAGCCTGACGGCCGATAGTCGTCGTCCACGGCGCCGCTCTTCGTCCATCCTGACCGCACTATGACGTGACAGGCAAATCCGGCATCATCATGGACATGCCGACTAGCGCACCATACGGCTCGTGGAAGTCGCCCATCACCGCCGATCTGATCGTCCAGGACTCGGTGCAGCTCGGGGCGATCCAGCTCGACGGCGACGACGTGTACTGGGCGGAGATGCGGCCCGCCGAGGGCGGACGCAACGTGATCGTGCGCCGCACACCGGACGGCGCGACGCAGGACGTGACGCCGGCGCCGTTCAACGTGCGCACGCGGGTGCACGAGTACGGCGGGCTGTGCTTCTGGGTCGCGGACGGCGTGGTGTGGTTCGCGAACTTCGCCGACCAGCGGCTCTACCGGCAGGAGCCGGGCGCGGCGCCGGTGGCCATCACTCCCGAGGGCGTGGACCTGCGCTACGGCGACGGAATGGTGGACCGCGGGCGGAGCCGCCTGGTGTGCGTCCGCGAAGACCATCGCGATGCGGGGCGCGAAGCGGTCAACGCCGTCGTCGCGGTGGACCTGGCGGCCGGCGGCGCAGGCGAGGTGCTGGTGTCCGGCAGCGACTTCTACGGCTATCCGGCGGTGAGCCCCGACGGCACGCGGCTGTCGTGGCTGGCATGGAACCATCCGCACATGTCCTGGGACGAGAGCGAGCTGTGGGCCGCCGACCTGCGTGCCGACGGCTCGGTCGCCGCGCCACGGAAGATCGCCGGCGGCCGCGCCGAGTCGGTGTTGCAGCCGGAGTGGTCGCCTGACGGCGTGCTCCATTTCGTCTCGGACCGGAGCGGCTGGTGGAACCTGTACCGCTGGCGGGACGGGCAGTGCGAGGCGATGGCGCCGATGCAGGCCGAGTTCGGATCGCCGGCCTGGCAACTGGGCACCCGTACGTACGCCTTCGAGTCGGCCGGCCGCATCGTCTGCCAGTACGTGCGGGAGGGCCGCTGGCACGTGGCGGCGCTGGATACGCGGAGCAAGCGGCTGGCCCCGGTCGAGACCCCCTTCACCGAGGCGGCGCGTGGCGACATCAAGGCCGCCCGCGGGCGGGTAGTGATGGTGGCTGCCTCGGCGAGCCTCCCCAGTTGCCTGGTGTCGCTGGATCTCGACAGCGGCCGGATCACCCGGTTGCGGGAGTCCCAGAAGGTCACGGTGGACGAGGGATACCTCTCCGCCCCGCGCCCCCTCGCGTTCGAGACCACCGACGGCAACACTGCTCACGCCCTGTACTACCCGGCGCGCAACCGCGACTTCGCAGGCCCGCCGGAGGAACGCCCGCCGCTGCTGGTGATGAGCCACGGCGGGCCGACCAGTGCGGCCTCCGGCGCGTTGAGCCTCTCCACTCAGTTCTGGACCAGCCGCGGCATCGCGGTGGTGGACGTGAACTACGGCGGCAGCACCGGCTACGGCACCGCCTACCGGCGCCGGCTCAACGGGAAGTGGGGGATCGTGGACGTGGACGACTGCGTCAACGCCGCCCTGCACTTGGTGCGCACCGGCGAGGTGGACGGCGACCGCCTGCTGGTCACCGGCGGCAGCGCCGGCGGCTTCACCACGCTGGCCGCGCTGACCTTCCGGGACGTGTTCCGTGCCGGCGCCAGCTACTACGGGCTGAGCGACCTCGAAGCGTTTGTGGGGGAAACCCACAAGTTCGAGTCGCGCTACCTGGACTCCCTGGTCGGTCCGTATCCGGAGCGCCGCGAACGCTACCGGGAGCGCTCACCGATTCACCACACCGATCGTCTCTCCTGTCCGATCATCCTGCTGCAGGGCCTCGAGGATCGGGTCGTGCCCCCGAATCAGGCCGAGATGATGGTCGACGCAATGCGCCGGAAAGGGCTGCCGGTCGCCTACCTGCCGTTCGCCGGCGAACAGCACGGCTTCCGCAAGGCCGAGAACGCCAAGCGCGCCCTCGAAGCCGAGCTCTTCTTCTACTCCCGCATCCTCGGCTTCACCCCGGCCGACACCATCGAACCGGTAGCGATCGAGAACTTCTGACGCCCCGGCAGATCGGCAGCCGGCGGTGTCGGCCTATCGGGTATCGGCGCCTATCTTGCCATCGGCGCCAGGGCTGCGGTGGCGGCTTCCAGGAGGCGGGTGCCGCACAGGGCGTCGGTGATGGCGTCGACGAACTCGGGGACGTCATCGGGGACGCGGCCGGTGACGATGTTGCCGTCGATCATCGCCGGCCAGCCGAAGTCGTAGTGCCCGCCCATGGTGATCACGTCGTCGCGGCATGCGGTGAAGCCGGCGATCCGGCGGCCGGCTACCAGGTCGGCGGCGGCCAGCACCTGCGGGCCGTGGCAGATGGCCGCCACCACCTTGCCGGCCGCGGCGGCGCGCCGGCACAGCTCCACCGGCGAGCCGTCGTCCAGGCAGTTCCAGGGGCAGAAGGCGCCGGGAATCATCACCGCGTCGAAGTCGTCCAGACTCAGATCGGCGAGCGGCACCACCGGATAGCGCGTGTCGTCCAGCTCCTGGAACGGCACCGACATGCCGAAGTTGCCCATGACCGCGTCCACACCCAGCATCGGCGGGCGTGACACCACCGGCGCCGGGAAGGTGCCCAGGATCACCCGCGCGCCGCGCTGGTCGAACTCCATCGCCGGCACGCACAGCTCGACGTCCTCGAAGTCCTGGCCGGCGACGATGACGATGCGCTTGCCCGCGAGCAGGTCGACGGCCGGATCCTCCCAGTCCGGCTGGAAGCAGCGGGCCAGGGAACGCACGAAGCGCGGGGTGGCGTCGCTGTCGCGGCCGGTGATCAGGTTGCCGTCGACCACCACCGGCTCATCGACGAACGAGCCCAGGCGGGACAGGAACGGGCGCACGACGCGGTAGCCGGTGACCCGCTGGCCGTCGATGATGCCGGCGCTCATCAGCACCATCTGGCCGCACTCCAGGGCGCCGACCAGCACGCCCCGCTCCCAGGCATCGGCCACGAACCCGGTCACGGCGGGGTCGACGCGCAGCACGTCGGCGGAGTGGCCGCCGAGAACGACCAGCGCATCCAGCTCCCCGACGGATTCCACCGTGAGCTGCGACTGGTCGCGGAACACGAGCGTGGTATAGCGGTCGCCGTGGGCCATCGTCGGGATCGGGTCGAGGCGCAGTCCGAAGGTGCCCTGCACGGTGTCCGAGGTGGCGGGCCGGGTCATCTTCCAGCCCACTTCCGGCCATCCGATCACCAGGTTGCACACCCGCGCCCCCAACTCGTTGAGATACAGGTTGAGGTAGTAGGCCTGGAAGTCGCTGAACTCGGGGCCCGCCAGCAGCCCGACACGCTTGCCGGACAGCGGCCCGCGCTTGATTCTCGCCGGTGCATCATCCATCGCGAACACAGCACACCCGGTTCGCGCTACGGATTGCGCGGGGGGAGCCTCAAGGAAGCAGTTGGCACGGTGCTATGATCAGCTCTCTATGGTGGGCCGGGCCTGGGTCTGGGAGCATCTGTGCCGGCCCCATCGGCGTCGGCTCGGCGGCGGTTAGTCGCATCACGGGAGGTCGATCCGCTTCTTTGGTCCCATACTTCGCCGTCGCGCGCGGACCGGAGGCTGGCCGTGGCGTTTGAGCCCCTCCGATAGCCGCCATAGGAGACGCCCCAACGTCATGTGCGAGCCACCCGTGCCAAACACAGGCATCGTCTTGGACGCTCGCAGTCGCAGTTTGCTTTGGTCAACCACGCTCCAGTCTTTCGTGGGTGGCGCGTCTTAGTCGGTAGAACCAGTCGGGCACGGTTGGGCATGACCGCCGATGCGCGAAGATGGCATCCTGCACGAGACGTACATCGCACATCGACATCTGCGCATCCTGTCCTTCACCAGAGAGGTAGCGATGAAGCCTGCTCATACGCTTCTTAGCGGCCAACTGCTCCCTGAACTCAACCGTGAGCCATGCGAGAACTCTGAGCGCGGCGGCCACCAACAATACGAGTTCCATTGCCGAAACCCCGGTGAATGACGCCACCACCACGATGCACGCCAAGACGAATGCCAGGAACGTGGTGACCGACAGAATCCACTCCTTCCGCAATCTCTCGTCCCATCGGCAGTTAACTCCCTGGCAGTGGATCCTTGCCTCTGACGGTTCCGATGGGATCTCGTCGCGTCCATACCAGTCCGTCAAGCCCTCTTCGACCGTCGCAACTCCCGCGGCCTTTACCGTCAACTCTCTGATCCTGTGCTCCGTGGGACGATCGAGTCCCCGATGCTCAGACCAAGGGATATTAAGTACGAAACAGTCGAAATCATCCTGGATTGTGGCGGACTCCTCCTTCATTCGAGTTGACCATCCGACCAGTAGCGCCTGCTCGGTGAACCAAGACAAGACGACGATTATCGTTGCCAGTTGACTAAACCAAAGCGCTCCGACGACAAAATCTAGCATCAGCAATGAAACCGCAATAGCAACCGACGCGAGTCGCCAGTTCTCGATGATTTTCGAACTTCGGTAAAGGTACCGCTGAGCGGTCAGCCTGTTCAGAGATCGCCGATAGTTCTGCCGCTCCTGAATGCTCACCGGTAGTAGCTCGGAAACTTGCCGTCGAATAGCAGGTCCCACCAATAGAACGCATCCTTGGTTCTGCCGGCTCTCTCGGCCTCGATTGCCTTTGCTGCACGCGACGCTGCCGTAATAAGCTTGGACTTCGCGTCCTGGAGCTGAGCCTCCGTCCTGCAGGGCGCGACGTAACCCGACACCCCCATCGGGTCCTGAATCTTAGCCAGTCCACTGCGGTTCAACTCGCGCAAAACCCGCTCGACGTCAGTCGCATAGAGAATGCTGGACTCCCCGGACGCGTATTTCGCCACACGGAGTTCCAGATAGAACGAAGACACGGGCACACTTCGGAAATATTTCCAAGCTTTGATGAATCTGATCAACGGCTTGACCTTGTTCGACAGCGACTGGTCTACCGTTCGAACGTAGCTATTGTGTGCGTCCGGACTCGACCTCATCCAGCCTCCGTCGCAGGAGGGGATGTCGTAGACCAGATGGTCCCCACTCATGGCAACGCGATCCGCCGGCGTGATCTCCGTCGTCTCCTTCTTGTCGGTTCCGAAAGGCACTACTACGGCGGGGCACGCCGTGTGGACCTTGGTGTTTGGAAACCTCATGTCGAGCACCCTCCGAAGTTCCGCCAAGAAGATAGAAGAGTTTGTGTTCAGTTTCTCTCTCGGGATGCTTGCCATGTAGTCAACGTCGCTGTAGCCGGAGATAGATGTTCCGTTGCCGAAGGACCCGGTGCGCCAGAAGCGGTTCAGGCCCAGGTTCGCGCGGATGCACTGCTCGATGGACTGGCGATGTCTCTTGGCGGCATTCGTCTCGACACTCGATGGGGTGAGCTTCTTTAGGAACTCGCGGTATCCTTCATCTACGGTTCTTGGCATTCTAAACGCCCTCAATTAGTGTTCGTCCACAGCTAGCGGCTTGGCGATACCCCTGCGTTGGTCTGTTATAATGCGTGCCGATCTTCGGTAAGCAAAGTCTCGGACCCTGGCGGCTTTTCTACTGGCATCGGGGCGGCTCTTTCGGCCCCGCGTCGCGGCATACGAACAACCCGAGAGCTGCCATACGCTAGAGCGCGACGCCACTGCTCGAATAATACAGAATCAGGACGAGTGTGCCAACAACCCTCGGTGACTACTAGCAACACTGCTCGACCGCAGAGTGATGGCTCGTCGCCTGTCGGACGCTCGCAACGTTGCTCCGTCGCGGGAAGTCCGCGGACGATTGGTCTGGATCGACAATGAGCATGAGCGTCCCTAGGGGCGTTCGAGATCCTCAAGGTTGTCCGCCCGGCAAAAGGTCGGAGTGCCTGACGGATCCTGCGCCTCGTATTCGGGGGAGGTTCGTGTGACCGATCTGCGCGCCGGAGGATTCGGTTGGGTGTAGGTCTGAAATTGACGAGTCAGGCGGCACGGCCGTATGCCGACTCGACCTCATCGGGGAGCGAGACTTCGGCTCGATAGGTTGCCGAGAGTAATGACCACGCTGCCGCGAAGCGGTCGCTTTGCGCCCATCCTCGAAGCGTCAGGATTGCTTGCCCGCCGGCCTCTCGCCAGCGCATCCCGGATCGCTTCATCCGCTCGGTGACCAGCGTCTTGCACGCCGCCTCCACCACCCCGGACCCGATCGGCAGTCCACGTCATCGGGGGACGTCATCGGGGACGCGGCCGGTGATGCCTCAAGGAGGCACACGGCGTGGTGCCCCGGATGCCATCGCCGCAGTCGAGCGGATCACTTGAAACAGGCTGGGGTGAGCTGAATGTTGGCGGGGCGGGAGTCTATGCTCGGCCTGGGTCCGGGACGGCGTATCGCTTGGGATCCCGGGATCACGGACTCCAATGGTTCGCCGCGGGGGTGGGGTGGTTGCGCCGGCGCCGCGCAGGCGGGCGACCGTGGCGAGGAGGGCGGCAATCGTCATCAGCCATCCCAGCAGCGTCTCGAGCCATCCGGCCACGCCATCGGGCGCCGCCTGCCAGCCGATGGGCAGCGTCCCGAGTTGCTCCAGGGCCTCGGACCGCACGGCCGCCGCGTCCGCGGCTGAGGCGGCTGCCGCCTGCGCGGCGATGGCGGCGCGCAGCGCGGCGTTGCGCCACAGCTCTTCGGCGACGTGGACGGTGCTGGCGTTGGTGGCCACCGTCAGCGCGGCGGCGAACGCGAAGATGAGCAGCGCGACGCGCCGCTTGTACCAGCCGGCGATGCGGTCCATGGCTTCGTCGAACCATCCGGCCAGGCGGTGGTGCAGGCGCAGGGCGGCATCCTCACCCTCGTCGATCAGCGCCTCCAGCACGTCCTTGAGCGGATGTCCGGGGCTGATGGTGGCGAGCATGTGCCGCAGCTCGGCGGTGCCGCCGGCGTCCTTGGCCAGCAGCGCCAGCAGCACGGAGCTGAGCGTCTCGGGGGAGAGGTAGGACGGCAGCCGCTGCCTCCTGGCGAGGTTGATGACGAGGGGGTGGGCGTAGACCCTGCGCGCGTAGTCGGGTCCGAGCAGGGTGCGGATGCCGGCGCGCAGATTCCTGGAGCGGAGCGCGAGCACGGCGGCGATCCACTCCTGTACGGCGGAGGTGAGGAGGCTGAGCAACAGATAGAGCCAGAGGAGGCCCAGGGCGTCGGCCGCGGCGAACCCGACGCAGGCGCCAGTGGTGCCCTGGTTTCTGACCGGCCAGTCCGGGCTGCGCGGGTCCACGGACGGCCGAGCCTCGGCGGATGACACCACACCGGCCGTCACGGCGTCCTCGAAGGTCCAGTCGCTATCGACGCCAGCGGAGGGGACGCAGTTGAGGATGAACTGTTCTGTGCGCGGTCCACGGGTTCCCGCGCGGCTAGAAGGCGACTGATCCACGGAGAGTAAGGGACTCATCCGGGGCCGCCGTGCCGGCAGCGCTCTCGGTCCGGGCCCCCTCAAGGCTCAGACTGAAGGCGGGTTGCAGGGTCAGCCGGGTGCCCAGGCGCGCGGTCCGGGCTCCGCCGTCGGCCAGCCTCAGGCCCGCATACGGCGTCAGCATTGCGTCGGCGTCGAGCGCAGCCAAGCCGTAGCTGAACTCGGCGTCGAAGTGCCCGCTCGCGTCGAAGGCGTCATTCGCCGTCAGGCGCGATGCGTCGGGCAACGACCATAGGCTCTGCGCGCTGGTGGAGGTGCCGCCCCAGGACTGGGACACGCGCAGCGACGGACCGAGGCCCGCCGACCCGGGCGAGAACCGCAGGGAGCCGCCGGCGCCCCATTCGCTGAAGCCGGCGGCCTCGTGCAGTAGCAGGCCCTGGCCGCTGCCGGTCAGGGTCAGGCCCCAGGCCGGCAGCGCGTAGCTCAGGCTGCCGCCCACCACCAGCCCGGCACCGGTCTCGGCCGCACCGCCGTCGTAGCGGCCGCCCACTTCCAGCGACGGGGTCAGTTGACCACCGAGCAGCGGCAGGTTGCGGTAGGAGCTCTGCAGCGTCAGCCGCAGCCGCTCCACGTCCGCCGTCGTCGCCACCAGGTCGGGGGCCGCCTCCGAGCGCATCTGCAGCACGAGGCCGTCGGCCTCGGCCGCCAGCTCGAAGCCACCGCCCGGGGCAGCCGCCAGCAGCGTACCGCGTGCCCCGAACGCGCCCATCAGCATGCCGACATCGGTCTCGATGGCATCGGCGACGCCCTGCTCGTCCAGCGTCAGATCGCCTCGCAGCGCGTAGCCGAACAGGCCCCACACCGTCAGCCGCTCGTGCAGGGTCAGGCGCACGTAGGGATGGACGCTGGTGACCGTGGTGTGCATTTCGCCGGAGCGGCCCGCTGAGAGGCCGTACGTGCCGTCGCCGACGCTGTGCGCGACCGCCAAGCCGGCTAGCAGCCGGTCATGCTCGTAGTCGGCTCCCACGGTGCCGGTCACCACGTCGCCGTCGAGCTTCAGCCCGTCTTCGGTGCCCGCGAACCGCGTCCAGGCGCCGCGGCCCCATACCGTCCAGCGCCCGTCGTCGTGCTCGCCGGCGTCGTGCTGCTGCTCGCCGGCCGCCAACGCGGTGAATGAGCTACCCGCCAGCAGCTCGCGGAACTCCATAGTCCGTAGCGGCTGCGCTGCGTGGCCGTTCTGCAGCCACTCGTCGAGCGCCTGCGTGATCTCCTCGCGATCGGCCGGGGCCGCCGCGCCGGCGGGCAGCGCGTGGCCCGCGATGGTCACTTGCGTCCTCGGCGCGGTTCGACTCAGCCGCTCGGCCACCGCCTCCAGCACGTTGCCCGCGACGGCGCGTCCGAACCGCGCCAGCCATGCGCGCGGCATCGGATCGTTGTTGCCGATGGTGCCGGTCGCCTCGGTGTCGCCGAGGACCGCACCTGACGGAGCGCTCAAGCGTAGGGTGAGGGTCTCCGCACCCTCGTTGCGGCTATCGTCGAGTACCGTCACCGTGACCGTGTGCTCGGTGTCACCGGCGGCGAAGGTCAGCGTGCCGGAAGCGGACGTGTAGTCCTCGCCAGCGGTTGCCGTGGCCTCCGCCGTGGCATACGCAACCGTCGTCTCGCTGCCCGCGGCCCGGTTCAGCGTGACCCGGAACGCCAGTACCGCTCCGGCGGCTTCCGCCACTTGCGCGTCGGCTACCGAGAACGTCAGGATCTCCTCGCCGTCGGCCACGCTACGGATCGTCGCCCCGTTGAGGCCAAGGCTGTTTTCGACCACCCGCGCCGTCGTGGCGCCGGCGTCCTCTGCCGTCAACGTGTACACGAACGTCAGCGCCGCCGTCCCGGAGCCGCGCTCATAGGCCGCCATGCGCTGCGTGTCGCCGACCAGGAGCCCCAGCGTCGGCGTACCGTTCGCGGTGTCCGCCACTGCCACCGGCTCGCTGAACCGCACCACCGTCTCGATCTCATCGCCCGCGGCCCACTCGCCGTCCTCGCCCGGGTCTGAGGTCACCTCCGCCCCGGTCACCGTCGGACCCGTGGCTTGCGCCCCGGCCGCCGGCCGGGTCAGGCGCACCGGGAGCGTCTGGCCATCCGTCCAATCCACGTCGATGTCATCCCAGGTAAAGCCCGAGCTGCCGGAACTCCCCTCCGGGAATGCCACCGCAAGATCGCCCACGTGCAGCGTCAGTTCCTCGGCGTCGGCCACCCCGTCGGAGAATGCCAGCCGCAGAGTTCGGTCCGGCGCGTAGTACCACAGCCACTTCGCCTGCAAATCGGTGCTTCCGGCGGTGTTCGAGAAGAGGTTCGCAGTCCCGGCGCCGATCGCTCCGGTGCCGTAATCGACGACCAGCATGTCGGCCGACCAGACCGTGACGTCGGTCGTTTCCTGCGGCGGTGCCGGAGCGTCATCGTCGTCCAGCACCGTGACCGACGCAGAGTCCTCGCCGTCGCCGGTAGAGACCCGGTAACCGAAGCCCGTCGCGAGAGCGGCGGTCACCGTGCCCTCGGCCTCGTCCGCCCCGTCGTTATGTGTGGCAACAGTCAGGCTCGCGGTGCTCGCACCCGTCGGGAACGTCACCGTCCCGGGCGGCTCTCCATCGAGAACCGCTCCGCTTTCCGTCACGGTCACGGTCACCGTCAACGCCGCCGTGGTCGGCCCGGTCCGGCTTAGGGTGAACGCGGCCGCCTCGCCCTCGTCCACGTGGCTCGTTGCCGCCGCGATGGATACCTCCGGTAGCGCGGTGACGGTCACGGTCACCGTGTCCTCCGCGTACAGCCCGCCCGCGTCGGTCACCCTCAGCGTGAGCTCCAGCGTCGCGTCCGCTGCGAGCCCCGACGGAGCGGTGAATGTGGGACCTGCCGCCGCCCGGTTGGACAACGTCACCGCATGGCCGCTCGCATCGCTCTGGTTCCAGACGTAGCTCAGCGTGTCACCGGCATCCGGGTCGCTGCTGCCGCTGCCGTCCAGCGTCACCGATGCACCTTCGCTGATGCCGGTCTGGTCCGTGCCCGCGTCCGCCGCCGGCGCTTCGTTCACGTTGCGCAACGTCACCAGGAGATTCGCGGTATCGACGTTGTTGCCATCACTCACCTGAACCGTGACCTGATAGGTTCGGTCTCCGTCGCCGTCGTCCGGCGTCTCGAAGTCCTTCGCCGCCTGCAATGAGAGGGTACCCGCTGCACTCAGTGTGAACTGGCCGGCGTCCGCGCCTCCCGCGATCGACCACGCAAGGTCGCCGGCCGCGGAGTCGGCGTCCATGGCCGTCAGCGTCGCTACCGCGGTCGTCCCCTCGTCCACCGTGAACGGTCCGCTGCTCGTGATCTCTGGCGCGGCTGGCGCGTCGCTGGGCGCGACGGTGATCGTCTGCGTCCCGAGCTGCGATCCGTCGTGCGACGCCGTCACCTGGATCGTCTCCTCGGGCTCCTCATCCGTGTCGTCCACCGCGGTCACAGTCGCCGTCACGCTGCCCGCCCCGGCAGCCAGGGTGAGCGCATACGGGGTTGACAGCGTCTGCCCGCCGCCGTCGGCTACCGTGAAGTCGCCCGCAGCGGCCGAGCCGCCCGAGATATCGAGCGCAATCTCCCGGGCCGTGGCGAAGGTCACGCCCCCGGCGACCGCCACGGTCACCGCCGAGCTCTCTCCTTCCGCGATCGCGGCGGGTTGCACCGACAGGCTGAGCGTCGCCGCGTCATTGTCATGCACTTCGACCTCGGCCGAGGCCGACTCGGAGTTGACCTGATAGCTACTGGCAGCTGCGACGCTTGCCGTCAGCGTGCTCGCAGTCTCCACGACCTCATCATCGTCCGTCGCCACGGTCAGGGTCGTGCTGTTCTCCTCCGCCCCGAAGGTCACCGTCGGCGCCGGCGTACCGTTCAGCATCGCCGCCCCCCTCTCCGTCACGCTCACCGTGACCGTCAACGACTCTGTCGCCGCCCCGGTACGGCTCAGCGTGAACGACGCCCCCGTCCCTTCGGTGACCGGACTGGTCCCGGCCACGATCGACACCACGGGGAGCGCCGGCGCCTCGTTGGTGACGTCCTCGTCCACGTCAGTAAGCCGGACCGTCAGCACAGCCTCGGTCGCATTGGCGCCGTCGCTGACGCGCACCGTCAGCTCGTACTCGCCGTCCTCGTCCGCATCGTCCGGCTCCTCGTAGTCCTTCCCCGCCCCGAAGGCAAGGGCGCCGCCTGCCGGCAGCGTGAATGCACCCGCATCCGTCCCGCCCGCGATCGACCATGTGAGGCTTCCCCCCGGCGTGTCCTCATCCGTCGCCTGAAGTGTCGCTACCGCGGTGCCGTTCTCGGGCGCCAGGATCGGGGATGTTGTCGTCACCACCGGCGCAGCGTCGTCGTCCTCCACCGTCACCGCAGCCGACGCCTCCTCCGCAGCCACCGTGTAGCCGTCCCCGCTCGCAAGCGCCACTGTCACCGTGCTTGCAACCTCCACGGCTTCGTCGTCTTGTGTCGCGACCTCAAGCGCGGCCGTCCCCGCGCCCGCTTCGAACGTCACCTCGGTGGGCGCTGTACCGGCAAGCGTCGCTCGGCTCTCCGTCACCTGCACGGTAACCGTCAGCGCATCCGCGGCCGCCCCGGTGCGGCTCAGCGTGAACGCCGCCTCCGCTCCTTCCGTCACCGGGCTCGTTCCCGCCGCGATCGAGACCTCAACCGACGCCGGGCCGCCGATGGCGAGTTCCAGCCTGTTCGCTAGGCGCCGACCGTCATCCGTGCACATCGCCCCCGTCTCGCCGCAGGGCCGGTCCGCCGGCAGGACGATGGTCACCGTCCCCTGCGTCTCCGGGCGCATGTGGATCTGCCAACCCATGTTGGACGGCCTGTTCAGACGGCGCGACCGCAACACCGTGCCGCCAGTCACCTGCAGCGCCGCGTCGCGCACCGTCCGGTAGCTGGTCTTGAACTCCTCGCTGAACCAGAGCTCGAAGACCAACACAGTCGAGCCGTCATGGCGCGCCGGAACGTCCTCGACGCGCGCCGTGAACGGCACCGGCACCGACGCAGTGGCCGCGCTGACCAGGGTCTCCTCCGTTCCACCGTCGTCGATGAACGTCACCCGCACCTTGATCGTCCGGCCCGCGTCCGCGGTCGCCACTTCGTAGGTCGCCGCCGTCGCCCCCGCGATCTCGGTGTCTGCCGTCCCGTCGTTCGACAGCCACTGGTAGGCGAATGTGGCGCCCGTGAGACCGTCTGTATCCGTAATCGCCGAGATGTCAGCTATCAGCGTCTCGCCCACCTGTGGCGTCCCGCTGATCTCCGGCAGACCCGTCGTCTCGTTCGTCACCGCCTCGCCCGTGAACCCGGTCACCGCGTTGCCCGCCGCATCCCGCAGCGGACTCGCGTTCGCCCCCGTCGGCGGCGTGTAGCCCACCGTCACCGTCTCGCCCGACGCCACCGCCGAGGCCAGCGTCAGCTCCGCCGCGCTTCCTGCGAGGGCAACCTCGGCAACCGTACGCGCCGTATCCGCCACCGTCACTGCGAACGAGTCCGCCGATGGCTCCGACTGCTCGTCCAGCGCCTCGCCGAAGCTCAGAGTCAAGACAGTCCCGTTCACGGATGCCGACCTCAGCGCCGGCGCCGCCCGGTCCACGGCCGTTCCCGTGGCCTCGGCCGCGGCACCGTCGCCCACGTCGTTCACCGCCAGCACCCGCACCGTGTAGGCCGCGCCCACGGTCAGGCCCTCGATCCGATACGTCAGCACGGCCGGGTCGCTCACCAGCGCCTGCCGGGTGGAGGAGGCCGAATCGTCATACGCTTCCGAACCCGACTTCCACTGCACTTTGTAGCCGGTGACCTCGGCGCCACCATCGCTCGAAGGTGCCGTCCAGGACACGTCCAACTCGCTCTCGCGGCCGTTCGCCGTAGCCGCTGCCAAGTCGCGCGGCGCATCCGGTGCCCGAGCCGCGACCGCCGCCGTGGCGGCGCTGAGGAGCGTCTCCTCCGTGCCGCCGTCGTCGGTGAACGTCACCCGCACCTTCAGGGTCTTGCCCACGTCCGCCGCCGCCAGCTCGTAGCTCGCACTCGTCGCGTCCTCGATGTCTGTGTCCGTGGTCCCGTCGTTCGACACCCACTGGTAGGTGAACGTCGCGCCCGTCAGCCCGTCCGCGTCCGCGATCCCCGACGTGTCGGCCGTTAGCGTCTCGCCCACCTGCGCCGTCCCGCTGATGACCGGCAGCCCGGTCGCCCGCGTATTGACGGACGCGGAAAAGGGAATGAGTACGGCCAGAGCGTTCAGCAGGTTGTTCGCATCGCTTGTGCAGACCGCGCCATTTTCATCGCACGCGCGGCCCGTTTGCAGGTATATCAACAGCTCTCCGTCCCCGTCAGGCGAGATCGTAATCGTCCAATCACTGGTGCTGGCCGAGTCCAAACGCTCGGCGGTTGTCACCGAGCCGCCGCTCACTTGCAGCACGTCATCGCGCATCGCGTCGTCGCTGATGGAGATATCCTCGCTGAACCGGAGCACGAACGAGAACGCGCTTGCGCCGTCGTGGGTCGATGGAAGCGACTCGAACGTCGCCGTGAGCGGCTCCTCCGTCGCTGTCTCCCCTCCTTGTTCACTGAGTGCCGGTTCCACGGACGCCGTCGCCGCGCTGGTCAGCGTCTCGCTATGACCCGCGGCGTCGGCGAAGGTGACCCGCACCTTGATGGTCTTGCCCACATCCGTGGCCGCCAGCATGTAGGTGGACCCCGTCGCGCCCGGAATGTCCGTGTCCGTGCCCCCGGCGTTGGAAACCCACTGGTAACTGAACATGGGGTTGCTGAGCCCGTCCAGGTCGACGATCCCGAAGAGAGAGGCCGTCAGTGTCTCCTGGGCACGGACCATGCCGCTGACTGCGATCACTCCCGCCGCGGGTCTGTTGTCGCTGCGGGTAATCGTAAGCGAGTACGTCGTCGTTGCGATGCCGTCTTCGGCGGTGACCGTGATGGTGATCACGTTGTCGCCCGGCGAGAGAGACGCCTGATACCCGTCAACGGCCGCGTCGGCGTCCGCGGGGTTGTACGCGACGGTGGCATGGTCGTTCGCCGGATCGGGCCACAACGTAATCGAATCGATGGATGAGTCCACGTCCAACGACAGAGTGGATCGATAAGTGCCAAGCCCTCCATGCGGCCACGGGCAGTGCTTCCTCCGGTCGTGCTCACATGGTTGAAAACGGTAGGAAAAGCGCACCGAATCCAGGGTCGCATCCGAGGAGACCGGCAGGGTGTTGTTGGTCACCACCTTTGTGCTGATCGCGGCCGCGTCGTTGCCGGTCGCGTCCTGAATGCGGGACGCGTTGACGTCGGTCGGCACGGCGTAGCTCACCGTGACCGAGTCGCCCGACGCGACCTTCGAGGATAGGGTCAGCGACACTGCGCTACCCTCAACCGACACCTCGTCCACGCTACGCGTAGCGCCGGCGACCTTCACGGTGAAGGCGCTCGCCGCCGGTGCCGACGTCTCTTCCAGAGCCTCGCTGTAGCTGAGCACGAGACTCGCTCTTTCCACGATGGCGGTCAGGAGCTCCGGTGCGGTTGTGTCAGCCATTGACGGCGTAGCCGTGGTCTCTGCGGCCGCACCGTCGCCGTTCTGGTTGAAGCCGAACACCTGGAACGTGTATTCGACCCCATTGGTCAGTCCTGCGATCGTCTTCGATACCTGACTCGGCCGGTGGGTCTCCCAGGGACTGAACCACACGGACTTCTTCCGCGTCGAACCGAAATCGTCGTCCCCGGACTTCCACTGGACCTTGTAACCCCGAAGCAGGGAGCCACCGTCGGAAGCGGGGGCGTTCCAGGATACGGCAACTTTGCCGTCGCCGGCGGAGCCGGTGGCCAGGGATGTCGGAGCACCTGGTACGCATCCACCGTCTTTCCACGGATTCCTGGTGACCGCCCGTGCAACGTTGTCCCACTTTATGGCACTGCTCACCGTTTCCTCGTTGCAGTAGCCGCCGAACTGGTCGCGAAGCTGAAAGGCGACAGTCTTGGACCAGCCCAAAGCGATCAGATCGGCCCACACTTGCTCCAGATCCGGATTGCCGTTGGAATCGTTGTAGGTGTCGGCGGACCAGGAGGGCTCCTGTCCACCGGCCGCACTCCTCACCACCGCCAGCGCGGCGGTGCTGTCGCTTTCCCCCGTGCATCGGTTCCAATAGGTCGCCTCTGTCGTGCTGCCTCCGAGTACGAGAGAGGCCAGCATGTCGGCGTACAGTTCCGAGGAGCCGCAGGATGATCCCTGCGTGTTCAAGCTGCCGAAATAGAGGTGCGCCATTGCCAGCGGAGCGGGTGTATCCGAGACCCCGTTCGCCAGCGTGTATACGTGGGCAAGCTCATGGAGAATCGTCCACTTCTTGGTATCCGCTTCGCCATCCACGACATCGGTGGTTATCGTGATGCTCCGTACGTAGCAAGAGGCAAGAGTCTGATCATCGTTACAGAATCGCGAGACCCTCGATGAGCCATAATTCCGCACGTGGAGACGCACGTTATTGTGCTGCAGGTAGTTCCAGGTATCGCGCAGCCACGGGAACGAGGTCTCGTGTTCCTCAACGATGTCGTCTTCGATGAATTGCCAAAGCTGCGCGGGCTTCGGATTGGGCGTGCCGCTCTTCTCCTCCGAAGGCGGACCGTCGCCGTACGCGTTGGTCGCGATGATGCGCATGGTGTGTTCGACCCCGTTGGTCAATCCCGTGATCGTGTACGACGGCACGAACGCCGTGCTGTGCGCGCCACTCACCGATGCCGGCTGTGGATCGAGCACGTGCTGCCGGGAGGAGTCGTACTGCTGCGAGCCGGATTTCCATTGCACCTTGAAGGAGGAGACGACCGAGCTGAGCCGCTCCACGGGCACGGCCTTGCCCAAGCTCAAACTCCCCACCACGGTCAACGTGCTGTCATCGACATAAAGACCGGTGAATCTCGGTGCCCGCGGCACGGTGTCCGTCAACGGCGGAGGGACGGCCGGAGTCGCGCTCGCGCTCGCCGCCGCGCCCTTGTCCGCGCCGTTGTCCGCGCGCACCTCGAACGTGTAATGCGTGCCGTTGGTGAGACCAGGCACGGTGTGGGTCTCGGTATAGGGGCCGCTGTTCGGAATGGTTGTCCAGTTGCCGAACTCGCCTGTCCCTTCCTTCTGCCGGTACTCGTAGCCGACGATCCGCTTGCCACCGTCGTACGGCCTCCACCACTTCAGCGTCACCAGGCCGTCGCCGCCCTCCGCCGTAAGGGAGTCCGGCGCGTCCGGTGGGGTTACCACGCGGTATGTGGCCGTGGTCTGGAAGTCGACGGCGCGGTTCCCTGCAAGATCCTTGATGGGGTTGGAAGCGGGCGCCGTGTAGGACACGACGACCCTCTCGAAGTGCGTTGCCGCGGCAAGCTCCAGACGCAGGATCCGGTTCGCACCTCCGATCGAGTGCATCGAAACCGCGATCACATCGGTTGAGGCCCCATCGACGGTCACCGCGAACGCTGACGGATCCGGCATCGAGGTCTCGTCCAGGACCTCGTCGAAGAGCAGGCGAACGTCCTCCGCGGTGCTGGTCGTGAATGCACGCTCCAGCGCCGGCGGGGTGGTCTCCGACCCGGACGGCGTCGCGCTCGCGCTTGCCGCCGCGCCGTCGCCCGCACCGTTCTTTGCACGCACCTCGAACGTATGGGCCGTGTCGCTGGTGAGATTCCCCACGGTGTAGCTCGTCGTATGCGGCCCGCTGTTCGGGATGGCCGTCCAGTTGCCGAAGGAGCCGGTCCCTTCCTTCTTGCGGTACTCGTAGCCGGTGATCGTCTTGCCGCCGTTGTCCGGCGTCCGCCACGTCAGCGTCACCTGCGCACTGCCGGCCTTCGCGGCGAGCACCTCCGGCGCGTCCGGCGGGGACGAGGTGACCGTCGGCGGGATCGTTACGGAGAAGCCGGCGGCGGGATTACCCGCAAGGTCGCGGATGGGGTTGGTCGCCGGCGGCGCATAGGAGACGGCGACCGTCTCACCGGGCTGCGCGGGAAGCGCGATATAGAGACGCACAAGGCCCTTCGCACCATTTATCCCTATCAAGTACACACTGCGAGCAACCCCATCGACGGTGACCGCGAACGCCGCCGGATCCGGCGTGGGGTGCCAGACGAGGTCCTCACCGAATTTCAGGTACGTCAGGTTGTACCCTACGTACTGCCTCGCCAGCGCCGGGGGGACCGTGTCGTTTTCGACGATTTTGAGACTGATCGGGTCGTTCGCTGACCAAGTCAGGCCTGTGGAGGACCATGTGACTGTCCTCCCGGTGGGAACCTGTCCCAGGAAACTCCCGTTCCCCAGGTTGAACACTTCGCCGCCGACGTGCAGTTCGAGCTTGTCCCGCGTCGACTGGTGCGCGATGTCACCTGCTCCGTCGTCATCGAACACGAGCGACAGCGTTCCATCTTCAAGGGAGATGGCGTCGAGATCGAATGTCTCGTAGCCGTAGTTGAACCTCTGGTAGGTGAGAGCCGCCCCGGAGTAGTTGCCCGCATCGTCCCAGCCGTAGGAGGTGTCCGTGCCAATCGTCTGCGTGCCCATCATCAGGGTCCGCGACCAGAGGGTGGTCTGCGCCGGTGCCGCCACCGGCAGAGCCACCAGCGCGGCGAACGTCAGCCCCGCCGCGATGTGTCGGGAGCAAGCACCAATGGAGTGGACAAGCGGTCGCCGGAGCCTGGGACGGATCCGGCGACCGGCGTTAGCGTGCTCTCGTTGAGCGGCCGGTCGGTGTGCAGGACCAGCGGGGGAATAGCGTTCGGGGGCAGAGGACTCGCCCGTGCCGGGCGACGGGGATTCAGGCGGCCGGCGTGACCCGCGTCCGCTCAGCCCGGGACATGGTGCGTCCCGATGAACATGGCTCGGCTCTCGGCTCTCGGCTCTCGGCTCTCGGCTCTCGGCTCTCGGCTCTCGGCTCTCGGCTCTCGGCTCTCGGCTCTCGGCTCTCGGCTCTCGGCTCTCGGCTCTCGGCTCTCGGCTCTCGGCTCATTCTGCCGCTAGCGGCGCCTGTCAAGCCCCCTGAGGGGGCTGCGGGAGCGTTCTCAGGCGCACGCAGGGCTCCGATCACCGCCGGCGCCGCGACGGAATCCGACGAGCGGCACGCCGCTACGGTTTCTCGTCCGGTTTCTCGTCCGATTGCGCTTTCGAGTGCCTGCATCCGCTCCATGATTGCGACTAGTGCCACAAGTCGCCTCAGGCGGTCAAGAGGCTGTAGGGCACGACGGTTCGGTCGGTGCAACCGCACCTGCCGGTTGGATCGAAGCTCGTGGCGCCAGCCATCCGTGCATGAACGGTCGCTCGGCCAGACTGACCGGGTTCCCGCTTTCGATCCAGGCTTCGCCGACGAAACGCATGCTTCATCGCCGACCGCTGCGCTCCCGGTCTTACGCGGTACGCGGGCGGTGGCGCCATTGCGGACCGGCACGGACGGCCGCCAAGCAGCCGGAATCGCGTGTGCGTCCCTATATATGAGGTATGGTGCTCGCGCACTCGATCCTCCTCGGTGTTCGCGCAGAGAGGTTCGCTCACCCCGTCCCCCGCGTATCGGCGAGCGCGAACGGCCACACCGGTCCGCTGCCGGCGCGGCCCAGCTTCCAGGCCGCCACGGTGAAGGTCCAGCGCGAGTCCACCAGGTCGTCCACCAGCAGCACCGGGCCGCTGAGGACCGCGCTCCGGTCGGCGACCAGCGAGTCCTTTACATTGCGCGCCCGCTGGTGGGCGTTGGCCATCATCTTCTGCGGCGGGGGCTTCTCGGTCCGCTCCAGGGCCTCGCTGAAGGGGAGGTGCAGCTTCGCGGCGAGGCGACGCGCGAAGTCGCCCACCAGGTGCGGGCGGCGGTGCGAGGGGATGGCCGTGACCCAGCAGGGAGCAGGGATCGGGCGCCACTCGCGCACCAGCGCCACGCACGCGTCGAGCAGCTCGTCGCAGAAGCGATCGTCGCGGTACTTGCCGTCGCGCACCATGCCGCCCCAGCCGGCGTCATTCCAGATGCACAGCGCCCGGCCGGGCTGCGCGCGCTGCGTGCGCGCGATCGGCCGGCCTGCAGGCCACTGCTTGCGCGGCTCGAAGCGCAGGCTGGAGCGGCACAGGAAGGCGATCGCCTCGCGCACGCGGGCCGGGTCCGCCGCCGCCGGCAGGGCGGGCAGGTCCGGCGGCCGGCAGTCGCCGGGCTCGCCGTCCAGCGCCCGGATCAGGAACGCCATGTGACCGGAGGTCAGCCGCACGTACTGCTGCATCTGCTCGCGCTCGGCGAGCCGGAGGTCCGTCAGCCGCCGCGTCCGCTCCCAGAAGGCGTCGGCGAGCGGCACGGCGGTGAGCTGCCACTTGCCGTCGTGCTTGGCCAGCGGGGCGGGCGACTCCAGGGACAGCAGCTCGATGGTCTTGGCGATGCGGCCGTTGTCGGCGTTGACCTCGGCTTCCAGCTCGCGCATCGACAGCCCGTCGGGCTCCGCTTCCAGCGCCGCCAGCACGTCGGTTACCTGATCGCGGGTGGGGAAGGCGCTGTCGATGAAGTAGTCGGTGATCGCCAGCTCCTCGGCGCCGCTGAGCAGCACGCCGTAGGCGGCGTCCAGCGCGCGCCCGGCGCGGCCCACCTGCTGGTAGTAGTCGACCACCGAGGGCGGGGCCTGGTAGTGGATGACGAAGCCGAGGTCGGGCTTGTCGAAGCCCATGCCGAGGGCGGTGGTGGCGATGAGCGCCTTCAGCCGGTTGTCGAGCAGCGCCTGCTCCAGCTCCGCGCGGCGGGGGCCGCTCATGCTGGTGTAGGGCTCGACGTCGATGCCGCGGGCGCGCAGCCAGCGGGCGACCTGCTCGGCGTCGCGCACGGTGAGGGTGTAGACGACGCCGCTGCCGGGCAGGACGGGGAGCCGTTCGGCCAGCCAGGCGAGCCGCTCGGCCTGACCGGGCAGGCGGATGGTCTGCAGGGCCAGGGACGGGCGGGCGAGGTCGCCGCGGGCGATCTGCAGGTCGGGGCCGAGGACGGCCGACAGATCGGCCAGCACGCGGTCGTTGGCGGTGGCGGTGGTGGCCAGCACGCGCAGGTTGGCCGGCAGGGTGGCCGCGATGCGCTCGATGAGCCGGTAGTGGGGACGGAAGTCGTGCCCCCAGTCGGAGATGCAGTGCGCCTCGTCGATGACCAGCAGGGCGATGCGGGGAGCGAGTGAGGTCAGCACGTGGTTGCGGAAGCGCTCGTTGGCGAGCCGCTCCGGGGAGATGAGCAGGAGGTCGACGCGGTCGTGGCGGACCTCCTCCTCGACCGCGCGCCAGCGCTCCGCGTTGTCGGAGTTGATGGTCTGGGCGCAGAGGCCCATGCGTTCGGCGGCGGCGATCTGGTTGCGCATGAGGGCCAGCAGCGGGCTGACCAGCAGCGCCGGTCCCAGGCCGGCCTCGCGCAGCAGCTTGGCGGCGATGAAGTAGACGAAGCTCTTGCCCCAGCCGGTCTTCTGCACCAGGAGGAGGCGGCCGTCGCCCTGCACGACGTGGCGGATCGCTTCCTGCTGGCCGGGGCGGAACCGCGCGGCCGGGTCGGCCAGGCCGGCACGGAGCAGCTCCAGGGCGCGCGCCGCGGCGAATGTCATGGAGGGAGTGGGGGAGTCGGGACGGATCCGGGATTGACTAGCGATCGCGAATGCGCGGTCTGGCCCTGGGGATGCTGAACGCTCCTTACTCAACCGGTAGCTGGACGATGTCGGCGACGGTGGGATGGCCGCGGGCCAACTGCGAATAGGCGGTTGAGTCCACGAGGATCCTCATGGCCACTGGGACTCGTCGATGCCTTCCAAGTCCTCCAGAGCACGATCCGTCTCATCCGCTTGCTCACGCGTCCAGGTACCGATGAAGTGATCCAACGAGGAGCCGACGGTGTCGGCAGAGCCCTGATCGTCCGCAAGGGCGGCCTCCAGGCGCAGCGCCGCCTGATTCAGCGAGATCCGCTCCTGGCGCGCCAGTCTGCGAAGTGCTGTCGGCCAAGTCGGCGTCGAATCCTTGAACCGTCAGTTGATGCACTGTCTGATGCGTCTTGTGCGGCACGTCGATGCGGCGTGCGAACTCCACCTACTCCTACCGCTCCACCGCCTGATCTGCCGGGAGTCCACCGAGAATCAACTCGTCCCACGCCGGCGCCTCCGACTCTTCCAGCCGCTTGAGTATGCCCCGCAGGCAGAACGCCTGAGCCGTCGGCAGCAGTTGCTTGTCCTGCTTCGTGTGCTTGAGCTCACCCGCGTGTATGGCCCGCGAAGCATCGTCGTAGGCCTTCCGAAGGGTCTCGCGCACCTCGCGGCGTTCATCGACGGTCCCGCCCAAGGTGCCATGCGCCGTAGGTGCTGACCCGGAACGCCTTCTCGTTCATCGCGCCCTTACCGTACAGCGCCTCCAGCGCGATCCGAAGCTCGATGAGTCTGTCCGAGTCCGCGGAGGACTGTTTCGACTTCATCCACCGGCTGATCGCTTGGTCCAGCTCTTTCCGTTTACCGCCTGCTCCGTCCGCGTGCCGCGCAAGGTGGATCTCGCGCCCTGTCCAGGTCCCTTTGCGCGAAGGCCGTCCACCCAACCCCCCATTCGCGCTTGGTGCTTGCCCCGAAGTACCCCAACGAGAACGCCGCAAGGTCGCCATAGTCGTTCCAGCCGATCCGCCAACCGACGTATTCCCCGCACGCCAGCGACATCGACTCGCAGAAACCGTCGAGAGACAGGTTCGGGATCTTGTTCGACGCCGTGGTCCAGGTGCCTTCCCGACCGGCCGCCGCCCCACCATCCCTTCGTTCCGGCGCATAGAGGGACGGCGCAACCTCGCAGTCGATGGACAGCACGACGCCGCCCATGAGGTCCGTTGCCAACACCATCAACTGCGGCAGGGACGGCGGCAAGTCCACCGAAGACAGCGGCAGCTTCGCGATGCGTACCCCGTCCGCGAGACCCAACGGCTCTTCGATGGTCACGCCCTGGAGGATCGCGCATCTTCGGATGTGCAGGGGGGCTCCCGCTATCCAGCCGAGCAGCAGATCCACCACGCGGCTTGCCCCGAGCTTGACGGCTCCGTCCACAAGGACTTCGCCGAACTCCGGTACCGTCGGCGTCTCCAGGCGTCCGGGTCCGCCGAAGAGCGAGAACAAGCCGTTGCCCACACGGTCGGTCGCGGGCTCCAGGTGGTCCACCAGAAGCGGCCTCAGTGCATCGGCGAACTCGGCCAGCGCGTCGGCAGGCGTCGTCATTTCGGCGCCGGCGAAGAACAGCCACCTCTGGTCGCCCCACGTCCTGTTGCTGTATGCGCTCCTCAAACTGCCAGCGCTGATCCGCTGACCGCGGGACACATATACGGATTTGTCGACAGCCCGCTCAAGAGCGGCCGTCAACTCGCGCCCGCCCGTGTCGAGTCCGTCCGTATCGGTGTCATCTGCGTCGTCCTCATATCCTTGGCCTTTCGCCATGCCAGTCGCTCGCCGTCTACCCACTTCGGATTCTCCAGTATGGTTACCGATCGCGAGCGGATCTGATCCGGTCGACGAGCTGCCAGATGTCAGTGCTTGGGTTCGACCGGGGCGGCGATCCGTTGCCCGCGTGCCGCTGATCCAGCGCTTTGGCGCGCTGTCGGGCGGTTTCGAATTCATCGAACAGCGTACTCCACGCGCTGTCGGGAATCCCCTTTCCGAATGTAAGTTGGAGTTCGCTGGCTCGCCGTTGGACGTTGCGTCGATTGATATGCGCGGTCTGATCTTCGGCGTGCAACACGAGCCAGAGCTCCATGCAAGGATTGGAGACCGCAACCTCGATGCCACTTTGTCGTGCGTTGTGTAGGGAAGTCGGCACGTTCGGGTGTTGGTCGATGTCAAACACGCACCAGATCTCGTCGAAGTCCTGATCGCCGCGCCTGGATCGGCGTCTTCGTCGCATGTGTTGCGTGGCATGATCGACGAGGGTTTCGGGCGCCATCCCGCTTTCGGGCAAGCTGAGTCTGACGCTGTGCCGGTAGCGACGCGCCCACACGGTCAGGTAGCTGGGCTCCGTGATCTTGCCCTCAGTGAGAACGCGAATGACACGCCGTTCCCTCCGTGGAGTGTGGCCGCGCCGCGGCCGTCGACCGGAAGGTGGGGTCATGAATCCATTGAACCGAGCGCCTGTCGAAACTCCGCCGGATCCAGTACCGGAACTCCTCCGTAACGACCCTGGAGATACCGACGGCCGACGGCTTCATCGCCCTTGGGACGGAAGTCTGCCAAAGCGTACAGCGTGGTTGTGCCGTCGGCGGCCTTCTCGGTCAGCCAGATCTGATCTCGGCCGAGGGTGCGCTGACTGCTGTCCCCCAGGATCGTGACATCGTGGGCGTTGAAAATGAGCTGAGCACACTGCGGATTGGTGTCGCGGTCCTGGAACAGGTGAATGAACCGTTGCACCAGGTGGGGGTGCAGATTGGCGTCGAGGTCATCCACGAGGACGGCCACTCCGCGACGCAGTGCGTCCAGCACCGGCCCGATCAAGCTGACCCACGTCAGCGTTCCCTCGGATTCATGCTCCGGGTCGATGGCTGCGGACCCGTCAAGTCCCATGTGGTGCAGGCGTACGAGGTCACTGACGACCAAGCGGTCGTCTTGCCCGTCGGGGCGACTCTCTTCAAGTCCGTTCAGGATCCGGAGCGCCTGCTGCACGCGCTCGGCAAGCTCCGGCTCGAAGTCACGATGGAATCGCTCGAGATCGGTGATGCCGAGATCGGCGGCTCGGATCAAGGCGAGCACTCGTTCGCGTGTGTCGGCAGACCGTGTGAGATCGGCGGTGCGGGCGATCCGCTGCGTACCATTGCCGGAATCCATCAAGAGGAGACTGGTTCGGAACCAGGCGAACAGCGGCCCGAGCAAGCTGACGATCCTGGGACGATTCCCGGGTGTGGCGTCTGCCGCGGCGCCGGCGACCGAGAGCAGGAGCGCGTTCGTTCGGACCAGACGTGCAAGCTCAGACCCTGAAGAACGGAACAACTGACCGAAATGCGGCTCCTGACGATCACGCTCGCGGCGAAAGACCACCGCTTGGCGACCTTTCGGATAGTAGTAGGCGTATTCGCCGAGAACGTGGTGGTCATCGATTTCAAAGCCATACTGCCAGCGGACGCCGGAGAGAATCAGGTCGACCTCAAAGTGCGACGGACACGCGCGCTCGTCTTGGAGCAGGAGGATATCGCCGCATTCTCGTTTCATGGTCTCCGTGACGAAACGAGCCGAGTACGATTGCGCGCATGTCCGCCATGGCGCGCAACACTGTCGACTTTCCCGATGCGTTCGCTCCGAAGATCCCCGCTACGGGAAGGACGCTCACCGGTGAGGAGGCTCCGGCCGTGTCCACATCGCGTGCGACGTCCGTATCGGACAGTCTGGTCGCGAGCAGCGACAGACGCACCTCTTCTCGATAGGAACGGACATTCCGGGCCGTAAACGAGAGAAGCGCACTCATCGCATCCGACGAGTCATTTTGGCCGTTCATGCAGCCATTATCGCGGAAAATCCGCAGAGCACGCAAGTTTCGCGCTGATATGATCCGCGTCGACGGCGTCAGTGGTCGCTCAACACCTCGCGGAGCGGTTCGCCGTACCTGGTCGACGGGTGCCTGGGGTGCCACCCTGCTCTTTGGCAGGCCTTCATATTCTCCAGATGGAGGCCTGCGCCAGGCGCGGCAGCGGAGGACATGGGCGCTGCCATAGCGCCACGCCGGTCCTGTCTGGCCGAGTGGGGTAGAGGCGTCCGGTCAGCGCCGCGCGCCGGTTGGCGAACGCTTCGACCACGGACCGGTCCAGGAAGGCCTTCAGGGTGAGCGGCTCTCCTGGCGCCAGGGCCAGTGAGGCGTCGTGCACGCCGCAACCGACCTCCGGGTCCAGGCTGGAACGGGTGCGATCGAGCCGCAGAGCCTCCTCGTACCGGTGCCAAGCGACGATGGTCTGCTCCTCGCCGCTTGGCGAACGGCCAGGGTGAGACCGACCGACGCGGCGTCCCGTACCTCGATCTCCGCCTCCACTTCCAGGCAATCGTCGTTCGCGCCGTCCAGGCGGTAACCGGTGCCGGGAGAAATGTCCACGCCGGTCACCTCGGCGTCCGGGGCTGTGGCGGCGCGCTCTCGGCCGGCACGTCGATCCGGAGCTCGTCGTCCTCGACCGAGACCGCGCGCGGCAGCGACATCATGACGGCCCAGCCGGCCTGCAGGTAGGCGTCGACGGGCCGGTCCTCGCGGATCCAGCCGAACAGCAGGCGGCGGCCGGACGCGTCGCACAGCGTGCCGGCCGAATCGAACTGCGGGCCGTGGTCGACGCGCTTCCGGTGTCGCGCGACGAAGCGGTGGTCGCGGTAGTCGCCGATCAGCGCGAAGGTGCAGCCGTCGGAGAACAGCAGCAGGTGCCGGTCCCCGGACGGGAAGAAGTCGGGCACCAGCCAGCGTTCGCCGGGGTGCCCTCAGAGAACGGGTGCAGGTACGCCCACGTGATCAGGTCGGCCGAGCGGTACAGGAACGTCAGGCCGGCCGATCCGTCCTTGTAGGCGCCGCCGAGCAGCAGGTACCAGGTATCGCCTTCACGCCACACGTGCGGGTCGTGCCAGGCGTTGAGCCGGCCGCGGTACTCCTCCGGCGGGTCGGCCAGGTCGGGTTGCCGGCGTGCTTGCGCCAGCGGATCAGGTCGTCCGAGCCGGTGGCCAAGCACTGGCTCAGGCACCACACGCGGTCCTCGAGCGCGAGCGATCTGCGCACCAGCCCCGAGCAGAGGTCCGTACCCGGATCGTCGACGCACGCCGCGCGGCCTCAACGTGGACGCGTCGGGCACCCGGCTGCTGGCGACCAACGAGCAGAGAGACTCCGTGTTCAGCTATCGCAGCGCCGGGGCCGACGGCGTGCCGGTTCCCGCGGGCTCGTCGACAAGCTGCTGTGACCGACTTGCGTCGCCTTCGCGTCGGCTTGAGGACGACCGCCGGGGACCGGCTTCAGCGATGGCGGTGGATCACCGTCAGGTGTCTTGATGTCATCCGCCAGCTTGGGCGATGCGTCGTGCCATCCACTCCACGTAGGCGGTACGGGTCATGCCTCGCCGTCGAGCTTCGCCGTCGATGAACGCTGCGACTCCCTCGTCGAGCGTGAGATTGGCGCGTACGCTCCGGCCCGACAGACGAATCAATGGGATGGAGACCAGGGTATGTCCGGCGGGCGTCTCGACCCGTTCGATGGCTGACGGCGGCGTGATCGCCTCGCCGGCGCGCTCCGCTTCGATCACGTAGTCGCGCAGCGCCTCTTCGGCGTGCATCAGCGCCTCATCCACCGTTGTGCCCATGGCGACAATCCCCGGCAAGTCCGGGAACGAGATCCCATAGCTGCCCTGCTCGCCGTCGATCCATGCTGGATATCGCGTCATGCTGTACCCCCGCCCTCATTCATGCTGTTATCGTGGCCATCCGGCTTTCTTGACGATGGACCGGCTCGGGCGCCGAATTCTCTTTGGAGACGGCCGGTCAGGCAGGCTATACCCCAAGCCGGTTGCGGATCTCGGCGAGAGAGAGCGTCTTCTGGTTTCGCCGCTGGGCGATCTCCTTCCAGAAGGACCGGCTCGTCTCGACCGCAACCGTCTCCCAGTCCGCACCTTCCACGCCGACCACGACAGCGATGGGTTGCCCGTTTCGCGTGATCACCACCTGATCGTTCTGAGCCGTCTCCATTACCGACCGAATCCGCTTCTGCAGGTCGCGCACACTAATCGCCTTCATAGAATATCCTCCGTCCGCTTGTCGGGCGGCTTCTCACGTACGGCGCGCACCCATGAGGTAGTCGTCGGTTCGAGTGGCGCTGAGTTGATACGGGGCGGTCCCTGGGAAGCGTTTGCCCAGCTAGCGACCGCCCGGTCGGCGATCGAACACCTGAAACCACTTCGGGTCAGTCGGCCCGGCGTGCCTTTACTTTACCGTATCCCAGCTTCGCCCTTGGCAGCACGGACGTCATCATCAGGAGTGATCCAAGGTTGCCCGCTACTCTGCTTGATCACGATGTGCGTCTCCAGGTTTACCCGCGCTGCCATGTTCACCAGCCGATCGATGCTGAATTTGCTGATCCTGCCGTTAACCAGCTCACTCACCCGGGAACGTGGCACACCAAAACGTTTCGCAGCTTCTACCTGCGTGATTTTCTGTCGCTCAACGTACTCGGCAAGAGCGATCATGAGCCTGGAACGAATCTTGACGTTGGCCGCCTCCGAAGGGGTCTCTGCAATAGCATCCCAGACGTCAGAATAGGCTTTCGTATTCATTTTCAGTTACCTCGTACGCGAAGCCCACGCACGCCACGCCCGATACTCGGCATCGGCCGCCAATCGCGTGGATTCAGGCCGCGCTGAATCAAAGCGAGCTGCTGCCCTATGTCATGTTTGGCATCCCTTGGGAAACGACGCAGATCGTCGAGAGAAGAGCCAACGAACACGACCTCCTTCATGCCAGAGGTCCCAATGTCTCATATTTGCGACATTGGAGTCAAGCCGGCTCTCTTGTCGTCGCGACCAAGCTGCGCAAGATCGGCGCCTGCAGCAGCGGTCAGCGGGGTTACCGCGGCAATGACCAGATCGAGGCGCGGTGCCAGACCCGGCAGCGGCGCACGTCCGCGCTGCCTCCGGTGGCGAACAACTCCACGCCGGTGCTGGCAGGCCGCGTGGGGTAGATGCGTCCGGTCAGCGCCGCGCGCCGGTTGGCGAACGCTTCGACCACGGACCGGTCCAGGAAGACCCTCAGCGTGAGCGGCTCGCCCGGCGCCAGGGCCAGCGGGGCGCCGTGCACGCCGCGGCCGACCTCCGGGTCCAGGCTGGAGCGGGTGCGGTCCAGCCGCAGCACCTCCTCGTCCCTGTGCCAGGCGACGGTGGTCCGCTCCTCGGCCCCCGGCGAACGGCACAGGGTGAGGCCTACCGACGCGGCGTCGCGCACCTCGATCTCCGCCTCCACCTCCAGGCAGTCGCCGTCTGCGCCGTCGATGCGGTACCCGGTGCCGGGGGCGAGCTCCACGCCGGCGACCTCGGCGTCAGGCGTGGTATCGGCACGGACCTCCGGCGGCAGGTCGATCCGCAGCTCCCCGTCCTCGACCGAGAGCACGCGGGGCAATGACATCATGCCGGCCCAGCCGGCCTGAAGATGCGCGTCGATCGGGCGGTCCTCCCGGATCCAGCCGAACAGCAGGCGGCGTCCCGCCTCGTCGCACAGCGTGCGCGCGGAGTCGAACTGCGGGCCGTGGTCGACGCGCTGCCGGCGCTGCGCGACGAAGCGGCGGTCGCGGTAGTCGCCGATCAAAGCGAAGGTGCAGCCGTCCGAGAACAACAGCACGTGCCGGTCGCCGGACGGGAAGAAATCGGGCACCAGCCAGCGTTCTCCGGGGACGGTGCCCTCGCAGAACGGGTGCAGGTACTCCCACGCGATCAGATCGGCCGAGCGGTACAGGAACGTCAGGCCGCCCGAGCCGTCCTTGTAGGCGCCGCCGAGCAGCAGGTACCAGGTGCCGCCCTCTCGCCACACGTGCGGGTCGTGCCAGGCGTTGAGCCGGCCGCGGAACTCCTCCGGCGGGTCGGCCAGGATCGGGTTGCCGGGGTGCTTGCGCCAGTGGACCAGGTCGTCCGAGCCGGTGGCCAGGCACTGGCTCAGACACCACACGCGGTCCTCGATCGCGAGCGATTTGCGCACCAGCCCCGAGTAGAGGATGGTCGGCACGCCGTCGGCGATGACCGTGCAGCCGCTCCAGCAGCCGTTGCGGTCCGGCCCGGTCGTGCCGGGCGTCAGCGCCGGCGGCAGGTGCTGCCAGTGCAGCAGGTCGCTGCTGACCGCGTGGCCCCATTCCGGATCGCAGCCGAACGCGCCCACGTTCTTGGGGTCGTACTGGTAGAAGAGGTGGTAGCGCCCGCGGTGATGGATCGTGCCGTTGGGGTCCTGGATCCACCCGGAGGGCGGCAGGAAGTGGAAGCGCGGCCGGTAGCGGTCGTCGATCGCGGCCGGGCCGTTACTCTTCGGTGACGAAATGCTGGTACAGCGGTTGCACGTCAGCCGGCAGCCGTTCGAACACCTCGCGCTGCATGGGCACGGCGTCGTAGTTCTTGCCGCCGGTGGCCAGGACCATGCGGTCGTGGTCGGGGGTGCCGCGGATCGACGGCGTGAGGTTGAGCCACCACGGCGCGTAGCGGATGATCAGCGCCACGCGCGTATCGTCGCTCACGTTGGCCGCGACCGCGTGCCACACGCGGCTGTCGTAGAGCAGCACGCTGCCGGCGGTGCCGGTGACCTGGAGCTGGTCGGGGTGGGGGCCGTCTTTGTCGAAGCCCTGCAGGGTCTCGCCGGCCGGGTTGTCGGTGAGCTTGTGGCTGCCGGGGACGATGAACGTGCCGCCGTTCTGTGTGGTGAAGTCGGTGAGCATCCAGATGCCGGAAAGGTGCATCAGCGCGTCGGGGTAGGGGGCCTTCACGTGCGTGGAGTTGGTGGCGTTGTAGGGCCAGTCGGAGTGCCAGTAGCCTGATGCGCTGCCGGGGTTGGTGATCACGCAGTCGGTGCAGGAGATGCGGACGAAGTCGCCGAACAGCTCGGTGGCGACGCCCAGGATGCGCGGGTCGGACAGGTGCTCGGCGAAGCACTGGGTTTCGTTGATCACCTGCCGCAGGTTGTCCACGCCGGGGGCGCCGACGCGGTGGCCGCGCGACCGCGTCTTTTCCAGCTCCGCGAGGGCCTGCGCGTGGTTGGCGCGCTGCGCGGCGAACACCTCATCGCGCACGTGGCCGACCTTGTCGGCCGGGATCACGTCCGGGACCACGCAGTAGCCGTGGCGGCCGAGCGTTTCGACGATCTCCTCGATGGTGTTGCCGGTGGCGGGACTCCTGACGGTAGCGGTGGTGCTCATGACGGTTAGCGAGTATACCAGAATGGGCTGCCTTCGATCAGGCGGCGGCATTCACCTCGCCCGGTGAGCGCTCCTTTCTTCGTTCCCGCCGGGCGCTTCTCTGCGTTCAGCCCTACCACAACGGCATTCCGATGGCCGGCTGGGTGCCTCGCGGCACGCCGTGCGACGCCAGAACCTGACATGCCCGCCTGAATGGTTCCACCCGGCCACGGGTACGGCCTCGTCGTCGACCATGCCCGCCATGCGACTCGCCAACCGCGACACTCCGTGCCGGTGACAGCTCAATGCCTTGCGCGCCGCCGGTAAGCCTCCCGGTCATCGATGCCGGCGACAGCTCGACGCCTTCGGCGGTGACCGGCGCCCGCGGGAATGCCAGACGTGCTCCCGCTGCGGGATCAGCCGCTGCGCCAGGACGGCGTCGCGGGCGGCAGACGTCCGTGTGATCTCACAGGTTGACCCGCAGGCAGCGTCCCCACGCGCCGCATCCACCGCCACCGGCTTCGCAGAGCTTGGCTTCGTGGGTCGCTTCCGCGTTTGTTGGAATAGGCTATTCAACGTAAGCCACGAACCGACGGACGACCTCCCGTGCGATACGCCACTGATTGTGGTACTCTTTGTCAACGTCATGGAAAACACCAGTACTGAAGATCTACGCGAACAGATCGTACAGTCAGTCCACGAGTGCTGGGAGCGCCACAGAATGCCCTTACTCCTAAGCCGCTTAGGAAACCAGGATGATGGAAAGATCTCCAGGCTTGCCAAGGAGCACGGCATCAGTTTGGGGCACTACCTGCGCCGCCGGCTCGCGAACCGATTGCAAGTGATCCAACATCGTTCCAAGCCGCAACTTGTGGGTGCGGTGCCCGTGGACGTCAACGTCGATGATGCCGGTGGGGTCGAGAGACTGTTGGAGAGAACACAAGGCGACGTGGCGGACGCTGTGCCTAGGTTCCTTCCAGCCTTCTGGGCTGCCTTTCGCAAACCGCTTGACGAGTCGCAGTGGCGCTATATCAGCGTTCGCGAGCCCGTGATATTCCAGGACTTGCCTTCGTCAGAGAAGCCGCCTGACTTTGTGGAAGTTGATCGGCGATACGTTCTCGGACCGGACGCCGAAGCAGCCGAGATCACGAGAACGGCACAGAGTTGGATCACCGACAATGAACTTCCGGAAGCTCTATACATGCAGAAGACAACGTCGAGAGGACAGTCATTGCGGTCCGACAATCTCTTAGACGCGTTGCTAAGCGCTCTCGATCCAAATGATCTCGGGAGAGTAGTCATTCCTCTGGACGTAGTTCTCAAGTTGAGGACCCGGTCTTGGTGAAGAGAACGACCCTTGTAGCCGTTGTTGGCATCCCTCGTGACGTTGGCGACTTCTTCGCTGCCCGCTTTTCCAGAGAACGGGAAGTAGAGCTCATCCCGTTGCGGTCGTTACGGTGCCCAACAAACTATTCAGATGACTATGCCGACCGCCTCTATGAACGCATCGCCAGCGAGTTGCGGAAGCGCGAACCAGCGTGCCGCAATGATCTTCTCAGCAACATGAATTTCGTTCTGCTCTACGTTGACAGGCACGATGGCAGTGAATCTTCCATCATTCGACGGTTCGGCGTCGAGGCACTCGTCATGCCGCTCTATTTAGGGGGCGCTGACGGCGTAGATAGAGTAACGCGAAACCAAAGGAACGAAGTGATCAACATCTTGCTTGACGCAATTGACCGCACGCTTGAAGGAGCGCAGAAGTTGTTTGAAGTCATTGCGGAGGAAGTAACCAGTCGCGACAACAGTACCTGTCTCCTGTTGCCGCCAAAGACGTTCGGAAAAGGATTTCATAGAATTCAGGTGAGAATCGTAGATGCGGCACGGAACATGCAGGGGAGTGAAGATTTCAGAAAGAGTCTAAAGCGGGTTTGCGCGTCAGTCCGATTCGTCCGTCAGGATGGACATCGACACTTCGTAGGAAAGAGCGGTCGCGTATTCAGAAGCCCCGGTAAGGGAAGTGGGCGACATGGTCTGGCGCCGCTATGGGGAGTGAATCGTCACGATACGACTTGTGTAATCCGGGGGCGATTGCGGTTTGGGGTATCGTTTGACCCACGGTTTCACTACGACTGCGAGATCGCCACTGATGGGACACGTTTCCCAGGATGCCACGAGGCTCAGACGGTAAAGAAGGCGACTCATGTGAATGTCGCTCCAAACGACAACGTCAGATAGCAATACAGAAATACGTCAGATAACGTTACAAGAAAAGGAAAAGAAGACAAGGGGAAAGGAGAGGACGGAATACAAAATAGCCACGCCAATAATTGACGTGGCTATTTTAGGCTTCGTTGCTAAGAGCTAGTGACGAGTGAAGCTATTTCCCGGAATTCGGGAACCGCATTCTCGCCGGCACGCCTTTAAGTCAGGATAGCTAACGAGGAGAGGACGGGCCCGCCCAGGTCCTCGCTCTGGCCTCGTGACCGCGTTCGCTGAATCGATGCAACTCATGAAGATTCAGAAACTCCGCATGGGACCCTCCACCCCGTGCTATGCGGTACCGACTCACCATCGCGCAACTCTGGAATGGTGCAACCACTCCACAAGTGAGGCGACGGCGATATGCCGGTGCGCCCTGCACGGAATTTCAAGATCCGCGTGAAACTCGTGACGTCAACGTAGTGTGATGATGGACGGATGTCAAGGGGGTTTGGGATGGGTGCGCGCTTCAAGCTGACCCGGCACCGAGCTCCATCCGGTGCGTGCCGCCGGTGAGCCGCAGGGTGACCGATGCCGGCGACAGCTCGACGCCTTCGACCGCGGCGGCGTCCGCGGGGATGGCGGTGGTGCTCCCGTCGCGGGTCAGGCGCAGATCCGCCGTGGCGTCGCGGGGCAGGACGACCTCGGCCTCCAGCCCGTCGGGCAGGTCGACCTGCAGGGTCAGCGCCTCGTCCCGCCGCTGCCAGCGGACGCCGATCGGCCCGCGTGCCGACGGCAGCACGCCGCGCGCCCAGCGCAGGTCCGGCGCCGTCGGCGGCGCGATGCGGCAGCGGGCGAAGCCGGCGGCGGCCGGCAGGATGCCCAGGACGTGCCGCGACAGCGTCCAGGCCGGGGCGACCGAGGAGGAGTGGACCAGGCCGGTCAGCTCGCCCGAGTAGGGGCTGGGCGACGCGAACTGCGGCTCGGTGGTGAAGCGCGACTCCGCGCGCGCCATGGCGCCGCGCTCGCGCACGAACATGCTCCAGCTCTCCCACATGGTCGGCGCATCGGTGGCGGCCATCATCGGCGCGTAGCGTTCGCGCATGATGCGCACCGTCAGGTCGGTGCGGCCGGCGGCCGCCAACCCCTCCAGCACGAAGAACAGGATCAGCGGCGTGGTGCGCAGCAGGTCGTCCGGGGGCTGCTCCAGGTGCGCGACGATGCGTGCGGTCTGCCGTTCGTCGGCGACGCCGAAGACCAGCGCCATGCCGTTGGAGAGCTCGGAGACCGTCTGCGAGCGCTCGCCTGCGAAGACGCTGTCCACGAACAGGCCGCGCCGGTCGTCCCAGTGGCTGGCGCGCAGGTGCTCCCGCAGGCGGCCGGCCTGCGCCCGCCAGGAAGCCGCCTCGTCCGGCTTCTCCAGCGACTCGGCCAGGTCGCCCAGGACGGCGAGGAAGCGCGCGTACAGCACGTTGAGCGTGAAGCTGGCGCCGCGCATGTCGTGCGGCATCCAGTCGATGAAGGTCTCCTTGGGAAGCTGGTAGAGCACATTGTCGGCGTCGCGCTGCCGCTCGAACCAGACGGCGGCGCGCACCAGGCACGGATACAGCTCGCCGGCCAGGCGACGCTTTGCCTCCGAGCCGCCCAGGTAGCGCTGGTGGTCGCCGGCGATGACGGTGAAATAGAGGGTCTCGGTGGGGTAGTTCTTGGGGTCCTCGAACACCGTGGCGGTGAGCGGGTCGGCGGTCTGCTCGCCGCGGTAGCGTCCCTCCGTGCCGGGATACCAGGCGCGCAGCAGGCCGTCGCCGAGCTGCCCGCGCGCCGTCAGCCGCAGGTGCCAGTCGGTGAGCGCGACGTCGCCGTACGCCGCCCACACCGCGTACAGTCCCAGGGCGCCCGCGCCGGGCCAGAAGCGGCGCTCGCGCTGGGCGTCGCACACCAGCCCGTCCTCCATGTGCAGGTCGACGGTGTCGATCGACGCCTGCCAGAGCGCGTTGAGCACCGGGTCGGAGCAGGCGAAGCTGCCGGTGCGCTCGGCGGGGTAGCGGTACGCGCGCACGCCGGCCGCGTGCAGCCGGACCGGCTCGTCCGTGCCGCGCACCACCACCTGCAGGTAGCGGAACTGCTTGTACTCGAAGGTCTGCCAGACTTGGGCGCCGGCGCGCATCAGGTAGCGGTCGCCGTAGCGGATCTGGTTGGCCAGCGGCATGATGCGCCCCGCCACCAGCACCGGGCCGTAGGTCATCTCGACGACGGCGCCGGCCGGCCCCTCCAGGTGCAGCCGTGGAAAGCCGAACACCTGCCGGCCGAAGTCGAAGATGAGATAGGGCGAGCGCACCCCCTGCCGCGGGTCGTCGCCGGGCCGGTAGGAGCACCGCTGCAGGACGGCCGGCTCGCCTCCCGGCGCCAGGGCGTTGCCGGCGCCATCGATGCGGGCGTGCTGCAGCCGCAGGTGCGGCTCCACCGCCAGCCGCTCGGGGACCTGGACGTCGGCCGCCATGCGCGACAGCTCGATGATCTCGCCCTGCTCGACCACGCGGGCGGGATGCTCGTCGATCTCCTGCAGCATCGGCGTCTGCCGCGGCTCCAGGTACGCCCACGACGCCATCTGCTCGGCGATCACCTGCGCCGGCTCCCAGGCGTCGTCGTCGAAGCCGGTGGCGTGCCAGTCGGGAGGATCGGCGCGCGCGTCGTACACCTCGGTCACGCCCACGGTGACGCTGACCAGGCCGACGTCGCGCCGCCAACCCTGTGCCGGGCGCACCCGCCACGTGCCATCGGTGCCCATGGTGGTCCGCGTACCGTCGCCGGCTTCGGCGTCGAGATGGACGAACAGCCCGGCGCGGGCGTCGCGCGAGTAGTTGTTCTGGCAGCCGTAGTGGTAGGCCAGCACCGCGATCGCGTTGCGTCCGGGTTGCAGGGCCGCGGTCACGTCGTAGATGTCGTAGGACTTCCAGCGCGGGTCGCTACGCGCAGGTCCCCGGCCCAGATAGGTGCCGTTCACGTAGAGGACGTAGCGGTCCTCGGCGGTGATCGCCAGGCGGGCGCGGCGCGGCGCCGCCGGCAGCCGGAAGCCGCGGCGGGCCATCAGGAAGCGGTGGAACGGGTAGCGCTCGTCGCCGTACCAGACGAAGCGCCCGCTCCAGTGGCCGGGGTAGCCGCCGCCGTCGGCGATCGGGTCAGCGGCCATCGGTGTCTCCCGCGCGGCGCGGCTCCAGGTGGACCATCAGCGAACGGAGCACGGGTCTGAGCATGCCCGGATGGTAGCGCGGCGGCTCGGCCGGACGAAGCGCGGGCCGGCGGGCGACCAGCGCGCGCAGGGCGATGGCCGTCTCCAGCCGCGCAAGCGCGGCCCCGATGCAGAAGTGCACGCCGTGGCCGAAGGCGACGTGGCGCAACTCGTCGGCGGGGCGCTGAATGTCGAACCGTTCCGGGTCGGCGAACACCTCCGGGTCGCGATTGGCCGCAGCCAGCATCAGGTGGACGAGCTGGCCGCGCTGCAGGCGAGCGCCACGGACCTCGACGTCCTCGGTGACCACGCGGCGCACCGCCGGCACCGAGCCGACGTAGCGCAGGATTTCCTCGATCGCGGACGGCAGGAGCGCCGGATCGTCGCGCAGCAGCGCCATCTGCGCCGGATGGCGGAGCAGGGTGAACAGGCCGTTGGGGATCAGGTTGGCGGTGGTCTCGTGCCCAGCCTGGAACAGGATGGCGCAGGTGGCAAGCAGCTCCTCTTCGTTCAGGAAGTCGCCGGACTCGTCGGCTCCCGCCAGCGCGGTGAGCAGGTCGTCGCGGGCGGCGGCGCGGCGCTCGGCCAGCAGCGTTCGGAACCGGTCGTAGACGGCGAGGGTCGCCGACTGCACGCGCAGCGCGTGCTCCGCGCTCAGATGGCCGTTGCCGTCGAAGTAGGCGCGCAGCGCCTCCGCGTATTCCCGGAACAGGCGGTAAGCGTCGCCGTCGGCCGACGGCGGCACGCCGAGCAGCTCGGCGATCACCCGCATCGACAGCGGGTAGGCCAGCTCGCCGACCACCTCCAGCCGGCCCGACCGATCCGCGACTGCCATGAGCTCGGCGACGATACGCTCAACGCTCGGCCGCAGGCCGGCGACGATGCGCGGCGTGAAGGCGCGCTGCACCAGCCGGCGCAGGCGCGTGTGGTCCGGCGGGTCGCTGTTCAGCAGGCCGCCCGTCTCGAAGATGCGGCGCAGCGGGCGCAGCCTCGCCTGCTCCGCGGCAGGCAGCCGCTCCAGCAGCGGCGTCTGCCGCCCGGCGCTGGAGTACCGGGTCGGCGCGTGCAGCATCGCCATCACGTCGGCGTGCCGGGTGACGATCCAGCTCCGCCACGATTCGCACCAGTAGATCGGGTGCTCGGCGCGCAGGCGGGAGTAGGTTGGGTAGGGGTCGGCATAGAAGGCGTCCGACCCGATGTGGCGATTCAACGCCGTATCTGGCACGCTGGACACGGTGGGCACGGTAGCATCCGGTCCCGCCGGAGGAGTCCTCATGCTTAGAACAGCATTCATCGGCGCCGGCGGCAGGGCGCGATCGGCCCATTATCCGACCGTGACCACGCTGGCGGACGTCCGCGTCGAGGCGGTGTGCGAGCTCGACACGGCGCTCATGGCGCAGGTGGTCGAGCAGTACGCAATCCCACGGACGTTCGCCGACTACGGGCGGATGCTCGACGAGGTCGACCCGGACCTGATCTACGTGATCATGGGCGAGGAGCTGATGGCGTCGATCGCGATCGACTGCATGAAAGCCGGCAAGCACGTGTTCATCGAGAAGCCGGCCGGCGCGAATCCTGAAGAATCGCGGGCGTTGCTGGCGGCGGCGGAGGAGAACGGCGTGACGTGCGCGGTCGGCTACCAGCGCCGCTTTGCCGCGGTCGCGGTGGAGGCGATGCGCCTGGTGCGGGAGCGGGGAGGGCCGACGCTGGCGGTCGGCGAGTTCCACAAGTGCCTGCTCGGCCGGTCCAAGCCGCCGCGCACGACCATGTGGCAGGACGTCTGCCACGCGGTCGACCTGGTCCGCTACCTGGCCGGCAGCGAGGTGGCCGAGGTCACGGCCTTCCAGGACGCGCGCGGCACGGACTGGACCAACGACTACACCTCGCTGATGCGCTTCGAGAACGGCACCACCGGGGTCGTGCTGGCCAACCGATCCTCGGGCGGACGCACGCTCAAGGGCGAGCTGCACGGCATCGGCGTGGGCTGCTCCTTCACGATTCCCGACCAGCTCGAGGTACTGGAGCAGGGCCGCGAGCCACGCACCGAGCATGGTGCCGACCTGGCGGGCGTGCAGGCGAACGATCCACGCGCCTACGACGGCACCCTTGAGATGCACCGTCACGTGGCCGCCTCGATCCGCGACGGCCGCACGCCGATCAACGACATTCGCGACGTGGTGAATACCTCCGATCTGGTGGCGCGCCTGGAAGGCGATTCGGCCTTCGAGTAGGCCGTCCGGCACAGACGAGGGGACCCATGCAGTCACGCGGCGGGAGCCGGCACCCGGACGCATCCGACGAGCGGAGCATCCTCGCCCTGCGCGGCGCGCACCAGTACTTCCCGAGCGGGCGGCGCCAGTTCGTGCGGGCCGTGGACGGCGTCGACCTGGACCTCCGCGACGGGCAGTCGCTGGGACTGGTCGGCGAGTCAGGCAGCGGCAAGACCACCATCGGGCGGATGATCGCCCGCCTGCTGGAGCCCACCGGCGGCACCATCACCTTCGCGGGGCAGGACGTCACGCACCTGCGCGGCCGGGCGCTGCGCCGCTACATGCCCAACGTTCAGGTCGTGTTCCAGGACCCGCACACGTCTCTCAATCCGCGGCTGTCGATCGGCAGCATCATCGGCGAGCCGCTGCGCATCAACCGCTTCGGCAGCCGCCGGCGGATCGAACGGCGCGTGCACGAGCTGCTCGACACCGTCGGCCTGCCGGCCAGGGACGCCGGCCGCATGCCCTCCGACTTCTCGGGCGGGCAGCGGCAGCGCATCGCCATCTGCCGCGCGATCGCGCTCAACCCCCGGATCGTGGTGTGTGACGAGGCGGTGTCCGCCCTCGACGTCTCCATCCAGGCCAAGATTCTCAACCTGCTCAACGACCTGCAGCGGCAGTTCGCGCTCACCTTTCTGTTCATCTCGCACGACCTGAGCGTGGTGCGGCTGGTCTCCGACCGGATCGCGGTGATGTACCTTGGCAAGCTGGTGGAGACCGCTCCGGCCGACGCGCTGTTCGCGGAGCCGCTCCACCCGTACACGCAGGCGCTGCTGGCGGCGGTGCCCGACCCCTACGACCGCAAGGGATTCGCCGTGCTGCCGGGCGAGATCCCCAGCAACATCACTCCGCCGCGCGGCTGTCGATTCCACACCCGCTGTCCGAGTAAGATGGAGATCTGCGAGCGCCGCTCGCCGGCGCTGCACGAAGTAGCGGAAGGCCGGTCGGTCGCCTGCTTCCTGCACCATGAGGTAGCGGAGCGGCCGTCCGCGCACCCGCACGGCCCAAACGGCCGAACGACAACACCGGGGAGGAACCCATGAAAACGAAAGCCCGGCTCGGCGCCATCGCGTCGGCCCTGTTGCTGATCGGTGCGCTCGCCGCATCCGCCGACGGCACGACCCTCAGGATCGGTCAGGTAGGCGACATCCGCAGCCTGGAACCGTACCGCAACGCGACGCCCAACTACCTGTTCATCGAGAACCTGTACGACCAGCTCCTGTTCAATCCGCTCAACGGCGGGTTCGAGGGCGAGGCGGCCGAGTCGTGGGAGATCTCGTCCGACTTCACCACCGTCACGGTCAAGCTGCGCGACGGGATGGTCAGCCACGACGGCACGCCGGCCGATGCCCACATGCTCAAGTGGGACATCGAAGAGCGGCGCAAGGGCTGGGGCCGCTCCGACATGCCGGTATTCGGCGGCGTCGACGCGACCGTCAACGTCATCGACGACCTGACCGCGGAGATCACGCTCGGCAAGCCGTTCGCCAACATGCAGACCAAGCTGTCGCTGTTCATGCTCACCGACGCCGACATGTACCTGCGCGACGACGGAGCGGTGGCCGAGTTCAACCAGGAGGACAAGGTGATCGGCTCAGGTCCCTTCATGCTGGTGGAGTACGAACCCGGCTCGCACATGCACTGGGAAAAGTTCACCGATCACTGGGACGCGGATTCCGTGATGATCGAGCGGGTGGAGATCACCTTCTTCGGTGACGCCGTCTCCATGGTGGCCGCGCTGGAAGCGGGCGAGATCGACCTCGCGTACCGGCCGCCGTACGCGGACGCGGTGCGCTTCCTGGACGACTCCGACTATACCGTCTGGGTTCCGGAGACCGTCGGTCTGGCCTCGATCCTGATGGTCAACCCCAACGCGCCCGGGCTGGAAGACAAGCGCGTGCGCCAGGCGGTCAGTTGGGCGATCAACCGCGAATCGGTCTCCGGCGCGATCTTCGAGGGGCTGGGCATGCCCACCTCCTCACCGGCGGTTCCGTCGAGCTTCGCCTACACCCCGGAACTGGAGGCCATCCCGGCGCAGGGTGACCCGGACAAGGCGCGCGAGCTGCTCGCCGCGGCCGGCAATCCGGAGGTGAGCGTGAAGTTTACCTATCCGTCCAACGACACCTCCGCGCAGCTCATCGCCCAGGTGGTGCAGGCCAACCTCAAGGACGTAGGCATCACGCTGGAGCTGGACCCGCAGGAGCGCAACATCTACATCCAGATGCGCACCAGCCAGACCTTCCAGATGATGGCCTCGGTCATGGCCGGCAGCAACGGTCATCCGGCCGACCTGACCGACAGCTTCGTGTTCCATCCGGCCAACCACGGCTTCTTCAACGACCCGGAAGAGACGGTCATCCCCGAGTACCAGCGCTACGTCGACAACTTCAACAAGGGCATGGCCGCGATGACCGACGCGGAGTCGGTGGAGGCGTGGTCGAACGCGCTGCTGGCGATCAACGACGGCGCCTGGGTGCTGTTCCTGAGCTCACAGCCCTACATCAGCGTGAGCACGTCGGCTCTCAAGGGGCTCACCTGGACCCAGCACGACAAGCCGGTGTTCAAGCACGTCCACTTCGAGTAGCTCTCACCAGGAGACATGCGAGCCGGTGCCGCCCCGGAGCGGCACCGGCTTTCTGTCATCCCATGAGCCGGTGCCCCGGTAACCCCGCGACCACGTGAGATCGTACGTCGTTCGCCGCCTGCTTGGCGTGATACCGGCGCTGTTCATCGGCTCCATCCTCATCTTCCTGATCATCCACCTCATCCCGGGCGATCCGGCGGTGTTGCTGGTGCCCATGTCGCCGCCGCCGACGCAAGAGTTGCTCGCGGAGGTGCGCGCCGCCTACGGGTTCGACAAGCCGCTGTACGAGCAGTACCTGATCTGGCTGGGCAAGCTGCTGCGCGGGGATCTGGGCGACTCGCTCAGCAAGCCGGCGTGGACGGTGGCCGAGCTGATCACCAAGAAGATCGGCGTCACGCTGCACGTGACCGCCGGCGCGTTCCTGGTGTCGGTGCTGATCTCGCTGCCGCTCGGGATCCGGATGGGGCTCCAACCGGAAGGCTTCCTGGCCCGGCGGGTGCTGCCGGTCTACACGGGCATCGGCTTCGCCATACCGCCGTTCTGGCTGGGCATACTGCTGATCCTGTTCTTCAGCGTGTTCCTGGGCATCCTGCCGACCAGCGGGTTCCGCAGCATCACCGAGGACCCGATCCAATCGATCCGCTTCCTGATCATGCCGTCGCTGGCCGGCGGCATCTCCGGGGCGGTGGTGTACACCAACTTCATCAGCGCCTCGATCAGTGAGATCGCCAAGAAGGAGTTCATCCTGGCGGCCATCGCCAAGGGGCTGCCGCGGCGGCGGGTGGTGTACCGGCACATCCTCAAGAACGCGCTCATCCCGGTCGTGACGGTCGCCGCCCTGCAGTTGGGCACCACGGTGGGCGGGGCGGTCGTGACCGAGAGCGTGTTCGGCATTCCGGGCATCGGCCGGCTGCTGGTGGACGCCATCACCGCGCGCGACTACGCGGTGGTGCAGGCCGACTTCATGGTGCTGATCTGCGCGGTGATGCTGGCAAACCTGCTAGCCGACCTGCTGTACGGCTGGCTGGACCCGCGGATCAGGCTGGACTGATGGGCGAGGGCAGCCCGGAGCACGCCGGGGGCACCCCGGTGCCGGGATCGGCGGTGATGGCGGCCGGCCGGCGCGTGGTCGGCGTCCTGGGCGAGGTGGCCAAGCGGATGAAGGTAGTCGAGTGGCTGGGCGTCCTGGTCCTGGTCGCCTATCTGCTCATGACGCTGATTCCGGGCGCCCTGGCTACCCACGATCCGATCGAGCAGGACATCGCCAACCGGCTGGCGTTCCCGTCCGCCGAGCACTGGTTCGGGACCGACGAACTGGGCCGCGACCTTTTCAGCCGCTGCATCCACGGGGCGCGCACCTCGATCCGCACCGCGGTGATCGCCGTGCTGTTCAGCATGGTCGTGGGGGTGACTGGAGGGCTGTTCTCCGGCTACGTCGGCGGCCGGCTGGACGAGCTGCTGGCCCGAACCAACGACATCCTGGTCTCCTTTCCCGGCATCATCATCGCCATGGCGCTGATCGCGGTGACCGGCCGCAACCCCATCGCCCTGGCGCTGGTGATCGGCCTGGTGAACACGCCGGCGATCTTCCGCGTCACGCGCGCGGTGGCGTTGCAGGTGCGGGTGCTGCCGTACGTGGACGCGGCGCGCTCCGCCGGAGCGTCCAACCTGTACATCATGTTCCGGACGGTGCTGCCCAACTGCACCACGGAGGTGTTCATCCAGGCGTTGCTGATCGCCACCCGCGCGATCATCACCGAATCCAGCCTGAGCTTCCTGGGGCTGGGGATTCCGCCGCCGGACCCCTCCTGGGGTGCGATGCTCAATACCGGGCGCAGCTACCTGAAGCGTATGGTCTGGTACGGCGTGTTCCCAGGCCTGTTCCTGATGGGGCTGATCCTGGCGCTGCAGTTCGTCTCGCGCTATTTGCGGCGCGTGTCACGCTCGTGATCGGCGAGGGCGCCGCCGGCCGCGACACGCTGCTGGTGGTGGAGGACCTGCACACCCGGTTCGAGCTGGAACGCGGCGTCGTGCAGGCGGTCTCAGGCTCCAGCTTCTCCGTCGACCGGAGCGAGACGCTGGGCATCGTCGGCGAATCCGGCTCCGGCAAGTCGGTCACGGTGCGTTCGATCCTGCGGCTGATCCGCCCGCCGGGCCGGATCGCGGCCGGGCGGGTGCTGCTGAACGGGGTGGACCTGCTGGCGCTCGACGAGCGCGCGATGACCGCCGTGCGCGGCCGGGAGATCAGCATGGTATTCCAGGAGCCGTCGGCCGCTCTGAACCCGGTGCTGACGGTGGGCGAGCAGATCTCGGAGGTGCTGATCACGCACCTGGGGATGGGAAAGAACGAGGCGCGCCAGCGCGCCATCGCCCATCTGCGCGACGTCGGCATCCCGGCTGCCGAGCGGCGCTGCCGCGACTACCCGCACCAGTTGAGCGGCGGCATGCAGCAACGCTGCATGATCGCCATCGCGCTGGCCTGCGACCCCAAGCTGCTGATCGCCGACGAGCCCACCACCAGTCTGGACGTGACCATCCAGGCGCAGATCCTGACGCTGCTCTCCAACCTGGTGCGGCAGAAGGGGGCGGGGTTGATCTTCATCACGCACGACATCGGCGTGATCGCCCAGATCGCGGAACGGATCATGGTGATGTACGCCGGCAAGATCGCCGAGCTGGGCAGCACCGCGCAGGTCATCGACGACCCCCAGCACCCCTACACTGCGGAGCTGCTCAAGTCGCTGCCCAGCCTCAGCACCGAGCGGGGGGTGAGGCTGGAAGAGATCGCCGGCGACGTGCCGGATCTGGCCGACGCCCCGTCAGGCTGCCGGTTCCACCCGCGCTGCCCTCGCGCCTTCGAGCCGTGCCCGGAGCGCGTGCCGGCGCTGGCGGAGATCCGCGACGGACGGCGCGTCGCCTGCTGGCTGCACGATGAGCGCGGCTGACGTCTGGAGAGGACATTACCCAGAATCCTTGCCAAAGCGCGAAATCCCAAGGCCTGATGGAAGCAATTATTGTAATAGCCGAGACTTTTGACACTGTCGGTAACCCGGTTGTGCATTCTAGAAGAGTGGTGATACCCTCCGTGTTGACAAGGAGTCACTTGATTCGATGGGAATTCCGATCATTGTTGGTAACAATGAGAATAGTATCATCATCCAAACCAGGAGAGGTTCGGACATTTCCAACTCTCAGTCACCATTCATAAGCGCCATGCTCATGAATTCACATCATAGGTTACGTGACAAGTTCCCTCGTGCGATTCCCCGCAATGATCCGTCTGGTTTCTACAACTGCCATGGATTGGTATTTGCGTCCCGCCGTGCCGCAATATCCGAACCCGAGGAGATTCGCAGGATCTTGAAACACGACTGCTACCTCGAAGTCACCAATTCTGATGATGTGCTTCCCGGCGACGTCGTTCTCTATCTTTCGGATGACGGCGACCCAGAGCACTCAGGAATAGTCACTTGTGCCCCATCTCAGCAAAAGCTGAAGATACCATTTGTCGTAAGCAAGTGGGGAGATGCGCAAGAATTCCTGCACCTTGCTAGCCACTGTCCATACGACTTCCGAAGTCATAGATATTACAGGGTGAACTCATGATGCGCCTCGTAGAACCGTATATGGACGCCGTTGCCGAGATCGTCTTTGTAGCGAATACGCCTGCCTACCTCTTCAAGCACTTGCGCAGGGCACTTGTTTATATAGCGAACATGGTCCCACTTCCTGCCTTGGCTTCTGAATTGCGCAAAGAGGTAGCGCGTTATCCCGGCAATGTCGTACATAAAGAACCGTACTTATATGCTCTATTTATTCTCATGACGTACGCTCCATACAAAGAGGTGGGTCGACATCTCGACTGGATACGATCGACCGGCATCCTATGGATTGACGACTTGACGAGATACTATGAGCATAACGCTACCTCTACTTCTCGCTTAACCGTCCAGGACCTCCCGTATTCGTCTTCTAGCGAACCACAGTATTCTGTTTCTGGACTTGGCGGCGCGCAGGTGCAGCATATAAAATCTCAATGAAAACAATACTCTTTACCGTATCAGAAGGCGCGTCAATCGACCAAGCGACCAATGCTGTTTCCATCTATACCATCGTCGAAAACATCGAGCCGGTGGGCCTGCCTGTGATGATGCAGAAGATAGTCATTACTCTCATCGTAGTCCGCGACGAAAACGATCCAGATACCATTAGTGGCACGCTTTCCATCCTCAATAACGAGACTCCTATACATGATAAATGGCCCGCTTCAATAGAGTTTAACGAGCGGCGCAGCGCTAGGCTCATGATAACAATTAACGGACTCCTGATACAACATCCGGGCGTGTTGATCTTCAAGTATGCATCGGACGTGATCAATGAATTGTTTACGCTTACTGTGTCGAATCCGAAAGCGAAAGCATCACACAATTTAGGAGAAGGCACTCTATCGAGTAAGGATACCGTCTAAACGAACCGGGTTGACGGGAACTTTCTTGTATCTGCCTTTGCGCATCTCTTTATGCAAATATGTCCTGTAATCACGGTGTCGAGCCGTCGGCGAGGCACACTATATGTAGTTCCTGACCGTGGCTATGAGCACTCTTCGGTTCTGGCTCGTTCGCATGTCCAGCGATCAACATCGTTGAACGTGCCGACGTGCCTGTCGTCTTCATAGAGTTCGAGCCGCATTGCTTCTACGACTCCGTCGCTACGATATTCTTTGTGATGCGTGGCGAGCAATGTATCAATAGAACCGTCTGTCATATGTACTGCATAGCAGTACAGCGGTGTTCCTTTCTCGGTTTCTGGCATTCAAGCTCCCTCTAAGGGATTGTTGCAAACGACACGACCCATTGGACTGGCAAAGAAACGCGTTGTCAAGGAGAGGCTGCTATTGAGAAGACCGTGGCAATAGTGGCAAAGATTCTGGGTAATGTCCTCTGTAGAGAATCCGCGGCTGAATTCCTCACGGCGAAAGTCCGATCATCCGGCGTGCTTCGGCGCTCGGACGGACACCGAGCCCTGCCCCCGGCGGCAGCGAGTAGGCGCCGCCGGCACACGTAAGCGTGCCGTCCAGCAGCCCGCGGTGGCGGTGCAGAATGGAGTGCTGGAACTCGTGGCTGGCTACCGCTCCGATGGCCGCGGCGGCATGCAGGCTGGCGGCCAGAAAGATGCCCACGCCGATGGTGGCGTGCGGCATGACCGCGATCCGGCCGGCCTCGGCCAGGGCGGCGATGCGCAGGAACTCGGTCGGGCCGGTATGCCCCATCTCTGGCTGGACGATCGCCGGACAGCCGCGTTCGAAGCGCAGCTTGGCATCGTAGGCCGTACGCCACTCTTCGCCCAAGGCGATCGGCGTCCGTACGGCGCGCGCCACCTCCGCCTGCGCCGCCACCTCCTCCGGAGCCACCGGCGCTTCGGCGAACCAGGGATCGTACGGCTCCAGGTCGCGGATCACCCGGATCGCCTCTGCCGGCTGATAGCGCCAGTGCAGGTCGACGCCGATTCGCACCGACGCCCCGAGCTCCCGGCGCAGCGCGGCGAGCTCGGCCACCGGTCCCCGGTCGGCCACGGCGCCGGCGAACTTCACGGCGTCGAACCCGCGGGCGCACCACCTGCTCGCGATGGCCGCGCGCTCGGCCAAGGTGGCTGCCGGAAGGCCCGAGACGTAGGCGGGGATCGACGTCCGCCGCCGGCCGCCGAGCAGGTCCGCGAGCGGGCGCCCGCTGAGCCGGCCGGCCAGGTCCCAGAGCGCGATGTCGACGGCGGCCAGCGCGTCGAGGTAGAAGCCGCCGGTGTATCCCCGGACGCGCATCAGGGCGTACAGGTCGTCGTGGATGGCGGCCGCGTCGAACGGGTCGCGCCCGACGACGAATTCGCTGAGCAGATCGTCGATGATCGCCGTCGTGGCTCCGGGCGCCACCAGACCGTAGGTCTCGCCCCACCCCTCGGCGCCTGCGGATGACATGACGCGCACCAGCACCGAGCGGTCGACCGTCGGGTAGACCGTGCGATTGCCGCGGCGTACGAAGTAGCCCTTGGCGTTGACCGTCTCCCCCGGGCGGAGCGGGCCGAGGTAGGGCTCGTCCCGCGGGAGCGTGAGCACGAACGATTGGACGCCCGCGACCCTGTCGCTCACACGTTCGTCTCCGGTACCACAGCGGGGAGCGGCTCGATCAGCAGGTCGAGCACCTCGCCGAGCATCACCGCCAGTTCCGAGCGGTCGCGCGCATCGAGAGCCGGCACCGGCGCACGGACGAACTCCGAGCGGATCAACCCGCGCCGGCGCAGCGTCGCCTTGGTCATGCTCATGCGGAACACCGCCTGCATGTTCAGCAGCGGCAGCACCCTCCTGAACAGCGCCCGCAGGAGCGACTCGTCTCCACGGCGGTGGGCGGCGACCATCGCCGCGTGCACCTCGGTCAGCTCGCAAGCCGGCATCGTCCCGCCCGCGCCGCGCAGCAGCTCGTCGACCAGGTAGCGGCCGCCGGCGCCGCCGATCACGCTCCGCAGCGTAGCGGGAGCCTGCGCCAGGAGCTGCGTGATGCGCTGGCCCGACGGCAGCGTTTCCTCCTTCACGCCGCGGATCGCCGCGACCGCCGTGGCCACGGCGGTGACCTCGGAGACGGCCAGCCCCGCGCCGACCGGCGGCGGTGCGTTCTGCAGAATGATCGGCAGGCCGCCTTCCGCCGCCACCCGTGCGAAAAACGCGATCAGACGATTACGGTCGCGCCCGAGGGCTGGTGGCGCCATGACCATGGCCGCGGTCGCGCCCAGGCGCCGGCCGTGGGCAGCGAGGGCCGCAGCCGCCCGCGGATCATCGGCGCTGGCGCCCACGATCACCGGCAGCCGGCCGCGCGCCGCGTCGGCGACCGTCTCCAGGGCGGCGGTCCGTTCTTCGACGGTCAGCAGGCTGAACTCGCTTGCCACGCCGGGATAGACCAGTCCGTCGGCGCCGGCGTCCACCGCGTAGTCGACCAGCCGGCGTAGCGACGCCCGGTCCACCGCGCCGCCGTCGGCCGTGAACGGCGTGGCCAGCACCGGTAGCGTGCCGGAGGCCACCGCGTCGGCTGCTGGCTGTATGACGAAGGCCACGACGCATGAGAACATGACAGGTGGTGGGCGCGCTCCACCAGTGCCGGCAGACAACCTCAGGAGAGCATCGATGATCGAGCGCTATCTCGTTATGCCGCGGGGCATCAACGTCGGGACCCGCAATCGGGTGCCGATGGCGGAGCTCAGGTCGAAGTTGGCCGACGAGGGCTACGCCGGCGTGGCCACCGTCCTGCAGAGCGGCAACGCGGTTGTTTCCACAGAATCGGATCGTCCCGACGAGGTCGCCGGCGCCATGCAGCGATTGCTCAGCGACGAGTTCGACGTCAACGTTCCCTGCGTCGTGCGAACTGCGAATCAGGTTCGGGGGGTGCTCGAGCGCAATCCGTTGCAGGAGATCGTCTCCGACCCTTCGCGCTACTTGGTGAATTTCCTCTCGAAGGAGCCCGATCCCGAGGTGGTAGGGGCGTTGCTGGAAGAGGACCACAGCCCCGAGGCCATCGCGATCGAAGGTTCCGAGGCATACGTCTGGACTCCGGATGGCGTCAAGGCGATGACCCTCTCGTATGCGTACCTCGAGAAGCGGTTCGGCGTCGTCGTCACGGCGCGCAACTGGAACACCCTGGAGAAGATCGTTGCCAAGTTCTGATCGCTGGCAGCTCGACACATGAGCACGACGTTCGCCTTCGTTCCGGCGCGCGACCGGCCCGTGTGGAGCACGGCGCCGCTCAGCACCCGCATGGTGTCGCCGTACCGCGACCGCGCCGGCCGCGTGCACATCTTCGCCGACTCGTTCGATCCCAGCGAACCGGGACGGTTCCAGGACCGGCTGAGCTCCTGGGCGGCGGTGCAGCGCTACTACTCGACCGCCGACTTCGAGCGCTTCGACGACCACGGCGTGGTGGTGGGGCGCGGGCGCTGGAGCGGCGATCCGGCCACCTCGGACGCGGACTGCGTGGGCGCCGGCAGCCCCGGCGTGACGGTGGCCGGCGACCGGGTGCTGCTGTTCTACGCCGGCCGCGGGCCGGCCGATCCGGGCGGCCCGTTCGACCACAGCATGAACCGCGCCGACCTGCCGGGGCAGATCATGCTGGCCATCGCGCCGGCGGATGCAAACGGCGCGCCGGCCGGCCCATTCGTGAAGCAGGGCGCGGTGACCGACTATGGCGCGCCGTGGCGCTCGATCCGGCACGACGACCCGCGGCCGGTGGTCATCGAGGACGAGATCCTGCTGTTCTTCAAGGGAATAGGACCCGGCGACACGTACGCCAACCGGGTGATCGGGCTGGCGCGCACGCCGATCGACCGCCCGGCGGGGCCATACGAGATCCATCCCGCGCCGGTGCTGCGGTCCGAGCGCGGCACCGAGTCGCCGCGCGTGTTCCAGGTCGGGGACGAGTGGCACATGTTCGTGCTGCGCTACAGCACGCCCGGGCGGCCGGGGATGCGCCGCTACGGCCACTACCGCGGCGCGGACCCGTATCACTGGGAGCTGGTCAACGACGACGCCTACGTCACCACCAGCGACCGCCCCGGCGTGGGCGCGGCCGACATGTGCCCGGTGTGGACTCCGTTCGACGACGGCCCGCCTCGCCTGGCCCTGGCCAACCGCATCGACGACGGCACCTTCGGTGACCCCGGCCTGTTCAAGCAGTGGCTGTGGGAGATCCGCGAGGTCCCGACCAGCGTCGCTTAGAGGCGGGAGATCATAGTGGTCATTCGAACAGTTCGGCATGGGTGCCGACCCGGGCAAAATAGATGGAGCCGCTTGGTCCGTCCGTGTCGTCGACGCGATAGATCAGAAGGAAATCGCCACCGACGTGACATTCCCGGTAGCGCTCCCACGAGCCTCTGAGCCGGTGATCCCTCTGTTCGGGACCGAGCGGCGCCTCGTTGGCGATGAGCATGAGCATGACCGCCTTCAGCCGATTCATATCGTATCGACCGGAACGCGAGAGGCGCTCCCAGTCCTTGAGTAATGGTCGGGCGTAGTCAACCCGGCGCGGAAGTTTGGCCCGTTTACTGGTCGCTGGCTTCTTCAAGTTCGGCAAACATCTGGTCCGCGCTCGCGAATCGCGCCTTGCGCGTCTTCACCATCTCGTCCACCTCGGCCATGGCGCTGCGGGTTTGCGCGTTCGGCACCTTGAGTTCGAGCGGGAAGGCCTGATCGACCGCGATGCGATGGAAGAGCAACCGCACGGCATCCGAGGGCGTCAACCCCATCGCCGCGAGCGCCGTCGTCGCCTTCCGCTTCATCTCGGTGTCCATCCGGACGTGCAGCATCGAACTCTGTGTCGTCATCCGAGCCTCCCGTATCGCATTTGCGACACAGGCTGTCATGCCGGCGCGATCCAGTCAACGCGATGCGGTATAGCGGGTACGCTATATAATCTGCCATGGGCTGGACGGTCGAGACCGTTCCGCCGTTGATGCTATGACGAGACTAATGGACCTGAAGAAGCGCCTCATGGAGGACCCTGAATTCCGGAAGGAGTACGCGCGGGTCGATGATGAGTTCGAACTGATCGAGGCGCTGGTTCGCGCCCGTACGGCGGCGAAGCTGACGCAGGCAGAACTCGCCCGGCGCCTCGGCACCACCCAGTCCGCCGTCGCACGGCTGGAGGGGGCAGAGTGTCGCCCTCCTTTGCCACCTTGCGTCGCTATGCAGAAGCGACCGGTACACGGCTAACAGTGGGGTTGGTACCGGCAGACAGTTGAGCCCTCATCGGGTAGTGAGCTGATTCGATGGATCGTCGCAACAACCCGTATGCCCCCGGTGTCGGCCTGCAGCAGAAGTACCTGCGCGCCATGGCCGAGCTCGGACCGGGGCCGCACCAGACCGGGCAGATCGCTACCACTCTGGGCGTCCCCGCAGCCTCCGTGGCGACGGTCCGGCAACAACTGGTGAACAAGGGCATGGTGTGGAGCCAACGGCACGGGGAGACCGCGTTCACCGTGCCGCTGTTCGACAGCTTCATGAACCGACAGATGCCGATGCTCGAAAAAACACGTACCGGCGCGCCGCAGACGATCCACACGGCGCAGGAATCGCTCATGAACACTCGCGTCCCTCGACGGACTCATCGCTCATGATCGCCGGGGTCGCCACGCGAGCATCGCTCCACACGGAGTCGTGGAAACGCCTGCTTCACAGGCTCAGTGCCATCTCGTGGTAGAACTGGCGAGGTGAAGCTGTACATCGCGGTCGATACTGAGGGTGAGGCGTGCATCACGCGGGAGTCCTCCGCCACCGCCGCCTACGGGACGTTTCAGGCCGACTACCTGCGCACGGTCGCCACGCGGGAGGCGGCGGCGGCGGTCGAAGGCGCCCGCGAAGCCGGGGCCGATGACATCGTCGTCCACGACAGCGGGTTCATCCGCGGCGTCACCCCTATCGGCATGGTCCTGCGCTACGACGAGCTGCCGCGCGGCATCCGCATCGCCCTGGGCCGCGCGTTCATGAAGGAGGTCGCCGCCGAGGGGTTCGACGCCGCGTTCCTGCTCGGCCATCACGCGATGGCGGACACGCCCGGCGGCGTGATGGCGCACACGTTCAGCCCGGTGACCATCAAGGGCATGGCCCTGAACGGCAAACCGATCGGCGAGATCGGCATCGAGGCGCTGCAGCTCGGTGCGCTCGCCATACCGGTGGTCCTGGTCACGGCGGACGAAGCGGGTTGCCGGGAGGCGCGCGACCTGCTCGGCGACATCGAGCTGGCCCCCGTGAAGCGAGGGTTGGGGCTGCACGCCGCCGTGTCGATGCACCCCGACGACGCATGCGACCTGATCCGGCGCAAGGCCAAGCGCGCGGTCGAGCGGCATGGCGAGATCGCTCCGTTTCGCATGGACGGCCCGTTCGAGCTGCTGGTGGAGTGCAACACCTGCGATCAGGCGCGCACGTGGGCGCAGAAGCTCGGCGGCGAACCGGTGGGAGCGACCGGCTGCGTGGTGCGTGCCGATTCGCCGCTCGACCTCTGGTAGCGCGCGACTCCTCGGCCCGGTCTACGGCTGGACCCGGATGTCCAGCTCCTCCAGGTAAGGGACCTCGGTGCGGCCGGCGGTGTCGCTCCGCCAGGTGATCCCCAGCTCGTTGTCGAATCGGAACGGCGGACAGTCGCCCAGATCGATTTCCGCCCACGTCCAGCTCATGTCCGGATCGTGTGCATGGACGGTCCGCTTCACGTGCCGGGTCGCCACGGTGGCGCCGTTGATGTCGGTGTCGAACCGGTCGTCGTCCGAACCGTGGATGATGCGATAGCGGAAGGTGCCGCGCAGCGGGCCGCCGCCGCGGCCGTCCGCCATCCGGAACGGGTAGACCTGACGCGTGCCGCGCAGGCCTTCGTTGAAATACAGGGTCTTGCCCTTGAACGCGCCGTGCATGCTGCGCCCGCTTTCGCGGTACTTGTAGTTGGCGCCGACGGCCGTCCAGTCGTCCTTGTAGATCGGGATGTAGTGGTAGCGCCTGGCGCCGGCCTCGATCCGCTGCAGGTCGTAGACCTCGCGCATCCAGCTCAGCATGCGCTCCCACTGGTTGTGGTTGTTGGGCTGGCGGGACCCGTACGGGTTGCAGTTGTTGGGCGTGTTCCAGAAGCCGATCCCCTGTGCTCCGGCCGCGTAGTAGTTGTACGCGGAACCGCGCGCTTCTTCCGGCGTGTTGAGCATGCTGTGGTAGCCGCGCCACATCGGTGCGGTGCCCACCGGCCGGTCGTCCGGCTCCGGCTTGCCGGTCCACGAGCCGCCGATCATGTCGCCCATCATGGCGTACACCTCACAGTCCGTTCCGCGCGCGGGCTCGGCGAACTGCTCGACGTTCAGAGCCGGCCACGTGCAGTTGTGCTCCGACGGTACGACGTAGTCCAGATAGCCGCGCTTGATCCAGGCGATCACGTCGCAACCCAACAGCAGATTCTCGTCGATCGTGCTCGCCACGCGGGCGCCGAGGACCAGCCGGTCGACCCCGCGCATGCGGGCGGCGTCGTCGAGCATCGCGCGGATGGCGCCGACGAAGTCGGTCATGATGGGCGCCTTCTCATGGCCGCGGTCGCGCTCGAAGTGCTTGGCCCAGCGCATGAAGTTGAGCTCCAGGCCGTCGACGTCGCGTTCCTGGGCGAGCTCCCGCATGATCGCGAGTCGATGCTCGCGAACCTCCGCGTGGCTGTAGTCGAGCGCGACCGCCTTGATGCCGTCGTGTCGCCGAATCGCGTAGTGCGGGTGCTCGATGCTGAAGATCGGGCAGCCCTCGATTTCCCACAGGTGGTCCTTGTGATGCGTGTCGCTCATGCGGATCTCGGCGAGCACCTTGATGCCCTTGTCGTGCAGGCGATCCAGGTATAGCTGCAGCAGATCGGTTCCCTGTTGCAGCAGCAGGTCCATCCCGCGTGTGAAGACCGATCGGTCGCCGGGATCGAGTCTCTGACCCATGATCTCGCCGGCGCGCGTCCGGTACATGCAGACGTCCGGACAGGCCGACAGGAGCGCCCAGTAATCGATCGGGATGCGCTCGGTGGTCCAGTCCAGAAACCGGTGGACGGTAGCCACCGCATCCACCGGCTCCAGCACGGAAAGGACGCTGCAGTCGTCGCTGTACGCAACCTTCATTCGAGCCATTCATCCATCCTCACAGCCGAACGTGACGCTCGACGAGCGCCCAAAAAAGGCGAGGGCACTGCGCCCTCGCCTCCATGGACGACCCGCGGCCGCTACTGCAACGCGTCGTACAGGCGCTGGAACTCCGCGATGACCTCGTCGAGTCCCGCCGCGTTCAGGTCGGCCTGGAACTGATCCCAGGCGTCGTCGATGTCGACCACCCCGGTGATCGCCTTGTGGTAGAACTCGTTGCTGATCGTATTCAGATCGCCCCGCTTTGCGGCGTAGACCTCGTTCACGCCGTCGTGGGTGAAGGCGACGCCCCAGTAGTTGACCGGCAGCGACGCCACCCAGTCGTAGACTTCCCGGCCCGCGCTGGTAAGGGTCGGATCCTCATCGCGCAGGATCGGGAATCTCCCCCAGAAGCCGACGCCGTCGTGATGGGCTTTCTTGGCCTCCTCGACTCGGATCTTGATCTCTCCCTCGGGGCCTCGATCCCAGTGCACGCCTTCCATGCCATACACGAGCGTGTTGAACAGCTCCCGGTCGGCCAGGATCTCGTTCTGCATCTGCATGATCTTGATCACCTTCTCGTCTGAGGCCTCATGGCCGAACGCGCCGCCGTTGCCGAAGATGAACAGACTGGGATACGGCATCGCCGCGCCGTAGAGACCCTCGGGACCCTGCGGCGGCGGCAGGAACTTGAACTCGGCATCGGGAGTGTGCGCCCACACGAGCTGCTTGGGGCCGCGCGGCGTGTCTGAAGTCAACGCGACCGGCGGTTGCCAGTTGAGGCCGAAGTCGCCCATTCCCCAGCCGTCGTAGAACTCCCCGCCCTTGTTGGTGGCGAAGGTCGGGTCGATGACGCCCGCTTCGTACCACTCGGCAAGCGTCTTGAGCGCCTGCTTGTACTCGTCCTGCGAGTTCGCGTAGATGACCTGGCCGTCCTTCACGTAGAACGACTTGTCCTGATACCCGTACGCGGCGAATACCCAGGAGAAGCCAAGCCCGTAGACGAACGATATGTGGCTCATCCCATAGGTGTCAGCCTTGCCGTCGCCGTCCGGGTCTTCGTGCGTGAACCTCTTCAGCAGCTCGAAGTGCTCCTCTATCGTGACCGGGTCTTCGGTGATGCCCAGGTTATCCATCCAGTCCTTGCGAACCAGCGGCAGATAGGACGATTCGACCTCCGCCCAGTTGTTGTAGGGGAGCGCCCACGCCTCGCCCTTGTAGGTCATCTCCCGCTGCAGGCGGTCGCCGAACATGGCCTCCATCCGATCGGTCCATTCCGGCGCATGTTCCCAGAGCCATTCCTTGGGATAGGAGCGCAGCAGCCCCTGATCGACCAGGCTCTGTCCGAACGCCAGTTTGACGCTGACGTAATCCGCCGTGTTTCCCTCGGCGAACCACAGGGGCAGCTTCTCATTGTCGGCGGAGGAGATGTTGGCGATCTCGATCTTGACGTTGAACCTCTCCTCGATGAGTTGCTGCATCATGTTGCCCTCGGGGGGCTGCGGCTCGCTGTCGAGATAGTAGGGGCCGAGCCACTTGAGCTCCATCACCCCCGTGTCGGCCGTCTCCGTGGTCGGGGCCGAAAGGGCAGGCAGGGCTGCCAGGACGAGCGCCACCGTCGCCAGCAGCGTGACCTGAACGTTCCTCATTGCGTCATCTCCTTGTCGTATGCGAGCATACGGTCATGCGGTGTCGGACCGCTTACGGTCGGGCGTACGGGCGGCGTTGTCAAGGGGCGTGCGCGGGCGCCGGGCACGGGCGGCCGTGAGCATGACGCCCCCCGGCGAAGGGCTGGTGCACCTGTCCGCCGGCACGCCGGATGCCGTGGCAGGGGGCGCGTCCACGTGGCGGCGGCTGAAGCGGGAGATGTACCGGTTCCGGCACTGTTACCTGCTGCTGCTCCCGGCAGTGATCTTCTTCATCCTGTTCCATTACCGTCCCATGTACGGCGCCATCATCGCCTTCAAGGACTACCGCATGGTGGACGGCATCATGGCCAGCCCGTGGGTCGGCCTGAAGCACTTCGAGTGGTTGTTCGGCGGCTATTTCTTTCTGCGCGTGTTGAAGAACACGCTCATCATCAGCGCCTATCGCATCGCCTTCGGATTCCCGGCGCCCATCCTGCTGGCGCTGCTGCTGAACGCCGTGCGCCATCTCGGCTTCAAGAAGCTGGTGCAGAGCGTCTCCTATCTCCCGCACTTCATGTCATGGGTCATTCTGGGCGGCATCGTCAGCCAGATGCTGCACCCCAATCACGGCGTGGTCAACGACATCGTCGCCCTGCTGGGCGGCGAGCGCAGGCTGTTCCTGGGCGATCCACGGCTGTTTCGCGTCATCCTGATCGGCACCGACGTCTGGCAGAGCGTCGGCTGGGGATCGATCGTCTATCTGGCAGCGATCGCGAGCATCGATACGGAGCAGTACGAGGCGTCGATCATCGACGGCGCGAACGGCGTCGCACAGGCGCGGTACATCACGATCCCGTCGATCATGCCGGTCATAGTCATCATGTTCATCCTCCGGTTGTCGGGGATCATGAGCGCCGGTTTCGACCAGATATTCAACCTCTACAACCCGCTCGTGTACGAGGTGGCCGACATCATCGACACCTACGTCTACCGCACCGGCATCCAGAAGTACGCCTACAGCCAGGCGGCGGCCGTCGGCCTGTTCAAGAACGTCATCGGCTTGGCGGCGGTGCTGTCGGCGCACGCGTTCGTTCGGCGCTTCGGCGACTACGGGCTCTGGTAGGAGGCGGGTGTTGGCGCTCCGGCACGGGACAGGAGTCGCGGCGAGCGGCCCGCGGCTTCGCCCCTGGGGAATGGCGAACTATCTCCTGATGTGCGCGCTGCTGGTGCTGTTCATCTACCCGTTCTGGGACGTGCTGGTGCTGTCGTTCACCACCCCGGACAACGCCGTACACATCGGCCTTCGGCTGGTGGCGTTTCCGTTGACCGTCGATGCGTACAAACGGATCTTCATCTCGGACACGATCTTCATCGGCTACTACAATACGGTGCTGCGCACGGTGGTCGGCACGGCGATCCTGATCGCCGTCACCTACTGCGGAGCCTATGCGATTTCGAAGAAGGGATTGCCGTTTCGCAGGACGATCATCCTGTTCTTCCTGTTCACGCTGTTCTTCGACGGCGGTCTGATCGCCACCTACCTCAACATCAGGCATCTGGGTCTGCTGGGGTCGCGGTGGGCGTTGATCCTGCCGTTGGCGACCAGCGCGTGGTATCTGGTGATCACGCGCAACTTCCTCATGACCGTGCCGGGAGAACTGGAGGACTCGGCCTTCATGGACGGCGCCGGCACGGTGCGGACGGTTTTCTCTATCATCGCGCCGGTGTGCGCGCCGCTCCTGGCCGTGCTGGCGCTGTGGAGCGCCGTGGGGCACTGGAATGCGTGGTTCGACGCGCTGCTGTACGTGAGCGACCGCAACAAGCTGGTCCTGCAGTTGGTGTTGCGCAGGGTACTCACGGGCGGGCCGAGCGACATCGGCGATCTCAACATCCAGATGTTTCAGGGGACGATGCTGGAGACGGTGAAGGCTGCCACGATCGTGGTGACGATCGGACCGATCATACTGGTCTACCCGTTTCTGCAGCGGTACTTCGTCAAGGGACTGCTGATCGGGGCGCTGAAAGGGTAGAGGAGAGGCGCGTCGAGAGCACCGTTGTCCGAGAGGTGCCATGCGCGTACCCTTGCCTCGACGGCTGCGCTCGTACCGCGGCTCATCACACGAGGCAAGGAATCATGACGAGCCCGAGGATATCCGATCTGACAGTTGTCGAGTTCAAACAACTCGTCCGAGAGACGATAGCCCAGTCTCTTGCCGAGCTGCTCGGCGACCCTGATGAGGGATTGGCGCTCCGTGACGATCTCGCCAAAGCGCTCCGGCGTTCCCTTGACGCGATGAGCGCCGGCGGGCCGACCAGAAGCTTGGCAGATGTCGCACAGGAGTTCGCGTTGCGCAAGTGACTGGCCAGGTCGAACTGACCCCGACGGCGGAAGACGATCTCCGTCGTCTGGATTCGGCCGTCGCACGCCGGATGATCGCGAAGCTGCAATGGCTGGCAGAGAACGTGGATACGATTCGACATGAGACGCTGACTGGTACGTGGAAGGGCGTGTTCAAGCTTCGAGTGGGTGACTACCGCGTGCTGTACACACGTGAGGCAACGAAGCGGCGGATAGTCGTTCATTTCGTCCGCCATCGTCGCGAGGTCTATAACATGGGGAAGGTGATGGCTGAGCCCGAAGGGATCGACGAACGCGAGGTGGAGCTGCGCATGGCGCTGCTCCGGGAGCGGTACGGCGAGCGGTTCGCGGAGCCGGAACAGGAGCAGGAGGTGCGCAGGCAGGTGGCACAGGAGATTGTCAGGGTCTCCAGGGTACTGCGCGCTGCCGGGGTCGGGCCGGACCAGGAGCCGTTTCCTCCGTTCAGGCCCTACCGGGGCGACGACCGATGAAGGAGCGTGACGCCGTCTTCCTGCCGGTCCGGGAACTGGCGGAGCGGTTGCGGACACGGCAGGTGTCGCCGGTGGCGCTGACCCGGCTGTTCCTGGACCGGCTGGAACGGATCGGCCCGACGTACAACGCGGTCGTGACGCTCACCGCTGATCTGGCCGAGCCGCAGGCGCAGGAGGCGGAGCGGGAGATCGCGGCGGGCCGCTACCGGGGTCCGCTGCACGGCATCCCGTACGGCCTCAAGGACGTGTTCGCCACCGATGGCTACCCGACCACCTGGGGCGCGGGGCCGCTGCGCGACCAGGCATTCGACTACGACGCCACGATCGTCCGCAGGCTGCGGGACGCCGGCGCCGTGCTGGCCGCCAAGATGGCGCTGGTGGAGCTGGCCGGCGGCACGGGCTACCGGCGGGCGGACGCCTCGTTCACCGGGCCCGGCCTCAATCCGTGGGACCCCGGCACGTGGAGCGGCGGCTCCTCCAGCGGCTCCGGGTCGGCGGTGGCGGCGGGTCTGGTGCCGTTCGCGATCGGCACCGAGACGTGGGGATCGATCATGGGACCGTCCACCAACTGTGCCGTGTCCGGGCTGCGCCCCACCTTCGGCAGGGTGAGCCGCCACGGCGGCATGCCGCTCACCTACGGGATGGACAAGCCGGGGCCGATGTGCCTCACGGCGGACGACTGCGGCATCGTGCTCGACGCGGTGGCCGGCCATGACGAGCGCGACGAGGCGACCACGACGCGGCCGTACGAATATCGCCCTCACCGCCCCGAGAGCGGCCGCTTCCGCCTCGCGGTTCCCGAGGGGGTGCCCGACGGCGCCCAGCCGGGTGTGCAGGACCGCTTCCGGGAGGCGCTGGCCGTACTGGCCGAGGTCGCGGACGTCGAGGTGGTCGAGCTCCCGAACCTGCCGTACGCGGAGGTGTCCAGCGCCATTTTCCTGGCCGAGTCGGCCAGCGTGATGGAGGAGATCATCGACAGCGGCATCACCGCGGGACTGACCGCGCCGGAGGCGCGCTGCGGGATCTATCCCCGCACCACGATGCTGGCCACCGATTATCTGCGGGCGCTGCGGCTGCGGCGGACCATCGCCGTGGCGGCCGACCGGCTGCTGGATCGGTACGACGCACTGCTGTCGCCCACGCGCCCGGCGGTCGCGCCGCCGGCCGACCGGCCCTGGGCCAAGAGTCGAAAGAAGAGACCGGACAAGAAACCGAACGAGAAGCCGAGGGAGCGCGACGCCGATCCGCTGGGAGCGTTCGGGAGCTGCATCGGGCTGCCGGCGGTCTCGGTGCCGATGGGGTTTGCGGAGGACGGCCTGCCTGCCGGCCTGCAGATCCTGGGCCGAGCCTATGGCGAGAACGTCGTGCTGGCCGTCGCCTCCGCCTACCAGGAGCTGACCGACTGGCACACCCGGCACCCGCCGGATCTGCTGCAGGGCATCGCAACGGAGTGATCGGAGTGCGCGGCTGGGCGGGCTTGCTGCTCCGCGGAGAACGCTGCTCGACAAGCATTATGTTGCTCGAACATAATGCCGTAGGAGCATATTCACCCCGTGCGCCTGCCGTTCCTCGACCGAACGCGCGAGCTGACCCGGCTGCGCCGCGCCCTGTCGCGGCCGGGCGGCTCGTTGATCGTCGTGTACGGGCGGCGCCGATGCGGAAAGTCCCGTCTGGTGCAGGAGGCTCTCCGCGAACGCCGGCACGCCTACTACCTGGCCGACCTCAGCGACGCCGCTATCCAGCGCCAAGCCCTCGCGGTCGAGGCCGGGCGGCTCGTACCGGGATTCGCGGCGGCCGCATATCCCGGCTGGGCGGCGTTCCTGGAGACGTGGCGCGCACGGGCGCCGGCGGACGCCTGGCTGGTGATGGACGAGCTGCCCTATCTGGTACAGGTTGCCCCGGCGCTGGCGAGCATCATCCAGAGACTGGTCGATGCCCCGGATGAGCGGCCTTTGCGGCTGGTCCTGTGCGGTTCTTCCCAGCGCATGATGCACGGTCTGGTACTGGACGAGACCGCGCCGCTGTACGGCCGCGCCACGGAGATCATCAAGGTCACGCCGATGCCCCCGCCGGCGCTGCCCGAGGCGTTGGGACTGCCGCCGGAAGAAGCCGTCATCGCCTATTCCGTCTGGGGAGGGTTGCCGCGCAACTGGGAGCTCGCCGCCGACTACGGCAGCACGCAGGAGGCGATCGTCGCGCTCGTCCTCGACCGCAACGGCGTGCTGCACGGAGAACCGCCCCGCCTGCTGCTGGACGACATGCGCAGCGCCGTTCAGGCCAATTCACTGCTGGCGTTGATCGGTGCGGGGTGCCATCGCTTGAGTGAAATCGGCGCGCGGGTCGGTCAGCCGGCCTCGAACCTGAGCCGCCCGCTGGCACGTCTGATCGATCTGGGCTACGTCCGGCGCGAACTTCCGTTCGGGGAGAGCACGCGTTCGACCAAACGCAGTCTGTACCGGCTGGACGACCCGTTCCTGCTGTTCTGGTACCGGTTCGTGGCGCCGAACCGGTCCCGCCTCGAACATGACCTGATCGAGTCCGTACACGCGGAAGTGATGGCGCAGTTTGCCGGCCACGTGGCCGAGGTGTGGGAGTGGCTGGCGAGGGACTCGCTGCCGCGTCTCAGGCTCCACGGCATCGATTGGAACCCCGCGTCCCGCTGGTGGGGCCGGGACGCCGCTGGAGTCCCATTGGAGATCGACGTGGTGGCCGAGTCCGCCGATCGGCGCAATCTGCTCTTCGGCGAAGTCAAGTGGACGGAACGCTCCGCCCCGGCGCGCATCCACGCGGAACTGGTTCAGAAGGCGGAACGCGCCCCGTTCCGCGACGGCAGACAGGTGCACTATGCCCTCTGGCTGAAGACTCCCGACGTCGAGCATGTGGACGGGACGCCCGTCATCGGGCCTGCCGCCGTGATGGCGCCGCCCCGTTGAGTGCCCCACGGCCAGTCGCGGGGTTGCCGGCCGCCGGCCTGCACCATCCATGGGGCGCCGCAGTATAATCGCCGCGGATCACGATGGAATTCACTCCCCGCGTCGGTGTGTGCAGCATCGCTTTCAAGGAACGGACCGCGGCTGACGCGCTGCGCGCCATCGCCGCTGCCGGCGCCGACAGCATCGAGCTGTGGGGGCAGCCGCCGCACCTGCCGTTTCCGGTGGACGAGGCGTGGTGCGCCGCCCTGCGCGAACAGGCGGGCGAGCTGGGGCTGAGCTTCAGCGCGCTCGGCTCGTACTACTGTCCCGGCGGCCATCCGTCCTACGACGGCCATCCGGTGACTAAGGAGAACCAGCTCGCCGCGGCGCGGGCGCTGGGCGCGCCGATCGTCCGCATCTGGCCGGGCAGCGCCGCCCGTCAGGCCACGGAGCCAGCGGAGCGGGAACGGCTCTACGCGGAGATCCGGGACTTCGCCGACGCCGCCCGCGACGCCGGCATCCTGGTGGTGCTGGAGCGGCACGTCGGCTCTCTCACCGAGGGATGGGACGCGCCGCTCACGGTGCTTGCGGAGATCGACCACTCGGCGGTGGCGCTCAACTACCAGGTGGTGTACCCGGCGCCGCGAGAGGAGCTGGCCACCCGCGCGGTGCCGGACTACCGGCGCCTGCTCCCGCACTCCCGCCACGCGCACCTGCAGAACTACGTCGCGGCAGGCGGCGACCGGCCTCTGCGGACCCTGGTCGCCGACGGCGTGGTGGACTACGGCGAGCTCGGCGCGGCGGCGCGCGAGTGCGGCTACGACGGCTCCTTCATGATCGAGTTTCCGGCCGACGAGCACGGCGAGACGAGCGTGGACGAGGCGATCCGCACCGACGTTGCCGGCGTCCGCCGCCTGCTGTCGTCGTGAGCGAAGGCGCGGCCCCGCGTGGTGAGACGGTGACCGGCCGGCCCCCGCACATCGTGGTGATCCTGTCCGATCAACTGAGGGCGGACTGCGTTGGCTGCTATGGCAATCCGATCATCCAGACCCCGCACGTCGACGCGCTGGCGGCCGCCGGCACTCGCTTCGCCCGCGCGATCTCGCAACACCCGCAGTGCGCGCCGAGCCGCGCCTCGATCCTGACCTCCCGCTACCCGCACGTGAACGGGAGCACGTCCAACTACGTGGCGGTCGGCGACCATGAGCTCACCCTGCCGGAGTATCTGCGCGGCCAGGGGTACCGCACCGCCGGCACGGGCAAGCTGCACCTTTCGCCGGCCAAGCTCGCCGCCTTCGACGAGCTGATCCGGAGCGAAGGCCAGCGTTCGGGCTCTACCGATCCGGAGGTTCTGCACCCGCACTACAAGGCGTGGCTGAAGGCCAACGGCCACTGGCAGACAGCGATCGAGGCGTTCGCCATGCACGGCCGGCCGGAGTACCTGGAGGGGTTCCGCGCGGCGGTCAACCCGCTGCCGGAGCACGCCTACTTCGACGGCTGGGTCGGCGACCGCACCGTCGAGCTGATCGGCCGGCACCCGGCCGAGCAACCGCTGTTCCTGTTCGTCGGCCTGCCCAATCCGCACATCCCGTTCGACGCTCCGGAGCCATACGCGTCGATGTACGACCCGGACTCGCTACCGCTGCCGCCCACGTTCGGGATGGGGCTCGCCAACAAGCCGCCTCAGCACCTCGGCTACAAGCGGCACGGCCACAAGGAGAACTTCGAGCACCTGGACGAGGCGGCGCTGCGCCGTGTGACCGCGCTCTACTACGGCGCCATCTCCCTGGTGGACGCGCAGGTGGGCAAGGTGATGGCGGCGCTCGAAGCGCGCGGCATGCTCCAGGATACGGTGGTCGCCTTTCTGTCCGACCACGGCGAGCTGCTCGGCCACTTCGGCATGCTGATCAAGAGCATCGACGAGTACCCGATGCTGTACGACGTGGGGCTGCACGTGCCGCTGATCGTCCGTGCGCCCGGCGGCGAAGCGGGCCGGGTTGTGGTCGAGCCGGTCGAGCTGGTCGACCTGGCGCCGACCCTGCTGTCGTGCGCGGGCCTGAAAGTGCCGCCGGAGATGCAGGGGCTGAGTCAGCACGCCGCGCTGCACGGAGGGGAGCCTGAGCGGCGCGAGTACGTGTTCGCGGAGGCGGGAGCGGTGAAGATGGTGCGCGGCGACCGCTACAAGCTCGTGCACTATCCGGGGCAACCGTACGGGGAGCTGTACGACCTGCAGCGCGATCCGCACGAAGCGGACAACCGCTTCGACGATCCCGATCTGGCACAGCAGCGCGAGCGGCTCACCCGCGCGCTGCTGGACCGCCTGATCGCCGCCGAGGGCCCGCTGCACGGTGAGTCGCAACGCGGGCCCGCCTACTGGCGGCGCCAGTACCGGCTGCCGTTCGAGTCGGAGGCCTGAGGAGTGCACGCTGTCGAGCTGCGTGACGTGACCTACACCTATCCGGAGGGCGACGAGCCGGTATTCACCGACCTGTCGGTCCGGCTGCCGTCCGGCGTGGCCGCGTTCGTGGGCCAGAACGGGACCGGCAAGTCCACCCTGATGCTGCTGGCCAGCGGGATCGCCCTGCCGGACCAGGGCACCGTGCTGTTGCAGGGCGTCGACACGCGCGATCTGCGCGACCTCCACGAGCGGCAGCGCTTCGTGTCGCTGATCCATCAGAACATGGAGTTCGAGACCGAGGAGCCGATCGGGGACCTGCTCGCACAGGTCAACCTGAGCGGCTACCACGAGGAGCACAGCGAGGAGCTCGTGCGCGAGCTGGTGCGCGTCTTCGAGTTGCAGGGCGTGCTGCTCAAGCGCACGCAGGAGGTGAGCAAGGGCGAGCTGCAGCGCACGCTGCTGGCGTTCTGCCTGCTGTACGGGTCGCGAATGCTGATAATGGACGAGCCGGTGTTCGCGATGGAGGACCACCAGAAGCGCTCGGCGATGGCTTTCCTGTACGAGTACGTGCGCGGTGAAGGGCTCACCTGGTACTACTCCGCGCACGAGCTCGATCTCTCGGAGCGGTACTCCGATCAGGTGGTCCTGTTCCGCCCGGACCGGGAGCCGCTGATCGGCCCGACGACCGAGGTGCACACCCGCGATCAACTGGAGCGCGCCTACGAGGCGCCGTACGACACGCTCAAGCGGCGGGAGGAGCTCTACCGCCAGACCCTGCCGGGCATGCGGTGAAACTCTACGACCAGCACTTGCACTCCCGGCACTCCGTCGACTCCAAGGCGGACCCCGTAGCCAACTGCGAACAGGCGCTCGCCGCCGGGTTGTCGGGGCTCACGTTCACTGAGCACTACGACATGCACCCCACCGAATGGGATCAGTGCCGCTGGGACTATGACGCCATCGCCGCCACGATCTACGAGCTTCGCGGGCGTTTCTCCCCACCGCTCCAGGTCGGATTCGGCATCGAGGTGGATTACCAGCCGGCGCTGATCGAGGAGACGCTGGAGTACCTCGACCGGCACGCCTTCGACGTGGTGCTGCTCAGCGTGCACTGGATCGGCGGGCAGCCGTCCCGGTGGTGGAGTCACCGGGACGTGGAAGCGATGCAGAGCGAGTACTTTGCGACGATGAGAAGCGCCGCTGAGCTCTGCCGGGAGTTGGCTGCGACGGGACGGCGGCCGTTCGACATCATCAGCCATTTCGATTACGTCAAGCGATACGTGCGGAGGTATTGGGGCGTGGCGATGGGTCCGATCGAGCCGGCGGTGCTCGATCCGATCCTGGAGGCGCTCATCGCGGCTCACGTGGTGCCTGAGATCAACACCGCCGGAATGCGGCGCGCGGAGGCCGAGGAGTATCCGTCACGATCGATCCTGAAACGCTACCGTGAACTCGGCGGCCGCGCCGTGAGCATCGGCAGCGACGCCCACCACAGCCGCGACATCGGCGCGGGGTTCGGCGATGCAGCCGAGCAACTGCAGGACATCGGCTTCGAAGGCGAGGCGGTATTCCGGAACCGAGCGCTCAGCATCGTACCGTGGTGAATGCCCGTGGAACCCCTGGGCTCTCGTTCGCTTCGGCGCCGAAGTAAAGCTCGCAGGAACGCCTTCGAGTGAGCTACTCCTGCAGGGGATTGTACGTCTTGAGAGCAGGGAATCGAGAGAAGTCGCGATCCGCCGTGTAGAGCGGGTCTACACCGTGCTCCTGGCAGATCGCGGCGATGCGCGCGTCGTGTACGCGCGGGCCGACGGCGTTCCCGCCTTCGAGCAGAGCTCGCAGGGTGCTCCAGGAGCGAACGCCCTGCTCTCCGATCAAGCGGAGCGTCGGTGATTCCAACCAATTGTCGACCTGCTGCAGCGCGTCATCCATCGTGGAGGGCGGATCGTACACTCGTGGGTGCGTGGCGATGGCGACGAACTCATGCACACAGGGCCAGGGGATCGCCCATGTGCCGATCCCTATGAAGAGGCGATCGAGGACGAGATCGGCTTGCTCGTGAAAGGGGAGTCTTCGCGGTGAGCGTACATGAGAATGTTGGTGTCGGCGGCGATCATCCGCCCTGGCCCTCATACGCCAGCGATCGGATCGTTTCCCAGTTGCCGGCGCTCACGCCCGGCTGCAAGCCGTTGCCGGCGACCGTATGACGCCGGTACGAGACATGCAGCGGGTTGCGGGCATCGTGCACGACCGCGTGGAGACCGGTCGCGACCAACTCCTTGAGCGTCGTGCCGCGTGCGGCTGCCACGTCTTTCGCTTCCTTCAGGAGGGCGTCGGGAATCTCTATGGTCGTCTTCATATGGGTAACCATATTCCTTCACCCGTTCGTATACCAACACTACGAGGCGCCGCACGCACGGGCCGTCAGATCGATGCCAGTTGCCACACGTCGAGGCGATTCGCCGTGATCCGCCCGCTGGTCGCGAACAGTCCGATCCGGTCGTGACGTGGGCTCGACGGGTAGGCGCGCCACGTGAACGAGGTGCGGCCGTCGTCGACGAACACATCCACGACCGAGTGATCGACGAACACGTGCAGCCGCACGCGGCGGGGATCGTCGATGAACAGCGGCGCCTCGTCGTAGCCCTCGGCATCCCGCGCGGGCGGCGCCGTCTCGACGTTGCGCAGCCGCAGCCGGCTGGAGGCGGTGTCGATCTCGATCCTGGTGTGCTCGCTGAGATCGTCAGCGCCGAGCACGATCAGCCCCCACAAGCCGTCGGCTGGAGGTGACACGGAGGCGACGATCTCCAGCGCCGTGCCGCCGACGCCGTCCAGGAGTCGCGTGCCGGCCGCCTCGATCCCGTCGAGCCGCACGTGCTCGCGACGGAGCGCGTGTAACTCGGGCGCGGGAGCGAGCGTCAGGTGACCGTCGGTGCGTACCGACACCACCTGCGGCAACGACATCGCCTGCACCCAGCCGGCCGCGAGTCCCACCTGACGCGGGCGGCCCTCGCGGATCATCCCCAGCAGCAGCCGCCGGCCCCGGTCGTCCGCGAACGTCCTGAGCGCGTGCAGGTACCCGCCGTCGAGCATTCCCTCGGCCGCCGGCCGAAAGCGGCCACCGTCCAGCGAGCCGGTGAACCAAAGGTTGTAGTACCCGTGAACCAACCGCCCGGCCTCCTTCTTGTAACCGTGCAGCAACACGACGTGCCTGCCGTCGACAGTGCAGTAATCGGGGAGAGGCGTGTGCAGACCACCCTCGTTCTCGAACAGCACGCGCAGGAACCGCCAGTCGCGCAGATCGGCCGAGCGGTAGAGCAGCAGCCGGTTGGCCGGCGGGTCGCTCGCGGCGTCGTAGGCGTCGAGCAGCAGGTACCACCACGCTCCGTCCTGCCACACCAGCGGATCGTGGAAGAAGGTCCCGGGGAATCCGTTCTCGCCATATCCTGGCGGCGGGACGACGGCAAGCGGGCCGCAGGGATCCTTGGTCCAGTGGACGAGGTTGCGGCTGGTGGCGTGGTTCTGGGTGAAGCGCGCTCCCTCGCGCGGGTGGGTCCCGGCAACGTTCTTGCGCAGACCGGTATAGATGATGTGGAACCGATCGCCATGACGGACGATGCTGCCGCTCCAGCACCCGTCCCGATCGGGGCTCTCTCCCTCCGGGCCGTCGGCCGAGGGCGTCAGGGCGTCGGGCAGCCGGCGCCAGTGCACGAGGTCGGAGCTGACCGCGTGGCCCCAGTGCGCGGTCCCCGTCAGCCACGGGTTCCAGTCCGGGCCGTCCCACGGGTCGTACTGGAAGAACACGTGATACTCGCCGTTCCAGACGAACGTCAGCGGATCGCCGATGTACCCGGACTCGGGCTGGTAGTGAAAGGCGGTTCGGGAGGCGGAGTCGGCCACGCGCGCGCATCGTGCCGCGGTTGTCGCCGGGACGCCAGACCCCTAGAGTCCGCCCCACGGAATAGGTAGGCGAGGAATCAACATGAGCTGCGGTCAGACCGACCTCGACCCCGAGCACACCTGGGGCCATACGATCGCGTTCTGCGATCAGTACTTCCAGCGCGCGTGCGCGCTGCTGCGGACCACCCTTGACGAGGTGCCGACCTGGACAGCGGTCGCCGACCGGGCGGTGCGGACGATCCGCGCCGGCAGCACCGTGCACGCCAACATCACCACCGGGCACATGCCGACCACGGAGCTGTCGAACGAGCGCGAGGGCAACCCGGCGCCGTTCGCATTCCAGGGTCCCGACCACCACACGCCCGAGCAGTACGCACAGATGCGCGCCGGCGACCTGTTGCTGACCAACTGCGTGACCCCGGCGGTGCAGGAGGTGCGCGACCGCGGCGTACACGTCATCGTCTTCACCACCGCCTACGTGAACTCGGGCGCGGCGCCGGCCTGGCTTGGCGACAACCCCGGCGGGCTGATGCCGGCGGACGTGGCCGATCAGGTGATCGATACCCACATCCCGTGGGAGCAGGGGCTGGTCGACGTGCCGCAGGTGCCGGAGATGAAGGTCTTTCCCGGCTCCTCCAACGTGAGCTGCGCCATTCACTGGTGCCTGACCGCGGAGGTCATGCAGGCGCTCGGCACAGGCGGCTCGCCCGACGGGACCAAGGCGCGCGAGTACCTGACGGTCCTGCTGAAACGGCTGGAAGAGGTGAACCGCCGTCACCGGCAGGGGATCGCCGAGGAGGCGGTGGGACTGGCCAGGCGGGTGATCGGCGGCGGCCACGTCGACGTCAACGGCAGCAACGAAGGGGTGCGCGCGGATGCGAACACCGTGGCCCAGGGCCTGATGCTGACCTGCGCCCATGAGCCGCGACCGGCGGCCGCGGGCGGCGACACCGATACGTTGATCATCACCGCGGTGAGCGCCGACCATCCGCAGGAGGTCGCCTGGGCACAGGAGGCGCGGGCGAACGGCACCCGGGTAGTGACCGTCGGCATGGAAACCTCGCCTCGGATGCAGGAGCTGAGCGACCGCTACCTGGGCAACGCCTGTGACGAGTCGGGCGGCGTAGTCGAGGTGGCCGGCTGCGAGGAGCCGATCTGCCCCACCAGCGGCATCATCGACAACGTGCTCACGCAGATGCTGCTGTCACAGATGACCGACGAGATGTGCCGCCGCGGCGCGGTGCCGTACTTCTACATGGGCCTCTACCGCCTGGGCGGACGCGAGTACAACACGGTGATGAAGCGCCACTTCGACGCGCGCGGGTACTGAGGTTGCCGGCTGCCGGGGCGATGCTATCATCCGAAGCGACGGGTACGCAGGTATGGCAGACGACGACAGACCTGACACGATTCGACGCATCGGCATCTTCCTCGACATCGATGGCGTTCTGCAGCCCCCCTCAGAACAGACCCGGTTCAAGCATGATCTGGAGGAGCTGCGCCGCTCTCTAGCTGACAAATTCGACGATGCGACCTATCTGAGCATGGACAAGTACGACCTTGGGGCGGTCTACCATGACTGGGACAGCGAAGCGGTCGAACGGCTGCGCACGCTGTGCGCAGACTTCGGCGCGAACATCGTGATCAGCTCGGATTGGCGCAGAAGCAACTCCATCCGTGGGCTCCAGGCTTTGTTTCGCGTGCACGATCTGCATGAATACGTGACCGATATGACGAAAGAGATCGACGGCCCGCCGCACTACCGGGCGGGAGAGGTCAAGGAATACCTGGACTCGCATCCGGAGATCGAGCGGTTCGTGATCATCGACGATGGCTTCAGGGAAGAGTTCGATGAGCTGTTCCCGGAGCAATTCGTGCACACCGGGTACCGCCTGGAGGCCGACGATGAGCGGCGTGCGCGGCAGATTCTGTCGGGTCTACCGGCGCAGCCGAACCGGGCGTGGCCGGAGTTTGGTCCTCTGCCATCCGGGTTGTTCGGACCATCCGGGTTGTTCGGAGGGTGAAAACGTGGCCGGGCGCGGCGGCGGCCTCGATTCTCTGAAGACGGCCCGGATGACCAGACGCAGGCTGCCGATCGGCATCCAGACCCTCCGCAAGATTCGGGAGCAGGACTGTTACTACGTGGACAAGACGGCCTACGTCGAGCGGTTGCTCCGCGAGGGCACGCACTACTTCCTGTCGCGGCCGCGGCGGTTCGGCAAGAGCCTGTTCCTGGACACGCTGAAGGAGCTGTCGAGGGCAACGAGGCGCTGTTCGCGGGGCTGCACATCCACCGCCGCCACGACTGGTCGAAACGCCATCCGGTGGTGCGGCTGAGCTTCGGAGGCGGCAGCTTCACGGAACACGCGAATCTGGAAACGAGCGTGATGGCACAGTTGGAGGGCGTTGCGGAACAGGCGGGCGTGAGGGCGCGCTACGCCACCGCGCCGGAGCGGTTCGCTCACCTGATCCGGACGATGCACACGCATACCGGGCAGCGCGTCGCGGTGCTGGTGGACGAGTACGACAAGCCGATCCTGGACGCGCTGGTGGAGAAGCCGGAGGTGGCACGCGCCAACCGCGACTACCTGCGCGGGCTGTACGGGGTGATCAAGGACTCAGACGCGCACGTCCGGTTCACGTTCCTGACCGGGGTGAGCAAGTTCTCCAAAGGTCAGCGTGTTCTCGGTATTGAACAACCTCACCGATCTCACGCTGGATCGGCGCTACTCGTCGATCTGCGGCTACACTGAGCGGGACCTGGACACGGTGTTCGCCCCGCAGCTCGCCGGCCTGGACCGGGAGCGGGTCCGCGAGTGGTACAACGGCTACCGCTGGCGGGGCGAGGAGAAGGTGTACAACCCGTATGACGTGCTGCTGCTGTTCGACCTCGACGACGGTCTCGAACTGGACGATACGACGGGTTCGGTCTTCCGAGAGTCGCTCCTCTACTTCGTGTCGAACTCGTTCGAAGACGAGATCGGGGAGCCGATCCTCGGCATGCAGAAGTTCATGCCACTCCTGGATCGCGTGCCCGGTCCCACCTGCAGGATCGAGGTCAGCGCGGGTGCGGACGCCAAGACCAAGACGGCGAGCACGACCCATGGCGGCTTCGACAACGATCCTTTGACGATGAACCATATCCTGCGCACGATCCCCGGCAGACGCCGGGCCCGACCGTTCACTGAGGGCGATCTCGGATACTGATCGCGCGACAACCGCACCTACCTGCGTGGGCTGTACGGGTGATCAAGGACAGCGCCGCAACGGGATTGCTGCCGCTACGCACTGTGTGACACACGCCACTTGGCGACGGCTTCCAGGTGGACGCCGAGGACGATGATGGCTCCCTGGGAGCCGATCAGCAGGTGGAGGAGCATCGCCCAGTACTCGAAGTCGCTGGTGGTGACGCCGAGGTGAATCGACCAGATCATCGCGGCGCTGCCGAGAATGACAAGCAGCAGGCCACCGGCGAACAGGGGCAAGCCAGCGGAGGTCGCGCGCAGCGTGAGCCACGTCAGGAGGCCGATGGCGATCACTAGGCCGGCCGCGGCGAGTTGCAGGGCCGGCCAGCCGGAGTCCCAGGGTCCATGAAGGGAATGCTGCAATTTATGCAGAGTACTTGTCAACACAAAGTGAGTGAGCGTGGCTCTGCGGTGATTCAATCTGCAACACGGAGCCGTTCCTGGATGTCACAGCCGTGTCCCACCACCGATCACCTCGCCAGTTCCGGCGGCATCGGGAGAGCTTTGCGGTCCCCGGACGTGGCGGATCAGGTGATCGACACCCACATCCCGTGGGAGCAGGGGCTGATCGACGTGCCGCAGGTGCCTGAGATGAAGGTCTTTCCCGGCTCCTCCAACGTGAGCTGCGCCATCCACTGGTGCCTGACCGCGGAGGTGATGCATGCGCTCGGCACGGGCGGTTCGCCCGACGGATCGAAGGCGCGCGCCTACCTCACGGTCCTGCTGGAACGGCTGGGCGAGGTGAACCGCCGTCACCGGCAGGCGATCGCCGAGTCCAGGGCCTGATGCTGACCTGCGCCCACGAGTCTCGACTGGCTGCCGAAGGCGTCGACACCGACACCCTGATCATCACCGCCTTGAGCGCCGACCACTCGCAGGAGGTCGCCTGGGCGGAGCAGGCTCGGGCGAACGGTACCCGCGTGGTGACGATCGGCATGGAGACCTCGCCGCGCATGCGGGAGCTGAGCGACCGCTACCTGGGCAACGTCTGTGACGAGGCGGGCGGCGTGGTCGAGGTGGCCCGCTGCGACGATCCGATCTGCCCGACCAGCGGCATCATGGACAACGTGCTCACGCAGATGCTGCTGTCACAGATGACCGACGAGATGTGCCGCCGTGGCGCGGTGCCGTACTTCTACATGGGTCTCTACCGCTTGGGCGGACGCGAGTACAACACGGTGATGAAACGCCACTTCGAGGCGCGCGGATACTGACGAAGGCCCAAGAAAGAAAAGAGCCGGCTGGCATTGATGCCAGCCGGCTCGAGATCAGTCGTCAGACGGGGGGAATTAGGCGGAGGGGCACTCCGAAACCAAGTGGCCCCACATGCGGGTCGCCGCTGCCTCGATCTCCGGGCCGGGCCCTGCGTTCCAGCGGTCGAGCCATTCCTGATAGGCGGACGCCGGCTTCTGGCCGATGATGATCTGGCCGAACAGCGCCACCGACTCGTTCAGGAGATCCTGATGGGCGGCGCGCAGGTCGTTGCCGTCCTCATCGAGCGCGCTCACGAAGGATTGCGTCAGCATGCACACGTTGTTCGCTCCCAGGGGCGAGTCCGGGTCGAAGCGAACCTGCTGCACCCAGTCGTTCTGAATGTTATTGGTAAACTCCGGATCGCCCATGAAGTCGCGGATCGCGCCGTAGCCCAGCGGCGTGTTGCGCGAAACGACGCCGAAGCCCAGCCCCTGTCGGGACTCGGACTCCGAGAATGCCTCAGTCCATTGCGGCTTGTTGTCCTCACCGAGCGTCCAGTGGGTGCCTTCGATACCCCTGCCGACCAGGTACGAGGCATCGCGCTGGTTCAGCGCGTCGACAGCCTGCATGATCGCGTGCACGCGATCGCGGTCGTCGTTGTTGCTCCGGGCGATGCCATGGCCGTTGCCGTGCATCGGGTGCCACGCGTAGGTCACCGGGAAGTACCCTTCGACCCGCGGAGGGCCGGTGTACGCGAACGTGGCGTCGGGGCTGTGCTCCTTCAGGGTCTTGTGGAAGTTCTCGTTATCGAACGGCCAGCCCGGATGCTCCCAGCCCTTCATGATGCTCACGCCGGCGTCGAACGGCTCGCTCTCGCCGTTGACGGTGACGAATTCGGGATCCAGGTAGCCCTTCTCATACCAGCGCGCCAGGATCTCCAGCGCCTGGATCATCTCCGGCTGTCCCTGGCTGTACACCAGCTTGTCGCCCTTCTTGAGGAAGCGGTTGTTCGACAGACCGAAGGCATTCATCACGGCGTTGAAGGAGCGGTAGTACTCGGTGTCCCGGTAGCGGGTGCCGTACGTGTAGCGGTCCGGGTACTTGGCCTTGTAGGCCGCGAACACCGCCTCCCACTCTTCCATCGTGTGCGGGACGTCCATGCCCAGCTCGTCCAGATAGTCCTGACGCCACAGGTAGCCATGGCCGTAGTTCGCGTGCTTCCAGACCATCGGGTAGTGCCGCAGCACGTCGTCGCGCTTGTAGCGCTCCAGGGTGAAGTCCAGGTCCAGTCCTGCGCCGGAGGCGAAGGCGCTGAGACCCCCGTAGTACGTGGGCATCTGCTCGGCCACCTCTTCGACGCTCAGGTCGGAGGTGCCCTGCTGGATGAGCTGCTCGAACCAGTAGGTCTCGAACAGGTCGGGCAGGTCGTTGGCGCCGAACACCACGCGCAGCTTGTCTCGGTAGGAAATGCCGCCCTGGCCCGAACAGGGGATGTGGACCCAGTTCACGCCCAGGATCGCGTTCATCTCTTCGAGCAGCGGCGTGGAGGTCTCAGGCCACACATGGCAGTGCTCGGTCATGAATGTGATCGTGATCGGCTCATCGGCGGCCATCTCGGTCTGGCCCTCGGCGAACGCGCCGCCAGCTACCGTCACGCTCAACAGCAGTACCAGTAGTTTCTTCAATTCGTTCTCCTTGTAGGAATTATGGGCATCATTCCGGCCGCGATCGGTCGCGGCCCGTACGCCTGTCTTCGTCGGACGACTGATCGGTTCAGAACATTGGCTGCACAGTCTACCCCTTCAGCGAGCCAATGAGAATACCCTTGGCAAAGTATTTCTGGAGGAACGGGTAGACCAGGATGATCGGGATCAGGGAGTAGAGCAGGATCGCGGAGCGGATGCTCTCGGCCGTGTACTGCTTGTCCGGGTCCTCCGCCAGGATCTGCGTCAGGCGGATCTCGGCGGCGATTCCGCCCACCGACTGTTCGTTGACGTCGGAGATGATGCGGCCCAGGAGCTGCGTCACGAAAATCTTGCCGCGGCTGATGTAGATCAGGATGTCGAACCACGCGTTCCAGTGGAACACGAACATCCAGAGCGCGAGCACCGCCATGATCGGCTTCGATAGGGGCAGGATCAACTGTACGAAGATGCGCAGTTCGCCGCCGCCGTCGATGCGCGCGCTCTCGGTCAGCTCCTCAGGTAGGGTCATGAAGAAGTTGCGCGCGATGAGCATCCAGAAGCCGTTGATCAGCAGAGGCAGCCACAGTGCTCCCATCGTGTTGTACAGACCGAGCCCTCGGACTACCAGGAACGCGGGAATGAAGCCGCCGCTGAAGTACATGGTGATGATGACGAAGATCGTGTAGGAGCGGCGAAATGGCAGGTAGCGCTTCGACAACGGGTAGGCGGTCAAGCCCATGACGAACACCGAGAGCACTACGCCGACCACGGTCCGGTACAGCGACCAGTAGTACGCCTCCACCGTCGAACGCTGCCGGAAGACGCGCTTCCAGGACTCCAGGGTCACCTCGCCGCGCTGGGGCAGCAGGTACATGCCGCCCTTTACCACTGCCACCGGCGTGCTGACTGACAGGGACATGTGCCGCACGAAGGGCAGCAGTACCGATAGGGCGAATACGGCCATGAAGAGCACTATCACCACTTGGCCCACCCGTTCGCCGAGGCGCCGGCGCGCCCCCACTACCACAGGGCGTGCTCCGAGAACCGGCGGACGATGAGGTTGGTGCCCCACACCAGAATGAAGCTGACACCGGTTCTCAGTATGGTGAGGGCGGTGCCGTACTCATACTGAAACCCCTGGAATGCAAGGCGATACAGGTAGGTGTCGATCACGTCGGCCACCTCATACACCAGCGGGTTGTACAGGTTGAAGACCTGCTCGAAATTGGCGCTCATCAGTCCACCCATGCGAAAGATGAACAGGATGGTGATCACCGGGATCATGCTGGGCAGGGTGATGTGCCACGCCATGCTCATCCGGCCCGCGCCGTCGACGTGCGCCGCCTCATACAGCTCCTGGTCGATGCTGGCGATGCTGGCCAGGTAGACGATCGTGCCGAATCCGGCTTCCTTCCAGATGCCGCTAATGAGGAAGACCGCGAGCCACGTGTCCGGGAAGACCATGAAGTACGGCGCCTGGGCGCCGAATGCGCGGTAGATGGCGCCCATCACCCCCGTTCCCGGCGACATGAACTCGAGCACCAACCCGCCCAGGAAGATCCACGACAGGAAGTGCGGGAAGTACAGGACCGTCTGAATCGTGCGCTTGTAGGCCGAGGACCGGATCTCGTTCAGCAGGATCGCCAGGATGATCGGCGCCGGAAAGCCGAGCACGGTGGTTAGCACGCCGAGGCGAATCGTGTTGACGACGGCACGCACGAATGCGTCGGGATCCAGAAAGAGCCTGTTGAAGTGCTTGAAGAGTGGCGTCGCCCACGGGCTGCCAAGGATGCCGTCGTTGACGTCGAATGCCTTGAAGGCCAGCGTCAGGCCGTAGATCGGGAAGTAGTGGAAGACGACGAAGTAGATCGTGCCGGGGATGAGCAGCATCAGCAGGGAGCGGTACCTGTAGACCTCCCGGATCCATCGCGTCCGGCTGCGGCGCGAAAGCTGTATGGAGTGTGAGGAGGCAGTCTGCTGGTACGTCGGGACGGATGCCATCGGCGGTCGCGCTGGAGGGTACCGAACACCGGCAGACGCTGCAAGCGCCGGGGGAGCCGAGACGTTCAGCCTTGCCGGCGGCGCAGTATGTTCCTGCGGGGCCATGGGGTGAAGGCAGTCAACGTGCGTCAGCTGAAGAACAACCCGTCGGAGGCGTTGCGGGAGGCGCGCAAGCGCCCGGTCATCGTGCTCGATCGCCATCAGCCGGAGGCGTTGCTGGTCCATCGGGACGATAATTCGCTGCTCGCGGAGCCGGGGATCCGGCGTTCGCTCGCGACGGCGCTCTACCGTGACCGGAGCCTGTCTCTTGGGCGGGCGGCACGGTTCGCGGGAGTCCCGCCGGCGGAGTTCATCCGGTACGTGTCGGGATGCGGCATTCCGGTGGTGCGCGGCACGGCAGCCGAAGTGGGCAGGGACGCGCAGGCGATCGTGGAGTGCACGCGCGGCTCGTCAGGGCCGACGCGAGCCCGCTGATCGGGCCGGCCGCTACCACGCTATGGGGGAGAGCGGGAATCACCCTGCGGGCGCGTTTCATGGTATGTTCCCTCTGAAGCTGCGCCATGACCACCGAGTGGATGGCGGTCGTTGCAGTAGGCTATCGATCCACCGCTGGCAGGGCGACCCCCGCGCCGATGTGGCAGCCTAGGAGTCCACCGTGACAACCGAACTGCTCGCTGTGCTCGTGACCACGGTCGCGGCAGTGCTTGCTGCAACCGTCACCATCATCGGCGTGGTAGTCTCCGGTCAGCGCTCCGTGCGCTCTGAAGTCCGGGCGATCGGCGATCGGCTCAGCGCGCTCGAGCAGCGCATGGCGCGCATCGAAGACGTCATCGAGACGTTGCAGACCATCCTCCTGCGCGGACTCGACCGTGACAAGGACGCTGCGTGAAGTGAAGTCGGTGCGCTCGGGTCCTTGCCGGAGGCACTACCCCCATATGGTCGACGAGGCCCTGGTTGCCGACCGGGGGATTCGCAGTTCGCTCGCAACAGCGCTCTACCGTGACCGGAGCCTGTCTGTTGGGCGGGTGGCGCGATTCGCGGGAGTCCCGCTGGCGGAGTTCATCCAGTACACGTCGCGATGCGGGACTCCGGTGGTGAGCGGCACCGCCGCCGAAGTCGGCAGGGACGCGCAGGCGATCGTGGAGTGGACCCGCGACTCGTCAGGGCCGACGCGAGCCCTTTGATCGGGCCGGCCGCTGCCGGGCATGCGATCGCCCTTCGACATCGTACTCACCGTCGGATACGGGATCCTCGGTTCATCGGTGTAATGGGAACCGCTACGGCGACTCGGCTCCACGGCGGACGCAGGTGCTTTACCAGTGAGGACTACCACGCCATGGGGAGAGCGGGAATCTTCGCCGCGGCGGACCGGGTCGAGCTACTGGAGTGCGAGGTCATCGTCAGGTCACCGATAGGCAATCGGCATGCTGCCTGCGTCGATCGGCTGACGAACGGCTTCATCCGGTACGGCGATCTTGCCGGGCGAGCACTGCTGCGCGTGCAGAACCCGATGGCCGAGTCGGATGTGTCCGAGCCGCAGCCGGACCTGATGCTGTTGGTCCCGCGGGACGACTTTACGATTTCGGCCATTCCGGCGCCGCAGACGTGTTGCTGCTGGTCGAGGTGGCGGATTCCTCGCTTGAGTATGACCGGAGCACCAAGGTGCCCTTCTACGCGCGCGCAGGCATCCGCGAGGTGTGGATCGTGGATCTGGAGCACGATCTGGTCGAAGTCCACACCGAGCCCTCGCGTTGGGGATATGGGGTCGTGCGTCGTCACGTAGCGGGAGACGTGATGGCGCCGTCCGCGCTTCCCGACGTGAGGCTGGAGGTAGCGCGCATCATTTCTGCCCGTCCGCGCGCATAGGGGGGCCTCATGTCGGTGCCGCCGGTCCCTCGCATGAGCTCGTCCTCGACACCGTGCGAACGCCCCTCCTTGCCGGACGGAGCCCTGCTGCTGCAGTATGTTGCCATGGCCGAAATCACGTCGGTGATCGTTGCCGTTATCGCGGCGGCTGTCGCGCTCGGCGGACTCGTTACCGTCCAGATCGCCGGGGTGCGTGCAGAGGTGCGGGCGATCGCCGATCGTCTGGGCGCGCTTGAACAGCGGATGGCGCGTATCGAAGGCGTCATCGAGACTTTGCAGACCATCCTGCTGCGCGGCCTTGACCATGACAAGGACGCTGCATGACCCGGCCGTCGCCGCCGACCCGACAACGGTGCCGGCCGGGGCTCGGCGCGAGTAGATAGCCACCCTCAACCGACAAGCGCAAAGGTTAACGCGCGCCGCGTCTTCCATAGGAGAAGCCATGGAACACCTGACTCTGCATGTAGCCACTGGCGGCGATGACGCCGGGCCGGGGACCGAGGAGGCGCCGTTCGCGACGATCGAGCGCGCCCGCGACGAAGTGGCCGAGCGCCTGCGCGCCGGCCCGGAGCGGCCGATCACCGTGCTGATCCATGCCGGCACGTATCACCTGAGCGGGACCCTGGAGCTGGACGGCGCCGTCTCCGGCACGGCCGAAAACCCCGTCGCGTTCGTCGCGGCGCCTGGCGAGCGGGTCGTGCTCTCCGGCGGCCGGCCGGTGACCGGCTGGCAGCGCGAAGACGGCTCCGGCGACCTCTGGGCCGCTCCCGCCCCCACCGAGGACGTGTTCCGCACCCTGCGGGTCGGCGACCGGCTGGCCGAGCGCGCGCGCTACCCGTCCGCGGATCCCGGCGACCGCATCCAGGGCGGCTGGCTGTTCGCGGAGTGGTGGCGCCACCCGTGGGAGCGCGGCCGGTTCGAGCAGCCGGTGAGCCGCGTGCGCCGCGCCGGCGACTACCTGCAGTGGCGAGTCAGTGTCCCGTCGACCGGGACCTACCGTGTGTGGATCAGTTACGTCAAGGACGAGAGCACCACGCATCCGGCGATCTCTTCCGTGTTCGGCGCCCGCGGCGGCGAACGGGTGACGCTGGCCGACCTCGGTGCCACCCACGACTGGCGCTCCGGCCAGCACGAGGCCTTCCCGTTCGTGGCATCGGGCGAGATCCAACTGCAGGAAGGCGAGCACGACCTGTACTGGGAGAACCTGTCCGGCGGGCAGATCGACTTCGACTGCGTGGTGCTGTGCAGCGACTTCGACTGGGACCCCGCCGAAAACATCCGCCTGACGATCTGGCACCCGCGCGCCTACGAGGTGCGTCCGCCTGCGCCTGGCACCGACTACCTGGTGATCCAGGCGGAGGCGTTTTCGGGCGCCAGCCCCGGCGTGGGCATCGCCGACGTGGAGCCGAGCGGAGCTCCCCGCGCCGAGCCTGGCGGCCGGCCGGGGCTGGTCACGATGGCCCCTGGGGACATACCGGCCTGGGCGGACTGGACGGATGCCGAGATCCACATCTTCTCCGCATGGGGCTGGAACAACCTGATCCAGCCCGTTGAGCGGTTCGACGCCGAATCACGGACCATCGAGTTCGAGTCCTACAACGACGTGCGGCCGGGCAACCGCTACTTCATCTCCGGCACGCGCGGTTGCCTGACCGACCCGGGTGAGTGGCACCTGGACCCGGCGTCCGGGACGATCCGCTACCTGGCGCCGCCGGGCACGCAGTCGGTCGACGGCGCGGTGGCCGCGCTGCTGCAGACGGCGGTGCGCATCTCGGGCAGCCACATCGAGCTGCGCGACCTGGTGATCGCCGACACCGACTACGGAGTGGCACCGGAGCATGCGCGGGAGGAGGGCGCCATACAGCTCGACCGGGCCGAGTACTGCGCCGTGGTCAACTGCCGCTTCGAGTGCGTTAACGGCTGGGGGGTGCGGATGGTGAACCGCAGCCACCACAACCGGGTCGAGCGCTGCACCATGCACGGCCTGGGGCAGGGCGGCGTGGAGCTGTCGGGCGACGACTACACCCAACCGTTCGAGAACGAGATCCTCGCCAACGACATCGCCGAATGCGGCCGCGTGTACGCGCACGTCGCCGGCGTCTACGGCAACGCGTCGAGCCGCAACCGCATCGCCCACAACCGCATCCGCCGCATGCCGCGCTACGGCATCTCGCTGAAGTCGGGCGGCGGCCACTCCGCGCACCAGAACGTGCTGGAGTACAACGAGATCGTCGACCTCAACCTGGAGACCAGCGACACCGGCGCGATCGAGATCTACGGCGGCGACCGCAAGCCGACCGGCAACATCGTCCGTTACAACCGCATCGTCAACTCAGTGGGGCTGAAGGTCGACGACCGCGGCCACTTCGTGACGCCGGTGTACTCGTGGGGGATCTACCTCGACGACTGGTGCTCGGGCGTCACCATCCACGGCAACATCATCGTCGGCAACGTGGTCGGCGGCGTGAACATGCATGGCGGCTGGGGCAACTTGGTGGAGAACAACATCCTCGTGGACGGCCAGCGCCGGCAGTTCTCGCTGGCGCCGATCTTCAGCGACCTGCAGAGCACGACGCTGCGCGACAACATCTTCCGCCGCAACGTCGTGGCCTGGTCGGAGCGCACCGCGGCGGTGGTCTGGTGCCGGCCGCGGCGCTGGTATCCGGAAATCCTGCGCGAGTGCGACCACAACCTGTACCACTTCCGCGGCGGCTCCCTCGACCTGGAGTCGCCGGAGATCGACATCACGCCGCTCGGCAGCCTGCAGCGCTGGCGAGACGCGGGTTTCGACCGCAACAGCCTGATCGCCGATCCGCTGTTCACCGACCCGGCGGCGGGCGACTTCACGCTGCGGCCGTCATCGCCGGCGTTCGAGATGGGCTTCCAGCCGATCCCCGTGGACCGGATCGGGCCGGCAGGATACCGTCCGCCAACGTGACGCAATCCGTGCCTACACTCTACCTTGAGTCAACGATCCCGAGCTACCTCGCGGCACTACCCAGCCGTGACTTGATCGCAGCCGCACATCAGACGATCACCCGCGAATGGTGGCAGCACGCGCGGACCGACTATGAGATCTACATCTCGGAAGCAGCGGTTCTTGAAGAAATCGGCGCAGGCGATCCGGACGCTTCGGCGCGACGACAAGCATTCGTGACCGGTCTTCCGATTCTGGCCTTGACGGACGAAGTTTCCGAGCTGGCCCGCGAGTATCAAGGGGGGTTGGGCCTTCCGACTGGGGCACAATTGGATGCCGTTCGCCTTGCATACGCGTCTGCCTATGAAGTAGATTACCTTCTGACTTGGAATTGCAAGCACTTGGCAAACGGGGTGGTCATCAAGCGACTCATCGGTCTCAACGATGCCCAGGGTCGCAGGACGCCCGTCATCGTAACGCCGGAAGAAATGCTGGAGGTGCCAGATAGTGCCGGTATGGAGTGATCCGATTGTCGAGGAGATTCACTCGATCCGCAGACGGCTGTCCAAGGAGTGTGGCGATGATCTCGACAGGTTGGTGGACAGACTCCGGATGAGGGAAGAGCTCCACAAAGAGCGACTCGTCCTTCGCTGTGGTAACGGCGACCACTCGTCCCCGCAGCGTCAGGCGCAGAGATGAAAGCATCCGACCTGCTGGTCCGCTGCCTGGAGAACGAGAAGGTCGAATACATCTTCGGCCTGCCGGGCGAGGAGAACATAGACGTGATGGAGTCGCTGCTGGACTCCACCATTCGCTTCATCGGCGTGCGCCACGAGCAGGGCGGCGCCTTCATGGCCGACGTCTACGGCCGGCTGACCGGCAGGGCGGGCGTCTGCCTGTCGACCCTCGGGCCCGGCGCGACCAACCTGATGACCGGCGTCGCCGACGCCAACATGGACGGCAGCCCGGTGGTGGCGATCACCGGACAGGCCTCGCTCGACCGCATGCACAAGGAGTCGCACCAGCACATCGACGTGGTCGACACGTTCCAGCCCATCACCAAGTGGAACGCCCAGATCACCAAGGCGGCGATCATCCCCGAGATCGTCCGCAAGGCGTTCAAGGTGGCGGAGACCGAGAAGCCTGGCGCGACCCACATCGACTTCCCCGAGGACGTGGCCGAAGAGGAGATCGACGCCGAGCCGCTGCTCCCTCAGGCACCCTATCCGTGGGAGCCGCCGTCGGCGCAGATCGACCGGGCGGCAAAGATCATATCGGCCGCGAAGAGCCCGATCATCCTGGCCGGCAACGGAGTGGTGAGGCGGCGCGCGTCGGAGGCGCTGACCCGGTTCGCCGAGCGCTTGAACATCCCGGTGGCCGAGACCTTCATGGGCAAGGGCGTGCTGCGTGACGACCATCCGCTGTCGCTCTTGACCTGCGGGTTGCAGGCGCGGGACTACGTGTCCTGCGGCTTCGATCGCGCCGACGTGGTGATCGCGGTCGGCTACGACTTGGTCGAGTACTCCCCGGAGCGCTGGAATCCGGGGCGCGACAAGACGATCATCCACATCGACATGCTGCCGGCGGAAGTCGATCAGCATTACACGGTGGGCGTGGGCGTCCTAGGCGACCTCGCAACCACGCTGGACCAGATCGCGGAGCGCGCCGAGCCGTGCCAGAGCGACGACTACACGCAGGGTCTGCGCACGTTCATCCTGCACGAGCGGGACGAGTTTCGCGCCGACAGGTCGTTTCCGATGAAGCCGCAGCGGGTCCTCAACGACCTGCGCACGGTCATGGACAGCGAGGACATCCTGGTCTCCGACGTCGGCGCGCACAAAATGTGGATCGCCCGCCTCTATCCGTGCTACCGGCCCAATACCTGCATCATCTCCAACGGATTCGCGGCTATGGGGATCGGCGTCCCGGGCGCGCTTGCCGCAAAGCTGGTCCATCCGCGACAGAACGTGGTCGCTGTCACCGGCGACGGCGGCTTCCTGATGAACTCGCAGGAACTGGAGACGGCGGTCAGGGAGGAGGTCCCGTTCGTGACGCTGGTCTTCCACGACGACAGCTACAGCCTGATCGGCATGAAGCAGCAGCGCCGCTTCGGGCGGATTTCCCATATCCGGTTCGGCAACCCCGATCTGGTGAAATACGCGGAGAGCTTCGGCGTGGCCGGGTATCGGGTGGCCGCCGCTGACGAGCTGCAGCCGATCCTCCGCGACGCGTTCGCCTGCGGCCGGCCGGCCGTGATCGACTGTCCGGTCGACTACACCGAGAACCTGCGCATGATGGAGCGGCTGGGCGCGCTCATCTGCCCGATCTGACCGGCGGGTCCGACCGGGCGCCCGATGGCCGTTCCACGCTGGCTGTTCATCGTCGCGTCGCTGCTGTGGCTGCCGATAGGCGTCGCTGCCACCGCGCCGCTCCGCGGCTTCCGGTTCGGCGCGGACGCCGAGCCGTGGCCGATGGTGCTGCTGCTGATCGTCTCTTCGCTGGTCCTGGTAGCGCCGGCCGGCCTGCTGCTGGCCCTGGCGTGCCAGCGGCTGTGGCGGCTGGGGCGTCACGTCGCCGCCTGGGTCGCGTTCGTAGTGCTGGCGATCGCGACGGTGGCGGCATCCCTGCTCGCGGGGCTCCTTGGCCCGCTGGCGATCGCCCTGTGCGCGGCCGTGATCAGCGCCCCGGTCTGGATTGGGGTCGTTGTTCTGCGGCGCCGCGGATAGGAGGCGGTTCGGGCAGGTCAGTCCGAGATGCGAACGTCGTAGTCGAGGTTCTCGGGCAGGCGATCCGTGAGCGCCGGAGAGTCAGGAGACCATTCGATTCTGCGGTTTCGCGTTGCCAGATCAGGCGCACTGACGACGTTACGTTCGTCGTACTGCCGGTAGAGGCCGTCGAAGAAGCGTTCCAGGCGGAGAGGGCTTGTCCGGCGGAGGGAATGTGTCGAGGAGATCCCCGGCCTGATCGCTACGTACGTCGACCATCGCGAGCGAGATCGCTTCGTATCGGCTCGGATCGGAGCGAATACCGTCGCGACCGGTGAGAGCCCCCAAGGCGGCATGGAAGCGCGAGATCGTTTCCACCGGCTCGCCGTCCTTGTCGAGCGCGATGTCGTTGAGGCCGAGTTGACGGGAGCGTGAGCGCTCGGCGGGCGCCGGTGATTCGGACACATCGGAGATCCGATTGGCACGGATCACGAAGAAGTACCCGAAGACAAGGGCCGGGTACCGGATGTGCAGATTCGTGCATTCGCCGATGGTCTCCTCCATACGGTTGGTGAGATTCCGGAAGGCGCCGGTCATCCCCTTGCACGATACCGCGAGGACAGGGCCGACTCCGGGCTTGTCCACGACGATGTCGAATAGTGCCTCCAGGTGCGTAGCGTCACAAGAGAGTCCTCGACATCCGTGCCCGACAACCTGGGCAGCAGCGAAGCATCGGGAAGGAGGACCCGAGCCGCTTCCCGTGGTTCCAGCTTGAGCATGCCGCCGCCGAGCGGGTGTCCCTCGATCTCACAGCTCAGTCGGACGAATGAGGTATCCCAAATCCGCATGAGCCATCCCGATCTATGGACTTTCTGGTGAGACGCCGCGGGGGCAACATGCGGCTCTTGCGGACGCTGGGATGGAGAAAGTCGGCAGGAATCTGCCAACGAGCTGCTTCCGAAGGGCGCAAGTGGAAGAAGTCGTTTGCCCCGCTGACGTATCCGATCCCGACGGAAGCCATCATCCCGAACCTTCTCGACCCGGGATGTCCGAGGGCCTGCTGGTACAGGGACCGCACGTCGCTGGACAGCAGGAAGGGTCTCAAGCGGCAGTTCCAGCCACTTCGCCATTCGTTCAAGGCGATTCGTATGCCGTTGCCGGGTGGTCGAGGCGAAGGAATGAACTGGTCCACAAGGGCAAATCGCACCTCGGACGTCGCGCCGCCGAACCCGTCAGCGTAGAGGAGCCAGCAGTCCTCCGAGAGTTTGGGGAACAGCTTGTCGCGGATGGCGATGATCTGTACTACGTCAAAATGGGAGCGAGGAACTCCAGAAGCGGAGCAGCGTAGGGGGCATGACCGATCTCCGCGGGCACGACAAACGCCAAACGGCCGCCTCGTCTCAAGAGGCTTGCCGTCGCGACCAGGAACGGAGCCCACGACGAAGTCAGTCCTGAGAATGGAGCGCCCAGAGACCTGCAGAGACGCAAGGCACGGGCACGTAACGGCCCGTTGAAGGTCTGATATCGAATGAACGGTGGATTGCCGGCCGCACACTCGAAGCGCTCGCCAGTATCGGTTGCCCACGCGAAGAAATCGCTGCGGTAGATCCGCGCAAGCGGCGCACGACCCTTGGCGGTCGTTACTGCCCGTACATCCCGCTCGATTCCAACGCTGTTTGGATGACAGGCGACGAAACGACCGTCCCCACAGGACGGGTCCAGAAGACGGTCGGTGTCGGCGCGCACTACCCAGCGAACCAGTGTCGAAACGACGGCTTCCGGGGTGTAGTACGCGCCGGTGTCCTTTTGAAAAGAACTCGCCGAGGGTTCGGAACCCTCATCCACGATGTCAGGTTGCGTGAGTGGTGCCAGTCCGTCGAGCAACGGCTGAAGCACAGCAGAGGCCGCCATGTCAGTTCCCCGTTTCGCCGAGTTCAATAATCGTCTTCGACCTCTCGAATAGCCTGCGCGAAGGCAACTTCGTTCCTGTAATACAGCTTGGCCGTGTCAATTGACCGGTTGAGCAGCGCCTGGTCGTCAGGGGAGAGATCTTCAACGGAAAACAACGTGCGCACGTGTTCTTCCTCGAAGCGTCCGTAGAGCTGACCGATTGCAGCACTCAGAAAAGCCGGTGTCAGGGTATTCACGCCACGGAACGACAAAACTGTCCGCCGCCCTGCGTCGAGCGCGCACACAAGACGTCCGTACAAGGCATGCCCGTCATCGGAAGCGACACAAAGAGAGCTTCCCATCTCATCAAGAACGGAAAGTCGCTTAGTCTCTTGTTCTGCCATGGAACATCCTTGGCTTCGCACCGGGCTGGCCTCTGCTCACTATTATGCTCCGAGCGACGCCTGCGCTTCAATCGGAAGAGCCGTTGCTGGTGGCGAAGGTGATGAGCCGTTCCAGGCCCTCGCGGAGGAGGTCCGTGCTGGTGGCCAGGGAGATGCGCACCCGGCCTCTGCCGCCGGTGCCGAAGGTCTCGCCGGGCGCTACGGCCACGTCGGCTTCCTCGACGAGGCGGCGCGCGTAGGCGTAGGTGTCCGCGACCTGACCCGGGAGATCGACCAGCAGGTAGAACGCTCCCTCCGGCCGGTAGCGGCAGAGCCCGGCGCTCGTCAGCAGCTCACGGGCCAGGTCTCGGCGCTCGCGGTAGGCGTCGATCATGGCTGCGACGCAGTCCTGTGGCCCGGCGAGCGCCGCCAGAGCTGCGTGCTGGGAGAGCACCGGCGCGCACGATACGGTCGCTTCCTGGAGCTTCACCAGCAGCGGCACGATCGGCTTGGGGCAGGCGACGTAGCCGATCCGCCATCCGGTCATGGCGTAGCTCTTGGAGAAGCTGCCGACCGTGAAGCAGCGATCGGCGGCAGCCAGGCTCGCCGGGCTGACGTGGGTTCCGTCGAACACGATCTTCTCGTAGCACTCGTCGCTGACCAGATAGAGGTCGTGGCGCTCGGCCAGCTCGACAATGCCTTGCAGACGGTCGCGGTGGACGACGGTTCCGGTCGGGTTCGACGGGCTGCCGATCACGATCGCCTTGGTGCGCGGTGAGATGGCCGCGGCCAGCGCATCGACGTCGGGCTGGTAGCCGTCCTCGGCCGGCAGGGGGTAGGGGACGGACTCGGCGCCGCTCAGCTCGGCGGTCATCCGGTAGTTGGGGTAACCGGGGTCGGGCACGAGGAGCTGGTCGCCGGGCTCAAGCACGCTCAGCAGGCTGCCATACAGGGCTCCCATGGCGCCGATGGTGACGATGATCTGCTCGGCCGTGACGCGGACGCCGTTGTCCTGGTGCAGCTTGGCGGCGAGCGCCTCGCGCAGCTCCGGGAGACCGGCGTTCGCGGTGTACCCGGTGTGGCCTCGCTCGGCCGCGTGGTTGGCGACCGCGACGATGTGCGCAGGGGTGGGGAAGTTCGGCTGGCCGAGCTCCAGGTGGATCACGCCCGGGCGCTGCGCGAGGTCCATGATCTCGCGGATGCCCGAGCGCGGCACGGCCGCGACGCGGGGATTGATCGGCCGCAGGGGTGGCTCCGGTTCGCTCAGGCGGCCCGTTCGCTCAGAGGGCCCGCTCGCTCAGACAACACTGCGGGCGGCTTCCACGGCGCGTCCGGGCGTGACGGACACGCCGAGTCGCGGCAGCACCTGCTCCATGGCGTTCAGGATCGCGCACACCGAGTCGAGGTTGGCGACGAAGCCCATAAGGCCGATGCGGCTGCCGGCGTAGCCCATCTCGCCCACGGCCTGCGAGCCGCCGGCGGTGGCGATGCCGTACTCGCGCCAGACGGTCCGCATGTAGTCCTGCGTCGGGAACGTGTCCCCCGGCATGACCACGCAGGTCGAGCAGGAGGCGGCGATCCGCTCGTCGGCCAGCACCCGCAGCCCCATGGCGCGCACGCCCGCGCGTAGCGCCCGGCCGGCGGCGGCGTGGCGGGCGATCACCCGGTCGGGTCCCTCGTCCATGATCTCGCGCAGCGCTCCCTGCAGCGCCAGCAGCAGCGTGTACGACTGCGACGGGCCGTGCGCGGCCTTGTACTCGGTCACCGACGTGTCGACGGCGCCATCTTCCTCGCCCGAGTCGCCGTTCGCGGACGGTTCGGGCGGCACCTCGCCGCGCGCCGTCGCCCTGGCCTGCCGCTGTCCGTGATGCCACTTCCTCCACGTCACCAGGTCCAGGCACAGGCCGGGGATCGAGGTCGTGCGTCGCTCGGCCGCCTGCCAGGCGCGCGGTCCCACGGTGACGATGGCGATCCCCTGCGGAGCGTTCACGCACTTCTGGCTGCTGGTGCAGCAGACGTCGATGCCCCATTCGTCGATGTGCAGCGGCTCGGAGGTCAGCGACGACACCGCGTCCACCAGGTAGAGGACGTGCGGGAACTCCGCGCGGATCATCGCGCCGATCTCGCGCACGGGATTGAGGGTGCCGGCGGTGGTCTCCAGGTGGACGACCGCGAACATCCTGGCTTCGGGACGATCGCGCAGTGCCTGCCGTGCCTGGTCGACCGTGACCGCGGTGCCGCGCGGCAGCTTGATCTCCGCCGCAGTCGCGCCGACCACGGTGACCAGGTCGGTGAGGACCTGGCCGAACATGCCGGTGTTGACCGTCACGCACACGTCGCCGTCCTCAAGGAACGTGTTGAACGCCGCCTCCTCGCCATAGGTGGCCGAGCCAACCGGCAGCAGCACGTCGCCGCCGGTATGCAGGATCTTGGCGAGCATTCCCACGCAGTCGCCCTCGACGTCGTGGAACGGCGGGTAGTAGATCGGGTTGGGCAGCGCTTGGCTCATCGCCTGGCGCGCGGCCGGGTAGAGGTCGGTCTGTCCGCAGGACAGGTTGAGTTGCAGTGCGGAACTCATGGCGAGGTGGATGATGGAATCTGTGAGACTGCCGTGCAAGCCGCAGGCGCCGCCAGCACGTAGCCGTCCCGTGCCACCACGTCGCCGTCGCGGATCACGGCGCGCACTTGCCGCAGCGCCCGCACGTCAGCGAGCGGGTCGCCGTCGAGCACGATGCAGTCGGCGCGCTTGCCCACTTCCAGCGTGCCGATCGTGTCGTCCAGGGTCAGCGCTTCGGCCGCTGTTGCCGTGGCGGACTGCAGCACCGCTGCCGGCGACATGCCGCCCAGTCCGACCATCGTCTCCAGGGTGCGCGCCAGGTAGACGAAGTTGGTGTCGGTGATGCCGGCGTCGGTGCCGGCGATCACCGTGACGCCCTCGGCCAGCATCTCGCGGAAGGTCGCGAACTCCCGCCAGCCCGGATGGGCCTCTCCGGCCGCATGGATTTCCTCGAGCGGCCAGCGCTGGAAGCCCGCGATCGTCTTGCAGACGAAAATCCGCCGCTCGCGGATGCGTTCGACGATCTCCGGCCGGTAGTCCTCGCCGTCGTCGTCGCGCGCCAGCCAGGTGCAGTGCTCGATGCCGTCGAAGCCCGCGGCGACGCAGCGCTCGATGCCCTCGGTGCCGTGGGCGTGGGCGCTGGCGCGCAGCCCCAGGCGATGGGCGTCGTGGGTGATGGCCTGCAGCTCGGCCAAGCCGTATTGGGCCGCGCGCGGGTTGGTGCCGCGCGTACCGCCGCCGGTGGCCATCACCTTGATGAAGTCGGCGCCGGCCTTGTGCATGCGCCGCACCGCGCGGCGCACGGCGTCCTCGCCGTCGGCCTCGTTCTCCAGGAACCAGCAGTGGCCGCCGGTGGAGGTGATCGGCGCACCGCCGGTGACGATCCGCGGACCGACCAGCAGCCCGTCGCGCACGGCTCGCGCGACCGGGAAGATCACGTCGGTCAGGCCGCCGCAATCGCGCACGGTGGTGATGCCGCGGCTGAGCGCCGCGCGCAGGTTGTTCACGGTCTGGACCGTGAGGGTCGCGGTGGGCTGACCGATCGCCGCGTACAGGGGGTTGAGCCCGTCCTTCTCGGGCTCGCCGCTCCACATCAGGTGCACGTGGCTGTCGATCAGCCCGGGGGCGATCACCTGATCGGGGAAGTCGAGCCGGCGCGTCGCGCCGTCGGCCAGCCGCAGCGCGTCCTCGCCCACCGCCGTGATCGCGCCGTCCTCCACCAGCAGAGCGGCGTCCGTGCGGGGCTCCGCCGCGGCGCTCCAGACCAGCAGGCGGCCGCGTATCACTGTTTTCTTCATCAGTCTACCTGTTGAACTTGAAGGCGTAGACATCGGCATCGCTGAGAGCAAAGCGCAACCTGACGGGTCTGCCTGCCAAGCTGCTCACGTCGCCACCTTTCTTCCAGGTCACCCTGCCGTCTATGAGATCTGCAAACATCGCAGGACAGTCATCCAGGCTGAATCCCGGCATGGCATTGCCACTGGCGTCCTGGATTTCCACCTTCACGGAACCCACGGCCGAGGTCGAGTAGTTGAGCTCGAGCTGCCGGCCGTCGAAAACGAACGGACGGGTCAGAGCCTCTCCCCCGGAGTAGCCGGCATGGAGGGACACGAAGCCATCCATGCGAAACGTGTAACGGACGATGCGGACGGTTGGCAGCCGCCAGTGCTCGCTGCCGTACATCGACAGTTCCGTGGGTGAGGTCTCGATCAATCCGGGGTCCAGGTACAGTCCTCTCTCGTGCCAGTTGTCCTGGTCCGGTCCCGGCCGGATCAAGGCTTCCATGAAGCTGCGGTCGAAGTGAATGCCGTCACGGCTGGACATGAACACGATATCGCTCACCCCCGACCCTCCCGGCCAGTCGGGCTTCGGTTTCCTCTCCGGAACGAATCTCGAAGGGAACATGAGGTAGGTGCCGGGCGCGCGTTCGTAGGCGACGCATGAGTTGGTGTACAGGTGTTCGAACGGCGTGTCCCCGGCATCGATATCCTCCGGCGGACTCCAGTTTCGGAAGTCCTTCGACGTGGTTCTCCTGATCCAGCGCACCCCTCCCTTGCCGCCGTTCGGGCCAATGAAGCTTCCCTCCGTGCCGGCCTTGCCGCGCGTATAGGCTACATACTCTTTGCGCCACGGATCCCGGAATGAGACGTTGAAGGAATCGAACGGGCCGTCGGTGGATATTGGATCCTTCTGCAGCAGGCGCCAGTGCAGTCCGTCAGCCGAGGCCAGGGCCCACAGGTCCCTGGTACGGACCACGGCCTTGTACCGTTCGTCAGCGGGAACGTCAGGATTGTCGTCTCTGAACGGGGCCATGTTGGCGCCCGGTCCATGCCAAACGATGTTGTTATCCTTGGAACCTTCGTATTCCAGGATGCCAAGGTTGGGCTTTTGCCAGTGAATGCCGTCGACACTTTCCTGGTACGCCGTGATCTCCGGATCCCTCTCCGTGCTCGCGAATTTTCCACAGCGATAGTACGCTCGCAGCGTGTCGCCGTCCTTCATCGTGCCCATGTACGAGACGTGGTCGTGTTCCCACGGCTTGTCCCGTTCGAGGACGGTCTCGCGTTTCCGGGGAGCGTGCAGTTTCCGGGACACTCCATTCGCAACGGAGATCCAGAAGGCATCCACGAAGAGCTGTCTATCGGTGCCGATGTGACGCACGTTGTCAGTTGTCATCGATGTCCTCTCCATGTCGGGATGCGCCCGCGTCGTTGACGGCCCGGACCGGCTTCGCCATCGTCACCGCCCGATGGCCAAAGTCTACACACCGCACGATCGCTCCGTCCCGCCGCGGGGCCAGGAGTTCGACACCCCCGGCTTCCTGCCGGTCACCCCGGCGCTGATCAGCGTCCTGGACGAGGAGACCGGCATCCCGAACATCATGCCGTCGGTCGGCTGGGGCTGGCTCAACCGGCTGCCGTTCTACCTGGGGGTGGCGGTGAGCGTGCAGGAGATCACCGGCGACTACTTCAAGCGCGGCTCGCACGAGTTGCTGCGCCGCGCCCGCGACTTCGCGCTGAACGTGCCCACCGACCGGCTGCGCGAGGCGGTGGCCGCCTGCGGCCGGCTGTCGCGCTCCAAGGACGCCACGGTCGACAAGTTCGAGGAGACCGGACTGACCCCGCTGCCCGGCAAGCGCATCAAGTCCCCGCACATCGCCGAGTGCCCGATCAACTACGAGTGCAAGGTGCGCGAGGTGGTCAGCCTGGGATCGCACGACCTGTTCCTGGGGGAGGTGGTCGGCTGTTTCGCTGACGGCGTGGTCAGACCGGGCCGCTCGTCGGCCCAGGGCCACTCCCGCATCGAGCTCGCCCGGGAGGACGGCGGCACCACCGTCCTGGAGTTCCAAGGCATGGTCCACCTGGTCAGCGAGTAGCTGACCCCGCGTCGAAGCCAAGCTCTCCGATCTCGTCCCGGACCTATTCGCCGAAGGTATGGACCGATGCATACCTGGCGGCGTTCGCTTCGTCCGCGGGGCTGACTATGGTTACGTTCGACCGCGCCATCGCCTCGTTTCCGGGATCGCGCCCTCTGGTCCTCGCGGCGCCCGCGTAGACCGAGCCGCAGTCAGTCTGCCGGGTGGATGACGGTGGGCTCGCCCCGGTTGATCACCTCCCAGCCGGTGACGTCGCCGCCGTGCCAGCGGTAGGGCATCGGCATCACGGTGGCGGAACGGTCGGCCAGCGGCAGCGCCACCCGGCGGTGCCCTTCGCGCGCCGACAGCTTGATCGCGGCAGCCACCTCCAGCACCTGCCGGTAGTCATGGCCGCTGCACGGCGCGGGCCTGCCGTCCCGCACGGCGTTCATCAGGCTGTCGACGACGCCCAGGAACTTCCCCCCGAGCCGCTCGTCATCGGTGGGCTCGTCCAGGAAGTCGGGCCGCACCGGACGCGCGCTGGTGCCCGTGCCTTTGATCAGCACGGTGCCGTCGCCGCCGGCCAGGTACACCGCGCCGTCCTCACCGAACAGCGTAACCTTGTGGGCGCCTTCGGCCGGCACCTCGCGCGCCGCGCTGCACTCGTAGCCGCCGGTCATGCCCAGCGTCCCGTACGCCGCGCAGTCGTCGTCGCTGGCGGCCGCCTCCTCGGGCACCGTCCAGCCCTCCGCCCACGCCACCTCGTCGCCGGTGGCGAAGCGCAGGAAGTTGAGGATCACGCAGCCCAGGCCGGACACCTGGTCGCCCTGCGCCAGGAAGCCGTCGATCGCCGCTCCGGTGAGCCGGCCGATGGCGCCGTCGCGCACCCAGGCGCCGATGCGGGCCACCTGGTGCACCTCCCACCAGGCGGTGCCGCAGGCGAACGCCGCGCCGCGTTCCTCGCAGGCGGCGATCATGGCGTCGGCGTCGGCCAGCCGCGCGGCGATCGGCTTCTCGCAGGAGATCCCCCTGACGCCGGCCTCCGCGCACGCGATCACCGCGTCGCGGGCAGCGCTCACCGGCAGGATGTTGGCGACCACGTCCGGCACCTGCCATGCCAGCAGCTCCTCGACCGTGCCGAACTGGCAGGGGATCCCGTAGTGCTCGGCGAACCGCGCGCGCCGCGCGCGGGCGGTGTCGACCAGGGCGATCAACTCCGCCTCCGGGTGGCGGGCGTACGCGTAGGTGTAGCGGCGGCCCCAGTCGCCGCAGCCGCCGACGACCGCGACCCGCAGTTTCTCCCGCTTCATCTCTGACTCACCCTCCTCACGCGAAGTCCGGGAAGTCCCGTTCCAGCTCTTCCCAGACCGCCGGATCGACGTGCTGTCGGTAGGCGGCGATGTTCTGCGCGACCCGCTCCGGCGTGGAGAAGCCCAGCAGGACCGACGCGAAGCGCGTCTCGCGCAGGCAGTAGTGCAGGTTGACGACGTGCAGATCCAGATCGCGGGCGGCGCACCAATCATACACTCGCTTGGCGCGGCGCAGCTCCTCGGTCATCTCCACCCGATCCGGCGAGACCCCGGCGGCGCTCGCCGCCACCCCGATAGGGTCGTCGCCGCCGAGCAGGCCGCTCAGCATGATCGACGCGTTGAACACCCCCACGTCGGCCGCCACCGCCGGCTCCAGCACGCCGGCCAGCGCGGAGCGCTCGATCAGGTTGTAATCGCGGAAGGTCAGCGACACCTCGAAATCGCCGGTGGCGATGCAGGCTTGGTGGTGCGCGTGCGGCCGGCAGCCCAGGCCGAGGTGGCGGATGACGCCCTGCTGCTTGAGGTCCAGCAGCGCATCGTGGGCCGCGTGGGGGGCCAGCACCGGCTCGATCTCCGCCGGATCGTGCACGAGCATCACGTCCAGGTAGTCGGTCTGCAGCGCGCGCAGGCTCAGCTCGGTGCTGGCCATGATCGCGTCGTACGAGTAGTCGTGAGGCCGCTGCCGTGAGCCGGCCTTGCTCTCGATGATCAGGTCCTCGCGCCGGTTGCCGCGGCGGTACCACTCCTGCAGGGCGATGCCGATGTAGCGCTCGCTCTCGCCGCCGATGTAGGAGGCCGAGGTGTCGATCAGGTCGATGCCGGCCTCCAGTGCGGCCAGCACCGTGTCCACGCCCAACTGCTCGTCGCGGCGGCCGAGCTGGGCGCCGCCGATGCCCAGCACCGGCACCTGCAGATCGGTCTTTCCCAGCCGCCGGCGTTCGTATTCGATCGCTTGCATGGCGCGGAGCATACCCCCGGGCGCCGCGGCGCGGAACGCGCCGCCCGGCGGACGGCCGGCGAATGGCCCGGAGCCCCCTCGCTTTGACACGGCTCCGCCGTAAGCTCACGGTGGGCCCGTGGAGGAAACGCCGCGGTGTTGATCAAGGAAGTCAAGCTCTACGTCGTCGCCGCCGGCGAGCGGGAACGGGCCGCGGTCGGCCGCGGCGGCATGGAGCTGGTGCCGCCGGGTCTGTCCGGCCTGTTCACCCACGGGGAGGGGATCGGGTCCGACACCGAGATTCCCGAATATCGGGAGCAGGCGCCGGCCTATGACCTGATCCTGCGCCTGGTCACCGACGGCGACCTGGACGCGCACACCACCTACGCCAGCGGCTTCAGCGCCACCGAGCTGGCATGGCAGGCGAGGGAGTTCCGCGTGAAGATCGCCCACCTGCTGACCGGCATGGACGCGTTCGACCGCGAGCGCGTCTGGCAGCGCCTGTGGTACACGCAACGGTTCATGTACACCGGCCGGGGCCTCATCCACACCGTGGACGAGATGCTCTGGGATCTGGCCAGCCGCCATGCTCGCCTGCCGCTGTACCGGCTGCTCGGCGGCGCCCGCGACTCGATCCCGGCCTACCGGAACATCGGCGGCAGGACCGTCGACGACTACGTCGCCGATGCGGCCAGGGCGCGCGAGCAGGGCTTCAAGGGCGGCAAGGACCACTCGTATCGGGGCGTCGCCGGCAACACCGAGCTGTTCCGGGCGTTGCGGGAAGCGATGGGAGACGACTTCATCCTCATCCACGACGCGGTCGAGCACTACACCTGCGACGAGGCGATCAGGATCGGCCGCGAGATGGAGCGCCTGGGCTATGCCTGGATCGAGGAGCCGCTGCAGGACTTCGACCTCATGGGGCTCAAGAAGCTGTGCGCGGCGCTGGACCTGCCGGTGATGGCCATGGAGTGGATCGGATCGCTGGCCGGGCAGCCGTTCAACGCGTCGCCCTTCATCGCCATGCAGGCCACGGACATCGTCCGCCAGCGCGCCATCGGCATCACCGGCCAGATCAAGCTGGCGCAGCTCGCCGAGACCTTCGGTCTGGACGTGCACGGCGGCAACGCGCACGTGGTGCTGGCGATCCGCAACGACCCGCTGTACGAGTACGGATCGGAGGGGCCGCTGCCGCCGCCGCAGGACCCGGCGACTCTCACGTTCCAGGGAATCAAGGTGATCGATGACGGGCATATGCGCATCCAGTGCGGCGACCTGCCGGTGCCGGAGCCGGACTGGGACCGAATCAAGTCGGAAGCGCTGGAGGTGCTGTGATGGCGGCGGATGGAAGCGTGTTGGCGGAACTGAAGATCACGCGGCTGCAGGTGCACGCGCCGGCCGGTGTCGTGCGCATCGCCGCCAGGGGGGCAGGCGAGGAGGTCTCGGGCACGGCACTGATCTGCGCCGACCGGCTGCCGCCGGCGGCGACCGTCGAGCGGATGCGCTCGGCTCTCGTCGGGCGTCCGCTCGCCGACCGGGAGCGCCTCTGGCGCGATCTGCGCACCGCCGCGTCCGGGAGCGACCCGGCGGGCCTGGCCGGCGTGGACATAGCGCTCTGGGACCTCTGGTCCACCGCGCTGCGGCTGCCCCTCTACCGGGCGATCGGCGGTTTCCGCACGGAGATCCCGGTCTGTCTTTCGGGCGAGGCCGCCTGCGACTCGGACGACGCCGCGGCCGAGGCGGCGGGCGCGGTCCGCGACGGCTACCGCGGCTATCGGGTCGCGGGCACCGCCACGCCGATCGGCGCGAAGGCGCCGGCCGCGGAGCGGAATCGCGTGCTGGATTCGGTCCGTTCGGTCCGGGCGGCGGTGCCGGCAGACTTCCCGCTGCTGTACCGCGGCGTCCCTGCCTGCGGACACCTGGAGGCGTTGGGCATCGGCCGCGCGCTCGACGAGGCCCGCTACACCTGGTTCGAGGATCCGCTGCCGGGAGCGGACGGCGAAGCGCTCGGGCGGCTGGCCGCGGAGCTCGATACGCCGGTCCTGGCGACCGTGGGCGGCCCTGATGCCGCCCGTCAGGCGGCGGCGCACCTGTCCCGGCAGTCAGCCGACTTGATCCGGGTACGCATTCCGGACGTCGGCGGCATCACCGAGGCGCTGAAAATCGCCCGCGCCGCCGAGGCATTCGGCGTCAACTGCGAGATCGATCCCGACGACGGCAACGGCGGCTTCGCCGCGGCCGGCCTCATGGGCGCCCTGCGCAACGCGATGTTCCTGCCGTGGGTTCCGGGCGACCGCGGCGAACGGGCGCGCACCGCCGGCGGCCTGATCCGCACACCGATGAGCGTGCGGGACGGAGCGGTGACCCTGGGCGACGCGCCCGGCCTGGGCATGGATCTGGATGCCGAGGGGATCGAGGGAAGAACGCCTGCTCTGACCCGACCGGAATCAGGGCTCGCCGCTACGGCTGCGGAGGTAGGCTTATGGGACAGAGATCTCGGCATGACCGGTTGACGATCGTCGCGGAGGTCCTGTTGGCGGGGGTGTTCAGCCTGTCTCTCTCGCTGGCGACGGCCGCTGCTCAGACCGTTGACGCCTCCCTTGACGATGCCACGGGCTCGGTGTGGCGGCTGGTCCGGGGAGGCGGTGGCTTCGTATCCCCGGAGGGAACGACGGGAGCGAACCTGTGGAGTGTCGCTTCCAACGGCAAGACCTTCGTCGCGGTCGGCGACGACGGACTCATCGTGCACAGCGGCGACGGCGACCGCTGGGTCGAAGCAGGCTATGCCGTCAGCTCAGGTTGGCTCCGGGACGTGGCGTGGGGCGATGGCCGCTTCGTTGCGGTCAGCGGCTACCAGATCGTCTTCAGCAGCGATGGCGATCGTTGGCAGCGGGCACGCTTCAGAGGTCCGGGAGACGTGGAGAGCGTCACTTGGGGCAACGGTCGCTTCGTGGCGGTTGGCGATGGTGGCCTGATCTTGCACAGCAGCGACGGCGACCGCTGGAGGCGATCTCGGGCAAGCGCGACCCGCGCCGATCTGCACGGTGTGGCGTGGGCCGGCGGCCGGTACATGGCCGTCGGTAGCGACGGCACGGTCGTATCCAGCGTAGACGGCGAGCGCTGGCAGCCGGCAGACACCGGCATCGCGGCGACCCTCACCGGCGTCGCCTGGAACGGGGAGCTGTTCGTTGCCGTGGGATCAGACCAGGACCACAGGACCGTCATCGTCCATAGCCCCGACGGCCATCACTGGAATCCGGCAAGCCGCACGTCCGCCGAGTCCTCGGGGCCGTTGAGCGACATCGTCTGGAGCGGTGAGCGCTTCGTCGCGATCGGGTCCTATACGATCCTGCACAGCGGTGACGGAGATGCTTGGGAGCGGGCGTTGTGGCATGGAAGGGGGGAGTTCCGAGCCGTCGCGTGGGGAGGCTCCAGTTTCGTCGCTATCGATTCCAACGGTCCCATCCTGCACAGCCCGGACGGAGTCCTGTGGGAGGAGGCAAGCGAGGCTGGCGCCGGCACGGCTCTACCCGACCTGCAAGCCGTCGCGTGGGGCGGAGACCGATTCGTGGCGGTAGGCGGCTGGCCGCCCGAGATCCTGCACAGCTTCGACGGGCAGGATTGGCAGGAAGCCAGTGGCGATCCAGGGTTCCGCATCAGCGACGTCATCTGGGACGGCGCCCGTTTCGTTGCCGTCGGTTACGGCGTCGCGCACAGCTCGGATGGCCATCGCTGGCAGCGCGCGCGTACGTCCTTGGAAACCCCCCATGCGGTCGCATGGAATGGTGAGCGCTACGTCGCTGTCGGCCACGACGGAGCCATCATGCACAGCGACGACGGCGACCGCTGGTCGCCGGCTGCCGACAGTGCCACCACGGAGACGCTGAACGACGTGGCGTGGAACGGCGAGGTCTTCGTCGCTGTCGGATATCACGGCATCGTCGTCCACAGCACCGACGGCGATACGTGGCGGCTCGCGACCCGGCCCGCCGTGCCGTATCGGCACGACCCGGCGCGCGGTGACGGCAGTCGGACGTACTACTACGGCTTCGAAGGCTTGGCCTGGAACGGTGAGATCTTCGTCGCCGTGGGGTGGGGCAGCGAGGGCACGGTCGTGCACAGCCGCGACGGCGACCGGTGGGGGCTGGCGGCCGACCACGACTATCTGGCCGGCGAGCACTTCGAGGCGGTCGCCTGGAATGGCGCGCACTTCGTGGCGGTCAGTTACCGCGGAGGCAGCGTCATGATCAGCGCCGACGGCGACCGCTGGGATCCGGCCGGCGACGTCGGTACTCTTGATCGCCTGAGGGATGTTGCCTGGGGTGACGGGCGCTTCGTGGCAGTGGGAGACAACGGCACGATCGTCATCAGTCCGTGACCCGCAGACGACCCGGGGGAGAGCCGCATGACCGAACGTGAACGCAGCCGAACGCGGATGTTGGAGGCAACTCAGTGAGCCCGGCCAACCCGGGATGGTTCGGCCGCAGGGACAGCGCCGTCAGCCTGACGTTCGACGACGGCATGGACAGCCACGTGGACATCGTCGTGCCCGCGCTCGACACCCGGGGGCTGGCGGGCACGTTCTACGTCAAGACCGACGATGCCGGCCGGCTGCAAGGCTTCCGTGAGCCGCAGCGGCGCGGCCACGAGATCGGCAACCACACCGTCCATCACTGGTGCAGCCGCGCTCATCGGCCCGAAGCCGATGCCAAGGGGCTCGAGGACCTGATGCTGGACGACATGGCGGCCGAGCTCGACGACTCGGATCGCCGCCTGCGTGCGGTGTTCCCGGAAGTCGAGTCCTTCAGTTTCTGCTATCCGTGCTACGACACGTTCGTCGGCCAAGGGGCGACCCGACGCAGCTACGTCCCGCTCGTGGCCGCCCGTTTCAGCGCCGCCCGTGGCGGCAGCGAGAACTCCACCCCCTACAACTCTCCCGTTCATACGGATCTGTGGTGTCTGCGGTCGGTACGGTGCGAATTCATGGGCGCGGAGCAGTTGATCGCCGCCGTCGAGCGGGGCCGGGACCTAGGGATGTGGACCATCCTGACCTTCCACGGCGTGGGCGAGGGGCATCTCCCGGTCACCGGAGAGGACTTCGGCGCGCTGCTCGATCACCTGGCCCTCCGCCGCGATGAGCTGTGGGTCGCCCCGCTGATTCAGGTGGCCCAGAGCATCGCGTCGGCACGTGAGGCAATTCGCGCGTAGGGTCGCGCCGGGTTCATCAGCCAAGCGAGGTCGCAGAGAGGGTCTCGGAGGCCTTGTCGATCGTGCTCACCGCCCTGTCCCGAGCATTGCCGCGGCAAGCGCCTGGCCGGAAGGTCGGGAACGGCCTCGAAGCCGAGTTGGAGATGCCAGAACGACCAGGAACGAGCGTTGAAAATGCCCACCGGAGGTTCGCGGAGCACGCTGCGCAGGTCGTCGGCGGAAGCTACCGAGAGCAGCCAGCGAACGTCATCTACGGTGCCCAACGTCATGAGTTGCGCCAGGACAGCCGCGTGTCGGCAAGCGTCGCTTCGGGCGACTGCCACCAGACATATTTCCTTGCCATCGTCCGAGCTTGGGAGTCCTCTGCCAGCCGCTCTGCCAGAGACACCACGGGCATACCGATCAGTGCTCGTGGTGCTCGGCGTGGTCGTGCAGCGGAACGTGGTCGTGGAACACGCCGTGGCGGTGCATGGTCTGGTGCAGGCGGTTCCAGGCGCCCTCCAGGGTGGCGCGGAGCTGCCGGTAGCGCTCGGCGTCCGGGCGTGGGGCGATGGTGTCGACGTAGGCCATGGCGCCCTCGATCTGGTCCAGGATCAACCCCGCGTCGTGGGCGGAGAACGGCCGGGCGCCGTCCACGCGCACCTGCACGGCGCTGGTGTGGGCGGCGATGTCGGCGGGCTGGCCGCGGTAGCTGCCGCGTACCCGCAGGGCGATCCAGGTGGAGCCGTCCACGCGCACCGTCGCGCTGCCTGACGCGGCAAGCTGCCCGCCGGCGTCGGCCTCCTCGACTATGAGCCCGCCGCAGATCAGCTCCACCGTGGCGATCGGCACCGCCACCGACTCGACCCGCCACTCGACGGCGACGCTGCCGCCGCCGGAAGGCAGGTCGACGATGCCGCCGGGCGAGGCGCCCTCGACCGTGATCTCCGCCAGGGGTCCCACCGTCACGAAGGTGTCGCCGGCCTTGAGGGCCGCCATCCAGTTGTCGTAGGTGAACTCGCGCTCGTCGAGCTGCGTGTAGGTGCGCACGCCGCCAAGCTGCGAGGCGGCGGCCATCTTGTCGGAGCCGCCCACCACCGGCAGCCGGTAGCCCAGGTTCAGGTAGCGGTACCAGTCGGCGATGCCGTACGGATTGAGCTGCCCCTCGCAGGGGTTGAAGGTCATCATCTCCATCGCGTCGACCACGCCCAGGACGATGTCGGCGGCGCGCTCGCATTGCGGGTTGGGGCCGTGCGGCATCACCACCACGCCGCCCTGCTCGATGCAGCGGGTGGCCCAGTCCGCCATGGTCACCTCCTGCGGATCGCCGATCGCCGACTCCGACGGTCCGCCCGAGCACAGCGGATGGATCATCGGCCCGGAGTAGCCCAGGAGCGAGATGTGGCCCAGCACCTGCATGCGGTTCTCGGTGCCGACGCGCACCAGGAACTCGCCTGAGCCGCCGAAGTCGCCCGCGCCCAGCGTGGTGGCGCCGTCGAAGTCGCCGACGTTGCTGAACATCTCCCCCCACTGGCTGGCCAGCAGGTTGACGACGTTTACGCCCTCGGCCGCTCCCTCCAGGAGCGCGGTCTGCGGGCTCAGGAAGTGCACGTGGGTATCGGCGGTGACCCAGCCGCGCTCGCGCCAGCGCAGCACGCGGTCCAGCTCGAACGTCAGCTCGTCGGTGTCAGGGGCGACGGTCACGCGCGTTCGCAGCGGGCGCACCTCGTAGCCGCGGGCGATCTCCACATAGACGTCGCCGAGCGGCAGGTCCGCCACGCACTCGCCGGGGATGTAGGCATACTGGTTGGCGCCGTTGACGAACTCGCCGTAGTTGTCCTCGAACCAGTTGCCGTTGACGGGTGCGGTGGTTGCCTTTCGGGGGCAGGTACTCGCCTGCCGCGCCGTGCAGGTGGAGCCGCACGGCGACCGGCTGTGAGGAGCCGCGTTCCACCACGCGGATCTTCACCGGCCGCTCGGCCGCGGCCACCATCGCCGGTCCGGCTTCCAGCTCGCGCAGCAGGTACGCACGGTCGCTCAGGTAGAGGGTGGCGTCCGAATGCGCGGCATACTCGACCAGCGCGCGGGTGGCCGAGACGGCGGGCTGCACGTCCGGGGCGGTCGCACCGTCCCCGTCGGTCCAGATGGCACTGTCGTAGTCCAGGGCCGGGCGAGCGGAGATGATCGTGCCGAGGTCCATCTCCAGGCCGGCAAGCTGGCCATCCGCGCCGAAGGTGGCTCCGGGCGTCAGGTCCAGCCGCAGCTTGCGCCGCGTCCCCGGCCGCAAGGGATGCTCGGTCAGGTCGGTGGTGGCGATGCCGTACACGGCGCAGCGCTCGGCGCCGGGCCGGAGCTCGACCGCGTCGATGGGGCGGTCGGGGTGCGGGTTGGGCAGCGCGTACAGCCACGCCAAGTCCTGCCCGCCGTCGCGGCCGGAGCCGTGCCGGGTCTCGCCACGGCCGTAGCCGACGGAGGAGAGCCTGCCGGCCGCCTGGTCCTCCGCGGCGGAGGCGACCACGCGATCCGCGTGCATGGGCACGGCGGCGAAGGGGCTCGCGCCCCAGCCGATGCGCGCCTGCTGGATGGCGAAGCGGCGCCGGATCGGCTGCACGTGCTCGGAGCCGTCGGCGTAGCGCAGCACGTAGTCCGCGACGTGGTCGCCCAACTCGTTGCCGTCAAGGTCGTGGTCCGCGAAGCCGGTCAGGTAGTTGGAGGCGCGGTCCTCGACCTAGTGCAGGAAGATCACGTACGTGGCCGCAAGGCCGCCGGCCGCAACCGTCAGCGGCGTCTCCGCGACCAGCGCGACGTTGCGGGCGTCCTCTGCGCCCAGGTCGAAGGGGACGCCGCGAAAGGCATGCTGCCCGAAGGCGTCCTGGAGGGCCGGAGGCGGAGCCAGAGCCTCCGGCAGCGAGGCTCGGTCGGCGTTGTAGGCTCCGGCGAGGGAGAGGGGCGCGAAGCGGTCGGATGCGGGAGCGGCCATGGCCGATCATACTCGGGCCGATGACCGTTGCGATAGCAGATGAGACGCGGATCTGATCGGGGCGTGTGCCCATCGATCAGGATCGTCGCGATCAGAACCCGTGCTACATTGGGAAAGGGTCCGTCATGTTTGCCCACACCCGCACCGCACTGGCTCACTTTGGCGCCGAGCTACGGGACGCGCTTCCGCATATCGTCGTCTCCGTGCGCGCGTTTGGTTCACGCGTGAGGGGAGATCACCGTGGCGATTCGGATCTTGACGTCCTGATCGTCGTGCGTGCACGCACGCTCGAAGTAGAGCGGTCGATCATCGATCTGTGCGTCGACCATGAACAGCGCAGTGGCATCTCCTTCGATCCGGTGATCAAGGATGTGGCCACGTTCGACCTTGAGCGGCAGCGTCATACCCCTTTCTACCAGAACGTCAGCGCCGAGAGTATTCAGGTTTGACCCTCTCCGCTGACGATAAGCGTGCCCTGAGCGGCATCAGGTTCGAGAAGGCTCAGGCCGCACTCGACGATGCCCGCGCGAACCTCGAACAGGGCCGCCTCAACACCTCGGTGAACCGCAGCTACTACGCGGCGCTTGCCGCAGTCCGCTCCCTGCTCATACTCGAGGGTATAGGTCCGGAGTCTCATGCCGGCGCCGTCACGATGCTCAGCCTGCACTTCATCAAGACCGGGCTGCTCCCCATTGCGATCGTCAAACACGTCAAGACGCTGCTCTCTCGTCGGGAGGACGTCGACTACGGCGACTTCGAGGCGATCACGCGGGACGAAGCCGAGGACTCCGTGGCCAGGGCGGAGGAAACGCTCGCGGCCGTCGACGCTCTGCGGAGCCGACTTGCCGCCGAGCTGTAGGAAGTCGACTACGACAGGTCCTTGACCAGGCTCACGCGTACGATCTCGTCCCAGATCGGCCCTCTGCGTATCTCCCGATAGCCAAGCTTGTGGTTGAGCTCGATCACGTGCTGGTTCGACGCGGTCAGGCACCGGTGCCCGACAGACATCGGCGCTTGTCCTCGATGGCTGCCTTGACGGCAGTGTACGAGCGCGTGGTGATGAGGCCCCTGTGATGTTCGACTTTGGCTTCGAATCCGGTGAGTTCATCGTCCGTGAACGGCAGTCTCGGCATGAACTCCACGTAGTTGGCCAGTTCCATTTCGATGAGGTCGCGCAGCTCGTCCTGGGTGACCGGCGCGGACTCTTCATGGACGCGATTCCAGAGCGTCGCAGCGTCCTGGCCCACCGCTTCGAAGAATTCACTTCGTTTCGAAACGCAGAAAAGGAATGCCAGTCGTTCGGCCCGCTCGCCGATCACTGCACGGATGCGTTGACGGTCCTCGAGGGAAGCGGACTGCGTCAGGTACGCCTGCGTGCCGTAGATGCTGTGAAACAACCCTCCCGCACAGACCGCTGGATCGTTGCCCCACGCTTGCAGGAGGTCATGGGTGCCGCGCAGGTGATCCAGCAGGGCTCCGCCGCTGTGGGGGTTCTTGTCGGTATCCAGCTCGAGCAGGAGGTCGAGGTGTTTCTGTTGAATCATGTTCCATCCGATCCTGAGGTCAGGCGCAGGTTATCATGGCGCGAACATGACGATCAACAGGGCGGATGCGTCGGACGTGGAGGAGCTGGCCGAGCTCAACCGGCAGCTCATCGAGGACGAGCAACATCCCAATCCGATGATGCGGGCCGAGCTCGGCGAGCGAATGATCCGGTGGATGGAGGAGGGGTACCGGTGCTATGTCGCTCGCGTCGGCGGCACGACTGCCGGTTACTGCCTCTTCCGCGACGATGGGAAGCACTATTATCTGCGCCAGCTCTTCGTGGCACGCGCGTGCCGCCGGCGCGGGATCGCCACAGCGCTGATGGACTGGATGTACGCGAATGTCTGGTCCGGGAAGCCGGTGCGGCTGGACGTGTTTGCCCACAATGAGGAGGCGATCGCCTTCTATCGCGGATACGGGTTCCGTGTCGCCGTCCTCCGCATGGAGAAGTGACGGCGCGTTCGGAACCCGGTCAGGCACCGGCGTGACAGCGCTCTATCCGCCGATCGAGCCGTACGAGCACGGCATGTTGGCCGTCGGCGCCGGGAACCTCGTCTACTGGGAGACCTGTGGCAATCCGCTTGGCAAGCCGGCCGTCGTCGTGCATGGTGGCCCCGGTTCCGGCTGCACGGATTGGCAACGCTGGCTGTTCGATCCGGCCGCCTATCGTGTGGTGCTTTTTGATCAGAGAGGCTGCGGGCGAAGCGCGCCCCACGCGAGCGCCGTCGACGCCGACCTGAAGAGCAACACCACGTGGCACCTCGTCGACGACATGGAGGCGCTGCGCCGGCATCTGGAAGTCGAGCGGTGGTTGGTGCTCGGCGGCTCGTGGGGCAGCACCCTGGCTCTGACCTACGCCGAACGCTTCGCGGACCGCGTTACGGAACTCATTCTGTTCGGCGTCACGACCGGGCGGCACGAGGAGTTCGACTGGCTGTTCCGCGGGGGCGTTGCGAGGTTCTTTCCCGAGCAGTGGGAGCGTCTGCGGGCCGCGGCACCACTTGCCGAGGGGACGCGCGATGTCGTCGACGCGTACCACCGGATGCTCCACGACCCGGACCCGGGGGTGCAGCAGCGGGCCGCGTACGAATGGTGCCTGTGGGAGTCGGCGACGCCTGCCTGGCCGCCAACCGCGGGACTGTCGGCACGGTTTCAGGACCGCGGATTTGCACTGGCGTTCGCTCGTCTGGTGACGCATTACGTGCGGCATTACGCATGGCTGGAGGATGAATGCCTGTTGCGCGACGCGGGGGTGCTGGCCGACATCCCCGGGATACTGGTGAACGGCCGCTTCGATTTTCAGGCGCCGATCGCCAACGCGTGGGAGCTGCGGCGCGCATGGCCACGGGTCGAGCTCGTAATCGTGGACGACGCCGGACATGCGGACGAGTCGATCACCCAGGAACTGGTTCGCGCTACCGAACGGTTCTCCGCGTTTCGGCCATAGCAGGAGATCTCGGTCAGCGCCGACCGGGGACCTGTCTTTGACCAATCGTGCTGCGAGTGGGCAGCATCGGGTCATGAGCACGGATGAGCAACCGCCGAGCCGGCGTTCGCGACGATACAGGTTGCCTGCGACTTTGACTGTCCGGTCGACACGCTGTATGCCCACTGGACCAGTCTGGAGACCCGCGTCCGGTGGGAAGCGGGACCCGACAGCGGTATGCGCTACCTCAACTTCGACACCCGCGAGGGCGGGGTCGAGCGGCTGGAGGTCTCGGCGGACGGCCAGGTGGTGGGAGAGATGGTGCAGCGCATCATTGCGCTGCGCGAGAACGAACTGCTGGTGTCCGCGATCACCGGGCATTTCGGCGGCCGTATCACCATGGTGATGCAGGTGACCTGTCGCTTCGAGGCGACCGCGGACGGAAGCCGGCTGACCGGTACCAGCCAGGTGGTCGACCTCACCGGACGCGACGTGACCGAACAGCACACGGCCGGCTGGAACCTGCTCATGGAGAGCTTTGCCGCCGATCTTGCCGCCCATCCGTGCTAAGGTCGTGGGTCGGAGGCGAGATGGACGGCAAGGACATCGATCCGCGCGTATACGACCTCTACGACGACTACACGCACGATCGCATCGACCGGAAGGAATTCCTGTCGCGATCGGCGGCCATCACCGTCGGCGGGGTGTCGGCGCTGGCGATGGCGCAGGCGCTCCTGCCGCGCTACGCCGAGGCGCAGACCATCTCGTTCACCGATGAGCGCATCAAGGCGCGCTACGTCGACTACCCGTCACCCGGCGGTACGTCCGGACAGATGCGCGGCTACCTCGTGCAGCCTACCGGCAACCCGCCGTTTCCCGGCGTGCTGGTCATCCACGAGAACCGCGGCCTCAATCCCTACATCGAGGACGTCGCGCGCCGTGCCGCGGTCGCCGGATTCCTGGCCCTGGCGCCGGACGGGCTGGCGCCGATCGGCGGCTATCCCGGCAACGACGACGATGGCCGCACCATGCAGCGCTCCCTGGATCCGGAGAAGCTGAGCCAGGACATGGTCAACAGCGCCCACTTCCTGAAGAACCACGAACTCTGTAGCGGCAAGCTGGGCGCCACCGGTTTCTGCTGGGGCGGCGGCATGACCAACGTGCTGGCGGTCACGCTCGGCGCCGACCTCGATGCCGGCGTGCCGTTCTACGGCCCGGCGCCACCCACGGAAGAGGTCGGCAATATCCATGCGCCGCTGCTCATCCACTACGCCGAGGATGACAATTTCGTGAACCGATCCCGCGCCGGCTACGAGGCCGCGCTTGAGGAGCACGGCAAGAACTACCAGATGCTCACCTACCCGGGCACCAGGCACGGCTTTCACAACGACTCCACGCCCCGCTACGACCAAGCGGCGGCAGACCTGGCATGGGAGCGCACCGTGACGTTCTTCAAGGAGCACCTCGCATAGGAGGTCCCTCGGCTCTACGGCGGAAGGCGTCTCATGCCGTCCGGCGCCACAGCAGCGGGTTCTGGTCCTCGTCGTCGAGCGGATCGCCGATCTTCAAGGCTGCCACCTGGGCGTCGGAGAGGACGTTCTGGATGCCGTTGAACACCGATCCGTCGGGCATGTAGCCGGCGGTCATGGCACGCCGCCAGTTCGGGGTCATGTTGGGGCCGGCGCCGTGCGCCAGCAGGCCGTTGTGGAAGCCCGCGTCGCCCGGCTCCATCTCTCCCGGCACCGGCATGACGTCGCGGAACCGGGGGAACCGGTCGAAGTAGTCCCCGATCTCCTCACCGATTGCCGTATCGTCGAAACCGTTCACCTTGTGGCTGCCGGGCAGGTAGTACATGCAGCCGTTCTGCAGCGTCGCCGGATCGAGGGCGATCCAGATGGAGAGGGCGTGCGGCGAGTGGTAGGACCATTTCGGGTTGTCGGAATGCCAGGCGGTGGGGTTGGCCCACGGCTGTTTCTGCAGCGTCTGGTCGTGCCAGAGGCGGATGCCGTCGATGCCCTCCAGCGCGCACAGCATCTGCCCCAGCTCGGGCGCGAGCATGTATTGCTTCACCGCCGCGTTGATCTTCCACAGGTTGATGCGCTGCAGGAACACGTGATCGTAATAGGTTTCGCCGGCAAGCCACCGGTCACCGGTGCTGCCGCTCAGCTTGCGGCGTCCCAGTTGCGCGACCGCTTCGTCGATGCCGGCGCGCAGCTCGCTCAGCTCCGGGGCGCTGAGAAGCCCGCGCACGACCAGGTAGCCGTGGTCCCGATAGGAGCTGATCTGCTCGTCGGTCAACTGCGTATTCATCCGTGTGGTCCTCCGTTGGCTCTATCGTGCGGCCATCGCGCTACAGGTAGCGGTTGAGAAGATGCTCCAGCATTTCCTGCCGGCCGCTGGCGTTGGGAGCGATCTCGCCGTTCTCGAGCATGTAGGACTCGAGTGAGGCGAAGTCCGCCTCGCCCGACTCGATGCGGGCGCCGATGCCCGAATCCCAGCTCGCGTAGCGCTCCTGGACGAACGACCGGAGCTCCCCGTCGGCGCGGATGGCCGCCGCGATCTTCAGCCCGCGCGCGAACGCGTCCATGCCGCCGACGTGGGCGTGGAAGAGGTCGATCGGCTCGAAGCTCTCGCGCCGCACCTTGGCGTCGAAGTTGATGCCGCCGGGCGCGATGCCGCCGTAGCCGAGCAGGATCAGCATGACCTGCGCGGTCAGGTAGTAGCTGGTCGGAAACTGATCGGTATCCCAGCCCAGCAGCAGGTCGCCGGTGTTGGCGTCGATCGAGCCGAGCAGACCCTGGTGGGCGGCGTACTCCAGCTCGTGCGCCATCTCGTGGCCGGCCAGCGTCGCGTGGTTGGTCTCGATGTTGAGCTTGCAGCGCTCGGTCAGGCCGTAGGCGCGCAGGAAGTTGATACAGGCGGCGGCATCGGAGTCGTACTGGTGCTTGGTGGGCTCCTTGGGCTTGGGCTCGACCAGCAGGGTGCCGTCGAAGCCGATGCGGTCGGCGTGGTCGACCGCCATGTGCAGGAACCGGCCCAGATGGTCCAGCTCGCGCTTCATGTCGGTGTTCAGCAGGCTCTGGTACCCCTCGCGGCCGCCCCAGAACACGTAGTTCTGACCGCCGAGCTCGCGGGTGACCTCCATGCACTTCTTCACCTGCGAGGCCGCGAACGCGAACGCGTCGGCGTTGCAACTCGTGGCGGCGCCGTGCACGTAGCGCGGATGGCTGAACAGGTTGGCGGTGCCCCACAGCAGGCGGATGCCGGTGCGTTCCTGCTCCGCCTTGAGCGCCTCCACCACCGCGTCCAGGTTGCGGTTGGTCTCGCGCAGCGACGCGCCCTCGGGAGCCACGTCGCGGTCGTGGAAGGCGTAGTAGGGAGTGCCCAGCTTCGCCATGAACTCGAAGGCGACGTGCACGCGCTCGCGGGCGTTGTCGACCGAGTCGCTGCCGTCGTCCCACGGCCGCTGCAGCGTGGGCGCTCCGAAGGGGTCGGCGCCGGTGGCGCGGAAGGTGTGCCAGTAGACGGTGCTGAATCGCAGGTGCTCGCGCATGGTGCGGCCCTCGATCACTTCCGTCTCGTCGTACCAGCGGAACGCCAGGGGGTTCTTGGAATCGGGACCCTCGTAGGGGATGCGTTCGACGTCCGGGAATCCGTTCATGACGGGCGAAACCGTAGCATCTCGCGAACGCGCGGTGCTCGGCGGCGTGGCGAATCGTTGTCATCCCGGTGCCGACCGGGTCCAATGCCCGTATGGACGACCGTCAGAAGTACCTGTTCGACGTGCGCGGATACCTGGAGCTCGACGACGTGCTGACGCGGGATCAGTGCAGGCGTCTCGTCGACGAGATGAAGCGACTCATCGACGTTCCCGGCGACGAGAAGCCGGAAGGGGTGAGCAGCAAGGACGAACCGACCCAGGCGAGCCTCGGCGACCTGACCAGCGCCGGCGCGGAGTTCTGCGCGCTGATCGACATCCCCCGGGTCATCGACGTCCTCAAGGCGATCATCCACCACGAGCTGCGGCTGGAGATCAGCTACGGGTACATCCGCCGCAAGGGGTTTGCCGGCCTGCCGCTGCACGGCGGCGGGGAGTTCGACAGCAACGGGCAGGACCTGACGCTGATGTACCGCCACTTCAACGGGAGCATCTTCAGCGGCCACACGGTGGTGGCCTTCAACCTCACCGACGTCGACGAGGAGGAGGGAGGCTTCGCCTGCGTCCCCGGCAGCCACAAGGCCAACTTTCCCATTCCCGAGGAGATGAAGACCTTCGAGCACGGTGTCGACCGGTCGCTGATCCGCTGCGTGCCCTGCCGGGCCGGCTCGGCGGTGATCTTCACCGAGGCGCTCTGCCACGGCGCCGCCCCGTGGGACAGCGACCGCGAGCGAGTGACCCTGTTCTACAAGTACCACCACGCCGGCATGAAGTTTCACCGCTTCTTCCCCAGCCGCGCCGCGCTGGAGCGGATGACGCCGAGCCAGCGCTCGTTCTACATCGAGGTCGCCTCCGACCCGCGCGTCGAGCGCGAGTGGTATCCCGGCAGGTAGCGCCTTCGCGCGGGGCGACTCGGCTATACTGGCGGACCATGGCAACCGCGACGGAGACTCAGGCGAGCAGGCCCGCGCCGGACGGGTTGTACCGCTACGACGGCATGGCGGATGGCGTGACCGGGTTCGGTGCGGTCACGGAGCGGGAGATCACGCAGTTTCGCGAGCAGGGCTACCTGGTCGTGCACGAGGCGTTCGCCGCCGGCCGGGTGCAGGATGCGCTGGCCGGCCTGCTCGACCTTCTGGCCGGCAGCAGCCCCACGTTCGACAGCGTGGATTACGAGTCCAGCGTGGACCCGGCGACGCTCGACGGCATGGCCGCGGAAGAGCGTCAGGACTACGTACGCAAGTTCATGTGGTTCGTGGGCCATGACGAGCGGTTGCGCGCGCTGTCGGCGGATCCCTCCATGCTTGGCGTGGTGCGCCGCATCATCGGCGAGGAGCCGCTGCTGTTCCAGGACATGGCGCTGCTCAAGCCGCCGCGCGTCGGGCGCGAAAAGGCGTGGCATCAGGACCATGCCTACTTCGATCTGCAACTGCAGACGCGGGTGGTCGGCGTCTGGATCGCCCTCGATCCGGCGACCACCGGCAACGGCTGCATGCTCGTCAAGCCCGGCTCGCACCTGCGCGGGCCGGTCGTGCACTTCCAGCGCCGCGACTGGCAGATCTGCGATGCCCACGTCGACCCACTCGGGTCGCTGGCCGTGCCGCTGGAGCCGGGCGGCTGCCTGTTCTTCTCCAGCCTGATGCAACACGGAACCGCGCCGAACACGAGCGATGAGCGGCGCCGCGCAGTGCAGTTCCACTATCGGCCCGCCACCGCCGAGCTCAGCAGCCGCGAGGCGCGCATGGCCGTATTCGGCTCGGAAGGAAAGGACGTGAGCTGCTGACGGAGGACCGTCACCCTGTAGAAACCCTGATGTCACACCCTTCCGCTCGCACGGTTGACGAACAAGGCACCGTTCTGATGCGGGCTGTTGAGGAAGTCGTGCCGGAAGAAGGACTTGCCCAGCTTCTGCGGCTGGCGCAGACGGAGAAGAGACCCTTGCGAGTCAAGCTGGGGATCGATCCGACGGCATCGGATGTGCACCTCGGCTTCGCGGTCGTCCTGAGGAAGTTACGCCAGTTCCAGGACCTGGGTCACATCGCCTGTCTCGTGATCGGGGATTTCACGGCGACGATCGGCGATCCTTCGGGGCGCTCGAAGACGCGGCCGATCCTGACGCGCGACGAGGTAGTCGAACACGTCCGTAGCTATGAGCGTCAGTTGTACAAGATCCTCGACCCTGAGCGCACGGAGATTCTCTACAATTCGGATTGGCTCGGCACGATGCGCTTTTCCGACGTGGTCGGGCTCGCTTCCCAGTATACCGTCGCACGCCTGCTTGAACGGGACGACTTCTCGAAGCGCTTTGCCGCAAGGCAGCCGATCTTCGTGCACGAGCTGATGTACCCACTCTGCCAGGGGTATGACTCGGTCATGATTCGGGCGGACGTCGAGCTCGGAGGCACGGACCAGAAGTTCAACAACCTCGTTGGACGCGACCTGCAGAGGAACGCCGGCCAGGATCCGCAGGCGGTCATGCTCATGGGGCTGCTGGTCGGGACGGACGGCGTCGAGAAGATGAGCAAGTCTCTCGGCAACTACGTCGGCATCGACGAGGCGCCGGCCGAGCAGTTCGGGAAGCTCATGTCCATTCCCGATGACTTGACGGGGCACTACTACGAGCTGGCATCGGACGTTCCCATGGACGAAGTCGCCCGAATCGTGGCGCGGCTGAAAGACGGATCCGAGCATCCGATGGACGCAAAGCTGCGCTTGGCTCGCCGCGTGGTCGCGATGTATCACGGCGTCGCGGCGGCCGATAGGGCAGAGGCCGAGTTCACGTCCGTGTTTCGAGAACGGAAAGCACCCGACGACATGCCGGATGTCGACGTGACCGGCGACCTTGAGGGTCAGGAGATCTGGATCGTGCGGCTCCTGTCCCTTGCCGGGTTCTCATCGAGCAATCGCGAGGCTCGCCAGCTTGTGGAGCAGGGTGCCGTTTCCATCGACGGCGTGCGCATCGCCGACCCATCCGCTCAGGTTCGTCCGGCACATGGCAACGTGTTGAAGGTCGGCAAGCGGCGGTTCGCCAGGATTACCGTGAATGAATTAGGCGAACAGCGTCAGTCCAGCGGCACGGAGTAGTCTCCCTCGAGGTAGGGGAAGCGCGCTTCCAGGTCGTCGGCCAGCTCCACGCCCCATCCGGGGCCGTCGGGCAGCACCAGATGCCCGACCTCGATCGCCGGCGGGTCGCGCAGGATCCCCCACTGCAACGGCCCCTGCACCATGCAGAGTTCCAGCACGCGCGGTCGCGGCAGGGCGGCCACCGCGTGGGCGTGGGCTACGCCCATCAGGCCGTTGTGCCAGGAGTGGGGGCAGATGTCGACCCCGCACTGGTGGGCGCGTTCGACGGTGCGCAGCCACTCGCCGATCCCGCAGACGCCGACGTCGGGTTGCGCGATCGCCAGCGCTCCTGCTTCCAGGTAAGGATCGAACTGCTCGGCGCGAGTGAAAACCTCGCCCCCGGTGATCGGGAGATCGACGGCCCGGTTCAGCCGCGCGTATGTCTCGGGGTCGCGCGGCATCGGCTCCTCGAACCACGTCCAGGCCAGTTCGTCCAGGGCGCCGGCGATCGTGTGGGAATCCGCTTCGCTCAGCCGGCAGTTGCCGTCCAGCATCAGTTCCATGCGGCCCTCCACCGCATCGGTCACGCGGCGCAGCAGGTCGATCATTCGGGCGGCGTCGACTCCGGAGCGGCTCCACTCGGTGCCGACGCGCATCTTGAACGCCGTGTAGCCGGCCGCGATGTGCGCGAGCGCCTCCCGCACGAGCTGTTCGGGGTCGTCCTCCCAGTCGTAGCTGACGCCGCCGGAGGCGTACAGGCGCACGCGCCGCAGTGGCGGGTTGGTGGAGGGGCCGCCCGCGGAGGCGAGCAGCTCGCTCATCGGCCGGCCGGCGATCCGGGCGCGCAGGTCCCAGAGCGCGCAGTCGATGCCGGCCAGCGGAATGTCGTCGCTCCGATCGCCGCCGGTGAGCCGCGGCGTGATGTCCGGGTCCAACGGATCGCGGCCGATCAGGCCGGCCGCCAGCTCGGCGACGCGCTCGCGGATGCGCGACGGAGTGCCATAGGCGCTCGGCTCGGCGATGCCGCGCAGGCCGGCGTCCGTGTCGATGACGACGATGGCGCAGTCGGCCTTGACGGCTCGTATCGAGCCGGTCACCCACTGGCGTTCGGGTTCATGGGGTCTCGACAGGCAAAGCGTTTCGACAGAGGTGATCTTCATCGCCGTCAGACTACACGGATTGTGACGATCCTGAATCCATCCAGTCCTCCAGCGACACGCTCACCGTCTCCCCCCGCCGAGAAAGAAGATCAGTGTTGGCGTGGGTGGACGCGGGAGGGACCTGGTATTGGGACGCTCCTCATTCGAGAGATCAAGACGGGGCATATTCGTGCTGTACGGTCGCGTACGCTCTCTCGGCGCACTTTGCGTTGAGCGACTGGTCGAGGGGGATTTCGCGCGGAACGACATCGACAATATCTGTCGCTCTGCGCTCCAGGTCCTCGCAACGTTTCAGGATTTCGTCGCCATCCATACGGCTCATCTCTGCCCAAAGTCGCCGCCATTCACGTGCGAGGGCGTGGCGATTTGGTCTTCGAACGTCGTTTCCGTCGAGGTCTCGCTCATGGTGTCCTCCTGACTCAAACCTCAGCCTGCGGATCTCATGAGACCGTCATAGAGTGTTGTTCAAGCCGTGTGTCGTCAAGACGAGTCAGCCGCTGATCGGCCGGACTCCTGTAGGAGGCGGCGAAGGCGCCGTCCGCGTTCGGGCGCCGGGGCCTCGCAGGGCCGCCAGCTCCGGTCGGCCGCGATCACGTCGTGCGCGGTCCCGCCACCGGCGGCGATGCGTGCGTTGACCAGTGCGCCGAGGGCGTCGGTCTTGTGGGCGAGGTGGCCGGAGCGGTCGTTCAGGAGTATGCGCGCATCGGCCGCAACCCGGTCGTCGGCTTCGGCCAGCATCCGCAGGCCGGTGTGGAGCACGTCGCGGATCAGCGGCGCCCGCGACAGACCGCCGGTCAGCACGAAGGTGCGGATCGGCTCGGCGGCGGAGGGCAGCATCTCCCGGACTCGATCGAGCATCTCCAGCGAGATCGAGCACTGCGTGCTGGCGGTCTGCGCGGTCAGGTCCAGGCCGGTGAGCTCCGGCCAGCCCCTGCGGGCGGGGTCAGGCTCCGGGACGCGGACGATCCGGTCCGGATCGCACGCCAGCGCCATGCGGTTCAGCTCGGCGTAGTCGCTCCCGGGCGCGGCCTCGGCGCGGAACCGTTCGTACCAGGCGCCGCACTGCGCCAGCATCAACAGGAACAGGCGATCGTCCCAGTACTCGAAGCCCAGGACATCACCGGTCGGACGGCAGGCGTGCGGAGCCGGCAGGTTGACCGAGCCGCTGGTGCCCAGGGACAGCACCATGGTGTCGTACTCGTTGGCACCGCAGCCGGCGGCCGACGCGTGGTTGTCGCCGAGCAGCGCGGCCACTTTCCAGCCGCGGAGCCGCTCGCCCAGCTCCCGCCAGGCGGTGCCCGCGGACGCCTCGACCTCGCCGACCACGCCGCTCGAAGCGATCACCGGCGGAAACCACTCCGGCCGCAGGTCTCCGCCGAGGAGCCGGCCGGCCTCCCGGAGCGGCGCGGTCGCGAGTTGCTTGGTCTGCTGGTCGAGCAACCCATTCGACAGGGCATCCGAGGAGCTCAGGCGGTATCGGCCGCCGGTCAGACGGCCGGCCAGCCAGTCGCCGCTGGTCATCGCTGCGCTCAACTCGTCGCGCAGGCGCGGCTCCTGCTCCAGTGTCCAGGGGAGCTTGGCGGCGATGAATCGCGCCTCGACGGCGCCGACCGCATCCCGGAACGCCGGCATGCCGTTGAGCGCGTCGGTCTGCACGCCTGCCAGGTCACACTGCCAGCTCAGCGCCGGGATCAGCGGCTCGCCGTCACGGCCGACCAGAGCCAGATCGTGCTGCCGCCACGCCTGGCTGAGATGGCCGGGCTCGGAGAGGTCCCAGCCGTCGTCGCCGAGCCTTCTGAGTAGCTCCAGCACCATGCCGGGCAGTGCCTGCAGGTCGAACGCCGGGCTCCCGCGCCAGCGGACCGCGCCGGCCATCGGCACGCTCACATAGCCCTCGGTCCCGTCCTCCGCCGTGGCCGCCAAGCCGCACTCCGTGGTCGAGCACACCAGGCCGAGATACCGGGCGATGCGATCGCTCTCGTCGGCATGTATTGACATCCTGACTACCTTAGCTCATCCTAAAACATTTCAGATGAACAAACTATCTGACCGCGACGAGTACGAGCTCCCCGCGGAGTACGACTCTTCGGAGAAGCACGCGGTACACGGGAGGTTCTATTCGCCAGGAAAGCTGTCGATGCGCGGTGACACGAGATCAGGACTCGCCATCCGGCCGGCGTCGGCGGCGGATGCCGAGACTGTCGCGCGTATCTACGTCGATTCCTGGAATGCCTCATTCGGCGAGCTGCTGTCGCGAACGGATCGAACGGTTACGCCGGATCTGGTCGCGCGCTGGCGGCGGGCTCTCGATCGGCCTGTCCCTCACCGGTGGTGGGTCGCAGAGCGGGCGGGCACGATCGTCGGGTGCGCCGGAATCGGCCCGAGCCGCGATCCGGTGGATCCCTCGATCGGCGAACTGGACAGCATCTTCGTCGACGAGCCTCACTGGCGTAAGGGAGTCGGCAGCGCGCTGATCGCAGTTGCTCATCGCCATCTCCTCCAGGACGGCTATCGCACCTGGATACTGTGGACGGTTTCCGGCTACCGCCAAGGCATCGCCTTCTACGAGGCGATGGGGTGGAGGCGCGATGGTGGGGTTCGAGACGACGGACGCCAGATCCGCTTCCGCCGTGATCCGATGATTGTTCGAGGCCCCGCCGACCGGAGCGGGAGCGGGTAGGTCAGCCTTCGGCCCTGCCCGCTTCGCAGCGGCGCTCACGCAGGGCCTGGAGCTGGAGTCCGGTTTCGGTTCCGAAGGACACCGAGCGCGGCAGCGGCAGCAGCGTCTTCGCGAACAGAAGCTCGCGGCGCTCGCGAGACGTTCGAGGCGGCACGGCCGGCCGGTATTCGTCGGCCAGCAGGCCGATGCGGTCGACGGGGATCGGCTCGAAGCCGAGCGTGAAGGCGGGCGAGTCGGCTCGCAGCTCGTAGCGGTCGTGCTCGGCGTCGGCGAATCCGGGATCGGCCACCAGCGAATGCTCGTCGAAGCCGCGGAGCTGCCAGCGCTCCAGCGACATGGTGTCGAGCCTGCGGTCGGCGGCGATGCGCACCTCCACGCGCACCTCCTTGCCGTCGTGCCAGAACAGGTTGTGGTCGCAGGCGAAGGTGAAGATGTCGTACTCGTCGAACTGCCAGGCGACCGCGCAGCCCTCCTCGTGCACCGCCTGCCAGTAGCCCTTGAAGCTGTCGTGGGCGTAGGCGACGACGTTGCGGCGGAAGGTGTTGTGCTTGGGTATGCGCATCGACTCCTGATCGATGTCCGCGTAGACGGTCAGCATCGGGAAGCGGTCGCGGTACGGGGGCCGGTCCCATCCCACGTACTCCAGCGCCTCGCGCCCCGCGGCCGGGTAGCTGTGGTTGGCCGCATGCCAGCGTGAGGACATGTGGATGGCCGGGATGCAGTCGACGATGATGTTGTTCTCGATCACGTTGCCGCGGCCGCCGCCCAGTTCGATGGCGCCGAGCGGGCAGCGGTAGAAGATGTTGCCGCTGATCGTGGCGCCTGAGGCGAAGTCGTCCATGTAGATGCCCCAGCAGGCGTACGGCGTGACGTAGTACGCCTCGAACTGGCCGCGCCGCTGCAGTCCGTAGGGACGGTGCATGCCGTAGCCGGCGATGTCGTGGATCAGGCAGTGGCGCACGGCGTTGCCCCACATCGTCAGGTTGCCCAGCCCCTTGTCCCAGTTGGTGTACAGGTAGATGCCGCCGGCGTCGGCGGCCTCCAGGCAGACGTCGTCGATCTCGCAGCGCTCGATGGTGTTGTCGCAGCCCTCGTGGATCACCGCGCCGAAGTGGCCGGCGTGATGGATGTGGCAGTTCGTGGCGCGGTTGCCGACCCCGTGCAGCTTGATGCCGGCCTGGTAGCAGATGTTGATGCGGCCGTAGCGCTGGATGTCGCAGTTGTGGACGAGGTGATCGCTGCGCTCCAGGGTGAAGCGGTCGCCGCCGCGCAGGTACACGCCGCCGCGGCCCAGATCGAACAGGTCGCAGCCGAGCACCCGATGGATGCGGCCGCCGGAGACCAGCACGCCCCAGGCGCCGGCGCCGCTGATGGTGCCGCCGGCGACCGTGACGTGGCTGCCGCCGCGGATCACGACCGCGCACCCGCGGGCGGACTGGATGGCGAAGTCGCGCACGGTCAGGTGGCTGGCGCTGTCGGTGACGATGACGCTCTCCGCGGTCGTCACGACGGCAAGGCCGCCGGCCGATCCCGGCGGCGGCCAGACGTAGAGCCGCCGCGCCGGCCGGTCGATGTAGTACTCGCCCGGCTCGTCCAGCTCCTCCAGCACGTGCTTGACGTAGAAGCGGCCGCCGGTCTCGAAGTGGGCGTGGCCGGCGCTGGCGCCGGACGGACGCAGCCACAGCTCGCCGGCGTCGGCGTCGACGTGGTCGAGATTGAGCACGTCGTCCGCCCAGTTCGGGTTGGTGAACACGTGCACCTGGATATCCTCGGGGTTGTGCTGCCAGGCACGGATGCGGTCGCTGCCGGCGTGGAACACGCTCCCCTCTGGCTCCAGGAGCCATTCGAGGTCGTCGCGGACGCCTGCGACGTACGCCCAGCGGCCGGCCTTGCCGGGCTCGCGGCGGGCGTTGGGCCAGCGCGCGGCGGTCTGCCGCTGTCCGTCCAGGTACAGCTCGCAACTCTCCGGCGCGGCGTCCGGGTCGACCTGGTAGCGCTTGGGCAGGTGCGGGGGGATCTCGTCCATGCCGGCCGCCGTCAGCGGGCCGGCAAGATCGGTTTGCAGGATCTCGTCCCGCCACGGCTCGAAGGCGTCGACGCGCACGCCGCCGATGAGCCGCACCCGCTCGCCCGGGCAGGCGCGCCAAGTCACGGGTGCATCGGCGGTTCCGGAGTCCTCGGCGGTGAGGCGCAGGCCGGCCGGCAGCAGGTAGTCGCCGCCGCGGACCCAGACCGTGACGGCACCGTGCGCCGCCCGGTCGGCGGCCGGGCGGGCGCGCAGCAGGTCGCGCGCCCGCTGCAGGGAGGCGAGCGGCGCCTCCCGCGTGCCGGGCGCGGCGGCGTCGCCGCCGCGTGCGACGAACAGGTCGTGCGGGCCGTGATCCATCAGGCGTGCTCCACTATGCCCTCCACGGTGGCACCTCCCACGTCCGGCGCCAATTCCACTTCCAGACTACTTCCAAGGATGGCAGGGCGACCTCGTACCAGACGCCGGCGGTGAAGGGGAGGACCGTCGTCCGGTCGCCCACCTGATCTCGGATCCACTCGACGAAGGCGTTGGCGTCGGTCACGTCGGGGGGCCAGGTGCCATGCGGAATCGGGTCCGAGCGCCGGTCGGTCCGGTAGTGCGTAGGAATCAGGAATCTCGGCTGCACCCAGTCGACGAGCTCGTGCAGCCGGTCGGTCTGCTCCTCGCCTTCCCACTCCGTGAGGCCGGTCTTCATGTGGACGAGGTAGTCGACCTTCCCCGCGAGGGCCTTGAGCTCGGGGTACGGCTCGTGGAGGTCGCCCGTGTGGTAGATGGAAACGGAGGTTGCGAGATCGGTGACCAGATAACCGCAGGTAGGGAGGTCGGGGGAGGCGTTCTCGCCGCTCTCCACGACTTCGACCGCGATGCCTTCGAGGTCGCGTGGGCCGCTGGACGGGAACTCGCGGTCAGCGCCGATGAGACTGCTCTTTACGCTCGGAAAGAGGACCTGCACGCGGTCTGGTGGGATGCTCTTCGTGATCGGCAGGTCACGTTCGAAGGCCGCGTCTCCGTAGACCTCTGCCATCGGCTGCGCGGGGTCGACGCACCCGGGACTCACATGGAGCCGCCGAAATCTGTCTCCCCGGCAGAGCCGGTTCAGGGTGGGGGGATGACAGTGATCGAAGTGCTCGTGCGTGATGAAGATGTAGTCGTAGACCGGTTCCGCGGCGGTCAGCGTCTCGTCGAAGAAATAGGGATCGAACGCGATGTTCACGGTTGGGAAGCGCGCTTCGAAGCCGCCGCAACCGGACCAGCGGAGTTGCATGACGGAACCGCTCCGCGAACCGGTGACCGCGCCCGACATCCCGAATGACCTAACCGACCGGGACGGGGCCCATCTCTTCGAAGATCGCCAACGTCTGGTCGAAGAGGGCCCGGTCCGCCGGCTCCGCGGCGGCGTCGATCACTTCGTCCACCTGCGCCACCGTGTTCAGACCGACGATCAGGCTCGACACGATCGGGTGAGCGAGGGCGAACCGGATCGCGAAGCGCGTCATCGATGCCGGCGCCAAGCGCTCCCGGAGGACTGCCAGGCGACCGTACGCGCTGTCCCACGAGCGGGCGCGCATGCGGTCGTCGTCCGGCAGGGTGTGGCGCTCGGCGCGCCGGTTCGTGAGCAACCCGGCCAGAAACGGCCGGATGCACAGGAACCCGCCGCCGCTCCGCTCGAGAGCGGGAAAGAAGCGGGCCATCTCCATCTCGATCGCGTTGTAGTAGGCGACCAAGCCGGAAAAGGCGCCGGTCGCCAGAGCCGATTCGGCAAACGCGGCAGTGTACGGAAAGGAGGCGAGGTAGCCGACCTTGCCTTCGGCGCGGAGCGTCTCGAACGTCTCGCGGAGCGGTTCGTCGACCGCTTCGATGTCCGGCAGCCGGCGTTCGTCGGTGTTCGGCTTCGCCCGCTGCAGGTGCTGTACGACCGCGATGCGATCGGTGTGCAGCTCGGCGAGCGCTTCCTCTACACGCAGGCGAAACTTCACCGCGTCGAAGCGGCCGCCATCGTCGGAGTCGGGGACCGGAACCTTGATGATGTGATGGATGTCGTGCCGGCGCGGATGGCTGGCCAGCACCGAGCCCATCGACCACCTGGTGCCGTACTCGTAGCTGGAGTGGAGGAAGTTGACGCCCCGCTCCAGCGCGCGTTCGAGTGCCCGTCTGCCGTTCCTGGACACGTCGTCGTCGCTGCGGTCCCTGTTCGCGAAGCGCATCGGGCCGAAGCAGATCGGCGATACCTCCAGGTCGGTGCTTCCGAATCTTCGAGCCTGCATCATGCGTCCTCGCGGATCATTCTACGCGCTCGAACTTTTGCAGGCGCTGCTCGTCGGCCACGTACAGGTCGCCGTGCGAGTCGGTGCATATGCCGTGCAGGAATGACGGGAACCGTCCGGGCGGGTCACCCTGCTGCCCCCACCGCGAGATCACGGCGCCGTCCGGGTCGTAGATGGTGATCCGCTGGTAACACTCGGCCACGTAGATCACGCCATCACCGTCGACGTGGATGTCCATGGGCTGCCGCAGGTCGCCGACGCCCCACACCGCCAGCAGGCTGCCGTCGCGGCTGAAGAGCTGCAGCCGGTAGTTCTCCCGGTCGACCACCACCAGCCGGCCGCGGCCGTCCACCGCCAGGCTGTGCGGGAGGTTGAACTGCCCGTCGCCCGCACCGGCGGTGCCGAACGAAAGCTCCAGGGCGCCGTCCGCGGAGAAGCGGTGGATGCGCGCGTTGCCGTAGCCGTCAGCGACCCAGAAGCCGCCCGTGTCCGGGTCGACGACCGCCTGGCACGGCTTGTTGAACGGCTCGCCCGGCGCCCCGGTGCGGTCGACCGTCCCCAGGGTCCGCAGCAACTCGCCGTCGCGGGTGAACACGCGCACCGTGTGGTCGTTGCGGTCGGTGCAGAGCACCCGGCCGTCGGCGCTGACGGAGACGTTGTGCGCCTCGGCGAACGTGCCGGCGCCCCACGAGCCGACGAAGCGGCCGTCGCGCTCGTAGACGAGCACCTCGCCCACCGGTTCTCGCTGGAACGCGTACAGCCGGTCCCGATCCGCGTCGCCGGTGCCCACGGCCACGCCGGTCACCATGCCGCCGGGCTCGCGGCCCTCCTGGGCGGCGCCCCAACCAGGCACGGCTCGGTAGCGGTGGCTGCCCGTACCCCAGATCTGCGTCTCCTGATCGCGCTCGCTCACGGATTCCCCCTGACGCGTGCCACGTGCTCACGGTTGCGAGCTTCGGTCAAGTGGTACAAGGTCGGTTCGGTGATGGAGGTCAACCAATGAAGGCAGCTTGGAGCGGGCAGGATGTCATGATCAAGGTCCATCTGGTCGCGTCGGCATTCTGCTTGCCGATGGTGCTGCTGGTAGCCATCTCCGGAGGGCTCTACCTGCTGGGTCACAAAGGACAATTCACGGTGACGGAGGTGGACCTGCCACCGGGCGTGTCGCTCGAGCTCGACTCGACTACCCTGGAGGATGACGTGCGCCAGCTCCTGGCCGATCAGGGCATAGACCATCGCTTCGAGTACCTCAAGGTGTCCGGCAACACGCTCACGACGCGTCCGACCTCGCGGGTCAACCATGTTCTGGTCGTGGAGGAGACCGGGGTCGCCGTGACGCGAAACGAACCGAATCTGCAGAAGGTCCTGATCGAGTTGCACAAGGGGCACGGCTCGATCGTGTTCAAGAACTTCCAGAAGGTCATGGCGGTGGGGTTGCTCTTCATCCTGCTCAGCGGCGTGGCCCTCGGGTTCATTTCGAGCAACCTGCGCCTGCTGACGGCGGTCGTCAGCGCTGCCGGCCTGCTCGTGTTCATCGTGTTCGGCTTTGCGCTCTGAGCGCCTGTCGGCTAGTTCCTCTCCGCAAGCTCCACCATGCCGCCGGTCACGCGGACCGTATAGCTCCGCGTACGACGGTCCAGGGGTGGCTTGACGATGCTGCCGTCGGTCACGTCGTAGATCCATCCGTGCAGCGGACAGGTGAGCAGGCACCCGTCCAGTTGCCCTGCTGCCAGGGGCGCGCCGGCATGCTCACAGAGACCGTCCAGGGCGTGGTACCGACCGTCCACGTTGGCGATCACGAACCGGGCGCCGCCGGTCGACATGGCCGCCAGCTTGCCCGGCGGCGGCAGGCCCGAGGCCGGCCCCAGGACGAGGACGGCCGGCGCGTCAGGCATCCTCTTGAGGTCCCACACGGCTCGCGAAACGACCCGGCCGATCAGGTCCAGCTTGCGGACCTGCACGATGCGCGGGGCGACGTGATCCAGCTCACGCCGGGACAGCAGCCACTTCAGCAGGCCGCCGGTGTCGGCAAGGCCGACGATGGCGCTGTCGCGCGGATCCGGAATATCGTCGCTGAACAGAACCGCCATGATCCGCCGCTTCACGTCCCGGTCGGCGGAGGAGTCGGCGTTCGGGTAGCGTTGCGACGGGAACACCCACAGGAACCGCTCTTCGCGACGATGGAGCATGCCTCGCTCTACCAAGCGGTCCAGAGCACGGGAGCGGATGCGGTGGGCCTGATCGGCCGTACGTCGGACCCAGTAGCGGGTGTCGTGCGCCGCGGACGCCTGCGCGACTTCGGCGAGCGTGGGATCGAGGAGATCATCGCCAACGGGTGACGAATCGACCAGGAACAGCCGTTCGGGGTCGGTGTCGATCCGGTTCTCCAGCGCCAGGTCCATGAGGACCGCGCCCGCCAGGGCGCAGCGCAAGGACCAGTCGGGTACCCGCGCGAACTGCCCGCTGTCGGCATCGACGACGAGCAGCATGATCTGTTCGGCGAATCGCAGCGACGGATCCACGCTCACGTACCCGCTGCCACGTGCTCACGGTTGTGAGCTTCGGTCATGTGGACCAATGGTAGTCCATGGAGATTCATAACATCCATGATGCCAAGACGAACTTTTCGCGGCTCGTCGAGCGGGTCCGCAACGGCGAGGAAATCGTCATCGGCAAGGCGGGCGAACCGGTGGCCAGACTCGTTCCTTTCGACCGGAGCGGCGCTCCGCGGCGCGGGGGACAATGGCGCGGGCAGGTCAGGATGACCGATGACTTCGACGAGTTGCCCGCGGCGCTGGAGGCGGCGTTCGCGGGCCGCGCCGACTGAACGTGCTCTTGCTCGACACGCACGTCCTGCTGTGGTGGCTGGATGATGGTTGATCGCCGGACAGGCGCGCGAGCTCATCGCCGACCCGCAGACCGGTCTTTGTGAGCGCGGCGGCAGCCTGGGAGATCACCATCAAGCGGAGGCTCGGCAAGCTGGAGGCGCCTGACGATCTCGAGGACGCCCTGCAGCGCGAGCGGTTCCAACACCTGCCGATCGCCATGCGCCATGCCCTCGCCGTGGCCGAGCTTCCGCCGATACATGCAGACCCCTTCGATCGGATCCAGGTCGCGCAGGCTCGCCTGGAGGGGCTCACCATCGTCACGCGCGACCGGCGCATCCCGCGCTATGAGGTGCCGTGCCTCCGCGCCTGAGGAAAGAAGCCATGCTCCTCCCGCAGGTTGCGGCGCACGACGGCATCGTCCAGGTGGGTACCCAGGCCGGGCCGGTCGGGAACCACCAGCTCGCCGTCGGCGATGAGCTGGTGATCGCTCACCATCTGCTGCCACAGCGGCAGGTCCGGGAAGTGCTGCTCCATCGCCAGCAGGTTGGGTAGCGAGCAGGCGAGGTGGCCTGCGGCCACCGCCTGCACCGGACTGCCGATGTCGTGCGGAGCCATGAGCACGCCGTACGACGCCGCCAGATCCGCGATGCGGCGGCCCTGCGCCAGCCCGCCGGTCTTGGCGAGATCCGGGGACGCGATGTCGGTGCCGTGCCGGGTGAGAAGCTCGCGGAAGCCGTGCACGCCGTACAGGTTCTCGCCCGTGCAGATGGGAACGGGCGAGGCGGAGGTCACCTCAACCATCGCCTTCGGGTTCTCCGGCGGGATCGGATCTTCGAGCCAGCGGAGGTCCAGCGGTGCCAGCCGCTCCGCGAGCCGCAGCGCGCCTTTCGGGTCGGAGCTGCCGTGCGCGTCGACCGCCAGCCAGGTGTGCTCGTCGAGCACGTCATGCACGGCGCGCACCAGGTGCAGCGGCGGCTCGGCGCCGGGCGACCGCGGATGGACGCTCAGCTTCAGCGCACGCATGCCCAGGCGCTGCAGTTCCTCGGCCCGCCGGGCGTAGGCGGCCGGCGTGTCCGGCACACCGTTGTGGCCGGTCGCGTACAGCGGGACCCGTTCCCGCATCCGGCCGCCGAAGAGCTGCCAGACCGGCACGACCGCGGCCTGCCCCGCCAGGTCCCAGAGCGCCATCTCCACCCCGCTGATCGCGCTCATCACGGCGCCCTGGGAGAAGCCCGACCCGGACATGGCCGCGCCCATGTCGCGGGCCAGCCGCTCCACGTCGCGCGGGTCGTGGCCGACCAGCGCGCCCGTGAGGCGCGGGTCGACCGCGATGCGATGGACGCCGGCGCCATGGTACGCCTCACCCAGGCCGACCAGGCCGGCATCGGTGAAGACCCGCACCAGCACCCAGGGCGGACTGGACATCAGCACCGAGCCGACACGCGTGATTCTCATGACGATGGGTATGTGGGAATCGGTTCAGACAGGAGTGGCGGATGGCCGATAGCGCTCGACTTGAACTTCGTCTTCGCGCCTGCGAGCGCGGGCGATATCGCAGGACGCCTGCATCCGCATGAGAGTGTCCATCTTTACGCCGAATGCCTTCTCTATGCGAAGCGCCATGGTTCCGGACAGGTCGGAGCGGCCGTTGAGAAAGGTCGACAGCGTCGGGCGCGAAACGCCGAGTACGGACGCCGCGGCGGCAACGGTCAAGCCAAGGGGCTCGATGATCTCCGTCTTCACGAACTCCCCCGGGTGGGGTGGGTTGAGCATAGGCATCGCTGTCCTCCCGATCGGTGATAGTTTGGACTACACTCGGCGGCGATGCGTATCACACGGGTGGGAGCGGCGCTGGTCGAGTCGGGTTGGGTGCTGATCAGGGTGCGGACCGACGCCGGCATCACCGGCCTGGGCGAGGCATATCACGGTGCGGGCGTGCACCAGATCGCCGTCGACGATCGCCTGACGCGGGCGCTCATCGGCCAGGACCCGCGCAACGTCAATCGCCTGTTCAAGGACATGATGGGCTCCATGTCCGCCTCCGGGTACTACCAGGGGGCGGTGATGAGCGCCATCAGCGGCATCGAGATGGCCCTGTGGGACATCACCGGCCAGGCGTGCGGACAGCCGATCTGGCGCATGCTGGGCGGGCGCTACCGGGACACCGTCCGCATCTACGCGGACTGCCACGCGGGCGACGAGGAGACCACCGAATCGTACGTGGCGAAGGCGCGTGAGGTGGAGGCGTGCGGCTTCAGCGCGCTGAAGTTCGACATCGACCCGCTGCCGCAGATGCGCGACCGGTACAGCAAGGCGCTCAGCACGGCCGAGATCGATCACTACGTCGAGGTGGTGACGGCGCTGCGCGAGGGGATCGATCCGGCCACCGAGCTGGCCATCGACGCGCACTGGAACTACCCGCCGGTGGACATCCTCAAGGTCGCGCACCGCCTGGAGGGGCTGGACCTGCTGTGGCTGGAGGACCCCATTCCGCCGGAGAACGTCGCTGCCATGCGCGAGGTGAAGCGCCGGACGACCCTGCCGATCTGCACGGGAGAGAACTTCTACACCCGCCACGGGTTCCGCGAGCTGGTGGAGACGCAGGCAGCCGACATCATCTGCCCGGACATCGCCAAGGCCGGCGGTCTGGCCGAGGGCAAGCGCATCGCCGAGATGGGCGAGCTCTACTACCTGCCGCTGGCACCGCACAACGTGTGCAGCCCGGTAGGCACCTACGCGATGGCGCACGTGTGTGCCACTGTCCCCAACTTCCTGGTGCTGGAGTACCACTTCCACCACGACCCCAACTGGCCGCTGTTCGTGCGCGCCGCGGACCCCGGCGCCAGCCCGCTCGGCCCCGACGGTCACCTGATCCAGGACGGTCAGGTGCGGATGACGGAGGCGCCCGGCCTGGGTCTGGTCGTCGACGAAGCGCACGTACAGGCGCGGCTGCGCGAGGACCTGGGCTTCCTGAGCTGATCGGCGCGCCCGGTCGCGTCGCCGATCGTCCGCCGCTATGGTAGCGCCGCGATGACCAACCTCGATCCCGTCACGATGGCGGACTGGCAGATCAGCGAAGCGGCCGAGCGGGACATGAAGAGCGTGCAGCAACTCGCGGGCGAGCTCGGGCTCGAACCGCACGAGGTGCTGCCCTACGGCCACCACGTCGGCAAGGTGGACCATGCGCCCGTCCTGGAACGGCTCGCGCACGCTCCGGACGGCAAGTACGTCAACGTCACCGCCATCACGCCCACCACGCTGGGCGAGGGCAAGACCACCACCACGATGGGGCTGGTGGAGGGGCTGGCGGCCATCGGCAAGCGCGTCACCGGCGCGATACGCCAGCCCTCGGGCGGGCCGACCTTCAACATCAAGGGTTCGGCGGCCGGCGGCGGACTGGCGCAGTGCATCCCGCTGAACGACCTCAGCCTGGGCCTCACCGGCGACATCGACGCCATCACCAGTGCCCACAACCTGGCGATGGTCGCCCTCACCAGCCGCCTGCAGCACGAGGCCAACTACGGCGACCGGACCCTGGCCCGCAGGAAGCTGCGGCGGCTGGATGTCGACCCGCGCACCGTCACCATGGGCTGGGCCATGGACTTCAGCGCCCAGGCGCTGCGCGACATCGTCATCGGGCTCGGCGGCCGAATGGACGGCATCATGATGCGCAGCCACTTCCAGATCTCGGTTTCCTCGGAGGTCATGGCGATCCTGGCCGTCGCCGCCGATCTGGCCGACCTGCGCTCGCGCTTGGGCCGCATCGTGATGGCCTACGCCCGCGACGGGAGCCCGGTCACCACGGCCGACCTGGAGGTCGACGGCGCCATGACCGCGATCATGGCGCGCGCCATCAACCCCAACCTGATGCAGACGGTCGAGGGGCAGCCGGTGCTGGTGCACGCCGGCCCGTTTGCGAACATCGCCATCGGCCAGTCGTCGATCATCGCCGACCGGGTGGGGTTGAAGCTCGCCGACTACCACGTGACCGAGAGCGGCTTCGGCGCCGACATCGGCTTCGAGAAGTTCTGGAACCTCAAGTGCCGGTTGAGCGGCCTGCAGCCTGACTGCGCGGTGGTGGTGGCGACGGTCCGGGCGTTGAAGATGCACGGCGGCGGCCCGCGGGTGGTGCCCGGCAAGGCGCTTGATGCCGCCTACACGGAGAGCAATCCCGCGTTGGTCGAGCAGGGGATCCCGAACCTGCTGGCGCACCTCGCCACGGTGCAGAAGAGCGGCGTCCGGGCGGTGATGTGCATCAACCACTTCGTCACCGACACGGACGAGGAGGTGGGCCTCGTGCGGCGCGCGGTGGAGGCGCGGGGCGCCACCTGCGTGGTGAGCCGCCACTGGCGGCACGGCGGCGCCGGAGCGGGGGATCTGGCGGAGGCGGTGGCCGCGGCGTGCGACGAGCCGGCCGAATTCCGCTACCTGTATCCGGACACGATGCCGCTGCGCGAGCGCATCGAGCGCATTACCACCGAGGTGTACGGCGGCGCCGGCGTGACCTACGCCCCGGCGGCCCGCGCACGGCTGAAAGAGCTGGAGGAGGATGCGGCGCTGGCCGGCCTGGGAACCTGCATGGTCAAGACCCACCTCAGCCTCAGCCACGACCCGGCGCTGAAGGGGCGGCCCACCGGATGGGAACTGCCGGTGCGCGACATCCTGCTCTACCACGGCGCCGGTCTGGCGGTGCCGGTGGCGGGCGACATCAAGCTGATGCCAGGGACGGCCTCCGACCCCGCGTTCCGGCGCATCGACGTGGACACGGCCACCGGGCGCATCACGGGCCTGCACTGATCGCCGCCTCGCAATCTTGATATACCAGTTACAACTGGTCTCTATGGAAACGGCTCTACCGAGTTGCCGGCGATGACGGCGAAGGTTGCTACAGGGTGCGGCAGTCGTAGTCCGTGATCTTGGAGTCGTCGGTTACCAGCGTAAGATCGTGGGTCTGGCTCTGGACGACCAGCATGCGGTCGAACGGATCCCGGTGGTGGAGCGGCAGTTCGGCCAACTGGAGCGCCTCCTGCGGGCTGAAGTCGAGCCACTCGAAACCTGCGTCCTCCACGGCGGAAAGAAGGTCCACGTCGACGCGCAGCTTGCCGATCGAGACCTTGATGGCGATCTCGGCAATCGACACCGCGCTGACGAATACGGCGTTCGCAGGATTCTCGATCGACTCGCTGCGCTTGGGGGCGAGCCGCTCCGGCTCGGTGAGCGCATGGAGCAGAATGTGTGTATCGAGGAGCAGCCTCATTCGTCGGCCGGATAGAAAAGCTCGATGATCGCAGGATCCTCATCGGTGAAGTCATCCGGAACGACGATCTGACCGCGCAGCAGACCGAGCTGGCGCTTGCCGCGAGGCTGGTGCTTGACCAGATCGGCAATCGGGAGATTGTTCTTGGCGATGGTCACCGTCTCTCCGCGGTACACCCGGTCGAGCAAGCTCGAAAGTTGTGCCTTGGCCTCGGACACGTTGACGATCATGCGACGCTCCTCGTTTCGGTCTGACCGATATGACCAATGCAGGTCTACTTGGTCAAGTCGATCGTCGCCGGGCGCTCGGTTCAGTCGCCTACCGGCCGTGCCACGCGGCCGAACGTGCGCGCCAGCCGTTCGACATGCGCGGCGGCCAGCGGCCCGCGCTCGATCAGCCGGGCGCTCTCTGTCAGCTTGCGCTCGTCGACCGTCCCGCACATCACCGTGGTCACCCCGGGGGTGTACGCGGCGTAGCGGTAGGCCGCCTCTACCAATGACCCGCAGTCGCCGTCCGCGGTGAGCCAGCCGAGGGGATCGTCAGCCGGCAGCGGTGCGTCCAGCAGGCCGTCCCGGCGCAGCTCGTCGATGACCTGACGGACGCGTTCGGCGCTCCCGAACACGCGCCGTACCGTGAAGATGTTGAGCACGCCCACGTCCTGCCGCCGGCAGGCCGGGAACAGCGAGCGCTGCGCCGACTGGTTGATCAGGTTGTGGCCGACCATCACCACGTCGGCCAAGTCCACCGGCAGCACGTGCCGCAGCCACAGGTGCGCGCCGTCCGAGCGGGTCTGCTCGCTCGATCCCAGGAAGCGCACCTTGCCCTGCCGGCGCAGCCGGTCGAGCACCGGGAACAGGTCTTCCACGACGGTGCCGAAGTGCTCGGGCAGGTCGGCCACCGCCGCAAGCAGGACATCGACGTAGTCGGTCCTCAGGCGCGTGAGGCTGGCCTCGACCGCCGGGGCCAGTGCCTCCGGCCGCGCGGGCGTCACCGCCACGCCGGGCGGTGCAACGGCCAGCGGCAGCTTGGTGGACACCACCACCTGGTCGCGCGGCAGCTCCTGCAACGCCGCTCCGATCAGCCGCTCGCTGCGGCCGCCGCCGTAGTCGGGCGAGGTGTCGAACACGTTGATGCCCAGGTCGAACGCGTGACGGAGCAGCCGGACCATGTCGGCGTCCGGCCGTCCGCTGGCCGCGCCGAGCGGGTCGTAGCCGCCCGAGCCCATGCCCATGATGGAGACCGGCAGGCCGGTCCGTCCCAGGAGTCGCCGTGTCATGCGGGGCGGGAGGCGCTGTCGTCAGGCGGCGCCCACGGCCACCGCGGCGCCGCGGTCGGCCGATGCGTAGACGCTGTCCAGGATGCGCTGGATGACCAGCGCCTGACGCAGCGTGGTCTTGGGCGGGCCGCCGCCCAGGATGGCGCGGCAGAAGTCGGCCACCGGCCAGCGGTGCTGGCGCCACGGATCCTCGGCGCCCTCCCAGATCACGCGGCTGGCGACGCCCTCGGCGTCGGTCGCGGTGTCGAGGACGACGCGCTTGTGCTCGTCCGGCTCCATCTCCAGACGGAGCGATCCGTGCGTGCCGACCACCTGCCACGCGTGCTCGCGCCGCAGGGCCGAGAACTCGCCCCGTTCCAGGTGCAGGGCCACGCCGTCCGCGCAGAGCACCAGCGCCACGTAGTGGCTCTCGCCGTCGGAGCCGGGGGCCACCCGGGACGCCAGGTGCCCGGCAACCGGCCAAGTCCGGGCCAGGGTGAGCTCCGGCCGCAGCCGCCAGCCGGTGAGTCCCAGCAGGTAGTCCAGGTCGTAGGAGGTCCAGTTGGCGGCGATGCCGCCGCCGTTCAGGGTGCGGCTCACCCGCCACCGCGGCGGCTCCCTGCCGGTGGGCGGCTGGGCGCCCTCGATCACGCGGCAGTAGATCTCGCGCAGATCGCCCAGCGCTCCGGAAGCGACGCACGCTTCCGCGGCGTCGTAGGATTCGTAGAAGCGGCGGCGCGACGAGCAGCAGGCGGCGACCCGGTCGCCCTGCGCGGCCAGCATCGTCTGCACCTCGGCCGCGTTCAGCGCCGGCGGCTTCTCGACCAGCACGTGCTTGCCCGCTTCGAGCGCCCGCACGGCGAGTTGCGCCCGGCCGGCCGCATGCAGGGCCAGCACCACCGCCTCGACCTCGGGATCGCCGATGAGCTCCTCCGCGTCGAGGTAGGCTCGCTCGGCCCCGAATTCGTCCGCCGCCTCCTGCGCGCGCCGCGGCAGTTGATCGGCGACCGCGGCGAGCGTGACCTCCGGGGCCGCGGCCGCCGCCCGCAGGTGGATGGTGCCGATCACGCCGCAGCCGATGACGCCGAGCCGTACCGTGTCGTTCATCACGGTTTCCGAACAGATCCGTTCCATTCCCCGCCATGGTTCGGTATCGTCCGACGGCTGGCGCTCGACAACGGAAACAAGCCTCGCATGGGCACATTATCCTACGATGGTCGTGCCGCGTCGATCGGAGCTACGGGGTGCTCGCCCACAGCCGGATCCGCGCGGCCAGGGGGCCGACCTGTACGTTGCGTTTGAGCAGCGTGGCGGCGGAGAGCACGGGACGGCCGCAGCCGGCCGGGTAGCGCTGGCGCTGGAGCGAGAGTCGAAGCATACTTTCAATGATGAGGAGCGCGGGATGGGGGTCATCTGTTCCAGGGCGCGGCGGCTGACACGCAGCGCGCGATAGCGAGACCTCAGGATGGCTCACCCGGAAGAATATTGCCATGCGCATCGCCGTCACTGGAAGGATGCGGAATTACTCTTCAAGAACTGCCGCTGGGCGAACGCCGATCAGTTATACGGGTTGAGCGCGGAATGCGGGCTGAAGGCGCTGATGCCGAATTTGGGGATGCCTGTGGAGAAGAAGCACGTGGAGAAGATTTGGTCAGACTTCGCACGCGTCGCCACGTCCGCTCAGGGTCGACTCAACGCACGTTATGCCGTTCTGCTGCCAAGCGCGACGCCGTTCTCGGGCTGGTCGGTTCAGAACCGGTATGCGCATAGTTGCCATTTCCCCAAGTCGGTCGTGGAACCTCATCGCAAAGCTGCCTGCGCAGTGCGTCAGATGGTCGATCTTGCGGAACAGGACGGTATTCAGCTATGAGTGATGGATTCGTTCCGTTCGATGCAATGCGCGGGCAGGTCTCGAAGCTGCTCACGACGTCGTGGACGTCGTTGGCGGAGCTCGGCCGTGTCTACCTGGTTCGCGACCTGCTCGGGAGGGTGCGCATATCGGTCTCCGCCGTCATCGAGGCTGATGAATCTTCCAGACAAGCCTTGCAGAGCTTCGCCGTGAGTCTGCAGACGGCTCTTGGAGCGCACGGCTACCCGGCCGAAGTAGGCGTGCTATTCGTGGATACCGCCATGCTCGATCGTCTCGACACCGGCGCCATAAGGATCGATCGCAACGTGTACTGGGTCGATCGCCTGGTGACGGGAGGCGACTGGTGGACGGTCGGCGACTCACGACCGGAACGGAACGTGACGCGATACACGCTCTATTCGGTCAAGGGCGGCGTAGGTCGCAGCACTACCGCGGCGGTCCTCTCGTGGCACTTGGCGCGCCACGGCGAGCGCGTACTGGTCGTCGATCTCGATCTCGAATCGCCGGGTCTGTCGTCGGCGATGCTCGATCGGGATTCGCTACCGCGCTTCGGTGTCACCGACTGGTTCGTGGAGGACCTGGTGGGACAGGGAGATCACGTGATCGATGGAATGGCGGTGTACCCGTCGTGGGGAATGGATTTCGACGGGGAGGTGAACGTCGTTCCTGCTCACGGAAGAGAGCCGGGGGAGTATCTGGCAAAACTGGGGCGTGTCTACTTGGACAGGGACATCTCCTGGACAGCTCGCCTCGAACGCATGCTGTCGCAGCTAGAGGAGAGATACGATCCGTCAATAGTCCTCCTGGAGAGCCGCAGTGGCTTACACGACATCGCGGCAGCGACGGTCACCGGCCTCGATGCTCAAGTCCTCCTGTTCGCCATCAATTCCGATAGCCATTGGACCGATTACGACATGCTCTTTCGCCATTGGCAGAGTCACGGGCTGGCATGGAGCATCAGAGAGCGGCTATCGATCGTTTCCGGGCTAACCCCCGAGCTCGAAACGGAACCGTACCTGGAACGGTTTCGAGAGCGAGCATGGATTCTGTTCATGGATCACTTGTATGACGACGTGGATGCTGCGAGCCACTCCGCGGGAGATTACTCGTTCGACATATTCGATCAGGGCGCTCCGCACGATCCCATACCCATTCAATGGACGCGAGGTCTCGCCGCCGACGCCTCGCTGCACGACCTGGAGCAGACGACCGTGGATCAAGCGTACAGGCAGTTTCTTGCCCGGTTCGATGAACTAGCGAAGAGAGACCGTGCAGCAGGGTTCCGGTGATCGACGCCGTTGACGTGCAGCCGGCGCGTGAGGCGCTCGCCAGCCTGCCGGACGGCACGAGCCACGGCGAGGCCCCCGCGGTCAAGCAGATCTACCTGCCACGGTCCCACCTCAAGGCAATGCACCCGGACATCCTGCTGGTGACCGGCATGCGGGGATCGGGAAAGACCTTCTGGTGGAGCGCCCTTCAGGATGGCGCCGTGCGTGACCTGGTCGGCCGGCATACGGATCGATACCCCCTAAGCGGGCAAACCGAGGTGCGAACCGGGTTCGGCGTCAGGCACGAGCCGGCGGCGTACCCGGGCAAGGATGCGCTGCGGCACATGCTGAACACGGTCGAACCCAGGATCGCCTGGCGAACCGTGCAAGCATGGCAACTGACGCGAGGCGATCACCCGCTCGGACGGTTGGATTCATGGCCAAAACGCGCACAGTACGTGGAGCGGAATCCGGAGACCATAGAGTTGCTGTTTCAAGAGCGAGATGGTGAACTCGATGAAAGAGGGGTCTACTCCATGCTGCTCTTCGACGCCCTGGATCGCTGTGCCGACGACTGGAAGGAGATGTATCGGGCGATCCGCGGCCTGCTGCAGACCGCGCTCGAGATGCGTTCGTACCGCAGACTGCGGGTCAAGGTGTTTCTGCGATCCGACCAGGTCGACCCGAGCAAGGTCGCCGACTTCCCGGACGCGTCGAAAGTCCTTTCCTCGGCCGTCGCATTGAACTGGCCTCGCCGTGAGCTCTACGGCTTGCTGTGGCACTACCTCGTAAATGGGCCGAACGGCGATCATTTTCGGAGGATGCTCGGTGGCGACTCGTGGGATTCTGTGGACGTGGGCGGGCGGCCCGTATTCTCTGTTCCTCGACGGATCGTCAATGACGAGGATGATCAGCGCGAGAAATTCCACGGAATCGCCGGTCGGTGGATGGGGCGGGGTCCCAAACGAGGCGTCCCGTATACGTGGATCCCGAGCCACCTCGCGGATACCGAGGGGAGAGTGAGCCCCCGGCCGTTTCTCGCCGCGTTGCGACAGGCTGCCACCGGCACCGCGGATGAATACCCCGATCACCAATACGCTTTGCACTACGACAGCATCAAGCGCGGCGTGCAGCAGGGCTCGAAGATACGCGTCAGCGAGCTGCGGGAAGATTACCCATGGGTGGATCGGGTATTGACCCCGCTCGCCGGCATGATGGTTCCCTGCGCGTTCGACGAGATCACGGAAAAGTGGCGGCACGAAGACGTTCTCGATCGTCTGACCGAAGACGTGGCGCAGGATGAAGTAAAGCTGCCCCCTCGCCACATCGACCAGGGTCCCGACGGAGTTCGTCGTGACCTGGAGTCGCTCCGCGTCTTCCTGCGACTACACGACGGGCGGGTGAATATCCCGGATGTATTCAGAGTCGGCTATGGACTCGGGCGGAAGGGCGGTGTGAAACCCATTCCATAGCCGAAGCATCCGGCGCGAGCCGGGCTACGTCCACGCCGGGTCGCGGCAATAGTACACCCGGTTCTGGTAGCCGCCGTCCTCCGGAAAGCCGGGCAGGTGATGCGACGTGCGATCGAAGTAGAGGATCCCGCCGGCGCGGACATCCTCCGGCTGCCGTGCGGGGCCCCCTGAGACCGGCAGCTCGTACTTGGGCGACCGGCCCCCCGCTTCCCCGGACAGCGCCTCGCGTACGCTGAAAGTTGCGCCGCCATCGGTCGATGTCAGCCATATGACCGGGTTGTCGTCGGCAGTGCCCGGCTCCGGCACGCCGCCGCCGCTCAGGCCGCCGAGTCCGGGCCGGCTCGGCAGATGGCCTGCCCAGACACTGTGGTCGGCCGGCGTCAGGGTCACCAGCGCGCGCAGCACGCCATCCGCGTCGATGGTGAACGCGCCGCGGCAGATGGCGGCGCGGTGGCGCGGATAGGCGTGGTCCAGCGCGTCGATCGAGCGCTGCCGCCAGACGCCCTGATCGTCCGGCGACGCCAGGATGAGCTCACCGGCGTGGTTCAGGTGATACAGGTACAGCACGTGCGGTATGCCGTCGGGGTCCACGGCGATGTTGCCCTGCGCGGCCAGCACCGGCGGCGGCATCGGTTCGTGGCGCAGGCCGGTGCTCTGGCAGATCACGTCCATGCTGCACGGCCGGGCCGGTGTGGCCGCCGGCTCGCCGCGGAATGTGCGCCAGGCGTGGCCGCCGTCCGCCGACTGCAGGTAGGCGACCGCCTGATGGATGCCGCGCTGGTCGTAGATCCCGTATCCCTCGTAGAAGTCGCTGACCAGGTGCAGCACTCCGTCCCCGCCGAAGCGGAAGCCGCAGTGGAATGCCGCGTATCCGGGGTAGTCGGCCAGCCGTTCGATCACCTTGCCGACGTGCCGCCATGGCTCATTGTGAGGTTTTGTGTACAATTCAACGCCGTTCCAGCGCTCGGCGTTGCGCAGCGTCAGGAATAGATCGTCGCCGGGACCGCACACCAGGTAGGGATAGGTGCCGTCGGCCACCGGCACCGGGTCGGTCCAGTCGGCCGCGTCGTTGGCCGTGCGCGAGCGGCGATAGGTGCACGGCGTGTTGTGGCCGCTCAGGATCGCGTGCAGGAACCCGTCGCTGTCGGCGATCATCACCGCCCGAGCGTGGTCGTCATAGGCGCTGCCCAGCGTGTAGGTCTCCGACCAGTCGCCGCTATCCAGGTCGAGGGTCCGGACCCGGTTGAAGTAGCCCTCGGGCGTCACGTCCTGCCAGGTGACGTGCGTGCGGCGCCCGACGGTGACCACCTTGTTGCCCGCCTCGTTGGTCGCCGCCTGGCTCCCGGCGTTCGACAGCAGGTCCGTCCGGCGCATTGCCGGATCATCCTACGGTGATGAGCGCCGCGTCGACCGGGGTAGAGCTGGCGTTGATCCTGCGGGTCGGGGGATACTTCGATGGAGAAGGGAGCGAGGATGGTTCACCCGGCCGATTTCAGGGTGGGCTACGGGGCACATGGGAGAGTCATGAGCCAGAGCGGGCAGCGGTTTACCGAGCAGCATCTCTATGTGGGCGGCGAGGGTGGCTACGTCAGGTACCGCATTCCCGCGTTGCTGGTCACCGCCCGGGGGACGATCCTGGCCTTCTGCGAGGCGCGCAGGTTCACCGGCAAGGACACCGACCAGATCGATATCCTGGTGCGCAGGAGCCACGACGGCGGTACGACCTTCTCCGCTCCGACGGTGGTGGCCACCGAGCACGACCGGGTCACCGGCAACCCCGCTCCGGTGGTGGACCGATCCACCGGCCGGATCTGGCTGGCATTCTGCCGGAACCGCATCGACGGCGACGAATGGGCCATTTCCGCGGGCGAGGCGCCGCGGACGGTCTGGATGACCGGCAGCGGCGACGACGGCCGGACGTGGAGCGAGCCGGCGGAGATCACTGCCGCGGTCAAGCGCCCGGAATGGGGTTGGTATGCGACCGGTCCATGCCACGGAGTCCAGCTCTCCGGCGGCCGCTTGGCGATACCGTGCAATCACCGGGTGTTGAAGCACCGCCACATGCAGCAGGACCCCGACCACTCCCACGTCATCTACAGCGACGATCACGGCGCCACCTGGGCACTCGGCGGGATCGCCGACGAAGGGACCAACGAGTCGACCTTGCTGGAGGCTTCAGGCGGCATGCTCTACCTCAACAGCCGCAACCGCCACCCGCTCGCACACGGCGCGCAGGGCGGCCACTACCGCGCCGTCTCCTGGAGCGCCGACGCGGGCGAGACCTTCGGGCCGATGGTCCATGACGCGGCGTTGCCGGAGCCTATCTGTCAGGCGAGCGTGTGCCGGCTCACCAGCGCCGGCGGGGCAGGCGGTCGCGCGGACGGGCGCAACCGCGTGCTGTTCTCCAACCCCACCGGCATCGCCGATGGCAAGCGGGTCAGGCGCGACATGACCGTCCGGCTGAGCTACGACGAATGCAGGACGTGGCCGGCAGCCAGGGTGCTGCATGCCGGACCCGCCGCGTATTCGGATCTGTGCGTCACCGGCGACGGCACGATCTGCTGCCTGTACGAGCGCGGGGAGGCGGAGCCCCATCAGACCGTGACCCTTTCCCGGTTCAACCTGGAGTGGCTCACCGGCGGAGACGACGGTATCGCCCACTGACTGCCCACTCAGCAAGGCATGGTAAGACCTGCTTGAAGTAGACGACCGGTGCCCATCCTACGCCCGCGAGCGCCGCGTCGACCGATGTACACGCTGAATTGCAATGGCTATTCTGCCATTGGAGAATGAGCGTGGCTTGACGCTCAGTCTTCAGACATACGGGGGAGGGTGCGTACACCTATGAAGATCCACAAGAAGTTGCTCGCCGTTGCCGCCGTTGGGTTCGCGGCTATCTTGGCTCCCGCCGCCGTGCTCGCCGACATGGCCGCGGCAGAGATCGTCGACCCCTCCGGATCCGTGATCGGCAAGGTCACGTTCGAGCAGACCCCGACCGGCGTACTCATGTACGTGGAGGTGGCGGGTCTGCCCCCCGGCGCCCACGGCATCCATCTGCATGCGGCCGGCTCCTGCACGCCTGATTTCAAGCAGGCTACCGGGCATATCAATCCGGGTCAGGTGCCGCACGGTCTGCGTCAGGCGGACGGTCCCGACAGCGGCGATCTGCCCAACCTGTACGTGGGGGCCGACGGTTCGGCGATGGCGGAGTTCTTCACCACCGGCGTGTCGGTCGCGGGCGGCGACATGCCGGCGCTGCTGGACGAGGACGGCTCGGCGGTGATCATTCACGAGCATCCGGACGACCACCTGACCCAGCCCATCGGCGGCGCGGGCGGGCGCATCGCGTGCGGCGTCATCGTGAGCATGTGACCGGGGCCTGAGGCCCGGGCATCGCCCGCATCAACCGCGAAGCCTATCTGGGCTCTGCCACTCGCTAGCGAAGCCCCGCGCGGAGCCGTTCGATGCCTGTCTCCAGTGTCTGGAGCGAGCGGCAGAAGGCGAATCGCAGGTAGCGCTCACCCTCGCGTCCGACGGCGTAGAAGTTGTCGCCCGGCACCGTCGCCACCCCCGCCTTCTCGATGAGAAACATGGCGGCCTGCGTCGGCGACATCGCCGCCAGCGCCGACACGCGGCGGTAGTCCGCGAACAGGTAGTACGCGCCCTCCGGCGGGGTCACCGCAAACCCGATCTCGCGCAGGCCGCCGACCAGCAGGGCCCGCTTCTCGCGATAGCCCGCAGCGATCCGGGAGAAGAACGACCGAGGCTGGCGCAGGAGCGACACCGCCCCCTTCTGCAACGGAGTCGGCGCCTGCACCACGAGGTTGTCATGGACCGCACGCAGCGCCGGCGTGCGGTCCGGCGGCGTGATCACCCAGCCGACGCGCCACCCGGTCGCGCGCCCGGTCTTCGAGATCGAGTTCACCACCAGCGTACGCTCCGCCATCCCTTCGTAGCGCGCCAGACACCGGTGGCGATGGCCGTCGAACGTGATGTGCTCGTAGATCTCGTCGCTGATCGCGAACCGGTCGTGTGCCCGGCAGAGTTCCGCGATGAATCCCAGTTCCTCCTCGTCCAGCACCTTGCCGGTCGGGTTCTGGGGGGTGTTCACGACCACCGCCTTGACCGACGGATGAGACAGGGCAGCCCGTAGCTCGTCGCGGTCCAGCCGCCACGTTCCGGCGCGGCGATCCTCGCGCAAGGTCACGAAGCGAGGCACGAGCCCGAAGATCGCCGCCTGCGACGGGTACAGCTCGTGATAGGGCTGCATCACCACCACGCCGTCGCCCGGATCGAGCAGCGAGCGGAACGCGGCGGCCATGCCCTCGCTTGCCCCCAGCACCACCGTGATCTGCTCCTCGGGGTCCGGCCGGTAGCCGTAGCACGTCTGCGTATAGTCGGCGATCGCGTGCCGCAACGCGGGGAGCCCGAACGGAAAGGAGTACTGGTTGAGCTCGTCGCGGGAGCTGCGCACCTGCCTGAACAGCTCCTTCACGGGGCGATCGAGCGAATCGGCGTCCGCGTTCCCTGTTGCGTGCAGGATCTCGCGCACGGTCAGCGACTCGACGCGGCGCGCTCCCTCCTCGGTGCCGCCGAGCAGCGCCGCCACGCCACTCCATACCATGTCGTAGATCGGCGCTTCATCGGTGAACCCCTGCGCCAGGTTCACCGCGCCGTGGGCTGCCGCGAGGCGCGTCATGCGGCGGATGACCGTCTCCTTGAGGTGCGTTACCTGCTCCACGCTGGCAACCTACCATGCAGGAATCATGGCGGCTTACCGCACGAGAACTTGACGGGATGTCGTCCGTGGCCCTGAATGGGCGGACGGACGGCGGTCATGCACAGCAGCTTTCTCCGGGGATCCGACTTCCGGATCACGCACCAGCGGGAGGAGGTGTCCCACGCCCGGTTCTTCCGTGACCTCAGCGCGACCGATCGCGTGGGCGTGTTCGCTCCCGGCGGCCTTGACGGCCTGGGCGCGTGTCTGCTGCTGCTCGCCCATACCACCGCGTTCTACGACCGCTATCGCGCGACCGGAGACGAGTTCTTCGCCTATCCCGACTACTTCACGTTCCAGCGCCGCACCCCGACCGCTTCCTACTCCATGCTCGACGTCTGGCCCGGGCACAAGGACGTGCCGGTCGCCGACGATGCCGGACCGACGCTCGACGCGATCCTGGACCGGGCGATCAACGTGCTCGTGGTCCCGGCCGGCACCGCCGGAACCGTCGAGTTCGCACCGGTGCAGATGGCCAGCGCCCGCCGCACCATCCGGCGGTGCTACACGTACTCGGCAACCGGGTCGGCCGAGCAACCCACGCTCGCGGTGGCCTGCGGCCGCGCCGAGCCGGCCGAGTGGGCCCGCACCGTGCTCGACTCCATGCCGCCCGACGACAGCGCTGTGCGCAGCCACTGGCTGCGCGTCGTCGCGGGCGGCTCGATTCCGGAGCAGTCGTTCAGCGAGGTCCCGCTGGAGCGGGCGCTCGCCCTGATCCGCTGATCCAGCCGCCCTCTGCCGCCCGGGGGCGGGTGGTCAGTTCGTCGCTTCGGTAATGCTGACTTTGATGACCGCGGCCGTGTCCGGGTACTCGTCGCCGGTCTCGACCTCCTGCACCGTGCCGTTCTCCGCCGGACCGGTATTGGGGTCCGACTGCCGCGGCGCCTGATTGGGTCCGGTTCCGGGGGGCTCGTTCTGCTCGGTGCCGGCGTCCCAGAGCTGCACCATCGCGGTCATGTCGCCGGTCATCGGCATGCCGTCCTTGCCCATCAGCTCCAGGCCGTCGCCGGGCGCATAGAACAGGTCGTTGGACTGCACGAACATGGTGGCGAAGTACAGCCGCATGGCCATGCCGACCTCGACCGTGAACGAGTAGGTGCCGCCCGGCAGCAGCGGTCCGGGACCGTCGGCGCCGTCCGGTGTGTTGAACACGCCGGACGCCGTCACGTCGGCGTTGCCCGCCAGCGCGGCGGCCAGCGGGCCGGGGTTGCCGTCCTCGGCGAGCGCCTCCAGCCCCACGCCGGTGTCCTGCTCGTCGGCGACGAACAGCGGATTGGGCGTTCCGGGAGCCACCACCGCCCAGACCCCCGGGGCCAGCGGCGTGGGCAGGCTGCTGCCGGCCGAAACGTTCTGTATGGTGACGAGCACTTCGCCGGGTGCTGCGGTCGACAGTACCGCGGTCAGCGATGCGATAGCGATAGCGAGGGGGATCCGTTTCATCGTCTTCTCCTCAATCGAAGCAAGATGCAAAGATGCTCCGAAGGAGCGCGAAAGGATGTCAAGCAATCGAGGGCGGCCATGCGAATAGAGCGGATCCGAACGGTGACCGTGGGCAAGGGCGCCGACGCGATGGTGCGGAGCAACTACGTGTTCGTGGTGGTGGAGACCGACGGCGGGCTGCGCGGCCTGGGCGAGGGGTTCCACAGCCTGGACGAACCGATCGCGGCGTCGGTGGGGAAGTTCGCCCGGTCGCTGATCGGCGAGGATCCGACTGCGGTCACCCGCAACTGGCAGCGTGTCTACCGCGGCCTGCGCTATCCGCTGGGCACCGCGGAGTTGTCGGCGTTGAGCGCCATCGAGCACGCCCTGTGGGACATCGCCGGCAAGCGGCTGGGGGTGCCCGTGTTCCGCCTGCTGGGAGGGCCGACCCGCGACCGGATCCGCCTGTACTCCGGCCTGAAGTCGGACGATCCCGACCCGGCGGTCGCCGCGGCCGCGGTGGTGGCGCGGGGGTTCGGGGCGTTGAAGTTCAGCCCGCAACCGCCGGACTACGGCGGTATGGGCGAGACGGAGGTGATCCGCGGCGCCGTCGCCCGCGTGCGCGCCGTGCGGGAACGGGTGGGGCCGGACATCGACATCTGCCTGGACTACCACGGCCGCAGCTTCAGCCCGGTGGAGGCGGTCAAGCTGGCCGGCGAGCTCGCCCCGCTCGGCATCTACTTCCTGGAGGAGCCGGCGCTGTCGGACAGCCCGCGGTCGCTGCTGGAGGCCAAGACCAAGACCACGATCCCGATCGCCGCGGGCGAACGGGCCGTGACGCGCTCGAACATGCGCGACCTGATCGAGCTGCGCGCGGTGCACATCATCCAGCCGGAACCGACCGCCAACGGCGGCATCCTGGAGACCTTCAAGCTGGCCGCCATGGCGGAGGCCGCCCACATCGTGGTGGCGCCGCACCAGGCGTGCAGCCCGGTGTCGCTGTTGGTGAACGCGCACGTCGACGCCGCCATCCCCAACTTCCTGATCCAGGAGTGCAACTGCTTCCCCTACGACGAGGTGGCGCGGAGCATGCTGGCGCCGCTACCGGTAATCCGGGACGGCTACCTGGAGCTGCCGGATGCGCCGGGCATCGGCATCGAGCTGGACGAGCAGGCGGCGGCCGAGTTTCCCCCGCGCCCGTACGACCGTCCGATCATCGTCCAGGGAGACGGCTCCATCGGGCTGGAGTGACCGTTATGGACAAAGCGAGCGCCCGCTGGCCGGCAGCCCCCGTTCCGATCAATCGCAGCGAGGCGGTGATCGAGGTGTTCTGGGACGGGACCTTCGCCGCCGACAACCGCTGGCCGGCGCCGCCGGGCGGGCCGTACTGGCGCAGCCACCACGGCCATGGCAACGAGCTGTGCTGGTCGGGTACCGGCCGGGTGGACTTGACCCGTTCTTACGGGATGCACATCCCGGGGTATTCGAGGCTGAGCCTGGCGGTTCGGCTTGACACCGGAACCCGTGTCAGCATGTATGCAACCATAGACGGTCATGAGCAGGCGGTGGTGCAGGACCAGCCAGGTTACAACCGCAAGCACGAGTACGCGGGGCCGCTCACGGGCGATCGGCTGGAGCGGGTGCGCATCAGTCTGCGGGCGGTAACCGATGGGACGCGCGAGGCGTGGTTCCGCTGGCTGCTGGTGGGCGGCGACGCGCCGGCGTGGGAGCCGCCGGCGGATGCCTTTGCCGGGATGATCGCCGCCGGGCCGCTCGCCGCCTGCGAGCCGGGACTCGGCCTGCTGCTGGACGCGGCCGACCTGGAGCGACTGCGCCGCGTGCGCGCGACGCCGCGCTACGTCGCGGTGGTGGCGGAGGATGCCGCCCGTGCCGCCGCGCAGTCGGCGTTGGATCCGGCGGCCACCCTGCGCCAGCACTGGCTGTACTCCCCGGACCGGTTCGGCCGCGACGCCGACGAGCGGGTGGACATGGTCAACGACGGCATGGCGCTGGCCATCAAGGGGCTGCTGGCCGGCAATGACGACTACCTGCGTCAGGCCGCCCGCTACGCGGTGGCAATGGCGCACATGGAGCACTGGTCGGAGGGTTTTACCGACCGGTTCCCGGACTCGGCATGGCGTCACAACGCCTTCGCCCCGAACGTGGCGACCATCAAGGCGTCGCTGCTCCTCGACCTCACCTGGCATGCGCTGACGCCGGACGGGCGGCAGTTGATCCGGCGGGCGATCCGCGACAAGGGGCTGCCGTACATCGAGCCGTACGTGGCGCGCGGGCATCGGCTGGTCTCCATGAACCAGGGGGTGCGCTTCATGAAGGGCGCGATCCTGGGCACGCTGGCCACCGCTCGGGACTCGCGCGACGCGGCGACCCGTGCCGCCGTCGCCGACTACGTCGACCGTCTGTCTGCCGGCATGATGAATCAGACACGGGCCGACGGCACCTACGTGGAAGGCAACACCTACGGTCTCGGCACGCTGGGGTCGACATTCGCCAGCTATCACGCGGCGGCGCGCTGCCTGGGCGTACCGGCGGGGGAGCTGGTGTTCGAGCGCGCCCGCGACTGCCTGCGGTTCTCCCGCGACATCGATCAGACCATCACCCCGATCGCCGCGGCATTCGCCACCGGGGTGCTGGGCGAGGCGAGCTTCCGCGATCAGTGCGTGCCGGCCTCGGCGCTGGCCGACATCTTCGGGCAGCGCAACTGGGCGGAGTTCGGGGTGCTGGGACTGGACGCGATCTGGGCTCCGGCGGAGCGAACCGCGGCGCTGCCGCCACCGCGGCGCTCCATGTCGGCCTATCGGGACGGCGGCTGGGTGTTCCTGCGCAACGCGGAGGCCGAACAGCCGGAGGTGACGTTGGAGAGCGGCCTGTGGGACCCGCGCGGCCACACCTGGAAGCGCAAGAACGCCATCGCGGTGAGCGGCTGGGGCGGCCCGCTGCTGCTCCACCGCCATCACGTCGCCTATCTCGATTCGCGCTACGAGCACACGGCCCGGACCGCCGCCTACAACACGTTGACGCCGGCCGGACGCAGCCAGGACGAGGGGCGCGCCGGCGCCGGCGCGCGGCTGCTGCTGGCCGCCGATGCCGGTGCCTTCGCCGCCGCCGAGAGCGACGCCGCCAGCGCATGGAAACGCGGCGTGGAGCAGGCGCTACGGCGGCTGCTGTTGATCCGGCCGGACCTGCTGATCGTCGACGACACGGCCGTGTTCACCGCGGAGGAGCCGGCGGTACTGAGCTGGCACAGCCTGACGCCGTGGCGCGTGGACGGGAGGAGCTGTAAGGCGGGGAGGGCGGACGGCGCCGCGGTGCGGGTCACCACCTTCGCGGTGGGGGACCAGGACGACGGCTGCACGCTGAGCGCGGCCGAGGACGCGGTGCATCGCCGCGAAGGCGGGGAGCACGTGCCGGCCTACCGCGCCGAGCTGAGCACGCCGGCCGACCGGCGCCACCGCCTGCTGTCGGTGGTGCAGACCACGCCGCCCGGTCGGGAGCCGGCGTCGCCGCCGCGACTGATCGACGGGCCGGTCCTGATCGTGGAGGTGACGAACGCCGCCGGCCGGCCGGTGCGCGTGGCGTGCGGCGGCGGCGCGGTGGCGATGTGGGGCTGGGACACCGATGGCGCGCTGCTCGCGGCAGTGCAGGGGGCCGGCGACACCGCAGCGGCTGCCGCTGCCCTGGGCGGGACTTGGCTCACCACCCCATCCGGTCGCGTGCAGGGCGAGGGCTTGCTGACCCTGCCGGTCTGAGTCAGGCCAACCCGAGCTACTTCAGCGAACCCAGGTAGATCCCCCTGACGAAGAAGCGCTGAAAGAAGGGGTAGATCACGATGATCGGACCGATCGTGATGATCGTGATCGCCGCCTTGATGCCGGCCGTGGGCGGGCGCCTGCCGCTGAGCTCCTCGAAGGTCTGCATGCCGAACTCCAACTGAAATGCCTCTTCACGCAGCACGCGGCGAAGCAGCAGTTGCAGCACGACCTTGGACGGATCCGAGGTGTAGATCAGCGCGTCGAACCACGCGTTCCAGTGCTGCACGGCCGCCCACAACCCGACCGTCGCCAGGATCGGCATGGCAAGCGGCGCGATCACCCGCATCAGGATCTGCAGATAGTTGGCCCCGTCCATGAGGGCGGCTTCCTCGTAGGCCTCATCGATCGTCATGAGAAAGTTGCGGGTCAGGATGATGTAGAAGCCGTTGGCCATGATCGGCAGGAGGTACACCCACCGCGTATCGATCAGTCCCAGCGACCGCACCAGCAGGTAGGTCGGGATCAGTCCGCCGTTGAAGAAGATGGTGATCAACAGATAGGTGGTCATCACCGACCTGCCCGGCAGCCGTTTCTTGGCAAGCGGATAGGCGCCCGCAAGGGTCACGACCACGATGAGCACCGTGCCTGCGACCGTCCGCAGCACCGAGTTCGCGTAGGCGATGCCGGCCTTCCCGTACTGCGAGAACGAAAACAGATACGAGTCGAAGCTCCATTCACGCAGCCATACGTGAAAACCCAGCGCGCTGGCATCGCCGAGCGTGGACAGCGATATGATGAACGTGTTCCACAGGGGGTAGAGGAAGGTGACGGCGATGACGATCATGAACGCGCCGTTGGCGACGTCGAACGCCCGCCCGCCCAGGGTATGTGCCGCCAGCGGTCCGGCCGTTCTACCAGATGGCATACTCGCCAAACCTTCTGATGATCGCGTTGGCCCCGAGCAGCAGGGCCACGCCGATCACGTTCTTGAACAGGCCTACCGCCGCCGAAAACCCGAACTTCCCGTCGATCAGTCCGACCCGATAGACGTAGGTGTCTATGATGTCGGCGACCTCGTATACGATCGGATTGTAGAGGTTCAGAATCTGTTCAAATCCCGCGCTCATGATGTTGCCAAGGCTCAAAAGGAACAGCACCGTCATGATCGGAACGAGCGACGGGATGGTGATCGCGGCGGCGACGCGGGCACGGCCGGCGCCATCGATCGCGGCGGACTCGTACAGCTCCGGATTGATGGTCGAGATGGTCGCCAGATAGACGATGCTGCCCCAGCCGATGCTCTGCCATATGCCGGTACTCACCAGGATGCCGCGGAAGTAGTCCGTGTCGGTAAGCAGCAGCGGCGCCTCCTGGCCGAACCAGGAATAGACGTATCCCACGATCCCGCGGGACGGCGACAGGACCTCCGTGATGATGGTGGCAAGCACCACCCAGGAGAAAAAATGCGGCAGATAGGAGATCGACTGGACGATCTTCCTGAACCTGTCACCCGGCAGTTCGGTGATCAGGAGCGCCAGGAGGATGGGCGCGGGGAAGCCGAACAGGATGCGGAGCGTGCTGATAATCGCCGTGTTCTCGAAGACGCGCCAGAAGGTGGCGCTCTCGAAGAGGCGTCGAAAGTGGGCGAATTCGTTCCAGGGGCTGCCCAGCAGGCCAAGGTGGGCGCCGAAGTCCTTGAAGGCGATGATCACGCCGTACATGGGGATGTAGTTGAATATGAAGAACGCCGCCGCCGGCAGGAGGAAGATGACGTACAGGAGGCGCATCTGCTTGGCGCGCCGCCATCGCTCGCGGCGTACCAAGTCGTGCGCGGCGTGACGGACGTTCGGCGCGAGCGAACCGCTTATACGCGCACCCTCACGTGCCGCACCAGGATCGTCTTGCACGGTTTGCCGCTCGGATCCGGGTAGTCGAACTGATCGTAGGCGATGATGAAGCTGTCATCGCCGGTGGCGAGCAGACCGGTGTAGCCCATGGTCCGCTGGCGCAGCCCCTTGCCCTCCGGATTCTCCGCCTGATCGCCGAACCGGCCCGCGTCGATCCGGCTTCCCGCGAACGACTCCACCACCAGCGTCCGCAGCTCTTCCCACGGGTTCCCGGTCCCATCCGGGCTGAATGCCAGATGCACGCCCGGCCGGCCGAAAGAGAGCGCCAGCACGCCGTTTCCAAGGAGCACCATGCGAGGCAGCACGCCGAACGGAAAGACCTCGACGGGGCTGCTCCAGGTTCTTCCCCCATCGACCGATCGGGTCTGGTACATCGGGGTAGCTGCGCGCTCCTGCGTCCTGAGCACCGCCAGCAGCGAACCGTCCGCCAGCACGATGGGAGCGGTCTCCGTAAACCCGTCGACCGGATGATCGTCGTCGCGGGCGATGATGCCGTGGAAGGTCCAGGTCATGCCGTCGTCCACCGACCGCAGGCAATAGCACTCGGTCTTGGGGCGAGGCGTGCGCTCCGGCCCGAGGCGTCCTCCATAGCACACGGCCAGCAGCGACCCGTCGGGAAGCTCCATGTCGTGGAAGTTCCCGCGCCAGCTTCGCGCCATCACGTAGGGCTCGCCGGGCGGCTCGTAGCTCCAGAGCGCCGCGTCCGGGTCGTCGATGGTCACGGGGATGCGCTCCCACCGATCGCTGCCCGGCCTCAGGCGAATGAGGTGCCAGGTATCGAATCCCTCGGGGATCTGCAACGGGTCGTAGGCCAGGAAACGTCCTTGCCTGCCCACCGGCTGCGGCAGAACGCATTTCGGTATCTCGTGCGCTTCGAACCTGAGGTAGCAGAGCTCGCCGTTGCGGCGGGTGCAGGTGCCTCGGTACGGCGGGTCGGCTCCGGATGGCTGCCACGTATGGCCGCCGTCCCGAGAGGAGAGCACCACCGCCGGAGTCATCTGCTTCACGGTGTGCAGGGTCGAGCTGTCGATGAAGGTGTGGTAGGAGATCAGGATCTCCGAGCGTACGCGCAGGATCATGGGCGATTGCCACACGCCCCACGGGTAGTCCGCCTTGTCGGCCTGGGCGACCACGATCGGATCGCCCAGTTCGACGGTCATTCCGGACTCCCGGTAACCCGATCCATCCAGGATCCCCATTCGGCCGCGTGGCGAAGCGTGGGCTCGGGAACCGCGATGTGATCGACGAGCTGCGGCCTCTCGCGGACGTACGGCTCGCCATAGGCGATCTTCACCGCGCTGCCGGCGTGCCCCAGCGATACGTCGATCCGCTTGCGCGCGTACTCGCGCGTCTGGCTCTGCGAGCCAAACAGCGTTTCGGCCTCGACTCGCTTTTCGTACCAGTCGCCGACGTCGACCACGAAGTCCCAATGCTCGGCAGCGAAGTAGTCGCCGGGGAAGTAGCACGCCGCGATCCGGTGCGGTGCGACCGTCTGTCCGTGGCGAGTCAGCGCCGCCAGCGAGCGCGCCTGCTGGGTAGCGAACGCGGTCTCCGTGTGATCGTTCACCTCGCCGGATGAGAGCCCGTTCGGGCCGGTGAGATAGGGACTCTGCGCGATCAGCACGTGCGGCCTGACGTCCAGGATGATGTCGCGGAGGTCGGTGACCGCCGACGGGTGCTGGGCCATGACGAACGGCCGGTCCGGGTAGCCGAGCATGCGCACGTCGGTCACCCCGAAGAGCGCCGTCACCCTGCGCAACTCGTCCTCCTTCTGCCGGATGTAGTCGGCCGCCGGTCGGCCGATTACATCCGTATCCCGTTCCGATTCCGGCTTGGAGAGCTCCCGGTAGAGCTGCTCATTATGGGTGGCCGCTCCCGTGGTCAGGATCACTACCGTTACCGAGTCGCCCCGCGCCATGTGGATCCCGCAGGTGCCTGCGACCTCACAGAAGTCGTGCGCGTGCGCCATCACCACCAGGAAGCGCAGCCGTTGGTCTGTCATCGGCCGGCTATGCGGAGCGCCTAATACTCAAATCGGCCCTCCAACAGCGGCTCCACCAACGGAGCCTTGCGCATCTCGGCGAGCATCTCCTGACCGCCGTTGCTTAGCCACTCCGCCACGTAGCCGTCCCACTCCGCGTCGACGTCGATCTCGCCCGTCACCGCCTTGAAGTAGAACTCCCGAGCCAGGGTCTGCAGCTCTTCGCCGTAGCGGGTGATGAGGTCGGTCATCGTGGTTTCCCCTAAGAGGTCATATCGATGGGGATCGATGCGCAGCTCCTGACCGCGCGGTCCGTGGAACACATCCAGATAGAGCTGTGCCGTCTGTCGGAACATGTGGACCGGGATCATGTCCTTGGTTTCCGAATGAGGGGTCGTGGAGAACTGCGGCTGGTCCGGGTGGTCGTTGAACAGGTACTCGCTCGGGATCGTTCCCGGGTCCCTGCGCACCACGGCGGACTGGTACGGCTCGCCCGCCCAATCCCAGAACACGCCTTCCTTGCCGAAGCGGTAGAGGATGCGGCCTTCGTCGGTCCAGTGAGCATAGTCCTCGATCTGCAGGATCATGTCGCGCTTCGCCTCATCGACCTTGCGGTTCACGACCAGCGGATAGGCGGTGCCGAACGGGAAGAGACCGTCGGGGCCGGTGCCTTGAAACCCTCCGGGGCCGATCGGTGCCGGCACCGCGACGACCTCTGCACCCTGCGCGACTTCCGCTTCGGTGGCGAAGGAATTGGGCGGTCGCTTGCTCAGCCTGGGAACGTAGTTGACGCGCGTGCGCATATAGACGCCGATGCGCCCCGCTTCCACCTTGCCGCGCATCTGGCCGAGGCTGAGCGTCGGGAACTCCCGATCCACCAGCCCCATCGCGTACCACTTGGCTGCGTGCTTCAGGAACGCCTGCCAGCGCGGCGAGATGATCTCGATGTGAAACTCTCCGTCCTCTTCGTAGTTCTTCAGGTTGCCGCCGTAGTAGTAGTCCGGATACTGGGACAGGCCGAACGCGCCCAGGACGCTGTGCCAGGTGGCGTCGATGCCCTGGTTGGCGGCCATCGGTATGTGGTCGTTCTTGCCGTTGCCGTCGGGATCCCCGTCTCTGAAGGCGACCAACAGGTCTTCGAACCACTGCAGGTCCTTGCTCTCGTCCAGCCAGTAGACCCTGCCGATGTCGTCCAGAGATCGCTTGTTGGCGTCATAGGTCTCCAGGTCGAAACCGAGCTTGCGCGCGTAGTCCATGCGAAAGGAGACATGCGTGGTGGTCACGCCGTGCATCTCGCCCAGCGTGGCGATCCCGTAGCGATGGTCTTCCTTGTCAGGGACCTGGTGCATGAGCCAGCCGACCGGCCGTTCGTCCACGGTGCGCGAGTAATTGGGCGCGAACGTGCGGATCGCCTCGAGCGGCAGGCTCTGGATGATGCCTTCGTCATAAAGCTCGGTGACCGCCTTCCAGTAAGAGAACGCATCGGGCGCCTCGCCTGCGGCGAACATCAGCGCCTGCTTGTCCCGGTCGTGGATGACGATCCCGTTACCCTTGACCGTCACGTCGAACATCTCGTTCAGATGCTGCAGGAACCAGGAATCCTCATAGGGGTGACTCCATGTGATCACCATGGGCTCCGCTGCCGCGCCTTCTCCCGTGCCGGCCGCGCCGGCGTACGACGGAAGAATCAGGGCGATGGCCAGTGCGACGATGACTGCTGGCTTTGTCTTGGTGTGCATCGTCTCCTCCAGGTGCCGAGCGATGAACTCGGCCATGTGAGATAACAGAGTAGTGGCGCACGTTGCCGGGATCATGTCAAGGGCGAGCTGCGGCTTTCATGCATGCATGGTAAGCTGGCGGGACCATGCCGACTCGCGTTTCCGTCGCCGCTGAGCGTGATCGCAAGCTTCTCACGGCGGAGGAGTTCCTGGACTGGCTGGTCCCCGAGAGGTTCGCCGACCTCATCTCGGGAGAGATCCGCATGCACTCGCCGGTATCCATTCGCCATGCCGACTTGCTCAACTTCGTTCATGTCCTCATGGCCAACTACGTCGAGCGGCACGGCTCGGCGTGCTCTTCCGGGAGGTGGTGGCGGTGCGCCTGAGCCCGCGGGACGTGTTCATGCCGGACTTGGCCTTCTATCGTGCCGACCGCGTGGGTCAGCTCCGCGAGAATCACATCGACGGCGCACCCGATCTGGTCGTCGAAGCGTTGAGCCCGCGCACCGCCAAGCGCGACACCGGTCCCAAGTTCGCCGCCGGATTCTTCGTGCTGCGCGAGTGGCTGGACCCTCGCTACACGCCTTCCGTTGCGTCAGCGATGGCCCGCATCCACGGTTAGCGGGAGCGGCATGCCGGTGGACCACCGGTCCCTCCGTCCGAGCGGGCGGCTGTTTCCGATCGGGCACAGCGAGGGTGAGGCGATCCTGGTCCGCATGTTCGATCCGCGGCGGCACCCATTGAGCGACTGGACGATCGACGGCGCCGATTCGAGCGACCTCGAGGAGACCTTCCACACGTTCAAGTGCACTTGGCCGGGCGGCCGCCCGCTGGCCGTGGTCATGCGCCGCGAGGTCGAGATCGACGTGGACGGCTACGACCTGCTGGTGCTCTGCGTGCAGTCCATGCGGTCGACCGCGATCACCGTCCGCGCCATCGTGGACGGGTCGCCGCGCGTGATCGTGGATCGGGCGCCGGGCATCGATGCCGGCCAGGAGCTGGAGGGGCCGATCGGCGGCCGCCGCATCTCGGCCCTGGAGATCGAGCTCAGCGATCCGGGCGACATGCCGGGCGTAGCCGATCTGTTCTGGCTCGGCGTCACCGACAGCACCGCGCGCGAAGCCCGGCGGCGACGCGTCCTGCCGTATCCCGACGACTGGCACGACCTGCTGTTGCCCGACGGCGCCGACCATTCCGCGGCGGAGCCGCAACTTGGTCTCTTTTTCGACGCCGCCGACCTGGAGCGGTTGCGGGCCCGCGTGCAGGGACCCACCTGGGGGCCGGTGTACGCCCGCCTGCGCGACGTGGCCCATTCCTATCGCGGCAGCGAGCCGTGGCGCGGCATCGGCCACACCATCAACAACTACCCGGTGCGCAACGGCCACCGCGGCGACGGGCTCAACACGCCGCACAACTGGATCGACATCGCGGCGATGCGGATCTGCGCCTTCGTGGGCCTGCTGGACGGCGATCGGGAGCTGATGCGCACCGCGCTGCACCACGCCCTGGCCGCCGCCCACTGCGACGTCTGGACGCCGGGCTTCATGAGCACCATGCCTGGATCGAGCTGGGAGACGCGCTGCTTCAGCGAGTACCGCGTCGCGATCAACAGCATCTTCGCCTGGGACTGGGCGGGATCGCTGTTGACCGATGCCGGCAAGGAGTTGCTGGCGCAGGCGGTGTCGATCAAGGCGATGCCGTGGATCCAGCAGACGCTGATGCGCCATCCGTACGTGCGCAGCAACAACCAGGGCATCTTCTTCGCGTTCGGGGGCATCGTGGTCAGCGTGGCGCTGGCCCGGCACTGGCCGTACGGCGGCGACTTCCTGGAGCCGTTCCGCGCGGCGCTGGACCAGACGGTGAGCGCCTACTACGCGGCCGACGGCGGCACGTACGAAGGGATCGGCTACGCCACCGGATCCCTGCAGCAGGCGCTGGCCGGCTATGCGCTGTACGCCCGGCACCGCGGCGTGCCGCTGGAATCGATCGTTCCCGACGTCGCCGTCCGCTGCGTGGACTACATCACGGCCATGCTCAGCACCGAGGCGCCGGTCGGCGCGGTCATCAAGCACTCGGACGGAGGCCGTGCCGGCGTCTGCGTGGCTTCCGGGTCGCTGGGGCTGCTGTGCCGGCTGTCCGACGATCCGGCGGTGCCCGAGCTGCTGGCCGGCGTCAAGGAGCACTCGCCCCGCGCCAACTATGCCCCGGAGCACGAGCTCAACATCGTCTACGGCCCCGACGAGCTGCCGCCGCCGGCCGCGCGGCCGCCGGTGTTCCGCAATCTCGCCGTGACCGGCCTGCTGTGCTCGAACCGGCCGACCTCGGACGGGCCGGTGCGGGTGCAGGTGATCGGCGGCCCGGCCGGCGCCGGCCACGGCCACGACGACCGCGGCAGCTTCGTGCTGGAGGCGTTCGGGGACGAGCTGGCAGCCGATCGCGGCCAGATGCCCTATGTCGATCCCCGCTGCGCCATCATCAAGTACGCCCGCTACCACAACCTGGTCGTCCCGCACGCGGACGGCGGCACGCCGCTGCGGCAGCACAACCCGTGCCCGGTCGCGACGGTCGCGGAGGGCGAAGGCGACGAGCAGCGCCTGCACTGCCGGGTCGACCTGAACGGCGTCTGGCCGGAGCCGGTCACCGGCGCCGAACGCCTGCTGGACTCGGACGACCCGCGGCGCCTCGTGGTGACCGACCGGTTGCGGCTGGAACGGCCGCTTCAGGTCGGCTTCTACCTGCACAGCCGGTATCCGTGGCAGCGGGGCGAGCGCGGCTGGGCCACCGCGGGCCCGCATGGCCGCCTTACCGTGGCACCGCGCTGGCGGCCCGTGACGGAGGAGAGCGGGGAGGACTTCGTCATGGGCACCAAGGAGCCGGCCTATCGGCTCTTGCTGGTCAGCGAGTCGGCGGCCACGCACACTCTCGTCACCGATCTGGAGGTGGAGCCATGCGCGTAGGCGTATTCGCCAAGGACACGAGCGACGACGGACTGCGGTTCCTGAAGCAGATCGGCGTGGACGACGTCGACGTGCGGCTGGAGTACCTGGAGGAGTACCGGACCTCGGGATCGCTGACCGCCGCGTCAGCGCGGCGCGTGGTCGAGCGCTATGCCGGGTTCGGGCTGCGGATCAACGTCGCCAACACCGCGATCGAGCACCTCTGGGATGCCTACTACGGGCGTCCCGGCGCCGACCGACAGATCGATCGGCTCTGCGAGCTGATCCGCGGCGCCGGTGAGGCCGGCATCCGGCTGGTGGCCATCAAGCCCAACAACGCTCAGTACCTGCCGCCCGCGGGGCCGCCCGGACACACGGTGGGCCGCGGACGCGGCGGCTACGGCCGGCCCGGCATCAACTTCACCGACGCCGACCGGGTGATGGACGCGCCGCTCGGCGCCGTGGAGCCGGAGCAGATCTGGGACGGCTACCGCCGCGTCTACGAAGCGGCGCTGCCGGTAGCGGAGGAGGCGGGGGTCCGGCTCTGCCAGCACGGCAACGACCCGCCGATCCCGGTCTACCGCGGTATTCCGCACGTGCTGAACAGCTTCGCGGCGTTCGACCGGCTGTTCCGGGAGTTCCCGAGCCCCAACAACGGCATGACCTACTGCGTCGGCACCCGTTACGAGTCAGGCGAGGACGTGCTGGCCGGCATCGCCCACTTCGGCTCCGAACGGATCTTCAACGTCCACTTCCGCAACGTGATCGGCCCGATCCCGGCGCGCGGCGAGTACCTGGAGACCTTCCTGGACGACGGCGACATGGACATGGGAGCGGTCGTCGCCGCGCTGGAGGCCACCAGATACGACGGAGTCCTCAACATCGACCACATCCCGATCCTGGACGTCGAGCAGGAGTGGGACAAGAAGCTGGCGACCACCTGGGCGGTGGCCTATGCCAAGGCACTGGTCACCGCCGCCGATCCCAAGCGGCGCTCCCACGAGTAGATGATTCCGTCGCAGGCCCCTGTCTCCGAGGCTGACGAGCGCTTCGGCGCCCCCACTTGGCACCGAGCTGCCACTCCCAGGTGTGCTGCGTGGCCACCGCCGCGAGCGTCGTATGACGGTCATGACCCGAGCTTCCCAAGCTCGTGACGGGGGTTCGATTCCCCTCGCTCGCTGACCCCCCGGCCGCCGGTCCCGGTCATCGCGGACTGCCGCCGCCCGGCGCCTCCCACCGGCCCACACGATCCGCACAGCCCCCACTTCGTAGCCTCCCGCCCGGCGACCGCCCGGCGACCGCCCGGAGGTCCGTCTCGAGCACCACCCCGGGAGCAATCCACCCGGCCAGGGCACCGGCATCACGTCTGCGCCCGACACCCACTCGTCCCAGGTCCGCTTGGCGCGGCTCACGTCCACCACCTGTCCGTAGTGGGAGACATCGCAGCGGTCTCGAGCCGGGTGATGATGCCGTGTGCCTTCGGGGATCATCAACGCGTCGCCATTGATCTTCTTCTCGCGGAGCCGCCGTGGGGAGCTGGAGAAACGAGCGTTCTCTGAGTGGGCGATTCACGGCCATCGCGAACGTGAAGGGGATCGCGATCAAGGGGTACGGCAGGGCGTAGCGTCGACGAATCCGATCTCCACGCGGGCGACCATTTGGCCGGTGACCAAGGCTGAACAGAAGGCTCGCCAGGAGGGTCGCGAACAGGGGTTGCCGGCGGCCGGCATGCGTCCGTCAGACAAGGGCGGCGGTCCAGCCGCCGTCGGCGTCGTAGGCGGACCCGGTGACTAAGCTCGACTCGTCCCCGGCCAGGAACAGCGCCACGCGGGCGATGTCCTCCGCACGCCGGCTGCCCGCATCGCTCCCGAGCTCGGGACCGAGGTTCGATTCCCTCGCTCGCTGGCGCCCAAGGGCGAGCGGTGGTCGGGATCGACGAGCCTGCGCACGGCAGGTTCATCCAGTCCCAGACGGACCGCGAGCTCGGCCTTGGTGATAGTTTGCCGCCGCATGGCCGTGTAGAGGGCCAGCTTGGCGGCCGCGATGGGTGGCACGGCGACGAGTTCCTGGCCGTGGCCGGCAGTGCTCGGCACGGGAATGTCCCATTGCTCCCGGACGTACCCGGCCAGCGCGGCTAGCAGGGCATCCTCGGCCATCGCGAGCGCTTCGGCCCGGTCGTCGCCGCAGGTCAGCGCTCCCGCTACGTCGGGAAAGGACACGGCATATCCGCCTTCTGCCTCCGGGGTTAGCACGCACGGATACAGATACTGCATCAGAAGTTCTCCTGGTCGATCCGAGATCCTTCAACATCGCCGCCAACAGCCCTTTCCCGAGCTCTTTGCGCGGAACGGTCGTGAAGTGCCCGCCTACGTGGACGCGGTCATGGCTGCCTTTGCCGCGAAGCTGATCGAACCGGTACTCCATCGCCGCTTACTCGCGTAGTGCCTGACTCGTCGCAGAAACTCGGTGCCGGTCACCGAAGGCGATCATACTTCGGCGGACGCAACCACGCAGCCGTGCAGGAACCGATCGACTCGGCATGGCCAGCCCACGGCCCGGACAAGCAGGGAGCGGCTCCCGGACACGACAAGGCTCTTGCCGACCGCCGCGGGCGCGACAGGAACGTCAGCCGCCGCCCATGGTGGACGACCCTGCTGGCCACCCGCAGCACCCGCTCGCGTAACCGGCGCAAGCTCCAGGCGGCCCCGGCTTCTCGCTCATGGTGGCGTCGTCGGTCGCTCCATCTCCCGCATCAGGTTTCCGAGCTGAGTTGGAGCGACGCGCCGCTGGCGTTGCTCCGAAACACGATGCTGATGCCGCCGCCAAGGGCTGCGGCATAGGCGCGCAGGGATGACAGCCGGGTGTCCCGGCGCCGTTCCAGCTTGGACAGGTCGGACTGTGAGATTGCCATCCGCTCGGCCAGCTCCACCTGCGTGAGGCCGTGGCTCCGGGGGAGCTGCGAGCTCACCGAACGGATCCACTGTGAGCCGCGCCTCATGTTGGCGACGCTGGGCCGCGCGTGGCTCCGGCGCACCATGGAGCGCACGCTGGAGTTCACCAGGAACGCGTCCGCCGCGACCTGGACCGTCTTGCGTCCGGCCCGCCGGGACCGCTGCGGGTGTTGCTTACGGGTGCTTCAGGGGCTGATCGGCGGCGCGCTCGTCTCGTTTCTGGAAAGCGGCGGCCACGACGTGGTCAGGCTGGTGCGACGGCCGCCCGCGTCCGGCCGAGAAATCGCCTGGGACCCCGCCGCCGGGCAGATCGATGCGGATGCGCTGGAGGGTTTCGACGCGGTGATCCACCTTGCCGGCGAGAACATCGGCGCCGAACGCTGGACCGCGGCGCGGCGGCGGCGCATTCGCTCAAGCCGCATCGCATCGACCGAGTTGCTCTGCGGCGCGCTCGCCGGGCTGAAGCGGCCACCCGCGGTGCTGGTGTCGGCGTCGGCGGTCGGGTACTACGGCGACGTGGAGGGCACGGTCGACGAGTCCGCGCCGGCCGGCGACGGCTTCCTGGCCGAGGTGACGGCCGCCTGGGAGCAGGCCGCCGAAGCGGCGCGGGCCGCGGGCATCCGCGTCGTACACGCGCGGCTGGGCCCGTGCTCAGTCCCAGGGCGGGATGCTGAAGCGGCTGCTGCCGGTGTTCCGCGCGGGCGCGGGCGGCGTGGTCGGCAGCGGCCGGCAGCCGATCAGTTGGATCGGGCTGGACGACGCGATCGGCGCGCTGCACTGTCTGATGGGCAGCGACCAGGCGCAGGGCGCGATCAACGTGGTGGCGCCGCGGGCGGCGACCAACCGCGCGTTCACGCACGCGCTGGCGGCGGTGCTGCGCCGGCCAGCGTTCGCGCCGGTTCCCGGTATCGCCATCCGCGCCCTGTTCGGGGAGATGGGCGAGTAGCTCATCCTCAAGGGGCAGGCGGTGGTCCCGGCGCGGCTCACCGAGCTGGGGTTCCGCTGGCTGGAGCCGACCCTGGACGGCGCGCTCCGCTGGGAGCTGGGCATGCCCGCACGTGAGCGTCTGGCCGGCTGACGGCGGCACCGCGGCGCCCCTGTCGATTGAGGCGGATATTGAGTGTATCGGCCGCAGAAACGCGGAGAGGCAGGGTCCACGAAAGCGGGTCAACTCCAGGTCAGGATCAAGGACGCCGACGACCTTTGCGACCTCCACGTTGGATCAGATACTACAAGACGGTACTATACAGAGAATTCGTGAACCGTAGACACCGGCGCACGCTGGAGGCGATCTACCGCGTACAGGCAAACCTGGACTGGCAGCAGATCGAGGCGTTGTTCTCGGAGTTGGGAGCGGAGGTCCGACAGCGCTCCGGCTCACGCGTGCGGTTCCGGTTTCCCGATGGGACGCGGGCGGTGTTTCACCAACCGCACCCGTCCAACGAGACCGGGCAAGCCACGGTGCGAGCGATCATGAACCTGCTGAGGAGGATGGGAGTCGAACCATGATGGAGTACAAAGGGTACTTGGCAAGAGTCGACATCGATGGTCAAGAGTTGTATGGAACGGTCGTCAACCTCCATCGCGACCATGTGGACTTCCGAGGCCGGACAATCGATGAGGTACGGCGAGCGTTCCATGACTCGGTCGACTTCTACCTCGACGGCTGCCGCCAGGACGGCGAAGAGCCGGAGCGCCCGTTCTCCGGGAGATTCGTGGTGCGGCTTCCCGCCGATACCCATCGCCGCGCGAGCACGCTGGCTCGAATCAAGGACGAGAGCCTGAATACCGTGGTGGTGGAGGCGATCGAGGAGTATCTATCGCACCAGGGGATCGAGAGCTGAACGAGCTGTCCGGTCTCGGCCATTCGGACCCCACCGTCCACTCGCCAAGCCATGATGACCGCCGCCGATCCGAAGCGTCGAAAGAGATCGATCAGGTTTGACCAGGCCGGATCGGGGGCCTACGGTATCGCGCAGCCATGGGAGCCACCTACGTCGACGTGACGATCCGCAACCCGGCCGCACCGGCGAAGAGCTGGACCGGGCGGTTCCTGGTCGATGCGGGCGCATTCGACTCGCTGGTGCCGCGCCAGCACCTGCAGGCGATCGGCTTGGCGCCGGTGTCCCATGAGCAGTACGTCCTGGCGGACGGCAGCTCGATCGCGATGGACACCACGGTCGGACAGATCGAGTTCGAGGGCAAGATCGTCGGCGGTACCATCGTCTTCGGCGATGCGCACGCCGAGCCGTTGCTGGGCGTCACGGCACTGGAGTCCGGCGGGTTCGAAGTGGACCCGCGCACGCAGCAGTTGAAGCGACTGCCGGCGATCCTCCTGAAGGGCATGCGACGGCCGTCTCATCCATCCATGAGGTAGTCGCGGCTGATCTCGTTCACGGCCGTGCAGCCGAGCAGCGTCATCGTGCGCCGTACTTCCTCGGTCAACAGCTCGATCGCGTAGTCGACTCCCGCCTCGCCGCCGGCGCCCAGGCCGTACAGGTAGAAGCGGCCGGCCATGCAGGCGTCGGCGCCCAGGGCGATCGCCCTGACGATGTCGCCGCCGCGGCGCACGCCGCCGTCGCAGATCACCGCCGATCTGCCGGCCACCGCGTCCACGACCGGGGCCACCAGGTCCGCGGGCGCCGGCGCGCCGTCGAGCTGGCGCCCGCCGTGGTTGGACAGCACGATCGCCTGGCAGCCGCGCTCGGCGGCGAGCCGTGCGTCGGCCACGCTCTGGATCCCCTTGACCACCAGCGGGCCGTCCCAGAGCGAGCGCAGCCAGTCGAGGTCGCGCCAGTTCACGGTGGGGTCGAACTGGTGCTTGATGTACTCCGCCAGCGCCACCGGCGTGGAGCCGTCGGCCGACGTCCGGCCGCGGAAGTTGGCGAAGGTGATCGGCTCGGAGCGGACGAAGTCCCAGGTCCAGCCCGGCCGCCGCAGGCCGTCGAGCAAGGTGGAGAGCTCCAGTTGCGGCGGCAGGGTGAAGCCGTGCCGGACGTCGCGCTCGCGGCGTCCGGGAGTGGCGATGTCCACCGTGGGCATCAGCACGGCGTAGCCGGCGGCGGCGGCGCGCTGAATGAGCTCGCGCACCAGGCCGCGATCGCGCTGCATGTAGAGCTGAAACCAGAGCGGCCCGTTGCTGACCGCCGCCACCTCCTCGATGGAGCGGGTGCTCACCGTGGACAGGCTGTAGGGCAGGCCGGCGCGGGCGGCGGCGCGCGCCACGGCCAGCTCGCCCCGCGGATCGGCGATGCGGGTGAACCCGGTGGGGGCCAGCACCAGCGGGATGGCCAGCGACTGCCCGAGCAGCGTGGTGGTGGTGTCGACGACCGACATGTCGCGCAGGACCCGCGGCGCGAAGCGCTGGCGGCGGTACGCGGCGGTGTTGGCGCGTAGCGTCACCTCGTCCTCCGCGCCGCCGTCGATGTAGCCGAACACGCCGCGCGGCAGCCGCCGTCGCGCCAGCAGGCGCAGTTCGGCGATGTTCACCGCCCGCGCGCGCATCCGCTCGGCGCGGCCGCGCGGCCGGCGGCGGAAGCGCATCACCGCGCGCAGGGTCTTCAGCATGCCGTCGCGGTCGTGCGGCGCTACGCTGAGCGCAGGAACTGCGCCAAGCGCGGGGTGTCCAAGGTGCGGGTGAGCCGGAACGAGCCGGCCGGCCCGTTGGGATGACCCATGTAGATGAAGATGTGCTGGACGCCGGCCGCAGCGTCGATGATCGCGCCCGCCGGATGGAAGCCGTCTCCGTCGCGGTAGAAGCTGCCGCCTCGGCGGTACAGGGTCGCTTCCAGACGCCACTCGGCGGACTCCCATTCGGCCGGGTCGATGCTCCACAGGTCGACGCGCATCGCCTCGCGTCTGGAGCGCACGACTTCCAGGCGGCCGGTCACCGGGTTGAAGTCCAGGTCGACCGTGTCGATGCTCCTGCGGTTGCGCATGTTGGTGCGCTGCGTCTCCACGGGGTCGCCGGGTGCGCGGAAGCGCATCTGCACGTGATCGGTGCCGGTGATCTGGTCGCGGCCGATCACCCACAGACGGCCGGCGTGCAGGAGGGCCGCCGGCTCGTGCTGAGCCGCCCAGTCGGGGAGCCGGTGATCGATGCGCTCCCACGAGCGGCCGCCGTCGACGGAGCGCAGCACCACCAGGAACGGGCGGCTGTGGTCTCCGGGAGCGTCCACGGCATTCTGGGAGTAGTTCGCCCCCTCGGTGCCGGCCGGCACGTAGCCCACGGTGTTGCCGAAGGCCAGCAGGCCGTGTTCCGGGTGGTCGATGATGCGCGGCCCCAGGTAGACGATGTCGCCGGGTGTGGTGTCCTCACGGAACGACTCGCTCCGGTGCTCCCAGGTGACGCCGCCGTCTTCCGACCGGAACGCGCCGTAGTTGCAGAGCACCACCACCGTGCCGTCGCCGCCGGTTCGGTTGTGGTCAGATGGATTGTGAGCCGTGCCGATCGCGTTGAGGTGCAGCTTGTAGCCCTGTTTGCCGGGGTTGAACGGCCCGAATTTGTAGCGGTGCGACAGGGGCAGATCGCCGCCGCGGTTGCGTTCGGCGCCCATGGCGTCGCGCAGGTCGTACGGCTCGCTCCAGGTGGCGCCGCCGTCGGTCGAGCGGGTCGCCATGGAGAAGGTCGAGTCGGCGCCGCCACGGCCCGCGCCCTTGGGGTTGTGGCCGGGTATGCGGCGGTGGATAACGACGATGGCGTCGCCGGCTCCAATGTCGGGGACCATGGTCGCCACCGGCCACCCCATGTGGTCGTTGTCGCCCAGGGGGTGTACCGGCAGGACTACGGGCGCGAGCTCCATGAGCCCTTCGGCCTGCGCGCGGTCAAGCAGCGCCACCTGCTCGGGCGAGGCGGCCATGATGCGGCGTTCCAGCTCACGGGCAGCGTCGTCAGTCCCTGTCATGCGCCGATCGTATCAGCTTCGCTGGGTCTCAGGTCCGATCGTGCCGATACGCTAGAACATGAGAGTTCGCGGGATCCTGTTAGCGGGGATCGTGTCGTGTCTGGTCGTCGCCGGCTGCGCGACCTGGATGGCTCCGGAGGAGCAGATCGGCATCGCTTCCTGGTACGGGCCGGGGTTTCACGGCAACAAGACCGCCAACGGCGAGGTGTATGACATGAACGCGCGCACGGCCGCGCACCGCACGCTGCCGTTCGGGACGCTGGTGCGGGTGACCCGGCTCGACACCGGCGCGTCCACGGTGGTGCGCATCAACGACCGGGGCCCGCACGTTGCGGGTCGCGTCATCGACCTGTCGAATGCCGGCGCCCGCCAACTTGACATGGTGGCCGACGGAGTGGCGCGGGTCAGAATCGACATCATCCATCTCCCTTGAGGGCATAGAAAACCGCGCCCCGACGGAGCGAGGCGCGGTTCCGACGGATCGGCGTGCGCTACTAGAAGAAGTCCGACCAGCGCGGCATCTTGGCGATTTCCGCCATCAGCTCGTTGCCGCCCGCTGCCATCCAGTTGGCGACGTAGTTGTCCCACTCCGCGTCGATGTCGATCTCTCCCGTGACCGCCTTGGCGAAGAACTCGGCGGCCATGGTCTGCAGCGCCTCGCCGCGGCGTCCCGACATCTCCCGGAAGTCGGTTTCGTTGAAGATGTCGACGTACTCGGTGGCGAACGTCTGGCCCTGCACGCGGTCGCCGAACAGGTGGTTCAGGATCCAGTCCGCCTGCTGCGGGGGATACCTGAACGCGAAATACTCGACCGGAGAGTAGTTGGGGTAGTTGGTGGGGAAGCCGCCGCGCGCCGGCGCGTCAGCGGGCCGCTCGTCGGCGGGAATCGCCCGGATCGCCGACTGGTACGGCTCGCCGCGCCACTCCCAGTGCACGCCTTCCTCGCCATAGCCGTATTGCCACTGGATCCACAGGTCGATGCCTTCGGGCGTGCCGTCGGTGAGCCGGTACTTGGTATTGGCGATCTGCATCACCCGCTCGGTCTTGGCTTCGCTGAGGTTCTTGTTCATCACCTGCACCTGGCCGCGCACGTACGAGGTGCCGTACATGCCGGCGAACTGCTCGCCGCGCGGTCCGATCGGCGCGAACATGACCAGCTCGACGCCGTTGGCGACATCCTCATCGGAGATCATGTTGTCCGGCGGCCGCGACGGCACCGCGCCGACGTAGTTGTAGTTGGAGTTGTAGACCCCGAACGCGCCGGTCGCCGCCTTCTCCCAGCTCGCGCCGCGATCGATGGTGAAGAACTCGCTGTCGATCAGGCCCATGTCCCACCAGCGCGCCACCAGCTCCGTGAACTCCTTGAAGCGTGGGCTGACGTGGGCGATGTACAGCTCGCCGTCCACGTAGTGGTTGCGGTCCAGGTTCGTGGTCGGCACGCCCAGTGCGCCCTGGATCGCTCCCCACGGCCACGAGCCGAAAGGCCTGGCGCCCTGCGTGTAAGCGCCGTAAGGGATCGTGTCGTTCTTGCCGTTGCCGTCCGGATCGCCGTCGCGGTAGGCGACCAGCAGGTTCTCCACCCAGTCCAGGGTCAGCGCGTCGTTCTCGTAGTAGTGGATGCCGCGCGCCAGGAAGGTCTTGGTCTCGTCGTAGTCCGGCAACTCCACGCCCAGCGCGTCCAGCCAGTCCTTGCGGGTGAACAGGTGGAATACGGCTGCCATCGAGCCTTCGGCGATGGCGCCCATGGCCATCTGCTCGCCTTCCATGTCCGGCGCCGCGTAGATCTTCCAGATGGCCGGGTAGCGCTCGTCCATGGCGCGTGCGTAGTCGGGCGCGTGGGTGCGCAGCAGGTCCTCCGGCAGGCTGCGGATCACCTGATCCTCGTAGAGAGTCAGCGTGTTCAGGCAGCACGGCGCCCCGGTGTCGGGAAACTCGCCGGCGGCCACGATGATGCGCTCGCGCTCGCCGTCGAAGCGGGCGGTGCCGTCCAGGGTGATAGTAACGTTGAACATCTCCTCGAGCTGGCCGATCCACCACGACTCGTCGGGCGAGTCGCCCAGCCAGGTGATCTCCATGTGCGCGTCGGCCGCCGCCGCCTCCTCTTCGCCGGATGCCAGCAGTGCCGCGGGAACGGCCAACGCCAGCATCAGCGCGATCGCTATCGTCTTGTTTCGCATCTCTGATCCTCCTGTAGATGCGGGCTTGCGCCGGCCTGCGTGGTCCGCGTGTAGCCTTGCGCTCTACGCACTCATGCTACAGCGAATCGATCAGCCTTTCAGCGAGCCGATGAAGATGCCCTTGACCATGTGCCGCTGGATGAAGGGGTAGAGCAGGATGATCGGCCCGATCGTGAGCACCGTGATCGCGGCGCGCACCGACGGCAGCGGCAGCAGGTCGACCTCCTCTTCGAATGATGCCATCTCCAGGCGGACGGCTGTCATGTCCTGCAGCATGCGGCGCAGCAGGAACTGCAGCACGTGCTTGTCACGGCTCTTGGTGAAGAGCATGGCGTGGAACCACTCGTTCCAGTGCTGGACCGACGCCCACAGCACCACCACGGCGATGACCGGCGCAGACAGCGGCACGATGATGCGCACCAGCACGTCCAGGTAGTTGGCGCCGTCGATCAGGGCCGCTTCCTCGTACGCCAGGTCGAGGGTCATCAGGAAGTTGCGCATGATCACGATGTAGAAGCCGTTGGCCATCACCGGCAGCACCAGCGCCAGCCGTGAATCCATCAGCCCCAGCTTGCGTACCACCAGATAGAGCGGGATCAGCCCGCCGCCGAAGAACAGGGTGATCACCACGTACAGCGTCAGCAGCGAGCGTCCCGGCAGGTCGCGCTTCGCCAGCGGATAGGCCATCAACATCGTGCAGACCAGGGTGAGCACGGTGCCCAGCACCACGCGCAGGATGGAGTTGAGGTAGCCGACGCGTACGTTGCCGTATTGCGACACCGAGTACTGGTATGCGTAGGTGGACCAGTTGTCGTTCCAGACCTTGAAGCCCAGGTGCACCAACTCTCCCGGCCCCGCGAACGAGGTCAGCACGACTCGCCAGAACGGGTAGACGATGGTGAAGCAGAACAGCAGCAGCACCGTCACGTTGACCACGCTGAAGGCCGATTCCCCGACCGTGCGCCGCCGCAGCCAGGAGCCGCCGCGGCCGACGGCGGCCGGCGTCAGCTCACCAGATGCCATACTGGTTGTACCGCTTGATCACCAAGTTGGCGCTCACCAGGAGCGTCACGCCGATCACGTTCTTGAACAGGCCGACCGCCGTGCCGATGCCGAACTCGCCGCGCACGATGCCGACCCGGTACTCGTAGGTGTCCAGGATGTCGGCAACCTCGTACACCAGCGGGTGGTACAGGTTGAACACCTGATCGAAGCCGGCGTTGAGCAGCCGGCCGATCTGGAGGATGAAGACCACGGTGATCACCGGCACCAGCGACGGTACCGTGATGTGCCAGGCCATGCGCACGCGGCCGGCGCCGTCCAGGCCGGCCACCTCGTAGAGTTCCGGATCGATCGTCGAGATCGCCGCGAAGTAGATGATGCTGCCCCAGCCGATTGCCTGCCAGATGTGGGTGAAGACCAGCATCGCACGGAAGAACTGCGGATCGGCGAGCAGGTTGGGGATCTCTTCCGCGCCAAGGATCGTGCCGAAGAAGAACGGCACGCCTCGCTGCGGGGAGAGCAGCTCCTGGATGATGCCGGCCAGCACCACCCACGACATGAAGTGGGGGAGGTAGGTGATCGACTGGATGGTGCGCTTCAGCGACGGGGTGTGAATCTCGTTGATCAGGATCGCCAGGAGGATCGGCGCGGGAAAGGCGAAGGCGAGCTTGAGGACGCTGATGACGACGCTGTTGCGCACGATCCGCGGAAAGAACGGGTCGGTGAACAGGTCGCGGAAGTGCTGGAAATCGTTCCAGGGGCTGCCCAGGATTCCCAGGTTGTACCTGAAGTCCTTGAAGGCCAGCAGGATTCCGTAGATCGGGATGTAGTGGAATACGAACAGTGCCGCCACCGGAATGACGCAGAACCCGTAGAGCATCAGGTACTTGCGAGCCCTGCGGCGCCGTTCGCTGCGCAGCGCGCTCAGGGTCCTGCGGTCGAGGGTGCTGGCCGTGCTCATGATGCGTGGGGGCGGATCACCCTTTCTATGGGCGGGAGCGGGCGCTGTCAACACGAGCGGCGGCTGGCTACGAACGGCGGCTGGCACGAGCGGCGGCTGGCACGAGCGGCGGCTGGCACGGGTGTCCACGGTCGGGTACGGTTGCCCGCGATGACGGAGTCGCGGTGGTGGACCCTGGTGCCTGAGGAGTATCGCGGACGCCCCGAATTCGCCTTCGTCGCCGACGATCCCGCGCTGCCCCGTGTGTTGCTGCTCGGCGACTCGATCTCGATTTCCTACACCGTCGCCGTGCGGCGCCTGCTGACCGGCGTGGCTGCCGTGCACCGCGCGCCGGGCAACTGCCGGTCGACCCGGCACAGCCTCGCCGACCTGGACCGCTACCTGGGCGACGGGACGTGGCGGGTCATCCACTGCAACTGGGGTCTCCACGACATCGCCCAGGTGGAAGCGGCGGGAGTCCAGCAGGTCGGGATCGAGGAGTACGAGCGGAACCTGAAAGCGCTCTTCGATCGGCTGGCAGCCACCGGCGCGGCGCTGATCTGGGCGACCACGACGCCGGTGCAGGAGGGCACGTCGTCGCGATCGCCCGCCGACGTGGTGCGCTACAACGGGGCCGCCGCACGGATCGTCGCCGCGCGCGGGATCGCCGTCGACGATCTCTACGCGCTGGCGCTGCCTCGCATGACCGAGCTGCAGCCGCCGCGCAACGTCCACTTCACCGAGGCCGGCGCCGAGGTGCTGGCCGCGCAGGTGGCGCGTTCCATCCGCGACGTGCTGAACGGACCGCCCCCGATCGGCTCGTGACGTGGAGTACGCGGTCTTTGCGGACGAGAGGCGCTACGACCATGGTCGTTTTCGCAGCATCGCTGCCGTATCGCTGCCCGCCGGCACCGTGGTCGATCTGAGCACGCGGCTGGCGGGCGCACTCGCTACGGCCGGCGTGACGGAGCTGAAGTGGAGCGGTCTGGGAGCTCGCGCCGCAGTCGTTCGGTGCGCGACCGCGTTCGTGCACCTCCTGCTGGAGGAGATCCCCAACGGGCTGCGCGCGGATGTGGTCGACTCGGAGGCCACGCCGCTGTCGCAACTGGCCGATCTGCTGGCAGGGATGGCGGCCTATACCCGCAGTCGGCCTGCCGCGAACGGCTACCTGCGTACCGCTGACCCGAAGCAGCCCATCAATTTCTGGCACTATCAGCCTCAACACCCCGCGGACAAGGCGCCGGTCGCGCCGTGCCTGCAGACAGGAGCACTTGTATGAACGACCTCAGGATCGGCGCGCAGCTCTATACCGTGCGCGGCCATACCGACACCGCCGACGACGTGGCGGAGACGTTCGCCAAGGTGCGCGCCACCGGGTACTCCGGCGTGCAGGTGTCCGCGTTCGGAGCCGTCGACCCGGCCGACGTGGCGCGCCTGGCGAAGGAGCACGGCCTGGACATCGCCGCCACGCACTTCGGATGGGATGAGTTCCTCAACGATCTCGACCGCATGATCGACACCCACCAGCGTTGGGGGTGCCCGCACGCGGCCATCGGCGGCCTGCCCGAAGACTATCGCGAGGCCGGCGGGGTGGAGCGCTTCGCGGCGGAGCTGGGACCCGTCGCGGAGCGGCTGGCCGCGGTCGGGATGGATTTCTCCTACCACAACCACAACCATGAGCTGGTCCGTTCCGGTGGCCGCACCTGGCTTGCCGAGCTGTACGACGGGGTTCCGGGGGAGGCGCTGAAGGCGGAGCTGGACGTCTATTGGCTGGTGGCCGGCGGCGCCGACCCGGTGCAGTGGATCGACGATCTGAGCGGCCGCCAGAGCATCGTCCACTTCAAGGACATGGCGATGCTGCCCGACCGCACCCAGCGCTTCGCCGAGGTGGGCGAGGGCAACCTCAACTGGCCGAAGATCGTGGCCGCGTGCCGCGCGGCGGGAATCGAGTGGGCATTCGTGGAGCAGGACGACTGCTACGGGCAGGACCCGTTCGCCTGCCTGGCCACCAGCTACCGCAATCTGCGAGGCATGGGGCTGACGTAGCGCCCGGGCCGCCGCGGGCGTCCTACTTTCGGTAGTAGCGCGCCACCGTCTCCTCGACCTTGGTCTTCGCCTCGATCAGCGCCGGCCGGCCGGTCCGGTTGACCTCGGCGGCGCGCCGGATCGCCGGGCCGAGCTGGTCCGGGGTGGTGACCACCTCCGCGTGGGCGCCCAGCCCCTCGGCGATCTTGGCGTACTCGCCGCCTAGCGCGTTGGTGCCATAGCGCTTGCTGGAATACGGCAGGTAGGAGTCGTAGTGGGTCATGACGCCGTTGTTGAGCACCACGGTCATGATGCCGATGCCGGCTCGGGCCGCGGTTTCGATGTCCAGCCCGGCCATCCCGAATGCGGCGTCGCCCATGACGTTGACCACCTGCCGCTCGGGCGCGGCCAGCTTGGCGCCCAGCGCCAGGCCGAGCCCGTAGCCGAGCTGCGTGGACTTGCCCCAGCCGATGTAGGAGTGGGGCGTGTCGGCCGGCCAGAACGGCACGAACTGCTCGCGCGGGTAGCCGGAGTCGTGGGTGACGATGGCGTTGCGCGGGTCGATGGCGCGGGTGAGCTCGGTGAGCACGCGGTAGGGGCTGATCGGCACCTCGTCGGAGTGCAGGCGCGGCGTCCACTCCTGCATGAATTCCGCCCTGACCGCGGCCACCGCCCCGGCGACGCCGTCCCGGCCGGCAGGCCCGTCGGCACCTGCCTGGCGGCGCACCTCCTCGATCATCTGCCGCAGCACCAGCCTGGCATCGCCGATGGCGCCGTAGTCGATCGCGTGCTCCTTGTTGAGGTCCTCGATGGCGTTGGTGACCTGGGCGAGCGGCACTCCGGCAGGCAGCGGCGCGTTGAACACCGTGGTGGAGAATCCTGCGCCGACGCCCAGCACGAAATCGGCCTGCTCCAGGAAGCGGTGGGCCATCAGCGTGGCGGAGTTGGCGCCGGTGCCCAGGGAGAGCGGATGGCTCTCCGGAAAGGCGCTCTTGCCGGCCAGCGTGGTCAGCACCGGGATGCGGGTCAGCTCCGCGAAGTCGATCAGTTCCTGATACGCCTCGGCATAGTGGACGCCCTGGCCGACGTACAGGACCGGCGCCTGCGCCTTGAGGAGAGCCGTCACCAAGTCGCGTACGTCGTCGGCGTCGGCGGCGGAGCGGTGCACCTGCACGGGCCGGTACTCGACGTCGCTGCCGTAGTCGGCCGTGCCCAGCTCGGACGGAATCTCGATCAGCACCGGCGCCGGCCTGCCGTGCTTGAGCCGGGTGAACGCGGTGCGGAAGTGGCCGGGAACCTGGGCGGGGTCGGCGAGGTAGCCGCACCACTTGGTGATGCCGCCGTAGTTGCTCACCGCGTCGAAGCCGGGGTGTGAGCCAAACCGTGCTCGCTCGGCGCCGCCGGGAAGCACCAGCAGCGGCACGTTGTCGGCGAAGCCTTGAGCGACGCCGCTGAAGGCGTTCTCCGCGCCGGGGCCGCGCTGCATGGTGAACACACCGATCCGGCGGCCGTTCATGACGCGGCTGTAGCCGTCGGCCATGTTCACGCCCGCCCGCTCCTGGCGCGTGATGATCGGCCGGATCCCTTCCTTGGCGGCGGCTTCGATGAGGGTCTGCATCGGAAAGGCGGCCATCCATTCCACGCCCTCGGCCTTGAGGATCTTCGCTATCGCTGCATCGCAGTCCATGCGCTCATGTTACTACGGGGACGGTCATCTGCACCGACTGCAGCAAGCCGGCGCCGCTGTGGGGATCGGCGAGCTGGACGTAGGTGGCGACGAAGCGGCCGGGCTCGCCCTCGATCGGGGCAAGCGAGGGGCAGGTGGCGAGTTGCAACGGGTCCGGCGTGAGGGGACGGGGCGTGGCCCAGCGCGTTCCGTCCGAGGAGGTGGCGACCGACAGCCGTACGCGGTCGCGGCCGTCGCCGCGGCGGCTGTGGTGGTTCCAGGCGACCAGCAAGCCGGCACCGCCGGGCAGCCGGGTCAGGGCGAAGGGCGCCTCCGGAGCGACCAGGGTGGTGACTTCGCCAGGCGTGGACCAAGTGGCGCCTCCGTCGGACGATTCGCTGCGGTAGATGCGATGGGTCGCCGTGGCGGCCAGCAGGAGCAGCCGGCCCGGCGCGAGCTCCGCGACCGAGGGGTAGCGAAGGCCCGCGCCCGGGCCGGGCAGCAGCGGGCCGAGCCGGCGCCAAGTGGCTCCGTCGTCGGTCGAGGTCAGGACGCCCGCCCAAGCGTCGAGGGTAAACGGCAGCAGCAGGCCGCCGCTTCCCTGCGCGAGCCGGCCGTTGGCAAGCCGCAGGCCCGGTTCCAGACCGGGAGTCACGCGGGGTGGCGACCAAGCTCCGGCAGTGCCGGCGCGGGCAGGCTCCGTGCAGGTCGCCACCGCCACCGTCGTGGTGCCCGCCGGCAGCAACGCCTGATAGAGCAAGAGGATCGCCCCGGAGGGCAGGCGCAGCAGGCTGGGCGCCGTCGCGCCGATCGCGCCGGCCGGCAGAGCCAGCGCCGCGGGCCGCGACCAGCCGTTCCCGCTGCTCACCGCGACCGACAGTGCCGGCCGCTCGGCGGCGATGGCTGCCAGCAGGCGTCCGCTGGGAAGTGAGACCGCGTCGCCGGCCCGGGCCGTCTCCGCGATCGGCATCGGCGGCGCGGTCTGCACGGCCGTCACAGGCCGACTCGCCGGTTGCTCGGTCGACTCTCGAGCCGGCACCGCGAACCGGCGATCCCGCGGCAGCAGGTAGAAGAAGGGGCCGCTCCGCTCCACGCGGGCCGCGCCGCCGTGGGCGGCACCGGCGAACCGCACGGCGTGCAGGCGCAGCTCCTTGCCGGGGTCGGTCGACTCGTGCGGATCCTCCTCGAAGCGGAACTGATCGCCGGGACGGAAGCCCCGTATCAGGAGCTCGTCACCGTCATGTTCCTTGAAGCTCCGGAACGCGAGCAGCCGCGGCGCCGGACCGCGTTCCTCACCGCCGAAGTCGATGACGTGCGGGCCCAAGCCCAGCGTACGGCTGGTGGCCGCGTCCAGGTCGAATTCGGGCGACCAGCGATCGGTACGCAGCGCCAGCACACCGGTCTGCGACACCGCCAGCTTGAGATCGTCGGCGACCGCCCGCACGCGCGGGGTGGCGACGATCAGCGTGCCGCCGGCATGGGCGCCGAACCGCGGAGCGGCGACCTCGATCCGCAGCGGAGCCGCCAGATGCAGGGTTCCGTCCGCGACCTGCAGGGCGACCGGTTTGCCCAGGAAGCGGTCCGCGCCGGTCAGGACCAACGTGCCGGGGCCGCCCAGCTCGACAGCGGCGTCCGGGGCGCCGAAGTCCACCTCGACGCGGGCCACCGCCACGCGCGTGTCGATGGTGACGGCGCCGGACACCGGACGGTCGAAGCAGGCGCGCTCGTCCGGGAGCGGCGCGCGGCCCGCGTCCCAGCAGCAGCCGTCCTCCCATCTCCCGCCCTGGAGAGCGGTCCAGCGCACGGCCGGCGGTGCCTGCCGGTCGGGAGTCACTCCGCCGGCAGGAAGGTGAAGGAGTAGAGGTCGGCGTCGCGGAGGAAGAAGCGCAGCACCCGCCAGTCGCCGTCGCTTGCGGACTTCGGCACGTGCGGGTTTCCGGCCCAGCTCACCACGTGCTGCACGGAGTCGCCGGCGAACGGGTCGCAGGCGTCACGGCTGCACCGGTCGAGCACCCTGTCGTGGCGGTCGGCCACCTCGACCCGGATCGAGCCTCCCGGCCGGCAGCGGGCGTTGATCGCCAGCCGGCCGCCGCGGCTCAGCACCGGTTGCGTGACGACGATCCCCTCGCGCACGGCGTTGGCAGACAGCGAGGCGAAGCCGTGGCGGCGCAGCGTCACCAGACCGATTCCCCCGGAGGTGCCGGTCGGGTTGCGCACCTCGTCATGGTCCAGCCCCTCGTTCGGCCCCGCCAGGAACCAGTCGTGGTGATAGTTGAAGCCGCCCTGGTAGAACCAATGCTCGTCGCCCACGTCGATCGGCTGGCTGAACAGCGACGTCATCCAGGCGTCCCAGTGCCCGGGGCCGCGCGGTGCCAGGAACGGCTGCCGCTTCGCGGCCGGGCGCCAGCGCAGGCCGTCGCGGCTCTGCATGAGCTGGACCTCGACCGTGTTGTCCACCTTGCGGAACAGTCCCACCGTGCCCAGGTGCTGGTGACCGATGCGGAACTGCGACAGGCCGTAGTACCCCTCGTCCAGGCCATCCTCGTCATCGTCGGGCACCGCGATCAGCAGCGGCTCGCTCCAGTGCACGAAGTCGTGGCTGCGGCTCTGCCACACCCGCCGCTTGTTCTGGGCCAGGGGCTGGTGCGGCTGATACGGGTACAGGAAGCCGTGCGCGCGGTAGGGGTGTCGGAGGTTCGCGGCGCCGGGGAGGCCGCCGATGTGGGCGCGGATGTTGACCACGAACTCGCGTGAGTGCTCGTCGTACCAGAGGATGTTGACGTCGCCGGGGCTGCCGCCGCGGCTGCCGAAGGTCGGCATGTCCGGATAGACCGACCAGTGGATGCCGTCCGGCGAGTGCACGCTCGTGGTGACGCGGCGACGCGTCGCGCCCTCGTACCAGATATGGCGGAGCATGCCGCGGAAGCGCTCCTCGGGCCGCGGCGGGTAGGGGTCGCGCACCACGGTCATGGCGTGCGCGTCGCCGAAGTCGCCGCCGCCCAGCACGATGTTGGTGCGCCGGCCGTCGATCGTGCGCACGTCCAGCTCCGGCTTCTCCCAGTGCACGCCGTCGGCGCTCTGCGCGTAGAGCAGCGTCGCTCGCATGGCGAAGTTGGCCGGCGGTCTGTCGCCGGCGGTTTCGCCCTTCCGGGGATCGCCTTCCTGGTCCTGGTACCAGCACTTGAATAGGCCGTCGTCGGGGTCGCGGATCAGGGTGGTGGAGCCGTAGTAGGCGGTCCACAGCCGATGCTCCCACGGCCGGTCCTCGGTGAACAGCGGCCCGTCCTGATACCGCTTCGGCGCATGCCAGCGCCGCGTGGCATCCTGGACGGAAGCGATGATCATGTTATCGACGAACAACTGCGGCTCCAGACCGACCGCCAGAAGGGTGCTGTCCCATGCGTGCTCATGCATGACGTCAGTGTGGCGTGTCGCCGGCCTGGTGTCATGATGCCTGCACGGAGGTACCCGTGATTGACCCTTCCCCGTTCCGGAACGAGATCCACGCCGTCACGGCGGCGCCGCGGAGCCACGCGCACCCGCGCAGCGACCATCAGCTCGTGTTTCCGCTCAGCGACGACCGGTTGCTGGTCGTCTGGTGCGCGTACTACGTGCGGCGTCCGAGCGCGATCGGCCGGACGCCGTTCGCGGAGGGCGCAAGCCTGCAGGACGATGCGCCGTGCCAGATCTCCGCGCGCGTGTCGTCCGATCGGGGCCGCACATGGAGCGACGTGATGACGCTGCAGGAGAACCACGGGGCGAGCAACGTCAAGCACCCCAATCTGCTGCGCCTGCCGAGCGGGCGCATCCTGTTCTCCTACACCGAGCGCGACGCGGCGGCGCAGCGGTTGCGCGTGCGCTTGCGGGTCTCGGACGACGAGTGCGAGACCTTCGGTCCGTCACGCGACATCACGCCGGGCCCGGGCTGGTACTTCACCAACGCCGACCACATCCTGCGGCACAGCTCCGGGAGGATCATCCTGCCGTGCCACGCGGGGCCGATCTACGGAAAGGGGGACCACTGGAAGGCGTTCTGCCTGTACTCCGACGACGAGGGCGAGACGTGGCAGGAGAGCCGGGTGAAGATGGATCTCCCGAAGCGGGGCGCCGAGGAGCCGGCGGTGATCGAGCGGCGCGACGGCTCGCTGCTGGCGCTGCTGCGGACCTCGCTCGGCAAGCTGTACCGCGGCTGGTCGACCGATGCCGGCGAGACGTGGAGCACGCCCGAGGCGACCGAGCTCGACTCGCCCTCGGTGGCGACCTGCATGAAGCGCATGCCGGGCGGCGACCTGCTGCTGATCTGGAACGACACGCCGCCGTACGGCGTGTCGATTCCGGGCTCGGGGTTGACGCACCAGCCGCGTAACCCGCTGCGCAGCGCGATCTCGCAGGACGACGGCGAAACGTGGCGGAATCGGCGCACCATCGAGGACCGGTTCGGCTACGACAACGCCTATCCGTCGGTCACGTTCGTGGAGGACGAGGCGCTGGTCGGCTACTACTCGACCGTCAAGTCGGGAGTGCGAGGCATGCTGGGCGAGGTGCGGCTGAAGATCTATCCGCTCGCCTGGTTCTCCCAGCCGGAGCCGCGCCCGAGGAGATGACCTGAGCCGGCGGTCGCCGGCGTCTTATTCGTTATCCGTTTCAGATTCCCCAGGTTCGATTTCGGAGTATTCCTCGTCGGAAACGTCGCTGTCCGCAATGGTTGCGGCCGTCTGCGCGGTCGGCAACACTACATTCAGCCTGTTCATGAACTCCCGCTCACCGCCAATCAGGGTCCTTAGCCGTGCGGCGATCAGGCCTGTTCTGTCGTCGTTTCGCAACCGGTGAATCGAGTCCTTCGGAAAGCCATGAGTTGGCAGCAATTCCTTCAGCCGGTCGTCGCTCAAGTCCTTCAACGCGCGGAATGCTTGCCCAATGTGGTCACGATCCAGGAACATGCGGTTCGCAGGGCTGCGAATCAGATCCCCGAGTTGCGGTTGGTTCGTAGACACATACCCGACCGCTCCGGTTCCCAAAGTAGAGAGCAGTTCTCCAGGGTTGAGATCGTCCTCTCCTCGAAGAGAACGAGGCCTAAGCGATGCAAGATAGAGAAGAAAAGCGCGTACGCGGGCGCTACGACCGTCGAAGCGCTCGGGAAATGGCTGAGCCGGTGCTTCGAGATTGATGACACTGAACCTGGTTCCGGTCCCCGCTGCAAGGTCGTGGATCTCGCTTAGTGCGTGGTTGGCCTGTGCCGTGTTTACCCCACCGAACCAGCCGGTGAATGACGTTACCCAAAACCAGCGGTTCAGTAACTCTACAACGCTGTCCCTTGGCTGCGGGCACCGCCGGAAGAACTCACCGAGAAACACGAGTTGCAGTCCATAGGGCAGCAACCGATCGGACGTAACGGCCAGACAGTCAAGGAACTTCAGCGCGCGTCGGATTCCACCTGCCGCAGACTCAAAGGCGTTGGGAAGTCTCTCGCGAACCTCAGGCTTGACCATGAGGTCCGCCCAATCCTTCGCGTAGATGTCGCGGTCGAGGGCTGCCAGCACGGCTCTGAGAAGGAAGACGCGATCGAGATTCCCGAACCCTTTCTTTTCGAGCTCGGCCTTGAACTCATCCAGTTTCTGCGCAAGATGGAATTGTCCCCTTTGGTAGGTCAACGCGGATACCATTTCGTCGGCGGCCATCTTCTGCCCGGTGCGGTTCAGTCGGGCAAAACGGTAACGGCGCTGTCGAGGTCAGCCTCGCGAATGCGGATGAGAGGAAGCTGATAGTCTCGGAACGCGTTTGCGAGGCGATCCGCTTCGTCCAGCCAGCGTTGGCTCTTAGCCGGGTCATTTACTTCCGACTGGATGCGGCGGCACGCATCGAAAAAGCCGGCGGTGTTGAGCAAGCTCTGCACCGGAAAATGCTCGGGGCCAGGACCCTCTGCTGGAGATCGGTGAAACTCCTGGGTGTCGAGATTGCAGTATACGCGCCAGTCGACGTTGTCGACGGTGTCGTCCATATCATCAGTCAACCGTAGCGTTCCTACCAGGGTTGAGACGCGCTGCTGACCATCGATCAAGTAGCCAACTACTCCGCCGGGGGGCGGGTCAATCTTGACTGGCCCCATGCGATCGGTGGATTCTATATTCTCCTCGGTATCCCAAACGAGGATCGAACCGATCGGGAATCCTCGCAGAATACTGTCGAGCAGCGCGAGCAGGTCAGCCTGTTTCCACACAAAAGCACGTTGGAACCTCGGCACGCGAATGTTCCCAGCCGCAATTCGTTCGACGAGCTTGCCGAGAAATATGACTTCGGTGACGACGTCGGTGCGACTGCGCTTGCCGTCGGACATCTATACTTCGCTCCGGATCAGGTCGAGGCCGCGCTCAAAGTCGCCCTGTCCTCGGATGACAAGCTCTGTCTTCGCCTGTACGTTCCACAGATTCCAGCATTCGTGCACTCTGGGACCAAAGCCGCTGGAGAGGATCTCTCGATCGTCCTGCGAAAGTCCATCGAACAGCTCTTGCTCTCTTGCTCGTCCGCGGAGAGCGTTTTCGGTAGGCCATGATTCATGTCGAAGAAATTCCTTTGATCATCGGTGAGCCTGCTCCATGCGTCAACCAGGCGTTGATGGGCTGCCCCCGCGTTTCTTCGCGCGTTGAGGAGAATTCGAGGCAGGTAGTTCTCGGCTTCCCGTTTGGCGAGGATCCAGCAGGGCAGGTTGTGTTTGTTGCATGTGCGAGACAATCGACGAGCATCGGTGCCGGGTTTTGCATCGGGCGCTTTCCGGTCGCTATCGATTACGGCGACGAGTCGGGGACGATACGGCTTCCTCTGTGTGCGCCGCTCCACCTCCAGTGGCATTTGCCCCTTGCCGCCAACGCTGTCAATTCGGGCAGGATCGTCAGAGAGATTCCACAGATTGTGAAGGGCCGCGTCAAGCTCCTTTACGATGCGTTCCACGAAAGGGCCGTCATTAAACCGATTCTCGACCAAGATGCAGAGCGGTTCGTCGGCGAGTCGGGAAGCGGCTTCGGGCGTGAGTTCGTCCGCGGTACTCGGGTGAGCCGTCACTCGCATAGACCTTCCGTGCGGCTCGAGGGTCCAGGCGGCACGCTTGATCGATTCAACGAGCATTTCGTGTACCCGCTCGCCGCTGTCACGAATCCACGTTGTGGCCTCCATCTCGTCGGGCACTTCCTGGTCGGCTGTGTCCCACACGTGCCAGCCGGCCTCGATCTTGTACAGAATGCGATCCAACCATCGGTGGGCGTCCGGATCGTTCGCTACGCATGGATCGATTTCGATGCGCACGCGCTCTTAACCGTTCGCCCGAGCGGCCCGTCGGATCGCCAGAATCTCTTCATAGTCTTCAATGAACACGCCGTCCGGCCAGCGATCCAATTCACCGTTTTTGTTGATTCTGATTTTCTGGAGGATGGATCCAGCCCTTGGCTCCGCGTGAACCCAGTAAATCAGAACATCGGCGGCCGGTAGTCGCCCCTCCGCGATCCAGCGTCTGGCGCGTAGCAGCACCATCTCGGAGTGAGTTTCGACGACCAGGGGTCGAGCCGGGCCTGCGAGGTTCTCAAGCAACAGTTCCGCGAGGTGGCCGTGAGCAGCCGGATGCAATTCGGCCTCCGGATGTTCGATGATGTCGACACCCGCGCCGGCCGCCCGGGCCGTCAGCGCCATCACGACTACTGGGAGAACATGCGACAGCCCGCGACCGGATTGCGTGAGTCGTACGTTGGCGCCGTGGGCCGGGGCTCCGGCCACCAGTTCAGAGTAGTTCCCCTGAGCTACGATGTCGATAGTCTCCCCGAAGGCGCTGCGATACCATTTCCGAACAGATTCCCTCAACTCGTCGTTCGCTGCGAGCGCCAGTGGCGTGTTCCGACCGTCGGGTCCAAGGACCAGCGGCGAGTCCTCCGGCGTAACGAAAGGCGAGGGGCGGAGGCTCCGCGGGCACCGCAAGTGTCGAACGCCTAGAGCCCAGCTTTGGAGCGCGTCGATTCGTGCCTCAGCCCAGTCCGCAAGATCCTTCGATTGCCATGGGATCAGCCCTCGCCAAAGGAGCTGGCGGCGTTGTGGCGCGGTCCCAGAAACAGAGACATCATACTCGGGTCGCTCGTCAAACCCTAGCCTCTGCAACACAATTTTGTTACCGTCACTCGTGAGATGCCATTCGGAGATTTGGCGCGTAGGCGGCCGGGTCGATGTCACTACGTTCCGAACGGTAGCGGACAGGGACAGCTCACTTGTGTGATCCTCCAGCGTGGCAGACATGTATAACCAGCCGTGCACAGTGCGTCCGGTTACCAAGTCCGTGAATGTCAAGCCGTGCTGAATTCCACCAGATTCAAGCGGGAGCGGCTCCGACGTATCATTCCCCGTGGGGGCCATGCCGCCCGCCAACAATTGGATGGTCTGAGCGAGCGCTGTCTTGCCCGAGTTGTTGGGGCCTACGAGGATGGTCAGAGGGGCAAACTCCACCTCCGCCCGCTGTGCGTAGCCCTTGTACCGCTCAATGCAGAGTTTGCGGAGCTCCACGACGGAGCACCGTAGCAACTTCTGGCGGAAGGACCAACCGCCGGCCCGGACTCACGGACTCACGCAATACCTACTCGAACGCTTCGCCGTCATTTGCCGGGACGGGTGTTCGGCTCGCATGAAGCGATGACGTTCGACAGCTACGAGGCGTTGGTGGGCGCGCCACTCGACCGTGAAGTCGGGATTGAGCGGTAGCCACGGGCTGCCGGTCACCAGGGAGGGTCGGACAGCCAGAATGACCCTGAACCACTGGCACCCCTGGCTGGGTACCAGAGGATGTTGACGTCGTCGGGGCTTCCGCCGCGGCTGCAGAAGGTCGGCGTCTGCGGGTAGACCGACTAGTGAATGCCGTCCAGGGCCGGTCCTCGGTGAACAGCGGCCCCGCGGGATAGCGCTCGGGCGTGTGCCGGCGGTGCGTAGCATCCTGGACCAAGGTGATCAGCAGGTTGTCGACGAACCGTTGCGGCTCCAATCCAACCGCCAGCAGCGTGCTCTCCCATCCGTGGTCGTGCATGGCGGGAACGTCTCGTCTACCATGTGGTGATCGACAACCTGGAGGCAGCATCATGCTCGACCCTTCCGCGTTCCAGAACGAGATCCACTCCGTCGCGGCGGCGCCGTGGAGCCATGCGCACCCGCGCAACGACCATCAGCTCATCTTTCCGCTCTCGGGCGATCGGCTGCTGTTCGTCTGGTGCGCCTACTACGTGCGGCGGCCGAGCGTGATCAACCAGACGGTGTTCGAGGAGGGTGCCACTGTCCAGGATGAGGCGCCGTGCCAGATCTCGGCGCGCGTCTCCGCCGATCGGGGGCGCACCTGGAGCGGTGTGATGACCCTGCAGGAGAATCACGGAGTCGATAACGTGAAGCATCCCAATCTGGTGCGGTTGCCGAGCGGCCGGATCCTGTTCTCCTATACCGAGCGCGACCGCGCGGCGCAGCGGCTGCGCGTGTTCCTGCGCGTTTCCGACGACGAGTGCGAGACGTTCGGCCCGCCGCGCGACATCACGACCGGCTCCGGGTGGTACTTCACCAACGCCGACCACATCCTCCGGCACAGCTCGGGGCGCATCATCCTGCCGTGCTTCTCGAGCCCGGTTTGGGGGCGCGGCGATCACTACCGGGCGTTCTGCCTGTACTCGGATGACGAGGGAGAGACGTGGCAGGAAAGCCGCACCAAGATGGATGCGCCGTCGCGCGGCGCCGAGGAGCCGGCGGTCATCGAGCGGCGCGACGGTTCGCTGCTGGCGATATTGCGGACCACGGTGGGCAAGCTGTACCGCGGCTGGTCGACCGATGCCGGCGAGACGTGGAGCGAGACCGAGCCGACCGAGCTCGACTCGCCGGCGGTCGCGACCTGCATGAAGCGCATGCCGGGCGGCGACCTGCTGCTGATCTGGAACGACACGCCGCCGTATGACCTGAGCAATCCACGCAGGGAGTGGGTGCACAAGCCGCGCAATCCGCTGCGCAGCGTGATCTCGAAGGACGACGGGGAGAGCTGGGAGAACCGCCGCACGATCGAGGACCGGCACGGCTATGGCAACGCCTATCCCTCGGTGACGTTCGTGGACGACGAGGCGCTGGTGACCTACTACGCGACCGTGCGGTCGGGACTGGGCACCATGAACGGCGAGGTGCGGCTGAAGATCTATCCGAACAGTTGGTTCTCCCAACCGGAGCCTGACCCTTCGGGGTGAGCGTTCTTGTCACCGGCGCCAGCGGGCGTATCGGCCGCCACGTCACCGAACGGCTGCTGGCCGACGGCCGTTCGGTGCGGGCGCTCGTCGTTCCCGATGATCCGCGCCGGTCCCTGATCGAGCGACCGGGGGTAGAGTGCGTCGAGGGTTCTCTGACGGACAAGGCATCGTTGTTCCAGGCGGTCGACGGCACCGAAGCCGTCATCCACCTTGCGGCCGCGCTCACGACGCGCAACCACGTCGACGACGAGTACTTCGAGATCAATGTGGCGGGGACCTACCGGCTGCTGTCCGCCATCAGGGACCGCGGCAGTTCGGTCGGCCGTTTCGTGTACATCAGCTCGGACGCCGTCTACTGGCCCGGTGGCGCCGTCCCGGCTGGGTATCTGCCCGTGGACGAGGAGCATCCGCGGCGACCGGGATCGGTCTATGGTGCGTCCAAGGTGGCGGCGGAGGAGCTCAGCCTGGCGTTCGGGCGGGCCCATGGTCTCCCCGTCACCATCGTGCGACCGAGCGCGACCGCCGATGCGGCGGAGCTCGTCGTCGCCGACAGCGTGTTCGGGGCGCGGATGTTCGTGACGGCGGCGATCCGCGCCATGGAGAACTCGCGGTCGGGCGTGGCGGACGCCGATCTGCTGGCGGCCCTGCGCGCGCATGACGACGGCAGGCCGCGGCTGTTCGTCACGGCCGACATGGAGGGCCGGACGGCCCGGATGAGCCTGAACGACGCACGCGACGCCGCGGCCGGGATCGTGTCGGCGCTCGACAGCGAGGATGCGGTCGGAAAGGCGTTCAACATCGGTCCCGCCGGCTCGCATGGCGAGGCCGATCTGCTCGCCTACATCGGGGCGAGGCTGAACGTGCCCGTCGTCACGGTGCGCACGCCGCGTGCACGGCCGAGTTGGGTGATATCGAGTGAACGAGCCGGCCGCGTGTTCGGCTACCGGCCCACACGGAACGTGTTCGATATGGTGGATGAAGCCCTTGCGGGCGAAGGAGCCTGATCATGAGCATACCGTCCGAGCCTGAGAACTGGTGGACTACTGGGGCATGTTCGGCAGCACTGGCTCGCGCGCACGATGTCGGGAGCACGTCCGACGCCGAGCGGATCCGGCGGTACCTCGCGGCGCGGCGGCGCGGGACCGACTGGCTGCTCCGGCGGATGCGGCCGGACGGCGCGCTTGGAGACCCGGCAGCCGGCTTCGAGTACTACCGGGCGCCGTGGACGTTCGGCTTGGTCGGCGAGGTCGAGGCCGCGCACGCGGTCTGCGGCTTCGTTCGGCGCAACCTGCTCACCGCCGACGGACGGCTGGACGGCCCCCTGCGCGTCGTCCGGACCGACTGGGCGTATCGGGACGCGACCTTCATCCTCGGCGCGCACCAGATCGGCGAGTACGACCTCTCCTACGGTCTGGCCGACGAGTTGCTGCGCTGGCAGGACCCGGCCAGCGGAGCCTTCGCCAACGACCGCCTGCATGACGGATCGATGTCAGATGACATGGACATCCCGTATGCGTGCGGCCCCGGCTTCACGGCGCTGGCGCTGGGACGGCTGGACGCGGCGCGGCGGGTCGCCGGCTTCCTGCGCATGATCTGGGATGCCCAGACGCTCGATGCCGCGGGCGGGCTCCCCAGCCGGTTCTACTCGTTCTGGTCGCGCTCCCGCCAGCGGCCCATCGTGCCGTCGGACCCCGACTTCAAGGCGGACATGGTCGTGGAGAACGCCGCCGACCGGATGCAGCGCTGGACGGTCGGCGGCATCGGCGCGGGCTTCCTCTGCCGTCTCTATCTCGCCGATCCCGACCCGGCGTACCTCGATCTGGCTCGGCGGTACCAGGCGTTTTCGATGGCTGCCACCGATGCCCAGTTCAAGTACCCCTCGGTCTGTAAGTCGAGCTGGGGCAGCGCGCTTCTGTACCGGGTGACCGGCGAGGAGCCCTACCGCCGCTGGGCGATGCGGCTGGGCGACTGGTACGTGGCGACTCAGGAAGAGGCGGGGTACTGGCACCCTTGGCTGGAGCGCATCGAAGCCGACCGCATCTGGCTCACCCTCGAATACGTCATGCATCTCCATACGCTGATCGCGGCGCTGTCCTCGAGGCCGCTTGGAGCAAAGGCGATAGCCTGAGCCGCTCACCAACGACCGGTGCTCGCGAGACTCCGGCAGCGCTCCAGCGTCCGGCTCAGGCTTGGCGCGTGTGCGCCAGCGCGCTCCGGGCTCCACCGTTCCCGAACGTACTCCCCCACCATCGAAACGTACTCCGGTCCGACCGTTCGAGAGTCGCCTTCGGCAGGGACGATGCCTTCCCGGATAGCTCGGCTTCTCGAACGCCGGGCGAGCGCAATCAGCCGTGCTTTCGGTTCACTTTCGTCTTCTGCGGGGTAGGGGATGGTCGCCATCGAAACGCTGAGAGCACCCCTTCCACAAGGCAGCTAACCGGCTGCGGGAGCATCAGAAATCGAATGCGAACTGGTCGGCGGTCCTCGGAGCGGCGCGTGGCATGATCGCTTCACTCGGAGTGAGGTCCTGTTCGACCAACCGACGGACCTCCTCTATGTCGGCGGCCCTCTGAATGGTGGTTCCTTCGTCTCCGGGGTTGAGCAAGAAGATCTCCTGCAGGTCGATTCCCTCGTCATCGAGCAGGGCAGCCGACTGGGTAGTCATCAGCACCTGCCGACCGGATTTGCGATGCATGCGCGCCATGATGCCGGCCAACCGCGAGACAAGGTAATCGTGCAGGCTCAATTCGGGCTCTTCGAGGAGCAAGGGACCACCTCCCTCGGCAAGAGCCCAGAACAACCCCGGTAGCCGGAGCGTCCCATCGGAAAGCGCAGCTTCGTTCTGGCGAGCATCATGCGCGCGCCAGTGGCTATAGGTCGCGTTCAGGTTCCAGGTACCTCTTATGTCTCTCTCCAGGTCGAATCGGTCGAAGTGCGGCACGGCAGCGCGCAGGGCTGCCTGGATCTTGCGCAGTCTCGCCTCTCGAGTACGTCGATTCATGTCCGCTATATGTTCCAGCAAATCGGAGCCGTAAGGGTCGTCTCGGGAGTCACCGCTGCGTCTTCGTTCGCGGACGATCTGCGGAACCAGATGCAAGTACCGGATGGATCCAAAGAACGCCGCGAGCTGGCGGAATCTCTGGTTCTCGCTGACCTGTTCCAGATGGGTCTGCGTGAGTCGCTCCGGATCGGACTCGTCCTTTTCATCGGGCCGATCGAGTATGGGGACGTCGTTCAGGCGAATACGTTCCCGTTCGACGACCGGACGATGACTCTGAGGATGGCGCGAGATGTTCCAACGGCGAAAGTCAGCGCGCTCGGCCACGGGACTACGCTACGCGTGTGTGGCGTAGCGGGCAACCTCGGGACTACAGATCCGCGTACGAATCGTCCTCGGCCAGCCGGTGCATGCGGCGGTCGCACGGCTCGGGCTCGACGGTGCGCTCGGCCACGGCGTCCGGATCGATCTCGAACCCCAAACCCGGCCCTTGCGGCAGCTCCAGGAAGCCCCCCGAGAAGCTCAGCGGTTCGCGAAACAGCCCTTCCCCGCGTTGCAGTCCGCCCTCCATGACCAGGAAGTTGGGGATCGCGGCGCATACGTGCAGCGACGCGGCGACCCCGACCGGCCCGCCGGCGGCGCCGCTGTGCGGGGCCAGCGCCAGGTAGTGGCTCTCGGCCAGCGCGGCGATCTTGCGCATCTCCAGGATGCCCCCGCAGGCGCGGATGTCGGGCTGCAGCACGGCGGCGGCCTCGCGCTCCACCACCTCCCGGAACCCCCAGCGGGTGATCTGCCGCTCGCCCACGGCGATGGGGACGGGCGATGTCCTGCTCACCCCCAGCAACGCCTCCACGTTCTCCCAGTGGCACGGCTCCTCGGCGAACAGCAAGCGGAACGGCCGGAGCTCGCGCAGCAGCACGCTCGACATGGCCGGGCTCAGCCGGCGGTGCAGGTCGATGGCGATGTCGACGCCGTCGCCGACCTCTTCCCGGACCGCGGCGACCGCGCGCACGGTCGGCTCCATGCCGCCCGGCGGCTCCAGGTAACGCCACGGCTTGCGCTCCGAAACCATCTTCAGCGCCGTGTAACCCTGATCGACCAGCTCGCGAGCCCGCGCCGGGTCGCTGCAACCGGCGTACACTCGCACGCGGTCGCGCGTCGGCCCGCCGAGCAGGCGCCACACCGGCTCGTCGAGCGCCTTGCCGGCGATGTCCCACATCGCCATCTCCAGCCCGCTCAGCGCGCCGACCAGGATCGGCATGGCCCGCGCGTAGCTGGAGCGGTACAGCACCTGCCAGTGGTCCTCGATCCGGAACGGATCGCGCCCGATCAGGTAGCCGGTGAGTTCCTCGACCGCGGCCATCACCAGCCGGCGGTGGCCGTAGCTCAGCGGCTGACCGTACCCGACGATGCCGGCGTCGGTGCTCATCTCCAGCAACAGCGACCCGTCGTCGAGCGGGAAGGTGCGGGTTCCGGTGATCGTCAGTTCGCGCAATGCCAGCCTGCAATCGGAGTGTCTCTACTTCTTCACGGTAAGCTTGAGCGTAGCGGTAGTGCCCGGATTCCACTCGCTGTTGTCCCGGAGACGGACTACGAATTCATACTCCCCCGCCTTCGTGGGGGTGCCGGAGATGGTTCCCGAGAGAGAATCCAGAGAGAGACCATCCGGAAGATCGCCGTCCTCGACGGTCCAGTAGTAGGGCGGGACTCCACCCGAGGCGCGCCGCTCGCTGGTGAACGGGCCGTCGACTTCCGCCTCGATCTCCTCATCCGCGATCCCGGACAGCGGAGCGAACGGGGATGTATCGCGCAGCTCATAGCCCACCGCCTGTGCGAACAGCAGGTCCAGCCTGGTGACGATCCAGCGTCCGTGTGGCATGGCGCCGTGGTATTCGTTCCCGTAAGCGCCTCGCCCGCTTGCCGGATCGATCGCCCCGGGCAAGTGGTCGTACTGGTCCACGACCGGATTGGAGCCGAAGTACTCGGCGATCTCACGGCGTTCGGCCTGCCCTGCGGCCTTCATCCGTTTGAAGTGGCGGTAGGCCGGATGAAAGACCAGGGCGTGACCCATCTCATGATGCGCAATCGAATAGAGGTCGTTCGGCACGTCTCCCAGGTTGGTGGCCTGCCACCAGACGTCATCCTGGTCCGACGTCATCCAGCCCAGAGTGTTGAAGTTGCCCCTCTTTTCGAGCTCGATGCCTCCCGAACGCTTCATAAAAAGGCTGATGCCGTCCGCCGATTGGTACTCGCCCTGGTGCGACGGCTCTCCGCCCGCGCGCAGCTCGTCATGCTGGATTCCGTACGCATACAAGAGGAAGCCGGTATAGGCGTACTGGTTCTGCACGATTCCGCCATCGGTGAATCCGGTCGGGCTCCAGATCCACGTAGACTCCTGGCGGGCGGGAATCCTGTCCAGATTCATCCCGGCAAAGAAGTAGGACCAGTCGTCAGCCGCCTGCTGCACTGCCTTGACGGCGCTCGGGTCATCGAACAGACCGGTCTGGTCCTGCGAGTAGTCGACGATGATGTCGAAGTCATGCGGTCGGTCCACGTCCTGATCGATCACGTGGACGTCAATCGTCTCCCCGGCCCAGCGACCGGTGTTGGTATACCGTATCTCCAGGCTGTGTGTTTCGTCGCGGGTATCCCGGTCCGGGAAGATGGCGACATAGAACGTCGCCTCCGGGGCGTTGGTGGTGAGCGAAAGATTCTTGCGTGGCCCCTCGGGACCCGTCTCGCTTGGCAGGTCGAAGTACAGGCGCGGCTCGCTGGACTTCAGCGTCACGTGCCACCGGTCCTTCTTGGCGAATCGGAGCGTCAGCTTCACTGCCGGATTGGCGATGTGTCCTTCCCAGTCCACGAGCGTGATCCCTCTGTCATTCAGCATCCTGCCGAACATGTCCTCCAGAATCGGCCCGCTCCTCGATTGCTGTGCCAGGGCGGGGGCGGTCGTCCAGACGAGCATGCTCGTCAGGATCAATGCCGAGAGTCGTCGTGCACGGAGGGCATGATGGCCGCCGCGGATCGTCGCCCGCGGAGGGGTTCGGGAATCTCGGTACGATCGCCGAGCAAACGCCGCCATAGCCGGCACAGGCTACAGCCCCGGGGCGGAGGCGTAAACGCGAAGCGGGAGCGTCGTCCAGAGCGCAGGCGCAGATCGCCGCTGCTGGCTATACTACCGCCACATCCTCCGTCGAACCGAAGGAGCACGCGATGATCAGTCCATCCGAGCTGCGCACCAGGCTGCAGGGGCCGGTGGTGGCCATGACCACCCACTTCAAGGACGACTACTCGCTCGATCTGGACGCCATGCGCCGCCTCACCGAGTACTACGTCGAGCAACGGGTGCCCACGGTGATCGTCACCGGCAGCACGGGAGAGTTCTTCGAGCTGTCCGACGAGGAGCGCCGGCAGGTACAGGCGGTCGTGGTGGAGACCGCACGCGGCTCCGACATGACCGTCATCTGCGGAGCGTCGCACTCCGGGAGCCATCTCACGATCGACATGGTCCATCATGCCGAGCGGATCGGAGCGCACGGGGCGATGATCACCCCGCCGTATTACGGCACCAACAGCGGCGGCTTCCCCGTGATCGCCCACCACTACGACTTCATCACCCGTCGCATCGATCTGCCGGTGGTGATCTATTTCTCCGGGGCGGTGCTCTGGCAGGTGGCCGAACCGCTGGCCAATCCCGGCATGATGGTGGAGCTGGTGGACGCCTGTAACGGCAAGGCGGCCGGCTTCAAGGACGGATCGGGCAACTTCGGCTTCTATCGCGACGTGAGCCGCCAGCTCGGCGGGCGCATCTCGGTGATGGGCTCCTACGGCATGAACTACTACCTCTGGGGCCGGCGCTTCGGCTCGCGCTGCTTCCTGACCGGGCTCGGCAACATCTGGCCGCGCTGGGAGATCGAGTTCGGCCGCCACATGGAGCGGGGAGACATGGAGGCCGCGGAACGGATCGTCAACGAGAAGGACCTGCCGTACCTGGAGGTCACCAAGGCGACCCGGCGCTACTGGGCGTGCGTCAAGGCGCTGCAGGAGATGCAGGGGCTGCCCGGGGGCCCGATGCGGCCGCCCCTGGTCGACTGCACGCCGGAGCAACGCGCCGAGCTGCGCCGCGTCTGCACGCGCATCGGCCTGCTGGAGCCGGCCGCCGTCGCCGCCTGACCGCTTGCGACCACAGGCGATGGAGTATCGGCGGTTCGGCCGCACCGACCTGCAGGTGTCGGCCATCGCGCTGGGCTCGGGCGGGCCGAACCGGTTCGGCCAGCGCGTGGGGATCCCGGAGGCGCACATCCATCGCCTGGTACGTCACGCGCTCGAGCTCGGCATCAACCTGTTCGACACCTCGCCGGGCTACAGCGACAGCGAGCTGATCCTGGGCAGGGCGCTCGCGGGCGTCGCGCGTGACCGCTACCACCTCAGCACGAAGGTGGTGATCGACGACGCGGTGACCGGCGAGCACCCGGCGCCCGTCCAGCAGGTCGTCGCCAGCGTGGAGGCAAGCCTGCGCCGCCTGCGCGTCGATCACGTCGACGTGCTGCTGCTGGCCGGCTGGCCGCAGCCGGGCGCCTATCGGCGGATCATCGAGGAGACCATTCCAGCGCTGAGGCGGTTGCAGGAGCAGGGCAAGTTCCGTTTCCTGTCGTCGAGCGAGGTATCCGCCTACGACGGTGCCCACGCCTATCTCACGCTCGGCCTACGCGACGAGCTGTTCGATTCGGTGATGGTCGCCTACAACCTGATCAACCAGTGCGCGGAGCGCGAGGTGTTCCCGCTCTGCCGCGAGCACGACGTTGGTACCCAGGTGATCTTCGCCGTGCGGCGCCTGTTTCCCAGTCCGGTGCGCATCGGCGAGACGCTGGCCGAGCTCGAACGCAAACAGGTCGTCGCCGCCGGCGCGCTGCCGAACCGCGACCCGTTCGGTTGGATGCTCGACGAAGACACCCCGGACCTGATCAGCGCCGCCTACAAGTTCTGCGCCGCCCATCCGGCGGTGAGCACGGTGATGACCGGGACCAACGACATCCGCCACCTGGAGCGGAACGTCGCGGCCGTCACCGGGCCGCCGCTGCCCGCGGAGGTCATGCAGCGGCTGCGCGCCACCTTCTTCGGCGTGACGGAGGTGATCGGCAATTGAACGCTGACGCTCGGACCCGGCCCAACGTGCTGCTGATCACCACCGACCAGCAGGCCGCGCTGGCCGTGGGCGCCGCCGGCAACCCGGACCTGTCGACACCCGCCATGGACGCGCTCGGCGAACGCGGCGTGCGCTTCGAGCGCGCCTACTGCACGTTCCCGCTGTGCACGCCGTCGCGGGCCAGCCTGTACACCGGGCGCATGCCGCACGAGGTCGGCGCCGACTACAACAACAAGCCGATCGCCCCGGAGTTTCGCTCGGGCGAGCTGGGCAATCTGATGGCGGCCGCCGGCTACGACTGCGGCTACGGCGGCAAGTGGCACGTGCCGGAGATCGAGATCGGCGACGGCCACGGCTTCACCAGGATCAGCGGCTTCGACGACTGGGCGCTGGCCGACCGGTGCATCGACTTCCTGTGTACGCGGCGCAGCGCCCCGTTCTTTCTGGTCGCGTCGTTCGACAACCCGCACAACATCTGCGAGCACTCCCGGCAGCAGCGGCTGCCGTGGGGGCCGGTGCCGCAGGTGCCGGTCGGCGAGTGCCCGAATCTGCCCGCCAACTTCGAGGTGCCGGCGTACGAGCCGTACCTGATCAAGCAGGAGCGCGCCCTGAAGCCGGGTTGCGAGCTCACCGAGGACGAGTGGCGCGTCTACCGGCACACCTACTACCGTCTGATCGAGAAGGTCGACGCCGGCGTGGCACGCATCGTGGCCGCGCTCGAAGAGACAGGACACGGCCACGACACGCTGGTGATCTTCACCAGCGATCACGGCGACGGCATGGGCGCGCATCGCTGGAACCAGAAGTGGGTCCTCTATGAGGAGTCGACCCGCATACCGCTCATCATCAGGCCACCCGCCGGCTGCCCGGCGCGTGTAGACGATGAACACCTGGTCTCCAACGGGCTCGACCTGCTGCCCACGATCTGCGACTACGCGGGCGCGCCGGCGCCGCCCGACCTGCGCGGACGGTCGCTGCGGCCCCTGATCGACAGTAGGGCCGCTGCCGGCGGGGCGGGGTGGCGGGATCACGTGGTCGTGGAGACCTCTTTCGGTCCGGACGCCGGGGCCGCGCAGCAGGCGCGGATGGTGCGTACCGCGCGTTACAAGTACTGCCTGTACGGCAGCCGCAAGAACCGCGAGCAGCTCTTCGACCTGGAGCGGGACCCGGGCGAGATGGTCAACCTGGCCGTGGAAGCGCGCTACGCCGGCGAGCTGGGCCGCCACCGTGCGTTGCTCAAGGCGTGGATCGAGGAGACCGGCGACCGCGCGTGCATGACCGGCCCGCAGCAGGGGTATCAGGCACTGGTGCCCGGCTACGAGAACGAGCCACCCGAGGAGTAGGTCGCGCTCAGTGGCCGCGACCAAGCCACGGGGTCGAGCGGCGGCGAGATCATGCCTCCGGGGAACGAACGGGCGCGGGCATGACGAAGTCCCAGGGATTCACCAGAGAGATGCCCGTGACGTCAAACCGGTCCCCGGTCAGTTCGAAAAGGACGTTGGTATCGAGCAGGATCACAGGTCGACCGGCTGCTGCTTCTGTTGGTGTTCCCGGAGGAATCGGTCTATGTCTTCACCGGGCTCGATCACCTCCATCAGGTTATACGGAAACCGCTCCGGCTTTGTGGTATCGTTTGCTGCTTGGTCGAGGATCGATCGGGCGAGCGCTTCGAGGCTGCACCCGCTTCGCTCTGCGCGCTTGCGGAGCCTCTCCTTCGACTCATCCGATAATCTGCGAATGGTGATGCTTGCCATGGAATCTCCTGCGATCAAATGGATGATTGCATGCAATCACTCGCTCTAACACGGATGCCCGCAGGCATCTCACGTCGGGTCGATCCCTCGCGCCGGCGGTGCGAGCCGCCCGGGGCGTAGTCCTCGCTCAGCGGCCTTGACCGCTCTATTCGGCTGCCGCTGCTTCGCGGCGCGCCAGTATGCGCAGGAGTTGCAGGGTGGTCCGGGCGTCTTCCAGGGCCCCGGGGGTGTCCGGCGCGGCGATGCCCTCGCGCGTGCGCGCGGCGGCCAGCTCGATCCACTGGGCACCGGGGCCGGCGGTGGCCTCCGTGTAGCGCCGCATCAGGCAGCCCCAATCCGTCCCCGGCAGCTTCTTCAGCCCGTGGCGTTCGGCGGTCTGAGCCAGCATCCGCAGGTGCAGAGCGGCGCCGTAGCCCACCACCAGCGTAGCGGCAGCCAGCAGCTCCACCAGCTCGCCGTACACGGCCGGCCATGGCCGCGCACGCCCCCCGTTCGGGACACCGCCGGCCGGCAGACTCGAACGATCCAGCCGCACGACCCCCGTCGTATCGAGTACCGCCGTCTCCACGACCTCCTCGCGCAGCCCGGTCCGTGTGGTGACGGTGTTGACGATCAGCACGTCACGTCGATCGAGTAGTTCGGAAAGCTCGCCCAGGTCCACCAGCCGGTCCGCTCGCGTACGTGCCGGGACCTCCCGCGGGGCCGGCTTCGCGCCGGTGCCGCGCCCCTGGAGCGCGGAACGCCGGCCAAGCCTCCAACCGACGGCTCCTGCCCCGTACAGTGCCAGCGCCACCAGCACGGCGACGATGACCCAGGCGCCGGGGCTCACGGCCCGTCCCCTGGGACGCGCGTCCGGCAGTGCTCACCGGCGCTGCCGGCGACTGCGGGGAGCGTGGGCATCGTCGGCGCGGACATCAGGCTGCGAGTCCGGCCAGCAGCGCCTTGATGTAGCCGATCGAGTAGGCGAGCGCCTGATGGGCGGTGCGGCCGTCGCCTTCGATCGGTTGCAGGTGGTCGGGATTCAGACAGCCGTCGAATCCTACCCGCGAAAGCTCGCGCACGATTCGGGACATGTTCATGTCGCCGTCGTCGAGGAGCACCTCCTCGAATCCGCCGGCCGTCGCCAGATTGCCGCGCACGTTGCGCAGGTGCACCGTGAAGATGCGCCCCTTGCGGCCGTACAGGTTGATCTCGTCCATCACCAGCGGCGGCCCGCCCGCCTCGGCACGGGTGCCGCAGCAGTACAGGTAGCCCACGTTGGGGCTGGGAAAGGTGTCGATCACGCGATGGAAGCCCAGCGTGCCGAGCGGCGTGTCGGGCAGCGGCGTGTCCGAGGGGTGGATGGCCAGGCGGATGCCGTACTCGTCGGCGATCGGCACCAGCTTCTCGTAGACCGCGCAGAACCGGTCCCACCATCCTTCCAGCCGTTCGTGAGTGGCCGGATCGGGGTCGGGCGGCCCCAGGTCGCGGCTCTCGCCGCGCGAGCGGTACCCGCCGCGGTGCCGCGACTCGTACTTCAGCAACCGGTGGTTGAACGTGTCGCCGGCGAAGCGCTGGCGGGCGATCGGGATGCCGGCGTCGGCGAACACGCGCAGCGCGCGGCAGGTGTTCTCCAGTTCACGGTCGGCGCCGTCGCGGCCCAGCATGAACTCGTCGGTGATGTCCGGCAATGTCACGCGATTGAAGCGCAGGCCGTACGGGCGCAGCTTGAGAATCAGCCCGGTCAGGGCGTCGGCGTCCGGATAGCCGGATTCGCTGACGCCGGGAAAGAACGCACCCCGGCCCATGTCGATCGCTTCCGCACCGAGCTGCGTCACGGTACGGAGATACCCGTCGGAGAGATCGTTGCCCCAGACTGCCACCCGCATCATGGGGCTATCGTAGCAGTGCTGCGAGCTCAGCAGTACAGGCCGATCGATCCCTTGCGCCAGACCGCCAGACGCCGCAGGGCCGCCCGGCCCCCGTCGGCGAACACCTGCACGCCGGTGCTGTCCGGCCGCGTCGGGTAGGAACGTGCGGACAGGCACGCGCGCCCGCCGCAGAACACCTCGATCACCGATCGGTCCAGGAACACGTGGAGGCGAAGCGGCCCGTCCGGCGGCCGATGCGCGGTCGTGCCGACCGTTCCGCGCGCGGGAGCCGGATCGAGCGACGCCTTGGCCAAGTCGATGGTGAGCCGGTCCCGCGTCGCGTCGTAGCGGAGGGTGGTCTGCTCACGACCGCCCGGAGACCGGCGCAGCCGGACGCCCACCGCCGACGCGCGGCGTGGCTCGATCTCCGCCACGATCTCCAGCGCGTCGCCGCGTAGATCGGCGTCGAGCGCGCCGCCGGAGTCCAGCTCCGCGCCGACCCGTTCCCAGTCGGGAGCGCGCGATTCGCACACCTCGCGGGCCGGCTCCATGAGCAGCGATCCATCCTCGTCCACGGCCAGGATCCGAGGCAGCGACAGAACGCTGGCCCACCCGAACGGGTTCGCCTGGAAGGGACGCTGCTCGTTGACGACGCCGAACAGGATGCGGCGGCCGTCCGAGGCGGTCAGCGTGCGGGCGCAGGAGAACGGGCCCGGCGCACTCGAGTCCGCGTCCGTAAAGCCTTCGTGCCCGGCCTGGAATCGCCGGTCCCGGTAGCGGCCGGACTTCTTCCGGCTGGACGGGCGCCACGTGCTGCTCACGGTGGCGACCACGCGCGGGCGCTCCAGCAAGAAGATCTACCAGACCGGCCCTCCGCCCCAGACTCCTTGGGGCGGGGAGAAGTGGTAGATCGGCCGGTGCGGATCGCGTGGCCCGTCTTGCAGCAGCACGTTCGGCTATCGAGAAAAGAACAAGCGCTTCAACCAGGAAACCAGAACGTCAACCTCCGCTACGTTTGCATCGAGATAGTGGGCAGTGATGGCCAATCCCGGTGGCATTCCTGGTTCTTCCTGCCACGCGAGCCACGTGTGGATGATCGCTTTCGGTTCCTTTGCTGGCTTGAATCGCCTCTCGGAGTCCGGGATGGCTGCCACGTTCGTCTTCACGTAGTCGAAGAGAGGGCTCGGCTTAGGAATCAGGGATCTGAGGAAGGTCTCCAGGATTCCCTTCATCTGGTTGTCCGGCATGATCCAGATGCCTGTTCGGGGTAGCAACGCTTGGGGAGGAGGGTCGAGAATAGTTCCATCCGGCGCAGGCTGGTTAGGCACTCTCGCGTACCCAGTTTCGACGAGCATGTTTCGTATCGACTGCCAACGGTTTGGCAGGTCCTCGTCGGCGTCGATGACGACGCCCACGACATCGTCTTCCTCGTTGGAAGCCCGGAGCTGGACAGGGATGCTGTCGAGGAGCCTTTCGACGCTGTGATGGGGTCGCACTTCGTCAAGATGAGGAACGCCACGACTCCCACAGATGTGCTTAAGAACATGCTCGTCAGTGGGGCCTTCCACGAGAAGGATCTTGGAACCCACGTCAGCGTACCTCAATGCGTTCGCGAGTCGCGATGGCCACCTCGTCCTCAGTGAATACTGTGGGAACGATGTCCTCACCCCTGCGAGTCATACGTATCAGCACACCCGTGTCTGGAGTTTCTCCCGCGGCCCTTTGGAAGGTCTCGATCGTGTCCCAACTGTGGGTAGTGGCGAACACCTGTATGTTGAGCGTGTGAGCAAGGCGGAATATGATACGCCAAGCATCCAACTGTACGGAGTGATGCAGTCCATTCTCGAACTCGTCTACCAGCAGGGTCTTGTCTCGGGAATTGACCAGGTTCAGAACTATGCTGAACAAGCGATTCATGCCATCGCCGAACGAGCGAAGAGGAACAGGATGTGGGACTTGATCGGTGCGTACGATGGCGGTGCGCCGTCCGCGTGTACCGTCTCCACCCACCATCGTGACTTTGGACACGTGAGGATCGATGATGCGCAACGCGTCGACAACGACTCCCTCATCATCGGTGAGCGCGATGCCATCCCATAGATCCCCAAGCTCCGTGGTTCTCCTGCCGCTGTAGGGGCCGACAAAACAGCACCCGATACCTGACGTGCTGGAACGCCGTGAACTGACGCTCCAGCGATCGCGAAGATTGTCGAGCCTATGAACTCGGATGCTCTCTGAAGAGGTGATGACCAGAGACGCGGATCCCTCAGGGTCGTCAGGGGCACGTTCGGTATACTTGAGGTTGCCTTCGCTGTCCCGGTCTCGGGAGAACCAGCTCACAGACAAGGATACATTCGTCTCGCAACTGCCTCCGGTGGTTGAAATGACTAGTGGCTCAGTCTTGGTCGACAGATCCGGAAACCCGTGGAACAGTGCCGAGAACATATATGGGGTTGCTCGACGCTCGGATGGATCGTCCGAAGGATCGGCGTACTCCTCGCGAGATCTCAGCATCTCTTGTAGATCCCCGAGCTCCGCATCCGTTGCGACGACCCGCAGTCCCTCGAGAAGCGAGGACTTTCCGGTGTTGTTCTTACCAGTAATGAGATTTACGCGTCCTAGGCCATCGACGGTCAAGCTTTGAAATGCCCGGAATCGTTCTATTGTCACACTCTCGATCTTGATTGCCATTGCCGGCTACCTCCCGGAATAATCGAGTCGCATTCGCACTCCCATGCACATTCTCGGAGGCACTCCACCTATTCGCCGATGGTCTGCGAGTGGGGATGCTTGCCATGACTACCTTCAACGTGCAAATGGATGATTACATGCAATCATTGCTGTGGGAAGCGTTGTGAGCCCGGCTTATTCGCGTAGGAGTGGAGAAAAAGTAGGCGCGTCCGCCGATTTGCAGTAGAGTCAAGGTGTTAGGCCAAAACTGCCGCAAAGGACGGGACACGCCGTGGGTGAGACTCTACCGATCTTTTCGACGACCTTCAACGGCTCGGTGCAGGTCGAGGCGCGGGCGGATCATCTGAGCGCCGACAGCGGCGCGCTACTGCTGCGCGAGATCATGGAGCGCACCGGCATCGTCGACTGGATGGACGAGCGGCTGCTGGATCCGCGCAATCCGCTGCTGATCACCTATCCGCTGGGCGACCTGCTGCGGACCAGCCTGTTGCTGCTGGGCCAGGGCTGGCGCGACCAGGACGACGCCGACCGGCTGCGGCACGACCCGAGCTTTCGGGTGGCCAACGACACCCGCCGCGGCACGTGCGCGCTGGAGCCCGACAGCGTGCTGCCCTCGCAGCCGACGCTGTCGCGGTTGGTGGGTCTGTTGAGCGCGCCGACCAACCAGGAGGTGGTGCGTGAGGGGATCATCGAGCTGGCGCTGCGCCGGCTGTGGAAAGACAACGGGGGCCGGCGGTACAAGCGGTTGATGATCGACCTGGACGGCCTGCCGTTCGAGGTGCACGGGCAGCAGGCCGGCAGCCAGTACAACGGCTACTACGGGCAGCGGATGTTTCATGCGCTCATCGCCAGTTGCGCCGAGAGCGGCGACCTGCTGGACGGCACGCTGCGGCCGGGCGCGGTGGGCTCGGCCGACGGCGCGCTTGAGTTCATCCAGCGGGTGGTCGAGCGCGTGCGACCGCGGGTGTGCGAGTCGGTGCTGGTGCGTATGGACGCCGGGTTTCCCGACGGACAGACGCTCAAGGGCCTGGAGTCAGCGGGCATCGACTACGTGGCGCGCATCCGCAACAACGCGGTGCTGGACCGCATGGCGCAGCCGTATCTGCGCCGGGCGCCGGGGCGTCCGCCGCGCGAGGGACGGGTGTGGTGCCACGAGCTGCGCTACCAGGCCGACTCCTGGGAGCACCCGCGGCGGATGGTGCTGGTGGTGCTGGAGCGGCCCGGAGAGTTGTTCCTCGACTACTTCTGGCTGATCACCAACCTCAAGCGCAACCGCTACTGCGGCGCGCGGCTGTTGGGGCTGTACCGCATGCGGGGCAAGGCCGAAGGGCACATGGGAGAGTTCATGGACGTGTTGGCGCCGGCGCTGTCGTCGGCGCCGCGTGCGAAGAGCCACTACCGAGGCCGCCGCCTGGAGGCCGCCACCGAGCCGGAAGAAGCAGGAGTGCGGGCGCAGAACGAGACGCTGTTGCTGCTGAACCTGCTGGCCTACGAGGTGCTGCACGCCGGACGGTGCGTGATGGAGCAGGCCACCGGCACCGGCTGGAGTCTGCGCCGGCTGCGCGAGCGGGTGCTGCGGGTGGCCAGCCGGGTGGTCCGCCACGGGCGGCGGCTGACGTTCGTCATCGCCCAGGACTCCGCCCCCGATTGGCTACGGCTGTGGGGCAAGCTTGCGGCGCTCGACTGGGCGCCAGGCTGAGGCTCAGGGGGCGCTCCGATCGGCTCGCACGCGTTCTGCTACGGGCCGTACCATGTCCGGCCCATCCGCTCGGCAGCCCCGCGAATCGTCAGACGCGGCCGAACACGGCCCGCGGATCTCTCAACGAGTGCCCCATCCAATCACGCGCGCCAACCGACGTCCGTGTTGTCACCGATCCGCCCCGCGAACCGCCTCGAATCCTCAATTCAGCCAACTTTCGCACTGGAGGGTGAATAATCCGGGGTGAGTGAAGCTCTCCAGTCGCGCTGCTGCTGCCCCGCCGGATTCCTGTTTCCGAACCTGCCGTTGGAACGGCGTCTGGAGGGGGTCGCCGCGTCCGGTATTGGCGGCGTCGAGCTGTGGGCCAGGGCGGACCGGTACCGCGACCTGGATGTCGCCTCGGTCAGTGCCGAGCGCGTGCAGTTCCTGTGTCGGGATCGCGGGCTCACGGTAGCCTCGCTTGGCGCGCATCCGCCGACCGACACGGCGCACGTCCGGTCGGCGGTGGACTTGGCCGCCGAGCTGGGTGCGGAGACCGTGGTGATCGGCTGCACGGGAGAGAGCGTCGCGGAGGCGCTGCGCGAGCTCCGCCCGGCGTTCGCGCATGCCGCACGGGTCGGCGTGCGCATCGCCGTCCACAACCATGTGAACGGACTGATCCGCGATGCTGACGACGTGGAGGAACTCTGCGCAGAGGTCGATCCGGCAGCCGGCGGGATCGCATTCGCGCCCACGCATGCGGTGATGGCGGGGCAGGACCCGCTGGACCTGATCGACCGCTTCGGAGATCGCATGCTGCAGCTCTGGCTGTGGGACCTCTGGCCGGGAGCAGGAGATGCTCGAATCTGGCTTGAGGAGGTATACGGCCACGGCCGGGAGCAGCTTCCCGGCAGCGGGACGCTGCCGTTTCGGGAGTACCTGACGGCGTTGCGGGCTCGGGGATCAGGGCCCTTGCTGAACTTCATGCCGCACGGCGTCCAGGAATGGCCTGCCGCACGCACGGTAGAGGCGCTCCGTGCCAGCCTGAGATGGCTGGCTTCACCGGAGGAGAGCGCATGCGCATCTTGATGCATGATGATTGATGCGGCAGGATGGCGGTGATGCGAACGACGCTCGATATCGATGACGATCTGCTGCTCGCCGCCAAGGAGATCGCACGACGGGAACGCCGCTCGGCAGGGTCGGTGGTGTCCGACTTCGTGAGACTCGGCATGTCCGCAGCGAACCACGACGATCTTGCGAAGGACGAGACCGCTGTGTTCGGGTTTCATCCGTTCCGGTCGCGGGGCGGCGTGGTGACCAATGAGCTCATCGATCGGTTGCGCGAGCAGACAGGTGACTGATGCGCGCTCTACTGGATGTCAACGTGCTGATCGCGCTATTGGACGTCGATCACGTTCATCATGACGCGGCGCGGACGTGGCTGAAGGCGCATGTCGAGCTCGGCTGGGCTTCATGTCCCATCACCCAGAACGGAGTCCTGCGAATCATGTCGCAGACCAGCTACCCGAACAGCCTGCGGCCGAGCGCGATCGCAGAGCGCCTGCGCACCGCCACTCGGGCGCCTCATCATCAATTCTGGCCCGACTCGGTGAGCCTGATCAGCCCTGCCATCCTGAAGCCGGAGCAGGCGGTTACGTCGAAGCAGATCACCGATCTCTATCTGCTGGCGTTGGCCGTCTCCAGAGGGGGCCGTCTCGTGACCTTTGACACGCGCATCTCGTCTACGTCCGTCGTGGGCGCGGACGACCGGCATATGTGTGCGATCGGCTCAACGCGGCCGCTCCAAGCCGAGATCGGTGGCGATGGCAACCACGGCGGCTGACCGCCAAAGCGCGATGGCGGTCAGCCTCTGTTACCCGGCCGGTCGGCCGGCGTCGTCCCGCGGGGAGCGGCGCCCGCTGGTCGACCGGGCAGCCGACGATCTGGGCCTGAGTGCGCTGCGCACCCGTTTCGAGTTGCCCTCGGAGTTCCTCTACGAGCTGTGCACGGACCCGGCGACGATCCGCTATCGCCAGGAGGTGCTGGCCGACGCGGTCGCCTCGAGCGAGCTGCGGAAGCTGTTCGCGCAACTCCAGCCGATGCTGCACGAGCTGGCCTACTTCACGAAGACCCGCACGGAGCAGAGCTCCCCGTTGCAGCAGGCGGTGTGGCGGCTGGGAGAACTCGAGACCTACGTGGCATGCCTGACGGCGTTGGCGGAAGCCTCGGCTCTGCCGGGGATGCGCTCGGCCGGCATGCGGGCGCTCGGCGAGTTCGTCCGGAAACGGCAGCAGGAGGAGGTCTACCGGCGCCTGGAGGCCGAGCTGCCGGCACTGCGCGGCGGCCTCAAGCGTCGCGCCAGCGTCACTATCGGCATCAACCTGGACTCGCAGCTTCGCCCGTCGGAGGCGACGCTGCTGCGCGTCCATGAACGCAAGTTCGAGGACACGCCGCTGCTCAGCCGTCTGTTCGGCGTCTCGAACCCCTTCACGCCGCTGACCAAGGTGCATCGGACGTCGGCCATGATGCCGCTGCTCGGCGAGCTGGACCGCGTTCTGGGGACGGTGGCGCGTCCGCTGGCCAAGGCGCTGGGTCAGTTCGTGCAGCTCCAGGTGCGGGACGTACTGCCGCTGGAGCAGGAGATACGGTTCTACCTGGGCGGCGCGCGCATGGTCCTGGCGCTGCAGGAGCGCGGCATGCCGACCTGCATCCCGGAGCTGGCGCCGGTCGCCGAACGGCGTTCGCAGGCACATGAGCTGTACGACGTGTCCCTGGCGCTGAACGGGGCTCAGGACGAGCCGGCCCGCACGGTGGTCCGCAACGATCTGGACGCGGACGAGCTGGGGCGCATCGCCATTCTGACCGGGCCGAATCAGGGAGGAAAGACCACCTTCGTGCGCGCCGTGGGAGTGATGCACGTGCTGGCGCAGGCCGGGCTGCACGTGGCCGCGCGAACGGCCGCGATCAGTCCGGCCGATCGCGTGATCACTCACTTCCCGGCGGAAGAGGGCGGCGGCATCGAAGGCGGCAGGCTGGCGGAGGAGGCGCGCCGCCTCGGGGCGATCTTCAGCGATGCCTCGGAGCAAAGCCTCGTGCTGTTCAACGAATCGCTGTCCAGCACCAGCCCGAGCGAGAGCCTGTATCTGGCGCAGGACGTGGTGCGCGCGCTGCGGCTGCTGGGCGCGCGGGCGATCTTCGCCACGCACCTGCACGAGCTGGGCGAGCGGCTGGAGCGGATCAACGCGGAGGTGGACGGCGGCAGCCTGGTGGTGAGCCTGGTCGCCGGCATCGCCGCGGACGGCGGCGGCGCCGACGGCGCGCAGGCCCGCATGCGCCGCACCTATCGAATCGCCCCCGGGCCCCCGGTCGGCTCGAGCTACGCGCGCGACATCGCCGACCGCTACGAAATCAGCTTCGAGCGGCTCCGGCCGAAGATACTGGCGCGCCGCGCGGAACAGGTGGAGGCTCGACCGGGCGACAACGGGCGATGAGCCGCTGGGTGCCGGCGTCATAGAGGTTGCCGGACCGCACCCGTACCGCGAGGCGCTGGCCCGGACGTGGGGGCTGTGGTCCGTCGTAGCGCGCGACCAGTTCCTGCCATCCGTCGCTGAGGCGCAGATGCAGGATGCTGGCCGCTCCCTCCGGCTGTGCGGCGGCGACCTCGACCTCCGTTGCGGCGGCAGCGTCGCGGGCCGACGGTTCGAGCACTACGACGTTTTCGGCGCGGATGTCCATCACCACCCGCTGGTCGGGAAACAGCGTGGCGTCGGGCGACAACGCGACCGTCTGTGATGTGCTGCCCTCGGGAAGCAGGGCCAGGCCGCCGTCCGGCAGGGAGACGATCGTGCCGCGCAGCAGCGCGCCGCCGTGGGCGCCGAACAGCGCGGCTACCGGCACGGTGGCAGGCGTCCGGTACAGCTCCGTGGGCCGGCCGACCTGATGTATCTCCCCCGCAAACATCGCGGCGACGCGGTCGCCCAGCGCCATCGCCTCGGCGACGTCGTGGGTGACGTAGAGCGTGGTGGCGCCGATGCGGCGATGGAGCCGCTTGAGCTCGGTACGAAGCTGGACGCGGAGCTTGGGATCGACGTTGGACAGCGGTTCGTCGAGCAGCAGCACTTGGGGTTGCTTGACCAGCGCGCGGGCGATGGCCACGCGCTGCTGCTGGCCGCCTGACAGCTCCTTGGGATAGCGCTGCTCCAGCCCGATCAGCTCGACCACATCCAGCGCCTGCCGGACCGCCGTGCCGATCGCGCCCCGGCCGACGCGCCGGACGTGCAGCGGAAACGAGATGTTCTGCGCCACCGTCATGTGCGGGTACAGCGCATACGACTGGAACACCATGCCGACGCGCCGCTTGGCGGGGGCCACGTCGATCTGCCGCGGCTCGCTGAAGACCGGTTCGCCGCCGATCAGGATCTCACCCAGCACCGGTTGCTCCAGTCCGGCGATGGCGCGCAACGTGGTCGTCTTGCCGCAGCCGGAGGCACCGACGACGACCAGGAACTCGCCTGCCTCGACGTGGAGGGTCACGCCATGCGTGGCGATCACGTCGCCGTATTGGACGGTGACGTGGTGCACGGTGATGTCAGCCACGGCCGGATCGTACCACCCCGAACGCCGCGCGCCGACCTGTGCCGGGAAATGTGCGACGCTTGCACGGCGGCCACACGCCGCACCGGAGGACCCAACTCATGCTGATCGTCGATTCGCACCTGGACATCGCCTTCAACGCGGTCGATTGGAACCGCGACCTGACGCAGAGCATCACGTCGATCCGCGAGACCGAGGCCGGCATGGACCGCAAGGGCCGGGGGGCCGGGGTGGTCAGCTTCGAGGAGTTGCGCCGCGGCGGGATCGGGCTGATCTTCGTCACCGTGCAATGCCGGCTGGCCTCGGTCGGCAAGCGGTTCGCCGGCGCACGGACCCAGGACATCGCCTATGCCAAGGCCATGGGCGAGTTGGCCTACTACCGGCGGATGGAGACGCGCGGCTTCCTGCGCCAGATCCGTGACCGCGCCGGACTCGACGCGCATGTCGCGGAGTGGGAGCGGGACGCGGAGAGCGCGCCGATCGGCTTCGTGCTGACCATGGAGGGGGCGGACCCGATCGTCGGTCCGGAGCAGGTCGGCGAGTGGTGGGACCACGGGCTGCGTATCGTCAGCCTGGTCCACTACGGCATCAGTTCCTACTCGCACGGGACGCAGGCGCCGGGTGGGCTGAGCGAGCGCGGCGGCCCGATGCTGGACGCGATGGAGCGGGCGGGGATCCTGCTGGACGTGAGCCACTTGGCGGAGCAGGCGTTCTGGGAGGCGCTGGAGCGATTCGGCGGGCCGGTGCTGGCGACCCACAACTGCTGCCGGGCGCTCTGCGACCACGACCGGCAACTGGACGACGATCAGATTCGGGCGCTCGCCGCGCGCGGAGGGGTGATCGGCACCGCGTTCGACGACTGGATGCTGTCGCCGCTGTGGGACCGGGAAGCGATGGACAACACCGGGATCACCCTGGCGACGGTGGCCGATCACATCGACCACATCTGTCAGCTCACCGGCAGTTGCGAGCATGCCGCGATCGGCACGGACCTTGACGGCGGCTACGGAAGAGAGCAATCTCCTGCCGACCTGTACACCATCGCCGATGTGCGCAAGGTGGCGGGAATCCTCAAGGAGCGCGGCTACGGCGCCGCGGACGTCGCCAACGTCATGCACGGCAACTGGGTGCGGTTGCTGCGCTCCTCTTGGAGCGAAGGTACCGCATGAATCTCGTCGACACCGGTTTCGTTCTTCTCTGCTCGACCCTCGTGTTCCTGATGACACCGGGTCTGGCCTTCTTCTACGGCGGGCTGGTCGGCCGCCACAACACCCTGACGATCATGGCGCAGAACCTGATCTCGCTCGGGGTCGTCAGCGTCGTCTGGGTCGTGGTGGGGTTCTCCCTGGCGTTCGGCGACAGCATCGGCGGCATCTTCGGGAGCCTGAAGTACTGGATGTTCGGCATCGAGGTGAACGACGTGTTTCCGGGGACCTCGATCCCGACCTGGACGTTCTTCCTGTTCCAGATGATGTTCGCGGTGATCACGCCGGCGCTCATCACCGGCGCCTTCGTCGACCGGTTCCGGTTCTCCAGCTACCTGATCTTCATCTCGGTCTGGAGCATCGTGGTCTACTCGGTGCTGGCCCACTCCGTGTGGGGCGGCGGCCTGCTGGCCAGGCTGGGCGCCATCGACTTCGCCGGCGGCACGGTGGTGCACATCTCGGCCGGCATGGCGGCGCTCGCCACCATCTCCGTGCTGGGCAAGCGGCACACGCGGACCGCCCCGCACGACGTCCGCTTCGTCGCGCTGGGCGCGGCGCTGCTCTGGTTCGGCTGGTTCGGGTTCAACGGCGGCAGCGCGCTGTCCCCCAACGAGATCGCCTCGATCGCCTTCATCAACACCGACATCTCGGCGTCCACCGCGATGGTGGTCTGGATGATCCTGTCGTGGCTGCACAAGGGCAAGCCCAGCATCATCGGTGCGCTCACGGGCGCCATCGCCGGATTGATCGCGATCACGCCGGCGGCCGGCTTCGTGACGCCCGGATCGGCCGCGATCATCGGCGTGCTGGCCGGCGCGGTCTGCTACGGCGCCGTCCTGTTCAAGGAACGCATGGACTGGGATGACGCCCTGGACGTGTGGGCCGTGCACGGCGTCGGCGGCGTGCTGGGATCGATCCTGACCGGCGTCTTCGCCTCGCCCAAGACGGGGGCTCCACCCGGTTTGATCTTCGGCGAAACGGGACTGTTCCTGGCCAATCTGGCGGCTACCGCGATCAGCATGGTCTACGCGTTCGGGATGACGTGGATCGTCCTGAAGGTGATCGGCGCGATCAAGCGGCTGAAGCCGGAGACCGATGAGCTGGAGGCCGGACTGGACCTGACGTTCCACGGGGAGCGCGCGCTGGACCACGACTGAGCGCCAGCGTCCTCAGCGGCGCCTCCAGGGCGTTTCGTCTCCCCACTCCGGGAGCGACGGAACACCCGTGGCGCCGATCCGCAGTGCGCCGACGTCGCCGGACAGCGTCGTTCCATCCCGCGATGCGACGGTGACGGTGCCGTCGACGTCGGCGAAGCGCTGCGTGCCTGCTACCGTGTACGCGCGGACGCTGCCGCGGCTGTCGGTAACGACGATGTCGCCGTGGGCGGAAGCCACGTGAACGTCGCCTGCGACCCTGCGAACCACCAAGTCGCCCTCGCCCGACACCAGCCGGACGTCGGCGGCCGAGTCCTGAACGACCACCATGCCGGCGACCGACTCGACGAACACGGCAGCCTTGCCGGCTGAGGAGCCAAGCCCCGTGACCAGCACGTCGCCGGTAGTGGTGCGGATGTAGACCTCGGCAGAGCTCGGCACCGCCACGGTCAGACGTGGGCCCCAGGTGATCGAGTAACCGGAGATCGGGCGTTCGTTGACCGCGAAGCCGATGGCCGCCCGGCTGTCTTCCACCGCGATCTGCAGCTCGAAGCCATTGCGGCGCTGCAGCTTGCTGGACACCACCGCGCGCGCCGCAATGCCGTCGGTCGCGTCGCCGCCGATGTCGACATCCAGGTAGCGACCCTCCACGACGACCCGTTCGACCGGACCGGGGTGCCGCACCGTCTGCTCGATCCCGCCGCCTTCCAGGAAGCCGGCGGCGAAGCCGAGCCGAGCCGTGCAGGCCAGGAGCGCGAGCAGCGCCGGCAACCGCATGCACCGGATCGTAGCGCCGTCATCCGGCAGACTCCAGGGCAGTCAGGTTTGACCGGCGCCATCGCGCGGTGCTCTAATCGGGGCCGTCGCCGATGGCCGAACCCACCCTTACCAATGTCCCGGCGAGCGTCGCCGTCGATACGACCCGGAAGCGGCCGGGCGGACTCTTCCGCCGGCGGCGGCCGACCGAGGCCGAACAGCGCGAAGCGTACTTCACCGCAACGCAGTGGCGGCTCATCTGGCTGAAGTTCCGCTCGCACCGCTGGGCGATGTCGGGACTGGGCGTGGTGGTCGTCTTCTACCTCATCGCCATATTCAATGGCTTCTTCGCGATCAACGATCCGATCGAGCGCAACACCGACATCCAGCTCCAGCCGTGGGTGTTCAGCGGCAAGGACATCTCCTTCAGCCTGTTCGACGAGCAACGCAACTTCCGTCCGGTGGCCTACCAGGTAACCAGCAAGCTCGACTTCGAGCTCTTCAAGCGTGTGTACGTGCGGGTGGAAGGGTCGGAGCGGCCGTTGCGGCTGTTCGTACGCGGCGATCCGTACAAGCTGCTGTTCTTCTTCGACACCGACCTGCATCTGTTCGGAACGGGCGACCCGGACGTGCGCTGGTTTCCGCTCGGCACCGACTCGAGCGGCCGCTGTCTGTACTCGCGCATGGTGCACGGCTCCATCCTGTCGCTGTCGATCGGCATCCTGGGGATCATCATCACCTGGGTGCTGGGCATCACCGTCGGCTCCATCGCCGGCTACTTCGGTGGCATCGTCGACAACATCACCAACCGCTTCATCGAGGTGCTGATGTCGGTCCCGTCGCTGCCGCTCTGGATTGCCCTCGCCGGGGCGCTGCCGCTGGAGTGGAGCATCGTGCAGGTGTACTTCGCGATCACCGTGGTCTTGTCCATTCTGGGCTGGACCGGTCTGGCGCGCACCGTGCGCAGCAAGTTCCTGGCGCTGCGTGAGGAGGAGTACGTGCTGGCTGCCAAGCTGGACGGCGCACCGATCGGTCGACAGCTCTTCCGGCACATGCTGCCCGGCTTCGCCAGCCACTTGGTGGTCGACGCCTCCAATCGCGTTCCGCAGATGATTCTTGGGGAGACGGCGCTCAGCTTCCTGGGGGTAGGGCTGCGGCCTCCCGCGGTCAGTTGGGGCGTGTTGCTGCAGGGCGCACAGAACGTCGAGGCGGTCGCGCTCCATCCGTGGCTGCTTCTTCCGGCGCTGCTGGTGATCATTACCGTCGTGGCATTCCAGTTCATGGGCGACGGCCTGCGCGACGCCGTCGATCCGTACCGGTAGCGGCGGGGGACAGCGATGTGGGGCTACATCATCCGGCGGGTGGCGATCATGCCGCCCACGCTGATCCTGATCTCGTTCCTGGCCTTCCTGGTGGTGGAGCTGCCGGAGGGAGACATGGCAAGCGCCTACGTGTCGCGGCTGGAGCGCATGGGTGAGGAGTTCCGCGGGGATGCGACCGAGATGCTGGAGGGGCTGCGTCTGCGCTTCGGCTACGGTCAGCCGTTGCACGTCCGCTACGTGAAGTGGGCGCGCGACTTCCTGCGGGGAAGCTGGGGCCACTCCTTCTTCTGGGACCTGCCGGTGCGGACGGTGGTCCAGGAGCGGATCCTGCTGACGGTGATGCTCACGCTCATGACGGTGCTGATCGCCACGGCGGTGAGCTGGCCGGCCGGTGTGGGTGCCGCGATCCGCCAGTATTCTCTGTTCGACAACATCTTCAGCTTCACCGCCTTCGTGATGATGGCGGTGCCGAATTTCCTGTTTGCCCTGGTGCTGATGTACCTCTCCTATAAGCTGATCAACTTCGTGCCGGGCGGGCTGTTCTCGCCCGACATGATCGATGAGCCCTGGGGCGTGACCAAGTTCCTGGACTTTCTCAAGCACATCTGGATGCCGTTGGTGATCCTGGGGTTCGAATCGATCGGCGGCGGCGTCCGCTCCATACGCGCCAACGTCCTGGACCAGCTCCGCCAGCCGTTCGTGACCACTGCGCGCGCCAAGGGCGTACCGGAGACCCGACTGCTGATCAAGTACCCGATCCGCATGGCGGCCAACCCGTGGGTGTCCAGCATCGGCTGGATGCTGCCGGCGCTGGTGAGCGGCGAGGTGCTGGTGGCCACCGTCCTGAGTATCCCTACCATCGGCCCGCTGATGCTGCAGGGGGTGATGAACCAGGACACGCAGGTGGCGGGCGCGATCGTCATGATTCTGTCGACGCTGACGGTGATCGGCACGCTGATCTCGGACCTGCTGCTGGCCGTGCTGGATCCCCGCATTCGCGTCGCCGAGTAGCGCGGGGGCACTGGGGGAGGGGGCGCAGGCCCTCCGGCGGCGAGCTTGGCGAGAGGGGTTGCCCCGGAGGTTCAATCCTGGTTGAATCGGGCTACTCACAACCAACCTGAAAGGGGGAGTGGAATCTTGCGAAAAGCTACAACATTACTGTTGGCCGGACTCCTGATCGTCGTCGGGGGTACCGCCATCGCACAGCAATACCAGGAAGCGCCCTGGTTTGCCGAAATGGTCGCCCGCGGCGAGTTGCCGCCGGTCGATGAACGGCTGCCGATCCAGCCGTACGTGTTCCTGAACGGCGGCGTCACGGGGATGGTCGAGGTTGGCCGCTATACCGACGCCTACTCCACCGGCGACGCGCCGGACGTGCCCAACATCCAGGGGCCGACCGATTACACGATGCCGGTCTTCCCGGGGACCAAGGAACCGTACGGGCTGTTGGACGTCGAATCGAACGACGACTTCACGGTCTGGACGTTCTACTTCCGCGAGGGGATGAAGTTCTCCGACGGGTCGCCGTTCACCGTGCACGACGTCCTGTTCTGGTGGATCGACCTGGAGCTCGACGACCTGTATCGGGAGGCGGCGGGCGCCGCGGCCCCGCATCAGGGCATCCTGCCGGGATCGGTTCCGGAGGCGATCGATGACTACACCCTGCGGGTAACCCTTGAGGAGGCGTCGCCGAACTACGATCTGATCCTGACCGGCGACCGCGCCGAGCGCCACTTCCTGGCGCAGAACAAGGCGTACCTCAGCCAGTTTCATCCGACCTATACCGATGCGGATACACTGGCGGCGCGGGTGGCGGAATCTCCATTCGAGAACTGGCATCAGCTCCTGGTGTGGGCCCGTGACCGGACCATCAACACCAATCCGGACGCGCCGCAACTGTCGCCGTACGTGGTTGCGGAGCCGCCGCCGGCCGATCCGGCGGTGTACGTTTCCAACCCATACTGGTGGGCGGTGGATGAGGGCAACCAGCAGTTGCCGTACACGCGTGGGTTTCGCACGTTCTTGATCGCCGATGGCGAGGCGCGCAAGCTCCGCGCGCTGCAGGGTATGCATTGGTCCACCACCGTGCCGCTGGACACCCTGGAGCTGGCCAAGCGGTCCGCTGATGACGGCAAGGTACGCATGGAGGTGCTACCACGACCGGGGGCCGCCTACAGCTCGAACCTGACCTTCTTCAACCTGGACACGGAGGACGAGTTCAAACGCGCCATGTTCCGCGACATCCGCTTCCGCCAAGCGTGGTCGCACTTCATCCCGCGGCAGAAGCTCAACGACGTGCTGTACGCGGGCCAGGCGACCCTCAAGGTGCAGGGCATCGTCAAGGAGAACCATCCGTGGTTCGTTCCGGAGGCGCTCTCCACGCCGCTGCTTGAGCGCGACCTGGATCGGGCGAACCAGCTCCTGGATGAGATGGGGCTCACCAACAAGGACGGCGACGGGTTCCGGCTAGGACCTGATGGCAAGCCGATCACCTTCCTGATCACCACCGAGCCGCATGCCGGTGAGTGGGAGATAGCGGCGCAACTGCTGGTCGAAGACCTTCACCTGATCGGCTTCAAGGGCAACCACCGCGTCGTCGGTTGGGAGCAGACCGGCGACTTCGCGCGGACCAACGAGTGGGAGATCTGGCAGCAGCAGAGCGCCGACGCTTGGGACAACCAGGTGCCGGACCGACTGTCCAGCGCCGCTCCGTCCTCCAACTTCGGCCGCCCGTGGGCCAAGGGCTGGCAGGCGTGGCTACGAAGCGACGGCGCCGAAGGCGAAGAGCCGCCGCAGCGCATCAAGGACAACCACGAAGTGTGGAAGCAGATCCAGCGCGCCGCTACCGACGAAGAGATGGCAGAGGCGTACAAGGAATGGCAGCGCCGCGCGATCGAGGACGTCTGGTCGGTCGGCTGGACGGCGTTCGCTCCGCGCATCTTCCTGCTGCACCCCAAGCTGGGCAACTTCAACGGGCCGCGGAACGTCGCGGTGAAGCCCGCGGTCTTCCTGAAGGAGTAACCGGGCTCGACAGCCGGCCGAGGCTTCACCGGATATGCGAAGGCCGCACCCCATGGGGTGCGGCTTTCGCGGTATTCGTGCGCGAGGCCTGCGGCAACGGGACCGGTCGGGTCGGCGTCCGTGGTTGACCAACCGCTGGGGGCGGCGCAGGCTGGCGCAGGGGGCCGCCGATCATGTCGGAGACATCCAGGATAGTCGGCACGGTTTTCCAGGTAGTGTACGGGCTTACGACGCCGGCGACGGTGCTCGCCATCCTGATCGTCACGCTGCTCGGCGCGTTGGGCGTCGTGGACATGGACTGGGTCGTGACGGAGGAGAGAGCCGCGCTCGCCTACATGGTCGCGTTTGGGACCTTCGCGCTGAGTCCGCTCGTTGCGGTTGGCCTTGTCGCCGTCGGTCTCTTCAACGCGATCGGCGTCATCGCCATCGCCACCGGGTCGGCGCGGGGCGTCATTGCCATCAGCGGGGAGAACTCCACCGGCTTGATAGCCATAAGCGCCAGCGGGCGAGCGAGCGGCATACTCGTTGGCATTGGCGACGAAGCGAGGGGCCTCTTCACCGTGGCCTACTCGGGCAGAACGGCCAAGGCGTTCGGGCGCTGGCCTCCGTGCTCAGGCGCCGCGTCTTCGGCCGCCTGACCCGATGCAGAACTGCGCCTGTCGGACTACGAAGGGTTCAACTCCTCCAGAACGTCGTCGGTGGTCGCCACCCGGCCGAATACGCGGGCGTGCATGAGCAGGGCGTCCTGGTGCGCCCGCGCGGTGTAGGTGGCGCAGGCGTCTTCGCAGATCAGCGAGTTGTAGCCGAGCTCGGCCGCGACCCGTGCCGTGCCGTGCACGCACATGTCGGTGCTGATGCCGACGATCACCACATCGCGCACGCCCATGTTGCGCAATGCATGGTCGAGGATCGAAGCGTTGAACGCTCCCGAGGTCAGCTTGTCGACCACCAGCTCGTCTTCCCGTGGGGCGATCGCCGGCATCACGTCATACGCAGCCGTGCCGCGGTAGCGCGTGACACGGGCGCGCCGGACTGCTCCCCGGAGCCGTGCGGTAAGCTCGTCTCCGTGGGGGGTGATGCGTCCGTTGCGCGTATACACGACGCGTCTGCCGTGCTCGTGGGAACGAGTGCGGAACGAGTGCAGCAGCCGGCGGATGTTGGGCACCACCACGTCCGTCATTCTGCCGTTCCAGTACGCCGCGATCTCCGGGTACCTGACGCCCAACCCGCTTTCTGCATCGACCGTCCCGTCGCTTCCCTGCACGTCGACCACCAGCAGCGCGGTCGCGGCCGGGTCGAGGCGGAAGTCGGTGGCGAGCAGCTCGAACGGCCACTCGGGGTCGTGCTCCTCGGCAAGCCAGCTCATGGCGCTGCTCCTTCCGGCTCCCCTACCGGCACTTCGATCCAGTACCGGTACGCGTGGGACCGCCACGGATCGTCCGGCAGGAAGGAGCCAAGCCTGGTCATGTAGAGCTCGATGGTACCGGTATGGCGGTCTTCCAGTATCTCGAAGTTGGAGAGCTGCAGCCCCTCATGATCCTGCGCCGGATCGCGGTCGTCGACCACGGCACAAGTGTCCTTCTTCAGGAAGCCCGTGACCTCGTCCACCTCGCCCATCACCAGCGGATAGCGCGGATGGTTTCCCTCTACGGCGGGACCTGTGACATTGCCGAACCAGTAGAGCCTGCCGTTCCGAGCGCTCCGGTGGAAGCGATGGATGCTGGAGCTGGAGTAGAGAACCTCTCCGGTGTCGTAATGCCAGGGGACCGGAGCCACCCAGGTCGCGCCGCCGTCATCGGAGAAGGTGAACCACTTGTACCCGGGTGTGCCGGGCTCTATCCGGGTGCGCCACCCCTCGGAGATGGTGTTGGATCCTCTGAGGACGCAGATCGCCCGCCCGCTCTTCAACGTATGCAGAGCAGGCTCGTTCACGCCTCGGGATGACTGCAGGTCGTTCAGGACGACGGGCCGGGACGGAACCAGGTCGTAGTGCCGTGCTTCCGGGTCCCAGGTTCCGCGCATCACGATCAGGCCCCGCATGATCTCCGGGCACGACGGGAACACCTCGCCTACATCCAGACCCAGGGCCTTGCAGCAGGAGGTGACGTCGGCGCACAGGGGAAAGAGGATGTCTCCGTTCTCCTGCACCTCGATCTCGCTGTTGCTGGCTGCTTGCGCCCGGTTGTTCTGCAGGAAACCGGGGCTGCGCCAGTCGCTGTCGTCGAAGTCCGCGCCGTCCTCGAACTTCACGAGCTGCGGGGCGTGCCACGTCTGGCCATCGTCGTCGGAAACGTGCAGGAACGCATGGTTGACGAATCCCGCCTTGCCTTCGCCCCAGAAGACCCTGAACGCCTCCCGGTGGCCGTTGACGAAGACCGTATGTTGATACACGCCCACCAGGTGGCCGTGTACCGGGTTGAACGAGCGCGAGAAGGCCGGGACCATGTTGGAAGTTGCCATTTCGTCGGCGCCCTGCATCCGGTAGAGGGCGTTCTGGAACCCCTCCCACTCGGACCACGTGCGGCCGTTGTCCTCCGAGAAGCGCCGTGCGTTCTCGTCGCTGTGGTCGGATTCGAGCTGGATGAACCGGGATTCGACCCGCCGCATGCCTGCGCCGACGTAGGATTGGGAGCGCACGACGCTCTGCCCCGGACCGGATGACTCCTCGTACAGCTCCTTCCTGATCTCCGGCTTCATCTCTTCCAGCCCCCGTGTCGGCACGGTACTCCGCGATCCTGGGGCGTGTCAGGGATGCCGCCGGACCGGCGGCGCTTGAAAGGGGAGGGGTGATCCCGTACCGTCAGGCCCGTCCCAGTTCGATGCCGCGTTCGATCTGGTCCATGTGATCGTCTTCCATCGGGTCGATCGCCATGAAGCCGATGAGCTTGTCGGGGTCGTGCCTGACCCACTCCGCGGTGAACTCGTTGGGGCTGCGCACGCCGGTGGCGACGCCCCTGACCCCGAAGACGATCGCGCGGTCGACCACCGACAACTCCTCATCGTACCGCTCGGTGCTCAGCGGCTGCATCGGCGGATAGCCGGCGCGCTGGTCGGCCCGGTGCGCGGCATCGCTGATGTGGTCGGGCTGCAGGCAGTGGGTATGGACGTCAACGATCATGGCAAGCTCCAGTGTGGATGCATCAGGCATGATAGACGGTATCTCAGCGCGTGGCGCGGACGAGCGGGGAGGAGGCTTGCCGAGAGATGGGAAAACGGTTCTGCGATTGTATGTGCGATCGTGGCAGTTCGACACCGACGATCCTGAATCCGCGGGGAAGGACGCGGTGGAGAAGTACCGGTTGTCCGTCGGCGAGGGTGACGTGGTGGAGGTCGTGGAGACGGTCCAGGTTTGGTCCGCGGACAGATGAGTTCGTTCACTGCTGGCCTATCCTGATCCTTCAGCCGAGCCGATCGAGCTCGTCGCGCAGCGCGCCGCCTTCGGTACGCAGCCAGTTCGCCAGGATGCCCACGTCAGTGCCCAGCGAGAAGTGGCGGACGCCGAGGTCGAGATAGAACTGCGCCTGAGCCGGCTTCTTGATCTCCGCGCGCGGCTGCACGCCGGCGTCCAGAGCCGTCTCTATGATCCGCCGCTCAGCGTTCATCACTGCCGCATCGGCCTCCCATACCCGTACGCCGTCATCGACCAAGCGCGGCTGCCGCACGCCGACGCTCATCGAGAAATCCGAGGGGCCGAACTGCACCATGTCGATTCCCGGAACGGCCAGGATATCGTCCAGATTCTCCAGGCTCTGACGCTTCTCGATCATCACCGCGATGACCACGTCACGTAGCGCCTGGACATAGTCCTCGAAGTCGCATGCTCCGAAAGCGAACGCCCGGCCGGCCTTCGACCCGAGCTCGCCGCCGTCGGCCGGGGTCTCCGGGCGCACGCAGCGGACCGCGGCCCGTGCGTCGTCCGCCGTGCGGATGTCGGCGAACAGGATGCTATGGAAGCCGGAGCTGATCGCCCTGGCCGCGGTAAACTCCCGCAGAGCGGCGTCCACCTTGATCATCGCGCTCATGTTCGGGAACAACTCGACCGCGCGGCCGATCGCATCGAGGTCGTGCAGGTCGTAGGGCGCCTCTTCGGCGAGGAACTCGACGTAATCGAAGGCGCCGCTGTGACCCACCAGCTCATGGATGGACGGCCAGTGGCTGATGACGTGGGTGCCGAGCGACGGCTTGCCGGCTCGCAGCAACTCGCGCAGGTGGTTGTGTGGCATGGGCCGCAGCGTGCCTGAACAGCGCGCGTCGCTCAACTCAGCCCGTGTGCTCACCCCCGGGTCACGCCGTCAGCGGATCGAACGTCAACCAAACGACGTCCCCACGATCGGGGACATAAGGGTCGGCCACTACCAGATCTCCCGTCCGACGCGCGTGCCGGTCGCGGTTTCCGCATGCAGATTGGTGGTGTCGATGCCGGCCAGCAGGTCGTCGAGGTCGTAGTGCGGCGCGTGGGTCGGCTCGACGATGAGCTTGCCCGCCCGTAACGCGATGTCAACGGTAGTGCCTGCCGCGACGTTCGCAGCTGCCGCAAGTGGCCTCGGAATGCGGAGCGCGAGGCTGTTGCCCCACTTCTGCACCTTGGTCTTCATGGCCGCCCCCTGTTCGCGGATATACATTGAGTATACTTCAGTGCGGTACGGGCGCCCAGACTCGACGTGACTAGACGTGACTCCCTGGAGGCTTGCATGCGCGCGCGACGGTAACTTACCCTGCCCGCCATGGCCAATACCGAAACTCTCCCAACCGACCTGGACCGGCTATCGGATCGCCTGGGTCGGCCGGCGTTTCCCGGCTGCAGACCCGTCCACCTGCCGCGTGCGGAGATCGACCGCTTCGAAGGCCGGCTGGAGTATTGGGACGGGGCCACGGCCGGCACGAACGATGCGGACTTCCTCGCCGCGCTCCGTCGATGAGCACTTCCGCGAACGAACCGGACACCACCTCGATCAACGCGGTCGAGCGCTTCCGCCGGCGCATGGACGACGGCCACGTCTGCCTTGGCATGAGCGTCACGCTGCCGGATCCGATCGTCAGCGAGGTCGCCGTCGAGGCCGGCTACGACTTCATCTGGATCGAGAACGAGCATTCGTACCAAACGACCAAGGACGTGCTGGCGCACATCCTGACGGTGCGCGGCACCGGCGTGGCGCCGATGGTGCGGGTGCCGGTGAACGACCCCGCCGTGATCAAGCCGTACGTGGACTTGGCGCCGGCCGCAATCGTGGTGCCGCTGATCCGGTCCGCGGCGGAGGCGGCGGCCGCCGTGGCGGCATGCCGCTATCCGCCGGCCGGCGTGCGGGGCTTCGGGCCGATCCGCAACATGGGCCACGGCAGGCTGGAGTTCGACGAGTATCTGGAGCAGGCAGCGCGGCAGGTGATGGTGATCGTGCAGGTCGAGCACGTGGATGCGGTCGAAGACCTGGACGCGCTGCTGGACACGCCGGGACTGGACGGCATCTGCCTGGGCCGCAACGACCTGAGCGGCTCGGTCGGCAAGCTGGGCCGGTACGATGATCCGCAGGTGCGCGGCATGATCGACACCCTGCTGGACAAGTGCGCGGGCCGCGACATCTACCTGGGCGCATCCCTCGGCCCGGATTGGGAATCGGTGAAGGAGTGGGCCTCCCGCGGCATGCGCTGGTTCGGCGTCGGCGACGACATTGATTACGTAGTCGGCGGCGCGCGGAGCACGATGGCTGGCTTCCGCGCGGCGATGAGCGAGCTTGATCAGAAATGAGCTGCCGGCTCGTGCCGGCGTGATGACAAGCGCCCCACCCTACACGTGGCCGGGGAAGGATCTGCCCCTGACCTGACGGAACGGCGGCACCGTCGGCGCATCCACGACCGACTCATCCCGCCAGGAACTGGCGCGCATGTAGTGCACCGCGTACCCTCGGCGCCGCGTGCCGGTACGATTCGCTCCGCTGCGGTGCAGCACCAGGCTGTGGTGAAAGCTCACGTCGCCCGGCCGCAACGGCACCTGAACCACCGGCCACGGGTCCGTGCCGAGCTGCTCGACGAACGGCTCCAATCGCGCCCCGCGCACCATCCCCCACCGGTGGGTGCCTGCGGCGAAGTTCAGGCAGCCGTTCTCGCTCGTCGCCTCGTCGACGGCGGTCCATGCCGTCACCAGATCCATAGGAAAGATGTCGCGCCAGGAAGCGGAGTCCTGGTGCCACGGCTGTTCGCTTCCGGTGCGGGGGCCCTTCATGAACAGTTGGTCGTTGTACAGCTTGATGTCGTCGGTGCCCAGAAGGTCCGCCACCCGGTCGACGATCGCGGCATGGCACGCGTGGCGCCAGAACACCTCGTCGCGGTACGCGATCGCCGAGAGCTTGCGGACCGACAGCACCTGATCCATCACGGGTCTCTTTCCTTCCCGGAAAGGCCGTTCGAGCTGGATACGATCCCCGGGGATGTGAGTGGCTCTTCCGGACGCCACCAGATCGGCGTGATCGGCCAGCCTCGCGATAGCGGCAGCGGAGACCACGTTCTCCACGGCAAGAAAGCCGTCGATCCTGAATGACGCGATCTGCTCGGCCGACAGGCGTCGCACGTCGCAAGGATAGCAGAACATGCGGCGTACGCCTGCGAATCGGGTATGCTATGGCGCGAGGGATCGATGCGCATCTACATCGTGCGGCACGGCGAGGCCGAGCTTGCGACCTTGGGAGCGTCCGACGCCGAGCGGCAGCTCACTGCCAAGGGACAGCGCCAAGCCGCACGCGTCGGCACCGCGTTGCGCGTGCTCGGCGGAATTCCGGCGGTCGTGCTCACCAGCCCGTTGCCCCGGGCGCGTCAGACCGCCGAGCTCGCCGTCGAGGCGATGGCCGACAAGCGTCGACGGCCGCCGATACACGTTCTCGACCGCTTGGCCCCCGGCGCATACGCGGGCGACGTGCTGGCCGCGATCCCGACGGATCCGCCGTCCGTGATGCTGGTTGGCCATCAGCCCACGCTTGGGGCACTGGTCGGGGTGCTGATCGGCGGCCTGCACGCGGCGCCGATCGATCTGTCGACCGCGTCGGTGGCCTGCCTGGAAACTCCCGGTGCGCCGCACCCGGGCGCGGCGGAGCTGGAGTACTTCCTGCGGCGCGGCGTCATCTCGGCCCTCGCCAGATCGGCCTGAACCGACACCGATGAGCGGGAGACTCGAGGGCAGGGTCGCGGTCATCACCGGTGGCGCGAAAGGGTTGGGAGAGGCCACAGGCGAGCTGTTCGCCGCCGAAGGTGCCGCCGTCGTGATCGCCGACATCGACGCGGCCGCCGGCGAGCGGACTGCCGGGGCGATGCGCGACGAAGGAGCCGCGGCGATCTTCGTGGAGACCGAGATCACCGTAGAGGCCGAAGTACAGGCGCTGGTGGCCCGTACGGTCAGCGAGTATGGGCGGCTCGACATCCTGGTGAACAACGCCGGCGTTCAGGTGGAGAAGCCGGTTCCTGACACCACGGAGGAAGAGTGGGATCGGGTGCTCGACGTCAACCTGAAGGGTGCGTTCCTGTGCTCGAAGCACGCGATCGTGGCGATGCGCAAGCGCGGCACGGGCAGCATCGTGTGCGTCTCTTCCCTGTCAGGGCTGGTGTCGAATCCCCGACAGGCGTCCTACAACGCTTCGAAGCACGGGTTGATCGGTCTGGCCAAGTGCATGGCCCAGGACCATGCGGACGACGGCATTCGGGTCAACGTGATCTGCCCGGGATCGATGAACACGCCGATGACGGAGGGAATACCGCCGGAGCACCTGGCGCCCTATCGCAAGGCGAACCTGCTGCAGCGATTCGCCGAGCCGATCGAGGTGGCGCGCTGCATCCTGTTCCTGGCAAGCGACGACGCGTCGTTCGTGACCGGATCGGTGATGGTGGCAGATGGCGGCTACACGACCAAGTAGCGCGGTTCCTGCCGTCGATCGCAGTATGGTCGATCGCAGTATGGTCGATCGCAGTATGGTCGATCGCAGTATGAAGGCCCGGGTCCGCCGCCTGATCGCGTCCGATGCCGAGTATCTGCTGATCATTGCCCCGGTCGTCGCGTTCTACGTGGTCTTCGCCTATCTGCCCATGTGGGGCGCGATCATCGCCTTCAAGGACTTCGGATTCGGCGACACGATCGCTTCCGCGCCGTGGGTGGGCTTCCGATGGTTCAAGGAGTTCTTCGAGTCCTTCTATTTCTGGCGATTGATTCGCAACACGGCGTTGATCAACGTCCTCTCGCTGGTGTTCGGATTTCCGGCGCCGATCCTCTTCGCGCTGGTCGTCAACGAGCTGCGCATCCGCTGGTTCAAGCGTTCGCTGCAGACCGTGAGCTACATGCCGCACTTCATCTCCACCGTGGTCGTGGTGGGCATGATGTACAATTTCCTTGGCGTCACGCACGGCTGGGTCAATAATGTGTTCGATCACCTGGGGATGGATCGGATCAACTTCTTTCTGGAGTCCCGCTATTTCCGCTTCCTCTATGTCAGCTCCGGCGTGTGGCAGGGCTTCGGTTGGAGCTCGATCATCTTCATCGCCACGATGAGCTCCATCGACGCGGAGCTGTACGAAGCGGCGGTCATCGACGGCGCCAGGCGCTTGCAGCAGATGCGCTACATCACCATCCCCGGGATCATGCCGACCATCGTGATCATCCTGATCTTCACCATCGGCAACATGATGAACGTCGGCTTCGAGAAGATCATCCTCATGTACAATCCCGCTACGTACGAGGTAGCGGATGTCATCCAATCCTATGTCTTCCGGCGCGGGCTGATCGACTTCGACTACAGCTTCTCCGCCGCCGTGGGCCTGTTCAATTCCCTGATCAATCTGGCGCTGCTGGTGGCGGCGAACTATCTGGCGCGGCGCATCGGCGAAACGAGCCTGTGGTGATGCGCGCGGACCGGGCGGCGTAGGCGAGCGGGCATGGCGATCAGGAACCGCGAGCCCGGACTTGACGTCGCCGTATGGAGCATAGCCGTCCTGGCGCTGCTGGTGACGCTGCTGCCGTTCCTGTACGTGCTGTTCCTGTCAGTCTCCACGCCCGAGGCGGTGTTTTATAACGAGGTCATGTTCCTTCCGGACCGCATCTACCTGAAGTCGTACGCCGACATCTTCGAACGCTCACGGATCGGCACCTTCTACTTCAACACGGTCTGGATCGTTACGGTCGGCACGGCCATCAACATCGTGCTGACCTGCATGGCCGCCTATCCGCTGTCGCGCCGTGACTTCCGCCTGCGCAACGTCTTCATGGCGTTCATCGTGTTCACGATGTTCTTTCACGGCGGCATCATCCCCTTCTACATGGTCGTGCGGCACCTGGGGCTGCTGAATACCCGCTGGGCGCTGGTGCTGCCGTTCGCCGTGTTCGCCTGGCACATCATCATCACCCGCACGTACTACCAAGCCGCGATTCCCGACAGCCTGCAGGAGTCGGCGCTGATCGACGGGGCCGGCAAGCTGCGCATCCTGACAAGCATCGTGGTGCCGCTGTCGAAGCCGGTCCTTGCCGTGGTCGCGCTCTGGACCGCGGTGAACTTCTGGAATACCTACTTCTGGGCTCTGGTCTTCATCCACGATCCCGACAAGCAGCCGATTCAGCTCTTCCTGGTCAAACTGCTGGTGCAGGGCCTGGGGCGGGAGATGGGATTGGTCGGCGCGGAGGAATCGTTGGCCACCCGCAGCGGCGCAGCCGAACAGATGAAGTACGTCGCGATCATCGTGACGATCGCGCCGATCGTGGCGATCTATCCGTTCCTGCAGCGCTACTTCATCAAGGGGGTGATGATCGGCGCGCTCAAGGGGTAAGCGGCCGATTGGAATCGTGGGTGGGCGCGTGGTACAAACGATCGACAGAGGGAACGATCGACAGGGGGTAGGAATCATGTCGCAGACTCGATTGACCGATCAGCAGATGGCGTTCTTCGAGGCCTTCGGGTTCCTGCAGTTTCCGGGTCTTCTGGCGGACTGCATCGATGAGATCATCGACGAGTTCGAGGCGGTGTGGGAGCGGCACGGCGGCGGCCACGACGGCAAGCCGCACGACGGCACGCAGCGCTCGTGTCTGGTTCCGTTCATCGACCAGAGCGAACGGCTGTCGGCGTTGCTCGACGACCCGCGCATCCACGACATCGCCGCCAGCATCCTGGGCGACGACTTCGACTACAGCGGCAGCGACGGCAACTACTACGCCGGCGATACCCGCTGGCACTCCGACGGCTGGTACGTGGACCGGCCGCCGTCCATCAAGATCGCCTTGTACCTCGACCCGGTGACGCGCGACACCGGCGCGCTGCGGGTCATACCGGGCAGCCATCGTCCGGGCGACACCTATGCCGATCGCATCCAGGAGCAGATCAGAGAGAGCGATTCGCTCTGGGGCGTCGAAGGACGCGACGTGCCGGCGTACCCGCTGGAGTCACAGCCGGGCGACGTCGCCTGCTTCAATCACAACACCAAGCACGCCGCCTTCGGAGGCAGCCCGCGCCGCCGGATGTTCACGATCAACTGCCATACGCGCTACTCGGAGGACCGGCTGGACGAGCTTCGCGAGTACATCGGTCACGCCGCTCGCTTCTGGCTCGAGAGGGTGTATGGGGAAGCGATGATCCGCACCGCCGGTTCCGAGCGGATGGTGCACCTGGAGCAGATGCTGGCCAACGACGGCCACCTTGCGGAGCTGTCGCGGCGGAAGCGCGCGGAGATGGCCGAGCCGTCGCGGGGCTGACCTCAGGTCGTTTGCAGCGTCAGCGTATTGACCGAAAACGGCTGCAGCACCAGGTCGATCGTGTTGCCGTCGACCGTCACGTGCTTGCGCTCGGGGTGGACCCGATCGGGACACATGGCGTCATTGTAGTCCCGCACGTTGCGGGAGGTCAGCGTCGCAAGCTCCGCCTGAGCCGGTCGGCCGAGGGCGGGGATCGACACCGCGGCCGACACTTCCTCGGTGAGGTGTCGGTTGGTGATGCCGAGCACCGTGGTGGCGCCGTCCGGGCTCACCGAGGCGGATGCGGACAGCAACGGCAGCGGTTCCAGGTCGGCCACCGCCGGCCCGCCGGCGAAGTCCTGTTCCCGTCCCGCCTCGCGTCCGGCGATCTCGTCGCACTGCATGCGGACCGCGACGGACGTGTTGCCATGGTGCGCGCGGTACAGGTCGAACAGATGGTAGGTGGGCGTTCGCCACAGGCGGGCCCCGTCGCACTGCAGCAGCAGGTTGATCCAGTGCGAGGCCATCGAGACGCTGTGCAGGCGACGGTGGAAGATGTCGAGCATGCCGGCGTGCGCCACCGCGTCGCGCATGGTCTGGTGGTGCAGCGAATGCCGGGTGCCCCATTCCAGGAACGCCAGCTTGACCGCAGGCGTGCCCACGTCGGCGCGGCCGATCCAGTTCAAGCCGCGGAGATCGCTGCCCCACGGCTTGCGATCACGGGTGAGGCTACGTACCAGCGCGATCCGTTCGTCGATCGTGCCCTCCAGTCCGGTCGAGTTCTGCAGCACTCGATAGTAATCGGCGTCGCTGTAGTCGACCTCGGGAAAGCTGGCGCCGGTGTAGATGATCTGTCCCAGGTGGTCCACCAGTGAGGAGCCTCCCAGATTGGGCGTCCGCGCGCTGTCCAGCGTCTCGAACAGCGCTTGGTTCCAGGGGTCGTCGCCGCCCGCCGCGATCAGCTCGGCCTCCTGGTCGATCAACCGCGCCTGCAGCGCGAACTGCCGGTAGCGTTGCGCGTACACGTGAGGATCCAGGTCCATCCAGCCGTAGACGTTCCAGTACTTGACGCGGTACGGGTTGCGCTGCCCGTGGGTTGCGCGCAACCGGGTCAGGGAAGAGTCGCCGGGATAGTTGCAGTACTCCATCCACTGCCGGGACTCCTCCGGCTCATCTTCGTTGCAGATCAACATCGGCTCGGCGCCGCTCATCCGGCAGAAGCGAACGAACTCGTCGGTGCCGAAGTCCATCGGCCAGCGGAGCTCCACCGCCTCGAACGGCGAGCGCGCCCACCAGTTGACCCGCAGGGGCCGCTCCTGACGCGGTCCGACCCCGTCGCGCCAGTGGTAGCAGGTGCCGCCGATGGCGCTCATGTAGCCGATCGAAAGCGCGCGCAGCGCCTCCGTGGTATCGATACGGACGCCGTCCCGGTTCGCGATCGGCTTCTCGCCGACCCAGATCAGGTCCTGCGTCTCGCTAAACTGCGGTCCGCAGCGCACGCCATAGAGCGACCGATCGATCACGCCCAGGCGATCGTCCAGGTCGACGCCGATCCGGGCGCTCTTCACCGCAGGGCGACCGTCAGGCGGGTCACGGAGTGGGCCGGGAAGCGGTGCACCAGCTTTCCGGCGGTCATCGATGCAGGCGCATCCAGCAGGTGCACGCGCTCCGGCTCCTCGGCGTTGTTGAGTGCCGCTGGATCCTCATGGGTAAGCACCACGGCGCTCGCCTCGCCCGGCTCCGCCCCGGACACCCGGACCTCGCTCTCCACACCCCGGTCCCGATCGGTGTTGACCACGGTCACGGTCAGGGTTCGCTCCTTCAGCGATGCCGATGCCTGGAGCTGCGGGATCGACACGGTCGCCTCCTCATTCGCCACCGTCGACGTGGTCGCGGAGGCGATGCGTGCGGCGTCCGGAACCTGTGCCCGGGTTCGCACGCAGGTCCCTCCCTGGTGCGGCGCGTACAGCTCGAAGACCAGTCCGGTCGGCGTCGTGATCAGCGCGCCGCCCGCCGTCTCGTCGACCTCGAAGGCGTGGTGGATGCCGTTGATCATGTCGCTGAGACAGGCGAAGCGCAGGAAGTCGCAGTTGCCGTTGAAGACGTTGAGAGCGGTCGCCGCCGCCAGCCCATCTCTGACCGTGTCCTTCTGCCGCAGCGACAGCAGGTTCTCCTCGATATAGGACGTGTTGTGCATGCAACCCCACTCGTTCAGGCCAACCCCCATCTGCGGGTTGAACGACTCCTTGAACTCCTCCCGCTTGTCGTCGATCCACTCCTGGAAGCCCAGTCCGTACGCCATGGAGCGGTACCATTGCTCCGTGTCGAATCCCGTCGATGGGCCGGTGGTGCCGTAGCGGATGTAGCAGAGCGCATCCACGCCGGGGTTGAGGTTGTTCCACGGGGCCGGCACGTAGTCCATCCACTGATAGACGCCGCGCTCGCGCCAGTTGCGAAAGAACCGCCGCGTCCCGTCGGCGCGGTCGACCCGCGCGACGCGCACCGGATTCGTGTCGAAGAACGGTACGAACCCGAAATACCGACGCACCTGTGCGGCATATTCTTCGGTGGTGATGTAGCCGCCCTGATTGTTCAGGTACCAGTAGCGGACCCGGAACGGCTCCTCGCGCCCGTTGGCGCGGCGCTCTCTGGAAAGGGCGGTGTCGTACGGACAATTGCAGTACTCGACCCATTGGTGGAAGTCGGCGACCGAGCCGTAGCAGATCGAGACGCCCATGTAGGGCTCGGCGCCGACCCGTTCGCACACGTGCAGAAACTCGTGCGTGCCCATGGCGTTGTCTTCGGGAGCGAACGCCATGTCGTCACAGCCCGGGAACCATTTGTTCGACTTGCGCAGCGGCCGCTCCGAGCGCGGGCCGATCCCGTCGCGCCAGAAGTAATACTCGGCCTGATCGCCCGCCGGCCACTGCAACATGCCGATGTGGGCGCGACGCATCGCCTCGATCAGATCGGTTCGGAACCCGCCTTCGTTGGGAATCGGTGAATCGGCCTCCACCATCCCGTAGTAGCAGCTCGAGAACATACACCCGTAGAGGTGCGGACTGATGGTGCCGATCGGGTCGGCGGTATCGATGTCGATGACGTTCACAGCGGTTCTCCCCATCACTCTCATCGGGCTGTGCCGGTAGGAAGGCGGGGAGGAGCGCGCGCTCCTCCCCGCGGCGCTACGTAGCTCGACGCGCGTTTAGTAGATGTCCTTCACGTGGCGGTCGAAGTGCGCCTGGTTCACGGCCAGCGCGGCTTCGATCTGCGCGCCGGCGATGCGGTTGACCTGTGCCACGTAGTCGTCCCAGGCGCTCATCGGTTCCTGGCCGGTGATGAACTTCGCCGTCATCTCGGCGACGAAGTCCCCGAATGCCTTCTGAGCGGTGCTGACGACCTCCCGGTCGGCCTGGCTCAGCGACCAGACGATGTGCACGTCGTGGCCCCAGCCGTTGTCGCGGACCAGCTTCTCGAACGCGCGAAAATCCTCGTACAGCGGTTCGGTATCGATCCGCTGCGAGTCCACGATGCTGTGACCCTCCGCCGGAAGCCGCCCCAGGGGTGATCCCAAGGCGGTCATGCGCTCGCTTGAGGCCAGCTCGGCGTACGGCCGGTTGCCGCAATGCTCGCAGGTGCCGATCACCTTGTAGAGCCCATCCGCGACCTCGTAATGGACCCCTTCGATGCCCATCTCGCGGGTGATCGGAAACTCGGTATCGCCAAGCATGTAGTCCACGACGCGGACCGCGGCGTCGATGTTCTTGCCGGCCTTGGCCAGATAGGTGGTGAAGAACGCGGTGCCCCAGGTGCTGTAGACCCGTTCGCTGCCGTCCCAGACGGAGCTGGTCGGATCGGGAAGGATGTGATACAGCGCGTCCGGGTCGAGCTGCCGCAGTTGCCCGATCAGGTTGGCGCCGTTGACCGGCCAGTTGTTGACCGCTCCGACGGTGTTCTCGACCGCCTTGGTGTTGAACTTGGGTGAATCGACGTTGAAGATGTCAGGGTCGAACAGCCCCTCACGGAACATCTTCCCGATCCAGTCGATCATCGCTTTGTAGCGGTCACTGGTCGGCGCGAAGTAGACGTCGCTGCCGTTCTCCACCCCGTAGTTGATGTCCGTCCACGGGAAGTGATTGAAGGTGTCGATGCCGAACGAGGTGAGCCACATCCGCGGAAAGCCGGCCGACATGAAATTGGTCCAGCCGATCTCATCGGCCTTGCCGTTGCCGTTCGGATCGCCTGACACCACCGCTCTGAGGAAGTCGGCGAACTCGTCGACGGTCTTGGGATCCTCGGCGATGCCGAGCTCCGGGTACCAGTCCGAGCGGATGTAGTGCACCCACTTGAGCTGGCGCGGCCCTTTGAGGGTGACGGTGTTGAGGTTGATGATCTGCCCTTCGTGGCTGATCTCGTTGAGGTAGCCGCGATATTCCGGCTTCGCCAGCTTGGCCTTGACCAGCGGCATCTTCCCCGCGTCGATCATCTCCTGGAACGGGATGACCACGCCCTTCTGAGCCATCTCCTGCGCGGTGATCCCCTGCGGGGTCGCGGTGAAGAGGTCCGGCATGTCGCCGCCGGCGGCGATGATCAGGGCGAGCTGCTGAGCGAGATCGGTAAGCGGCACGAGCCGCCAGTCGAACTCGATGTTCAGCCGCTCTTCGACGAACTCGATCACCGGCTGCGGGCCCAGGATGCTCAGGGATGCATCGTCGTTCTCCCAGGTCATCACGACGACGGGGTCAGGGGCTGCATCGGCGGCCTCGCCCTGGCTCGCGGCGAATGCCGTCAGCGGTGCCAGGAACAGCAGCGCACACAGGGATTTGCTTCTCATCACGGTCCTCCTTAGGTAGACGTACGAGTAACCCCCGTTTATAGAACGCGCGTGGCACCGGTGGCAAGGTCTCATCTGAGTGTGCAGGTTTGATCACGAACAGACGATGTGGTACACAGCCATGGACCGGGGAGGAATCATGGCGCAGACGCGACTGAGCGAGCAGCACATGGCGATGTTCGCCGACTTCGGGTTTCTGCAGTTCCCGGGCCTGCTGGCCGACTGCATCGATGAGATCATCGACGAGTTCGAGGCGGTCTGGGCGCGGCATGGCGGGGGCCACGACGGCAGGCCGCACGACGGCGAGCGCCGTTCCTGCATAGTCCCCTTCATCGACCAGAGCGAGCGGCTGTCGGCGCTGATCGACGACCCGCGCATCCACGACATCGCCGCCAGCATCCTGGGCGACGACTTCAACTACGCCGGCAGCGACGGCAACTACTACGCCGGCGACACGCGCTGGCACTCGGACGGCTGGAACGTGGACGGACCGCGGTCGATCAAGATCGCCCTGTATCTCGACCCGTTGACGCGCGATACCGGGGCGCTGCGGGTCATACCGGGCAGCCACAGGCCCGGCGACTCCTACGCCGACGCGCTGCAGGAGCAGGTCCGGGAGAGCGAATCGCTGTGGGGGATCGAGGGTCGCGACGTGCCGGCGTACGCGCTGGAGTCACGGCCGGGGGACGTCGCCTGCTTCAACCACAACACCAAGCACGCTTCCTTCGGCGGCAGCCCGCGCCGCCGGATGTTCACCATCAACTGTCACGCCCACTACCCGGCAGAGCGCCTGGACGGGTTGCGCGAGCGCATCGGCAGCTTCGCGCGCTTCTGGCTGGACCGCGTGTACGGCGAGGCGATGGTGCGCACCGCCGGTCCGGAGCGCATGGTGCACCTGGAGCAGATCCTGGCCAACGACGGGCACCTGGCGGAGCTGTCGCGCCGCCAGCGCGCGGAGATGACCGAGCCCTCGCGCCACTGATCCGTCTTCGCCCCGGACTCGGCCGCTTTGACTCGGCCGGGGTGGGGGTTGCACAAGCAGGAACCGGCAGTCACTGTGTCTCGTTGATTCCAACCGGAATCGAGGAGGCGAACGAATGAAGAAGCAACTCGCAGTGCTCGCCATCGTCTTCCTTCTGCTCATCCCCACAAGCGGGCTGTTCGCAGCCGCGCAGGAGGAGATGGCGGCGGAGAAGATGACGTTCACGTGGCTTGGCAGAGGATGGAACGAGGAGATCGTCGACGATAGCTGGGCGGAGCAGCAGATCCAGGACATGTTCGACGTGGAGATCATCCCCGTGAACATCCTGTCGAGCGAAAAAGACAAGCTCAATCTCCTGGTCGCCTCCGGTGATTTTCCGGACGTGGCGTACTGGAACGCATCTGACCGATACGGCCTGTATGCCGACGGGGTGACCCGGTCGATTACGGAGTCGTCCTTCCGGCAGTACGCGCCCGAGTACACCAGGCGGCTCGACCAGGACTTCCCGTGGGGCTGGAACTACAACCTGGTTCCCGGCACGGACGACGAGTACTTCTCCACCACCATGTGGTGTGTGGTCTGCGGCGGGGGAATCGATTACGCGCCGCAATTCCGCATGGACTGGCTGGAGAACATCGGCATGGTTCCCGATGGCGCCTTCGACATGTTCCCGGAGGCCAGCTCGGTCATCGACTACAAGTCGGAAACGGCGGACGCCAGAGGGAAGTACCACTTTTATCCCTCCCATCCGACGCTGGATTGGTACGAAGGCGTGTTGCGGGGGTTCCTGAACAACGACCCGGACGGCAACGGCAAGAACGATTCGATACCCCTCATGCTGTATGGCCACTGGGCCTCGCACCGCGGTCTCATGGAGATGTTCGGGATTTCGTACGGGCGCAACCTGATGGAGGATGGTGAGCTCATCCAGTCGTTGATTTCCAAGAATTACCGGGACTATCTCAATCTGCTGGCCGGTTGGTACGCGGAAGGACTGATCGACCCGGAATTCGTGCTGCTCAAGGGCAGAGGAGACGCGGAGGAGAAGTTCCGCTCCGGAGTCGCCGGCACCTTCATGATGCACTACATCTATCTCACCTACTACTACAAGCGGTGGGACTCCCTCTTCAAGAACGTTCCGAGCGCCAAGGTGCTCATGACGTTGCCCATCATGAACCGCGATGGACGGGTCGGCGCCTACGCCTCTGACCTGGACAGCGTCAACAGTTGGACGAACTACGTGGTCGGAGCGCATGTGGATGACGCGAAGCTCGCCAAGTTCCTGGAGATCTACGACTGGATCAACTTCGACCCGGAGCAGCAAGTCTATCTGCGGTATGGTCTGCCGGACGAGCATTTCGAGTGGAACGGAGACGCGTGGGCTTCCCGCCCCAGGATGAAAGAGGGCGTCGAACAGGGAGGCGGTGACCAGGGTCTGATGGTGTACCCGCACGGGTATGAGACCAAGGAACTGGCCGCGCTGCACGGGCTTCCCCCCGGAGCCGAGATCGTGAAGCCGGTGCTCTTCGACTCGATCACGGATATCATCATCTTTCCGCTCCGCTTCGATCCGCAGAACCGCACCGACGAGCAGGAAATCAAGAAGAACTATGGATCTGCCTTGAAGACCATCGAGGACGAGTACCTGGTCAAGGCGATCACCGGAGAGGTCGACGTCGACAGCTCGTGGGACGACTACGTCGCCCAGTGGCGGAGAGCCGGCGGTGACGAGCTCCTGGCCGCACAGGCGCAGGGACTGCTCTACGGCGAGTTCATGAACGGCAACATCGTCTATTGATCACTCCTCTATTGATCATCGTCGGTGGAGCCGGCAACGAGGGGAGCGGTGCATACACCGCTCCCCTTTTATCAGGGTAAGAGAGAGTTCGATGTCCACGCTCGCAGACAGGGATGTCAAGAGGATCCTCCGCAGGCAGACCCTCAACAAGGCGAAGCGGATGCACGAGTACTACATCCTTCTCCTCATCCCCGTAGCACTGCTGGTCATATTCAAGTACGTTCCCATTTACGGGATCATCATCGCCTTCAAGGACTTCAGCATAGGCAGGGGCATTCACGACAGTCCCTGGAACAACTTCGAGCACTTCAAGCGGCTCTTCCAGGACCCGTTCTTCTACCGGATCACCAGAAATACGGTCATCATCAGCGTCTACCGGATCGTCTTCGGCTTTCCGGCCCCGATCATCCTGGCGTTGCTGCTCAACGAGATCCGATCGGTGTCGTACAAGAAGACGGTGCAGACGCTCTCCTACCTCCCGCACTTCGTCTCCTGGGTCGTGCTGGCGGGGATCTTCGTCGAGATTCTCTCCTCACAGCGCGGGCCGATCGCCCACCTCTTCACGCTGGTGGGACTGGAGCCGGTGAGCTGGCTCACCTACAAGCCCACCTTTCGCGGGGTCCTGGTGGTCACGGGAATATGGCAGAGCGTCGGGTGGGGCTCGATCGTCTACCTGGCCTCGCTCTCCTCCATCGATCCCAGCCTGTACGAGACGGCTTCGATCGATGGGGCCAACCGGTGGCAGCAGGCGATCCGCATCACCGTGCCTTCGCTCATGCCGGTCATGACCATCCTCTTCCTCCTCAGCGTCAGCCAGATCCTGAGCGCCGGATTCGAGCAGATCTTCAACCTCTTCAACCCTTCGGTGTACGAGGTGGCCGACGTCATCGACACCTACATCTACCGATCGGGTTTCGAGGAGCGCAGGTGGGCATACAACACGGGCGTGGGGCTGTTCAAGAACGTGGTGGGGCTGCTCCTCCTGGTCGGAGCCAACGCCGTCATCAAGCGCTACAGCGAGTACGGGATCTGGTAGCGGCAGCCCGCGATGGCAGAGACACTGCAGAGACGGACCGTCGGCGGCAGGGCGTTCGACTCACTCAACGTCCTGTTCCTGCTGCTCTTCACCGTAACCGTCGTCTACCCGTTCTGGCACCTGATCATCATTTCGTTCTCGGGAACGGACGACATCGTCACCATGGGATTTCACTTCTGGCTGGACGAATGGCACATCGAGGCGTATCGGTATGTCTTCAACAGCAACCGGGTGGGCAGAGCGTACGTCAACAGCATCCTGCGCGTGGCCATGGGGACGACCGCCGCAATCGTTGTAACGCTGCTGGCCGCCTATCCTCTGGCGAAGCGGGACCTTCCGGGAAGAAACATCATCACGATGACATTCGTCTTCACGATGTTCTTCGCGGGCGGACTGATTCCCACTTATCTCCTTGTAAGAAGCTTGGGGTTGATCGACTCGCGGTGGGCGCTGGTCCTTCCGGTCGCTCTGGACGTGTTCTGGGTCATCATCATGAGGAACTTTCTGATGGCCATCAACGTGGAGATGGAGGAAGCGGCCTTCATGGACGGAGCGAGCGTCAGGACCGTTCTGGTCCGGATCATCGCTCCGCTTGCCCGGCCGGCAATCGCCACGATCTTTCTGTGGTCCGCCGTCCAGCACTGGAACGCCTGGTTCGACGCGATGATCTACATCCAGGACGCCCGCAAGACCGTGCTGCAGCTCCTCCTGCGGCGGCTGCTGGATCGGATGCTGACATTGCAGGAACTGGAGAAGTTCACCCTGCAACAGCAGATCGAGATGAAGATACCGACGGAGGCGGCCAAGGCGGCCATGATCCTGGTCGCCACAGGGCCGATCATCATGATCTATCCCTTCATCCAGAGGCACTTCATGCGGGGCATCATGATCGGGGCTCTGAAAGGGTAGTACCCCATCAAACTGATGTCGACGGGTGCCAATAGGTGGTTACACGGGCTTCAAGCGCGCTGGAACAGCGCGCTTGAAGTCAAGTCGCGTAGCACGCACCCCCAAACTACAGTTTGATGGGGTACTAGATCGAGCGTCGACTCCGCTCGCTCAGGGGAAGAACCGAGGCAGCAAGTCCCTCGACGCTGCCAGCAACTCGTCGAGCATGGCCTCGGCCTTCCTGGGCTCGACCGCCATCTCGTCGACAAGCAGGGCCTGCATGGCCTTGCTGCGGTCGCCGGTGACCGCAGCGTCGGCGACCAGCTCCTGCCATACGAATCGCTTCTCGAGAATCCCCTTCAGCACCAACGGCGCCTCTCCCATGATGAGGGCTCGAGCGCCCCCGGTCTCGGTCACCGCTTCGACCTCGACTTCGGCAGTGGCGGGCAAGTTCGCAATCGCACCTCTGTTCGCCATGTTGACGATGCAGATCAGACGCTTGCCCGTGGCCATGGCGGCGATGATCTGCACGGGCCCTTCGCCGCTGCGCGAGTCTTCTTTCCGCTCCGGCAGCTCTGTTTCGTCGAGGAGTTTCTGATAGTCCGCCAGGAACGACTGCCGCAACTCCTCGGTCTGGGGTTGTTTGGCAGGCATGGGGTGGGAGGCGCTGAAACCGTGGCGTCGCGCCGAGTCGGCCATGTTGTAAGGCAGTTCGTCCTGGCTGCGGGCGTGTACGGCGAACGGATAGAACTCGAGCGTGTGGCCATCGTCAGGGTAGACGATGCGATGTCCGTATGTCCGTGAAAGGGCCGCCGACATTGCATGGTCGATGGGAGGCTCTGTTTCACGCGTGCGCTTCATCAGCTCGGGAAGCACGTCCGTGCCGCGATGGTCGACGCGAGTAAACCAGTGGTAGTGATTGGTGCCGATCCAGGTGCACTCGAGCTCTTCGGCGGGCAACTCCAGCAGATCCGCGGCCGCGCCGATGCCACCCTGGACGCCGTGGCACAGCCCGTACGACGTGATGCCGGTATACTTGTGCAGCGCCCGCATGATGGTCGCCATCGGATTGGAGTGATTGAGAAAAACCACGGCTGGACAGCGTTTCTCCATGCGTCTGCAGATATCGATGTGGGCGGGGATCGACCGCAGGGCCATCATCATACCGGCGGGACCGGCGGTGTCGCCTACCGCCAGATGGATTCCGAACTTGGCGCAGATGTGCATGTCGGCGCTGTGGTAATACGAACCATGCACCCCACGAACCATCTCGGCACCGCTGCCCCCTATGGACGAAAGCGCGTAGTCCGCCCCGTCGACCGCTTCATCGGGGTCGGCCGTCGAGCTTATGTTCAGGCGCGCACCGGCGGCTTCACTCAATCGCCGTCCGAGGTTCGCCATGCGCTTCGCTTTCTCGGGGTCGATGTCGTAGAGCACGACATCCGAATCTGCCAATTCCCCTTCCAGAGCCAAGTTTCCGAGGACGCTGCGGAAGTAGAGGCTACCGCCCCCGAGGCACATGATCTTGATGGCTGGCATTCGTGAGTGCTCCTGTGATGTTGCGCGCTCGGACGCATCACACTACCATCCTCATCATGCGCGCCACCATCGACCATGTCGCCGTGGTGCGCGCCGACTTGGAGCGGTCCTAGCGATGCCGAGCGTTCCCGCGGCGGAGATCGATCGCCGCGTACGCGCGGTGCAGGACGAGCTCGCCGGCGCGGAGCCGTCGGTCGACCTGCTGCTGGTCGTGCAGAAAGCGGATCTGTTCTACCTGAGCGGCACCGTCCAGCAGTGTCATCTTGCGCTGCCCGCTGAAGGCTCTCCTCTCCTGCTGGTGAGAAAGGTGCTGGAGACCGCGGAGGCCGACTCCCCGATCCGGGACATCGTCCCGCTGCGCAGCTTCAGGGAGCTGCCGGGGCACGTCCGCGACCTCTGCGGGGAGCCGCCATGGCGGATCGGCATGGAGCTCGACGTGCTGCCGGTGGACCTCTGGCGCACGTACCGGGGCGTGTTCGGCGACGACGCGGAGATCGTGGACTGCTCGCCGCAGCTTCTGGCGGTGCGCTCGCGCAAGAGCGAATGGGAGCTCGATCAGTTCCGCGACGCCGCCCGCATTCATCCGTTGCTGTTCGCCGATCCGCTGCGCCGGCTGCTGGCGGCGGACGTCTCGCCCTACGACCTGCAGGTGCGGCTCGAAGCGGAGGCGCGGGCGCTCGGCCACTGCGGCCTGGTGCGGCTGCGCGGCCTGGACGCGGAGACCGGCATCGGCATCGCGGTGAGCGGCCCGGACGGCGCGGTGCCGAGCAACTCCATGTTCCCGATCGGTGGCACCGGTCCGCACGCGTGGGTGGCGCACGGCGGCACGCGCGCTCCGATCCGGCGCGACGTGCCGATCATCCTGGACTTCCTGATGAGCACCACCGGCTATCACGTGGACTGCTCGCGCATGGCGGTGCGGGGCGCCTTTCCGGATCGGGCGGCGTCGATCCTGGAGCGCATCGGCGATCTGCTGCGCGGCATGGAGAGCCGGCTCAGGGCCGGCGTGCGGCCGTCGGAGATCTACCGCTCGGCCGTGGAGGAGGCCGCGGCGGCGGGGTTGGGGGAGGGCTTCATGGGGCCGCCGGGCTATCAGGTAAGCTTCGTGGGACACGGCGTGGGGCTGGAGGTCAACGAGCTGCCCGTGATCGGACCGCGCTCGGACCGGCCGCTCGAGGCGGGCAACGTGATCGCCCTGGAGCCCAAATACACCGACCAGGAGTATGGCGTGATCGGAATCGAGAACACCTACGTCGTCAACGAGAACGGCGCCGAGAAGTTGACCACCGCGACCGAAGCGGTCGTAGGAGGGTAGCGGCCATGGTTTCCATTGCGGTCCCCGCGCTGCGCGCGTACGTCTCAGACCTGCTGCACGCCAAGGGCACGCCCGTGCACGTCGCCGCGGTCGTGGCCGAGTCGCTGGTGCTCTCCAACCGGCGCGGCCACGACTCGCACGGCTTCATCCGCCTGGCCCCGTACTGCGACTATATCGACCGCGGCTGGGTCGATCCCGCGGCGGAGCCGGAGCGGGTGGCCGACGAACCGCACGTGGTGCAGGTCGACGGCCACTTCGGGTTCGGCCAGTACGTCGGCCGCGTCGCCACCGAATGGGCGATCGACAAGGCGCACGGCGGGCACTCCGTGCTCACGATCAAGCGCTCCGCGCACTTGGGCCGCATGGGCGAGTTCATGGAGCAGGCGGCCGAGGCGGGGCTGGTCTGCTTCTCGTTCACCAACACGCACGGCGGCGGGCTGGTCACCGCGCCGCACGGCGGCCGCGAGCGCCGCCTGTCGGCCAATCCGCTGGCGGCCGGCGCCCCGCTGCCGGACGGACCGCCGATGATGATGGACATCGCCACCTCGTCGATCGCGGCCGGCAAGGTGCAGGTCGCCGTCGAGCGCGACGAGCCGCTGGCGCCCGGCCACCTGGTCGACGGCGCAGGGCAGCCATCCACCGACCCGCGCGCGTACGCCGCCCGTTCGCAAGAAACAGGGACGCCTGGTGCGCTGCTGCCGTTCGGCGGGCACAAGGGCTACAGCCTGGCCATGTTCTGCGAGGTGCTGGCCGGGGCCCTGACCGGCGCCGGATGCAGCACGACGGGCGTGCAGCGGGTGGCGAACGGGTTCCTGGCGCTGTTCCTGGACCCCGCGGCGTTCTGTGGCGAGGATTTCTACCGCGCGGAGCTGGGTGCGCTCATCCCGCACGTGAAGTCGTCACGGCTGATGGCCGGCCACGACGAGATCCTCTACCCGGGCGAGCCCGAGGCCCGCGCGGAGGCGGAGCGCAGCGAAGCGGTCGCGATCGAACCTTCCACCTGGGAGCGTACCGCGACCATCGCTCGCGCGCTCGGCGTGACGCCGCCTGCGATCGAAGGGGAGTGACGAGCGCGCTCAGCCGCCCGCATCGCCATCGTCCGCCTCCGGAGCACCGAGCGGCGGGGCGTTGGCGAGCACGTGGGCCATCAGCGACGGGATGCCGGCGACCCAGGCGACCGGCGGCAGTTGGCCCGGCGGGCTCCAGAGGTAGCCCAGCCGGTGCAATGCCTCGCGGGCGGCCAGGCGGGCCGTGGCGTCGGCTCCGGTCGTGGCGAGGGCCGCGTCGATGGCGTGATCGGAAGCGGTGGCGTCCGCGCCGGCGTGGAACAGCGGCGCCGTCGCCACGGCCGCCGGCAGCAGGCCGCGGGTCTCCAGTTCCCGATAGCGCTCCTGGTAGTAGTCCGTGACCCTGGCGGCCACATCGGGCCGCGCCGCGTCCACATGAGCGGCGGTCAGCCGCGCCGCGCCGGTCGCCAGGCGCTGCTGCCACAGGGCGCGGCCCCAGACCTGGATGAAGTACGGGTAGCGCTGGCTGTCGTCGATCACCGCATCAAGGGCGTCGGCGTCGAGGCTCGCGCCGTGCGCGGCCAGAGGCTCGACCAAGGCGGCGCGGGCGGCCGCGTCGCTCAGCAGGCCGATGCCCAGGCGCCCCTCGTCCAGCCGGCTCCAGAATGACACGCTCATGGCGCCGAGATGCGCCGCCAGGCCCGGCGTCCCGGCCAGCACCAGCAGGAACGGCGCGTTGGCGCGCACCTGTTGACTGGCGTTGAGCAGCACTCTGCCGACACCGGGATCCAGTGTGTGCGCTTCGTCGAGCAGAACCGCAAACGGTTTCTTGCGGCACCGGGCGGTCAGCTTCTCCCGCAGGTTCCTCACGGCCCCGGACGACGGTGCCCATTCGACCGAGCCGACCGCCGCGACGCCCAGTTTCCGCGGCAGCAGCTTCGCCAGCACGGGCCGCGGCGAGAGGACGTCGATCAAGGCGTCACGGCTCGGGATGTCGTCCGGGGTGAGATTGACCACGTCCACGTCCGTCTTGTGGTGGCGACAGACGCCCTCGAACCAGTTGAGCAGAACGGTCTTACCGTTGCCGCGCGGCCCGGTCAGGACGACGTTGTGCGGAGGGGAGGTGCCTCCGAGCAGATCCGCCAAGCACCGTGTCAAAACCGCCTCCTCCCGCTCGCGTCCGGTGAGCGCCGGCGGCGTGGCGCCGTCGCCGGGAGTGAACAGTCGTTGCCGCGCTGCCTTCATCTCGACATGCGCAAACCTACATCGGACTCGGCACCGTCTCCAACGGCGTCCTTCGCGTCAGGGGTCAGACCCACTCGAAGGCGAACAGCTCGGCCGCGCGCATCGTGATGTGCAGCATCACGGACTGGCCGGGTTGAACGCCGATGTCGGTGCCGGTGCGCCAGCGGACCACGGCCGCGGTGTGATCGCCCGAGATGCGCACGCAGTCTTCGGCACCGCGGCCCTCGACGGGAATGGCCTCGCGGTCTGGAAGCCGGTCCGTGCCGTCGGCGACCATTCCCTCGGCGCGCAGCACTCCGACTCGGACTTCGCCCGCTTCGCGCGTGCGGACGTTCAGACGTAGCTCGCGACCTGCCGCGGGCATGGAGAAGGTGTAGATCTCGCCCTGCCGGTCCGCGACGAGCGCGGCCAGCCGGTCGCGCGGCCAGACCGCCCAGCCGCTCCTGATGTCGTCCACCACTTCCGGCCAGCGCGGGTACTTGTGCGGATAGCGGGTGCCGGCGTAGGGGACGCCGACGCGGCCCCGCGGCAGCTCGACCAGGTTGCGCGAGGAGTACAGGAAATACCCGTCCCAGGAGCCGGCCTGCCCGTGACGGATCACCGGTCCGCCCGGCACCTCTTTCCAGATGATCCCGTCGGTGCTGGAGTACAGGCGGATGTCCGACTCCTGCGTCCAGCGCTCGTAGAACATCGGGAACATCAGGTGGTAGTCGGCGAGATGCGGATAGCTGGTGCGGCCGTTCGTGTAGATGTCCACCGTGGGGTTGTCGAGCGGCACCTCCAGGCACGGCATGACCGGATCCCAGTGCCGGAAGTCGTCGGACTCCGTGCGCCCGACCGAGCGGCGCTCGTCGTTGTACCAGCGGGTGTAGAACACGTAGCGGCCCAGGCGCTCGTCGAAGTAGATGGCGCTGTCGGTGTCGCTCATGTGGGTCAGGAGTGGGTCGGGGAGCGCCTTCCAGGAGAGGCCGTCCGGCGACACCGCCCCGTACACGCACATCACCTTGCGGGCCGGATGGATGCGCCAGTCGCGGTAGCGCGGATGCACCGTGCAGTACTCGCGATAGATCGAGTCCCACCGCTCGCGCGGAGCGCGCGCCGTCCAGACCGCCTTGTAGCGCTCCGCGGGCGGTCCGTGGTCGTCGCGGAAGAAGCCCGAGCCCATCAACTTGAACTGTCCGCCGGTGTCGATCGGGCACTCGGCCGCCGTCCGCCAGGCGAAGCCGTCGTCGGACTCGCGGCAGATCACGCTGACCCCGCCGAGCGTCTCCGGACCCTCCGGGATGGCGAGCTTCCATGAGCGGTAGCCGCCTCCCTCCTGGACCACGGTGCCCTCGAAGTTGGTCAGGCCGTCGTCCGGGCCGAGTTGCTCGGCCGGTTGCGCCTGCAAGCGCACGCCCCACGGCAGGAAGCGCGCCTCGGGCGTCAGCCTGCGAAATGGCGGCGCCGGCGGGCGGCCGAGCGTCTCGCCGCCGGGATCGCGCCACACCACGTCCCCGCAGCGGATGTGGCGGAAGTCGGTGAACAGGTACTTCCTCTGTGCGTCGCTCATCGGATGCCTCCGGTGCGCCGGAAAACCGGCGAGGTGTAGTGAATGATGGTGTAGTGAATGATGGTGTAGTGAATGATGAAAGCCGCTACATGCCCCAGACCGTGATCGGGGCGTCCGTGCCGGGCGGCGTCGCGCGGCGGAAGATCTTCTGCTCCCAGGTCCGCTCCGGCGAGCGGTCGAACACGATCAGGTGGCCCGCCTCCGCGCCGCACCGATCCACGTAGGCGCGCGCCTGCCCCACGCCCTCCGCGATGGTCCGCTCCAGGTCGCCGCGCCGCACCTTGCACTCCACCACCCAGCGCCGCTCGCGCCCGCCCTGCGGCCACGCGATCAGCAGGTCGGTCCTGCCTCGCCCGAGCGCGTACTCCCGCTCGATGCGTCCGCCGCCGTTCACCACCCGCTGCAGGTGCGCCTGCAACAGGAGCTGCGGCCCCGCCTCGTGGTACTGCTCGAAGCGCTGCACCCAGTGCTCGGAGTGTTCGCGGAAGAACTCCTGGAACGCCGCGATCAGCCCCTCCACGTCCAGGGCGCCGTGAGCGTCCACGTACCACGCCATCCTCTGCGGCAGCGTCTCCTGCACCACGTAGTTCAGATGGCGCGGCACCACCTCCGTGTAGATCGGATTGGCAATGCGGGGCGGCCCGTCGGCATCCCGTACCACCAGTCCCAGATCGCGGACGTAGGCGAAGTCTTCCTCGGAGCACCTGATCTCGTCGGCGCCGGCCAGAATCGGCTCGATCACGCGCCGCACGCGCTCCTCGCGCAGCTTGTGCGCCAGGTCGTCGATGTGGGTGTCCCGACGCAGGATCAGACGCTCCTGCGCGTCCAGGATGGCCGCTGCCGTGATCGGGCGCGTACGGTCCCGCCCCGGCTTGTGGCGAAAGCAGGCGTCGTAGCACAGCGCGTTCACCAGCCACGGCTGGCCGGCGGTGCGCTCCCCGATCAGCACCAGCGCCTCTTCCGTGAACGCCTGCCCGGTCTGTTCGGTGTGCTGCGCGGTCAGGGCGCGCGTCTCCTGCTCGCTGAAGTCGCCGAGCCGCAGCGACTCCGACTTGATGTTGAACGCGCTGCCGCCGAGCACCAGGCGGTTCTCCGCCGACGAGTGGATGCGGTAGTCGCGCACGTCGCGCAGCCCGCAGAGGATGATGCTGTGCGGAAAGCGCTCCGGTCGGTCGACGTACCCGGTGCGAAGCTGGCGCAGCACCGACAGCAGGGTGTCGCCGATGAGCGCGTCGATCTCGTCGATCAGCAGCACCAGCGGCCGCGGGTCGGCCATGCTCCAACGCAGCAGCGCCTGGCGCAGCGCCTGCCCCGGCCCGACACGGTCCAGCAGGGCGGGCCAGATGTTCTCCAGCGTCTCGTCGTCCAGCGTCACGCTTGCCTGGAGCGCCAGCTCGGCAAGCACGGTGCGCATGGCTTCGGCCACGTTCTCGCGCATCGCCTGACCGTTCTCGACGTTGGCGTACAGGCAGCGGAAGTCGCCCGCCTCCCCGCCGTTCAGCAGGTCGCGCAGCGCCAGCAGCGCCGAGGTCTTGCCGGTCTGCCGCGGTGCGTGCAGCACGAAGTACCTCTCGTCGCGGATCAGGCCGAGCACGTCGTCGAGGTCGATCCGCGACAGCGGCGCGATCTGGTAGTGCCGGTCCGCGCGGACCGGACCGGCGGTGTTGAACGTACGCACGTCCGCCATTGTCGCGCCAAGCGGCGCGGCTGTCACCACGACAGGGAACTGCGGAGCTGCGGGCACAGGTGGGGCAACCGGCGCACACGCCGCTTCGACAACCTCCTCGCCTTGCGCTGCGACAAAAGGGCGGCCCTCGGCGGGCCGCCCTGTCTACCCAGCTCGTTCACGCCGAAACCGGCGCGTAGAAGCTGCTACTTGGTGCGCGCGTACGCGGCGTTGTAGATCTCCTCGTAGCGCTCCAGGCCCAGCGCGCGGAGCTGCCCCTGGAAATCGTCCCATTCGGCCATGTCGACCTGGCCGACGATCGCCTTCGCCACCCACTCGTAGGCGGCGGTGTTGAGGGCGTTGCGGAGCGAAGGGATCTCCTCCGCCTCTTCCTCGTTGAAGGTGAACCGCGGGGCCGGCGACTTGCCATACACCTGCGAGTACTTGGGCACGTAGTCGTTCAGGAACTTGTTGGTGTCCGCGTTCTTCAGGTGCTGGCCGCCGAGCTGCCACGCCTTCTGCGCGACGTCGCCTGCGAACTTGATGTAACCCCAGTTCTCGTTCCACGCCTGGAACTCCTCGGCGCTCTTGACCTTGGACTGCCACTCCTCGGGAAAGGCGTACTCGTTGCCGGGCCGGGCATAGAGCTGCCGCGGCAGGCCGTCGAGCAGCACCCAGTCCTCGCCCTCGATGCCGAACAGCGAGACGGCGTGACCTTCCTCGCCGCGGAACCAGTCGAGCATGCCCATGACGCGCTCCGCCTTCCACGCCGGCATATCGGAGTTGAAGATGATCTCGAGACCGGTGCCGACGCGGCGGTTGCGCCACGGCTGCAGCTCGCCCTGGTACTCCGGCGGTTTCACCGCGACGAAGTTCGACATCGATTCGGGGTGCTCGCGCTTGTAGCGCTCCTCGTTGTTGTAGGTGAAGCAGAAGACGCAGTCATGGAACAGGGCGGGGTAGACCAGCTCGCCCATGTCCGGCTCCCAGTCGTCCTCGCCGTGGATCAGCGCGTCCGCGTGCAGGATGCCCTCCTCGTAGAGCTGGCGGACCCACCCGACCGCGAAGCGGGCGGCATCCGAGGTGTACGGGAAGAAGAACCGGTCGGCTTCGTCGTCGAAGGAGATCGTCGACGGGCCGTCCAGGCCGACCGCCTTCATCGGCAGCGCCAGCAGGCCGCGAACGCCCGACCGCGTGCTCATCACCGGCTTGCCGTCGTTGGCCTCCATCAGCGCGCGGTACATGTCGATGTAGTCGTCGAAGTCCTTGACGCCGTCCAGGTCGAATCCGACGCTGTCCAGCAGGTCCTTCCGCACGGCGGTGCCGTGGTAGAAGATCGGCGTGTCGTAGCCGCCCGGGATGTTGTACATGTGCCCGTCCGGCGCGGTGTTGTAGTCCGCGGCGTCCGGGTACTGCGCATAGAAGCGCTGCAGCTCGGGCGCCACGTGCATGAGCGTGTCGACCGGGTAGAGCAGCCCGTCGGTGCCCCACTGGTTGAGCTCGTCGATGGTGGTGCGGCTCACGCCGGACAGCATGTCCGGCATGTCCCCTGCCGCGATGACCAGCTTGAACTGCTCGCGGAACGGCTCGTTGGCCATCAGCCGGGCTTCGACGTCAAGCGCGAACCGGTCCAGGATCACCTGGTACAGGCCGCGCGTGCGGAAGTCCCCGACCGCAAGCGGGTCCTGGCGCTGCAGCAGCGTGACGGTGACCATCTCGTCGGCCGCCGGCGCGGCGGCCTGCTCTGCGCTGCCTTCCGACCAGGCGACCGAGCCGATCGCGGTCAGCATCGCAACGCTCACGAGGGCGATGAGGAGTCGTTTCATCTCTCTCTCCTTCTTCGTTGGTAATTCCCCGAAACTCGGGGCTGCATGCGTGGCTCTACTCCTTCAGGGAGCCGAGCAACGCACCCTTGACAAAGTACCGTTGAATGAACGGATACACCAGCAGGATCGGCCCGGTGCTGACGATGATGGCGCTGGCGCGCAGCGCCTGCTGCATGCCGGGCACGTACTCCTCCTGCCGCCACTCGAAGCTCTGGAACTCGCCGAGGATGCCGGTGAGCCGATTGCGCACCAGGATATCGCGCAGGATCACCTGCAGCGGCTGCCGGGTCAGCTCGCGCATGTACATCAGCGGCGCGAAGAAGCTGTTCCAGTGACCGACGGAGATGAACAGGAACAGCGTCGCGAACATCGGCAGCGACAGCGGCAGGTACAGCACGGCCAGGATGCGGAAGTGGCCGGCGCCGTCCATCTTCGCCGACTCGCGCAGCGAGTCCGGGATCTGCTCGAACTGGGTGCGGGCGATGATCAGGTGGAACACCGCGATCGCCCCCGGCACCGCCAGCGCCCACACCGTGTCCATGAAGCCCAGGGCGCGCACGACCAGGAACAGGGGGATGAAGCCGCCGGAGAAGAACATGGTGATCACGAACAGCAGCGTGAACACGCGGCGGCCGTAGAAGGTGCGGATCGACAGCGGATAGGCGGTCAGCGCCAGCAGGGTCAGCGACACGGCGACGCCCACGGTCGTGTAGTAGATGGTGTTCCAGTAGGAGCCGAGGAGGAGGTCGCTGCGGAAGATGCGCCGGTAGGCGTTCAGGTCGAAGCCGATCGGCAGCAGCCGCACCTCGCGGGTCGCGACGGCCGACAGGTCGCTGATCGATACCGACACGACGTATATGAATGGATACAGCATCGCCAGCGCCACGCCGCCCAGCAGCACGGTGTTCGCGACGCGGAACGCCAGCGCGCCGCCTCGATTGTCGTAGCGGTAGAGCGTGGAAGACGCGGCGCGGATCATCGGCGTTCCGGTGGGGCTACCACAGGCTGTTCCCGGTCACGCGCCGGGACAGGTAGTTTGCGCCGATGATCAGGAAGAAGTTGATCACCGACTCGAACAGGCCGACCGCCGTAGCGTAGCTGAACTGCTGCTCCATGATCCCCCTTCGATAGGTGTACGTCTTGATCACGTCGGCCACCTCGTACGTGGTCTCCGTGTACATCAGGAACACCTTCTCGAAGCCGACGTCCATCAGGTTGCCGATCCTGAAGATGAGCAGGATGACGATCACCGGGCTGATCGCCGGCAGCGTCACGTGCCAGATGCGGTGAGCGCGGTTGGCGCCGTCGACGTACGCGGACTCGTACAGCTCGGGATTGACGTTGTTCAGCGCCGCCAGGTAGAGGATCGACCCCCAGCCGACCGACTGCCAGATGTCGGACAGAACGTACATCGGGCGGAACCACTGCGGGTCTATGAAGAAGCGTTGCGGTTCGATCCCGATGCGGCCGATCACGTCGTTCACCAGCCCGTCGGAGGCGAAGTAGATCTTCAGCAGGCCGACCACCACGACCACGGAGATGAAGTGGGGAAGGTAGGAGATGGTCTGGATGGTGCGCTTGTAGCCGACGCTGCCGACCTCGTTGAGCAGCAGGGCCAGCGCGATCGGCGCGGGAAAGGTCATCAGCAGCAGGAAGCTGAGGATGATCGTGTTGCGGATGATGCGCGGCGCGAACGGGTCGGTCAGGAAGCGGACGATGTGATCGAAGCCGACCCAGCGGCTGCCGAAGTAGCCGCGCGCCAGGCGGAAATCCTGGAACGCCACGGTGACGCCGTACATCGGCAGGTACTTGAACAGCGCGAGATACACCAGGGCGGGGACGAGCATCAGGTACAGCGCGGGCTCGCGCCTCAGGTGGAAGAGCAGGCCGCGCCGGCGGCCTGCCATGGCTGCCTTCTGGAGATCCGTGGTGGTGCTCACGGCAAGCGCGTTAGGCTATCGCCGGGGGTGGAACCGTGTCAAAGAGCTTACATCCGTCATCGGATCCGTCATCGGCTGCGGAGTCGGCCCGGAGCGATCCTCCCGTGGTGGTCGAGGCTGCCAGACGGATCCCGATCGCCGGCTCCTATGACGTCGCCGTGGTCGGCGCCGGCCTGTCCGGGCTGATCGCCGCCATCGCCGCCGGGCGCGCCGGCGCCTCCACCGTGGTCCTGGACCGGTTCGGTATGGTCGGCGGCAACTTGGGCCCGGCGATGATCGTCGGCGGCAGCGTCGCCGGGGAGGCGGCGGTCACGCTGCCCGGCGGCATCGCCGGCATTCCGCGGGAGCTGGTGGAGGCCATGCAGCGGCTGAAGCTGCCGGCCGCGCACCGGTATGCGGACGAGACCAACATCATCCCGTACCTGGGAACCAAGTGGGCGCGCGAGGCCGGCGTCGACCTGCTGCTGCCCGTCTGGGCGGCCGATCCGATCGTCGAGGACGGTGCGGTGACCGGCCTGTTCGTGGAAGGCAAGGGCGGCCGCGTGGCGGTGCGGGCACGGGTGGTCATCGACGCCTCGGCCGATGCGGACGTGTGCCGCCGCGCCGGGGTGCCGGTGGTGACCGATCAGGCGCCCGACCCGAACTGGCCGGTGATCCGCAAGAACCGGCTCGACCCGACCTACGTTCCCTGGAACGACACGGCCATCTACTTCGTGGCTGGCGGCGTCGACTTCGCCCGGTTCCGCGCCTTCGCCGAAGGAGAGGCGACCCTGTCGGAGGAGGACGAACGGTGGCTCGATGAGATGCGTGCGTTTCCGATCAGCACGCAGAAGTTCGAGCCGCCGATGGTGCCGCTGCTCCGCCGCGCGTGGCAGGACGGCTCCTTCCGCCTGTACAAGAACGTGGACGATCACGTCCACCTGACCACCCCGAACATCTGGAAGGGGCCGTTCGACGGCGGGCTGGCCGGCAGCCGCATCAACCTGGCCGGCGCGATCCGTCGCGACGACATGTGGCAGCACGCCCGCCTGGAAACGGAGATAAGGCAGCATGTGTTCGAAACCGTACAATTCTACCGCGCGCACGTGCCCGGCTTCGAGCAGGCGTACCTGCTGATCACGGCGCCGTACTTCGGCTCGCGCGGCGGGCCTCATATCGACGCCGAGTACACCGTGACCCCGTACGACGTGTACGAGGGCCGCCGCTTCGACGACGTGGTGTTCGTCAACACCCACTCCGCCCAGCCTCAGTGGGGTGCAGCGCCGGAAGGATTCGACACGCCGTACCGGACGCTGATCCCGCGCGGGCTGGACGGGCTGATGGCGACCGGCCGCGCCTCCGGCTACCTGCGCCGCGGTCACGACCCCGGCAGCGTGCGCGCGCGGCCCGCGCTGCTGCAGCTCGGCGAGGTGTGCGGCCTGGCGGCGGCGATGGCGGTCCGCGCCGGCGTGCCGCCGCGGGCGCTGGAGGTGAAGGCGCTGCAGCGTGAGCTCATCACACGCGGGTTCCACCTGGGCGGTCCGGCGCGGCTGCGCGAGCTCGGCCTGGACGGACGGACGTCATGACGCTCACGCACGATTCGCACACGCTCGTGACGTTCACCCTGAAGGCGGGCAGTGATGGCGCCGGGGCGGCGTCCCGGCTGCGGGCGACGCTGCACGCCACCCAGCCGTGCGGCTACCGCCAGCGCGTGCCGGCGATCGCGGTCCACGCCCGCGAGAGCACGGTGCGCGCGACCTTCCGCTACCCGATGGTCGACGACGGCCGCTACGATCCGCCGGCCGGCGTGGCGCGACCGAAGCTCTGGATCATGGGCGAATACCGGTTCCGGGTCGTCCTGGACGACGGCGGGACACCGGTCGCCGAGGACACTCTCGCCGTCGATCCGCACGACTACTTCCCGCGCAACCACAAGAACGTCATGGCGATCGACGCCTCCACGCAGTGCCTGAGCTGCGCGCCGCGCCAGTCGCTCTACTTCGACGAGCAGGAGGCGGCGATCGTGCTCTCGATCCGTCGCCACCGGGTCTCCGGCGCGCACGTGGCGGTCGACGTCACTCAGCCGGAAGGGACGGAGCCGCTCGCCGGCCCGTGGCGCTTCACGCTCGATGACCGGCGGCTGGAGCACCGGTTCTCGATCGACGGCTGGGAGGACGGCGAGTACTGGGTACGGGTCCGCATGCTGGAAGCCGGCCGACCGATCGGCGCCTTTTGCGTGCGCAAGTTCTGGGTGCAGCGGCCGGCCGAGCCCGCGCGTCCGCAGGCGCTGGAGCTCGGCGGCGTGCCGGAGGTGCTGGTCGACGGCTACAGCTTCGACACGGTCGAGGGCATGCGCTTCCTGCCGGCGGCGATCGGCAACGCCCCCGGCCCGATGATCGCCGGCACCGAGCCGCACGAGAACCGCGGCCTGTACGTCGAGTCGATCGACTGGAACGCCGAACGGGAACGGTACGAGTGCGTCTACCACAACTCGCTCGAGACCTTCGAGGACGCGCCGACCGGCGCCTCGCGCGCGGGCCTGCGCATGCTCGCGGTCAGCCGGGACGGCCTCCGGTGGGAGAAGCCGAGCCTCGGCCTCGTGCCGTACGCCGGCAGCACCGACAACAACATCCTGCGGGACGAGACCGGCGATCCGACCACCGAGGAAGGACGCCTTGCGGCGGATCTCGCGAAGGCGTCCTTTCGCTTCTACGACGCGGAGCGCGACGGCGCCGTCGATCTGAACGGCGTCTTCGTCGCCGGCCGCAAGGGTCCCTTTCCGTTCGATGCGCCGGGCCTGGAGGCGGCTCGCCGACTGGGCTTCGATCCGCAGGCTGGTGAAGACTGGCCGTTCTGGAGGCGCGGGGACGAGTACCTGGTCCTGACCAGGGAACCGCTGCTCTACAGCGGTCAGGGCATGGACCTCCGCCACACCACGGAGAGCATCCGCGCGAGCGTCGAGCTGGTCGACGGCAGCATTCGCCGGCTCCTGTTCTACTTCCGGCCGGCCTCACCGTCCTATCCGCCGCACGACGCTGACTGGGACAACCAGCCGATGTCGCTGCGCTGCTTGGCGGTGATGTGGACGGACGACGGGCTCACCTACCATCGCCGGTTCGTGATCGGACCGGACGCCTGCGACCCGATCGGCACCGAGTTCTACTCGATGGGCTTCCTGCAGGAGTTCGGCACGCACGGCGACCTGGAGGGCCGTCCGGTCATCGACATGACCAACGCGAAGGTCAACCACAGCTTCCGCAGTCGCAATCTCTACCTGGGAAGCACGCTCCTGCACTGGGGCATCCCGCAGACACAGGCGCCGGAGCTGATCTGGACGCGCGACTTCATCAACTTCCATCGCTTCCGCGAGCGGCGCCGCAGCCTCGTGCCGCTCGGCGAAGGCGGCAGCTTCGACGCCGGCATGGTGCGCGAGCGCTACCGCTATTGGGAGTTCGACGGCTGGTGGTGGTACTACTACACCGGCATCAACACCCGCCATAACGGCTACGGGATCATGGCCCGCCACCCGAGCCTCGAAGACGCGCGGGAGAAGGTGTGGAACCAGCGCCGCGCACCCTATTTCTCGACCTGGGAAGGACACTTCGCCGACGGGAAGGCGACCGCGTACCTGCCGGGGCTGGCACGGATGCGCCCGTACCGGATGGCGTTCGCGGAGCCGGCCGACGTCCGCGGACGGCTCGTGACGGCGCCGATCCGGGTCGGGCAGACACGCCTGCACCTCAACGCGGAGACGGAGCCTGACGGCTCGATCGTATGGGAGGTGGTGGACGGCGATGCCAATGTCGTCCGCGGCCCAGGGACGTTCCGCGGCGACGACGCCGGCGCGGAGGTCGCTGACCTGAGCGGGCTGGTCGGTCAGACCGTCCGCGTACGCTTCACGGTCGAGCGCGCCCGCCTGTACGCGTTTCTGCTCTGACCGAGGTGGGAGCTCAGGCAGGCAGGTGCTCCCGACACCTAAGACGCTCGCGTGCTTTCGTGACGTGCTCATGCAAATCGGTCCTTACCGAGTTTCAGTGAGTCGCGGTTTTGGCAGCGCCGGTGCGCGGGTCTACACTGGACGCAATGAAGGCGCCGGCGCGACGCGTATTCACTCCCGGCACGGGCGCCGCCCCGCCGGCCCTCACCGGGCGCGAGAGGGAGCAGGCGGTGTTGAAGCAGTGCCTGGCGGATCTGCTCGGCGGCGCGTCCCCACCGCACGACGTCGCCCTGATGGGGCCGCGCGGCAACGGCAAGACCGTGCTGCTCAACTGGTTCAAGCGCGCCTGCCGCGGCCGCGCAAAGGCAGTGGACGTGGTGGCCCTCACCCCGAGCGACATCCCTACCCGGGAAGCGCTGATCGACGTTCTTGCGCCGCCGTCCGGGATGGCGAAGCTGCTGCCCCGGAAGGTGGGCGTGGCGGCCGTCGGCTCGGTCGAATGGGCGCCGCCGTCCGGGGCCGTGAGGAACCTGGGAACCAAATTGACCGCCCGGTGCCGCCGGAAGCCGCTTGCGGTGCTGCTCGACGAGGCGCACACGCTGGATATCGAGGTAGGCAGAACGCTGCTCAACACCAGTCAACAGATCCGCGACGAGGCGCCGTTTTTGCTGGTGCTGGCCGGCACGCCGGGTCTGGCGGCGCATCTGGGCGCCATGAATGCCTCCTTCTGGAGCCGCCTGGACGAGGGGCGCCTGGGCATCGGCCTGCTGAGCGACGCGGCCGCCCGCGCCGCTCTGGCCGAGCCGCTGGCGGCCCACGGCGTGGACATCGACACGGCCACCCTTGCCGCGGTCGTGGAGGACAGCCAGCGCTACCCGTACTTCATCCAACTCTGGGGCGAGGCGCTGTGGGACCAGCGCCTGACCACCGGCGCAGTCCGGCTGACCGCTGCACACGCGGACGCAGCGCGGCCGGACGTGGCCGCCCGGGTCACGGACTACTACGAGGATCGGTATCTGGAGTTGGATCAATCGGGGTGGCTGGCGGTCGCCGAGCGCGTGGCCGCCCGGTTTCAATCCATGCCGACGCTGACCTACGGGGAGTTGAAGTCGGCCGTCGCCGAAGGCCTCGCTCCGAACGCGGACCCGGGGCAGGCGCAGGCAGCCCTGGCCGCCCTGCAGCGCCTGGGCTTCGTCTGGCACCCGCCCGGACAGGTGCCGCCGGTTCGCTACGAGGCCGACATTCCTTGGTTGATGGCCTACGTGCTCGACCACGCCGTGCCGACTCACGCGGCGTAAGGACCCGCCGAGGCCGAACGCGAGAACGACGGCGACGGCTTCCTTCCGCCGGCGGTGTCCCGGCCCGGCGGTCAGCAGCGGCGCGCGTCGCCGAACCGGAAGGCGAACAGGGTGCCGTAGGTGATCTCCACGTGCAGCCGCACCATGCGGCCGCGGAGCGTACCGAGACCCGCGCTCCCGTCCCAGCGCACCTCGTGGTCGATGTTGTCGCCCGCGAGCGGCGAGCAGCGGCTCATGCCGAGCCCCTCGATCGGCCCGCCCAGCGCGTCGGCCATCGCGACGCGCATCCGTCCGTTGCGCAGATTGGCGTTGACGTACAGCTTCGAGCCGCCAACCTGCACCGGCGCCGTGACGATCGTGCCGGTCCGGCGACCAGCGGTCAGCCCTGCGAATCGATCGCGCGGCAGCAGGAACGACCCTATCGCGCCGGCGCGATTCGGCAGGCCATGCGCGGTGGTGCGCCCCATGTACCAGAAGCGCAGCCGGTCGCCTTCCGGGACCGGCGGGTTGTTGGTGACGTTCACCCAGGTGTCGTCCCAGCGCCCCTCCGGCCCCAGGTCCAGGATGGGCTGGGCGCGCAGCGGGCGGTTCCAGTGAATGCCGTCCAGGCTCGAGGCCAGCGTGACCCACATCTGCTCCACGTCGGTGTCGTAGACGTCGACGAACGCCAGCAGCCGGTTCCCGTAACGGAACGGGCTGATCGAATAGAATTGCGTGCCGGGGGCGTCGAAGTCGTCGTTGCGGAGCACCGTCCGGAACGGCGACCAGTTGACGAAGTCCCTGCTGGTGGTGCGGCCGACGATGCGCTTGTAGGGCAGGGGGGCGGTGTCCGGATCCCCGCGCCCGTGCGCCCGGGTCTTGTAGCGAGGGCTGCGGGTGAACACGACGTATTCGCCGGTAACCGGATCCTTGAGCGCACCGTGGCGGTCTCCCGCACCCGGCAGCAGCGGCCGATCGGTCACGGTCCAGCGCACTCCGTCGGGGCTGAACAGTCCGAACAGGCCGTTGCGCGACTTGTCCTCGAACCCGTGATGGGCGACCAGCTTGTAGCGCCGCTGCGGGGCGCCGATCTCGTCGACGATCACGCCGTTCGACTCGAACGCACGCAGGCCGGCATGGCGGGGGCGGTAGACGATGTTGGTGTCCCGGTCGCCTTCGTACTCGATCAGCCGCAGCGCGGGTTTCTCCCAGGCGAGTCCGTCGGCCGACTCCGCGTAGTTGAGGAAGTTCCGGTCGGATTCCGGCCTGCCGTCGTGGAAACTCCGGTACCACAGCCGGTAGGTGCCGCTCGGGCCGTCGCGGAGCACCGTTCCGGAGAGTCCGGCGGCGCGTCCTTCCCATGCCCGATCCGGCTTCAGCACCGGTTCGGCGGTGCGAGCCTCCGGCCGGGCGACCATCCGCGTCACGTGCCAGCGGGCATCGATCTCGTCGTCGTCGACGAGCAGATGGAGGTGCGGGTCGTACACGGCCGGTCTCTCGCGTTCAGGATAGGAGGATGATCACAGATGTATCTCACGTCCCGGAGTGCGCGTGGCATGGATATCCGCGATGATCTCGTCCGTCGAGCGGTCGTCCTCCCACCAGCCGGATATGCGCCGCCACATTCGAAGCTGCGTTTCCTTTGGCACCGCCGCGCTACGGTGGCCGGCGAAGTGAAGTTCCCGTTCCAGCGCGCGGTCGATGAGCATCAGCAACTCACTGTTCAGACTCCGTCGCTCGACCTCGGCCAGTGCCCGAATCCGCTCCAGGACGTGTTCGTCAAGGCCACGAATGGTGAAACTTGGCATGGCGACTACATGATAGTGTCATATGGACGCTCTGACACCGGACGAGATCCGGTTCTTCAAGCGCGAAGGGTATCTGATCAAGCGTGGCGTGCTCGATCCCGAGCTGATGGCGCGCGCCCGCGAGCGCAAGTGGGAAGGTGCGCCGGCGCGCATGAAGAGAGATGGACCCCGGCACCTGGTTCGGGCCGTTTCGACCCGACGAGGAACTTGTCGAGGATCCTGACAACTTTCGCTCCGGGTTTACCTGGAAGTACACCGCGCCGAAGCATGAGCCGTGGATCGTCGCCATGTTCGCGACCAACCCGCTGCTCCTGGGGTGGGCGGAGCAGCTCCTCGGCAACGAGGCGTACAAGCGGCGAATCATCGAGTTCAACGCCGACTCGCGCGTGGAAGGACACGGCGTGGCCGGCGACGTCCTGCTGTGGCATCGACTGCTGGCGCACACCGCGGGCTGGAACCGGTCGCCGCGGATCCAGCTCCGCGAAGCCGTGCTGTGCGACTACCAGAAGCGGGCGGACGCGCTTCCCGAACGAGCAGGGACGAATCCCGAGCCCGATGGCTCCTTCGAGGAGATGTGGCATGGATGGTCGCACGAGGTGCGTTCGCCGCGGCACGACTGAGCCCGGCGGTTATCCGCTTCCGCGGAGCCGGGCGAGCACCTGCCAGTGATAGCCACCGGGGCCATCCTCACCACTCTGCTCTCGCATCCGCCGCCGTCGGGGGCATCTCATACCCGTACCTTTCCATCGCGGGTGCGAAGAAGCCGTAGTAGTTGGGCCCGGTGTCGGTCTTCCACCGCCCCACCGCCTCGAGGTTCACGGGAATCCGGACCAGCTTGACTCCCAGGTAGGACTCCAGACGGGCGAGAGTCTCATCCTGGCGTTGGACGAAGTCCTCGAACCGCACCTCGATCCAGTTCCTGGGTCGCGGCGTGGCGCTCACCAGATCGTACTGGTACTTCCACGATATGGCCCGACGCAAGCGGGTGTCCTGGGTGGGCGGACAGGCAACACCCCAATCGCTGAGGTTGTCCGTGATGTGCTTGCCGATGATGCAGTCGCGCGGGTTACGGATCCAGAAGATGTACCTGACATCCGGGAACATCCTGACGATCCAGGGAAAGGTCAGAGTAGTCTCGGGAATCTTCCATCCCTTGTGCTCCGCCGGGCTCGTCAACACGCTCTGGAGATACGACTGGATCAGCGGTTCGAACTCAGGCGGAATGTGCATCGTGTGGAGACGGCTGAAGTCCCACTCCAGCCCTCCCGGCCAGCGAACGTGTCTGGCGATGAGACGGGACGCCTCGTACATCGCCTGCGGCGGCAGCAGATCTCCCGAGATGTTCAGCGGCTCGCCCATCCATACGCCGCTTGCCGAGAGCGTGTGCGATATGGCTCGTGTGCCGGAGTGACCCCGCCCGATGATGGTGGTCAGCATCGGTGGACCTCACCGCGTCGGTGACTGGCCGCGTGCTCGGTCAGCTTCGCCATGAGATCAGTTGACGCATGAGATTCCCGACCCCGAGGTCAGGGAGTATGGCCCGCACCGTCAGCCACTTCAACGGTATGCGCGGTGCCCGGGGTGCCCGGTCGGACTGGCCGACACCTAGGCGGGCGACCGGTCTATATGGCGCGCGCCCGTGAACGCAAATGGGAGGGCGCTCCGGCGCGCATGAAGCGGGACGATCCCACCACATGGTTCGGCCCGTTTCGGCCCGGCGAGGGTCGTGCACGCACGGTCTCCCGACAACAGGATAGGATGCAGGCGATGGACACGCATCCCGACGCAGTCGAGGTCGCCGAACGGGGCGCCGCGTGGCTGGAGGAACGGATCGATGCCGATGGCGCCATCGGCGGGAGCGAAGCACCGGGGCTCTACTTCAAGGTGCCGGCGGCGCTCGCGCTGAACGGCAGACGGGGAGTCGCCGCCCGCGTGCTCGACTGGATCGCCGACCACCTGCTGGCGGCCGACGGCACCCTCAAGCTTTCCGACGAGGTCGAGCGGGGGCGTCCGGTGAGTACCTACGACCGCGGCTGGCTGGCATGGGGGGCGGCGCTCTGCGAGCGCTACGACCTGCAGCAGTCGCTGGCGGCAGACGTAGCCGCCTACCAGGACCGGCGCACGGGCGGGTTCTGGGACTCGGCGGCCGCCCGCTCGTCACAGGCCGGATTGCAGGGCGCGATGACTGCCGGCATGGCCGGCCTGGGGCTGCTCGCGGCCGGCCGGATCGAGCCTGCGCGCCTGGCGGCGCGGTTTCTTGACGAGCTCTGGGAACGGCAGGCGAGCCTCGACGACGGGTTCGATGCCAACCGGCAGGTGCCGGCTCACTGGGATGGACGCGACGGGCGGGCGCCACCGTTCTACCGCGAGCGCACCTCCCGACACTACGTCGACCTGCACGGTACGGCGCAGCGGCCCGCCCGCTTCGGGCCGGCGATCGCGCTGCTGGTGCGGCTGCACCGGCTCACGGGCGACGGCGTCCACCTCGCCTGTGCCCGCCGCTACGCCGATCTGTTTCTGCGCCGGGACGCGCTCTATCTGTGCGTGGAGTGCCACAAGTATCTGTGGGCGCTCTGCGAGCTGCTGCAGCTCGTCCCTGCCGAGGAATACCGCGCCGCGGCAGGCAATTGCGCCCGATACCTCGTAACGGCGCAACAGAAGGACGGGAGCTGGCTGCCGGAGGCATCCGCTACCGGCGGAGAGCCGAGCCTGGAAGAAGTGCTCAATGTGGTCGGCAACGTGCTGGCCGGCCTCGCCTACTACCGCAGCTACCTGAACCGGGTGTAGCGACACGAGCGCCGATGCAGGCGATCCGTCCCGGCACGCCGATGCTGTTCTTCGATCTGGCCGAGATCGAGGAGTTGCACAACGTCCATCGCGTGGTGGTGCCGGCGACCAAGCATCGGGCCAATCCGATCCTCACCTGCGGGGATCTGGGCGAGTGGGACTCGCGCAGGGCAGGGCCGTGGGCGTCCCGCAGCGTCATCTACGACGCGGACGAGCGCCTGTTCAAGATGTGGTACTCGGGATATCCCACCGCTTCAGGCCGCGCCGCGACCCGACCGCAGCGCACCGGGTACGCGGTCAGCCACGACGGCGCCGTCTGGGAGAAGCCCGCACTCCGGCTCTTCGCATTCGATGGCGACGGCGGCGCCAACAACATCTGCATCGAGAACATCGGCAGCGTGATCAAGGACGACGCGGAGGCCGATCCGAATCGGCGCTACAAGCTGTTTCTCAAGAAGCCGCAGGGCGTCCCCAGCGCGATGGGCGTCGCGTACTCTCCGGACGGCATCCGTTGGGGGAGTCCGGTCGCGATACCCATGGACATCTGGGGCGGACGCCGCTACGACACGGTAGCCTTCGTCCTGGACGACCAGGATCCGGACGAGCGCCGGCGGTACAAGCTGGTGTGGCAGGAGCTGACCGAGTCGGTCAAACCCGGAACGCCGCCGCGCGTGCGCAACAAGCACCTCGCCTTCGGCCGGACGGAGCTCACCTGGCGGCCCAGCCCACGCAACCCCATCATCGACCCCAACGGGGGCAACGAGCAGGAGATCCACTTCCTGGCCTACGTGCCGTACCGCGGGCAGTACCTGCTGCTGTACGAATTCGGCTGGTACCAGCCCGACGGCACCGGGCGCTACGGCCGGTACTCGGCCGACATCCGCATCGCCCACTCCCGCGACGGCGAGCGCTTTACCAGGATACGGGACGACCAGCAGCTCATCCCGCGCGGCGGACCCGGCGCCTGGGACGACCAGTTTCTGGTCATCAGCGACAAGATCGTCGTCAAGGACGGCACGATCTTTCTCTACTACGCGGGGCAGGATCGGTCCTGGACGTCCTGGCCGCCGCAGAATGCGCCCGAAGACCGGCAGGTGCGTGCCGGCGCGACACGTCACACGCAGACCGGGCTGGCGACGCTGCCGGTCGACCGCTTCACGGCCCTGGAGACCCGGGACGGGGAGTCGCCCGGCCACGCGCTCACGGTGCCGCTGGTGCTGCCGCCGCAACCCTGCCGGCTGCTGGCGAACGTGTCGTCGCTGGCGCCGCGCCGGAGCTGGTGCAGCATCGACCTCCTGGACGAGGTGGGGCGCCCGCTGGACGGCGTCATGCCGGCGGATCGGCTGGTCACCGACGCCGTCGCCGCCCCGGTCGGAGGGGAGGGAGCCGAGCCTGGGCGGCTGGCCGGCCGGACCATCCGTTTGCGGATTCGGCTGTACGGGCGCGCACGCCTGCACAGCCTGACCTGGCAGCCGCTCTGAGCCAAGACGGTGCGCGGCCGGGTTGAACCAGCCGCGCACCTCTCAACGACCGATCACGCAACGACCGATCACGGAAGCTGCAGGACGTTCCCGTCGGGGTCGCGGATCACGCCGGCCAGGATATCGGCCGAGGTGGGCGCCTTCTGCAGCTCGGCCAGCACCTCGCGGCCGCCGGCGTTCATCCACGTCTCGACATACTTCGGCCACTCGGCGTCGATGTCGATGTCGGTGGTGATCGCCTTCCACCAGAACTCCTGCTTGAGCGTGGTGAGCGCGCCGCCGAACTGCGCCCACAGCTCGTTGAAGCGCGTGGTGTTGGCGATGTCCTCACGCGCGTTGGGACTCGCGTGCCGCATGCTGTGCTCCGAACAGCAGCGGTCCTGGCTGATCTCCTGCTGCCTCAGGAACAGCGGATCGTCGACCTTGGGCGTCCCGCATGCCGCCTTGGCCGCCGTCAGCCCGTAGGCGTGGTAGAAGTTCCACAGGTTGCCGTCGGGCTGCTCCTCCGCGGGGAAGCGCGTCGCCCAGCCGGTTTCGCAGTTGTACAGCTCGGGCCCCGTCCATTCCATGTGCCGGCCCTGAATCCCGTAGCGGGTGGTGACCATGCCCTCCGGGTCGTGGTTGACGTAATCGTAGATCTCCAGGAGCTTGGCCAGCTTCTCGTCCGACACGTCGTGCTTGACGCTCCACGCCTCGTTGGGGTTCAGCGACATCGTGCTGGAGTCGTGCGGGCACTTGGTGGTGCCGTCGCGCGCCAGCGGGTAGTAGGTGTTGACCAGCCTGGACCCAGCGTTGTTCTGCAGCACGTTGTCGCCCATGTCGTTGCCGCCGCCGCCGTAGAGGTTCACGCCGCCGCCTGCGCCGTAGCCGCGGATGAACAGCCCGACCTGGCCGCCTTCGATCTGCTGCCCCCACTGCTCGCGGCCCACCGCGGGCAGATCGGGATCGATCAGCTTCTCCTGAAAGAAGCTCTGCAGCTCCTGAATCGCCATCTTGCTGCGTGAAAAGGTGTCTTCCAGGACCGCCTGACCGTTGTCGTCGTAGTTGGGAACGTCGTTGACGCCGTGGATGAAGAACATCAGCCCCAGGCCGCGCCAGTAGACGATGCACTTGCCCTGGAAGCAGCCGCGGTCGCCGATCGTCCCCCACGGCACGGTGTCGTCGCGGCCGTTGCCGTCGAAGTCGCCGTCGCGGAAGCCGCGCAGGGCGGTCACGAAGTCGTCGTACGTGAAGTGACCGCGCCACCAGATCAGCCGGCCGTCCTCATAGGTGGGGCCGCTCACGTCCAGCGTCTCCGCCGGCGCGCCGGTCTCTGCGTCCATCCCATCCCGTGGGTCCATGCCGAGCTGCTCCAGCCAGTCCAGCCGCCAGGTCGGAGCGCGGTCGCAGCCCTGGCTGCCCTGCTCGGCGCGCGGCAGCCCCATGTACTCCGTGGTCGAACCCGGCGCGAGCGAGTACACCCAGGCGCCCGGGCCCAGGGAGTCCATGAACGCCGCGTAGCGCGGTGCGTACTCCTCGATCATGTCGCGCGGGATCGTGCGGAACGCTCCCTTGAAGAACCACTCGATCGAGTCGATCCAGCCGTAGAAGGCATCGGCATGATCGTCGGCCGCGATCGACAGCTCGATCGCGTCGCGCGCGTACAGATCGTACGTCACGTTGATGATGTCGACGTTGAACTTCTCTTCGATGTGCTGCTCGATCAGGTTGTCGTCGAATATCTCGGCGCCGTCCAGCCCGGACCAGGTGATCTCCATCGGCGCTCCCGCCGTCTCATCCTGCGGGCTGGCGAACGCGCCGAGCGCCGACAGCGCCAGCAGCGCTGCCAAGCCCGTCGCTATTGTTGTCTTTGCCATGTCGCTCCTCTTCTCCTTGCTGTTTGTCGTTTCATCCCGGGGCTAGCGATGTCTCCGCGGACCGCAGAACCTCCCTGCCACCGTAGTGATAGTCCGTTCCGGCCGTGGCTGCCGAACCGGCCAACCCATGCGCGCGCGGGGTCATCGGTTGGATCGATGCCGGCGCGTGGTACCCGCCAGCCAACCCGCGCCCTGTGCTCATCCCTTCACGGATCCGAGCATGACGCCGCGCACGAAATACTTCTGAATGAATGGGTACACCAGGATGATCGGGCCGATGGTGATGATGATGGTCGCCGCCGTGACCGCCTCCGGCGGGATGCGCGGGATCTCGACGTTCTGCGCGCCCATCTCGTTGGTGAACCGATCCAGTATGTCGGTGCGCAGCAGCGTGATCATGTCGCGCACCAGGAGCTGCAGGACGCGCAGCTCCTTCTTGGGCGTGTAGATGAGCGCGTCGAACCAGGCATTCCAGTGCTGGACGGCAGCCCACAGGGCGATCACCGCGATCGCCGGTCTGGCAAGAGGCACGACGATGCGGATCAGCACCTTCCAGTAGGAGGCGCCGTCGATGACCGCGGAGTCCTCCATTGCCTGATCGATGGTCATCAGAAAATTCCGGGCGATGACGATGTAGAAGGCGTTGATCCCGACCGGCAGGATCAGCGCCCAGCGGCTGTTGATCAGGCCGATCTCGCGGATCAGCAGATAGGTGGGCACCAGGCCGCCGGAGAAGAACAGCGTGAGCACGTACAGAAAGGTGATCACGCCCCGGCCCGGAAGATCGCGCTTGGACAGCGCGTACGCGCCGGTGAAGGTGACCAGCAGGATGAACAGGGTGCCGATCACGACCCGGAACAGGGTGTTGTAGTAGGCGAGTCCGACCCGCTCGCGGCTGAAGATGTAGATCCACGACTCGGTGCGAAACTCCTTGGGCCAGATGTGCAGGCCCAGCCGATACACGCCGTCGATCGGCTCGAACGCGGTCACCAGGATCGTCCAGAACGGATAGATGAAGGTGATGCAGAGCAGGAAGAAGCCGACGTGGTTGACCACATCGAACAGCCGTCCACCGAACGATTGCGGGCCTCTGACCAGCATCGTCGTCCCTACCAGACGCCGTACTCGGTGTAGCGGCGGATGACCGAGTTCACGACCACCAGGATGGCCAGACCCGCGACGTTCTTGAACAGGCCGACGGCGGTCGTGTAGTCGTAGCGGCCGTCGACGATACCCGAGCGGTAGATGTAGGTGTCGAACACGTCGGCCACCGGCAGCACGCTGGAATTGGCCAGGTTGAAGATCTGGTCGAACGATTCCTCCAGGATGTTTCCCACGTCGAGCAGGAACACGATGGTGATCACCGGGATGATCGACGGCAGCGTGATGCGCACCGCCTTCTGCCAGCGGTTGGCGCCGTCGATCTCGGCGCTCTCGTACAGGGTCGGGTCGACTCCGGCCATCCCCGCCAGATAGACGATCGTTCCCCAGCCGACGCTCTTCCAGATGCCGGTGACGACCAGGACCCCGCGGAAGGTGGGCTGGTATACCAGGAAGCCGATCGGCTCCAGTCCCACCGTCTCGAACAGGAAGGCGATCGGCCCCCGCTTTACCGAGAACATCTCGGCGAAGATGCCGCCCAGGATGACCCAGGAAATGAAGTGCGGGAGGTAGCTGATCGTCTGTACGCCGCGCTTGTAGAGCGGTGAACGTATCTCGTTGAGCATCAGCGCCATGATGATCGGCGCCGGAAAGGCGAAGGCCAGACGCAGCGTGCTGATCCAGAACGTGTTGAACAGCACCCGCGTGAAGAACGGGTCCTGAAACAGCCAGCGGAAGTGCTTGAAGTCGTTCCAGGGACTGCCCAGCCAGCCGCGGTGCACGCTGAAGTCCTTGAAGGCGATCACCACGCCGTAGATGGGCACGTACTTGAACAAGAGGAGGAGCCCCATCGACAGCGCCGCCAGCACGTAGAACGGACGCATGCGTACGGCGCGGGCGATCGTCTGCCGCCGCAGGACGCGGCGGTAATCCTGCACCTCGGCGACCGCGGACGGGGCCATCAGCGCCTCAGCCTCGAATCGGCCGCCCGGAATGTGTTCGCGCCGGCGCCGGATTCACCTTCCGCTCACGGTAGCGCGGCGGACACGCTGCCGCAAGGCGGCGGCGCTCAGTGCGCCGATCCGCCAGCCGCCCACGCGTATGGGCCGGCGCCCTGGGCGCGCAGCAGGGCGGCGATCCGGTCGCGCAACTCGCCGGCGCGGGCGCGGTGCGTGCCGATCAGGTTGCGCACTTCGTCGGGGTCGGCGTCCAGGTCGTACAACTCCTCGCACGGATCGAAGCGGTGGAGGATGTACTTCCAGCGGCCGTGCCGGAGCATGATGGTCGCCGCCAGCCGATCGAGAGGCTCGTCCTCAAGCCGCTCCAGCGCCCGGATCTCCGAGAGCACCGGCGCCGCCGGCGGCTCGATCCCGGACAGCACGGCCGGAGCGAGCGAACGGCCATGGAATGCGGTTCCGGCCGGGACTCCGGCCAGCTCCAGCAGCGTGGGCAGCAGGTCCACGCCGCCGACCGGCCGCCGCAGCCGGGCGCCCGCGTTGATGCGGCCCGGCCAGCGCACCAGCCACGGCACCCTGACCGACTGCTCGTACATCACCGACTTCGCGTACAGGCCGTGCTCGCCCAGGCTTTCGCCGTGGTCGCTGATGAAGCAGACGATGGTGTCCCGCGCCGTGCCGGTGTCCTGCAGCACGGCGAGCAGTCGGCTGAGCTGGCGGTCGATGTGGCTGCAAAGCGCGTAGTAGTGCGCGGCGATCCGCTGCATGACTCGGGTGCCGAACCGCGGCGCGGCGTGATGGTCCGAGCCGCGCAGGAACGCCGGCTTGCCGGCCAGGTCGTCGTCCCAGGTGCGGGGCAGCGGCATGGCCTCCGGGTCGTAGAGCGCCAGCGTCTCGGCCGGGGCGGCCAGCGGCGGATGCGGGTCCTTGATGCTGCACAAGTGAAACCAGGGTTGCGAACCGCCGGCATGCGCGCGCACGAAGTCGATGGCGCGGTCCACCGTCCAGGTGGTGCGCTGGTGCGGCGCCGGGATGGCGGCCACGGCCGTGGGATCGAAGCCTTCCGCCATGGCCCTGCCGAACTTGATGGCGCGTTGCCGGTGGTCGTGATCGAAGGCGCCCTCCAGGCCGTGCTCGCGCAGGTGGCGCAGGTACGGGTCGGTGCGCTCGGGGTCGGCGTGGTACCGGTAGACGTCCCAGGTCCCGAAGCCGTGCTGCGGTAACTCGTCGTCTCCCAGGTGCCAGGGACCGGCGATCCCGCACCGGTAGCCGGCGTCCCGGAGCAGGTCGCCGATCGTGGTGGTGGCGGCCGCAAGCCGCCGGCCGGTTCCCTCGGTCATCCCGGGTCCGTAGTTGTCGAGCTGCCCGTGCCCGTGCGGATACAGCCCGGTCAGCCAGCTCGCGCGCGCCGGCGAGCAGACCGGCGAGGAGCAGTAGGCGGTTTCGAGGACGGCCCCTTGAGCGGCAAGGCGATCCAGCGTCGGAGTCTGCACCGTCGGGTCGCCCGCGAAGCCGGTGCTGGCGGCGCGCCACTGGTCGCACATGACCAGCAGGATGTTCGGGTGCTCAGGCATGGGCGCAGCGTGCGGCCCGACATGTGGTGCGTCAAACGGCCGGTTGTGACGAGCTTGCGTGCTGGTCACAATCCCCCGGATCGAATGGAATCCCAGGGGCTGAGGGCGGTGGGCCGGTGAGCGATACCCGCGAAGCCGGCGGCGAGTACCTGCTGGAGGCGCTCGACATCGTCAAGCGCTACGGCGATTTCACCGCGAACGACCGCATCACCCTGAGATTGCGTCCCGGCCAGATCCATGCCCTGCTTGGCGAGAACGGCGCCGGCAAGTCCACCCTGGTCAAGATCATGTACGGGTCGCTGCAGCCGACGGCGGGCACCGTGCGCTGGCGGGGGCGCCCGGTCGCCATCGCCAGTCCCGCCGTCGCGCGCCGGCTCGGCATCGCCATGGTCTTCCAGCACTTCTCCCTGTTCGATGCGCTGACCGTGGCGGAGAACATCGCGCTGGCGCTGCCCGGCCGGCTCAATCTGGGCACGCTGGCCCGCCGTGTCACTGCCGTGTCCCGGGAGTACGGGCTGCCGCTGGAGCCCGGCGCGCTCGTCGCGGATCTCTCGGTCGGCGAGCGGCAGCGCATCGAGATCGTGCGCTGCCTGCTGCAGGAGCCGCGCCTGCTGATCATGGACGAGCCGACCTCGGTCCTCACGCCGCAGGAGGCGGATCAGCTCTTCCTGACTTTGCGCCGCCTGGCCGGCGACGGATGCGCCGTGCTCTACATCTCGCATCGGCTCGAGGAGGTACAGCGGCTCTGCCACGACGCCACGATCCTGCGCCGTGCCAAAGTGGTGGCGAACGTCGACCCGCAGGTCGAGACGGCGGCGTCTCTGGCACGGCTGATGGTCGGTGAGGACGTGCACGCCGTGCGCGCCGACGGGCACGCCCACGACGGACAGGCGGCGCTTGCCGTCAGCGCCCTGTCGCTGCCGGCCGCAGGACCCTTCGGCGTCGCACTCCGCGACATCACGCTCACCGTCCGCGCCGGCGAGGTGTTGGCGATTGCGGGGGTCGCCGGCAACGGCCAGTCCGAGCTGTTCGAGGCCCTGTCCGGCGAACGGCTGGCTCCGTCTGCCGGCGCGATCACGATCGCAGGCCAGCCATGCGGGACGCGCGGCGTCACCGCGCGGCGCCGGCTGGGCGCCGCCTTCGTGCCGGAGGAGCGGCTGGGCCACAGCGCCGTGCCGGGCATGGAGCTCTCGGAGAACGTGCTGCTCACGCGCCATTCGTCGGATCGGGGGTTGGTGCGCGGCGGGTTCATCGACCGGCACAGGACTCGCTCGGTAACGAAGTGGGTCACGAAACGGTTCGACGTTCGCGTGAGCGAGGCCAATCCCCTGGCGAGTGCCCTGTCGGGCGGCAACCTGCAGAAGTTCGTGGTGGGGAGGGAGCTCGACCGGGAGCCGGCGATTCTGGTGATCGATCAGCCCACCTGGGGGGTGGATGCGGGCGCGGCGGCGCTGATCCGTCAGGTCCTTGCCGACATGGCGAAGGACGGAGCCGCGGTGCTGGTGATCAGCCAGGATCTGGACGAAATCTTCGAGATCGCGGATCGCATCGCGGTGATCTCGCGCGGGGAGCTCTCGGCGACCTATCTGGCCAATCGCATCGACCGGGAGCGCGTCGGCCTGCTCATGGCCGGGGTCGAGGAGACGCCCGCGGGCGGGGACGGAACCGCCGCGTGACACTCACCCGACTACCTCGGGACGGCGGCACGGCTGGCGGGAAGGGAGGTGCGCACCGCGGGGAGGTAGGTACGACTTACCGGCACGCGGTGACCGCCGGTGAGACGCAGCAGCGTGCGGTCTTTGCGTTTCTCCGTTCCGACCACGTGGCAGTGTGCGACCCAGTAGGAGCGGTGCACCTGCATTCCGAGGTCCCGGAGTTCGGCTATGGCGTCCGCGAAGCTCATCCGAACGATGCGCGAATCCGTGGCGGTGACTACCTCGACGTAGTGGTCATCTATCTTGAGATAGATGATGGCACGGCCCGATATGCCTGACAGGCGGGGAGCTGCCTCGTTGGCGGCAACGCGGTGAGCGCAGGCGTTGGCGGAGCCGCGGGCGGGAACCGGCTCGGTGTCGACTGCGTCCGGGATCGGCGGGGCGTCCGCCGCCCCGCCATGAGCGACAACGCCATTGGCGGCGGCCTCGGCGGGCGCACCGGCGTGGTTGACGAGCTGGCAGACGAAGTGAACGTAGAGAATAGTGAGCAACGTGATCACCGTCGCCACTATCGCGTACATCGTCAGCAATCCGGCGAAGGGGGGATGGTCCGGGCGTAACAGTCCCTCGACGGTGTACAGGACGGCGGTGACGGGCATGGCCGCGATCAGCGTCGCCACCGTCATGACCAGCGCATTCTCGATCCGGGATCGGAGGCGCATGAAGTAGAGCGTCAGAACGCTCTTGGCGTAGCAGATGAACCAGCCGAGGCTGACCGCCAAGCTCCAGTACGCCAAGCGCTTCGTCGGGGAGAGCGTGTCGTACGTGCCGATCGGGCCGGTGACGGTGAATACGCCCACCATGACGCACATCGTGATGAGCGTCAGCCCGATCAGGCGCGGGCGGAGTAGTTCACGGTATGTGAACTGCATGCTCCCTGCGTGGCGAGTCCGATTGACCTCTTGCGCCGGCGAAGAAGTGGTCTTGTCCACGTAATACCCCGTTACTCGCGACAAATGCCGTGTCCCTCGCGACAAATGAACGTTACTCGCGACATACCCTGCTGTTCGCGAAAGAATGGGTAGTCCGCTTCGGCCCCGGTTGTCAACATGCTTCTGGTGACTCGCAGGTGACTCGCGTGACGTGGGATCTCTCGGCTCTGGGTAGTAGGGCACGGCGGGTGCCGTAGACGGCGGTGGCTGCCGATGAGACTGCGCAAACACGCCGCCCGCCGGAGCCGCCGCCGACAGGTAGCGTCGTGACCCGGCAGGACCAGTTCGATCGCATCATCGCGTCGCTGCATGAAGCGATGCTGGACGACACCCGGTGGCGGGAAACATCGGCGCTGATCGACGATGCGTGCGGGATTACCGGCACTCATCTGGTGCTCGTCGGAGGTGATCCTCATGACAACCCCCAGTGGCTCTTCGACAAGCCCTACTGGCGTGGCGAGCTCCGCGCAGACCTCGCCCGAGACTACGCCGAGAACTACTTTCCCAGCGACGAACGTATTCCGCGCTTGTTGCGCCTGCCCGACCGACGCGTGGTGCGCGTCACCGACATCTACACCGAACGGGAACTGAAGCTCTCGCCGACGTTCAACGAGTTGCTGCGTCGGGCCGGCGCCCGCGACGGCTTGAACATCCGCATGGACGGACCGGTCGGCATACACATCTGCTGGGCGCTCGCCAATCCGACGACATCGGGCGGCTGGAGCTCCGAGCAGATCGAGATGATCGAACGTCTCCTGCCCCACATCCGCCAGTTCATCCGGGTCCGCCAGGCGCTGCTCGGCGCCCACGCCCTGGGCGCGTCGCTATCCGGACTGCTCGACAACATGATGATCGGCGTGGTCTGCCTGGACTGGCGCGGGATGATCGTCCAGGCCAACTGCAGGGCCCGTTCGATCCTGCGGCACAACGACGGCTTGGTGGATCGGGGCGGCTTCCTGCGTGCCCACGTGGCGGCGGACGACCGGCAGCTCCGGAGCCTGTTGGCGCACGCCGTGCCCCGATCCGGCGCCCAGGCCGCCGGCGGCTCGATGACGGTTGCGCGGTCGCGGGCACTTCCGCGGTTCGTGCTGCACGTAACCCCGGTGGACGTTCACGACGCTGGTTTCGGCATCGGCCACGTCGCCGCGCTGGTGCTGATCGTCGATCCGACGGCGAAGCCAAGAATCGACCCGGAGCGCGTCGCTGCGACGCTCGGCCTCACGCGAGCGGAAAGCCAAGTGGCGGCGGCGTTGGCCGAAGGCGCTACCGTGCGCGAGATCGCGGCGGCCAAGCATCGAGCCGAGAGCACCGTGCGCGAGTTGGTCAAGCGCATCCACGTCAAGCTCGGCGTCTCGAGGCGGGCGGATCTGGTGCGGATGGTCCTCTCGGCGGTAGCGGGTGCCGGACCTCGGAGCTGAAGCCTGTATGGGGGCATCCGGTCAAGCAGATCGCGGTGCCGTGGAGCTAAGGCCGCTCATGGTCGACCGCGCTGTTGGACGCTCTTGCGATCGACTGGAGTTGAGCTGGCATCAGGTCGACGGGGTGATATGCGAGAGCCAGTTGCATGGGTCGTGCGCATGGATTGATTCTGCGGCACGCGGACGCCCCGGAGCTGGCAACCGTAGGCGGCGTAGGCGGCCGCTTGGCATCGAGTCTGAAGCTCGGCGACGTCACCATTGATGGCTGGGTCAAGCCGTTGTTCGACACCTATGCGCAGCAGCCGGAGCGCAACCGCCAGCGCCACACCGCATCGGTAGGCGTCGTCTACCGGCACGGGGCGGTGCGCGTCAGCGGCCGTTACCGCGGCACCCCCGGATGGGTCTGGGCGCCGAGAGCGAGGTGGACCTGCGCCTCTCCCACCTGGTCAACGTCAGCCTGCGCCTCGATCGAGCTCTACTTTCCCAGCGACGAACGCATTCCGCGACACCTGCGACAACCTGCCGTTGCATAAGCGCCAACTCGCTCGGCGCGCGTTGTCAGGAACCGCGTGGCGAGCCGTTACCAAAACGCGCGATCAACTCCTCGCCTGTGGCGCAGTCGATGATCCAGTCCCCGGCCTGCGCAAGCTGGTCGGCGTCGCCGACCCCGGCGAGCAAGCCCGCCAGCCGCCCGGCCGTCCCCGCGCCGAACTTGCGCGCCGCCTGCCGGCGCAGCAACTCCCGCTCGGCGGCAAGCCCCTGTTCGATGCCTCGCTCGATGCCTTGTTCGATGCCTCGCTCGATGCCTCGCTCGATGCCTCGCGCCACGCCCTCGGCACGGTACCGGTCCTGGTAGGCGCGACGACGCGTCGCGAAGAACTCCTCGAGCTCGCCGGACTCGTGCAATCTGTCCACTTCCGCCATGTCGTCAATCCCCAGATCGAAGCCCAGGTCGCGCTCCGCCACATGCTGCACCCACGCCAGCACGGTCTCCAGCAACGGCCTCAGCTCCGGAGCGTCCAGCCGCGCCCGCAACGCCGCCGCCTGCGCCGGCACGTGCTCCAGCGTCGGGTTGCACAGCCCCGCGAGCAACGCCGCCGCGTTGTCGCGCCGCAGATCGTCCGCCGGCAGCGCCATCGTGTCAACCGCGAGGTAGCCGTCGCCGGAGAACAGGCGGCTCGCCCGCGACGACACGTCCGCTGCCACGCCGTCCGACGCGCCCGGCGTCACCAGGTCGATCACCCACAGCGCCGCCGTCCAGCGCGACGGCCCCGTGTAGATGACGATCGGCAGCACCGGCGCCAAGCGGTCCACCGCCCCGAACCGCCGGCCGCGCCAGAGCTCCATGTGGTGGTTGTCCACGTAGTTGCGCACCCGCAGCGCCATCAAGTGGTCCACTTCGCCCTGCACCTCGATCATCAGCACCAGATGCAGCCAGGCGCGGTCCCCGCCGTCCGCCGGGCGGCCGCGGAACGGTACCCGCCAGACGATGTCGTTGGCGTAGCTGCGCTTGTCGCCGCCGCGGCCCGTGGTGGACTGCTCCTGTACGCGCAGCAGGAGGGAGAAGTCCAGGGCGTCGACCAGTTCGCGCCCGCCGTGCAGGTCGCCGACGAACCAGCGCATCAGTTCCTCGACCATGAAGCCGTAGGCGAAGATGTCCTTGAAGGCCGGGTCCTGTCTCATGGACGCCACCGTAGCGCACCCGGACGGGCACGCCCAAAGGACATCCGCCATCGCGCGTGTAGGAGAGCCGCCCGTCGTCGCGTAGGACATCCGCTCTATTTTGCGCCCGGCACCGACCCCGGCCCGCGCTGCGCCTGGTCGATCAGCAGATGCTCGAATCGCGGCATCCAGTGCCACTGCGGCGCCGCGTCGCTGAACAACTCGGCGAACTCGCGCTGGTACGGCCACGGCTCCGCTCCATGATAGCGCCCGAATACCGTCGCTTTCAGCGCCGCTGTTCGGCCAGCCGAGCCTCATCTCGGAACTTGTCGTATCCGACAAGCTCCGAAAGTACCAGCGGCACGATCAGCGGCAACCCTGCCTCGTTCCGGTGCGTCTCCGCCACCGCAGCCAGACCTGGGTACCGTAGTCAACACGCGCAGTGGCATCCACCGGTCCGGCGACGACCGGTGCTCCGGCAGCACGTACAGCAGGAGCGGCGGCGGCTCCGGCTCCTGCGCGGTCGGCTCCTGCTCGATCGAGAACAGGAGGTCGGACTCGCTGTCATGCCAGTCGGAGCTGACGAAGCGTCCGGGAATCCAGGTGAGCGTCGACCAGCGCAGGGGACGGGGGAAGGCTGCGGGCACGTAGGCGCGCAGCAGCGGCGGCGTCGGCCTCGTTGGAGAACACGCTGCGGAAGTACTTGCCGTGCGGTCGGCTGAGGTCCACACCCCTATCAACGCGCCCGGCGCCGCCCGCGCTTTCAGGTCGGCGCGGGGCCGCGGGAAACGATGGTTTCTCCGCAAGCCGTCGACGACCACGACTTCGCTGCCGACAACCTGGTTGCCATGAAACAGACACTCTCTCCAGTCTCGCTGCCCGCGGTCTCGATGCGGGGGCGGCTTCAGAGCGACGAGGAGCGGAACGCGGGGCCTTCCGACCTCCAGGTGGTCGCGACTGACAGGGTATGCGGAACGAGGGTTCTGGCGGAGCGGAGGTGGCTGCACGGCGGCGTGCCGGAGCCAGATAGCGGAGCTGCACCTGGCTGACCGAGTATCTGAGCGCTTGTGCTCGCGCCGGCGGTCGGGTACCTGAGGACTTCCAGCGGTTCCTGCCATGGAACCGCCGCGAGGCGCGCTTGCTGCCCCGCGACTCGCCCAGCGAGGTGGTCGAGGATCGTACCGCCTGAGGCGGTGCGCTACTGCAGGCGGCTGTTCAGCGAGCAGGAGATGCAGTTGATCCGCGCGCTCATCGCCGAGGACCCCAGCCGCCATCGGTTCGCGCTGTCACGGGTGGTGTGCGAACGGCTGGACTGGCGGCGCGCCGCGGCGGCCTCACTACAACGGCACGCTGCACCGCGGAGGCGGAACCGCAGTTGCCGATCGTAGCCCGTGTCGATGAGGTGCCGGCGCTGCAGGTACGACCGCTGGCCGATCAGCGCGAAGCGCAGTTGTGGCGCGAGTACGTGGACCGCTACCACTACCTGCGCTATACGCCGCTGCCGGGAGCGCAGCAACTGGACGAGGCGGACGAGACGTTCACGGTGACGCTGAGCGCGGCGAACGACGCGACGCTGGCGGACGCGCAGGCGACGGCCCCGATCATCGACGACGACGCGGCGCCGGCGATGACGATCGCCGACGCGCGTGCTGCCGAGGGGGACGGCGAGATCGCGTTCCTGGTGACGCCGGACGCGGCCAGCGGGCGGGCGGTGACGGTGGTCTGCGTGAGCGCGGTGGGGGTGCGCGGCGACGCGGAGACGGGGATCGGCCTGGAGCTGGGCGGCGGACTGCGCTTCGTGGAGCCGGCCCGGCGTCCGGGGAGCCGCTTCGACCTGGGGCGGTCGGTCAGCGTGAGCGTGGAGGGCAGCCTGCGCGAGCATCCCGGCGCCGCGCCCGAGCACGCCCCGGAGCTGAGCGGTACCGTGAACTGGTAGCGGCCCACGGGCTCAGATCGCGTCGGGGCCATGTTCAGGGCGGGCGGAGCAGCTCACGGTATGAGAACTGCATGCTCCCCGCGTCCCGAGGCTCCTTGAGCTCTTGCGCCCGCGATAGACAGTTCTTGTCCACGCAATACCCGCTACTCGCGACAAAACAATGTGTCATGCGCGACAAATGCGTGTCATTTGCGACATATGCACTTTACTCGCGACATTACCTGCTATTCGCGACAGAATGGGTAGTCCCCCTTCGACCTCGGTTGTCAGAATGCTTCTGGTGACTCGCGTGACACGGTATCTCTCGGCTCTGGGTAGTAGGGCACGGCGGGTGCCGTAGACGGCGGTGGCTGCCGATGAGACTGCGCAAACACGCCGCCCGCCGTAGTCGCCGACGACGGGTAGCGTCGTGACCCGGCAGGACCAGTTTGATCGCATCATCGCGTCGCTGCATGAAGCGATGCTGGACGACACCCGGTGGCGGGAAACATCGGCGCTGATCGACGATGCGTGCGGGATTACCGGCACTCATCTGGTGCTCGTCGGAGGTGATCCTCATGACAACCCCCAGTGGCTCTTCGACAAGCCCTACTGGCGTGGCGAGCTCCGCGCAGACCTCGCCCGAGACTACGCCGAGAACTACTTTCCCAGCGACGAACGTATTCCGCGCTTGTTGCGCCTGCCCGACCGACGCGTGGTGCGCGTCACCGACATCTACACCGAACGGGAACTGAAGCTCTCGCCGACGTTCAACGAGTTGCTGCGTCGGGCCGGCGCCCGCGACGGCTTGAACATCCGCATGGACGGACCGGTCGGCATACACATCTGCTGGGCGCTCGCCAATCCGACGACATCGGGCGGCTGGAGCTCCGAGCAGATCGAGATGATCGAACGTCTCCTGCCCCACATCCGCCAGTTCATCCGGGTCCGCCAGGCGCTGCTCGGCGCCCACGCCCTGGGCGCGTCGCTATCCGGACTGCTCGACAACATGATGATCGGCGTGGTCTGCCTGGACTGGCGCGGGATGATCGTCCAGGCCAACTGCAGGGCCCGTTCGATCCTGCGGCACAACGACGGCTTGGTGGATCGGGGCGGCTTCCTGCGTGCCCACGTGGCGGCGGACGACCGGCAGCTCCGGAGCCTGTTGGCGCACGCCGTGCCCCGATCCGGCGCCCAGGCCGCCGGCGGCTCGATGACGGTTGCGCGGTCGCGGGCACTTCCGCGGTTCGTGCTGCACGTAACCCCGGTGGACGTTCACGACGCTGGTTTCGGCATCGGCCAGGTCGCGGCGCTGGTGCTGATCGTCGATCCGACGGCGAAGCCAAGAATCGACCCGGAGCGCGTCGCTGCGACGCTCGGCCTCACGCGAGCGGAAAGCCAAGTGGCGGCGGCGTTGGCCGAAGGCTCTACCATGCGCGAGATCGCGGCGGACAAGCATCGAGCCGAGAGCACCGTGCGCGAGTTGGTCAAGCGCATCCACGCCAAGCTCGGCGTCTCGCGGCGGGCGGATCTGGTGCGGATGGTCCTCTCGGTCGTCGCGGTCCCGGACCTCGGCGCTGCAAGCCCGGATGCCGGGATCCGAGCGTGAGCGTGGAAGCGCGCACACCAACGAATGGGATCTCCGTAAGTAAGAGGAACTGGCGGCGAGCGTCGACCAGAGCACCTTCGACCCGAGCCAGACACGTCGCCGAGCGTTGGCAGCCAGACGGTAGGTACCGGATGGGCGAGGCAGCGCTCGCCGCCGACGCCTACCTGCTGGTGGCGCCGTGGGACTCTACACCCCTACCGCGGAAAGTTGGGAGATGTCCCCAGTTTGGGGGATGACCGCGCCGAACGGCTACGCTAGCCTGAGCCAACGAGTAGCAACTCGACACATCACAACTCCAAAGGAGTGATCTCATGGCGACTATGAAGAAACCGCTGACCCTGCACCTGTTGCGAGGGGCGTGGACCGCTACCCTGATCACGGCATTGGCCGTGATCTTGGCCGGATGTCCTGGGTCGACGATGACGGACCCCGAGCCGCCGGACACCTCGCCGAGCTTCGGCAGCGAGACCGTAGCGGATCAGGACTACCCCGTACGCATGGCTATCACCAGCGTGACGCTACCGGGAGCATCAGGGGGCAACGGCGATCTGAGCTATACGTTGACGCCGATACCACTCGGACTGAACTTCGATGATGCCACACGCGTCCTCTCCGGATCGCCGACCACCGTCGCCACCGATGAATTGACGTATAGTGTCTCAGACAAGGATGGCGACGAGGCTTCATTGACCTTCATGATCACCGTCAAGCACTCGAAGCTATTCTGGACCGACTACGCTACAGATACGATCTATAGCGCTAGCCTTGACGGTACCGGCGTCATGGAGCTCGTGACGATAGACGGAGATGCGGAACCTCATGGGATCGCATTGGACGTACCCGGCAACATGATGTATTGGGTCGAACACAACACGAAAAAGGTTCGACGCGCCAACCTGGACGGTACCGGCGAGGAAGACCTCTTCACTATCGAATCCAACCCACGCTCCATCGCTCTGGATCTGGGCAGTGGAATGATGTACTGGACGAGCACTGATCCGGGCAAGATTAGCCGCGCCAATATGGACGGGACCGGGGAAGTCGAGGAGCTCGTGACCGAGGGGTTGGGGTACCCGACCGCGATCGCTCTGGACATCGAAAATGGAAAGATGTACTGGGCGGACACAAAGATGGACCAGATCAAGCGCGCCAACCTGGACGGCACCGGAATCGAGAAACTCGGGCCTGGGGGATTGGACAATCCATATGGCCTCGCACTCGATACCCAAAACCGCAGGATGTATTGGACGGAACAGGGATCCCGTGTGATTCGAAGCGCCGACCTGGATGGTACCGGCCCTGCAGACTTGCTGATCGGTCAAGACGAAGTGGATAATCCATATGAGATCGCTCTGGATGTGGACGGCGGAAAAATTGTATTGGGTAGACGCGGGTATGAGTCGCGTTCGGAGCGCCAATCTGGACGGGAGCGGTATCGAAGATCTCGTGACTAAGGGGTTGAATTCCCCCTATGACATCGCCGTCCATTGAAAATCCGTACGGGATCGCGCTGGATATCGCCGGCGGCAAGATGTACTGGACCGACCCGGGAACTGGAAAAATCCAACGCGCCGACCTGGACGGCACGGAAGTCCAGGACCTGGTAACGACCGGATTGTCGGATCCCCAGGGAATCGCCGTGGACGGTGCCGGCGGGAAGATGTATTGGACCGACCGCGGGAGCGACAAGATCCAGCGCGCCAACCTGGATGGCTCCGGCGTCGAAGACGTCGTAACCACGGGACTGGAGGATCCTTGGGGGATCGCCCTCTATCGCCCCTGATCGGTCGAGCCGTCCGCAGCGCCGACCGGGGGATGCCGCCGCTGGCCCGCCGCTCACCACCGTCGGCAGGTCCGCGATCGGAGGGTGCCCGGCACCGTCCGCGGCGACAGACTGAGCACCTGCTGCCGGCGAGGTACCGGTCCTCCGACTGCGAGGCGACCGACGAGATCGGCATTCCCGGCATTCGACGGCATCGAGATCGAGAGGACCGACTGGCACCGTGCTGCTGAGATGGAACGCCCAGTCACTGAATAGATCCTCGGCGCGCAGCTCACGGCGGACGGGTCGCCGCGTCCGTTCGCTCTCGTGACGCTGCTGGATCCTGCCGGACGAACCCGAATTCGGCCTGCATCCGGCAGCGTCCGGCTCGATCGCCGGCATGGTCAAGCAGCGTTCGGCTGATCGGTTGATCGGTTGATTGAAAAATCATCGTAGCCAAGCGAGACGACCGTCCGTACCTGGCCGAGGGTGCGCCCGCCGTCGAAGCTGCGCCGCGGCAGCAGCTCGATCTGGTCCGCGTCGCGGCCGGTAGCGCGCCGGCTCCCGTTGCAGGCGAGCGTGGCCCCGGCCCGGGTATCGAAGATGATGATGGCTTTTCCCGACGCCCGAAGTCCAACGCGCCGCGATGCTCGAACACCCCCGGCTCCCGGTTCGCTGCCCCGATCACGGAGATCGCCACGTCGCCCGCTCCGATGCGCTTGCCGCCAAGCTCGACGTCCTCGCGCGCGCCCCGGCCGTTGCGCTGGACCGGGCTGGCGTATCGCAGCAGCTCGTCGCGCTGACCGGACCCTCGCGTGGCCGGCGGCGCCGTTCGTTGATGATCGTCGCCCAGTACGCACCTGCTTCCTCAGCGGCGTTCTCGACGCGACCTCCCGGACCGCGGGCGAGGAGCGGGTCGGCGCTGAGAGCCATCGCATCGGGCCACTCCTCGAATCGGTCCAGGTCGCCGGGCCGGATGCCGGCAACTCGGCGATGCTCGTGACCGTCAGCGGATAGGCGGGCGCACCGGCCAGATCGGACTGGTCCTGGCCGGCGGCGGCGTCCAGCAGGCCGCCGGCGATCTCCTCGATGTGCGGACGCAGCGTCGCCACCGCTCTCGGCGTGAACGCCTTGGCGACCGGCGACCGCGGCCGGGTGTGCTCGGGCGCATCCGGGTCGAGCAGGCTCAACGGTACCGTCTCGCCGAGGATGCGGCCGGCGCTGCCGAATCGCTGGTGATCCCGCGGCACCGCTTCGATGTGGCGGCAGCGGGTCAAGGCCCAGGCGTCGGCCAGCCGCCGGCGGCAGTCCGGATCGGTGCTCCGCGGTTGGCGACCGGTCTGGTACGGGTCTGCCCTGACCGCCGCCGGGGTGAGGCCGGAGGCGACTCCCGACGCGCGTCCCTCCCGCGCCGGCAGCGCGCGCACCACGAGCGGCTGAACCGGAAGCTCGACGGCTTTCGAGATCAGACCCATCGCTGGAGGCTCACACGACCCAGGTCGGGCGGCCCGAGGAACGCGCCACGTGTCCATCGCCGCACGCTTTGCCGATGCCGCCTGCGCCGCATCGTCGTCGCTCTCCCCTCGACGCTCGATCGTCGCACTGCCCACCGCGAGCACGAGCGCGCTGGTGCGCCCGTAATGGAGCCGCCGTATGGATGGTGCGCGTCCTGGTCTCGCCACCGCACCGTGCGCATGAGCTGGGCCACGGGCGGCACCCGGCCGGTCGCCAAGGTGGTGCCTGGCGGCACGGCCTCCTGCGCCGACCGCTGCGTCGAGCGGAAGGGCAGCATCTGCTGCTTCTTCGAGCAGGGCGCGCGGTGCGGGGTAGGCTGCTGCAGCGGCGGCATCATGCTCGCCCGCTTCGATCCGGACCGGCTCACCGGCGGTAGACTCGCCGGCGCGCGGGCGCGCGCGGTTCCGGTGACGCCCACGGCGCGACGCCGCGCAGGCGCTCCCCCAACAGGATGGGGAGCCGATTCGCGAAGCCGCACCCTGCCGTCAGTCCGCAACCACGCGATGGTGGTCCGCAACGTCGGTCAGGGTGAGTGAGCCGGCAACGCACCGCCGCCGCGCGATCGCCCCTGCGGCCACCCCCCGTGAGCGAGCGGCGATGCGCATGGCCCACGGGACGGCGGCACGGTTGCGATCACGCCGGGCAGCCGAGCCCCCACAGAGGCGTCGCGAAACCGGCGCGCTACTGACGAGCAGAATCCTGGAAAAAAGGCGGCTTTGTCCCCAATTTGGGGTATGACACGCAACCGACAGGAACCCCAGAATAGCGGCAGATCGGCCGAGGCGGCACTTGGAGGGATCCTGGGATCACGAAGATCCACCGGACGGGTCGATGATAGCTGGGGAGTTTGGCGTCTCGTGGCGAGTAGCCGCGAAATGGTGGGTCCTTGGTCGCGGCAGTAGGTGCACGTAGCTTGTGCTATTCAGCCATAGGAGGATACAATGGCTACTATTGGCGCTCTTCTTGTTGAGAGTGGATCGGTGCAGCTGCACAAAGATACCGATGGGCAGTTGATGACAGGCGATGGATTACGCGGTACTCCGAACGGCAGAGTGCATTTCAAGGAGCAGTTCAGGGAGGTGCCTGTAGTGATGATAGGAATTTCCTGTGTCGACTCATAACTGGGCACAACCATAGACTGGAGGTGAAAGCCACGTCCGTTGATCGAAGAGGGTTCAGCTACAAGTTCGTTACCTGGTCAAATACCCAGTTGTGGCGTGCAACAGCCAACTGGATAGCTCTTGGGCAATAGGAGAGTACGCTTTTTGCGCAGGTCTGAGACACAGGACTGACGCGGACGAGACCGGGGTATAGGAGGTTCGTAATGAAAAGGGTCGAGCTCGTGATCGTGGCGGCGCTGATGACGGCGCCAGTCTTCGCGCAAGAATCGTGCGATATGGAGGGGGTCTGGAAGACGAGATTGTCCTTACACTCTCATGTAACGCCTCCGGTCGTGAACCCTCCTGATGGCGTGCTTGGCCTGCACGAGGGAGCGTTCCTATGGGAATATGAAGTGCCGACAGGAATGCCCCCCTTCACGGCCGTGACCATTTTTGGGACCTACGCCGTCAACGGCCAGGTCATCACGTTCCATCCAGACGCTTCACTGGGGATAAACAGCTTCGAGATGAACTACGATAGAGGTTCGGACTGCGACGCGGGGTATCTCGGATACATGGACATCCAGGTCGACTACGGATTCGGTATCCAGCGGATCTAACCCCGACACTGAAGTCCCGCGTGCTCTTCCAAAAAGGTGGCGTCGCCTGGAGCCCCCGCTGGTCAGCCAGTAGACCAGCGGAGCTCCCTTGTCTTGAAGCGGGCATCGTCCGCACAGGGGAGTGAATGACCAAACGACAACGTTGACACCGCGGGGCTCGCGCGGATGGTCGTCGACATGGCGACCGGCGAGATCCCCAACTACAACTACAAGGACGAAGAAAGAGAGGAGAAAACGATGATCAAGACTCGGTCGAATCGACTATATTGCATGGTCACGATTGCCGTGGCTGCGGTGGCTCTTGCCGGTTGCCCTGCGGCGGTGAAGACACCGATAAGCTTCGCCGCAGCGAAGCTGACGCTGACAACGGTACCGCCTACGATGGTGAGGCACATGGCGATAACCGACGTGACGTTGCCGGAAGCGATGGGTGGGGACGGCACGTTGACCTACAGTTTGACGCCAGAGGTTCCGGGTCTGAGGTTCGACCCACGGACGCGCGTGCTGAGCGGTACGCCCACCACGGTGGATACGCATCCCATGACCTACACAGCGACGGATTCCGCCGGCACCGCGGCTTCCGTTAGCTTCACCGTTACGGTACTACCCGCGCTCCGCGGTACGTGGCGAACGACACGAGAATGGCCGAACGGCCGGAGTGATACGGAGACTGTGACGTTTACCAAGAGCAGATACATTGTCCATGTAGCTCGCTACTTGCCGGACGGAAAGTTAGATTGGCAGCGTGCAGAGAGTGGCACGTGGGAATCTACTGATACGACGGTAACCAAGACGTGGGACCACGATCACGATAACGATGGTGAGACTCCTGATGTTGAGACAACCATATCCAAGGACTATGTCTGGGGAGATGCGGCGCGCAACGAATTGCTCATGCATCAATTCTTGAGTGGACGGCCAGATTACGCTTTCGAACGCTACGAGCGGATCCCGAATCCTTTGCAGTCACCACCAATTGGTAGATGGCAAGATGGAACATACTTTGTCATGGATCTTGGTGCCGATGGTTCGTTCAGGTTGGAGGTAGACTTAGAGGAAGAGGGTACGTATGTACTTCTCGCAAAGTGGGAGCTTAACGAGGACGAGTATTTTCTCAATCTGACGGGTAGTCGTGCGACCACGACGCGACCGGGAGGTTCCCCAGTACTACCGGACGACTTTGCCTTGGGGAAGAACCGCTTTGCCTTTGCGCCCGCCGATGTGCCCACTCGGATGGTGGTATCGGCCCATTGGGAGGAGAACGACGTCAGTGATAACGATAACTACGAGCGATTTGGGGGTTACTACAGGCGCATGCAGCGCCAATAGATCGAGCGATGTCAATTTTCGACGGTCAGGCAGGGCGGCGGCCCTGCCTGACCGAAACGCGACGAAAAGCGAAGCAAGCGAGGACGAGCGGAGGAGGCGATTTGCCGTCTGTAGGGGTGGGTGGCACTGCGGGAGTGTCCAGGCAGCAGCGTGCTACGATGGCGCCCCACGAAATGGGTGTAATTTGCAGGTGAGCACCACGGTGGCTCCGCCGCTGGAACGGGACGGAATCAGGCCGACCGGGAACGCTCGGATGTGCCCAGCGGTGGTCCGGGACCCGCGAACCCTCGACAGCCCCATTTCGAGGGGAGGAGATTGGGCGAATGGCGAGTTATCCTAAGAAGGGAAGCGGCGCCCCCGGAGAACATGGATGAGGAGCGCTGGGAGCAATTCGCCGAGCTGCGCAACAGCGCCCTGCAGACCGCCCGTGCGTGGGGCTACAAGGAGCACGCGATGACGCTGGGACGTACCGCAGCCGCGCGTGGGCGCGCAAGGCATGGCTGGCGTGGTACCGCTCGGCGATCCGCTGTCGGCTGGAGCTAGTCAAGCGCGTGGCGCACATGATCAAGCGCCACCTGGACGGTATCGTGACCGCCGTCGTGGACAAGGTGACCAACGCCCGCGCCGAGTCGATCAACGCGGGCATTCAGAAGGTGAAGTACTCAGCACGCGGCTTCCGCAACCGCAAACGATTCCGCAACGCCATCTACCCATCTACCCATCTACTTTCACCTCGGCGACCTTGATCTCTACCCCGTCGGTGTCACCCGGTGACCCACTCTTTCCACCCGGATTCCTGCAGACCCCACTAGGAAAGGGCATAGCGCTCCTGCAGGCTCCAAGCTCGTTCCAGGACGGTGAAGTCAATCGTGATCGGCTGGCACGCCTTCAGGGCACGCACGATCCTCTGTGCCTTCGATGCGGCGATGCCGGGTTTCAGCTTGCGCGTCAGCGTGGCATACATTTCCTGCAGCACCTGAAAGCTCAGCCGACCGGAGCGCCGGCGCCACAGGTGGGCATACCACGCGCGTCGGCCCGCGACTGCTTTACCGGATCCGTAGCGTCGTGCCGGTAGACGAGGACGTTGGTGTCAACGAAGATCCGCTCGGTCATGATCCTCCCGTGTCGGCGGGCGGACCGTCGGCCCGATCGCTACCGCGATCATCGATGTCACCACGATCTCGTACTCGTCTTCGCGACGCCTCATGGCTTCGATCAGGTCGGCCAGCCATTTCGAGACGCTGCGATCGTCTTCGGCCGCCCGGATCCGCAGCCACCTCGCGACATCCTCGGGAAGGGTCACGGTCACGTTCTTCATGACACGAGAATATTGGAGCACTATTCTCGTGTCGATGCCGTACCACTTGGCCGTCAGCAAGAGCCTGGAGTCCGACCCCGAGAAGCTGGCCAGGACGCCGGCGTTCGTGGACTGGCCCTGCTCCGAGGAGGGCGCAGACGCGACCTCGCCTTACACGGCTCATGGAATCGATAATCCTCCGCGTCCAGATCCGCGACGGCGACGCCTTCGAGCCGGATCGAGCCTCCTCCGTGCGCGCTCAAGTGATGCGGAAGGTCTCACACATAGTGGTGGCCGGTGTCGGGCTAGTCCGCGGCGCTACGTACCCGGAATCAAGGTAGGCGGCAAGAAACCCCGGGATGACCTTCTCACCGTCGATGTAGTCGCGGATGCCGGTCTGGCGCGCCGATCGCGCCGCTCCAGAAACTCCAGCACCGGCCGCCAGGCGCCGCGGTACGCCATCTCGTGCAGCAGGCGGCTGAACGCGTACAGATCCACCGAGAACACCCCCATGTCGCGGTAGCCGTCACGCAGGTAGCCGTACATCAGCCGCCGCACCGTCTGGTTGGGAATCGCCCGGCGGAGCGTGTCCTCGCGCACCTCGCGGATGCTGAGCAGGCCGAAGTAGTGCAGCAGGGACAGGAAATGCTCCCGCTGATCCACGTGCTCCAGGGGAAAGCCGCTGCTGATTTCGCTGTCCACCCAGCCCTCGCCGATGAGGTGGCGCAGCAGGTCGTAGTTGCCGTTCAACTGCCGGTTGACCGTCAGCAGGTGGCGCAGCTTGCCGTAGTCGATACGGACGTTGGTGTCGATCAGGTCGCGCGGAGGCTCGTCGATAGGAATGGATGCCTTCACGTAGTAGAGGACCATGTCGGTGTTGTAGAGATCGTTCGCGGCGCCCGGAGCGAAGCGGTAGCCGTTGTACCACTCGCCCATCACGGCCAGCGCCTCGTACCCGGTGGTCAACATGCGCAAGGACGGTGAGGATGCCTGAACCTGCCGGGCGCACCGGATAGCGGAGAACGAGGTCGCCATACCCCTTAACCTGCCATAGCGGAGTCCCCGTTGAGGATCATGTCGCCTTCGACGGTGCCCGGCGGCGCGGCGCGCGGCTGACGTCAGCCGCGCGCCGCTTGGCGGCTAAATGCCGTGCTCCGGTGGCCGAACGCGCGCGGCGTGAACCCCTCCCGGTTGGTGATGCTGGCGCTGCTGCCGGTGGCGCGAATCACGAACAGGCCCAGCCGCTCGGCACGCACGTCCGATTCCTGGTAGGCCTTCAGCCTTCAGATAGGCAACCGCCCCGTAGATCCGGCGCGCGGCGTACTCGCGCATCAGTTGCGGAAACTCGTTCAACCGGCCGATGAAACGATCGACATCCGGCACCCTGAGGGTGGTCTTGACTTCCACCACCACGACCTCTTCGCCGTTGACGGCCACGAGGTCGAACTCCCAGCGCCGCTCACCGTAGTTCTGCCGCGGGTTGGTTACCGTGTGTTGCACCACGATGCCCCGCTGCTGGAGGAGCTCTACGAGGTCGCCTTCCACCAGGGACTCCATCAGCTTGCCCCAGTGCCCGTTGAACAGCTCCTCCAGTTTGTTGTCCATGCGCCGGTCGTCGGCCCGTGCCTGCCGCCCCAGCAGTTGATCGGTCTCCTGCATGCGGCGCGCAGTTTCCTGCTGCACTGCGGAGACCTCGCGGAGAATCTCCCAGATCTCCTGCGGGGTCGCGGGTTCGCCGTGTCCGTTGCCTTCGGTCACAGATACGCTCGCTCATCCAATGGTAGCGACCGCCGCGCGTTGCGGCAAATACCCGACACCTTCGATCGGAGGTCCAGTTCGCGCGTCCGAGGACCATTACGCCCGGCGTCAGCTTCGAGGATCACCAACGAATGCGGCTCTACCCCCGGCCCAAGGCTCGGAAGGCTCGGCGGAAGCCGGTACTTGGATCATCTATCAGTGTTACGATAAAGTTGGAATCCAGTCCGCAGCACGGTCCAGGAATGGCGCGAGCTTTGCGAGCTTTTCCGCAAAACTTGCGGTCTTGTCTGCTAGCTTGACGACGTCCCACAGCTTCTCGAGGACCGCCGAGCCGTCCTTCTTGATGGCACCCGGATCACCGCCACCGTCGCGGCTGAAGACGTCCCGCGCTCTCGCCAACTGGTCCTGAGCACGGCGCCGGTGATCAGCCGAAATATCCAATGTGTCGATAGTGCCCTGCAACTGATCCAGAATCGCGACGACCTCGACGGTAGCGACGGGAGCGTGCGCATGGTACCAGTCACGGAACATCGTTCCACTGACGCGATAGTGTTCCCCATCCGCCTCGATGGCACCGTGCGTCGCCAGGACAGTGAGAGCCTCTTCTATTTCTCCTGTTGCCACTCGATGGGCCGGGGAGGAGAGAGCGCCTGCCAACTCGCCGGCCGACACGTTGCGCTCGGAATGCGCCGACAGGTATCCATAGACCAGCCGCGCCGTATCACCGAACCTATTGAACCACCCGCGAAAGTCGCCGCCATGCAGTGCTGTAAATGAAGCGGCCGCTCGCTCGACGTCGCTGGCGTCGATCCGCGCACCATCGCCGCGCCACAGCTTCTGCAGTACGCCCTGCAGCAAGTACGGATGACGTCCGGTCAACTCGACGAGTCGCCGCCTCGCGGCCCGCGGCATTCCGTCAGGGAACCCAACCTCGACCAGCGTGCCCACGTTGTCGTCGGTGAGCACGCCGAGCTTATGCTTTTCCAATATGTTGAACGGCGAGCCCCTGTTGATGACCCCTTCCGGATCGTTCACGCCGGTCACCACCAGTCGAAAGTTACCCTTCAGTCTTTCGTTCTGTGTAACGAGATCCCGCAGATTGCCGAAGAAGGTATCGCCATAGCCAGCTTCATCCAAACGAATCGCCAGATTGTCGATCTCATCCACCAGTATCACGGCCAGCCAGTCGCTGCCGTAGCGATCGGTCAGATGTTGTCCGACCGATCCTTCCAGCTTGCTCTTGAATGCGCGGTAGGGCTCCGGCTCCTGCGCAAAGGCATCCCAACGGTAGCCGGGTAAGCCCGTCGTCATGGCCTCGAGTATTCGACGGAACAGCACGGCCGGAGAAACCTGATCAAGCGCGGTCACGTAGATCGTCACCGGGAGTATGGTCCGCCTCGCTGCCCTATGCAGGACATCATTCTCCAGCACCTTGATGACCGAAGTCTTCCCGCAGCGGCGGCCACCGACAACTCCGAAGTCAGCGCCCCGATCAAGTATCCCGGCGCTGACGCGTTGCGGAAAGTCTCCCACGTAGTGGTGGCCGGGGATCTGGTACCGGTAGGGATTCTGGTTCATGCAAGGAGCCTCGTTCGTACCCAGTACTGAAACAGTTTTGCGGTCAACTCGATCCTCCCATCGCCGATCACCAAGCCGAGATTCTCCAGGTCAGTGAGAGCTTGTTCCTGGTCGGGCGAAAGCTGGCGTTCAGCCAGTGGTTCGCAGGCGGCGGCGATCTGTTGCAGGAGTTCGAGCTCCTCAGCGCGGAGGCTGTGGACGATCTGCTTGTACACTTCGCCAATTCGGTGCGCACGCATCGTCGTCCTGATGGCTGCGGCCGTGCCCTCGACACGATCGACCGTGATCGTCCTGCGACGGCCTTGTTGGCACGCGTCACTGGCAAACAATCGCGACACGAATGGATGACCGCCACAGTGATCGTACAACAGTCGCAACGCCTCCGGTTGCCACTGGATGCCGCGCCACGCGCCCAATTCACGGATCATCGTGTCGCTTTCATCGGGCGAAAGAGCGCCGGTGTACACTTCGTGGAATCCCATGAACAGCGGGTTCTCTCCCGCGTTTGCGGGAAGCCGGCTTACCCGATTGACGTCCGGGCGCAAGGCAATCGCCAGCAACACGACACCATGCAGCTCCTGAGCAAGCGCCCGCAGTACCGCCAGTACCTTGCGGCCTTCAGCAACGAGATGATACTCCGCTTCGGGGTCCCCGAGAGGAAACAGCTTGTCGAGTTCGTCCAGAATGATGACGAACGGCTGCGACCGGCCACGCCCCTGCCAGTTACGGATCAGGGATCGCAACTGTGCGCTGGAGCTATCGTCGCCGCCGCCTCTCGAATGAATGGAGAACCTTTCGCGCAGTTCGATGTGCAGCTCCTCGGCGACCCGCAACAGGAACGGGGTAGCCGCGAAGTGGTCGAGTCCCTCGCAGTTGATGGTCACCACGGGGACGTCGCGGAATCGCAATTGGAGCTGGTGCGCAAACGACGTTTTCCCGGTTTTGCGGACTCCGAAAATCCCGACGTGCTGCCCTTGCGACATCAGCGCAGGGATGGTCTGCAGTTCTGCGGTACGTCCGAAAAAAAGATTCGGGTCCGTAACCGGAATACTCTCGAAGTAGGGATCCTGCCGCGTGACGTAGCTGTCCTTCGCCGCGTTCACGGTCGCGTCGACCGTGCCGCGCTTGAGCGCACGTTCCATGATCGCCAACTTCATCGGAACGACATTGATCCTGTGATCCGCCTGAATTCTCTGCGCTTCTTCCGTGTGTTGGCGCCTCCTCTCTGCGGCGGACGTGGACTGGATCAGAAACAACAGTGGAACGGCTTTCGACCGCTCGGTGCGCCGCGCGAGTGCTGACGTGACGTCGTTCGTACCATTGTCGTTCAAGACGGCATAGTGATACGTGTGATCCCTGTGCGCCAACAGCAGTGCGTGGGTGGTCAACCTGCGTCTTATGTGGTAGTCGTTCGCTGCGACGAAAAACTCTTTGGTGATCGCCAGCGGGTCACGACGGCGCCGTAGCAAGACTATGGCGACGATGAGTGTGCCGACGGCGAGGCCAAGTGCCGTCCCCAGGATCACACGCGCCAGTGCGGTGCTGCGTTCCCACACCATGCGGAGCTCCTTGGGTCGGAGTTCGGGATCTCGCCGTTGCAGTGCGCTCCGTATGCCCTCGGCCTCTGCGCGGAGCACGTCCCGGTACCACTCGAGCGGGTACATGGGACAGTTTCTGGCGCCGTGAAACAGCCGAAATATGGGGCAGTCATAGCCGTCAAATCGAATGCGTACGTGCCGCTCGGCGTCGACGCTGGCAACGTACCGGAGGCGGCTGGGCCGATAGCCGATCCAACCCTGTCCCGGCAGACGCTGGTAGACGAGATCGGGTTTCTGTTCCCGGACCTGCCATGTCCGCACCGTCCCGTCAAAGCCAGCGGAGGCGATGTTCCTGCCGTCCGGGCTGTACGCCAGCGACGAAACACGGTCTTCGTGGCCGCTCAGGACCGCCTCTACCTCGCCCGTCTCAGCATCCCAGATCCGCACTGTCCGGTCCATTCCGGCGGTGGCAATGCGTCCGCCGTCGGGGCTGTACGCCAGCGACCACACCGTACCGCGATGCCTCAGTATGGCATCTGCTTGACCCGTCTCCACGTCCCATACTCGCGCCGTCGAGCCGCTGGCGGAGGCGATGCGCCTGCCGTCCGGGCTGTACGCTACCGACGTGGCCCAATCGAGGGCGAGGGCAGGGAATACTTCATCATGACCGCTCAGAGTAGCCTCTACTTCACCGGTGTCCACATTCCAGATACGTACCGTACGATCGACTGCAGCCGCGGCGACATGGCGTCCGTCGGGGCTGTACGCCAGCGACCAGACACTGTCTTCGTGGCCACTCAGAATGGCCTTGACTTCACCGGTTTCGGCATCCCAGACCCGCACCGTGCGGCCGCTGGAGGAGGCGATGTGCCTGCCGTCGGGACTGTACGCCACCGCCAGGACGCCACCCTTGAGGCGGCGCGGAATGGCCACTTCTTCACCCGTCTCCGCATTCCAGATGCGCACCGTACCATCGAGACCCAGAGTTCCAGCGGCGATGCGGCTGCCGTCGGGGCTGTACGCCGCCGAATAGACACTGCCTTCGTGGCCGCTCAAAATGGCCTTAACTTCACCGGTTTCGGCATCCCAGATCCGCACCGTGGCGTCATCGCCAGCGAAGGCGATGCGGCTGCCGTCCGGGCTGTACGCCACCGACCTGAACGAATCTCCACGGCCGCTCGGAAGAAGGGCGATTTCTTCACCGGTTTCGGCATCCCAGATCTGCACCGTGGCGTCATCGCCGGCCGCAGCAATGCGGCTGCCATCGGGGCTGTACGCCACCGCCAAGACGAAGATTCCTTGGCCGCTCAGCTCGGTCTCTGCACCCGTGTCCAAGACCCACACTGAAAGGTCGCCAGCGACGGCGATGCGGCTGCCGTCGGGACTGTACGCCACCGCCGAGACCCAACCCTCATGGCCGCGCAGCATGGCCGTCTCTGCACCCGTATCAGCATCCCAGATCCGCACCGTGGCGTCGCCGCCGGCCGAGGCGATGCGGCTGCCGTCGGGGCTGTACGCCACCGCCGAGACCGAATCCTCATGGCCGCGCAGCATGGCGGTGACTGCGCCCGTATCAGCATCCCAGATCCGCACCGTGGCGTCGCCGCCGGCCGAGGCGATGCGGCTGCCGTCGGGGCTGTACGCCACCGCCGAGACCGAATCCTCATGGCCGCGCAGTATGGCGGTAACTGCGCCCGTATCAGCGTCCCAGATCCGCACCGTGGCGTCGCCGCCGGCCGAGGCGATGCGGCTGCCGTCGGGGCTGTACGCCACCGCGGAGACCGGACCCTCATGGCCGCGCAGTATGGCGGTGAGTGTACCCGTATCAACGTCCCAGATCCGCACCGTGGCGTCATCGCCGGCCGAAGCGATGCGGCTGCCGTCGGGGCTGTACGCCACCGCGGAGACCGAACCCTCATGGCCGCGCAGTATGGCGGTGAGTGTACCCGTATCAGCATCCCAGATCCGCACCGTGGCGTCATCGCCGGCCGAAGCGATGCGGCTGCCGTCGGGGCTGTACGCCACCGAATTGACGGATGAAAGGTGTCCTATCTGCGGAACGAGTTGTGCACGAACGGGCGGAGGTGGAGGGACTTCCCCCGCCTGTGCAGATGCCGGTTCGGGGACAACGGCGAGCACCGCCAAGGCAGTACCCACAAGCGCAGCAATGAATCCAAGCTGCGACAGCCTCGCAAGCCGGTGTCGCGGTAGTCGGGCGAGCGTCGCTCCAAGCTGCCACCAGTATATACCGCGACGCTGTTGGCAAACCCAGTCTACCATCTTTGCCGCTTCTGCTACGAGATCGGCAACGCGTCGGGTTCTCGCCTTCGGGTGCCTCGCTGGAGATGCGAAGGCCGCGGAGATCGTAGTCGTTGATTGCGGAGCAACCCGTGCTGCGGAACCCCAGCGGATCACCGCAAGGCGCGGTCGTATCGATCGTCGTTGCCCCATGAGTCGTGCAGGCTCCCTATCCTGCTGGCTTTTGCGAATCAGTTTGAGCATGGGTACAGCCGCTTGTGCTTGAGAATACCACATTCTTTGCTGAGAGCCGCCCCAAGTCATCAAACACCACGGCTTCGCCTCGATCGGACCAGCGTCCGCAGGCGGCGGAGCCCCGATGGCGGCCAGCTAGCTTGCCACCGGCCGCTTGGCGGGGAGCTGGGGCCTTGGGGTCTCGACGAAACCTGCGAGATCGCGGATCGTGTTCGAGTGATCTCGTGGGGGCAGCTTGCGGCAGCCGACGCGGCGATGCCGCGTCGACCGCGGGCGCCTGCTCATGACGGAGTGGAAGGGATGGGCGCGGGCGGGGACGGGACGGTAGCGTGACGCTGCAATTCGAAAGACGGTTGCATCCCAGCCGCGCGATGGTGGTGGTCTCGCCGCTTCTGGCCATCTTCCTCACGGTCGTGGTCGGCGCCGTCCTGTTTGCCGCGGGCGGTTTGGAGCCGCTGCCGGCGCTGTACGTGTACTTCATCGAGCCGGTGACCACGCTGTGGTCGATCGAGGAGCTGATCGTCAAGGCGACGCCGCTGGTGCTGATCGGAGTCGGGCTGGCGGTCTGTTTCCGCGCCAACGTCTGGAACATCGGCGCCGAGGGACAGCTCACCATGGGCGCCGTCGTCGGCGCCGCCATCCCCGTGCTGGCCACGCAGTGGCAATCGCCGCTGGTCCTGCCGGTGATGATGGCGCTCGGCATCTGCGGCGGCATGGTCTGGGCGGCGATCCCGGCGCTGCTCCGCAACCGGTTCGGCGCGAACGAGATACTGACCAGCCTGATGCTGGTCTACGTGGCGCAGTTCATCCTGGACTGGCTGGTGCGCGGTCCGTGGCGCGACCCCGACGGGTACAACTTCCCGGAGTCGGTGGCGCTGCAGGGGGCGCAGCTCCTGCCGACGCTCGGTTACAGCCGCGTCCATCTGGGCGGGGCGTTCGCGGTGCTGGCGGTCCTGGTGCTGGTCGTGTTTCTGTCGCGGACCCTGAAGGGCTTCGAGATCCAGGTGTCCGGGGACGCACCGCGCGCCGGCGGTTTCGGCGGCTTCCGGCGGCCCCGCACCGTGTGGTTCTGCCTGCTGCTGTCCGGGGGGCTGGCCGGACTTGCCGGCATCGGCGAGATCGCGGGGCCGGTCGGCCAATTGCAGCCGATCATCTCGCCCGGCTACGGCTTCACGGCGATCATCGTGGCGTTCCTGGGCCGGCTGAACCCGATCGGGGTGCTGCTTGCGGGGATCGTCCTCGCCATCAGCTACCTGGGCGGCGAGGGCGCGCAGATCTCCCTCGGGCTTTCCGACAAGATGGCGCAGGTGTTCCAGGGGACGCTGCTGTTCTTCATCCTGGCCTGCGACACGCTGATCCGGTACCGGCTGAAGCTGGTATGGTGATCGGATGATGCACTCACGGGAGACGACACCATGCTGACCAGCTTGAGAGTCGCCAACTATCGAGCCCTCAGGGACCTCCGCATCGACGAGCTCAACCGGATCAACCTGATCAGCGGACAGAACAACTCCGGCAAGACGACGCTGCTGGAGTCCCTGCTGATGCTGTCGGCGGGACACCCCGACATCACGCTGCATCGTTTCATCGTGCGTGGAATGAAATCGGAGAATCTGCCGCGGGACGCGATTCCATCGGTCTACTGGAAACAGATCTTTCCATCGTTCGATCTCCGCAAGGAAATACAGATCACGGCGGAGCACGGCACGATCGGCCGTCTTTCTCTGAACCTGAGAATGGAACATGACGACCTCGTCAGCCGATCGATCGGCATGTCCAATGACCTGCCTTTGGACGATCGATTCGAGGAGTCTACCTTGTCGGCGACCGTTCGGCGCGGTGATCAGGAGTGGCAGCGCCGTATTCGAGTAATGGACCAGGCGATAGAGACGGAACGGCGAATCAAGCCACCCCTGTTTCCCGCGTTCGTCGTTCCATCCGGCAGCGGCGACCTGATGTCGGACGCCACCTGCCTAGAAAACCTGAAGAAGCTGAAGCTGGGACATCGCGCAGTAGAGGCGCTGCGTATCGTAGAGCCCGCCCTGGAGAGTCTGGAAGTCGTCTCGGCGACCGGGACGCCCATGATCTGGGCAGACATCGGATTTCGCGAGCTGGTTCCGTTGCCGGCCGTAGGGGAGGGCATGGTTCGCATCTCCCGTCTGGCGATGTGCATGGTTCTCGCTCGCGGCGGCGTGCTGCTGGTGGACGAAGTGGAAAACGGCATTCACCACTCCGTGGTTGCGGAAGTGTGGAGGTTCATCCTTCGAACGGCGCAGGAACTGGATGTACAGGTGTTCGCGACCACGCACAGCTACGAGTGCGTGCAAGCGGCACAATCGCTAAACAGTGACGAACTCATGCTGCATCGAATCGAGGCAACGGATACGGGAAGCCGAGGCGTTACCTACCATTCCGAGCACGTCGAGACCGCCGTACGTCACGGCTTGGAGGTACGCTGAGGCGATGGACTTTCCTACGTCTTCCGTGAGCTCTGCAGGCGGTTCCCGCAACGACACCCGCTTGACGGAGGCACTGCCGCGATGACCGGCCTGGAAGCGGTCCTCCTCACGATCATCACCGCGTCGACGCCGCTGCTGCTGGCCGCCATCGGCGAGTTGGTGGTCGAGCGCTCCGGCGTGCTCAACCTGGGCGTCGAGGGGATGATGATCATGGGCGCGGTCGCAGGCTTCGCGGCGGCTTACACCTCGGGATCGCCGGCGGTAGGCGTGGCCGTGTCGATGGGGAGCGGCATCGCGATCGCGCTCCTGTTCGCGTACCTGACGCAAACGATGGTGACCAACCAGGTGGCAACCGGGCTGGCGCTCACCCTGTTCGGGCTCGGACTTGCCGGGCTGATCGGGGAGAACTTCACGGGGCTGCCCGGCGTGAAGCTCCCGACCGTACACATCCCGGGGCTCACCGACATCCCGTTGGTCGGGCCGGTGGTGTTCGGCCAGGACCCGCTGGTCTACGCCTCGCTTGCGATCACCGTGCTGGTCGCCTGGACGCTGGCGCGCACCCGCATCGGGCTGGTGATCCGCGCCACCGGCGGCAACCACCACTCCGCGCACGCACTGGGCTACCGCGTGGTCGCCGTGCGGTACGCCTGCATCGCCTTCGGCGGCGCCTGCGCGGGGCTGGCCGGCGGCTACCTCTCCCTGGTGTACACCCCGCAGTGGATCGAGAACATGACCGCCGGCCGCGGCTGGATCGCCCTGGCGCTGGTGGTGTTCTCCACGTGGGCGCCACGGCGGGTCGTGGTCGGCGCCTACCTGTTCGGCACCGTGTGGATCATGGGCCTGTACGCACAGGGAGTGGGGATCGCCGTGGCGCCGCAACTGCTGTCGGCGCTGCCCTACCTAGCCACGATAACGGCGCTGGTGCTGATCTCCGGCAACCGTTTCTTGACGAAGGCGAACACCCCTGCTTGCATTGGTCAGCCGTTCGTGCCGGAACGATAGGGCCGCCGCGTTCGGCATCGTCCATCAATTCATCGGACGGGGGCACGACCCCGCGAAAGGAGCACTCGATGAGGAAGTTACTAGCGATCGCACTTGCGCTGGCGCTGACCGGGGTCGCGTTCGGCCAGGAGCTGAAAGTCGGCTTCGTCTACGTCGGCCCGATCGGCGACCACGGCTGGACCTACCAGCACCATCAGGGCCTTCTGGCGGTCGAGGAGGAGTTCGGCGACCGCGTCGAGACGATCTACGTCGAGAACGTGGCCGAGGGCCCCGACGCCGAGCGCGCCATCACCCGCATGGCCCGCGAGGGCGCCGGCTTGATCTTCACCACCTCGTTCGGGTACATGGATCCGACGGTCAAGGTGGCCGCCCGCTTCTCGGACGTGAAGTTCGAGCACGCCACCGGCTACCAGCGCGCCGACAACGTGTCCATCTACTCCGCGCGCTTCTACGAGGGCCGTTACATCATCGGCCAGATCGCGGCGCAGATGTCGGAGAGCGGCACCGCCGGCTACATCGCCTCGTTCCCGATCCCGGAGGTCGTACGCGGCATCAACGCATTCCTGCTTGGCGCGCAGACGATCGACCCCGACTTCAAGCTCAAGGTGGTCTGGGTCAGCACCTGGTTCGATCCCGGCAAGGAAGCGGACGCCGCCAAGGTGCTGATCGGTCAGGGCGCGGACATCATCGTCCAGCACACCGATTCCACCGCGCCGCTGCAGATCGCGCAGGAGCAGGGTGTGGTCGGCTTCGGACAGGCGTCGGACATGTTCGCGTTCGCCCCGAATGCGCAGCTCACGGCCATCATCGACGAGTGGGCTCCCTACTACGTCGTCCGCACCAGGGCGGTGCTCGACGGCACCTGGGAGTCAACGGACACCTGGGACGGCATCGCACCCGGCATGGTAAGGATGGCGGAATACACCAACATGCCGGACGAGGTGAAGGCGCTGGCCATGGAGACGGAGGCGATGATCGCGTCCGGAGAGCTGCACCCGTTCAAGGGCCCGATCTACAACCAGGAAGGCGAAATGGTGATCGGCGAGGGCGAGGCGCTCGACGACGGCACGCTGCTGGGTATGAACTGGTACGTGCAGGGCGTCGACGACAAGCTGCCGGGCTAACGCGCTAAGACGACAGCGTCGCCGTCAGAAGGGTTGGACGCGGCCACGGGGTGGACACGCACGGACCGGCGTGGCAGCGTAGCGTTCGTCAGCCCGGACCGGGAGGGGCAGCGTATGGACGGCGAGATGAAGACGTACCTCGAAGGCATGAGGGACGAGATGCGGCAAGGGTTCGCCACGGTGGATCAGAGGTTCGGGACGATGGACCAGAGGTTCGAGGCGATGGACCAGCGTCTTGACGACATGCGCGAGGACCTGGGCGGCCGGATCGACGAGTTGCGGCGTTCGGTGCAGGGTCTCGCCGGCGTTGTTGAACTGAACACGAAGGCGATCGACGCGTTGGTCGGGGAGACCGCGAGCGAGGACTCATGACGATGATCGGGCCGAATGGGGAGAAGCGACCGAACGACGCGAACGCGCTACGCGTCGCGACCGGCGAGGCCGAGGAGGTCTACGTCGATGTGAGCAAGCGGCCCGGCGGCCGCTCCGCGGGCGAACTCGCGCGGAGGCGCTGACCGCAGAGGAGCGCCGGCAGATCGTGGTGATTGATCCCCCCACGCTGGCCGATGTCCGCAACGGCCTCGCCGCCAGCTTCCTTGACGATCTGAGGGCCGCCCTCGACGTGACCGAAGCACAACTGGTGGGATTGGTCGGCATAAAGCGCCAGACGCTGGTTCGGCGCAAGAGCCAGGGGGTTCTGCGCCGCGACGAGGGTGATCGCGCCGCCGTCGTGGCCAAGGTGTTCAACCGGGCGGTCGCGTACTTCGACCTCAACCGCAACGACGCGATCGAGTGGCTCAAGCATCCCAACCCCGCGCTGGCCGCAGAGACACCGCTCGAGCGGGCCAACACCGCCATCGGCGCAGACGACGTGATCGACCTGATCGGCCGCATGGAGCACGGAATACCGACGTGATGGTGTGGCGCATCGCCAAGGCCGAGCACGCCGGCAGCATCGAGGAGATGTTGAGCGGGGAGGGGCGGCCAGATACGGCGGCAGGTGGAATCCCAGGAGCGTGCGCGCCGTGTACTGCAGCGAGAACTCGTCGCTGGCCGCGCTGGAGATCCTCGCCAATCTGGCGCGTCCAGCCGCGTTCCCACACCACCGCGTCCTCGACCTGGACGTTCCCGACCACTTGGTCGCCGCAGCAGCCGCGGTCGGCGGCGATGCCCGGCAGTCCGGGCGCGGATGCTCCGTGAGCATCTGGCGATCATGGCGCAGAGCGCGGTCAACCCACTGGAACGCAACGTCGTGATCAACCCCGTGCACCCTGACTTGCACCAAATCGTCCCGGGCGAGATCCGTACGTTCGTGTTTGATCGCCGGCTCGCGGCAACCGCGTAGTGGCTTCCGCTGGCGTGACCGCGAGCATCACGTGTCCACGACCTGCCGATAATGAGAGGGGCGGCCGTTCTCAATGTCAGCACTCGATCCCTCGTCGTTGTCCGTCGCCGCGGTCAACGCGCTCGACGCCGCGGACTTCACCGCGCGCTTCGGCGACGTGGCCGAGCATTCGCCCTGGGTGGCGGAGCGCGCGGCGGCCGCGCGGCCCTTCGCAACGCGTGAGGCGGTGGTCGCCGCGTTCGTGGCCGCGGTACGGGACGCGTCACCCGAGTCTCAGCTCGCACTGATCCGCGCCCATCCGGACTTGGCCGATCGGGCCGCGGTGGCCGAGGACACCGGGTCCGGCGGCGAGGGCCGTGCGGGCGGCATCGCCACCGAGTCGCGGCGTGAGCAGGCCGGCGCCGGCCTGGACCGCCTGACGCCGGACGAGTTCGCCCGCTTCGCGGAGCTCAACGCCCGTTACCGCGAGCGCTTCGGCTTCCCCTTCATCTTCGCGGTGAAGGGAGCGAACAAGGAGATGATCCTGGCGGCGTTCGAGGAGCGGATCGAGAACGACACCGCCACCGAGCGTGCGACGGCGCTTGCCAACGTGGAGCGCATCCTCCGCTTCCGCATCGAAGACCGGATCGCACCGTGAGCGCAGCCGCCGCCGGGCGGGTGGTGCGCGGTGCGGTGCTGAGCTACCGCGACGACCCGGCGCGCGCAGGATCGCAGGACGCGGTGCGTTTCCATCGGGACGGGGCGGTCGTCCTGGGCGGCGACGGCAGGATCGCCTGGTGCGGGCCGGCCGCCGAGCTGCCCGACCGCTTCCGCACGCTGGCAGCCGACGACTACGGGGCGGCGCTGGTGCTGCCCGGCTTCATCGACGCCCACATCCACTACCCGCAGTACCGGATGCTGGCGGCGCCGGGCAGGGACCTGCTCGAATGGCTGCAGCGGTTCACCTTCCCGGAGGAGTGCCGTTACCGCTCGCCCGCGCACGCGTGCGCGGCGGCCGAGGTGTTCCTGGACCGGCTGGTACAGCACGGCACGACCGCCGCCGTGGTCTTTTCCACCGTCCATCGCGGCGCCACCGAGGCGCTGTTCGCGGTGGCCGAGGCGCGCCGCATGGCGATCGTCACCGGCAAGACCATGATGGACCGCAACGCGCCTGCGGCGCTGTGCGACGACCCGGCGGGCGGAGTCGAGGACAGCGAGGCGCTGATCGAGCGCTGGCACGGCCGCGGCCGGCTGCGCTACGCGATCACCGTCCGCTTCGCGGTCACCTCCAGCGAGGCGCAGCTTCGCGCCGCCGGCGAGCTCGCCGCCCGTCACGCCGGCTGCCACGTGCACACGCACCTTTCCGAGAGCCAGCCGGAGATCGCTCTGGTGGCCCGCGACTTCCCGTGGGCGGAGGACTATACCGACGTCTACGACCGCTTCGGTCTGGTCGGCGCCCGCAGTCTGTTCGCGCACGGCATCCATCTCTCCGAGCGCGAACGCGCTCGCCTGTCGGCGGCCGGCGCAACCGTCGTGCACTGCCCGACCTCGAATACCTTCCTGGGATCGGGCCTGTTCGACTTCTGCCGTCTCAGGAACGGGCCGCATGCGGTCGGCATCGGCATCGCCACCGACGTCGGCGGCGGTACCAGCTTCTCGATGCTCCAGACCATGGGCGAGGCGTACAAGGTGGCGATGCTGCGCGGCTACCGGCCGACCGCGCACGAGCTGTTCCACCTGGCCACCCGCGGCAACGCGCTGCGGCTCGGCCTGGATGACCAGATCGGGTGCATCGAACCGGGCCGCTGGGCGGATCTGGTGGTACTCGACCCCACCGCCACGCCGGTGCTGGCATCCCGCAACGAGCTGTCGGGCAACCTCGAAGAGACCCTGTTCGCGCTGGCGATCCTGGGCGACGACCGCGCGGTGCGGGCCACCTACGTCGCCGGCAACCGGGTGTGGCTCTCCCAGTAGCCACTGCATAATGACCGCCGGTCGACAAGGAGAACCACCATGTATGTGATCGTCGCACCCATCCAGATCAAGGAAGGGCACAAGGCCGAGTTCATCGAGGCGATGCTCGGAGACGCGCGCGGCTCCGTGAACGACGAGCCGGGCTGTCTGCGCTTCGACGTGATCCAGGACGGCGCCGAACCGAACCGGATCTGGCTCTACGAGGTGTACGTGGACGAGGCCGCCTTTCAAGCCCACACCAAGACCCCGCACTTTCTCAAGTGGCGGGACACGGTCAAGGACTGGATGGACGACCGTCCCGTTGGGGCGGGCTCGGGCAGCTCCAACATCTGGCCGCCGGACGACGACTGGCAGTAGCTGAACAGGGCAGCGCCCATGCCGAAGCGTGAATTCCCGAAGCGCGAACCGTGGCATGCGGTGGCCACCGAGCTGGTGGATGTCGCCGCCGGCCGGGCAGCCGCCGACTTGGTGATCCGCGGCGGGCGCTGGGTCAACGTGCTCACGCGCGAGGTGGTTCCCGGCATGGACATCGCGGTGCGCCGCGGCCGCATCGCCTGCATCGTGGAGGACGCCGGCTACTGCGTCGGCGACGGCACGCGGGTGGTCGAGGCCGAGGGTCGGTTCCTGGTGCCGGGGCTGACCGACGGCCACCTGCACGTCGAGAGCAGCATGTGCACGATCACCGAGTACGTGCGCGCCGTGCTCCCGCACGGCACCACGGCGATCTTCACCGACCCGCACGAGATCGCGAACGTCTTCGGTCTCGACGGCGTCCGCATGATGGTGGCCGAGGCCGCGGCGGCGCCCATCCACGTTTTCGTGCAGATGCCCTCCTGCGTGCCGTCGGCGCCGGGGCTGGAGACTCCGGGCGCGCGCATCACGCCGCAGGACGTGGAAGAGGCATTGAGCTGGCCGGGGATCGTCGGTCTGGGGGAGATGATGAACTTCCCCGGAGTGGTCGACGGCGACGCACAGATGCACGCCGAGATGGCCGCGACGATGCGCGCCGGCAAGACGGTCGGCGGCCACTACCCGAGCCCGGAGCTGGACCGGAGCTTCCACGCCTACCTGGCCGGCGGCCCGGCCGACGACCACGAGAACACGCGGGAGGTGGATGCCGTCGAGCGCGCCCGCCGCGGCATGCGGCCGATGCTGCGGCTGGGGTCGGCTTGGTACGACGTGGCTGCGCAGGTCACGGCCATCACGGAGCGGGGGCTCGACCCGCGGCAGTTCATCCTGTGCACGGACGACGTGCACGCCGGCACGCTGGTGGCCGAGGGCCACATGGACCGCGTGCTGCGCCATGCGATCGCGCTCGGCCTTGACCCGCTGATCGCCCTGCAGATGGCCACCATCAACACCGCCCAACACTTCGGCGTCGATCGCGATCTCGGCTGCCTGGCGCCGGGGCGCTACGCCGACGTGGTGCTGGTGGAGAACCTCGACGACTTCGCCGCCGGGACGGTGATCGCCCGCGGCGAGGTGGCGGCGGAGGAGGGGAGGCTGCTCCTCGACCTGCCGGACTGGACACACGAGGAGCGCTTTCGCCGCTCGGTACGGGTGCCGCGGCCGCTGGCCGCCGCGGACTTCGCGGTGGATGCCGGGAGCCGCGCAGGCCCGGTGACGGCCAACGTGATCGGCGTGATCGAGAACCATGCCGCCACCCGCCATCTGACCGCGACCCTGAAGGTGCGCGACGGCCGGGTGCAGCCCGATCCGGCGCAGGACGTGCTGCCGCTGGCCCTGGTGGAGCGCCACCACGGGACGGGCAGGGTCGTGAACGGCTTCGTGCAGGGCTTCGGCTTCGACGCCGCCTGCGGGGTGGCCACCACCGTCGCCCACGACTGCCATCACCTGCTGGTGACCGGGACCTGTCCTGAGAACATGGCGCAGGCGGTGAACGCGCTGGTCGGCGCCGGCGGCGGCGTGGCCGTGGTGCACGAAGGCACGGTGATCGCCCTGGTCGAGCTGCCGATCGGCGGGCTGATGTCCGACGAGCCGGCCGGCGTGGTCGCCGAGAAGTCGGCCCGGGTGATGCAGGCGCTCGGCGAGTGCGGCTGCGCGCTCAACAGCGGCTACATGCAGCTCAGTCTGCTCGCGCTGGCGGTGATCCCCGAGCTGCGCATCTCCGACCTGGGTCTGGTGGACGTCTCCCGCTTCGCCCACATCCCGGTGATCGTCTGATCGTCAGGTGCGGAGACGCTCCACGGCGTCACATGCCCCAGACCGTGACCGGCACGCCGGCTCCGGACGGTGCGTGGCGGAAGATCTTCTCCTCCCAGCTCCGCTCCGGCGCGCGGTCGAACACGATCAGGTGGCCCGCCTCCGCCCCGCACCGGTCCACGTAGGCGCGGGTCTGCTTCACACCCTCCGCGACGGTCCGCTCCAGCTCTCCGCGCCGCACCTTGCACTCCACCACGAACCGCCGCTCGCGCCCGCCCTGCGGCCACACGATCAGCAGGTCCGTGCGCCCGCGCCCCAGCGCGTACTCCCGCTCGATGCGCCCGCCGCCGTTGACGATCCGCTGCAGGTGCGCCTGCAGCAGCAACTGTGGCCCGGCCTCATGGTAGCGCTCGAAGCGCTGCACCCAGTGCTCGGAGTGCTCCCGGAAGAACGCCTGGAACGCCGCGATCAGCCCCTCCACGTCCAGCCCGCCGTTCGCGTCCACGTACCACCCCATCCGCTGCGGCAGCGTCTCCTGCACCACGTAGTTCAGATGGCGCGGCACCACTTCGGCGTAGATCGGGTTGGCGATGCGCGGCGCGCCACCGTCCGCATGCGCCACCAGCCCCAGGTCGCGCACGTAGGCCAAGTCATCCTCCGAGAACGCGGTCTCCTCCGCGCCGGACAGGATCGGCTCCACCACCCGCCGCACGCGGTCCTCACGCAGCTTGTCGGCCAGGTCGTCGAGGTGGGTCACCCGCGCCAGGATCAGGCGCTCCTGCGCCTCCAGGATGGCGTGCTCGGTGATCGGGCGGGAGCGGTCGCGGCCCGCCTTGTCATCGAAGCACGCCTCCCGGCACAGCGCGTTCACCAGCCACGGCTGACCGGCGGTGCGCGTCAGGATCAGCCGCAGCGCCTCCTCCGTGAACTCCTGCCCGGTCGCCGCCGTGTGCTGCGCCAGCAGGTCCCGCACCTCCTGCTCCGAGAAGTCGCCCAGCCGCAGCGACTTGGCCTTGACGTTGAAGGCGCTGCCGCCGAGCACCATGCGGTTCTCCGCCGTCGAGTGGATGCGGTAGTCGCGCACGTCCCGCACGCCGCACAGCACCACGCTGTGCGGGAAGGCGGATGGGCGCTGGTCGTAGCCGGCACGCAGTTGCCGCAGCACCGCCAGCAGGGTGTCGCCCACCAGCGCGTCGATCTCGTCGATCAGCAGCACCAGCGGCGTGCGGTCGGCAGCGGCCCAGCGACTCAGTGCCAAGCTCAGTGCACCACCTGGTCCGGCGCTGTCCAGCGCGTCGCGGCAGATACGCTCCAGCGAGTCGTCGCCCAGCGTCAGGCTTGCCCTGAGCACAAACTGGGACAAAACGGTCCGCATGCCTTCCGCCACGTTCTCACGCATCGCCTGGCCGGCCTCGACGTTGGCGTACACGCAACGGTAGTCGCCCGTTTCGCCGCTGTTCAGCAGGTCGCGCAGCGCCAGCAGGGCCGAGGTCTTGCCCGTCTGCCGCGGCGCGTGCAGCACGAAGTACTTCTTTTCCCGTACGAGGCCGAGCACCTGGTCGAGGTCGATCCGCTCCAGCGGCGGGATGTGGTAGTGGTCGGTCGCCACCACGGGCCCCTCGGTGTTGAACGTGCGCACGGCCGCCAATGTGCCATCGTACAGACCCGACGTCACCCCGCCGTCGGCACATCGCCGGACGACCCCCATCAGCAGCGGCCGCGCGGCAGTGCTGAAATCGAACCACGCAGGTGTTGTCTCCAATGTGGGGCATGCCGCGCTGCCCCACAGCAATCCAGGATGCTTGAGCGGAGACTCTGCAAAACAGGAGGGACGGTGCTCTTGACGATCAGCGAAGCGGAGCCCCATGGAGTTGCGCTGGATGTTCCCGGTAACAAGATATATTGGGTCGAACACACTACCGGAAAGATCCGACGCGCCAACCTGGACGGTTCCGGTATCGAGGAGCTCGTGACCGGCCTGAGTGATCCGTATGGACTGGCGCCCGATATCGCCGGCGGCAAGATGTACTGGACGAACAGGCCGACGGGGAAGATTCAGCGCGCCGATCTGAGCGGCACGAGCGTGGAAGACCTGCTGACTGTGACTGAGGATGAGGAATCGGTTGGGCCGAGCGAGCTAGCTCTCGATCTGATCAGTCGGAAGATGTACTGGACCGCCCAGTTCAAGGAGAAACTACAGCGTGCCAATATGGACGGCTCCGCGGTCGAAGACCTCGTAACTTCGGAGTTGGATGAACCACACAATATCGCGCTGCATCAGCCCGGACAAACACGGCACCAACGGTCCTCGGATTGACCATCTCTCGTACCGGTGCTTTGAGCCCGCCCGCAGGCGCCAGCGGGCGGGCTCCCTCTGACTGTAGATGACGATCGGGTAGACCAGCGTTGTGACCCGTGCATACCTGCGTGCACGGGACTCGAACGGCGGGTCGCGCAGGTGATGGATTGACGGAGTCCTCCTCACTCCCATAGCGTATCGGCAGGAGTAGCCGGCCGTGCTCGTCAAGGTCACCGCAAAGCGTCAGGTCACCCTTCCGGCGCGCGTCCTGGAGGCGCTCTGCGCCAAACCCGGGGACCATCTCCGGATCGAGGAGAGCGCGAAGGGGTCTCTCCTGCGTCCCCGGCGGGTCGATCATGGGCGCCCGGCACCGCTGGGCGCCAAGCTGCGCTTCGGCCACGGTACGTTCGAACTCGAAGCCTTCCGCGACCAACCGTGTGCCGTCGCACTGCGGGATTGAACGTCGGTCCATGCCATTCGTTCGACAGCGCTACGGAAAGGCCAACGTCCGCGTGTTGCGCGTGCAGCGCGCGGAGGATCGTCACCAAGTGCGCGAGAGCCGCGTCACCGTCATCCTGGACGGCGAGTTCTCCCGAGCCTACACGGACGCCGACAACGCGTCGGTCGTGGCCACCGACACCATGAAGAACGTGGTCAACGTGCTGGCGCTCAGGCACCTGGACGCGGCCAGCGAATCGTTCGCCCTGACCATCGCGCAGTGCTTCCTGGACCGCTACCAGCAGGTCTCGGAAGCGCGCGTCCGGGTCGACGAAACGGTCTGGGGCCGCATGCGCATCGACGGCCCCGAGCACGGGCACGGCTTCGTGAGGGCGGAGGGCGGAACGCCGTTCGCCTGCGCGACCGTGAGCCGGTCTTCGCGGGAGGTCGAAGCCGGCTTCCACGACTTCGCGATCATGAAGACCACGGGCTCGGGGTTCGTCGACTATCTGCAGGACGAGTACACGACGTTGCCGCCGACCACCGACCGCATCCTGGCCACCCGAATGGCGGCAGACTGGCGGTTCGAGGGCGGCGCGCTGCGCGACGACGGCGGCTACGACGCGGTGGCCGGCTCGATTCGGGAGGCGTTGCTGCGGATCTTCGCCACCACCTACAGCCACTCCGTGCAGGACAGCCTGTACCGGATGGGCGAGGCAGCCCTCGCCGCGGCGCCCGACATCCGCGAGATCACCCTGCGGATGCCCAACGTCCACTACCTGCCGATCGACCTCTCCCCGTTCGGGCAGGACGCGCGCGGCAAGGTATTCCTGCCCACCGACGAGCCGAGCGGCCAGATCGAAGCGACGCTGCGGAGGGGATGATGGGCGCGCTCACCACGCACGTACTGGACACCGCGCAGGGCAGGCCGGGCGCCGGCATCAGGGTGGAGCTCTTCGACGTGAGCGACGGACGCCGCCCGGTCGCCTCCAGCCGTACCAATCAGGACGGACGGTGCGACGCGCCGCTGCTCGAAGGCGACGCCTTCCGCACGGGTCAGTGGGAGTTGGTGTTCCACGTAGGCGAGTACTTCGCCGCGACCGACCTGCCGACCGCCGATCCTCCGTTCCTGGACCGGGTCGCGATCCGCTTCGGGATCGCCGCCGACGCCCACTACCACGTGCCCCTGCTGGTGGCGCCGTGGGGGTACACCACGTATCGAGGCAGTTGATCCGGGGGCCGGGAAGAGTCCGCGTTCCATCCCTCGCCAAGGCGTGTCACGGCTCGGACTGCACTCTCAATACAGTGAGCACCGTGTCCGCACTTGCCGGCGAACTCCATGTCCAGCTTGTCCGCGGTGTCGTGTTCGGTGTGGTAGTAGGGCGTACGCAGGTTCGACGTGTCGGTGAGCGTGATGGCGGGTGACCCCGGATACCTCGAACGGGTACGTGATCGGAGCGAAGGATGTCGTGGAGGTTATTCTGCCGGATCTCTGCAAGCCGGATCTCTGCAAGCCGGATCTCTGCAAGCGGGACCTCGACCAGGACAGCGGGCACGTCAACCGATACTGGATCGCCCTGACGCCGCGCGAGTGAGTGGTGACGGTGCAGCGCGTATCGCACGTCGTTCGGCTCAGGAGAGGCCGACGACGGAGATGACGATGCCCAGGACGATGAACGCCACGGTGCCCATCCATTGGAGCGAGCTGAACCGTTTGTTCATGTCCTCGAAGCGTCGGTTCATGTCCTCGAAACGGTTCTCGATGTTGGCGTTCATGTCCCCGAAACGTTTATCGACGGCGTCGAAACGCTTTTCGAGGTAGGCGTTCATCTCTTCGAAGCGCTTGTTGACGGCCTCGAAACGCCGCTCGATGTTGGCGTTCATCTCTTCGAAACGCTTGTCGACCGCCTCAAAGCGTTTGTCGATCGCCTCGAAGCGCTTTTCCATCGCTTCGAAGCCTGCCTGCATGAGCTCGCGGTGCGCCTTGAATTCCAGCGCCCACCGTTCCTCGGATCTTGCCAGGTGAGATTCGACCCGGCTCAGGTTCTCTTCGACCCGGACGATGGCGCGCTCGGCGAGCTGGAGGGAGCCTGCGTAGTCGGGAACGGCCTCGACCAGCATGGCCGGGAGCATACCCTTGATGTGCTCGACGACCTCCTGCAGGTCGGACTCGGTCAGCGCCATCGTGATCCCTGCCTCAAGGAGAGTAGCGCAGGGTGAGTGATCCGGCAAGGCGCTGTCGGAGCGGGTGCTCGATGGCGCGCAAGACGGGATGATGGCCAAAGACGCGCGTGTCTGACACCGTCGGCTATCCGCTCCCTGGAGCCGTCGCAGCCCCCGCTTGGTCCTGCCGTCGACCGCCGGGCGTGGATTCGTCTGCGGGCCGGAACCGGCCGTGAGCCCACAGGACCGTCGGCGTGGACGCTGGTGGCGACGCCGGGTGGCTGTTCGACAAAGCTCACACGCGGCGCGCCCGTTCTCGTGGGCCGTGTGGTCAGGCCGATCACGATGGCCAAGACCACGAAGGCGAAGGCGACGAGAGAGATCACGGTCATGACGACCACATCACGATGGACGATGCCGATCACGCGGTCGGTTGCGTCCCCCTAATCCGAAGTTCCAGCGGCTGAAATCGAGGTCAACTCCTTACTATTGCGATATTTGATGCCATTAGAGCGGGGTCAAAATGTGCATCTTGTAGCCACTAATTGTGTTGACTATTCTCTCGTATTGCGGTATCTTCTCCTCGATTCCAAGCAGAACAGGCGCCGTCCACGTAGCCACAACTACGCGCCGCTACAAGGACAAGACCTACCACTCCCATCTTCTGCGCAGAACCTTCCGTCAAGACGGCAAGGTCAAGCACGAGACCCTCGGCAACATCTCCCACCTCCCCGCACACGTCATCGATCTCATCCGCAGAGCCCTCAAAGGCGAGACACTCCTCAATCCCAAAGACGCCTTCTCCTGCCTGCGCAGCCGCCCTCACGGCCACGTCGCCGCCGTCCTCGGCACCCTCAAACAGCTTGACCTTCCTCCCCTCATCGCCGCTCGCGCCAGCCGCCTGCGTGAGGTGGTCATCGCCATGATCGTCGCCCGCGTCATCGACGCCCGCTCCAAGCTCGCCACCGCCCGCGCCCTTCATCCCGAGAGCGCCGTGTCCACCCTCGGTCACGTCCTTGACCTGGGCGAGGTCGACGAAAACGAGCTGTACGACGCCATGGACTGGCTGGTGCGCCGCCAACGCGGTATCGAGCAGCGCTTGGCCAAGCGTCATCTCAGCGACAACACGCTCATGTTGTACGACCTGACCTCCAGCTATTTCGAGGGACACTGCTGCCCGCTGGCGCAGCGCGGCCACAGCCGCGACGGCAAGAAGGGCACGGCGCAGATCGTGTTCGGATTGCTGTGCACCGCAGACGGCTTCCCGGTGGCCGTCGAGGTCTTCTCAGGCTCCACCAGCGACCCGAAGACGGTCGCCGCGCAGGTGGACAAGATCAGGGGCCGCTTCGGCCTCAAGCGGGTGGTGCTGGTCGGCGACCGCGGCATGCTCACCGGGGCGCGCATCCGCGAGGACCTGCAGGGCATCGACGGGATGCGCTGGATCACGACCCTGCGTGCGCCCACCATCCGCAAGCTCATCGCCGCCGGACACGTGGCGCAGTCGTTGTTCGACGAGCGAGATCTGGCCGAGATCAGCAGTCCCGACTTTCCGGGCGAGCGGCTGATCGTGTGCCGCAACCCGGTGTTGGCCGAGCAACGGCGGCGCAAGCGGCAGGAACTGTTGGCTGCCACCGAGCGGAACCTGGCCCCCATCGTGAAGGCCACCGGGCGCAGCAGAGAGCCGCTGCGCGGCGCTGCGGCGATCGGCATGCGCGTGGGCAAGGTGATCAACCAGCACAAGATGGCCAAGCACTTCATCACCGAAATCAGCGATGACTCATTCACGTTTCGGCGTGACCAGGACAGGATCGCCGAAGAAGAACAACTCGACGGGCTGTACATCGTGCGTTCCAACGTGGAGTCCGAGGTGCTCGACGCCGCGCAGACGGTGCGCGCGTACAAGGACCTGTCCAAGGTCGAGCGCGCGTTCCGCAGTCTGAAGACGGTGGATCTGAAGGTGCGCCCGATCTACCACCGACGCCCCGATCGGGTGCGCGCGCACGTGCTGCTGTGCATGCTGGCCTACTACGTGGAGTGGCACATGCGCAGCAAGCTGGCGCCGGTGCTGTTCGACGACCACGACCCGGAAGCTGGCGAGCGCCAGCGGCCTTCGGTGGTGCAGCCGGCGCAGCGCTCGCCGGCGGCGCAGGCGAAGGCGTCCAGCAAGCGCACCGCTGACGACCTGCCGGTGCACAGCTTCCGTAGCCTGATCAGCGAGTTGGGGACGCTGACGATGAACACGATGCAGGTGTCTGAGGACGACGATACCTTTCAGCTCATGACCCAGCCGACGGCGCTGCAGCAGCGCTGCTTCGAGCTACTCGGCGTCTCGCCCCGGATGTAGCCACGGAGGGTATCTGAGCCATGATCCTAATTTCATGTAATAAAGTGATTTACAAGACATCAGCTCTGGAACTTCGGCCTAATTGGGGACAGACGTGGCGGCGTTGTCGGCCGACACTGATGGTCGGGTGCCGGAACCGCGACGGACGAATCTGCGTGGTAGATCCATGCGGATCCCGCGCTGGGCATCACAGCGCAATTTCGCCGTTCACGAATGTGCAACTACTGCCCACGTCGTTCACGAACTTCGCGGATCGACTCCCTCCGCGAAGCGCTTCCGCCACGCATGCGTGGGCGTGCGAAATCCTCGGTCAGTCGACAAGAACTGGGTGTGTTCGACGAAGGATTGGTCGTTCGCGAACTGAGTGCCTTACGAAGGACTTCGCTTTTGGCGAATCGCCAGTGGTTGTGCGTCGTGTCTTTCGCGAAATAACGGCTTTCTCGTTCGCTATCGAGAGTCTTAGTGCGGTTGACAGGCGGTAATCATTCGTGACTGTTAACCGGCTGGATTGCGAGCAAAATGGAATCAGCTATCCCCCCTCCTCGAAAAAAGATATGCCGTGGTTCCATGTTCGACCGCATCATCGCGTCACTGCACGAAGCGATGCTGGACGACTCCCGCTGGCCTGAAACTTCGGCCCTGATCGATAAAGCGTGCGGGACGACGGGCACTCACTTGGTGATCGTCGGAGGTGAATCGCACCACGACGCCAAATGGTTCCTCGACAGGTTGCACCGCCACCGCGAGCTTCGCGAAGAACAGGGGGAGAGTACGCGAAGCATTACGTTCCCGGCGAACGGACGCCTACCACGCGTGCCCCACATGCTTGACCTCTACACCGAACGAGAGCCGAGGACCTCGCGGACTACAACGAAATGCTGCGCCGGATCGGTGCCCCGCGCCGGCCTGACCATCCACATCGATGGACCGAACGGAGTGCAGATCGTCTGGGTCCTCGCCGCCTCCAGCAGAGCGGGCGGCTGGAGCTCGGAGCAGAAGGCGATGATCGAGCGCCTGGTGCCCCACATCCGCCAGTTCGTCCGCGTCCGCCAAGCGCTGGTGGGGCGCCGCGCCCTGGGTGCCTCGCTCGCCGGACTGCTCGACAACATGATGATCGGGGTGATCTCCCTGGATTGGCGCGGGATGATCGTCCAGGTCAACACGCGTGCGCGTGAGATCCTGCGGGAGGGCGACGGCCTGGAGGATCGACGCGGGCTCCTGCGGGCGAAGCAGACGGCGGACGATGGGCAACTGGCGCGACTGTTCGCGCATGTCGTGTCACGGCCCGACCGCCCGGGAACCAGCGGCTCGATGACGGTCGCGCGGCCGCCTGAACGGCCGCGGTTGGCGCTGCACGTGATCCCGGTAGACACTCGCGATGCGCGGTTCGGCCTCGGACCCGTCGTAGCGCTGGTGGTGGTCGTCGACCCGGCAGCGAAGGCCGGCATCGATCCCGAGAGCGTAGCCTCGAGCCTCGGCCTCACGCCGGCGGAGGGCCGCGTAGCGTCAGCCTTGGCCGAAGGTGCCACGATGCGAGAGATCGCGGAGGCTACGCACCGGGCGGAGAGCACCGTGCGCGAGTTGGTCAAGCGTATCCACCTCAAGCTCAACATCTCGCGGCGGGCCGACCTGGTGCGCATGGTCCTGTCGCTGGCCGCAAGCCAGTCTCCGCGCCGTGAAGCGCCGCCTCGGGTAGCGGCGACCGAGTGAAGATCGATCCGCGACGCCGGCCGGGGACGAACGGCGGGCGTGTGCCGTCTCCGGCACGCTGAGGATCGTCATGGACCAGCAGGACAGATTCGATCGGATCATCGCCTCACTGCATGAAACGATGCTGGATGAGTCGCACTGGCGTGAAACCTCGGCCCTGATCGATGACGTATGCGGGATTACCGGCACGCATCTGGTGCTCCTTGGCGACGATACCCATGGCGACGCCACGTGGCTCTTCGACAAACCCTACTGGCGCGGCGAGCTGCGCGAAGACATCGGCCGCGACTACGCGGAGAACTACTTTCCCCACGACGAACGCATTCCGCGCTACCTGCGACTGCCCGACCGACGCGTGGTGCGCGTGGCCGACGTCTACACCGAGCGGGAACTGAAGACATCGCCGACATACAACGAGTTGCTGCGTTGGGCCGGCGCCCGCAACGGCTTGAGCATCCGCATGGACGGGCCGGCCGGCATCCACATCTGCTGGGCACTCGCCGACCCGACGACAGCGGGCGAGTGGAGCTCCGAGCAGCTCACGATGATCGAGGGTCTGCTGCCCCACATTCGCCAGTTCGTGCGCGTCCATCACGCGCTGGCCGGCGCCAGAGCCCTGGGGGGCTCGGTCGCCGGACTGCTCGACAACATGATGATCGGGGTGATGTGCTTGGACTGGCGTGGGATGATCGTCCAGGCCAACACGCGGGCACGTGAGATCCTGCGGGAGGGCGACGGCCTCGTGGATCGAGGCGGCTTCCTGAGGGCGCGGCTGGCGGCTGACGACATGCAACTCGGAGGACTGCTGGCGCGCGCGCTGCCGCAACCCGGTCGGCAGGCCATCGGCGGCTCGATGGCGGTCGCGCGCCCGGCTGCGCTGCGGCGCTTCGCGATGCACGTGATCCCCATGGACGTTCGCGAAGCCGGGTTCGGTTTCGGCCACGTCGCGGCGCTGGTCGTGGTGGTCGATTCGGCGGCGAAGCGTAGCGTCGATCCCGAGAGCGTAGCGTCGGGCCTCGGCCTTACGCGCGCGGAAGCCCGCGTGGCGGCGGCGCTGGCCAAAGGCGCCACGATGCGAGAGATCGCGGAGGCCACGCACCGAGCGGAGAGCACCGTACGCGAGCTGGTCAAGCGCATCCACCTCAAGCTGGGCGTGTCTCGGCGCGCCGACCTGGTGCGCATGGTCCTGTCGCTGGCCGGAGCCGACGGAACTCGTCAGTGATCGGCGGTCACGGCATCTTTGCGCAGCGACGCTTCGTCGTCAGGTGACTGTTGCGATCCGCTTCATGGACTCACGGGCGGCGCGCTGCGCCGCCGCGAGCTGCTTCCTGGTCATCCGGTCGGCAAGGTGGTCGCGCATGTTGCGCGCCTCATGGTCGCCGCTGGCGACGAACTCGACCCACGTCGTCAGGAAGCGCGGCACGTCCGCGGCTTCGGAGCGCGCCGCGAGATCGAACCACATGTACGCTGCGACGAGATCCTGGGCGACGCCCTGGCCATGGAAATAGGAGAGCCCGAGCGCGAACTGCGCTTTCTCGTCCCCCTGGTCGGCAGCGCGGCGGAACCACGTGACGGCCTCGGTGTAGTCATGCGGGGCGCCAAGGCCCAGCCAGTGCATGAGACCCAGGTTGAATTGACCGCCCGCATGCTCCTGCTCGGCAGCGCGACGATACCACTTGGCCGCCTCCAGGTAGTCCTGGTGCACGCCGTAGCCGTCATGGTACATGCAGCCGAGCTCGAACTGCGCATCAGCGTCGCCCAGCCTCGCGTCGCGGCGGACGGCCGTTCCCAGCATATGTTCTGATGATCGTCATCTCCCCGTCGCGGCCTTAGAACCATCAGGCAAATCCCGCCAGCAGTCGCGGATCGTACTCGAACTTCTCGACGCTCCCGATCGTGATGAGCGCGGCGTCCCGATGTGAATGGGTCGGTGCCGCAACAGGTGACCAACCGGCCCCTCATTCCGTCGGCCCGCGTATTCGCCGCCCGTCTGTGGCGCCTATGAGGGCCACACCGCGGTCAAGTCGACCGACGCCGATGCGGTGCCTCGCGTAGTCGTGCGGAGCACCGACCCCCCAGCCAGTGCATGAGCCCGAGGTTGAACTGGCCACCCGCATGCCCCTGCTCGCCCGCCAGGCGGTACCACTTGGCCGCCTCCAGGTAGTCCTGGAGCACGCCGTAACCGTCATGGTACATGCAGCCGAGCTTGAACTGCGCGTCGGCGTCACCCGATCGCGCGTCGCGCCGCACCTCGGTTGCCAGCATACGTTTCGATCATCGTCACCTCGCCGTCGCGGCCTTAGCCGCTCGGATCATCGGCGAGTCGGTGGCAAGCCTCCGAAGGTCGCCCCTACGACGGCCACACGGCGGTCAAGTCGACCGACGCCGACACGGTCCCCCGCGAGAAGCCGATCTCTTCGTAGACCGGTTCGAGGTGCGGCCAACTCAGAAAAAGTCCATTTGTCCCCCATTTGGGGCATGACACCGCTCCACACGGAGCCTTCACGCTTGTGGCTCGGAGCGGGACCGGTCGGCCATATCCGCGTTCCCGTTCGAAGAGGAGACGATGAGCCCGACCGAGTCCTCCACGAAACTCCTACCACGGTCTCCCGTGGTCATGAGTCTACCACATTATCTCTGGAACCTTTGGAGATCTCACGTCATTCTTCGACTCGTGATCACAGTCGTACTCTCATTATGCACCGTACTGGGTGGAGTAGCGGCCATCTTCGGTCCTATCTGGAGATCCGAGGGGAACGAATCATCGGGTATGCCCGAAGTGGAACGTTTGCACTTAGAGGTCATGGTCATCCCGGTCGCTGATCTGAAAGATTTCTCCGGGATCCCGGTCAGCCGTATACTCGACGAGAACGACGGCTTATTACGATTAGCACAAAACCGTACGTATCTGTGGGTACCGCCATCTCAAAAGAAGTATCGACTTGAAATTGACATGGACGAGGTCAAGGAGATCTATCCCAAGGCTAAACTATTGTCCCAACAAGTAGTGGTCGTAACCAATCGTGGGGTGATGCGAACGGGACAAACATGCCTCACCTTACCAGATGCCGAATACTTGCTAGTTGAGGAACCGTCGGCCGATGGACAGAGAGAGATTCCGTTGCCCGAGCTCAAGACGAAGTCAATGGAATTCAATCTGGAAAGCGACGAAAGCAAAGGGCTTCTATTGCCTTCACATTATGGATCCGAATTCAAATCAGGCTGGGAAGGCTATCTTGAATTTGGTCGCGATTGTGACAGCGATCTGAATTACGACGGGACAACAGTCAGCTATGAAGGGACGGTAATAATCTATCAAGAATATCGGAGGGGACAATGATAAGGTTACTGACAGGGGCACTATGCGTAATCGCACTTGCGCCTTACATCGCAGAATCGCAATACGATACTCCGTACATAGAGGTTCGGAGCACGACTGTAGGGGAAATCGAAAGGAACCTCGTCGAGGTTTTGAAGAACGACACCATTTTCGACGATATCGGAGTATCAATCGATTCATCCGAGCTTACTGTCACAGCAAGCAATATCTTAGGTGTGGCTGCTCTTGTGGATGTGATCGATATAGTCACGAGCTATTACGGAAATATAGCAGACAGAGTCGGTAGGACGGACGTGAAGCAGATACGAATTGTTTGGGACAAGGTTGAAGATAGCTCTGGCGCTGAAATGTTAGGGGCTTACAGACGAGGCGTTAGCGGGGACTTGACAGCTCTTATTGCTTACCGAGATAGCGCCGAGCTGGTTGATTTGTTGAGTATTTTCGCGCGATATGTGTCACGTTTTGTACCGTCAGATAACTCTGAACCTGGGGACAATGACCGATTATATCCGACTGATTTGGGTCAGGATGGAGGAGGATCGATACATACAACTAATGAGCGTGATGCCGATTGGTTCAAGTATCGCGTCGAGGAGAGCGGTGCGTATATCATTGAGACGAAGCCTAGCTCGAAGAGTCTGCCTATGGCTGACACTATGATTGACGTCTTTGTAGGCGAGTACATGAACAACAATGATGACGGAGGCGAGCATGGCTATTCGAGAGTCGTCCTATGCGCCACAGCGCAACAGGATATAGATATTAACGTCAAAGCGCTGTTCCGTGGTGCTGGGTACTACTCACTTCATGTTGACTTGGCCGACGATCAGATTGTCAATTGCGCCGCGCAGATCGACGAAGCGGACTCCTTTGGTGAGAGCGTCGCCGTGGACTATAGGGCCGGCGTAAGCGGAGCTCTGCATTTAGAAGGGGACGTTGATTGGTTCCAGATTGAAGGTCTGAAACAAGGGGAAATCTACGAGATCACGATTGCCAGTTCTGTTCGTGGCATTCAAGGGACGCTTCGAGTGGGTAAACAGGAACACCGATTGACAAGTAGGACGATGCGGTTTCTTCTCAAATCTGAGGGTGCCGTGTATCTAAAAATTGATGTGGGTGTTGGTGGTGATGAAGGAGGTAAGTACTTTGTGAGGCTTAAGGAGGTGGACGCCCCCCTTGAACTGTGAGAAGGTGGTTGTGTGAGGCGTAAGGCTGTGACCGTTCCAGCGCACGATAAACCGCAGGAAGTGTTACTATGGATGTAGTGGTACCTGGAGGTGGCAATGATAGATCACCAAGAAGATACGTTTGCTACCATCGTGATCTCCCTGCGCCGCCATATGCCCGATCGATCATGCTGATTCTCCCGTCGAAAGGAGCCCAGATAGAGCGCTGCCTGGACGCCGAGTGCCGGGAAGGCCCATGCGCGGGTGTGCGGGGCTGCGCTGACGAAGACCAGGCTGGCAGCCATCGCTCCCCACAGGAGCGCGCCGACGGCCGGGTTCGCGTAGCGGACGGCGGTGGTGCCGCGCAGGGCGCGGCGCAGGTTGCGGTAGATCAGGTGGGCCTTGTCCACGCGGCCGGGGCCATAGCCCTTGCGCAGCGTCTTCCTGAGGATCGAGTACAGCGTCTCCGACACCGGGTAGGGCAGCACCATGAGGACGATCCATGGCGACACCTCGGGATTGCCGCTGGTGCAGCATGACGCCCACGGCGGCCACGAGGAAAGCCGACCACGTAGGCGCCGCCGTCGCCCATGATCAGCGGGCCGCGGGGGAAGTTGACCAGCAGGAAGCCGGCGACGGGGGCGCCTACGAGCAGGGCGAGTGCCGCCAAGTCGGCGTCGCCGGCCTGCAGGACGACCACGCCGAACGCGGCCAGCATTGATGAGGACGCCGCGGGCCGACAGACCGTTGAAGCACGTCGATGATGTTGACCGAGAGGGCGATGCCGGCCATCGCGAACGCCGTGAAGGGTATCGCGATCCAGGGGTAGGCCAGGGCGTAGTGGTCGACGAAGCCGATCTCCACGCGGGCGACCACGTGGCCGGTGACCAAGCTGAACAGAAGGCCCGCCAGCACGGTCTGCCGGAGACCTTCTTGGTGAAGTCCTCGGCGAGGCCGGCCCCGAAGGCCAGCAGGGCTGGGAGCGCTACCTACGACTAGTAGTAGTTCAAGAAGAAAGGGTGGGATGTCGATGTATAGCGTAGACCATCACAGTCACACTGGGAGGGGTGATAGTGAAGAAGCTGTACATCATCGATCTGAGCGCGACAGAACGTGAGGAACTGACGGGTTTGGCGGAGAAAGGAACGGTGGCTGCCTACCGCCGCCGGCATGCACAGATCCTGTTGCTGGCTGACCAAGGAGAACATGGGCCTGCCTATCGTGACAGCGAGATAGCGAGTGAGGTAGGGGTCACGCCGCAGAACGTCGAGACGATTCGCAAGCGCTGTGTGCTGGAGGGGCTGGAGGCCGCCTTGGGCCGGCGCAAACGCAGCCGTGAGCGGGCGACGGTGCTGGATGGCGAGGGCGAGGCACAGTTGATCGCCATCGCCTGTAGCGATGCGCCGGCAGGACGGGCGCGGTGGACCCTGCATCTGCTGTGCGATGAGTTGAAACGGCGTCGGGTGGTGCGCTCGATATCCCACGAGACGGTGCGCAAGGTGCTAAAAAAAACGAGCTGAAGCCGTGGCGACAGGAGATGTGGTGCATCCCGCCACAGGAGAACGCCGCCTTCGTCTGCGGGATGGAGAACGTCCTGCAAGTGTATACCCGGCCGTACGATGAGTCCTATCCGGTGATCTGCATGGATGAGTCGAGCAAGCAGTGCGCGCAGGAGATCCGGCCACCGCAAGGGATGCGTCCTGGCCACGCAGCCCGCTACGACGCCGAGTACGAGCGCAACGGGGTGGGACACTTGCTGATGTATTACGCGCCGTTTGATGATTGGCGCCGGACCGATGTGGCAGCGGACCATGCGGCGCCGACCTGGGCGGAAGGGGTGCGCCGGCTGGTGGAAGAAGACTATCCGCAGGCGCAGCGGATCACGCTGGTAATGGACAACCTGAGTACGCACACCGGAGCGTCGCTGTACAAGACCTTTGAGCCAGCGAGGGCGCGCGCGTTGCTGGACAAGCTGGAGTTGGTGTATACGCCGAAACACGGCAGTTGGCTGAACATCGCCGAATGCGAGTTCAGCGTACTGTCACGACAATGTCTGGATCGTCGGATAGCGGATCTCGACACGCTACGCAACGAAGTCAGCGCCTGGACGGAACAGCGCAATCGGACGAGCGAGCCAGTGCAGTGGCGCTTTACCACCACTGATGCGCGGATCAAGTTGCGTCATCTCTACCCAAAGGTTAGAGATTGAACCACTACTAGTGCCCCGTCAACGTGATGTGGATGGATGCCAAGATCCACAACGGCAGGCCGCGCTTGCACTGGAAGCGCGTGAAACCCATCCCATCGCATCGTGAGTACCCCGTCATTACAGGTTGACTTGGTACTAGTCGATTACCGTTGTCGCGTCGTGCGGCTGAACTCGACGCCGATCAGGTGGATGGGCTCGCCGCGGCCGCGGTACTTGGCCGCGTAGCCCCGCTCCCGCAACTGCGCCAGCGCCGATCCGGGTGGCGCCAGCTCCGCCACCTTGAACTCGAACAGGTAGACGTGGCCGCCGGTGCGGACCGCCATGTCCAGTCGGCCGTGGCTGCTGCTCGACTCCGCCACCGCGATCTCGTAGCCGAGCGCCGCGAAGTACGAGTAGAACACGCGGTCAGAAGCCGTGTCGCTGCACGACGAGCGCGGAGGCAAAGATCCTCAACGCGACGCGCAAGCCGCCGACGGATGGCAGCACGGACCGGAGCACCCGCCACTGGCGGCCAAACTGGGAGTGTCGCACATGCTGCTCCATATCCGCGTTCCCGTTCGAGGAAACACGGGGAGGATCTTCCGGGTGGCAGCTCCGCAGGCGAACTCGCCCATTGTCACATTTGTCGTAGACCCGGTAGCTCTATCCTTGGGTCGCCTGACGATCAGGTCGTGGCGTGCGCCTCGATGGACTGGTCAGGAGCGGTCGGTGCGTTGTGAGTCTTGATTTTTCGGTGCAGGTCGAGCAGGACGCGTTCCGGGGTCATGGGGGCGTCGAGGGTCAACTCGGCGTTCGGGCGGAACGCCTTCATGGCGTTGCGGAGGGCGAAGAACACGCCGATGCCGTACATCAGCGGGGGTTCGCCGACCGCCTTGGCGCCGAGCGGGCCGTAGGGGTTGTCCTCCGGCTGCAGGAACTTCACGGCCATGTCGTCGGGCATGAAGTAGACGTCCGGGGCCTTGTAAGTGGACAGCGCGTGGGAGAGGCAGTGGCCCTCCGCGTCCCACTGCAGGTCTTCCATGGTCATCCAGCCCATGCCTTGGGCCAGTCCGCCCTCGACCTGGCCGCGGTCCACGGTGGGATTGATGGTGCGGCCAAGGTCGTGGACGATCTTCACTTGGTCGACGGCGTAGGTGCCGCGCAGGCAGTCGACGGTCACCTCGAACACGGCCGTGCCGTAAACGTGATAGGCGAACGGGTGGCCGTGCTCGCGCTCCTCGTCGTAGTGGATACCCGGGGTGGTGTAGTAGCCGTGCGCTGACAGGCGCCTGCGGGCCCGGTAGGTGAGGCCGACCAGGTCGGTCCAGCTCATGCCCGCGGGCTCGCCCCCGACCCGAACCTGCTCATCGGCCACGGTGATCGTGGCCGGGTCGGTGGCCCCGAGCTCCTTGGCCGCGACCTCTCGCATACCGTCGAGGATGGTCTCGACGGCGATGATCGCCGCGTTGCCGTTGAGGTCGGTGGTGGCGCTGGCGGCGCTCGGCGACATGTTGGCGACCCGCGTGGTGTTGGTGCTTTCGACCCGTACCCGCTGCCGTGAGATGCCGAAGGTGCGCGCCACCACGGCCGCGACGTTGCTGCTGATGCCCTGTCCCATCTCGATGCCGCCGGTGGTCACGCTCACGCTGCCGTCGGCGTAGACGTGGACCAGGGCGTTGCCCTGATTGAGGTGGCTCTTGGTGAACGAGATGCCGAAGCAGACCGGCATCATGGCGCAGCCCTGCTTGGCCGCGAAGTTTTCGCGGTTGAACGCCGACACTCGCTGACGGATTCCGTCCACGTCGAACGCCGCCACCAGCTCGTCCCAGGTTCGCTCCGCGCGGCTCGCCGCCACCCTCTGTCCGTAGTGGAAGACGTCGCCGTCGCGCAGCAGGTTGGCGCGCTGGATCGCGGCCGCCTCGGTCCCCATCGCGTCGGCCGCCTTGTTGATCGCCGCCTCGATCACGTACATTCCCTGCGGCCCGCCGAAGCCGCGGAACGCCGTGTGCGGCTGCAGGTTGGTCCGGCACGGCGCGGCGGTCACGCGCACGTTGGGGATGAAGTAGGCGTTGGTGGCGTGGAACAGCGTGCGCGCCAGCACCGGTGGCGACAGGTCGGCAAAGGCGCCGGAGTTCTGATAGAAGGTTGCCTCGTAGGCCAGGATCTTGCCGTCCGTGGTCAACCCGATCCTGAAGTCGGCGGAGTAGGGATGGCGCTTGCCGGTCATCCGGATGTCGTCCAGCCGGTTCAGCACCAATTCCACCGGCGCGTCCAGGTGCGCGGCCGCCAGCGCGGCCATCGCCGCCCAGTGGGTGGCCTGATCCTCCTTGCCGCCGAAGCCGCCGCCGAGCCGCTTCACGTCCACCTCGACCTTGTGCATCGGCCGGCCGAGCACGGCCGCCGTGACGTGCTGCACCGCCGCCGGTCCCTGGGTGGAGGAGAACACCTGCATCGCGCCGTCCTCCCCGGGCACCGCGCGGGCGCGTTGCGTCTCCAGGTAGAGATGCTCCTGGCCGCCGATCTCGCAGCGCCCGTCGACCACCACGTCGCAGTCGCTCCAGGCGCCAGCGACGTCGCCCATCGCCATGGTGCGCGGCGGATGGATCAGGTCGCCGTTCGCGAACGCCTCGCGCGGGTCGACCACCACCGGCAGGTCGTCGATCTCGACCTCGATCAGGTCGCGCGCCTGCCGCGCCTGATGCGCGGTGCGGGCCACCACGAGGGCGATGGGGTGGCCGATGAAGCACACCTCGCGCTCGACCAGAAGCTCCTCGTCCTCGAAGATCGGGCCGAAGCGGTTGACGCCGGGGATGTCGGCGGCGGTGAGCACCGCCACTACGCCGGGAGCGGCGCGCGCCGCACCGGTGTCGAGCCGGGTGATGATGCCGTGCGCCTTCGGGGAGCCTGCCACCGCGGCGTGCAGCATCCCAGGCGGCGGTGGCACGTCGTCCACGTACTGCGACTCGCCCCGCACGTGCAGGTGGGAGTCGATGTGCTTCACGACAGGCCCTCGGCATAGAACGCTTCGGCGGTGAAGCGTTCGGGGAACAGGGTCACGAAGTGGGCGATCAGCAACTGGCGCGCCAGCAGGCGCTTGTACTCGGCCGAGCCGCGCACGTCGGTGATCGGTGCGATCTCCTGCTGGGAAAGGCGCACCGCCTCGAACGCCGTCTCCAGGTCGAGGGTGCGGCCGCGCAGCGCCTGCGACGTCTGGTGCAGGTAGAGCGGGATCGGCGCAACGCCGCCCAGGCTGAAGTGCGCGTTGCCTATCGTGTCTCCCGTGCAGCGGATCGAGCAGGCGCTGTTGACCGAGGCGATGTCGAGGCAGGTCCGTTTCGAGACCTTCTCGAAGTTGACGCAGGCATCGGTCGGATCGGCGAACGCCACCTCGGTGACCAGCTCACCGGGCCGCAGGTCCATCTGCTTGTAGCCGCGGTAGAACTCCTTGAGCGGGACCGACCGGCGCGTGTCGCCGCCGTCCAGCACGATGCGCGCGTCCAGCGCCAGCAGCAGGGCCGTGAAGTCGCCGATCGGGGAGGCGTTGACGATGTTGCCGGACAGGGTGGCGCGGTTGCGGATCTGCCAGGAAGCGATCAGGTGGTTGAACGCGCCGATGCGGGGTAGCGCTTCGATCACCCTCGGGTCGGCGCCGAACTCCTCGAACGTGGTCAGCGCGCCGATGCGGAACTCGCCGCCGGAGCGTCGAATGCCTTTCAGCGCCGGCCGATGGTTGAGCACCTCGACGCGCCGGTCCGGGATCTCCTCGCCCTGCTGCACGTACAGGTCGGTGCCGCCGGCGATGCGCACCTCCGGCTCCGCATCGGCTGCGGGTGCCGCTTCCTCCTCCCGCAGCGCACGCAGCCGCTCCGGGATGGTCGTGAAGTACTCGGGAATCGCTCCCGCGGCCGTCAGCGCCGCCACTCGATCGCCGCCGACGGTCCCGTTGAGCCGGCTGCCGAGCCGGCGGTCCAGCGTGGCGGCGCAGTCCTTCAGCGAGCGATACCCGGTGCAGCGGCACAGGTGGCCGCTCAGGGCGTATTTCACGTCTTCGAGGGAGAGCCCCTTCGAATCGTCCAGCAGCAGCCCGTGTAGCGACACCACGATGCCCGGCGTGCAGAACCCGCACTGCGTGCCGCCGTGCTCGACGACGGCTTCCTGCGCGGGGTTGAGCCCGGCGTCCAGGTTGCATCCCTCGATCGTGACCACGTGCCTGCCGTGGACCTCCGCCAGCGGCACCAGGCAGGAGGTGACCGGCTGGTAGCGGACGGTATCGCCTGCCGGCTCTCCGATCAGGACGGCGCAGGCGCCGCAGTCGCCCTCCTTGCAGCCCTCCTTGGTGCCGGTCAGCCGCTCGCAGGCGCGCACGAAGTCCAGCAGCAGCAGCCCCGCCGAGGCGGACGTTTCCACCGTCCGGTCGTTGAGAATGAAACGAGTGATCGGCGCCATCGTCTCTACCGGCGGTTGCGCTCGCGCAGGATCTGCGCGGCGATGCTGATGGCGATCTCTTCGAACGTCTGGCTGCTGATGTCCAACCCCGACCTTCGTCCGTGCCGCAGCCGTCCATGAGGCGCGGGTCGGGGAGGAACGCTCACGAATAGTCCTTTCAACTGAACAACCTGACCTGTATCATTTCTTCGGCCGTAGCTGGTCCGTCCATTCGAGCATCGCGTGCAGGAGTTCCGGGGTTGAGTAGTCCTGGATGTCTTCGTCGGAAAAGCCGGTCTCAAGTTGGCGTTCGTTGGTACTCTCTGTCAAACGGGCAGTTCAAGAAAACGTTTCGCTGAAAGCCGCCGTCAACCAATTCCAGGTCTACCCTTTCGATGGAACCGGCTCTTTCCCATAGGACTCTCGTTCGCGAATTCGACCATCCCGTCCATAGATATACAATTCGGTTCCCTGTTTTCGAGCGATGTCCCGTGCAGCCTCAAGGGCTTCACGCTGCGTGCCGAAGAGCCGCGTTATGCGATCAGCACCGGACTTTCGTACAGCCCACTTCCCATCGCGAGGAACGACGTGTTGTGCTTTACCCGGCATTTTCTCCTCTCAGACAGCTATGATTGTAGTTGACGAAGCATACTGCTCCCGACACGCAGCGTCTACTCAAAGGACCTGGGCTGCTGGCGGGACCGGACCTCTATGCGGGAATGCCGCGCCCTGCGCTGTGAGCATGGGCGGCAGGTCGTCGGGACGGATGGTTGCGAAACCATCGTGTCTACCGGCGGTTGCGCTCGCGCAGGATCTGCGCGGCGATGCTGATGGCGATCTCCTCCGGTGTCTGGCTGCCGATGTCCAGTCCCACCGGCGCGTGGATGCGTTCGATCGTCTCCCGAGAGATCCCTTCCTCCCGCAGGAGGGTGAATATCCGGTCGATCTTCTTCCTGCCGCCCATCAACCCGATGAACGGAAACGGCAGGTCCGCGACGCCGAGGAGGGCGCGCACGTCGGTGCGGTAGTCGGCGGTCATCACCACCACGGCGGTGGACTCGGGATGGGCGATCGAGGGTCCCGCTTCGGTGTAGTCCGCGACGATGGAGACGCCGCCGACCGCGGTCGCCCGGTCATGGCTGACCACGTGCGCGCGGGCGTCGAAGACCCGCACCCGGTAGCCCAGCGGCGCCATCACCTCACCCAGCGCCGCGGCGCAGTGGCCGCCGCCGATGACGGCGAGCCGGCGCCGGTTGAGGAGGTCCTCCCGGTACCGCCAGGCTCCGCCCATCTCCGTCAGGGTGATGCGCGGCGTATCGAGGTCGGCTCCGTCCTCCACCATCCGCAGGCCGGCGTCGTCGATGTCGATCCAGCCGCGCTCATCGCTCCGGACTCTGTGGACGATGGCGCGCACGCTGGCCAGGTCCCGCGGTCCGTCCAGCACGCAGAAGACGTTGGTCTGGCTTCCCTCACAGATCATGCCGGATGCCTCGCCGGCGGCTGCCTCTCGATGGACCAGGGTGTGCTTCTCCGGCCGGTGGTTGTCGCCCTGCAGCAGCCCTCGCGCCTGTTCGACCAGCCGGTGCTCCATCGCACCTCCGCCGATCGTCCCGAACAGCTCACCCGAGTCGGAGACTAGCAGCTTGGCGCCCGCGGTCCCCGGCGAGCCGCGGGTATGTTCGGCCACGCAGGCGACGAACACCCGGCTTCCCGCACTGAGGTGCCCGTGAACCCGCTCCCAGAACGCCGTCATGTGCTTGTGTCACATGATAAATCAATTCACGTGTCGGACACACAGCGTTCCGACACTGGTCCGTGCGCAACGGCTGGCCGGAGATGGAACTGGCCCATTGGGGAATCCGATTCCAAGCCGCCATCATCCAACCGATCCGTCTGAAAAGCTCGTATGACGAAGCGAGTGCGAGCGTGGTACCGTGCCGTAGTGGTCAGGAAACTCAAGGTCGATCGTTTCAAGTCGATCCGTAGCGCCATGCTCGAGTTGGGCCGGATCAACATCTTCATCGGCGGAAACGGCGCCGGAAAGTCCAACATACTCGAAGCGATCGGCATCTTGTCCGCCGCCGTCGACCGTGGGGTAGGGGACAGTGACCTGCGCAGGAAGGGAGTACGACTCACGCCACCCGAGTTGATGAAGTCCGCGTTCAAGAACGATGACCTTCCCAAGACGCTGCAGCTCTCAGCGGAACTCGAAGATGACGTCGCGTATCGTATCAGCCTCACAGGCAGCGAGAACGACCCACTGTTAGCCTTCTTCGGCGAGAGCTGTACCTATCGTGAGACAGGGATTTTTGAGAGAAGCCCGCACGGTGCGACGGTTCTCGATCAGAGCGTACACGGGAATCTGATCAAGTACCGAAGCATTTGGGATCAAGTCCGCACGGCCTACAGGTTTCCGATGCCGGTCGAGAGAGCGCTGCATGGTCTGTCGCAATACGCCATCTATTCGCCGCAGACGAGCTTCTTGCGCGGCATGCAATCAGGAACGGTGGATACACCTCCCATCGGCTTGCACGGCGAGGGACTGCCCGAGGCCGTTCGCGGGCTGATAGGACAAATCCGCGCATCAGACAAATCCAGCCCGTCGTCCGAACAGTTCGCTGACAGTAGGTCGAGTCACGATCTAAAGCAGCGCGCAATCAAACTTGCGCGCCTTCCGCAATGGGCCAGTCGCGTCAGAGTGGGCAGCATCGAAAGACACTTGACTTCCAGAGCTCTGTTGGATCACGGCGAAGATATGGTTTATCTCGTCGACAGGTATATGCATGACAGCAGGAAAACGTTATCCGTTTACGACAGTAGCGAGGGGACGCTTTTTCTTCTTTTTGTAGCGATTCTTCTGTCGCATGACGATTCTCCAAGAATATTCGCTCTTGACAATGTGGACAATGCGCTGAATCCTCGAATGACCAGGTCGCTCCTTGAGGCAACGATAGAGACAACGAAGATGTCATCCTCGGGACAGCTCGGGTGTGGACCCAGACAGGTGTTCCTTACCAGCCATAACCCGACAGCTTTGGATGCGTTCGACCTCTTCGACGACGACGAGCGGGTTTTCGTGGTCGAGAGGAACCAGGAGGGTCATACGACTGTGACACGGCTCAAGCCGCGTGACGGCATGTCGAGACAAGAATGGTATCAAGCCAAGAACGGACGCAATCTGTCCCAGCTTTGGTTGGATGGAGAAATCAGAGGCGCCCTTGGTCAGGAATTGTAGGCCATGCGAGTTGGCGTCGTTTGCGAAGGTCCGACAGATTGGCATGCGATCGTCTGTTTCTTGGAAGCGTCGTTGACAGACCGCGGAATCGCACCGGTTTTCGTCGAGATTCAGCCTGAAATGGACAAGACGAACCGGGCGAACGGGGGTTGGGGCGCTGCATTGAATTGGCTGAAGCAAAATCCACCCGAATCAAGGACGCAGAGCTATTTCAATGGCGGCTTGTTTGACGATGACCTGTCCGCGAAGCAGTGCGACGTGATGGTCTTTCAGATGGATGCCGATATACTCTCTGATTGCATCTTTCAAGACTGGACTAAGAGAAACCTCGACTATGATGTTGCCAACTCGGGAGATCCGGTTCAGCGTGGCAACGAGATTCGTTCGATTATTGAGATTGCAGGCGACTTCGAGGAACTCTCGCCAATCGAATCAAAGCAACAAATACCGGCGCCCGCGGTCGAATCGACGGAGACTTGGTGCGTCGCCGCTTTTCGTGTGTTGCCCGGTGATCCCGAGGTGTTGAGAGGGCCTGATCTCTGTCTGGAATTCATGACCGCCTTGCACCGATCTGAGAATCGTCGCATCCAACAATTCGCGCATATCGATAAGCAACCTAACAGACGACGTCGCTATTGCGAGAAGCACTCGGCAGGATTTGAGCGCCTGGAGGCACAGTGCCTCCACTACCGTGAGCTGGTCGAATCCATCTGCGGTTGGAGCGATAGTCAGTAGAGTCATGACCACGAGGTTGACCGAACCCCGATTTGTCCTTGACGAAACCGGCACCAAGGTGGCCGTCGTGCTGCCGATCGATGTCTACGAGCAGCTCGTCGAGCAGCTTGAGCAGCAGGACGACCTCAAAGCGATCGAAGAAGCGATGAAGGACTCGGAGCGGATCCCCTGGGAGCAGGTCAGGACCGAGCTCGGTGTATCGGATTGATTTCGTGACGGTTAATCGCGTGCGTCATCGGCGGGCCGTCTACGGCTGAGACCTGCCGGTCGAGCTACACACCGAGCCACGTCGATCTGACCTCGGGGCTCCGGTCGAGTTCCGTGGCGGTGCCGTGCCAGCGGATGCGGCCCTTGCCGAGCACGTAGACGTGATCGGCAAGCCCGATGGCGAACGGGTAGTTCTGCTCCACCAGCAGCATCGTCATGCCGGCCGTGCGCAGGTTGTGGACGATCCCGGCGATACGCTCGACGACGATCGGCGCGAGCCCCTCGGTCGGCTCGTCCAGGATCAGCAGCCGCGGTGACAGGGTGATGGCGCGCGCGATGGCCAGCATCTGCTGCTCGCCGCCGCTCAGCTCGTTTCCCCGGTTGCGGCGCCGCTCGGCCAACAGGGGAAACTGCTCGTAGAGTTCCTCCACCGGGACGCGGTGGCCGCCGGCAGCCGGGCGCGGGTTGAGGCTCAGGTGCTCGTCCACCGTGAGCGAGGCGAAGATGCCGCGGTCCTCCGGGACGTAGGCGATGCCGCGGCGGGCGATGCGGTGCGGCGGCAGGTGCTCGATCGCCTCACCCGCGAAGCGGATGCTGCCGCGCGCGGCGGCGGCGATGCCCATGATCGACTTGAGCGCGGTGGACTTGCCTGCTCCGTTGCGTCCCAGCAGCGCGACGACGCTGCCGCCGGCTACCTCCAGCGACACGTTCTGCAGGACGTGGCTGCGCCCGTAGTAGGTGTCGACCGCCTCCATCGACAGCAGCGGGTCTGCCATCAGGCCCGCACGCCCAGGTAGCGGCTGCGCACCTCCGCCGAGCCGCGGACCTCGGCCGGCGTGCCTTCCAGCAGCACGCGGCCGTAGTCGAGCACGGTGATCCGTTCGGCCAACTCGAAGATCACGTCCATGTCGTGCTCGACGATCAGCAGGGTCAGGGTTGGCGGCAGCGACGCCAGCAGCTCGACGATGCCGGCCGTCTCCTCCGGGCTCATCCCCGCGGTGGGCTCGTCGAGCAGCAGCACCATCGGTTCACGTACCAGCGCCAGGCCGATCTCGAGCTGGCGCTGGGTGCCGTAGGGCAGGGTGGCCACCGGTACCGGCAGATGCTCGGCAAGGCCGAGCCGCTCGGCGTTCGCTTCCGCCTCCTCACGCAACCCGGTAAATCGGCGAGCGGGCCGCCAGAAGACATGGCCGATGCGGTGCTTGAGCGCGCAGGCGAGCGTCAGGTTCTCCCTGACCGTGAGGTCACCGAACAGGTTGTTGCGCTGGAAGCTGCGCGCCAGCCCGGCGCGCGCACGGACGTCGGGCGGTGTCCCGCTCACGTCGCGTCCGCCCACGTACACCCGGCCCGCGTCCGCGGCGACTTCTCCCGTGATCAGGTTGAACAGCGTGGTCTTGCCGGCGCCGTTGGGGCCGATCAGCCCGTGTCGCTCACCCGGCGGGAGCCGTAGCGAGACGTGGTCGGTCACCTGCAGCGACCCGAACGCCTTGCACAGCTCCATCGCCTGCAGCACGTCGTCCGTCACGTTCGGCTTCTCCGCCGCATCACCGTCGCTGCCGCATGCCGGATCGCCCAGGCGAGGCGCCCGTACAGGCCGTCCCTGGCCAGAAGGACCACGGCGATGAAGAACAGGCCCATGACGAGCTGCCAGTGATCGGCCAGCTCCGGCGGCAGGGACAGGCTCCTCCAGAACGCGCCGTCGTTCAGTTGGTTGCGGAGGAGGATGTAGAGCGCCGCGCCGCCGGCGGCGCCGATCAGGCTGCCGCTACCGCCCAGGATGACGATGATCAGCGCCTCGCCCGACAGCGTCCAGAAGGCGAGGTCCGGGGACACGAAGCCGGTGTGCTGCGCCATGAGGGCTCCGGCCAGACCGGCGACGGCGCCCGCGGTGCCGAAGGCGGCAAGCCTGTAGCGCCGTACCGGGCATCCGAGCGCGGCCAGACGGCCGGGGTTCTGGTGGCTGGCGGTGAGCATCATCCCGAACGGCGAGCGGCGCAGGAGCAGCAGCGCCAGATAGGCCAGCAGCGCGGCCGCCAGGGCGAGGGCGGCGAACACGCCCGGGTCGCTCGAGTTCAGGCCGAGCGGGAGGAGGTCGAAGCGGGGCGTGCCGGCCATGCCGTTGTCTCCGCCGAAGGCCCGTGCCTTGCCGAAGTAGGCATGGACCATCTGCCCGATGGCGAGGGTGATCATGATGAAGAACACGCCGGTGAGACGCACCGCGAAGAAGCCGACGCCCACGGCGATCGCCGCGGCGGCCGCCACCGACAGCGCCATCGCCGCGATCGGCGGCCAGCCCCATAGCACCGTGGCGGCGGCGGTGGCGTAGGCGCCGAGGGCCAGGAACCCCGCGTGTCCAAGGGAGACCATCCCGGCGGCGCCCACCAGGAGATCGAGGCTCATGGCGAAGATGGCCAGGATCGCCACCTCGGCCAGCAACTCCATGCCGAAGTAGTCGGCCCCGAACCACGCCGCGACGGCGATGCCCGCGAGCATCGCCGCCACCGGAAGCTGCAGTGGGTCTCGCCCGCTCATCAGTGCCCGCTGCGAACCGGGATCAGGCCGGCCGGCTTGATGAGGAGGATCAGGGCCATCAGGGCGTAGATCGTCACCCGCGCCAGCTCAGGCAGCACGACCTGGCCGTACGTGTCGGCGATGCCGATGATCAGCGCGCCGAGCGCCACGCCGTTGAGGCTGCCGGGGCCGCCCAGCACCACCACGATGAGGGTCAGGATCAGCACGGACATGTCCATGCCCGGAGCGATCGAGAGCACCGGCGCCGCCACCACCCCGGCGACTCCGGCGAGCAGGCACCCCAGGCAGAAGACCAGGAAGAAGACGCGACCGATGTCGATACCGAGCGCCGCCACCATGGTGCGGTCGTCCACGCCGGCGCGGACGATGGCGCCGACGCGCGTGCGCTCCAGCCCCAGGTACAGCAGCGCGAACGCCGCCACGCCCAGGGCGATGATGAACAGGCGGTAGGTTGGGTAGACCTGCCCGAGCACGGAGCTGCGGCCGGACAACAGGGTCGGCACCTCGATGATGTGCGGCAGCGAGCCCCAAATGATGTCGACCGTCTCGCTGCCGACGAAGATCAGGCCGAACGTCACCAGCACCTGCTTCATAGGGTCGGCCCGCTGCATGTGGCGCAACAGGACCAGATAGAGGACTCCTCCGATCAGGGCGACGCCGAGCGGGGCCAGGAGCAGGGCCAGCCAGAACGACTCGAAGGCGCGAACCACACTCAGGGCCAGATAGGCGCCGACCATGAACAGCGTTCCGTGCGCGAGGTTGATGAAGTTCATCAGTCCGAACACCACGGACAGCCCGATCGACAGCAGGAACAGCAGTGCCGAGAGCTGCAGCCCGTTGAGGGTCTGGACGATCAGAAACCCGGGATCAAGAAGCACGGTCATCCCTGCATCGGGTCAACGTCACCGCGCCTGATGCTCATCGAAATCGGCGACCGCCTCGATCCAGGCGAGTGCATGGGCCTCGTGAGCGGGATCGAGCCAGGCGACGGACTGCGCCACTCGCTCCCGCACGTGTTCGGAACGAGCATCCGGTACGGTTATCCGAATCTCCCGGTCGGCAAGAGCACGCCGGCGGTTTCGGAGTGACCGCATTCGCTCTGCCGGAGATGCCGACATGGATCGCCTCCTCTCCAGTGGATATAAGACCCCCAATTGTAACGCGCGTTACAGGCAAGCTGGGCAAGGGTCGCGCATGGCAATTTCACCTGAAGAAGGCCAGCCAGGCCCGTTTGGAACTGGAATACTCAGCGGTCAAGGCTAACCGCACTAACTGTTTACCTGGTATCCCTTTCCTCTGCATGAAATGCTTGCCCCTCATGGCCTCTATGTCGGAAGGAACCGGACGATGCGCTGCGCCGTCGCCCTCGGACTGAGCTTGGTAGTGTCGATGACCAAGTCGGGGACCACGGAGTCCGGCATCCGAAAGTGGCCGGCCGCCAGAATTTCCTCGAACAGTGGCACGGACACCAGCTTCTTGAACTGGCGCCGTTCGGGACTGGTGAGTCTTGCGGCATGCTGCTCCCGGGCGCAGGTGAGCTCCACCAGAACCACGCGGCCGCCGGCCTGCTCCACCTCCGCGGAAATACCGTGAAACCACGGTCCGCTCACGGTGGACTCGAACATCATTGTCAGAATTACCCCGGAGAGAGCCTCCGGCCCTTCAGCGGCTGCCGCGCGACGGATGATCTGGGGCAGCAGCATGTCGCGTAAGTCGCGAAATCCGGCGCTCCCAAAATCGAACAGCGCGCCGATCATGTCTACCAGTAGGTGGAGATGGAACAGCCGGTAACCGGTGATCCCGGCGACCTCACGCCCGATCGTCAGCTTGCCCACGCCGGGCAAGCCGCACAGCACCAGCAGCGTCACGTCCCGGACTCCTCTGGAATTCGCATCATGGCCGTGCATGGATTCACAGGCTGCGAAACTCGATGAGCGTCAGGCCGGCCTGCCTGAGGATCTTGCGAAACGTGCCTGTTGGTAGAGTGCCTGGGTGCACCGAGACGTAGGTCTGCCTTCCATCCGGATGCCGCAGCACCTTGTGCGAACCCGATTGTCGAACCTCGACAAATCCGGCGCGATTCAGCTTTGAAAGGACCTCACGGGCTGAGAACGGCATCGGGGATCTCGATGCGGGCGATGACGGCGCCTGATTCCCGCGGAACGGTTTCACCTCGGGAGTGCTTTTCGGCTACCCACAACTCCGCCAGGTCCCTGGCAGCCTCCATCGCACCTTCGATCCCCCTGCCCTGTGTCGTCAGATCCAGCGCCGGGATGTGGGCATGGTAGTACCCCTCGAACCCCGGCTCATCGATCGCGTCGAGCAATACCGAGTACTGCACGAGGACTACAGCTCGCAGCCGTTGGGCGGATCCTGCACGTCGGCGACCACGTCCTGCACGACCGCCGCGACGCCTTCGCCCTGCGCCTGCACCTCGAAGACGTAGATGTTCTGGATCACGTTGTTGGTGGCCGGATCGATGCGGAATGGACCGCGGGGGCCGTCGAAACGGGTCTCGCGCATCGCCGCGACCAAGGCCGCCTTGTCGTCGGTGTTGCCGCCGGTGGCCTTGAGGGCCTCGACGATGAGCCGGGCGCTGTCGTAGGCGGCGACCCCGAACTCCGAGCCGTCACGGCCGTGTGCGGCGCGGAACTTCTCCTGGAAGACGTGGTTCTCCGGCGTATCGATCGATGGCACGTAGTTGAGGATCCCCAGCGTTCCCTCCGCGTCCATGCCTTGCGCGTTGACGTACAGCGCGGAGTTGAGCCAGCCGGCGCCGGCGAGCTGTATCTCGCCCTTCAATCCGAACGCCGCCCATTCCTTGACGAACTTGATCGCGGGTCCGCCCGCGAAGAACACGTATGCCGCATCCGGGTCTGCCGCCTTCACCTTGGCCAGGTAGGGGCCGAAGTCCTCGGTCTCTCCCAGGGGGGGATATTCCTCGCCGATGACGGTGCCTCCGGCGGCGACGAAGCCGCCGCGAAACGCTTCCATGGCCTGGTGTCCGGCGGCGTAATCGAAGGCCATGAGAAAGACGTTCCGGTAGCCCTTGGCCGCCATCCACGGCCCCATCTCGCGGCTGATCTGCGCGTTGGAGAAGGAACTGCGCAGGATCCACGGGCTGCACAGCGGGCCGGTGAGGTCGTCGTTGCCGGCGTTGGAGAGGATCAGCGGCACCTCGGCGTTGTGCACGAAGTCCCGGACGGCGCCGGCCACCGCGGAGGAGATGATGCCGACCACGACGTCCACCCGATCCCGCAGGATCAGCCTCTTGATCAGCGCCAGGCCGGTGCTCGGATTCGCTTCGCTGTCGGCGTAGATCAGCTCGATGGGGCGTCCGGCCACCTCGCGGCCGAATTCGTCGAAGCCCAACTCCAGGGCGAGCGTCTGGTCACCGCCGAGTCCGGCGTAGACGCCCGACGAGGGCAGCAACACGCCGACTTTGATCGGGTCTGCGGCGGCGACGGTCGCACACAGCGAGAGGACCGTGATCACGGCGACGAGGGTTCTGATTGTGCTCTTCATGGCATGCATCCTTGGATGTTTGTCGCGACGCCAACGATGCGACGCCGCGCATCCCGATGCAAGCCCCGGCACCCTCGGCAGAGCGGCGTCGGTGGAGTCCGGATCAGTCCAGGGTGTCGAGGATGCCACAGATGAACTGCACGGAGGTGGCCAGCGCCTGACGCGGTTCCCCGGCGATCCCGCACTCGTAGGCCAGGTAGCCCTTGTAGCCGATGTCCCGGAGCGCCTGCAGCCCGGCGCGCCAGTCGATGTCACCGGTGCCCGGCTGCATGCGGGTGTTGTCGGCCAGGTGGACGTGTTTGACATACGCCGTTCCGCAGGCTCGCAGCGCGTCGGGGGTGCTGGGCTCCTCGATGTGCATGTGGAAGAAGTCGCTGATCAGGGCGACGCCGGCTGGATCCCCCGCGGCCTGGATGATCGCCACCGCATCCGCCTGACGGCGCAGCAGGTGCTGCTCGTAGCGGTTCAGCGGCTCCAGCAGCAGCCGCGTCCCGTGCCGGTGGGCGAAGGGAGCCAGCTCCTTGACGATCGCCACCAGCAGCTCCTTCTCCAGCGAGATGACGTCCCGCAGCGGCGACAGGTCGGGCAGCCGGGGCGGTCCGAAGATCGGCGGGACGATCGCACCCACGGCGCCGAAGTGGCCGGCCGCCTCCAGGTTGCGCCGGGTCTGCTCGATGGCGGCATCCCGTCTGGCCCGATCGGGGTCGAGCCAGTCGAAGTCGTCCTGGCCGCAGATCGAAACCACCCGGATCCGGCGCCCCATGAGCGCGCGGTCGTACTCCTGCATCCGATCGGTCAGACCGCGCCCTGCCACTTCCAGGCCGTGGACGCCGATCTCCTCCGCGAAGTCGAGCCTCGCGGAGAGCGTGTCTCCGGGAAGCAGCCTTTCCTGCAGCGCGATGTTCATCCCGGTCCACCTTCCTCTACGAAGCTCATCGGCCGAAACTGCCGGGGAACGTACCCACACCGTGAGGCGTGTCGACAATGCGGAACGCCCGATCCAGTTGGCCCGCCGTCCGGGGCGCGGTATCCTGAAACCGCCATGCGCCTTCGTGAATCCGCCGTCGCCGGGCCCGGATGATGCCCGACGCCGCGGAGTTCGTCGGGGTCGGCGGCTGTCTGACGACACCGTTGACCGTGACCGGCATCGACCATACGGCAGTGCGGGCGGCGGTCGCCCGCGCGTTCGCGGAGCAACGGGCGTTTCCCTTCCTGCCGGATACGGAGTGGAGCGCCGCCGCCCCCGAGCAGCATGCGGAGCTGACCGCCGCCGTCCGTGCGGAGGCGGTGGCGGCGGCGACGAAGAGCCCGACCACCGCCGAGCGCCTCAACCGTGACGCGCGGCTGATGGAGCGGCTGGACGCCGCCGTGCGCCTCACGCACGAAGCGATCGCGTCGATCGGCGGCGATGCCCGGCAGGCGCTGGAACGGCGGCGATTCGTGCTGATTCGCGAAGCGCCGGATGCCACGTGCCTCTACGAGGAAGGGGAGACCGGCGTCGTCGCGCGCGTGGGGCAGGGACCGCTGGAGCTCCGGCAACCGACGATCTACCTGGGGCTGCGGTTGTTCGACCTGCTGGCCGCGGAGCAGGTGGACCGCGGCGGCGTGGTGCCGGAAGCGTTGCTGCTCGTCCTGCGGCTGGAAGAGCGTGCGATCGAGACCGGCTACTCCCACGTCGAGCCGCTGGACGCGTCAAGCCGCCAGACTCTGGAGCGCCTGTTCGGCGTCCTGCGCCAGCCGATTGCCGGCCTGACCCCGGCCGAGCCCGAAGTCGAGCCCCAGCGTCGGCCGATGCGGTTCTCGCAGTCGCAACGGCAGGCGACCCTGCGCCAGTTGAACGCACGGCGCGACGATGCCCCGCTGGACTTCGACGCCGCCGTCTGCGTGTCCGCCATGCGCCGCCTGGAGCGCGTCGCCCAGCGCGCCAAGGCATACGGCGGCGAGTCGGTGCGCCGCGAGGTGATGCGACTGCTGGTGGCCGCCTCCGGACACGATCTGGATGAGGTGCGCAATCACGCCAACCTGCTGCTGGAGCGCATGCTCGCCCCCAAGGAGTTCGCCGCGCCGCTGGCACGGACCTTTCTCACCCTGGTAGAGGGATCGACGCATCGCTTCAGCTTCGATCTTCCGCGCAGCCGTGGACGGTACCGGCTGCGGATCTACCGTGGCCGCGGCCACCATCGCTTTCCGAGCGAAGCGGATCTGGACTGCGTCGACCTCGATCTCGCTCGCTCGGCTCCGGGGTCGCCCCTGACAGCCACCTATCGATTCGACGAGCTCGGCCACTACGACTTCTGCGTAGTGCGGGAGTTTCCCAGCGGGCGCCGCGAATGGGTGCCGGACGCCGAGTGCAGCGGCCGCATCAACGTGCTGCCCGACCTGCGTGGCGAGCTGGTGCTGCAGATCTTTCCCGACATCCACGGACACACTCGCGCCTACTGGGCTGACGGCGAGCACCCGGGCCTGGTGTACAACGAGCACGGTCAGGTCATCCGCCTTGGCACGTTCGCGGACATCGCCGCCCATCTGCCGGAGATCAAGCGGAAATACGGATTCACCTCCATCTACGTGCTGGGAGCGCAGAAGCGCGGCAGCAACCGGCAGGACTGGACCAGCCAGGCCACCTCGCCTTCGCCGTTCGCGCCAGAGAGCCTGGTCGAGATGGAACCGTCGCTCGGGGGCGACGACGGGCTGCGCGCCCTGGTCGCCGCCGCCCACGCACTGGAGATCAAGGTGCTGGTGGACGTGATTCCGCACCTGAACCGCCGGGTGCACGACCTGCCGGACACGGAGATCGTGCGCTGCTTCGACCGTGGCGGCGCCCTGGTCCCGCGATCCTCCACGGACGGCCGCTACGGGAGCTGGAACGACGGCGTTCTGCTCAACTACCGGCGGCTGCCGGTGTGGGAGTGGCTGGTCGATTCGGTACGGACCCTGATCGAGCGTTTCGACGTCGACGGCGTGCGCTGCGACATCTCGCATGCCCTGCCGATCATGATGAAGCGCGACAACGCCCCGGCCCTGCCTTCGGGCCCGCGTTCGGATGAGGAGCAGGTCGAGGGCACCATCGTGGTCAACCAACGCGTCGACGACCACTACGTGACCACCGGGTTCTTCGATTCGGCGTGCCGGGATCTGATCGCCAGCCCGCTGCACTACCTGCTGATGCGCGAGATGGAGGGGGCGGCGCATGCGGCCGGCAAGCAGTTCTATCTCCATCTTGCCGAGGCCTATTGGGGACGCGAGCAATACCTCAGCCGCGTCGGCATCGTCCCGTACAACTCCGCACTGTTCAAGATCTGTGAGCGGATCGCACAGGGGAGCTCCACCGTCAGCGAGATCTACCACCTGTACGAACAGCACTACCGGGGCGCCCTGCCGCCCGGCACCGAGCTGATCGGACTGTTCGGCAACCACGACGAGCGCCGCCCGGTCAACACCTTCGGGCGTGACAACCTGCGGCCCGTGCTCACGCTCACGTCGTTCCTGGGCAACGTGGTGATGGACTTCGAGGGGAATGCCGAGGGCGAGGCGTGGAAGGTGTTCCCGGACAACATCTACGTGGACTGGAACCGGTTCGACAGCGCCGCGGACCGCAGTGTGGAGCACATCTTCCGCGACGTGTACGCGTTCCACCGCCAGAACCCCGGTCGTGGCACCCTGGTGCCGACCGACCACGATCAGGTGGCGGCGGTGATCAAGTCGGCGCGGCAGGGTCTCTGGCTGGCCGTGTGCAGCTTCTCCGCGGAAAGCGCCACGGTGAGCGTCGACATGCGCTCCGCCTCCGAGTCTATCGACCCGGAGGCACGCTACGTGGTGGCCGATCCCACCTACTCCCCGGTCACCCGCCGGTATGCCCACTACACCGGCCAGGAGTTGCAACAGTCCACGCTCACCACTTCGGTGAGCTACCGGCAGCGGGTAAAGCTGCTGCGCATCGACCGGATCGCCGACGGAGCGTCGGACCCCGGCTATCCCCGATTTCTGCGCGACTCGTTCGACCGGCTGCCGGCCGCGTCGCCCCGAGACCGGCTCGATGCCTCGTTCGCGTATCAGGAGGTCACCCGCGGCGCGGTGGGACCCGGCGGACTGGCCCGGTTTCTGGATGAGAAGCTGCTGCCGCTCTACGAGGAGGCGGAGCACGCCGCCGTCGTCCGGGGGCTGAAGCGGGTGCTGTATCACGCCCATCGGGAGGGTGGTCTGGGGCGCGACACCGAGTTCGGCCGGCTGGGCGCGATCGGCAGCGGGCGGTCGCGGCGCGATCGCCTGCTGGCCCGGGTCCTGGACGCTCTTCGCAGCCGGTCGGTGGTGTTCGTGTCCGCGGAGGCGGAGCCGTTCTCGAAGAGCGGCGGTCTGGCCAACGTCACCTGTGAGCTGCCGCGCGAGTTGGCGCGCCTGGGGGAGCGGCTGCACGTCATCACGCCGCTGTATCGCGGTGGCGAACCGCGCTCGGTGGCCAAGATGCAGGACGCGATCGAGCGGTTCGGCATCACCTATTCCGGCGTGGCAGTGCACTTTCAGCTCGGAGACGAACACTACGAGGTGGGGGTGCACTCGGGCGAGGTGGACGGTGTGAACTACTACCTGCTCGACCATCACGAACTGTTCGACGGGTTGTACTGGGGCTATCGCTCCAATGAACGCATTCGCCGTCGTCTGGGTCTGGCGAGGGCCGCGGCGGAAGTGATCACCGGCTTTGACCTCGATCCGCTGGTGGTCGCCACCAACGACGCCGCCGCCGGCCTGCTCTCAGGCATCGTGCGCGCCGACCCCCACTACGCCGACCGCTTCGCACGCACCAGCTTCGTGCACGTCATCCACAACGGCGGCTGGCAGTACTTCGACTGCTACGAACGCTACGAGGACGGCGCCGATCTGTTCGGGCTCTTCAACCTGCCCCCTCACCATGCGGAGCAGTTCACCGATCCGCGGGATGAGGGCCTGTTCAACCTGATGGCCGCCGGCATCCGCTTCGCGGACCGGGTGTTCACCGTGAGTCCCTCCTACGCGCGGCAGATCGAGCAGAACTGCGACGGCCTGGAGCCGCTGCTGGACGACGTGATCGGCATCAACAACGGCATCGCCCGCGGGTTCCGGCGAGGCGTGCTGCAGCGCCTGCAGCGCTCGGGGGTGGAGGAGCATCAGTACCCGCGGCTGCGCGCGCGCGTGGCCGAGGACCCGTTGCTGCATGCCAAGCTCGAACGGCGGTTTCCGGAGCTGCTCGCCGACGACCCGGAGGCCGTCCGCTTCCGCAGCCAGACGCGGCGTGACGAGGTCACCCGCATGCGCACCAAGCTGCTGGCCCAGCTCGAGTACGGGCTCACGGTCGACCCGGACCAGGTGCTGTACGTGATGATCCACCGGGTCAGCGAGCAGAAGGGATTCCAGATCCTGCTGGAGGCTTCCGAGGGGATCTTCCGCAATCTGGGGGTGCAGGCGATCCTGGGCGGCCCCATCGCGCCCAACGACCACCGCGCCGAGGAGCTCGCCGCCGGCATGCACGCCCTGATGGAGTACTACCCGGGCGCGGTCGCCACCCGCATCGGCTATCAGGAGATCAGCCTGCCGCTACTGGCCGCCGACGCGTTCCTGATGCCGTCACAGTTCGAGCCCGGCGGCATCTCGCAGCTCGAGGCGATGAGCTGCGGCTGCCTGGTGGTCGCGCACGCCACGGGCGGCTTGCGCGACACGGTGACCCCGCTGCAGCTTCGGGGCTCGACCGTAAGCGGCTATGGAGTGCTGTTCGGCGACTACCATCCGGAAGCATTCCTGGATGCGATGGCGCGCTGCACGTGGTTCTTCCGTCACGCCACGGCTGCCCATATCCGGCGCGCGCGCAACAACGCGCGGCGCAACATCGTGTACTGGGACGGTGCCGCCCGCCGCTACCTGGAAGAGCTGCAGGCCCTGCAGGAGACGATCCCGGCCGCCGACCTTCCTCCCGAATAGTCTGAACTGACGACAGGACTTCCGTACGGTCACTAAAATGTCAGATTTAGGTAAGGTGCCGAATGGTCCAGCACTGCGGCCCCTGCCCACTCCGCGGGAGAGTCGCTGTCGGCATCCCCACAGCAGTGCACACCTATCGCCTCGTAGGTCTCCGGGTCGTACCAGATCGAGCCTGAATCTCCGCCCATACTGATCTCGTTGGTACGATCGTCCACCGGCTTTAGCTCGAAGCCCGGCGTACAGTTCTGGTAATGCTTGCTCAAAGCGCACACCTTTGCGCATGTGATACCGGTGCTGCGTCCGGACTTCTTGAGAATGTCTCCGAGTCGTGGCCAGCGTGTTCCACGAAGGCGCTCATTGGCCCCGATCGGGACGTGCTCAATCCTCCGTTTCGTATCGCAGCGCACTAGAGCCACACCGCTGTACGAGAACCGCTTATACGTACATCCGATCAAGTTATTACGTTTGTTGGGATCATCCATAGGACTGGGTTGGTAAACACGACGGTTCTCTCCATTGCCGCTCGGCGCGATCACGTGATCCGCCGTCAGAATGCAGAGCCCGCCCTTCGGATGATCTACGAACATGCCCAGCGTCCCCGCTGAGCTAACGTCCACTCCGATGCTGACGCCTGGCACCAGTGGATCGCAGCGATCTGTCCGGCAGGGATCTGTACGGCCGAGTGGCATGCGCGATCCCTGATCGGCAGGGGCTAGACCGGTGCCTTCGACGATGTCGGTCTCGACCCCGTCGATCATAGCCGGGATCAGATCGTCACCGAGACGGTCCGGATCCTTCTTTTCCTTCACACGGACTCGGAGGACGATGTCTTCCCAGTCGACTATGTCGCCCCGTGTGCGAGGCCCCACCGAGATCCCCAAGACGTTCGATCGTGGCAGGTATCGGCGCACCGCTACCGAATACGGTCGGCGGAATCGCTCAAGACGCGGGTCATCGAAGAGTTCTTGGAAAGCCATATCAACTTCCTTTTCGAGCCGAGTGGGTCATGCCGAGTTGAAGGGATCCCCACCAGTGCCAGCGGCTGAGATTTGTGTCAAACTCCGGGCTCCGGCCAGCGAGCGCGACCCATGTGGCGTACAGCGAGTGCTGTTCACTCACCGGGAATAGAACATGTGCGCCGAGTTCGAATTCAAGAATTCCCCGCGAAATCTCCGAGGAGGTCAGCGTGTGGCGGGACTCCCTGAACCCCCCTTGTAGAAGAGCGTTGTAGAGCACCACCCTTCCCCTCGCCGCACCAAACACGAAGAACTCGCTATTACCATGAGCGGCTTCACCCGGAGCGGCTATGAGGGCCTGCGAGACACCCACGATCGGAGCGGAAGCGAATTCAAAGTAGCGAGAGTAGAAAGAGCCGAGACGAACGGTTGTCCCGAGACTCGCGTTGGTATAATAGCCGAGCCAGACATCAGCGTCGAGGGAAGCATCCCAGTTCTTCAGGACGCGTGTGTGCAAAGCGAGACGGCGCCGGAAGCCGACGTGGTAGAAGCCGGTCAACTCGCCCCCGTCCGAGATCTGATGGTTCCAACCGGACGGCTTGTCCGAGCCTGTCCACTCGTGGATCCAGGTCTGGATGTGCTGACTCACGTCGAGACCAAGGAAACCTACGCCGAGTTCCGTCGTAATGGCATGGCGGCCATGGAGATGCGACGTAGCGTCCACCCATGTGCGTGAGGAGACAAGCCCTAGGAGGGAGGCATACGGCCGATCACGTCTCACTGGCACCGTGGCCAGAAGTGAATCCGGCGTGAACGCTGATCCCACTAGCATGAGCGAGTGGAAGGTCTCCTCCCACTCATGAGGAGTAAGGCGGACCGAGGGAATGGCCGACGTCAAAAGCCGATCAACCACGTGCTGTGGATAGCCTACGTCACGAAACCAACGGCCTGTCGCCTGGATTCCGACGCCCATCGTATAATTCTGGTCGTGGTCAAGTCCGAAAGGACTCACGAACAGGTCTTGCTCGACATGGAGGTGTAGGCCGCTGAAGTCCGCCTCCTCCGCGAACGCGTTGGTGGACAAGACCAACAGCAGCGCGCCAAGCGACGAGGATCGTAGACCGAGAGTGATCCTTCCCCAATCGAAAACTCGATCCTTCTTGCCGCCAAACTCCGGAACCGCGACGGCACCCCCGTCGCTACTTCTCATCACTAGCAACTCCTGCGAGATAGGTTATTGGTCACCTGTTCGCACTGGCAAAGAAAAGCGCTCGGGAATATCGATTTTCGTACCCTGCAGTGTTGGCACGACAAACTCGCGCTCGACACCGTCAGGAGAAATTGCTCTCATTACGCTCCCCTTCTCCGTCCGGCGCGTAATCTGCTGATTATCGTCAACAGAAAGTCGCCGATTCTCGTAAGCATGGTCCCTAGCCAAAGTGCAATCAGACGCCTTTATTAAGCCCCCTACTGCCGAACTCATTAGTGGCATCGCTGCTGCAAATGACGCCATTGCAGTCGCCGAAGACGATATAGGCCCAGCATCGAGGATTTTCCTGTAGTCTTCCCATGCCAGGGCCGCAACGCCATGTCCGATATTCAAAGTAGCTAGAACTGCGTCTGACCAAACAGCCGATAGACTTTCAGTACAGTTTACTACTGATAGTTCACCTCGTTGTGAATCGACATTTGGTGCTCGCATCGTCAAATGCGCACAGCCGCTCAAGAATACGCCGAAAACAACGAGACTTAGAGCAACTCTTGTTGCGAACTTGGCAACGCCTGACGCACCCCAGACTCCGCCCAACGACAGACACCGCCACCGCCCCCGACCCGCGTCGTGTCCCATGGTCGCTGTACAGGATCTGGGGCTCAAAGCCCTTGCGCCTGACCGCGACGAACCCGGCGCCGCTCCAGGCGACACCGAACAGACCGTCGGACGCCACCGATACGTTCGCCACCTGCCAGCGGTCTCCCATCGGCGGCTACGCTGCGGAGCTGCTCGCTCATTGTGGCGGAGCGGGACTCCAGCCCGCCGCCGCTGCGGACCTCTCTCCAGGCAATGACCGCATTGGCGTGGCGGCCCAGGGGCGGGGCGTCCGGCATCGTGCCCGGTGCCATCTCGCAGCCGATCACCAGCAGTGCGCACGCCATCAGTCCGAACGCCACCAATTCTCGTCATCACGCCGAGTCTGATCGGGCTCATCGTGTCCTCCTCGAACGGGAACGCGGAAATGGCCGAGCGCTCCCATTCCGAGCCATAAGCCTGAATGCCCGCGTGTAGCGGTGTCATGCCCCAAATGGGGGACAAATCGGACGGACCTTGCCTGCCTCACACAGAGCCCCTTGGTCTGGTGGTCTGGTGGGGGGAGCGTTGTGTACGGCGGGTCGGTCGTGGGAAGCTGCGTCGGTTTCCGTACCGAGGATGCCGGATACCGATGAGCCAGTGATCATGAGCGAGTGGAAGGTCTCCTCCCACTCATCTCATGAGGAGTAAGGCGGACCGAGGGAATGGCCCACGTCAAAAGCTGATCAACCACGTGCTGTGGATAGCCTACGTCACGAAACCAACGGCCTGTCGCCTGGATTCCGACGCCCATCGTATAATTCTGGTCGTGGTCAAGTCCGAAAGGACTCACGAACAGGTCTTGCTCGACATGGAGGTGTAGGCCGCTGAAGTCCGCCTCCTCCGCGGACGCGTTGGTGGACAAGACCAATAGCAAAGCGCCGAGCGATAGGGATGGTAGACCGAACGTGATCCGTCTCATTGTGTCCTCCTCGACGTAGGGGAGTGGAAGAGCGAGGCTCGCCCGGCGAAGAAGGTTCCGGGCGAGCCTCGCGCATATCGGGGGCGGGGCGTTGCGGATTACGGACCTCGTCGCACGAATTGCAGGTCGTACGATCCATGCGGATACAGTTCGTAGTAATCTGTCCAGGTGTCCGTGTTCTCGTCGTATTGCAGCTCCCTCCAGACAGAGGAAACGACCATCGTATCGGCGATGCCGCTTGGCGCGTACGCGATCCGCACCTGGTGCCCGTCGAACCTATTATCGTACCACTCGGCTTCCTCAGCATCGTAAGTGTCAGAATAGGTTACGCTCTGCGAGTCCACGTGTAGGAAAGCCTTCGCCTCGTCGTGCCGATAGCTCCCACTAAATGACCAAGTTATTGACGGGGTTTCTCCTTGCTCAAATTTTTCCGTATACGTGAATACGTCGCCGATCGTCACGGTTTCCCGCCGGGTCCAACGTTCACCGTCACGCTCCCCTTCGGAATCTATCACCCACGTGCCGACAAGCGGTAGGAGAGGAGTTTCCACGCGAGTGTAACGCTCGACGCTGGGTGCGGCGGCGTCCACTGCGGATTCCCAATCACCGCGCCACTCCACGACAAAGAGCTCGCCGCCGGCTCCCCAAGTATATTCCTTGTCGTATCTCCTCGTTTCGAGGGTCCAGTTACCGTCATCGTCTCGATCACCATCTGCGACGAACGTCTTGGTTACACTGCTACTGCTATCCGTCGCAGGCGTCCACGTTCCACTATGCTGCCAGATGTGACCTGCAAAGACACCATCCCGGGGCGTTTCGACTTGAATGTATCGGTTCTCGGTAAACGTTAGCGTAGACACGATCTTGCCTTCAACGACGTACTCGTCGATCAAATCGTCGTGTACAAAATAGACGTGGTCACGCTGCCACGTTCCCAGCAAGGTCGGATTTGACGGAACGGGGTCTTTTACTCGAGTGTAACGTTCAAACGAGTCCTCTTTTTCATCGCTATCCCAGTGGTGGACAAACAGCACATTTCCCGAACCGGTCAAGTAGTACGGCTTGTCTATTATGGCGGAAACCCAATTGCCGTCATCATCTTCGTCGTGGACGAACGTCTTGGTAATAGTGTCTTCCGTGGCGATATAGTCGGCAATGTTTCCGTGTGGATGATGACGTCCCTCGCCGACCAAATCGAATTGTAATTGATGCCAGAATGCCTTGCGGTTCTCGGCAAACACGAGCCTGGTCGTAGTGGTGATGAGATCACCGTCACCATCGCGCCATTCATGAACGCGTTCCCAGGTGCCCAGCAGTGTTGGCTTCGGCGGAACTGGTTCCTCCGGGGCAGGTGCCACTGGCGTCGCAGTCGGGGCTGGCGTCGCCTTCTGGCACGCCAAGACGAGCGTCGCCATCGCCGCCACCGCGAGCCACGTAATGATCGATCGGGTCGTTCTCTTCATCGCTCCCTCCTGATGCGCCGGCACAGGTGCCGGGTCGTTGGATGATCCCCAGAGTAGGGCGATCGCGTCGTCACCCAAATAGGGGACACCACAGGAATTCAACGCGTGAAGTGGGGCGTGACCACTAAACGCCTGTTGACAACATCTGGCAGCAGTTCGAACCGACCCCCTGCCGCCTGATCACGAGCCCGCTGAGAAACAGGCCATCACGGCTTCCGGGAGAATCTCATAGCGGAGGGCGCGGGGTTGGTCGCGCAGACGTCGCTCCAGTCGTCGACGTGTTGGTGTTCGTGGCCGGCAAGATGCTGTCGTCGGAGGCGACTCGATGCGTGACCAAGGCTACCTTCTCGTCCGGCAACACCGTCGGTACGCTCGCCGTCGTGAGGCTCCTGCGTGAGCACGTGGATGACGTGTACTCCTATTGCCCCGCTGCTTCTCCGGTGGCTGCTGCGAGGAGCACCAGTGACCGGGGAGCCGCGTGATACGCCTCCTGAGGGGTGACGGGGAGCGCGTGCCCGACGTCGTAGATGTCGTGGGGCGCCGGCAGCGCGGTGTCGATCGCCCGGCGCCAGGTGTCGCCGTGGGGCGCGGGGCACACGGCGAACTCGCAGGGGGTATCGGCGGCGTTCAGCATCAGGTAGAGATCACCGGCGTCGTGCTGCACGCACACGGCAAGGCGCGGTTCCGGGCTGCTCCAGTCGGGAGGACCGCCGTGGGGGGCGAACCAGCGGATCTCCGAGCCCCCGTCTTCGTAGAAGGTGTCGCGCCGCAGGGCGGCATGGCGGGTGCGCAGCGCGATCAGCTCGCGGCAGAAGCGGGCGAGCTCGGCGTCGCTCACGTGCAGCGTCCAGTCGTACCAGGACACCTCGTTGTCCTGGCAGTAGGTGTTGTTGTTGCCGCCTTGCGTGTGGGCCATCTCGTCACCGCCCAGCAGCATCGGGGTGCCCAGCGACAGGAACAGCGTCGCCAGCAGGTTCTTGCTCTGGCGCAGCCGCGTGGCGTGGATCTCCGGGTCGTCGGCAGGGCCCTCGACGCCGTAGTTGGCGCTGAGGTTGTGGTCGCTGCCGTCGAGGTTGTCCTCGCCGTTCTCGGCGTTGTGCTTGGCGGCGTAGCTGACCAGATCCCTGAGAGTGAATCCGTCGTGGGCGGTGATGAAGTTGATGCTGTGCACCGGCCGGCGGCCGTCGTCCTGATACAGGTCGGCGCTTCCGGTCAGACGGGTGGCGAGCGCGGCGGCGGTACCGTCACCGCGCCAGAAGCGGCGCACGTCGTCGCGGAAGCGGTCGTTGAGCTCCGCCCAGCGCTCGCCGGGAAACTGCCCGACCTGATAGGCGCCGGCGGCGTCCCACGCCTCGGCGATGATCTTGGTGTCGCGCAGCACCGGATCCTCGCCGATCCGCTCCAGGATCGGCGTGTTGGCGCTGAGGTTGCCTGCCTGGTCGCGTCCGAGCACGGAGGCCAGATCGAACCGGAAGCCGTCGACGTGCATCTCCACCGCCCAGTAGTGGAGGCAGTCGATGATCATCTGCCGCACCACCGGATGGTTGCAGTTGAGGGTGTTGTGGCAGCCGGTGAAGTCCAGATAGCGGCTCGGATCGTCGGGGTCGAGCAGGTAGTAGATGCTGTTGTCGAGGCCCCGATAGGAGAGGGTGGGCCCCTCCGCGCCGCCCTCCGGCGAGTGGTTGAACACCATGTCCAGGATCAGCTCGAGGCCGGCGGCGTGCAGGGCCTTGACCATCTCCTTGAACTCGCTCACCTGGCTGCCGGGCTCGGCTCCCGCGCCGTAGCGGCGCTTGGGGGCGAACAGGCCGATCGGGTTGTAGGCCCAGTAGTTGACCAGCGGCTCACCCGAGGCCGAGCCGGGAGCGTGCTCGTCCGATTCGGTCACCGGCAGCAGCTCGACCGCGGTCACGCCCAACTCGGTCAGATACCGGATGCGCTCGGCGAGGCCGCGGAAAGTGCCGGGGTAGTCCACGCCGGAGGAGGGATGCACGGTGAAGCCGCGCACGTGGGTCTCGTAAATCACGGTCCGCGCAAGCGGGCGGCGCGGCGCGCGGTCGTCTCCCCAGTCGAAGGCGTCGTCCACCACCAGGCAGCGCGGGCCGTCAGCGGGCAGGTCCGTGGCTCGCAAACGAGGTGGCAGGGCGCCGGTGAAGGCCTTGGCGTAAGGATCGAACAGCGGAGCGTCCGGGTCGAAGCGGTGACCGGCCGCAGGCGCATGGGGACCGTCCACCCGGTACAGATAGGCGTGGCCGGGACCCACCCCGTCCACGACGACGTGCCAGACGTCCCCGGTGCGGTGCAGCGGAATCCGCGCGCTCGGCCTGGCGCTCTCCGCGTCGTCGAACAGCACCAGGGTCACGGCGGTGGCGTGGCGGCTGAACAGCGCGAACTGCGTGGCGCCGTCGAGCACGGTCGCCCCCAGAGGCTCCGGCCGGCCGCGACGGGTGTTGGACGCCCCAGGAGAGCGGTGCACGTAGCCAATGGGTACCACCGGCGGGGGCAGATGCGCCAGACGGTGGACGCCAGACCGCGTTCCCGCCCCAATAACCGTCGCCTGCGGCTCCCTTTATTGGCCCAGCCCCACCTTTTCCGAGAGTCTGTCGGCTTGCCGCTGACGCGCCAATCCGGCAGACTCCCAGGGGCTCATGCCGAACCCGGCACCGGTTCCGGAACCGCCGCAATACTAAGGTCCACCAAATGGCGAATAGACTCACCTTTACGGTAAAGCCCCACCTCCCGGAGCGATTGGCGCCCCTGGCCGAGCTGGCCCACGACTTCTGGATCACCTGGCACTTCGATGCCATTCGCCTGTTCATGCGCTTCGGCGCCGACGCCTGGCAGGAGGCGCAGCAGAGTCCGCTGCGGCTGCTCAGCGAGGTCTCGCAGGAGCGGCTGCAGGAGCTGGAGCGGGACAAGGCGTTCCTCGCGCACATGGACCGCGTCATCGCCGACTACCACGACTACCTGCAGGCCGATCCGTGGTACTCGGGGCCGCGCGACGCCGTGGTCGCCTACTTCTCCCTGGAGTTCGGCCTGGACGCCACGCTGCCGATCTACTCCGGCGGCCTGGGGGTGCTGGCCGGCGACCATCTGAAGAGTTGCTCCGACCTGGGGCTGCCGGTCGTGGGCGTCGGACTGCTGTACCGCACCGGCTACTTCCGCCAGCGCGTCACCATGGACGGCCACCAGCTCGAGAGCTATCCGGCCAACGACTTCTACAACATGCCTCTCGTGTTGTGCACTTCTGTAGACGGCGAGCCCGTGACGGTCACCGTGGAGCTGGGTGGGGACCGGGCGCACGCGTGCATCTGGCGCGTGCGGGTCGGCCGGGTGACGCTCTATCTGCTGGATACCGACATCGACGCCAACGACGCGTCGACGCGTGACATCACCGGGCGGCTCTACGTGTCCGACCGCCGCATGCGCCTCCGGCAGGAGTTGCTGCTGGGTATCGGCGGCATTCGGGCGCTGCGCGCGCTGGAGGTCCCGGTCGGGGTGACGCACATGAACGAAGGCCACTCGGCGTTCCTGGCGTTGGAGCGGGTGCGCGCGCTGATGCACGAGCACGGCATGAGCTACTTCGAGGCCCGGCAGGCGGTGTGGAGCACCACCGTGTTCACCACCCACACGCCCGTCCCGGCCGGCAACGAGAGCTTCGATGCCCACCTGGTGCTCGATCAGGCCGGTGCGCTGCGTTCGGCGCTCGGGCTCGACGAGCACGAATTCCTGTCGTTGGGGCGCATCGGTCACGACGGCGACGCGCACGGCCAGTTCGGGCTGACGCCGCTCGCGCTGCGTCTGGCGGCCCACTGCAACGGGGTCAGCAAGCTGCACGGGCAGGTGTCGCGCCGCATGTGGCGCGGCTTGTGGCCGGGAGTGCCGGCGGACGAGGTGCCGATCTGCCACATCACCAACGGGGTCCATCTGCGGAGCTGGATCTCGCATGACGTTCAGGAACTGCTGGTGCGCTACCTGGGGCCGGCGGTGGCGAAGCACGCGCCCGAGGTCTCGGTGTGGCGGCAGGTGGACAACATCGCCGACGAGGAGCTGTGGCGGACCCACGAGCGGCGGCGGGAGCGGATGATCTGGTTCGCCCGCCGGCGGATCGTGTCGCAGATGCGGCGCGAGGGGGCCGCGGAGGCCGACATCCGCGCGGCCGAGGTCGCGCTGCGCCCGGATGCTCTGACGATCGGCTTCGCGCGCCGCATCGCCGGCTACAAGCGTCCGGGTCTGCTCTTTCGGCAGCCGGAGCGCTTGGTGCGCCTGCTGAGCAGCCGCGAGCAGCCGGTGCAGATCATTTTTTCCGGCAAGTCGCATCCGAACGATCACCAGGGCAAGGAGATGATCCGGCGCATCGTGCAGTTCGCGACCGAGCACGACCTGCGCAGCCGGATGGTATTCCTGGACGACTACGACATCGGCGTGGCGCGCTACCTGGTCGCGGGCTGCGACGTGTGGCTCAACATCCCGCGCCGGCCGCACGAGGCCAGCGGCACCAGCGGCATGAAGGCGTCGGTGAACGGATCACTGATGGTGTCCACCCTGGACGGCTGGTGGGACGAGGCCTACGACCCGGACATCGGCTGGGCCGTAGGGCAGGGCGAGACCTATCGCGATGAGAACATCCAGGACGAACTGGAGGCCGACGCGGTGTTCGCGGAGCTGGAGCAGATGGTCATCCCGATGTTCTACGACCGCGGCCTCGACGGCCTGCCGCGCGCGTGGATCGCCAAGATGCGGCGTTCCATGACGGTGATCGGCGAGCGTTTCAGCGCGCAACGCATGGTCGCCGAGTATCACGGCACGCTCTACGAGCCGGCCCTGGCTCACGCCCGCCGGCTGCGGGACTCAGGCTACCGGGACGCCGTGGAGCTCGCCGGCCATCTGCAGCGGCTGCACCAGCACTGGCCGGGGATCGCGATCGAGCAGCTCGAATCCGGCAGCCCGCCGACGCTGGAGGTGGGCGACTCGCTGGAGGTCACCGCGCGGGTGCGGCTGGGCGGCCTGGAGCCGTCCGACGTGCGGGTGGCGCTCTATCACGGCGCGCTGCCGGGCAGCATCGACCTGCAGCCGGGCGATGACGAGATCGTCGACGGGCAGAGCACGCCGATGGAGCTGATCGAACGGCACGGGGAGTCGGCGACCTACCGTGCCCGCACGGTGTGCCGGACGACGGGGCGGGTCGGCGCGACGGTGCGCGTGATGCCCGACCACGCCTGCCTGCCTCATCCCTTCGTCCCTGGGCTGTTCCTACAGGGGTAGCTTCCGGGGTTTCCGGCCGAGCGATTGGCCGGATTGCAGAGCCGGCGACGCGGTCAGAAGCCGTTCGGTGCACGCCGTAGATTGAGGCAAAGATCCTCAATGCCACCCGCGAGCTACCATCAAGAGGAATGTAAACGAAAGGCGGCGCCCTGTAGAATCCTGAATCAACCACAATACCAAGAGGACACCGCCGTGGAAGAGTTGGTCACGAAGGACAGCACCGAGTCCAGCGCATGCTGGCAGGCCATGGAGGATGGCCCGGGACCCCATCAAGCAGTGGCTGCAGGGATCGCTTGAGGACGACGTGACGCAGTTCCTTTTGGCTAGTTCGCCCATTGGCGCTCGTCGCCGACGGCTCTGACGGATCTTGCGACACAGCAGTGCGCCGGGTCCTCTGTCTCCCAATCGTAGCAATAGTAGTCCACGAAATCGCGATTATACAACTGCGCGATAGGGTTGAAGACGAGGAATCCCTGACGCTGCATACTTAGCGCCTTTTGCTGGTACTCCGTCGGTGACAGCTTAGGATCCAAGATTACGATCTCCACCTCCTCGCAACGACGGGAGCCGTCTTCCTGTGGTGTTGGCATCTCTCCGGGATCGCATTGGATGAGCATCTTCATGCAGTCATTATCGAGAGGCTCGACTGCTCGGTCCACGTGTCTGTACCCCAAAATGGGGACAATAACCGGTCTTGAGCCTTCTCGTATCGGTGAGATCGGCATCGGGCATGTGAAGGACGAGGAGCCGCACCGTACGCGAAGCGGTCATGCGCTGGCGGCGGCACTCAAGTACCAGCAGCGGCAAGCGCTTCTGAAGTTCGTCGCCAAGCTCGACGATGAGCAGGCGCGCGCCCTCCGGGAGGGCCTCGACCAGCCCACGCTTGCCCTGTTCGACCTGCTCAAGAAGGAAGAACTGACACCGGCAGACATCAAGCGGATCAAGCAGGTCGCAGTCGACCTCTACGCAAGACTGCGAGAGGAACTGGCCCGCATCCGCGACTGGGAAAGGAAGCAGGCGACGCGCGATCAGGTGAAACAGACCATCTTCGACGAGATCACGATGAAGTCGAACCTGATCTTCGGCCACTTCCTCACGCAGCAACAACACGGCGTGGCGCTGGCTGCAGGGTAGGGCCGCGATGTGCCCCGTCTGCGACTAGTCGCGGGCGGGCGGGAAAGGACGCCGCGGGTGGGGTCGACCGAGACCCAGCCGGACCTCGGATGGAGCACCTTCAGGGCCGAGCGCTAGAATTCCTGATCGGTACGGTAGCTTGTGCTTGCGTCGCGCCACGTCATGTCAGCCCATAGGCCGAGCGGAGAAGATCGACAGCCTCGGCTCGGCCGAACGGAACACCAAACGCGGTGGGGTCCAACGAGTCGTCAGCCCCAGTTTGGTCGACAAACGTCTGAAGGTCATGGCGGATCGGGTCCGGCAGTGTGATGGGTGCGTCCGATCGCAAGAGTTGCACTAGCCGGAACACATCGTTGCGGTGCTTCCTGATGTTCCTGCCGTCGACACTCCGGCCCGCTTGCGAGCGAGCGGTCAGGTCGAGGAATGCACGGGCCTTGAGAGGAATGAGGAGCGTCTCGTCGATGATCGCGACGCCTTCGAGCTTCTGTCTCGCTGAATGGAGCGCATCGTAGTAGCTAGTTCCTGTCCGGGAATACCCGATTTGGACCGATGTCGGCAGCAGAGGGTCCTGGAGTGCCCGTACGGAGCCCGTGACGGATCGCGAATCGGTCGCAGACAGCTTGGAAATGACCACACCCGAGACGCTATTGGTGGTCTGAGTGTCCCGATATGTGGGCTCTATTGGGAGATAAATACGCACCTGTCCTGCAGATCGTTCCGTGAGACAGGCAACCGATAATGTCAGAACCGCCGCTGGCGGTCGTCAGGTCGGCAGTAAGCGAGCCAGCCTTATCAGGTTGTGTGCGAACACCGCCGAGTGCACGTACGCGTGGAAGCCTTCGCGGCCGGACCACCGGCAGCGATCCAACCCAAAGCAGCGCTTCAGATACGAGATGCCCGCTTCCACGCCCGCCCGAAAGCGTCTCAGTTCCCCGTAGATCCACGCCGACGGCGTCATCTCGGTCTGCTCCATCCCCCGCTTCTTGTGGAACATCACGTGCTCCACACCCAGCTTCTTCGCGTCATCCAGATTCTCCCGCGACGCATAGCCGCCATCGAACGCCACCCGTTGCGGCGGCTCCCCGTAGGTCTCCACATGGCGCTTGAGCATCGGCAGGCAGCGCGTGCTATCGGCAGGGTTGCCGTCTTCGACCACCACATCGAGCACCAGCGCACTGCGCCCGGTACTCAGGTTGATCTTGTGCCCGTAGTGCGTGCGGCGCCCGCCCTTGACGATGATGTCGACGTGCGGCTCGAACAGACTCACCACCTTCTCGCCCGCAGGCACCGTTTCGCCGTCGAACACCCGCCGTTCGGTCTGCTGCACCACGCGCTCGATCAGATCCAGACACGAGCGTGTCTCAGCACACCAACTCTCGGCCCACGTATCAGATACGCCGCACTCGACCGCAAGCAGCGCATCCTGCGCGTAGCCGATCGTCCGCCCCACCAAGCGCAGCAGCCGCCGGTAGGTGGCTGCTCGCCGCTTGCCGTCGCGCTGCGAGCCGATCTCACGGTGCCGCCGCTTGGCGGCGCGGCAGTGATCGCGAAACGACACCTTCGCCAGCCGCTGTCGCGCCTGGCGCAGCAGCTCGGTCAGCACCCGCACCCCGTCGAACAACAGGCGGCTGTCCGACGGCTCCAGGATGTCCGCGTCGGTGGCAGTCGAATCGATGCGCACCTGCGTTCCCGACTCGATCCCCCGCTGCTTGGCGTCCTGCACCAGCACGCCGTTGATCGCTTGCCACGTGTCAGCGTCGATCGCGCTGATGGCGCTCTGCAACGCCGATTTCTTCGGCGGGTTGAACGGATCGATCCGCGCGAAGCGCTGCGTGGACGCCGAATCGATCAGCTTGAACTCCAGATCCCGATACGAGTAGCCCATCAGATGGATGAGCACCGCGCAGCGCAGGATGGTCTCGCAGGTCAGCCCGCGGCGACCGCAGGAGGGAGAACCGGCCACGCAGGCGCCGACCATATCGAGCAGTTCGGGATGTTCGTCAAGCCATTCGGAAGCGCGTTCCAGTTGGCTGCCGCGCGGATGGACAATTTCGTCCGGTTGGAATACGCTGGGCTGAGCGGTGCGGTTGATGCGCATCGTGACCTCCGGTGTTTCGGTTGTCGGTTGCGGTTAGTAGCAGCGACAATAGCCGAAACACCGTTTCTTTGTCCAGCCCTTTTCGAACTCAATTCACTCCCACTCAACAACTTGCGAGTTTACGGACAGGAACTAGCTATCTTCCAGCAGGATCGCCGACAGTCTGATGACGTCGTCTTCCACCGGTATCGGCGTAAGCACAGCACCCTGGGGCAGATTGAGGATTCCGCGCCGTCGCGAAAAGAGTTCGATCATGTAGGGAAAGCTCGGGTCTGTGGGACGGTGGAAGCGGTAGAACTCTCTTGTGCCGCCGCCTCGCTCGCGGGCTTGATATCCGCCGGCATCAACGAATGCTTCGAATGCCCTTGCGAACGCAACATCGACAACCTCCACGCAGAGAACCACATCGATGTCCCTGGTCGCCCTAAAGTCGAGACCTGCCGCGCCGAACAGCAGGTCGCAAGCCGCGCCGCCGATGATCGCGTATTGATCTTCGTATGCTGCGAAATGCTCACGGAATCTGTCGATGCCTGCTACCACGCCATTTCCTCCAATAGTCGTTCGGCGGCCATGGAAACACGTTCGTCACGATGACCTCGGAACTGTGCGTAGAGCGACAGCGGGTCCACGATGGGTGTGCCAGATAAGCCGGCCGGGTCATAGGTCCATGTTTCGACGATGCATTCGGCCTCGTCCAGGTCCGTCTCGAAGAGCCCGTAGTCATCGGCTGTCTTTTTCCAATCGCTAGCGGCGACGGCGAAAGTGCGCAATGGCGGCGCGGACAATACAGTAAGCTCCGCAAGCGCGGTCTCACCCGCGCGCTTCAGCGTGCCGACGTCGTGCATGTACCAAACGAACTTCTCGGTGCGTACTGGGCTACGTAGCAGTTCGCGTGCGGCTTCGAAAAGTGGGCGCCCCTCGGCCTTGAACCGGAGATGCCGCTCTTTGCCCCGCCTCTCAGTATGCGCGAGTCCCGTGTCAACCAGTTCATCGAAAGCGCGGCCGATCGACATGGCCGCATAGCGCAGCGGGGTGGCTATCAGGGAAGGGGTTGTCGCGGCTTCGTCGAGTCGAAAGAGACGATGAAACAAGACCGCCTGGGCCGCCGGCGACAGGCCGCCGACACGTCGCTGCCTGCGCGCGCGGAAATGTTCGCGCAAATCGATGGCGAGGTCAGGAATATAGAGCTGGTTGCCCGGCACGACGAACGCTACGCCATGTCGGATGAGGCGTGCGCGGCGGTGAGGGCTCAGTGCCGGGGCGACGAACACGACAATGGCGTCGACAGCGGCACGAACCAAGCCAGCGTGCTTTGCGATATCGGAAGGCTTGGCGCTATGGTCTTGGGTGACAAGGAAGACGCAGCGCCTTCCCGCAATGCGGCCGTCGCAGATCCTGTATATGCGACCGAGGAATGAGGACAGGTTCGGCACGTGGTGGAGTGGCTTCACTCGAATGCGATCATGAAGCGTGTCTCCGAGATAACGCTCCAGTTCCTCGGCAAACGGCCTGTCGGAGCTCTCGTGATCATCTAACATTGTCCTTGCACGATAACATTGGCAATGTGAGTGTGCAAGGGCGGTGGATCCGGCGTCCGTGGAAGCCGCGACGTTGGAGACGCTCGCTCAAACCAAACCGGTGGACTGCCTTCCCCGGCCGGCGGCGTCGGCCTTGGCCAGTAGGACTACTGCTGTTGCTGGACGAAGCGGCGGTAGACCTCTTCCTCGGAGAGCGTGTCGGAGTGGAACCAGGCTTCCTCGACCGCGCCGTGCAACTCGTCAAGGGTGGCCAGGATGCTCCGCATCAGCGCTGCCACGCCGGCCGGCGACGAGGCCGGATCGTGCCGGTTCAGCGTCTCGATGGCGGTGCCGACGATGCGGATCACCTCGACCGGGGCCACGTGGGTGGCGTTGTAGCGAGCCGCTTCCAGGCAGCCGGTGTTGCCCATGCGGCCGGGCCTCCCGGAGCGGCGTACGCACGACTACCGCCGGCACGGCACCACGTCGCTGTTCGCGGCCTTGAACGCGGCCACCGGTGCGGTGATCGGCAGGTGCTACCGGCGCGCCACCGCGCCGTGGAGTTCCGCAAGTTCCTCACCATCATCGACAAGTCAGTTCCCGACGACCTCGACGTTCATCTCGTGCTCGACAACTACGGCACGCACAAGACGGTGATGATTCACGACTGGCTGGCCCGCCGCCCGCGGTTCCACGTGCACTTCACGCCGACGAGCGCCTCATGGATCAATCAGGTGGAGCGTTGGTTCGCCGCGCTCACCGAGCAGCAGATTCGGCGTGGCACACACCGAAGCACGAAGGAGCTTGAAGAGGCGATCGAGGAGTACCTGGCGGTATACAACGAGGATCCGAAGCCGTTCATCTGGACCAAGAGCGCAGATCAGATCCTCGAGTCACTCAAGACTTACTGCGAACGCATTTCTGATACAGGACACTAGTGTTGCTGTTGCTGCACGAAGCGGCGGTCGGCCTCTTCCTCGGAGAGCGTGTCGGAGTGGAACCAGGCTTCCTCCACCGCGGCATGCAACTCGTCGAGCGTGCTCAGTACGCTCCGCGTCAGCGCTGCCACGTCGGCCGGCGACGATGCAGGGTCGTGCCGGTTCAGCGTCTCGATGGCTGTCCCGATGATGCGCATCACCTCCACCGGTGCTACGTGGGTGGCGTTGTACCGGGCTGCTTCAAGACAGCCGCGCAAGGACCCGCCGCTGTCGCGGGTCAGCAGGACCTCCAGCGCCGAGTCGTCCGCTGACACCGTGATCCCGCGGACGTCGGCTGCCATGCCCAGCACGTCCTCCAGATCGTTGGTCGCCGCATGCCCGGTGGCCCACAGCAGCATGCGGGCGACGCCCTGGGCTCGCTCGATCCAGCGTCCCAGCCAGATCAAGTTGTAGACCCGGGAGTCGGTCAGCCAGCGATCGCTCCCCGGTGCGATCGTTCTTGGATCCAGGGTGTGCTGTTCCTTCATGAGCTCAGGGCGGGCACTCACCGTCGTTGACCACGTACGCCGATTCAGCAGTTCGAGGGCATCATCGAGACTGGTCTCGGTGTCGGCAAACCGCACTGAGGCGATGGCCGCGTACTCGGTCGCGGCACCCTTGGACAGGAACGACCCGGAAACGGGCGAGACGTCTGAGTAGTCACGGCCGATCGCGAGCCTTATGTAGTCACAGGCGGGCGGGAAGATCACCCCGCGGGTGGGGTCGACCGCCAGCCAGCCCGAACGGGGATGCAGCACCTCCAGCCAGGCGTGGGTCTCGCCCACCTGACCGGTGAGCAGCCCGCTGACGTAGCGGCCGGGGATCCCAAGGGCGCGCAGCATGCCCAGGGCCAGATGGGTCTTGTCCTGGCACACCCCTTCCCTGGCCTCCAGCACCTGCTCGGCGGTGGTCGTGACTCCCGTGGAGCCGCGCCGATACCTGATCTCGCGGTGTACCCAGTCGACGGTTTCGCGCACCGCCGCCAGGAGCGAGCGAGCGCCGCCGGCGATCTCCCGCGCCGCGTCCGCAACGCCGTCGGGATTGACCAGCGGCGACCTGAACGCGAATTCGAAGCCCTCGGTCAGGTCGGTGACCTCTGCCACGGCCGCGTCGCCGGGCGCCGGCGCCTGGGTAGCCAGACGGACGCGTCCCGCCGTGGCGATCACCAGGCGGTCGTGCTGGGTGACGATACGGACCCGCCGCACGCGGTTGCCGAAGCGGTCCCGGTATTCCACGGGCCGGCCTTCGGGCCGGGTCCACAGTTGCAGGTCCAGCGGTTCCTGGTCGGCATCGGCTGAGGGAAAGATCCGGAGCTGGTTGTCGTTGTGGAGGACCGGGTCGGAGTAACCGTAGTGCGCTGCGTAGATATAGGACGCCGTGACCGTCTGTGCGGCTATCTGACCACCCACGTGGGTTTGCACCGTCCTCCCGAAGTGTTGTTGGTGATGCGTCCGCCTTCCAGGGCCACCCGGGTCAGGCCGCCGGGGAACACCGTGATCTCTCCGTCCGCGCCCTGAATGGCGAATACCCGCAGGTCCACGTGGCGCGGCTCCAGCATGCCGTTCCGCTCATTCAAGACCACGTGCCGGGAGAAGTCCAGCGTCTCCTGCGCGATGAACATCTCGGGATTCTCCAGGGTTTCCAGCACGTAGCGGTCTGCGCCAGCGGCGCGTAGTGATCGCGGACCCGGCCGTCCGGATCCTGCCACTCGTTGTAGGTCACGATGCGGGTGCCGGCACCGAAGGGACTCTCCTGTGGAACGCGCCTACGAGGGCCACACCGCGGTCAAGTCGACCGACGCCGATACGTTGCCGCGCGCGAAGGTGATCTCTTCGTGGTGACGGCCCGCTTCGCGGTACCCGTCATCCTGGAGCACGTACCGTACCACCTCGCGTTCCTCGGGGTCGGCGGCTTCGAGGTGACCGCCACCGCCGACGGCATGGTGGTGCGCATGCGATCGGAGGCGGTGCCGGGTCGTGTGGTGGCGACCGAGGCCGACGTGGAGCGCGTGCGGCTGCTGCTGAACGCCTCCTACCGGGTAGCGGTGGGCGGCGGCGTGCTGACCCCGCGGGTCGAGGTGGGCGCCCGCCATGACGGCGGCGACGCGGAGACCGGCGCCGGGCTGGTGGTGGGCGGCAGCCTGGGCTACGCGTTGCCCGCCTGGGGGCTGACCCTGACGGCCGGCGGCCAGGGCCTGTTGCTGCACGAGAGCGCAGGCTTCAGCGAATGGAGCGCCGGCGGCTCCCTGCGGCTCGATCCGGGCGCGCCGGATCGCGGCGTGGCGCTGAGCGTGGCTCCCTCCTGGGGCACCACCGCCACGACGGCCGCAACGCTGTGGTCGCTGCCCGACGCCGCGCGTCTGGCCGCGCAGGGGCCGGCGCAACCGCAGCCGGGCGCGCGCCTGGCCGCCGAGCTGAGCTACGGCCTGGACGCGCTCGACGGGGCCGCGACGGTGAGCCCGTACGCCGGTCTGACCGTGGCCGACGGCGGCGCCCGCACTTGGCGGGTGGGCACGAGCTTCCGGCACGACCCATCCCTCAGCCTGAGCCTGGAAGGCACCCGCCGCGAGCACGCCGGCGCCGCCGAGCCCGGGCACACCCTGGAGCTGCGCGCCTCCCTGCGCCACTGACGAAGTCGACGTCGGCGCACGTCATTGCCTCTCGCGCCTTGGAAGCGATGGAGTCAGTGCCTTAAGCTACGGTCGTGAGCACGCCACCCGCGCACCCGCGGATTCCCTACGGCGAGGCCGACTTCCGGCGCATCCGCCTGAACCGGTGGCTGTACGTCGACAAGACCCGCTTCCTGCGGCGGCTGGAGGAGGAGCGCTACGCCTTTCTGATCCGTCCGCGCCGCTTCGGCAAGTCGCTGTGGGTGTCCCTGCTGGAGAACTACTACGACCGCTTCTGGGCGGACGACTTCGACGCCACCTTCGCCGGCACCGACATCGGGCAGGACCCGACCGGGGAACAGAGCCGCTACGTCACCCTGCGCTTCAACTTCTCGATGGTCAACGACAAGCTCGAGACCCTGGAGCGGGAGTTCGAGACCTACTGCCTGATAGAGCTCCGGGGGACGCTGCGGCGGCATCCCGACCTGTTTCCCGAAGCGGCGATGCGGGACATCCTCGCGCCGCCCTCCATCGCCAACAAGCTTTCCGAGCTGTTCCGGTACGCGGGCGACCATGACATCCCGCTGTACGTGCTGATCGACGAGTACGACAACTTCGCCAACACGGTGCTGGCGTACCACGGCGCGGAGGCGTACCACTCCTTCACCCACGGCGGCGGCTTCTACCGCAACTTCTTCGCCGCCCTCAAGGGCGGCGCGGACCGCAGCGGCGGCGGTCTGGAGCGGCTGTTCATCACCGGCGTGTCGCCGGTCACCCTGGACGACGTGACCAGCGGCTTCAACATCGGCACCAACATCAGCCTGCACCAGGACTTCAACGAGATGGTCGGCTTCACCGAGCCGGAGGTGCGGCGCCTGGTCGAGACGTACCGGGACCTGGGCGTGTTCAATCAGGACGTCGCTGCCGCCATGGGCATCATGGGCCAGTGGTACAACGGCTACCGGTTCGCCGAGGCAGCCGAAACCGACCTGTACAACTCCGACATGGTGCTCTACTACCTGAAGCACTCGATTCCGAACCGGCCGGTGCCGACCTACCTGATCGACACCAACGTGCGCATCGACTACGGCAAGCTGCGCCACCTGCTGGTGGTTGGCCGGCAGCTCAATGGCAACTTCGACCTGCTGCGCGACGTCATCGGCGAGGAGCAGGTGGACACCCGCATCCAGCCCGGCTTCCCGCTGGAGGACCTCACCGAGCCGGAGAACTTCCTGTCCCTGCTGCACTACTTCGGGCTGCTGAGCATCCGCGAGGTGGTCGACGGCGTGCCCCGGCTGACGATCCCGAACCAGACCGTGAAGCGGTTGATGTACGGCTATCTGCGCGACGCCTACCGCGACGTGCGGGTGTTCTCGGTCAACCTGTTCCGGTTCGAGCAGTTGATGATGGGGATGGCCAACCGTGGCGAGTGGCGGCCGGTGCTGGAGTTCCTGAGCGAGGCGATCGCGCGGCAGACGGGGATCCGCGACTACATCGGCGGGGAGAAGGTCATTCAGGGGTTCCTGGCCGCCTATCTGAGCGTGGCCGACTACTACGTGTTCCGGTCGGAGGCGGAGCTGGGGAAGGGGCACGCGGACATCGCGCTGGAGCCGCTGGTGGCCCGCTATCCGCACCTGCAGCGCGGCTACCTGATCGAGCTCAAGTACCTGAAGCGCAGCGAGCCGGTGGACGAGTCCGGGGTGGCGGCGGCGGCCGCAGAGGCGACGGCGCAGCTCGAGCGGTACCTAACGGACGAGCGGCTGGCGCGGCAGTTTCCGGGGGTGCGCTTCATCGGCCTGATCGTGGTGTTCCACGGCTGGGAGCTGGTGTTCTGCGACGCCGTTTTGATCTGATGGAAGATCCCTGCGCGTCGCGCACGCTCACAGGCTGATCGCATACAGGAGCCGGTCGTACGTGGCTGGACGCGGTTCGCGGGCACCGAGGACGGGCTGAAGCTCGACGGCCACGTGGTCATCGGCACGTTGAGCCACCGGTCGATGGCATCCGACCAGGTCTTCGTTCTGAGCGGTGCGTTGCGCTACTGACCGTTCGCGGGCCGTGCGCAGCGCTCCTCCGCCAGCGGTGCCCGTGGCACGGGCCACCCCGGCCGCCCCGTGATCGACATCGCCATGGGCCCTCTTCTGGTTCGACAGTTTCGCGATGTGCTGCTCCAGCCGGGTCTTGCCGGCGGCGGTCAGTCGATGGTGCTGGTCCCGGAGCGGCCCCAGTCAATCGCGGCGCATGCGTAGCGAGTATGCTGTTGCCTTCGGAATGGCCATGATGAAGGACGGCGTCTGGGTCACTCGGGGATTCGAGGCGTTTCGGCGCGGCACCTTCGGCAACGCCGGCCAGAACCTCTACGTTTCGAGGGCCGGGGTCCTGCAGCGCATCCACCACCTGGACCTGAATCGCAACGGCTACGTGGACCTGCTGTTCTGCAACGCGCAGGTCCATCTGGAGGCGCCGCCGGCCTGCGTGTACCGCGACGTCTTCGGCGCTTGCGAGCGCACCGAGCTGCCGGCCGGCGGCAGCCCCACGGCGGCGGTGGCCGACATCAGCGGCGACGGCTACGCCGACCTGATCATCGGCAACGAGAAGAGCGGCAACGCCGGCCGCCTCAACGCCAACGTGTACTTCGGATCGCCCGCCGGCCTGAGCGAACGCTACCAGACCGTGCTGCCGGCGCACCGCTGTACGTCGGTGGCCGCCGGCGACTTCGACGGCGATGGCCGCGCGGACCTGGCCTTGCTGACCGAGGGTCGGGTGCGGCTGTTCCATCAGACCGACCTGGGCATCGAAGCCAAGGAGTACGTCGACACCCCGATCGAAGGCGTGCAGCTCGGCGCGGCCGACCTGGACGGGGACGGGCATGCGGAGTTGATCGTGACCGCGGCCGACCGCCCGCCGCGGATCTACTGGGGCGGCGCCGGCGGCATCGACCCGGAGCGCTGGTCGGACGTGCCGGCTCCCGACGGATGGGCACCGCCCGACCTTGCCGAGACCGAGGAGCTCTCCGAAACGGAGCGTGTAGGCGCCGTGGCGCCGCTGGCGATCGCCGTCCACCTGGGGGCCGAACCGCTGGTGTTCGTCGCCGGCGGGGCGACGCAGTTCCTGGTGCCGGTCACCCGGGAGCGCGGTTTCGGCCGGCCGCTGCGATTCGCGTGCCGCAACGCCCTGTCGGTGGCGGCCGGGGACTTCGACGGCGACGGTCGGGTCGATCTGGCCTTCGCGTGCCGGGACTTCGAGGACGGCGGGGAGTGCAGTTGGCTGTATTGGGGCGGCACGGACGGCTTCGGAGAGTCCGCTCGCCTGGCCGTGCCGACCCATCGGGCATGCGACGTGGCGCTGGCCGACCTGCGCGGCAGCGGCGTGTGCGACTTGGTGATCTGCCAGCAGCGGACGGCGCAGTCGTTCACGGTGGACTCGCCGGCGTTTGCCGGCGGGAGCCGGCGGCTCGCCGACCCGGTGGCGCTGCAGACGCACGGCGCCCGGCGGGTGCACGCCGCCCGCTTCTCCGACGACCCGCTGCCGCAAGTAGTGTTCGCCAACCAGTCGGGCCGCCGCGCCGACATGGCGGTGGACAGCTACCTCTACTACGGAGGACGCGACGGCTTCTCGCCCGAACGCAGAGCGGCGCTGCGGAGCCCTGGGGCCGCCGCGGCCCTCGCCTGCGACGTCGATGACGACGGTTGGGCAGACATCATCCTGATCAACAGCTACGAGAACGCCATCCACCTGGATGCCGGCTCCTTCGTCTATTTCGGCGGCCCGGACGGCTTCGCGGCCGAGCCCGACGTGGTCATACCGACCCGGCTGGGCTGGGCCTGCGCGATCGCGGACTTGAACCGCGACGGCTATCTGGACCTGATCGTCTCGCACTTCCACGTTCCGACGATCACGATCTATCGCGGCGTGCGCGGCGGCTTCGACTTCGAGGATCCGACGGTGCTGACCGTGCTCGAGGGGCCGGGCGACTACATCCCGCCGCGGCGCCTGGTGTTGGCCGACTTCGACCGGTCGGGCTGGCTGGACCTGGCGGTCGCGCCGGCCGGGCGCAACCGTTGCGTGATCCTGCGCGGCGGCCCCGGCGGGTTCAGCACCGAGCGCTCACTCGTGCTGCCCACCTCGTTCAGCGCCGGCCATCCGGTGGCGCACGACCTGACCGGCAACGGTTATCCCGACCTGTTGCTCGGCGGCGGCAAGCCCAATCCCGGCCAGCCGCACGACTCGTTCAACCACATCTTCTGGAACGGTCCTGATGGACTGCGCGCCGACCGGCAGACGCAGCTCCCGTCCAACTGCGGGCACGGCCTGGCGATCGCCGATTTCAACGGCGACGGGGTGCCGGACCTGCTGAGCTGCGGCTACCAGAGCGCGGTCGACCGGGACGTCGACGCGCTCATCTACTGGGGCAATCGGGAGACGGGCTTCCGCGCCGGCGACTTCACGCGGCTGCGCGCGCACTCCTCCGCCGGCTGCCTTGCGGCCGACTTCGACGGCGACGGACGCGTCGACATCGCCATCGCCAACCACAAGACCTTCGGCGATCACGTGGGCGAGTCCTTCGTGTACTGGAACGGCCCGGACGGATTCAGCGAGCAGCGGCTCACGCGCCTGCCGACGGTGGGCCCGCACGCGCTGGCCTTCGCCCAGCCCCGCAACCAGATCGACGGCTCGGAGCAGGAGTACTACGTCTCCGAGCCGTACCGGCTACCCGAAGGGGCGGTCGTGCAGCGGCTCGACTGGGAGGTCGAGCACGCCCGTTCGACGTGGGTGCGGGCGCAGATCCGCACCGCGGCCACCCCGGAGCAGCTCGACGACGAGCCGTGGCGGGGAGGCCGCGAGAACGACGAGTGGCTGGGGCGCCGCCAACCGCTGCGGGCGGCCGCGACCCGCGGGCGCTGGATGCAGTACCGGCTGGCGCTTGGTGCCGCCAACGGCGGCTGCACCCCGCGCGTGCGCGAGGTACGGGTAGAGTACGGAGCGCGACAGCCATGATCGGACAACCATGATCGTCGACACGCACGTGCACGTCTGGGAGATGCCCCCGGTCGCGCCGATCGGTCCGACCGCGCCCTCGTTCAGGTCGCTCCCGGAGGAAGCGGGCCCGGTGGAGCTGCTGATCGACGACATGGACGCCCACGGGGTCGACGCCGCGGTGCTGGTGCAATCGAGTTGGTCGACCTGGGACAACAGCTACGTGGCGGAAGCGGCCACGAAGTTTCCCCGGCGCCTGCGCTCCGTCGGCCTGATCGACCCGCTGGATCCGGCCAGCGTGGAGCTCGTGCAGCACTGGATGGATGCGTTGGGGATGCGAGGCTTCCGCTTCCACCCCGACTACTATCCGGATGTCGAGATCCTCACCTCGCCGCACACCAGGCCGCTCCTCAGAGCGATCGAGGATCGGAGTGGAATCGCCAAGGTGCACAACCGCGTGCCCAGCGCGCACCAGCTCGCCGACGCCTCGGATCGCTATCCCGGCATCACCTGGATCATCGATCATCTGATGTATCCGGAACCAGGAATGGCCGCCGACGACTGGAGTGAATACGGGCCGATCCTCCGGCTTGCGGAGCGGGGCAACGTCTTCCTGACGATCTCCGACGTGCACGGCCGTTCGGACGAGGGGTTTCCCTTCCGGGACATGCACGAGGTGATCAAGCGCGCGATCGGCGCGTTCGGCATCGATCGCTGCCTGTGGGGCACCGGCTTTCCCGGCCATCTCCGCCTCGCGTACGGGTGGCCGTCGCTGGCCGACGAGCTGCGCCTGGTGCGCGAAGGCTTCGACTGGCTGACCGCGACCGAACGCGCCATGCTCCTCGGAGAGAACGCCGGGAGGCTCTTCGACTATGCCTGAACCGGCCTTCGATCCCGGCACGGCGCATCGCTGGTTCGGCGTCGAACTCAACGACGCCACCCAGGATGCGCTGTCTGCCGGACAGGTGACGCCGGAAACGTGCGACGCGCACATTCTGCCGAGTGAGGGACCGAGTCACGGGAAGTTGAGGACCGGCGCTCCTTACTCGACTGGTACCTGGACCCAGGCCAACCCGTCTACGTGCTCGAAGTGGCCGTCCGACGACACAAGATCCGTTCCCGTTTCCATGGCGTGGGCTGCTATCCAAATGTCGTTGGTGGGCAAGGGCCGTCCTTTCGCCCTCAGCGCTGCCGCGATCCGTGCGTAGCGGTCCGCCGTGATTCGGCTTACGGGTACGAGGGTGACGTAGGGATTCGCCAGGAATGCGTCCAGCTCGCGGATGTTCCGAGCCGTGCGCGTACCATGTCGATACCCGTACAGCAGCTCTCCCACCACGACGGCGGAGAGCACGACTTCCTGGGATCGGCGCACGATGTCGGCCACCATAGGGTGTCCGCGGGCCAACTGCGAATAGGCCGTCGAGTCCAGGAGGATCCTCATGACCACATGGACTCGTCGATGCCCTCGAAGTCCTCGAGAGCGCGGTCCATCTCATCCGCTTGCTCACGCGTCCAGCTCCCGATGAAGTGATCCAGCGATGAGCCCACGGTGTCGACTGAGCCCTGATCGTCCGCAAGGCCGGCCCCGCGGCGGAGGAGGCGCAGCGCCGCTTGGTTCAGCGAGATCCTCTCCTTGCGCGCCAGTCGGCGAATGCTGTCGGCCAAGGCAGGGTCGAATCCTCGAACGGTGAGTTGATGCATCGTCAGGTGCTCCTCGGGTGACTCACATAGCGACTCATGATGACTCATCCTATGCAGCGAGGGGCAAGCCGGTCAATCCTCGCCTCCTGTCGGTCGCACGCTGAGCGCACGGTTCGTCGGTGGCGAGCGCCCTTTGACGCCGGCGACATCGGAGTGGTAGTACCGAAGCGTGCAGCCAGCCGGAACATCGCCCCTGCTCGCCGGTGCCGCCACCGGGTCATGACGCCGGCAGCGCGGGCGTTGGCCGGTCAGGTGGCGGTGGTCACCGGAGCGGCGCAGGGGCTGGGGCGGGGCATCGCGGAGACCATCGCGGCCCGGGGCGCCACGGTGATCATCGCGGACCTGCAGCGAGAGAAGGCCGAGGCGGTCGCTGCCGCGATCGCCGGCAAGGGGTTGACCGCGGCAGCCGCCCGCCTGGACGTGACGTCGACCGCCGAAGTGGACCGTTTCTTCACCGAGGTCGCAGCGGCGCGCCGGCGGCTCGACATCCTCGTGAACAGCGCCGGGCTGGGCCAGAACGTGGCGCCGGTCGTCGAGCTCGGCGACGAGGAGTGGGAGCGGGTGCTGAACGTCAACCTGAACGGCACGTTCAAGTGCTGCCGCGCGGCGGCGCGGATCATGGAACGGCAGGAGTCCGGCTGCATCGTCAACCTGGCGTCGATCAATGGCCAGAACCCGGCGGCGTGGGTCGCCGCCTACAACGTCGCCAAGGCCGGGGTGATCGGCCTGACGCGCTCGCTGGCGCTGGAGCTGGCCGCCTACGGCGTCCGCGTCAACGCGGTCTGTCCGGGGCCGGTGTACACGGACTTCAACCGCAAGGTGATGGCGCAGCGCTGCGAGACGCTGGGCATCACCGAGGAGGAGATGATCGAGCGGATCCGCCAGGCGATCCCCCTGGGCCGATGGGGCGAGCCAGCGGATATCGCCTTCGGCGTCGCCACGCTCTGCGATCCGAACTCCTCCTGGGTGACCGGCGAGATCCTGCGCATCTCCGGTGGCATGGAGGGCGTCGCCGCCGCGCCGCCCAAGCGGGCGGCGGGCTCGTGACGGTCGCGGCGGGCATTCGCCGGGTCGGCATTTGTGGTGTCGGCCAGATGGGCGCCGCGGCGGCCGTAGCCTTCAAGCGTGGCGGCTACGACGTGCTGGTCTGGGACCGGGACCCGGAGCGGCTCGCCTCGGTCGGGGAGGCGGCGTCGTCCCTGGAGGACTGGATGGATCGCCACGTCGGTCCCGCCCTGCGGGCCGGGGGTGCGATCACGCCTGCCGGGGAGCCGGCGGAGCTCGACCGGAACGCCGATCTGATCATGGACGCCATCGTCGAAGACCTCGAGCGCAAGGGGGATCTGCTCCGGGGGTTCACGATCGCCAGGGAGCGCGGGGCGATCTTCATCAGCACCACCAGCGGGCTCCCCATCACCGACCTGGGGCGCCGCGGCGCCTGCGCCGGGCTGCTGGCGGGGACGCACTTCTGGAACCCACCCCACTTGATGCCCCTGGTCGAGGTGATCCGCGGCGAACAGACCCCGGACGCTGTGATGGACCGGGTGTGCGAGGTGATGACCTCGATCGGCAAGATCGCCGTCCGCGTCAACCGCGACGTCCCCGGATTCATCGGCAACCGCATGCTGCATGCGCTCTGGCGCGAAGCGATCTACCTGGTACAGGAAGGCGTGGCCACGGCGGAGGAAATCGACACGGTCGCGCGCCTGACGTTCGCGCTGCGGATGCCCGCCCTCGGTCCACTGGAGAATATGGACCTGGTGGGGCTGGACCTGATCGGAGCCATCCACGACTACCTGATGGCGTCCCTCGCTAGTGATGGCGAGACGCTGCCGGGCCTGCGTGAACGGATCCGCCAGGGCGAGCTGGGAGCAAAGAGCGGCACAGGCTTCTACGACTGGTCCGCGCGTGACGCCTCCGAGGTGGCCGAACGCCGCGACCGGCAGATCGTCCGCCAGCTTGCATACCTGCGGGAGACCGGCGGCCTGTGAAACCGACCGTCTTCGTGCCCGAGCCGATCGCCGCGTGCGGGATGGCGCTGCTGGAGGCCGGGTGCGACTGCACGGCGCCCTGGGCGGAGGGCAGGGTGCCCACCGATGACGAAGCGCGTGAGATGCTGCGGGGCGCGGATGCCGTCATCGTGCGCCTGTTCGAGATCGGCGCCGAAGACTTGGCACACTGTCCCCGGTTGAAGGTGATCGCCAAGCACGGGGTGGGCGTGGACAACATCGACTGCGACGCAGCCACCGCGCGCGGCATCCCGGTCGTCTTCACCCCGAAGGCGAACGCCAACTCGGTCGCCGAGCACACGATCGGCCTGATGCTGGCCCTGGCCCGGAACGTCGTCCCGGCCTCCGTCGCCCTGCGTGAGGGCCGCTTCGCCGACCGTTCACAGTTCATCGGCATCGAGCTGGCAGGCAGGACGCTGGGCATCGTGGGCCTGGGCCGCATCGGCAGCCGCGTGGCGGAGATCGCTGCGACGGGTCTGGGGATGAAGGTCTGCGGCTACGACCCCTACGTCGCGCCTGGCGCATACTCGGGGCCGGCAGAACAGGTGGAGTCCCTCGACGAGCTGCTGGCCATGGCCGACTTCCTCACCTTGCACGTGGGGCTGACCGCGGAGACCCGCCGCCTGCTCGACGACCGGCGCCTCGCCCGGGTCAAGCCCGGTTGTCGCGTGCTCAACACCTCCCGCGGGGCCGTGGTCGACGAGAGTGCGCTCGTACGGGCCCTGGAGGAGGGCCGGATCGCCGGCGCCGCGCTCGACGTGTTCGAGAAGGAGCCGATCGCCACCGACCATCCCCTGTGCCGTGCGCCCAACGTGCTGCTGACGCCGCACATCGCGTCGTCCAGCCGCGAGTCGATGGACCGTATGGCTACCGACTGCGCGAAAGGCGTGCTGGATGTGTTGGAAGGCCGACGGCCGGCCGACGTCGTCAATCCAGATGTCGTGTTATCTTGATGTCGACCTATGACGGCGCACGGGGACTTCCTACGGCGTAACAGCCGTTCCCGCGACACGGTCGTCGCCGCGGTAGCTGACAATTGTCGCTTTGACGAACGGGCAGGCCCTGAGCGCTGGAACCAGTTCGACTCCCTCCTTTCCGAACTGGTGGAAGGACGCGGCACGATAGCTTGGATGAACTGGGGCGAGGCCAATCAATTGCATCTGGATCGGTACTGCCATGTGCCAAGTCTGAGCGTGCCGGATGCGTTTCTTGAGATCAATCGGGACGTTTGGCTGGACGCGCTGTCCGAGAACCAATCCCTGGTGCGTATCGAAGCCCTCGCCCGACCATTACAGGGTAGCGACTTGGACCTTGGCAGTTTGATCGACCTGTTGCAGCGGGCTGACGACGGCGATGCCGACGCGGCTCCTGCCGTCCGCACCTTTTTAGACGTGTGGAATCAGCGCCGCGATGCTCGTCCGGCGTTTGCCGCATTCTACGACGAGGTGCAGCAAGAGGCCGATGACGATGATTGGCCGCACGCACTTCGTGATCGCCTGGGGCTTGGGCACTACGGGTTCGCGGGTACCGAACTGCCAGTGGCGTTGATGCGCTACCCTCTTGAGGATGTCTTCTCCGCTCGGGCGCATCGGGGACTATCTGTGGCCTGCGCCCTGCCCACGGTGCTCGACGGCGGTATGCACGAGTTCTTCTTTCCGGTGCCGAGGGAGCATCCCTACGGCGCTACCGTGCACCTGTCGCCGGGCCGGGCGGACACCTTGACTGCGGAGATTGTGCATTGCCGGATCGACTACGAGCCCAGCCATCTCTACCGAGTGGGGACGATCGCGCGACCGCATCAACCAACCAACGACTATGTGCGCGAGGCCCGCGACCGGCACCTTCTCGCGTTGCGAAGGGAGTGCGGACGCGATGAATTCGGTGAGACTCTCAGGGGGCGTACATGAACGGGGCATGGTTCGACGCTTTTCGCCGCGGTCCCGAGGCGGCCATCGCCGATCTGTTCAGCGGGCGCGCAGGAGTCGATTCTACCGTTCGTCTCGATGTACCGGAATTGCTATATCAGGCGTTTCCTCCCGAGTTAGCCGACGATCGTGCGCAGCTTGAAAGGGCGCTGTTTTCCTGGCTACTCGGAATGCGCGAAGGCTATGCTTCTCAAGTGAAGCGCCTTGGTTTTTCTGTATACGGCAAGCGAGTCGGGGATGCTCTGATCGCGTTGCAGCTTCTCGATCTGCCAGAGTCCAAGCGCCGGATCCGCGAAGATCTGAGCAACTGGCTACGCTGGCTGCTCCCATTGCGGCTGGCGCCGGAGCGAGATCCTGCCCTGGAGTGCTTTCGGCTGCTGACTCGGGGCCAGTTGGACACCGGCTACTTGGCTATGTGGCTTCGCCTCGCCGCAGATCCCCGGCCGGAGTATCTGACCGTGGCGCTGACGGGGTTGCAGTTGCTGCCGAACCACGACAACGCGCAGAAGAATCAGATGCTGATGCTGCAGGCGATATTGCGCCATTCGGTCAAGATCCGACACGATGCCAATGCAGCCCGCACCTTCTTCTATGGCACCTTTTCGGCGTTACGAGGACTGTTCCCACGAAGTCCCGAACACTGGAAGCGAGTCATGAGCGATGCCTTGGATGGCTTTCTGCAACACACGCGGGGCCACGTTGCGAGCGCGTTGGCTGACGCTTTGCGGACGACCGGGCTTGCTAGCCCCTATCGTTCGGGCAATACGCGTGTGCCGACGCCTGTGAAGGAGGAAGAGTGGGCTGACCTACGGGCCGATATCTGTCGCCCGGAGGAACAAACCGAGAGACTGTCTCAACGCCTGTTCAATCTCTTGGAGCGTAACCACGAATACGCCGAGGCTACGGGCGTGAGTTACTTCTTCGTTCGCACGTTGCACAACCTCGGTACTATCCTGATAAAACGCCATCGGCTCGGTCATGCCGATATGACTCAATTGGGACTCATGATTGAACGCTCGTTGTTCTGGGAGCCCACGAATTCATATTGCTGGATGCTCTGGGAGTTCTGGCTCCGCGCACAGGGTTACCAGGACGCGCATGAGTCTATTCTGCGGGAGATGTTGCGCATGTTTCCCAGCAACGTGCACGCAAAGTTCGAGCTGGCTAGTCTGCTGTCTTCTCGTGGAACGGACTACCGTGATGAGGCTGAATACTGGGCGGAGCAAGCAAGTAGGCATGAGACAGATGCAGGGCGACTTGATAGCCAAACTGCCGACTGGTTGCGGACTGATATGTATCTTGGCGATGCTGTCGTGGTACACGATGGTCGAGACACCGAGATCCGAGAGGCGGTCGGTGGTGATCGACCCATGCTTCTACCCGATGCCATGCCAGAGCTCAGCCGACGGGGCCGCCTCACAGGAGAGTTCACACGCGCCCAGATTGCCAGGGCACGAGGGAGGGTCGCACCGACGGATCTGATCAGGCAGGAGACGATGAAGGGCGACCCATTGGCCGGGTTCTATTCGCAGTGGCTGATACCGGAAGAGACACCGGAGTGTCCTCCACACGCTTGGGCCTGGAATGCGTGTCGTAATTGGCAAGAATCGGCCAGTCCGGATGAGTGGCGACATCTGGCGACACGATTCCCGGAGGCTGTGCCGGAGACGGAGTTTCTCCGCGTCCTTGCCAGGCCGCACGACGAGGATCAGTCTGGTGAGGCTGGTTGGCGCTCGCGCTATGGTTCCGATGATGGTACGGGGTCGCGTGCCATCGATGTCTTCATGCACGAAGCGCAGAAGCGAATCGCTTCCGCGGGCCAGCCAGAGAGAGAGGAACTCGCCGTCGAGGTGATGGCATGCGCGGCGGCGGACGCTCCCGAATTCGCGCGGGAGTGGGCTGCTTGAAGCGATAGGCGGAATGCCGACGACACCAAGTGCACGGCTTGCTGAGCACTGAGATCGTGTGCTGGCGCAACAAGTGGCCGAGTTCTCCGCGGTGATCAGCGTAGCGCGGGGAAGGTGAGCGGGTCGTCGATCTCGATGCGGGCGCCGCGGCGGGCGCTGGCGATGGCGGCATGGCACATCGCCAGGCTCCTGATGTTGTCCGTGTAGCTGGTGTCGGACTCGCGGCCGGCTGCCCGCGCCGCGAACATCTCGTCCAGGTATCCGGCGTGGCCGGTGTTGCCGGTGTAGGTTGCGGGCACGTCCCGAGGCTCGGCGTCCTGCAACTCGATGACGGGAGCGTTCTCGCCGTCCCAGCTCAGGAAGCTGCCCGGTGTGCAATTACAGGAGAAAGGCGAAGAGGCGGGCGCGCACCAGCTCGAAGCGGACGCGCACCGGCCGGCCGTCCAGGCCGTCGAGGGGCACGACCGCGGCGTCGACCGAGTCCCCCTGGAACCGGGCGGCGTCGCCCACCGGACGGCCAGCCTCGTCCTCGACGCGCACCACGATGGAGCCGCCCCGCTCGGTAGCGGCGTTGATGCGCAGTGCCGCCTGGCCGACGCGGATCAGTCCGGTGGTGAGGGAGCCCTCGACGTCGTCCGGCTCGGCGTGAGCGATCCGATACGCCCGGCCGCGCGCCAGCGCCGGCAGGTAGCGGGTCGCCCGGCCGTCGGCCAGATGTCCCTCCCAGGTCGAGAAGTACGACGCCAGCGCGTGACTGGGCCGGCGTTCGCGCAGGTCGGCGGCGTCGCGGAAGTCGCCGGCCATGATGCCGTAGCCGTTGTGCCGGGTATTGATGCCCACGTAGGCGTACAGCCACTCGCCGTTTCGCTCCACGTACCGGTAGCGGTCGCGCAGCATGCCGCAGTCGAACGATCCGCCCGGCCCGCGCGCGACCAGCGGCCGGCGGCCGTCCCGGAACCGGTGGAAGTGCAGCAGGTCCCGTGTCCAGATCAGCTCCGGGTCCTGCGTCTGCTCGATCCCGTGATGAAGCAGCGCGGAACCGAGGTACAGCGTGCGGTCCACGAACGCCTGGTTGATCTTGCCGGCGAGCTTGTCCAGCACCGGCCTGCCGACGGCGTCGCCTGAGGTGCCGAAGCGCTGCAGCATGCCCATCGCGTAGAACTGCGTGCCGGTGCGGTCGAACGCGTCCGGCCCCAGCGCGAAGCGCCGGTGGTAGGTGAGACCGTCGTCGGTCCACATCACGCCCAGGCAGCGCAGGCACATGTGCATGTTGTCGCACTCCGCTCCGTGCGGGGGGTAGGCCGGCGACCCCGGCCGGAAGTACCAGAACAGGCGGCGAGGGGCGCCCACGCGCTCCACGTGGCAGCGCATCGATTCGGTGGTGTGCATGAGGTCCATGCCGATGCCCAGATACAGCACCGGCTCGCGGCTCAGGACCAGATACTCGTCGCCGCGCTTCTCGAACGGCCAGAACTCGCCCGGACGCGGGCGGAAGCTTCCGTCCTGCGGAGCGGCCGCATGCGCCAGGACACCCAGGCCGTCCTGGCGCATGCCGGGCACCTCGTTGCGTTCGGCCGCGGAGAGGGTGGCGGCCGACTCGCCGATCTGCAGGCTCTTGCACGCGAACGGAAACCGCCCCTTGCCGGAGGCGATGAAGACGCCGTCCAGGTCGACCGGGCCGTCGCGCCGCTCGTCGTAGAACCGGAACGTGGCGTGCTCGATGTCGTGCTCCAGCTCCCGTTCGCGCTGCGTGCGGGGACCGCGGTCGTCGCTCAGGACGTTGTTGAGTGTGCTGCCGGCATACGCCACCGTGCCGATGTCGGGGCGCGTCCAGGTGCGGCCGTCTTCGCTCACCGCCAGCATTTGCAGCCCCGCGCGGGTCTCGTGGTCGTCCAGCCGGTCGCCGGCCACCAGGAAGTTCTCGTAGTGCGCCTCCCAGCGGCGGGCTTCCTCGTTCCACTCCACGGACATGAACTGCAGGCCCTCCTCCTCGTGCGGGGCGGAGCCGTCCACCACCGGCGCCGCCGGGCGCTCGAACGGGTCGGGGACGAAGCGCACGCCGCGCACCGCGTCGAAGCAGTAGCCGTCGACCAGCACCTCCGGGTGGCCGGACAGGTCCAGCACCGCCGGCCGCGAGCCGGGCAGGGGGGCCTGCTTCCAGAACTTGCGCACGCAAAACGGGCCGGTCGGACTGCCGTCGACCACGACGCGCAGGCGGACCCAGTACTCGCCGTCGGGCCATCCGTCGATCCGGAACGCCTGCTCCCGGCCGCCGTGGGTGAGGCTGAGCCGCCAGGGGCCGGCCAGCGGCTCGGAGCCTTCGCGGGCGGTGACGTCCACGCTCACGTGGCACCGGTTGACGCGGTGGCTGCGGATGCAGGCGGTGAAGCGCGCCTCCGGCTCGTCCGTGTAGAGCGCCTGGCGCGGCGCGCACTCGATGATCTGCGGGGCGGCGTCGACGGCGATCACGTAGCGGTGGTCGCGCGGGAAGAACTCGCTCGGGTCGATCTCCAGGGTGTCGGAGGCGACGGTGCGGCCGCCGGCCACTACCTCTACGGCGAAGCGGTAGGCGCCCATCTCCCAGGCGCCGTTCCAGGTTCCGTGCGAGGGGTCGTAGCGGCCGTCGTCGACCATGGGGTAGGCAATGGCGAGCTCGACCGCGCCGTCGAGGACCCGGATCCGGTCGGCGTTCACGGTCAGCTCCTGGCGGTAGCCCTGCGGCTGGATCACCGTGACGCGGGCCGTTAACGCGCCGGCCGGCGCCGGCCCGACGCGGTCGAGGAGCAGCCGCTTCCAGTGGAAGTCCCCGTGAACCAGACGCATGTCTGCCTGCCTACAGACGCCAGAGTCCGGGCAGGTCGCGATCGTAGGTGATCCGCCCGTAGTAGATGCCCTGCGGCCCCTTCCATTCGTCGCGGAGCGGGGGAAATCCGTAGGCGCTCGCTACCTTGGCCCCCTCGGCGGGATCGGTGTAGGGGTGGTGCACGTTGCGGGTGCGCACGCGCCACACCACCCACTGCACCCGGCCGCCGGCGTGCGGGAGGAGCTTGCCCATGTCGGCCACCGGATCGGTCTCACGCGGCAGCGTGCCGGTGGCCACGCAGTCGAAGATCTCGCGCCGCCGGGAGGCGCGCAGGGTGCGAGGGTCCACGTCCCAGAGATACAGCGGGTTGCGGCCCAGGCCGTACGGGGAGGCGTGCGGGTCGCCGCTGAGGAGGCGTAGGACGCCGTCGGGACAGCGGTACAGGGTACGCGGAGTGCTCGTGGGCGGATCGCCGGCCATAGTCAGGTCGCTCACGTCCGAGAACGGGTCGGCGGTACGGACAAAGCCGGTGGCATGGGCGCCGTCCCGTTCCGCAGTACTGGCGCGCGTGGCGATGAGCCAGCCGTCGTCGGAGCGCGCGATGGCGGCCTCCGAGTGACGCCACGGGCCGGGGCCGGCGACCAGGGGACCGGTGTCGTTCCAGCGATAGACGCCCGCGCCGGGGTCGAACCGATAGCGCAACGCCGCGACCCGGCCGCCGTCGAAGTGGTTGACGTCCACCCACTGGCTGCCGTCGGCGGCGCCGCTCTCCGCATAGGGCACCGCCTGCGTGAAGGTCTGGTTCATCCAGCGCACGTCCGCCGCGCAGAGCCGAGGGCCGTCCTCGTAGCCCTCCTGGCGGAGCCCGGCAGCCGGCTGCACGATCTCGATGTCGTCCTCCCGATCGTTCAGGCGGAACTGCGCCCACTGTACGCCCTGCGTCCGCTCCCACAGATCGTGGTCGCGCGACACCGTGCCGGTGGCCGGGTCGAAGCGCCCCATCGCCTTGACCCGCCACTTGGCCACGAACAGGCCCGCGTGCGCGGGCTCCCGACCGTGGACACGGGCGCCCCTGGGCACGCCGAACAGGACCGGGTGGCCGTGCTGGAGGACGTACGGGGTGCCGTCGCCAGTGGCGTCCCAATCGTCGGTCGAAGCGGCCAGCAGGCCCTCCTTGACCAGTTCGCCGTCCGGCGCGCCGCGGCGAAGCTGGTAGACGATCGACCGGTCGTCGTCGACGGCGCGCCAGCCGCGGGTGGCGTACACCAGCAGCCAGGTGCGCCTGCTGGCCTGCAAGCCGTTCGGATGGGCCGGGAACACGTCGTCCGTCCGGCGCTCGCCCGGTAGCGAACACTCGTGGATCAGGCAACCGAGCGGTTCGACCGTCACGGCGGCGATGATACTCTCCGGGCGGCAGCGGGAACATGAGCAACCTCGAAGGCGGGCAACTGCGGATGGCGTGGCCGGAGCGGATCATGGATGCGCCTCCCGTTACGGCGGTGGCTCCGGGATACGCCGTGCGCACCTATCGTCCGGGCGACGAACCTCGCTTCTACCAAGTGATGGCTTTGGCCGGCTTCGAAGGCTGGAACGATCAACGGCTGAGCCGCTGCCTCAACCGGCTGCTGCCCGACGGCTGGTTCATGGCCGTGCATGAGGCGACCGGACAGATCGTCGCGACGGCCATGGCGCTGCACAACTTCACCGATCGCCATCCGTTCTGGGGCGAGCTGGGGTGGGTGGCGGGCGATCCGGCCCATGCCGGCCACGCGCTGGGCCGGGCGGTCTGCGCCTGCGCCGTGCGGCGGCTCCTGCGGGCCGGCTACCGCCGCATCCACCTGTTCACCGACGACTTCCGGCTGCCGGCGCTCAAGTCCTATCTGAGACTCGGATTCGTTCCGTTGCTGCACCATCCCGCCATGGCGGACCGCTGGCGCGCCGTGATGACACGGCTGAACTGGCCGATGGAGAGCGATGCCTGGATGCGGGAGCCGTGATATGACGGAGGCCATGAAACGCATGATCATCGACTGCGATCCTGGCCACGACGACGCGATCGCGCTGATGCTGGCGCACCGGCACGCGCAGGTGGCCGGCATCACGACCGTGAGCGGCAACGTGCCGCTTGCGGCCACGACCGCCAACGCGTTGCTGCTTACGGCCCTGCTCGGCGTCGATACGCCCGTCCACGCGGGCGCGGCGCGGCCGCTGGTGGGCGAGCCGCAGCACGCCCTGCACGTACACGGCGAGTCCGGCCTGGGCGACGTGACCCGCATGGCGCACGACAGGGTGGCGGCGAGCGACGACGGGGTGGGCTTCCTGCTGGACGCCGCCGCTCCGGACGTGTGGGTCGTCGCCCTGGGACCGCTGACCAACGTGGCGCTGGCGATCGAGCGCGATCCCGGATGGGTGAAGCGGATTGCCGGCATCTCGCTCATGGGCGGCAGCACCGACGTGGGCAACGTGACGCGGGTCGCGGAGTTCAACGTCTACGCCGATCCCGAAGCGGCCGAACGGGTGTTCCGCTCCGGCGCGGACATCACCATGTGCGGCCTCAACCTCACCCATCAGGTCATGACGACCGACGCGGTGGCGGAGCGCCTGCGCCGAGCGGGCACGGCGGTGTCCGGCTTCGCCGCGCAGGTGTTCGACGACCTGCACGGACGGATCGCGACCCTGACCGGCTTCCGGGAAGCGGCGCTGCACGATCCCTGTGCGGTGCTGGCGGTGACGCACCCGGAGCTGATCGGAACCGCGCCGCGCGCGGTCAGCGTCGAGCTCGACGGCACGCTGACCCGCGGCATGACGGTCGTCGACCAGCGCCGCGGCCTGCGGGGGGATCCGGCCACGGCCAAGGTCGGGTACCGGATCAATGCGGAGCGGGCGCTGCAGGTGGTCCTGGAGTCGCTTGGCGTCGAGCCCGAGCCGAGCTGACCCGCCGGATCGGGGCGTCAGGAGCCGGCCGTCAGTGGTGCGATGTCGCTCCAGCCGTAGGCGATCTCGACCAGCTCCGTGTCGCCTATGGCGATCGTCTCCAGCCGGACCTCCGCGCCGCCCAGCGCCTCGTAAAAGCCCCGGGACGGATTGTCCGCAAGCACCCAAGTCAGCATCGAATGCCACCCGCGGGAGAGGAACCACGAGCAGAGCGCCGCGACCAGCCGCCGTCCCACTCCCTGCCGCTGGCCGCAACCGTAGAGGTAGATGGCGTAGAGTTCGGCTGAGTATTCAGGAGCGGTGCTCGGCTCCGATCCGCCGGAGTCGAGCTGCGGGTCGTCCGAACACGATGCGGTGCTACTCGCCGAGGGGGAGCCGCTCCTCTCCGGTCCCCCGGAGGTGAACCCGATGATCCGACCGTCCTGATCCTCGGCGACGAAGGCGTTCTGCCGCCGGTCGGCAAGGATGCGATGCCATCGCGCCTCCCGTTCCTCGTAGTCCAGCCCGGCGAGGTGTTCCGCGGGGACGATGCCGGCGTAGGTGGACCGCCAGCTATCGATGTGGACCTGAGCGATCCCGCGGGCGTCCGAGTCGACCGCCTGCCGTATGCGGATCCCTTGCGCTTCCATGGGAGACCGTAGCACCCCTGTCGATGACGGAACCAGCACTCCCGTGAGGCACATCGAAGGGCGAGTGTGGACGCGCATAAGATTTTATGCGAGCCTAGCGAATCGTGGAGTTCGAGTACGATGCCGAGAAGTCCCGCTCAAACGCGGACAAGCACGGCATTGACTTCGAACACGCTCAGAACCTGTGGCAGGACGCTGGACTTCTGATCCTGCCAGCAAGATCCGAGAGTGAAACTCGGCTTCTTGCGGTCGGGAGGATCAAGGATCGTCACTACACAGCCGTGTTCACTGAACGCGCCGACAAGGTCCGATTGATCAGTGTACGGCGGTCTCGAATGGAGGAGAGGGATCTGTATGAACGCAACCAATAGCGAGAATCTGGAGCGGCGCTTCGATGCTGGCGAATCGGTTCTCGATTACTTCGAGACGGATGTGGTGTTGACCGTCGACCGGTTGGCAGATCTGGCGAAGATTCTCAACATGTCTGCGCTCTCCCGTGAGGCGGGCATCAACGTCCAGACTCTGCAAGCCAAGATACGGAGACGGACACCGCTGACGGGAAGCGAGACACGACAGATCCTCCGCGCTCTCAAGCGTCATCGTCTTGTCACGATCGGATGAGTGGCATCAGGCCAGCATCAAGTGGTCTACCCCTGAGCCCAGACCTACAGGAGCAGAATGAATGAAGGACTACGGAGTGGAGCTGATCCCCAGAAAGACGCTGTTCGGAAATCCTGAGCGAACCGCGGTGACGCTGAGCCACGACGGCACGCGGGTCGCCTACCTGGCGCCGCTGGATGGCGTGCTCAACGTCTGGGTGGCGCCGGTGGACGCGATCGGGGAGGCGAAGCCGGTCACGCGCGACCGGGGCAGGGGGATCAGGCACTACCTGTGGAGCTACCATCCCGGCTGCCTCCTCTACGGTCAGGACCGGGACGGCGACGAGAACTGGCACGTCCACGCCGTCGAGATCGATACCGGCCGGACGCGCGACCTCACGCCGTACGACGGGGTCCAGGCGATCCCGCACGGCTTGTCCGACCGGTTCCCCGACGAGGTGCTGATCGCGATCAACCGGCGGGACCCGCGGTATCACGATCTGTATCGGGTCCAGATCCTGACGGGAGATTCGCGGATCGTCGTCGACAACGACGTGGGAGCCAGTCAGCTCCTGGCTGACCACGACTTCAACGCCCGGCTCGCCACCGTGATCCCACCGGATGGTGGCGCGCAGATCCTGTCGCGATCCGGGTCCGGAGAGTGGGAGCCGTTCATGACGATCGGCCCCGAGGATGACGTGACGACCGGTCCGCTCCATTTCGATGCGACCGGCAGATTCCTGTACCTGCGCGACAGCCGCGGCCGGGACACGGCGGCGCTCGTGGCCCTGGACACGCAGACCGGCGCAGTGGAGGCGCTGGCCTCGGACGCGAGGGCAGACGCCTCCCATACGATCGATCATCCGGCTACCCACAGGCCTCAGGCGGTCGCGTTCGAGTATCAACGCGTCAGGTGGACGGTGCTCGACGAGTCGGTCGCGGTCGACTTCGAGCGGCTCGCGAACGGCGACAGGGGCGAATTCGGTCAGATCTCCCGGTCGCTCGACGATCGGACGTGGATCGTCGCCTACGACCGGGCCGACGGCCCGCAGGCCTACTACCTCTACGACCCGGAGTCGGGCAGCCTGGAGTACCTGTTCTGCAACCGACCGGAGCTCGAGAGGACGATCCTCGCGCCCATGCACACCGCGGTAGTCCGGTCGCGGGATCAGCTCGACGTCGTGGCCTACTACAGCCTTCCCGTGGGCTCGACGGGGGACGGCGCGGACCGGCCGACCGAACCGCTGCCGGCGGTCCTCTGGGTCCACGGCGGCCCGTGGGCACGGGACAGTTGGGGCTACGATCCCGTGCACCAGCTCATGACCAACCGCGGCTACGCCGCGATCAGCGTGAACTATCGCGGCTCCATGGGCTTCGGCAAGGCGTTCGTGAACGCCGCCAACGGCGAGTGGGCGGGCAGGATGCACGACGACCTGATCGACGTGATCGAGTGGGCAGTCGAGCAAGGGATCGCCGACCGGGATCGGATCGCGATCATGGGCGGCAGCTACGGCGGATACGCGACCCTGGTGGGGCTCACCTTCACGCCGGAGGTGTTCGCCTGCGGGGTCGACCTGGTCGGGCCGTCCGATCTGAACACCCTGCTCGAATCCGTTCCCCCGTATTGGAAGCCGATGCTCGGGATGCTGCGCACGCGGGTCGGCGACAACTCCACTCCGGAGGGCCGGCGATTCCTGGCCGAACGCTCGCCGCTGTCGCGGGTCGACCGGATCCTCCGGCCGCTGCTGATCGGGCAGGGCGCCAACGACCCGCACGTCAAGCAGGCCGAGTCCGACCAGATCGTGGCGGCCATGACCGAGCGCGGCATTCCCGTCACCTACCTCCTGTACCCCGACGAGGGCCACGGCTTCGCACGACCGGAGAACACCCTGTCCTTCATGGCCGTGGCGGAGGCGTTCCTGGCGCGCTGCCTGGGCGGCCGGCACGAGCCGGTCGGCGACGACTTCGAAGGCTCGTCGATCGAGGTCAAGGCGGGCGCGGAAGAGGTCCCGGGTCTGGCCATGTGATCGGTGCTCGAACGGCCCAATCAGAATGCTCCATGGTTCCGGAAATCGAGTCGGTGCTCCAAGTACCCTGGACGTCGGGCGCCATTTGGGGTGGAATCGTCCACCCGCCAGCCTCAGTTGCAGCGTCATGGCACTGGTGATGCCACCTGACGCGAACGGCGCCATGGCACGTAACGTATCGGTCGGTTGCCTGCAGCTCGCGGAGTATCTTGTTTTCGAAGATGCCAAGAGACAGATCGAGCGTTTGCGCTCCGGAGACATTCTCCATGTCACCATTGAACTGACGAATCCGGAGACTCAGTATGCTGTCCAGGTTCAGATGACGGACTACCACATGATCGGCTGGGCACCCCGTTACTTGGTGAAGGACCTTGTGACTGCCATTGCCCACGCGCCGGGCGATTACGGTGCTCGTGTGGTGAGAGTGAATCCGGTGCCCGCACCGTCCCGGCAGCGGGTCCTGATCGAGTTGAGCGGTCACTGGCCGCACGACTACGAACCGATGTCGGCAGACGAGTTTCAGCTATTGCGTGAGGGTTGACGTGAGGACAGTTGTCACCGACGGGTACGTTGCTGAATCAAGTTGATACCGACGACCGGTCCAGATGATAAAGCTGCCCCGTAGAATGTGTTGCGGCGCTTGGCGAACGCCCTTGCTGCTGGCGCGGTCAGAAGCTCGGTGATCCTCGGAGCGTGACGGACTCGTCTCTTGGACATACTCTTTGTTTCTCCGGAATGGCAGCGCAGAGGAATAGCTACAGCCTTGGTGTCGTCGGCCATCGATGGACTACATGGCAGCGGATACAGGAGGCTGAAGAGTCGGTATATGCCCGGTAACGATGTGAGCCGAGCATGGCACGGAGAGTTCGGGTTCAGGGCTCATCGGCGAGGATGACAGCCGCGCCACGCTCTGCGACGATGGCGACCGTGCGCAAGTTCAACACGGCAGGTCCCGTAGTGGCGGCGGACCACTATTGCATCCCGCCCCTGGAACGGATCGATCTCGACGCGGTGCTCGGCTTGATCCGGGACAAGAAGTACTTCGTGCTGCACGCGCCGCGGCAGACCGGCAAGACCTCGGCGCTACTGGCGCTGCGGGATCTGCTGAACGGCGGTGCGCAGGGCGACGTCCGCTGCGTGTACGCCAACGTCGAGGCAGGTCAGGCGATGCGCGAGAACGTTGTGGAAGGCATGCGCACCGTACTGTCCCAGTTCGCGCTCAGGGCGAGCCTGACGCTGGGCGACGACACGCTGGAGCGTATCTGCAGCGATGCAATGAGCAGCGCGGGACCAGGCGGCGCACTGAGCCTGACGCTGAGTCGCTGGGCGGCTGCCGACCGCACGCCGCTGGTGCTGCTGATCGACGAGATCGACGCGCTGGTGGGCGACACCCTGCTGTCGGTGCTGCGGCAACTGCGCAGCGGCTACGATCAGCGTCCGTCCGCCTTCCCGCACAGCATCATCCTGTGCGGGGTGCGTGACGTGCGCGATTACCGCATCCACTCGGCCGCCGAGAACCGGATGGTGCTCGGCGGCAGTGCATTCAACATCAAGTCCGAATCGCTGCGGCTGGGCAACTTCTCGGCGCAGGAGATACGGGCGCTGCTGGCGCAGCACACCGCGGCGACCGGGCAGGCGTTCACGGAGGAGGCGCAGGCGTTGATCCGCACGCGCACCGCCGGCCAGCCATGGCTGGTGAACGCGCTGTGCTACGACGCCTGCTTCCGCCACGAGCCGGGGCTTGACCGCTCGCGACCGATCACGGCGAACGCCATCCTGGAGGCGCAGGAGCGGCTGATCCTGCGCCGCGACACGCATATCGACGATCTGGCGCACAAGCTGCGCGAGGAGCGCGTGCGGCGCGTGGTGGAACCGATTCTGACCGGTGCCGACGAGCAGGCGTGGACGACCGAGGATGTCGCCTACGTGTACGACCTGGGGCTGGTGGCGCAGGACGCCGCCGGCACACCGCGCATCGCCAACCCGATCTACGCCGAGGTGGTGCCGCGGCACCTGAACTACGCCGTGCAGGCGGGGCTGCCGCAACAGGTGGCGTGGTACGTGGGCGCGGACGGCGGGCTGGACGTGGCGGGGCTGATCGCGGCGTTCCAGGAGTTCTTCCGCGAGCACTCCGAGCACTGGGTGCAGCGCTTCGAGCAATACTACGAGGCTGGCCCGCAGTTGCTGCTGCAGGCGCACCTGCAGCGGGTGGTGAACGGCGGCGGGCGGATCGAGCGAGAGTACGCGCTGGGGCGCGGGCGCACCGACCTGCTGATCGTATGGGCGCAGGGCGGGCGCGAGCGGCGCTGGGTGGTGGAGTGCAAGGTGCTGCGCAAGGGGTTGGAGCGGACCATCGCCGAGGGGGTGACGCAAACCCGCGGGTACATGGACCGCTGCGGGGCGGAGGCGGGCCACCTGATCGTGTTCGACCGCGCACCGGACCGAACCTGGGCGGACAAGATCTTCCGCCGCGCACCGTCTGGAGATGGCGTGCCGGTCACGGTGTGGGGGATGTGAGCCGTCGGCGGCCGCGCGCAGCGCGTGCAAATAGTTCTCGAAGGTCTCGATGTACGGGATCACATGGATTCGGGCCCACCCCGGTGGCGAGAAGGTAATGGAGCATCCGTGATCGAGCCGCTGGCCGACGTCGAGATCGTGCCGGCCGTCGCCGCTCTGCCGAAGGCCGACATCCATCTGCACGCCGAATCGGGTCCGCGCCTGGAGCAGGTAATCGCGCAGCGGTCCGGGGAGATGACCGACTGGCGCGAGCACGCGCGCGAGTTGATGCGTACCCTGCCGCCGGGCATGCCGCGGCTGGAAACGTGGGGACCCGACCTGCCGTTCCCGCGCTCCACGGTCGACGAGCTGGACCGCCACCGGGACAACTTCAAGGCGCGGGTCAGCCGCATCCTGGTCGAGGCTGCCACGGACGGGGCGGTCCTGGTGGAGGTTCTGTTCGGAGGATCGACCATCCTGCGCGAGGATTTCCTGGATCTCTTCGGCGAGGCGCTGGCAGAGGCACGCAGCCGTTTTCCGCGCCTCCAGGCGGTGCCTCTGGTCGCCGCCAAGACTACCGAGGAGTGGGCCGCAACCCTGCTGCCGCGCTGCATCGCGGGCGCACGGCGTGGCCTTGCGGGGCTGAACATCCTGCCGGCGCCGTACGATCGGCCGGCGGACTGGTCCGCCGTGCATGGCTGGGCGGAGCGTGCGCGCGATGCCGGACTGGGCATCACCGCCCATGCAGGGGAGCTCGGCACGCTGCACTTGGCCGAGGCGCTGGAAGTCCCCGGCCTGACGCGGATCGGGCATGCGATCGGCGCCGCCTCCGATCCCCGCCTGCTCGACCGGATCGCCGAGCGGGGCGTGACGATCGAGTGTCCGCTCTCCAGCAACGCCGTGATCGGCGCCGTGGAGAGCTACGAGAGCCATCCCATCCGCCGCTTCGTGGAGCGGGGGATCCCGGTAACCATCTGCACCGACGACCCGGTGAAAGCCGGCACCACGATCGGGCGTGAGTACGCGATCGCGGCGGAACTGGGCTTCTCCATCGCGGACTTGCTGGCGTGCACGCAAGCGGCCGTGGCGGCGTCGTTTTGCGATGATGAGGAGCGGGGCCGGCTCCTGCGTCTCTTGACCGATTCCGCTACGATGGATTCGTGATGGACGTTCAAGAGGCCAAGAAGCTGTTCCGCGGCCCCATGGTGTCGGTGGCGACGCCGTTCACCCCTCGCTTCGACCTGGACCTCGATGCGTTGCGGGACAACATCGGCTTCATGCTCGATCGCGGGATGGCGACCGGGAAGGGGGTGCTGCTGGTCGCTGCCGCGGGCGGCGAGTTCCCGATGCTGACCATGGAGGAGCGCAAGGAGGTCATCCGCGCCAGCGTTGAAGCGGCGGCCGGTCGTATCCCCGTCGCCGCAAGCGTCCAGTTCGATGGCACGCGGGAGATCATCGAGCTGGCGCGCTACGCCCACCGGGTCGGCGCGAGTCTCGGACAGCTCTCGGCCCCATCCTATTACCCGCCGCCGGTGCAGGACATCTGCGAGCTGTTCGAAGCGGTCAGCGAGGAAACCGAGCTGCCGATCATGATCTACAACAACTGGTGGACGACGCCCAACATGAACGTCGACACGGTCGATCGCCTGGCGCGGCTGCCCGGCGTCGTCGCGCTCAAGTGGTCATCATCGTCCATGAGCGAGTATACGGCCGGTCTGCACAGGTTCGCCGATCGCCTGGCGATCATCGACAACCTGGGCATGGCGGTGTGGGCGCACCTGTTGGGTGCCGTAGGCTTCATTACCCATCAGAGCAATTTCTGGCCGGAATACCCGTTGTCGGTCTGGGAGCTCCTCGAGCGCAAGGACTACGACGCGGTGGTCGCCCAGCTTGCCGGGTTCAGTTGGCCCTGGGACGAGTGGACGCATCAGGTGGGCCAGGAGACCGAAGGGGAGGGGCCGTTCATCAAGGCGGCCATGGAGGAGGTCGGACTGGCAGCCGGCCCACCGCGTCCGCCGGCACGCCCGGTGAGCGCGCGCCTCCGGCAAGAGCTCCGAAGTCTGTTCGCCGACTCCGGGGTGCCCAGGGCGGAGGTGGTCTCACGGCCGCGGCGCCCAGGGGAGCAATCCGAGGGTCGAGGTTGACTTCCGCTGGCGCTGCGTCGGCTCAGCGGCCGACGGCGAGCCGCTCGGCGAGCCGTTCGGGCAGCCCGAGCGCCCGGATCTTGCGCTGAGTCTCCGCTACCGGATACGGCACGCGATACTGGGTGTAGCGGTTCCGGCCGGCGTCGTACACCCCGAACGCGGCGTCCGGGTTGCCGTCGCGCGGCTGGCCCACCGAACCGGGGTTGATCAGGTAGCGGCTGGCGTCATCCAGTGTCAGTGAGGCGCCGGGCTGGAGCATGAGGCCTCGGACAGGCGTCCTGATCGCGCGTTCCGCCCGCCTGGGCCGCTTCTGCTGAACCACCACCGGCACATGAGTATGTCCGAAAAAACATACATTTGCATCGGGATATTGATCGCTGAGCGTCTGGAACGACTCGCGCGCGTCGTATCCGTCCACCAGATACAGGTCTTCGTCCTGGGGCGAGCCGTGGCACAGCACGATTCCCGGGGCCGCCTGCACCGGCCCCTGCTGAAGGGTGCGTAACCGCTCCAGGTCCTCCGGCGCCAGCATCTGCCGGTGCCGCCGTGCCGCGGCCTGCGCCACGTCGTTGAAGTCCCGGTCGCTGGCGATGCCGGCCACCACCTTGTCGTGGTTGCCGCGGATGCAGCAGGACGCGATCTGCAGCCCGCGGGCCAGACACGCCGCGGGGTCGGCGTTGTAGCCGACCAAGTCGCCCAGGAGCAGGTGCGCGTCGATGCGGACCGGCAGCACGTCCAGCGCCGCCTCCACCGCCTGCAACGCTTCGAGGTTGCCGTGGATGTCGGACAGGACGGCGTAGGTCATGGGCCGAGCCGTCGCAGACGACGGAGCGTTGCGGCTAGGAGGCCGTGGCCGGCTCCTCCACCCCGGCGGTGACCGGCTCGAACTGACGCGCCACCACCCAGTCCGGGCGCGGGTTCTCTACGCCGGCCGGCACGTTGTCGATCGCCGCGAACGCGTAGATCAGGCTGTAGCGCTTCGCCGGCGAGAAGTTGTGGTTCGAGCCGTGCACGATCCGGCAGTCGAAGAAACAGACGTCGCCGGCGTCGCCCTCGATCGGAATGATCATCGCCTCATCGGTGATGTGCTCGCGTAGCGCGTCCGGCGTGATGCACCACTGCTTGTAGCTGGTGGTGACCTCGTCGCTGTAGTGATCCAGCACGCCCCAGCGATGTGAGCCTTTCACCAGCATGATGCAGCCGTTGTCGCGCGTGTTGGGGCCGAGCATGACCAGCGCGGAAGCCAGCCGATCGTCGACGCCGTCGTAGCGCCAGTATCCGTAGTCCTGGTGCCATAGCCACACGGTGCCCTCGAAGGATTCCTTGTAGTTGAACTTGCTGTGGAAGATGTAGGCTTCGCGCTCGAAGATCTGCTTGACCGGCCCGGCGATCGGCGCGGAGCGACACAACTCGCGGAACGGCTGGACGCTGCGGTGCATGCAGAACACCGAGCGCACCGGGCCGCTCTTCTCGCGCACCACGTGCACCTCGGGCGGGTTGTCGGCCTGCTCGGCCATCAACTCATCCGCGCCCGCGCGCACCTCCTCGATCTGACCCTGCGGGATCAGCCCCCGCTGCACCAGAAACCCCTGCTCGCGATAGGTCGCCAGTTGTTCTTCGGTCCACATGGTCGTTCAGCCTCCCAGCGGCTTGAGATCCGCCAACATCGTCGGAATCAACTCCGCGACGGTGGGGTGAATATGCACCGCCCGCTGGATGACGGTATACGGCGCCTCGGCGTACATAACGTCCAGGATCGAATGGATCACCTCGTCGCCGCCGACGCCAAGGATGGCCGCGCCCAGGATCCGGTCGGTCTCGCCGTCCACCAGCACCTTCATGAAGCCCTGCGTCTCTCCTTTCTCCACGGCGCGGCCCACGCGGGTCATCGCCCGCGTCGCGATCAGCGCCGGCCGGCCGGACTCCCGGACCTGCTGCTCGGTCATGCCGACGCGCCCCAGCGGCGGGTCGATGTAGAGCGCGTAGCAGTCGATGCGGTCCGCGACGCTGCGCGGGTCGTCGTGCAGCAGGTTGGCGGAGACGATCTCGTAGTCGTTGTAGGCGGTGTGCGTGAACGCGCCGCGGCCGTTGCACTCGCCCAGGGCCCACACGCCCGCGACGGCGGTCTGCAGCGTCTCGTCCACCGGGATGAGCCCCCGCCGGTCGACCTCGATGCCCGCGGCGTCCAGCCCCAGGTCGTCGGTGTTGGGGCGCCGGCCGACCGCCAGCAGCAGGTGCGAGCCGACCACCTCGGGGGCGCCGGCGGTGCAGTCGACGCTGGCCGTGACCGCGTCGCCCTGGCTGCCCACGCCGATGCACTGCGCGTTCAGGCGCACGCGGACGCCCTCTGCCTCCAGGATCTCGGTCACCGCCGCGGAGATGTCGGGAGACTCGCGCTTGATCAGGCGGTCGCCGGTCTCGATGAGCGTCACCTGGCTGCCGAAGCGGCGGTACATCTGCGCGAACTCCAGCCCGATGTAGCCGCCGCCGACGATGATCAGATGCTCCGGCAGGACCTCCAGGTCCAGGATGGTCGAGTTGGTCAGGTAGTCGACCTGGTCGAGCCCACCGAACGGCGGCACGAACGCGCGCGCTCCCACGTTGATGAAGATCCGTTCCGCCTCCAGCAGGTCGTCGCCCACGCGGACCCGGTGAGCGGCCTCGAAGCGGGCGTGCCCCTGGTAGACCGTGCAGTTGTCGAGCGACCGGAGCCACCGCTCGACGCCCACCTCCGACTTGCGCGCGATCGCGTCCTTGCGCGCCTTCACGCGCGCCATGTCCACGCCGACGGCGCCGTCGATCACCACGCCGAAGTCGGCGGCCCGGCGCGCCACGTGCGCGGCGCGGGCGCTGGCCACCAGCGCCTTGGTGGGGATGCAGCCGACGTTGACGCAGGTGCCGCCGAAGCGGTGGCGCTCGATGATCGCGGTGTTCATGCCGGCGCCGGCCAGCGCTGCCGCCAAGCTGGGACCCGCCTGACCGGTGCCGATCACGATCGCGTCGTACGTGCGGGCCATGACGGCTCAGATCCAGCCGTGGCGGATGGAGACCGGGACGCCGGCGCTCTGTGTCTCCCAGGCCGGTCCGGCGGACAGCATCACCTCGCGCCCGGTAAGGGCGGATTCCTCGGCGGCGAACAGGATCTCCATGATGTGGCGCGCCCATTGGCCGTGCGCCGGCGGTTCGATGCCAAGGCGGATCGCCTCCACGAACGCGCGCCACTGCTCGGTCATGCCGGCCGGGGGCGTCTCGAACGGGACATCGGTCCACTCGTTGTCCTTGCCGATCTGCAGCGAGCCGCTGGCGAACCGCAGTGATCCCTTGGTGCCGTACATCAGGCAGTCGTGGGTGGGTGCACCATCGGCGTAGGCGATGGCGATGGCGATGCCGGCCGCGCCGTTCTTGTAGCGGATGAAGGCCGTGGACGTGTCGTCGGCCGCCTGGTAGTGCGCGCGGTTGCTGATCGCCGCCGAAACCGACACCGCCTGTGACGCCATCACCCAGGTCAGCCGATCGACGACGTGGACGCCGTTGGTCAGCCACATGCCGCCGCCGTGGAAGCGGCTGCGGTACTGCGGCCGGCGCCCGGCGTGGTTCCAGTTCTTGCACATGTAGCTCACCGCGGTGACCAGCGGCCCGATCTCGCCCGAGTCCAGGATCTCCTTCGCCTTCATCGCCGGCCCCCCGAAGTGCTGGGTCAGGCCGACCATCAGGTTCACGCCGGCGTCCGCCGCCGCCGCGACCATCTCGTCGCACTGTTGGAGGTTGAGCGCCATCGGCTTCTCCACCATCACGTGCTTGCCGGCGCGGCAGGCGTCCACCGTGAGCCGGTGGTGGAGCTGGTGCCCGAGGGTGATGGCCACCGCCTCGACCTCGTCGTCCTCGAGCAATTCGGTATGCGAGGCGTAGCCCCTGGCGACGCCATACTCCTTCATGGTCCGGGCGCGCGGCTCTTCGAGCAGATCCGCGCAAGCCACCACCTCGACGTCGTCGAGCGTCGCGATCGCCTGCAGGTGGGAACTGCTGATCCCTCCCAAGCCGACGATCCCTACTTTCAACATCCTGTTCCTCCTGCAGCGGCAGTGTGCCACACTTGGGGTGCCATGGTTGCGAGAGCGCGATGCGATTGATCCTGGAACAGATACGGACCGGCGGCGACCGGAACTTCGCCTATCTGGTCGGCGATCGGGAGGCGGGGGTGGCGGCGATCGTCGACCCGTCGTTCGATCCGGCCGCCGTGGTCGAGCGGGCGACCGCCCAGGGCCTGACGGTGGGCCACGTCGTCAACACGCACGGCCACGGCGATCACACCAACGGCAACGACGAGGCGCTCAGGCTCACCGGCGCCCCGCTCGTCGCCTTCGGCCGGAACGCGGACCACCGCCTGGGCGACGGCGACGTGCTGGAGGTCGGCGGGCTGCATCTGCGCGCGCTGCACACCCCCGGCCACGCCGACGACCACCTCGTGCTGTTCGAGCCGGACGAGCGGTTCGCCCTGACCGGCGACCTGCTGTTCGTGGGCAAGGTGGGCGGCACCTCCGGGCGCGCGGCCGCCCGCACGGAGTGGGACAGCCTGCACCGGCTGCTGGAGACCGCCGGCGACGACGTCACGGTCTGGCCGGGGCACGACTACGGCTGCCGGCCGGCGTCCACCATCGGCATGGAGCGGCGGACCAACCCGTTCCTGGGCTGCGCGGACTTCGAGGCGTTCTTCGATCTCAAGGAGCGCTGGCCGGCGTTCAAGGCGGAACACGGCCTTCGCTGAGTTGGCTCGCGACGCGGTGACCATGCAGGTTGAGGACGACGAGCGGCTCGAAGCCGTGCCTCGCAGATGGTCGGGCACCCGGTTCGAACGGTTCCTGTGCGAGCTCACGGATTGGCTCGGTTGGACATTCTGCGAGCTGGCCTTCAAGACAGGCTGCCTCGGAACCGGCTGGTCGTATCGGCTCGGTACGTGGCTCTACGGCCTCGCCGATCGATGGGAAATCGAACTGACGCGGGTCAGCGCACCCTCCGTGGGCGAGCGGTGAGTCGTGCTACCGTAGACGGATGAGATACTCGTACGATCACGTTCACCTGCAGACCAACGACCTGGACGCCACGGTCGCCTGGTTCGAACGGATGTTCGACGCGCGCCGGCTGTGGATCGGCGAGTTCAAGGGCACCAAGATCACCCACCTGGGGTTCCACGGCACCTTCGTGAACGTCTTCCACCGGCCGCCGACCAACCCGGACGTGACTCCGGAGGACGCGGTGATCCATCACTTCGCCATGCGTCCCGACGATTACGACGCCGCAATCGCCGATCTCAAGCGCCGCGGCGCCCGCTTCCACACCGAGCCGGCCGCCGTCGGGCCCCACCTGCGCGTGGCCTTCATCGAGGGGCCGGACAACCTGCGCGTGGAGATCATCGAGGGCGACCTGCCCGAGGGGACCGGGCTGGAGTAGGATTCTTGTCCTTTTACGAGTGATAAATTGATCTGATATTGTCACTTTGAAAGTGACAATATCCCGAGAGCTTCTTCGGACGAAGCTTGACGAGGCGCTCGCACCTCCGCCCCGCGTCCTTACGCCCCGCGACATCCGTCTCCCGGCGATCCCCGGCAAGGCGTTCGCGGTAATCGGGGTACGCCGCAGCGGCAAGACCTCGTTTCTCGCCCAGTGCCGCAGCGCGCGCCTGCAAGCGGGCGCCAGCCCGGAGTCACAGCTCCTGCTCCTGCTCGAGGACGAGCGGCTTGCCGGGCTCACCGTCGCCGACCTGGGTTGGCTGCTGGAGGAGCACGCCCGGCGGTTTCCGGAGCTGCAGGGCTCCGGCGGCGTGACCCTGTACCTGGATGAAGTGCAGAACGTTCCGGGCTGGGAGCGGCTCGTCCGCCGTCTGATCGACACCCGCGGCATGGAAGTGTTCGTGACCGGCTCCTCGGCCAAGCTGCTGAGCAGGGAGGTGGCGACCAGCCTCCGCGGGCGCGCGATGGAAGTGCTGGTGCACCCGTTCAGCTTCCGTGAGGCGTTGCGCCACGCCGGCGACGATCCGCCGCCGCCGGAGACGATCGACCGGCGTCTGCGGCGCTACCTCGTCGAAGGCGGCTTCCCGGAGGCGCAGGGCGCGGAGCCGCAGGATCGCGCTGCGCTGCTGACCGGCTACGTCGACGTGGTGGTGCTCCGCGACGTCATCGAGCGCCACGGGGTCACCAATCCGTTGGCACTGCGCTGGCTGCAGCGGCAGTTGCTGGCGAACCCGGGCGGCCGGTTCTCGGTCCAGAAGCAGTACGACACCCTGCGCTCTCAGGGCGTGCGAGTCGGCAAGGACACGCTGCACGCCTACCTCGGCCACCTGGAGGACGCCTTCCTGGTGCGTACGGTCTCCCTGCACTCGCCCTCCGAGCGGCGGCGCATGGTTCACGCGCGCAAGGCGTATCCCGTGGATCCGGGGCTGATCGCCCTGTTCGCGACCAGCGGCCGCAGCCACGCCGGCCGCGCCCTCGAAACCGTGGTCCTGCTGGAGCTGGAGCGGCGCGGCTGGGAGGTGTCGTACGTACGCACGACGGAAGGATGGGAGGTCGACTTCTTCGCGCACTGCGCGGGGGAGCGGCCTCATTTGGTGCAGGTATCCCTGGAGACGGTCGAGGACGCGACCTGGGAGCGGGAAGTGCGAGCGCTCCTCTCGGCCGGTGAGGCGTACCCGGATGCCGGGCTCCTGCTCGTCACCCTCGACTCGTCACCGCCGCGCCGCCCGCTGCCGGAGCGCATCACCTGGGTGCCGGCCGCGCGCTGGCTCCTGGATCGTTGATCCCGTTCCGGCACCGGCGGTACTGTGGCGCGAGGTGAATTGCCGATGCCGCTCAATCTGACCGCCGACATGACCGCGTTTCAGGAGCAGGGGTACCTCGTCATTCCCGAGGTCCTCGGACCAGCCGAGGTGGAAGCCGCCCAGCGGGAGATCGAGCGGCTGCACGGGCTGGCGGCAGGCGAGGGGACCCCGCCGGCTGAGGCGACGTTCCAGTTCGAGCCGCACACCGATGTGCGCGCGGAGCGCGGCCGTCCCGTGCTGCGCAAGGTCGAGCGCACCGACCTGGTCTCCGACCTGTTCGCCGGCATGGCCCGCAACCCCCGGGTGGTGGCGGTCGTGTCGGAGATCCTCGGCCGGGAGCTGCTGCTGTTCCGATCGACGCTGATGCTGAAGCCGGCGCGCCACGGATCGCAGCACGGGCTGCACCAGGACGTGGCCTATTGGCCGCTGGAGCCTCCGGCGCTGGTGACCGTGAGCATCGCCATCTCGGCCAGCGACGCCGAGAACGGCTGCATCCACGTCATCCCCGGCAGCCACCGCTGGCCGGTCGGCGAGTGGGGGAACATCTCCCGCCGCGACGATGCCGCGCAGACCGATCGCGACGACGTCGATCTGTCGCAGCTCCGCGACGTGCCGCTGGAGGCCGGCAGCGCCGTCCTGTTCCACAGCAACATCGTGCACGGCTCCGGACCCAACCACTCCGACCGGCCCCGGCACACGGCGCTGTATGCGTACTTCCCGCCCACGGCGCGCTATACGCCGTCCCGGCCTGACGCTCCCAGCAAGACGTACCCCGTGGTAGCCGGCCTGAACGGACTGACCAGCGTCACCCTGGGCGTGGGCGAGAGCGCGCTGAGCGTCACGCAGCGTCCGTAGCGCAACCGATCGGTGCGCCAGAGCACGAACGAGTATCTGCTGGGGTGTCTGGTGCAGGATGTCGTTTGCGTCAGATATTTCATTTGCGTCGTTTGTCGCTTATCTTGTCCCTCGATAGAGGAGGATCTTCGATCGACAGGACATTCGTCTCGGGGACGGAATCTGGAATTCCCAGCGACCGGGATGCGTCGCTCGCCGGACGGGCGGGCCGGAAGCTGGGGGCATGGGTCGAAGGGACAGACCCGGTCCCGGCGCGCTTCGGCGCAACCGCCGAGACCGTCGACCTCCCGACGCCTGCGGTGCGGCTTCTCAAGGCGATTCTGGACCAGATGGCGCACGGCAACGGCGTTGCGCTGACACCGTTGCACGCCGAGCTGACGACGCGGCAGGCGGCGGACCTTCTGCAGGTATCGCGAACGCATCTCGTGCAGTTGCTCGACGACGGGCGGATTCCCTGCCGGAAGGTGGGCGCGCACCGCCGCGTCCGCACCGAGGACATCCTCGCCTACCGCCGCGAGACGGAATTCCGTCGCCGGGAGGCACTCGACGAACTGACGGCCCGTGATCAGGAACTCGGCTTGCAGTAGACGATGGCCCGGCTGACGGCTTTGCTCGACGCCAACATCCTCTACCCGGCCGGCCTTCGGGACTTTTCGGCGTCAACGGTGGCCGGCACGGCGATCGCGGAGATTTCCGGGCGTAACGACCCTTGCGTAACGCCGGGCACGGGCGCATCGGGATCGAGCAGCCGCGCCAGCTCGCGGCCGCGCGCCGCAGATCGGCCGAAAGCGTCCGCGGCGCCAGTGGCCGCCCCGTCGGGCCAGCCCGGCAACGGGATGCGCGGCCATTCCATACGCGCGCGCCGGCGTTGGCAGCGCGGTAGGCCGGATCATGTAGCACGGCAAGGACGTAGTGGAACAGACCGTCTGCGCTGGCGCCAAGACGTTGGAGGTAGCGACGGGCAGCGCTGGATAGGTTTGAGCGTCTTGGTATATCACTGCTATCGGATCCGATACTATCATCTCGAAGCCGAGCGGGAAACATGAGTACGGTGCGTTCAATCAAATGCAGAGACGCGATTCTCTCCGTGAAGCACGCCTGGGGTTCCGTCGCATCCTTGCGTAGATGCTGAGCTGAGGAGAGCCACATGTTTCCCTCGAATACATGCGGTCTGTAGTCGGGGACCGGACGACCGAGTAGACCGCGACCCGTTTCCCAGTGGAGCCAACGGTTGTCGAACGGCCGATATGCATGGCGAATAAATCCTGACTCGCGCGGCCCGCCGCGCTTGAGCAGCTCCTCGCGGACAGATCGGGCGTCGGACACGACGAACCCTGACGAGTGTTGCATGGCAATCGGATAGCGCCGGGCTATCTCTTCATTGCTCAAAGCTGCATTGAAGTAGTCGGCGATACGCGTCTTGAGCCGGTCAAGGTCTACATCTATAAGAAAAGCGTCGCGCTTGGTCTGAACTCCCGGAAACGACACTGGGAACAGCTCGGGGAGCGCGAGCCAGTCGAACCAACCATCACTGACTGCCGTTCGAGAGAATGGAAGACCGAGGCGCAGGTGCGGCTCTATGTTGCCGGGGTCTTCAGGAATTCGTGTGGAAGGACGTCCCTGAAGACCGGCGGGTAGAGATTGAGGCCGCCGAGAACGCCGAGCCGGGAGTGGCAGCGGACGGTATCCCGCAGCAGGACGACGCGGAGGAGTCAATGACGACCTCCGCCGCGGCGAGGTTCACGGTTCCTGACTCCTGAACGCGGCCGGGGCTATTGCCGCACGCGCACCGGCGCCAAGAAAATCGAGAAATCTTGCCGCGGGGACTTGACGGGGTTTTGCGCTTGCGAGCTGGCCCGCCACGGCACGTTCCAGCCCCTTCCGGCCTCCGAAAGGCTCCCGTGGCCCTTCGGCTGCACGGCGCCCCGTTCAGCGCGCGCTGCGCGCAGATTCATCGCCGGTCCTGGACGGAGAGAATACGCGTATCTAAAAACCGGTAGTATATTTATGGCATGAAGACCGCCCATGTCACCACCACCGCCACCCGGCCTGCGATAACCTCCACCGTCGGCGCCCTCTCCGACCGCGAGCTACTGCGGGAGACCAGGAACCTGGTCCGCCACGAACGGCACCTGCAAGGCGCCGTCATCGACCACTTGACCGAGATCGAGGCGCGTGGCCTGTATCTGCAGCGAGGCTTCTCCAGCCTGTTCGACTACGCGGTGCGCGAGCTCGGTTACAGCGACGCGGCCGCTGCTCGACGTATCGGCGCCATGCGGCTGTGCGCCGATCAACCGGACGCGCGGGAGGGGTTGCGCGACGGCTCGCTGACGCTGAGCGCCGCCGCCGAGTTGCAGTGGGCGTTCGACCGGCAGCGGCGCCGCGGGTCGATCTCCGGCACCGCGGCGATCGCACCGGCAGGGTCAGCGGCGGCGGGGACGGCGGCACAGAACGATCCGGCGCCAGACTCCGCGCCGGCCGTACTGTTGCCCCCCGCCGAGCCGGAGCCGCCGCTGGTGCTGGATGCCGTGGGGCGGCGGCAACTGGTCGAAGAGGCGGCCGGCAAGAGCGCCCGGCAGGTTCGCCGGATGCTGGCCGATCTGGACCCGGAGTTGGCGCCGCCGGTCGACCGGGTGCGACCGCTCGGCGACGGCCGCTACGAGCTGAAGGCGACTATCGACGCGGAGTGCCAGCAGGGGCTGGAGCAGCTCCGGGGGCTGCTCTCGCATGTGGACCCGCGCATGACGAATGGGACAGCTCGTCGGCCGGGTGGTGCAGGAGGCGCTCGACCGCCACGACCCGAGCCGGCCACCGCGCCGAGCGCGCGGCGGCAGTCGGCCCGCGGACGCGAAGGCAAACGCCCCGCGAACTCCGACGCCGGAGCAGGCGCAACGGCGCAGCGCTCCGGCGGACACCGCGGCGGCGCCGAAGACCGACCCGGACGCCGGCCTCCACGCCGCTTCGACGACGAACGACGCGGCGATCCCCGCCGGCGCCGCTCCCACACCGACGCGGGCGGTTCGGCCGATACCGACCTCCGCGCCGCCGCCGCCGAGCACCCAGGAGGAGACGGCCCGCCGAGCCGCTACCGGGGCGAAGCCCACGGGCGCCGCCACTCCGACGGCGAAGTCATGCGCTTCGGGCCGCGCGATTTCGGCGGGTGTCAGACGACGGGTGTGGCAACGCGACGGCGGGCGTTGCAGCTACGCCGATCCACAGACCGGGCGCCGTTGCAATTCGACGCATCTGATCGAGATCGACCACATCGTCCCGCATGCGCTGGGCGGCGGCGCCGATCGCGGAAACCTCAGGCTTCTCTGTGGAGCCCATCACCGCCACCGGCACGCGCAGGGCAAGTCACCGCGGAGCCTGCACCGTGACCGCTGCTTCCCCAAGGGCGTGCCTCGGTCGGTCTCTCCCACACGAAACACGGAAGACCCTGTTGCCGTAGAGTGCCGTCGGGCTCCATGTCCTCCGTCTCGATTAGCTTCTTTCGTTTCTCTGCGCCCCAGAGATCGCGAAACGCGATGTCCGGGGCCGGAGCGTGATCGGCTTTGCGGACCAGCGTCGCCACTGCTGTTCCGACCTGGATGCCGATCGGCTCGCCCGCAGTGGTGAATATGCTCGGATCCGGTGAGCCGTCCGGGGCGACCTTGCCGGTCTTGTACTTGTCGCCGTTCAGGCAGTCGATGCGGATCGCGTCGAACGCCTCATGAAACCGTTCCCTCATCCCGGTGAACGACAAACCGTCGAGCCACGAGTAGTTGGAGATGAAGCAGATCACGCCCTGGCCCGGTCTTCTCGGCAATGCGCCGTTCAGCCATGCGGAAGAACCGTACGTACAGATCGTTCAGCCCCTGTCCTTCCGGCCGTCGTACTCGCTTGGTGGTGCGGTACACGACCGATAGTTCCCGCTCCTCGTCGACAGCCATGCCGGCGAAGCCGTTGTAGGGGGGGTGCCGAGGATCACCAGGATCGGCCTCTCCTGCTTCACGCGCCCGGCACGGTCGCGCTCTTCTTCCAACTCGGGAAACGGAAGCGGCTTCTGGATTTCCGGCTCCCAGCCGGTGAGCGCATTGGTGAGGAAGACGCTGGCGCGTTCCACGCCGTCGTCGGCCAGCGGGGCATCGAGCTCCTGCAGCGTCAACCCGACTTGCAGGTGGGAAACCACGAAGGGCGCGGGCATGATCTCGAAGCCGAATACCCGTTCCTTGGCGGCCTGCTTCACGCGCGCGCCCGCGAGCGCGCCCAGTCCCCGGTGGTGGAAGTTGGCTGCGATGCGCCGCAGGACTTCAGCCAGATACGCGCCGGTGCCGCAGCAGGGGTCGAGCACGTACACGTTGTCGGCCGCGAGACCGTCGGCGATGTCGAGATCGTCCTTTAGCGCCTTGTCCACGCGGGTCACCATGTAGCGGACCACCTCCGTCGGCGTGTACCAGACGCCCAGTTGCTTCCGCAGCTCGGGATCGAAGGCTTCCAGGAACGGCTCGTAGAAGATAATCGGACATCTGCGTTGCGGGCTGCGTGCAGCAACTCGGCCGTGGCTTCCCGGTAGGGTTGTCGAGCGATCCGTAGAGTCGCCCGGGGTCACCGGTCGGGTTGTGCAGCGGCTGCAGGGCAGGGACCGCCACACATCAGTGACTTCCCATTCCGTATCCTTCGGGATACGATAGGCCCATGTGATCGAGGTCAAGCAGACCGACTTATGTCAGATGGATCAGCAGACTTCGGGACAGGCAGGCGAGAGTTCGCATCAATATGGCAAGAACACCGCCCCGGCCGTGGGATGCGGCAGACTACCTGGAGACGGAGGAGGACATGGTTGCCTACCTTGAAGCGGCGTTTGATGAAGGCGATCCGAGGCTCATCGCCGTGGCGCTGGGCGACATCGCGCGGGCCAAGGGTATGACGACGGTGGCCGCGGACGCCGGTCTGGGCAGGGAGAGTCTGTACAAGGCGCTGTCACCCGACGGCAACCCGGAGTTCGCCACGGTGCTCAAGGTCATGCGCGCCGTGGGCCTGCGGCTGCACGCATCCTCGGTGGCTGCTCGGTAGTGGCAAGCTTGGACTGACCCGGACGGGCGCGGCCCGACCGCGTTCAAGATGAAGCAGAGTTGTTCTGGACAGCGAAACAGGACAGCAACTCAGCGCAGAGGAACTGACTATCGAGCGAGAGGCAAATAGGTGACCAAGTCAACCCAGTCCCTCTCACTGCTGCACTGCATGACGAGAACCATTTCGTCGATCGCCTGAGCGACGGACGCTCGGGCGTGGACGACGAATACCCCTGGCATCGGCTTGCCTTCCGTTACTCGGTCCAGAGCGAAACCGGGTACGGTGCGCCGATCGTGAGTGAGCAGGATCCTTCCTTGTTCGGGCGCCCACTGAAGAATCGTCCGATCGTCGGTCTGCCCCAACCCTACGTCCTGGACGCGGATCAGGTCGATGGCCGGCAGTCGCCGAACCAACCCGCGCACGACGTGATTATCGAAATTCTCGTCACTCAGCAGCCGGAGCAATGCGCTCGCCCTTGGCGCGTCGCATGAGTCGTTCGCGCACGCCGCTCTGATCCCTCTGCGTTGCCTGGACGCGGCGCCGTACGTCTATGGCCTCGGCGTCACAACGGCGCATGTATTCGTCGATCTGTTCTCGATGAGTCAAGCAATAGGCCAGCACGGAATACACGTCTGCAAGGCTCAGCGTGTCATACGATTGCACGATAGTCTCGGGAGTCGCGCCACACTGAAACGCATGTACAACGACCTCCAGCAGTACCCGGGTGTCGCCTATGCGAAGGACTCCTGCCGGCTCCTCTCTGAGAGGGACGGTCACGGGCTCGACCGTGGGCATGCCGAAGAGAGAGGAACTTACCATGCCAAGAGCATCATGGCTATTCGTCATCTATACCGCAAGGCCCGGCCGACGCCTTCCGCGTCCGACCCTTGTCGCGCGTCCCGCAGACTACGAGGGCTCTTGATGCCCTCGATCCTGTGCCGCGCTCAACAGCCCAGTCACGGCACCCCGGTATCGGTCACGAGCGCGCTGCAAGGCCGCAGCAGGGTCGCCGGTCGGGTCGCGCAGCGGCTGCAGGGCAGCGATCGCGGCGGCTCGGAACGACCGCTTCCGGGCATCGTCGATGAACAGGCATCCCTTGCACAGGCGAGCCGGATCCACCACCGGCCCGTCGACGAATACCAAGTCGCAGCGCTTGATGGGCGCTTCCTCCATCGACGGCACGATGGTGATGCGGTCGGCTATGCCGGCGTCCGCGAACGTCTGTTCGGCGGTCCGGCGGTGCAGAGCGTCGCGCTCGACGGTGAACAGCCGCGAGCGCGGAAACGCGTCGGCGATCAGGACGGTCGAGTAGCCGATCCCGGTGCCGGTTTCCAGGATGACTTCGGGAGGGCTCGGGACTTGCTCGGCCAGAATGGCCCAGAGCGGGGCGCGCGACGGCGGACTGGGGTAGGCCTCGCACCCAGGTCCGTGCTGCAGGCGGTGGGCGTGGGTCTGCAGGTACAGGTCCCAGCGCAGGTCGATCTCCGTGCCGAACGCGGCCTCCACCAGCGGGTCGATCCACGGGAAGTAGGAGTCCGCGTTCCACCAGTCGGAGCGCATGGTGATCATCGGCAGACCAGCATGCCGTGGCCGTCGTGCAGGGTGACGCGCACCGTGGCGTAACCGTCGCGGTACTCGTGGTCGAGCCGCTCGCCGTGTGGAGCGAGCTCGACGCGCTTGGGCGGGCGGTCCGTGCGAATGGAGATCGGCAGGTCCACCAGCGGCATCGCATCCTCGACGATGTCCAGCTCGCCGCGGCGTTCACGCACGAAGCTCAACAGATGCACGATGGTGGCCGCGCCCTTCCTGACCACCGTGGTCTCCAGCACGCTCGGCGCCTCCGGCGCGCGCACCAGCGGGCGCGGTAGCAGCAACGCCAGGCAGTTGCCGATCAGCCGCCGGTGCTCGGGGACCGCGTGGCGGCCGTAGGCGGCGAACAGTGGGGCCGAGCTGGTGATCACCGCTCCGCCACCCTCCAGGCGGTTGAGCACGATCGCGGAGTAGCGTGACAGCCGGCCGGGCGGGGTGTACGAGTGCCCGGAGAACCGGTCGTGTGACCGCTCGAAGTAAGGCTCCACGACGCGGACCAGCGACCGCGCGCCGCCGGCCGGCACCATGCGGAAGCCGGACTCGTACAGGGCGTGGTCGAAATCGGCCAATCCGTCGGACACCGCGCGCGCCGGCCTCAGGAAGACGTTGCGGTACGGGCTTGGCCCGCCCGCCTCGATCCCCTGCTCGGCGAGCAACGGCGTTCCGTCCGGACCGAGCGCCGCCGCGCCGCACAGCATCAGGGCGCCGCCGGCCACGTAGTCGCGCAGCGCCGCGCGGAACGCCTCGTCCACCGGCGTGTTGGACAGCACGACCACCGCCGGGTAGCCGTGCAGCTTCGCTGCCGGCGGCACGACGTCGAACTGCAGCCGGAGTTGCTGCAGGGCGCACGTGGCGCCGAGTCCCGCCGGCCCGGGCCGGTCGCCCAGCTCCGGGTCCACCACCACGGCGATCTCGCTCTGCAGGCGGCCGCCCATCGCCACCTCCTGGCATCGCTCGATGTAGCGGTACACGCCTCCGATCAGGTCGTAGACGGCGGGGTCGGGGGCGCCGCGCGGGTGGAGCAGGTCGCCCACGCCCAGGGCCATCCCCTGGCTCAAGATCTGGCAGCACTCGTACTTGAGCGCCGCGTGAGGCTTCAGCCCGGCGTTGTCCCCCCAGCTCTTGAAGAAGCGCCCGGTGTGGCTGAGGGTCGGCAGGCCCAGCGGCCGTACGAAGCGGGCCACGTAGGGGAAGTAGGCGTAGCCCCAGCCGCCGGTGGGCAGCGCTTCGATCTCGATATGGCGCAGGAACCGCTTCTCCACGTGCAGGTTGGTCTTGGGCCGCGAATTGAACCAGATGCCCAGGTGGTCTCCGCGCCCGGCGGCCTCGACCATTCCGGAGAAGCGCTTCAGGTAGGCCAGCGCCACCTCGCGTGCGTAGCGGTCACGGTCGGCGGCCGAATGCGGGTCCAGGCGGCGCTTCGCCATGCCGGCCAGCGCCCACTTCGAGACGCTCGGCTGATCCCAGCACATGTCCAGGAAGATGCCGTCCACCGGGGCGTAGCGGCGCAGCACCTCCTCGACCAGCTCGGCCAGGTAGTCCTGGTAGGGGCTGGACATGTCCAGGATCTGCCAGCCGGCGACGAGCGCCTCCGGCGGCCGCGGAGGAGGGTCCGCCGGCAGGCGCTTCACCCGCCGGCCGTCCGGATCGACGGCCACCCATTCCGGATGCTCGTCGGCCGCGTACTCGTTCACCTGCGCCGACAGGTAGATCGGCGCGCGGATGCCGCGCCGGTGCAGCGCATCGATCTGTGCGCCGGTCAGGTCCAGGTCGTCCGGCAGCGAAGGGTGGCGGCACGGGTGCGAAGTGCGGAAGTAGGCGTGACCGTGGTGGCAGAGTCCGAACACGGTCACGCTGTCGACGCGCGCCTCGGCGAAGCGCTCGGCGAAGGCGTCCGCGTCGAAGTCGCGGGCCACGTCCGGGATGTGCGGGCCGGTGTGGAAGTCCAGGTGGACGGTTCGCAAGGGGAAGTCGAGGGTGCAGGTAGGCACGAGCTATCTCCTTATGCAGGCGAGGTCAACCGCTTCTCCAGCGGCGTGCGGAAGCGGGGGGTGATCACCGTGCCGGCGAGCCACTCCTGCAGGCGCTCGGCGGCCTCGGTTATGTTTCCTTGTACACTTGGCAAGACTTGTTCCAGGAGTTCGACGGCGACCGTTCCGTCCCGGCGCTGCGCCCAGCCGCCGACCACGTGGCCGTCAACCCAGACGGTTGGACCGGCATTGCCGTTGCGATCGAACAGGCGCTCCTGATGATCTCCGAGATACCAGGAACGCTCCTTCCAGCCCATCACCGTAGGGTCCAGGCCCGGCAGCAGCGCTACCCATTCGGGCGGCGGAGGGACAGGGTCCAGGTCGTCCGCCAGCACGAAGCCGATGCCGGCGTCCAGATCGACCTCGACCGCGCCGGCCGCGGACAGGGTTTGGCGGGTCTGGCGCTGCGGCCACCCGGTCCACCACGCCAGGTCCTGCAAGGTGCCCGGGCCGAACGCGGCCAGCCAGCGCCGCACCAGCTCCGTGCGTGCCGCCTCGGGCTCCAGGGCCGGCAGTCCTCCGTCGAGCCACTCGCTGGTGGCGGCCCACCGGTACTGGCTGGAAAGCCACGTACCGCGGGGACGTCCGCGGACGATGCGCGCCTCCGTCGCCAGCAGGAACAGCAGCCGCGTGGATAGACCTACGGTGCCGGCCCACGTCCGCCCCTCGCCGAAGCTGAGCTTGGCGGTGAGCTCGGGGACAGCGGCCGAGAGTTCCTTGGCGGTCGCCTGACCCCGTTCCTGGAGTGCCGACAGCGTCCGCTGCGCCACTCTGGACAACCACCGATCGGGGTGCGGGGCGATGCCCTGATCGCCGATCAGCTTGAGCAGCCGGCGGTGTTCGGCCGGCGCCAGCTCGCGCGTGCAGGCCGCGTCGATCACGGCTGCCAGGTCGCGCGGCACCACGAACATGGTGCGGCGCATCCCCAGCACCCGCACGAGCGAGCGGCGCTCGTACAGCGCCTGCTCCAGGTGCGCGACCTGGAAGCCGCGCACGCGGCTCCACGCGCTCAGATAGACGGTGACCGGGTCGCTGGAGTGCAACCCGACCAGATCGGCCGCCGCCGTCGCCACGTCACTCGCGGGAGCGGCCAGATGGTGGCGTACCGCCAAACGGGCGCGCCGCTCGGCCACGTCGATCCGCCGGCGCGCGTCGGATGGAGCCATCGCGCCGCATGGTAGCGCGGACGGCCTCGTGATCATCGAGTATCACTTTAGTATCATCGTCCTATGAAGACAGAACTCGTGACCACCCTCAAGCGGCAGGCAACTCGACTCCTCGCTGAGCTGAAGGAGTCAGGAGAGTCGATCCTCATCACCGAACATGGCAAGCCGTCGGCTTACCTCGTCAACGTGGAGTTGTACGAAGCCATGCAAAACAAGATGCGGATACTGGAAGGCATTGCCCGAGGAGAGCGTGCACTGCTCGATAACAGGACCTGTACCGAATCTGAAGCGAAGCAAAAGATGGCCAAGTGGCTCGCCTGATCTGGGCGGAACCGGCACTGAACGACCTGGATGAGATCGCCGCGTACATCGCGCTCGACAATCGGACTGCCGCAAGTCGCTACGTCCGGAAGGTGTTCGACAGCGTCGGTCGCCTGAAGGAGTTGCCGAAGTCCGGCAAGCGACCGGCAGAGCTACCCGACACACCCTGCCGGGAGGTCGTGGTTCCGCCGTGCCGGGTGTTCTATCGAATTGAAGGCGACACCGTGCTCGTGCTGTACGTGATGCGCTCCGAGCAGCTCCTCCACTCGTATCTCCTGGATCTACGCAGTACTCGAGCGGGCGGCGGACCGGACGGGGGGAGTTGATCCGCCGCCAGCGGGTAGCGACGTACATGGCGCTGGCCGCATTCGTCTCCATCCTGCTGCTGCCGTCCTGCTTGACGGCGCAGCAGAGCGTCCCGCCGGCCGCGGACCCATTTTCCCAGGAGCCGCGGGCCGAGCGCATCGGCGTGGAGCAGCTCGCCGGCGGCGGGCCGCTGCAGGTGGGCGCCAAGCGCACCGGCTCCTACGTCGACCGGGTGTTTCGCGACTCACTCGGACGCGAGGTGTTGCTGCGCGGCTACAACGTCACGTCACGGACGCTGGTGACCCGCGGCGGCCTGACGCCGTTCGAGGACCTGGATCAGGCCAGCACGCTCACCGACCGGCTTCGCCGCCGCACGGGGGCCAACGTCGCGCGCTTTCTCATCTCCTGGGAGGGCACGCACCCGGCGGTCGATCGGATCGATCGCGACTACCTGCGGACGATCGCCGAGCAGATCCAGGTGCTGACCGACCGCGGCATCTACGTGGTGCTGGACTACCACCAGGACAACTTCTCCCGCCACCTGGTGCCGCACGGCCACGGCGATGGCGCGCCGGCCTGGGTGACGCCCGGCCTCCCGCGCCGGCCCTGCGGACCGCCCTGCGTCGATTCGGTCCAGCACTACCTGGTCAACCGCTCCGTCCGCGCGGCGTTCCGCGACTTCTGGGACAACGCGGAATTCCCGACTTCCGCCGGCCCGCGCCGCCTGCAGGACGAGTTCCTCTGGCAGCTCACGCGGGTGCTGGCCTATCTGCGCGACGCGCTGCCCGCGTCCGCGTTCGAGCGGGTGCTCGGGGTCGAGCCTATGAACGAGCCGGTCGACGGCGGGCGGCGCGGCATGAGCGCCGCAGCCTGGGACAACCAGAAGCTCTGGCCGTTCTACCGGCGCGTGCGCGGCGTGCTCGATGACGCCGGTTGGGGAGCCAAGCTGGTGTTCGCCGGGCCGTCGGCGTTCTGGAACACCAACCTGGGCTTGCCGGGCGGCAACCAGGGACTGCTCCGCACCGGTGGCGGCCACCTGTCGGCACCGCCCGGGCCCGGCTACGCGTTCGCCCCGCACTTCTACGACATCGCCCGGCTCGGCGGACTGGTACGCGGCCCGCCGGCGCCCGATGCGTACCTCCGGGACTTCGATCGCATCCGCACGGAGGGGCGTTTCCTGGATCTGCCGGTGTTCGTGGGCGAGTTCGGCTCGCGCGTGACCGGCGGCACGGCTCCGGATCCCGCGCGCATGATCAGCGCCGCGTATGCGGGATTGGCCGCGACCGGCGTCCGCCGCGGCGACCGGATCGACCTTGAGGCGCCGCCGCTTTCGGGCGCGCAGTGGGAGTGGGGGATCCACTCGTTCTCCGTGGTCGCCGGCGACGATGCCGAGTACCGGGTGGACCCGTACCTGGTGGAGCGCGCCTATCCGCGCAGGATCCAGGGCGATCTGCTGAGCTTCGGGTACAACGCGCGCGCCAGGGATCGGGCCGGCGACGAGCTGCGCTGGCTGGCCCTGAGGCTCGCCGGTAACGGGCCGTCGCTGCTGGCGGACCGACGCTTTATCCTGGTGCTGTGGCGCGGCCGCCGGTCGGCGGCGCCCACGGAGGTGTACATGCCGCTGCACATGGCTCCGGACCGGCTGGTCGTGGTGAGCGAGGATCGGGTCACGGTCGGCTTCGGCGCCGAGACCGGATCGAGCGACAGCAGCCACGCGCTGTTGCCGGACGCGCCCGGCGGCGGCAGCCGCCTGCTGGTGTGGGATGATCCGGCCCCGGGCGAGGACCATGACACCGTGCACTTCCTGTTGGCGGTCGACGGCGTGCAGCCGCCGCACCCCGAGATGAGCTGGGAGTCGCTGCGCCACGCTCTGGTCGCCTGGCTGCGCGATCCCGCGCGCCGAACGCAGAGCCCCCTCGTCTGGAACCGCCAGGATCGGAGATGAATCGATGTACGTGATGGCACTGGACCAGGGAACGACCAGCTCGCGGGCGATCGTGTTCGACCGCCGGGGCACCATCCGTTCGCTGGCGCAGCGCGAGACCACCCAGCTCTTTCCGCAGCCCGGATGGGTCGAGCAGGATGCGCGCGAGATCTGGGCGACCCAGTCCGAGGTGGCGGAGGAGGCGCTGCGCGCCGCGGGGATCGACGGAAGCCGGATTGCGGCGGTCGGCATCACCAATCAGCGCGAAACCACCGTCATCTGGGACCGCCGCACGGGCGAGCCGGTCGGCAACGCCATCGTCTGGCAGGACCGGCGGACCGCGGCCGTCTGCGAGGAACTGCGCCGGGCCGGTGTCGAGGACCGCGTGCGCGCCAGGACCGGGCTGTGTCTGGACCCGTACTTCTCCGCCACCAAGATCGCCTGGATCCTGGCGCACGTCGCCGGCACGCGCGAGCGGGCGGAGGCCGGGGAGATGGCCTTCGGCACGGTCGACTCGTGGCTGGCGTTCCGGCTCACCGGCGGGCGGCTGCACGTCACCGACGCCACCAACGCCAGCCGCACGCTTCTGTACGACATCCACGCCGCGGACTGGGACGATGAGTTGCTCGACCTGTTCCGCGTACCCCGCTCGCTGCTTCCCGCGGTGCGGGAGTCGAGCGCCGTCTACGGCGAGATCACCGGGATCGAGGCGCTGGCGGGCGTACCGCTGGCGGGCATCGCCGGCGACCAGCAGGCGGCGCTCATGGGGCAGCTCTGCACCGAGCGCGGCGCGGTCAAGACCACGTACGGCACCGGCTGCTTCGCGCTGCTCCACACCGGGACGGCGCCGCAGCCGTCGGAGCACGGGCTCTTGACCACCATCGCCTGCTCGACCGACGGGCAGGCGCGCTACGCCCTGGAGGGGAGCGTGTTCACCGGCGGCGCCGTGGTCCGCTGGCTGCGCGACGGGCTCGGCCTGATCCGCTCGGCCGAGGAGGTCGAGCCGCTGGCCGCCTCGGTCCCCGACTCCGGCGGCGTCGTCCTGGTGCCGGCGTTCACGGGGCTGGGCGTCCCGCACTGGGATCCGCACGCGCGCGGCACGATCGTCGGCCTGACCCTGGGCACCGGCGCCGGCCACTTGGCGCGCGCGGCGCTGCAGGGGATCGCCTTTCAGGTCGCCGACCTGCTGGACGCGCTGGCGGCGGACGCGGGAGCGGCGCCGGCGGAAATGCGGGTGGACGGCGGCGCGGCGCGCAATGATCTGTTGATGCAGTTCCAGGCCGACGTGACCGGACGTCCCGTGGTACGGCCGGAGGTCACCGAGTCGACGGCGCTGGGTGCCGCTTATCTGGCAGGGCTGGCGGTCGGGTACTGGCAGGGAGTCGAGGAGCTGGCCGAGAATTGGCGCGCGGAGCGGCGGTTCGAGCCGGCGCTGCCCGAGGACCGGGTGGCCGGGTTGCGGGCAACGTGGGCGCGGGCCGTCGAGCGGGCCGCCAACTGGGCGGTCGACGAGCGAGAGGAGGATTGACCATGGGAGAGAGGATCGCCATCGGTGTCATCGGCGCGGCGGGGCGGGGCGGCAGCCTGCTGCGCGTGCGCGAGGGGCTGGACGTGCACGTGCGGGCGGTGTGCGACACCCGCGCGGAGCCGCTGGAGGCGGCGAAGAGGGAGCTGGGAGCGGAGCGGTCGTTCGCGGACTACCGCGACATGCTCGACTCGGTCCGGCTCGATGCCGTGATCGTGGGCACGCCGATGCCGTTTCACGCCGAGCACGCCATCGCGGCGCTGGAGCGCGGGGTGAGCGTGGTGTCAGAGGTGCCGGCGGCCGTGTCGGTCGACGAGTGCCGGCGCCTGGTGGCGGCGTGCCGGGCCAGCGCCGCCACCTACATGATGGCAGAGAACTACATCTCGATGCGGCAGAACCAGATCGTCAAGGAGCTCGTCGCCGCCGGCCTGTTCGGGACGGTCTACTTCGGGGAGGGCGAGTACCTGCACGAGTTGCGCGGGGCGCCGCGGTTCAACCCGACGCCGTGGCGCCGGCACTGGCAGCAGGGCATCAACGGCATCACCTACGGAACGCACAGTCTGGGCCCGCTGCTGAGCTGGATGCCCGGCGACCGCGTGGCGCGGGTGGCCTGCGCCGGCACCGGCCATCACTACCTCGACCACGACGGCCGCCAGTACGAGGCGGAGGACTCCTCGGTGATGCTGGGCCAGATGCGCGCAGGCGGCTTGGTCAAGGTGCGGGTGGACATGCTGTCGGACCGCCCGCACGCGCCGTGCAACTACCAGTTGCAGGGCACCGACGGCTGCTACGAGTCCGCGCGGGCGGAGGGCGAGCGCGACCGCATCTGGGTACGAGCCCGCTCCTCAGAGACCGAGTGGCGGGACCTGGAGGATCTGGCCGAGGAGTTCCTGCCGGAGAGTTGGCGGGTGTGGAGCGAGGCGGCGCAGGGCGCCGGCCACGGCGGCGGTGACCTCATCCAGATGCTCGACTTCGTGACTGCGGTGCGCGACGGCACCGAGCCGGAGCTCGGCATCGACGCGGCCATGGACATGACCCTGCCCGGACTCCTCAGTCAGCAGTCGATCGAGCAAGGCGGCGCCTGGCTGGACGTCCCGGACTCCCGCGACTGGCAGCAGGACGGAATTGGCGATGGCTCATAACGTACTGGTAATGGCCGAAGTAGAGCCCTACCGCACGATCCTGCCGATGATCGAGGAAGAGTGCCGGGTCGTGCGCTGGCACCCCGATGACGACGCGTGGCGGGCTGAGCTTGCCGAGATCGACGGGATCTACGCGTACGCGCATGTCACGGTCAGCGCCGAGCTGATGGACGACATCCCGCGGCTCAAGGTGATCAGCAATTTCGGCGTCGGCTGCGACCACGTCGACCTGGCGGCGGCGCAGGAGCGGGGCATCCCGGTGGGCAACACGCCCCATGTGCTCGACGGGGCCACCGCCGACATCACCTTCGCGCTGCTATTGGCCGGGGCGCGCAATATCGTCAAGGGCGACCATTTCGCCCGCGGGCCGGATTTCCTCGAGTACGACCCGAGCTTCATGCTCGGCCAGGAGGTACACCACCAGACGCTGGGGATCGTCGGGCTGGGCAATATCGGCTATCAGGTCGCGCGGCGGGCGCAGGGTTTCGACATGACCGTGCTCTACCACAACCGCAACCGCAACCCAATAGCGGAAGCAGATCTCGGCGCGCGCTACGTCGCGCTCGACGAGCTGCTCGCGCAGTCGGACTTCGTGGCGCTGAACATGCCGCTGACCGAACAGACGCGGGGGATGATCGGCGCGCGGGAACTGGGGCTGATGAAGGAATCGGCCGTGCTGGTCAACGCCGCGCGCGGCGCCGTGATCGACCACGACGCGCTGCTCGAAACGATGCGGGCCGGCAAGCTCCACTGCGCGGCGCTCGACGTGACCGAGCCGGAGCCGCTTCCCCGCAACCACCCGCTCCTGGATCTCGACAACATCATCGTCATCCCCCACCTCGGCAGCGCCACCGAGCAGACGCGCCAGGCGATGTCCGACCTCTCGGTGAGGAATCTGCTGGCCGGGCTGGAGGGCAAGGAGTTGCTGAACCGAATCATCTAAGGCGCGCAGGCGCACTGCGCGATGTGCACACTTATGCGTTAGAGGTACACTCTTATGTATGAGAACCACGCTTGACCTGAATCCCGACGTGTATCGGGCAGCCAAGCTGAAAGCGGCGCAGGACGACCGCGATGCCCTGTACTCAGCGATGGAAGGGCGGTGATGACCGGAATCGATCAGAGTAGGCAGTACACCGTCTCCGCGCCAATTGCAAATCTGAACAGACCAGGAGTACGTAGGTGAAACCCGAGGTTCTAAACGAACGCGTCGATGATCCGTTGGACGGCGACGACGATATTGGCGGGACTATACGATATGCGATATCGAGCTATGGTGCGGACATGCCCGTTGACGGAGTAGTGGGCCGGCTCAACCGAGAAGACATATTCATTCCTCAGTTCCAACGGAAGTTTGTGTGGAACCAAGCGCAAGCTTCCCGATTCATTGAGTCTCTCCTGCTCGGGCTCCCGGTTCCGGGAATATTTCTCTGCAAGGAGCCGGCTTCACGGCGCCTCATGGTTGTCGACGGGCAACAACGACTATTGACTCTGCAGTGCTTTCATGACGGACTGATCCGTAGTAAGAAGTTCGATCTAATCGGCGTCTGTGACGAGTTTGCGGGAAAGACTTACAGAACACTGTCCGACGAGGACCGACGTGAACTCGACGACTCGATTCTTCATGCAACGATCTTTCAGCAAGACCAACCTAGTGACGATCGAAGTTCCATTTATTCGGTTTTCGAGCGCTTGAATACGGGAGGTACTCCCCTTCAGCCTCAGGAGATCCGTGCGTGCGTATACCGCGGTGCCTTCAACGATCTGTTGTCTGAACTCGCCGCAAGTGCCCACTGGAAGGAACTGTACGGTCCGGCTAGCATCCGGAAGAAAGACGAGGAAATAATCCTGAGATTCCTAGCGCTATACAGTTCCCTCGAAACGTACGAGCGTCCTATGAAACAGTTCCTCAATGACTTCATGGATCGACATAAGGACATGACCGACGCTCTCTGTGACGAATATCGAGCAAAGTTCGAGAACACTGTGAAGATTGTGGCTGAGGTGCTCGAACCAAGAGCTCTTAGACCGGAACGGAACCTTAATGTGTCTGTCGCTGATGCGGTGCTTGTTGGGATCGCTCATCGCCTGGATCTTGGCCCCGTAAACGACCATGGTGCTCTAAAATCGGCGCACGAAAGACTGCTGAAGAAACTGCGTGATGGCCAGCTGTTTACGAGTGGTACCACCGACAAGGAGCGCGTGATGATGAGGATCAACCTTGCGCGCAGTGAGTACGAGTCGAGTTAAGATGAGCTTACATGATAGTGATCGCTTGGAGGCGGCGATTGCTTTGGCGCAAGGTGCTTGCGCGAATCTCTCGGATGAGGATAAGGCACGAATGGCCCAGCTCATGACAGTTTGGGCATCGGGGTATCTGGAGGCTACGTGCCGAAGCCTCCTTATTGAATACACGAGGCGACGAGCAGATGAGAGTGTATTGAAATACGTTAGCGGAAATATCAATCGCTTTCAGAATCCCAAAATGGACAATATATTGTCTCTGGTAAGAGGGTTCGACGAAGAAGTGGCTGGCCAGATAGATGCTTTCTCAGAGGGGAGAATTAGGGAGAGCGTCAATAGCATAGTCGGCCTTCGGCATCAAATAGCTCACGGAAGATCGGCGAGCATAAGCGTGGGGAGGATTACGGAACACTTCGAGAACGCAAAGCGTCTCGCCCGGAAGATGAGAGCGCTTCTTGTGTGAGTGAATGTGTTCGGGTAAGGGCGCTACGCCAACAGGATATGATGCTCTCCCATAGTCACATTCCCCACACCGTGATCGCTCGGCCGTCATCGGCGCGCTCATCGCGACGGAAGATCTTCTTCTGCCACGGCTTGCCTTCGGTTCGGTCGAAGATCACCAGATGCCCGGACTGCGCCGCGCAGCGGTCCATGTAGCCGGCCGTCTGCGCCAGCCCCTCGCCTATCGTGCGCTCCAGGCTCTTGTGCAGCACCTTGCACTCGACCACGAACCTGCATGCGGCATGCGGCGCCGTCCCGGCCGCCTGCGGCCAGATGATCAGCAGGTCGGTGCGCCCGCGTCCCAAACCGTACTCCCGCTCGATGCGCCCGCCGCCGTTGACGATTCGCTGCAGGAACGCCTGCAACAGGAGCTGCGGGCCGGCTTCGGCGTAGTCGAAGCGCGCGACCCAGTGTTCGGAGTGCTCGCGGAAGAACGCCTGGAAGGCGGCCAGCAGCTTGTCGAGGTCGAGGCCGCCGTCGGCGTCGACGTACCAGGCGAGGTCCTGCGCCAGCTCCTCCTGCGCGACCCAGGTCAGTTCCCTCGGCACGACTTCCGCGTAGATCGGGTTGGCAATGCGCACCGGCCGATCCCGCGCCACCAGGCCCAGGTCCCGCAGGTACTCCAGGTCGCGGTCGGTGAACGCACGCCGGTCACCGCCGCTCAGCAATGGCTCGACCACGCGCCGCACACGGTCCTCCTTGAGCGTGTCAGCGAGTTGGTCGAGGTGGGTCACCCGGCTCAGGATCAGGTGCTCCTGGGCGTCGAGGAGGTCGTCTGCGGTAATCGCGCGGGAGTGGTCGCGTCCCGCATCGCCGCCGAAGCACGCTCTGCGACAGAGCGCGTTCACCAGCCACGGCTGGCCGCGGGTCTGCCTCCACACCGTGCCGAGCGCGTCCGGCGTGAACGGTTGCCCGGTCTCTTCGGTGTGCTGGGCGAGCAGCGTGCGCACGTCGGCCTCCGTGAAGTCGCCCAAGCGCAGCGATTCGGCCTTGACGTTGAACGCGCTGCCGCCCACGACGATCGCGTTCTCGGAGCTGGAGTAGATGCGGTAGTCGCGGACGTCACGCACGCCGCACAGCACGATGCTCTGCGGAAAGCCGGAGGGACGCCGGTCGTAGCGGGCCCGCAACTGCCGGAGCACGGAGATCAGCGTGTCGCCGATCAGGGTGTCGATCTCGTCGATCAGCAGCACTACCGGTTTCGGCTCCGTCTCGCACCAGCGCGTCAGCGCCTCCGCCAGAGCGCCGGTGCCGAAGGTCGCCAGGATGTCGGGAAAGACGTCGTACAGGAACTCGTCGCCCACCGAACGCGCCCGTGAGGCGAGCTCGCCCAGAATGACGCGCATGGCGGGTTCCACGTTCTCACGCATCGCCTGGGCCGCCTCGACGTTCACGTACACGCACCGGAAGTCCCCGACGGCACCGCTGTTGAGCAGGTCACGCAGCGCCAGCAGGGCGGAGGTCTTGCCCGTCTGCCGGGGTGCGTGCATCACGAAGTAGCGTTTGTCCCCGATCAACTCCAGGATATCGCCAAGATTGACCCGCTCCAAAGGCGGAACGTGATAGTGATCCTCCGCGATGATCGGGCCCTCGGTGTTGAACTTGCGCACGGCCGTCAGTATGGCACCCCGAGGACCATCAGCGCGCTTCCCGCTCCTCGTTCACGCTTCCATGCCGTCTATTGGATGACGACCTCCCGGCCGGAGGCGGCCGACCGGTAGATCGCGTCCAGCACGCGCTGCACGCTGAGCACCTGGTCGAGCGTGACGCAGGGCTCCTCGCGGCCCAGGATGACGTTGACGAAGTGGTGCATGCGGCTGGCGTGCGGGTAGGTGAGCTCGCCCGCGTCGGGTACCTGGATGACGTGGTAGCCGTCGGCCTCCTGCCGGTAGAGTCGCTCGCCGTAGGTGTCGATCGCGCCTTCGGTTCCGTAGAGCTCCACGTTCATGTCGTTGGTCCGGTCCAGGTGCATCGCCCACGCCGCCTCCACCAGAACGGTGGCGCCACCGTCGAGCTTGATGACCGCCGTGGCGAAGTCGTCGACGTCGAACTGCTCGCCCGCGCGTGCGGACATGCCCCAGCCGCCCTCGCCGAGGCCGCGGTTGCCGAACTCGGTGTAGGTGGCCCCCGACACGGAGCGCGGCCGGAAGTTGTCGAGCAGGTAGAGGGCGTTGTCCAGCATGTGCACGCCGATGTCCAGCAGCCCGCCGCCGCCGGACAGCTCCTTGCGGGTGAACCAGCTCCCAATGCGGGGGATGCCCGCGCGGCGCCGCCAGAACGCCTTGCAGTGGTAGGCGCGGCCGATCCGGCCGGCCTCCATGAGCTGCTTGGCGCGCTGCACCGGCGCCGCGAAGCGCTGGTTCATGCCCAGCATGAAGTGGGTGTCCGCCGCACGCGCGGCCGCGGCCACCGGCTCGGCGTCCTCCAGGCTCAGCGCCAGCGGCTTCTCCTGCAGTACGTGCTTGCCGGCCTCCAGCGCCATGGCCGACAGCGGCGCGTGCAGGTGGTTGGGCGTGGCGATGTAGACCGCGTCGACCTCGTCGATGGCGAGCAGCCGCTCCGGCTCCTCCACCACCTGGGTCACGGTGTCGTAGCGCAGCGCGAACTCCGCGGCCCGTTCCGAGTTGGGCTCGGCCACGGCGACGATCTCGGCTTCGGGATGCGCGGCGAAGTCGCTGCAACTGCCCAGGGCGATGCCGCCTGCCCCGATGACTCCTATGCGAACCATGGCGCGAGCATAGCGTTCGGCAGCCACTCGATGCCATGGGCGCAGTCTCCTTGACCGGTACACAGGCCGGAGTCACAGTCGATGAAGAAGTGGGTGTAGAGACCCTTCGGAGGCGACTTCGCGTCCTGGTCGCCAAGACGCCGGTAGCCAGCCTCATCCTTACCGTCGCGGCCGCATACGGGCTGTGGCACGTTACGACGGCAACGACCGTCGGTGACTTCGTTCGTTCGGAAGCGGAGCTGGTCGACGGCGGCCTCTACGTTGCGGTCTTTCCTGCTACACCGGCAGCCTCGATAGCGGAAGTGACGATCGTCGATGCCAAGACGAACCGGCATGCAGCGACGCTGGTCCGAGCGGAGAGCACGGGCGATGGCACCCGGGTCTGGGTCCGAGTGGAAGGGCAACCGGAGGTTGGCGAACCGTCGATGGAGCTCCGCGTCGGGGAGCGGACTCTGCTCACCCACGCGGTCGAAGCGCTGTTCGGCCACGATCCATGAGTGGCAACACCTCCGATCCGAACGGAGCACATCACCGAAGCCGGTTGGCATTCGCGTGGGAGATGGCCCGCGGAGACCGGATGGCATGGTTCGCGACCGTCATCAACGCGCTGTTCACTCACCTGTTTCGCGCGCTCCTCCCCATCATCTATGCGCTCATCGTCGACGAGGTCATCGTCCGTGGGGAACTGTCGCTCGTCCCCGCGATAGCCCTGTGCTTCGGCATCCTGCTCGTGGCCAACGAGGGCTTGTTCGCCATCGGTCACGTGTCGTGGGTCTACAAGATCACGGACTTCGACTCCAAGGTGCGCCGGCGGCTGTTCAGCCGGATTCTCGACGCGAAGACCGAGCTCCTGGAACGGAGGAGAACCGGCGACCTGGCCGAGACGGTCGAGACGGATGCACAGCAGATCACCTGGTACGTCGACGTCTTCGCCGTGTGGATACCCGATGCTCTGATCGCGCTGGTCATCGCGCTCATCTTCATGGCGGCGATCAGTCCGATGGTCGCACTCATGGCTGCCGTAGCAGCTCCCTTGTCCGCTTTCATTTCCCATCGCATGGCGCTGCGCGGCCGCCGGATAGCAGACGAGCATCGCGACAAGTACGGTGCGTACTCGAGCTGGCTGTTCGAGATCATACGGGGTGTTGCCGATATCCAACAGCTCGGCGCCACCAATACCGTGGCTCGTTGGCTCGTGGACCGGCTGCGAGCGTTGATCGGCCTCAAGGTGCGTGCGTCGATCGTGGAGTTCTCTTCCGACCGGGTCCGCGAGCTCGTGGCACTCGTACTGGAGATCGGGTTTTTTCTCGCAGCCAGCGCGCTCGTGCTCTCCGACCGGCTCTCCCTGGGCGGTTATGTCGCCGTCGCCACCTACTTCGCGACCGCCCTCAGCGAGGTCAGCGAGCTCAGCAGCATGCTGTTCAGAATGCGCCTCTACACCGTCGGCGTGGACCGGATCCGCAGCGTCGTCGAGCTGGCCGCGGAAAGCGACGGCGGACGTTCCCTTGACCGCGGTCCAGGCTCCGTCGAGTTCGATCGCGTGCGGTTCAGATACCACCCCGACGTTCCCGTGCTCGAAGGCATCTCCTTTCGGGTCGATGCGGGCGAGCGCGTGGCGATCGTCGGGGGCAGCGGCGTCGGCAAGTCCTCCATCGTCTCCTTGCTGGCTCGTCTTCACGATCCCGAGGCCGGCTCGATCATGATCGGACGGCGCAGCCTTGCCGGGTATTCGCGCAGATCCGTCAGGAGGTGGTTCGGATTCGTTCAGCAGGACCCCCTGATATTCAGCGATACCGTGCGCGCCAATCTCTGCCTGGGAGAGCAGACGCAGAGCGGGGAGTCAATCCCTGACGAGTCGCTGTGGGATGCATGCCGGACGGCGCAGATCAGCGAAACCCTGCACGGCTTCCCGGAAGGTCTGGACACCCCCATCGGCTCGGAAGGGCGTACGCTCTCGGCCGGAGAGAAACAACGGGTGGAGCTGGCCCGCGTCCTTCTCCGGACTCCGAGCGTGCTGGTGATCGATGAGGGACTCTCGGCAGTGGATCCCGACACGGAGAGAGCCATCTATCGACGGTTGTTTACGGCCGATTCCCGCGGGCGGTCGACGATCATCATCGCCCATCGGCTGAGCACGATCATCGACTGTGATCGCATTCTGGTTCTCGACGGCGGAGCCATCGTCGCCTCGGGTTCCCACGAGGAGCTGATCCGAGACTGCGCCGTCTACCAGCGCCTGTTCAGGGATCAGATGGAATGAGGCACGCGGTTGTCTGCCGATAGCACGCTCGGGATGGCGCGGGCGGCCATGCGCACCGCGCGCCCGTTCATGGTACTGCTCGTTGCGCTCAAGGGTCTCCTCGTTGCCACCACGTTCCTGCCGGCTGCGATCGTCGGCGTGTTTGTGGACGAGGTGATCGTCGGCGGAAACGGTGAGCGACTCTACGTCCTGTTGGGGGCGCTCGTCGCCGTATATGTAGTCGAGACGTTGCTCAAGATCATCGAGATCTGGGCCGGCAATCGAGCGGTTCACCGGACCGTCTTCCGGCAGCGGATGCGCGTCTTTCGGTCGGTGCAACGGCTCGCGTGGGCGGAGCTGATGCGGCGGGCTCCCGGAGAGATCCTGAAGCGGGTAGAGGAGGATACGGAAGAGCTCGGCGCTCTTCTGCTGCAACGGATCGAGCGCATCTTCAACTGGTCCTTGGTCGTGGTGGGTGCCGTGGTCTGCGTGACCGTGAGCTGGCAGCTTTCGGTGGCGGGAACCGTGCTCACGGTGACCGTCTGGCTGCTGGGCAGGTGGTTCAAGCGCAAGGCCACCGTCCGCGGTGAAGCGTTCCGCGTAGCGGTGGGGAAGTGGTCCGCCTGGCTGCACGAATCGCTGCTCGGCTGGCGTGAGGCGCGCATGCTCGCCGTCGAGGACGCTCAGAACGCCAAGATGGCAGCGTGGCTGAGGAGAGTCGACCGACTCCGTGGAGCCCAGTTCACGTTCCGGTTTCTGCAGATGACGCTGGGTCGCATCCAGGAGAGCTACGTCTCACAAGCGGCTCTCTACCTCCTGGGCGGCCTTCTGATCTTCCTCGGCACGATGACACTCGGTGGCCTGATCGCGTTCATCCGATACTTCGCGCACGTCCTTCACGCCGTGGACAAGATCAACTCGCTCAACGTGCTCCTGGGCGGCATGCTGGCTCCGCTCCAAAGGTCCTTTGAAGTCTCCCGTTGGATGCGGATACCATCTCCGCGGGAGCGACTCGACCATCGCGGACCGACCGACGTCGACCTTCGGGAGGTCTGCCTCAACTATGAAGGAGGCCACCCCGTACTTCGCGGCATCACCTGTGCCATACCCGACGGTAGCAGGATGGCCATCGTCGGCTCCTCCGGGTGCGGGAAGTCCACCCTGGCGCGGATAGTCGCGGGACAGCTCGAGCCTACGTCAGGCGAGCTGCGCATCGGCGGCCGACTGTTGACCGACACCGGTGGGGCGGCGGCGCTGGGCACCGCGCTGCTCGTCGGCCAGGACAGCATCATCTACAACATGTCCATCAGGGACAATCTCAGGTTGGTACGCCCGAGCGGCACGGATCCCGAGCTCCTGCGGGTATGCGCCGACGCCCAGATCCTCTCGCTGGTAGAGGGGCTGCCGGCGGGATTGGACACGGTCATCGGCGAGCGCGGCCGCCAGTTGTCCGGCGGCCAGCGGCAACGGCTGATTCTCGCGCGGTCGATGCTGCTCGATCGGCCGATACTGATTCTGGATGAAGCAACCTCACAGCTCGACGACCCCACCGCACGGCTGATCAATCAGAAGCTGCTCGACCAGCGTTTCCAGGGAACCGTGATCATCATCGCCCACCGGGTCAGTACGATCATGGACATGCCGCGCATCGTCGTTCTCGACGATGGACGGATCTCAGCCGATGGAACGCATCGAACACTGATGCGCTCAAGCGAACGATACCGGCAGCTCTTCGCGCCGGATGAGTAAGTGCCTCACAGTCCCTTCGACCACCCACCGTCTACCGGGAGATTCACGCCGGTGAGGTACGATCCACCGCCGCTGCAGAGGAAGGAGACCACGCCGGCAACCTGTTCGTACGTTGCCGCTCGCGACAGGGGGATCTCGCTCGATTCCCAGTCGTCGGCAGGATCGAGGACGACCCACGGGAGTACCGAGTTGACGCGTATGCCCTCCGGTCCGAAGCGGCGTGCCAGCAGCTTGGTGAGCGCGCTGACGGCCGCGCGCATCGACCCGCTGACGGGGAACATCAACGTGGGTTCCAACCCGTCAGCCGCGGAGATGTTGACGATGACCCCGCCGCCGGACGAGCGCATCAACGGCAGGGCCTCCCGCGACGCCCTGAGCACGCTCATGAACAACAGCTCGAACCCGCCGAGCCATGCGTCGTCCGGCAGCGTCTCCAGATCACCCCTGGCGGCGTCGCCGGTGTTGTTCACCAGCACGTCCAGCCGCCCCCAGCGTTCCTTCACCGCCTGCACGAACCGCGAGATGTCGTGCGGGCTCGTCAGGTCACCCTGAAACGACAAGCCATCGATCTCCTCGGCTATCGAATGAACCGCCTCGGAGCGCGACATCACCGCAACGTGGTAGCCGTCCGCGGACAGTTGACGCGCGCAGGCCGCGCCGATCCCCCGGCTCGCTGCGGTCACGATCGCCACCGGTCGCGTGCTCATCTCGATGCCATGAGAAGGATAGTGGTTACCCCGGACGGTCGCCACCCCACTTGCACGTCCCCGAGGATCCATCTGAGTTCCTCGGTAAGGATCGATGCCTGATGCATGGCAATGCCGCGGTCCCACCGGATGTTCGCCGGCCAAGTCACGGGTTCCGGGTGTTGCGCTGCGCGTGGAAGCGACCCGGCGAAGACACGAGCGCACTATATCGATGGCGTCGAGCGATGGTCAGCCGAAAACACGGGACCCCTTCACCAGCGCTTAGTTCAAGAGGTCTCACGCATTGCGCCACGGAGCTTGGTGCGCTGCACGCCATGGTCATCGAAGTTGTCCGGATCCAGCCACTCCTCGAACGCGTGGCGCGCGGCAGCCCACTCGCTGTCGATCATGGAATACCATGCGGTATCGCGGTTCCGTTCGTTGTAGACCCAGTGCTGGCGAAAGATCCCCTCGAAGGAGAACCCTAGCCGTTCCGCCGCCGCGCGCGACGGATCGTTCAAAGCGTCGCAGCGCCACTCGCACCGGCGGTAGCCGAGTTCGAACACCGTCCTGAGCATCAGGTACATCGCCTCGGTGGCTACGGCCGTCCGCTTCATAGGTTCGGTGAAGTGAACGCCGCCGATCTCGATCACCCCGTTCGGCGGATCGGCTTCGAAGTAGCTGGCGAAACCGAGGGCTTCCCGGCGAGACCGATCGACGATCGCGAACCACATCGGGATGTCGCTCGTGCTGATGCCTCGCAGCCACGTCGCGAAGTCCTCCAATCCGGAGAAAGGACCTGCCGGAGAGTACGTCCAATTCCGACCTTCGGGATCCATGCTCACGCCCCGATAGATGCTTGCAGCGTGTTTCTTCGGATCGAGCGGCTCGAGCCTCGCCCACCGCCCCTCGACCGCCTCGTGCGGTGGCAGCGGGGGTGGTTTCCAGCCCGGTAGCGGGAAACCCACCACTTGGCCGAGCTGATTGCGTCGTTGGCGACTCATGCCGCCAGCAGCAAGTAAACTCGGGTTGGGTCGTCCATTGTCGTCTCCTCGCGTCCACACACGCCGGGCTCCTCCAGTAGGTGGTTGTGAGATACCACCGCCCGCGTATCGTGAGAAGATCCAATGTTGGAGATTTCATGGAACCATTTCGACGCTCATGAGGAACAATCGCCAGTAGCCGCCGGAAGTCGCTCCGGATCGAATGTCCTCGCTACCACGGTATCGGCAGGTATGCCGATCGTCCGCTCTCCATGGACCATCTGACGGTATGAGGGGCCGTTGTCATCCTTGGTGACTCATGGTATAGGGTGCGTCTTGGAACGCGCACACCGCTACCTGTTCGCCAAGCCGGACTCGGCGCGACACGGACGGGCTTCCTGAACGCGCATGCACGCGTACGTCATCTTCGCGCATCCCACCAGGCAGTCATTCAGCGGCTCGGTCTTGGAGGCGCTCTGCCGCGGACTTGCTGACGGCGGGCATAGTTTCGAGGTGGGGGACCTGTACGCGACGGGGTTCAGGGGTGACATGGCGCTTGCCGAGTACCAGCGCGAGATGAACGTCCGCGGCGATCGAGCGGACAGTCCTCTCCCGAAGGATGTCGAGGAGGAGCACAGAAAGATCAGCCGAGCGGACGGCCTGGCCTTCGTGTTTCCGCTCTGGTGGAGCGATGGTCCGGCAGTTTTGAAGGGATGGTTCGACCGAGTGTGGGTTTGCGGATATGCCTATGACTACGGGGTGCCCGAGGAGACCTTTCCGTTCCAGCGTCTCTCGATCGCCAGAGCGCTGGTTCTTTGCTCCGCTGGAAACACGGCAGACGCTCTTGAGCAGTCGGGTGTTGCCTCGAGCATGAAGCGGATATACACGAATGACCGCCTTACTCCGGGGGCCGGCGTGGGGCAGTGCGAGTTCGTCCTCCTTCCAGGAATGGCAGATCCAAAGACCGCGCCGCAGGCGAGAGAGCGGAACTTGGCCGCGGCGTATCGCCTCGGCAGAGACTTCCTTACCGCGGCTGCTCCGTAACTACACTGGCGAGAAGTGAAGGAGAAGGGGTCCGTGTTGCGGATCAGAAAAGCGACGCCTGACGACGCTGATGGGGTATTCTCTCTTGCGACAGGCCTCGCCACTTCGTTTGATGTGGAGAAACGGCCGTTTTCGACGTCGTTTCAACAGGTGTTGACGGATGATCATGCGTTGCTCCTGGTGGCCGCGGATAACACGGAAGTCATCGGCTACTGTCTCGGTTTCGAGCACACCACCTTCTTCGCAAATGGCAGGGTTGCCTGGGTGGAAGAGATCATGGTGAGCTCCGCACGCAGACAGGGGGGTGTCGGACGTTCGTTGATGACGGTGTTCGAGGAGTGGTCAGCCAGCCGGGGCGCGAAGCTCGTTGCCCTGGCCACGCGACGGGCGGCCGGTTTCTACCGGGCGGTAGGCTACGAAGAGTCGGCTACCTATTTCCGAAAACTGCTGTAACACTGGACCGGTGTGTCATCGATTTGCTCAGGAGGTATACCCCATGAGAGGAGTATCGGTCGTGGCGATACGCAAGACCACGAGAGATCACGAGGTTCTGTTGCTTCGCAGGACGCAAAGCAACGCTGGCGAGTGGTGTCAGATTGCCGGATCCATAGAACCAGGTGAGACAGCGTGGCAGGCTGCGCTGCGCGAGATGACGGAGGAGACCGCGTTGGTGCCAAGGCGGCTCTATTCCGCTGACCTGTGCGAGCAATTCTACGAGATAGGAACGGATTCCATCTGGCTCGCACCGATTTTCGTTGCTTACGTGGAACCGGATGCCACCGTCAAGTTGAACGAGGAACACAGTGAGTATTGCTGGACCTCTATCGGCCATGCGATTGATCTGCTTCCGTTTCCCGGTCAGAAGGCGATGTTCATGTACATTCGTCAGTGGTTCGTGGAGCGTGAACCAACTCGGCTCCTCGAGATCGATATCAATGGCGTCCCACAGGCGATATGACCGTAACCAGACGGTATGCCGCTGAGACGGTGGCTACCACTCTTGCGGCCGAGGCTTGCTGCTCGCTTGCCGATCTTCGGCGCGAGGGCGTGCACGTGACGGAGTTGGTGCCTGATCGGAGTGCCAGCCCCCTGCGCAGGCGTTTTCCGCTGCGAAAGAGCGCTTGGAAATCGTGTCCATGGGCGCAGGCGTACTCGTATCGGCTACTCGATGCTGGATGCTATGAACGACGGAGTTGTTCCGGAGTGTTCAACCGGAGGATGCCTTTGGGCTGAAGCTGCTGGGAGAGTTGTCACGACGGGTGTCGTGCCACACCTATCGACTGAATGGGCCGAACCTCAAGGCAAAGTGCCGTACTACGGGACAACCCTCGCCAACATTGCCTCGCGGTGCACGGCGCAGTCGGCAGGCTTCTATCCGTGCTGGACCTCGGTCTATACGACCGCCGCGTCGAGTGCCTCTCCAAGCGACATCACGGATTAGGGTGACCGGCCACGCGGGTCGGCTTCAATCGGATTCGGCGCGCCGAGCAACGACACGTACGAGGTCAGATTTCGGTCGGCGTCCTCTCGGAGGCCCCGGACGAAGACGGTGTCGGACTGGAAGCCGAAGTGCTTCTCCTTCGCTACCTCGGAAGCGAGGAAGATGACGCCTCCCTGATCTATGGTGTCCGCGCGCACGTGGGTGACGCGCGGCGTCTTGCGCCACAGTCGCGCCCACCAGTCGGCATTGTGAAACGAGCAGAAGTCCCAGTCCCAGAAGGGGTTGCCTTTCTCGTCACGGAGCTCGGCAAGCCGTTCGGGCACCTCCTCGATTTCCTGGTAGAGCCCCGGCACGACGATGCCGATCGTCCCCCCGGGACGGACGAAGCGAGCGTAGTAGTCGAGATACAGGTCCGCGGTCCCGAAGTAGTGATAGGCGTCGACGCTCAGCAGGCAGTCGAAGTAGCCGTCGGCGTAGGGCAGTGCGGGCGCCTCCGCATGGATCGGGATGATGGCATCGGCACAGCCGGCTTCGACGAAGCGCTCCCAGTTGTCGCCCGGCTTGATCCAGAGGTCGTTCGCGACGACCTTGACGCCGAACTGCTCGGCCAGAAATACGCTCGTGATCCCCCTGCCGCAGCCCATGTCCAGCACGCGGGACTCCGGCTGGAGCGGAACGGCCTCGGTCAGCCATTCCATGAGCCAGAGGGCGTTGGGCCCCATGTTGTTCCCGAACACCCAGTCCGGGTGGTAGTCGCTCGCTCTGGGGAACCGCGGATGCGCGGCCAGATGGTCGCGGTCAGCGGCGCGATGCACACGACGACTCACGAATCTTCCCGCACGCAGTATGCCAGCCGTGCTTGCCGATGTCGTGTGACCGCGCTACGGCAGCACTTCCCACCCAAATGCATCGTAGCACGTGCCGTTCTGGTAGTTCCTCAGAGCTTGTCTGACGTAAGGGATCGTGTTCTTCGGCAAGTCGTCGGGAGAGTGCCACGATACGTCATCATACAGGTCCGGTTCGGCATTCGCGATGTTGCCGGTCCAGGTGGATGCGGTGAGAAAGAACGAAACGCGGCCGTCGCCGGATCGCCGGTGCATGACGCCCACCACCAAAAGGTTCCCGTGATGAATCTCGATCCCGACCTGCTCCTTCGCTCTTCGCACCGCTGCGGCGGTGATCTCCTCGTCGGCCTGCACGTGTCCGGCGATTACGCTGTAGTTGCCATCTTCGGAGCCAGTATCGCGTCGACTCAGGAGAAGAACCCGATGGTGGTCGTTTATCAGAAAGACGTGGACGTCCGGAATCAGCTCGAAACGATGGGGTCAAGGGGACGGGTTCACCGGTACGCTTTGATCCCACCCGACAGTGTCGTAGAACCTACCGTGACGACAATTGATGAACGCGTTCCTTACGTACGCGATCATGTTATCCGGCAGGCTGTTGACGGGATGCCAGGACACTTCGTCGTGGTTCCCCGGCTCCGCATTGACGATCTCTCCGCTCCAGGAGCGAGCGATCAGGAAGAACGCCACCGACACCACTCCGTCTGCCCCCTTTCTGTGCATCACGCCTACCACGTCGATGTCCGCGGGCCGGACGTGTCGATTCCAACCTCCTCGCCCGCTTCCCTGATCGCCGCCGCGGTGATCTCTTCGTCGGCCTCTACGCCTCCGGCCACCACGCTGTAGTTGCCGTTCTCGTAATCGGTGTTGCATCTCCTCAGAAGCAGAACCCTGTCGTCGTCCATAAGGAAGAGATGCACCTCGGGAATCACCTTGAATCGGTCGGTCATCTGCAAAGCATCCTCTGCGACCGTCGTCGACGCCCCCCTCAGGAGCCGGTGCTCTGGTAGCGCTTGATGCTTGCGTTCCACAGCAGGATGCCCAGCACCAGTGTCGCCACGGCCACCGGCGGGCCGCCGTAGCGCAAGGCGGGCGCGAAGGTAGCGTCGCCGCGATCCAGGAACAGGTGCGCGGGGTAGAAGTTCACGAACGCGAACGGCACGACGGTCAACAGGATCTGGATCACCTTCGGATAGACGGTGATCGGGTAGCGGATGAAGTCGGTGAAGTTCCGGAAGATGGTCTCCCCGATCCCACCGGCACGGATGAAGCGGAAGTTGAGCGTGCCGGTCATGATGATCAGTCCGCTCATGATCATCACGCCGCAGAGCAGGGTGACGACCAGCCAGACCACGTCGACGGCTCCCAGGCTGACGCCCAGCTCGCGCAGGCTGACGATCAGCACGACGATGCCGATGATGATGTTGCTGAACCAGATGTGGTTGAACTTCATCAGGATGACGTGCACGAGCGTCGGGATCGGCTTGGTCAGGACGTTGTCGAACTTTCCGTCGCGGACCAGGTGCTCGACCGTGAGCAGCGGCGAGCGGATGAACACCCCGCACGCGCCCCAACTGATCTGATACAGGGCGACCAGCACCATCACTTCGAAGTAGGTCCAGCCGTTGATCACCTGGAACCGGTTCATGATGATCCAGACCGAGGCGTAGGCGGCGATGTTGGTGATGAAGAACGACAGGAAGTCCGTCCAGAAGTTGAGGCGGTACTCCATCATGCCCTTGAGGAGGACCCGGACGTAGGTCCCGTAGAGTCTGAGCAGTCTCACCGCCTCACCCGCCCTGCACCACGACCTTGCGGATGCCGGCCAGCCACAGCACCCGCTGCAGCACCAGCAGCCCGCCGATCCACACCCACTGCCAGACGATCAGCCACGCCGCGTCCGCGGCAGCGATCTTTCCCAGCCACGTTGCCGACGGAGCGAAGTAGAGCAGCCGGAACGGCAGGTACTCGGAGACCGCCAGCAGCCAGTCCGGGAAGAACCACAACGGAATGAACGATCCCGAGAACAGGCCGAGCAGCATGCCGAGCAGCGCGCCAAGCTGCCAGACCGACGAGTGCCAGAACCCGAGCAGCCCCAAGGCGTACGACATCAGGAACAGCAGCAGCGAGGCGCCGGGCACGAGCGCCAGGGCAAGCAGTCCGGCCTCCACCGTGGGCGGTGGCTGCAGTCCCGTGACCACAGCCACCAGGATCACCATCGGGACGAGCTGGACGGCGATCCCGTAGAACGTCTGACCCCACACGGCGGCCAGGTGCGACAGCAGATGGCTGATCGGCCGGATGAAGTCGATGGCGATCTCTCCGCTCTTGATGCGCTGATCGATCCGTTCGATCACGTACGCGTCGATCAGGTAGGAAAGCGCCGTGGTCAACACCACGTAGGTCGTCATCTCGCGCAGCGACACCGATCCGAAACCGGTCTGCACCGCGTCCCTGCCGCCGTACAAGGCGCGCCAGATCGCGAACTGCACGAAGATGAACACGATGCGGCTCGCCATGCCCAGAAACGTGTTGAACCGGTAGGCGACGTGCGAGCTCGCCTCATTGAGGAACAGGTGCAGATAGACGCGGAACCGGGACAGCACGGGGGTCGGCCCTACAGGCTGGCGTACAGGTTGCGGATGACGTGCTCGACGTCCGGCTCCTCGGTGGAGAAGTCGGTCACCTCGTTGGAGCGCAGCAGCTCGCCGACGATGGCCGCCGACCTCGTCCGCGCCGCGTCGAAGGTGATCGTGACCGTGCCCTCGGTCGCCTCCACGCTCTTCGCTCCCGCCGCCTCCAGCCTCGCCCGATCCCGGATCTCTCCCTGCACGTCGGCAGTGATGACGCTGTCGGCGGCGTACCGCCGCTTCAGCGCGTCGAGGGCGCCGTCGTACATGATCCGCCCCTTGTCGATGACGATCACGCGGTCGCAGAGCTTCTCGATGTCGCCCATGTCGTGCGTGGTGAGGATGACGGTCTTGCCGTGCGTGCGATTGATCTCGCGGATGAACTGGCGAATGTGCTCCTTGGCCACGACGTCCAGCCCGATCGTCGGCTCGTCCAGGAAGATGAAGTCGGGGTCGTGCAGCATCGCGCAGCAGAAGTCGGCGCGCATGCGCTGTCCAAGGCTGAGCTGCCGCACCGCGACGTCCATGAACTCGTCGATCGCCAGAATGTCGGAGAAGCGCTGTAGCACACGCTCGTAGTCCTGCAGCGGGATGCCGTACATGTGGCGCATCACCTTGAAGGTGTCGGACACCGGGATGTCCCACCAGAGCTGGGTGCGCTGGCCGAACACGACGCCGATGTTGCGGGCGTTGGCCATGCGCTGGCGGTGGGGGACGATGCCGCCCACCGAGACCTCGCCGCCGGTCGGCACCAGGATGCCGACCAGCATCTTGATGGTGGTCGACTTGCCGGCGCCGTTCGGGCCGATGTAGCCGACCACCTCGCCGGGCTCGATGTCGAAGGAGATGCGGTCGACCGCGGTAAGCACGTCGTACTCGGGCGCGAACAGACCTCGCACCGCGCCGCCCAGCCCCGGCCGGCGGCGCTGGCGCTTGAATTCGCGGGTGATGTCGCGCACCCGGATCCCCGCGTGAGTACCCGTCACCGTGGTCGCCATGGGAGCCGCGGATCCTACCACGGCGCCGGCTCCGTCTTGTTGCCCGCGCTGCCCGCGGCCGGTAGGCTCCGGGCGCGATGAGCAAGCAAGTGATCGCCCTGAGCGCGCGGGCCGCGGCGGAGTTGCCGTCGATACCGGAGACTCAGCGCCAACTGAAGGAAGGCTATCTCGACGCCACGACCCGCCTCTCCATCGCTGACCTGGAAGCGATGAAGGACTCGTACGTGATCAGCATCGTCACGACACACCCGCGGTGGGAAGTCATCGGGGTCCTGGAGAAGCTCGGACTGTCTCCGTATTGCCCGGCCGAGCACATCATCGTCGCACCCAAGGGCAAGCGTCAGGACGTCGACCACTGGCGGCGCTGGCGTGCCGGATTCGAGGCGGCCGGCGTGCCGCTGGCAGCGGTCATCGACCACACGGGGGAGGGCTCCGGTTCGGTAGTCCATGCCTTGGGGACGGCACCCGACTTTGCCGACGTGAGTCTCTACTTCTGGCCGTATGACGCGAACGACCGGACGGCATCGACCGCCACCCGCATCGGCGGGCTATCGGACACCAAGGAGTACCGGCTGGCCACGCAGGGGTAGGCCGTGCCGGGGCAGCCCCCGATCCGGTCAGTCGGGGATCTTGCTGGCCGCCATGCCGATGCAGTTGCCCTGCGGATCGGCGAACAGGGCGAACGTCACCGTCTTCGGGATCGTCGTCACCGGCATGATCACGGTGGCGCCGAGCTCGACCGCCTTCTGCAGCCGCTCCTCGATGTCGTCCACCTGTACATAAAAGGTAACGCAATTGGGACCACCGTGGGTGCCGGTGATGCCGCCGTTGATGCCGGCCGGATCGTCCTCACCCTTGGTGGTGACGACGCCGTAGTCGATCGCCTCGTGGTGCTGGACCGTCCAGTCGAACAGCTCGCCGTAGAATGCGCGCAGCGCGGCCGGGTCCTGTGATTGTATCTCAAAGTGAACTACTGGGTTCTTCATCGTGTATGTCCTCCCTTTGTCTGGTCTCGAGATCCGTGTTCGCGCGCGACCTGGAGGCGCTGCGTCAGGTGATGCATGCGCTCGGGACCCGCGGTGCGCAGCAACGGCTCCGCGTAGACCGGCTCGGAACGGTCGACGGTGTTGCGGAGGAGCTGCACCAGATGCGGCAGCGCCTCGCCCGCCATGTGCTCCTCGAAGTTGTACGTGAACATGCGCCGCTCGGTGCCGCCGCCCCAGGAGCTGTGCTTGGTCTTGTGATTGAACAGCAGCATGTCGCCGGGCGTCGAGGCGATGGCATAGCCGGGCAGGTCGCTGCCGTCCATGCCCCAGAACTCGTCGCTGCGGTTGTGGCGGGTGAGGGGCACCACCCGGTGCAGGCCGTCCGCGTAGCGGTCGCCGGCGTGGTAGCTCCCCGGGAACACGCGCAGGCAGCCGCTGGCGGCGTCCACGGGATCGAGGTAGAAGGCGATCTTCAGCGAGTGGTACGGCGCCGCCAGGTCGTGGTCGGAGTGCCAGTTCGTGTCGCCCACGTAGTAGTTGCCGTCGCTGCCGGCGTAGTTGTAGTCCGCCTCCAGCAGGCTCCGCACCACGCCGTCGATGCGCGGATCGTCGAGCAGGCCGGCCAGGTACTCGTCCCGGTCCGCGAAGGGGATGATCATCGACCGTTCCTGATGGTCGTGCGTGAGGCCGCTGGCGGCCCAGATGCGCTCGAAGGCTGCGGTGATCTCGCCGACCTCGTCCGCGAACAGCGCCGGGAAGCGCAGGAACCCGAAGGTCCGGTAGAAGGCGAGTTGCCGGTCGTCGAGTGTCATGGATCGTGGCTTGAGGTGCGCCGCCTGAGTATTTGCTACTCTGTGGCTCGCAGGCAACCGAGGGTTGGGGCCAAGGAGGGGGAACACGATGAAAGGCGTCGTCTTCACGGGGGACCGTCAACTGCAGGTTCGCGAGCTGCCGGTCCCGGAGCCCGGGCCGGAGCAGGCGCTGGTCAGGATGGTCGCCTCCTCCATCTGCGGCACCGACATGCACTTCTACCGCAAGAGCTGGGAGGAGCTGGTGGAGTTCCGCCAGTCGTTCAACGGTTCACCGGACACGATCCCCGGCCACGAGCCGTGCGGGGTGGTCGAGGCGGTGGGCGCGAACGTCACCGCGGTCGCGCCGGGCGACCGGGTGACGGTCTACCAGCACGTGGGGTGCGGGAGCTGCGGCTACTGCCGCCGCGGCGAGGTGATGTTCTGCCCGGAGCGGACCGGCTACGGATCGGTGCATGACGGCTCGTGCGCCGACTACACGCTGGCGCCGGCACGCAACTGCATGCGCTTCCCCGACGCGCTGAGCTTCGATCGCGCGGTGGTGCTCTCCTGCGCCGGCGGCACGGCATACCAGTCGATCCAGCGCATCGACCCGTCCGGCGCAGACACGGTCGGCATCTTCGGGCTCGGACCGGTGGGACTGTGCGCGACGGCGTTCGCGGTCGCGCGCGGGGCGCGCGTGGTCGGACTCGATCTGCAGCCCGAACGGCTGCGGCTGGCCAGGGCGATGGGCGCCGAACGGGTGATCAACGTCGCCGATCAGGACGCGGTCGCCGAGCTGATGGAGATGACCGGCGGCCGCGGCCTGGACGCCGCTGCCGACTACTCGGGCAGTCCGCGGGCGCAGCAGGCGATGGTCGCGGCGGCCGGCAAGTGGGCGCGGCTGGGACTGGTCGGCGTCGGCGATCCGTTCGAGCTCGACGCCTTCCGCGGCATGATCATGCGCCAGCTCACCCTGATGGGGTCCTGGATCTACAACCTGGGCCAATACGAGGAGATCGTCGATCATGTGCTGGAGCGGGACATCCCGCTGGAGGAACTGATCACGCATCGCTATTCGATCGATCAGGCGGAGGAGGCGTTCCGGGTGTTCGATGCGGGCGCAACCGGTAAGGTGCTGTTCACATGGGAGTCCTGAGCCCCGGGCAGATCGCCCGCTTCCGCGACGACGGCTTCCTGGTCGTGCCGGACCTGATGGGCCGCGACGAGATCGATCGGCTGGCCGATGCCGTCCGTTCCGAGTTCCGGAACCAGCGGCACGTCGGCGAAGGCCGGCGCTTTCCGGACCCCGGCAAGTACACCCTGTCCGAGGACAGCCTGCGTCTGGCCGACGTGCGCCGCGTGGTCGATCACCCGCAGGTGACGGCCGCGGCAGCCGAGTTGCTGGAGGACGAGATCCGCATCTCCGCGTTCGTCATCTACTCGATGCCTCCCGGCAGCCCGGGCACCGGCGGCGACTACAAGGGCACCCACGAGTCCGCGCATTGCGACTACAAGCCGTACCGGCCGGTCGGCTCGTCGATGCGCTGGCTGTTCGTGATCGTGCCGCTGGTCGACTACACGGAGCAGGTCGGCCCGTTGCTGGTGTCACCGGGTTCGCACAAGATCCCCAGGCTGAACCGCAGGGGACGCATCACCCACGTGGAGCGGGCGCGGGGCGAGGAGCTCCGGCCGTTCCAGGACACCCGCCTGCGGCGCGGGCAGGTCGCCTTCATGGACATGTTCACCTGGCACCAGGCGTTCGGCAATCGGTCCGAGACGCTGCGCTTCGGGGTCTACAACAAGTACCGGGCGCGCAGCGCGCCGCCGGGCTGCGGACCGTACCTGTTCCGCGAGCAATCCGCGGAGCTGTTCGACGCGGCCGGTGCGGAACTGATAGAGAACCGCATCGAGGGCCGTATCGCGCAGACCAAGTTGCTGGTCGAGGACGAGGAGCGGTTCCTGGTCCTCGACGGTCCGGACGGGTCGCCCACCGTGCCCGGCGGGGCGGCGCAGCCGGCCGTGAAGCGCGTGGGCAGCGACGACGACAACGTGATCGACGCGCTGATGGGGTCGGTGGGGCCTCAGCTCGGCGGCGATCTGCCCTGGGTCAGCTACGTGGGCGACTACCTGGTCGGTGACGGCTCGGCCGACGTCTGCCGCGTCTACGCCTGCCCGCACGAGGAGCTGGCGCGCGATGCCGGCTCGGCCGCTGCGACGGTGCACTGGCACTCCTTCGACCGGCTCGGCGCCGAAACCGGCACCCCTTACCTCAAGGAAGCGGCCGAGCGCTGGCTGACCGAGCCCGTCGTGCGGGGCATCGGCCAGTCGAACGAACAGGCCAAGTTCAAACCGTAGCGGCACTTTGGTATCAGCATGAAGATCCTGGTCAGCTTTTCCTTCACCGCCGCGCAGCGCGCGGAGCTGGATGCCGTGGCTCGGCGCCACGGCGGGCACGAGGTGATCCACACCGACGATCCGGCGGTGGCGCTGGCGGCGGCGCCGGAGGTCGAGGTGGCGATGGGCACCCTCACCCCGGAACTGTTCCTGGCGGCGCGCAACCTGAAGTGGGCGCACTCCTTCAGCGCCGGCCTGGACAAGGTGCTTTCCCCGGACGCCGCGGCGTTGCCGTTCACCCTTACCAACATGGCCGGCAAGTACGCGGTGCAGGGCGGCGAGCACGCCTGGGCGCTGCTGCTGGCCCTGAGCCGCGGCGTGGTGCACGCGGCGTCCACCCGGCGCTGGCAACAGGCCACGGTGACGTCGCTGACCGGCGGCACGCTGCTGATCATCGGGCTGGGGGGATTCGGCATGCACACGTGTCAGCGCGCCGCCGGCTACCAGATGACCGTGCTTGCGCTGGATCCGGTGAAGAGCGCCGGGCCGGCCCCCGAGGGGGTCGCCGAGCTGCTGCCGCCGACGCGGGAGAACCTGCACGCGTTCCTGGCGCGCGCCGACGCGGTGGCGGTGACCTGCCCGCTGCTGCCTGCGACCTACCACCTGATCGGCGCCGCCGAGCTGGCGCGGATGAAGCCTACCGCCTACCTGGTCAGCGTCAGCCGCGGCGGCATCATCGACGAGCCGGCGCTGATGGCGGCGCTGAACGCCGGCAATATCGCGGGAGCGGGGCTGGACGTGTGCGAGGTGGAGCCGGTGCCGGACGACAGCCCGCTGTGGACCACGCCCAACCTGGTGGTGACGCCGCACCGCGCCGGGTTCTCGCAGCGGCGGCCGGCGGAGGTCCATGCCTTCGCGCTGGAGCAGCTCCAGCGCTACCTCACGGGACAGCCCCTCCAGAACATCGTCGACAAGCTCGCCGGATTCTGAGGAAGGAATCCGGCCACGGAGTGCTCCGGGGACGGGAGGTTGCGGGTATCCGGGACCGCGTACGCTGTAAGGGACTCTCAGATCAAGTCGGCAAACCGTTCCAATTCAGATGCCGTCGCCACGAGTCCTTGTCTTCTCAGGGTGAACAGGTATTCCTGGACCGTGAACGGCGGGGACTTCAATCGGCTGCGAACTCTCCGGGTTGCCTCGCAGAAGACACTCGGAACGAGATTGAGGTGGCTGCTCAGGAATTCGTCGGGATGTTGGACTTCGATGCCGTAGGATGCGACCGTCGCATGCGGAAAATGCTGCAGGTTTCTTGTTACGATCGCGTCGCAGCGTCCGACGATGGCTGCTGCGAGGACGTGCCGGTCGTTCGGGTCCGGGAGCTCGATTGCCGGGATGAGCTTCTCATATCCGGTGACCAGACAATCACGGGTTGCCTGATCCATGAGACGACGCGTGCGTTCAAGGGCCGCACGATCGAGATGGCGCGCATTGCGGACGAGGGCGTCGATCCACTCTCGGTGAATGTCTGCCGTCCATCGCGCTCGAAAGACATCGCTTACGGCCAACTGAAGAAAGAGATCACGCAGAGGCGCAAAGTAGAGGATGTTGGCATCCAGCAGCGCCGTGTAGCGAGTCACGGGCGCTCGTAGCCGATGCCCTGTTCCTGCGCTTCGCGGGTCAGTCGGTCGAGAACCTCTTCGCGTTCCCGGTCGATCGAAACCTTGTATGCCATGACGTCGTCCATCCGGATCCGTCGATGCTTCCCCACTTTCCGATGCGGGATCGCATGTGCGTCGAGGAGCTTGATCAGGTAGGGCCGCGAGACGTTGAGCACGTCCGCGGCCTGAACGGTCGTCAACTCCGCATCCTCGGGGATGATCGTGACGCCCCTGCCGGATGCCATCGCCTCCAGAATGTTCCTGAGCAGGGCAACCGCTGCGGCGGGGAGCTCAAGGGGGCTCTCTCGCTCGCCATCGCGTACGCTCAGCCGCAACGGTCGGCTCGTATGGGCGTGCAGAGAGAGGAGTCGTGCGGAACTCCGGGCGATCGCTGCTTCACGGGCCGTGGGCCGAAGCTGTCGATGGCCGATCGTGTTCATGGCTGCTTCTCCATTCGACGGTTTTGCGATGACACGCTAATGCAATAAATGCAATAAGTGAAGTCAGTGATTCACCCGCAGCAAGCAAAGGAGCGCACCGGGTGATCCGGCTTCTGTGCACTACGGGCCCGACGTAGTGTTCGGCGGGTCGCTCAGGCTTTCTTCGGTACCGCTCGCGGGCAATACGCCCTGGTCCGCCCAGCCTGAGAACTCCTCATCAAGGACATCGACCCCTTCGTACGCCTTCCGGTACTGAGCATCGATCAGGTCGCGCTTCCTGCGGCCCGTGAACCGGTCGGCAACCCGACGCAGTATCGCAAAGCGGGGCAACAACCGTACGGAACACCGTCGCGAGTCATGGACTCGCGATCGCTCGCGCCTGGTCGAGGTACGGGAGTCTGCCGGACAACAGCCTTCATCTCCCGACAGTCGAAACACGTCCATGAGCCGGTGCATCATACTCCGCAGCGGAGG